>JAPPFP010000006.1 GCA_028877275.1 Acidobacteriota bacterium
GTCTCTACCCCTCCGGTCAACCATCCGTAGTCCGCCGCCGACCAGCACGGGCGGGCTCTGGGGGAGGGTCCCAGGGGGTCGGAGACAAGCGACTTCCAACATCCTCACAGGAACCGACGCCGCCTTGAAGCGCAGTCGACAACAGCGAGCCCATGCGTCCCCCCCTTCTCCGTGAGGGCGAGCGTCCCCTGGGACCCTCCCCCAGAGCCCGCCCGTGCGGGTTCAGTGGTAGTACGCCATGCAGCCGGGTTCGACCTTGCGGGGCAGGCCGGGCGGGTACTCGTTGGTCCAGAACTCCTTGATCGCCTGGCAGTTGATGAGGGTGGAGACGCCGTCGTTGGCGGCCATCTCGTAGCTGCGGGGCAGGGCTTCGCGGAGTTGTTCGGGGGAGGTGACGTACTCGCCGCGGGCGCCGAGGCCTTCGGCGATCTTGTCGTAGCGCAGGTTCTCCTGGAAGAGGTACATGTGCATCGACCGGGTGGCGCGGCGGGCCGATCCGTAGACGCCCCAGGCATTGTTGTTGTAGACGATCATGACCGCCGGGATCCTGTACTTGGCCAGGGTCTCGAACTCCATGCCGGAGTAGGCGATGCCGCCGTCGCCGGTGATCCCGAACACGGGCGACCCCCTGTACGGCTCCTGCGGACCCACGCCGTTCATCACCGCGGCGGCGGCGCCGACCGTGTAGCCGACGTCGGGTCCGATCGCGCCGTACTGGTAGGCGCCGTTCAGGATCTGGCCGGGACGGTGAGCGCGCAGCCAGCGCCGGGTGTAGCGGGCGATGCCGTAGCCGCCCGAAACCACCGTCGTCTGCTCCCGTGGCAGGTCGCCGGAGTAGAGGAAGTTCGAGAGTTCCTGCGCGATCACGGCCGGATGGATCGTGTCCGTAGCGGCGCTGTGCTTCAGCCCGAGTTCGACCCACTCCGCGTTCTGCTTCTCGAAGGCGTCGCGGGCGGCCGCCAGTTCGGCGCGCCAGGCGGGGCGCGATGCCGAGGGCAATGCTTCCGCGAGAGCCTCGAGCCCGCCGCGGGCGCTGGCGACCAGGCCGAGATCGACCGGCAGATTGCGGCCGATGTCCGCCGCGTCCGGATCGATGCGAATCACCTTCGCGTCCGGGTCGAAGGCGACCTCGCCGACGTTCGGCATCGAGTACTGACCGGCGAAGATGACGAGATCGGCGGAGAGGAGCGCGTCGGGACCGGTGCTGACGGACAGGGGATGGCTGTCGGGGAAGTGGCCCCGCATCGGCCCGGATTCGACGACCGCGATGTCCGCCCGTTCAGCCACCGTGCGCAGCACATCCCAGGCCCGGTCGTAGAAGACACCGGTCGAGGCGACGATGATCGGCCGTTCGGAGCGCTGGATCATCTCCACCGCCTTCTCCGTGTCCGCCTTGGACGGGTGGGGGTGGGACTCGGTCCGGTACACGCTCTTGTCGTGGTAGTAGAGCAGGTCATCGGGGGCGTCGAACTGGGCCCGCGCGACTTCGCCGGTGAAGTCGAGGTGGACTGGCCTCGGCACGCCGGTGCGCAGGTGCCGGAAGGCGTAGGCGGCGTACTCGTAGACCCGGTTCGGGGTGATCAACCGCTTGCCGTACTTCTTCATGCCGACCGTCGTCGGCTGCTGGTAGCCGCGCTGGATGCCGCGTTCCGTATCGTCTCCGCTGACCGTCATGTTGCTGGCCAGCACCAGCAGCGGGGTGCGGGCGGCGTTCGCGGCGCCGATGTTCATGATCATGTTCGTGAACCCCGGTCCCTCGGTGCCGGAGCAGGCCGCGACCTCGCCGGTGACCCGGATAAAGCCGTCGGCGGCGGCGCACATGCCGCCCTCCGTCCGGCCGCCGTAGGTGGGGATGCCCTCGGCCGCGATCGCGTTGATCACCTGGTAGTTGCCGGGCGCGCAGAACAGCGCCTCAAGGCCCTCGTCGGCGCACGCGCGGGCGAACACCTGGGCGCCGTTCATCGGGAACTCGGCCGGGTCGGGGGCCTCGTTCCGGGTGCGGGGGATCTCGTCAGGAACACTGATCGGCCGATCCTCGCGGTCGGCGGCGGCGGCTCGGGCCTGCTGCGCGAACAGGGCGGCCGCTCCGACTCCGGCCGCGCCGGTCGCGACGAAGCTGCGGCGCGAGAGGCCGGAGTCGTCCGCGTCAGTCTGCGCGGGAGCGGGCGTACGGGACGGGCGTTGCGGTTCGTTCATGGTGGATTCTCCGGTTCAGCCGCCGCGCGGTACTCCTCGGGGCCGATGCTGCGCAGGTAGTGGACGAGTTCCCAGATCTCCGTGTCGTCGAGTTCGGCCTCGAACGGCGGCATGTCGAGGCCGGCGCCGTACTTGGTGGAGCGGAAGAGATCGCCGTCGGTGGTCCCGAACCGCCAGCGTTCGGGGTCGGTGAGGTCGGTGGCCTCGAAGTCGATGTTCTCGAGCGCGCGGCCGTCGAAACCATGGCAGATCTGGCAGTGGCGCAGGTACTGCGTGCGCCCGCTCTTCTCGGCGGCCTGCGTGCGCGGCGTCGGGTTGACGGCGGGCACCGCCGGATCGTCGGCCGTGCCGGCGCTCCTGGACGCTTCCGACTGGCCGGCCGCGGCCGCGGCCAGACCGAGCGACAGGACCGTCGCAAGGCGGAGCGCTCTGGTGGCAACTGTCATCGGGATGGCCCGGACAGTGTAACCGCGCCCGGCTTCGGTTACTCCGCGGGAGCGGGAAGCAGTTCGATCCGGGCTTCCGCCGCCGCGAGGATGGCGGGGCGCGTGTAGAGCAGCGGAAACGCCTGGTCGTTGGCCCAGGGTTCGAACAGGTCGCGGTAGTGCGGGCTCCTGGGATCGCCGGACTGGCCGGGATTGTTCATCGCCACGGAGCCGTCCCAGTTGCCGACGTCGATGACCATGCGGAACGAGGCGCCGGAGCGCTGGTTGAAGTCGTCGCCGTAGCTCGTGTTGCCGACCGTGTCGCCGGAGCCGCCGCGCCGGGCTGGGCCGACGTCGGCGAGCAGGCGGATGTCGTCCGGCAGGTGCGCCGACAGTGGGTGCCGCAGTTCGATCTGGTGCAGGTCGCCCCAGCGCCAGGCGGCCGGGTCGGGGCCCAGGCGCTCGCCGACGTCGGCGTAGGCGGCTCGCAGGCTGTCGAGAAGCGCTTCGTCGCGCGCCCGCCGCGGCCGGTCGCCGAGCCGCGGATCCATGACCTCGAGTATCCGTAGCAGGTGCTCGTCGTGGAGCGGGAGCGGCTCGTCGCCCGCTTCGAGGGCCGTTGCCATCCGCCGGCCCACTTCGGCCTCGAGGTGCCGTCGCCACCAGACCTCGAAGAGGGCGGCCGCCGCGCTGTCCGCGGCGAGCTCCGCGTTCCATCCGCCCAGGAGCTCGAGCGCGGGCCCGGCCTCCGGTGTCGGACTTGCTCGTCCCAGCAACGCGTGAAGACGGCGCGCGGGAATCGAGACGTAGTCGGTCTGGAGACGGACGGCGCCTTCGACCGTCATCGCGTCCTTGGCGTCCAGCACTTCGGCGATCCGCTGTCGCCGGTAGGGTCCGGCCCACTCCCAGCCCAGCGGCACGTCGTAGCCGGCGGGCAGGTTCATCTCGTTGGCGGTCGCCACCCAGCCGCGCTCCGGATTGAACTCGACCGGCAATTCGTCCATGTCCCGGTAGCCGTTCCACTCGTACCGACCGTCACCCGGTACCGGCAGCAGGCCGTCCCAGTTCGGTCGGACCGGCGCGAGGCCGCCCGGCTTCCAGCCGATGTTGCCGTTCGTGTCGGCGTAGACCTGGTTCTCGGACGGCGTTCCCCAGCGGTTCATCGCTGCCAGGAACTGGTCCCAGTTGCGCGCCCGGATGTACTCGATCGACCCGAGGTATGGCGCCATCCCGGGCTCCAGCCAGGCAGCGCGCAGCCCGATCGCCAGGTCGCGGTCGGGGTCCCGGTAGAGCACGGGGCCATGGTGGGTAAAGCGCAGCTCCACGGTGCGGGCGTCTCCGCCGCGAACGGGGATCGTCTCCTCGATCGTCTCCATCGGCAGCCAGTTGCCCCGGTGTTCGTAGAAGTTGGGCTCGCCGGGCTTCGTCCTGTAGACGTAGAGGTCTTCCTGGTCGATGCTGAAGATGGTCAGTCCGAAGGCGATCGTGCCGTTGTGTCCGATCGAGATGCCGGGCAGGGCGGGCTCGCCGGCGCCGATCAGGTCGAGGTCCGGTGAACTCAGGTGGACGATGTAGCGAAGCGACGGCACGGCCTGAGTGCGGTGGGGATCGTTGGCCAGCAGGGGCCGGCCGGTGGCGGTGCGGCGCGGCGAGATCGCCCAGTTGTTGCTGCCCTGGGATGCGGGGTCGACCCCGGTTTGGAAGCCCGGCTCGAGGTCATTGAAGCGTACGCCGCGGGTACCCAGACGGTAGAGGTCGAGTGCCTTGGGCGCGGCCTGGAGGGCGGCAAGGTCGAGACCTTCGGGTACCGCGAGCCGATGCTCCGGCTGGTACCGGTCGCGGAGCGCCAGCGCCGCGGCACCGTGCTCCGCCAGGAACCTCGCCCGGGAGAACTCGCTCGTTGCGTTTCGCAACAAACCATGACTGCGGATCCGGGTCACCGCCTCCGGCGTCCAGTGCGACGGCTCGTAGCCCAGCGCCTCGAACTCCGGCGGCATCAGCTCGGGATGCTCCAGCACCAGGTCGACGTAGGCGTTCACGCCGCGGGTCCAGGCGGTAACGATTCGCTTCGTGTCCGAGGCGTAGGCGAGCCACTCCGCGTGCATGTCGCCGCGGTAGAGCAGCAGCCGGGCGGCCCGGTCCTGCTCGACGAAGCGCGGCCCGAAGACCTCCGACAGCGTCCCTTCGCCGCGCCGGCGCCAGAGGTCGATCTGCCACAGGCGGTCGCGGGCCGCGTTCCAGCCCTGGGCGAAGAACAGGTCGTCCTGGCCGCCGGCGAAGACATGGGCGACGCCCCAGCGGTCGACCAGAATCTCGACCGGCGCCTCGAGCCCCGGGACCTCGAAGCGGGTCGTCTCGATCTCCTGGGCCGCCGTCGTCGAGGCGAGGAACAGGGCGATCGCGGGGGCCGTTCGGCGGAGTTTGCGCATCTGCGAGAGGGCACGATACCAACGGGCCGCTCGGCTAAGCTCTTCGCCCGTGATGATTCAGACCGGCTGGCCGAAGGCGTTTCGTACGATCACTCTCGCGGCGCTCGTGGTGCAGGCTGCGTCGGCCCTCGTCGCGCAGGACGAGGGTGCAGAACCCGCGGAGGCTGGAGATCAGGACGGCTCGGCTCCGGAGGCCGTGTTCTATGAGACGGCCACTGTGCGGGCCCGGGCTCTTGACGCTGCGACCGCCTCGGTCCAGGTCATCGAGGCGGACGAGCTGCGGCACCTGGCGGTGCGCGACGCGGCCGAGGCGCTACGGCAGGTGCCGGGCGCCTGGGTGCTCGGGAACGACTCCAGCGCCGCCCTGGCGGGCGTGTCGCTGCGTGGCGGTGACGCGAACTTCTCGCTCGTGCTGATCGACGGCGTGCCGATGGCGGACAGCACCGACCAGTACGGCGGCGCCTTCCCGCTCGGCAGCGTGGGCGCGGCCGAGATCGAACGGCTGGAGGTTGTCCGCGGACCGCTTTCCTCGTTCTACGGGTCGAGTTCCCTGGCCGGCGCGGTGCAGTTGATCACGGCGGCGCCGCGCGATGAGGCTCCGTTCCTGGGCTGGAGCGCGCACGCGGGCGATCACGACCACCTGAGCAGCCGGCTTTCCTGGGGGCGCGCGGGCGAGTCGTCGCACGGTTCGATCAACGCGGCGGTTCGCGAGGAACAGGGCCGTGTCGGCGAGGACGCGCTGGAGCAGCAGACACTCAGCGCGCGCTGGGGCCGGAACCTGGGCGAGGCGTCCGCGCTCCGTCTCTCGGGGCGCTTCTCCGACTGGAAGACCGACGACTACTCCGACGGCTCCGGCGGTCCGGTCTTCGGCAGCGGAGAACTGCGGGAATCCGATCACGGCGATCTCGGCCTTGCGGCGACGGTGGACTTCGGCGCCGGGGAAGCCTGGAGCCACACGCTGCGGTCGACGTTCTACGAACACACGCTCGACAGGATCAGCCCTCCGATCATTCCGCTCGTGCCGCCGATTACGGAGTCCACGGAGTTCAACGACCTGCGGGTGGCCTGGACGGGCGCCTTCGCTCCGGCCGGCGGCGCTTCGTACGACGTCAGCCTGGGTGTCGAAGGCCTGGTGGAAGAGGGGCGCAACCAGAGTCTTCTCCTTCTGCCGCCCTACTTCGGCGGGCCGCTCGCCGGCGACTACCTGATCGAAAGGGAGCGGGCCGGCGCGTTCGCTGAGTGGCGGTGGAGTCGCGGCGGCTTCGTGGCCGAACTCGGCGCGCGAGCCGACTTCTTCGAGGGCGAGGGTGAAGAAGTGAGTCCGCGGCTCGGCTTGCGGTACACGCCGGAGGGTGGGGCCTGGTCGGTGCGGGCGTCGGCGGGCGAGGCGTTCAAGCTGCCGAGCCTCTACGCCCTGGCGACTCCAAGGGCGATCGGCGGCAACCCCGATCTGGAGGCCGAGACGAGCGCCGGAGCGGACGTGGGAATCGAGTTCCGGGCCTCTGACGCTTCGGTGCGGGGTGGCCTGACCCTGTTCTCGAACCGGTTCGAGAACCTGATCGACTTCGACTTCGACACCTTCCAGATCGTGAACCGGAGCAAGGTGGATGCCGAAGGCGTGGAGGCATTCCTCGTCTGGAACCCGTCGGCGCGCGTCGGGGTGGACATCCGCCTTACTTCGCAGGACACCGAGGATCTGGCTACGGGGCGGACACTACGGCGCAGGCCGGATCTGTACGGCGGCATAGGCCTCCGGGTTGACCTGAGCGAGTCGATCCGCGTCGGCCTCGACGCCCGTCACACCGGCTCCTATCTCGACGAGCAGATTCCGGCGCCGTTCCGGACTTCGGTGGCGGGCCGGGACCTGGTTGGCCTGTCGCTCGCCTGGCAGGCGGCGGACCGGTGGCGGATCAGCCTGCGCGCCGACAATGCCTTCGACGAGGCGTACGAGACGCAGGTTGGCTTCCCGGGCCCCGAACGGTCAGTGAGAATCGGGATTCGTTATGGGCAGTAGGAGGATGGACGGATGAAGACGATGTCGATGGTTGTCGTTGCAGTGCTGCTCGTGATCGGAGCGGTCGCCTGCGTCGAGATTCGGGTAGGCGCCTCGGATGACGCCGAAACGGAAGAGGCGGCGGCCGCCCCGGCCGCGGCACCCAGCGAACTCAGCGCCGAGGAGATGGAGGCCGGATTCCAGTCGCTCTTCGACGGCGAGTCGCTCGACCACTGGCGCGGCTTCAAGCTGGACCAGGTGCCGGCGGGCTGGTCGGCGGCCGACGGCGTGGTCCACTTCCTGCCGCCCACCGGCGACGACGCCGGGCCGCGGGCCGACCTGCTGACCCGGGAGCAGTACAGGAACTTCGAGTTTCGCTTCGACTGGGCGGTCACGCCGGGCGGCAACAGCGGGGTCATGTTCCACGTCTCCGAGGACGCTCCGGCCTCTTACTCAACCGGCCCGGAGTTCCAGATCCTGGACGACGGCGGGCACCGGGACGGTCAGCGGATGGAGACCTCGGCGGCCTCGAACTACGCGCTCCACGCGCGCCAGGGCGGCGAGCTCGTCCCGGTGGGCGAGTTCAACACTTCCGCCCTGCGGGTGGAAGGAAATCGGGTCACCCACTGGTTGAACGGCGAGAAGGTGGTCGAGTACGTGCTCTGGGATGACGACTGGAAGGCGCTGGTCGAGGCCAGCAAGTTCGCTTCCATGCCCGGCTACGGGATGATGGAGACCGGCCACATCGCGCTCCAGGACCACGGCAACGAGATCTGGTTCCGCAACCTCCGTATCCTCGTTCTCCCTGACTGACCGATGACGATCGACGGTCGCGAGGATCTGGAGGCCCTGCGCCGGGCTGGTCGGGTCGCGGCCCGATGTCTCGCACGGATGGGCGAGGCTCTCGAGCCGGGCATGACGACCGCCGAGCTGGACCTGATCGGTCGGGAGTACATGGAAGCGCGCGGTGCACGTTCGGCGCCCGAGTTCTGCTACGACTTCCCGGCCGCCACCTGCATCTCCGTCAACGAGGAGGTCGCGCATGGCATCGCCGGCGAGCGGCGGATCGAGGCAGGTGACCTGGTCCACATCGACGTGTCCCTCGAACTCGACGGCTACTTCAGCGACACGGGCGCGGCGTACCCGGTACCGCCGGTGAGCGAGGAGAGGCGTCGCATCATCTCGGCCACGCGGCGCGCTTTGCGCTCCGCGATGCAGCAGGCTCGCCATGGCCGCCGCATGCGCAACATCGGCCGCGCGATCGAGGAGACGGCGACCAGGGCCGGCTTCGGCCTGATCCGCAACCTGGGCTCGCACGGCATCGGCCGCTCGCTCCACGAGGAGCCCAAGTTCGTGCCCGGGTTCGACGATCCGAACGACGACCGCTTCCTGCACGACGGCATGGTGCTGACGATCGAGCCGTTTCTGACCAACGGCCGCGAGCAGGCGAAGACCGCGAAGGACGGCTGGACCCTGCTCAACAGGCCCGGCACGACGACGGTCCAGTTCGAGCACACGATCGTCGTCACTCGCAAGAAGCCCCTGGTGATGACGCTGCCATAGCAGGTGGTCCAGAGATGAGCGAGCGGCGGTGGAGCAGGACCGGCACGGCCCTCGGCCTGGGTCTCCTCCTGGGTGCCGCCGCTGTTTCGGCTCAGGAACCCGCCACCTCTCAGGGCAGGGCGGCGGACGAGGTTGTCCCCGTCGTGCTGAAGGCGGTCGCCTATCGGACGGTCTCGGCCGAAGTGACGCTCGTGGCGAGGAACGCTGAGGGCGCGGAACAGGAGCTGCCCGTGGTCAGCGATCAGCCGTTCCAGGTGTTTCTGTTCGAGCCCGGACCCTGGAACGTCCGGCCGGCGCCCGGCAGCGGCTTCTGGGGTCGTGACGTCTACATCGATCCCGATCTGGAGCCGGCCGATCCGGGTGTGTTGCAGGCGGAGGGCGACGGGAGCGAGGAGCCGGCCCCCTCCGTCGTGCCGGTCTTCGAGGTGCCGGTCTTCTCGGCGGTTTCCGGTTCGGGACGGGTGGTGGGTCCGCGGCGACCGGTGTCGGAGATCCTGATTCTCCTTGGCGACGTCGACTCCGAGCGGTTGGACCCGCGCTTCAGCCTGAAGGGGGCGAGAGTCCGGTGTCCGGTGGCGAACGATGGCCGCTGGTCCTGCGATTTGCCGGGCACTCTGGTCCATCTCGTCTTCTGGCTGCCCGGACACTCGCCGGAGTACCGGTGGGAGACGCCGTTGTTCGGCCGCCGGCAGCTTCGCATGGGCGACCAGAGGCTCATCCCCGGCGCGAGTCTCGCCGGCTTCGTCGCCGCGGGACCGGACTTCAGGGGCTTGATCGAGCGTTGCGTCGTTCACGTGGCGAAGGCGGATCCCACCTTCTGGATGACTGGTCTCGAAGATGTCGCGGCGACGGTGGAAGTCGCCCGGGACGGCTTCTTTCAGGCGGCGGGCCTGGGCCCGGGCCACCACTGGATTCAGGTGGACTGCGGCGGCCGGGTGGCCGCGCGCGCCGGTCCCTGGACGCTCGAGAGAAACGCCGAGACGTTTCCCCGGAAGCGGGTTCCGCTCATGCGAAGCCACCTCCTGGAGGTCTCCGTGCTACCTGCCGACCCGCCCTATGACAGCCACTGGGTCGCTCGATTGAAGCAAATCGAGCCGGAGGACCCGGCCGGGTTCTGGCGCCAGTACCGCCCCGGCGACTATCCGCAGCAGAGGGCGGTCGTCGAGAACGGCCGGGCGCTGTTTCACGTGCCGGGCAACGGCGCCTTCAGCGTGGAGATCGCCGACGAGGCCGGGGGGCGTTTCGGCGGCCTCGACTATCTCGAGATCGTGGCTGACCGGGCAGCGGTCGTGGAACTCGACCTCGTGCCGGTGGTGGGTCGCCTGACGCTGGACGACGTGCCGGTAACCGGCCTCGTGTTCTTCGGCGGCCGGCAGACTTCACCGGACTTGACCTTCCGGACCGACGCCGACGGCTGGTTCCGGGGCGCGCTACCTGGACGCGAGGGATGGCGGGTCGATGTGGTCGCGCCTGAGTACGAGCTGTTTCAGTTCTTCCACGACATCGACGTGCCGGGCGACGAGCCTCTGGTTCTGGAACTCGCCGACACCGCGATCCAGGGCCGGGTGCTGAGCGCGTCCACCGGTCGGCCGGCGGAGCGTGCCATCGTCCGCTTCGAGTCCGCGGACGGGCAGCTCGTTCACCAGGCAACCGCCGGTGAGGACGGCTCCTACTCCGCTCGCGGCGTTCCGCCAGGCTGGGTGAGGATCTCGGCCCAGCGCTTGACCCTGGAGAGCTGGGAGGTAAGCGATCCCTTCGAGACCACGCTGCATCCTCGCCAGTCTCTGACCGTGAACCTCGTGTTGCGGGAGCGGATGCGGTAGCTGCTACCCTGCGCCGCCATGGGTCCCCTCGACGGCTACCGGGTGATCGAACTGGCGACGATGGTCTCGGGACCGATCGCCACGATGCTGCTGGTGGACCAGGGCGCCGAAGTGATCAAGGTCGAGGCGCCACCGGGCGGCGACATCATGCGCCGGCTGGGGCCCCAGCGTGGCGGCGTCACGGCCGGGTTCGCGACGATCAACCGAGGCAAGCGGTCCCTCGTCCTCGACCTGAAGCACGAACGCGGCATCGGGATCCTGCTCGACCTGGTCGGCACCGCCGACGTCTTCGTTCAGAACTTCCGGCCCGGCGTGGTCGACAAGCTGGGCCTGGGCGCCGACCGCCTGCGCGAGCTGAACCCACGTCTCGTCTACGTTTCGATCAGCGGCTTCGGGCAGGAAGGGCCGTACGCCCAGAAGCGCGTGTACGACCCGATCATCCAGGCTCTGTCGGGATTCGCCGACATCCAGGCCGATCGCGTCACCGGTGAGCCGAAGATGGTGCGCACGATCATCCCGGACAAGGTGACCGGCCTGACGGCGGCCCAGGCGATCACCGCGGCGCTGCTGGCGCGCGAAAGGACGGGGGAGGGCCAGCACCTGGATCTCGCCATGCTCGACGCGACGATCTCCTTCACCTGGCCCGAGGGTTTCGTGCGCCAGATTCTGGTCGGCGGCGAGGTCGCGCACGGCCGGCCCGGGTCGACCAGTGACCTCATCTACCAGACCGCCGACGGTTACATCACGGCGTCCACGATCTCCGACGCCGAGTGGGAGGGCATGGCGCGGGCCACCGGCCATCTCGAATGGCTGGAGGACGAGCGGTACAACACGGCGGCGGGCAGGATCTCGAACGCGGATTCGCGCCTGGGCATGGTCGGCGACGTGATGCGGCAGCGCACCTCCGCGGAGTGGATCGCAGCGCTCGAGGCCGAGGACGTGCCCTGCGCGCCGATCCTGACCCGCAATGAGGTGCTGACCGACCCGCAGGTGGTCGAGAACGAGCTGCTGCGGGAGGTCGATCATCCGCAGGTCGGGCGCATGAGGGTGCCTCGTCCGGCGGCGAAGTTCTCGGGCACGCCGCCGTCGCCGGTTGCGCCGTCGCCGGCCCTGGGCGAGGGCGCCGACGACCTGCTGGGGGCGTTGGGCATGACCGCTGCCGAGATCGACGAATTGCGCCGGCAGAAGGTCGTCGGCTAGAGGGCCGCGACGGGTTGAGGTCGCCGCTTCGCGGCGGCGTTCCCCCGCCGCCTGCGGCGGCAGCGGGTCAGAAGACCCGCGTACCCAGGGGCGGGCCGGCGGAGATAGAGTGCGCCGGTCGTGCGCTGGCTGCACTACTACCTCCGGCTGCTGGCCGCGGCGTCCCTGCTGCTGATCGCGGCTGGCGGCCTGGTCACGAGCACCGACTCGGGACTCGCCGTTCCCGACTGGCCGAACACGTACGGCTACTTCATGTTCGCCTTCCCGTTCTCGAAGATGGTGGGCGGCATTCTGTACGAGCATGGTCACCGCCTGATCGCCAGCGTGGTCGGTCTGATGACGATCGGTCTGGCGGTGTGGGCCTGGCGCGTCGAGAGCCGCGCCTGGGTGCGTCGCTTGTCCTGGACGGCGCTTGCCGCGGTCATCGCGCAGGGCCTGCTCGGTGGCATCACGGTGATCTACCTGCTGCCGAAACCGATCTCGATCAGCCATGCCGGTCTGGCCCAGCTCTTCTTCGCCCTTGTCGTGAGCCTGGGCATCTTCACGTCGGCGGGTTGGCGAGCGCGTTTCGGGCGCTCGGAGCCGCTGGACGACCCGCTGCTGGCGCGGCTCGCACTGGCGGTTCCGGCTCTCGTGTACGTCCAGATCCTCCTGGGCGCGACGATGCGTCACAACGACGCCGGGCTCGCCATCCCGGACTTTCCGCTGGCCTTCGGCCGGCTGTTCCCGCCGGAATGGAGCCTGGGCATCTCACTTCACTTCGCGCATCGGCTGGGCGCCGTCGCCGTGACCGTCGCGGCGGTTGCCCTGATCGTCCGGATCCTGAGGGTCCATCGCCACCGGCGGGAACTTGCCCGCCCGGCGCTGCTACTGGGCACCGTGCTGCTGGCTCAGATCGGCCTCGGCGCCTGGACCGTCTGGAGCGGCCTGCAGCCGCACATCAACACGGCGCACGTGGCGACCGGCGGCCTGCTGTGGGTCGTGTCGGTGGCGCTGGCGCTGCGGGTGCACCGTGCCTGGTTCGGCGACGCTTCGGCGATCCGGGCGACCCGGTTCGCGACGAGTACCGGTGACGCCCCCGGGCAGGTTCCCGCGTGACCCTCCTCGCCGCGGAAGCCGCACGGCCGAGCCGCGCCGCCCTGTGGCTGGCCCTGGCCAAGCCGCGACTCAACGCGCTGGCCGTCGCCACGGTCGGCATCGGCTACTACCTCGGGGCACACGTGCTCGATCTGGGAGTGCTCCTCTCCGTCCTGATCGGCTCCGGTCTCGTCGCCGCGGGCGGGGCCGCGTTCAACCAGGTCGCGGAGCGGGACCTCGACGCCCTGATGATCCGCACCCGATCCCGGCCGCTGCCCCTGGGCGACATCTCGCCGGCGGCGGGCCAGCTATTCGCCACCGTTCTGAGCATCGCGGGCCTCTCCGTCCTCGCCCTCGGCGCCAACCTGCTCTCCGCAGTCGTGGCGCTGGCGACCCTCGTCAGCTACGCCTGGATCTACACGCCGCTCAAGCGCAGAACGTCGTTGGCCGTTCTCGTCGGCGCGGTGCCGGGCGCCCTGCCGCCGGTGATCGGCTGGACCGCCGCGACCGGCGCCCTGACCGTCGAGGCCTGGCTTCTCTTCGGCATTGTCTTCGCCTGGCAACTCCCGCACTTCCACTCCCTGGCCTGGCTCCACCGCGACGACTACGCCCGAGCGGGCTTCAAGGTGGTGGCCGCAACGGATCCTGACGGTGGCCGGACGGCAACGCACTCTCTCCTCTGGGCTCTCCTGCTCGCCGCCCTCTGTCTTCTCGCGGCCGCCGTCGGCCTTGCACCTGCAGTCTTCGCCATCGCGGCCGCGGGCTTCAGCGCTGCCTTCGTGCTGCTCGCCGCGCGCTTCGTCCTCGACCGCAGCCCCGCCCGCGCACGAGCCCTCTTCCTCGGTTCCCTCATCGTGCTGCCCCTGATCTGGATCACCCTCGTCGCGGGACACGCCGCCCTGTAGGGAGCGAGGCTTCGCCTCGCCGTTTCTCCCGGCCGGCGAGGACGCCGGCGCACCCAGTGTGGCCCGGCGTCGAGTAACGGCTGCCACGTTCACGGCCGGACCGCCGCAGGCGGCATGCACCACCGCGCTATGCGGTTCCGGGAGCGGTCCCGAACTCGGCGCGGATCGCGGCGCCGTGCTCGTCGAGTTCAGGAACCGGTGGCAGGCGGCGTCCCGGTTTGTTGGGGACGGCGGCGGGCGCGACCATGTCGATCTCGGTGCCGTCGGGGAGAGGTTGTCTGGCCCGGCGGAGTTGTGGATGCCGCGACAGGGCGGCGACGTCGTTCAGAAAGCCGTAGGCGATGCGGGCCTGATTCAGGGCGGCCTGGATCGAGGCCCGGTCGTGGCGCAGGAAGACAGCGCGGATCGCGCCTTCGACGGTTTCGCGGGCATTGGCGCGGTCCACGTTCCGCGGGTAGGCCTCGGCCAGCTCCGGCTGGTCGAGAACCTCGTTGCACAGCCGCACGAACTCGCGGTCGTTCTGGACGCCGATCAGGACGGAGTCGCCGTCACTGAGCTGGAACAGGCCGTACGGCACGATCGTCGGATGGCCGAGGCCGACGCGCGGCCAGTCGAGCCCCTGCTGCTCGAAGCGCAGCAGGGGCACGGCCATCCAGTCCGCCATCGTGTGGAAGAGGGTGGCCTCGACGTTGCGGCCGGCGCCGGTGCGCTCGCGCTCGATCAGGGCTTCGAGGATGGCGGAGTAAGCGTAGATGCCGGTCGCGAAGTCGCAGATCGACACCCCGACCCGACCGGGCTCCGCCGGCGAACCGGTGATCGACGCGACGCCGCTCTCGGCCTGGACCAGGAGGTCGTAGGCGCGCATCGACCGGTACGGCCCCTCCTCGCCGTAGCCCGAGATGTCGCAGGTGATCAGCCGCGGATGATGCTTGCCGAGTTCCTTCGACCCGAAGCCGGCGCGCGCTGCGGCCCCCGGAGCGAGGTTCTGGATGAACACATCCGCGCGCTCGACGATCCGCTCGAGCAGGGTCCGATCCTCTGCGTCCTTGATATCGAGAACGATGGACTCCTTGCCGCGGTTCAGCCAGGCGAAGTAGGCCGAGACACCGCCGCTGCCGTCGTAGCCGCGGGCGAAGTCGCCGCCTTCGCGCTCGACCTTGATCACGCGGGCGCCCGCGTCGGCCAGCCTGCACGTCGCCAGCGGCGCCGCCACCGCTTGCTCGATGGCCACCACGAGGATGCCGTCGAGAGGCCGGTCCCCGGTCATCGAGTCAACGCCAGGCGAAGACGGGCTGCTCGTAGTGGGCGACCCGGACATCGTTGCCGCGGAGCACGACCTCGAGCATCTGGTAGACGATCGCCGCGGTCGGCGAATGGACGAGGCCGCCGCGGATCGGCATGGAGAGCACGGGATTCTCGCTCTCCGGTATCTCGCGCAGCACCGGCACGTCGGGGCGGTCCAGGTCGATCAGCGGAATCCGGTACGCCCGATAGACCTCCGCCGGGTTGGGCGCCAGTTCGCGGTAGTCGTCGCACCAGAAGACGACCGGCGTGATGACGAACCCGGACCTGGTGCCGAAATCGTCGAGTCGCCCGAGGACGGCCGACGAATCGAGGTCCAGACCGACCTCTTCGTGGAGTTCGCGAAGCGCCGCCTGTTCGGGCGTCTCGGCCTCGTCGATCCGGCCGCCCGGGAGCGCCCACTGGCCACGATGCCGCCGAAGCCGGAGCGACCGCCGCGTCAGCAGGAAGCAGCCGCGGCCGCCCTTGTCGGGCAGCAGCGTCACGGCGACCGCGGCGTGCGCGTTGGCCGGCGCCGCGCCGGTGTGGCCGGAAGCCTCAGCCGCCCGTGCCGCGGCGGTCTCCGGGTCGAGCGCGCGCTGCTCGAAGCGCCCCAGGTTCCGCTCGGCGTGCGCGAGGAGCTCCTCGCCGTGCCGTGCCGGAAAGCTCATCCTCCGGCGGGAGCCTCCTCGCGGACGAGCTCCAGGAACCGGCCCAGGGTGTCGAGCCGCTCGCGCACCGTGGCTCCGGCCGGGTTGAGGCGCAGGGTCGTCACGCCGGCGTCGCGGTAGGCGCGGATGCGTTCCCGCACGCGGGTTTCGTCGCCGATCAGGGTGTTGCCGAGCACCATCTCGTCCGGAACCCGCGCCGCGGCCTCCTCCCGCTTGCCGGAGATCCAGAGAGCCTGCACCTCGCGGGCGGTTTCGATGAAGCCGGCACGGCGGTAGGCATCGTTGTAGAAGTTGGTCTGCGCCGAGCCCATGGCGCCCAGCGTGAAGGCCATCGCCGGCTTGCGGCGGGCGGCCATCCGTTCCAGGTCGTCGCCGAACTCGACATCGCCGCCGACCTGGATGTCGATGTCGCCGAACGATCTGCCGGCGCGCTCGGCGCCGGCGCGCATCGAGGGGAAGAAGGCGTCGGTGTGCTCCGGGATGAAGGACGTGCCGAGCCAGCCGTCGGCGACCTCGCCGGTGTACTCCAGGGACTTCGGGCCGAGGGTCGCGAGGTAGATCGGCAGGTCGGGTCGCGGGGGCTGCGACATGCGGATCGCCTTGCCCTCGCCTCCCGGCCGGGGAAGGGTGTAGTGCCTGCCGTCGTACGCGATCTTCTCGCCCGAGAGGGCAATCTTCAGGATGTCGACGTACTCGCGGAGGCGTCCCAGTGGCATCGCGAAGGGCACGCCGTGGAGGCCCTCGACCACCTGAGGACCGCTGACGCCGAGACCGAGCACGAAGCGCTCCTTCGAGATCGACGCCAGCGACATCGCGGTCATGGCCGTCATCGACGGAGCCCGCGCCGAGATCTGCATGATGCCGGTGCCGAGCCGTACCCGCTCGGTACGGCCGGCGAGAAAGGCGAGCGGAGTCACTGCGTCGGTTCCCCAGGCCTCGGCCGACCAGACGTCGTCGATGCCCATGCGGTCCGCCTCGACGACGTACTCCGCCAGGGCGTCCCAGTTCGTTCCGGAGGCATAGGCGCTCCCGATGCCGATCGCAGTCCGCATCTCTCGTTGCTCCTTGTGTTGCGTCGTCGGCGACAGGTTGGCGCCGCTACTGGACGGCGGTGGCCCGGACGAAGTAGTTCTTGCGGATGTCGGGCCTCGGTTGTGTCGCGACACGACCGAATCGCGTGAGCACGAGGTTTTGGCCGTCCTTGGAAACCTCCCACGACTGCTCGATGTCCGCTTCGAAGGGGAACCTGATCGTGTAGGAGACGGAGAGCTTCCTCTTGCGCCATTTGGCCCGTACTTCCCGCGGCGTGCCGTTGTCGATGTCGGGCACGGGGTTCGGCTTGTTGTCGGTGATGTAGTGAGCCGTGGTCGTTTGCGGCGTCGGCCAGTCCCCTCGCCGACTGGTGAAGACCATCACCACGTCTTCTCCGTCCAGGCTGACCTCCACCTCGATGTCGGCCGCGTTCGGCAGTCTCCGGTCGTGCCGGTGCGGCCAGTCGGCATCGCTGCGCTCAAGGTCCTTCTGCCAGATGCCGACCATCCGTTCGTCCTGCGCCGCCGCCGGGGCGACAGTGAGCGCCGCCGCGGCGAGAACGACGGCCGGGATGACGGCGAAGGCGGTGGAGGCGGAAGGTTTGGGAACGATGGGGATCACTCTCCCGATCCTACCGTCCCGCCGGCCCCCGGTCGCCCAGCAGCTCCGCGAAGTAGCGGATCGTCCTGTCGAGGCCGGTCTCCAGGTCGATCCGCGGCTCCCAGCCGAGCAGCTCGGTGGCCCGCCCGATATCGGGCTGGCGGGTCTTTGGATCGTCGACCGGCAGGGACTGGAACTGGATCTCGCTGCGGCTCCCGGTCAGGCCCTGGATCACCTTGGCGAACTCGAGCACGGTCATCTCGTGGGGGTTGCCCAGGTTGACCGGGTCGGTCTCCGAGGAGTTGAGGAGCCGCCAGACTCCCTCGACCAGGTCGTCGATGAAGCAGAAGGAGCGCGTCTGGTTGCCGTCGCCGTAGACGGTCAGCGGTCTGCCCGAGAGGGCCTGACGGATGAAGTTCGGGACGACGCGGCCGTCGCGGAGCCGCATTCGCGGTCCGTAGGTGTTGAAGATGCGGACGATCCGCGTGTCCAGGCCATGGATCCGGTGGTAGGCCATGACCATCGCTTCGGCGAAGCGCTTCGCTTCGTCGTAGACGCCGCGCGGACCGACCGGGTTCACGTTGCCCCAGTAGGACTCCGACTGCGGATGGACCAGGGGATCGCCGTAGACCTCCGACGTCGAGGCGAGCAGGTAGCGGGCGCCGTGGTGCTTGGCGAGGCCGAGCGAGTTGTGGGTGCCGAGCGATCCCACCTTGAGGGTCTGGATCGGCAGCTCGAGGTAGTCGACCGGGCTGGCGGGGGAGGCGAAGTGGAGGACGTTGTCGACGTCGGGCCCGACGTAGACGGGCTTGCTGACGTCGTGCTCGATCAGGGTGAAGCGCTCGTCGTCGCGCAGGTGTTCGATGTTCGCCGGGCTGCCGGTGATGAAGTTGTCGACGCAGTAGACGCGGTGGCCCTCGGCGAGCAGCCTCTCGCAGAGGTGGGAGCCGATGAACCCGGCGCCGCCGGTGACGACGGAAAGCGGTTGGCTCACGATGCCTTCACCCCGGGAACCGTGGCTGCCGGAACGGCGTCGGCGCGCCCGAGCGAGGAGTATCGGAGGCCGGCGTCAGCCACGCGCCCGGGTTCGTAGAGATTGCGCAGATCGAGAATCTGCGGCTCGCGCAGCAACTGCCTCAGCCGCCCGAACTCGAGCGCCCGGAACTGGTTCCACTCAGTGAGGATCACCAGCAGGTCGGCGTCCTCGGCTACTTCGTACGGGTCATTGCAATAGATGGCCTCCGGGCGGATGCGGCGGGCGTTGTCCATCGCCGCCGGATCGTAGACCCGGACCTTGGCGCCCCGCGACAGGAGGTTCTCGAGCACGAACATGGCGGGAGACTCACGGATGTCGTCCGTGTTGGGCTTGAAGGATAGCCCCAGGAGCGCCACGTTCCGGCCGGCGGGGTTGCCGAGCACGGACTCGATCCGGGCGAGCATCCGTTCCTGGACTCGATGGTTGACCTGAAGCGTCGCCTCGACGATCTCGGCCCGGGCGCCGGCGTCGCGGGCCATGGACACCATGGCCCGCGTGTCCTTGGGAAAGCACGACCCGCCGAAGCCCGGTCCCGGGCGCAGGAACAGCGGTCCGATCCGGCGATCCAGGCCCATGCCATGGGCCACGACCTGGACATCGGCCCCGGTTCGCTCGCACAGCTCCGCGACTTCGTTGATGAAGGAGATGCGGGTGGCCAGGAAGCTGTTGGAGGCGTACTTGATCATCTCCGCGGTCTCGACGTCGGTGACCACGATCGGCACGCCACGCGCACGGAGCGGCGAGTAGATCTCCAGCATGATGTCGGTGGCGCGCTGGTCGCGGCTGCCGATGACCAGGCGGTCGGGACGCATGAAGTCCTCGATGGCCGAGCCCTCGCGCAGGAACTCGGGGTTGCTGACCACGGAGAAAGTGTGCCCGGGGCCGATGATCTCTTCGATCATTCGGCCGGTCCCGACCGGCACGGTGCTCTTGGTGACGATGGCCTTGTAGTTGTTGAGCCGTCCGCCGATTGCCTGCGCCACTTCGCGCACATAGCGGAGATCCGAAGAGCCGTCCTCGCGGGGCGGCGTGCCGACGGCGATGAAGACGGCGGCTGCGGCCTCGAGAGCCGGCCCCAGGTCCGTCGTGAAACTCAGGCGTCCGGCTTCCTCGTTCTTGGCGACCAGGGTCGCCAGACCCGGCTCGTAGATCGGAATCCGGCCCGCCTGCAACTGGGCGATCTTCTTCTGATCCTGGTCGACGCAGACGACATCCATGCCGAAGTCGGCCAGACAGGCGCCTGTGACCAGGCCGACGTAGCCGGAACCGACGACGCAGATTCTCACGTCAGCCTCGGCTTGCGGATGGCGGTCATATCGTCCGGGCTGCGGATCGTCCGGGGGCGTGGTGCCGGTGGGCCATCGCCGGCCTCGCCCGGGGACGGTACGGCTGCTATGTTACAGGGCTCGGAGCGTGGCGATGCGAAGGACCGACAGACGAAGGACGGCGGCGAGTCGATGAAACGCGGACGACGGCTGAGCAACGCCATCGCGACCCGCAAGTCGGTGGTCACGGCGCCACGGGCCTTCAGCAAGGTGCAGCGCAATGAACCCTGCCCCTGCGGTAGCGGCCGGAAGTACAAGGACTGCCACTTCGACCAGGGCGAGGCCTACCTGCGGAAGCTGGAACGCCAGCGGTACAAGGAGCAGCTCAAGGCCGACGGAGCGCCCTGGTACGTCCGCTGGCTGACCTGACAATGCTGGGTGCGCGTTACGCGACCGGCGTCGGTTCCGCCTTCGCGTCGACCGCGGCGTCGTGGTCCTGCTTTGCCTTGAGGAGCTGCGGCATGATCAGGTCGATGTCGCGGTTGTCCCACATGCCGTCCTTGCTGAACTTCCGGATCACCTTGGGCTGCTGCATGATGCCGACCCAGCCCCGCATGACGTCGATGATCTGGGCGGTCATGTCCTGGCCCGCGTCGGATGCCAGCCAGGCGCAGACCGGCGCGATCTGATTCGGGCTCTGCTCGGGCGCGTCCTCGTCGATCTGCATGCCGCGTGAGGCGCGGAGTTCCGCCGTCATGCGGGTCGTCGCGCCCGGCGAGATCGTGTTGACGGTGCAGCCGTACTTGGCCAGTTCCAGCGCCAGCACGCGTGACAGGCCGGCGATCCCCGCCTTGGCGGCCGCGTAGTTCGACTGGCCGAAGTTGCCGTAGAGGCCGGACACCGAGGAGAAGTTGATGATCCGGCAGCCGGGGCGGTTCGTTTCCCGGATGTAGCGGGCGAACGGCCTGCTGCAGCAGTAGTGGCCCTTCAGGTGGACGTCGAGCACCGCGTCCCAGTCCGCCTCGTCGAGGTTGAAGATCGTCCGGTCGCGCAGGATGCCGGCGTTGTTCACGAGGACGTCCAGGCCGCCGAACGAGTCGATCGCCGATTGGAAGATGCTCTGGCCGCCCTCGACGGTGGCCACGGAGTCGTAGTTCGGAACCGCCGAACCGCCGGCGCTCCGGATCTCTTCGACGACCTCGTCGGCGATCCGTGAGCCGCCGGTGCCATCGGTCGCACCGCCCAGGTCGTTGACCACGACGTTCGCGCCTTCTTCCGCGAACCTGAGCGCGACTCCCTTGCCGATACCGCGCCCGGCGCCGGTAATGATCGCCGTCTTGCCGTCGAGGATTCCCATCTCTTCCTGTCTCCGTCCGTTGTTTCAGTGGTTGGCGGGGCCGGTACTCTACGCGACGACGGCCATGCCCTGGCTCACAGCCTCCTGGCCCTCCGCGTTGAGGACCCGGAAGGCCACCTGGAGGCCGCCGTCCCCGGTCTCGCCGGCAGCCGCGTGCTCGACCGTGATCGAGGTGCCGGGGATGACCATGGCGCTGAATCGGCCGTAGAGGCGCCTGAGCCGCAGGGGATCGCCGCCGCCGTAGGCGCGGAGCACCTCCCGGCCGGCCAGAGCCCAGGTCGCCGTGCCGTGGAGGATGATGTCGGGCAGACCGGCGCCCAGCGCCACCTCGCGTTCCGTGTGGATCGGATTCCAGATCCGGGCGCACTCCGTGTAGACGTGAGGCATTTCCCGCGGCACGAAGATCTCGCAACGGCTGCGGTTGTTCCCGGCGAGACTCAATCGGGGTGGCTCAGGGCAAGGTTCCGTCTCGGTGTTCGGTCCGGTGGTGTCGACGCCGCGGAAGATCGAGCGCGACCAGGAGGTGGTGACCGGGCGGCCCTTCTGGTCGACGGTGTCGAGGCGCGTGGTCAGCAGCACCCCGGCGCGCGTGCTCCGGATGCCGACGTAGCGGCCGCGGGTCGTCAGCGAGTCGCCGGGGCGGATCGGACGGTGGAAGTGGGAGTCCTGGCTGGCGTGGACGCCGCGTCGCAACTCGTGCGGCTCGCCGCCGAGGATCTCCGAACCCCGGCCGCGGCTGACGACGGGCCACTCGAGGGACACGCAGTACGGAGGCGGCGCCGCGACGCCGCCGTCCCGGGCGTCGTCGAACACGGCGTCGCAGGTGTCGCCGATGCCGGCCGCGTAGGCGAGCACGTCGCGGACGGTGACGTCGATCGTCGAGGACGTGAGTTCGCTACCGGCTGCGGCGGTCGACAGGGGCATCGCTTCGCGCGTCCGGGGCGGGTCAGTCGGGGGTGTCCGCCAGGCGCCGCTCGAGGTCCTGGAGCCGACTCTTCAGTTCGTCGAGTTCGGCACGCGTGGCGTCGCCCTTCGTCTGGCGCGTCATCTGCGCCTGCATCTCCTTCGCGATGGCGCGGGGGTCCCAGAGTCGCATCCAGGACGGGTCCGGCGCGAACGGGCTTCGCCGCACCGTCTCGCTCATCCGTTCGTAGACCTCGCCGGCGCTCTTCAGGTACCACTGGAAGAAGTCCCGGCCCGCCTGGTCCCGCGCGCGCACCAGGTCGCGGAGGAACTCGAGCGGCGGTCCGTGCTCGGGGTCCTTCGCGCCGTCGACGATGATCTGGGTCAGGACGTGGCGGGTCACGTCCTCGCCCGTCTTCGAGTCGACGACCTGGATGTCCCGGCCGCTCCGGACGAGTTCGGCGACGCCGTCGAGGTTGACGTAACGGCTGCTGTGCGTGTCGTACAGCCGGCGGTTCTCGTACTTCTTGATGACGATCGGGTCGGTCATGCGGAGGGGGGTTGACACAGTGCAGCATATTGTGCAGCATTCTTGCTGCACTGCACAAGACGGGCGCCGTCAACCGATGCGACCGTCGCCGGTGCAATCTTCGAAACAGGCTTGCGAGCCGAAACTACGTGGGCCATCCGGGCAACGGATCGTACCACCCAGGAGACCTCAGATGACGACCAGCACAACCACGGCGACGACGAGCCCGAGCCTGCCTTTTCGCGGAGCGATGATCGACGCCAACCGGCGGGCGCTCGACTTCCAGAAGCGGGTGTTCGACACGAGCTTCGACATGGTGGCTTCCATGCAGGAGCGCCGCGAAGAGGCGATCAGCAAGTGGACCGAGAACTCCGAGCGGCTCCCGACCGAGGCCAAGAGCCTGGTGCAGGAGTGGATCCGGTTGTTCCAGGACGGCCGCAGCTCCTACCGCTCCGCCGTCGACGCCAGCTTCGGCCTGGCGAACAGCTACCTCGACTCGCTCACTGCGCAGGCCGAGGAGTCGTCGTAGGCTAACGACATGGCCGACGATCGCCCGCCCCAGAAGCCGCCCGCCGACCCCTTCGCCGCCTGGCGCGAGTGGGTCACCCAGTCCGAACACCAGATGAACAAGGTGTTCAACGACATGATGGGCACGGACCAGTTCGCCCGCGCTTCGGGCGGCTGGATCGAGGCGATGACCATGTTCCAGCAAACGATGAACGAGGGCGCGCAACGCTACTTCCAGGCGGTGAACCTGCCGACGCGCAACGATCTCAGCGAACTCGCGGAGCGCTTGACCGCGGTCGAGGAGAGGCTGCTGCGGATCGAGGGGCTGCTTGCCCAGGCGGTCGGACGGAAAGACAGTGCGAAGCCGGCGCCCCGGCCGGCTCGGACCCGCCGTCCGCCGTCCAAGCGGAAGGCCAAAGCTCCGGACGAAGGGCCGGCATCGGAATGACGACAGCGTCGGCCGGCCCTTCCGCCCGCAGCGCAACGCCCGTGCTGGACGCGACCGCCGGGGTCGCGGACAGCGTGCGGCGGGAAATGGAGCGCACGTTCCGCCGGAGCGTCAAGGGCCTCGAGTACATCGCGACAGGCGATCCGGGCGTAGGCCTAACGCCGAAGGACACGGTCCACAGCCGGGGCACGCTCCGGCTGTACCACTACCGGGCGCGCGTGGACGAGGTGTACCGGACACCGATCCTGCTGGTCATGTCCCTGATCAGCAAGCCCTACATTCTCGACCTGGCGCCCGGCCACAGCCTGATCGAGTTCCTGCTCGACCGCGGTTTCGACGTCTACATGATCGACTGGGGCACGCCCCGGCCCGAGGACAGCCGCCTGCGGCTCGAGGACTACGTGCTCGACTTCATTCCCGAGTGCGTGGAGATCGTTCACGAGCGGAGCGGCGAGCCGGACGTGTCGGTCGTCGGCTACTGCATGGGCGGTCTTCTGGCCGCGCTGTACGCGGCGCTTCATCCCGACGTGTCGTCGGGCGGGCGGCTGCGCAACCTTGCCTGCTTCACGACACCGGTCAACTACGACGGGATGGGACTGTTCAGGACCTGGACCGACCCGGCCCACTTCGACGTGGACCGGATCGTCGACCGGCTGGGCAACGTTCCGCCGCAGATGCTCTACGCCTCCTTCAACGCGTTGCGCCCGGCGTCGCAGGTCGCGGGCCGGGTGCGGCTCTGGGACAACATGTGGAACGACGAGTTCGTCACCTCGTACCGCCGGCTCCAGCGCTGGGCCGCCGACCAGATCCCCTTTCCGGGCGAGTGCTTCCGTCAGACGACGAAGGAGCTCCAGCAGCAGAACCTGCTGATGAAGGGCGAGTTCCGGCTGGGCGGCCGGCTCGTCGACCTCTCGAACATCCGGGTTCCCTTCATCCACGTCGTCGCGGAGCACGACCACATCGTGCCGTACGAGGCGGCCCGCGACCTGGTCGGAATGGTCGGCTCCGAGGACAGGCAAGAACTCGTTTTGAAGGGCGGCCACGTCAGCCTGGTCGCCGGGGCCAACGCGGTGCGTCGCCTGTGGCCGCGCCTCGAGGAATGGCTGGCCGAGCGGTCCGTATGAGCAGCCTGGGACAGGTGGCCCGGCGGCTGAACGCCCGCCAGTTGACGGTGCGGCCCATGGACGCGGACGACCGGGCCGCGGTCCTCGCTTTCGCCGACGGTCTTCCGGACCACGATCTCCTGTTCCTGCGCCGCGACATCCGTGCGGCCGATGTGGTCGACCAGTGGATCGGCGAGATCGAGTCGGGACAGATGACGACGTTGCTCGCCCTGGCGGATGCCGAGCTGATCGGCTACGCCTCGATCGACCGCAGCCAGTTGCAGTGGTCCTCCCACGTCGCCGAGATCCGGGTGGTGATCTCCGAGTCGGCGCGTGCCAGGGGCCTCGGCCGGCTGCTCGTCGAGGAGGCGTTCCAGGCGGCCGTCGCGGCCGGCATCGAGAAGGTCGTGGCGCGGATGACGCCGGACCAGAAGGGCGCCGTCGCCGCCTTCGAGGGACTCGGCTTCCGCCCCGAGGGACTGATGCGGAATCACGTCCGCGACCTGTCCGGCGAGAAGCACGACCTCCTCGTCATGGGGCTCGACGTCGTCGCCCTGCACGGGACGCTCGAGGGCTACGGTCTCGACGAGGCCGTGGCCTCCGCCGGCGACTAGATACGATCCACCATCGTCGCGAACGGTGGGTCGTTGAAGGCCTGAGGAGAAGGAAGCCATGCGAGACAACGTCGGACTCATCCTGACCAAGCGCGCCTTTCTGTCGCCTGACATGGAGGGCTTCGTCGACGTCGAGAGCGAGCGCCGCTTCACGTTCGCCGAGTGGAACCTGCGCTCGAACCGGACCGCCAACGCGCTCCGCGAGCTTGGCGTGGGCAAGGGCGATCGCGTCGCGCTGCTGCTGATGAACAGCGTCGAGTACATGGAGACCTTCTTCGCGATCGCCAAGATCGGCGCCGTCTGCGTGCCGCTGAACTGGCGGCTGACACCCGAGGAACTCTCCTTCATCATCCGGGACGCCGGCGCCGGGACGCTGATCTTCGGCGACGAGTTCCAGGCCCAGGTGCTGGACCTGATCGCGCGCGGCGGCGGCGAGAACGGCACGAACGTCACGAGGTGGGTCCACGTCGGCCCGGACGAGCAGCGGCCCGACGGCTGCCTCTCCTACCTCGACGCGACGACGGCGGCGAGCGATGCCGAGCCCGAGATCGCGGCCGCGGACAGCGACCTGCTCTACATCATGTACACGTCGGGGACGACCGGTCTGCCCAAGGGCGCGGTCCACACCCACGCGTCGGCGCTGTGGGCGTCCCTGACGATCATGGCGACCACGGATTTCCGCTACGGCGACCGCTTCCTGGTCTCCCTGCCGCTCTTCCACGTCGGCGCGCTGACCCCCGCGACCTGCAACGTGCACGCCGGCTGCACCAGCGTCGTGATGCGCTCCTTCGATCCCGTCCGGGTCTGGCAGTTGGTCAGCGACGAGAAGATCGACATCATGCTGAAGGTCCCGGCGATGCTCAACTTCATGCTCCAGGTCTACGACCCGGAACGCTGCAGACACGAGCGGCTCCGCTGGTGCATGAGCGGAGCGGCGCCGGTGCCGGTCAGCCTGATCGAGGCCTACGAGAAGCTGGGCATCGAGGTCCATCAGGTCTACGGTCTGACCGAGACCTGCGGCCCGGCATGCATGATCTCGCCGGAAGACGCGATCCGCAAGGCCGGCTCCACCGGCAAGGCGTTCTTCCACACGTCGGTACGGCTCGTCGACAACGACGGCAACGACTGCGCCCCCGGTGAGGCGGGTGAGGTCCTGGTCGCCGGCCGCCACCTGATGAAGGAGTACTGGAACCGGCCGGAGGCCACCGCCGAGAGTCTCGTGGACGGCTGGCTCTACACCGGCGATGGCGCCGTCATGGACGAGGACGGCTTCGTCTACATCCAGGACCGGCTGAAGGACATGATCATCTCCGGCGGCGAGAACGTCTATCCGGCCGAGCTCGAAGAGGTCATCGGCCGTCACCCCAAGGTGCTCGAAGTCGGCGTCATCGGCCGCGAGAGCGAGAAGTGGGGCGAGTCACCGGTCGCGATCGTCGTCCGCTCCGACGAGAGCCTCGAAGGCGAAGAGGTCCTCGAGTTTTGTCAGGACAAGCTGGCCCGCTTCAAGCAACCGGTCGCGGTCCACTTCATCGACCAGTTGCCGCGCAACCCGTCGGGGAAGATCCTGAAGCGGTTGCTACGCGAACAGTTCAACTGAGTCGGCGCCCCCAGCTCCGCGTCGGGCAGGACAACATCACCCCGTTCGGGCTCGACATCCACCACCCGGTGTTCGTCGTCTCGGGTGCCGTGATCGTCCTGTTCGTGCTCGGCACGCTGGTCTTCCAGAGCCAGGCGGCGCGGTTCTTCAGTTGGCTGCTCCCGGCGATCCTCAGCGCTTTCGACTGGTTCTTCCTGTCGGCCGGCAACGTCTTCGTTCTCTTCGCCCTGCTGCTCGTGTTGCTGCCTATCGGCAGGGTGCGGCTGGGTGGCCCGAACGCCAGGCCGGAGTTCTCGTACCTGGGCTGGTTCGGGATGCTGTTCGCCGCCGGCATGGGGATCGGCCTCATGTACTTCGGCGTTTCGGAGCCGCTGTCCCACTTCGGCGCCGCCTTCGACGGGCCGGTGGTGGACGGCGACGGCCAGCGCAGCGACGCCGCGCCGCTGGGAGGCGCCGCCGGTGACGCGATGGCCGCGCGCGACCTCGCGATGGCGGCGACGATCTACCACTGGGGCCTGCACCCGTGGGCGATCTACGCCGTGGTCGCCCTGGCGCTGGCGTTCTTCGCCTACAACCACGGCCTGCCGCTGACACTGCGCTCGGCGTTCTATCCGATTCTGGGCGACCGGGTGCGCGGCTGGTGGGGACACCTGATCGACGTCCTGGCCGTGTTCGCCACCCTGTTCGGCCTGGCGACGTCGCTTGGGCTGGGGACCACCCAGGCCCTGGCCGGGTTCAACCTGCTCTACGGCTGGGGTACGGGCGGTCTGGCCGCCGTGGTGCTGATCGGCGTCATCACGTTGCTCGCCGTCGTCTCGGTGGTACGCGGCCTGGACCGCGGCATCAAGGTGCTGTCGGGGGTCAACATGACCCTTGCCCTTGCCCTGTTGCTCGCGGTCATCGCGATTGGCCCGACCGGCGAGATTCTGGTCGCGGCCTCCAGGGGCGCGTTGGCCTACGCCTCGAACTTCGTGCCCCTGGCGATGCCGTTCGGTCGTGAGGACACGGGCTTCTCGCGTGTCTGGACCTCGTTCTACTGGGCCTGGTGGGTGTCTTGGTCGCCGTTCGTCGGCATGTTCATCGCCCGAGTCTCTCGCGGCCGGACCGTGCGCGAGTTCGTCGTGTGCGTGATTCTCATCCCGACGCTGCTGTCGATCGTCTGGATGGCGGCCTTCGGCGGCACGGCGATCTCCCAGACGATCGCGGACAGCACGGCGCCGGTGGCGTCCGCGGCCCAGGAGGTCATGCTCTTTCGGATGGTCGAGCAGTTCCCGCTCAGCCCGCTGGTGTCGCTCGTCGGCATTGTCCTGGTGCTCGTGTTCTTCGTCACCTCGTCCGACTCCGGCTCGCTCGTCGTCGACACGATCACCGCCGGCGGCAAGGAAGACGTGCCGACCAGCCAGCGTGTCTTCTGGGCCACCCTCGAAGGCGTCGTCGCCGCGGTTCTGCTCCTCGTCGGCGGCACCGGCGCGCTGGACGCCCTGCGCGCGATGACCGTCTCGACGGGCCTGCCGTTCACACTGGTGCTGTTGGCAATGTGCTACAGCATATGGGTTGGTCTGTGGGCCGCAGTGAGGGAGAAGAGCGGCGTTTGATAGGCACCGTCAAGTCGTTTCGGCGCGCAGTTCGGGCTGTTCGTGCTTGAGCCGGCCGGCTCGCGGCAATCCGAATGCCTCGTGCAGGTGTGGCACCGGCAGACAGGCCGAAGCCACGTGCACGAACGAGTACTCTCAGGCCCAGGGTCCTGATGGACTATGTGGACTGTTTGGACTGTTTGGCCTGATTGCCGCGTTTGTGTTATGGTCGACCGATGATCGCGATAGGCCGAATCGCCGTGACGGAGGTCGTCGAATGAGCGGAAGAAAACGAATCGTCCAGACTGAACTTCCGCGTGTTTCGATCCAGAAGGCACTTAGAGTTCCGCGTGCACTCGTCGAGCAGTACGCGGGTCAACCCACGGCACCGGTGGAAGTTGCCGTGGCTGTCGGAGTGAAACCGAGCAGCTCAGGTTGGCGAGCCCTGACCGGAGCAGCCATCGGTTATGGCTTGACCGACGGGGGCTACAATGCTCCCACGATTGCTCTCACTGACTTGGGGAGGCGTGCCGTCGCCCCCCAGGAAGAAGGTGAGAACGTCGTAGCGCTGCGCGAAGCGTGCCTGAAGCCACTGATCATCGGTGGCTTCCTGCGGAAGTACGACGGAAACAAGTTTCCTCGCGAAGACATCGCCCGTAACGTCCTGAAGGGGGAGTTCGCCGTGCCCGATGCCCGCGTGGGGGGAGCGCTGGAGACGATCCTAGAGAATGCCGAGACCATCGGAGCGTTTCGGACAATTGGTGGTGATCGGTACGTGTCGTTGGCCCCCCTAGCGCCAGCCGAATCTGCTGCTGTCGACGTGCCCCAGGAGCCACCCGCTCAAAGTTCTTCTACCCCATCTGCGGACTTCATCGCGGAGGGTAGCGGGTCGCGGACCGAAGCTGCAGCGCTAGCGCCCCAAGAACGACGTCCCGTTCGAGCAATCTTCGTCGGCCATAGCAGCGGTACGAAGGTGCTGGAGCAGGTCAAACAGCTACTCGAGTTGGCAGAGGTTAGGGCCGAGGTGGCTGTCGAGCAGGAGACTGCCGCCATTCCCGTTCCAGACAAGGTCTTCGAAGCGATGAGCCGGTCAGACGCGGCGATCATCTGTGTAACGGCCGATGCGGAGCAGCAAGCTGACAATCGCTACTCCGTCAACCCCAACGTCTTGATCGAGATCGGTGCCGCATACGTGCGCCACGACAAGAAGCTTGTCTTACTTTGGGACCGGCGAGTGGAGGTGCCATCCAATCTTCAGGGGCTCTATCGCTGCGAGTTCGAGGGTGACGAGCTGTCATGGGAAGCGGGTACCAAGCTCCAGAAGGCGTTGATCGCGATCAAGAAGGGGGAGGTGCCGGCTTAGGACGGCTACGACAGGCGTGCCAACCGTCTCGTGATTCCCCCCAGATAGCTCGACGCCAAGAAGTGCTTCACGGCTAGCTGTAGTTCTTCATGAAGGTAGTACTCTCAAAAGGGGCTGAGCGAGACATCAGACGCATAGCCGATGACATTCACCTTCGGCGCGTTGTCAGTGCAATCGAGAAGTTGGCAGACGACCCCAGACCTTCGGGCGCGAAGAAGCTCGGCAGCGTAGCGGGTATCTGGCGCATCCGAGTCGGCGACTGGCGCGTCTGCTACACGCTTGAGCAGCCAGGACCGGTCGTCTTGGTCCTCACCGTCGCCCGCCGCGCCAACGTGTACGAACGGCTACGCCGTCGGCTCGGCTGAAGCGCGTCGGCTTGATCGTCAGACTCCAAGATCGCGCTTCAGGTCCTCGAGAGAGGAGCCGCCGTTCTCCCGATAGTCGGCCAGCGCGTCCAAGGCGTCGAGCAGGTCAAGACGATCCTCAAGCGCTTCCAGCATCTCGAGATCGGAGGGTGGTACGAGTGCGGCCACGATCTTGCCGCGCTTCTGGACGGCGATGCGCGTACCGGCTGACTGGACCCGGCCAGCGATGGCGGTGACGTTCGCTTGAAGTTCAGCGATGCGGAGAGTGTCGTGCATGGTCGCGCCTCGGACTGTGCTCATTCAGAGGATACGCCACTTCCGCGAACTAGGTCGAATGGACGCTGGTGCTGTTCTTGACGGTGGTGACGACGGAGGCACTGGCAGCCGGAGAGTCGTTGGGCCTCAAGCGTTCCCTGCGGTCGGGATCTCCTCCAGGAACCAGTACTCCCCTTCCATGGCGCCAGCCTCCTCGCCGACCGCGGCGGCTTCGGGCGTCGCCATGTAGGCCTCCGCCCTCGCCCGGTCCTCGACTCCGAGGGTGAAGAACACTTCGTCTGGGCTGTCGGCTGAACGCCAGACGTGCTTGACGGTCAGTCCGGCCGCCATGCCTGCGGCTTCCTGCTCGTCGAAGACTCGCTTCCAGTGGTCGATGTCCTTGACGCGGTTGCGAACCAGCAAGACCATCGTCTACTCCTCCTTCTCAACCCACCACGCCCGCGTACCGGGAACGAACGCGGTTACCCCCGCGGGCCCGAGCTCGACGCCGCGCATCCGCTTGCTGAAGCCCCAGGTGGTGCTGTAGTTCCACAGGAACAGGGCGGGCTGGTCGGCCTGGACGTGGGCCTGCAGTTCGCGCAGCAGTTCGGTGCGGCGATCGCGGTCGAGTTCCATGCGGGAGCGGTCGAAGAGCTCGTCGACCTTGGGGTTGCTGTAGCTGTCGTAGTTGCGGCCGTTGTCGATCGCTTCGCTGTGGAAGAAGTTCCGCCAGATGTCGGGGTCGGCGAAGACCTGGTAGGTGTCGACGTGGGCGATCATCTCGTGCTGGATCAGCAACGGCGAGCGGCTCGCGTTCTCCTGGATCTCGGTGTCGAAGGAGACGCCGATGCGGCGCAGATCGTCGCGGTAGATGTCGACCATGCGGCGGGCGTCGACGAAGGACTGGGGCAGGTTCATCATGAAGTGGAACTGGACCTGCTCGCCGTCGATCTCCTTGTACCGCCAGCCGTCGTCGGGGCTGGTCAGCCAGCCGGCCTCGTCGAGCAGGGCGGCGGCCTTCTCGAGGTCGTACTTGAGCGGCTGGACGTCGGGGTTGTGGCTCCAGTGACTGGGCGGGAACATCCCGTTCGAGCGGGTGTAGACGTTCCAGCTCACCTGCCGCAGGACGCGCTCGGCATCGTAGGCGTGGGCCATCGCGCGCCGCACCCGGACGTCGCCGAAGAAGTGGTTGTTGCCACCCTGCTGCCAGCCGATGTAGGCCTGCATCCAGCGCGGCCCCCAGGCCTTGACGCCGGCGGCGTGGAACTCCTCGTCGTTGGTCTGGCTGCCGTGCTGCTGGACGGTCAGCCAGATGTCGTCGAGCTGTCCCTTGCGGAACTGGAGCAGGGCGGCGTTGCGGTCGCTGTGGGTCGTGATTGCCTGGCGGCGGATGGGTGGCTTGTCGTGGTGATAGTCCTCCCAGCGTTCGACAACCACCCGGTCGGCGTGGATCCACTCGACGAAGCGGAACGGCCCGTTGCCGATGCCGAGTTCTCGCAGGTAGCGGTTGTAGTAGGCGCTCGTGCGCAGCGTCGGATCGGCGGCGCGCTCTTCCGGGTTGTTCAGGATGTGCGCCGGGACGACGGGGAAGTAGAGGTTGTCGATGCGGAGCGCGGAGACCTGCCGGTGGACGACGTCGAAGGTGATGTCGTCGATGATGCGGATGTCCTCGATCTCGGCGGCCTTGTACTTGTAGTCGACCGCCGGCACGTTGTCGTCGGCGATCGCCTCCCAACTGAAGCGGACGTCCTCGGTGGTGACCGGCGCTCCGTCGTGCCAGCGCATGCCGGCGTGGAGCTTGATGCGGTGGACGAGGCCGCCCTCCAGTTCCTCGACCTCGTCCACCATCGCCGGGTTCCATTCCGCCGTGAGGTCCGGGGCGCGATGAGCGATCGGGTCGAACAGCAGGCGGTAGAGGAAGCCATCGGTCCAGGCGCGGATGAAGAGCGGGTTGAGCGACGTCGGCTGGTCGAGCGAGTAGCGGTTGATCGTGGCCTCGGTATCGGCCCGCTCGGGGTCGAACGGCGCGAACAGCGAATCCGGGTTGGAGATCGGATCCGTGCCCGGGTCGTAGTCGAACATCGCGCTCCGGGCCGGCGCGGCGGGATGGCCCAGGCAGCCCGTCAGCAGCAGGGCGGCGAGGCCGGCGACGCTGAGCCGAACGATCACTGGCACACGGCGCCGCCCGTTCCGTCGATCTGGACCGGACGCCCGCAGAACTCCTGCGCGCACATGTCGCGCAGCGTGTCCCGATCCTCGACGTTGGCCCAGCTCCTCCGGCCGTCCGGCAGGCGGCAAGCCACGTGGGCGACGGTGGGTTCGAAGCTCGGAGCTTCGCGCTCGCCGTAGGTCGAACGGTACGAGGTCGACTTCGCGCTGCCGCCGCCGAACATGACGGTGTAGGACTCGATCTCGGCCGGCCCCGTGTAGTCGGCCACGGCCTCGCGCTTGGGGAGCGCGTGGACTTCGGCGGTCAGGTCCTCGTGCCGGTAGGGTCGATCCGGTTCCCCGGCGCTGTAGACACCGAAGGAGTGCTTGGTCAGCATGCCGCCGTTCGCGGTGACGAGCGCGCGGCCGCCGTCCGTTTCGCGCAGGAGTTCGGCCGTGCGGGCGATCGAGTGCATGACGTAGCTGTTGAGCGGTCCGCCGCCGAAGGTCAGGCCGCCGGTGACGGTCAGCGGGCGCTGCGGATCGAGGCCGAGTTCCCTCGCCGCCACCTGCACGGAGCTCGGGAAGCAACTGTAGACGTCGACGAAGTCGAGATCGCCCGCTTCGACGCCGGCGAGTTCAAGCGCCCTCCGGCCGGCCAGCCGGATCGCCGGCGACGAGTGGAGATTGTCGCGCTCGGAGACGAAGTAGTGGTCGACGGCGTCGGCGCCGCTGACCGGAAAGACCATCTTCGACCGCGGTACGCCCAGCGCGAGCGCCACATCCAGCGAGCAGAGCACCAACGCCGCCGCCATGTCGACGCGCATGTTCGCGTTCATCAGCTTCGTGTAGGGGAAGGTCACGGCGCGGTTGGCCGGCGACACCGTGCCGATCTCGGCAGCGGTCAGAGGCGTCCGGATCCAGGCGTTGGGATTCTCCTGAGCCACCCGGTTGAACCCCGCCCAGAGTTCGGCGATGCGGGCCAGGTGGCCCTCCACCGTTTCGCCGCCCCGCTTCCGCAACGCGATGTCGAACAGGGAGTAGTACTGGACGGCCTGCTGGATGCCGCGGTCCATCTCGATTTCGTGCCGCGTCCAGCGGGTGTCGCCGTAGCTCGTGTCCGGGAGCTTGGGAGGGTCGTCGTCCTGCAGCCAGTCGAGGTCCATCCCCAACTTGCTCGCCCGGCCCATCGTGCGGCCGCACTCGGCTGCGCAGAGCACGATCGCCTCGCGGCGGCCGCTCTGGATGTCCAGGGCGCTCTGGTTGAACACCGTCTGCACCTGGTTGCCGCCCACCACGGAAAGACCCGTCTCGACACCCGCGAGGCCGAGGGCCTCGCTGACTATGAGCGCCGGGTTCCGGTAGCCCCAGACACCTTTCATCGCCCGCACCGAATCGATCCTGTCGCGCAGGCCGGGCGCCTCGGCGTCGTCGAGGCCGGTGCGGACCGCCTCGACCATCAGGTCGATCGGCGATCGGGCTTCGGCCGGATCGTCGGCACGCTGAAGCACCTGGGCGATGCCGACCAGGACGGGTGTGCGGTGGGTCATGGTTGGGCTTGCCTTCCGTGCGCTGGAGATGGGACGGCTGGGAGTCGGGCCAGGCGAGTGTAGCGCTGCGCTAACGTAGCCGGGTCTCCTCACCGGCCCGGCGCATGCTCACCAAGCTCACGATCCGCAACTTCAAGCGCTTCGAGGAGGTCGAGATCGAGCTGGGCAGCGCCGTCGTGCTGATCGGCCCGAACAACTCGGGCAAGACCTCGGCGATGCAGGCGCTGGCCCTTTGGGACATCGGTCTGCGGCGCTGGCTCGAACGGCGGTCTGGCGGCAGCGCTCCGGAGAAGCGGCCGGGCGTGACGGTCAACCGCCGCGACCTGGTGGCGATACCGGTTCCCAACGCGAACCTGCTGTGGCGCGACCTGCACACCCGGCACGTGCACACGGTGGACGGCCGGCAGCGGACGGACAACGTCTGTATCGACGTCGTCGTGGAGGGCACGAGTTCCGCGCCGGCCGCCGACGGCGATGAGGAGCAGGGCGCTTCCGAGGATTCCGAGGCCGGTGCGGCCGGCCGGTCCTGGCGTTGCGGGCTCGAGTTCGACTACGCGAACCAGGAGTCTTTCTACTGCCGGCCGCTGCGGCTCGAACGGGGCCCGTCGCCGCCGCGGATGCCCGTGCCGGACGAAGCCAGGGCGCTCAAGGTCGCCTACCTGCCGCCGATGTCGGGCATGGCGTCGGCGGAGACGCGGCTCGATCCGGGGTCGATCAACGTTCGCATTGGTGAGGGTCGGACGGCCGAGGTGCTGCGTAACCTCTGCTTCCGGATTCACGCTGAAATCCCGGCCTCCTGGGCCGACCTGACGGAACGGATCGAACGGCTCTTCGGCGTCGAACTGGACGAGCCGCTCTACGTCGAGGAACGCGGCGAGATCACGATGCGGTACCGGGAACGTGGTATCTGGCTCGACCTTTCGTCCAGCGGACGGGGTCTCCAGCAGACCCTGCTCATCCTCGCCTACCTCTACTCGAACCCCGGCGCCGTCCTGTTGCTCGACGAACCGGACGCCCACCTGGAGATCCTTCGTCAGCGGGAGATCTACGCACTCGTCCGCGAGCTGGCCGAGGGCAGCGGCAGCCAGATCGTGGCCGCCAGCCACTCCGAGGTGCTGCTCGCGGAGGCGGCCGGCACGGACACGGTGATCGCCTTCGTGGGCAAGCCGCACCGGATCGACGACGGCGGCAGCCAGGTGGCCAAGGCGCTCTCGCGGATCAGCTTCAACCAGTACCTCCAGGCGGAAGTGGTTGGCTGGGTGCTCTATCTCGAGGGGTCGACGGATCTGGCGATCCTCAAGGCCTTCGCCCGGCGTCTTGGTCACGAAGCCGCCGCGAGAGCGCTCGAGCGGCCCTTCGTCCAGTACGTCGGCGACCGGCTGTCGAGCGCCGAGCTTCACTTCCACGGCCTCAGGGAGGCGTGTCCCGCGCTTCGCGGGATCGCACTGCTCGACAAGCTGCCGGAGAAGGTCGGGGCGGATGACGGGCTGGAGCGGCAGGCCTGGCGGAAGCGGGAGATTGAGAACTACCTGTGCTCGCGGTCGGCTCTCGAAGGCTGGGCCGCCGACAGCGCCCGGCGGGAGGCGTCCGGCCCGCTGTTCGAGGAGGCCGAGGCCGAGCGCCGGGTCGAGGCGATGCGGGCCTCGATCGCCGAGGTCGAAGAGGCGTCGGCGGAGAGCGGCCGGTTATCGCCGTGGGACGACGGCGCGAAGGCCAGCGCGGAGCTCATGGCGCCGCTCTTCGACGCTTACGCTCGCCGGCTCGGTCAGGCGAACCTGATGTCGAAGGCGAGCTTCCACCGGCTGGCCGAGTTCGTGCCGGAAGAGGACATTGACCCCGAGGTGGTGGAGAAGCTGGACGCGATCGCGCGCGTAGCGACAGCCGGCTCGTGAACGTGCTCGCCTCCACCTCGGCCGCCGCCGCGGCTCTGGCACTGCTCTCCTGCGCGCCCCGCATGAGCGACCAGCCGGCGGGCGAGCCCGAGCCGCAACCGGCGCGGCCGAACATCCTGTTTCTGTTCGCCGACGACCAGCGCGCCGACACGATCCGTGCCTGGGGCAACGAGTTGATCGACACTCCGAACCTGGATCGCCTGGCGGGCGGGGGGTGGAGCTTCAGGCGGAACTACGTGTTCGGCTCGAACAGCGGCGCCGTGTGCGTCCCCAGCCGGGCGATGGTGCTGACGGGCCGTAGCTGGATGCGCTCGCCGAACGACATGGACGGCGTGCCGACCCTTCCACGCCTGCTCGAGGCAGCCGGGTATCGCACGTTCATCACCGGCAAGTGGCACAACGGCGAGGAGGCGTTGCTCCGGGCCTTCGACCGCGGCACCGCGATCTACCTCGGCGGCATGGCAGACCACACCCAGACGGAGGTGCAGGACATCGAGAACGGCGGCATGGTGCGCCGGCGCGTGGGGGAGAGGTTCTCGAGCGCGCTGTTCGCCGACGCGGTGATCGAGTTCCTCGACGAGCAGGCCGAGGCGGAGGTGAGCCGTGACGCGGGCTTGCCGTTCTTCGCCTACGTGCCGTTCACGGCGCCTCACGACCCACGTCAACCGCCGCCCGAGTACCGCGAGCGCTACTACGAGCGCGACCTGCCGTTGCCCGGCAACTACATGCCGCAGCACCCCTTCGACAACGGCGCCCTAATCCTCCGCGACGAGAACCTGGCTGCGTGGCCACGCACCGAGGACGTGATCCGCGACCAGGTCGCCGAGTACTACGGCCTGATCACCCACCTCGACGAGCAGGTGGGCCGGATCCTCGACGCCCTGGACGACAACGGCCAGACGGAGAACACGATCGTCGTCTACGCCGCCGACCACGGGCTGTCGGTCGGCAGCCACGGCCTGCTGGGCAAGCAGAACCTGTACGAACACTCCATGCGCTGCCCGCTGATCATCCGCGGACCGGGCATCCCGCAGGGTACGACCGAGGCCTTCACCTACCTGTATGACCTGTTCCCGACCCTGCTCGCAGCCGGCGACGTCGAGGCGCCGCCCGGCATCGACGGCCGGGATCTGGCGCCCCTCTGGTCCGGCGGCGACCCGACCTGGCGGCAGAGCGTGTTCCTGCCCTACCGGGACGTGATGCGCGCGGTGCGCGACGACCGCTACAAGCTGATCGTGTATCCCAAGGTCAACCACCGCCAGCTCTTCGATCTGGCAGAAGACCCTGACGAACTGACGAACCTCATCGCCGATCCCGACCACGCGGAAACTACTGCCCGTCTCGAAGCCCTTCTCGAGGGCTGGCAAACCGCCATGGGCGACACCGTGCCACTCTCCGTCGCCGACCCGGCGCCGCTACACCGCGACCTCACCGGCACCGAACGCGAACCCGACCGCTGGCAACCCGACTGGATCGTCGAGAAGTACTTCGACGTGCCGGCCGCCCCCGAAGGTTAGACCCCGGTCGCGGCCGTATGGTCGCCGCTTCGCGGCGCGTTCTTCTCCGGAAGCCGGCGAGGACGCCGGCGCACCCAGTGTGAACCGACGCCGACCAGCCCGGGAGGGGCCAGCGGGGCTTGGCTCCAGCGGACTTGGAGCGAGCGACTCCCGATGCCGCTCCAGGAACCGACGACCAACCGGAGCGAGCGGAATGGAGTGAGCGCCGCCCTCCCATCTTCCGAAAGAGCGCGAACGGCCGCAGGAGCCAAGCCCCGCTGGCCCCTCCCGGGCGGGTGCGCGCCTCCGCCGACTAGCGGGCGTCTTCGGCCTGCGCGCGGCCGCGCTCGCGGATGCCGGCGAGGCGTTCGCCGACTTCTTCGGGCCTGGGGCCCCGGTACATGCGGTTGACTTCGACCTCGTAGTCCATCGCGTCGCCGAGGGTCAGGTCGAAGCCGCGGTCGATCATCCGCTTGTACTGGAACATCACGTCGCGCTGGCAGGTGAGCATGTCGGTCGCCAGCTCGCGGCAGGTGGGCAGGAGGTCCTCGCGCGGCACGATCCGGTTGACCAGGCCCCACTCGCAGGCGCGCTCGGCCGAGAGGTAGTTGCCGGTCAGCGAGAGTTCCTTCGCCCGGCCCGGGCCGATGGCCCGCGACAGGCGCGCGGAGAGACCCCAGCCGGAGAGCAGTCCGACGCGGGCGTGCGTGTCGGCGAAGCGTGCCTCCGGGGCAGCGATCAGGAGGTCGCAGGAGAGGGCGATCTCGAAGCCGCCGGTCACCGCGATGCCGTTGATCGCGCCGATCACCGGTTGATGGAGCGAGCGGAGCAGCTTCGGCGGATCGGCGATCGCCCTGCGCTTCCGGTCCGGATCGCTCATTTCCTTCAGGTCGAGGCCGGCGCAGAAGGCCCGGCCGGCGCCGGTCAGGATGACCACGCCGACCTCGTCGTCTCCGCGCAGGTCCTCGATCGCTCCGGCGAGGTCGTTGCGCAGCTCTTCCGAGAGGGCGTTCAGCACCCCGGGACGGTTCAGCGTGAGGGTGGCGATGCCTTCGGACTTCTCTACCAGCAGAACCGGTTCCGACATGCTCGAACTCTCCTTGTTTCGTGGAACGGGTGCGGCATCTTACGCGGTAACCTCTTTCCCTACCTGTGCGAGGGGAGGCAGCGATGGGAAGAGGACTCGTTGAAACGACGGACCTGACTCTGAATCGCCGGACCCTGCTGGCCGCGGCAGCCAGTGGCGCGGCCATGGCGATGGGGTGCGGACCGGGATCGGAGCCCGGGACTTCCGCGCCGGCCGCGGTAAACGGCTGGACGCCCCCTGACGATGAGCGGCGGCGGGCTCTGGTCACGACGGCGCGCTTCGGACCCAAGCAGGCCGTCCGCAGCGCCAACGGCCTCGCCATCTGCACCCACCCCCTGGCGTCGGCCGCCGCGGCCGACATGCTCGCTCTGGGCGGCAACGCCTGCGACGGCGTGATGGCCGCGAGCATCGCCCAGGCCGTCGTCGAGCCCCACATGACGACTCTCTCGGGCTGCCTGTCGATGCTCTACTACGACGCCGCGTCGGGCGAGTACACCTACGTCAACGGCATGATGGCGGCGCCGCAGGCGGTGCCGGACGTGCGGAACATGGACGTGGCCGAGTTCGGGGCGCTGATGACGAAGACCGACGGCACGCTCTGCTTTGTGCCGGGGTTCTGGGGCGGCTTCGAGGCGGGACTCGAGCGCCACGGGCTGTTGCCGCGGGCTACGGTGATGGCTCCAGCGATCCACTACGCCCGCGACGGCTTCGAGATCCACCCCTTCCTGTGGGGCGAGATGTTCGTCGAGTCGGCGGTGCTGGGCCGGGAGCCCTTCAGCCGGGAGATCTACTTCAATGGCAGCACGCTGCGCGACATCGGCGACAAGCTGGTGCAGAGCGCCCTCGCCGACACGCTCGATCGGCTTGCCGAAGAAGGCGGCGACCACTTCTACCGGGGCGAGTTCGGCCGCCGGTACGCCGAAACGGTGCAGGCGAAGGGTGGCCTGATCACCGCTGACGACATGGCGGCCTACGAGGCGTTCTGGGACGAGCCGGTGAAGGGCACCTACCGCGACTACGGCGTCGTCGGTTCGCCCGCGCCGGACTTCGGCGGTCAGGCCCTGGTCGAGATCATGAACATGGTCGAACTGCTCGACCTCCAGCAGGCGGGCCCCGCGTTCGAGTCCGGCGAGACGACGCTCAAGATGATGCAGATCATCGGTCGGGTGTACGCCGACGCGGTGGGCGGCCGCTTCGACGGCACGCTGCCCGGCGTGGAGCGGGCGATCTCGAAGGAGTACGCGGCGGAGCGGTTCGCCGCGCTCGAAGGGAGACCGGCCAGCCCCAACGACCGCTACGAGGCGCTGGGCGTGGTGCCGCCGCCTCCGCCGGGCTCGAACCACGTCACGGTGGTCGACGCCGCGGGGAACGTCGCCACCGTGCTGCACTCGGTCATGTCGATGCCGTTCCGGACCGGCATCTACGTCGACGGCGTCTACGCCTGTGCCTCCGGCGTCCACCTCGGCTCCGGTCCGGTCGAACCGGGGGAAAGGGCGCACGCGCGCATCTGCCCGAACATGTTCACTCGCGACGGCAAACCCGTGCTCGCCTCGGGATCGCCGAGCGTCTCGCTGACCGAGAACATCGTCCAGAACACGGTCAACCTGCTCGACTTCGGCCTCGACCTCGAGAGCTCGGTCCACAAGCCACGGTTCGGCGGCTCGTCGATGAGCGTGCCCGGCGCACTGATCGTGGAGGCCGACCTGGCCGGCGACCCGGTCGGGCGACTGGAGGACGCGGGCGCCACCGTCGAAGTGGTCAATCCCTGGAACTGGCTCTGCGGCTCGTTCGAGGGCGTCCTGATCGACGAGGATGGCGCCGTCGCCTGCGGCGACCCGCGGCGGACGGCGCAGGCGGTCGCCGTTTGAGGGCAGTTCTTCGGCTCGCGCCGGCGCTCCTCCTGGCGGCAGCGGGGGCCTCTGCCGGAGAGGTCACCGTCGCGGTGGCGGCGAACGCCGCCGAAGCGGCAGAGGCGCTCGCCGCCGACTTCGAGCGGCGGACCGGTCATCGAGTTACGGTCACCGTCGGCTCGACGGGCAAGCTCTATGCCCAGATCCTGCACGGCGCTCCCTACGACGTGTTCCTTGCGGCGGACCAGGAACGTCCGCGGCTGCTGGTGGAGCAGGGGATCGCGGTCGAGGAGTCTCGCCACACCTACGCGGTCGGGCGGCTTGCGCTTTGGAGTCCGCATCCGACGGTTGATGCCTCCGTCGAGACGCTGCGCGCGGGCTCGTTCCGGCGACTTGCGATCGCCAACCCGGATCTCGCGCCGTACGGGGCCGCGGCCCGGCAAACTCTGCGCGAACTCGGCTTGTGGGAAAGTCTCCGCTCAAGGATCGTCGTGGGAGAGAACGTGGGTCAGAGCTTTACCATGGCCGCCTCCGGCAACGCGGAGCTCGGCTTCGTTGCCTTGTCGTCCGTACTGAGCCGGGGCCGCAGCTACTGGGAAGTGCCTCCGGACATGTACAGCCCGATCCGTCAGGACGCAGTGCTCCTGGAACGCGCTGAAGCGAATCCGGCCGCTCGCCGCTTCAACCGCTTCCTGCGCAGCCCAGAGGCCCGAAACGTCGTCGAGTCGTTTGGCTTCGTCGCCGAGTAGTTCGAGCGCCATGAACCTGCCCGAACTCGGCCCGCTGTGGCTCAGTCTGCAGCTCGCGGCGTCGGCGACCGTGGTGCTCCTGGTGCTTGGGACGCCGCTTGCCTGGTGGCTATCCGGCACCCGATCGCGGCTGAAGCCGCTGGTCGAGGCGGTGACCGCGCTGCCGCTGGTGTTGCCGCCGACGGTCCTGGGCTTCTACCTGCTGCTGCTGATGAGCCCCCGGTCGTGGCTCGGCGGGCTCTGGGTGGAAGTCACCGACACCACGCTCACCTTCTCGTTTGCGGGCCTTCTGATCGCTTCGGTCGTCTACTCGCTGCCGTTCATGGTGCAGCCGCTCCAGGCCGCCTTCGAGTCGCTGGGCCGGGGTCCTCTGGAGGCCGCGGCCGCGCTACGCGCCTCACCTCTTGACGCATTCCTTTCGGTTGCGGCGCCACTCTCGCTGCGCGGCTTCCTGACCGCCGCGGTCCTGACCTTCGCCCACACGATCGGCGAGTTCGGCGTCGTGCTGATGGTCGGCGGGAACATCCCGGGCAAGACGCGGGTCATCTCGATCGCCATCTACGAGCACGTCGAGACACTGCGCTACGCGGAGGCGCACACGCTTGCCGCCGGTCTCCTGCTGTTCGCGTTCGTCGTACTGGTGTTCGTCTACGTGTTCAATCGGAGGTTGCCGGTTCATGTCGCCTGACCGTGAGGGCACAACCCTCGAAGTGGACGTTCAGGTCGCCTTCAGCGGCTTCGATCTCCAGGTCGAGCAAGCGATCCCGGCGGCCGGCGTTACCGCGGTGTTCGGTCCTTCGGGGAGCGGCAAGACGACCCTCCTGAGGTCGCTGCTCGGGTTCGAGGCGGGAAGCCGCGGCCGCATCGCCCTGAACGGCGACGTGTGGCTCGACAGCGAAGCCGGAGTCGACGTGCCGCCTCACCGCCGCCCCGTCGGTTGCACGTTCCAGGACGGACGGTTGTTCCCGCACCTCGATGTCGCCGGCAATCTCCGGTACGCAGAGCGACGAAGCGCCGGGGCGAGCGCAGTGTCGATCACCCGCGACGATGTCGTGGACGCCCTGGACCTGGAGCCGCTGCTCGACCGGCGGCCCAACACGCTTTCAGGCGGAGAGCGGCAGCGTGCCGCCCTGGGGCGGGCGCTGCTCAGCCGGCCGCGCCTGCTGCTCCTCGACGAGCCCCTGTCGGCGCTCGACCGGCGGCGCAAGGCGGAGATCATGCCGTATCTGCTGGCCCTGCATCCGCGCTTCGGAATTCCGACCCTCTACGTGAGCCACGCGGTCGACGAGGTGGCGCTCCTGGCGGACCGTGTCCTGGTCCTTGCCGAGGGCAGGGTGCAGGCCTTCGGCGGCACCGTCGAGGTGCTGGAGGAGCTCGATCTGGCGTCGCTGACCGAGCGCTTCCAGGCCGCGGCGGTGCTCGAGGCGCGCGTCAGCGCGCACGACGACCAGTATCGGTTGACCTGGCTCGACCTCGACGGTCAGCGGCTCAGCGTGCCGCGGATCGAGCACCTCGCGGTCGGCGAGTCGGCGCGGCTGCTCGTCCGTTCCCGGGACGTCTCGCTTGCCACCGAACGCCCGTCGCCGACGAGCATCCGCAACGTGCTGTCCGGAGTTCTGGTGTCGCTGCATCAGGACGAGGCGACCGCGTTCGCCGAGGCCACGGTCGACCTGGGTTCGCACCGGCTGCGGGCCCGGATCACGCGGGCGTCGGCGGCGGAACTCGGCCTCGCTATCGGTTCGCCGGTCTTCGCGCTGCTCAAGAGCGTCAGCCTGGACACCCGAGCCGGACGGTAAGGGGGAACAATCGGGGCGCGCTTGCGTTTCTACGGTAGGTAATCTCCCTCGCCTGAACGTTCAACGCGCGGAGCAAGCCGCTCCTGCCCCTGGAGACACATCGATGAAGAGGACGACTAGACACGCTTCCGGACTGCTCGCCGGCCTTCTCGTCTGGCTGGTTTTGGCACTGCCCGCACTGGCCCAGGATCTGCCGGACGGCGTCACCAGAGTGGCGTCCGTGGAGGGAATCACGGAGTACCAGTTGGAGAACGGGCTTCGATTCCTCCTGTTCCCGGACCAGAGCAAGCAGCAGGTCACGGTGAACATCACCTACCTGGTCGGTTCCCGCCACGAGGGCTACGGCGAGACGGGGATGGCTCACCTGCTCGAGCACCTGGTCTTCAAGGGCACGCCGAACCACCCGGACATTCCCGCCGAGCTGACCGAGCACGGCGCCTTTCCGAACGGAACGACCTGGTTCGACCGCACGAACTACTTCGAGACTTTCCCGGCGACGGACGAGAACCTGGAGTGGGCGCTCGACCTCGAGGCGGACCGGATGATCAACTCCTTCATCTCGGCCGAGGACCTCGAGTCGGAGATGACCGTGGTGCGGAACGAGTGGGAGCGCGGCGAGAACCAGCCGATCGGCGTGCTGCGCAAGCGCGTCATGTCGGCCGCCTTCGACTGGCACAACTACGGCAACTCGACGATCGGCGCGCGGGCCGATCTGGAGAACGTGCCGATCGAGCGGCTACAGGCCTTCTACCGGAAGTACTACCAGCCGGACAACGCGATCCTGGTCGTCGCCGGGCGGTTCGAAGTCGACCGGGCGCTCGAACTGGTGGCGGAGAAGTTCGGTCCCATTCCGCGGCCGGACCGGACCGGCGCGAACACGCTCTTCGACACCTACACCGCCGAGCCGGCGCAGGACGGCGAGCGGACGGTGACCCTGCGGCGGGTCGGCGACACGCAGCTCGTGATGGCCGTCTACCACGTGCCGCCGGGCGCGCATGAGCAGTACGCCGCGGTCGAGGTGCTCAGCCACATCCTTGGCGTCGAGCCGGCCGGCCGTCTGTACAAGAACCTCGTGGAACCGGGGTTGGCGGCGTCGGTCTTCGCGTCCGCTCTTCAGTTGAACGAACCGGGGGTACTGACGGCCAACGTGATGGTGAGGGAGGAGGACTCGCTGGAGGAAGCGGCCGAGGCGTTGTTCGCGACCCTCGACGAGATCGCCGCGGAGCCACCCACGGAAGAGGAGGTCGAGCGTGCCAAGACCGACTACCTGTCGCGGATCGAACTCTCGTTCAACAATCCGCAGGGCATCGCGCTTCAGCTCAGCGAGTGGGCCTCGATGGGCGACTGGCGACTGTTCTTCCTGCACCGCGACCGCCTCGAGCAGGTGACGGCCGAAGGCGTCCACGAAGTTGCGCAGACCTACCTGCGGGACTCGAACCGCACCGTCGGGTACTTCTATCCGACGGACGAGACACCGGAACGCGCCGAGATCCCCGAGCCGCCCGACGTAGCGGCCCTGGTAGCCGACTACACCGGGCGCGAGGCGGTCGCGGAAGGCGAGGCCTTCGACCCGACGCCGGCGAACATCGATCGGCGCACACGGGCGCTCGAACTCTCGAACGGCGTCAAGGTCGCGCTGCTGGCGAAGCAGACCCGGGGCGAGTCGGTCAGCGTCAGCTTCGGTTTCCGGCACGGCACCGAGGCGGCGTTGATGGGCCGTGCAACTGCGGGCGACCTGGCCGGGTCGATGCTCATGCGTGGCACGAAGGACCGGTCGAGACAGGAGATCAGCGACGAACTGGATCGCCTGAAGGCGCAGGGCGGCGTCGGCGGCAGCGCGCTGATCGCCAGCGGGTCAATCACTACGGTGCGGGAGAACCTCGTTCCGGTACTGCAGCTCGTGGCCGAAATCCTCCGTGAGCCGGCCTTCGACGCGAAGGAGTTCGACCTCCTGCGCGAGGAGCGCCTGGCCGGGATCGAGTCCCAGCGGTCCGAGCCGATGGCCCAGGTGCCGATGGCGATGGGCAGGCACTTCAGCCCGTGGCCCGCCGATCATCCCCGATACTCGCCAACCTTCGACGAGCAGATAGAGCGTCTCAACGCGGCGACCATCGAGGAAGCGAGTGAGTTCTGGGCGTCCTTCTACGGCGGCGAGGGCGGCACGATCGCGATCGTGGGGGACTTCGACCCGGACGAGGTCGCGGGCGCACTGGAGGAGCTGTTCGGGGATTGGCAGGCGCCCGAGCCCTACGAGCGGGTCGCCGATCCGTACCGTGAGGTCGAGACGGTCAGCGTCGACCTCGAGACGCCGGACAAGACGAACGCGGTGATGATGGCTGTCGCGAGTTTCTCGATGCGCGACGACGACGAGGACTACCCCGCGCTGCTCATGGCGAACGAACTGCTGGGCGGCGGTTTTCTCAGTTCGCGGTTGGCGACGCGGATTCGCCAGGAGGAGGGACTGTCGTACAGCGTCGGCTCCCAGGTCGCCGCGCCATCGATCGACGACAGCGCCATCTTTCTGACGTTCGCCATCTTCGCGCCGGAGAACGCGGACAAGGTGGTCACCGCCTTCCGCGACGAGGTGCGGAAGGCGCTTGAAGATGGCTTCACCGAGGAGGAGTTCGAGGCTGCGCGCCGGGGTTTCCTCGACAGGCAACAGAACGGACGGTCGCAGGACCGCGCCGTCGCGTCGATGCTGAACAGCAACCTGTTCACGGGCCGGACGATGGCGTTCACGGCCGCTCAGGAGCAGGCGATTGCTGAGCTGTCGCTGGACGAAGTCAACGCAGCGCTCGGCAAGGTCATCTCGCTGGACGACATCTCGATCTTCCGTGGCGGGGACTTCGCCAACTAGGAGTTCTCACGGCATGTTCCCGGCGCGTAGCGCGGCGTACATGCCGAGAGAACTCCGTAGTCGCCGTCCGGCCACAAGCTGAATCAGTAGGCGGCTACAGCGCCGCGACCAGGGCGGCGATCGACTCCGGGTTCTTGAGGGTCCCGACGTTGACCGCCGTCTCCACCGGCTCCCCGGCGAGGATCCGTTTGATCGGCACCTCGAGCTTCTTGCCCGAGAGAGTCGTCGGGATCTCGGGGATCGCCCGAATCTCGTCCGGGCCGTGACGGGGCGACAGCCGCGTGCGCAGATGCCGGCGAATACGGCCGGCGAGGGCCGCATCGAGGGCGACGCCCTCGGCCAGGACAACGAACAGCCACAGCTTGCCCTCGCGATCCAGACTGCCGGTGTCGACGATCACGCAGTCCTCGACCTCCGCCAACTCTGCGGCGGCACGGTAGAACTCGGAGGTGCCCATCCGCACGCCGCCACGGTTGAGGGTCGAGTCCGAACGACCGTAGATGACGGAGCTGCCGTCCTCGTCGATCTCAATCCAGTCGCCGTGGCGCCAGACGCCCGGCCAGTGGTCGAAATAGCTGTTCCGGTAGCGCTCTCCGGAGTCATCGTTCCAGAAGAAGAGGGGCATCGAGGGCAGGGGTTCGGTCAGGACGAGCTCGCCGACCTGGCCGGTGACGGCGTGGCCGTCCTCGTCGAACGCCTCGACCCTGGCGCCCAGGGAGCGGCACTGGACGCGGCCGCGCCGGACCGGTTGCAGCGGACTCGGGCCGACGAAGCCGGTGCAAACGTCCGTCCCTCCGGAAAGCGAGCCGAGCCACACATCGGACTTCACGTGCTCGACGACCCAGTCGAACCCTTCGGCCGGCAACGGCGCACCGGTCGAGCCGACCGCGCGCAGGGCCTCGAAATCGAACTGCCTGCCGGGCTCCAGGCCCGCCGCCCGGCAGGCCATCAGGAAGGGCGCGCTGACGCCGAAGCAGGTCACCGCCTCCTCGTCGGCCAGGCGGTAGAGGGCGTTGAGATCCGGCCAGCCGGGCGAGCCGTCGTAGAGCACCACGGTCGTGCCCAGGAGAAGCCCGGAGACGAGGTAGTTCCACATCATCCAACCGGTCGTCGTGTACCAGGAGAAGCGATCTTCCGCGCCGAGATCGGTGTGTAGCGCCAGTTGCTTCAGGTGCTCCACGAGGATGCCGCCGTGGCCTTGGACGATCGCCTTCGGCAGCCCGGTGGTGCCGGAGGAGTAGAGGATCCAGAGCGGATGGTCGAAGGGCATGGGATCGAACACGAGTTCGGCGCTCTCGGCGGTCAGCTCCTGCCAGGACAGGCGTCGCGGGGAGGCGTCCGTGCCGCTGGCGGCTCGCACGACGACCGCCGCGCTGAGAGTCGGCAACGAACTGATGATCCGCGCGAGGTCGTTGCTCCGGTCGTACGCCCGACCGTTGTAGTCGTACCGGTCGACCCCGATCAGCACCTTCGGTTCGATCTGGCGGAAGCGGTCGAGCACGCTCTCGACCCCGAACTCCGGCGGACAGCTCGACCAGATGGCGCCCAGACTCGCGGTGGCGAGGAAGGCGATCACGGCTTCGGCGTCGTTCGGAAGGTAGGCCGCGACGCGGTCGCCTGCGCCGATGCCGAGTTGGCGCAGACCTGCCCTCGCAGCCGCGACCTCGCGCCGCAGATCGTCGCGGCTGAACTCGCGTCGGTTGCCCCGCTCGCCACGACAGATCAGCGCCGGGGCGTCGCCCTCGCGAGCTAGTGCGTGTTCGCTGTAGTTGAGTCTGGCGCCGGGAAACCAGCTTGCGCCAGGCATCACACGGTCGGCGATCACACGCTCGGGCGGTGTGCGGAACCTGACGTCGAAGAAGTCGGCGATCGAGCCCCAGAACGCCTCCAGATCCGTGACGGACCAGCGCCAAAGTTCGCTGTAGCCGGCGAAGCGCAGATTCCGCTTGCTCTCCAGCCAGCGCAGATAGCGAGTCAGGTTGCTGGCCTCGACCTGTTCCGCCGTCGGCCGCCAGAGAGTGTCCTCGCTCGTCACGTCGTTTTCCTCAACGTCTGAAGCGACGCTACGCTGTTGTGGCACCCACGACACAAGGAGGCTAGACGATGAAGCATCTTCCGACGATTGCGCGCATTCTGCTGGGGCTTCTGTTCGTGTTCGGCGGCGTCACGGGTTTGTTCGAACTGGTGGAGCAGCCTGAGGTGGGGGAGGAGGCGGCGGCCTTCATGGGCGCGATCATGGACACCGGCTACCTGTGGCCGGTGATCAAGGTGACCGAGATCGTCTGCGGCGTTCTGCTGATCCTCGGCATGTTCGTGCCGCTGGCCCTCGTCGTGCTGGCGCCGGTCGCGCTCAACATCCTGCTGTTCCACGTCTTCCTGGAGCCTTCCGGCCTGGTCTTCGGTGTCGTCCTGCTGGTGTTGGGCCTTTACACTGCCCACCAGCACCGGGAGAGCTTCAGCGGCGTGCTGAAGCGTAGAGCCTGACCGAGCTGATTCGGCGCCCGGTGGGCGCTACGGACCCGCGCCGACCGCGACGAGATGTCGGCGCGCCCGGAAGTAGATGACGCCGTCCGAGATCGCCGGTGTCGCCATCAGGGTTTCGCCGAGTTCGTTGACCGCGATCTCGTTCAGGTCGGGGCCCGGTTCGATCACATGGACGTCACCGACTTCGCTGTTGAAGTAGATATGGCCGCCGGCCGTAACGGCTGATGCGCTGAAGCCGGAGGCGCCGCGTCCCAGGCGCTTCTGTGCCAGACGCTCGCCTGAACGCCAGTCGACGACGGTCACGACGCCGTTGTCGTAGCAGAAGTAGGCGAGGTCGCCGACGACGATCGGGGTCTGCATGTAGTTCCCGAGGCGCTCGTGGAACCAGACCATCGCGTCGTGGTCGGGATCGAGCTTGCCCTCGGCATCCGCATCGATCGCGTAGATCGGCTTCAATCGGCCATGGGCGTTCGTGATCAGGATGGGACCGTCGCCGGCCCGGATCGGCGTCGGTACCGGGATGTCGCCGCCGCCCTCGAGCCGCCAGAGTTCCTCGCCGGTGTCCAGGTCGTAGCCGCCGATGTGGTGGTAGCCGTTCAACACGACCTGCTCGCGGCCATCAGCCCGCCGAAAGACCGCGGGCGTGCTCCACGTGGCCACTTCCTCGCGCGTCTTCCGCCAGACGTCCTCTCCCGTGGTCGCATCCAGCACCGCGACGAAGGACTGGCTCAGGATGTCCACCTGGATGACAACCCGCCCGTCGTGGACGATCGGCGAGCTGGCGAACCCCCACTCGTAGGTCGGGAAGTCGTAAGGCCCCGAGTCGAGTACGCCGAACTGCCGGTTCCACAACGGGTTGCCGCCCAGGTCGTAGGCGTGGAGTCCTTCCGAGCCGAAGAAGGCGACGAGGACGTCGCCATCGGTCGCAGGCGTGGAGTTAGTGTGCGACGCCTTCATGTGCCGCTTGATCGCGGGCGTACCATGGAATGCCGTTCGCTCCCACAGGAGTTCGCCGGTCCGCTTGTCGAAGGCCATCACCTGAAAGCGTTGCGCCGGCTCGCCCTCGACCGGCGTACCGTCACCGTAGAGGCCGACCTTGAGCGACGCCTCGCCGCCGTCGGGAACCGCCGAGGTCAGGAAGAGGCGGTCCTCCCAGATGACCGGACTCGAGTGTCCGAGGCCGGGCACCGGTACTCGAAAGCGGATGTTGTCGCCTGTTTCCACGTTCCAGGTCGCCGGCGGCGATCCGGTTCCGACGCCGTCAGCGCCGTTGCCGCGGAACGAGGGCCAGTTGTCCGAGGCGACGGCAGGCAGGGCCGTTGCTGCGGAGAGGGCGAACGCGACGGTCGCCGTGGTGATCGGTGTTGGGCAGGAAGTGGCCATGGCGGGCTACGACCCGGAGCCGATCGCGATCAGGTGGCGACGGGCCCGGAAGTAGATAACGCCGTCCGAGATCGCCGGCGTCGCCATCAGCGTTTCGCCGAGTTCGTTGACCGCGACTTCCTTCAGCTCGTCGCCGGATTCGATGACGTGAACGTCGCCGTCCTCGCCGTTGAAGTAGATACGGCCACCGGCGGCGACCGGCGAGGCGGTGAAGCCGGTAGCGCCGCGGCCGAGGCGCCGCTGCGCGACCCGTTCGCCGCTCTTCCAGTCGAACACGGTGACGACGCCGTTGTCGAAACCGAAGTACGCGAGGTCGCCGACCACGATCGGCGTCTGCATGTAGTTCCCGAGCCGCTCGTGGAACCAGAGCATCGCGTCGTGCTCGGGATCGATCCCGCCGGCGGCGTCCGGATCGACCGCGTAGACCGGACGCATCGGGCCGTGGGCGCTGGTGATGAGGATCGGACCATCGTCGCCGGCCCGGATCGGCGTCGGCACCGGGATGTCGCCGCCGCCTTCAAGCCGCCAGAGTTCCTTCCCGGTGTCGAGGTCGTAGCCGCCGATGTGCTGGTAGCCGTTGACGACGATCTGGCGGCTGCCGTCGCTCCGCGGGAACACGGCGGGCGTGCTCCATGTGGGAATCTCGTCGCGCTCGGTGCGCCAGAGCTCCTCGCCGGTCGCCGCGTCGAGCGCCGCGAGGAAGGAGTCACCCTGCACGTCGACCTGGATGATCACGCGGCCGTCGTGGACCAGGGGTGAACTCGCGAACCCCCATTGTGCGGTCTTGACCATGAAGAAGCCGGAGTCGAGCACACCGAACTGACGGTTCCAGAGCGGGTTGCCGTCCAGGTCATAGGCGTGGAGCCCTTCGGAACCGAAGAAGACGACCAGGACATCGCCGTCGGTGGCCGGCGTCGAGTTCGTGTGGGAAGCCTTCGTGTGGCGCTTGACCGCCGGGGTGCCTTCGAACGCGGTCCGCTGCCACAACAGCTCGCCGCTTCGCTTGTCGTAGGCCAGGACCACGTAGCGCTGCGGCGGTTCACCCACGACGGGCGCTATGTCGCCGTACAGGCCGACCTTGAGCGAGGCTTCCTCGCCCTCGGGTACGGACGAGGTCAGAAACAGGCGGTTGCCCCAGATCACGGGACTCGAGTGGCCGAGACCCGGAACCTCGACGCGGAAGAGGACGTTCTCGCCTGTTTCGACGTTCCAGGTGGCCGGCGGGGCTCCGGTGCCGTTGCCGTCGGCGGCATTGCCGCGGAAGGACGGCCAGTTGTCGGAGGCGGCGGCGAGTGAGGGCGCTGCCGCGGCGAGAACAGCCAGAGCCAGGAGGCGTCGAATCGAGCAAACGTTGGTTGGCGTCTTCATCACTGGAGTATCTTGGATCATCACCTGAGGTTACGTCGAGACGGAACGGGAGGTTTGAGGTAGCACATGAGTTCACCGATGAGCGTCTTCTGGGACCCACGTTGTGAGGTGCACACTGTACCGAGGGGGTTTCCGGAGCGGCCGGAACGCCTGCAGCTTGCCCTGCCGTACTTGCGAGAGCGGGGCTGGGACCTGGTCGAATCAGGCTCGGGAGGGCCGGTCGGCGGAATGGTCGGACAGGGCCGCCGGCTGGCCGGTCTCGTCCACGATCCCGAGTACATCGAGCGGATGGAGGCGGCGGTCGCCGACGTCGCCGAGTTGGCGGCGAAGGGCGACTTCCCGCGTCGACCGACGCCGATGCTCGACACGAACGACAATCCGCTGTCGCCAGGGACGGCGGACGCCGCCTGGGCCGCCGTCGATGCCGCGCTCGCTGCGGGCGACCACGTCATGCTGGGCGCGGGCCACCGGGCGATGAGCGTGACCCGGCCGCCCGGGCACCACTGCGAGCGGGACCGGGCAATGGGTTTCTGCTACCTGAACCAGATCGCGGTCCTCGCCCAGGGCCTGATCGACGTGCATGGCGTGGAACGGGTGGCCATCCTGGACTTCGACGTTCACCACGGCAACGGGACCCAGCACCTGTTCGACCATCGGGCCGACGTCGCCTACCTGAGCGTCCACCAGTACCCCTTCTACCCGGGCACCGGGGCCGCCAGCGAGCGAGGAATCGGTGAAGGCGAGGGCACGACGGTGAACGCGCCGCTGCCGGCGGGCAGCGGCGACGACGCCTACCGCGAGGTCATGGATGACCTGCTGCTTCCGGCGGTCCGCTCGTTCGACCCGGACGTGCTGCTGGTGTCGGCCGGCTTCGACGCCTGGCGCAACGACCCGATCGCCGGCATGGAGCTGACCGAGGAGAGCTTCCACCGCTTCGGCGTCGACCTGGCCGAACTGGCGGAGGAGATCTGCGATGGGCGGCTCGTGTCCGTGCTCGAAGGCGGCTACGACCTGAACGCGCTGCCGCGGCTGATCGACGTCTATCTCCGGGGCACGATCGGCACGGCGCTGGATGCCTGAGGAATCTTCCCGCTCCCGGTGCGTTGTACGATCTGAGACAGGAGACGGAGGGGCCCAAGCGTTGAGAACCAAGCCGAGTTTCCCGATCAGGATACGCACCCAGAACGTCCAGTTGACCGACGACCTGAAGCAGTCGATCGAGTCCGAGGCAGCGGCGCTGAAGCGCTTCAACTCCCGGATCGTCGACTGCGAAGTGACGATCGCCGGCCCGGGCCGGAATCACCGCGGCGGACTGGCCTTCGACGTCGTCGTCAAGGTCGCCCTGCCGGGACCGGACGTGGTGGTCCATCGCTCGGCCGCGGCCTCCATCCCGGTCGCGATCAACCAGTCGTTCGCCACGGCCCGGCGACGCGTCAAGCGCCAGGCCCACCTCCGCCGCCGCCGCGTGCCCTTCAACCGCACCTCCGGCGTCGGCCGCCGCGGCCGGCCGCGCCGCGGCAACGGCCGCCGGCTGGCGCGGGCGTAGCCGGGTACCCGTCGTCAGCGGCTCCGAGGGGAGGGTCCCAGCGGACGCTTGCGCTCTCTGGGCGAAAGGAACGTCAGCGCTCGCTTCGGTCGGCTGCGTTCCGCCGCGGCGTCGGTGACGGGAGCGGTCTGGGGAGTCACTTGCCTCCAGCCCGCTGGGACCCTCCCCTCGGAGCCGCTGACGACTGGACGGCGTTGCCGGACGGCGCCAGCAGCGTACGGAGCCGCGTGTCAAAGGACCTTGCTACAGTGTGGAAGATCGTGGCCAGCGCTCCCAGTATGGTGTAGTCGACGAGGTCGACAGAGAGTGGGAATCAACCTCGTCGTCGCCGTCACGGATCCCGAGTGGTTCAGACAGTTGAGCCGCCGACCTGACCTTGGCGAGGTCAACTTCTGGGCCCCCTCGGCACGCAACTTCCGGGCCCTGAAACGGGGCGAGCTCTTTCTGTTCAAGCTGCGCGGCTCTCCCCATGTGATCGTAGGTGGAGGCGTCTTCGCCTACGCTTCCAACTTGCCCTGTTCATTGGCCTGGCAGGCCTTCGGACAGGGGAACGGAGCGCAATCGGCCGACGAGATGCGCGAGCGGATCGCGGGACTGCGCCGGTCGGATCGCAGGCACCTGGGCGACTTCGAGATCGGCTGCCGGATCCTGACGGATGCCTTCTTCTTCCAGGAAGCGGAGTGGATCCCTGTTCCAAACTGGCCCGGCACGACTCCGCTCAAGACCTACAACACGGCCAATCCTGACGGTCGTCTTATCTGGGAGTCCGTGTTCGGCCTCTCCAAGCATGAGGGAGTTTCGATGCCCAACGTCGCTGAGCGCCGCTATGCGCTTCGCCTGGTGGCGCAGAGACTTCACCAGGACTCGTTCCGAAAGGCCGTGATTGCGGCTTACAACGGACGCTGTGCGGTTTCGCGACTGGCTGAACCGGATCTTCTTGACGCCGCGCACATCATCTCGGACAGGGATGAGCGACTTGGGCAGCCTGTTGTTCAGAACGGCATGCCGCTCTCGAAGCTCCACCATGCAGCCTTCGACCGGCACTTGATTGGCGTAGACCCGGACTATCACCTGCACGTCTCCGAGCGCCTTCTGAGCCAGAAGGATGGCCCGATGCTGGAGGCCCTGAAGAAGTTGCAGGGGGGCAGGATTCGACTACCCCGGCGCTTGGAGGATCGTCCGGACCGCGATCGGCTCGCTCAGCGTTTCGAGCTGTTCAAGGCTGCTGCCTGAAGCAAGGGCGGACGCCGGCCATTGGCCGGCGCGTTCTCCTGGCCGCCTGCGGCGGCAGCCGGCGGGGACGCCGGCGCACCCAGTGTGCGGCCTCTAGCCGAGCACGATCTCCGCGGCCTGCCGCAGTTCCTCCTTGCTCGCGGCACCGACCATCAGGGTCGTCACGTCGCTGTCTTCGAAGGCCTGGAGGCGGTCCCTGATTCGCTCAGGTGGGCCGACGAGGGAGATCTCGTCGGCGAAGTCGTCGGGGACGGCGGCTACGGCTTCTTCGCGCTTGCCGGTCATGAAGAGTTCCTGGATGCGCAGGGACTCTTCCTCCCAGCCCATGCGGGCCATGAGTTCGCGGTGGAAGTTGCGGTTCTTGGCGCCCATGCCGCCGACGTAGAGGGCGAGGGACTGCTTGATCGGCAGGAGGGCTTCGGAGACGTCGTCGTGGACGCGGAGTCGGGCCCCGTAGGCGATCTCGAAGCCGTTGCCGCGGCCGGCGAGCGATTCGGCGTAGACCTCGGGCCGGTAGGGCGAGTAGTAGAGCGGCAGCCAGCCGCTGCAGAGTTCGGCGGCCAGAGCGACGTTCTTCGGCCCTTCGGCGCCGAGGAAGATGGGCAGATCGGAACGGAGCGGGTGGACGATCGAGCGGAGCGGCTTGCCCAGGCCCCAGGAGCCTTCGCCGGTGTAGGGAAGCGGGTAGTGCTCGCTGTGCTGGGTCACCGGTTCCTCGCGGGCGAGGATCTTCTGGATGATTTCGATGTAGGCCCGTGTACGGGACAGCGGCTTGCCGAAGGGTTGGCCGTACCAGCCCTCGACGACCTGGGGACCCGAGACGCCGAGGCCGAGGATGACCCGGCCCTTCGACAGGTGGTCGAGCGTCATCGCGTGCATGGCCGTCGACGCCGGCGTGCGCGCAGAGATCTGGGCGATGCCGGTGCCCAGGCGGATCTTCGAGGTGTGCGCGCCGATCCAGGCCAGAGGCGTGAAGACATCGGAGCCCCACGCCTCCGCGGTGAAGACGCAGTCGTAGCCGAGCGCCTCCGCATCGATCGCGATGTCGAGGAAATCGGAACGCGGTCCCGCGCCCCAGTAGCCAAGCTGAAGTCCGAGTTTCAGCGCCATGGGGCCGCACCCTAGCGCAGCAGGATTGTCGCCGCTACGCGGCGCAGCTTCCTGTAGGCCGGCGAGGACGCCGGCGCACCCAGTTCCTGCCGCGCCAGTTCCTAGCAGCGCTTGATAGCTTGCGCCCGTGTCGCTGAAGGAGCAGTTCGACGCCATCCGGCTCGGGGATCTGGAGGCCCGCACCGGGTTCAAGTGGAGCCGTTACACGGCGAACGGCAGCGGCATCCTGCCGGCGTGGGTGGCGGACATGGACTACCCCATCGCGGAGCCGATCCAGCGTGTGGTGCGGCATCTCGTCGAGACGTCCGACCTTGGCTACTGCGAGCCGCCCGAGATCGGCGATCTGCCGGAGATCTTCGGTCGGCGAATGGAGGAGCAGCTCGGCTGGACGGTGGAGCCGGAGCGGATCCGCTTCCTGGTCAACGCGCTCCAGGGTCTCGATCTCGCGGTCACGCTGGGCGCCGGGAAGGGCGAGGGGGTGGTGATTCAGACGCCGATCTACCCACCCTTTCTCGAGGCTGTGTCGGGTACCGGCCGGAGGCTGGTCGAGTCGCCGCTTCGCCGGGGGACGGAACGGTTCGAGATGGATCTCGATCAGTTGCGAGCGACGATCGACAGGGACACTCGCGTGTTCATGCTGTGCAATCCCCACAATCCGAGCGGCCGCGTCTGGACTCGAAGCGAACTGGAAGCGGTGGCCGAACTCGCGGTCGAGCACGACCTGATCGTCCTCGCCGACGAGATCCACAACGAACTCGTGTTCCCGGGCCACCAGCACACCGTGTTCGAGACGCTGGGCCCCGAGGTGAGGGAACGGACGGTCACGATCACGTCGGCGACGAAGTCGTTCAACCTCGCCGGGCTTGAGCTCGCGCTGCTGGTGTTCGGCAGCGAGAAGCTCAAGAAGCGGTTCGACGAACTGCCGCACTTCGTTCTCGCGCATCCGGGCATTCTGGGCGTCGAGGCGGCGCGGGCCGCCTGGAGCCACGGCGGCCCCTGGCTGGAAGAGACGGTGGCCTATCTCGACGGGAACCGCGCGTTTCTGACGGACTTCCTCGACCGTCGCCTGCCGGGCATCGTGCATGGTCCGCAGGAGGCGACCTACCTCTACTGGCTGGATTGCCGCGGCCTCGATCTGCCGATGCCGGCGTCCCGGTTCTTCCTGAAGCGGGCCAGGGTGGCGCTCAACGACGGCGCCGAGTTCGGTCCGCCCGGCTCGGCGCTCGGGTTCGAGCGTTGCACACGGCTGAACTTCGCGACGTCGCGGGCCATCCTCGAGGAGATCGTGGAGCGGATGGCGGCCGCCGTGGAGAACGCCTGAGGGAGCCGGTCAGGGACATGAAGCCCGACCGCCTGCCGGCCGTCCCCTACCCGCACGGGGGGCTCCTCGCCGGTTGTTTGCTTGCCGGGCTCCTGGCAATGGGCGCGCCGGAGCCGGCCCCCGCCCAATCGTCGGCGGAGGCAGGCGGGGAACTCCCGGACCTCGAGTGCCTGCGCCTGATGCGCCGGGCGCGGATCGCGGAGCTGACATCGAGGCCGGCTTCCGAGGTCGAGTGGCTCAGGCGCGCCCGAGAGGAGTGCAATGAGCCGACGGCGGCACTGGTCGGCCTGCTTCGTGCCGACCGGCGCAACCCGCTACCCGAAGGAGAAACGCAGGAGGTCCGGCGCGCGTTGATCGCCGCCATAGACGACCCGGTTTCCGCGCCGCCGCCGGGGGTCCTGGAGTTCATCGCTCGCAGCGAGGAAGCGGACGAGGTGGTGCTTCGTTCCGCTTTCGGCCTGGTCGATCGGTTGCTGGCGGACGGGGGCACGGACCGGAAGCGGCTGCTGCGTCTCAAGGCGCTGCTCGACCAGCGCCTGGGCCGGCCCGCGGACGCGACGACGGCGCTGGTCGAACTGCGGAGCCTGGAACCGGCGAGCGAGGAGATTTCCTGGGCGCTGTTGCGTCTGCTGATCCTTCAGCAGCGGTGGGAAGCGGTCGCCGACCTGTTGGGCGAGATGGCGGAGGAGGGCGGCGCCTCCATCCGCTCGCTTTACGCGCGAGCCCTGGCCAGGGCCGGTCGCGTGGACGAGGCGAACAGGCAGCTCGAGCGTCTGGGAGAGGAGATCGATCCGAACGATGGTCTGGCGCTCAGCGACTACGCGGCCGACGTGCTGGCGGCAGCGTGGAATCTCCGGGATTCAGGTCGTTTCGCGGACGCGGAAGCGTTCTTCCGGCTCGCGGAGAGGCACGCTCCGCCACGGAGTTGGGCCAGGGTGGAGGCCCGGGCAGCGCTTGTTCATCTGTACGGCACGGCGGAGGAGCGGGCTGCCCACGAGCAGGCCGTGGCGAATCGGTGGCAGTACGTCACGGATCCCCAGTCGCTATTGAACGAGGGCGCCAACCAGTTGAGCGCCGGCAACTTCGACCAGGCCATCGAGCTGCTGAAGCGTGCCGCGGAAGAGTTGGGGCACTTCGAGGCGGTCTGGTACAACCTCGGCTTCGCGGCCTATCGGGCCGAGCGCTGGGAAGAGGCGTTCCAGGCCCTCGACCGGGCCGCTGAGTTGAACGATCAGCGGGCGGACAACTTCTTCTTCGGCGGTCTGGCCCTGATGGAACTCGAGCGCTGGGGCGAGGCGATTCCGCGCCTCCTGCGAACGGTCGAACTCGATCCGGAGCGGCGGCTCGCCCACTACAACCTGTGGGTCTGCTACCGGGTGCTTGGCCGCGCGGAAGAGGCGGCTCGCCACCAGGCCGCGTACGACGCGCTGGGCGGCCGGTAGCGGAACTACAGTCCCCGCACGTAGCGCTCGAACTCGGCCTGGATCTCCGCCGGCGTGGTTTGAAACACGGCCTCGAGGGCGTCCCGGCTGGGGTAGCCCTCAGCCAGGTAGAGCAGCATCCTGGTGAAGGACTGTCCGTTCTCCCAGTCTTCCCGGCCATGCTGCAGGAAGTGGGTCAGAAGCCAGGAGAAGCCGTAGTAGTGCTGCGCTCGCTCGCCGTAGAACGTGTCGGCGGTGGCCTCCATCAGGTCGGCGATCGCCGGCGCTTCCCCCTTTCTCAGCGCGGTCCGCGCCTCTTCCAGGTTCCAGGTCGTCAGGCTCTGCAACCGCACGGGCCCCCTGCCGCCGTGGGCGAGCGCGTAGCGTCCGCGATCGACCGCGCCCGGAATCAGAGTTCCCCGCTCGATCTTCGAGTTGCCGAAGTACTCCGCCATGCCTTCCTCGGCCCATCGCGGCAGGTCCGACCCCGGACCCGTCAGGAAGGTGTCGCTGAAGGCATGAAACGCCTCGTGGAGCATCGTGTGCAGTAGCTCGTCGAAGTACCGGACCTCTTGATGAAAGGCCAGCAGGCCCGGCGAGTGGTAGAAGCCTGCGCCGGGAAGCCGGCCGCCAAGTTCCTCCTGGAGTCGGCGGAGGCTGTTTCGGCTGCTGAACAGGTAGACGACGACCTTGAAGCGGGCGGGCAGCGGCTCGATGTGCGGATCGAACAGTTCGTGGAGGATCCGGAACACCGCCTCCATGTTTCCCGCCAGAACGTCGACCGTCGACTCATCGTGCGCGTCGCTGATCAGGATGAAGCGTTCCGTTTCCCTGCGTCTTCTGTGCTCGCGGTCGATGTACTTCTCGGCGACTGCGATCGTCCGGTTCAGGACCCTGACCCGTTCGGTGAGGGTCAGTTGCGGCATGGGACTCGGAAGAGCTCCGGCTGACACCAGGACGTCGAGCTGCGGATCGAAACGCCTGCGGGTCGGAGCGTTCCGCTCTTCCTCGGGGCTCTGGAACTTCATCCTCCACGACAGGGTGGAGGGGACGGCATTGCCCTCGTCGTCGCGGGCCGGGCCGTAGCGCCAGCCGCCGACGCTGCGCTCGACCTGGAACCGGAGGAGGTCGTCGAACTCCGACGAGGGCTCGATGGCGAGGACCTCGACCCGGGACACCGCCCCGGCGGCGTCGATCTCGACTCGTAGCTCGACCTCCGGATCGATGCCGCTGCCGGCCAGCTCGTGCGGCACGAGGAGCTGGTGGCTGCGGATAGCTACCGGACCGGTGGCGATCCGTGTTGCCGCGTCCTGGGCAGCCGCCGCGCCGGCTGTCAGGAATCCAAGGGCGGCAATGGAGGCGAGCTTGCCGAGACGTCGGAGACGGGCCACTCCAGGATCCGGCGGGTGCTGGATGACCCATCGCCGCCGTCCACGAGGGCCTGGGGCCCGCGTGTCGTCGCATCGGGCAGGAAGGAGCGCAGCCAGGCGGTGGCCACGACCTCGGCGATGCCGAGAATCTCGCCGCCGTTGCCGCGGGAGTGCGCCGCCGCGGTCTCCACCAGGTCGATGAGATCGCGCTCGGCGTCTCCGGTGGGGAAGCCGAAGACTCCGCACAGACGTCCGGCCTTCTCGCTCTCCAGAGTGACGACGCGCGCGCCGACCAGGTCTCCCTCTTCCAGCGGCTCCATCGCGGGATGCGGCTCGACCCGGACGCGCTCGCGACTGGTTACCTCGTCGAGAGGGATCCGGTCTTCCTCCAGGCCGCCGATCCGGTAGAGCTGCAAGGTGCTTCCGACCAGCGCTTCGAGCCATTGGCGCTCGGTGACCTCCAGCAACAGTCCGCCTTGACCGAGCAGCTTGTCCGCGAAGCTGAAGGAGCGGCAGTCGCCTTCCTCGGCGTCGGGCTCGAAGCGCCCCTGGGCGAGGATGCAGCTCATCGCGTTGGCGAAGAAGGTGGACTGGTCGCGGCTGCTCCGAGCCTGGAGTTGCTCTTCCAGGTCGATTCGTTCCTGGTCGTCGAGCCCGATCAGGAACTGGTCCTCGATCGCCCATTCGACTTCCTCGCCGTAGCGTTCCAGCAGCCAGCCGCTAGCGCGTTCCACCGCGCGGTCGAGCGCGGAGACGCCTACGGAGAGGGGAGCAACTTGCTGCTGTTCCATGCCAGGATGCTAACTGTGTTTCGTTGTAAATACCACAAAATGCGGAACTTAGCGAAATCGGCACGCGTTTCCCGAGTCCTGCCGCCCTATGCGGAATCGGTGTTTTCGGGGTCTCCGCCGCCGTCCATCCTGCTGTACGCCGTCTGGACGCAGTGGATCTTCAGGGCGTCCGGCGCGGCGGCCAGGAACCCCTGCCACTCGATCTCGGCGATCGCTTCCTCGGGACTCAGACCCTGTTCGTGGGCGGCGGACGCCTGGTTCCAGAAGTCGGTCAGGAACTGCCTGAGGGCATCGACCTGGGCCATGTCGCTGAAGGTCGGGCCGTGGCCGGGGAGGATGAGGTCGAACTCGAGCTCCTCGAAGCGGTCGAGGGTGTCGAGCCACTCGTCGACGTAGGCGTCGCCGATGTAGGCGGCGCCGGCGAGCACGAGGTCGCCGGTGAAGACGACCCGCTCGTTCGGCAGCAGGACGACGACGTCGCCGCCAGTGTGGCCGCGGCCGAGGTGGAGCAGCTCGATCGGCCGGTCCTGGCCCTCGTAGGTGCGGTGGATCGTCATCCGGCTGGTCAGGGTGACGTTGGGCGGCGTCGGCTCCGTCTCGCCGACCGCCACGTAGTGGGCCTCCTGGATCCGGATCGCGGTGAGCGCCTGATCCTTCTCCTCGCCGTCCTCCATCGCGTCCGCCGCGCCCTTCATCGCGGCGATCTGGTTCGGGATGTTCCCGGTGAAGATCGCTGCGGTCGGCTGGCTCATCACGTCCGTCATCAGCATCGCGCGGGTGAACTCGTGGCCGACGATGGCGGTGTTCTCGGGGAACGACTGGTTCCCGTGGGCGTGGTCGAAGTGGTAGTGCGTGTTGACCAGGTGGGTGACCGGCTTGTCCGTCACTTCGGCGATCGACGCGATCAGAGCGCGGGCGGCCGCCGGCGTGACGTGGGAGTCGACGACTAGGGCGTCCTCGTCCGTCACGACGAGCATCGCGTTGCTCTGCACGAAGATCACGTCGTCCCGGCCGACGATGAAGTAGACGCCGGGCGCGACCTCCTCGAACGTGTGGGTGTCGGTGAGGATCGTGCCGTCGGGCGGCGCCTCTCCGTCGCCGCAGCCGGTGAGGCCGAAGGCCAGGGCGGTGACGACGAGGCAGGTCGTGGCGAGTCGGTGGGTCGGGCGCATGGGGTTTGCTCCTCTCCGTTTCGGTTCACCGGGAATCATAGAGCCTGCCGGCACCGGTTTGGCGGCCTTCTTCCGCGACCGCCGGTTCACAGTTCCAGCCTGCGCATCTGCCGCACGGCGTAGTCGCAGGCGCGAGCGGTGAGCGCCATGTAGGTCAGGCTCGGGTTCTGGCATGCGGACGACGCCATCGCGGCGCCGTCCGTGATGAACAGGTTCGGCACGTCCCAGGACTGGCACCAGCCGTTCAGCACGGACGTCGCGGGATCCTGGCCCATGCGCGCCGTGCCCATCTCGTGGATGGCGAAGCCGGGCAGGGAGTTCCGGTTGAAGGTGCGAATGTTCTTCGCGCCGAGCGCTTCCAGCATCTCGGCGGCGCGGGTCTGGATGCTCTCGCGCATCGCCTCTTCGTTCTCGCCGTAGCTCATCGTGATCCGGGCCGCGGGGATGCCCCAGCGGTCCTCGAGCTCCGGGTCGATCGTCACGCGGTTGTCGGGGTTCGGCAGGTTCTCGCCGAAGCCGCTGAAGTTCAGACGCCACGGCGCGAGTCCGCGCAGGCTCGCCTTGTAGTCGGCGCCGAAGCCCGGCTGGCCGATGCCGCCCTGCCACAGGGTTCCGCGGCGGGCGCCGCACTGGTAGCCGAAGCCGCGCAGGAAGTCCTTCTCGCGGGTGGCCTCGGCGCGGTCGCCGTCCAGGTTGACGAAGCGCGGCAGGTAGCAGGAGTTGGGTCGGCGACCGAAGGTCGTCTTGTCTTCCAGACCGTCCAGGTTCCCGTTCGCGCCGACCTGGAAGATGTGGTCCATCAGGTTGCGGCCGACCTGGCCGCTCGAGTTCGCGAGTCCCTCCGCGAAGCGGGGCGTGGCCGAGTTCAGCAGGATGCGCGCCGACTCGATCGTCGACGCGCACAGGAAGACGATACGGCCGCGCACCTCGATCGACTCCATCGACTCGGCGTCGATCAGGTGAACGCCGCTCACGCGGTCCGTCTGCTCGTCGTAGACCAGGTTGCGGACGACGCTGTTGGGGCGCACGGTCAGCCTGCCGGTCGCTTCTGCCGCCGGCAGCGTCGCGTTCAGACTGGAGAAGTAGGACCGGCTGATGCAGCCGCGGCGACAGATGCCGCAGTAGTGGCAGGCGCGGCGGCCGAGGTGGTGCTTGGTGAGCACGGCGACCCGGGCCGGCGTGAACCGCCGCGTGCCGCCGAAGGCGCGGTCAAGGCCCTCGCGGACGCGCTCTTCCATGCATGTCTGGGCGATCGGCGGCAGGAACTTCCCGTCCGGAAGCTGCGGCATGTTCTCCGGCTGGCCGGCGATGCCGACGAAGGACTCCACGTGGTCGTACCAGGGCGCCAGATCCCGGTAGCGGATCGGCCAGTCCGTGCCGTATCCGTCGCGTGCGTTGGCCTCGAAGTCGAGATCGCTCCAGCGGTAGCTCTGGCGTCCCCACAGCAGGGACCGTCCGCCGACCACACGGGCGCGTATCCACAGGAAGTCCTGGCCGCCGTCGCCGATCGAGTACGGGTTGTCGATGTCGTCGACGAAGAACTTCCCCGACCACTCGTCGCATGCGGCGGCGCGGCTCTGGACCGGTTGGCGCTCGGCCTGGTGCTTGCGGTCCCGGAGCCCCCGGTAGGGCATCTGCCAGGGCGGCGTGTGCTCGCTGTAGTCGCGCTCGGGGATCACCGGCGGGCCGGCCTCGAGCACCAGGGTCTCCAGGCCCTTCTCGGTCAGCTCCTTCGCCGCCCAGCCGCCGGTGATGCCGGAACCGATGACGATCGCGTCCCAGGTCTTGCGCTCGATGATCTGGACCATTGCTTCGTGTATCCGGACGGCTTCAGGCGTCCTCGATGTCGACGCAGGGGTCCCAGCGTCCGGGCACGATGCGGTAGCCGAGTTCAGACTTCATTCCGGCCTCGGAGGTGTAGTAGCCGAACAGTGTGAGCCACTTGACCAGGTCGAAGAAGGGCTGCTCGTGGAGCCGGTTCACATTGCGGGAGAAGGCGCGGCCGTCTCGTTGGGCGATCGCTTCGTCCTGCGCTTCGGTCAGAAGTTCGTCCTGCGCCGGACCTTCGAGGACGAGGAAGCCGGCTGCTGCGTGACGTTCGCGGGCGCGGTCGTCGAACCGGTCGAGTTCCGCGAGCAGATGATCCCTCGCCTCGCCAGGCAGCCAGCCCTCCAGCAAGCGGTCGACGAAGGCCGGGATCCCGGCGTCTCCGGCGCCCGGGGTGTCGGTCGCCGGGAGGATGCGTTCGGCGATCGCGTCGAGTGTGCGCGCCTGATGTTCCGAGAGGACGGCGAGCGGTTGCGGTGCGGCGTCGGTCGCCTGCTGCGGGTGCAGGTGCAGATGGGCGATGTGCGGGTTGGCGAACAGCTCGGTCGGGAGGAACGGCAGCGCGGCAGCGCCGCCGATCACCTTCAGGGCGCGGCGGCGTCCGACGGCCTCGGCCGGTTGCTCGCCTGTAGAACGTGTCATCGGGGTGATGCTAGCCGTGCGCCTGCGCCTCGAGCTTCTTCTCGAAGCAGAGGCTGTGCGGGTCGTACGCGTACTCGTTGTAGCAGGGGATCTGGACATAGCCGAACGAGCGGTAGAGGCCGATCGCGGCCGGCTGGCGCTCGCCGGTCTCGAGGCGCAGCGACTTGTAGCCGAACGCCGCCGCCCGGGATTCGAGTTCCTCGAGGATGCGGCGTCCGAGAGCCTGACCGCGGTACTGCGGGACCACATACATCCGCTTGATCTCGGCCTGCTCGGCGCTGAGGCGGCGGAGCGCGCCGCAGGCGACGGCCTCGCCCTCGGCGGTGCGGCCGAGGAGCAGGCAGCAGCCGGGGGCGTCCAGCTTGTCCGGCTCGACGCTGTAGATGCTGTCGGCGGGATAGAGCTCGCCGAGTTCGCGGTCGAGGGCTTCGTGCAGACGGGCGAAGGCGGGGTCGGCCGGATCTCCGGGTTCGATCCGGATGGCGGTCGCGGTCAACGAAACTCCGGGGCTTCCCTGAGCATCTGGTCCCGCAGGGTGCGCTTGTGGATCTTCTCGGTGGCGCCGCGGGGCAACTGCTCGTCCTGGAGCCACACGTAGCGCGGCACCTTGAACCGGGCCAGGTGCTCCCCGACGTGTGCGCGGACGCCGCCCGCGTCGAGCTGGGTACCTTCCTTGGGCACCACGACGACCGCCAGCTCTTCGCCCAGCCGGTCGTCGGGAACGCCGAAGGCGGCCGCCTCGTAGACGGCGGGATGCTGGTAGACGACCCGTTCGATCTCGGCGCAGTAGATGTTCTCGCCGCCGCGCAGCACCATGTCCTTCTTGCGATCGCGGATGTAGAGGAAGCCGTCCTCGTCGATCTCGGCGATGTCGCCGGTGCGCAGCCAGCCGTCCTGGATCGTTTCGGCGGTCGCCTCCGGACGGTTCCAGTAGCCGCGGATGTTCATCGACGACTTCATGATCAGCTCGCCCTGCTCGCCGGACGGCAGCTCGTTGCCGTCGTCGTCGATGATCTTCAACTCGACGATCGGGCACGGCTTGCCGCAACTGTCCGGCTTCTCGACCAGGCCCTCGTCCGTGTTGCCGGCGCCGCCGGCGTTCGTCTCCGTCATCCCCCAGCCGAAGGACCAGTGCTTGTCCGGCATCAGGACCTGCAGGCGATCGACCATGCCCCCTGGGATCGGCGCGCCGCCGCCGGAGACGGCGATGAGACTCCGCAGGTCGCGCTCCTGGAGGGACGGCGACTGGAGCATCTCCCAGGTCATCGTCGGCACGCCGTTGAAGGACGTGACGCGCTCGCGCTCGATCAGCTCCAGGCCGATTTCCGGGTTCCACTTGTACATCATCACGATCTTGCGGCCGACCCCGAAGGAGGCGAGGAGACCGGCATGGCTGCCGCTGACGTGGAACAGCGGGAGGGGCATGAGGATCGAGGGCTGGAACTCGGGGTTCTCCTCCGGTTCCTCGAGCAGGCCCATGGCGATCCGCTGGGCGCCGTAGAAGCCCCAACTGCCGATGCCGCTGAGGACGCCCCGGTGGGTGGAGACGGCGCCCTTCGGGAAACCGGTCGTGCCCGAAGTGAAGAGGATCGTCACGTCGTCGTGGGGGCCCAGGTCGACCTCTGGCATCGGCTGACCGGCCGCTTCACGCCAGACCTCCTCGAAGTCGTCGACGCCAGAGGCCAGCTCGTCTTCCCAGCGGACGCCGATGCTCTTGACGCCGAGTTCGGGCAGCTTGCTCGCCACCCGTTCGTAGCGTTGCTGGTCGAAGAAGGCGAGCCTGGCCCCGGAGTCCTTGAAGCCGTACTCCAGCTCTTCGCCCGACCACCAGCCGTTCAGCGAAACCGAGATCGCGCCGGACGACGTGATCGCCATGAAGGCGATCACCCACTCCGGGTAGTTCCGCATGCCGATCGCCACCCGGTCGCCCTTCTTGACGCCGTAGCGGTGGATCAACTGGTGGGCGATGGCGGCCGCCCGCTCGTAGGTCTCGTTGTAGGTCAGGCGCGTGTCCTGGAAGACCAGGAAGTCCTTGTCGCCGTGGTCCTCGCGCGCCTGGTCGTAGACCTGGCGCAGCGTCGGCGGCAGGTTCTTGAACACCTGGTAGTCGACCCCACGCACCGTTTCGGTCACCAGCTCCCAGTCCGCGCCGGGGGCGGTCAGGTGGGCGACCGACTCGTCGTAGGTCATCTCGCCGTGGATGGGCTCGGACTTCGTGTCACGCATGTCGTTCATGCCATCGCCGCCCGTTCTTTCTCGTACTCCGCCCGTTCCTTCTCGTAGCCCTCGAAGGAGTGCTTGAGCGTCGCGTTGTTCAGGATCATCTCGGCCCGCGGCTCTTTCGACTCGGCGTCCAGGAAGGTCGTCCTGACCCAGTTCGATTCCGTGCGCCGGCTCTCGCTCAGGGCGACGATCTCCCGCTCCAGGAGGTAGTCCTGGCCGACGAAGAGTGGACCGTTGATCATCCTGATCTGCTGGCCCGCGAAAAGCCCAAGGGCCGGTCCGCGGGTGGGGAAGCCGGCTTTGCGATTCGAGTAGCCGGCCAGCACGCTGACCATCTCCAGCGGGATGATCGCGCGGCCCCAGGGCGACGACGCGCCCTCGTCCGCCGTGTACCAGGGCGAGGGCTCGGTGATCTTGTCGAGCTTCTGATTCAGGCTGAAGGGATAGAGGCTGCCCATGTGCTGGTCGAAGTCCATCCGGACCTCTTCGAGTCCCTTGCCCTTCATGCCCACCTCGAGATCGCGGAGGACGACCAGGGGCCCCGGCGGCCGCAGACGGGCCATGCGGGTCGCGATCTCGGAGGACCCGATGTCGCCGCGGATGGAGGCCGTGCCGATCAACACCTCCGTGCCGTCCTCCTTCTCAGCACGGATGCGGACCTGGGTGTGGCCGCCTCTGGGCTGTTCGACGAGGGCGCGCACCTTCTCGCCCTCGACCACCATGTTCCGGTAGTGGGCGCTCAGGCAGCCGGTCTCGAACCACTCCTGCCCCCACAGGTCGTAGAGCAGGGGCACGAACTGGCTGAAGTGGGTCGGACCTTCGATCGGGCCGCCGGCCTGGAAGCCCATCTTCTCGGCCGTGGAGTCGTCATGGATGGACAGGTGACCGCCGTACTCCTGCTCTGCCAGCATCTGTCTGGGGGTGCGCAGCGGTCCGCGGATGTAGGTCGGCGTGTCGAATGCCTCGGCCATTCGGTTCTCCTCGGTTGGGAAGGGCGAAGTCTAGCCCTTGCGCCGAAGGCTGCGGCCTTCCTCCTGTTTGTCGCCGCTAGAAGGGGACTACCGTGGCGATAGGCTTCGATCATGAGTCGGCTGGAGACGCTTCTGGATGCAATGCGCCCGCTTCTGGAAGAGCAGGGCGCCTACGGCGCCTGGCTCTTCGGGTCGCAGGCGCGGGGCACCGCAGATGCCGAAAGCGACATCGACCTGATCGTCGTGCAGCCGAGCGACGAACCCAGGCCCCTGCGCCGGCGGGCCTACTCCGAGGCGATCGCGGCGGCTGGCGGCGCCGTGGATCTTCTGGTCTACACGCCCGAGGAGTTCGACGCGATGAGGTCGGCGGGAAGGCCCTTTCTGGTGGACGCGCTGCTGGAGGCGAAGCCCGTTCACCTCGGAACGCCCTGGGGCGAACTCGTGGAACGGGAACTCCAGGAACTCCGTGGCGCCGGGGCGGCCTCCTGGCCGACGCCGCCGGAGGTGGCGCGGGCCGAAGCCGAGCGGTGGCTTGGGCATGCCGAGTACGACCTCGGCTTTGCGAAGTTGGCTTTCCGGGAGAGCTACTACAACCAAGCCCGCTACTACAACCAGGCCTGCTTCTTCGCCCAGCAGGCAGCGGAGAAGGCGGTCAAGTCGATCGCTTACGGCCTGGGCGAACGGCGGGTGCGCATCCACTCGCTGGTGGAGATGATCGATCGCTACGCCGAACGAGCGCCGGAGTTGCTTACCCTGCGCGCCTTGGGCAAGGGTCTGGACGTTCACTACGTCGAGGCCCGTTACCCAAACGGCCAGGAGAGGGGCGTACCGGCCGAGACCTACACCCGACAGATGGCGGAGGAAGCCCTCGATGCGGCGGAACGGTTCGTGGCGGCGGCGTCCGGCCGGGTGCAGGCGGAACCCGATGCCGGCGACGACTCGAGCTAGCGGCCTGCCGTGATCCCACGGGCGATCGCGCTGCGCACCGCGGCGCCGGCGCGCTTTCCGGAGACGGCGTCGACGGCATGAAAGTCGAGGCTACGGCCGCGTTCCACGTACTCGACCCAGTACGGGAAGCCGCATGGCTCGGAACGAAGCAGCCTGCCGCGTTCGCGGCGACGCTTGCCGCGAGCCGCCATCAGCAACACACGATCGGCGAAGTCGGCGGCCTGCTCTTCCGCTTCGGGGGGTTGGAGCGCGGGCGGAAGGGCTGCCGGTCGCGGTGCGACGTCGAGACGATCGAGTCGGATGTGCGCGGCCTGCCCGCTGAGCCGGCAGACGAGGACGGCGAGCTGCTCGCCCGGATCGGTGTCGCTGGCGGGCGTGTGTGTATCCGCGGCAGCCTCGAGCGTCTCGTAGACGACGAGCCAGTGGGGCAGGTACAGGAGTTCGAAGGCGACGGACCGCTCTCTCCGGAGTCGTCGCAGCCGGCCGCCTGCCAAGCGCCGGCGTGCTTCGTCGCCGGCGATCTCCGGCATGATCGCCTTTGCCGGCTGCGGCGCCTGGTTCAGCGTTTCCCTGTCCGTTTCGGGCGACCCCGGCTGCCGTAGAGCATCAGCACGGCGGCTGCCAGCAAAAGGGCGGCGCCGGCGGCGGTGCTGAGCGCGAGATCGATCGTCTCGGCAGCGGAGAAACCGCCGATGAGAACCGGTATCGACAGCACGGCCAGAAAGACCCCGAGGATGCGGGCAGTGGAGCGGTCGCGGTTGGTGTGGTCCGTGGTCATGGCGTTCTCAGGAGCGGTCGTTCTAGGCCAGCAGGAGGTAGATCACGAGGTAGGGGACGATGAACAGCGCCGCCCAGACTCGGAGGTCTCGCCACTTCCTGCGGTCGGGCGCTCCGCGGAGCACCCAGTCGCGGCTGAGCCGACAGACGGCGGCCGCGGGCAGGACGAGCAGCAACGCCACGGCGACGCGGGCACTCCAGAGAGGCAGCGCGCCCATCGCGGAGTCGATCGGTCCGAGGATGAACTCGAGGATCGTTCTCATCGGGTCGCGGCCTCGTCCTGGAGCCGGGCGATCCGGCTTCGCAACGCCGCCTGGACAGCCTCGTCGTTCCGCACTTCGCCCCAGACCAGGCCGCGCAGCCGTTCCGGCGGCTCGGGCGGCGTCAGCCGGCTGACGATCCAGGTGACGGCGAGGGTGAACACGAAGGACCACCAGGCGACGAACAGGAAGGGTTCCTCGGACGGGAACAGCCCGTCCATGGCGGGGCTGTTGAGCAGCAGACAGAGCCCGACGCCCGACACCAGACCGGCCGCCCCGCCGTAGCGATTCGCTCCGCGCCACAGGATGCCGAGCAGGAGCACGGCCAGGGTCGGCCCCTGAATCAGCGAGAAGACGGTCTGGATCGCGTTGTAGATGTTGCTGAAGCGTTGCTCGATTTCGGGCGCGATGAAGGCGGCCGCCAGCAGGAGAACGGCGGAGAGGATGCGTCCGAAGCGGAGCTCCGCGGCCGTGCCGAGCTCCGCGCGGCCCAGGCGCCGCCGGAGTCGCCCCAGCAGGTCGCGGCTCCAGAGGGTCGCCGCCGAGTTCAGGTTGGAGTCCACGCTCGACATGAGCGCCGCCAGGAAGGCGGCGAACATCAGGCCCCGCAGGCCCGGCGGCAGCAACTGGGCGATCAGGCTCGGCACCGCCTCGTCGGCATTCTGCAGGTCAGGGACGATCAGGATGGCGGCCAGCCCCGGCAGCGCGACGAGCAGCGGGATGAACAGCTTGAGGAAGCCGGCGAGAAGCACACCCGCCTTGGCGTCCCATTCGCTGCGCGCGCCGAGCGCCCGCTGCACGATCGTCTGGTTGCCGGTGTAGTAGGCGATGGAGAGCACGATGCCCAGGCCGAGGACGATCCCGGTCCAGGGGAAGGGAGTCGTCGTGTCGTGGGGCAGGTAGAGCGAGAAGTGGTCCGCGTACTGAGCGCCTTGGTTGAGCACGCCGTCGCGAAGCGCCGCCAGTCCGCCGACCTCGTAGAGAGCGCGCGCGACCAGGGCGGCGCCGCCCACGAACATGATGATGAGCTGGAGCACGTCGGTCATCACGACCGCGGCCAGTCCGCCGCTGATCGTGTAGATGCCGACGATTGCCGTCGTGATCCAGATCGAAAGCTGTGGATCCCAACCGAGCACCGTCCGCATGAGCAGGGCCGTGGCGTGGATCATGATCCCGAGGTTCAGCACCAGGATCACGCCCCAGGCCAGGGCGAGGAAGGTACGCACGCCGTTGCCGTAGCGGCGCCCGAGGAACTCGGGCACGGTGTAGACGCCGCTTCGCCAGTAGAAGGGGACGATCAGGAAGGCCGCGATAAGGAGCGCCGGCATCGAGCCGAGCCAGTCGAAGTTCGCCTGGGCGAGGCCGTAGCGGTAGGTGCCGCCGGCGACGGCGATGAAGTCCGTGGCGCCGATGTCGCTGACCACGATCGACATGCCGATCGCCCAGAAGGGCAGGGCGCGGCCGGCCAGCAGAAAATCGCCGCTCGTCTTGACGTAGCGGCTGAACGTCGTGCCGATGACCAGGATCCCCGCCAGGTAGATGAGGACGATTCCCGTGTCGAGCCCGGAGAGGCCCCAGCTCATGGTGTCTCGGCCTCCACTCCGGCCCCACCGAGCGACGTCTTCGTCTCGAGGTGCCTGAGGCTCGAGGCGGCGTCCCGCTGGGGCGACCCGTCCGCTTCCGCCGTCTCGTCCTGCTCGACGACGAACAGGCGCACGCCGGCTTCGAGCGCCGCGTCGACACAGCCGGCGATGTCGACATCGCCCTCGCCCAGCGGCCGGAACCAGCGCTCGGAGGTTGCCTGCTCGGCCGCTCGCTCCTCGGCCGGTCCGGGGAGCAGGCCGTCCTTCAGGTGGAGGAGTTGCACCCGGTCGCCGAGTTCCCTGATCAGAGCCACCGGGTCCCAGCCGGCGAAGGCGGCCCAGTAGGTGTCCAGCTCCAGTCCCCAGGCGTCGTGGGAGCGGCAGGAGACGAGCGCGTGCAGGCCGTCGCGGCCAAACCTGTCCGGTTGACCGTCGTCGAAGGGCAGCAACTCGAACTCGTGGTTGTGGTAGGCGAAACGGAAGCCGCCGGCGCGGAACCGGTAGCTCAGCAGGTCGAGGCGCCGGCCGAGTTCCAGGTAGTGATCCCGGCTACCGTCGCCGCGCTGTTCGGCGTCGAGCCAGGGGCAGACGAGCACCTGGCAATGGAGTGCGCGGTAGGTGTCCATCACCCCGGCCGGATCCGATTCCAGTTCCGAGAGCGGCACATGCGCTGCGACGAGCCCGAGGCGGCGTTCCGACAGAAGCCCTCGGAGGTTCTCGGCAGTGCGCCCCCGGAGACCGCCGAACCACTCGATCTCGCGGTAACCGGCTTCCACCGCCTGATCGAGGGCGGCTTCGAGGTCCTGCTCTGCCTGCCGGCGGAGGGTGTAGAGCTGGAGCGCCACCCGCGGGGCGCCGCCGGCGCCTTCCGTCAACGGGACGGCTCCGCCGGCGCTCCGCCTGACGTTTCCTCGATCAGCTCGTGGTAGAGCCCGAGGTAGTACGGAAGCAGGAAGCTCGCCCCGTCCGCCAGGTAGCGGCCCTGGCCGCCGTGGTCCAGGCGCCACGGGTCGTGGTTCCAGTGGTTGACGAAGCGTTCGTCGATCGGCAGTACGCGGCCGTCGATCAGGTGGCCGCGAACGCCGCGGCGTGCTTCCTGGTCGCGCAGCAACACCACGTCGAGCCGGTGGCTGTTCGAGAGCGCCCACTCGAAACGGTCGAGCGGATAGAGGACCAGGCTCTCGACCGCGTCATGGAGCGGGTAGTCGCCGCGACTGTAGGTCTCATCGTCGAAGGCGTCGCGGTAGCTGCCACCGTCGATGGCGGCAGCGTGGATGAAGTCGAACAGCGGATTCCGCTCCGGCTGCAGGACCTTCCAGTACTGGCGCAGCGAGTGGGCGACGACGCTCCGTACCGCCACGTCCCGCTCGTACCTCAGGAGGTGGTAGTAGTTCATGAACGCCATCTCGTCGTCCGACTGGTTGCCGGTGCCGGGGCCGCTCTGGACCTTGGGGTTGCGCAGGTTGGCCAGGTAGGCGTGGTCGTCGAGGAGACTCCGGGCGGCGTCGGCGTAGCGGTCCCCGCGGTTGGGCTCGCTCATGTGTTCGGCGATCCGCAGGTAGGTCAGGTAGGAGAGCGAGTTCAGTCCCCGTTCCTCCCACCAGTCCTGGTCGTGGTTCAGTTGCTCGGGCCCGAAGACGGCCCAGCGGGTGCGCTTCCCGTCATGGTCGACGAGAGCGCCGCCGTGGTCGATCAGGTGGTCGACGATCGCGAGCACCGTCCCGCGGACCTCGGCGCGTTCCGTCCCGGTGTCCGCGACCAGGTCGTAGTACAGGCCGTAGAAGAAGAAGTGGCCGTCCAGTTCGTCGGAGCTCGTGTCGCTCTTCCAGTACCACTTGCCGTCGGCGCTCACGGGCCAGCGGGGATCGATCACCTTCCATAGGCCGTCGCGTTCCTCGCGGAACCGGCGGTCGCTCTCGACCCGGCCGGCGTTGGGGTTCGGGCCGTCAGTTGGCAGGATGGTGCGGGCGACGAAGCCGGGTTCGGCGGAAGGCGTTCCGCCCTGGGTCACGAGCTGCAGGAAGCGCAGCGCCTCGAAGGCCTTGCGCGCGTTCTCTCGGGCTTCCGTCTCGCCGGTGACGGCCCAGCGGAGGCACTCCGCGGCTCCGTACATGGACGTCCAGAGGCCGTCGTTGTCGCTGTCGGACTGGCGGAACGCCGACGTGTCGCCGGGGTTCTCGAGGGCGACACCCAGCACGTAGCCGTAGGGCGTGCGGCGATGGAAGCGCTCTATCGCCTGGTGGAAGCGTTCCGCCTTCTGCCGCAAGGTCATCGGACGCAGGTGGATCCGGCCGGCGCCGGCGAGTGTCTCGACCTGCACCGTGCCGTCCCGGTCGACCTGGACTTCCAGCACGTGGTCGTGAGGCAGCCAGCGCCGTCCCTGCCGGTACTGCCAGCGGGGCGGCTCGTCCGGGGAAGCGCCAGGGATCAGACGGACGAGGCCGCGGGTCGTGCCCGCCCAGACCGAGCCGTCCGGCGCCGCGGCGAGGCTCGTGAAGTCGTTCCACGGCAGACCGTCGGTCCGGCCGTAGAGCCGCCACTCGCCTGTGACTTCGTCGAGAGCGCCCAGGCCTTGAGGCGAGGCGAACCACAGCTTGCCGTCGTAGTCGAACTCGACCGCCCGCACGTCGACGGGCGCCCAGCTTCGGTCGCCGTCGCGCGGCAACAGGCGCCGCCAGACGGTCTCGGAGCCGTCCCGCAGGTAGACGCCGGCGGACGTGGCGGCCGCCACCCGGATCGCGGCATCCGTGACGATCTCGCGCACCTCGCCGGGGGCGTCGAGGGTGTTGGCGCGGGACGGCGCAGCCGCGGGCGGCTCGGCGGCTGGGTCGGCTGGCGACTCGTACTCAGCGACCTGCTGCAGGAAGGGGTCGACGCGGACCGGCAGTTCGGTCTGGGCCGCCAGGGCGAGCGGGGCCAGCAGCAACCCGGGCATGGACACTGCGCGCAGGTTCACGCCGGGAAGACTAGCCTGCGTCCGTAGGCGCCCGTTTCAGGCGCGAACGGTCCGGACCCCGTACAGCGGGAAGTGCGCGTCGCGTGTGACGATCGTCAGTCCCTCGGCTTGAGTCTGGGCGATCAGGAAGCGGTCGAACGGGTCCTTGTGGTGTCTGGGTAGTCGTGCGGCCAGCTCCGCGTGATGGAAGGTCAGCGGCAGATGGGTGAACCCCTTCTCGTCGACGATTGCCGCGAGGTTGTCGGGCGCTTCCATCTTCCCTTTCAGTCGCTTGACCGTGATTTCCCAGGCCGTGACCGCGCTGACGAAGATCTCGTTGCGCGGATCTTCGATGGCGTTTCGCGACGCCGCCCGTAGTCGGCCGGTTTCAGACAGGCTCCACAGGAAGGCGTGCGTATCGAGCAGCAGCCGCTCCACCGTCAGGTCTCGTCGGGGAAGATCTTCGAGTTCATGAGCTCTTCGAAGAGTTCCTCGTCCGGCTCATCGAAGTCCGGCGCCATCCAGATCTTCCCTTCCAGACCCCCCAGCTTACGGGGCTCCAGCTTCTTCTCGCGATAGGGCTCGAGCCGCAGGTACGGCTCTCCCGCCTTGGCGATGACGATCTCCTCGCCCTCCCAGGCCAGTTTGCCCAGGCGCGAGAGTTGTGACTTCGCTTCGTGCATGTTCACCTTCATCCGTTCTCCCCTCCAGAATCCGGCCTGGCTAAGTCTGGCTAAGTCTTGTGCTGCCGTCAAGCAGGCCGAGCGTCTCGCGTGGCAAAGTCGCCGCGATGGCGGACACACGACTCCGAACCCTCCGCGTCGACGAGATCGAGGCCTTGCTCGACCTCCTGGACGGCTGGCCCTTTCCCGACGGCCAGAGTGGCCGTGACTTCTTCCGCCGCTACATCGAACTCGATCCCGCGTTCGAAGGGCGCAACGTCTGGGTGGCCGAGCGGGGCGGCGAACTGGTCTCGTGTGTACAGATCTTCCCCCGCCGCGTGAGGATTGCCGGCCGCGTGCTGCCCATGGGCGGGATCGGCAGCGTGTTCACCCGGCCTGAGCACAGGCGCCGTGGCGTGGCGGGCGCTCTGCTCGAGCGGGTGATCGGCGCGATGCGGGAAAGAGGGATGGTGCTCTCGTACCTCCTCGCCGAGCGGCTGCGATGGTACGGGCAGTACGGCTACCGGCCATGGTCACGCGGCTGGCGCACGTTGCACTGGCCGGGGATTGACGGGTCGGCGGCTCGGGAGGTCCGGCGGTACGACCCCGCGGCCGATGCGGGCGAGCTGGAGCGTCTCTGGAGCGTTTACGCCGAGGGCGCCGCCGGCCCGCCTCTCGACGGCGTCGTCGACCGTGGCTCCGAGGCAGACTGGCAAGCCAGCTTTCGGCTTGCGGGCACGCCGGAAGAAGACGTCTGGATCGCGGACGGCGGAAGTCAGGCTACGGCCTACCTGCGCGTCGCCGACTTCAATGGCCGACTCCGTGTCCTCGAGTGGGGCCGGGAGAGCGATGGTGCCCCTGTCTTGTGTGAGCTACTGGCCGCGGCCATGACCGGGCGCGGCGTGGAAGCGATTCGGATGCCCCTGGTCCGGGACGCGGCCCTGGAAGGCTTGCTGGCGGCCGCCGGTACCCGGATCGACACCCGGCCGGCATGGAACGAAGTGCCGCCGGACGCGACGCCTCCCGCCACCTGGATGGTTCGTAGCCTGGACGACGACGCACTCGCCAGGAGGCTGGGTACGGCGAACGCCGGCGATCTCCTGGCCCGTTACCTGCCGCCCGAGCGGTTCGCCTTCTGGGAGGCGGACAGGTTCTAGGAGGCGGCGCTAGGACCGCTTCACGGAGTAGACCAGGCCGACCGTGCCTGTCTCCTTGTAGACGTCTTGCGCCTGGAGTTCGAGCTTGACCCGAGGCGCCGGTTCGGCGATCAGCGGTATGCCTCCGCCGAGAATCGTCGGAATCACCGCGACCTCCACCGTGTCGACGAGACCCGCCTCGGCAAGGCTGCGGAACAGCGATCCACCGCCGAACAGCCAGATGTCCTTCTTGCCGTCCTCCTCGCGCAGGGACTGGACGACCTCCTTCCAGTCGTCGCCGACGATCGTGAGGTTCTTGTAGTCGGCCTGCCGGAGCGTTCGCGAGAACACGTAGGTCCGGACGCCGGGCATCGAACCCCGGTCCTGGCCGCCCGTGCTCTCGAAGGTCTTCCGGCCGATCAGGTAGGTGTCGAACTCTCCGTACAGTTCGGCGAAGTCGTAGTCCGGATCAATGACGATCCAGTCCGCTTCGCCGTCGGGCCCGGCGATGTAGCCGTCCAGGCTCATGGCGACGCAGTAGCGGACTCGTCTCATGTCACGCCAGCAAGTCCGCGCGCATGACGGTGACGGCCTGGCCGCATAGCTGCACGCGGTCGCCGCGGACGGCGCAGCGGACCTCGCCTCCACGCTCCGAGGCCTGCCACGCCGTGAAGGAGTCCCTGCCGAGGCGCCGTTGCCAGTAAGGAGCCAGGCAGCAGTGGGCGGAACCGGTGACCGGGTCCTCGTCGATGCCGGCCCCGGGCGCGAAGAACCGGGACACGAAGTCGAACCCCTCGGTTTCCGCCCGAGTGGTGACGATCACTCCGCGCACGCCGAGTTGCCGCAGGCGTCCGAAATCCGGCGCCAGACTTCGCAGCGTGCTCTCGGAGCCGATCTCCACGAGGTAGTCGAAGCGGTTCCTGCCGACGTAGTCCGGCTCGGCCCCTAGTGCGTCGGCGAAACCTGCGGGCGCCGTTGTCGGCTCGTCCGGCTCGGCCGGGAAGTCCATCTCGATCCAGCCGTTCCGCGGGACCGCGGTGAGCGTCCCGGAGAGCGTGTGGAACACGGCCGCGGCCGTCGGTTCCAGATGCCCCGCTTCCCACAGCACATGGGCGCTCGCCAGCGTTCCGTGGCCGCAGAGGTCGATCTCAACCGTCGGCGTGAACCAGCGCAGGCCGAAGGAGCCATCGTCGCGGCGGACAAGAAAGGCGGTCTCCGAGAGGTTCATCTCGCGAGCGACTCGTTGCATCCACGCTTCGTCGGCCGGACCTTGCAGCAGGCAGACCGCGGCCGGATTGCCGCCGAAGGGTTGGCTCGTGAAGGCGTCGACCTGGGTGATCGTCAGCATGGTCTCAGGTGGTCTAGCACGGCGACAGGAGTTCGGCACGGCGTGAATGGGTAGCGCAGAGCCTAGTCCGTTGCCGCCCGCGGCTACACTCCGAACCGTGCAGGTTCTCGACCCCTCCTGGGAGGGCTCTCCGCCGCCGCTCTCGCAGGCGCTCCGCCTGGGAGCGCTCGCCGGAGTCGACGTTGCCCTGCTTTCGAACGGAAAGGCAGGTGTGGCACCGCTCTTCGACCACCTGGAGTCGCTGCTGCGGCAACGCTGGAAGGTGGCCGCGGTCGAGCGCGCGACGAAGGGGAACTACAGCGCCCCGGCCGAGCGGGAACTTGTGCGCCGTCTGGCGAGGCGTCGCCTGGTCATCACCGGCGTCGGCGACTGAGGGAGCTGCTCGTCGTGCAGTCTGCACGACGCCGTGACTTTCGAGCGCGAAGGTGTGCCCGCGGTCGGCGTGATGACGTCGGCGTTCGTCGATGGCGCCGAGTTGATGGCGCACGTCTGCGGGGCCCCGGACTACAGGTTCGCCGTGGTCGAGCATCCGATCAGCAGCGCGACCGACGCGGAGCTCCTGGAACGGGCGGAAGAGATCGTGAGGCAGGCGGAGGAGCTGGTGCTTGCCGGGGGGCCGCTGGGCACGCCGTGACGGGTTCGCGACAACGAGCGGGTGTTGTAGCCGCAGCGCTTGCCGCAATGCTCACGGCACCGGCGACAGCCGAGAACGGTGTCGTGCTGGCCGAGTTCGTCTTTGACGACGCGCCGCATCCCGAGTGCCACGCCTCGACGATCGCCGAGACGGCTTCGGGCGCTCTCGTCGCTGCCTGGTTCGGCGGCACCGCCGAGCGGAACGCGGACGTCGGCATCTGGTTCAGCCGGCTTGGCGCCGACCGTTGGACGGCCCCCGTCGAAGTGGCCAACGGCGTCCAAACGGACGGCCGCCGCTACCCGACCTGGAACCCGGTTCTCTACCAGCCGCCCGGTGACGCCGCGCCCCTGCTCCTCTTCTTCAAGGTGGGGCCGAGCCCGCCGGAGTGGTGGGGGATGGTCATGGAGTCGGAGGACGACGGCCGCACCTGGAGCGAGCCCCGGCGGCTTCCGGACGGCATTCTCGGACCGATCAAGAACAAGCCGATCACCCTCCCCGACGGCAGTCTGCTCGCCGGCTCGAGCATCGAGAATGCGCCCGAGCCGCCGGCCTGGCGGGCGCACTTCGAGCGGTCGCCCGACCTGGGCCGGACCTGGACGCGCACCGAACGGCTGGCCGGCAAGACGGCGGCCGGCGAGGACTTCTGGATCATCCAGCCGACGATCCTGATGCTGGGCGACGGCGAACTCCTGGCGCTGTTCCGGTCCAAGCAGAGTCGCATAGCGGCGTCACGTTCCGCCGACCAGGGTCGCACCTGGGGGCCGATCTTCGCCACCGGCCTGCTCAACCCCGACGCAGGGGTCGATGGCCTCACGCTGGCCGATGGCCGGCACCTCCTCGTCTACAACCACAAAGTGCGCGTGGATGGCGCCTGGGCCGGTTCCCGGTCACGCCTGAACGTAGCGCTCTCGGACGACGGCGACACCTGGGACGCGGCGCTGATGCTGGAAGACCAGGACGGCGAGTACTCCTATCCAGCGGTCATTCAGGGCCGCGACGGACTGGTCCACGTGACGTACACGCACCGGCGGACGCGCATCCGGCACCTGGTCCTCGACCCGGCCGCGCTCACGAGGCACCCGATGTCCGGAGTCGAGTGGCCGGCGAAAGCGCCGGTCCTGCCTCCCGAGTGACCGCGGGCGCCGATCTCGTCGTCTTCGTCGCCTACCTGGCGGCGGTGGTGGCGCTCGGCCTCTCGCTGGCCAGGCGGAGCGGAACGGCGCGTGGCTTCATGGTCGCCGGTGGAGCGCTGCCCGGCTGGGCGGTCGGCATGTCGATGTTCGGCACGTTTCTGTCCAGCAACACCTTCATCGGCGTGCCCGGACAGGCGTACGGGGGCAACTGGAACGCCTTCGTCTTCTCGCTGTCCCTGCCGGTGGCGGCGTTCCTTGCGGCGCGCTGGTGGATCCCGTTCTATCGACGCGGCGACGCGGTGTCGGCCTACCACCACCTGGAGGCGCGGTTCGGCCGCTGGGCGCGGACCTACGCCGTTGCCTGTTACCTGCTGACGCAGTTCGCGCGGGTCGGCTCGATCCTGTTCGGCGTCGCCCTGGCGATGAACGCCCTGACCGGCTGGCCGGTGGCCTGGATCATCCTGAGCACCGGCGTCGTCGTCACGGTCTACACCCTGGTCGGCGGCATCGAGGCGGTGATCTGGACCGACGTGATCCAGAGTGTCGTGCTGACGGTCGGCGCCCTGATCGTCGGCGGGCTCCTGATCGCGGACGCGCGAGGCGGATTCGGCGGACTGCTCGAGACAGCGCAGGCGGCGGAGAAGTTCTCCCTGGGCAGCTTCACGTTCGACTTCACGACGTCGACCTTCTGGGTCGTCCTGGTCTACGGCCTGTTCATCAACTTCACCAACTTCGGAATCGACCAGAGCTACGTCCAGCGTTATCACGCGGCCGTGACCGACCGTGCCGCGTCTCGCTCGGTGTGGCTGGCCGCGGGCCTCTACCTGCCGGTTTCGGCCGTCTTCTTCTTCATCGGCACCGGGCTGTTCGTTGTCCTTCAGGGACAGCCCGAGGCGGCCGGTCTCGCCGCCGATCAGGCCTTCCCGCACTACATATCGACCCGGCTGCCGGCCGGCGCGGCGGGGTTGCTCATCGCGGCGCTGTTCGCGGCCGCGATGAGCAGTATCGACACCTCGTTCAACAGCTCGGCCACGGTGTTCCTGTCGGACATCTACCGGACGTACTTCCGGCCCGAGCGGGGCGCCGATGGCGGCGAGGCCGAGGATCTGAGGGTGCTGCGCCGGGCCACGATCGTCATCGGCGTTCTCGGCACGGGCGCGGCGCTACTGATGATCGGCGCGGGGAGTCTGCTGGACGTCTGGTGGACGGTCTCCGGCATCTTCGCCGGCGGACTGCTCGGACTGTTCGCGCTCGACCGGCTGGCGCCCCGGGCGGGCCGCGGCGCCGCCCAGGCCGGAGTGGCCGTTGGTGTACTGATCATCGTGTGGATGACGGTGTCGCCGCAGCTTGAGGGGAGTCTCGCGATGCTGCGGATTCCGCTGCACAGCTACATGATCACGGTCATCGGCACGCTCACGATCTTCGGTGTCGGTTTGCTGCTGGCCGGCCGGCGGCCGAGCCGCGGCGCTGCGATAGGGTGAAGTCTGTTCGCGTACTCACCCGATGTCCGCTCCAGATTCTCCGCCGACTCCGCGCTCCAGCCATCCGCGCCGTCCGGCGGTCCTCCTGGCGGCCGCCTCCCTGCTGCTCCTGTCGCTCGGCGGCTGCGACAACCGCGGCGATCTTCTGGGCGTCGAACTGGTCGTCTTCACCCTCGGCGAGTGGGCGGGCACCGGGCCGCAGGGAGAGGAGTTCCGTTTCATCCTGGAACGCGACGATGACGATGTGAGGCTCGCCGCCTTCCTCGTCAACCTGCCGGGGCTCGCGGACGCTGCCGTCGGCGAGTCCGAGGCCTGCGCGACTCTGGTCAACGCGTTCACCAGCTTCGGGAACTCCAACGCCAACATCCGGATCCGCGAGGCCGGCTTCCGTTTCCGCACGCCGAACGACGTCCGGGTCGACCAGGACGGTCTGATCGAGGCGGTGATCACCGGCTCGTTCGACTCTTCGGAGAGCGCGATGGTGGACGCGGAGATCGAGATCGACGCGACCCGCTTCCTGCCCTGCCGCATCGAGACGATGGTCAGTTGGCAGGTGGAGCCGGTCGGTTCCTGAGCCGCGGGCGAGGCGGGCGCGAGGCTGAGGCGGAGGATGTACCCCGGCAAGTACGCGCGCGAGACTCCGGACAAGCCGGCCGTCATCATGGCCGGAACCGGCGAGACCGTCAGCTATCTCGAGCTCGATCGGCGGTCGAACCGGTTGGCGCAACTCTGGTACGCACAGGGCCTGCGGCCGCGCGATCACGTGGCGATCTTCATGGAGAACCACCCGCGGTACTTCGACGTCTACTGGGCGGCGATCCGGTCCGGCCTCTACCTGACCACGGTGAACCGTTACCTGACCGCCGAGGAGGCGGCGTACATCGTCAAGGACTGCGGCGCTCAGAGCGTTGTCGCTTCGGCGAAGCTGGCCGAAGCGTGCGCCGAACTGACTGACCTGATTCCGAGCTGTCCCGGCCGGCTGATCGTGGACGACGACGGATTGGGGATCCCGCCGGGTTGGGACGACTACGGCGAGGCGACGGCCGCGTTCCCGGCCCAGCCGCTCGCCGATCAACCGCGCGGCAGCACGATGCTCTACAGCTCCGGCACGACCGGGCGGCCCAAGGGCATTCTGCGGCCGCTCACCGGCCTGTCGGTCGAAGAGATGCCGGACCAGCGCTTCGAGGTGCTGACGAGCATCTACGGCATCGACGCCGACTCGATCTACCTGTCGCCGGCGCCGCTGTACCACGCGGCGCCGATCGGCTTCACCGCCGGGACGCAGACTCTCGGCGGCACGGTGGTCGTCATGGAGCGGTTCGACCCGGAACTCTCGCTGAAGGCGATCGAGGACCATGGAATCACCGTCAGCCAGTGGGTGCCGACGATGTTCAACCGCATGCTCAAGCTCCCCGAGGAGGCGCGAACCTGCTACGACCTGTCGAGCCACAAGCGAGCGATCCACGCCGCAGCTCCCTGTCCGGTCGACGTCAAACGCCGGATGATCGAGTGGTGGGGCCCGATCATCCTGGAGTACTACGCCGGTTCCGAGGGCAACGGCATGTGCGCGGTCGAAACCGAGGAGTGGCTGAGGAAGCCGGGCACGGTCGGCCAGTGCCTGACGGCGACGGTTCACATCTGTGACGACGACGGCGAGGAGTTGCCGCCGGGCGAGCCGGGGACGATCTTCTTCGAACCGCCCGAGGAAGCGGACCTGTTCGAGTACCACGGCGACAGGGAGAAGACGCTCGGCTCGCGGCACCCTCGCCACCCCCGGTGGAGCACGCTCGGTGATGTCGGCTACCTGGACGGGGACGGCTACGTCTTCCTCACGGACCGCAAGGCGTTCATGATCATCTCGGGCGGCGTCAACATCTATCCGCAGGAGATTGAGGACGCGCTCATCCTCCATCCGAAGGTGGCCGACGTGGCGGTGATCGGCGTGCCGAACGAGGACCTGGGGGAAGAGGTGAAGGCGGTCGTCCAGTTGATGCCCGGTTTCGAGGAGAGTCCGGAGGTTGCCGAGGAACTCCTGGTTTACACGCGGGAGCGCGTCGCGCACTACAAGGCGCCGAAGTCGATCGACTTCGAGGAGCAGCTCCCGCGGCTTCCCACCGGGAAGCTCTACAAGCGCCTGCTGCGCGACCGCTACTGGACGGGCCGAACCTCGCGGATCGTCTAGGGACTGCGACTGGCTTGCTGACCAGGATCGCGGACGAACTCGCTTCGGCGGTCGACGATCTCGGATTCGGCCCGCCGGTCGCTCACGTCTACAACCCGCTGATCTACGCCCGCGCGGCGCACCACGCGTACCTGGACCTGGCCGGCGCCGAGCCGGGCAGGGTGGTCCTGCTGGGCATGAATCCGGGCCCCTGGGGCATGACGCAGACCGGCGTGCCGTTCGGTGAAGTCGCGCACGTGCGGGAGTGGCTGGGGATCGACGCTCCCGTGGAGCCGCCGTCGGTTCAGCACCCGAAGCGGCCGATCCTGGGCTTCGACTGCCGGCGAAGCGAGGTCAGCGGCCGGCGGGTCTGGGGCTGGGCGAAGCAGCGTTTCGAGAACCCGGAGGCGTTCTTCAGGCGCTTTCTCATCTGGAACTACTGCCCGCTCGCGTTTCTCGTGGACAGCGGCGCCAACCTGACCCCGGACCGGCTGCCTGCGCGCGAAAAGGCGCCCCTGTTCCAGGCGTGCGACCGCGCGCTGCGGCAGGCCGTCGAAGCGCTGGAACCACGACTAGTGGTCGGCATCGGTGCGTTCGCGGAAGGCCGGGCACGGCGAGCCCTCGGGGACCTCGGCGTGCCGGTCGGTCGGATGCTCCATCCCAGCCCGGCGAGTCCCGCCGCGAACCGCGGCTGGCAGGAGCAGGCGGAGCGTGATCTGCGTGCCCTGGGCTTGGCGCTAGCGTAGTTCGACGGTCGTGTCGTCGATGGCCAGGACGACGGCGTCGTGGATCGCCGGTCGGAGCCGGCGGATCGCGATGTTCTCGCGGGTCGGGTGAACCCGGTTGGTCAGCAGGACGACGATCAGCTCGAGTTCCGGGTCGATCCAGAGTGACGTTCCCGTGAAACCGGTGTGGCCGAAGGAGCGGGCGGCGAAGTAGCGTCCCGCGGAACTGGGATCGGACGGCGTGTCCCAGCCCAGCGCCCGGCTGCTGTCGGGCACGAGCTGCGCCCGGCGGGTGAACAGGGCGACGGTGTCCGTGTCGACGATACGCCGTTCGCCGTAGGCGCCGCCGTTCAGCATCGCCTGGGCGAACACGGCAACGTCGCGGGCGGTGCCGAAGAGGCCGGCGTGGGGCGCGATGCCGCCCAGGGCATGGGTGTTCTCGTCGTGGACTTCACCGTGCGGGAGTCGGCCGCGCCAGGCGTCGAACTCGGTCGGCGCGATCCGTTGGCGCAGGGAGTCCGCCGGCAGGTAGCCGGTGTCGGCCAGTCCCAGCGGATCGAGAATCTCGTCCTGGACCAGTTCGGCGAAGCCACGGCCCGATTCGCGCTCCAGGATCTCTCCGAGCATCAGGACTCCGAGGTCCGAGTAGATTGACTTTTCGCGGGGCCCGACCTCCAGTTTGGTGGCGGCGATGTGTTCCAGGTAGCGGGCGCGGGTCTCGTCGCGGTCGAGACCCTCCCCGAGTTCGCGGAATAGCTCGGTGCAGCAGGGCAGCCCGCCCGAATGGGCGAGGAGATCCCGCAGCGTGGCCCCGCCTACCGGCGATCCCTGGAGCTCCGGCAGGTAGGAAGCGGCGGTGCCGTCCAGGGCGAGCGCGCCGGACTCGACGCGGCGCATCATCAGGGTCGTCGTCGCGATGACCTTGGTCAGCGAGGCCAGGTCGTAGATCGTCGATGGAGTGACGGCGGGGGCGTCGTCCTCGTAGGTCAGGTGGCCTGCGGCCTGTTCGAGGACGATCGTGCCGCGGCGGGCGACCAGAAGCACGCCACCGGGCGTGACGCCCGCCGTGACAGCCTCCTCCAGCAGATCAGCCGCACGCTCGAGTCGAACAGGGTCGAAACCGGCCGCGTTGGGCGGAGCGGTGCGAAGCACGGCGGCGGCCTGTGGCGGGTCGGCCGACATCGGTGGAGACAAGGGCGCCGTTGGTCGGGACGATTGACAGACGGTGGTGGCCGCGAGCAGGAAGACGGCCGCCAGGAGCGGAGCCGACCGTGCATTGGCGAGTCCCGGCACGGCTTCCATGGCGGGCGAAGAAGGCAACGCGGCCAGAATAGGAGCTTGGACCGTCGAACGCAACGAAGGAACGCGGTGGTGGCGGTTGCTATCCTGACGCCTTCGTGGGAGGGAAGAGCAAGTTGGAGGAGGAGAGTCGGCGATGAGAGGTTCTCTGGCGTGGATCGTGTTGGGTGTGACGCTGGCCGCGGGATGTGGCTACGGCGGCGACAGCGAAGAAGCGGAACCGATGGTGGAGGAGGCGACGGAAGCGATGGAGAGTGACGGCACGGTGCTGCGCAACGACCCCGCAATGGATGACCTGGTGCCCGCCGACGCGGTGGTCGAGAAGGTAGCGGACGGCTTCACCTTCACCGAGGGTCCGGTATGGGTTCCCGGTGACCCCGACCGCCTCTACTTCAGCGACATCCCGGAGAACAAGGTCTATCGCTGGTCCGAAGGTGAGGGAGCGGTCGTGTTCCTCGATCCGGTCCTGCCCGACGACGCCGGCACCGGCGGCATCGGCGGATCGAACGGTCTGGCGCTCCACCCGGACGGCCGTCTCGTTCTCTGCGAGCACGGCAACCGCGTGGTGTCCGCGATGGCGCTGGACGGCGAGCGGGTGACTCTGGCCGGAAGCTATGACGGCAAGCGGCTCAACAGCCCGAACGACATCGTTTACCACTCCAGCGGGGCGGCGTTCTTCACCGATCCGCCCTATGGCCTTCCGAACCAGTCCGAGAACAAGGAGCAGGACCACAACGGCATCTACCGGCTGGATCCGGACGGCACGGTGGCCCTGCTCGAGACCGGCCAAACCCGTCCGAACGGCCTCGGCCTGTCGCCGGACGAGAAGACGCTCTACGTGGCGAACTCGGACGCGCCGCCCAACCGCTACTGGAAGAGGTACGCGGTGAACGACGACCTCACCCTGGGCGAAGGCGAGATGTTCTTCGACGCCAGCGGCATGGAGGCGCCCGGCGCGCCGGACGGTCTGGCCGTCGACACAGAAGGCAACGTGTTCGCGACCGGGCCCGGCGGCGTGATGGTCTTCGCGCCCGACGGCCGCCACCTGGGCACGATCGCGCCGGCCGAGCTGCCTGCCAACACCGCCTTCGGCGGAGACGGCAGCACGCTCTATATGACGGCGCGCACCGGGCTTTACCGGGTCGTCACGAGCACCCGGGGTCTCGTGTACCGCGGCGAGTGATTCACTCGTAGGCCGGCATGGGCCTTGGCGGCAGCTTCGGCCTTGCCGACTGGCTGATTCTGCTGGCGCTGTTTGCCGCCATCACCGTGATGGCGCGATCGCTGTCGCGGCGGCAGAAGACCGAGCGCGACTACTTCGGCGGCGCCCGGAACCTCCCCTGGTATGCCGTGGCGGCCTCCCTGGTCGCGACCGAGATCAGCGCGGTCACCTACATCAGTCTGCCCGCGATCGTCCATCGGCCGGGGGGCGACCTGACCTACCTGCAGATCGGGTTGTTCGGCTACCTCGCCGCCCGTCTGCTGGTGGCGTGGCTGCTCGTTCCCGCCTACTACCGCTACGACGTGATGAGTCCCTACGACCTCATCGAGCGGCGGCTGGGCACCGCGGGAGCTCCCGTGCGACGGACCGCGACCGGCATGTTCTGGCTGGGAGGCGTCCTCGCCCAGTCCGCCCGGGTCTACCTCTCCGCGGTCGTCCTGGGCGTCCTGCTCCACCGGGAACTGGGCTGGCTGGAACGGACGACGGGTGTGCCGCCCCACGTGGCGGCGGTGGCGGCGGTGGTGGTCATCGCCGTCTGCTGGACCTGGCTCGGCGGTATCGCCGCGGTGGTCTGGACCGATGTCGTGCTCTTCCTGCTGTTCGTGGCCGGCGTCGCGGTCAGCCTGGGCGTCGTGGCGTGGGAACTCGAGGCCGGCATGGCGCCGGCGCTTGCCGAAGCGTGGAACGAGGGGAAGTTCACCTTGTTCAACCTGTCGGCGTCGCTTACCGCGCCCTACACGCTCTGGGCCGCGCTGATCGGCGCCACGGTCGGAGGCGTGGCCGCCTTCGGCACGGACCAGTTGATGGCGCAACGTCTCTTCTGCTGCCGCAGCGCGCGGGACGCTCAACTGGCGGTCGTGGCCAGCGGCGCCTCCGTGCTCGTCTCCCTCTCGTTCGCTTTCGTCGGGATCGGTTTGTGGGCCTACTACGAGCAGGCGCCGCTCTCAGGTGTGGCGGCCGAGATCGTGGCCGAGCAGCCCGACCGGGTTTTCGCCGTCTTCGCGGTCGAGGCGGTGGCCGTTGGCCTGAAGGCGCTCGTCGTCGCCGGTGCGCTGGCGGCGGCGGTCTCCAGCCTCGACTCGATCCTCGCGGCGCTCGCGCAGACGACATCCGCGCTCCTGCGCTCCCGCACGCGCCCGGGCAACGGTGTACGCCTGCCGCGGCTGCTCGTGCTCGGCTGGGGGTTCGTACTCGCTCTGACCTCGCTCGCGATGGACACGGTGGCGGCGCGCTATGACGCGCTGCTCGACCTCGCCCTGGCGATGGCCGGGTACACCGGGGGTGCGCTGCTGGCGGCCGTGGCTCTGGCCCTGGCGCCGTTTGGCCGCGACGGGCGGGGTTTCCTCTGGTCCGGGCCACTCTCGGCGCTCGCCGTCTTCGCCGCGGTCTGGCATCAGTCGGCGGCGGGCTGGATCTGCCTGCTCGGCGTCGTGGTGCTGGTCGTTGCCTGGCTGCGCATGGAGGGCCGCGGTCGCGTGGGCGCCAGCCTCTTCCTGGCCCTGGGCGCCGGCGGCGTGCTGGCCCTGTGGCGCTGGGCGGAGGGCCCCGGCGGTGAGGTCCTGGCCTGGCCGTGGTACGTGCCGCTGGGAGCTCTGGTGGCGTGGGTGTGGGGGCTGGGCTTGAGTGCTAGCGTCGAACGGTGGCCGACCCGGACGGAGCGACTCGCCGCGACGTGATGGCGGTCGTGGGCGCTCTCGGCGCCGTGGCCGTGGCGGGCTCGGCCTGCGCCCCTGCGGGCCCCGATCGGGACGGGCAGCCGGGAGCCGCGCCGCCGCCGGAGGTGGGCAGCTTCGAACTCGAAGAGGTAACGATCGCCGAATTGGGGCGGCAGATGGCCGAGGGGGAGCGGACGAGCCGGGAGATCACCGAGCTCTACCTCGACCGCATCGAGGCCCTGGACCGCCAGGGTCCGACGCTGCGCGCCGTCATCGAGACGAACCCGGACGCGCTCGAGATCGCGGAAGAACTCGACCGCGAGCGGGCCACCGGAACCGTGCGCGGCCCGCTGCACGGCGTTCCGATCCTGCTCAAGGACAACGTCGCCACGGCTGACCGGACGACGACCACCGCCGGTTCACTGGCGCTGGAGGGGTCGATCCCCCCCCGGGATGCGTTCGTCGCGGTCCGACTCCGGCAGGCCGGGGCGGTGCTGCTCGGCAAAGCGAACCTGAGCGAGTGGGCGAACTTTCGCTCCAACCGGTCGAGTTCGGGTTGGAGCGCCCGCGGCGGGCAGTGCCGCAATCCCTACGTCCTCAACCGCAATCCCTGCGGTTCGAGCTCCGGTTCGGGCGCCGCCACGTCCGCGAACCTCTGCGCCGCGGCGGTGGGCACGGAGACCGACGGTTCGATCATCTGTCCGGCGTCGGCGAACGGCCTCGTCGGGATCAAGCCGACGGTGGGTCTTGTGAGTCGCAGTGGCATCGTGCCGATCTCCGTCGTGCAGGACACCGCCGGCCCGATGGCGCGAACGGTCGCCGACGCCGCGGCGTTGCTCAGCGGCATGACGGGGCGCGATCCGCTGGACGGGGCGACGGCCGGCTCGCCGGTTCCGACCGATCTGGGTCGCCACCTTGAAGAGGCCGGCGCGGCCGACCTGAGCGGCGTCCGCATCGGCGTCGGTCGCCAGTTCTTCGATCGTGACAGTCGCGTCGACTCGGTGATGGTGGAGGCGATCGAGGCGCTCCGGAGCCTGGGCGCCGAGATCGTCGACCCGGTCGAGATCGCCCATCGCCGGGAAGTGGGTCGGCACGAGTACGAAGCGATGCTCTACGAGTTCAAGGCCGGTCTGAACGAGTACCTTGCCGGACTCGGCGACGGGGCCCCCGTCGCGTCACTGGCCGACGTGATCGCCTTCAACGAGGCCAACGCGGAGCGCGAGATGCCCTTCTTCGGCCAGGAGATCCTGATCGAGGCGGAAGCGAAGGGGCCGCTGACGGAGGCTGCCTACCTGACGGCGCGAGGCGAGGCGAGCCGGTTGGCACGCGATGAGGGCCTCGACGCGGTGCTTTCCGAGCTTCGTCTCGACGCCATCCTCGGACCGAGCGGCGGGCCGGCCTGGGTGACCGACCTGGTCCACGGCGACGGCTTCTCGGTCGGCAGCTCCGGCGCGGCGGCCGTCGCGGGCTACCCGAACGTGTCGGTCCCGGCCGGCCACGTCCACGGCCTGCCGGTCGGCGTCTCCTTCTTCGGCGCCGCCTGGAGCGAGCCGACGCTGATCCGCATCGCCTGGGCCTTCGAGCAGGCGGCGCCGCACCGGCGGCCGCCGCGGTTCCGTGCCAGCGTCGACGAGGCCTGAACGAGCGCTAGGCCCGCATCGCGCGGTAGCACTTCCGCAGCTCGTCGACGAAGACGTCCGGCACCTCGAAGGCGGCGAAGTGCCCGCCCTTCTCGAGCCGGTTCCAGTAGACGAGCTGGCGGTACCGCCGTTCCGCCCAGCGCCGGGAGGAGCGGAAGATCTCCTTGGGGAAGATGCTGCAGCCGACGGGGATCTCGACCGGGTCCCCGCCGCCCTTGCCGAAGCTCTCCCAGTAGAGCCGCCCGGAGGAGGCGCCGCAGGCCGGCAGCCAGTACATCATCACGTTGTCGAGCAACTGGTCGCGCGTCAGCACGTTCTCCGGGTGGCCGTCGCAGTCCATCCAGGACCAGAACTTCTCGATGATCCAGGCTGCCTGTCCGGCCGGCGAGTCCACCAGGCCGTAGCCGAGGGTCTGCGGCCGGGTCGACTGCTGCTTGGAGTAGCCGGAGTCCCAGTCCTGGTAGTGCTGGAGCCCGGCGAGCGCGTCCTTCTCGATGTCCGTCAGGTCGTCCATCGTGCTCCGGTCCACGCCCGAGGTCGGCATGTTCAGGTGGATGCCGTGGCAGTGCTCGTGGTCCTGGATCGCGAGCGCCGTGCTCACCGCCGCGCCCCAGTCGCCGCCCTGGGCGAAGTACCACTCGTAGCCGAGTCTCGACATGAGTTCGGCCCAGGCGTCGGCGATCTTCTCGACGCTCCAGCCCGCCCTGGTCGGTTTGTCCGAGAAGCCGAAACCCGGCAGGGCGGGAACAACGAGGTGGAAGGCGTCCTCCTCCGAGCCGCCGTGCGCGGTTGGATCAAGCAAAGGCTCGAGCACCTCCAGGAACTCGACGATCGAGCCGGGCCAGCCGTGGGTCAGGACCAGCGGCGCCGCCCCCCGGTGCTTCGAGCGCAGGTGGAGGAAGTGGATGCCCACGCCGTCGATCTCGGTCCTGAACTGATCGAGATCGTTCAGGCGGCTTTCCAGGCGGCGCCAGTCGTAGGACGACGCCCAGTACTCGCACACCTCCTTCGTGTAGGTGAGCGGAATCCCCTGGGTCCAGTCGTCGACCGTCTGGCGTTCGGGCCAGCGGGTGGCGGTCAGCCGGCGGCGAAGGTCGGTCAGTTCCTCTTCGTCGATCTCGATGCGGTAGGGCGTGATGTCGGTCATGCGGCGACGGTAGCACTACTAGAACGTCAGGCGGAGGCCGACCGAGACGAGTTCGATGTCGCCCATTGACTCCCACTTGGCGACCCCCGACAGGCCGCCGATGATCCTGATGTCGGCCCCGAAGCCGAAGATCGTGTCGCCACGGTCGAGATCGTCCACCGCGACGTCGAGGTTGTCGGCTGCGTCCTCGATGTCGGCGCCCCATGTGACGAGGCCCGCCCTCGCGAAGATGCCGACCCGGCCTCCGACCTCGAAGCGCGGCGCGATTGCGAGGGTCAGGCCTGTGAACTTGCCCCTGATGGCGATTTCCGAACACGGTACGCCCTCGGCGCAAGGCAGGATCGCACCATCGACCTTGGATAGATCGTGGTAGCCGGCCTCGATGCCGACGTTCGGGTGGAACCGGTAGCCGAGCTCATAGCTCAACGCATTCTCGTCACCGTCGATGATCTGGTCGAACGCCCCGCTCGAGCGGACCTCGACGTCGGCCAGACTGAAGTACGCGCTGACGTAGACATCGCCGCGCTCGGCGGCAGCCGGGGTTGCGGCGAGGGCTGCCGCAAGCAGGGCGATGGACGTTGTCACCGGCAGAAAACGGGGCTCCCAAGTGCGTGCTCTGGTCATCGTGGCCTCCTGGAAGACGGCGGTTCAATCGGCGCTCAGATGATACAGGAATAGCTATATATCTGTGCGAAACCAGGGAGCGGAGTGCGACGGTCCGTATCGAGTAGGGTCCGCGCTCAATGAGCGATCCCGTCTGTCTCATCTCGGGCGTCGGCCCCGGAACGGGTGCCGCACTGGCTCGCAGATTCACGGCTGGCGGCTACCGGGTTGCGATGCTCGCGCGGAGTGCGGAGCGCCTGGAGGCCCTCGAGAGCGAAATCGAGGGTTCACGTGCCTACGCCTGCGACGTCTCCGATGCGGAGGCGGTGCGGACGACCGTGACGCAGGTACGAGGCGATCTGGGCGCTCCAGGGGTGCTCGTCCACAATGCAGTAGGCGGCGCCTTCGGCGACTTCCTGGAGGTCGAGCCCGAGCAGTTGCGCGCGAACTTCGAGGTCAACGTGATGGGCCTCCTGTATCTGGCCCGCGCGCTGGCGCCGGCGATGATCGAAACGGGTCGGGGAGCGATCATGGTCACCGGGAACACCTCCGCTCGCCGCGGCATGCCGCGCTTCGCCGGCTTCGCGCCGACCAAGGCGGCACAGCGGATCCTGGCGGAGTCGATGGCGCGGAGCCTGGGGCCCCAGGGCGTTCACGTCGCGTACTTCGTGATCGACGCGGTGATCGACCTGGAGTGGACGCGGCGGCGGATGCCCGACCAGCCGGACGACTTCTTCATCAAGCCGGACGCGATCGCGGAGAATGTCTGGTACGTGGCCCACCAGGATCCGTCGGCATGGAGTTTCGAGGTCGAACTCAGGCCCTACGGCGAGCGCTGGTAGCGGCCGGTTCGGTCGGACCGCCGTGGTAACTTGGACCGGCAGATGACACGTTCTCTCCTGACTCTCCTGAGCGCACTCCTGATCGTTCTGGGCGCCGCGGCCTGCGGTGGCGAGAGCGCGGCGCCGGCTGCGGACGAGGCTCCGGAAGCTGATGTCGAGGTCGCCGCGGACGCTGAGGACGACGGCTGGGGACTCCGGAACGACCCTGTGGCGCAGCGGGTCGAGCCGTTCCAGATCTTCGACAACCTCTACTACGTCGGCATCGAGTGGGTGTCGTCCTATCTCCTCGTGACGACGGACGGTCTGATCCTGATCGGATCGTTGTACGGCGACTTCATCGACAACGCGATCGACGGCATCCGCGCCGTGGGCTTTGATCCTTCCGATCTGAAGTACGTCCTGGTGACCCACGGCCACTTCGACCATGTCGGCGGGGCGGCCAGGTTCCAGGAGGCGTACGGGGCGCGGGTCGGCATGACCGAGGCCGACTGGGAGCTGGCCGAGTCACCGCCGAGCGATCCCCGCTACGAGATGGATATCCCGGTTCACGACATGGTCATCGCGGATGGCGACACCCTGCAATTGGGCGACACGGAGATCCGCTTCTACGTCACCCCCGGTCATACCGAGGGCGTCCTCTCGATGGAGTTTCCGGTGCGGGACGGTGGGGAGGAGCACCGGGCGTTCGTCTTCGGGGGCGTTGGTCTCAACTTCGAGGGAGTCCACCGGACGAACCTCTACCTGGACAGCGTGGCCCGGATCCAGCGACTCGCCGGCGAGGAGGGGAATCCGATCGAGGTCAACATCACGAACCACGCCGGGATGGGGCGGATCTTCGAGCGTGGGGAGCAGTTGGCGTCGCGGGGGCCCTCGGACCCCCATCCCTTCGTCGATCCGCGGGGCTTTGTCGACTGGCTGGCGGAGTGGCAAGGAAAGGCCGAACGCAAACTGACCGTCGAACGCGAGCTGGCCGGCGAGTAGGTGAAGAGCTTCGAGTTGATGCCGCGTTTCCAGAACGCGGTGGCGGGGTTCGATCTGTTTCACCGGGAGGACCCGGCGACGGCGACGGTGGACGGCGAACAGGTGCCTCGGGAGCTGGCCTACTCGCGCCGGATGGCCGCCTGGGTCGATCGGCTCGATCCGGAGGCCGGTGAGATTCTGCTGCTCGCGGCCCACTGCCAGCATCTGCGCCGCTTCAGCCTGCCGCGGACGGACTATCCCGAGGGACGCAAGGGCTACCTCGCCTGGCGGCGCGCGGCCGCGCTCGAACATGCCCGTTTGGCGGGCGCGGTGTTGCGCGATGCGGGCTACCGCCGGGAGCAGATGGAGCGGGTCCAGAACCTCGTGCTCAAGCGCGCGGGCCGGAGTGCGGCCGCGGAGGCGCAGACCCTGGAGGACGCGGCCTGCCTGGTGTTCCTGGAGCACGACCTGGAGGCGCTGGCCGGCCGTTTGGGACCGGACAAGACGGTGGAAGTGCTCGGCAGGACCTGGCCCAAGATGTCGGCCGCCGGCCGCGAAGCCGCGGCGGCGCTGGAACTGAAGCCGGAACTGCGGACGCTCGTTGACCGCGCGCTGGGTGCGCCGGCGACTCCTAGCCGGTCCTGAGGGTCAGCCGCTCGCGGGGTTCCCCGATTCGTTTCACCTCGACCGGGGCATCGCCGTCTCGTACGCCCGCTTCGACCAGCGCCCGCCGGAAGGCGCCGGCGAGCGTCAGGGCGGTCTGCTCGTCGGAAGGAAACAGCCGGTCGTTGACCCGCAACTCGAGCCTGTGGCGGTCGAAGGCGACCCGGCCGTCGAGTTGAGGCTCGGCCTCGATCAGATCGCAGGCGCGGAAGGCGCAGTAGAGCAGCGACTTGAGCCGGTCGTCGAGGCTATCGATGCCCTCGAGCTCCGCCCCGGATTCGTGGCGACGGCTGTAGAGCAGGCCCGGCTCGCCCCGGCTCAGGTCGTAGGCGTAGATCGCGTCGTGGCCCACGAGCAGCACGCCCGGACCCTCGTGGACGTGGCTGTAGTCGGCGACGTCGATCAGGAGTTCCGGCAGCAAGCGCTCGGTGATCCAGCGGTGGAAGACCGGGATGAACTCCTCCGCCTCGACCTCCGCGGCGCCGGCCGCCAGCACCTTCAGGTCGAACTTGACCAGGGTGTCGAGTTCGGGAAGCTGCGCGCCTTCCATGTCCACTAAGCCACCCTGGCCTGGATCTCGGAGATCCGCTGGTTGCAGGCGTGGGCCGCTTCGATGAACAGCTGGGCTTCCTCGATCCGCCGATGCGCTTCCTCACCGGAGTCCGTCTGGGCGTCGCCGTGAACGCGGAACAGGTAGTTCGCGAACTTGGCGCCGGCGTACGGATCGAAGAACAGCTCGGTGTCGTAGAAGCGGGTGCGGAACTCGCCCACGATCTCCTCCGGCGCGGTGCCGATGTCGATGTTCTCCGTGGTGATCAGAGCGCGTGCCGCCTGGAGCATTGCCGCGTATGCCTTCTCCGCGGCGGCGTCGGCGGCGCCCCGGTCCAGTTCGAGCAGGCCCTGGAAGACCTCGCGCTCGGCGGCGGAGAGGCCGAACTCGACGGCGGTCACGACCTCGCCGGCGCACTCGCCGACGCCGAGGTCGCCGATCGTGTACTCGCGCGGATCACCCCAGTCGGAGTAGAGAGTGCGATCTTCCAGGTAGGTGGGCAGCTTCGTCAGGTCGTCGAGCAGTTGCCGGACGCGGGCCTTGCCGATCCGGGCGATGAAGCTCTGGAAGCTCTCGCCCTTCTCCCGCTCGGTCACGAACAGACCGGCGATCCGTTCGACCGCTTCGGGAATGCGCTTGGCCGGCACCGCGACCACGGCGAGACCGTAGGAGCCCGCGTTCTCGGTCCACTGGCCGCCGAGGATGACCTGGAAGTGGGGGATGGTGCGGCCGTCGCTCTTGCGGCTGATGCCGTAGAAGCCGATGTCGGCGACGTGGTGCTGGCCGCAGGAGTTGAAGCAGCCCGAGACCTTGATCCGCAGATCCTTGACCGCCTCGTCGGCAAGCACGCCGGTGGTCCTGATGGAGGTGGCGATCCGCTTGCGCAGTTCGCCGGCGAGCCCGCGTGACGCCGAGATCCCCAGTTTGCAGGTGTCGGTGCCGGGGCAAGCCGTTACGTCGACGAGGGAGGAGGCGCCGGGCTCGCCCAGGCCTTGTTCGTGCAGTTCGGCGTAGAGCGCCGGCAGGTCCGCCTCGCTGATGTTCCGGAGCAGGATGTTCTGCTCGACCGTGTTCCGCACGTGGCCGCCGTTGTACCGCCGGGTCGTGTCGGCCAGCGCCCGCAACTGGGTCGATGTCAGGTCGCCGAGAGGCAGGTTGATCGCTGCTGCGACGTAGCCCGGCTGGCGCTGCCGCTGGACGTTCGATCCCAGCCATTCGCCGAAGCCCTCGGGCCGCGAGCCGGGCGACAGTGTTGCCGCCGGTCGGGTCGGCTCCTCGTCCGTGACCGAGAGGTCTCCCAGATACGCGCTCCAGCGATCGTCGGGAGGCAGGATCGCCAGTTCTTCGTCGACCAGGCGGGTGAACTCCTCGATGCCCAGCTTGGCCACGAGGAACTTGACCCGTGCCCGTGCCCGGTTCCGTTTCTCGCCGAGGCGTCCGAAGACGCGGCAGACTGCCTGCGCCAGGGGCAGGAGTTCGTCCTCGCGCACGAACTTGCGGAGCACCTTCGCCTGGTGCGGCACGGCGCCGAGACCGCCACCGACGTAGACCCTGAAGCCGCGCTCCGTGTTCGTCGTGCCGTTGCTCGTGGAGCGGACCTGGGCGACGACACCGAGGTCGTGCATGTTGGCGAGTCCGCAGGCGTGCTGCTCACAGCCGGAGAAGGCGATCTTGAACTTGCGGCCAAAGTCCTGGGCGTCCTTGTGCCCGAGCAGGAAGTAGGTCAGCGCGTGGGCGTAGGGCGAGACGTCGAACGGTTCGTCGCGGCAGACGCCGGCCATCGGGCAAGCGGTGACGTTGCGCACCGAGTTGCCGCAGGCCTCCTGGGTCGTGATGCCGACGGCGGCCAGCCGCCGCATGATGTCCGGCGTGTCGTCGATGTGGATGAAGTGGAGCTGGATGTCCTGACGCGTCGTGACGTGGGCGATGCCGTCCGAGTACTCCTCGGCGAGGTCTGCCAGCACTTCCATCTGCTCGCCGTTCATGGCGCCGAAGGGGATCTTGATCCGCAGCATCCCGGGGGCGTCCCACACCGTGTTCGGCCCCTTCGTCAGGTCGCCGCAGGGGTACTCGAGGGCTTGGCTCGCCGTGCCGTCGTGACGCTGGCCGTTGTCGTACCGCTGCCCGTAGACGCCGCGTCGCAGGCGGGTCTCGGCGAAGACCTTGTCGTCGATCTTCCCCTGGCGTTTCTGGGCGATCTGGGTTTCGAAGATGTCGATCTCTTCGTCGAGGTGAGGCGGGACGCGGCCCTCGAGGCGCTCCTTCCAGGTCGCGGTGGAGTCCACGGTTGACTGGCTCATCGGTCGGTTCTCGCTTTGCTCGTTCGGGGTTGGCCGGCTATCGGGGAATGGCGGTTTCGGGTGCGGCCGGTGTATTCGTGAGCAGTTTGGTCACATTAGTCACCATTCTACGCATTCCGGAGGCGAAACGTTGCGCCGGGGCGCGAGGGAGCGGCCGCGGCCACGGACGAACCGGGCCGCCGCTCGGTGGCTACATCAGGTCCGTGAAACGAACCGGCGTGGGGAAGTCGGCGGAGGCGGCGCGGATCTTCTCGCCGATCGCCGCCACGTCCCAGGGATCCTGGTCGTTCGGCCGGCTGGCGATTTCGAGAGACTGCCAGGCCAGGAGCGACACCTTGTTGCCGCCGACCGCGAAGATGCGGCCCGTGATGTCGGCGGCGTCGTCGGTGCACAGCCAGACGACGGCCGGCGACACCTTTTCGGGCGCCAGCGGCTCTGCGGTTGTCTCCGGCATGATGTCCTCGGTCAGGCGCGACCAGGCCGCGGGGGCGAGGAGGTTCACCGTCACGCCGTACTTCGCCCCTTCGAGCGCCAGGCAGCGCATGAAGCCGGCCATCCCGGCCTTCGCGGCGCCGTAGTTCGTCTGGCCGAAGTTGCCGAGCAGGCCCGAGGTCGAACTCGTCATGATGATCCGTCCGCCGGACTCCTGCTCGATCATCTGGTCGTAGGCCGCCTTGGTCACGAGATACGTGCCGCGGAGGTGGACGTCGAGAACGATGTCCCACATGTCGTCGGTCATGTTCTTGAAGGACTTGTCGCGCAGGATGCCGGCGTTGTTGATCGCGATGTCGAGCTTGCCGAACTCGTCCACGGCGCGCTGGACCATCGCCCGGGCGGCATCGCCGTCCGAGACCGAGCCGTAGTCGGCGACCGCCTGGCCTCCAGCGTCCCGGATCTCCTGGGCTACCTGGTCGGCCATCGTGGTGCCGGCGCCGGTGCCGTCGCGGGCTCCGCCCAGATCGTTGACCACGACCGCGGCGCCTTCCTCCGCAAGCAGGAGCGCGTGCGTGCGGCCCAGACCGCCGCCAGCGCCGGTAACGAGTGCAACCTTTCCGTCGAGCAGACCCATGATGCTGTATCCCTTCCTTCGTCTCTTCGTGTTTCGCTGTGCCGAAGCGCGCGAAGTGTACCCGGATCCTCCGCTTGCTGCCGCCTGCACCGGTCTAGGAGGGGAGGGTCCCAGCGGCCGCTCACGCTCTCTGGGTTAGGGGGAAGTCAGCGCTCGCTTCGGTCGGCTGCGCTTCACGTCGGCGTTGGTCGATGGGAAGTCGTCGGGCGGCGCTTGCCTCCAGCCCGCTGGGACCCTCCCCGCCGAGACCGGTGCAGCCTGGAAGGCGCCAGGGATCGGGGCGATCTCCTGTGCGAGACGAGGTCCCCGGGCACGGCTCGTCAGTCCCACAGCGCGTGCCAGCTAGAGTGCCGCCAGAGTGAGGACTGCGAGATACAGGCGTTTCCTTCTTGCGCTCTTCGGCCTAGTGGTGTTCGCGTCGGTGGGAGACGGCTCGACGCAGGAACACGACGAGCCCAGTGCGGCGATGTTGTCGCGGCAGGCGAGCCTCCACGAGTCTCGTGGCGACTATGAGGCCGCGATCGCCGGCTATGACCGGGCGATCGAGGTCGAACCGCGGAACTGGCAGCTCTATCTGTTGCGGGGATCGGCGCGGTTCAAAGACGGGCAGATCGAGGCGTCGATCGGGGACTTCGACCAGGTCGTGTTCCTGGAGCCTTCGCAGGACCCGTACCTGTGGCAGCGGGGCATCTCGTACTACTACGCCGGCCGCTTCGGGGATTGCCGCGGCCAGTTCGAGCGCCATCGGCTGGTCAATCCGAACGATGTCGAGAACGCGGTGTGGCACCTGCTCTGCGTTGCTGCCGAGGACGGCCTGGAGGCTGCGCAGGCGGGGATGCTGCCGGTCGGCCCGGATGCTCGCCGGCCGATGAAGGAGATCGACGCGCTGTTCCGAGGCTCGGGAAGTGTCGCGGAGGTCGAGGCTGCCGTGCGGGAAGAGGGTTCCGGCGCGCGTTTCTACGCCGACCTGTACCTGGGCCTCTACTACGAGCTGGTGGGCGAGGAAGAGAAGGCCGCGGCCTCGATCGAGCGAGCCGCTGAGCTACCGGACCGTGGCTACATGGTGGAGGTGGCGCGGGTGCACAGCGGCCTGAGTCCCTAGCCCGCCTCTCCCGCGATCGCCCACAGGTGGCCGTCGGTGCGGATGTACCAGACGCCGCCGACCAGGGCGGGCGAGGCGATCGTCCGTTCACCGATCCGGTTGACGTGGAGGAGTTCGAAGTCGGGACCTTCCCTGATGACGAACGTCTCGCCGTTGTCGTTCGTGAAGAAGATCTTGCCGCCGAAGGCGACCGGGGCGGCGGAGAAGCCCTCGCGCATGCGCTCGCCCAGGCGTTCCTGCCAGAGGACCTCGCCGGTCTTCGCTTCGTAGACGGTGATCACGCTCGCCATGTCGTTGACCATGTAGAGGTAGTCGCCGACCAGCATCGGGGCGACGACGAAGGGTGAGCCCTTGGCCGCGGACCAGACGATGCGGCTGTCCGTCACGTCGCCGTTGCCGCCGGGGCGGATCGCGAGGGTGGGGCCGGCGCGGCCGGAGGTGCTGAACAGCAGGTCGTGGCCGACCACGGGGCTCGGGATGACCTCGAAGGTCGTGCCGCCGGCGCGCCACAGCTCGCGGCCGTCCTCGGGCGCGTAGGCGATCACGTGGTGCTGGCTGTTGACCACGATCTCGTCGCGCTCTTCGCCCTCGTCGGTGGTGACCGAGATCGCCGCCGGCGAACTCCAGCCCACCTGCGTGTCCCGTTCGGTGCGCCACAGCTCTTCGCCGGTGCGGCGGTCGAACGCGGCGATGAAGGACGTGGCCCGCTGCTGCTCCTGGACGAGGATCAGGCGGTCGTCGAGTAGCAGGGGTGAAGAGGCGGTGCCGTGGAAGGCGCTCAGCTCGCCGAAGGACTTGTGCCAGACGATCTCGCCGCTGACGTCGACGGCGAGGAGGCCGTGGTTGCCGAAGTAGGCGTAGACGCGCTCGCCATCGGTGGTGGGTGTCGACGAGGCGTGGCCGTTCTTCGGGTAGGCCCGCTCGGGGTTGGCCGCGGGCGCCGCGGTGGTCCAGAGCCTCTTGCCGGTTTCCCGGTCGAAGGCGAGCACCGAGCGCTTCGCGCCGGCCGCTTCAGCGGTCGTCAGGAAGATGCGGTTGCCCCACACGATCGGCGAGGAGTTGCCGTTGCCGGGAACCGGGACCTTCCAGCGCACGTTCTCCTCCGGGCCCCAGCGGTCGACGTAGCCGCTGCCCGTGACCTCACCCTGGCCGCTCGGACCGCGCCATTGCGACCAGGTCGTGGCCGGGTCGGCGTCGGCCGGCGTCATCCGCGCCCGTTCATTGGCGGGGGCGGAGTCCGCGGCAAGAGCCGTGAGGAGTAAGGCGGCGGCGAACGTGCGAGTCGTGTGGCTCATACGGGAATGATAGAACCTGCCGCGAATCGAAGCCACTGGGAGCGGCATGGAAATGAGCGACACCTTTCGAGCGGTCGTCGTCGACAGGGTCGACGATCAGCACACCGCCGGCCTGCGGGATCTGACGCTGGCCGACCTGCCCGAGCACGACGTGCTGGTCGATGTCGAGTACTCCACCCTGAACTACAAGGACGGCCTGGCGATCACCGGCACGGCGCCGATCTGCCGCTCGGTGCCGATGGTCTGCGGCGTCGATCTGGCCGGGACGGTGGCGGAGTCCGGCTCCGATTCGTTCTCCCCGGGCGACCGCGTGCTGGTCAACGGCTACGGGCTGAGCGAGAGCCACTGGGGCGGCTACTCCCAGAAGGCGCGGATGAAGCCGGAGTGGCTCGTTCCGGTGCCGGACGCGTTCACCAACCAGCAGGCGATGGCAATCGGCACGGCCGGATACACGGCCATGCTGTGCGTGATGGCGCTGCAGGATCACGGGGTGACGCCAGAGAGCGGCGACGTCGTGGTCACGGGCGCGGCCGGTGGTGTGGGCTCGGTGGCCGTGGCGCTGCTGGCGCGGGCCGGTTACCGGGTGATCGCCTCGACGGGCCGCGAGGCGGAACGTGACTACCTGAGAAGTCTGGGCGCCGCCGACTTCATCGCCCGCGACACGCTGTCCGCGAAGCCCAGGCCGATCGGTCGCGAGAGCTGGGCCGGCGCGGTCGACGTCGTGGGCTCGTCGACGCTGGCGAACCTGATCGCCCAGACCCGCTACGGCGGCTGCGTGGCCGCCTGCGGACTGGCCGGCGGCATGGACCTGCCGTCGAGCGTCTATCCCTTCATCCTGCGCGGCGTGGTGCTCGCGGGCGTCGACTCAGTGATGGCGCCAATGGAGCTACGCCAGGAGGCCTGGCGCCGGCTGGCGGCGGAGCTGCCGGCCGACCTGCTGTCCGAGATGACGACGGTCGAGCCGATGAGCCGGATCGAGGAACTGGCAGCGTCGATCCTGGCGGGCCAGACGCGCGGCAGGGTGGTCATCGACGTCAACGCGTGAGCGACCGGGAGGGAGGAGTCGAATGAACACGGGAACGCGGCTGGGAGTCCTGGCGGCGACTCTGAGCCTTGTCGTCGCCCCCGTTTCGATCGGCGCCCAGGACAGCGGATGGCCGGCGACCACCGGCGACAAGGGCGGGCAGCGCTACTCGCCGCTCGATCAGATCGACGCGGACAACGTAGGCGATCTCGAGATCGCCTGGCGCTGGTCATCGCCCGACAACGATCGGGTGGCGGAGGATCGCCGGTTGCGCAGCCGCCGGATGCAGCCAGGCGGCCACCAGGTCACGCCGATCAAGATCGGCGACCGACTGTACGCGACGACCGGCCTGAGCCAGATTGCCGCGCTCGATCCGGCGACCGGCGAGACCGAGTGGGTCTACGATCCGGAGGCCTACGACGCCGGCCGGCCCACGAACCTCGGCTTCGTTCATCGGGGTGCCAGCTACTGGGCGGGCAGGCCAGCCGGCGACGGCGCGGAGGCGGTACCGGCACGGCTCTTCTACGGCACCGGCGACGCCCGGCTCCTGGCCGTCGACCCGTTCACCGGCGAACCGGTCGGCAGCTTCGGCGACGGCGGAGCGGTCGACCTGACCGAGGGTCTGCGCCGCGAGGTCAGGCGGCGCCGCGCCTACGCCGTCAGTTCACCGGTCATGGTCTGCCGCGACACCGTGATCGTGGGCGCCTCGATATCGGACGCCCCGAACCACCCCGACGCGCCGCCCGGCGACGTCCGCGGCTTCGATCCGGTGACCGGCGAGCTGCGCTGGACCTTCCACTCGATTCCGCAGCCGGGCGAGTTCGGGCACGAGACCTGGGAGGGCGACTCCTGGCAGTACACCGGCAACGCGAACGTGTGGACGCTGATCACCGCGGACGAAGACCTCGGGCTCGTCTACCTGCCGTTCGGCACGCCGACCAACGACTGGTACGGCGGCCACCGCCTGGGCGACAACCTGTTCGCCGAGAGCCTGGTGGCCCTCGACTGCGAGACCGGCGAGCGGAAGTGGCACTTCCAGGCGATCCGCCACGGCCTGTGGGACTACGACCTGGTGACGCCGCCCATCCTCGGCGAGGTCGAGGTCGACGGCCGGGAACTCAAGGTCGCGGCGCAGCTCAGCAAACAGGGTTTCGTCTACGTCTTCGACGCCGAGAGCGGGGAAGCGGTGTGGCCGATCGAGCAGCGGCCGGTGCCCCGGAGCACTGTTCCCGGCGAGCGCTCGGCGCCGACCCAGCCGTTTCCGACCAAGCCGCCCGCGTACGAGCGCCAGGGCATGCACGAGGGCCAGTTACTCGATCTCACGCCGGAGATCCTGGAACGGGCGAAGGAGATCCTCGAGCAGTACGACTACGGTCCGCTCTACACCCCGCCTTCGCTGCGGGGTACCTGGCAGGTGCCCGGCTGGGGCGGCGGCGCGAGTTGGCCCGGCGGCGCCTTCGACCCGGAGACCGGCTGGCTCTACGTGCCGTCCTTCAACCGGCCGGTGGTGCTGACGATCAAGAAGCCGGATCCGAACCGGTCGTCCTTCGACTACATCGGTTCCATCCAGATCAGCCCGCCCGGTCCCTTCGGGCTGCCGATCGTCAAGCCGCCCTACAGCCGGATGACCGCCTACGATCTGAACCGCGGCGAGATCGAGTGGATGCGGCCGTTGGGACAGGGGCCGACCGGACATCCGGCGATCCGCGATCTGGATCTGGAGCCGATGGGCTCGGGCTCGCGCGCCCACGTCCTGCTGACGCCGGAGCTGCTGTTCGTGGGCCTGGAGGCCACGGTTCATCCGGATGCCGAGATGGAGACCGAATCGATGGATCTCGAATCGTCGGCGCTCGAGGAACTGGCCGTGGCGGACGAGGAGCAGGCGGCGATGCTCGCCGAGATCGCGGCGAGCCGCGACTGGCGTTTCGAACCGTCGACATTCTCCGCCCTCGACAAGAGCACCGGCGAGACGGTCTGGTCGGTGGAGATCGAAGCCGGCGTCGGCGGGTCGCCGATGACCTACTTGCACGGGGGCCGCCAGTACGTGGTGCTCGCCGTGGGCGGCAGCGGTGTGCCCTCGGAGTTGATCGCCTTTGCGCTGCAGGGAGAAACAGGCTGAGTTTCCCCGCGTACAATCCCTCGGGCACCTTTTCCGCACCGAGCAACGAAGGAGAACGAAGATGTCGCGAACTGGCGAACGGACGAACCGACGGCTTCTGGCGGCTGTTGCCGCCTGCGCCTTCCTGTTGGCATCGGTAGGGGGAGCGGCGATGGCCAGTGACCTGATGGATCGCGTGGAGCACGGCTACGCCGACTCGAACGGCGTCAAGATCCACTTTGCTTCGATCGGCGAAGGCCCGCTGGTCGTGATGATCCACGGCTTCCCGGACTTCTGGTACTCGTGGCGGCACCAGATGGAGGAGCTGTCGAGCGATTTCCAGGTCGTCGCGATCGACCAGCGCGGCTACAACAGGAGCGACCAGCCCGACGGCGACGAGAACTACGACATGCGCTATCTGGTCGGCGACGTGGCGGCCGTGATCCGCCACCTCGGCCGAGACAAGGCGACGATCGTCGGCCATGACTGGGGCGGCGCGGTTGCCTGGCAGTTCGCGTTTCACGTGCCGCAGATGACCGAGCGGCTGATCATCCTGAATCTGCCGCATCCGAACGGCATGGGCCGGGAACTCGCGAACAACCAGGAGCAGCAGCAGAACAGCGGCTACGCCCGCAAGTTCCAGGAAGGCAGCGCCAGCGACCCCGACATCTTCTTCGGCATGCCGATGACGCCGCAGACGCTCTCCGGCTGGGTCCAGGACCAGGAGGCGAGGAAGCACTACGTCGCAGCGTTCGAACGCTCCGACTTCGACGCGATGCTCGCCTACTACAAGCGGAACTACCCGCGCGAAGGCGGCGGCGGCATCGGCCAGGCGGAGGGCCAGGAAACGCCCCGCCTCGGCATGCCGGTGCTCCAGTTCCACGGCCTGGACGACACGGCGCTGCACTCGGACGGCCTGAACAACACATGGGACTGGCTGGACAGCGACCTGACCCTCGTCACCGTGCCCGGCGCGAACCACTTCGTGCAGGAGGACGCGGCCGACCTCGTGTCGACGACGATGAAGTGGTGGTTGTTATCCCGGGTGGAGTAGAAGGGCTGTGCCGGCAACTTCGCGATGAAGTGGTGGCTGCTGTCGCGGGTGGAGTAGCGCCACCGACGATTGCCGCCAGTGTTACCAGCGCGGTCGGGTGCTGACGTAGGCCGGATCGTCCGTCAGTTGCACCACCTGGCCTGACTCGATCTCGATCTTCCAGATCTCCCAGTTCCCGGAACGGTCCGACTCGAAGACGATCCAGCGGCCGTCGCGGGAGAACCAGGGGTGGCCGTCGTTGGCGTCGGACATGGTGAGGCGGCGCTGGTTCGAGCCGTCGATGTCGGCGAGGAAGACGTCGTCCGTCGGTCCGGTCTGGTTCGTCTGCCAGGCGATCGTCTGGCCGTCGGGTGAGACGGCGGGTCGGCGGTGGCGGTGGTTGCGGTCGGTGAGCGCGGTGTAAGTGCCCTGGCCGTAGCCGTCGAAACGGATGATCGCGATCTCCATCCGCCGTTCGCCGTTCTCGGGCTCGTCTTCGGCCTGGAACAGGACGGCCCGTCCGAGACCGACACCGTTGCCAACCGCGAGCGTCGTCGTGTTCGAGGCGTCGATCTGGCGGCGGTCGCTCAGCTCGAGGATCAGGCCCTTGTTGAAGCCATCGCCCTCAGGACAGTTCCGGGCGTAGACGAGCTGCCGGGTGATCGGCGAGATGCTAGCGTGGTGGACGGCGCAGCTCTCGACCTCGCGCAGCACTTCCCGCTCGCCGGTCGCGAGGTCCTCGCGGAAGATGCGGGCGCCGGCCTCAACGCCGGCTTCGGCGTCGGTGAACTCGGCGTAGACGACGTTCTTGAGGTCGGAGGTGAGGGAGGGATGATCCAGGTGTTGGGGAACACCCTTCCGCACCAGACGCACGCTGCTGCCGTCGCCCTCCATGATCCAGATGTCGGCCCCGCCGTAGAAGCCGGGGATGGTGGGCGTGGCGCCGGTGTTGGCGAAGCGCTGAAAGACGATCGGCGCCGTGAACTCCGGTGCCGCCGCGGACGGCTGGTCGGCGTCCTCGCCGGAAGGAGGCTCTCCGTTGCCGCCGCAGCCGAGCGCCGTCACCGCGAAGATCAGAGACGCGACGACGGCGGCCGGCGAGCGGTGACGTCCGACCGCCCGCGAACGGGCGCTCGGACCGTGACGCTGGTGTCGCGCGGACGCGCCACCAGGGTGACATCCGACCGCCCGCGGACGGGCGCTCGGACCGTGACGCTGGTGTCGCGCGGACGCGCCACCAGGGTTCACTGCCCGGCGGGACCCGCCGGGGTCGCCGCCTTGGCCGCGCCACTGTCGGCGGCCACGTAGTCGATGAAGCCGATCAGCATCTCGTCGGTCGAGTCGGTGCCCCAGGTGACGTCGACCGTCGGATCGGGGTTGTGCGGGTTGTCGGCCGAGTTGTCGAACGAGGCCGAGACTTCGATCCGGGTGCCGGCCGGCAACCGGAGCGGCTCGGCAAGGTCGTAGGACGTCTGCCAGTTGAAGTCGTAGCGACTGACGCTCAGCAACTCCCGCTGCTCGCCGTCGGGCAGGAAGGCGGTGTAGGTCATCGACTTGCTGCGGTAGTGCATGTGGGGCGTGAACGAGCGGACCACGACGTCCTCGTCGAAGACGTGGGTCGCCTGCGCCCGGTAGTCCGCTTCACCGGCGGGGATGTGGAACGTGGTGTTCAGGATCCAGAGGTTGACCAGCTCCCTCTCGACCTCCTCGGGCTCGGCGAACCAGAGGGCGACCCGGGTCCGGTCGGTCGCCGCCTTGCCGTTCGGGTGGTAGTGGAAGTCGCCGAGCAGGTTCTGCCCCTTCGGCAGCAAGCGGCCGGTGCCCGGCGGGAAGTGCTGCGGTGCGAAGCCGGCGGCCCAGGCACCGACCCAGCCTTCCTGACCGGGGTCGTCGTCGTCACCCCGCCACAGGATGAAGTGGTGGAGCACCGAGCGATCGCCGGCCTGGACCTCGATTGCGCGAATCCAGCGATCCTCCTCGAACCCGGTCCTGATCGGGATGTCGAGGAACTCGTCCGGTCCGTCGGCGGCGACTTCGTGGGGATCGAACTCGTACACCCAGTCCGGCTCGCCGAACGTCCACTCGCTGGCCTTCTCTGGCTTCTCGTAGACGGGCTCGTCGCCTTCGCCTCGGGGCGCGCCGTTCGCCGCCCAGCGGGTGATCGCCGCGATCTCGTCGTCGCTCAGGCTGATGTCGTTCGCCCAGGGCCCGTAGCCCGGGTCGGCGTCCCAGGGCGGCATGTCCTTGTTCTCGACCGCTCGGGCGATCGAACGCGCCCAGGGCCGGACCTCGCGGTAAGTGCGCAGTGACATCGGCGCGATCTCCTCCGGCTGGTGACAGGAGGCGCAGTTCGCGTGGAGGATCGGCGCGATGTCCTCGACGAAGGTGGGCTGGTCGACGTTCGCGCCGGCGGCGACGGCCGGCGCCAGCAGGAGGACGGCGGCCGAGGCGGCTGCGAGGCGAGTCAGGCGGGAGGCTCGGTTCATCGGGTGCTCTCCGGAACGGTTCGAGATGTGGCCCGGATTGTAGCCGGGAGGCCCCCGCCGTGTTCCGGCCCCTCCTAGCCTGTCGGCAGGGTGGCCGGGGTCTCGTTCTCGGCCGGCGTGCCGACCATCTCACCCGGGCCCATGTCCATCCGCAGCGTGCCGTCCTCCTGGATGGCACCCTTGAGCTGCATCGTGTTGCCGGGCGTCTCCGCGGTGGCTGTCACGTTGTTGCCGTCCCAGACGATGTCGACGATCGGCGCCGGCAGCACGAGGGTGCCGAACTGGACGAACCAGCCGCCCGGGACGCCGCCGCGGGGCAGGAGCATGGCGGTCGGCTCGGGTCCCTTGCCGGGCTGGCGTTGTACGTCGAAGCGCCAGGCCTGGCCGGGATGGGTCTGGGCCAGTTCCGCCAGCTTGGCGAGCACCGGGCTCGCGGGCTTGGGACTGACGCCCTCGGCGGCCACGAAGTCGACGAATCCGATCAGCATCTCGTCGGTCGAGTCGGTGCCCCAGGTGACGTCGATCGTCGGGTCGGGGTTGTGAGGGTTGTCGGCCGAGTTGTCCCAGTGCGCGGTGACCTCGACCCGGGTGCCGGCCGGCAGGGCGACAGGCTCGACGAAGTTGTAGCCCGTCTGCCAGTTGAAGTCGTAGCGGCTGACGCTGAGCAGCTCCTTCTCGCCGCCGCCGGGCAGGTGCGCGGTGTACGTCATGTCCTTGCCGCGGTAGTGCATGTGGGGAGCGAGCGAGCGGATGACGACGTCCTCGGTGAACACGTGGTTGGCGCGCGCCTCGTAGTTCGCGTCGCCGGCGGGAATCTTGAACGTGGAGTTCATGACCCAGAGGTTGATCAGTTCCTTCTCGACCTCCTCCGGCTGGGCGAACCAGATGCCGATGCGGGTCTTGTCGGTCGTGGCCGTGCCGTTCGGGTGATAGTGGAAGTCGCCGAGCAGGTTCTGGCCCTTGGGTACCAGGCGTGCTGTGCCTGCCGGAAACTCGTTGGCCTTGGCGCCGGCGGCCCAGGCGTCGAGCCAGGCGTCCTGGACCTCGCTGTCGGGAGCGGCACGCCAGAGGATGAAGTGGTGGACGACCTCACGGTCGCCGGGCTGGACCTCGACCGCCCGGATCCACCGGTCCTGGTCCCAGCCGGTCTCGACCGGGATCACGGCGAACTCGTCGGGCCCGTCGGCCGCGACCTCGAACGGATCGAACTCGTAGACCCAGTCAGGTTCGCCAAAGGCCCACTCGCCGGTGCTTGCCGGAGACTCGTAGACGGGTTCGTCTCCGTCGCCGCGGGGAGCGCCGCTGCTTGCCCAGCGGGTGATCGCCTCGATCTCCACGTCGCTCAGGGAGATGTCGTTCGAGAAGGGGCCGTAGCCCGGGTCGGCGTCCCAGGGCGGCATGTCGCGGTTCTCGACCGCCCGGGCGATCGAGCGGGCCCAGGGGCGCACCTCGCGGTAGGTGCGCAGCGACATCGGAGCGATCTCCTCCGGCTGGTGGCAGGAAGCGCAGTTCTCGTGGAGGATCGGCGCGATGTCGTCGACGAAGGTGGGCTGTTCCAGGTTCAGGGCGTGACTCGCGGCGGGGATGGCGAGCACGGCGGCAGCGGCGACCGCCGTGGAGCAGGGGAGCAGGGGAGTCCGGTTCATATCCAGGTCCTTGAGAGCGGGTTTGAACGTGTTCGTGGAAACAAGACGGCCGCCGGATGCGTTTACGACTCAGGGCGTTGCATTCCGTGACCGCGATGGTTTCGACAGTACCCGACTATACGGCGCTGGTGCGTTCGGGTTGCGGCTTTCGGGGAGATCGCGGTGCTACGCTCGATGGCATGTTTCGGGCTGAATCGGCACGCAGGCGATGCTTCCTTCCAGCGGCGATTCTCCTCGTGTCGAGCCTCTGGTGGGCCGACGGCCTCACCGCGCAGAACGTGCTCTCCAGGGCGCTCCAGGAGCGCATTCAGGAGAATCCGCACACGACGGAAGCGGACGTCGAGGCCGGCGCCCGCGTGTTCCGCCGCAGTTGCTCGCTCTGCCACGGCCCCGACGGCACCGGTGGCGACGGCCCCGACCTGACGCGCGGCGTGTTCCGTCACGGCAGCAGCGATGCGGCGCTGTTCCGCAACATCCTGACCGGCATCCGGAACACGGGCATGGGCGGCATCTACCAGCCGGACAAGTCGATCTGGCAGGTCGTGTCCTACGTACGCTCGCTCAGCCGCGCCGTGGGCGAGGAAGAGGTGCCGGGCGATCCGAGACGTGGCCGGCTCTTGTACATGAGCCGCGGCTCGTGCTCCGATTGCCACCGGCTGAACGGCTCGGGCGGACGCATCGGGCCTGATTTGAGCGACCTGGGGTGGCAGCGCGCGCCGGCTCACATCAGGGCTTCGATTATCGATCCTGCTGAGTCCATTGGCGACGACTACCGCACCGTCGAGGTCAGGACTCGCGACGGGGGTGTCGTCCGGGGCGTGCTGCGCAACGAGGACCGCTACTCGATCCAGCTCCTGGACGAGTTCGAGAACCTGCGGTCCTTCCAGAAGGCGGATCTCGCGGCGATCGAGAAACCCGAGGAGTCCCTGATGCCGCCTCTCAGCAGCTTCTTCCGCGGCCGGGATCTGGACGATCTGGTCGCCTACCTCTACTCGCTGCGGCCGGAGTGAACATGCTGATCGGAACCAAGACCGCGGCTCTCGCCGCGTCCCTCCTGCTCGCGGCCGGGGGCGTGTCCGCCCAGCGCGGCGTGACCTACGAACGCCTGCAGGCCGCGGCCGAGGAGCCGGGCAACTGGCTCATGTACTCGGGGCAGTACGACAGTCAGCGCTTCAGCCGCCTCGACGAGATCGACCGCTCGAACGCCGCGGATCTGCAACTCCGCTGGGTCCGCCAGCTTCCCACCCTCGGGCGGGTGGAGACGACGCCGCTTGTGATCGACGAAGTGATGTACGCGACGACACCGGACAACGTCGTGATCGCGCTCGATGCGCGCACCGGCCGGCGGTACTGGTCCCACGCTCACGAGCTCCCGGATCAGCTTGCGCTCTGCTGCGGCAAGCAGAACCGTGGCGTGGCCATTCGAGGCGACCGGCTCTACATGGGCACCGTTGACGCGCACCTGCTTGCCTTGGACGCGAAGACCGGCGCGGTGATCTGGGACACCGAAGTGGGTTCCCCGCGCACGGGGCACTCGATCACCGCAGCGCCTATGATCATCGGCGACCTGGTCATCACGGGAATCGGCGGCGGCGAGTACGGCATCCGGGGTTTCCTCGACGCCTACGACGCGGATTCCGGTGAACTCCGCTGGCGTACCTACACGATTCCGGGACCGGGCGAACCGGGCAACGAGACTTGGGAGGGCGACTCCTGGAAGACGGGCGGCGCGCCGACCTGGATGACGGGCTCCTACGACCCTGAACTCGATCTCGTCTACTGGGGCACCGGCAATCCGGGTCCGGACTGGAACGGCGAGGTCCGCGAGGGCGACAACCTGCACTCGGATTCCATGCTGGCGATCCGTCCGGACACGGGCGAAATCGTCTGGACCTTCCAGTTCACGCCCCACGACGTCCACGACTGGGACGCCTGCCAGGTGCCGATTCTGTTCGACGCGGAGTACCGGGGCGAGCAGCGCAAGCTGATGGCGTTCGCCAACAGGAACGCCTTCTTCTACCTGCTCGACCGCGAGACGGGGGAGTTCCTGTTCGCGCGCGAGTTCGCCCGGCAGACCTGGGCCGAGGGGATCGACCAGGACACCGGGCGGCCGATCCGGGTGCCGAACATGTTCCCCAGCGAGGAAGGAACCCTTGTGGCGCCGACGATCGGCGGCGCCGCGAACTGGTTCTCGCCCACCTACAGCCCCGACACCGGCCTCTTCTACATCCAGGCCTACGACGCGGAGATGCTCTACTACATGGCCGAGGCCGAGTACGAGGAGGGCGAGCTCTTCGTCGGCGGCTACGGCAAGCCGGCCGGGCCCGCCGACCAGTACGTCAGCGCGGTGCGGGCGCTCGATCCGCTGACGGGCGACCGCGTCTGGGAGTACCGGGTCCAGCCCCGGTCCAGGTCCGGCCTGCTGGCCACGAAGGGCGGACTGGTCTTCGGTGGCAGCGTGGCCGGCATCTTCTACGCCCTCGACGCCGAAACCGGCGACGAACTCTGGCACCGGCGGCTTGGCGGCGACGTCAACGCGGCCCCGATCAGCTATGAGGCAGGCGGCCAGCAGCACGTGACGATCGCCGCCGGCCGGGCGCTGTTCACGTTCGCTCTGCCTGCGGAGTGAGAGTCCGCTGACAAGCCCCCGGCTATCCGTGTAAGCTCCAGCGTTTGCCGGACATGAGCGTACCTTCAGCACTGGGGATCGCGGACCTTGGGGAGCGGCCGACCGACGGTAAGGTCCAGCGATGAACGTGTTCCCTGATCTTCACCTGGAGGACCTGCGGGCTGAGATTGAACCCAAGGCCCTGGGTCGCCAGCTTGGCGAGCGGGACCGCCCCATGCTCGACGCAGTCGAGGACCAGGGGCAGGCCAAGATCAGCCAGTTCATCGCCCAGAAGAAGAATGAAGCGGTCCAGTTACGAGACGAGAGGCTGACGGAGATCGACAAAGGTCTGGCTGAGCTTGACCACCCGCTGCTTCCTGGCGCTTTGGAGAGTGTTGGGCAGCAGGCGCTTGCCGAGTTCGGCGACGTTGAGCAGAGGCACGCCGAGTACCTGAGGAGCGATCTTCAGGAGTGGCGGAAGAGGCGCGAGGACTACCTCGACTTCAAGGAAGACAACGGAATCAGTCGGGAACCGGACTATCACTCGACGTTCAGGCGATGGATGGGTGGTTGCGGACTTGCCGCGTTGCTGCTGCTCGAGAGCGCTCTGAACGGCGGTTTCCTAGCCGAAGGCAGTGAGGCAGGTCTCTTTGGAGGCTGGTCTATTGCGGTCGGTTTCAGTGCGGTGAACATCCTGGCGCCGTTCGCACTGTTCGGTCCGCTGAGCCGCTACGTTCGGCACGCGAACCTCGGCCTCAAGATCGCTGGCGGGGCGTGTCTGTTGACATGGGTGTTGCTCGCCCTGGCGCTGAACCTCGGGCTCGCCCACTACCGGGAAGCCTCCGAGGCCTTGGCGGAGAATCCGGATTCCGCGATGGTCACGCGTCTGTTGGCTCAACCCTTCGGCCTTGAGACGGCGGCTTCCTGGCTCCTCCTCGTCTTGGGTCTGGGTTTCTCAGTGCTCGCCTTCTACGAGGGATGGAAGTTCTGGGGGGACTCGTACCCAGGGTACCGGGGTGTCCATCTGAAGATGACGGAGGCGAGGGCGAGGCTGGACGACCTGAGAGAGGAGGCTGCGGACGAGCTGAAGGAAGTCCGAGTCAAGTGGCTAGCCACGGCGCAGGAGACGCTGGACCGCGCGCGAATGCAGCCCGCTGAGACTCGGCGCCTCTTGAAGAGCGAGAGCGACCTGCTCTCGATGTTCGAGGACCACATCGACCAGTTGGGGAGCCTCGGCGCCATGCTGATCGAGGAGTATCGAGTTGCCAACCACGCCGTGCGCAGTGACGGCGTCGTGCCCGCCTCCCACATGGGCGCTTGGACACTGGAGTCGCCTCCTCCGCATCGCGTACGCACTTGGGAACCCAAACTGGTGGACGATTCGGTGCTGGCGACGCTGCAGGCGGAACATGTCGAGACGGTTCGCGTGCTGAACACTCAGTGGGAAACGGCTCAGCAGCGGCTCGGGCTCGCCAGCCAGAGCCCCGGCGGCGAGAATGCCGCGCCGTAGACGCCGCCGGTCCCGTCGTGGGCGGCGCTCCGGTCAACTATCCGACCGGGAGAAGGTCATGGTCGGTGTCGCCGTGCCCCTCGTTGCTGTGGCGTTGGCCTTGTTCGTCCGCTTCGTTGTGTTCGCTCCCGATCTTCCCGAGCGGAACCCTGACACTGGCTGTCCCGAAACCGGCCCGAGTGCGCTGACCGCGATCATGATCGACGCGACCGATCGGATCGGAGCGATCAGCCGCGCTGACGTTCTGGCGCGTCTGGAGGAGTATGTCGCGGCGAGCCGAGAGGACGAGATGGTCATTGGATTCGAGGCTAGGCCGGTGGGCGAAGAGGTCGATGAGCCGCTACTCACGGTCTGTCATCCCGGCGACCCAGAGAAGGCGAGCGAATGGACGCAGAATCCGCGACTCATCAGGCGGCGGCTTGAGGAGCGGTTTCGGCAACCGCTCGAGGCTCTGTTCCGGGACCTGCTCGGCCGTCAGGAAGCGCCGACGTCGCCGCTCATGGAGAGTGTCCAGAGCGTCGCCGTTTCCTACCTCGGCCGTGAGGAGTACGTGGACATCCCGAAGCGGTTGATCCTTGTCTCCGACCTGATGCAGCACAGCGAGTACTTGTCCTTCTTTCGGCAGCCAGGGGTTGATTACGACACGTTCGCTAGAAGTCACGGCGCGGACGCTCTCAGCACGGATCTCAGGGGAACCACCGTGGACGTCCTCTTCGTTCAACGGGATGCGCACGGCCGGCTTCCCAGTACACGCGGTCTGGCCGAGTTCTGGGGGCGGTGGATTGAGGACCAGGGCGGCGTAGTCGGACCTGTATCCAGCGTCGACGGGATGAACTGATGGCGTCGGGCCGTCGCCGCGGCGGCGAACGAGACTTGAATCCTCGCGCGGCCTTTCTGTGGTTCGCGGCTGGAGGTGGGCTCTTGCTGGCGCTCCTGAAGCTCCTCACGAGTCACTGGCTTCCCCCGGTTCTTCTCTCGCTGTTGCTTATCGTCGCGTACGGCTTCTTCTTTCTCTGGGACCGGGAACTGAGGGGTCCGAGGTTCGAGCACGCGGGCGACAATCTCTACTACGTCGGTTTCCTCTACACCCTGGTCTCGCTGGCGGTATCGCTCTACCGATTCACCAGTGACGGCTACACGGAGGACATCGTTCAGGGCTTCGGAGTCGCTCTGAGTAGCACCGTCTTCGGCCTGATCGGCCGGGTGTACGTCAATCAGGCGTCCACCGACGAACCGGCCCGCGTGGAGGCGGCTGCACGCCAGAGTCTGTTGGTCGCCCACCGCGAACTTCGGGCCGAGATGGACTACGCGATCGAGGATTACAAGCGGTTCCGCGAGGACCTGGGCGAGCTGCGGGAGGCCGTCGAGCGAGCGAAGGGGGTTACGGGAGAGGAGACGAAGGCGTTGGCGAACGAGGCCGCCAGGCTCGAGGATGTGCGTGGCCTGGCTTCCAGGCTGGACAAGGCTGCCGAAGGCGCCATCGGAAGGATGGCCGAACGACAGGACGAAATGACGGTCCACATGAAGGACGAGGCAATGGCGACTCTCCGCAACATCGCCACTCAACAGGAGGCCCTGAGCGACGGCATGCTCAAGGCGCAGAGTGATGCCCTGGACCGGGTCGCGGCTCGTCTGGATGATGCGTCGTCCTCACTGGATGGATCGGCAGCTTCGATGGCGCGGACGATCAGAAACTCGGAGCAGGAAATCGAAGCCGAAGCGAGTGCACTGCGGAGCGCGATGGACCGGTCGCTGGAGAGCTTTCGCACCACGGACTTCGAGCGCGAGGTCGCCGCGCGCGTCCTGGAGCCGGCGGAGGCTCGACTGCGTCAGTTGATGGACAGGTTTCAGCCCCTTGTCGAGAGCCTGGGGAGCACGCAGGCGGGGCAGGAGCGGGCCGTCGGGGAGAGCGGGCGGATTCTCCAGCAGCTGTCACGGGCACTAGCTCAGAGTGAGGACCTGGCGGGGCGCTATCAGGCCGCTTCCGACTCGTTGGCTAGGGCAGCGAGCACTCTGGACTCGCTTCCTGAGCAGCTTGAACGGCAGTCCCTACGGTCCGAAGCTGTAGCTCGCGAAACGGCGGCCGCCGGCGAACGTCTCCGGCAGATCAGCGGCGCCCTCGAGAGCGCAAGCTCTTCCTTGGCGGCCGTTGCCGAGTCGTCGTCGAGGCGCAGGCGCGGCATCTTTGCGTCCTTTCGCCGCGCCTGAACAGGATGGCGTTCGAAGAAAGGCCACCCGAAGCGGGCCGCGCCTTTCCGCGTGGCCTTGTCCTCGGCTTTACGATGGCCGAGATCGCCATTCTCATCATCTTCGTGCTACTCCTCGTGCTGGCGGCGATGCTGGCGCGCGAGTCGGATAAACGCGAGCAGGTCGAGTCTGAACTGGAGCGGTACGAGGAAGTGCGTGAGATCTTCGAGGAAGAGGAGCTACCGCAGGATCCCACGGTTCTGCGGTCGTACTTGGTGGAGCGCGTCGAACGGCATCACGCTGCCGACAACTGGCGGGTGCTAGTCCGCGAACTGGAGCGAACGATTCCGGGGCCTTCCGCGCAGGAACTCCTCGACCGGATCCAGCGGTCGGAGGTTGGCACGATGTCGCCGGCGGAGGTGGAGGAGTTGCTAGCGGCGCAGCGCGCCGTGGAGCAGGCGGACGCGCACTCGGAACTCGAAGAGGCGCTTCAGGAGGCCGAGGTCTCGCCTTCAGCGGGAGAGATCCGGGACATGGCGGCCGCGATGCGTGCCGCGGACGAGCAGGGAATGACGCCCGCGGAAGTTCGGGACGCCATCGAGAACCGCGTTTGGAACGAAGTGGTTGACGACGCGGGTCGGTTGGTCGAACCGGAAGAACTGCGGGATCTGCTGGATGCGGTCAGAGCCGCCGCCGAGCAGGGGCTCTCGCCCGAGCAGGTAAGAAACTCCGTCGACGCGCAGAGCCGACTTGAACAGGCGCTCGATGAACGCGACCGAGAACGGGAGAAGGCCGAGAGTCTCCAGATGCAACTTCGTTCTCTGGGTGGCGGCACGGATCACCCAAGCTGTTGGTACCAGGATGACGGCATCACGACGGCCTACCTCTTCGATGTCGCTCTGACCGCCCGGGGCAGCTTGGTAGTGGACTTCGCCGCCACCTCGCCCGAGTATGTGCTCGACGCATCCGGGCGCCGGCTGGGTACGACCGAGGATGCGCGTGCCTCCCTACCGGTAGGCAGCGTTCGGCTTCAGGAGCCCTTGAGCCCCGGGGAGTTTCTTCGACAGACGAAACCGGTCCACGACTGGAGTATCGACAACGAGCCCGAGTGTCGCTTCTTTGTGCGTGTCTTCGACCGCACAGGGGCAAGCCAGAAGCAGCTCTACAAGGACCAGCTACAGGTGGTCGAACAGCCGTTCTACAAGTTGCTCATGGATAGTTCGGGGCTACCACCCGCTCTGGCCCGGACGGTGGGGCAGTAGTGGCGGCGGGTGCGTTGCACCTCGTTGCCAGTTAGGCTCGGACCCGGATCCTCGACTCCTCAACGATCCAAAGCTCGCCTCCGGTCAGCGAGTTGGACAAGGCGGCCACAAGTCGCATCCCGGTCTCGAGAACGCGCGTGCGGGACTGATCGCCCAACCTCAGGACGATGATTCCTGAGGAGGCCTCCGGAGGATGGGTTCGGATGTCGGCGAAGTCGGTGTCGAAGGTGACGAGAACGCGACCTTCCTCGCTGCAGAGCGACGCGACTTCAGAATCTCGGGCGCCGCCAAGTCCCTGATCGAGGACTGTGGCCACATCGTGTCCGGACCGACGGAGAAGGCCCGCGAGTTCTACGGGGAGGTTCTCGTCCAGCTTGAAGCGCATTCGGGAGGCTAGCCGGAGAGAGCCACCACCCTCTCCTTCGCGAGTTCTGCGGCGTAGCACATGGCCGCTCGCACCGAATCCGTCGTAATCGAGGGGTAGCTCCGGACGATTTCCTCCGGCGTAAGGCCGGCCGCTACGTTGTCGAGTATCACGGTGACGAGTACTCGGGTACCGGCGATACAGGCCTGCCCGTGACAGATTTCCGGGTCCACGGTGATGTGGTCACGCCAGTTCATGCACGCATGCTAGCGCGTTGGCAGGAGGGCCTCTTCGGTCGCGGCCCTGCGACTCCAGCGTCGACTGGGCCGTGTCGAAGCCGGCCCGCCGGCGTCAGTCCGGTTTGCAGACGCCGCAGGGTTCGTACCGCTCCACTGCTTCGTTTCGCTTCATCGGGATCTTGCTCTTGCTCAGGAAGCGACAGCCTTCCCGGTGGTACTTGCGACCGGTGCGGGTCACGTAGACCGTACCGGTTTCCGTAGGGGAACGCCGCGCTTCGGGTGAGGCGGACGAACGTGGGTTCGATCCGCCGACCACTTCGCCCCACAGGCCTCTCCGATTGTCGCGGGCCTCTCGTTCGTACTGCCGGAACGCGTCCATGTGCCGGAAGGGGAAACGCGTGTAGGCGTGCCCGTAGCCGCGGCGGATGATCTCGGCATTCACGAACGTCCCGTCGGAAAGGTAGACGTAGGCCAGGGTGCGGCCGTAGCGATCCTGCCGTTCCTGGTCGTACTCGAGTCTGACCCGCTTGCCCTCGAGCAGCCCCTTCGCGAAGGCGCTCGCTTCCTTGCCGAAGAACTCGACCGGCCGGTTCGGGTGGACGGTTTCCGGCGTGTCGACGCCGATCAGGCGGACTCGCCCCACGCCTTCGACGATGATCGTGTCGCCATCGACGACTCGCTCCACGAGTTGGCCTGGCGCCGCGGCCGCCGCCAGGATGCCGAACAGGAAGGCAATTCCGCAACGAACGGTGACGGGATGGGGGAGCAGGGGGCGCACTTCGGGAGGGCGCACCGGCGACGCTCGTGCGGAGCGGCGCCGCCGGCGAACCCGAAGTCAAGGACGTTTGACGCTTGAACCGTTGCATTCTGCAAGCCGGCAAGGTGCTTTGTCCAGGCGGCGGGCTCGCCGCTGCCAGCCGGCGTCGCGGCTTTCCGCCCATGTCAGAAGGGGGACGGTGCCCCGTGGCCGGTCAGGGGCGGCGTTGCCCGATGCCGGTAGGCGCTACTGCGGGTACTCGGCGAAGCACGGGATGCTCTCGTCGAGAGCGCTCCACGGCGCCCTGGAGCCGACGAAGATGTTCACGGCCGGCTCGACGCCCGGGTCGGCGTCCAGCGAGCCGGCCGGAATCTGCATCCCGCCGGGATCCCGCAGCCGGGGTACGAGGCTGCCGCAGTGGCGGCAGAACGCGGTGCCCTTGATGTCCGCTTCCGGCATCTTGTAGTCGACGACCGATTCGCTCCCGGTCAGCCAGCGGAAGGCGTCCTCGGCGACGAAGACGAACGTGCCGTAGGCGGCGCTCGTCTGGCGTCGGCACCGAGAGCAGTGGCAGTTCACCATGCGATCCGGTGGTCCGTCGAACTCGTAGGTCACGACGCCGCAGAGACAGCTGCCGGACGTGGCGCCGCGTGTAGCAGGCTCCCGAACCGGCTTCTCGATGCCGGGCGGAGCCCCCCAGTCGGGCGGGTACTCGTCGTGCCGGGGCAGATCGTCGACGATCGTGTGCCAGGGCGCCTTCGAGCCGGCGAAGATGTGGAGCGTCGGCCCGATGCCCGGGTCCTCGGCGACGCTGCCCATCGTGACGAGGGCGACCGTTCCGCCTTCCGGGTTGGCCGGCGCGGCGGAGCCGCAGCGCGGGCAGAAGTGGCGGAACCCGTGCTGTGACGACTGGTAGTGGACGATCTGATCAGCGCCGCGGGTCCAGCGGAAGAACTTCGGGTCGACCGCGCCGAAGCTGGCGTAGGCAGAACCGTGGAACTTCCTGCACACGGAGCAGTGGCAGTGGGCGATCTCCATCAGGTCGCCATCGACCTCGAATGCGATGTCTCCGCAGAGACAGGCGCCGGTGAGCATGACTCAGCGATCCGTGCCGTCGGTTTGCAATGGCGCACCTTCCCGGGCAGACACGAGGGCTGCCCGCAAGGGGCATATGGAAGCTGCGCCGTCAGGAAAGTTAGCACGCTACGGTAGGTTCCCTGCATGCGGCGGGGAGTTGTAGAGGCGTGCCTGTGCAGTATCTGCCTCCTGCCGCTGCCCCTGGCGGTTGCCGATGACGGCGACGACACCCACGTCGTGGTCGCGTTCGCGGCCGAGCCGACCCAGATCGACCCCACCCGGACCTCAGCCGGCGTCGACCAGTACTTCATGGCGTTGTTCTACGAGCAGCTACTGACGGCGGGGCCGGACCTCAGGCAGCGGAACTGGCTGGCCGAGTCCTGGCGGCTCTTCGAGCGCGACGGGGTGTGGCTGATCGGCGTCGAGTTGCGGCGGGGCGTCCGCTTCCACAACGGCGACGAACTGACGGCGCACGATCTCCGGTATTGCTACCTCCGGCAGCGGGATCCGGGCCTGTCGCGCCAGGCCGGGCGCTGGCGGCACGTGGCCGACGTGCGCGTGCTCGGCGACTACGAACTGGAGATCGTCTTCAAGGGGCTGCCGGACTCGGCGCTGCTGCCGCTCAACCTGGACCTGTGGGCGATTCCGCGCCGCTACTACGAGGAGGTCGGCAACGAAGGGGTGCAGGCGCACCCGATCGGCACCGGGCCCTGGAAGTTCGTGTCGCGCAGCGTGCGCGAGGAGATTGTCGTCGAACGGTTCGACGACTACTGGGACCCCGACTCACTGCCGGGCATCCGCCGGCTGACGATCAAGATCATCCCGGAGGACACGACCCGGGTCGCCGCGTTCAAGACGGGCGCCGTCGACTGGATCGACGCGGTGCCTCCGGCCCAGGTCGCCGACTTCGAGCGCACGCCCGGCGTGAAGGTCGCGTCGCTGCCGACGAGCAACAACCTGTTCCTCGCGTTGAACGCTCTCGACCCGAGAAGCCCGCTGGGAGACGTCCGTGTGCGACGGGCCGTGGCGCACGCGGTCGACTTCGACGCGATCATCCGGTACATCCTCCATGGGCAGGGCATCCGCACGGTTCAGGTGACGCCGGGAGCGCCTGGCCATGACCCCGCACTGAAGCCGTACGCCTTCGACCCGGACCGCTCGCGCGAGCTGCTGCGGCAGGCCGGCTATGGCCGGGGCATCAACGTGAACTGCTACAACCTGACCACGCCGCGGGAGCCGTATCTCAAGGAAGTGGGCGAGGCGATGTTCGCCTACCTGACCGCCGCGGGCATTCGCTGCCGGATCGTCCAACTCGAGTACGGCGCCTGGATCAACCTGGGCCGCAGGGACGCCCGTCCCGAGATGGACGGCATCGCGAGCTGGATGTGGGGCCACGGCGCCCTCGGCGATCCGACCGATCCGTGGGGTGGCCACCTCCATTCGTACGGCGACGGCTGGGGCTGGTACTCGTACCACGACGACCCGGAACTGGACGAGATGGTCGAGACGTTGCGCGTGACGGTCGACCCGGGGCCGAAGGAGGCGCTGATCCGCGAGATCGCCCGGCTCAAGCACGAGCGGGTGGCCGGCGGCGTGCCGACGTACCGGCCGCTCGTGACATTGGCCTGGCGGGACACGCTTCGTTTCGAGCCCTGGCCTCAGGCCAATTGGCGGATGATGCGGGACATCGGCCTGGCGGACTCGCCGGTCCCTTGAACCCGACGAGGCCATGCGCACCTACCTGATCCGCCGGCTCTGGCAGGGCGCGGTGGCGGTGCTCGGCGCGCTCGCGATCGTCTTCGTGGCGCAGCGTCTGGCCGGCGATCCGGTGGCCCTGCTGCTGCCGATGGATGCTTCGGAAGAAGACTTCGCGGCGATGCGCGAGGCCCTGGGACTCGACCGGCCGCTCCCGGTCCAGTTCCTCGTCTTCCTGCGCGATGCGTTTACCGGCGACTTCGGCGAGTCGTACCAGTGGCAGGCGCCGGCGATGCCGCTGCTGCTCGAGCGGCTGCCGGCGACCCTGGAACTGGCACTGGCGGGGCTCGCCTTCGCGTTGCTCCTGGCCGTGCCGCTGGGCGTGATGTCCGCCGTCTACCGTGGGCGATGGGTCGACCGTCTGGCGAAGGTGCTGGCGCTTCTGGGCCAGGCGATGCCGGGGTTCTGGGTCGGCCTCCTGCTCATCCTCTTCCTGGCCGTGAGGCTCCAGTGGCTGCCCGCGTTCGGCCGCGAGGGGCCGCTTCATCTCGTCCTGCCCGCGATCGCTCTCGGCTGGTACCCGGTGGCCGCGATGACGCGCACGCTGCGCTCGTCGATGCTCGACATCCTGGACAGCGACTACATCCGCACCGGTCGGGTGATGGGCCTGCCGGAACGCACCGTCATCTGGCGCTACGCGCTCCGCAATGCCGCCGTGCCCCTGGCGACGATGATCGGCGTCTACTTCGCGAACATGCTGGGCGGCGCGTTCGTCATCGAGGTCGTGTTCGCCTGGCCGGGCGTCGGCCGGGCGGTGGTCGACGCCGTCTTCGCGCGCGACTTCCCGGTGGTGCAGGCAGGCGTTCTGCTGTCGGCGATCATCTTCGTCGTCGTGAACCTCCTCGTCGACCTGAGCTACGGCCTGATCGATCCGAGGATCCGCCATGGCTGAGCGGCGTGTGCCCGTCGTCTCCTGCCTGGTTCTCGGCCTGGTGCTGCTGTGCGCCGTCGCGGGACCGTGGTTCGCGCCTCACGAAGCCTCCGAGATCGCGCTTGCCGAGTCGATGACGCCGCCGTTCTGGCGGTCCGGCGGCAGCCTCGACTATCCGCTCGGAACGGACATGCTGGGGCGCGACATCCTGAGCCGGATCATCGCGGGCGCCCGCGTTTCGGTGACGGTGGCGGTCTACGCCATCGCCCTTTCCGGCGGCATCGGCGCCGCGCTGGGCATCTCGGCGGGCTACTTCGGCGGGATCGTCGACGCTGTGATCTCGCGGCTGATCGACATCCAGATGTCGATTCCGGCGATTCCGCTCGCCATGCTGTTCGCCGCCGTGCTGCCTCCGGGCGAGGGCATGGTGATCACGATCATCGTCCTGACCTACTGGACCTGGTATGCGCGGATCGTCCGCGGCGAGGTGCTCAGCCTGCGTGAGCGGGACTTCATCACGGTGGCCAAGGTCGCGGGCGTCTCGAGTCCCATGATCCTGATCCGCCACCTGACCCCGAACGTCCTGAACACGCTGCTCGTGCTGGCCACGCTCCAGTTCGGCAGCGTGATCGTGTTCGAGGCGGGGCTGAGCTTTCTGGGGCTCGGCATCCAGCCGCCCCAGGTGTCGTGGGGCGGGATGCTGGCGGACGGCCGCAACTTCATCGAGGTCGCCTGGTGGTTGATCACGATGCCGGGGATCGCGATCATGGCTTCGTGTCTGGCTTCGAACCTCCTGGGCGACTGGTTGCGGGACACGTTCGATCCGAAACGGCGGTTGACGTAGTGGGCGGCGTGAACGAAGCCGGCCTGGAAGCCTGGGGCTGGGCGCCTGACTTCGCCGAGGCCTACGGCCGGTTTCTGGAGTCGGCGGCCGCGCCCGAGCACCTGTTCCCGGCGCGCGTCGTCTCGATATCGCGAGGCGTGTTCCACGTTGCCGCGGCGGAGGGTGAGATCGACGCGCGCGTCTTGAAGCGGGTGCGGACCTCCGCTACTGGCCCACCGGCAGTCGGCGACTGGGTGGTCGTCGAGTCGTTCTCGGTTCCCGGCGTCGATCCGAGGATCGTCCATGTGCTCGATCGGCGAAGCCGGCTGTCACGCAAGGCGGCGGGCGCGCGGACGGAAGAGCAGGTCGTGGCGGCGAACGTCGACTCGGTGTTCCTGGTGATGGGCCTCGACGGCGACTTCAACCCCCGGCGCCTCGAGCGCTTCGTCGCGATGGTCCGGGAGAGCGGCGCCGAGCCCGTCGTCGTGCTGACCAAGGCGGACCTCTGCGCCGACCCGGAGGCCGGTCGCGCGCAGGCCGAGCAGGCGGCGCCGGCGACGATGGTCGTTGCGGTCAACGCCCTCGCGGGCGAGAACCTGGAACCGCTCGCGGAGCACCTCGCGGCCGGCAGGACGGTGGCGATGGTCGGCTCCTCGGGTGCGGGAAAGTCGACCTTGCTCAACGCGCTCTGCGGCGAAGTCGTCATGCGCACGGCCCCGGTGCGGGAGGGCGACGACCGCGGCCGCCACACGACGACGCACCGGCGGCTGGTTCAGTTACCGGGCGGCGGTCTCCTGATCGACAACCCCGGAATCCGCGAGCTCCAGCTCTGGGCCGACGACGAGGCAAGCCTCGAAGAGACGTTCGACGACGTCGAGGAACTCGCCCTTGAATGCCGCTTTCGCGACTGCGGCCACGGCCAGGAGCCCGGCTGCGCGGTCCAGGCGGCGATCCGGGACGGCTCACTGGACCCGGCCCGGCTACGCAACTACAACGATCTCCTCGAAGAACAGCGCCGGCTCGATCAGCGCCGCGATGAAGCGTCCCGTCGCGCCGGGGAGCGAAAGCTGGGCGCCTTCTACAAGTCCGTCCAGCAGGCGAAGAAGAACCGGCGCTGGTAGGTGGGCTGGCCTACCAGGATGCGAAGCGCCGGCGCACGACGGGTGCAGTCAGCGCGGACAGCGACTCCTTTTGCACGCCGTCCGCGTCGAAGTTGGCCGGATCGAGCCAGCGCTCGTAGCAGGAACGTAGTGCGTCCCAGTCCCGGTCGATGATCGCGAACCAGGCCGTGTCGCGGTTCCGGCCGCGGAAGATCGTGGCTTGCCGGAACACACCTTCGAAGCTGAAGCCGAGCCGCTCGGCGGCGGCGATGGAGGCCGCGTTCAGGCGGTCGCACTTCCATTCGTAGCGTCGGTATCCGAGTTCGAAGGCGTTTCGCATCATCAGAACCATCGCCTCCGTGGCGGCCGTGGTCCGCTGCAGACGGGGTGGATAGCAGATGCTCCCGACCTCGATCGAGCCGACGGCGGGGTCGATCCGCAGATACGACGCGACGCCGGCCGCTCGCCCGTCCGCCGTGTTCACGATGGCGAAGAAGCGCGGGTCTTCGCTTTCCGCCGCGGCTTCGGCCCAACCCTGGAGGTCGGCGCGTGAGGCGAACGGACCGTAACTGAGATAGGTCCAGATCCGGCCTTCGGCATCGGCGGCGGTCGCTTCGTACAGGTCCTCGGCGTGGCGCGCGGGATCGAGAGGCTCAACGCGACAGTGGCGTCCAGCAAGCGGCTGACGCGGAGGGAGCGGCGGGGCGCTCCAGTCATCGAGCGCGCGCCCGACCGGCTGGCCGAGCGGATTCGGGGTCGACTGGCTCATCGGGAATCGAATCGGCCGGGCGTCAGCCGTAACGCGAGCTTAGACGAGCCCCCGCCGGCCTCCGTATACTCCCAAGCATGTCCGTGACGCTGCTCGAACAGCCGCCGCCGACCGTGCCCAGCGAGCCTGGCCCCTATCGCCGGGCCGACTACGCCGCACTTCCCGACGAGCCCCGCTGCGAATTGATCCATGGCAGGTTCTACTTGAGTCCGAGTCCGATCCGCCTTCATCAGGTCGTGGTCCTTCGCCTTGGACGCCTCCTGGACGACATAGCCGAGGCCACGGGAGGCGAAGCGCTGGTAGCGCCGATGGACGTCCACCTCGCGGATCATACGGTCGCGCAGCCCGACGTTCTCTACGTTTCCGCCGAGCGGCGCAAGATCGTACGGACCTGGATCGAAGGCGCTCCGGACCTAGTCGTTGAAGTGCTTTCGCCGAGCACGACGCGGATGGACCGCCTGTTGAAGCTCAACCGCTACGGGGAGGCGGGCGTCAGGGAGTACTGGCTCGTCGATCCAGCGGCGCGAACGATCGAGTTCCTCGTCCACGACGGAGAGCACTTCGTTGTTCATGTGCAGGACGGTGGAACGTGGACATCTCCCGCCGTGCCGGGGGTCGAGTTGGACGTCGACGAATTCTGGGGTGCCGTCGAACGGAAGGTCGGTCCCTAGCGCGGGTTCTGGCGGCTGACGAACTCGCTGCCCTCGGCGTACGCCCCGGATCCCGGATTCAACAGCCGGTGTACGCTTCGGCGTCCGAGACGAAGGGTCTCTTTCCTAGGAGAGCGGCGGAGTAGCGAGAGGCTGACGTTAGGGAAGTTGAGTAACGCGGAGCCCCAGCCGCTTGCGGGAAACGGGGATAGCGGGAACCGCCGCGGCGCCGACTAGTCCTGGCCGGTCGAGACTAGGACTCCCCAAGAAGGCCCTGAGAGAGGACTACGGTTTGCTAGAGGTTCTGGGCACGCTCGGCCTACTCGCGGGTCTTGGCACATGGTGGGCGGGTTGGCTCAACGGCGTCGTCTGGTCGCCCGAGCGAGTAACGCTCTTGCTCAGGAACATTGGTCGGGGCTCAGAAGCACCTGTAGAGAACCGTTTTCGCGTCGTACTGTGTTGGTTGGAGGGCGACCGGAGTGGTCAAAACACGAGCTACGTCGCCCAGGCCTTCACGAGCGTCGAGGGCATCGCACTTGTGCGTTCTTGCCGAAGTGTGGCCGCTTCCGGTGCCGCGGAGGATTGGCGCGAAGCTATGCGTAGAAAGGCGCACCACATACTGAGGAACTGGGATGCCGACTTGGCAGTGTTGGGGCTCGTCAAGCGGTCAGGAGAGGCCCTGAGTTTGTGGTTTGTACCGGCCTCAGGCGGCGAAGGCACGCTAAGCCGCGGGGACAGGCCTTATGAGTTGGCCAACGCGACGCTCGGGCCGGATTTTCGCGAAGACCTACGTGCCGAAGTCGCGGCCGAAGCGCTGGTGGCGTTGGCACCACTCACAGGAACCGAGTTTCGCGGACGAGTACTGGAGAAAGGGCTGAGCGACGCTGCCGAGAAGCTCATGGCTCTGTCGGACAGCGCTGCGAAGGGCGCACCTGACCTACGCCGCGGTCGTTTGCGATTTTCACTGGGGAATGCGCTTGCAATCTTGGGTGAGAGAGATCGTGGTACTGCCCGCTTGAAGCAGGCCGTCGCTGCGTATGGCCTTGCACTAGATGACCTGAGACGTGAGCGGGTAGCGCTCGAATGGGCCGCGACGCAAAACAACTTGGGAAACGCCTTGCGGTCCCTCGGCGAGAGGGAGGGGAGTGCGGAACGGTTGGAAGCGGCTGTGGTCGCGTGTCATGCCGCTCTTGAGGAACGTACGCGCGCGCGAGCACCACTCGATTGGGCTGCGACCCAGAACAACCTAGGCAATACTCTGGCGTCCCTAGGCGAGTGGGATAGAGGTGTCGAGCGCCTAAGGGAGGCGATCGCTGCGTATCGCTACGCCCTTGAGGAACGTACCCGTGAGCGAGTGCCGCTGGCTTGGGCGATGACACAGAACGGCCTCGGTAGCGTTCTCGTGACCATGGGCGAGCGTGAGCGGGGCACTAGGCACTTAGAAGAATCGGTTGCCGCATACTCTGCCGCCCTTGAGGAACGCACGCGGGTGCGGGTGCCGCTCGATTGGGCTGCGACGCAGAACAACCTTGGTGTCGCCCTTCGGTCATTGGGTGAGCGAGAGACGGGCACTGAGCGTCTGGAACAGTCCGTCGCTGCATACCGTGCCGCCCTAGAGGAGTACACCCGGAAGTCGGTGCCGCTCGATTGGGCCATGACTCAGAACAACCTCGGTGTCGCCCTGGCGACACTAGGTAGGAGGGAGCGAGGCACTGAGCGCTTGGAGGATTCGGTTGCCGCATATCGGCTCGCTCTTGAAGAGCGTACGCGGGCGCGCGTGCCTCTACAGTGGGCCTCAACGCAGAACAATCTTGGTGCCGTGCTCGCGGCACTGGCCGAACGAGAGCGCGGCACTAAGCGCTTGGCGCAGGCGGTTGCCGCATATCGTGCCGCTCTTAAGGAACGTACGCGGGAACGGGTACCGCTCGAATGGGCCGGGGCCCAGAACAACCTGGGCAATGTTCTTTGTCTCCTGGGCCAGCGGGAAGCCAGTGGCGAGCGCCTGAAGGAAGCAGTCCGAGCGTTCGGGCTTGCTCTTGAGGAACGTGTCCGTGAGCGCTTTCCGCTTGATTGGGCTGTGACGCAGAACAACCTCGGCAACGCGCTTACGATTCTGGGTGGGCTTGTTGGGGACGATGAGAACTTGGAACAGGCGGTAGCTGCCTATCGCGCCGCCTTGCACGAGCGTACGCGTGAGCGAGTGCCGCTCGATTGGGCTGGGACGCAGAACAACCTCGGCAACGCCCTTTATCTTTTGGGCCAGAGGGAAGACGGCACCAAGAGTCTGCGCGAGGCGGTCCGGGCCTACCGGGCTGCACTAGAGGAACGCACCCGTGATCGGGTGCCACCCGCGTGGAAGGCAACGACGGAGAACCTTGCAGCGGCTGTCGAGCTACTGCGCGAGCGAGGCTCTCAACCATAGTCCTGTCGACCTTTCTGCGCGGGCACGGTTCTCGCCGTAGTTCAGCCAGGCTGCGGGCTGCTTGGTCGTTCTGCGACGGGTCTATTGGGGCGTGCGTGCGATTCGTCACCGGCAGATGGCGACACCCTCGGACTCTGCGGCCCGTTGAAGTGCGGTGTCCAGGGTCGCGAGCTCTCGTTTCTGACGGATTGCCAGTTCCAGGTACAGCGCGTCGTACACCGATAGCCTGTGGTCGCGCGCGAGACGCAACGTGGTCTCCTCATCGGGCGCATGGTCCAGTTCAACGTCGAGGTGCTCGATTTCGGTCAGCGCTTCCGTCGTCTGGGTCGGAGTGAGTCGACCTCGGCGTTCCGCCATGACAAGGGCGTTCCGCAGTTCCGCCCAGAACAGGCCCGGCGCCGATGCCCCATGCGTTCCCGCCTGTCCGAGGACCCGGTCGGCACCGGGCACGCGCTCGTCCTTGAGCAGCCAGGCGCAAGCGACCGAACAGTCAAGGACCGGAGCGTTCATCGGCGCCCGGCGTCACGGAGGGCCAGGATTTCCTCGACGGTGCCGGACCAACCGATCTCTCGGCGAAGCGCACGGATGTTGCGCACCGCTCTTACGGCCCGTTCTCGATCGGCCGGTGCGGGAGGCATTAGCCGAGCGACCGGCCGCCCCCGCTTGGTGATCGTGAACACTTCACCCTTCTCCGCCTCGTCGAGCAGGCGAGAAAGGTGGGTCTTGGCTTCAAAGGCGCCGATGTACTGCATGACGGGTCCTCTAGAGCAAACAAACTGGTTAGACCAGTCTATACGTAGAGCACGCCATGTGTCGCCTCCTCCAGTCAACCCGGCGGGAAACAGGTTCGGGGGAGTCGCTACCCGAACAGCCCCTTCGCCGCCTTCGCCTCCGGCGTCAGCCAGGCCGCGGCGCAGTAGGCGGCAAAGGAGATGGCCATTGCCGGGAACACCGCGTGCATGCCCTGGATGTCGAGCAGCATCCAGAGCCCGAGGGTCACGCCGCCGGCGGTGAAGGACAAGAGCGCTGCCGCACCGTTGCCGCGGCGCCAGGTCAGGCCCAGCGCGAGCGAAGGCAGGAAGCAGGCCGCGTAGAGGGCGCCGGAGAAGGAGGTCAGTTCGACGATGCCGCCGGGCGGGTCGATGGCGAGCACGGCGGTGATGGCCGCGAACAGCACGACGCATACCCGGGTGTTGCGGACGGCGTGACGGTCGTCGGTCGGCATCAGCAGACCGAGGAGGTCACGCTGGAAGGTCGAAGCCATGACGAGGAGCACACTGTCGAGCGAGGACATGGCCGCCGAGACGAGGGCCAGAAACAGGAGGGCCTGGACCACCGGCGGGAAGATCGCCGGGTCGCTGAGCATCATCGGGATGACCTGGTCGGTGTCTGCGATGCCCTGACCGACGATGAAGTGAGCGTAGAGCCCGAGCGGCGCCAGCAGGCTGAACACGATGAGGAAGCTCAGGGTCGACACGACCAGGCCGCTCCTTGCGGCGGTCTCGGTCTCCAGGGCGTAGAAGCGCGAGAGCTGGCGCGGTTCGACGATCAGTTTGACGGTGGAAGCGAAGACGACGCCGATCAGCATCCCCAACGGCTGCGCCGTATCCCAACGGGCGAGCGAACCGTCGCCGATCTGCGCCAGGTCGCCGAGGCGGCCGATTCCGCCGGCCGCGCGGGTGATCAGGAAGAACATCAGCACCGCCGCCATCGTCATCAGCATGCCCTGGACGAAGTCGGTCCGCGCCACGGAGTGGAAGCCGCCGATCATCGTGTAGAGGCAGACGATCAGGACAACGACGAAGAGCGACAGGCCGTAGCTCAGGTCGAGTAGCTCGACGAGCAGCGAGCCGATGCCCTTGAACACCGCGGTCATGTACAGGAAGCTCGAGAAGATGACGATCAGGGCTGCGGCGAAGCGGGCCGGCCGGCTGTTGAAGCGGAAGCCGATGTAGTCCGGGATGGTCACCGAGCCGAGGGTCTCGGTCACGCCGCGCAGGCGCGGCGCCAGCCACGCCCAGGCGACGAAGGAGAGGACGACCGCGGTGGGGATGATCAGCAGCCAGGCGATGCCGGAGCCGTAGGCCCGGCCGGCGAAGCCGATGAAGCTGTTCGTGCTGGCGTAGGTGGCGAAGAAGGAAACGCCGAGGATGATGCCGCCGAGCGACCGGCCGCCGACCAGGAAGTCGGCCAGATCGCGGGTGCGGCGCTGGCCGATCAGGGCGTGGTGCACCAGGACGCCCGTGTAGAGGGCGAACAGGACGAGGATCAGCGCGTGTTCACGGAGCCACATGGGCCGTCCTCAGGGCCGATGCCCGGATGGGGGAGTGCGGCGGGCCAGCCGGTGTCGCCGGCTCACAGGCCCATCTGGTCCAGGTACCAGCCGTCGAACACCTGGATGCAGGCTTCGCTCTCTTCGAAGGCGGTGGGGCGGTATCCGCGAGACGAGACGCCCAACTGCGTGCGGGCGCAGATCTCCCAGTCCTGGCTGTTGACGAGGTGCCAGAAGTCCACGGCGTCACTGGGGTCGAAGCCGGGGGTCGCGACCGCGTCGGGGTCGAACAACCACTCGCAGACGACCCGCGTGCGATCGGCGGCGATCGGCCAGAGCGTGTGGGTTACGACGTAGTCCCGGTGCAGGCTGATCAGCAGGTTGGGGTACACGTTGTAGTACTGAACCGAGGTCCGGTCGGCCACTTCGATCTCGGGAAGGTCGGGCCGGTCGCTGCGCCCTGTCGCCGTCATCGAGTTGCAGCCGTCGTTGAGTGTCATCGGACCGCCGACGAAGAAGCGGCCGGTTTCCAGGTTGCCGCCGTTACGGTAGTCCGACACCCGGTTCAACTCCGGGTGGACGACGGCGCAGTGGTAGCACTCGTTGTAGTTCTCGCAGAGGATCTTCCAGTTCGCCTGCGCTTCGTACTCGTGGCGGTCGCCCCGGACCAGCCGGCCCAGGGTGAACCGGGACAGGTCCGGCAGGTCGGCGGCGACCTCCGCAAGCGGCGGCCCGTCGGCCGCGAGCGACAGGTAGAAGAAGCCGTCCAGTGCGCCGATCCGCACCGGCACGAGGCCGGCGCTCTTCGGGTCGAAGTCCTGACCCATGTGCGGCGCGCCGATCAGCCGTCCGTCGAGGCCGTAGGTCCAGGCGTGGTAGGGGCATTGGAAGACGTTGGCCCGGCCGGCGCACTCGTCGACGACGCGCGATCCCCGGTGGCGGCAGACGTTGAAAAAGGCGGCCAGGCCGGCCGCGGTCCGCACCGCGATTACCGACTCGCCCCCGATCTCGCGGGTCACGAATCGCCCCGGTTCGTTCAACTCCTCGAGCCGTCCTCCGCACACCCACATGCGCGTGAAGATTCGCTCCATCTCGTCGCTGAAGACGGCGGGGTCGGTGTAGAGGCGGCCGTCCAGGGGTCGGGGCGCCTTGCGCGGCGTCATGGACGAATCCTAGCGCTGTTGATGTGCCATCATCCCGCCGTGCCGCGTCTCTTCCTGCTCGCCATCCTGCTCGGCGCGTCCGCGGCCCCCGTTGCGATTCGGGCCCAGGAGGCCGGGGCGACGGCGCCGCCCGAGGAGGAGCTCGTCGCGGAATTCGACGAAGAGCTGGTGGTGATCGGCAGCCGCGCACGGCCGCGGTCGGTGACCGAGTCGTCCGTACCGATCGACGCCATCCCGGTCGAGGACGTTGTCAGCCAGGGCGCCAGCACGCTGGACTACCAGTTGCGGAACCTGGTGCCCTCGTTCAACGTCGCGACCCATCCGATCAGCGGCGCCGCGTCGCTGGTGCGCCCGGCCAGCCTGCGCAACCTGGCCCATGACCACACGCTGGTTCTCGTGAACGGCAAGCGCAGGCACCGGTCGGCGATCCTGGTCTGGTTCGGGGGCGTGACCGACGGCACGCAGGGGCCTGACATCTCGACGATCCCGGCGACCGCGCTGCGCCAGGTCGAGGTGCTGCGGGACGGCGCCTCGGCGCAGTACGGCTCCGACGCGATTGCCGGCGTGATGAACTTCCTGCTCAAGGACGACCCGTCGGGCGGCAGCCTGGAGGTGAAGAGCGGCGTCTACGGCGCCGGCGACGGCCAGGCCTACGCGATCGCCGGCGACATCGGACTGCCGCTTGGCGAGAACGGCTTCGCTCACCTGAGCATGGAGTACGGCAACGCCGACCCGACCAGCCGCAGCGTGCAACGCGCCGACGCGGCGGCGCTGATCGCCGCCGGCAACACGCACGTCCGCGACCCGGCGCAGGTCTGGGGGGATTCGGAGTACGAGGATGACCTGAAGCTGTTCGGCAACTTCGGCAAGCTCCTCGGGAACGGCGCGCAGGTCTACGGGCACGCCAACTACGCCGAGAAGACGGCGACGCAGGGCTTCTACTACCGGAATCCCAACACCCGCGCCAACATCTTCAGCCTGGACGGCGGCCGGACGCTGCTCATTGGCGACGTGCTCGACGCACAGGACGGTGTACGCGACGGATCGGCCGGATGCCCGACCGTGACGATCACCGACGACCGGCCGGATCAGGACGCGCTGGCGCAGGTGTTCGCCGACCCGAACTGCTTCTCCTTCCAGGAGATCGCGCCTGGCGGATTCACGCCGTACTTCAGCGGCGTGATGACCGACATGTCGGCCGTGGCCGGGGTGCGCCGGAGCACGGAAAGCGGTTTCACGTGGGACGCCAGCGCGAGCTACGGCTCCCACGAAGCGGACTTCTTCCTCTTCAACACGGTGAACGCGTCGCTGGGGCCGCACAGTCCGCGCGACTTCGACCCGGGCGTTTACCGGCAGGCCGAACTCAACCTGCACTTCGACGTCTCCTACGCCGTTTCCGAACTCGTTCACCTGGCCGGGGGCGCCGAGTGGCGTGACGAGCGCTTCACGATCCGTTCCGGGGAGCTGCCGTCGTGGCAGGTCGGACCGTACGCGGCGCAGGGCTTCGTTTCCGGCTCCAACGGTTTCCCGGGGTTCCCCGACTACACGGCCGGGACCTGGAGCCGCGCCAACACGGCGGTGTACGGCGACCTGGAACTGCGCGATCCGGAGGGTCGATGGACCCTCGGCGGCGCCCTGCGGTTCGAGCACTTCGACGTCTTCGGCGACACGACGAACGGAAAGCTCTCGGCCCGCTACGCCCTGACCGACGCGGTCTCCGTGCGGGGCGGCGTCAGCACCGGCTTCCGGGCCCCGACGCCGGGTCAGCAGAACGTGTTCAACGTGCAGTCGACGATCAACCCGGAGACGCTCGACCTGGTCGACAGCGCCACGGTGCCGTCGACCTTCCGCGCCGCGCAGTTCCGCGGCGGCCAGCCTCTCGAGCCCGAAACCTCGACCAACGCGACGGCGGGGCTCGTCGTCGACACCGGGCCGTTCACGCTGACGGCCGACACCTACCACATCGAGGTCGACCGGCGGCTCGCCCTGTCCCAGTTCTTCACGCTGGCCGCCGAAGAGCGCGCCCTGCTGCTGTCGGAAGGCATCACCTCGGCGCGCACGCTGTCCTCGTTCCGGTTCTTCATCAACGACTTCTCGTCGCGGACCCAGGGGATCGACATCGTCTCGACCTGGACGCCGCTGGCGCTGGACGGCAACACGGTGTTCAGCCTGGCGCTGAACCACACGGAGACGGAGATCACGAAGGACTCGGAGCTGCTCGGTCCCGGCGACGTGCTCGCGTTGGAACGGGGCGTGCCGGAGACGCGGTGGAACCTGGCCGTCAGCCAGGGCATCGGGCGGATCGATCTGCTCGGACGCCTCCACTACTTCGGATCGTGGGTGGACCACCTCGACGCCCGCTCCGTGCGCCGCGCCGAGGCGCCGGTCCTGAGCGGCCAGTACATCCTCGACCTGGAAGTCAGCGTCCCCCTCGTGCGCGACACGGTTCTTTCGGTCGGCGGCCAGAACGTTTTCGACACGTTTTCGGATCGGATGGACCTGTTCGCCGCGCAGTTCGGCCTACCCTACAGCCAGTTCACGCCCTGGGGCCTGGGCGGCGGCTACTACTACGCGCGCCTCAACTACCGTTGGGGACGGTAGGAGCGGCGGTCCATGCCGCGCCGGGCTCCGCAGGGAACGCAGGCCGTCCAGCGGGCGCTGGCCCTGCTGAGGTCGTTCACGCCGGAGGCGCCGGAGCACCGCCTGTCGGACCTGGCGGCGTCGCACGGGCTCCATCCATCGACCGCGCATCGGTTGCTCGGCGTACTGGAGGCGGAGGGACTGATCGGACGCAGTCCGGACAGCCAGGCCTACCGGTGGCTGCCGGGCGCGCCCGGCGCCGGAGATGCCGTGCCGTCAACCCGTCGCAATGGACTGCGGCCGCTCGAACCGTTGCGAACGCCGTTCCATCGACGAACGGCAGAGCTCTGCGAGAGCGACGCCTGGCGCGACTGGTCTGGCTACACGTGCGTCGAAACCTACGAGCCGACGCCCGAACGGGAGTACTGGGCGGTTCGCAACGCCGCGGGCCTGATCGACGTGTCGCCGCTGTTCAAGTACGAGATCACGGGCGCGGACGCGGAGCGGCTGCTGGACCGGGTGATGACCCGGGACTTCTCGAAGAGCCGCACGGGCCGCGTGATGTACACGTCCTGGTGCAACGAGGAGGGCCACCTGCTGCAGGACGGCAACGTGCAGCGCCTTGCCGGCGAGCGCTTTCTGGTCAGCGCGGCGGAGCCCTGCCTGCGCTGGTTCGAGGACTGCGGCCGGGGCATGGACGTCGAGGTGCGGGACGTCTCGGAAGAGATCGGCGTGCTGGCGCTCCAGGGGCCACGGGCGCGGGCGGTAGCCGAGGCGGCCACGACGGGCATCGACTTCGGCGCGATGCGCTACTTCGACCTCGCGGCCGGAGAAGTCGGCCCGGGTGCCGGAGGCGGCCCGGTGACGGTGACCCGCACCGGCTACACGGGTGATCTCGGCTACGAGTTCTGGGTGGCCGCCGGGCACGCCGAGGCGCTTTGGGACGCTCTGGTCGAGGCGGGTCGGGACCACGGGCTGCTGCCCGCGGGGCTCCTCGCGCTTGACATGGTGCGGGTCGAAGCCGGCCTCGTCCTGATCGACGTCGACTACGTGTCCGCGGCGCATGCCGAGATCGAGGTGCTGAAGGTGACGCCGGCCGAGGCTGGCCTCGGCTTCACCGTGAAGCTCGACAAGGAGGCCGACTTCGTGGGCCGGCGGGCCCTCGAGCTGGAGCTCGATCGCGGCCCGGCCTGGGCCGTGGTCGGCCTCGAGGTCGACTGGTTCGAGCTGGAGCGGCTGTGGTCCGAGATCGACCTCCGGCCGCAGGTCGTGGGCCAGCCGGCGTGCCGGGAGCCGACGCCGGTGTTCGCCCCCGGAGGATGGCAGGTCGGTCAGTGCACGAGCCGGTTCTTCTCGCCCCTGCTCAAGAAGTACCTCGGCCTCGCCACGGTGCACGCCGACGCGGCCGCCTTGGGAGCGGAGCTCGATGTCGAGGTCGCCGTCGGCTACGGCCGGCGCCGGGCACGGGCGCGGGTTGTCCGGCGGCCGTTCTTCAATCCGGCGCGCAAGACGGCGGTCGATCCGATGCCCGGGGTTGACGAATGACCGATGCGATCGTTGTGGGCGCCGGCCACAACGGTCTGGTTGCCGCGGCCTACCTCGCTCGGGCCGGCCTCGACGTGGTCGTACTGGAATCCTCTCCCGAGATCGGCGGCGCTACCCGCAGCGAGGAGGCGTTCCCGGGCTTCCGGTTCAGCGTGTTCTCCTACCTCGTTTCGCTGTTGCGTCCGGAGATCATCCACGAACTCGACCTGGTGCGCCACGGCCTGTTCCTCGTCCCCACCGCGAGCACCCTGAACCCTCTGCCGGGCGGCGACTGCCTGTTCCGCGAGGCGGATCCGCAGCGGACTTACCGCCACATCGCCCGCCACTCGCGGCGCGACGCCGAGGCGCTGTTCGAGTACAAGATCGAGATGCGCCGCATGGGCCATCTGATGTATCGGCTGCAGCGGGCAGCGCCCGACGAACTGGCCGCGGCGATCGGTGACCGGGTCGCCGAGAGTGCGGAGCACCTGGACGTCGAGGTGTCCGCGGAGGTCGCCGACATCGCGCGTTACTTCCTCGACCTGCCGCCGGCCCGGTTGCGCTCCTTCGTACAGATGCTGACGATGAGTTCCGCCGACTTCCTGGGCCAGTGGTTCGAGTCCGACGTCCTGAAGGCCGCGCTCTCGAGTTCCAGCATCATCGGCTCCATGCTGTCGCCCCGCACGCCGGGTTCGGCCTACGTGCTGCTGCACCACTACATGGGCGAGATCGACGGGGTCTACCGGGAGTGGGGCTTCCAGAAGGGTGGCACCGGCGCGGTGGCGGCGACGATCGCTAGGGCGGCGCAAAGCCACGGCGCCGAGATCCGGACGCACAGCCCCGTGGCGCGAGTGCTGGTCCGTGAGGGTCGGACGGCCGGCGTGGTGCTTGCGAATGGCGACGAGTTGCGGGCCGGCGTCGTCCTGTCGTCGGCGGCGCCGCAGATCAGCCTCGGCCAGCTGCTCGATCCCGAGGACGTCCCGGGTGGCGCGGCACTCGTCGAACGGGCGGCGCGCTGGCAGAGCGGCGGCTGCGCCGGCAAGGTGAACCTCGCCATATCCGGCCTGCCCCGGTTCGAGTGCATGCCGGAGCCCGGGCCCCACCTCTCGGGCGGAATCACGATCGCTCCAGGCCTCGACTACGTCGACCGTGCCTACGACGACGCGAAGTACGGCGGCTTCTCGGAGCGCCCGTTCATCGACATGATCATCCCGTCCGTCCTCGATCCGGACATGGCGCCGCCGGGCAAGCACGTCCTGTCCTGCTTCGTGCAGTACGCGCCGTACGAACTGGCGGCCGGGCCCTGGGACGACAGCCAGCGCGAGGCGCTCGGTGATGCCGTCGTGCGCACCCTCGCCGAGTACGCGCCCGGCATCGAGGACCAGATCCTGCACCGGCAGGTGCTCGTCCCGCCGGACATCGAGGCGATCGCCGGCATCCCCGGCGGCAACATCTTCCACGGCGAGCTGCGGCTGTCGCAGTTGTTCCTGCTGCGGCCCGACCCGGCCGCGGCGGCCTTCCGGACGCCGTTGCCCGGCTACTACCTCTGCGGCTCGTCGACGCAGTTCGGCGGCGGCATCTCCGGCGGTCCCGCCCGGCTGGCCGCGCTTCGGGTGCTCGACGATCTGCGGACAGCCGACACGGCCGGTGGCGGCGGTGGGGAGACGCATTGAGCGGTCGGGTAGCCATCGTCGGCGGCGGCCACAACGGACTCGTCGCTGCGGCGCTCCTGGCGCGTTCGGGGCGCGACGTCGTTCTGCTCGAGGCACGCCCGGAGCTCGGCGGCCTGGCGTCTACGCGGGAGCTCATCCCCGGCCATCGCGTCGACGCCGGCAGCCACGACCTGGGGATGTTCCGTCGTTCCGTGATGGAGGAACTGGAGCTTGCCGGGCATGGGTTGGAGTTGATCGAAGCTCCGGCGGTAGCCGCCGTTCCGGCGACCGCCGAGTCGAGCTCCGTCGTGCTCTGGCCCGAAGTCGCGCGAACCGTCGAGGGTCTTGGGGAGGTCAGCCGTCGGGACGCGGCTGCCTGGCCCGGCTTCGTGTTCGAGCTGGCCGAGCGCGCGGCGGCGCTGGAGCCTCTCCTTTCCAGGCCGCTGGAGCTCGCCGACATGGCGCGCCTCCTCATCGCGCCGGAACTGATGCGGGCGCTGTCCTCGCCGCTCGAGGAGTCGTTGCGCGGACGGTTCGAGAATCCGTCGCTGCTGGCCGGGCTTTGCGGAGTGGCGCTCCCCGCGACCGGCCTGGGACCCCGCGCGAACGGGACCGGCTGGCCGTTGCTCTTCCACTGCGCCCTGGGCGGTTCGGACCGACTGGCGCCGGTCGTGCGCGCCCAGGGCGGCGCCGGTGCGCTGGCTTCCGCCCTGGCTGCTTCGGCCGCGGCGTCGGGCGCGGAAATCCGGACCGGCGCGGCCGTCTCCCGGATTCTCGTGGATTCGGGCCGCGTCGCCGGCGTGCGGTTGGCAGACGGCGAGCGGATCGAAGCCGGGGCCGTCATCTCGACCGTGACGCCCTCCCTCACCTTTCTCGATCTGATCGGCGCGGCGCTCCTCGAACCTCGCTTCGTGCGGCGGTTGCTCAACGTGAAGTACCGCGGCGCCGCGGCGAGACTGGCCCTGTCGCTCGACGGGCTGCCGGCGTTCCGCGGGCTGGAGCGACCGGCGCTGACCGGCCGGATCGTGCTGGCGGAGCAACCGGACGACATCGAGCGGGCGGCCGACGCGGCGAAGTACGGCCGGCTGCCGGAGCGGCCATGGATCGAGGCGGCACTGCCGACGGCGCTCGATCCGTCGCTGGCGCCCGCGGGGCGGCACCTGTTGCTGGCGACCGTCCACCACCTGCCGTTCGACCTCGAGGGCGGCTGGGCCGCGGGCCGAACGGAACTCCTGGCCCGGGTGGCGGCCGAACTCGAGCGGTGGGCGCCCGGCATCGGCGCTCTGGTCCTGGACCACGCGCTGTTGCTTCCCACGGACTTCGAGGCGGAGTACGGCGCGACGGCCGGCGGCCTCCATCACGGCGAGATGAACCCGTCCCAGAGCCTGTGGCTTCGGCCGACTGCGTCGGCCTGGGCGGGCGAGCCGCTGCCGGTCGCCGGCCTGTGGCTGGGCGGCGCCGGTTGCCACCCTGGCGGCGGTCTGACCGGCCTGCCGGGAACGATCGCTGCGGTATCCCTGCTCAGGGGATAACCTCGCGCGACCTGACCTGGAGATCATCGATGAAGAACTTCCTTCCCTTCGTGTTCGCGCTCGGCACGGCGCTCTGCTGGGGCCTCTACGGTCCGGTCCTGGGCAGGGCCCGCCTGGTGGACGAATCCATGTCGCCCTTCAAGCCCTATGTCGGCATCGGCATCGCGTATCTCATCATCGCGATCGTGGGCGGCCTGATCGGCATGAGAGTGATGGGCGACAGCTTCGAACCGACCGGTCCATCGGGAGTCTGGGGTCTCTACGCCGGCACCCTCGGTGCGCTCGGCGCGCTGTCGCTGACGCTCGCCATGTTCAGCGGCGGGGCGCGGATTCCGTACGCCGTCATGCCGGTCGTGTTCGGCGGCGCGGTCACGGTCACGGCGCTCTTCACGCTGTACCGCGGCCGGGGCCAGCTCGAGGTGAGTCCCCTGCTCTGGGTCGGCATCGGCGGCATGCTGATTTCGGTCATCCTGATCACGACGAACACGCCGCACCCCGGGCCGCCGGGCGGCGGCCACGGCGAGCAGGCGACGGTGAGTGAGGGGGCGGACGAGACGCGACGATGAGGCGGGCGCAGGGACGCGCGTGGGCGGGGTTCGCGGCACTTGCGGTCGCGTGCTCCTTCGCGCCGGCAGGCGTCGCGGCGGAGGAGAGGAAGGGCTTCTATCTGAGCAGCGGCATGGGAATTCACGCCGCGCCGGGGGTCTTTCTCGTCGGCCACAGCGACGATCGAGCGAGTCGCTGCGACGAGTTCATCAATCCTCGCTACGCCGAAGTGGAGGGTTGCACGACGCCCGATCGCGGCTCCGGCGCCGGTTGGCGGACGTCGTTCGACAGCGCCCGCGGTCTGTTCGCGGGCGCCGCCCTGGGCTATGACTTCGGCGGCCGGCTGCGCCTGGAAGCGGAGTACTTCCACCGCGATTCGAAGGTCGACCAGTCGGCGCCGGTCGCCAGCGCCACCGGCGCCACGTTCGCCAAGCTGGGCGGCGAGATCCAGGTCGCGGAGGAACGGATCAACAGCGTCACGTCGGACAGCGTCTTCGCGAATCTCTACGTCGACTTCGGCGGAGGCGGACGGTGGAGTCCCTATGTCGGCGTCGGCGTTGGCTTCGGCGCGACCGAGATCGACTACGGCACCTTGTGGGCGCGGAACACGGATCCCGACTCGATCACGACCGCGGCCGGCTTGCCCAATGAGGAGGAGGTGCGCCGCAACCTCGCCGGCACGGTTACCAGCGAGACGACGACGCTCGACGACGACCTCACCGGCTACCAGGTCATCGCGGGCCTGAACTACGCGCTCAGCGATCGCGTCAGCCTCGACTTCGAGGCGCGATGGACCGACTTCGACGGCTTCTACTCGCTCGACGAGGACGGCTGGCGCCGCCTCCGCAGCCATCCATCCCAGCTCCGGCTCGACGGCAGCGAGCCCGTGTCGTACTGGATGGAGACCGAGGACACGGACATCCGGGTTGTGAGCGTCAGCCTGCGCTACGACTTCTAGGAGCTGGGGCGGGAGGTCGGCCGAACGCCATCCGTAGCGGCTTCACCATGTGGGCGCCGTAGCCGACGAGAAACAGCGCGGACGCAATCAGGTGCATCGCGATCCAGGTCTGCCGCCAGACATCGCCGACGGCGGTCTGGATGAGGTAACCGGAAACGATCATCGGGGCACAGCCCAGGAGCAGGGACAGGCCGCTCCGGCGGCGGTCGCGGACCCGGCGCCGGACGTGCCGCCAGACGTGGTCCCGCCAGATCAGGCCGACGGCGAAGACGAGCAGGGGCGCCGTCCAGAGGTGCAGGTGCTGGACGTGCGGCTGCCAGGGGTGGCCGACGATCGCGAACTCGTCGGCCGGCGCGGTGAAGTAGCGCATCCAGGCGTAGACGAGACCCGTGCCGCCGACCAGGACGGTCGACACGTGAACGGTCCAGGCGGTCAGGCGGTTCATGGCACGAGATCGCCGTCCCGGAACGGGTCCTTCCTGAGCACCTGATCGAGCGCCAGGATCCTCCGCACCGCGTCGGTCGTGGCGCGGGCGGTCAGGGTGGCGCCCGTCACCGCGTGGATCGACCGTTTCAGGCGCAGCCTCGAATCCAGGCGCAGCCTGAGGAATTGGTCATACCAGCTCCGGCGGGGAATGTACTCCTCCGGCTCGAGGAAGGACATGACCTCCAGGCGCGCGACCCGGCCCTCGGAATCGACGACGACCATCACCGTCTCGGCCAGCGTGCGGACCCGGTGGACATCGAGGTACGCGACGCCCCCGCAATCGGAGCGGTAGCGAACGACGAGCCGTGAGTCGATCCTGGCGCCGGCCAGATCGGTGGCGCGTCGTCGTTCGTCCTGGGTCAGGTAGTGGGTCTCGCGATCGACCTCGCAACCCGGGAAGGCGAGTTCCAGCGCTTCGTCGCGGGTCAGGAACACTCCGCCGGCCGCCGGCTGGGACGCCCACAGCGACAGCAGGAGGGTGCCCGCTGCCGCGGCCGCGGACGAGGCGCGGCGGCTGGTCGCGTCGAACCTCACGACGTGGCGGGGCTAGAACAGGTAACCCATGGCCAGGTTCCATTCGTCGAACCCGGTGCCGCCGGGGTTGGTCCAGTCCTGATAGCCGATCTTGAAGACCAGCCGGTCGATGGGTTGCCAGGCGGCGCCCCAGGTCAGGATCTCGCGATCGAAGATCGGGTCGCTCTGGAATCCGGCCGGCACGCGGACCTGGGTGTCGATCGCCTCGACCCGGACGAAGGGCGACAGCGAAGCGCGCCCGCCCCGACGGGCGAGCACGTCGTAGGCCAGCTCGACGTAGTGCCCCTCCAGCCGCTCGCCGATCGAGTCGCTGCCGGTGATGCCCAGCGCCGCGTTCAGGCGGGCCGCGTCGCCGACGTCGCCCTGGGCCCACAACCCGCGCAACCTGAAGCCCCGGTGGCTCCAGTCGAAGTGGAAGTCGAGGACCTCGGTGGGAGCGTCGATCGTGCTGCCTGAGGGGTCGTGGAGTCCCTGGCCGGAGTTCCCGACGTACGCCGAGACGCCGACGATCAGCCCGGGCGTCGCGGTGTAGTCCAGACGTCCGGTCCAGGCGAAGTCCTCCGCCTGGGCCTTGGCGCCCTTCTGGCGTCCGCCGCGGAGGCCGTTGGACGTGAAGCCGGCGCCCTTCAGGCCGTTGACGACGTAGCTCCGGTAGGAGAAGGGCCCCACGTCGCCGAAGATGCCGGCGCCGTTCTCGCGCCAGGTGCTGGGGATCAGGACCTGCTCGACGTAGGGGCGCTCCGCGCTCGGGAAGAGGGTCGGCTCGTGCAGTTCGTTGAGCCAGCCCATCGGGAGCAGCAGGATCCCCGTGCGGAAGTTCAACTGCGGCTTCCACAGGTAGTCGACGTACGCGAACTCGACCGAGGCGCTGCCGGACTTGGACGTCGAAGCGTGCTCGAACTCGATCTCGGAGTTGAACACCCACCGCTCGTCGAACTTGTAGCCGACGTAGACGATGGCGCGCAGGAAGTCGATCGTGTCGCCGAAGCCGGTCGGTTCGCCGCCTTCGCGCTTGCTGGCGTAGCTCTCGAAGACCATCTCGCCGTAGCCGCCGATCGACAGACCTTCCTCCACGCGATAGACCTTCGAAGCGGCGATGCCGAGGCCGTAGAGACCTTCATCGGCTTCGGTTCCCTCGGCCGCCGTGGAGCCGAGGTTGAGCTTCTCGATCTCCTCGGCGAGGACCTCGATCTGTCGTTCCAGTTCGGCCACGCGCTCGTCGGGCGCCTGGGCGGCCAGCTCGGCGATCGCCTGCCGCAAGGTCTCGATCTGCTCTTCAAGCGTCGCGATGCGCTCTTGGGTGGCCTCCTGTGCGGCTGCGGGTGCGGCCGCCAGGGCGAGGGCCGCCAGAGCCACGGACAGCACCACGGATCCCGGTCCGGCCTTTCGAGAGTTGGTCTTCATCCTGTTCGTCCGCCCCCAGAGTCTTCGCCAGGCAACGACGCTGCCTCGCGGCGAGTCCGGGATAGTGGATCGTATTGGTCCTATTTGTCAAGGACCGGTCAGGCGCGGACCGGTGCCGGCGTCGGAGAGAGCGCTACTCGACGACGCGGGTGGCGTTCGCTTCCATGTCACCGAAGTCGCTGGCGAAGCTGCCGGTGAGGGAGTCGCCGTCGACGGTGCCGGAGAACGTCAGGCTGAGCGACTGTCCGCCGGCGTCGATGTCCATGGTGAAGCCGAGCGTGCCGTCGTCGTTCCAGGACACGTCGGCGAGCTCGACGTCGCCCTGGGGCGAACTCATCGTTCCCATCAGGCCGCTGGCGTCGCCGGACACGATCAGGGTGGGCTCCTGGGTGCCGAGCGGAGTTTCGATCGTCATGTTCCAGGAACCGACGGCGGCGGGCAGGGCCGGCGCGCCGTAGCCGCTGCAGGCGAACGTGAGCAGAGCGGCGACGAGGGCCAGGAGCAGGGCGTTGCGGAGTTTCCCAGTTTCGGGGGTCATTGTGGCCTTTCCGGTCCCTGTCGGGACCCGTGTCGTTCGAAGCGTTGCCTGGAGCGTTCGATCGCTCCGTAGTCAGGATCGCGTAGGCGGCGAATGATAGCCGAGGAACGAGCCTGCTACTCGTTCTCCAACTGGCGGCGCATGTCGTCGAACATGGCCAGGTCGGCGAGCGACGGTTCCGGATTGTGCAGGTCGAGGCTGGCGAGCGTGTCGCGCACGATGTCGGCGACCGCCCAGCGCATGTACGGCTTGCTGTCGGCGGGAATCGCGTACCACGGCGCGTGGCTCCTGGCGGTGGACCTGATCGCCTCGCCGTAGGCGCTCATGTACTCGTTCCAGAAGCCCCGTTCGCGCACATCGCTGATCGCGAACTTCCAGTGCTTGTCGGGCCGGTCGAGGCGGCGCAGGAAACGCGCTTTCTGCTCGTCGCGGGAGATGTTCAGGAAGAACTTGAGGATGACGGTGCCGTTGCGCGCCAGGTGCCGCTCGTGCTCGACGATCGATTCCATGCGCTGCTGCCACAGGCCGTTCGGGTCCAGGTGGGGCAGGTTCTGCTTCTGCAGCAACTCGGGATGGACCCGGACCACCAGGACCTCCTCGTAGTAGCTGCGGTTGAAGACGCCGATCCGCCCGCGCTCAGGGAGGCTCCGGGCGGTCCGCCACAGGAAGTCGTGGTCGAGCTCTTCGCTGGAGGGTTGCTTGAAGTTGAACACCTGGCAGCCGGCCGGGTTGACGCCGGTGAGCAGGGCGTTGATCGTGCTGTCCTTGCCGGCGGCGTCCATGGCCTGGAAGAGCAGCAGCAGGGCGTACCGGTTCTCGGCGTAGAGCAGCCTCTGCAGGCGGCTGATGTCGCGCACGGACCGCCGGCGCAGCTTGCGCAGTTCGTTGTGGCGGGGACCGTCCGGCGGCGGCGCCGTGGGCCACTGGCGGGGGTCGAAGCGCTTCGTCCCCTCCGGCACGAGGTAGCGTTGCGCCGGCTTGGCGGCCTCGGGGAGGACGCCTTCGGAGTTGCCTGCAGACATGAAGGAACGATGATGCCACAGGGCCTCAGGCGGGGGGCGCTAGCGGGCGCTCGTCCTGGGCACGAAGGCGGCGAGTTCCTCGACTACGGCGGCGTACTCGGCCCGCGAAGCCAGGTTGGTCCACTCGTTCGGGTCGGCATCGTGGTCGTACAGCTCCTGGCCGCCGTCGTGGTACTCGATGTAGCGCCAGCGTTCCGTGCGGACGGAGTGGTTCCCGTAGCCGTAGGTCGTCAGGACCGGTCGCGGCCACTCCGACGCGGGGTCCTCGAGCAGGGGCACGAGGCTCTGGCCGTCCAGTCCGCTGCGGCCTGGGACTCCGGCAAGCTCCACCAGGGTCGGGTACAGGTCGATCAGGCTGACCGGGCGTGGACTCGTGGCGCCAGGCCGGGTTGCCGCTGGCAAGGAGATGATCAGCGTCGTGCGGGTGGCCACCTCCCAGAGCGCGTGCTTCCGCCAGTGCTGCTTCTGGCCGAGATGCCAGCCGTGGTCGCCCCAGAGCACGACGATCGTGTTGCCGGCGTGCTCGCTCGCGTCCAGAGCGTCCAGCAGGCGTCCGACGTGGGCGTCGACGAAGCTGATCGTGGCCAGGTAGCTCTGCACCGCCCGGTGCCATTGCTTGTGCTTCAGCACCATCGCGTGGTCCTCGCCGTGCCGGCTGAAGTTGCGGGAGTTGGAGATCGCGTACACCTCCGCCGCGAGTTTCTTTCCGAAGGCGGGGAGGTCGTCCCGGTCCGTGTCCAGCGTTTCCGGTAGCTCGATGGCGTCCAGGGGGTGCATCTCGAAGTACTTCCTGGGCACGTACCAGGGCAAGTGGGGCTTGGTGAAGCCGCAGGCCAGGAAGAAGGGCTTCTCGCGCGGCTTGTTCAGTTCGCCGATCGTCCAGTCCACGACCCTGACGTCGAACATCTCGGCGTCGTCCACGTCGAGCGGTCCCCAGGGCGCCCACGCGGACTCCGGGACGTGTTCCTGCCGTTCGCCGATGTGCCGGGCGCCCCTCGGCCGGGCGGGTGTGTAGTACTCATCCCAGGAGTCCGGGTCACCGGCGGTTCTTCCGTGAAAGATCTTGCCGCCGCCCTGCGTCGTGTAGCCGTGCGCCCTCAGGTGCTGCATCAGGGTCACCGCGTCGGGCAGCTTCTCGCGAAACCGCTCGCCGTTTCCGTAGACGCCGGACTTCGACGGCAGGACGCCCGACAGCAGACTGACGCGGGAGGGGTTGCAGAGGGGCGCGGGCGCATAGGCCCTGGTGAACGACACGCCGCGGCGGGCCAGACGATCGATGTTCGGCGTGCTCGTCTGCGGGTGGCCGGCCAGGTGGCCGACCCAGTCGTTCAGGTCGTCGACGGCGATGAAGAGAATGTTGGGAGGCCGGTCCTGCGCAGGCGCCGGCGCGGCGACGAGCACTGCCAGAGCGATGAGCGATGCAGGGACTGGGAACCTGTGCATGCTGCCTCCCGACGTTCGAGGACCCGCCCTACTATAGGGCTGGATCGAGCCGCTAGAGTCACGGCGTGAAGCAGACCCGTCGTACATTCCTGGCCTCTTCCGCTTCGATTCTGAGTGCGGCGGCGCTGTCCGCGAGACGTCCGCAGGCAGGCAGAGCGCCGAACATCCTGCTCTGCATCTCGGATGACCAGTCCTGGCTGCACACCGGCGCGGGAGGCGATCCCGTCGTGCGCACTCCGGGCTTCGACCGGGTGGCGACGGAGGGGGTCCTCTTCCCGCACGCCTTCTGCGACGCACCGACCTGCGGGCCCTCGCGGAGCGCGCTCGTAACCGGTCAGCCGATCTGGCGGCTCGAGGAGGCCGGGAACATCCACAGCACCCTGCCGGCGAAGTTCGCCACCTACACGGAGATGCTGGAACAGGCCGGCTACGCCATCGGCCACACCCTGAAGGGTTGGGGTCCGGGACGGCTGGAGCCGGGTGGCAGGACGCGGAACCCGGCCGGAGACAGGTTCGGAGGTTTCGAAGAGTTCCTCGGTGCGCGGGATGGGGAGCAGCCGTTCTGCTTCTGGCTCGGCAGCTACGACCCGCACCGTCCGTACACGGCGGGATCGGGGCAGGAATCGGGCAAGGATCCGGCGAAGGTCGACGTCCCGCCGCACCTCCCGGACCATCCCATCGTGCGCGACGACATCCTCGACTACTACGTCGAGGTGGAGCGCTTCGATGGGAGGGTCGAGGCCGCGCTCGCGCTCCTCGAGCAGGCGGGAGAACTCGAGAACACCGTGGTCGTCGTCACCAGCGATCACGGCATGCCGTTCCCGCGGGCCAAGGCCAGCCTGTACGACTACGGCAGCCGGGTTCCACTGGCGGTTCGCTGGGGCGATGCGATTCCCGGCGGTCGGGTCGTCGACGACTTCGTCAGCCTGAGCGACCTGGCTCCGACCTTCCTCGAGGCGGCCGGACTCGACCCGGCCGCGGAGATGACGGCGGAGAGTCTGTTGCCGCTACTCACCTCTTCGGCAGGCGGCCGCGTGGAGCCGGACCGGGACGCCGCCTTCATCGCGATGGAGCGGCACGACGGCTGCCGCCGCGGCGGCAAGGGCTACCCCTGCCGGGCGATTCGTACCGAGAGCCATCTCTACATCCGGAACTTCGAACCGACGCGCTGGCCTTCAGGCTCGCCGAACGCGAAGGACTGCGCCAGGGGCATCCCCTATGGCGAGATCGATTCGTCGCCGACCAAGACGCTGATGATGGAGTCGCGAGACGAGCCCGGGATCGACCATCTGGCGGAGCTTTCCTTCGGGACACGGCCGGAGCACGAGCTCTACGACCTGCGAAGCGATCCGGGCCAGTTGAACAACCTCGCGAGCGACTCGTCGTCGCGGCCGATCCTGGAGCAGTTGCGGGATCGCCTGATGGACCATCTCGCGGCGACCGGCGATCCGCGGGCCCTGGGCCTGCCCGCGCCCTGGGACTACTACCCCTACTACGGCCGGAGAGTGAACGAGGACTGGGAGGTCGACGCACCGCCGGGCTAGAGTTGGGGCAACCCACCTTGAGGAGAAACAGATGAGCAGAGTCGACTGGTACTACCACCGCCACGGCTGAACGAGCTGCAAGAGAGCGTCCAAGTTGATGGACGCACGCGGCGCGGAGATAGCGGACAGAACTCCGGCGAGCCGGAAGTTGGGGAGGGCCGACGCGGAGGCGCTACTCGCAGACGCGCAGACCCTCTACGTGGCGAAGGGGCGGAAGCACACGGAACTGCCGGCCTCGGATCCGGGCGCGGCCGACCTGATGCTCGGACCCACTGGCAACCTGCGGGCGCCGGTGGTCAGGGTGGGCCGCACGCTGATCGTCGGCTACCACGAAGAGGCCCTGAGCCAGGCACTCGGCTGATCAGTTGTAGCTCAGGGGCCTGACGTCCTCCGGGTCGTCGCCCTCGAACAGCAGGCGGCCGTCGACGAAGCGGGCGCTGGGGAGCGCGACCGCCAGCACCTCGCCCAACTGCTCGACGGCGTGGACCGTCAGCGTCTCCAGCACGTCGTCGGGCAGGTCCTCCAGGTCGGCCTCGTTCTGCTTCGGCAGGACGATCTCCCGGATGCCGGCGCGTACCGCGCCCAGCACCTTCTCCTTGACTCCGCCGATCGGCAGCACCCGCCCGGAGAGGGTGATCTCTCCCGTCATCGCGATGCGCGCCTTCGCCGGCCGTCCGGAGAGCGCGGAGACCAGGGCGGCGGCCATCGTCACGCCGGCCGAGGGGCCGTCCTTGGGGATGGCTCCGGCCGGCACGTGGACGTGGACGTCGGTCTCGAAGCTTCCGGACGGGATCTGCAGCGCCTTGGCGTTCGATTTCGCGTAGGTCCAGGCTGCCCGGGCCGACTCCTTCATCACGTCGCCGAGCTGGCCGGTGAGCTGGAGCTCGCCTTTGCCGCTCGTCGTCTCGACCTCGACGAACATGATGTCGCCGCCGACCGGCGTGTAGTACATGCCGGTGGCGACTCCGACCGCGTCTCGTTCGAGGGCCCGCTCCGGCCGTACGCGGGGACGGCCCAGGAACTCCCGTACCTCCGCGGCGCCGACGTTCGTCGTCGCGATCTCTTCCCCGTCCTCGCCGGAGCCGTCGGCCGGCTCTTCGGGGGCCGACGCCAGCTTGCGCGCGACCTTGCGCACCATGCGGCCGAGTTCCCGCTCGAGTTGCCGGACGCCGGCCTCGTGGGTGTAACGGGAGACCACCTCGCCCAGAGCCTCGTCGCCGACCTCGATCTGATCGGGCGACAGGCCGCCGTTGCGCACGGCCCGCGGCAGCAGGAACTGGCGGGCGATGCCGAGCTTCTCCCGCTCGGTGTAGCCGGAGAACTCGACCGTCTCCATCCGGTCGCGCAGCGGCGCCGGGATGTTCTGCGTGAAGTTCGCGGTGGCGATGAATAGGACCTGACTCAGGTCGTAGGGGACGCCGAGGTAGTGGTCGATGAACGTGCTGTTCTGCGCCGGGTCGAGCACCTCGAGCAGGGCGGCCGAAGGGTCGCCCTGTAGCGACGCGCCGAGCTTGTCGACCTCGTCGAGGAGAAAGACCGGGTTCTTGACCCCGGCCTGTTTCATGCCGTGGAGGATGCGGCCCGGCATCGAGCCGACGTAAGTGCGCCGGTGGCCCCGGATGTCCGCCTCGTCACGAGCGCCGCCGAGCGAGACCCGGACGTACTCGCGGCCCATGGCGCGCGCGATGGACTTCGCGATCGACGTCTTGCCGACGCCGGGAGGGCCGGCGAACAGCAGGATCGGGCTGCGGCCGGATTCGTCGTCGTCGGCTTCGGTCTCTTGTTCCGCTTCCGGCTCTTCCTTCCGTGCTCGCCGGTCGTGCATGACCCGCACGGCCAGGAACTCGAGGATGCGGTCCTTCACGTCGTCGAGGCCGTAGTGGTCCTCGTCCAGAATGCGGGCCGCGTCGTCGAGGTCGAGCCGTTCCTCGCTCAGTTCGCTCCAGGGCAGTTCGCACATCGTCTCGATGTAGGTGCGGATGACCTGGGACTCCATCGACTCGCGGCCCATGCGCTCCAGCCGCCGGAACTCGCGTTCGACTTCCTTGCGGGCCGCCGCCGGCAGCTCCAGGTCGTCGACGCGGGCCTTGAGTTCCTCGAGGTCGTCCGCGCCGTCGTCGTCGCCGAGTTCCTTGCGAATCGCCTTCAACTGCTCGCGGAGGTACATCTCGCGCTGGCGGTCGCCGAGTTCCTCCTGGACCTGGCTGTTGATGTCCTCCTGGGCGTCGAGGACCTTGATCCGCCGCTGGACCAGCGTCAGGACCCGGCGCATCCGCTCCTCGACCCCTAGGGTCTCGAGCATGGACTGGTGGTCGCTGGCCGGAAGTTCGAGATGGCCCGCCACCAGGTCGGCGAGCCGGCCGGAGTCGGTGACCGCGCGCAGCGTCTTCGTGATGACGTCGTTCGGGATACCGGACCGGGCGCCCAGCTCGGCGGCGCGGCTTCGGAGTTCCTCGTCGAGGGCGACGAAGGCGAGGTCCTTCGGGTCCAGCGGCAGCAGTTCCTGCGCGGGCGACACGGTGGCGACGAGGTGCTCGTCCCCCTCGTCGATGCGCAGCACGATACCGCGGTGGAGTCCGACGACGACCGCCTGGGTGCCGCGCAGGCCGTGCTGGAGCTGGACGACTCGGGCCACCACGCCGATCGTGTGCAGGCCGAGGGGGTCGACCTCCTCGCTCTTCTCGCGCTGGAGCAGGGCGAAGAACGTGCGCTCCGGATGCTCGGCGGCGGCCTGGATGGCGCTCAGGGTTTCGGCCCGTCCGATCTCCATCGGCATCGTGACGCCCGGATAGACGACCATGTCGCGGAGGACGATGACGGGCAGCTCCGGCTTGGGCGCCGTCGCCCGCGTGGCCAGCGGCGCTTCGGGCACCTCCTGTTCCTCGGGCGGTGCGTTCGTCTCCGGCTCCTGGTTCTCGTGCCGATCGTCAGTTTCAGTCATGGGTCGAGTGCCTCGCGGGTCGGGGCGGTGGTTTGCCTGTGTCCGCCGGAACGGAGCTGCTGCGGGATCTTATTCCATTTCGCTTAGGTTGTACATATCTTAGTGTTTCATCATAAAGATCGGCGAGACAGCGACTCCTCCTTGCGTCGCCAGCGGTCGTTCAGCCAGTCCGTGACCCCCTCCGGCTCCACTGTAGCTATCGGAATCGTCTCCCATGCCACCTCGACCAACCCCGCGGCGCCCCCGAGGAACTCCCAGAACGTGGAGGAACGCGGGTAGGCGAGCGTCAGGTCCACGATCGAGCCGCCGCCCGGGGCGAGCGCTTCGATCATGGCGGCGAGGCCGCCGGCGCGGGGCGGCAGCAGGTGCTCGTACTGCGGAGCAATCCCGGGCGCTCCGCGACTGTCGCCGGCATCGCGCCTGTTCGCATCCCGTTTAGCGAACGTGAAGCGGGTGCCCTCGGCGAACGACAGGATGGCCGCGGGGGACTCGAGCAGGGCGGCGGCTGCTTCGGACACCCGGCGGCGGTCGTCGCCGCGCCGGTTCCCGGCGTCGATCCCACGCCGGTCGCGGCGGCGGAGGACCGGGAAGTCGAAGGCGAGGATGATCAGGCCGAAGATCGGCACGTACAGGAGTTCGCGCTTGCACAGGAAGGTGACGATGGGGCCGCGGGTGGCGATGAGACTCTGGACCAGGAAGATGTCGGCCCAGGAGCGGTGGTTCGAGAGGACGATGTGAGGCCGCGTCGGATCGAGGTTCAGTGCGCGGACGCGCCAGGAGGCGCGGGAGATGCGCCGGAGCAGCACGTTGTCGACGCGCACGGCGGTGCGGTAGATGCGATTGGAGACGCGCCGGAACCACGGTCGCGTCCGCGGCGCCGCCTTGGCGGGCAGCAGGACCAGCAGCAGCAGCGCCCAGACGGTCAGGTTCAGCGTGATGGCGGCGAGGCAGGTCGCCGCCCTCAGGTGCTGCCGCGCCGTCAAGTCCTGCGTGGCGGCACGGGCAACAGCGTGTTCGTACGGCGGACGTAGTCCCGGTAGCCGGGATCGTCGCGCCACTTCCGGTTGGCCCGCGCTTCGAGCATCCGCACGCCGCTGATCCTGGTCAGGAGCAGCCAGACGAAGACCGGCGACACCAGCGTCGCCAGTTGCCAGCCCTCGAGCGCCGGCGCCGCGATCACCGCGATGCCGATCCACAGCACGATCTCGCCGAAGTAGTTCGGGTGCCGCGACCAGGCCCAGAGCCCCGACGTGATGTAGCGGTCCCGGTTCTCCGGTATCGCGCGGAAGCTGGTCTTCTGGGCGTCGGCGGTCACCTCGATCAGGAAGCCGAGAATCCACAGGACGAGCCCGGTGGCTAGGGTCCAGTCCGGCGGCGTACTTTCGCTTGCGAGCAGCGCGGCCAGTGCCGGTGCGGCGGTCAGTGACACCCACAGGCCCTGGAGGGTCCAGGTCATCAGGAAGACGGGGAAGTTCGGTTTGATCTGGCGGAAGCGGCGATCCTCGCCGTCCCGGCGGACGCGCAGGAAGAGGAAAGGACCCAGCCGTAGCGCCCACACCCCGATGGCGGCGGCGATGACGAGCGATCGCGGGTCGAAGCCGCCGCGAATCAGCAGGGCGCTCGCGCTCAGAACCAGGAAGGTGATGCTCCCGGTCAGGTCGAAGAAGCGCTCCGTCTGGAGGAACCAGGCCGGAATGAAGGCGATCCACTGGACGGCGAAGGCCGCGGCGACGACTGCCGCGAAAGCCGGCAGCCCGCCGACCTCGACGCCGTGGCTGCCGCCGGCTGCCGCCATCAGCGCGCCGGCAACGAGCGCCCCGGCGATGCCCACGTAGGGAAGGGACTTCGGCACGGACGGAACCTAGCAGTCAGTACGGCATGTCGTCGTCGCCGAGACCGAAGTGGTGTCCGAGTTCGTGCACCAGGGTGTCGCGCACTTCGCGCACGACATCCTCCTCCGTGTTGCAGATCCAGAGGATCGGCAACCGGTAGATCACGACCCGATCGGGCAGCGAGCTGTAACCGCTGCCCCGTTCGTCGAGCGGCACGCCGTGGTAGAGGCCCAGCAGGTCGTCCTCTTCCGGATCGAGCCCGACCAGGCGCAGATCCTCCTCGCTCGGTTCCTCTTCAACGACGACGGCGACGTTGTCGATCAGCTCGGCGAACGCGGGGGGCAGCGTGTCCAGGGCACGCGACAGCAGGTACTCGAACCGCGGCAGGTCGACCTCGATCATGGGGCGGCTAGCCTGTCAGGCGTCGTCCCGGACTGCTAGGGTCCCGCCGGAAAGACGGAGCGCCTCCGTGACCGACCCCAGACGACGTCCGAACATGAGCGCCGACCCGCTGGCGCCGGGAGAAGCGGCCAGGAACGCCCTGACCCTTCACGAACTGGTGGTGGCCGCGCGCCGGAACCTGGGCGGGAGCGTCTGGGACTACCTGGTCGGCGGCGCCGAGACCGAGACGAGCGTGAAGCGCAACCGGCAGGCGCTGGACTCCGTCGCCTTCCGGCCGCGGGTTCTGACCGATGTCTCCGAAGTCCGTGCCGGCGGGTCGCTGCTCGGCCACGACCTCCGCATCCCGGTGATCCTGGCGCCGATCGGCTCGCTGCAACTGTTTGAGGAAGGCGGCGGCGCCACCGCGGGCAAGGCGGCCGAGGACTTCGGGATCATGAACTTCGTCAGCTCGGTGTGCCTGCCCGGTCTCGAGGGCACGGCCGAAGCGTCCGACTCGGCCAAGGTGTACCAGCTCTACCTCGCCGACGACGAAGACTGGATGCGGGGCCTGATTCGCCGGGCCGTTGCGGCCGGCTACAACGGCTTCTGCCTGACCGTCGACACCCAGGTCTACAGCCGGCGTGAGCGGGACCTGCTGAAGCGCTGGCGGCCGCCGTCGGTCGGCGAGGCAACGACGCGCGTCGCGCCCCTCAACTACCAGGCGCGGATGACCTGGGACCTGGTCAAACGGATCAAGGACGAGTTCGACATCCCGTTGATTCTCAAGGGCATCGCGACGGCCGAGGATGCGGGTCTGGCCTGCGAGCACGGCGTCGACGTGGTCTACGTCTCGAACCACGGCGGCCGCCAGCTCGACCACACCCGCGGCACCCTGGACACCCTGCCGGAGGTCGTCGAGGAAGTCGACGGCCGCACCGAGATCGTCGTCGACGGCGGCTTCATGCGCGGCACGGACGTGGTGAAGGCCCGGATTCTGGGCGCCGACGCGGTCGGCATCGGCCGCCTTGAGGCCATCGCGATGGCCGCCGGGGGCCGCGAAGGCGTCGTCCGCATGCTCAGGATCCTCGAGCACGAGATCGTCACTTGCCTTGGCCTGCTCGGCGTCACCGGCTGGGACGAACTCGACGCCTCCTACCTTCACCGCGCCCTGCCGGTCGATCCACCGGCCGTCCTCGGCGCGTTTCCGTTCCTGGACCTGGACTATCCGTATCCCTGAGTCCAGCTCGCCCCGCTATGTCGTCGGGTCGTCGCTGATCTGGACCACCATCTTGCCGGTGTTCTCGCCGCGGAAGAGGCCCATGAACGCTTCCGGGGCGTTCTCCAGGCCCGGGACGATCGTCTCGCGGTAGGCGACCTTGCCTTCGGCGATCCAGCCGGCGACGTCGCGGACGAAGTCGGCGCGGCGGTCCATGTGGTCGGAGACGATGAAGCCCTGCATCTTGAGGCGCTTCGGAATGATCGAGATGAGGGTCCGCGGTCCCGGCCGCGGCTCCTCGTCGTTGTAGTGGGCGATCATCCCGCACACCGGGATCCGTCCGAACATGTTCATGTGCAGCAGCACGGCCTCGAGTGTCGGTCCACCGACGTTCTCGAAGTAGACGTCGATGCCCTCCGGACAGGTTTCGCTCAGGGACCGGTTCAGGTCGTCGTGATAGTCGAAGGCGGCGTCGTAGCCAAGCTCGGAGACCAGGTGCTCGACCTTGTCCGGCGAGCCGGCGCTGCCGACCGCGCGGCAGCCCTTGATCTTGGCGATCTGGCCGACCAGGCTGCCGACCGCGCCCGCCGCGGCCGACACGAAGACCGTCTCGCCTTCCTTCGGCTCGCCGAGGTCGAGCAGGCCGACGTAGGCGGTCATCCCCGGCATGCCGAGCACGCCGAGGAAGGCGGACAGTGGCGCGCCGTGGGTGTCGAGCTTCTGCAGCTCCGTCGCGTGGGCGGCGAAGTGGCTGCGCCAGCCGAAGCGGCTCGACACCAGGTCGCCGGGCGAGAGGGCGTCCGTGTTCGACTCCTCGACGACCCCCACGGCGCCGCCGTCGAGCGCCTTGCCGATGGCGAACGGCGGCGTGTAGGACTTGATGTCCCGCATGCGGCCCCGCATGTACGGGTCGACCGACATGTAGACGTTGCGGACGAGGGCCTGACCGTCGCCCGCGCTCGGCATCCCGGTCTCGGCGAGTTCGAAGTTCGCCGCCTCGGGTTCGCCGGCGGGGCGGGAAGCGAGGCGGATCTCCTGGCTGCGGTCGGACATCTTTCGTCGTGCTCCGGAAGGGGTCAGTCGATGATCGCCTGGTAGGCGAGGTTGCGGAACTCCGTGCCGTAGGTCAGGCCGGCGTGGGGGAGGATCTGGATCATGAACACGGCGACCATCTCCTCGTCGGGGTCGATCCAGAAGCGGGTGCCCGCGGCGCCGCCCCAACTGTAGTCACCGGGAGAACCCAGTGCGCCGTTGATGCCAGGGTTCGTGTTGACCCGGAAAGTGAGCCCGAACCCGTCGCCCGGCCCCATCAACTGACCGACCCGCGGCATGTCGCCTATGTGGTCGGAAGACAGCAGCTTGACGGACTTCGGACTCAGCAACTGGCCGCCGTCGTACCGGCCCCCGTCGAGAAGCATCTGGACCATCCGGTAGTAGTCGGTGGTGGTCGAGACGAGGCCCGCGCCGCCGTAGAAGATCTTCGGCTTCTTGAGGTAGGAGTCCTGCGGCGGCGCGCTGGAGCGCATGACGGTGCCGTCGCCCGCCTCGCGGTCGGGCGTATAGAGCACGGCCAGGCGGTCTTCGGTGCCCGGGCGGACGTAGAACGCTGTGTCCTTCATGCCCAGCGGCTTGAAGATCTCCTCCTCGAGGAAGACGTCGAAGGTCTGGCCGGAGATGACCTCGACCAGGCGGCCCAGGACGTCCATGCCGTAGCCGTAGCGCCACACCGTGCCGGGGTGGTCGTGCAGCGGCGCCTGGCCCAGCTTGTCGACGAACTCCTCGAGGGTCTGGTCGCGGTTGCCGACCCCGAGTTCGGCGTAGTACATGCCGCCGCGCGCGTTGCGCGGGCCGCCGTAGCTGATGCCGGCGCTGTGGGTCAGCAGGTCCTGGACCGTCATGTCGCGGTTCGCGGGAACGAGCTCCATGCGCGGGTCGCCGGTCGGGCCGACGCTCCATTCGGTGACTTCCAGGTCGCCGAGCGCCGGAATCCAGCGCGAGGCGGGCGTGCGCAGCGGGAAGCCGTACTTCTCGTGGAGGATCATGACGGCGACTCCGGTCACCGCCTTGGACATGGAGTAGATGCGGAAGAGCGCGTCCTTCGGCATCGGCTCCTTCGTCTCGAGGTCCCGGTAGCCGTAGGTGTTGAAGTAGGCGATCTCGCCCCGCCGGGCGATGAGGCCGGTGGCGCCGGCGATTCTGCCCGCTTCGATGTAGCCGTTCATCGCCACGTCGATGCGGGCGAGCCGCTCGGATGAGAGGCCGACCTGCTCCGGCTTCGAGACGGTGACCTCCGGGTCGGCGGCCGCCAGCGGCGCCGCGATTGCCAGGGTCAGGGCGAGCAGCGCTGCGACCGCAGACCTCCAGGGTGAGAGCATCCCTCGCTTCATCGTCGTCTCCTCGTACGTTGGTCGTGAAGTGCGGCCGATCGTAACGGAGCCGCGAATCGCGCTGCTACAGTGGCGCGGAATCCCGACCAAACAGATGCCGGTACCCATCCCACCGCTGCGCGAGGAGAACCTGCCCGAGCGCAAGCTCTCCTTCTGGCAGCTCGCCGGGCCTGGCGCGATCATGATCGGCCTCGCGATCGGCGCCGGCGAACTCGCGGTCTGGCCCTGGGTGACGGCCAAGTTCGGCGCGGTGATGATCTGGGCGGCGGCGCTCGGCGTCTTCCTCCAGCTCTGGATCAACATCGAGATCGGCCGCTGGGCGGTGGTCACGGGCGAGCACCCGTACACGTCGTACGCGCGGATGTCGATGGGAGTCATCTACGCCTTCCTGTCGCTCGGCTTCGTCGGTCTGTTCCTGCCGGGCTGGGCGCGGATGTCGGGAGCGGCGCTCAAGGCGCTCTTCTTCGGACCCGACGGCCCGGGCCCGGAGTGGTTCTGGACCGCCGTGACGTTCGGCCTGATCGCTCTGATCCTGTTCGGGCCCAAACAGATGTACAAGGCGGTCGAACGGGCGATCGGGATCATGGTGCTGGTCATCACGATCGGGCTGATCTACGTCGCCTTCTCGGTCGGCACCTGGGATGCGATCAAGGAAATGGGCCGGGGACTGATCAACTTCGGCCACATCGAGCTGGACGACCAGTTCACCTTCGCCCGCTTCTTCGGCGCTGTCGTGTTCGCCGGCATCGGCGGCGCCGGAAACCTCTGGTACGCCTTCTACCTGCGGGACAAGAACATCGGGATGGGGGGCCGCATCCCGGTGCTGGCGAATCCGCTGCGCGTGCACAAGACGGCCGAAGTGCAATCGGGCTATCGCTACATCGAGAGTCCCGAGAACGCGAGCCGGTTCAGGCGCTGGATGCGCTACGTGATCCAGGACCAGGTCATCTTCTTCTGGCTCGGCAACACCTTCACGATGTTCCTGTTCATGTTCGGGGCGCTCACCGTCCTGCGCCCGGCGGGCATCGTTCCCGAAGAGGGCCAGATCGTCTGGGACATGTCGGTCATCCTGGAGACGAGCCTCGGCACGTTCGGCCGCTACGTGTTCCTGCTGATCGGCATGGCGGCGCTGTTCAGTTCCCAGCTCGGCGCCGTCGACGGCGGCGCCCGCACCTGGTCCTACCTGCTCGGCTCCATGTTCAAGTTCGGCCAGAAGCGGACCCAGAGCCAGTGGTACCTGACCTTCGCCATCATGTTCATGGTCGCCGGCACCGCCTCGACCGCCTTCTTCGAACTGACCGGCGTCTCGGCGCTCGGCTTCATCTTCAACTCCGCCCTGCTCGGCGGCTTCGCGATGGCGATCTACGTCCCGCTCACGCTCTACGTGAACCTGACGAAGCTGCCGAAGTCCGCCCGGCCGAAGCCGCTCAACATCGTGATGATGCTGATCGCGTCCGCGGTCTACGTGTCCTTCACCCTCTTCACGATCTGGGGCCTGATCTTCGGGTGATCGGGACCGGGAACGCTCAGCCGGTGAACCGGAGCAGCGCCGCGCCCCAGTGGAAGCCGGCGCCGAAGGACGTCAGCAGCACCAGGTCGCCCGGTGAGATGCGACCCTTGCTGTGCGCTTCCCACAGGGCCAGGGGAACCGATGCCGAGCCCGTGTTGCCGTACTCCTGGAGGTTCGTGTAGACCTTCTCCATCGGCACGGACAGGTTCTTCGCGACCGCCTGGACGATGCGCAGGTTCGCCTGGTGGGGCACGATCATCGCCACGTCCTCGAGCTTGGCGCCCACGGCCTCCAGCACGTCGAGGCCGACCTCCGACATGCGGTGGACGGCGTGACGGAACACCGCCCGGCCCTCCATGATCAGCTTCAGATGCTCTTCCTTCTGGGCGTACTCGAGGCTGAACGGCTTGCGGGTGCCGCCGATCTCCAGGGTCAGAATGCTCCACTGGCTGCCGTCGGTGCCGGTCCTGGCGCCGAGGATCTCGGCCATCTGCGGTCCGCGCTCGACGATCACACCGGCCGCGGCGTCGCCGAACAGCACGCACGTCTCGCGGATCTTCCAGCTCACCAGACGCGTAATCAGCTCGACGCCGATGACGAGCACCCGGCGGGTGCCGGTCAGCACCCGCGAACGCGCAACGTCCATCGCCTGCACGAAGCCGGCGCAGCCGCTGCCGCCCAGGTCGTAGGAAGGGACCTCGCGGGCGCCGAGCTTGCGCTGGACGAAGGACGCCGTATCCGGGGTGTAGACCTCCGGCGTATCCGTGGCGACGATGATCTCGTCGATCTCTTCGGGGCCGATACCGCGGCTCTCGAGGGCCGATCTGGCGGCGGCCGTTGCCATGTCGGCGGTTGACTCGTCGTCCGCGGCGACGCGCCGCCGGTGGATGCCGGTGCGCTCCACGATCCACTCGTCGGAAGTGTCTACGTACTGGGTCCACTCCTCGTTCGTCATCACTCGCTCCGGCACGTAACCGCCGAAGCCGCTGATTCCTACGGCCGTGTTCGTCAAGTGGTCTCCTAGGGGCGTAAAATTGCCGGGTGGCTCGTCCACCGTACCACCGCTTGGCGACCCGGGTGGTGGGCTAGTCGTCGCCCAGCAGTTCCGCGATCACTTCGTCCGTGTCTGCGCCGCACACAGGCGGGGACCGGCGGTAGGTCACCGGCGTCTCGGACATCCTGATCGGGTTGGCGACGACGGGTACGCTGCCCGGGCCGGCCAGTGGATGCGGCATGTCGATCGTCATGCCGCGGGCCTTCGCCTGATCCGATGACAGCGCCTGTTCCAGGGTATGGATCGGTCCTCCGGGCACGCCGCGTGCCTCCAGGCCGGCCAACACCTCGGCGCTGCTCATCTCGCGTACGAGATCCGACAGTCGGGACACCAGCTCGTCCCGGTGGGCGAGCCGGCCTGTGTTCGTCCGGTAGCGGTCGTCGGTCGCCAGTTCGGGCGCCCCGAGCAACTCGCAGAAGCGCTCGTACTGGGAGTCGTTGCCGACCGCGACGATCACGTGCCCGTCGGAGGTCTCGAAGACGCCGTAGGGGACGATGTTCGGGTGTTCGTTGCCGCGCCGCTCCGGCACCTCGCCGGAGACCAGGTAGTTCGATCCCTCGTTGACCAGCCAGGCCATCTGGGCGTCGACCAGGGCGACGTCGATGTGCTGGCCGCGGCCGGTCCGGTCGCGGTGTCGTAGCGCCGCCAGGATCGCGGTCGCCGCGTACATGCCGCACATGATGTCGGCGATGCCGACGCCGACCTTCATCGGCTCGCCGTCCGGCGCGCCCGTGAGGCTCATGATGCCGCCGTAACCCTGCGCCAGCAGGTCGTAGCCGGCGCGGTGCGCGTTCGGCCCGGTCTGACCGAAGCCGGTGATCGAGCAGTAGACGAGCCCCGGCAGCTCGTCCTTGAAGTCGTCGTAGCCGAGGCCGTAGCGGCTGAGCGCGCCGACCTTGAAGTTCTCGATCAGGACGTCGGAGCGGGCGGCGAGCCGGCGGATCACGCCGACCCCCTCGGCGGTCGCGAGATCGATCGCGACGGAGCGCTTGTTCCGGTTGGAGCACAGGTAGTACGCGCTCTCACTCGTGTCCTCGCCGTGAGCGTCCTTGAGGAAGGGCGGACCCCAGCCGCGTGTGTCGTCGCCCCGGCCGGGACGTTCGACCTTGATCACGTCCGCGCCCAGGTCGCCGAGCAGTTGAGTGCAGGTCGGCCCGGCGAGGATGCGGGTGAGGTCGAGGATCCGGAGTCCGTCGAGGGCGGGCATGGCTGGTGAGCGTCCACCGGTCGGCGCCGGACGCGGACACAGCCGTAGCATACGATCCTCTCTCTATGCGTAGGTTCGATGTGGTGGTGGTCGGTGCGGGATTCGCCGGCCTCTACATGATTCACCGCCTGCGGTCGCTCGGCTTCACCGTGCGGGCGTTCGAGGTCGGCGACGATGTCGGCGGCACCTGGTACTGGAACCGCTATCCGGGCGCCCGCTGCGATGTCGAGAGCCTGGAGTACTCGTACCAGTTCTCGGAGGAGCTCCAGCAGGAGTGGTCGTGGAGTGAACGCTACTCGGGCCAGCCAGAGATCCTCCGCTACGCGAACCACGTGGCCGATCGCTTCGACCTCCGGCGCGACATCGAGTTCGGCCGCCGCGTCGTGTCGACCCGGTTCGACGAGGCGGCTTCGGGATGGCGGATCGAGGTTGCGTCGGCGGATGGATCGACCTCAGCGCCCCTGGAACGCGACGGCAACGGCAACCGGGCCCCGAACGAGATCGTCTTCGCCCGCTTCGTCGTCATGGCCACGGGCTGCCTGTCGGCTGCCAACCTGCCGGAGTTCCCCGGGATCGATGACTTCGAAGGCGCGAAGTACCACACCGGCGCCTGGCCGCGCGAGGGCGTCGACTTCACGGGGCTGAGGGTGGGGATCGTCGGCACCGGATCGTCGGCAATCCAGGCGATTCCCGTGATCGCGCGGGAGGCGGCGCACCTGACCGTCTTCCAGCGCACTCCCAACTACTCGATTCCGGCCCGGAACGGCCCGATGAACCAGAACCGGGAGGCAGAGGTCAAGGCCGAGTACCCGGCCTTCCGGGCACGTAACAAGCGGATGCCGGCCGGACTCGGAGCCGACATGAACGCGATGAACGACGCGTTCGCGGAAGTTCGTCCGGAGGAACGCCGGCGACGCTTCGAGGAGCGTTGGGAGAACGGCGGCTTCTCCTTCATGGCCTCCTTCGCCGACATGCTGGCGAGCCAGGAGGCGAACGATGCCGCCGCCGAGTTCGTGCGCGAGAAGATCCGCGGCATCGTCGACGACCGCGAAGTCGCCGACCTGCTGAGCCCGCACAACGTGATCGGCTGCAAGCGGATCTGCCTCGACAGCGGCTACTTCGAGACCTTCAATCGGTCCAACGTGACCCTGGTCGACGTCAGCTCCTCGCCGGTCGAGAAGATCACGAAGTCCGGGCTCCGCACCGGCGGCCGGGACGTCGAGCTGGATGCGATCGTCTTCGCGACCGGCTTCGACGCGATGACCGGCGCGCTCAGCCGCATCGACATTCGCGGCCGCGGCGCCCGGCCCCTGCGCTCGAAGTGGGAGGACGGCCCCCGCGCCTATCTCGGCCTGGGCGTGGCGGGGTTCCCCAACCTGTTTGTGATCACCGGCCCCGGGAGCCCCTCCGTGCTCTCCAACATGCTGCCGTCGATCGAACAGCACGTGGACTGGATCGCCGACTGCATGGCGTGGATGCGGGATCGCGGCCACGCCGCGATCGAGGCGACCGCGGAGGCCGAGAACGCGTGGGTCGCCCACGTCGGCGAGGTTGCCGGCGCGACTCTCTATCCCACCTGCAACTCCTGGTACCTGGGGGCCAACGTGCCGGGCAAGCCGCGAGTGTTCATGCCCTACCTGGGCTTTCCTCCCTACGTGGAGAAGTGCGACGCCGTCGCAGCCAACGACTATGAGGGGTTCGAACTGTCATGAGATACGGAACCTGCCTCGTTCCTCTTTCCCTGGTTTCGCTGTTGGTCGCGGCGATGCCTGTCACCGCCCAACTACAGACCGAGCCCGCGGCCGGGGTCATCCAGGAGACGGTCGACGTCGAGGTCGTGAACATCGACGTCCACGTCACCGATCGTCAGGGCGCGCCGGTCGCCGGACTCGAGCTCTCGAACTTCCAGGTGTTCGAGAACGGCGAACGCATCGAGCCGGTGAACTTCTACGAAGTCGTCCGGGAAGATCCGGATGCGAACGCGCCGATCTGGCTCGTGCTGTACTTCGATCAGCACAACCTGCTGTCCGCGAACCGCGACCGGGCGCTCGCCGAACTGGAGGTCGACCTGCCGACGGTGCTTGAGGATCGCCGGGTGCGGATCATGGTCGCGGCGCATGACCAGGAGCCGCGCGTGGTGCGGAACTTCACCCGGAACTGGGGGGCGATCCGGGGCGCCCTGAACGGTCTGAAGGGGCAGGAGACGGTCGGCGACCAGAGGGACGGCCTGCGGCAGAGCGCTCAACTCTCCGTCACGGACATCTTCCACCGGATGCGCAGCCGCGACCGACTCGACCGACAGAACGCGGGCCTCGCGATCGACGCCCTCCTGGGCGAGATGAGGACCTACGCCCGGGAGGTCTACAACGACTCGGAGGCCAGCTTCGAGGCGCTTGGCAACTTCGTGCGCACGCTGGCCTGGCTCGAGGGCCGCAAGGCGCTCGTGTTCGTGTCGGACGGTGTGGCGGAGCGGCCCCTCGGAACGCTGATGGAGCACGTGCAGGACCTGCTCACCGGTGGCGCCAGCACCGCCGGCGCCCTGGTCGAGAGGGCGGGCGGCGGTCAGGCCGGCGGCGCGCCCGGCACGGGCGGCGTCTTCGACCGCGACGCGAGCATGGAGGTCGGCCGCCTGCAACAGGAGGTCGAGCAGTTCCGGGCGACCGCGACGATTCAGGCCATCGTCGCCGAGGCGAACACCTACGGCGTCACGCTGTTCGCGGCCAAGCCGCCGCCGGGGGACGCCGCGACCAGCGCCAGGCGCTCAAGGGGGCGCGGCGCGCTGATGGAGGTTTCGGACCGCCGGGAAGCGCTTCACAACCTGGCTGAAGGGACCGGCGGGTTCGGCCGCACCGGCGGCGGAAGCCTGACCGGCGTGCTGACCCAGGCCGTCGGCGGCATGCAGTCGTACTACTCGCTCGGGCTCTCGTCGGCGAACAAGGTCGAGGGCGAATTCACGTCGATCGAGGTGCGGGTGCGCGGAGTGAGGGGCGCCTCGGCCGACTACCGCCGGAGCTACGTCAAGAAGGGGGTCCGCTCGCGCATCTCGGAGAGGGCGCTGGCGGCGGCGTACGTCGGCGAGAGCGACAACCGACACCGGATGGAGGTCAACGTGGACGCGATCATGCCCGTCGAAGGTGAGGACCTCTACGACGTCCAGATGTGGATCGAGTTTCCGATCAGCAGCGTCGAGCTGGTCGAGATCGAGGGCGTTCACCGCTCCGCCACACGGCTGGTCGTCGTCGCGATGGACGACGACGACGAGCTGACCGCGGCGCAGCATCTGGAGGTGCCGCTCGAGGTGCCCGTGGAAGCGCTCGCGGATGCCCTGGAGAGCCACTACCGGGCCGGCCTGAGAATCCGTCTGCCCGGCGGCCGCCACCGGATCGCGCTCGGGCTCTGGGACCAGGCCGCGCGGTCGGGGTCCGTGTTGACCGACGCCTTGACCGTGGGGGGGTAGCGATGAAGAACCTGTTCGACGTGTCCGGCAAGGTGGCGGTGGTCACGGGAGGTTCCCGCGGCATCGGAGCGATGATCGCGCGCGGCTACGTCGAGAACGGCGTGCGCACGTACATCAGTTCGCGCAAGGCGGCGGTTTGCGACGCGATGGCCGACGAACTCTCGGCATACGGCGAGTGCGTCTCGCTTCCGAACGACCTGTCGACGATCGAGGGTGTGGAGCGTTTCTGCGCGGAGCTGCGGGAACGCGAGGACAGGCTTCACATTCTGGCGAACAACGCCGGCGCCGCCTGGGGAGCACCGCTCGAGGAGTTCCCCGAGTCCGGCTGGGACAAGGTGATGGACATCAACCTGAAGGGACCGTTCTACCTGACGGTCAAGCTGCTCCCGGAACTGCGTGCCGCGGCAACGGGGGACGATCCGGCGCGGGTGATCAACATCGCCTCGATCGACGGCCTGCACGTCAACCCGCAGGAGCACTACCCCTACAGCGCCAGCAAGGCCGGCATGATCCACCTGACCCGAGCCCTCGCGCGGCGGCTCGCGCCCGAGGACATCACGGTGAACGCCGTCTGTCCGGGCCCGTTCGAGAGCAAAATGATGGAGTACAACCTGCGGAAGTTCGGCGACGAGATTCGCGCCCGCAATCCGCGCAAGCGGATCGGAACGCCGGAGGACATGGCCGGCGTCTCGATCTACCTGGCGTCCCGCGCCGCGGCCTACGTCACCGGTGCCGCCATCCCGGTCGACGGCGGCATCTTCGCGGTGAGCTGAGGGCCGTCGTCCGCCTCAGTCCTCGTCGCCGCCGAGGCTGCAGATGCCGTTGCCCTTGGCGGCGATGTAGAGGAATACGAAGCAGTAGAGGGCCGCGAGTTCGCCACGGTTCACCAGCGGGAACACATAGTGGAGGATGTCCGCGTCCTCCGGGGCGCGGAACATGTGGCCCATGAAGTAGGCCGCCGCCATCAGGCCGCTGGCGAGGAACGCGACCGGGCGGGTGAACAGGCCGAGCATGATCATCGTGCCGCCGATCAGTTCGATCGGGCCCGGGACATAGAGGAGCAACGCCGGAACGTCGGGTGCCGGCGCGGGGAAGCCCACCAGCTTCTGCGCCCCGTGCCAGAGGAAGAGGAAGCCGGCGACGATCCGCATGGCGGCGTAGGTCTGGGGCTGGCAGTTCTTGAGCGAGTCGAGCATCGCGTTCCTCCCTGGGCTGTTGGTGGTCGCGACTAGCCTAGCGTCCGGTGCGAGGCGTCGAGCGGCGCCAGCAGGTCTTCTTCGCGGCTGGCGACGAGCAGACGGTGCGGCCGGTCCTTGATCAGGCTGCGCTCGAACGGGACGATGCGGAACGTCCAGTTCCGGAGCGCCGGGAACTCCTCGAAGTTCCGGTGAATCGTGAAGACGCCGACGGTTCGGGAGTGCGAGATCGTCTCGAACTCGTTCCAGAAGTCGGCGAGCGACCAGTGGAAGCCGGCGGCGTAGAAGGAGTAGACGAGGTCGTAGGGTCCGGGCAGACCGTCCAGGCGGTGCTTCAGTTCGTGGGCGTCGAAGATGCGGAAGCCCGGCACCTCGTTGTACTCCAGCACCTGGCGCAGCGTCGTGAGATCGCCGCAGAAGGAGCGGTCGGTCCGTTGGCCGCTGCGGGGGTAGTCGATCCGGGGACCGTCGCCGTCGTAGAGGTGGAACTCGGTGTCGTTCCAGTCGAGGCCGCGCCGGAAGAACGCGGTAGAGCGGCCGAGACCGCAACCGATGTCGAGCGCTTTGTCTGGGGGCGGCATGGCGCGGAGAACCGGCTCCGCGGCGTCGAACTCGCCCCAGCAGGACCCGTTCTGCGTCAGCTCCCAGAACGATCGCGAAGACTCTCCGGGTTCGAGATGAAACTGCGGCGACAGGCGGGAGATCGCCGCCACCATCTCCGCCGTCATCGGCGGCGACCGGAAGTGTCGTTCCCGGTCCCGGAAGCGCGGGTGGATGTCGGCCACCGAGAGTTCGCGACCCGTGCGCTTGCGCCACTCGGCGCGCAGCCGGGGCAGCAGGAAGGAGAAGTCCATTGGTTGCTTCGACGCGTCGAGTGTCGGTGCGCCGGCCTTCTGGCCGGCATCCGGTCTCCGTGTCTCCGGCTAGCGACGCACGCGGATCGGGAACGGCGGCTTGGCCGGTTCGGCGGGCGGGTTCGCCTCCAGTTGCTCGAGAACGATCTCGATCGCCTTCTCGAGCTGCGGGTCGCGGCCGGCGATGATGTCCGCCGGCCACTGCTCCACGTCGATGTCGGGCGGCACGCCGACGTTCTCGACGACGAAACCGTCCTCGGTCCAGATCGCCAGATTCGGGGCGGTGATGAAGCCGCCGTCCATCAGGATGGGGAAGCCGAGAGTGCCGACCAGACCGCCCCAGGTCCGCTTGCCGACCAGCGGACCGAGGCCGAGCTTGCGGAACATCCACGGCAGCAGGTCGCCGCCGGAGCCGGCCGTCTCGTCGATGATCATGACCTTCGGCCCCAGGATGGCCGCGCTGGGGCTGCGGAAGTCGGCGCCGTAGCGGGTCGCCCAGTGGCTGATGTACGGGCGCCGCAGGTGGTCGATGTAGTAGTCCGCGACCTGGCCGCCGCCGTTGAAGCGCTCGTCGACGATCAGCGCCTGCTTGTGGACCTGCGGGAAGAAGTAGCGCTTGAAGTAGGTGTGGCCGAGGGTCGTCGTGTTCGGCACGTAGACGTAGGCGACCCGGCCGTCCGTGGCCGCGTCGACCTTGGCCAGGTTGCCCTCGACCCACTCCCGGTTGCGCAGCGCCGACTCGTTCCCGATCGGGACCACGGACACGGTGCGTGAGTCGGAGCCGTCGGCGTTTGGCCCGACGGTCAGCTCGACGATCTTGCCGGCGGTGTTCTCGAAGCGCGCGAAGACGTTGTCCGCGGCCTCGAGGTCGACCCCGTTGACGGCAAGCAGGTACTCACCGGCGGAAACGGAGACGCCCGGCTCGGTGAGCGGCGCCCGCAGTTCGGGATTCCAGTTCAGGCCCCCCAGGACGTGGGCGAAGCGGTAGCGGCCGTCGGCGATCTCGAAATCCGCGCCGAGCAGGCCCCCGCCCACGCGCTCCAGGTCGGCTCGCCGGTCGCCGCCGCCGACACGATGGTGGCCGACCGCGATCTCGCTGCACATCCAGCGCAGCACCTTGTTCAGGTCGGCGCGGGTGGCGACGTCGGCCAGGAAGCCGCTGTACTTCTCGGCCATCGCCGGCCAGTCGGCCCCGTGCATCCCGGGGTCGTAGAAGTAGTCGCGGTTGATCCGCCAGACCTCGTCGTAGATCTGCTTCCACTCCGCGCGCGGATCGATGCGGACAGTGAGCTTGTCGACCGGGATCGCGCTTCCTCCGCGGTCGATCTTGCCGCCGGCGCTCGCGATACCGAAGTCGTTCGGGCCGGCGTAGAGCAGCTTCTTGCCGTCGGCGCTCAGCGAGAAGCCGATGACGCCGGAGAGCACGACCGTTTCCTCGCGATCCTCCAGGTTGAAGCGGACGAGATCGCCGCCGCCCCCGCCGAACCGGCCCGCGGGCTGCGAGCGGAGGTAGTAGAGCTTGCCCGCTTCGCCGGCTTCCAGGTTGCTGTAGCCGCCGGCCCGCACCGGCAGCGCGAGGATGCGCTGGTTCAGGCCGTCGAAGTCGATCTCGACCATCGGCCCCTCGCCGTCCTCACCGTTGGCGTCGGCTGCCGCCTCGACGTCGGGCTCCTCGTCTTCCTCGCCCTCCGCCTCGCCTTCGTCGGGGACAGCGGTCTCCTCGTCACTCTCCGCGGCAAGCGGCGACTCGGCGTCCTGGCGCAGAACCGCGACGTAGATCGCGCTCGACAGTTCCATGTCCGCGTTCGACATGGCGAACCAGTGCTTGACCGGCCCGGCGTCGGTCGAGGCGCGGAAGTACAGGTAGTCGCCGCTCCGGTCGAACACGGGTTCGCCGACCTCGCTGAGCCCGTCGGTCACCGGGTGGGATGTCTTCGCCTCGACGTCGTAGACGAACACCTGTTGCATGTAGGAGCGGGTGTTCAGCGTGTAGGCGACGTACCGTGAGTCCGGCGCCCAGGAGTGCCCGGGCCGGGGCGGGAAGGAGGGGCCGTAGTAATACTCGCTCGCCACCTTCGCCACGTCGCCGCTGTCGAGATGGATGACGAACAGCGTCATCGAGTTGTCGACGTAGCTGATCCTCTCGCCGTCGGGCGACCACTCGGGGCCGTGGTAGAAGCCGTTGCCGCCGCGTTCGCCGCCCAGCTCGTAGCGCCGAACGTCGCCGCTCTCCTGGTCGCGGACGTGGAGTCCGTACTCGCCGCCCTGGTCCGAGAAGAAGGCGATGCTGGCGCCGTCCGGCGACCAGGACGGGTCGCGCTCGTGGACGCCGGGCGTCCGGGTCAGGTTGCGGGCGTCGCCCTTCTTGGCGGGCAGGGTCAACACCTCGCCCCGATACCCGAACACGGCGCGGGCGCCGGTCGGGGAAATGGACGCGCTGCGGATGTTCTCCGGCCCCTCGACCCAGCGCGGCCGGGTCTCGGTCAAGTCGGCCGCGACACCGATCCGAAGGCGTTCATGCCGGTCCGAGGCGGGTTCGTAGACGTGCAGGTAGCCCGCCTGCTCGTAGATCACGGTGTCGGTGGAACCGGAGAGATTCTCGACGTGGAAGTCCTCGAAGTTCGAGTGACGGACGATCTCGCCGCTTCCCGTGTCGAAGGAGAACAGGTTGAACTCGCCGTCCCGGTCGGAGCGGAAGAAGACCCGGTTGCCGATCCAGGTCGGGTTCGTGTCGTTGGAACGGCCTTCGGGCTGGGGAATCGTCTGCACCGAGTGGTCCGCGGTGTCGTAGATCCAGATGCGCGACGTGGTGCCGCCACGGTAGTTCTTCCACTGCTGGAAGCGCTCCGGCGTCGGGATGTAGGCGATGCGGCGGCCATCGGGGGAGTAGCTGGCTCGCAGCCCGTGCGGGATCGGCAGCTTCGCGGGCAGCCCGCCGGTCAGCGGCGCGGTGAAGAGCTGGAAGTGCCGGTTCGTGAACATGCTGCGCTGGGAAGCGAACAGCACGGCCGAACCGTCGACGGTGAAGCCCTGCACCAGATCGGCGCCCGGATGCCAGGTGAGCCGCTTCGGCTCGCCGCCCGCGGCGGGCATGACGAAGACGTCGACGTTGCCGTCGTACTCGGCGCTGAACGCGACCAGAGTGCCGTCGGGAGAGAAGCGGGGGCTGGTCTCCGTCCCCTCGTGCGAGGTCAGGCGCCGCGCTCCGGAGCCGTCGCGACCGGCGATCCAGAGGTCGCCGGCGTAGGCGAACGCCACGTGATCCGCGCTCACCGCGGGCTGGGACAGCAGCCTCGTGTCCGTGACGTCGATCGCGTGAAGGGCGGGCGCCAGCGTGGCGGTCGCGATGGCGACGATGGCGGGGGTCAGAAGGCGGTTCCTGGTCGCGGTTGCGTGCATGTCGGTCCCTCGTGTTGCGGGTCGGTTCTGGCCGTTTCGGCGGCTGGTACTCTGCCACGATGCGCAACAAGACAGTCGGTTCTCCTGACACTGCCCGGATTCCGCGGCGGCAGTTCCTGGCCGGAGGCGCCGCGGCGGCAACGGCTCTTGCCGCCGGCGCGGCGCCCGGGGCGGCCGCTGCGCGTCCCGCGCAGCCTGCGAACGGAGGCGCATTCCAGCTCAAGTACGCGCCCCACTTCGGGATGTTCCGGCACCACGCCGGCAACGACCACCTCGACCAGCTCCGCTTCATGCACGACGAGGGTTTCCGGGCCCTCGAGGACAACGGCATGGGCGGCCGCGAACCGGCGCTCCAGGAGAAGATCGCCGCGGAACTCGACCGTCTGGGCATGGAGATGGGGGTCTTCGTCGCCCACACGTCCTGGGGCGGCGTGAGCTTCGCCTCCTCCGACTCTTCGGCCCGGGAGGCGATCGAGGCGGACATGAAGAAGGCGGTCGAGGTCGGGAAGAGGGTGAACGCCACGTGGTGCACCGTCGTCCCGGGCCAGCTCGATCCGGGCCTCGAATGGGAGTACCAGACCGCGAACGTGGTCGAGAACCTGAAGCGGGCCGCGGCGATCCTCGAGCCGGCCGGCCTCGTCGCTGTCCTGGAGCCGCTCAACCACTGGACGAACCACCCGGGCGTGTTCCTGACCGGGATTCCGCAGGCGTACCAGATCTGCAAGGCGGTCGGATCGCCCTCGGTCAAGATCCTCGACGACATCTACCACCAGCAGATCACCGAGGGGAACCTGATCCCGAACCTCGATCGGGCCTGGGACGAGATCGCCTACATCCAGGTCGGCGACAACCCGGGACGCAAGGAGCCGACCACGGGCGAGATCAACTATCTCAATGTCTTCCGGCACCTGAAGAGCAAGGGCTTCGACGGCATCGTCGGCATGGAGCACGGCAACTCGAAGCCGGGCCGGGAGGGGGAGCGGGCCGTGATCGACGCCTACCGGGAGTGCGACGCCTGAGGCCGGACCAACCGGTTCCCCGCCTCTCCGGGCTGGTGCTCCTGGTCGCCTTCCTCTGGCCGGCCGCGGGCGCTGCACAGCTGCGGACGCCCTGGGGAGACCCTGATCTCCAGGGGACCTGGACGAGCGCTACGCTGACTCCGCTCGAACGCCCGGAGGCGATGGCCGGTCGCGAGTCGCTGAGCGAAACCGAAGCGTCAGAGATAGAGCGGACAACGGTCGAGAACCGGATCGCCGCCGACGGCACGTCCCGGCCGGGTGAGGTGGGCGGCTACAACCTGGTCTGGATGGACGCGTCGACCCGGGTGGACGCGGATCGCCGCACGTCGCTCATCGTGGAGCCCCCGGACGGCCGCATCCCCTGGACGGCGGCGGCGCGCGAGGCGAGCAGGGTGGAGCTGGCGCGCTACGGCAACGGTCCGTATCTGGACCACACCGATCTCGACACCGGCGAGCGCTGCATCACGGACGGCCTGCCGCTGATGGTCCCGATCCAGCCCTACAACATGAACTTCCTGATCCTGCAGACTGAGGACGCGGTGGTCATGCTGCACGAGATGTACCACGAGCTCCGGATCGTGCCGCTCGACGGCCGGCCGCGCCTGCCGGATGAGATAGGGCTCTGGCTCGGCGACTCCCGCGGCCGCTGGGAGGGCGACACCCTGGTCGTCGAGACGACGAACATCGCCGACAAGACGCACTACCACTGGAGCCGTTTGTGGCGGGCGTCCCGGCCGACCATGCGGCTCGTCGAGCGCTTCAGGCGGATCGACGAGCGGACGATCGACTACCGGTTCACGGTGGAGGACTCGACGATGTTCACGGGCCCGTGGACGGTCTCGGCACCGCTGACCAACGACCAGGCGTCACGTGGCGTGACCGTCGGCGGGCTGTTCGAGTACGCCTGCCACGAGGGCAACTGGGCGGTCACGAACGTGCTGAGCGGCGCCCGGGCCGAGGAAGCCCGGGCCGCCGCTGAGGACTGAGACGAACGAGAGCTACTGCGCGACGCCGAAGGGCAGAACGCCCATCTGGTTGTCCCACATGACGATGATCGCACCGCCCGCGTCCGAGACGCCGGAGAACAGGATCGTCATCTGGTCGATGGAGAACTCCTCCGTCGAAGTCATCATCGGCGCGCGGACGACATCGTGGTCCGCGCTGTAGCCGTAGGCGCCCCAGGTCAGGCCTTCCGCCATCTTGGCGCGGTCGAAGGTCTCCATGTAGCCCTGCTTCGAGATGATCGCGGTCCAGGCGCCGTCCTTCAGGTCGATGAACAGGCTGTACTCGCCGGCCGGGACCGTGCTGCCGCCGATCGTCAGGTCGGCCTCGGTGTTGATCCGGGTCGTCACGTTCGCGCCGGCACGCCAGACGGGACCGCCCGCGAGCAGCGTCTGCCCGTACTCTTCGCCGGAGCCGAAGATGCCGGTGCGGCCACGCAGGATGGGCCGGCTGTAGGTGATGTCGATCCAGGCGTCGCCGATCTGGGTCGAGGCGGCGCCTTCGGGGCTGGCTGGCCGGTCGCCCTGGCCCGCGGCGGGAGCGAAGCCGATCACCGCGAGGCACAGGCTGAGGATGAGAACGCGGCAGGCAGTCTTTCGGTACATTGTCGCTGGGTCTCCTGAGGTTTGGGAGTGCTGATTCTTTCGCGAACGCGGACTCTAGCAGTCCGCGGCGGCAGTCGTGCCGCCTTTCACCATCAGGGTGTGGAGTAGGCTTCGACGGGGCAGATGAGGCCCTCATGATGCGCTCGTTTCCGACCGTTTCGCTTCGCCGCCGAGGCGCCCGGATTGCGGCGACCACCCTGGTCGCGTCCTTCTCCCTGGCCGCGTTCGCCGTCCCCGCCGCCGCCGGCGACGCGGTGGTGTTCAGCCGCGACGTGGCGCCGATCCTGATGCGGCACTGCGTCGGCTGCCATCGACCGGGCGAGATCGCGCCGATGTCGCTTCTGACGTATCGGGAGACCCGGCCCTGGGCCCGTTCGATCCGGCGCGTCGTCTCGAACGGCGAGATGCCGCCATGGTTCGCGAGCCCCGAACACGGCGTCTGGGCGAACGACGCCCGGCTGAGCAGCGAGGAGATCGAGACGATCGTCGCCTGGGTCGATGGCGGCGCCGAGGCCGGCGATCCGGCGCTGATGCCCGAGCCGCCGCGGTTCAGGGACGGTTGGCAGGTGGGCGAACCGGATCACGTGATCGAACTGCCGCCCGTGACGGTGCCCGCGAACGGGCCGGACCTGGTTCCCAATCAGCTCGTGCGGCTGGACATCCCGGAGCGCCGCTGGCTGCGGGCGGTGGAGTTCCAGCCCGGCGACCGCACCGTGAACCACCACCAGATCGCCTTCGTGGGTGGATTCGCCGGCATGGGTTCGGGTAGCGGCCAGGAGCGGCCGCCTGGGAAAGCCGACAGCGTCGACCTGAAGATCTTCGCGGTCTGGGCGGTCGGGGCGGCGCCGACCGTGTTCCCGGACGGCGCCGGGCGCTGGGTGGATCCCGGTACCTTGCTGCTGATCAACCAGCACTACCATCCGAACGGCGACTCGGAACGTACTGACAGGACCCGGATCGGCCTGTTCTTCGGTGAGGGTCCACTGGAGGTCGAGGTGGAGGCGGTTCTCGCGAGCCGGATGGACTTCACGATCCCGGCCGGCGCCCCGAATCATCGCATCGTGGCTCGCCACGAACTCGGGTCGGATTCGCGGATCGTGTCCTACTTCCCGCACATGCACATGCGCGGCCGGGCCATGTCGTTCACCGCGGTCCACCCGGACGGCAGCCGCGAGATCCTCCTCGACGTGCCGGAGTACGACTTCGACTGGCAACTCTTCTACTACCCGGAGACGCCGAACGTCCTGCCGGCCGGGAGTGTGGTGGAGGTCGTGGCGCGCTACGACAACTCGGCGGAGAACCCCGACAACCCGGATCCGACCCGCGATGTCGGCTTCGGGTTCCAGTCGACGGACGAGATGATGGTGGGCATCTTCGAGTTGATCGAAGTCGGTCCGGGCGGCGAGTGAGCGGCACCGGCCAGACCGTTGGCGTCAACGGGATCGCGCACATCCAGTTGACGGTCCGGGACCCGGAACGGGGCCTGCCGTTCTGGGAGCGGCTTTGCAACTTCCTGGAGATGAAGACCCTGATCCGGGGCGAGGACGTGCTGTACTGCATCGGCAGCCGGACCGGCATCCTGGTTCGCGCCGCGCCGCCGGACAAGCGGGACCGGCGCTTCGACCAGGACCGTCCCGGGCTCCATCATCTCTGTTTCCGGGCCCGCAGCCGTGCCGACGTCGACGCGATCTACCGCTTCATCGAAGCCGAACTCGACGCCACCGTCGTTCACGGCCCGGAAGAGGGCGATCGCTTCGCGCCGGGCTACTACTCGATCCTGGTGGAGGACCCGGACGGCATCCGGGTCGAAGTGAACCATGTCCCCGGGAAGGGGCACTTCGGCGAGGGCGGCCGGCTGGGTCCCGGCGGGGCGGGGGCGGCCGCGACCTACGGCGACCACGGGTTGGGCGACTAGTCGAGGTCGATGACGTAGATGGTGTTCGCGGCGTCGCCGGCGACCCAGGCGGTCTCGCCGTCCGTGGCGATGCCGTTGAACAGCATCGTGTTCGGGAAGGCGCCGCTGGCCGGCACGTGCAGTTCGAGGCCCTCGGCGACGGTGCGTGTCTCGCCGCTTGCCGGGTCGATGGCGACGACGCGACCTGCGCCGGCCTCGACGACGTAGATCGAACCGTTCGCGGCCGCGAGGCCTTCCGGCTGGTCGAGACCCTCTGCGACTGTCTCGGTGCCGTCGTCGCCAACGCGGAGCACGGTGCCCGCGAGATTGTCGGCGACGTAGAGTGCGCCGTCCGCCACGGTCAGGCCGGCCGGTCCCGAGACGCCCTCCGCCAGGACCCGTTTCTCCTCGGGGTTCTCGGGAGAGAAGGCGATCACGTTGCCGGCGCCCCACTGGCTGGCGACGATGTCGCCCTCGAACTGGATCGCGTCGATCGGCGCGGCCAGCTCGCCGAAGATCTGAACCAGGGCGTCGGCGGCCGGATCCCAGAGCCGCACCGCGTTGTCGAACCAGCTCGAGAGAATCAGATTCCCACCGTCAGCGGCATGGACCGACATGGACGTGCCGATGTCCGAGAAGCCGATCACGTCGCGCACGACGCCGAGTTCGTCGCCGGTGGCCGGATCGAGCTGGCGCAGGGCGAAGAAGTCGGCGACGACGAGCCGGGTTCCGTCGCCGCTGCCGATGAGAGCCAGGCCGCCAGGCATGTTCAGTCCGCCCTCGAGCACCATGCGGTTCTCGTCGGGCGACAGGGCCTCGACGATGAAGCCGTCGGCGAAGCTCGAGATGAAGAGGCGGTCGTCCGCGTCGAAGGCGAAGTTGTCGAGCCCGGGCTGGACGCGGGCGACGACCTCTTTGCCGCCGTCCTCGCCGATGCGTACGACCTCGCCCCGGAGCGAGTCGAGGACGTGGAGCACGCCCTCGCTGTTGAACTTGACGGCGGCCGGCACCTCGAAGCCACTGGCGACCGTCTCCAGCTCGCCGCTGTCGACGTCGACGCGGACGACCTCGCCGCGGAACCAGCGCGGGCCGTAGAGCCTGCCGTCGGCGGAGCCCCAGTCCATGCCGTTCAGGCCGCAGCCCGGTCCGAGATCGTCTCGGATGAGCCGCGGCTCCTGCTCGCCCGTCGGGTCGAGCTCGAACAGGTTCGTGTCCATGAAGCACTGGGAGACGAACAGCCGGCCGTCGTCCGAGAAGGTGATCGGGTTGACGCCGACGCCTGGCGAGGCGACCACCCGGGTCTCGCCAGTGGGCGTCCGCATCGACACGTCGCCGTTGCTGATGTCGGTCCAGTACACGGAGCCGTCCGGACCGAAGGCCAGGTCGTCGGGCGACTGTGCGCCGTCGTCCTGCCCCCAGTTGTCGAGGATCTCGCCGCTCTCCGGGTCGAGCCGCGCTACCGCGGGGGTCACCACGGAAGTGAGGTAGAGGTCTCCGTCGGGTCCGAACAGGATGCCGTTGATGCCGCGGAAGCTGGCGCTTTCACCGATCGTTCGCACGCTTTCGGTGCCCTCGTCCGCCACGTCGGCGTCCGGGGAATCGCACCCGGCCAGCAGGGTCAGGGCGGCAAGACACGCGGCGATGCGGGACAGTCGTAAGAACATGGTTGCTCCTCAGTTGAGAAATGGCTCGACGACGACGTAGCGGATGACGAGCCCGGCCAGGGCCAGCTCGACCAGGAAGATGGCCCAGATCCCGGCCCGGATCCCCCGGCCCGGGCGAACGCGGGGATCCATCCGGTTCTTCTGCAGCCAGAGCACGGCGCCGCTCTGGATCGGCAGCAGCATCCCGGCGACCAGCGAGCTGATCGTGATCAGCAGTCGCGGGTTCTGGATCCACATGTAGACGACGAAGCAGAAGATCGGCACGACCGCGCAGTAGCCGCGGATCCAGACCCTGCGGGCGTCCACGTTCTGCCGCTTCAGGTAGCCCAGCTCCATGATGTAGTCGGGGATGTAGCGGGCTTCGCCGCCGATGAACGAGAACATCGTCGAGAACAGGATGCAGAAGGCGCCGACGCCGAACAGCCAGAGCGACCAGGGGCCCAGGGTCTGGGTGAACATCTCGGAGAGCATGGAGATCGTCTCCAGGCCGTCGGGCTCCTTGCCGAGCTTCTTCAGCACGCCGGCGCCGAGCAGGTAGAAGGGCACCGTCGCGCAGGTCAGCAGGACCAGCGTGACCCAGACGTCCGTCTGCATGACCCTGATCCAGCCCCGGGCGCGCGCCTCCCATCCCGGCGCGTCGCTGCGGCCGATGAAGTTCGGGTAGCCCTTCTCGACACACCAGTACTGGTAGGCCGAGGTCTCCGCGGAGTTGACGCCCGTGTAGCCGTAGACGGCCATCGCGGCGACGATGAACTCGGGCGGGAAGCTGAACGTGAAGCCCGACGCCAGTTCGGCTCGTGTGACGGCGAACTCCGTCCCCTGCATCAGGATCGCGCACACGAGCGTGGCGCCGGTGAAGACCAGGACCAGCGGCAGCATCACCTTCTCCAGGAGCCGATAGGAGCCCGTGGTCAGAACGGCAATGGTGATCACGGCCAGCACTCCGGCGGCCAGGGTCGCCGGCACCTCCGGGACCAGGAGGGTCAGGGCCTGGCCGGCGCCGCCGATGATTCCCCCCATGCCCAGCAATCCGGGAACCAGGGCGATCAGGGCGATGGCGACGGCGAAGCTGACGTGGCCGCGGCCGATCCGGATCCGGAAGGGGAGCCGGTTCATTGCCCGCACGTAGGTGTCGCCCGAAACCAGCGTGTACCGGGCGAGTTCGGCCTGGATCAGGGACTTGATCCAGCAGGACAGGAGCACCCACCACAGAAGGACGAAACCGGCCGCGGCGCCAAGGGTCGAGGTGAGGATCATCTCGCCTGAACCGACGATCGCCCCGGAGATGACGACGCTCGGGCCGAGATAGCGAATCCGCGTTCGCCAGCTCGTGGGTGGTGGTGTCGCGCCGCCCTCGCGGACGGTGTAGGGATCGCTCTTCTGTTCGACGCTAGTGCTTGAAGACATCGAACCTGGTGCGTTCGCTCTCCTCAGCCGAAGACCACGTAGCGGATGACGAACCAGGTCATGACCAGCTCGACCAGGAAGATGGCCCAGATCCCGCCCCGGATCCACCTGCCGGGGCGAATCCGGGGATCCATCCGGTTCTTCTGGAACCAGAGCACCGCGCCGCTCTGGATCGGCAGCAGCATGGCGAGGGTCAGGGCGCCGATCGTCACCAGCAGCCGCGGATTCTGGATCGACAGGTAGATGACGAACGAGACGACGGGGATGGTCGCGCAGTAGCCGCGGATCCAGGCCCTGCGGGCAACCAGGTTCTGCCGATTCAGGTAGCCGAGCTCCATGATGTAGTCCGGTATGTAGCGGGCGGCGCCGGCCACCGACGAGAGCATGGTCGAGAACAGGATGCAGAAGGCGCCGATGCCGAACAGCCAGACGGACCATCCGCCGAGCGTCTCCGTGAACATCTCGGACAGCACGGAAAGCGTCTCGAGCCCGTCCGGCACCCGACCGCGGGCGCGCAGGACGCCGGCGCCCAGGATGTAGAACGGGAGGGTGGCGCAGGTCAGGATGATCAGCGTGACCCAGACGTCGGCCTGGAGCACCTTGATCCAGCCGCGGGCCCGGGCTTCCCAGCCCGGCGCGTCGCTTCTGCCGATGAAGTTCGGGTACCCCTTCTCGACGCACCAGTACTGGTAGGCCGAGGTTTCCGAGGCGTTGACGCCCGTGTAGCCGTAGACCGCGATCGCCGCCACCAGGTACTCGGGCGGGAAGCTGAAGGTCATTCCCGAAAGCAGGTCGGCCCGTGTCACCGCGTACTGCGTGTTCTGCATCAGGAAGGCGCACACCAGGGTGGCCGCGGTGAAGGTCATCACCAGGCCCAGCATCGCGTTCTCCAGGACCTTGTAGGAACCCGTGATCAACAGCCCGATGACGACCACGGCGATCAGGCCGGCGGCCCAGGTCGAGTGAAGGCTGGGGTACAGCAGCGTGAGGGCCTGGCCGGCGCCGCCGATGATGCCGCCCAGCCCCATGATCCCCGGAATGATGGCGATCAGGGCGATGAGGACGGGCAGGCTGATGAGCCCCCGGCCCAGCGGGATCTTGCCCGGCAGCCGGTTCATCGCGCGGACGTAGGTGTCGCCCGAGACCAGGATGTAGCGGCCCAACTCGGCCTGGATCAGCGACTTGATCCAGCACGAGAGGAGCACCCACCACAGCATGACGAAGCCGGCGGCGGCGCCCAGACCCGAGGTCAGGATGATCTCGCCTGAGCCGACGATCGAGCCCGAGATGACGACGCTCGGACCGAGATAGCGGAGGCGGGCGCGCCAGGTGGGCGGCGGCTCGACCGCGCCACCTTCGCGGACGGTGTAGGGATCGCTCCGCGGAGAAGGAGAGTCACTCATTTTGGGGATGAAGGCGCGACTCTACACCGGAGCGGCGCGCTACTCACCCCGGCCGGACTGGTACGCTCGATGTCCCCGACGGGCCGGCGCTGACACGGAGACGCTTTCGATGAAGGACCGACACCGCTTTCGACGAGCCCTGACGTTCGGCGCCGTCGCCCTGCTTCTGGCGCTCGCCACGGCCGCGTTCGCGCACCTCAAGGTGTCGAACACGAGCCCCGAGGACGGCGCGACGCTGAATGGCCCGGTGCGTACCCTGCGGGTCTGGTTCAACCAGGAACCGGACCTGCCGCTGAGCAAGCTGGAGCTGGCGGGCCCGAACGGTGCGCTGAGTGTCGAGGGCCTTCACACGATGGGCGAGAAGGACCTGATGGCCAGGGTCTCGGGGCGGATGCCTGACGGTTCGTACACCGCCAAGTGGAAGACCGCTGGCGACGACGGTCACGTCCTGACCGGCGAGTGGACCTTCACGATCGACCGCGGCGGTCGCTGAGACGCTGGACCCGGGTTCGTCACTGAGCTGGGAGATGGCGGGCCGCTGGGCCGTCTATCTGCCGCTGCTCCTGGTCTGCGGCGCGACCGGCATGCGTCTGCTGGAGGCGATCGGTCCACGCGACCTGGCGGTTCGCGACCTGCGGATCGAACTGGCCCGGCTCACGCTGCTGTCCTGTGTGCTGCTGCTCGCGGCGTTCCTGCTGCGCGCCGTGTTCCAGTCGATCGAAGTTTGGGGACCGGGGGAGGCTTTTGCGCTCGACAACATGCGAGCAGTCGCACTCGAGAGCCGTTGGGGAGAACGATGGCGCTGGCAGGTCGCTGCCGCGGCCGTCGCGACTCTCGGTGCCCTAGCCGGCCACAGGGTGCCCGCCCTGGGGCTGACGATCACCGGGGCCGGAGCCCTCGGGCTGGCGGCGACGTTGCCGATGACCGGCCATGCGTTCGGCAACCCGCTCGCGTGGACCGCGCAGAGCATCCACGTGCTGGGCGCGGGCTTCTGGATCGGCACGTTGATCGTGATCCTCGTTCTGCCGCTGATGGTGCCCGGGACGTCGGTGGCGGAAGCGGCGTCGATGCGCCGGTTCTGGCTCGGCGCCTTCTGGCCGCTGGCGCTGGTCGCCGCGACGCTCCTCGTCCTGACCGGCGTGGTTCTGGCGGTCCTCTACCTGCCGGCCTGGGAAACCCTCTGGACCGAGCCGTATGGCCGAATCCTGCTGGCCAAGGTGGCCGGGAGTGTGTGCGTCCTGTTCCTGGGCGCCGTGAACCACCTCCGGATGAACTTCCGCCCCGATCCGCACACGGAGCCCGTGCCGCTGACTGTCGCCATCGAGGTCGCCTTCGCGCTGGTCGTCCTCGCGGCCACGGGGATGCTCACCAGCACCGCGCAGCCGGACATGCACTGATTCCTAGAAGTTGATCCGGCTGCTCAATCCGATCGTTCGCGGCTGGTTCGTCAGGTAGCCGACGCGAGCCCGCGTGCCGCGTTCCTGGTCGAGCGCCAGCAAGGCCCGTTCATCGAGCGCGTTGTTGACGAAGAGCGCTATGTCCCAGCGCTCGTTCAGGAAGCCGAGTCGCAGGTTCAGGAGGTCGTAGGCCGGCATCTCGGGATCGAATCGGAACGTGGTCTGCGTAAGAGGTCCGCCGACCGGGTTCGTTGCGGAGAGAGCCAGCAGGTCGACCGTGCCGAACCCCGGAGCGTGATCGCCGATCTGGGTGAAGCGGGAACCGACGTGCTGGAACGCCGAGGAGAGGTAGCCGGCCCAATCGCCGGCCTCCCAGCGCCAGGTCGCGGCCACCGCGGCCTGGAACCGGGGTACCGTCGGCAGCCGGTTGCCCTTCTCGATGCCGGAGACCACGCTCGTCGTCCCGTCGGCCGCGGTCGAGGTCAGGGTCGACCCGAGCTCGGAGCTCGCGTAGCTGGCGGAGATCGCGAAGTCGAAGACCGCCGAGGGCTGAGCCGTCAGCTCGAGCTCCAGGCCCGTGCTGCGAGCGTTCGGTACGTTGAAGACGAGCCGGGAAGAGCAGGAACCGGCGGTGACGGTTGTCTGCAGGTTCGAGATGTCCATCGTGAACGCCGCGACATTGAACGTGCCGCGGCCGCCCATGATCGTGGACTTCGATCCGATCTCGACGTTCCAGAGTTCCTCGTCCTCCCAGGAGTCGCGGCCGCTGAAGGTCGCGAGGTCCTCCGGGGTGCAGACGGGCACGTTCAGCGGGTCGTTGATGCCGCCGAGACGGAAGCCCTTGGAGACCTGGGCGTTGAGTTGCGTGTTCTCGGTCGCTTCGAAGCTGGCGATGAAGCGCGGCGCCACGCCGTTGGCGCTGGTCTCGCCCTGGGTCGGTCCCGGATCCGCGAACAGACCGTCGAAGACCTGGCTGCGGGTCTCCTCGTAGTCGTACCAGCGTGCTCCCGCGGTCAGGTCGAGCCGTTCGCCGGCGGTCCAGGTGATCTCGAAGAACGCGGCCGTCTGGTCGAAGTCGTAGTTCAGGTCGGAGTAGAACAACTCATCGACGGCGGCGCCGAAAGCGCCCGCCGTGGGAATGCCGGTCATCGCCTGAAAGCCGGTGATCGGCAAGCTCTGACCGTAGGCCCGTTCGCTGGTGCCGTAGAAGAGGCCGAGCACCCAGTGGGTGTACTCGTCACCGCTCGCCAGCCGGAGTTCCTGAGTGAGGCCGGTCGCGGTCGTCGCGTCGATGAGGGGAGCGTCCAGGGTGTAGACGGCTTCGGGGAGGCCGATGGTGGCTCCGGCGACGCTGGCGTAGAGGGCGGTCGAGTCGCGCACGACGAGCACGTCCCGATCGGTGGCCGACGTGATGGACGTGAAGTAGTAGCCGTCGGGGAGATCGACCACGACCTTCAGGTCGGCAAGGAGGAAGTCGTCGGTGGTTGGCTCCTCGAACTGGGTGAAGAGCTGGCGCTCGCCGAGATCCACGGCGGGTCGGGTCGTCGTGTACGGGTTGGCCAGGATGTTGAAGTCGTCGATCCGGTTCCAGCCGTCCATCTCGACTTCCTGGTAGAGGAGGCGCGGGGTGACCGTCACGTTCTCCGACGGCTCCATCCGCAGCGCCCAGCGAGCGCCGGTGCGTTCGCCGGAGTTCACGTCCTCGTTCACGCTCAGGTCGGGCTGCACGGCGTCCATGAACCCGCCGAACGAGGTGTGGTAGGCGGTGAGTCGCATCGCCGAGGTGTCGCCCACCGGCACGTTGACCGCGACCTTGGCGCTGCCGCCCAACCCGCCGTCACCGACCGAGGAGACCGAGAGCTCCCCGAAGCCGTCCGAGACGCCGAGCTCCGGCTGGTTGGTGATGTAGCGGACCGTGCCGGCGAGCGAACCCGAACCGAACAGCGTGCCCTGCGGTCCGCGCAGCACCTCGACGCGGGACATGTCGAAGAGGTCGATGTCGGGCGTGAACAGCGACAGGGAGATGACGGACTCGTCGAGGTAGATGCCGACCTGCTCCTTGACGCCGGGCTGGTCGCGGACGATCTGTCCGGCGGCGACGCCGCGCATCGCGACCTGGCTCTGGCCGGGACCGAGGTTCTGCACGGTGAAGCCGGCGACGTTGGCCGCGATCTCCTCAAGGTTGCCGGCGCCGCGGCTGCGCAGGACGTCCTCGCTGGGAGCTACGACGGAGAAGGGGACCTCCTGGAGGTTCTCCTCCCGTTTCCTGGCGGTGACGGTGATCTCCTCGGAGAAGGCCTGCCCGGGCGTCGTCCGTGCTTCGTCTCCGCCGGGTTCCTGCGCCGCGGTCGGAACGGCGACTCCGTACGAGAGGCCGGCCAGGGCGAGAATCAGCAGGGTTCTACTCAGCGAGAATCGAGTCATGCAAGTGCCTTGTACGGTAAACGGTCCGTCGGGTTGAGTTCGGTTCGCCGAAGCTCCGTCAGGGCCGCAGGTGCGGCTCGAGCAGTTGGCCCCACTGTGTGTCGTACGGGTGTACGTGGTCGACCTCGACATCGCCGCGGTAGACGGGCCGACCGGAGTTGGCCCACTCGAAGATCGATCCTTCCAGGTTCCAGACCCGATCGAGAATGTCCGGGTCGTGCAACTGAATCAGGTCGGCGACCGCGGCCGAGGAACGGTAGCCGACGGAGCAGTAGAGGACGACCGGCCGATCGGTATCCGCGGCGGCGACGAGTTCGGCGATGTCCTCGCCCTGGGCGTGGACCGCTCCGGGCAGGTGGCTGACCTCGTACTCGAAGGGCTCCCGGACGTCGATCACCAGGGGTGGCGGCGCCTCCTCCAGCCGCCGGTCGAGCTCTTCGACGCTCATCTGCGGCACGCCGGGAAAGCTCGCCCGCACCAGCGCCTTGAGCTGGGACATCGTCGGCCCGCCGCAGGCAAGGACCAGCAGCGCGGCGAGCAGCACCGCTGGTGCACTCAGGATCCCCGGGTTGCGTCCGGACATGAGCGTGGACTGCCGGCAATGGTCGTGCCGCAGGCGAGGTTCCACTATCATCGCGGCTCCCGCCGCCTGCTCCCGTGAGTGGCCCGCTGTCGACGTGACCCGATGAAGGACTCTCTCGCAACCGTTCCGTCGAGCACGTATCTGGCTTCCGGATCGCGGCTGGCGGCCTGCGTGGCGGCCTGGTGCGGGCTGCACTGCGCGCTCACACCTGTCCTGGTCGCGGCGGCGCCCGCGCTCACGCTCTCGGAGGGCGTCGAGCGAGCCGTCTGGGTCGGCACTGTCCTTCTCGGCGCGGTGATGCTCGCCCTGGGTCCGGCCGGCAGGAACCGGGTCGTGATCCTCACGTTTGCCGGGGGGGCTGCGCTTTGGGCAGCCTCCCTTGCCGGCTGGCTCCAGCCGCTGCCCGAGACCGCGACGTCGGCCGCCGGAAGCCTCATCCTCGCGGCCGCCATGGTGAAGAGCGCCCGGGTCTGCCACGCCAGCGCGTGTGCGGTCTGCGCCGACGAGGAACGCGCGGACCGGGAAGGCTGAGGACGACAGCCACGCCGCGCTCCGTCGTCACTCTCCGGCGGCGGCCCCGGTGGCTTCGGTGGACGGCGCCCGCCCGGCGGGTTGGCCGACCATCTTCATCTCGAATGGGCGTTCCGTGCCGGCGCCCATCGTGATCGTGCCCTGGAGCGCCCCCTGGGCGTCGAGTTCCGCTTCGATCACCGTCGTGATGGCCGACGCCTCCGGGGTGGGGAAGTGGGTCGTCACCCGCAGGCGGTCGCCGGACCAGGCGAAGTCGTCGAGGGTGATCGTGAACATCTGCAGGCCGGAAGCCAGGTAGAGGATGCCCTCGCCCTCGCGGGGCGTCCAGAAGGCGATCGGCAGGAACCCGTCGGCGAGGAAGGAGGTGCCCCGGGGGTGTCGGGCGATCAGCTTCGTCAGCTTGTCGACGTTGTCCTTGGGCCGGTGGTAGCCGCCGTCCTTGCGGACGATCTCCAGGAAGCCGACGAACATCTCGTTGACTACGTCGCCACGGTAGATGATCTCGCGGGTCGGATCCGGGTTGGCGGGGTTGCCCTCCGAGTTGTCCCAGACCGCCGTGACCTCGATCCGGCTCGAGGCCGGCAGATCGATCGGCTCGGTGGGGTAGTAGAGCCACTGCCAGTTGTAGTCGTACTTCGGCACGTCGAGCAGGGTCTCGCTGGTTCCGTCCGCGTGAACGATGCGGTAGGTCATCGCCTTGCCGCGTACATGCATGTGGGGGCTGAAGGCGAGGATCTGCATGTCGTCGTCCGGCTGGAAGAAACCCTCCTCGGCGTGGTGGCCAGCGCCCGGCGGAATGCGAATGCCGGTGTTCGCCACCGAGACGGTCGCCACCTCCCGCTTCAGTTCGCCTTCGCCGAAGTGAATGCCGATGCGCGTTGTGTCGGATGTCGCTTCGCCGAACGGGTGGTAGTGGGAGTCCATCGTGATCGTCGTGCCCGGGCCGAGGACGCGACCGGTGCCCTCGGGGAAGACGTAGGGCGGCATGCCCGCGGTCCAGATCCCGAACACGCCGCTGCCACCGGCGCCCTCGCTCACCCTCTCGCCGGAGCCGATCGGACCGCCGCTCTCGCGCCGCGGCGTCGTGTAGGTGGCCTGAAAGTGGTGCGTGGCCCGGCGGTCGCCGGGGAGGAACTCGATGGCCTGTACCCATCGCTCCTCATCCAGCTCGAGCGCGATGCGCTGCTTGGGAAAGAGGTCCGGACCTTCGGCCGGCACGTCGACACGGTCGAGCGTCAACACGTAGTCCGGTTCGCCCAGGGTCCAGCCTTCGGGGAAGGTCGGCGCCGGCGGCAGGTCGCCGGCATCCCCTTCCGGCGCGCCGCCCGCGGCCCAGTCGACGATGGTGGCGATCTGTTCGGCGGAGAGGGAGAGATCATTGCGGAACACGACGTGTTCCGACTCGGCGCTCCAGGGTGGCATGTCGCCGTTCTCGACTGCCCGCGCCATGCCGCGCGCCCAGGGGCGGGCTTCCCGGTAGGAGAGCAGGGACATCGGCGCCGCCTGGTTCGGGCGGTGGCACTGCACGCACTTCTCGAACAGGATGGGCGCCACGTCGCGACTGAAGGTCGGCGTGTCGTCCGCGACGGCGGCCGCCGCGGTGAACAGGGCGGTGCTGGCGACGAACGCCGCGAGCGCGTGCGCGTGGCGGCGGATTGGGGATCTCATGAGCGTGTTCGTCCCTGAGGTGAGGGTCCTTCCGTGTGCTTTACTCTAACAGCGGCAGGCGGAAGGACCCCGCCTGGCGGGCCCCGTGCGGTAGGCTCGATGACGCTTCCCAAAAGGGTCCGAGGAGACGAAACGGAGGACACTCCATGCGCATCGATCGAGCCGCCCTGACCATCTCCCTGTTCGCCGTTTCGGCGTTGCTGATCGCGGCCCCGGCCGCGGCGGCGGGTGAAGACGACATTCCCCGCACGGCCAGCGGCAAGCCCGACCTGACCGGTCGCTACAACATCGCGAGTTCGACGCCGTTCGAACGGCCGTCGGAGTTCGGGGACACGCTCTTTCTCACCGTCGAGGAAGCGGAGGAGATCATGGAGCGGACCCGCGCGGCGGTGGCCAGGTCCTACGCCGCCAGCGATCCGGAGCGGTCGGCGCCCCCGGCCGGCGGCGACGGCTCTCCGGGCGCCGCGGGCGCGGTCGGCGGCTACAACTCGTTCTGGACCGATCGCGGGAGCGCCCGCTTCGCCATCGACGGGAAGTTTCGTACATCCATCCTGACCGATCCGCCGAACGGTCGCATGCCGGCGGTTTCGGAGGCCGGCAAGGCGCGCCGGGCGGACTTGCACCCGTACGCCTACCCGAACACCGGCACGGCCTGGTGGATCGAGACCGGCGACGATCCCTACGACGGCCCGGAGACCCTGTCGGTCCTCGATCGCTGCCTGTACCTGGGAGCGGCGGCGACTCCGGCCCGACCGATTCTCTACAACAACCTGAAGACGATCACGCAGACCGAGGACCATGTGGTCATCCTGGTCGAGTGGATGCACTGGGCGAAAGTCGTGCGACTGAACGCGGAGCACGCGCCGCCGGAGGTGCGTTCACTGGGCGGTGACTCGATCGGCTGGTGGGAAGGCGACACGCTGGTGGTCGAGACGACGAACTTCCTCGCTCAGCCGGGCGTGCCACGTGACGGGCTGAAGGTGGTCGAGCGCTTCAGCCGCCAGAGCGCGGACGGGCTGCTCTACGAGTTCACGGTTCACGACCCGGACTACGAGGCCCCCTACGGTGGCGACTTCGTCTGGCCGCAGACGGAGGAACTGAACTACGAGTACGCCTGTCACGAGGGCAACTACGCGATGGGCAACATCCTGCGAGGCGCCCGCTTGCTCGAGCGGGAGTACCTCGAGCAGAAGGGCCAGTCGGGCAGCACGGGGTCGGGGGACGAGTAGCCCCGGGGCGTTGATGGAGCCGTTCTCCTACGCGGCCTGGGACCGCCTGCTGGCCGAGGTCGTCGCGGAGGACGGCAAGGTCGACTACGAGCGTCTGGCCGCTCGGCGGCCGCTGCTGGAGAAGTTCGTAGCCGAACTCGGCGAGACGTCGCCGGACAGCCGACCGGACCTGTTCGCGAGCGAGGAGGACGGGCTCGCCTACTGGATCAACGCCTACAACGCGTTCACGCTGCACGCGATCGCTGAGGAGTACCCGATCCGGTCCGTCTGGAAGACGCGCGACGGACAGTTCTTCCAGCGGCGGCGGCATGTCGCCGGCGGTTCGACGGTCAGCCTCGACGACATCGAGCACGAGATCCTCCGGTCGGACTACGCCGAGCCTCGCATCCACTTCGCGATCAACTGCGGCGCGAACGGTTGCCCGGCGGTGCGTCCCGCGGCGTACCGGGGCGAGGGTTTGCGCGACACGCTGCGTGAAGCGGCAGGGGCGTTCCTCGCGAACCGCTGGAACTGCCGTGTTGACCACGAAGCGGAGCGGATCCACGTTTCCCGCATCTTCCGGATGTACGCGGAGGACTTCGCCGGCGGAGCGGGTACGCGCGAGGAGTACCGCCGCGGCGTGCTGGGTTTCGTGGCCGAGCACGCGGGCCTGGAGCTGGAGCGGATCGCCGGCTACGAGGTCGTCTACAACACGTACGACTGGGGTCTCAACGACACGCACCGCGATCCGAACATCGGCCCGATCACGTTTCACGAGCCGGTGGAGCACTTCTCGGCGGCTGACGGAGAGCTCCGCGAGCTCCATCTCTACGAGGGCAACTTCTGCAACCGGGCGTGTTCCTGGTGCACGATCAACGGCTCGCCCGAGGGCTGGTACGAGCGCTACACCCCTGAGGTGCTGGACCAGGCGGTGCGCTCTCTCGCCGCGGACGGCAATCTGAAGTTCTACGGCGGCGAGCCGACGCTGCACACGAAGGAGATCGTCGGCGCCATGCGCTACGTCCGCGAGCGGGGATTCACCGGCCTGATCACCGTGTTCTCGAACGGCATCCAGGCGGAGAAGCTGATCTCGATCCTCGAATCGGATCCGAAGAGCGAGGCGGTGCTGAACTACTCGATCTACCACGGCCGCGATGCGGATCCGATGCCGGCCTACGCCCGCGAGCGCCTGGAGGACTGGGCGCGCGCGAATCCGAACCGCATCTTCCAGGGCTACAAGGTGCTGTTCCACGCCGGCGCCGGCGCCGGCCAGGAGTTCGCCCGCGACCGGGAGTCCGAGTACCACGGCATGGGCAACCGCTGCGTGCGCTGCTTCCCCGTGCTGACCACGAAGGGCCGGTTCCACGCCTGTCCGTTCGCCGCCGAGATCGACTCGCCCCACTTCGACCTCGGCGCCGTCGGCTCGGATTCGGGAACCGTGTTCGAGAACTACCGCAGGTTCCTGCGCTGGGTGGACGACGAACTCGATCCCGCGGCGGCGGCGAAGGGTGTCTCGAGCTGCGAGATGTGCCACAAGCACCTGGGCCAACTGCCGGTTCCCGAGTTCACGGCGGGTGAGAGTCCGGCATAGAGCAGCATCGACGCTGCTCGCCCTGGCCGCGCTCGCCTACGGCGGCCTGTTCACAGCGAACTCCCTGGTCCGCGTGCGGACCTTCAGCGCGGACTCGATGAACTACGTCGATGTCGCGCGCCGGATAGCCGCCGGCGACGGACTGGTGCAGTCGACCGGCGGCTTCAACCAGCCCTTCTACCTGTCCGGCGACCTCGACCTGCCGTCCGCTTTCACGGCGCAGCCGCCCGGTTATCCGCTGGCGATCGCCTTCGTGTCGAGGTTCGGGATCGAGGCGCCGGACGCGGCGCTGGGGGTTTCCGCCTTGGCTTACGCCGCAATCCTGGTCCTGGTCTACCTGCTTGCTCAGCGGATGGGAGGTCCGGCGGCCGCGGCGATCGCACTCGGCGCCGCACTCTTGTTCGTGCCGCTGACACACCTCGGCCGAGCCGCCTTGAGTGAGTGTCTCGCCGTCGCTGTCGTGCTGATGTTCTTCCTGTTGCTCGATCGACACCTAGAGGAGACGCCGGACCGTGGTCACCGAGCGGCCTGGCACGGCCTGCTGACCCTGGTCGGTCTGGGCCTCCTCGCTGGCGCGGCCTTCAGCGTTCGCTACTCCCTGTGGCCTCTGCCGTTTGTCGGTGTCACGGCGCTCGGGCTCGACCACGCCTACCGAAGCCGCGGAGCGGCGAGGTTCTACAGCTCCGCCGCGTTTGCCGCCGGCGCTCTAGGGCCCGTCGCCGCCGTCCTGGGCCGCAATCTATACGTCGAAGGACACCTCCTGCCGCCAGCGATGCCCTCGGTGACGACGCTTCCCGAGAGCCTGAGCCATGCGACGACAGCCGTGCTCGGCGGCTGGCGCTCGACCGAGCTTGGCAACTGGCCGGACGCCGCGCTGCTCGCCGTTGTGCTCGGGCTTCTTGGCGTAGTCGCGGTCCGGACAGCAAGGGATTCGGGCCGTTCCCGGCACCCGGCGGGCTCACGTCTGCCACTGCTCATCTGCCTTTGGGCCGTCCTCTACGTGGCTGCCGTCGTCTGGCGTAGCACGCAGGCCAACTTCGATCCGATCGGCGCCCGCCTCGCCCTGCCCGCCACCGTCCCCCTGCTCGCGGTCCTGGGCGCACTGGTTGCAAAGGCCGTATCGCGTCTGTCTGGCTCCGCCTGGTTCCCGGCTGCCGTACTCGTCGTTTGCTCGGGCGCTGCGTTCGTGCGGGAAGTCACGCTCTGGTCAAGCGGCCCCGACGCCCGGGCGCTCGAGTTCAGAAGCGAACGCCAGCAGTGGCTTCGGGATCACACCGGCCCCGATGATCTCGTCATCGGCGGCGGCACGATGGACGTGCCCTACCTCTTCCCGGACCGCTATGCGATCTCCTACGCTGGCTTGCCCTATACGGAGGTCCTGACTTACCCCGGCCTCGAACGGATCGCCGACCGCCACTGCGCCAACACCAACCGCCTCCTCCTCGTCGTCCGCCCGACCGTCCAACTCGGCGGCACCCGCTCCGACGAAGACCCCAGCGACTGGCTCGGCCCGTTCATCGCGGATGCCCGCGCCGGCCGCCACGAGCCGTACCCGCTACTCCAACCCCTGGCCAACCTGAGTGAAGCGAGGGTCTACGAAGTCACCTGCCCCTGAACCCCTCCACCACCGGATCCCCCTTACTCGCCCGTCCCGGCCTCCGCTCCGGATCCCATTCACCTGTCCACGACATCGGCTCGCCATGCCAGCGACCGAAAGAATCCAGCCTGCTCGGGTCCGGGGAGAGGGTCCCTGGGGGTCGGAGGCCAGCGACTGCCGATCGAGCCGCAGAGACTGAAGTCTTGGCGGAGCGCAGCCGACAACAGCGAGCGTCAAGCCTCCCCATACTCTGAGAAGGCGCGAGCGTCCCCAGGGACCCTCTCCCCGGACCCGAGCAGGCGGGTGTGTTTCCGCCGTCGCTACGCTGGCGCTTCGGCGACGCCGGATGCCCTGGCGCCGGCCCAGCGGTTGAAGCCGAGGTCGCCTCGGACGTCGGCGGTGCTTTCCAGCATCATCGCGTCGCTGGGGATGCCGGTGGAGTCGGCAACGCGGACGAGGCCGTTGAAGATGCCGACGGTGGCGGCGGCTTCGACGAACTTCGCTGGGCCGAGGGTTTCCAGCGCCCTGGCGCGTGCAGCGTCCAGGCCGTCGGCGGCCCGGACGACCGCTTCCGCGAACGCGGTCAGAACCGCGCCGTCCTCAACGCCGCCGTCAGCGGCGTCCTCCACCGCCGCACTCAGGTCGACCTCTTCTCCTGCTGCCTGGCTGCTCGCCCGGAGCAGCATGGTGTGGGCGGTCGTTCAGTAGAAGCACTGGTTGAGCGCCGAAACCCGGGCCGCGATCAGCTCGACCTGGGGACGGGAGAGTGGACGGTGGTCCCAGACCATCTTCTCGAAATCGGTGGCCGCACCGGAGTACATGGCAACGACCATGCGAAAGAAGGTCCGCACGCCTTCCGGCACCAGGCTCAACGCGCGGGCCACGTTCGCCCGCTTCCAGTCGACGACCTGAACCGGGACCCAGGCGCCGATGTCGCCCATGCCGTCCGGGCGCTCCGCGGTCGGTTCGCCGGCCTCCGGTTCAGGCAGCGGCTCGGGCCCGATCCCCATCGCTTCGCAGAAGGCGTCGGCGGCGACCGTCGTCACGACGACGGAGGCGAGCTCCACGTAGCGCGCGTCGCCGATCTCGGCAATGATCCCTTCGGCCCATTCGCGGTCGAGATGCATGGGATCGGCGCCGATCTTCCGCGCCGCCTCGATGGCCTTCTCCGGCAGTGCCGTATCCGGCTCGCCGCGGTTCCGGCCCCAGGGAGGCTCGTTGCGCTGGATGCGCTCCGCGCGAGCGAGAGCCGCGATGGCCACCCGCTCCGGTCCCGTCCACCAGGTGCCGGGGCGGCCGATGTCGGCCCACGACCTGCGCAGCGCGGTCGTCAGGTCCTCGCGGACGGGAACGGGGAAGCGGCCGGCGTCAAAGCCCATCCTGTCGGAGCTCACGGGCTGCTGCCTTCACCCGTCTTCTCCAGGTGACGGGCGCCACTCAGGGTGTTGTAGACCGCCCAGTTGCCCTCGTGGCAGGCGTACTCGAACATCTCGTTGTCCGGATCGAAGTAGAGCGGGATGTTCACCGTCCACTGGTCCGTGTAGTTGACCGGATCGTCGATCGTTACCGTCCAGTCCACCGTGTGCTCGTCGACGCGCGTGAACCGCTCCACGGAGACGAGTTCCGTGCTGACCGGAATCCCCTTGATCCGGCCCTGGGAGCCGCTGGTGGCGATCCAGCCCTTGTCGGAGAAGTTCTTCGTCTCGACGACCAGGGTGTCGCCGTCCCAGTAGCCGCGGGAGTCGCCGTTCCAGAGGTGGAGGTCTTCGGGGATGCGCTCCCGGCCGTCAATCGGGATGAAGCGGACGTCGTTGATCATCTCGGAGTAGATGACGACGTACTCCGGCGTCTGGGCGATCCGGTAGTTGTTGTTGTAGCCGGCCGGGAACAGGTGCCCGGGGACGCCACGGGTGATGCAGCGATCCCAGACGCTCATGTACTCGTACGACTCGAACATCTTCACCAGATTGTCCGCGCGAACCTGCTGAGCCGCTGGCCGCACAGGGACCCGGCCGTTCGGGGGGTCGACGACCAGGGAGGTCCGCCGGCTGCCGACGATCTTCGTTCCGAGCTCCAGCCAGTGCAGGTTGTAAGCGCCGACGTTCTGGCCGGCCTCGGCCTTCTGGGCAGGCTGCTCCGCCCGGCTCTGGATCATGTTCTGGCGGGCCGCCTCGGCCTGAGCGACCTCTTCCTCGGTGAGGAAGGCCTTGTCGCCCATCTCGACGGGCCGCTCGAAGGGCGTCAGGGTGGTGTTCGTCCAAAGGCCCTGGAGGTCCGGATGGCCCCAGGCGGTGCGCGGCGTCTTCCAGTCGTCCGCCGCCAGAGCGGGCGCCGCGAACAGTCCTGCCGCCACGGCGAGAGCGAGCGTCGTTCGTCCCATCATCGGTGACTTCCTCCGTCTGCGTTCGGTGCCTCTGCCTGCGTTGGGTGGTTGCGAGGCTATCAAGGCGGTCGCCTCCTCAGTTGTCGCTCATCAGCGCCTGCGCGCGCCGCCAGCGCTCGACGATCCGGTCCTCCCGCTCGTACTCGAAACGTCCCGTACCCGCGGCGTAGAGATCCTTCTCGTCGGGTGGGCTGTCGTGGAGATGACGGGCCGTGGCGCGGGTCGCGGTCTCCGGATCAACCACGTCGCGGTAGCCGAGCAGGGTGCGGGCCTTCGACATGTCGAGAAGCTGATTGGACTTCTCCGCGAGCGGGAAGACGCCTCGACAGAAGGGCGCCGGCACGCCGATCAGCTCCATCTCCGCGTCGAGTTCGTCGATGATGACCTCCGCCACGGCGCGGCAACTGATCACCCGTTCGTCGCCGGCGTTGAACGCCTCTCCCGCGGCTTCCGGCCTGGTGGCGGCGAGGTAGACGAGGCGAGCAAGGTTCTCCGCGTAGCCGCGCTGGAAGTAGGTCACGCCGTCGTGGGGAAGGATCATGAAGGGCCGCCGGTCGAGAATCCGCCTGACCACCGCCCACTCGTGGTTCATCGGTGTGCGCGGGCCGTAGACGCCCGGGTAGCGCAGGATGACGACCTCGAAGTCGCCGCGGCCGTGCTGCTCGAAGAGCTGGTCCTCGCCCGCGGCCACCTTGCCGGTGTAGTTCTTTGCGTCGTACTGGCGCGGCGCGAACTCCGGGATCGGCAGCGGAATCCGGCCTTCTGGCGTCGGCGGTTGCGAGCCCCTGTAGACGGGCTGACCGGTAATGCCAACGAGGCGTCTTGTCTTCCCGGCGAGTTCGTCGGCCAGCGTGCGCAGCCGGCCGTACATGCACACCGCGATGTCCCACTCGCGCGAGGCGATCCTGGCGCGGATGTCGTCGCGGTCGCGGGCGTTGCCGAGGATGCGCTCCACCGGACCGTCGAAGTCGACGGGATGGCGGCCGGAGTGAAAGATCGAGACTTCGTGTCCCGCTCGAAGGAAGGTGTTGACGATCGGCGGGCCGGTGGGGCCGGTGCCGCCGACAACTAGTATGCGTGCCATGGCGCGGAGTGTACGCGGGTTCGCAGCGGGGTTGGCTCTGCTCCTGGCGGCCGTCGCGAGTGTCGACGCGCGGCAGCAGGTCGAACCGTTGCGAGTCTTCACCGTCGAGCAGGCGGAGCGTGGACGGGCGCTCTACGAGGGAATCTGCGTCGAATGCCACCTCTCGAGCCTGGCCGGCGCGAACGAAGCGCCTCCTCTGCTCGGCGCGGACTTTCTCGACGCCTGGGGAGCCGGCGCCGTGGTCGACCTCGCAGACACGATCCGGGTCACGATGCCGCCCGAGAACCGGAACTCTCTGACGCCGCAGCAGACCTTCGACCTCGCTGCCTTCGTGCTGCTACGGAATGGCGCATCCCCCGGCGATGAAGCTCTGATGCCGGACAGCTCCGGTCTCGCCGTCTCACTGGGCAATCTGGGGTTGAGGGGTGCAGCGGCTTCCCCGAGGGACCCAGCCGTGCTTGCGGAACGCGACGTCCGGTCTCCTGCCGAAGCGGAGGAGGAGCACGTCACGCCGCCCGGGGAACGGGAGATCGAGGACTTCGAACCGGTGACGACCGAGATGCTGCTCGACCCGGACCCCGGCGACTGGTTGATGTTCCGGCGGACCTACGACGGGCAGGGCCACAGCCCGCTGGATCAGATCGACACGGACAATGTCGGCGACCTGCGGATGGCCTGGTCCTGGGCGATGGCCGATGGCGTGAATCAGCCGACGCCGCTGGTCTACCGCGGGGTCATGTACCTGGCCAACCCGGGCAACATCATCCAGGCGTTGGAGGCCGACACGGGCACCCTGATATGGGAATACGACCGGGGGCTGGAGGGCGATCTGGCGCGCGGGTTCAACCAGCTCCGCAACCTCGCGATCTGGGGCGACCGGATCTTCGTCGCCACCAAGGACGCGGCGATGCTCGCGCTCGACGCCCGGAGCGGGCGGCCGCTATGGGAGACGCAGATTGCCGATCCGGCGAAGCGCTACCGGAACACGAGCGGTCCGATCGTGGTCGATGGGCTCGTGATCAACGGCATCAACGGTTGTATCCGCTACTACGAGGACAGTTGCTTCATCACCGCCCACGATGCCGAGACCGGCGAAGAGCGGTGGCGCACGTACACCATCGCCCGTCCCGGTGAGCCCGGAGGCGACACCTGGGGCGATCTGCCGCTCATGCTGCGCGGCGGCGGCGACTCCTGGATCCCGGGTAGCTACGACCCTGAACTGGAGCTCATCTACTGGCCGGTGGCGCAGGCCAAACCCTGGGTGCCGGCGAGCAGGGGCCTGACGATCGACCACGAAGTGCTCTACACGAACTCGACCCTGGCGATGCGACCCGGCGACGGGGAGATCGTCTTCTACCGCCAGCATGTGCCCGGCGAGGCCCTCGATCTCGACGAGGCGTTCGAGCAGGTCCTCATCGACCGCGGCGGTCAGCGGCTACTGCTCACCTCCGGCAAACACGGGATCCTGTGGAAGCTCGACCGGACGGACGGCTCCTTCGTCGCGCTTGAGGAGATGGTGTTCCAGAACGTCTTCGACCACATCGATCGCGAGACTGGCGAAGTCCGGTATCGGGAGGACATCGCGTCGGCCGGGATCGGGGACTGGGTCTCGGTCTGTCCCAGCACGGCCGGAGGCCACAACTGGCAGGCCTCCTCCTACAGCCCCGCGCACGGGTTGCTGGTCGTGCCGCTGAGCCAGAGCTGCCTCGACATCTCCGGCCGCGAACCGCGCTTCGAAGAGGGGGCGGGGGGCGAACGGGCGGACCGGAAGTGGTTCGAGATGCCCGGTACGGAGGGACGGCTCGGCAAGCTCGCGGCCTACGACGTGGACACGATGGAGGAGGTCTGGAGCATCGAGCAGCGGCCGGCCTTCCTGACCGCGGCCCTGACCACGGCCGGCGGGGTCGTCTTCGCCGGCGACATCGACCGGCGGTTCCGGGCCTGGGACACCGCGACGGGTCGAGAACTCTGGGGAACGCGCCTGCCGACATCGGTGCAGGGCTTCCCGGTCAGCTACGACGTCGACGGCGTCCAGTACGTGGCGGTGTCGACGGGGCTCGGGGGCGGGAGTCCGCGTTTCGTTCCTGCCCGAGTCAGTCCGGAGATCCGCTATCCGCAAAGCGGGAATGGTCTGTTCGTCTTCCGCCTGCCGTAGCCTGGCCTTCGCTATAGTCCGCCATCATGAAAAAGCACAGCTTGGCCGTGTCGCTGCCGGCGATGCTGCTTCTCGCCGTGTCTGCGGCGGTGCAGGCACAGGAAGGCGCCTACCAGGCGCCCCGGACGCCTGACGGCGATCCGGATCTGAACGGCATCTGGCAAACGATGAACAGCGCGCACTGGGGCCTCGAAGCTCACCACGCGCGGCGCACGCCGGTGCCTCAGTACGGGGCCCTGGGGGCGATTCCGGCCGGGCTGAGCGTTGTGGAGGGCGGCGAGATTCCGTATCAGGACTGGGCGCTCGAGCAGCGCAACTCGAACCGGGAGGACTGGCTGAACCTGGACCCGGCGGCGAAGTGCTTCATTCCGGGCATTCCGCGGGCCAACTACATGCCCCTGCCCTTCCAGATCGTGCAGACCCCGAAGGCGGTCTTCTTCGCCTACGAGTGGGGCGGCAACAGCCGCGCGGTTCGGCTCGACCGCCCAGGCACCAGAGCGGTATTGCCGTCCTGGATGGGCTACTCGCTCGGGCACTGGGAGGGCGACACCCTGGTGGTCGAGGTCACCGACCAGGTCGCCGACACCTGGTTCGACGCCTCGGGTAACTTCCACAGCGAGGAGCTCCAGGTCGTCGAACGGTACACGCGCACCGGACCGGACTCGATGCACTACGAGGCGACGATCACCGATCCGAACGTGTTCACCGAGCCATGGACGATCAGCATGCCGCTCTACCGGCGCCTCGAGGAGAACGCGCGCCTGCTCGAGTTCAAGTGCATTCCGCTCGGGGGAGAGGACGCGGCCTACGGCCATCTGCGCCGCGGGACGACGCCAGAGTGAAAGGAGTCGAAGTCATGAAGCACCGACTGTCCGCAAGCACCGTCGTTCTCGTCGTCGCCGCCCTGGTCGTCACCGGGGCCGTGTACGCCGAGGATGAGAAGCTCGTTACGTCCTGGGGCGTTCCGGACCTGCAGGGCACCTGGGACTACCGCTCGATCACGCCGCTCGAGCGGCCGGCGGAGTTCGGCGACAAGGCGACCCTGACCGCCGAAGAGGCGGCGGCGCTGGAGCAGAGGCGCAGGGAGGCCCGCGCCGCGCGCGCGGCGCAGGGAGGCGGTGATGTCGACCCCAGCCAGGGCGATGTCGACGTGGGCTACAACTCCTTCTGGCTGGATCTCGGCGACAAGGTTTCGGGCACGATGCGGACGTCCCTGGTGATCGATCCGCCGAACGGCCGCTTGCCGAAGATGACGGACGGGGCGATCCGCCGGGTGAACGAGCGCTACGCCCTCTGGGGCCAGCCGCCGGCCGGCCCGGAAGAGCGGAACTCGTACGAGCGCTGCATCATCGGCTTCAATGCCGGTCCGCCGATGACGCCGGGCGCTTACAACAACATGATGGAGATCTTCCAGTCGCCGGGCTATGTCGCGATCATGACCGAGATGATCAACGATCACCGGGTGATCCCGACCGACGGCCGGGAGCACGCCGACGAGAGCATGCGTTTCTGGAAGGGCGACTCCTCAGGCGCCTGGGACGGCGACACCTTCGTCGTGACGACGAAGAACTACACCGAGCACACGGCCTACCGGGGGACCGGGCCGAACCTGATCCTGACCGAGCGCTTCACCCGCACCGGTCCGGACGCTCTGCTCTACGAGTACACCGTCGACGACCCCGAGTCGTTCGAAGCTCCCTGGACGAGCGCCCTCGAGATGCGGCGGAGTGACGATCCGGTCCTCGAGTACGCCTGCCACGAGGGCAACCGCGCAATGACCCTCATGCTCCGCGGCGCACGTCACCGGGAACAGCAGGGCACAGCCGAAGACGGCAAGGACTGGCTGGCTAGCTGGTACGGCGGCCAGAACCGCGTCGACGCCGCGCGGGAGGCGCTGGAGGCGGCGAAGGAGGAGCAGGACCAGTGACCGATTTTCACTTCTTCATCCTGCTGGCCGTGGTCTTCATCGGCCTGGAGGTTGTTGCCTCCTTCGGCGTGCTGGACGACGACGACGAACCGAGCCAGGCCACCGGCGACGGCTGAGCAGGCCTTCGGCCGCCGCGGTTCGTTCCGCTGCTACTGCTCGGTCGGGTCGGCGCCGTCACGCGGCGCGCCGGTGCCGGATGAACCCATGAACAGGCTGCGGCCGTCCGGTAGCTTCATGTCACGGCCGCTGCCGCGGCAGTTCGGCGTGCACATCTGGTCCTTGCTCTGGTAGCCGCGGACCACGACTTCCGTGCCGGGCCTCAGCAGGGTACGGGTCAGGCCCCGACGGACCAGGGTGTTGGGCGTGCCGGCCTCGAGTTCCCAAGTCATGGTCTCGCCGCTGTCCAGGGTGGTTTCGACGTGGACCCAGGCGTGGGGGTTGATCCACTCCACCTTGGTGATCTTGCCCTCGACCTTGATCGGCAGGTTCGCGTCGAACTCGGCCGAAAAGGCGTGGTGAGCGAGGGACGGGCCGGTCGCGCTCAGGCTCAGCGCGAGAATGGCCACGGGCAGGACTCGGTGGGCTCGTCGGGACATCTTGAACCTCCTGTTGGACGTTGATCTTAGTTGAGAACGCCCTCTCCCAGTTGGGAGTATCATTCTCCGCACAGGCCCAAGCGTTTAGCTCGTGATCCGGTTGGTAGGTCGACGCCTGGCTGGCGGCGAGCCGATTGCGCACCGTCCGAACCGGAGTAAGGAGGCGAGAATGCACGCCAAGACCCTGTTGATCCTGCTGACGCTTCTCTTGGTGGTCGGTTGGGGAACCGCCTTCGCTGCTGGAGACGATGGCGATTCCGCACCGGCGGGAACGTCCCCGGTTCCGCCGGTCGATACGCCCCCGCCGCAGGAAGACGAGGATCACGACGACGAAGACCACGAAGGTGAGGACCACGACCATGAGGACGATGTCCTCGACTTCCACGCCCACGACGTGGTCGTCGTCACCGGCTCGGCGATCGAGGAACCGGCCGTCGACCTCCCGTACGCCGTCGAAGTCCTGAACCGGGAACTCCAGAAAGAACAGGGGTCCCTGCAGGCCGTCGATCTGTTCAAGAACCTGACCGCCTCGTCCGGAGTGATCGGCGAGGCGAACAGTTGGTACAACGATCAGGGGACAGCGGTGCCCGAGAACGTTGCCAACGTGAACCTCCGGGGCCTTGGGGCATCGCGAACCCTGGTCCTGCTCAACGGTCGGCGCCAGACGGCGCTGCCGGCCCGGTTGTTCGGCGGCCGCTTCGTCGACATCAACGCCTTCCCCTCGATCGCGGTCGACCGCATCGAGGTGCTGAAGGAAGGCGCCGCCGCGATCTACGGTTCGGACGCCGTGGCCGGCGTCGCCAACTTCGTCACCCGCGACGAGTTCACGGGTTTCGAGGTCGCGCTCTCGCACGAGAGCATGGATGGAGCCGGCGACTCTTCGGCGGGCGCGATCTGGGGCGGGAAGCTGGGCGGCTCGGATCATCACCTCGTCTTCTCCCTGGAGCGCGCGGAGCGTTCACATCTAGGGGCCCGGGAGCGGTCGTACACGCTTCAGGACCGCGCCACCGGCTGGTTCTGGGGCTGGTCGAATACCGGCAACCCGGGCATCTTCCTGCGTCCGAACCTCACTGGCGGCGAGACCTCGTCCGCGTTCGTCGAGGAGCTGGCCCGGGCGCGCAACGGCAGCGCCGGCACGGACTACTTCGTCGATCCCGCGTGCAACGGCCTGGGCGGCTACAACCGCGGCTGGACCTGCGCCTTCCGCTATCAGCCGTGGGACAGCCTGATCGAGGCGACCGAGACGAACCGGTTCTTCGCCGAGTTGAACGGTCCGCTGGCCGAGGGCACGACGTACCACGTGGAGGCGCTGTACGCCGAGTCGATCATCCCAGATTACGACACCACGCCCTCCTTCCCACCGGTGTCCCTGCTGGACGGCCTGCAGTTGATCACGAACGAACACCCGGGCCGGATGGAGTTCTGCAACGGCTCCTTTGGCATGGGCGGCTTCGCCTCAGGCGAGGACTGCCTGCAGGACGACTGGTACTTCTACGGTCGTCTGGTCGGCAATGCGGGCCCGGGACGCAGCCTGAGGCGGGGCACGGAGACGACCCGCCTCGCGGCGAACATCGACCACGATCTGTCGATCGGCGGCAAGGCGGCCAACCTGGACGTCGGGGTGAACTACTCGCGTGCGACCGGCAACATGAACCACCCGGCCGAGTACGCGTACCGCAAGTTCCTCGCCTTCCGCGGCTTCGGCGGCCCGAACTGCGGCGTCGGCGTGGTGGCGGACGACGCGAGCCCCTCGGGGATGCGGCTCGGGAACACGGGCTCGGCCCAGCCCGGCACAGGCGACTGCCACTACTACAACCCGTTCGGCAACGCGATCGAGTTCTCCGCCCAGCCGGGCGCGCCGTGGGAGAACAACGCGAATCCCATGTACGTGTCGGGCCTGGAGAACAACCGGGCGATGCTCGACTGGATCAACGAACAGGTGAACGTTGAGAACGAGGCGGAACTCGTCGTTGCCGAGGCGACGCTGTCGGGCAACTGGCTGCCCCAGAGGCTCGACTACGCGTTCGGTTACCAGTACCGCCACGTCGATGTGAGCGCGATCCCGAACGCGGTCGGCAACTACGCGCTGAATCCCTGCGTCGTGCCGGGCGACCGCTCGTGCGTCGACCCGACCACCGGCAGGCAGAGGGGAGCGCGCGCCGGCACCTTCACTTTCACCTCGGGCTACTACCCGTACGGCGACTCCCAGGCGGTGCACCGGGCGTTCGGCGAGCTGTCCGTCAACGCGCTCCGCGGCGACATGCAGTTCGCCGCGAACTACGAGCTTCACGACGAGATCGACAGCTTCGATCCGAAGTTCTCCGGCCGCTGGCAGCTCTCCGCGGGCGAAGACCACGTGCTGTCGTTCCGAACGTCGGTCCAGACCACGTTCCGCGCACCCTCGGTCGACGATCTGAACGAGGAGGTTCGCACGACTCTGGAGTACCTGAACACGGTCGGCGTCTACAAGGCCGTCGACGCCTTCGGCAGCCGATCACTGCTGCCGGAGCAGGCGTTCACCTACAACCTGGGCCTGGTGCTCTTCGCCTCGCCCGGCATCGACGTCACGCTGGACTACTGGAGCTACGACTTCGACGACGTGATCGCTCCGCTGCCGCAGCAGGAGGTCGTGCGGCTCTACGCGGAAGGCTACGGCGGCAACCAGGCGGCGCTCAACGCGGTCATGGGGAGAGTCGTCTGCCCCGGCGGCGTAACGGACGGTTCCTGCGTTCCCGGCGACATCGAGAGGGTGCGGATCGACCTGATCAACTGGCCCGGAATCAAGACGTCTGGCTTCGACTTCCACTTGCACGGCCACGTGGATGCGGGCCCGGGGGAGCTGTCCTTCGGCGTGGACAGCACGTACACGACGAGCTACGAGCTGAAGAAGCTCGAACGCGACGGCGTCGTCTACCGTGAGCAGAAGGACGTCGTCGGCTTGCTGAACCGTGACACGCCGATCGCGCCTCCGCTGCCGGAGATGAAGGCGCGGGCATCGCTCGGTTACCGCTGGGGCGACTACAGTCTGATCGGTTGGGCCAACTACATCTCGTCCTACGAAGACAGCAACATTGCCTGGACGCCTCCCGAACTGCTGCCGATCGACGAGTGGCTGACCTTCGATCTGACCTTCCTGTGGCGTTTCCCCCGGCTCGGCTTCGATCTCGCCCTGTCGGCGATCAACCTGACCGACGAGGATCCGCCTCTCGTCTTCTTCGAGCAGTCGTTCGACGCCCTGACCGCGAACCCGAAGGGCCGCCGTCTGAAGGCGGTGATGAGCTACCGCTTCGGCAACTAAGAAACTGGGTGCGCGGGTCCTCTGACCCGCTGCCGCCGAAGGCGGCCGGAATGGCACGCCGGCCGTCAGGCCGGCTCCGCCCATTAGGATGGCGGAGTAGAGGCCCCGCAGGAGATTCCGTCGACGATGCCCAACACCCCGTTCGCGGCGGGCGCCCTGGCTCTTGGCCTCCTGGCGCTGCCGGCCGCGGCGCAGGAGGTCGATGACGACTCGCGGCCCGAGCCCTCGTCGAGTGACCTCGCCGCCCGGGTGCGGGCGGACGTCGACGAGACCTCGTTGCGCTGGCTCGGCATCGCGCGGGTCAGGTACTCGATCCCCCTTGAGTTCTCGGCAGGCGGCGGAGCCGTCCTGGCGCGCATGCCTGCCAGCTACGACTGCGCCACCTTCTGCGAGTACCGAGGGTTTGTTGCGCAGATCGAGCCGGGCTCGGCGGGGGCGCAGCTCGGCGTCGGCTATGCCCGCGTGATCGCCGCGCAGAAACCGCGTTCCGCCTTCCTGAACAACGTTTACGTCGGCTGGAGCGCCCGCGCCGTTCTGGTCCGCACCTGGGGAGACTCCGAACTCGATCCGGCGCGGCAGACGTTGGCCGGCTTCGAAGGACAGTTCGCGCTGCCTCGCATCACGTTCAACCTGGGTGTCCTCCGGCGGATCAGCTCCGCTCATCCGGGAGCCGACCGCCACGTGTACACCGCCGGTATCGGTTGGGGTTTCTGATGCCGGGAGCGGTCCGACCGGCGCCCCTGCGTTTTGGGCTGGTCACCTCGGTCGTCGTGGTGCTTCTCGGATTCGGCGGACCGGGCGCCGCGCCGGGTCTCGAAACGGACCAGTTCTTCGCCTGGGGCCGGCACGTCGAGGACATGAGCGAAGTGCTGAACGCGCGGGTCAATTTGGAACTCGAGCGTCTGGTCGCCGAACTGAATCGGGAGGGCAGGGACCGCCGGTGTCAGAGGGTACGGTTCCGGTTCTTCAAGCGTCACCGCATGCTGTTCTTCGACGGCTTCGAAACCTGGTCGGTGAACTCGCCACTCGTCAGCCGGTCGCCGTCGGGCCCCGAAGAGATGCGGGAGTTCGAGCAGAAGTACCTCTACGGCGGCACGTCGCCGCTGTTCGACACCGGCCGCTGGATGCCGCCGAGTCCGACGGTGGAGGTCGACGGCATTCGGCTTGGCACGGACAAGCTCACGCACCTTCTGGGAACCGCCTGGTACTACCACCGCTGGTATCGCAAGGCACGTGCCCGGGGCCTGACGCCCGCCGAAGCGGAGGATCGGGCGGCTCGTCGTGGTCTGCAACATGAGATCACGATCCTCGGCCGGGCCGTCTCGGGCGTTCTCTCCCTGGCCGACCTGGAGGCCAACTACGAGGGGATGTGGTTCTACGAGCACCTGTGTGCCGGCGACGACCCCCACATCGTTTACGAAGAGGGGCTTTGGCGTCTCCGCAGACCGTTCGATCTGCGGGACTACGTGACGCCCGAATGGGACGAGTCCTACCAGCCGAACATCTACGTGCGCCGGAAGTGGGGGAAGGTGAAGCCGCGGATGCTGGGATACTGTCCGATGCTCGAACACCCGCAGGTCAGGGCGAGGCGTCAGGACTATGCGAAGAGGGAACGGGTCACGGCGACGGAGGAGCTGATCGATGAGATGGTCATTGCCGGGAAACTGCCGGACCCCTCGGGCTTCTCGATCGAGAGTGTGTGTCGCGAAGCCGCGAACTGAGGCGGTGCTCGCGGCCGCGCTGCTGGCGCTGGCCTGCGGCGCGCCGACCACGGAACCGGCCGCGGAGACCGCCGCCGCGGCCGAGCCGGCGCTCGAACGGATCGGCCTCGGCTCCTGCCTGAGGCAGGACCTGCCGCAACCGATCTTCGACGCGATCCTGGACGACGATTTCGAGCTCTTCGTGTTCCTCGGCGACAACGTCTACGGCGATGTCGAGTCCGAGGACCTGCGCGAGCTGCGGGACGCCTACGCGATGCAGGCGGAAGCCGAAGGCTTCAGCCGGCTGCGACAGGCGGGAGTGCCGCTCGCCGCCACCTGGGACGACCACGACTATGGTCTGAACGACGCCGGTGCCGACTTCTTCGGCCGCGAAGAGGCTCAGCGGATCTTCGAAGACTTCTGGGACGTGCCGCCGGATTCCGACCGTGCCTCGCGCCCGGGGGTCTACGACGCCGTGACCTACGGCCCGCCGGGCCAGCGGGTTCAGCTCATCCTGCTCGACACGCGGTACTTCCGCTCCCCGCTACGGCCGACCGACGAGCGCGGCGCGCCGGGCAAGGAGCGCTACATGCCGGATCCTGACCCGGACAAGACGATGCTGGGCGAGGATCAGTGGGCGTGGCTCGGTCAAGTGCTCCAGGAGGAGGCGGATCTGCGCATCCTGGCGTCGTCGATACAGGTGATCGCCGACGGTCACGGCTACGAGGCATGGCGTCAACTGCCGGCCGAGCGTGATCGCCTCTACGCCCTGCTGCGCGAGACGGGTGCGAATGGCGTGATCGTGATCTCAGGCGACCGCCACCGCGGCGGCGTTTACCGTCACGACGATGCGCTCGGCTACCCGCTTCTGGAGCTCACCGCGAGTTCCCTCAACTCGGCGTTCAGCAGTGGGGAAGAGGCCGGGCCATACCGTCTGGGCCCGACCTATCGGCCGGAGAACTACGGTGCGCTGTCCATCGACTGGAGTTCCCGCTCGGTAACGCTGGAAGTCCGCGGCATCGACGGCGAGGCGGTACTCGGAGAAACCCTCAACCTGGATGACCTGCGAGTCGAGTGAGAGGAGACAGAGAGATGACGGCACAGGAGTTCGAGCCCCGGGAGATCGCGGGCGTTTCACGGCGTCAGGTGATCCACGCCCTGTCCCTGGCCGGCGCCGCCGGCTTGCTCGCCGGTTGCAACGGCGATGCGACGACTGCCGCGGATAGCGCCACCGATGTGGCCGCCGGGCCGATGCCCGACGATCTCTGGCGCGCCGGCGCCGGCGAGCTGGCGGCTGCGATCCGCCGCGGCGAAGTCTCGAGCGCGGAAGTGATCGAGTCGCACCTGGCCCGCGTGGAGGCGGTGAACGGCCACCTGAACGCGGTCGTGCGCGTGCTGGCCGACGAGGCTCGCGCCGCCGCTCAGGCCGCCGACGAGGCAGTGGCGGCGGGCGCCGAACTGGGCCCGCTGCACGGTGTACCGATCTCGGTCAAGGACAACATCGCCGTAGCCGGCACGCCGACCACAAACGGCGTTCCCGCCTTCGCCGAGGAGAACGCCGAAGAGGACGCGCTGATCGTCACCCGCCTCAAGGATGCCGGCGCGATCGTCCTGACCCGGACCAACCTGCCCGATCTCGGCCTCAGGGTCCATACCGACAGCTACCTCTACGGCGTCACGCGGAACCCGTGGGCCGCAGACCGCAACGTCGGTGGTTCGAGCGGAGGCGAAGGCTCCGCGCTGGCGAGCGGGATGAGTTGCCTGGGCCTGGGCAACGACATCGGCGGTTCGCTCCGCATCCCCGCCCAGTGCAACGGCATCGCGTCGCTCAAGCCGACGTTGGGGCGGATCGCCAGCGCCACGGGAGGCAGCATGTCGGGTCAGTTGATGGCCGTCGACGGTCCGATGGCGCGTCGCGTAGCCGATCTGCGTACCGCCTACGAGCTGTTGGGGAGGTACCACCGCAGCGATCCGTGGTCGGTCCCCGTTCCACTCGACCTGGTACCGCCGGCTTCGCCGGTCAAGGTTGCGCTGGTGCCGGAGCCCAGCGGCGGTTCGACGCACCCGGACATCGCCGCCGCCGTGCGCGCGGCCGGCAGTGCGTTGGAGGCGGCTGGGTACACGGTGGAAGAGGTCGAACCGCCGATGGCGGCCGAAGCGCGCCGAGCCTGGGAGGTCTTCCTCGGCTACGAGTTGAACACGGCGCGGCAGGCGCTCAAGGAAGTCATGTCGCCTGACGCTTACGACTTCCTGGTGCGCGCACTCGACATGTTCGGAGTCGAGTCGCCCACCGAGTACGAGGCGATGTACGGCCAGCGTCACCGGATCGCCAGCGTCTGGCAGGAGTTCCAGGAGGACTATCCGATCACGCTGGCGCCGATCATGACCCAGCCGCCCTTCGTCATCGGCTACGACCTGCAGGAGCCCGGCGACGTTCTCGACCAGATGCGCTTCGAGGTCGCGCTCAACCTGCTCGGCCTGCCCGCCGTCTGCGTGCCGACCGGCGTCGCCAACGGCCTTCCCCAGGTGGTCGAGGTGATCGGCGGCCGCTATCGCGAGGGGCTCTGCCTCGAGGCGGCCCAGGCGATCGAGGACGCGCTCGGCATCGTTACGCCGATCGATCCTGTCGTGGCCTGAGCGCTCGCCGTGGCCTCAGTGGATCTCCGCCGCCTCGCCCCAGGCGGCCCTTAGCTTGTCGAAGTCGAAGTCCGGCTGCTTGGCGGCGTCGATGATCACCCGCTCGCGCCGGGCGATCAGGTCGGCCGCCGCTTCGACCTGGTCGGCCACGTCGGCCGGAACCACGACGGCGCCGTGCTGGTCGGCGTGGATTAGATCGCCGTCCGAAACGGCCATGCCGGCGACGGTCACCGGACCGCCGTAATCGACCACGTGCACGAAGGCATGTGACGGTCCGATCCGGCCGGCGAGGAGCTGGAAACCCTCGGCGACGTCGTCGAGGTCGCGGATGCTGCCGTCCGTGATCACGCCGAGACAGCCCAGGCCGCGGTGGATGTTCGAGTTCACTTCGCCCCAGAAGGCGCCGTAGCCGCGGGCGCCGTCGTCGAGGTCCTGGATGACGGTGATCGTCGGACCTTCGCCGGAGGCCAGGTACTCGTAGTAGCCAACAGAGGCGCGGCGCGCCTGCTTCGGGTCCGCTGTGTTCGGATGCTGGGCCCGGATCCGCGCGGTCCGCGCGAAGCCGACGATCGGCGGCAGGTCGGGCCGTGCGCACACGAGCGGGTCGACGGTGTAGCCGTGGCCGCGCCGCCTGGGCGCCACCACCTCCAGCGCGTTGCAGACCGTGGGCGTGTCGAGAGAACGGAGGGCGTCGAGAACGGCGGAAGAAGTCATGGGCGCGCAGTGTAGCTTGCATCGACGTTGACGTGGTACACGATCGCGTGTAATGTTGACAATGTCAACAACGCGGAGGAGAAAACCGTGAACGAGGAACTGAGCCGGTTCGTACGAGAAGCACTGTCGCGTGGCGCGAGCCGCGACGAGATCCAGGAGGCGCTGGCCGATGCGAGCTGGCGCCAGGCCGACATCGACAAGGCACTGAGCGCCTGGGTGGACCGCGAGTTCGTGGCGCCCATCCCGCGGCCGCGTCCGTACCTGGGGGCGCGCGAGGCCTTCCTCTACCTGGTCCTCTTCGCGGCGCTGTACACGGCGGCGATCAGCTTCGGCAACGTGATGTTCGTGTTGATCAACCGGACGTTCGCCGATGTGGCGTTCACTCTTCCGGCGGCGGCTTCCGCCGAGATGCTGCGCTGGGGGCTGGCGTACCTCGTGATCTCCTTCCCGGCGTTCCTGATGATTCAACGGATGGTGAGGCGCGCGCTGCGCGACGACCCGGACTTGCGCTCGTCGCGGATCAGGAAGTGGCTCACGTACCTGACCCTGTTCGTCGCCGCGGGTGTTCTGGCCGGCGACCTGATCGCACTGGTGTTCTTCGGCCTGGGCGGCGAGTTGGCCGTACGGTTCCTTCTGAAGGTCGGGGTCGTGGCGGCGATTGCCGGCAGCGTGTTCGGCTACTACTTCTGGGACCTGCGCCAGGACGACGTGGAAGTGACCGAGGGCGGTCAGGCGCCGAAGCTGCCGGCCGTCTTCGCCGGCGTGTCGGCGGTCGCCGTCCTCCTGGCGGTCGTCCTTGGACTGGTTGCCGTCGGTTCGCCCGGCCAGGCGCGCGAGCGCGGGCTGGACGTCGCGCGCGTGGGCAATCTGCGGGACATCGTCCGGGGCGTCGATATCTACTGGGAGCGGAACGGCTCGCTGCCCGCGGGCCTGGAATCCCTCAGTGGCGAGCGGGACATCAACATCGTGTCGATCGTCGATCCGGAAAACCGCGAGCCCTACACATTCAGGGCGACAGGAGAAAAGGCGTACGAACTCTGCGCGACGTTCAGCCTCGATGCGCCCAGCGACCAGGCGTCGCTGCGCATGTACCCCTACCGGGAGCGGTTCTGGAGGCACCCCGCCGGGTACCACTGCTTCGACCTCGAAGCGATCGAGCCCGACGCGAGGCGCTGGTGAAGTCCTGGCTTCAGACGGCGACCTGGACCTGAACCCGCTCCGAAAGCCGCGCACCCAGGAGGTGGGAGGCGTCCGCCACCATCTCGTGGAGGATCTCGCTGGCCGGGCGAGCCTTCTGCAGCATGCCGGAGGCCTGGCCCGCCGCGTTCATCAGCAGGTCGTCCCGTCCGGCGGTGCGGATGGAGTGGAGCAGGTCGCGGGTGAGCACGCCCTGGAGCCCCATCGGCAGCGCCCGGATGCCGCTCGCTTCCCACGCCTGGATCAACGGATTCGTGATGTTTCGCATCGTCTTTCCGCTGTAGAGACGGGTTACCACCGTGTCCTCGGTGGCGGCCTCCAGGATGCGCTGCTTCTGCAGCGCGGGCTGGTTCGCTTCGTTCGAAACCAGGAAGGCGGTGCCGCACCAGGCGCCGATGGCGCCGGCGGCGATGACCGCCGCCAGGCCGCGGCCGTCGGCGACGCCCCCCGCGGCGACGACCGGGATCGGCGCTACCGCGTCCATGACCTGGGGCAGCAGCGCCAGGGTGCCGATCTTGCCCGTGTGGCCGCCGGCTTCCGTGCCCTGGGCGACGACGATGTCGGCGCCGCCCTCAGCGACGCGGCGCGCGGCACGGGCGTTGCCGACCAGGGAGACGATCTTGATCCCGGCGTCCTTGAGCGCCCTCGAGAAGGGCGCCGGGGAACCGAGACCGGAGGCGAACACAGGGACCTTCTCCTCCAGCAGGACTTCCATCTGGGCGCCTGCGTAACTCTTGCCCTCGGGCACCGCCCAACTCGGCGCCGGGGGTGGCGCCTCCATCCACTCGATGCCGAGGCTCTCGGCCATCTTCCTGAGTGCGTCGCGGGTTTCCGCCGGCACCAGGTCGCGGGTCGGCACCGTCGCCGAGGTCGGCCCGCTGCCCGCCTTCTCCAGGAAGTTCGAAGCCAGCAGCAGATCGACGCCGAACGGCTTGTCCGTCTTCGCGCGCACCTTGTTGATCTCGGCCCGCAGGTCCTCCGGGCTGTAGGCAACGCCTCCGATCACGCCCAGGCCGCCGGCTTCCGAAACGGCAGCGACCAGGTCGGCCCTGGCGACGGGTTCCGCGCCGCCAGCCACCGGTCCCATGCCGGCGGAGAACACGGGATACTCGATCCCGAGCATGTCGCAGAGTTCGGTGCGCAGGAAGGGACGGGACATGGCGGCTCCTCTCGGTGACGGACCGTCGGCGCCAGGGGGCGCCGAGGCCGGCTGCGGTGCGGTTCAGTTGACGGTCGGGTTCGTGTTCGGCCCGCGAGTATACGCGTCCGGCGTGCAGCTCAGAGCAGGTCGAGCTGGGGAATCCGGAGCTGGTTCGCGACCGCTTCTTCGACGACATCGAGCCAGTTCTTCCGATGCTCCGCATCGAGTACGAGGGTTCCTATGCGGCGGTCTTCCAGTTCGTTCCAGAGCCGGTCGTCGATCTGCCGCCGGAACGCCGGATCGATGGCGCGGACACCATCGGGTTGAACCTCGCTGTCGCGCAGGATCGGGACGTAGACCTTCAGGTCGTACGTGGTGCACCAGGACTCGATCAGGGCTTCCAGCGCCGGCTGGCGGCCACGGGCGACCAGAAGATAGACGTAGTTGTCGAGGACGCTGCGGTCGCAGATCACGACCGGCGAACGGGCCTCGGCGGCCAGTTCGTCGGCGATCTGGGAATGGAGGATCCACGACTGGGCCTCCAGGGTCGTTCCTTCGTTGAGTGGCAGTGGGCACCGGCGTGCCACCTCAACCACGACGTCGAGGTTGATGTCGCGGCGTTTCAGGCGCGCGGCGAGGCCGTAGGCGAGGGTCGTCTTGCCGACGCCGTGGGTGCCGATGAAGGCCACTTTGAAGGGCATGGGCGGGTGCGACACTACAGCGAGTCCGGCTCGTGAGAGGATCTCCGGGTGCGCCCTTTCCGATTCGCCGCTGCCCTGATTCTGGTGGTCGTGGCGTGTGGGCCGGGGCCGGATGAACAGCCGGGCGGCCCCTGGCCCGACCGCTCTCCGCGTCACGATGTCGTCGAGGAACTGCGGGCGGACCTGCTGCGGCCGCGTTCGACCGCTGACGGCGGCGGCGTCGCTACGGTCGAGGCCGTGAGAGGACCGGCCGTCGCGGGCAGTCCGGGAAGCTGGAGGATCGTCTACAGGGCAGGGGAGGCGGGTGTAGCGGATGGAGGAACGGTCCACCTCCAGGTGTCGCCCTTCTGGGGCTGGAGCACGCCGCAGACGGAACGTCCGGAGGCGTTGGGCTATACGACGATTGAGACGGACGCCCACGGTGTCGAACTCTCGGCCGAAACGCTGGATCAGCAGTTGCTCGCGATCGGCGTCGGCGGCCGGCCACTCGCGGCCGGAGAAGAGATCGTGGTCACGTACGGGGCCGGTCCGGCGGGCGCGCTGGCCGACCGGTACGCTGAGCGCGAGTCGCGCTTCTGGGTCGCCGTCGACGGCGATGGCGACGGAGTTCGGGAGCTGATCGCGGAGTCGCCCGCCGTCGACGTGCTGCCCGGGCCGCCGGCGCGGTTGCTGCTCCATCTGCCATCGACCGCCCGGCCGGGCGACGAGATCAGCCTTACCGCTGCACTGGTCGACGCGGCCGGGAACGGCTGGTCGGCGGCGGCCGGGACGCTGGAGCTTCGACTGCCGGCCGGCGTCGGCCTGATGGACTCGAGGGCCGACTCCGCGGCCGGGGTGGAGCGGGTCGTCTCCCTGGCTCTCGCCGTGGAGGATCGGGGCGGGCTCGTCGTTCCGCTCCAGGTTTCCGGCGACGCGGGCGGTGTGATGAGGGTGCGCGGTCGCCTGGAGGGCGCCGCGGCCGGGCCAGGATTCGAAGCGGAAAGCAATCCGCTGGTCGTCGCGCCGGCCGGCCGGCGGATCCTGTGGGCCGATCTCCAGAACCACTCCGGGCTATCCGATGGATCGGCGACGCCGGACGACCTGCTGCGCTACGCGCGGGACGTGGCCGGCCTCGACGCCGCGGCTGTGACCGACCACGACCACTGGGGCATGCGGTTCATGGACGGCGAGCCCTCGATCTGGCGCCGGACGCTGGATGCGGCCTACGCCCGCAACGAACCGGGACGCTTCATCGCGCTGGCCGGCTACGAGTGGACGAACTGGGTCGAGGGCCATCGCCACGTCGTCTTCTTCGAGCCGATCGCCGAGGCCGCGGCTGGCCTGCTTCTCAGCTCGATCGACGAGGAGTACGACGAGCCGCGGGAACTATGGACCGGCCTCGAGGACGTGCGGGCGCTGACCTTCGCCCACCACTCTGCCGGGGCTCCCATTGCCACGGACTGGTCTTCGCCGCCTCCAGCCGGCCTCGAGCCCGTTACCGAGATCGTGTCCGTCCACGGCTCGAGCGAGGCTGCCGACTCACCGGGCATGGTCGTCCGGAATGCTCTGGCCGGCAACTTCGTGCGCGACGCTCTCGATCGAGGCTACCGGCTTGGATTCGTGGGCTCGAGCGATGGCCACGACGGGCATCCGGGCCTCGCCCACCTCGCGTCGCCGAGCGGCGGCGTGGCGGCGATCCTGAGTGACGAAGTGACCCGGGAGGGGATCTACGAGGCGCTGCTCGCGCGTCGCACCTATGCCACGAACGGCCCCCGGATCGTGGTCCGCGCGAGCTACGCGGGATGGCCGATCGGCGCCGACATTCCCGCCGCGGCGGCGGCCGCGGGCACAGTCGGTCCGATCGCCGGCGTGCCCCAGACGACCCTGGTCGTTCGGGCGATAGCACCAGGGGAGATCGCGCGCATCGAGGTGGTCAGCCGCCAGGGCGCGGCCGGCGCGGGCGCCTTGACGGGCGAAGCGTTGTGCGCTGAAGGTCAGCGAGAGTGCAGCCTGACCGTTCCGCTGCCCGGGTTCCAGGCTGGCGGCTACCTCTATCTTCGCGTGGTCCAGGAAGACGGCGGCGCCGCCTGGACCAGCCCGTTCTTCTTTCGGTAGAGGGGCCTACTCGGCCGCCTCTTCCTCCACGTGCACCATGATGTACTGCGACAGGCCCGGCTCGTCGAGCGTGCGGTGCTCGCCATCGCCGATCTGGAGGCAGAGGTAGTGCTCGCCGGGGCTGAGTTCGATCTCGATCGAGTCTGAGCCGTCTCCGAAGTGGATCCACGGGTCCGCGGTGGGGATCACGATGCCCGGCTCCAGGCACTCCCCGTCGATCGCGATGTGGTAGTGGCCCGCGCCCTCATTGATCGCGCCGTCGCCCACCGGCTCGATGATGAAGTTCTCGGCCGCGAACTGCAGGTTGATCAGACTGGGGATCGTGGCGTGGTTCTCCAGCCCCACGAAGTAGACCCGCGGCGCTCCGTCGTCGGCCGCTTCTTCCGCGTGGTCCATGTCGCCTTCCGCGTGGTCGTGGTCCGCGTGGTCGTCCCCGGAGTCGGCGGCGCAGCCGGCGAAGAGAAGCAGCAGTGCGGCTGCGGCCACGAGCAGGTATGGGCGGTTCCTGGCGAGGTCGAGGAGCATGTTCGTTTTCTCCGTAGTCTCAGGCGTGCGCGGTGGCGGTTGCGCGGAGGCCGAGTCCGGCCACGACCGCGAACAGCAACGCGAAGACCATGTTCGCGATACTCCCGTCGCCGCTCGCCAACCCCATCCCCGCGATGACCAGCAAGGCCACGGCGATGAGGATCGAGAAGACGTTGCCCATCTTCTGGGCGTCTTCTTCGCTGCCGCCCATGCAACCGACACGGACCAGGAAGAAGGTCAGGGCGGCGAAGAAGGCGAGGAGGTTCCACCAGGACCCAGCCGCTGCGTCGACCATGGCCTGGCTGGCCCACCAGCCGGCGCCGAGGATGTACGCGATCGCAAACATGAAGTTCTTGAACATGGCGAGTGGGAATGTAGCAGCTTGCGGCGTCGAACGCTACGCGTGAGTCCCGGGTGCTAGTTGGCCGCTACCTCGTGCTCGATGATCTCGGCGTACTTCTCGTACGCGGCCTGACGGAGCTTGGGCAGATGGGTGGTCGGGAAGAGATCGTCGGTGCCGGCGTACTCGCGAAGGATCTGCCTTGCCACCGTGATCTTGTGGACCTCGGTCGGTCCGTCGGCCAGGGCCATGTGGAAGGAATCGACGACGCCCGCCGAGAAGGTCATCTCGTTCGAGACGCCGAGCGAACCGTGGATCATCAGCGCCCGTGAGAAGACGTCGAGGTAGACCTTCGGCATGACCGCTTTGACCGCGGAAATGTCCTTGCGGACCATCCGGTAGTCCTTGTACTTGTCGATCTTCCAGGCGGTCTGGAGCACGAACAGGCGGAACTGCTCGATCTGCGCCCAGGAGTCGGCGATCTTCTCCTGGACGAGCTGCTTCTGCGCCAGCAGTTCACCCTGCGTTTCCCGGGACAGCACGCGCTCGCACATCTGGTCGAAGGCGGTGCGGACCTTGGCAATCGTCCGCATCGCGTGATGGATGCGGCCGCCGCCGAGGCGGGTCTGGGCGACGACGAAGCCCTGGCCGCGCTGGCCGAGGAGGTGGTCCTTGGGTACGCGCACGTCCGTGTAGCGGACGTAGCCGTGTGAGCCGTCCTCGTTGCCGGTGCCGACGGCGACGTTGCGGACGATCTTGACGCCCGGCGTGTCCTTGGGCACCAGAAACATCGACATCCTGTTGTAGGGCGGCGCGTCCGGGTCGGTGACCACCATGACGACCAGCAGCGAGGCGTATCGGGCGTTCGAGGAGAACCACTTCTCGCCGTTGATCACCCACTCGTCTCCGTCGAGGACGGCGCGGGTCGTGAACACCTTGGGGTCCGATCCGCCATGCGGCTCCGTCATCGAGTAGGCGGAGACCATCTTGTTGTCGAGCAGGGGTCGCAGGTAGCGGGCCTTCTGCTCGTCCGTGCCGTAGTGGGCGATGATCTCCGCGTTGCCGGAATCCGGCGCCTGGCAGCCGAACACGATCGGCGCGTGCGGCGAGCGGCCGAGGATCTCGTTCATCAGCGCCAGCTTGACCTGGCCGTAACCCTGGCCGCCGAGGTCGGGACCGAGATGGCAGGCCCAGAGCGCCCGCTTCTTCACTTCCTCCTGGAGCGGCGGAATCAGCTTCTGGCGCTTCGGGCAGGAGAGATCGTAGGGACTGCCGAGGACGAACCGGAGCGGTTCGATTTCGTTGGTGACGAACTCGTCCATCCAGTCCAGCTTGTCCTGGAATTCAGGGTCTGTTTCGAAGTCCCATGCCATCGTTCTTCTCCTCTAAGCCTTGTTCCTGAAGGCCGCATAGCGTACAGGATCGCCACGTAGACTCGCCGGATGTTCCTGAACAAGGAGGCCTGCTCCTCGATGTCGTCGCCGGCTTCCGGTCTCCGGCTGGCCTTGGGCGCCATTCTTCTGCTGCCCGCGGCTATGGGCTGCGGCAGCCGCTCTGACTCCGTCTCCGCCAAAGCTGGCGAGTGGCGTCACTACGCCGCCGACCGCGCCTCGACCAAGTACTCGCCGCTCGACCAGATCAACCCCTCCAACGTCGACCAGCTGCGCGAGGTCTGGCGGTGGCCATCGGTCGAAGCCGAAGCCGACACGGAGTACCGCGGCGGCATGTACAAGAGCACGCCGCTCTACATCGACGGCACGCTCTACATCACCACCTCACTCAGCCAGGTCGCGGCGATCGATCCGGGTACGGGCGAGACGCTCTGGGTCTACGACCCACGGAGCTACGACGCGGGCCGCCCGGCCAACGCCGGTTTCCAGCACCGCGGGCTCGAGTACTGGAGCGGGGAGATCGACGGCGAACCGGCTGAACGGCTGATCTACGCCGCCCACCACCGCCGCCTGATCTCGCTGGACCGTCTGACCGGCGAGCCGGACCTGGCCTTCGGCGACGGCGGCATGGTGAACACGGCCTTGGGCCTGGGCCGCGACATCAACGAGCGCCAGTACACCCACTCGGCGCCGCCGATCGTCTGCGCCGACGTCATCGTGCTCGGTTCGATCATCTCGGACGGCCCGCGGGGACCGAAGATGCCGCCCGGGCACGTGCGTGGCTACGACGTGCGTACCGGCGAGCAACGCTGGATCTTCCGCACGATCCCCCAGCCCGGCGAGTTCGGCAACGAGACCTGGCTCGACGGATCCTGGGAGTACTCCGGCAACACGAACGTGTGGACGATGATGAGCTGCGACGACGAGCTTGGGTTCGTCTACCTGCCGGTGTCGACGCCGACGAACGACTGGTACGGCGGCCACCGGCGCGGAGACAACCTGTTCGCCGAGAGTCTGGTCGCCCTCGATGCCCGTACCGGAGAGCGGAAGTGGCACTTCCAGGCGGTCCGCCACGGCCTGTGGGACTACGATCTGGCCTCGGCCCCGAACCTGGTCGACATCACAGTGGACGGCCGCGAGATCAAGGCGGTCGCACAGGTCAGCAAGCAGGGCATCACCTACGTGCTCGACCGCGAGACGGGCGAGCCCGTGTGGCCGATCGACGAGCTCCCGGTGCCGCAGACGACGGTGCCCGGTGAATGGAGTTCGCCTACCCAGCCGATGCCGACAAAGCCCCCGCCCTTCGAGCGGCTCGGCTTCACCGAGGACGACCTGATCGACTTCACGCCGGAACTTCGCGCCGAGGCGCTCGAGATCGTCGACGACTACGTGCTGGGCCCGATCTACACGCCGCCGCTCGAGGTCAAGGAGGGCGGCAAGCTTGGCGTGCTGACGCTGCCCTCGGCCGCCGGAGGCGCGAACTGGCGGGGCGCCGCGATCGATCCCGAGGCGGGAGTGCTCTACGTGCCGTCGATGACCAAGGTGATGAGCTTCGGCGTGCGGCCGGCCGACGCGGCCCGCTCCGAGTTCCGTTACGTCGACGCCCTTGGCCTCCTGGAGGGGCCGCGGGGTCTTCCCCTGGTCAAGCCGCCCTACAGCCGGATCACCGCGATCGACCTGAACACGGGCGAGCATCTGTGGCAGGTCGCCCACGGTCCGGGGCCGAAGGACCACCCCGCGATCGCCCACCTCGATCTGCCCGACCTGGGCAGCGCTTCCCACGGCATTCTCTCGAACGGCGGTCTGGTGCTGACCAGGGACCTGATCTTCATCATCCAGGCGGACTACGACTCGAGCCGGATGACGTTCATGGGCGACGCCGGCCACATCCGCGCCTACGACAAGCGGGACGGGGCGAAGCTCTGGGAGCACCGCGTCGAGCCCACGCCGCACGGCACGCCGATGACCTACCTCCACGAAGGGCGGCAGTACGTGGCCTTTACCGTCGGCGCCGGACGCGGAGAGCAAAGCCCGGCCCTGGTGGCGTTGGCGCTTGAGTGAGCCTCGTAGCTGGAGAGGGGCCGCTCGTACGACGCAGCTACGTCGACGGGCCTACCGGGACCCGGCCAGCAGGGCTTGAAGCACCTGCGCCGGCTGAGCGAAGTCGTTCGCTCCGCCGAAGCGACCGACTTCCCGGCCGTCGCGGTAGATGATCGCGGTCGGCAGGCCCGTTACTTCGCTGCCCGTGACTTCCGGGTCTTCCCAGCCGCCCGGAGGGGAAGCCAGCCCGTAGTACTCGAACGTGAGCTGCGTGCCTTCCAGTCCGGCGTTGACCTCGAGGAGGTTGGGCAGCACCTGTTTGCAGACGCCGCACCAGGTGCCGAAGAAGACCCTCACCCGGGCCGGTTGGGCGTCACGGAGTGCGGCCATGGCGGCGGCGTTCGGTTGGAAGGCATCCATGCCGGCGCGGTAGCCGGGTGAGTGCTCCAGTAGCTCGCCCAGGGTGCGGTCGCCGATCAGGGGAGGCCGTGGCAGGACCTTGACGTCGCGGCCCTCGATGGGCAGGACGATCGTGGTCTGGTCCGGGATGGCGTCGCCGATGTAGGACTTGTCCGGCTCGGCGACCACGTCGTAGCCGGGCCCCGACGCCAGGAGGTCGGAACTCTGGAGCCGGTCCACCGCCATGCTGCGGGCCCACAGCAGGATGGGTTCGCCCAGGGAGTCGCTGAGGATCAGCATCGACGCCGCCCGCTGGGAGAGGTAGAGCCTGGCGCCGGAATCGGTCTGCCCGTCGACCTCGAGGATGTAGTCGTCGATGGGGAGGAAGCCGCTCAGGACCGGGTGCGCCGTCTGGGCCGGAAGCTGCGCGGCAACGGCCACCAGCAGGGCTGACAGACAGAGCGTTGACGTGATCCGTCGGGTCGTCACGGCGGGGGATCCTAGCGCGGGCGCGCCTTCAGGCGACCCTGGAGCCGGCGGGCTCTTCGTCGAGCTGACGCTGGAGCTGCCTGGCGCGCGACCTGGCCGTGGCGACCGTGCGCTCCTTGACGTCCTCGTAGCCGCGGATGGAGTCGGGGAGCTCGGCCAGCTCGACGACCACCGGCGCGGAATCCGTGTCGAGCCGTTCGAGGGCCCCGTGGATCAGGCCGCGGTACCAGTCGAACAACCCGCGCTCGAGGCGGCGGTGCCGGGTCGCTCCGAAGATGTCGAGCGCGGTGCCGCGAAGCCCGCGCGCCGCGTACAGCAGCCGGAACAGCGAGCGCGACCAGGCCCCCAGGCGGATCTTCCGCTTCCAGCCGAACCTGCGGAGCGTCGGCGGGTGGAGCAGGACCTGACGGGTGAGTGAGCCGTCGTAGTCCCGAGAGACCTGGTTCCACGTCGGATCCTGGAGCCACAGGCGCGCGACCTCGTACTCGTCCTTGACCGCGAGCAGCTTGAAGCCGTAGCGGGCCGCCGCCTCGCGTACCGCGATGTGGCCGGGCAGCTTGGCTTCCTCGGTGGTTGCCACCTCGCCGACGAAGCCGAGATAGCGCTCGGCGAAGCTCCCGCCACCGTAGAGCAGCAGGTCGGCGACGCGGCCGGGCAGGAGGCGATCGAGCGACCCTCCACGCGGCGCGCCGGCGAGGAGCCGGTCGAGTTCCGGCCTGAGCTTCGGCGCCCAGCGTTCGAGGCGCTCGTGGGCGGCGTGCACCGCCGCGGCCGCGGTCGGCGCCTCGGGTTCGGCGAGTCCGGCGGCGCGCCGGAACCGTTCCGGATCGGCGACGGAAAGGCGACCGTAGCGGAACGCCTGGATGTTGTCCTCGACCGCGACACCGTTCGCCACCAGCGCCTGCTCGATGAAGCGCGCCTGGAGCGGCAGCAGGCCCTGCTGGTAGGCGGCGCCGACCAGGAAGATGTTGCCGGTGACGCTGTTGCCGAGCAGACGCTCGGTGGCGGCCTCGGCGTCCACGAAGTAGCTGCGGTCGCTGTCCGTGAAGAGGGCGAGCCGCTTGCGCAGCTCGTCGAGAGGGGGCATCCGCGCGGCGCTGTCCGTGATCACCGCCGCCGGGCTGATGCCGGCGGTGTTGCCGACGACGGCCGTGGTCTCTTGCGAGAACCGCTTCAGGTTGTCGGGTGCGATCGTGGCCAGCAGATCGAACGAAAGCGCCAGGTCCGCCTCGCCGTTGCCGAGCTTGTTCGCCCGGGGGATCGGTCCGCGGCTGAGCAGCAGGTTCGATACGACCGCGCCGCCCTTTTGCGCCAGGCCGGTCTGGTCGAGGTGGACCGCGTACCGGCCCTCCATCAGGGCCGCGGTGACGAGGATCGCGTCGACGGTCACCACGCCGGTGCCGCCGATGCCCACGAGCAGGGCCCGGAACGTCGCGTCGTCCGGCAGTTGGCGGACGGGTTCCGGTGTCTCGTCCTCGGCGAGCGGCGCCGCGGCGGCACGGCGGACCGGCTTCGTCCCGTCGCCCAGTTCGACGGTCATGAAGGCGGGACAGTCGCCCTCGATGCAGGAATAGTCCAGGTTGCAGGACGACTGGTGGATCTGGGTCTTGCGGCCGTACTCCGTCTCCAGCGGCGCCACGGACAGGCAGTTCGACTTCGCGGCGCAGTCGCCGCAGCCCTCGCAGACGGCGGGGTTGATGTAGACCCGCTGCTTCGGCGTCTCCTGGATGCCGCGCTTGCGCTCGCGCCGCTTTTCGGCCGCGCACTGCTGGTCATAGACCACGGCTGTCGGGCCCTTGATCGCCCGCAGATCCTTCAGCACCTGGTCGTAGTCGCGGCGGTGCCGGATCTCGACCGCGTTGTCGTCGCGATGGGGGAAGCGCTCCAGGTCCTCGGTCACCAGCACGACCCGCTTCATGCCCTGAAGCTGAAGCTGCTGCGCGACGCCCATCGAACTGAGCAACCCCACCGCGTCCTGACCGCCCGTCATGGCAACGGCGGAGTTGTAGAGGATGCGGAACGTCATGTGGAGGTCGGCGGCGATACAGGCCTCGATCGCCTTGCTTGCGGAGTGGGCGTAAGTGCCGTCGCCGACGTTCTGGAACACGTGCTCCTGCTCGGTGAAGGGCGACAGGCCGATCCAGCAGGCGCCCTCGCCGCCCATCTGCGGCAGCCAGCTCACGCCCCGATCCATCCACATCGCCATCGCGTGACAGCCGATGCCGCCGCCGGCGATGTCCGACCCCTCGGGAAGCTGGGTCGACGTGTTGTGCGGACAGCCGCTGCAGAAGTAGGGCGTGCGCGGCAGCGCGGCCGGCAGCTTCGTGGCCAGCTCGGCACACTCGGCGCCGGCCCGCAGGTGCGCCAGCCTCTCGGCCGGTACCGCGCCCGGCAGCCGGTGCTCGAGGTAGGCGCCGAGGATCCGCGCCATGTCGTGGCCTTCGAGTTCTCCGTGCATCGGGAACAGCGTTTCGCCGGCGGGCGTCTCCTTGCCGGCGACGAGCGGCCGGTCGGGCAGGTTGTAGAGGACCTGGCGGATCTGCGTCTCGACGAAACCGCGCTTGTCCTCGATGACGACGATCTCTTCGAGGCCCTGGGCGAACTCACGCAGGCGCCGCGGCTCGATCGGCGCGATGCAGCCGAGCTTGAGCACCCGGATGCCGTGGCGGTCGAGCGCGGCCTCGTCCAGGCCGAGCAGTTCGAGGGCCAGACGCAGGTCGCGGTAGGGCTTGCCGGCCGCGACCAGGCCGATCCGGTCACCGGGACTGGCGCAGCGGATGCTGTCGAGGCCGTTGGCGTGGATGTAGGCGAGAGCGGCCGCGGTGCGCTCGGAGAAGATCTGGCGCTCGAGTTCGATCGAATAGGGGGGCAGCAGCCGCATGTCGAGCTGCTTCTCGAACCGGCGGCCGCCGATCGTAAGGTCAGGAAGGACGGGCGGCGGGGTTTGCGGCAGGTCGACGACCGCGCCGCCGTCGGCGACGTTGGTCACGATCTTGAGCCCGGTCCACAGGCCGGCGAACCGGGACAGTGCGATCCCGTGCAGCCCGAACTCCAGCACCTCGGCCGGGTCGCCCGGATAGAGCACCGGGATCGAGAGGTCGAAGAGGCTGATCGTGCTGTCGCCCGGGATCGTCGAGCTCTTGCAGGCGGTGTCGTCGCCGGCCAGGACAAGGACGCCGCCGTGCTTGCCTGTACCGATGAAGTTGCCGTGGCGGAAGGCGTCGCCGGTGCGGTCGACGCCGGGCGTCTTGCCGTACCAGATGCCGACTACGCCGTCGAAGCGTTCGTGGGGAAAACGTTCCAGGAGCTGGGCGCCGTAGATCGCGGTCGCCGCTGTCTCCTCGTTGATCGCCGGTCGGCAGACCACGTCGTGATCCGCCAACAGCCGGTTCGCTCGCTGAAGCTGCTTGTCGTATTCGCCCAGCGGCGATCCGGGATAGCCGCTGATGAAGGCGCCAACCCGCAGGCCGGCTTCCCGGTCGCGGCGGTGCTGGTCCATCGGTAGCCGGACGAGAGCCTGGACACCGGTGATTGCGACGCGGCCTTCAGTGAGCGTGTATTTATCGTCTAATGAGAAGGCCGTCATTACCCCTAAGCCTATCGCGGGCGCGGACCGGCAGGCGGCCTGGCCCCTGTCGAGTCGTCAGCCGGCGCGGAACTGAGCGAACCAGTCCCGACCGGAGGCTGCGGGCCGTCCGCCGAGGATCGTTCGCTTGATCGCCCGGACGCCCTGCGGGGGATAACCGGCGATGGTCGCGGAAAGTTCCCGGGCGCGGTCGAGCACGGCGTCGTCGTCGACCACCTCGGCGGCGACTCCCATCCGTTCCAGCTCCCGCCCCGTGTAACGACGGCCGACGATCGCGAGCCGCGCCGCCACGCTCTCCGGATGGCGCAGCCGCAGCCAGGCCATGTTCATCGGCGCCGCCATCCCCATCTGGATCTCGCCGACGTGCAGAAAGGCCTGCTCGCCGGCAACCACGAGATCGGCGGCGAGCGCCAGCGCCGAGCCCGCGTTGATCGCGAAGCGTTCGAGCGCGGCGACGATCGGCTTCGGGCAGTCGTAGAGCGCCGCGTGGACGTCGAGCCAGAGGCCGCCGAAGTGTGGCATCCAGTCCGGCGGCGGATCGGCCCGGAACTCGCCGAGGTCCAGGCCGGAGCAGAAGGCGCCACCGGCGCCGCGAATCAGCAGGACGGCGACCTCGTCGTCGTTGGTCGCCGCGACGATCTCCTGGTGCAGACGTTGCGCCAGCGGGCCCGTCACCGCGTTCCTGCGGTCGGGCCGGTTCAGCACGATCTCGGCGACGCCGCCCTCGCGCGTCGAGGAGACAGGATCGTCGTCGTCGGTCATGTCAATCGTCCTGAGCGTCGACGAACCAGTCGCCCGGGAGTGGCTGCCCTTCGTAGAGCCGTCCCTGGAAGCGCCTCATGCCGTGCAGCCAGCGGTCGACGTCGGTCGCCTTGCGCCGGACGTACTCCGCGACTTCGGGGTGGGGGAGGACCCAGAAGCGCTCCTGGCGGACCGCGTCGATGCAGGCGTCGGCGGCCTGTTCGGCCGTGAGGACGCCGTCGCCCGAGGCCACGCCGACGGACAGGCCCCGGCGGCGTTTCCGGTCGGGGCTGTTGGCGCCGATGTTCGTCTTCACCGCCTGTGGGCAGTGCACGGAGACCCGGATGCCCTGGTGGCCGTGGGTGATCGCGATCCACTCCGCCAGCGCCACCGCCGCGTGCTTGGTCAACGAGTAGGCGAGCGAGCCGATTTGGGTCAGCAGGCCAGCCGCGGAGGCCGTACTCATGATGTACCCCTCGCCGCGCTCGATCATTGAGGGCAGGACGGCCCGCGCGGCGTAGACGTGGGACATCACGTGGACGTCCCACTGGTCGTTGATCTCCTTGTTGGGGACCTCGAGCCCGCCCATCGTCACGAAGCCGGCGTTGGACATGAAGAGGTCGATCGGGCCGATGTTCGACTGCGTCGCCGCGACCAGGTCGCGCACCGCTCCCTCGTCCGCCACGTCCAGTCCGATGCCCGTGCCGCCGATCGCCCCGGCGACCTCCTTGGCCCCCGCCTCGTCACGGTCGGCTACGACCACGTGCCGCGCGCCCTCGCGATGAAACGCCTCGGCCAGCGCCTTGCCGATGCCGGAGGCGCCGCCGGTGACGACCATGATCCTGTTCGCGATGTCCACTGTGTTGCTCCCTTCTGTGTTGGGCTCTGTCGTCTGACGTCCGCCGAGCGGCGGCAATCCTACGACTTGGTCACGTGTAGCGGAACGGCCGCGCCTTGACTCATTGTGCCTTACCGAAATAGCGTGGACGGTAAGGAGACCGGGATGATCGTCAAGATCACATCGAAACGTCAGGTCACGTTTCCTGCGCGAGTACTCGACGCCCTCGGGGTGGGGCCTGGGGACCGGCTGGAGCTGATCGAAGGTTCAGATGGATTTCGGCTCCGCCCGCGCCGCATCCACCGAGATCGTCTGGCGCCGCTGCGCGGCAGGTTGAAGAAGGGGGTCGGCCCCTTCGACCTTGAGTCGTTCCGCTCGCAAGCGCATGATCCGGCGCTTCGGGATTGACACCTCGATCCTGGTGCGTTTGCTCACCGGGGAACCCAGGGAGGACTTCCTGGACTGCGTGGCCGGGCTGATCTCGCTGGTCGAGCACGAGGGAAGCGAGATCTTCGCTTCCAATCAAGTGATCGGAGAGGCCTACGTCGCGGTCCAGCACCACTACCGGATATCGAAGCCGGACGCCCGCGCCGGCTTGCTCGACGTGCTTCGCAGCGGTCTCGTCTCGCCCCTCAACGGGCGCGCTGTGTTCGACGCGCTGGCGGCGGCCGGCGGCCCAGGCCTGTTCGATCGCCTGATCGCCGATGACTATTCGCGTGCCGGGTTGGAGGTTCTGACCCTGGACCGCCGGATGACGGACCTGACCGGTGTGTCGCGTCTGAGCCTCCCCGCCCCTGCCGGCTGAGCACCGAACGCGAAGCGCGGAACGGTCCGGATCGCTTGACGAAACGCCCGCGATCTGTTTGTCTTCGCGGAAAGTTCACACGGGTGCGGCAAGCGCGCCCGGGGACGAGAAGAATGGCGCGGAATCGAACGAGTCTGCTGGTTGCCGTGGTCGTCGCACTGATCGTGCCGCAGGCTGCGCAAGCCTACCTCGATCCCGCGTCGGGGAGCATGATCCTGCAGGCCGTGATCGGCGGTGTGGCGGCCGCTGCGCTCGCCTTCAAGTACTACTGGCGGCGCATCCTGGCCTTCTTCGGCTTCGGCGGAACCGACGAGTCCGAGTAGTGCGAACGGGGGCCGTGCCCGAGTCCCAGCCCGAGCCTTCGTCGTTCCGCGACCCGGCAGGGCAGGTGATCGAGGGCCGTGATGGCCGCATCTTCCGCAGTGTCGCCCCGGCGGCCGTGGAGGAGTACCGCTTCGTACGGAGGTGCGGCCTCGTCGACGCGCTGGTCGTCGAAGGGAGACTCGTAGCGGCGGAGGAAGTGGACCCGGTCGAGGTCGGCGTTCTGCCTCCGCCCGGCGGCCTGGTCCTGGAGCACCCCCGCGTGCCGTTCATCTCCTACCCGTACGAGTGGCCTTTCTCGCTGCTGAAGGCGGCGGCGCTTCATCACCTGGAACTGCAGATCCGGCTCCTCGACAGGGACATCTCGCTTTCGGATGCCAGCGCGTACAACGTACAGTTCAAGGGCGCCAAGCCGGTGTTCATCGACTGGCTGTCGCTGCGGCGTTATCGCGAAGGCGAGTACTGGGAGGGCCACTCGCAGTTCTGCGAACAGTTCCTAAATCCCCTGCTGCTGGCCGCGGAGTTCGGCGTTCCTCACAACGCCTGGTATCGCGGCATGCAGGAGGGGATCCCGGCCCGCGAAGTGGCGGCTCTGCTGCCCCGCCGGAGGCGCTGGTCGCCGAGGATGCAGGCACACGTCCTGCTGCCGCTTCGCTTTGAGCGGCGTGCTGGCTCGCGCAGCGAGGCGGCCGAGCGGACGCGGAAACGTCCGCTGCCGCGCAACGCCTACCGCGGCCTGCTGACCCAGCTTCGCCGCTGGATCGAGAGCCTCAAGCCGAGGGGCACGGACACGACGTGGAGCGACTACTCGCTGCTGACCAGCTACGACACGGGCGAAGCCTCACGCAAGGCCGAATCCGTGCGCTCCTTCATCGCCGGGGCGCCGCCCGAACAACTGTTGGATCTCGGTTGCAACACGGGCGAGTTCTCCGCGATCGCCCTGCAAGAGGGCGTTCGCGACGTAATCGGCTTCGACTCCGACTTCGGCGCGCTGGAAACCGCGTGCGCGCGAGCGCGCTCGGACCGTCTGCGCTTCCTGCCCCTGTACCAGGATCTGGCCAACCCGTCGCCTGACCAGGGTTGGTCTCAGACGGAGAGGCGCTCGCTGGCACGCCGCTCGCGCGGTGCGGGCGCCCTGGTGGCGCTCGCCGTCCTCCATCACCTTGCCATCGGCCGCAACGTGCCGTTGCCACGGATAGCCGCATGGCTCGTCTCGCTGGCGCCGCGCGGCCTGGTCGAGTTCGTGCCCCAGGGCGACCCACGGGTCGACGATCTGCTCACGTTGCGGGGCGGCCGGTTCGCGGACTACACGCCGGAAGCGTGGGAGGCGGCGCTGGAGCCGTATGCGGCGATTCGCCATGTCGAAACCGTGTCGGCGAGCGGCCGGAGGCTGTACACGTACGAGCGGAGGTAGTCGGGCGACTCGTCGCGTCCCGGATTGCTCAGGTAGTGACCGCGGTTTCGAACGCCGCCGCGATGGCCAGGGTCTGGCGGTCCGTTCCCCGTGGCGTAACGATCTGCAGGCCGATCGGCAGCCCGGACGGCCCGATCCCGCACGGCACGGAGATGGCCGGGCAGCCGGTCACCGTGATCGAGTAGCAGGAGGCCATCCAGTCCGTGTAGCTCGTCATCGGCCGACCTTCGATCTCGGTGGGGTAGGGCCGGTCGACGTCGAAGGGCAGGACCTGGACGGTGGGCAGGAGCAGGGCGTCGTAGCGTTCGAAGAACTCGACCACGTGGCAGTGCAGGCGGGTCCGCTCCGCCTGGGCCGTCGCGATGTCCGGGCCAGTGAGCGCCAGGCCCCGTTCGATCTCCTCGATCACGGTGTCCTTCATCTGGTCGCGGCGTTCGGGAAACAGCGGCCCCAGCTTGTCGCCGAACAGGTTGGCGCGCAGGGTGCGGAAGATGCTGTCGGCGCCGGACAGGTCAGGCGCGGCTTCCTCGATTTCGGCGCCCAGGTCGCGGAACACCGGCAGGGCCGCTTCACAGACCTCGACGACTTCCCGTTCGACTGGGTAGAGGCCGAGGTTGGGGGTCCAGGCCATGCGCATGCCGCGGAGGTCGAGCGGCTCGACCGGGTGGAAGGGCTCGGAAGAGCGTGCGAGGGAGATCGGGTCGCGCGGGTCCGGTCCGGCGATGACCGAGAACAGGAGAGCCGCGTCGGCGACGTTGCGTCCCATCGGCCCGAGCACGGCGAGGTCGTCCCAGCCCTGCTCGGGAGGCACGCGAGGCACGCGGCCCGGCGTCGGCCGGAAACCGACGACGCCGCAGAAGCTCGCCGGGTTCCGGAGCGAGCCGCCGAGGTCGCTGCCGTCGGCGATGGGCAGCATGCCGCTGGCGAGGGCGGCCGCCGCGCCGCCGCTCGAGCCGCCGCAGGTGCGACTCGGATCCCACGGATTGCGGGCCTTGCCGAAGACGGGGTTGAAGGTCTGCGAGCCGGCGCCGAATTCGGGCGTGTTCGTCTTGCCGATGACGACCGCACCGGCGCCGCGGATCCGTTCGACGAGAAGCACGTCGAAGTCGGGGACGTTGTCCGCGAAGATGGGCGAACCGAAGGTGGTGCGGATGCCCTTCGTCGGCACCAGGTCCTTGATCGCGGTCGGCAGGCCGAGCAGCGGCTTCGCGGCGGCCGCTTCCGGGTCGCGGCGGCGCAGGTCATCGGCGGCTCGCGCCTGCTCGAGCGCGTGGTCGCGGTCGAGAGTGCAGATCGCGTTGAGCCGCGGATTCCGGCGGTCGATCCAGCCGAGATGAGCCTCAAGCACCTCGACCGCCGAGACCTCACCGCTGGCGAGCAGCCCGGCGAGGTCAATGGCGGTGCGGATGCAGAGGTCGGGAGCGCCCGCCACTGGGCGGCGCCCGGTGGCGGGCGTCACTCGGCGCCGGTGCTCGCGGCTTCCCCGGCGGTCACGTGCTCGGCGAGGAAGGCCCGGATGACCCGGAAGATCTCCTGCTGCTCGTCGGGCGTGAAGTTGCCGTGGCCCTTGCCGGGCACGGTGTGGATCTTGTTCACGACACCTGCCTTGTCCAGCTTGGCGTGCAGGTCGAGGGCGTGCTGGTAGGGCACGATGTTGTCGACGTCACCGTGGATCGTCAGGATCGGCGGCAGTCCGGACCGGACGTAGGTGAGCGGCGAAACGCGCTCGGCGAGTTCCATGCGGTCGGAGCGCGAGCCCATCCAGGCGACCGCGTAGCTCTTCGCGTTGACGCCCTCGAGCAGGTCGCCGACATCGGTGATTCCGAACCAGTTGACGATGGCGGCGACCGGCATCTCGTACTCGTCGGCCGCGGCCCAGCCCGGACGGTCCGAGTCGCGGCCCGGGCAGAGCCGGTCGAGGCCGGCGGAGGCCGGCAGCATGCCCGTCGTCAGAGACAGGTGACCTCCGGCCGAGGCGCCGGTGACGACCAGGCGGGAGGTGTCGATGTTGTAGTCCTCGGCGTTCTCGTAGACCCAGCGCAGCGCGCAGCGGCAGTCCTCGACGGCGCCGGGCGCGAGAGCGTTGCGGCCCAACCTGTATTCGACGTTGACCACCGCCCAGCCCATCTCGAGATAGGGGAGTGCCCGCAGCACGCTGGACTCCTTGGTGCCGCCGACCCAGCCGCCGCCGTGGATGTAGATCAGGGTGGGCACCGGGCCCTGGCCGCGTGGGGTCATCACGTCCAGCTTGGACTCATAGCCGTCAGCCGTCAGGTAGGTGATGTTCGGGGCGACGCGATAGCGGCTCATGATGTCGACCGTCACCGAGTCGCCGTCCTGGGCGAAGGCGGGGACCGGTGGAGCGAAGAGCAGGGCGGCGATGGCGATGGCCGCCGTGACCGCGGCGTTGCGCGACGTTCGGCTGAGTCGAGTCACTGTGGACCTCCCTTGAGCGGATCGGGATGTGGTTGGTGAGGACGAAGTGTAGCGATCAGGCGACGATGCCGCGGCCCCGGTAGGCGTCGATCTCGTCGGCGGAGAGCCCAAGGACATCGGTGAGGACGACATCGGTGTGCTCGCCGAGCAGCGGCGCCCGGCGGGGGCTGAGGTCGTGACCTTCGATACGGAACGGCGGCCCGACGAGCTCCAGGTCGCCCCACTCCGGGTGCTCGACGGTGGCGAAGGAGCCTCGGGCCCGCAGGTGAGAGTCGGCGTAGAGGTCCCGGGCATCTCGCGAGGGGGCGGCGGCGACTCCTGCCCGCAGGAGCTCGCGGGACAGCCAGTCGCGGTCCCGTTCTCTGGTCCAGGCGCCGACGATCGCGTCGAGCTCCGCTTCGTTCTGCTTCCTGGCCGCTGCGGTCGCGAACCGTGGATCCCCAGCGAGTTCGGGCCGGCCCATCGTCGCCGCGAACCGGGCGAACTCCTCGTCGCTGTGGACTTCGATGGCGAGCCAGCGGTCGATGCCCCAGCAGCGATAGACGCCGTGCGGCGCCGAGGAGCGGTGCGAGTTGCCGGCGCGTTCCGGGATCTTGCCGGTCATCTCGTACTCGAGCAGTACCTCGCCGAGAATGGAACTCACGCCCTCGCACTGCGAGTAGTCGATGAACTGGCCTTCGCCGGTGCGGCCGCGGTGATGGAGTGCGGCGACGATCGAGAAGGCGAGCGTGATCGCGTTCATCAGGTCGACATCGCCGCCGCTGTGGGTTGGGTGATCGTCGGGATAGCCCGAGATGTACGCGCCTCCGGCCACGCCCTGGTGGACCATCGCATAGCCGAGGTACTCGGTCTCCGGGCCACCGTGGCCGCGGCCCGACGAGGAGGCGACGACCAGTGCGGGATTCGTCCGGCGCAGGTTCTCGTAGTCGAGGCCGAGCTTGACCATGGCGCCGGGACGCATGTTGTCGTAGATCACGTCGCACTCGCCGGCGAGGCGCAGGGCGAGTTCGCGGCCCTCCGCCTGGGACAGGTCGAGCGCCAGCGACCGCTTGTTCAGGTTCATCGTGTTGAACGCCATGCCGGCGTCCCGGCCGATCTTCTGGGGCGCCTCCTCTGAGCGCGGCCAGACCACCGAGCGGCGGGTCAGATCGAGGCGCTTGGGCCCCTCGACCTTGATCACTTCGGCGCCCAGGGTCGAGAGCAGGACGCCGGCGTAGGGGCCGGCCCAAACCCAGGCGAACTCGGCCACGCGGATGCCCTCGAGCGGGAGCCGGGAGTTGGCGGGGACGGCGGGCGGACCGGCGCCGGCCGGACCTCCGTTGCCGGCTGTCGAGACCTCGGCGCGGACTTCGGTCGAATGCTCGCCGAGCAGCGGCGCCGGGCGTGAAACCCGGGGTGGCGACGCGCCCATGCGGTAAGGCCAGCCGGCGTAGCGGCGCTTCCCGGCACGAGCGTGGTCCACGTCGACGAAGTAGTCGCGGGCCAGGTACTGCTGGTAGTCCATCACGTCCGCGGCGTCGTGGATCGGTCCGACGGGGATGCCCAGTCTGGCCGCGCGGTGGTAGAGGTCGTCGCGTTTCTGTTCGAGGGCCCAGGCGTCGACCTTCGGGGCGATGTCCATCAGGTGGTGGCTGCGGTAGGCCATGTCCTTCCATTCGTCGCCCTGGCACCACTCCGGATTGCCCATCAGCTCGCGGAAGAGTTCGAAGTGGTGGTCGTCGAAGGCGTTCAGGATGACGTAGCCGTCGCTGGTTTTCAGCCTGCCCATGGCCGGTGGCCGGTCCGGCACCCGCGACCAGGTCGTCTCGTGGTAGCGGGCGCTCGCCGCGAGCGGAGCGACCATGCTGATCATCACGTCCTGAATCGAGACGTCGACCCGGGAGTCGGTGGTATGACGGCGCTTGTAGAGCAGGGAGGCGACCGCCAACGCGGCGACCAGGCCGGCGTGGTAGCCGGCCTGATGGCCGCCCAGGGCGACCGGCGCGCGGTCGATGTCGCGGGAGCGGGCAGGCATCTGGTTGACGAGGCCGCCGCCGTGGGTGAGGGTGAGTTCACCGGCGGGCGCTCCGGCGCGGGGCCCCGAGAGACCGTACGGCGTGACCGCCGCGACGATCAGGTCCGACGGTGGTTCGACCGGAGGTTGGCGGTCGACAACGAAGGCATCGGCGGTCCGGAGCAGGCCGTCGAGGACGACGCGATCGGTCTCGTCGTCCAGGTCGAGCACGATTCCGCGTTTGCTCGTGTTGCAGTAGAGGAAGAGCGGCGAGCCTTCAGGGTCGAGGGTTGTCGTCGGGTCGGTCCCGTTTGCCCTGCGCGCCTGGTCGCCCGCGGGCGGTTCGACCTTGATGATGTCGGCGCCCAGGTCCGCAAGCAGCTTGCCGCAGTACGGGCCGGCGACGCCCTCCGCGAGTTCGATGATCCGAAGGCCGGTAAAGGGTCCGATGCCGTCGAGGGAACTCATCCCCGATCCCGGTGGGTTTGGTCTGGTCATCGGAGCTTGTAGGCCTCCCTCGCGGATCGCAGCCAGTCGTGCTGATCCTTGTCGCCGAAGTAGTAGAAGACGGCGCCGTTGGGCAGCATGAGGACGCCGATGCCGCCGTAGCCGAGCATCTGCCGCACCCAGACCTGCTTCGTGCCGGTGCCGTCGGTGACCTGGATCTGCCGCGACCAGATCGAGTTGTTGTACCTGTTCGGGTGGCCGTTGTGGACGGCATCGAGGCCCGGATCGTCGGCATCTTCCTGCATCGCGGCGGCGACCATGCCCGGATGGAGCACCTGGCGGTCGCCGATCCGGCCGCGCTGGACGTTCAGAAGGTCCGCGATCTTCAGGATGTCGTCCGGGGTCCAGAACATGCCGTAGCCGCCAAAGGCGTAGCCGTCGGCCCGGTTGTCCGTGCGCAGCGACTGAAGCGCTCCCGCGGAGACGCCCAGCGGCCGGTAGACCTCGGTGGCCAGGAACTCCAGCAGGTCGGCGGGCTCCCTGGGCGAGGCGCCCGCTTTCTGGCCCAGGTACCCGCTCATGGCCACGGACAGCAGAAACGCGTCCGTCGTGTGGTACACCCAGCGCTTGCCGGGCGGCTCCTTCGTCGGGTAGGCGAGGGCGCCTCGCAGCTTGCGGTTCCGGTGCTCCGGCACGAAGAAGTTCAGCTCGGTCGTCGAGTTCTTCTCGTCGTCCTGGTTGCCCGTGTCCCAGTAGTGACCGGTCGCCATGTCGAGGGCGTGCTCGAAGGTCACTCCGTGGAAGCTGCCCCTGGGCGGTTTCGGCACGTAGTCTCGGAGCTCGAGTTCCGTCACCTCGAAGCCATCCCTCTGCGCCAGCCGCATTAGCGCGACGGCGGCGACGGCGGTCTTGGCCGTGGAGTAGGACGGCAGCCGGATCTGCTCGGGGTAGGGGTAGTCGCCGTAACGCGTGTGGACCGGACCCTGGTAGTGGACTCCGTCGAAGGCGACACCGAATGCGGTCAGGTGCTCGCGGTCGAAGCCGCCGCCGAACGCCTGAGGGTAGACCTGGGCGCGCGGGTAGTCGTCCCGGATCCGTTCGATCGGCCGGACCGGTAGCCGGGAGGCCGCTTCGGCGGCGTAGGCCTTGAGCACGGCGCCTGCCTCGGCAGGCTCGCCGGGGGTGAAACGGGTGGGACCCGCGTCCCAGAGGTCGAACTTGAAGTACCTGCAGGTCTCCTGAGTGGCCTGGAAGGCCGCCGGCGAAGTGGCGCTGCCGTCGAACAGGAAGGACACGACACCGTGGTAGGCGCAGTTCTGGTTGCGCTCGACCAGGGTGATCGGCAACGAAGCCCGGCTCCTGCCGCCGTCGCCGTTCTCGCTCCAGATCCGGCCCGGCCCGACGATGACGTTCCAGTAGGCGTCGCCGGTGTAGCGGAGCGCCCGGTTGGCGGGCACCAGGTGGGAGCCGCTCTGGACCAGGACGACATCGAGCCGCGGGATGCGGCGCAGGGCCGAGACGATCGGCGGCTCGTCCGCCCGCAGGTAGGTGTCGTGGTGGACGGTCCAGGAGGCCCCGCTGCCGCCGAAGAGTTGCAGCTTGCCGCGCATCTCGTGGCGCGGCGGCGCGGCGTTCTCCGGCAGGGCGAAAGCCGCGTTGTCGACGAGGGTCGGGAGGTCCCCGGCCAGGAGTTGGGAGGCCGGCAACACGGTCCGCGCGACCTCGCCGGAGCCGGCGAGGGGGTCGCCGGCCAGGTCGTCAGCGGCCATCGCGGACGGGACGGCAGCCGCGCAGACGGTCAGGAACAGGGCCGCGCATCGAGTCATGGCGGGTGATGGTAGCTTGCCGGCGTCGCCCGGATGCGGCGCCCGCCATGTACGTCCACCTGATCGACGGCACCTACGAGCTCTTCCGCCACCACTTCGGCGCGCCGAGCTATCACAATGAGGACGGGCTCGAGGTGGGAGCGGTGCGCGGCGTCGTCTTCTCCGTGCTCGGCATGTTCCGCGACGGGGCGACCCACGTGGCAGTGGCGACCGACCAGGTGATCGAGTCGTTTCGCAACGAGATGTGGCCCGGGTACAAGACCGGCGAGGGGATCGAACCGGAGCTGCGGGCCCAGTTCCCGGTGCTGGAGGAGGCCCTGGCCGCGCTCGGGGTCACGGTGTGGCCGATGGTGGAGCACGAGGCCGACGACGGACTCGCCAGCGGCGCCGCGATGGCGGCCGCGGACGAGCGGGTCATCGAGGTCCGCATCTGCACGCCGGACAAGGACCTGGCCCAGTGCGTCGACGCCGGTCGGGGCGGCAAGACGGTGCAGGTGGACCGCCGGCGCGGCCTGCGCTGGGAGGCAGACGGCATCCGCGAGAAGTTCGGGGTCGAGCCCGAGTCGATCCCCGACTACCTGGCGCTGGTCGGTGACAGCGCCGACGGTTTCCCGGGTCTCCGCGGTTGGGGCGCCAAGTCGACGGCGACGGTGCTCGCGCACTACCTCCACCTCGAGGAGATCCCGGACGAGCCGTGGAAGTGGGCGGTCAAGGTGCGGGGGCGGGACCGTCTGGCGGCGACGCTCCGCGAGGAGCGGGCGTCGGCGGAGTTGTTCCGGGAGCTCGCGACCCTGGTCCGCGACGCGCCGGTCAGCGGTTCCGTCGACGAACTCCGCTGGCGCGGCCCGCGGCCCGAGCTGGGGGCGGTGGCGGGACGGCTGGCGGCGCCCGGCCTGGTCCAGCAGGCGGAGCGGGTGGCGGCGGACTCGGCGTAGGATCCGCTTCGTTGTGAAGCTGATCGACAAGCTGCGCTCGGCGATCGCCGAGGAGCGGCCCTTCTACTCGTTCGAGTACTTCCCGCCCAAGACGGAGGCCGGGATCGAGAATCTCTATGCGCGCATCGAGCGCATGGGGCGTCTTGAGCCGGCGTTCGTCGACGTGACCTGGGGCGCCGGGGGCAGCACGGCGGAGCTGACGTTCGAGCTGGCGAACACGATCGAGAACGTGCTTGGTCTCGAGACGATGATGCACCTGACCTGCACCAACATGCCGCGGCGCCGGATCGCGGCGGTGCTGGACGACTGCCGCGCGCGCGGCATTGGCAACATCCTGGCGCTGCGTGGGGATCCGCCCCGCGGCCGGGGGGCCTGGTCGCCGATCGCCGACGGCTTCTCGCATGCCTCGGACCTGGTGCGGTTCATCCGCGAGGAGCATGGTGACCACTTCGGCGTTTGCGTCGGCGGTTACCCGGAAGGTCACCCGGAGGCTTCGAGCCGGGAGCGCGATCTGGACCATCTGGCCGAAAAGGTGGCGACCGGAGCGGACTTCGTGATCACGCAGATGTTCTACGAGCCGGAGCTGTACTTCCGCTTCCTGAAGGAGTGCCGGGAACGCGGCGTCGATTGTCCGATCGTTCCCGGACTGGCGCCGATCAACGGCTACCTGTCCTTTCAGCGCATCACTGGCTTCGGCGCCAGCGCGCCGCCCGAGATCGTCAGCGAAATCGAAGCGCGCCGGTTCCACGACGCTTCGGTTCGCGAGTACGGCCAGGATCTGTTGACCGGCATCTGCAGCCGCCTGCTCGAAGGCGGCGCCCCTGGGCTTCACTTCTACACCCTGAACCTCGAGCGTTCGGTGCAGGTCATCCTCGACCGCCTCGACATCGTGCCGGAGCGCATCGAGCGCGTCTTGCCGTGGCGAAGCGCGACGGCGGTCCAGCGGCCCAGGGAAGACGTCCGTCCGATCTTCTGGGCCAACCGTCCGAAGAGCTACCTCGCCCGTACCCAGGACTGGGACGAGTTTCCGAACGGTCGCTGGGGCGATGCCGGCTCACCCGCGTTCGGCGACCTCGGCGATCACCATCTCGCGTTTCGACCGATCAGGGCCGATGTGGCCCGTGAGCGGTGGGGCCGCGAACTGCACTCGATCGACCAGGTGCGCGAGGTGTTCGCGGGGTTCTGCCGCGGCGATGTCGACGGGATTCCCTGGTACGACTGGCCGCTGGACCTGGAGAGCGAACCGCTACGCAACGCGCTGGTGCGGCTGAACCTGGCGGGACTGCTCACGATCAACTCGCAGCCGCGCGTGAACGGAGCTCCGTCCGATGATCCCGCGGTCGGCTGGGGCGGCGCCGGAGGCCGCGTGTACCAGAAGGCGTACCTCGAGTTCTTCGTGGCGCCGGAGCAGGTGCCGACGCTATTGGCGGCGTTGGACGCCGGACCGAGCCTGACATATCACGGGATCGACCGGTCCGGCACGGCCCACAGCAACTGCGACACGGTCAACGCCGTGACCTGGGGCGTGTTCCCGGGTGAGGAGATTCGCCAGCCGACGATCGTCGACCCGCGCTCGTTCGAGGTCTGGAAGGACGAAGCCTTCGACCTGTGGCTGTCCTCCTGGGCGGCGGTGTACGAAGAAGGAAGCGAGTCGCGGCGCCTGCTCCAGGACATCCACGACACCTACTTCCTGGTCAACGTCGTCGACAACGACTACGTCGACGGTGACCTCCTCGGCTACCTGCTAGAGGCCGTTCAGGCCGACGAGCCGCCGTCCATGACGATCGTCGCTCCCGTCACGTAGCTGCCCATCTTCGACGCCAGAAACACCGCCGCGCCCGCGATTTCGTTCGGCTGCGCGTGCCGGCCGACCGGCGTCCGGCTGGCGATCGCCTGCCGCTTCTCCTCGGAGTCGACGAGGACGCTGGCGAAGTACGTCTCGACCACGCCAGGCGCGATCGCGTTGACCCGGATGCCGTACCGGCCGAGTTCCTTGGCCCAGCCGCGGGTCATGTTGAGCACCGCAGCCTTCGTGAGGGCGTAGGTCAGTTCGTTCGGGCCGGGCCGCAGGCCGGCGATCGAGGCGACGCTGATCACGTTGCCCGAGCCCTGCTGCTTCATCAGCCGGGCTGCCTGCTGGATGTGGACGAAGTAGCCCTTGAGGTTGACCTCCAGGGTCTTGTCGAAGGCCCACTCCGGCATGTCGATCGCGGGCCCGAAGTAGGGGTTCGTCGCCGCGTTGTTGACCAGGATGTCGAGCCGGCCGAACTCGCTTTCGATGCGTTCGAACAGGCCCACGATCTGTTCCACGTTGCCGGCGTGACAGGCGATCGGCACCGCCCTGCCGCCGTCGGCCTCGATCGACTCGGCGACCTGGTCGAGCCCCTCCTGCTTGCGTGAGGCGAGAACCACGGTCGCTCCCTGCTCGGCGAAGCCGCGGGCGATGGCCTCACCGATGCCGCGGGAGGCGCCGGTCACGAGGGCGACCTGATCGGTGAGGCTGAAGTCGAGGATGGGCATGAGCGGATCTCCAGGGTCGTGTGCGGTACAGAATCGGCGCGTGAGCATACGACGGCCGCCGCCGTTTCGGACGGCTGCTAGCGTCGCGCGGCGGTGGCCGATCTTCCCTGCTCCGACCTGCGCGTGATCGAAGTCGCCGGTTCGCCGGCCGGCGCGTATGCGGGACGGTTGCTGGCGGTGTGCGGCGCAGAGGTGCTGCGGCTCGAGCCGCCCGAAGGCGACCCGTGGCGGCAGGTCGGGGAGCGCTGGCGGGGCGTTGGGGCGGAGTACGCCTGCCTGAACGTCGGCAAGCGGGCTGCGCGGTTGCGGCCGAGCGAAGACGGTGGACGGGCGCAGGTCCTGGAACTGATCGAGCGCGATGGTGTTGACGTCGTGATCGAGAGTGCCGCCCCGGCGCCGCTCGAACCTCTGATCGACGAGACCGATGCGCCGCACGCCGTGCTGTTGCGAATCTCTCCGTTCGGCCTGGGGGCCGGGGCGCGCGAGGCCCGGGGCGAAGCGGGCGCGCCCCGTTCGAACGGCTTCACGGACGACGCCTGGTCCGGCCACCTCTACCTGAACGGCGCTCCCGATCGCGAACCCATCGCCCGGCCGGGACTGCACTCAGCCTGCCAGGCGGGAGCCCACGCGGTGATCGGCGCTCTGGCGGCACTGCTGGCGCGGCCCGCGATCGGTCGCGGGCAGACGGTCGACGTCTCCCATGTCGAGGCACTGGCCGCTCTGCACCAGTACACGACGGTGATGTGGACCCAGGCCGGGTACATCCTCGGTCGGGTCGGCAACTCCCAGGGCGGGCCGTGGCATCCGGTCGGCGTTCATCGCTGCCAGGACGGCTACGTTGCCCTCTCGATACCGAGCCGGGAGATGCTCGAGCCCTTCCTCGAGGCGGCGGGCCTGGCTCATGTCCTGGAGGACGCGCGCTTCGCCGAGGATGCCGACCGCGCGGAACACCGAGAGGAGTTCGACCGGGCGATCGATCCCTGGATGATGGCCCACACCGAGGCCGAGATCATCGAGCTGGGCGAGCGGGTCCGCGTGCCGATCGGTCCGGTGATCGACGCGCTTGAGGTGCTGGACGACCCGCACTTCCGGGCCCGCGGTTTCTTCGTGCCGATCGACGGCGACGGCGGGCCGCTCGTTCCGCGTGGGCCGTTCCTTCTGAACGGCACGGTGTCGGCGTCGGCCATCGATTCCTCGGTTGCGGGAACGGCGCCGGCGATGGACGGGGTTGCCGGTTGGCAGGCGCGGAAGACCGGCATGGCTCGAAGGTCGTCGCCTTCCGCGTTGACCGACGGGCCCCTCCATGGTCTCCGCGTGCTCGATCTCACGAGGGTCTGGGCGGGACCGTTGGCCATGCGAGTGCTGGGCGATCTCGGCGCCGATGTGATCAAGGTCGAGGCCGCCTGGGCGCGTGGGCCGGCGACCCGGTCGGCAAGGATCGCCCGTCTCACGCACCTGTTCCCGGAGAACGATGCCGGGAAACGCTCGTACAACCGCAACGCCGCGTTCAACAAGATGAACCGGAACAAGCGGTCCGTGACCCTTGAGTTGAGCGAGCCGGAGGCCCGAGGCATCTTCGAGGCCCTGGTCGAGCGTGCGGACGTGGTCTGCGACAACTTCAGTCCCCGGGTGATGCCCAAGCTCGGCCTCGACCCGGATCGACTGCGAGAACTCAACCCGGGCGTCATCGCGGTCTCGATGCCCGGTTTTGGCAACTCGGGCCCCTACCGGGACCGGCTCGCGTTCGGTCCGCTGATCGAGTCAGCGATGGGACTCACGTCCGCGCTCGGGTACCGGGACGGCGGTCCCCACCGGTCGGGCATTGCCTGGCCGGATCCGATGACGGCTCTTCACACCGCTGTCGGGACCCTGGCCATGTTGTATGGCCGCTCGCAGTCGCCCGAAAGCCGGGGCGGCACGGTCGAGACGCCGATGGTCGAGGCGATGGCGACGATGTTCGGTGATCACATCCTGACGGCCCAGCTTCGCGGGGCGGCCGAGCCGCGGCGCGGCAATCGCCATCCGCAGCGGGCGCCCCAGGGTTGCTATCCGTGCGTAGGCGAGGATCGGTGGATCGCGATCAGCGTCGAGAGCGACCGCGAGTGGCGGGCGCTGTGCCGCATTGCAGGCTTGGCGCCGCGCTTCGCTTCGTTCTCGCTCAGAGATCGGCAGGCAGACGAGGACCGGATCGACGAGCTACTCGCGACTTGGACCCGCGGCAGGGAGCGGGACGACCTGGTGGCGAGGCTGCATCGCGCAGGCCTGACGGCGGCCCCGGTCGCCGACGCCCGCGATCTGGCGGAAGACTCGTTTCTCGAAGCGCGGGGTTTCTGGGCCGAAGTCGATCATCCGGAAGTCGGCCGGCGCCGCTATCCGGGCCTGCCGATCCACCTCAGCGCCACGCCTGCGACCTACCGCCGCGGCGCCCCGTGTCTGGGTGAGCACAACCGCGAGGTGTTGATCGAAGTGCTCGGCTTCTCCGCTTCACGCGTCGCCGAACTGGAACGTGCCGGACTCCTCCGCGACACGCCTCCGGAGGGCGCTACAGGCCGCGGCATCAGGAAAGACGAAGGGGCACGCCAAAGCGACTGAAGGCTGCGCGAGCCGCGGCAGCCGCTGCCGGACCGGGGTGCTGTTCAGCCCTCCGAGTCGCCACGAACCGCGTCCTTCAGCCTGGTCAGGAACTCCAGGTTCAGGAAGTTCGTCCTCGCCAGTATCTCGCCTTCTTCGTCGACCAGTATGTAGGTCGGGAAAGCGCGGACGTCGAGGGCGCTGACGATCTCGCTTTCGCTTGGGAATCCGGTGAACCAGTTGACCCAGGGCATCGGCTTGTCCTTCTGGAACTCGGTTACGGTCTCGACTTCCTTGTCGACGCTGATCGACAGGAGGACGAAACGATCGTCCGGCGATTCGTCGACCAGTTCCCGGAGCTTCGGCAGGGCGGCGACGCACGGCACGCACCAGGTGGCCCAGAAGTCGAGGAGCAGGACGCGCCCCCGGTAGTCGGCCAGGCGTTCCTCGGTGCCGTCGAGTCGCAGGCCGGTCAGTTCGGGCACGGTGGCTCCGACGGTCGCGTGGCGAATGCGGTGGAGGAGCGCCGCTTCGGCCTCCGCGAACGTCGGCGGCGTCGGTGAGCCGGGGGCCGATTCCGGGAATGACTGCTCTTCCAGGCCGGCACTCAGGCCTGTCGCGGCTTTGAGAGCGCGGTCCCGTTTCGCGCTGCGGTCGTCGGCCGACACCCGAACTCCGTTGGCGGACCGCATCATTCCGATCGCCAGGTAGTACCGGGCCGCGGCGCGGAGAGTCGGGTTCTCCGACTGGGACGCCATCTCTTCGAGCAGTTCGTCCACCCTGGGTCGGGATGACTTCCCGTTGACTGTGTACCTTCTGAAGGGATCCAGCGAGCTCAGTAGCGCCGGCCAGTCCTCGTACTCGGGAGCGTGCTCCAGAAGAGCCTTCGCTCCGATGTAGGCCTGCTCGTCGTTCTTGGGCAGCATTCCCGCCCTCGGCTCGTAGCGTCCCAGGCTCACCAGGAACTCGGCTGCGTCGATCGTCCTTTCATGGGCGCCGCCCTGCTCGACGATGGCTCTTGCCGCGGCGGCGGCCTGCTGGATGTCAGGCCCTCGAGACTGCTCGCGCCCGGCGCTTCCGCCGTCCCCTTCCGCCGCATCTCCCTTGGCCAGAGCCCGGCGGCGTTCCGACTGGGCCTCGGCCCAGGACAGGTACTCCTGCACGATCGTCCAGTCGGGGCTGACGTCGGTGGACGCCGCCTTCTTGTCTTCGTCGGCGGACGCCTCCGCACCGTGGATCCGGTCCATACCACCGATGGCGAGAAGCGCCGGGAGCGCGAGGGCCGCTGCGATGTACTTCATGGGGCTGGGACTACAGGCACTTCCGCAGGCCCGAATCGACTGCTGGATCGGTAACCTCTACATCGTGGGACTCGAACTCGACTTCGTTCTGGAGGCCTGCCTCTACGTTGACGATCTGGACGCGGCCGAGGACTTCTACACGGAGATCCTGGGACTCACCCTCCACTCGAAGCTCGAAGGGCGCCACGTGTTCTTCCTCTGCGGCAACCAGATGGTCCTGCTCTTCAACCCGGACGCGACCGCCGACCCGGCCCTGACCCCGCGTGGTCTCGGGCTCCACGGAGCCCACGGACCCGGTCATCTTGCGTTCGGGGTGTCGGAGGATGAGATCGACCTCTGGCGGGCTCGTCTCGAGAGCCACGGCGTACCGGTCGAGCAGGAGATCGACTGGGGTGGAAGCCGCGGACGATCCATCTACTTTCGCGATCCGGACGGAAACAGCCTGGAGTTCGCGACGTCCGCGTTGTGGGGGTTGAGCGAGCCGCCTGGCCGCTAGGGGTCGAAGGAAGGGTGGGTCGCCACCGGCAGGTGGGGGACGTTTCCCGACGGTTTGCGCAGGCTCAGCTCCTCGAACAGCAGATCGGGGATCGAGACCGATACGACTTCACCGAGACCGAGGGCACTGAGCGCGCCCGCCAGGAAGGACGGGATCAATCCACCGGCGGGTGTGTGGGGGAAGCTGTACACGGTCGACGTATCGGACACGGCCACGATGTCGCGAAACGCTGCTTCGGTCACGGCGACCAGTTCCGCCTTGGGAATCAGCTCCTCCCTGCCGTCCGGGAAGACCTTGTAGGCGAGGCTGGTGATGCCCGGCCCCGGACCTGCGCGGGGTCCCGCGCGAATGAGGCTCAGCGCGGACGCCGGACCATCGCCGGACGCGGGTTTGCCCATGCGGCGCACGACGATGCCGTGGTCGGCACCCCGCTCCTCGACGAGCAGCAGGAACTCGGCGTGGAGTTCTTCGTCGCTCATGCCGCGATTCGAGGCGACGATCAGGTTGCTTGGCGCCGGACCTTCCCCGCGTCGGTTTGCGGTGCTCTTCTCGATTCCCGGGACCGGGTTGCGAGACGTGAGCAGAGACTTCAGGATGCCGTTCTCGATCAGGACCTTCGATCTGGCCTCGACACCGTCGTCGTCGACGGCGTAACCGCCGAGGAAGCCGTCGCCGTCGGCGGAGGGATCGTCGTGGATGTTGAGGAATCGCGGCAGGACCCTGGCCCCGATCCGGTCGAGGAAGGGGTTGCGGCTCTGCTGCAGCATGCGCGCGAAGTTCGGTTCGGCGTCGGGTACGCGGCTTCCCAGGAGCCTGGGCACCAGCACCTGAGCGAACAGCTCGGCGGCGGCCTGACCCTCGAACAGCACGGGGCCGCTGTAGCGGTCGAGGCCCTCGGCGGAACGTCGGGCGGTCAGATTGGCGCCCATGGTAGTGATTCGCGACTCCAAATCGTCCTTGTCGCTGACGTCGTCCCAGGAACGACCGCGGGCCGCGACGGAGTCGTTCAGAACGGTGCCGTCCGTGGCCTGGGTGCGCGCCTCGACGATGATCGAAGCGGTGGGGTCAGACCGGATGAACGCGGATCCCTCGCTGTTCAGGTAGTAGGTTCGCCGGTTGCCTGCCGAGGCCGAGACGTTCGAACTGAAGATCTCGGGCAGGTCCCTGAACGCGGCGGAAAGGTTCCGGGCGAGTTCTTCGAGCACCGCCCGGGGCGGGAGGTCGGGGTCGGCCTGGTCGAAGTACGTGAATTGCTCTTCCGATGAGAAGTCGGCGATGTCCTCGGCCCGCGTTTCGTTCCGGAGCGCCGCGCGTTTCTCGGCCAGCGACTCCAGTGCGGCCTTGTATGCCTGGTCCGTGGCGAGCCAGATCTGACGCCTGATCTCCCGGTAGTCGTTCTCCAGCGGCAGGAATCCGCCCGACGCGAAGCTCGACGGGATGAGGGACATCGAGCCGAAGTTCGTGTTGTCGAAGGACGGATCGCCAACGCGCACTTCGACGCTCAGTCGCCTGGTCGTGTCCTCTGAACTCGACAGCAGTGCTCCGAAGCTCCCGGCGGCGGTCAACTGTTCGGTTTCCCGGACGGTGTACGCGAGGAAGTAGGGCTTCTCGAGCCCCTCCAGCTCGAGCTGCTCGGCGCTGCGCGCCATCTCGTCGCGCATCGCCTGCATGATGACGTTGAGTTCGGCTTCCTGCTGTGCGTTGGCCGCGGGGAGCGCGACGAGTGACAGGGCCACGAGCGCGGCCAGAAGAGTGGCCGTGGCTAGCGGCGACTTGCGGTTATGCAAGGACAGGCGCATGGCTAGAGGTCCCCCACGGGAGCGGGCAGGAGCGGGGGTCGGTCTTGAGATTTCTCCTTCTTCTGCACCTCGATCTGGGATACCAGGATCGACGGTGCCGCCGCGGAGACCGGCACCATGCCCGACTCGGCTCCGCAGAAGCCGTTGAACACACCGATCTGGTCATCTGCCGCGACCACGCGGCTGAACGTCGTGAGCGGCGTGCCGATCAGGTCGACGCCGCGGACCAGTTCCTGGCGGCCGTCGGGATAGACGCGGTAGACCAGGAGCGGCGACACGTTGAACGAGTTGGGAATGACCCGTCCAGTGAACGTGAAGCCGCCCTGGATCTCCTCGATGCGAAGTCCGAACGGTCTCTCCGCTGCCTCGATCGCTTCGACGAATCTCTCCTTCAGTTCGTCGCTCGTCAGCGGATCGGCCACCTCGACGATCAGGTTCGACTGTCTGGACACCGGCTTGCGACCGGGCTGCTTGCGGCCGTGACCGTTGGAGTTCGGGAAGCCGTCGATGGGAGAGCGCGACATGAGGAAGTTCTTGAGGATCCCCTTGTCGATCGCGGTCACCCGGCGAGCCGCGACGCCCTGGTTGTCGTAGCGATAGCTGCCGACCAGGTCGGAGGGCCCGTAGGTCCTGATCGTCGGATCGAAATGCACGGAGAAGCTCTCCGGCAGGACACGCTGGTTCAGTTGATCGCGGAACGTCTGGCTGTCGTCGGCCTCCTTCAGGCGATGACCCTCGAGCCGGTGTCCCAGGATCTCGTGGAAGAAGACGCCGCTGGCTTCGCCGGACAGGATCGCCGGACCGGTGTACGGCTCCACGAGCGGGGCTTCGCGGAGCGCCAGGAGGATTTCGATCATCTTCCGGACGTCCCGCTCGACGGTCTCGTCGTCCGGCAGTCCGTCGAGTGTGAAAGAGCTGTAGCTCTTGTAGAGCGGCAGTTCCATGCCGTCGTCGGCCTTCGTCATCGCAGCGACGAACAGGCGGTACCTGGTTTCCGACGTCTGGATCTCGGAACCCTCGCTGTTGACGAACCAGCGGGTGTCCGTGCCGGCGGTGAGCGATGCCGAGGCCCGCAGGAACTCGCCATGTTCGGCGAAAGGCGCCGAGTAGCGCCTGACCCTGTCTTCCCAATCGGCGCGGTCGTACTCGATGGGTCGGGGCTCGTCGACGGCGGTTGACGGCGTTTCGCGGGAGAAGTCGTCGGACTGGTCCTCGGCCTCGACCTTGACCTGCACGTTCGTCTTCACCTGGGTGAGTTGTTCCAGGGCGCGCTTGTACTGCCTGTCGGTCTCGCTCCACAGGATGCTTCGAATCGCTGCCGCATCGTCGTCGACGGGCATCCGGGTTCGGCCGGTGCGAAGGAAGGACAGCGAGCCGAAGGTGTCGCGGATGGGTCGGGTGTTGTCCAGGGAGTAGTCGCCGACGCGGAGGTCGATGTCGAGCAGGCGCTCGTGCCGCTCATCGCTGCCCGTGAGCGCCCCGAACGAGGCCCCGGCGGACGCGCTCCGGCTTTCCGAGATCTCGTAGCTCAGAAAGTACGGCGGCGTCTCCTCCTCGCCGAGCAGTTCCATGGAGCGGTCGAGCTCCGCCTTCATCGCGTCCAGGACACTCGACTGGCCGGCCGCGGGCGCCGCCGCGAGAGCGAGGCCGCAGAGGCTGATCAGAAGGCGTCGCAGGAGCAGTCCGCTCTTGCCACGGCCGCCTTCACGATTCCACTGAACTTCGGACATGCACACGCCTCCCCTCGCTAGTGGGTCCGGTTGTTCTTGCTGAGCGGACTAGCCGCCCGTTCGCGCTTCAACTTCCCTCTCTTCAAGGCGCGCGCCGCGCAGCGTATTCCCGAGCGAGTAGTTGCCCTCGTGGCAGGCGTACTCGTAGAGCTTGTCGTCGGTCGCGGGCCAGGTGTACTCGACGGTGTAGGGCGCTTCCCAGTCGCCGTTCTCGACGGTGAACCGGTAGAGGAGGGTGTCCCCGTCCTGGAACGAGAAGCGCTCGACGACGCGCTGGTCGGCGGGCGGCGAAGGGTCGCCGTAGAGGGCGAAGGTCACCCAGTTCTCTTCCTGGAAGTTCGTCGTCTCGACGATCAGGGTGTCGCCTTCCCACCAGGCCACGGAATCGCCTGCCCGAGAGCGGTACCCGGGCGGCGCGTGGCGTGCCGCTTCCCGGGACGGGCTGATCGGGATGATCCGCGCGTAGTGCATCCACTCGATCAGGATCATCAGGTGGCTGTCGGTTTGCACGACGGTCTTCAGGTTGTTGTAGAACTTCGGGTAGATCGGGATCGTCCCCTCGAGCGAGAAGATGCAGCGGTCAGCGATCGACAGCGACTCCGGGTCGTCGTAGGGGCCCGCTTCGCGGTCCCGCCACCACGCCCTGCCCTGGTTCTGGAGGAAGAACCCGTAGACGCCTTCGCGGCGGGCCTTGCCGCGCTCGGTCAGCGGCGGAAAGCGACCGTTCGGCGGGTCCACGAGCAGGGACGTACGGTACCTGCCGCCGACCTTGACCGCCGAGGTGCCGCGGTCCATGAAGAAGTAGTTGTAGCCGCCGACGCTGGCGCCCGCGGGTGGGGCGTCGCGGTCCGGATCGCTGGCCCGCGAGGTGAGGTCGATCCTCGCCGCTTCCTGCGACCGGATCCGCTCGGCCTCTTCCTCGGTCAGGTGCAGGCGATCGCCAAGCTCGGGGCGCCGCTCGATCGGCGTCAGGGTGCTGATGTCGTAGTTGCCCGAGAAGTCCGGCTTGCCGTGCGGGGTTCTGGGAATCTCATCCGCCGTGGCCACCGCGCCGACTGCGATCGTCAGGGCGAGGCCCCAACCGATGTGGGCTGGCGACCGGCCACTCATGGGGCGCCGCTGCTCGCCGCCTCGACTCGCCTCTCCTCGAAGCGCGCGCCGCGCAGCGTGTTGCCGGTCGCGTAATTGCCCTCGTGGCAGGCGAACTCGTACAGCTTGGCGTCAGTGGCTGGCCACGTGTACTCGCCGCTGTAGGGCGCTTCCCAGTCTCCGCTCTCGAGGGTGAACTGGTAGAGCAGCGTGTCCGGATCCTGGAAGGAGAGGCGTTCGATCACATGCTGGTCGGCGGGTGGCGACGGCTCGCGGAACAGGGTCGTCGCGATCCAGTTCTCTTCCAGGAAGTTCGTCGTGTCGATGACGAGCGTGTCGCCTTCCCACCAGGCGACCGAGTCGCCGGCGCGGGAGCGGATCGTGTCCGGGAGGTGCATCGCCGCCTCCCGGGACGGGCTGATCGGGATGATCCGCGCGTAGTGCATCCACTCGATCAGGATGACGAGGTGGGTGTCGGTCTGGACGATCGTCTTGATGTTGTTGTAGCTCTTCGAGTAGATGGGGATCGTCGCTTCGAGCGAGAAGACGCAGCGATCGGCGATCGAGAGCGACTCGGGGTCGTCATAGGGGCCGACTTCGCGGTCGCGCCACCAGGCCGGCCCGGTGTTCTTCTTCGAGAAGCCGTAGAGCCCGTCCCGGCGAGCCTTGCCGCGTTCGGTCAACGGCGGGAAGCGGCCGTTCGGCGGGTCGGTAAGCACCGACGTGCGGTACTTGCCGCCGACCTTGACCGCCGACGTGCCGCGATCCATGAAGAAGTAGTTGTAGGCGCCGATGTTGCCGCCGACGGGCGGGGCGGTCCGGTCCGGGTCGCTGGCCTGCGACCTGGTTTCGATGTTCCGTGCCTCGCGGAGCCGGATCTCCTCAGCCTCGGCTTCCGTCAGGGTCAGGCGTTCTCCGAGTTCGGGACTGCGCTGGATGGGCGTCAGTGTGCTGATGTCGTAGTTGCCGGAGAAGTCCGGTTTGCCGCCCGGTGTTCTGGGGGTGTCGTCCGCGGCTGCGGCTCCGGCACAGGCGAGCGATGCGACGAGAATGAAGGCGATGCGAGTGCGGCCGTTGATGCTCATCCAACTCCTCCCTGGCGTGACGCCGTGAGTGTAGCCCGGCTCTAGTTCGCCGGTACGTACCAGATCGGCGAAGACCAGGCCCGTTCCTGGAGCGTCGACGGCAGGTCCGGCCGCGGTTCGACGCCGGCTCGCAGGGCATCCCAGGTCGACCACCGGCAGGTCGGGTTCTCGAGCACGCGGACGTAGTAGAGGGCGTGTTGAGCCGGGTCGAAGGCGGGGTCCTGCCACAACGCGCTGAGCTCCGCGGCGCTGGCGTTCTGGGGAAAGCTGCAGTCGGAGAGATCGACGGTGGCGCCGTTGTCGGGGCAGCGCGCCGGACTGCCGGACGGAACAGCATTGCCGGAGCAGGCGACGTCGACGACACGTTCGCGGGCCTCGCCGTCCTCGACCCAGCCCTTGACGATCTGCAGCCGCTGAAGCGGTGCACTGTCCTTGTCGCGGGCGGCCCAGACCAGAAAACGGGGACTCCGGCCGCCGCCCGCCAGCAGGTCGCCACCCATCGGCACGCCGCCCTCGTAGGCCTTCTCGATCATCTGCGGATCGGACGTGAAGTCGTCGGGGTAGTCGTAGCCGGCGAAGAAGCGGACGCGGATGCGCGGCCCGGTCGTGGCGAAGGTCTCCTTGCGCCGCAACGCGGCGTAGATCGAGTCGCGCGTGTTCTGCTCGGCCCAGACTCCGGTCAGACCGGAGCCGCTGTAGAAGCGGTTGTTCGTCTGGCTGTACTTCCGGCCGGGCGAGCCACCGCCGTTGAGTGGAACCGCGCCGCGCCGCTCGGCGGTGCCGTCGCCGGTACCGAAGTTGCCGTGGAAGTTGGACTCTCCGGTCGTGCCGCCCGCGTTGTGGGAGTCGGTGGAACCGATCAGACCGAAGCGGAACGGGTTGAAGCCGCGCGTCTCCTGTTGCAGGAGGCCGCTCAGGTATGCCTCCCGTACATAGCTTCCGGGAGCCTGGCTCGGGAGCGTGGTGCCGATGCGGAAGGGGTAGATCTCGAAGTCGGCCCACTCGTCGTTCGGCGACAGGAGCGGATGGGTGTCCGACGTTCCCTTGCCCTGTGTGATCTCGACCAGCGGTTCATTGCGGTTGCGCTGTTCCACGTAGGCGGAGTCGAAGTCCCGGCCGTCGACCCGGGCGAGCCGGAACATCTGGCCGTTGCTGCCGTTCGAGTTGTGGGGGATCGCGAGCGCCTCGAAACCCTCGGCGCGACGCGCGTCCAGCCAGCGCCAGAGATCCTCCGGGTCGCTCGAGTCATCGGCCGTGAACGGTCTCGCAGGCGCTTCGCCGCCCTTGAAGATCACGTTGCGGTGAAGATTGCCGCGGCCCTCCGAGAACGCGGTGTACTCGTAGGCGATAAAGGTGGTGAAGCTGCCCGGGGCGTTGTGCCGCTCGGCGGCGTCGATGGTTGCCTGCCAGGCGTTGCGCCCGTCGCCCGTCTCCGCGGCGACCGGTGCGTTTGCCCGGTTGCCGCCCGGACCGATCGCGGCGAAGAACGGGTTCTCCGGGTTGAAGGTGGCGGGCATCTCGTAGAGGAAGGCGCCGTGATCGGTGACCGCGAGGAAGTCGAGCGCGCCCGTCCGGAGTTGAAAGCGAAAGCCGCTCGGATGCTCGATCGCCTCGCCGCGTGCGAACCGGTAGGCGTCATCCGGATCGGTGCGGACACCGAACAGGTAGGCGTCGATGGAGTACCGCGTGTGGACGTGCAGATCGCCGAAGTAGGCGTCCTTGAGCGGATTGGGCGGGACGGTGGTTTCCGACGCTGCCAGTAGACCCGGAATCAGGACAAGGCAGTAGAGGCAGGGCCCTTGGCGCAAGGGCACTACCCGCCCGGCACGTACCAGATTGGCGATGACCAGGCGCGTTCCTGGATCGTCGACGGCATGTCGGGATTGGGCTCCACGCCGGCACGGAGCGCGTCCCAGGTCGACCAGCGGCAGGTGGGATTCTCGAGCACGCGCACGTAGTAGACGGCGTGCCTCGCCGCGTCGAAGTCGGGGTCGGTCCATAGGGCCGAGAGTTCGGCGGCGCCGAGGTCCTGGGAGTAGCCGCAGTCCGAGAGATCGACGCTGGCGCCGTTGTCGGGGCAGCGGAGCGGATCGCCCGAAGGAATGCCGCCGTCGGCGCAGGCGATGTCGACGACCGATTCGCGCGGTTCGCCGTCCTCGACCCAGCCCTTGACCATCTGCAGGCGCTGGAGCGGAGCGCTGTCCGCATCCCGCGCCGCCCAGACCAGGAAGCGCGGGCTCCTGCCCTCGTCCGCCAGCAGGTCGCCGCCCATCGGCACGCCCCCGTCGTAGGCGGCGGCGATCATTTCCGGGTCGGAGGTCAGGTCGTCGGTGTAGTGGTAGCCGGCGAAGAACCGGACCCGCATCCGCGGTCCGCTGGTGGCGAAGGTCTCCTTGCGCCGGAAGGCCTCGTAGATCGAGTCGCGGGTGTTTTCCTCGGCCCAGACGCCGGCCAGGCCGGAGCCGCCCCAGTACTTGAAGCTGTTCTGGATGTACGGCTCGCCGTCCTCGGTCGGCTCGTCGAGCGGCACGGAGCCGCGCCGCTGGCCGTCGCCGTCGCCGGTGCCGACCTTGCCGTGGAAGTTGTCCTCCTCCGGCGTGCCGCCCGAGTTGTGGGTGTCCGTCGCGCCGATCATGCCGAAGCGGAACGGGTTGAAGCCCTGGGTCTCCTGCAGCACGAGACCGTTCACGTAGGCCTCGCGGACGTAACTGCCCTTCGGTTCGCTGTAGAGCGTGGTGGCGATCCGGTAGGGGAAGATCTCGAACTCGGCCCACTCGTCGTTCGGCGACAGCAGCGGGTGGGTCTCGGAGGTGCCCTTGACCTGCGTCATCTCGACCAGGGGCTCGTTGCGCATTCTCAGGTCGGCGTAGGCGGCGTCGAGGGGTTCACCTCCCACCGTCTCCAGCCTGAACATGTGGCCGTTGCTGCCGTTCGAGTTGTGCGGAATGGCCAGGCCCTCGATGCCCTCGTCGCGCAGGCCGTCGAGCCAGCGCCAGAGATCCTCCGGATTCCGCGAATCGGTCGTGGCAAACGGCTTGGGCGGCACGTCGCTGCCCTTGAAGATGACGTTGCGGTGCAGGTTGCCGCGGTCGTCCGACGAGGTCGTGTACTCGTAGCCGACGAAGGTCGTGAAGTTGCCCGGATCGTTGTGGGCTTCCGCTGCATCGATGATCGCTTGCCACGCGGTACGGGTGGCGTGATCTACGGCGTCGGCGGGCAGCTCGGCGAATTCGCCGCTGCGCAGCCCCTGTATGGCGCGCGCGAAACCGCCGCCACCCCGGAGATCGGCTCCGAGGGCCGTGTCGTAGAGGCCGCTTTCCGTGTTGTCCATCTCCGGCAGGACACCCAGGTACATGCCGTGGTCGGTCACGGCCTGGAAGTCGAGCGCGCCGCTCTGGAGCTGGAGCTGGTGGCCGCTCGGATGAACGATCGCTTCGCCCTTGGCGAAACGGTACGCGTCGTCCGGACTTGTCCGGGTCTGGAACAGGTAGGCGTCGAACGAGAACCGGGTGTGGACGTGCAGGTCGCCGAAGTAGGCGTCCCGGAGGGGGTTTGGCCCGTCGGCTTCACCGGTCGCTGTCGCACCGCCGCCGTCGTCGCCGGCGGTGGAGCAGCCGAGCAGGGCGAACGAGAGGATGGCAATGGCCGCGAGGACCGGGGCAGTCTGGCGCATGACGATCTCCTTTGGAGGGATTGCGCGTAGATTAGCGCGCATGACCCCCAGGCTCCCGACATGGACCTGCGCCGCGGCGGTGGCGCTGGTTCTCGCCACGCCCGCGCTTGCCCAGCACTTGACGGCGGCGGAAACGATGCCTCCGGCCGAGGACATGGCCCTGGCCCGCGGCCTGCTCGAGCAGCTCGTCGAGATCGACACGACGGACACCGAGCGCGGCGACAACACGCGGGCCGCCCAGGCGCTGGCGGATGCCCTGCTCGAAGCCGGCTTCCCGCCGGAGGACGTGCAGGTGGTGGTCCCGCACGACTTTCCGACGAAGGGCAACCTGGTGGCCCGGCTTCGCGGCAGCGACCCGGACGCCGAGCCGATCCTGCTCCTGGCCCATCTCGATGTCGTGGAGGCGCTGCCCGAGGACTGGAGCCCCGACATTCCTCCGTTCGAGTTCCAGGAACGGGACGGCTACTTCTACGGCCGCGGCACGGCGGACGACAAGGACGAGTGCGCGATTCACACCGCCAACCTGATCCGCCTGCGGCGGGAGGGCTTCGTTCCAGAGCGGGACATCGTGATCGCGCTGACCGCCGACGAGGAGAGCGGGACCCGCAACGGCGTCGAGTTCCTGCTGGAGGAGCATCGGGAGCTGATCGACGCCGCCTTCGCGTTGAACGAGGGTGGCGGCGGCATGGAGCGGGACGGCCGCAAGGTCTCGAACAACGTGCAGGCGGCCGAGAAGGTCTACCTCTCTTTCTGGTTCGCGGCGAAGAACCCGGGCGGCCATTCCTCGCTGCCGGTGCGCGAAAACGCGATCTACGAACTGTCGGCGGCGCTGCTGGCGGTCCGCGAGTTCGACTTCCCGGTCATGCTGAATGAGGTGACCGAGGAGTTCTTCGACCGTTCCGCGGACCTCGTCGGCGGCGAGACCGGCGAGGCGATGCGGCGGATCGTTGACGACCCCGACGACGCCGCGGCGCTGGCCGTCCTGTCGCGGCAGGCCTCGTACAACGCGCGCTTGCGGACCACCTGCGTCGCCACTCTGGTCGAGGGAGGTCACGCCGAGAACGCGCTGCCGCAGTTGGCCCGGGCGAACGTGAACTGCCGCCTGCTGCCCGGCCACGAGCCGGACGAGGTCGAGGAGACCTTGCGCCGGCTGGCGGCGCCGTTCGGCGTCGACGTGGAGCGGAGACGGGAAGCGACGCCGAGCCCGCCGTCGCCGCTGACCGGCGAGGTCCTCGGCGCGATCGAGCGGGTGACGGAGGAGATGTGGCCCGGCCTGCCCGTGCTGCCCGTCATGTCGAGCGGCGCCACGGACGGCCTCTACCTGCGGAACGCAGGCATCCCGGTGTACGGAGTCTCCGGCATCTTCGGCGACATGGACGACGTCCGCGCCCACGGCCGGGACGAGCGGATCCGGATCGACCACTTCCACGAAGGGCAGGAGTTCCTGTACCGGCTGGTCAGGGCCCTGGCCGGGGGTGAGTCGCCTTAGCGATTCAATTGCAGGCGAACGCCGTCACGTCGCTTCGCGCTTCCGCAGTGAGGCCGCCCACGTTCCGATGAGTCCAGCGTTGGCCGTTGGGTGAGTCGATGTGGAGGTTGAACGCCAGGTCGGTCACCGGAGCGACGAAGACACAGCGGTGGCCGTTCAGTTCGCAGCCGTCGAGTACTTTGAGGAGAACTTCGGCGTTGTTTCTCTCGAAGAAGTACAGCAGCGCCGACTGGCGGGAGTCGAGGCCGAAATCCAGGGCATCGCCGATCGCCCCGTCCGGCTTCTCGTAGCACATGCTGACTCGGTGGCCGCCGGTCAGTTCGACCGCGGGACCGCCTGGCACACAATCCGTCGTTTGACCCGTGGCGATGCCGGACGGGTGGCCCGAATCGGGGAGCGGCGCCCCGAAACTCGAGGCCGCGAGGGCAGCCGTGGCGTCGCCCGAAGCGCACGGGAAGGCCGTGGTGTCGCTTCGGGTACTCGCCGTCATACCGTGCCGATTCCGGTGGCCCCAGACGAGGTCGGTCCTTGGATCGTGGATCTCCAGGTTGAACGCGAGGTCGGTAACGGGCGCCACGAAGACCCAGTGGTGGCCGTTGATCTCGCATCCGTTCAACACCTTGACCAGGACCTCGGCGTTGTCCCGTTCGAAGAAGTACAGCAGGGCCGACTCCGTCGCGTCGAGCCCATAGTCGAGAGCGTTGTCCTGGGCCCCTGCCGAGCTCTCCCAGCACATCGATACGCGGATGCCGCTTGGCATCGTCAGGGCCTCGCCCGCGGAGCACTCTGTCGCCTTCCCGGGTTGCGGGTCCGGAATCCGGATCGTGACGAGGTTGCTGTTGAGTTCGTAGTCGCCTTCGAGTCCGAACGGTCTTCCGTCTCTGTACGCAGTAACGAAGAAGTTGTAGTGACAGCCGGGCAAAAGGTTGGGCACCTCAACGGAAGTCTCTCTTGTAAAGAAACTGCGTGGGTCGTTGGCCAGGGGCGAAGCGGGGCAGCCGACAAGGGAGAAGCGGTTGAGAGTCGACCACAGGACATAGTGCTTGACATTGCCGGGCGTGCCCTCCCAACTCAGACGCAGTCGGCCTCCTCCCAGGGACTTCGCAGTTAGCAGCGGCTTGACGATTCTCAGGACCGACAACTCGCTGCTCGACGAGCTACCGCGTTCGTTCAGCGCTTCGACGCGGAGGCGGTAGGTCCTTACTCCCGGGCGCAGCGTAAGAGTTGCGCGGTGATGGTCGGCGTCGATGTCGACGGGCCTCTCAGGGTGTCCCGCTTCCGCCCACCAGAGCCTGAATCCCGTCTCGTCGGCGGAGTTGTCCCGCCAGTGAGCTATGGCCAGGCGAGCAATGGGGTCTCTCCACGACCCCCATGCGGGTGTGAGAGCCAGACCGGACGGAGGAATGGGAACTCCAGCGGTGGCGGGGAGGTCGACGTGGAGCGGGTCGCCGGCGACCGTCCTCTCGCCCTGATGAGCCGAGACGCGGAAACTGATTCTGCCGGCGGGCAGGTCGGGTACGTGTACTGTGGTCGCGTTCGGGCCGACCTGGCGCCGACCAAGGGGACTTCCGTCGAGTTCGTAGGAGATGGTGAACCCGTCCTCGTTTTCGGAGTTGTCTCGCCAGGTCAGCCCGACCCTGCCGTCGCCGGGCACCGTGCCCTGAATGCGGCTCGGGGCATGCAGCGGACGCGGTAGTACGTGGCTGGCCGCGGCTACGTGAGGAATGGTCTCGGAAATCGCGCGGTCGTTCTCGCTTTCTCCCGCGATGCCTATCGTCCACCCGTTCGGCCTGTTCCTCGCGGAAGAAAAGAAGGGGTTTCCGACACCGTACAGACCGCGAGCCATGATGGTGTGTATCCACCTGTCCGTTCCCTCATCCACGTAGCCAACGTCGCCGCTTCCCTGCTCCCAGTACCTGTAGCCAAAGGCATAGGGTCTGACAGCTGCAGACCTCGAGTACTCGGGGTTCTCGTAGCGTTCGATGTTATGCCGCGCGCCGAGACTGTGACCCACACTGTAAGCAAAGTTCTTTCCGTACAGTACATTTAGAACAACTTTCTGCCTTGTAGCTGGGTCGTTGGCTGTGACGGAGTGGTCTGATGTACTGAACCCCCTGTACGCCGTCTTCATGGCCCAGTCGCCTTGGCCGCTGAGACTGTTGGCGATGGTCCCACGGTGACCGAAGAGGTGGACAAGGTCTGCTTTGTACTGTCGTCGAAGACGAATCGTCTCGGAATCCTCGGCTAGCGTCTGCAGAATACCGGGGTAGAGGAAGGGGTTGTAGAGGGTGAACAAGGAAAAGATCACGCCGACCTCAACGTCCGCGGAAGCTGGCGCAAGGCCGACCAGTCTGGCCTTTGCGGGAATGTTGCTGTTTCGGAACACCAGGTTGAGATAGTCGAACGCTGCCTGGACGTGTGCGTCAACGCCGCCGCTAGCCGCCCAGGCAGCGGCTACTCGCTTCGTGTAGAGCGCGAGGATGTCGAGCTCGATGGTTCCGTCGGTGCGCGAAGGTACCGGCAACCGGTCTGTGGAATCCACGGCGGTGAGCTGAGTCGGGTCTCTGTTCGAAGTCGACGCGTCCAGGTGGTTTGGTCCAGTCAGAGGCGAAGGACTCTCGTGAGCGGCGTTGCGGAAGCCGGCGGGCAGTTGTGGAGCCTTCAAGACGCGACCGAGACCATCCTGCCTTGAGAACACGTCCCACAAGTCCCGGCCGGGGCTTTGGTACCAGCCGATGAGATGGCCGTCGTGGAGCGTGAGCTGGACGTTTTCGTAATCGGTACCGGCGAAGCGCCCGGTCCAGAGGATGTTGCCGCCGCCCCGGTCCTCGAACTCGGCGCGGCTGACCTCGAGCGTCCTCCCGGCCGGGGTTGTGAGGTCCAGCCGAGCCGGGCCGGAACGGACAAGGTCAAGGTCGATACGGACCATCTCGATGGGCGTGGTTGTCGGACTAGATAGCGTGGTGGTGCTGGGGTGGGGTCCTCGGTAGGTGAGCAGGCGCTGTGCTTGCACGACACCCGAACTGCCCAGGAGAGCAGTGAGTACGTAGGCGGTAGCAACGCCTCGGGCTGCACCCACGACGTCTGTCCTCCTGTCGGCCGTCTGTCGTCCAAGCGGACGTCGAGCCTACTGGACTACTCGGTGGCGGAAGAGGGTCTGACTTCTACCGCGAAGCCGCGCGCCATGATTGCGAACATGCGATGCCGCTCGCTGAAGGTCTCTGGATCGGGGGCCTCGGGCACTTCGCCGCGGAAACCCGTGCGCAGCAGCCGTTGGTCGTCGTAGTGCTCCGCGACATCCGGCCGGTCCCTGTTGATGCCCAGGCTGGCCAGGAACTCCCCGTCCCGATAGATGACGATCTGACGCGGGCGCTCGCCGCGTTCGAGATCCGCGGCCCAACCCTCGATCACGGTACGGTCCGCGCGCTTCCTGACGAGATCGATCGCGCCGTCGAAACCGTTGCCCGGGGGGACTACGGGCAGGCGGCGGCCGTCACTCACCGGGAGGATCTCGGTGCGGCGTGGACCTCTCTCCAGGGGCCGGTACGCGAAACGGAGGCGTGTCGCGGCTCGTCGTCGCGAGATCGCGTAGGCGACGACGCCTTCGCGTTCGATCGAGTCGCGGAGAGCGTCGAGTGGCGGATGGGCGAGAACGAAGCCGCCCCAGCGATGCCGGGCTCCGTGCCGGGAGGCGACATCCGGTCGTTCCACGCCGGTTCGGCCGACCCAGAGCGGCCGATCGCCGAGGAAGGCCACCACTTCGCGATTGCCGCCTGGATCGGCAAGATCCGCAGCCCAGCCCTGAAGTCCAGGCGACTCCGGCAGGCTGGCTTCGAGAAAACCGGCCATGGCGGACGGCGTCACCTCGATTCGTTCGGGTTCGTCGTTCACGGCGCCGGCCGGCCAACGGAGCAGGGCGTCGACGCGCCCTTCGGAGTTGCGCGACAGCTCGTACACCGCTGGCTGGGGAGTGGCCGACAGATCCTGGACGCGGTCGCCGTGTCTCGCCAGCAGGCGGAGGCGATTGCCTCCGGAGGCCGTCGCGGACGGCACCGAGATCCTGAAGCTGATCTCCTGTCGTCCATCCGGTCGATCGTCCACGCGGCGGAAGAACCGGTCGTCCATCCCGCGGTAGAGCAGGTGTTCGTCCTCGAAGACGAAGAACTCGTCGACGAGGACGGGTTCGGCCCCGGGTTCCTGGACGAAGCTGCCGCGGAAGCCTCCGTCCGCCATTTCGAGTTCGTGTTCGTACAGCCAGCCCACGTTCCGGAGCACTTTTCCGCCGGGCAACTGGACTCCGCGGACTCCTCCCTGGCCTGGCACCAGCCGTGCCGGCGGCTGGTCGTCTCGGAGTGGCTGGAGTACCGCCAGCTGATCGGCCGTCTCATCGCCCGTTTCGATGGCGTACACGCCGATGCGATGGCTGCCGGCCGACAGCCAGCGCTCGTCGACGAGAGCCGAGAACCGGCTGACGTCGTCGCCGTCCACGAAGGTCTCCGTCGTCGCGCGTACGATCCCGTCGACGGCAACTGCCAGCTCGGTACTGCCGGCGACGCCTGGCTCGATTCGCCCGCTGACGAGGCTAGGAACGAAGCCGATCTCCGGTCGTACGTCCCCGTAGGCATGCGCGCCGGCGAGGATGGCACGCGGAGCTCTGGAGCTGCTGATGTCGCGCCTCGCCTTCGTGAAGTCGGTCACCGGATGCCCGATCAGGTCGCGGCGCGGTCCGGCCGTGAAGACGGCCTCGAACGGACGTGCTTCCGTGCCAAAGAGGAAGTGCAGCCGGTCCAGGGTCTGCTGCCGGCGAGCCGGATCGGTACGGAAGCCCCGGGCTGCGTCACCGTCGTTGAAGCAGCACGCGGTGAGGGTCCGGGGCGAGTCGTCGGAGAGCTCCAGGCCGTCGACGGTCCACGGGGGCTCCGCGCCGACCGCGGCGGCGATCGTGGGCACGATGTCGATGGTCTGCACGACATGTTCGAAGACGGATCCACGTGCCTGCCCGGGACGCTTGACGAACAGGGGTACTTCGAGCACGTCCTCCAGATTCCCCTCGGTCGGATGACGGCGGGGTTCTCCGGGCCGGAAGCTGTGGCCATGGTCGGCGGTGACGATGATCAGCGCCTGGTCGTAGATGCCCAGGTTTCTGACCTCGTCCATGAGTTGCCCGAGCACGCGGTCGGCGTAGCCCACCTGGAGGAGGTGGCGTTGGAGTCCGTGCACCGTGAGCCATTCGTCTTCGGGAAGCCTCGGTCCGTCGAATCCATGCGGCAGGGCGCGGGCGCCGACGGGTCGATACTCGCGGCCGGAGGGCAGGTACTTCCACGGTCGGTGAGGGATGTTGAGATGGAGGTAGTAGAAGGCTGGCGCGGAGCCTTCGACTGGTTCCATCCGATCGAGGAAGTCGGCGACGAGCCTTGGAACGTCCTGGTTCAGGGCGCCTCCACGGCTCGGGCGGTCACCTTCTCTACCGCGTTGGGCGCGGCTTGCGTCCCGGAAACCCGTCCAGGTGTTACCGATGTCCGGCAGACTGTCCGTGAACGCCGCGGGCAGGAGGAGGTGGGCGTAGACGACGCCGAGATCGTCGATGACCGCCGCCAGCCGTGTCGACGCTTCCGGTCGCGTCCCTTCGGCGCAGACCGCAGGCGGACACAGCAGGGACAGCGTCTCCTGGGTCACCATCCGGTACTCACCGGCTACCGCGAGCCACGAAAAGAGGTTGTTGGGGTGGTCGCGGTAGTGCGCGGTACCGTCGGGCCGAGGATGCCGGCCCGTGAGCAGTGCGGGTATCGCCTTCGACGTCTGCAGACCGACGGTGACGGCATGCCTGTGCCAGTCCGATTCGCCGGCGAGCTCGGCGAAGGCAGGGAAGCGGCGCTCGTCGATCGAACCGTCGCGACGCTGGAGCGAACTCACCGGCAGCTCGTCGAAGACCACGAGGACGATCGGCAGATCGCTGGCGAAGGCGGGCGCTCGTGCGATTTCGGCGGGTGGCCTGAAGTCCTCTCCCGGCAGGTCGCCAGGCAGCAGGGTGCGCACGCCGGGCCGCGCCAGGAAGAGGGTCGGCGCGATCAGCGCCGCGGCCGCCGTCATGCCGACGAGCTGAGCGAAACCGCGCCAGCGATGGAGGGCGAGGACGAGGCCTGCGCCGCCGGCGGCGGCGAGGGCCGAGACCAGAGCCGCGGGCGTGTCGGAGAGCAGTTCGAGATCGAGCAGTTGCAGGAGGAATGCGGCGGCCAGCAGTGTCCTCAGGCCGTCGGCGTACCAGCGGCCGATGCGGCTGCCCGTCGCGACCGGGAGGGTCAGCGGTGCCGCCAGCAGCGCCGGTACGGCGAGGGAGAGCCCCAGGGCCAGGGCCAGAAGAGACGGGCCGCTGAGTCGATGGGCGACGAGGAAGTCGGGTTCCGTGCCGATCAGGTCGAGGATCGGTTGGGCAACGGCGAACGTCCACAGGCCGACGATGTGCGCCGCCGGCAGGAGGCGTTCGAGGCGCTGGATCCGTTGTCGCCGATCTTCGCCGCGGTGAGCGGACCTGCTCACCGGGTGCCCTCGCCGGCAGGGATGTCCTGCGTGCGGAGCGGTAACTCGACGGCGGCGCCGCGAAGCATGATCGCGAACACGCGGTGCCGCTCGCCGAAGGTTGCCGGCCCTGGCGCATCGGGCACTTCGCCGCGGAAGCCGGTACGCAGCAGCCGCTGGTCGTCGTAGCGGTCCCGAACGTCCGGCCGGTCTCTGTTGATGCCCAGGCTGGCCAGGAATTCGCCGTCGCGGTAGATGACGATCTGGCGGGGCCGTTGGCCGCGCTCGAGGTCGGCGGCCCAGCCTTCGATGACCGTGGCGTCGTTCCTCCTGGTCACGACGTCGAGTGAGCCGTCGAAGCCATCGCCCGGCGGTTGCACGGTGAGCCGCCGCCCGTCGGTGACCGGCATCGTCTCGCTACCGCGCCGCCCGCGTTCGGTCGGCTGGTAGGAGAACCGGAGGCGGGTCGCGCGGCCCCGTCGCGACACCGCGTAGGCGACGACGCCCTCGCGTTGGAGTGCGTCGAACAGACTCTCGCCCCGGTGGAAGCGCTGGCGTTCGGCGGCGCCGGTCGGCGGGCGGAGCAGGAAGCCGCTGTGCAGGTGCTCGCTGCCGTGGCGTTCGGCCACGTCCGGCCTCTCCAGAGCTGCGGCGCTGACCGCGAACGGACGACCAGCCAGGAAGGCGACGACTTCCTCGACGCCGCCCGGGTCCTCGCGGTCGATGCTCCAGCCCTGGAGGGCGAGTCCGCTCTCGATGCTGCCGTCCAGATTGCCGAACAGACCCGCCGGCTCTGGGCGCGCGACCCGGAACCGGCCGGGGGAATCGTCGAGAGCGCTCCTGGAGCGACGAATCAGCGCGTCGATCCGGCCTCGCTCGTCGCGGGAGATGGCGTAGGCCGGGTACCGGGCCCGTTGAACGTGCTCCAGCTCGATGTCACCGTCGGCTTCCGAGACGAGGAAGATGTCCAACTGGTTGAGGCCGGCCGCGAGCGCGGTCTCAGGCAGCACCGCGGCGATGCGGCGGCTCCCTTCAGGGCCGATGTGGGGCCTCACGGTGGCCACGATGACGTCGTTCAGGGCGACGGCGACGTCCGGGTCGCCCGAGAGGCTCCGTTGGTCGAACGAGCCTTCGACCAGGGCCGGAACGTGCGTCTGGTCGGGGTCGACGTGATCCCAGGCCCAGGCGTCGGTGAGCTCGATGGTCGACTCGCTGTTCTTGACTGTGAAGTCGCTAGCGGTGCGCCCGTGGAGCTCCGGGCGAGCGCCGATCGCCATCGGGTCGTTCGACTCCCCCAGGAGCCCTGCCTGCTCGGCGAGCCGGCCTTGCCGCCACGACTCGCGGTCGGCAGTGAACTCGACCTCGCCTGCGTACTTGCCGACCATCGCCGGTGGGGCAGATGCGGTCCCGGGCAGCGACATCGACTCCTCCCCAGCGCCCGCAAGTTCGAGGATCAGCGGCGTCAGTCCGGCGAGGGAGACCGGTGCCTGATCGACTCCGGGTTGCTGCTGGAGTGGTGCCTTGACCAGCAGAGGCACGTTGGCCAGATCGAGCGGTTGGCCGCCTTCGAGGTCGGTGAGTTCCAGCAGCCGGCGTGACCTGCCGGGTCGGAAGGCGATCCCGTGGTCCGCGGTGATCACGATCAGGCTCCGGTCGAACAGGCCGGTCGACTCGAGCCGGGCCGTGAGTTCGCCAATCAGGCGGTCCAGGAACTCGACCTGCAGCAGATAGCGCTTCCGGTGGTGCAGCACGGGCCAGGGGTTCTCGCTCCAGAACTCCCGTTCGAGTCCATGGACGCCGCCCGAGGGCGTTTCATAGCGGCGACCGGAGGGCAGGTACTCCCAGGGCACGTGCGGCAGCATGGAGTGGAGGAAGTAGAAGCCCGGTCGTTCCTCCGGAGCTCCGATCGCCTGCACGAAGCGACGGAACTCGGCCGCGCGGTCCGTTCGGCTCAGGTGGAACAGGGCGCGGGGGACCGGCTGATCGGTGGACGGCGCCCGGGCCGGCCGCGGTCCGTCGCCGCCGAAGCCGCTCCAGGTCTGCGTCACCTCGGGCAGCCGGTCGCTCCAGGGGGGCGGCAGGGTGAGTTTGAGCCAGACCAGCGAGAGGTCGGAAACCAGGAGGTCGAGGCGTTCGCGCGTGGGTTGCCGTGGCTCGGAGAGCAGGTTCAGTTGAGGCGGGCACAGCGAAGTGATCGGCTCGACGACGTGCAGGTCGTGGCTTGCTGCGAGCAGGGTGAACAGGTTGACCGGGTGCTCGGCGGCGGTAGGGAGCTGCCCCTGCCGGGCACCGGAACCGGTCAGCATCGCCGGCACGGCGAGCTCGGAGACGTCCGCGGCCGCCGTTGCGTTGGGGTACCACGTGGCCTGGTCGGCGAGCGCTGCCAGATGGGGAAAGCGCTCCCGGTCGATCGAGCCCGTCCGGTCCAGGATCGAGGTGAGGGACCACTCGTCGAAGATGACGAGGACAATGGGAGCGCGGGCGCCGGTGTCGGTTTCGTCCACGGCGACATCGCGGCTCGCGAAGGCGGCGCTCTGCCGGACGCGGGGATCGGCCAGCAGCAGTGCCGGTACGATCAACGCGGCCGCGGACAGGAGCAGTCCGAAGGAGCGGACTCCCTGGAAGCGGAGATAGGCCCAGGCGGCGGCCGCGCCTGCGCAGGCCGCGACGGGAACGGCGGCGGCCGCGGGCAGGTCGTGGAGCGCCTGGAGGCCGATGATCGCGGTCAGGAGGCCGGCTGCCGCTGCCACGGCCGGTCTGGTCCAGTCGGGCCGGCTGAGCCGCGCCAGAAGGGCGGGAAGACCGAAGGTCACGGTCGGAACGACCGCCAGCAGAACGACGAGCGTCAGGAGGTCGACGAGGGTGAGATCACGGATGGCGAAGAACTCCGGCGCCCGCCGGAGCAGGTCGTAGAGCGGTTGAGCGAAGGCGAGGCTCGAAAGCCCCGCGATCGTCGCAAGGCCTGCTGCGAGGGGCCGTTGCGGGTCGCCCCGGCCTGGCCGCTGGCGCTCTGACATGGGCAGCCATGCTACTTGGGTGCTGTAGCCTGCCGACGTCATGACGGTTGCCGCGCCGGAAGCGCATCGGAGGACGACCCACCCGGTCGACGTCGGCGGCGTGGTCGTCGGCGGTGGCGCGCCGGTGGTCGTCCAGTCGATGACGAGCACGGACACCGCGGACGTCGAGGCGACGACGGCCCAGGCGCTGGCGCTGGCCGATGCCGGTTCGGAGCTGGTGAGGGTCACCGTGAACGTCGACGCGGCGGCGGTCGCCGTGCCGGAGATTCGGGCCCGGCTCGACGCGGAGGGCTGCGACGTGCCCCTGGTCGGCGACTTCCACTACAACGGCCATGTCCTGCTCGAGCGCCACCCGGACTGCGCGCGGGCGCTCGCGAAGCTGCGGATCAACCCGGGCAACGTGGGCCGCGGCGGCCGGCGCGATCCGCAGTTCGCGGCGATCTGCGAGGTGGCCCGCAGGCTCGGTAAGCCGGTCCGGATCGGCGTCAACGGCGGATCGCTCGACCAGGACCTGTTGATGGCGAAGATGGAGGAGAACACGGAACGCGATCTCGGCAAGACGTCGGAGGAGATCGTCGGCGAGTGCATGGTGCTGTCGGCGCTCCGTTCGACGGAACTCGCGCTCGACTGCGGCCTGACGGAGGAGCAGATCGTCATCTCCTGCAAGATGTCCTCGCCGCCGGACCTGATCGCCGTGTACCGCGACCTGGCGAGCCGCACGAGACAGCCGCTTCACCTCGGCCTGACGGAGGCCGGGATGGGCCTCAAGGGGCTCGTGTGGTCTTCTTCGGCCATGTCCGTCCTCCTGGCGGAGGGCATCGGCGACACGATCCGAACGTCGCTGACCCCGCGACCCGGCGGCGACCGCCGGGAGGAGGTGCACGCCTGCCGCGAACTGCTCCAGGCGCTGGGGCTCCGCGCCTTCGCGCCCAGCGTCACCGCCTGCCCCGGCTGCGGCCGCACGACGAGCACGACGTTCCAGGAGCTGGCGCTCCAGGTCGAGGACTTCATCGAGGCGAACATGCCCGAGTGGCGCCGTCGCTACGACGGCGTCGAGGAACTCAGGCTGGCCGTCATGGGTTGCGTCGTCAACGGCCCGGGTGAGTCGAAGGCCGCGGATATCGGCATCTCGCTCCCCGGCACCGGCGAGGCGCCGACCTGCCCGGTCTACGTCGACGGCCGGCAGTTCACGACGTTGCGGGGCACCGCCGGGGAACTTTCCGAGCAGTTCACCCGGATCGTCGGGGAGTACGTGGAGAGCCGCTATCCGGCGAAGGCGTAGGCGGTTCTTCTCTAAGGCAGATCGCGGAACTCGGGGCTTCGCAGCCAGTCCCTGGCGAAGCGCTCCGTGATCTCGTGCATGGCGGCCCGGGACCTGGGGTACTGGCCCTTGTCGTCGGTGCCTTCGATCCAGCCTGCCAGCGCTTCGCGCATCTCGTTCAGTACATCGGCATGGGCGGGATCTCCGGCCAGGTTGACCACTTCGTCCGGATCGCTCTCGAGATCGTAGAGCTCCTCGGCGACACGTTGTCCGTAGGGCGCGGCCTGGGCGGGGGTCAGCTTGCCTTCCTCGGCCAGTCGCCGGATCGTCAGGAAACTGCTGGCATCCGGATCGCGTGCGAGGTCGATCATCTCCCGATGGCCCCAGTTGATGAGCGGTCTGTCCACGAGGAAGTTCCTGATGTAGTGGAAACGCGGCCCCACCACGGATCGGACCCGGTCGATGACGTTCGACATGCGGTCGGCCGAGGTGAACACGTAGTCGCGGTGGTAGTCCGGACCGAAGACGTTCCTCGCGTCCATGAAGTCGGGCACGTCGAGGCCGGCGAGTGCCAGCGACGTGGCCGCGATGTCCATCAGGTTGACGAGATCCGTCCGTCGCGTACCCGGCTTCACGATCTCGGGAAGTCCGGGCGCGACGACGATCAGCGGAATCCTCAGGCCTTCGTCGTAGGAGAACTCCTTGCTCCTGGGCAGATCGGAGCCGTGGTCCGAGAAGAGCACGAGGACGGTGCTCTCCCAGAGTCCGTCGGCTTTCAGTTGCGCCACCAGCTCGCCTACCTGATGGTCGGTGCGCAGGATCGAGTTGTAGTGGTCGGCGATGTGCCGGCGCACCTGGGGAACATCGGGATACTGCGCCGGCACCGGCACATCCGCCGGCCCCACGGGCTTGCGGCCAAGCGCCTTCACCTCCCCGGCGATGTTCGTGACGTTCTTGCCACCGGCCACCTTCGTCTGCCCGAAGAACGGCTTGCCTTCGGACACGTCGCGCCAGTGTCCACCGCCCTGCGGACCCTTCCACGACGGGATCTCCGAGGGCTTGGGGCCGATCGTGTAGAGCTTCGTGCGGTCATAGACGAAGTTGAAGTCGTCCTTGCTGGCGTTGTAGGTCTCGTAGCCCGCGGCCCGGAACAGTTCGGGAACGGTCACGACCCCTTCCGGCAGAGAGATCCGGTAGTCGGGCACCCGCCCCGAACGATGGTCGTGCGCCCCGATCCGAATGGCGTAGCTGCCGGTGACCAGGGAGGAGCGGGTCGGGCTGCACACCGGCGTCGGCGCGTACGCCCGCTCGAACAGCACGCCCTCTCGCGCCAGCGCGTCGATGTTGGGTGTCTCGACGAGGTCGTGCCCGTAGCTCGAGTACCAGGGCGACTGGTCGTCGATGTCGATCCAGAGGACGTTGGGTCGGGCGGTGTCTGGTTGCGCCGCCGCGGTCCCCGCGAGCAACACACCCAGAGCCAGGAAGATCACTTCGCCATGCGGCCGTCGAGTTCGAGCTCGGCGGCGATACCCTGCATCGCCGCCAGCACGTTCCCGGCGTGCTGCCAGAGTTCGAGTTTGCCGTCGAAGCATTCGCGGCTGAAGTCGGCGGTGACTTCCTCTACGTGCTCCCGGTCGACGCCGGCGGCGAAGGCTCGCTGCTTCCAGCGCTTGCGGACGGACTTGAGCGGCACGTCGCGCACATCCTTGCTCGGGCGGATGAGCGCGGCGGCGCTGATCAGGCCGGTGATCTCGTCGCAGGCCAGCAGGGCGTAGTCGCGCGCGGTCTCGCGTTCGACATCGGTGCCCTCCGTGTTGTGGGAGAGGATCGTCCGGATGATGTCCTCGTCGAGACCGCGTTCGCGGAGGATCGCCGCTCCGTCGGCGGGGTGCTGTTCGAGGGTCGGGTGGATCTCCCAGTCGAAGTCGTGGAGCAGTCCGGCGAGGCCCCAGGACTCCGCGTCGCCGCCGAGCTGTTCCGCGTACCAGCGCATCGCCGCCTCGACGGCCAGCATGTGTTTCTGCAGTCCGGGGGCCTTCACGAACTCCTGCACGGTCAGCCACGCTGCTTCTCGGTCCATCCCGGTCGATCTCCCGTGTTCTTGATTGGCGGGGGATTGTACGCGGTTCGCGGCGCGGCGTAGCTACAATCCGGCGCCATGACGATGGGTGGAGGACCGTACGCGCGCAGGATGAGCTTCGGCGGTTTGTCGGGGCCGCACGCGCGCGATCTGCTCCTGCTCGTGGGGGTGCTCTTCGTCACCTTCTCGATGCAGTTCCTGCAGGGGCTGGCCATCGTGCCGGAGCTGATGCGGCTGTCGAGTTCCGTATGGCAGCAGGGAATGGTCTGGCAGCTCGTGACGTATCCGGCCGCCGGTTGGGGCGGGCCGTCGATCTGGTTTCTCGTGGAACTCCTGATCTTCTACATGTTCGCGGGCGATGTGCGATGGGCGCTGGGCAGGCAGCGCTTCTGGAACCTGCTCTGGATGTCGGCCGGGGTCGCGGCAGTGGCGGCCTGTCTGGTCCAGTTGCTGGCTGGCGGTGCCGGTCCGAACGCCTTCGTTCTCATGCAGGGCCAGCGGATGCTGCTGGCGATAGCGATCACCGGCTTCGCCGTGATCCGGCGCGACGCGACGATCATGCTGTTCTTCGTGCTTCCGATCAGGGCGCGCTGGTTCATCTGGATCGAAATCGCGTTTGCCTGGGTCGGCTTCCTGGCGACCTCCGACTTCGCCGGCTTCGTCGGCATCTGCACGGCAGTCGGGACAGTTTTCGCCCTGCTGCGGCCAGGTCGCACCCGCGGCCTGATGCGCGAGTCGCGACTGCGGCTCGAACGCTGGTACATCCGCCAGAAGCTGAACCGGGGCCGCCGCCGGTTCCGCGTCGTGCCGGGCGGCAAGAAGCCGAAGGACGACGATCGCGTCCACCGCGGCCCCTGGGTCAACTGAACGCGGCTCTCGCCTTCCGCTTCATCAGCTGGAGCGCCAGCAGGACCGCCAGCAGCGCCAGGACGTAGTGCCACCAGGTCGGTTGCTCGGGCAGGGCGATCTGCTCGACGCGGGCGCTGCCCAGGGCGAGCGCGTTGTGGAGAGCGTGCCAGGCCATGGCGGGGAAGATCGAGCCGGACCGGATGACGGTGACGACCAGGAGAATGCCCAGGAGCGAAGTCGGCGGGATGCGGAACAGGTCGACGTGGAAGAAGCCGAAGGCGATGCCGGCGACGAGTACGAGCTGGAGCGTGGTCAGGCGGTTCCTCAGGCCGTGGAGCAGGACGCCGCGAAAGGCGATCTCCTCGAAGATGCCCGGCATGAGCGAGAAGAAGATGAGCATCTGCCAGAGCGGCAGGCCGGCTCCCATGTTCTCGGCCATTGCCTCGATCCAGGCCTCCGGGATGGGCATGGCGAGGCTCGCGAGCCGGACGACGCCGTCCGCCAGCACCAGACCGGCCGGAGCGCCGATCAGCACGCCGAGCCAGGCCCCGGGCGCCGGCGCCCGCAGCGACAGCGTCTCGCGTATGGGCAGCCGGTAGCGGACGATCATCAGCCACGCGGCAACCCCGAAGACGGAGAGGTTGATCGTGATCAGGAGGCGACTGTCGATACCACCGCCGATGTTCAGTTGCCACACGAGGAGCAGGGCCCAGAGGACCGCGAACCAGCGCCCGACCCGGCGCGGAAAGAGCGCCGGCCCTCCGGCGAGGTCGGCGTCGTCGAGTTCGCTGGCCGTGATCAGCTTCTCGGCCGACAACGTGCGCAAGGAAGCGCGGGCGAGCAGGGCGGCGGCGCCGCCGGTGACCGCCCAGGCGGCGGCGAGGAGCGGCCAGTCGTACTGACCGGTCAGGATCTCTCTCGCGGCGACGCCGAGGTTCGCGATCGGCAGCAGGACGATCGCGCTGCGCAATTCCACGCCAGGCAGGACGGGAATCGCCGCCACGGCCATGGCAACCAGCATCACGGGCGCGAACAGCAGTTGCGCTTCCTTGTATGTCTTAGACCGGCCGGAAACGAGCAACAGGCTGCTCGATAGCAGCACGGCGGCCGGGGCGTAGAGGAGGAGCAGGAGCAGACCGGCGCCGACCGGAATGACCAGCGTCAGGCCGGCGGGCGGTGCGATCAGGTCGAGCTGCATCCAGACGACGATGTTCACGATGTTGAGCACGCTGGTGGCGAAGGCGACAGCCAGGATCGACAGGTTCTTCGCCGTGACGATCTCGACCCGGCTGGCGGCTGTGGTCAGCAGGGTTTCGAGCGTGCCGCGTTCCTTCTCGCCGGCTAGTGCGTCGGTGGCCACGATCGAGCCGCCCGCGAGCATCATCATCACGATGATCGCGGTCAGGAGACGTCCGAGCAGCAGTCCGGACGTTTGTTCCTCGCTGGCGGTCTCGATCCGCTCGAGCGGCAGCAGATCTTCGGGCGGCGAGTCGAAGCCGGCATCCGCGAGCCGTTGTTCGCGGACCTCAGTGCGGGTGCGCTCGAGCGCCCGTCTCAGAAACCCCTCGGCCGAGTCCGACGCGTCGAGGTCCGCGCGGTGCGAGAGGACGATGCGCGGTGCCGGCAGGTCTTCGCCGCTTCCGGCCTCCCAGGCCACGTGAACGTGGAGCCGCTCTTCGTCGAGCGCGGCCGCGACATCGTCCGGGGCTTCGATTCGCTCGAACCGCACCGCCGGGCCGTCCGTCGCTTCCGTGCCGTCGGCCCGGCCGTCGTCGCCGACGACGCCCAGAGCCCGCTCGAGCCAGGCCCGCGCGCCGTCGTCGGCCGCGACGCCGGCCGTATCGTCGGCCACGGCGTAGGTGTAGGTGCGGCCCTCGATCCGTTCCTGCCGGCGCTCCGTGGTCAGCGAGGTCAGGAACCACATCAGCGGCCACAGGACGAGCGGCAGGGCGACCGCGAACACGAGCACCCGCGGATTCCGGGCGAGTTGGCGCAGGTCGTTGACGACCAGAGCGGTGACGGTCCGGCGGTTCATCGCGGCTCCGCCCTAGGCCGTCGTGTCTTCGCCGGTGACGTAGTGGACGAAGATGTCCTCGAGATAGTGCTGCGAGGTCGCTGCCCGCAGCCCCTCGAGGTCGTCGCAGGCGCGGATCCGCCCCTTGTCGATGATCGCGATCCGGTCGCAGAGGCGCTCAGCCTCGCTCATGATGTGGGTCGAGAACAGGATCGCCTTGCCGTCCGCGCGCAGTTCCTGGATCGCCTTCTGCAGGTCGAGCGCGTTCAGCACGTCGAGCCCGACGGTCGGCTCGTCGAAGATGAGCACCGGCGGATCGTGGACGACCGTGCGGGCGATCGACACCTTCTGCTTCATGCCGCTCGATAGCTTCTCGATGCGCGCGCCGGCGTAGTCGCCGAGGCCGAACCGTTCGATCATCTCCTCGACTCGGCTCCTCGTACGCTCGGCCGGGTACTTGTTGACGCGGGCGAACAGGGTCAGGGTCTCGCGGGCCGTGAGCCGCGGGTAGAGCGCGGTGCTAGCGGAGTAGAAGCCAAGGTTGCGGCGCACCTCGACCGGGTCGGAGACGACGTCGTGTCCGAGCACGCGGGCGGTTCCGGCGGTCGGTTGCAGCACGGTGGAGATCATCCTGAGAGTCGTCGTCTTGCCGGCTCCGTTGGCTCCGAGCAGACCGAAGATCTCGGAGCCGCGGCACTCGAAGTTCACCTCCTGGACCGCTCTTACCTCACCCCGGGACGGATCGAAGAAGTTCTTGGACAGGCCCTGGACCTCGACCTGGACTGTGCTCACGCTTTACCTCCCGCCGGTCGCCAGTGCTGGCGCAGGAACTGGAACAGGTTGCCCTCGAAGGAGCCGGTGGCGATCTCCTCGACCCGCAGGATGCGCGATGCAAGCCACAGGCAGGCTGCGATGGCGGCGCCGTTCGCCAGGACGGTGATTCCGAGCTGCAGCCACAGCACATTGCCGGCGATCGCCTGGCGGAGCAGCAGCACGACGTTGACCACCGGGATGCCGGCCAGCGCCGGCGAGAACTCCATGCTCGGGTCGTTCAGCACCAGGACCGGGAAGATGACCAGCAGGATCACCGGCGTGACCATGGACTGACCTTCCTTGAAGGTACGGGCGAAGGCGGCGAGGATCATCATCGCGGCGGCGATCAGGGCCCCGAGCAGGACGGCGGTCAGGAAAAGGACCGGCAGCGAGGTCAGAGGCAGCTCGAAGGCGAAGCCGCTTCCGCCTCCCCCTCCCATGCGGGCAAGGAGCGGCCCGAGGAAGGAGCGGAAGGAGACGACCATGGCGGCCGCGTTGAGGGTTCCGGCGACAAGGCCCATCGTGGCCACGTAGAGGTACTTCGCGGTGACGATGTGAATGCGCCGGGTCGCGAGCGTGCTCGTGGTCTCCCAGGTGTTTCGCTCGCGCTCGCCGGCGGTCGAGTCGATGGCCGGGTAGACGCAGCCGTTCGCGATCATGATGACGAAGAAGAGCGGGATCATCATGCCCATCAGGAACTGCCCCATCTGGCGGCCGGTAGCGAGGTTGTTCGAGCGCACCTCGAAGACCTGCCAGTCGGCGCCGTCGAGGCCGTGTTCTTCGGCGATCCGGTCCAGCCAGGCCGATCGTTCCGCCGAGAGCGCCCTTTCCAACCGGCCCCGGGCGGCCTGCGACTGGTCGCTCGAGCCATTGCTCAGCAGCAGGACCTCGGCGTTGCCCGGCGGATCGACGACGGTTTCGAAGATCAGGGCGGCGTCGAGCTCGGCGGCCAGCAGGCGGTTCTCGACGTCCTCCCGGTACGCGGCCGCGGCGGTTCCCGCCGGCGCCTCGACCTCCGTGATCTCGATCCGCCCTTCGTCCTCCTCGAGCCTTTCGAGAAGGCCCCGATGCTCCGCCGGGAGGTCGGCGATCTCGACGCGCGACGCGAAGCTCTCGAAGCGCGCCGTGACGAAGAGGATGCCCGAGAACATGACCCACATCATCAGCGGGTACATCAGCAGCGGAATCAGGATTCCGTTGATCAGAACGGCCCGCTCGCGCATCGCGGCGCGGAGTTCGCTCAGATAGAGCAGACGAGTGGCGGTCCAGTCCATGGGGGCCGCTGTCTTCTACGGAGGAAGCGGGCTCCGGGTTCAGGCCCGCCGTGCGACGTCCCAGGCCAGTCCGGCCGTCCGCGGCACCGACTCGCCGACTTCCTTCGCGTGAGCGCTGGCGGCCGTGCCGTCCCGGACCCGGCCGGCGATGCCCTGGGCGATGCCGGCGCTGCGGAAGAGATTGTAGGCGAGGTAGAAGTTCCAGTGCGCGATGCCGTCGCGGCCGGTCCGGCGGCAGTAGGCGTCGCGGTAGGTCTCGAGGGTCGGAATGCCGAGCGCCTCCAGGTCGCGGCCCTTGAGTCCGCCCTTCTCCTTCGGAATCTCCCACTGCATCGTGTGGTAGCTGAAGTCGGCCAGCGGATGGCCGAGCGTGCCGAGTTCCCAGTCGAGGATCGCGATCACCTCGGCCCGCTCCGGGTGCAGGATCATGTTGTCGAGCCGGAAGTCGCCGTGGACGATCGTCGTCTCGTCGCCGTCCGGGATGTTCGCCGGCAGCCACTCGATCAGCGCGTTCATCGCCGGGATATCCCGGGTCTCCGAGGCCAGGTACTGCTTCGTCCAGCGGTGGATCTGGCGCGCGAAGTAGTTGCCGGGCTTGCCGTAGGTGGAGAGCCCAACCGCCTCGTAGTCGACGGCGTGCAGGCGGGCGAGGGTCCTGTTCATCGTGTCGTAGATCGCGAACCGCTCGGCCGGTTCCATGCCCGGCAGTAGCGCCTCCCAGAGGATCCGGCCCTTCACGTGCTCCATCACGAAGAACATCGTCCCGACCACCGACTCGTCGGTGCACAGGCAGTAGGTGCGCGGCACCGGGACGTCCGTATCGCGGAGCGCCGTCATCACCCGGTACTCGCGGTCCACCGCGTGCGCAGACGGCAGCAGTTTGCCGGGAGGCTTGCGGCGCAGCACGTAGCTCTTGCCGCCGGCCTCGAGCAGGTAGGTGGGGCAGGACTGGCCGCCCTTGAACTGCTGGACGTGGAGTTCGCCCGAGAACCCCTCGACGTGCTCTTCGAGATAGCGCTGCAGCGGCGCCAGGTCGAAGCTGAGGCGTTCCGCGACCTCCCTGGTCCCCGAGAACTTCTCCTGGCGGCTCTCCGTCATCGGCGGCGCATGTTAGCGCGCCGTCCGGCTCACTTCGCCGGCAGGTAGACCTCGCCGCCGGCCTCGCGAAACTCCCCGGCCTTCTCCCTGAGCCCGGCTTCCAGGGCGTCCGCGTCCTCGAGCCCCTTCTCCGCGGCGTAGTCGCGGATCTGCTGGGTGATCTCCATCGAGCAGAACTTGGGGCCGCACATGGAACAGAAGTGGGCGACCTTGGCGCCCTCCTGGGGCAGGGTCTCGTCGTGGAAGGCGCGGGCCCGTTCCGGGTCGAGCGAGAGGTTGAACTGGTCCTCCCAGCGGAACTCGAAGCGGGCCTTGGAGACCGCGTTGTCGCGGGCCTGGGCGCCCGGGTGGCCCTTGGCAAGGTCGGCGGCGTGGGCGGCGATCTTGTACGTGATCACGCCTTCGCGGACATCCTCCCGGTTTGGCAGGCCGAGGTGCTCCTTGGGGGTGACGTAGCAGAGCATCGCGGTGCCGAACCAGCCGATCATCGCGGCACCGATGCCGGAGGTGATGTGGTCGTAGCCGGGGGCGATGTCGGTGGTCAGCGGCCCGAGCGTGTAGAACGGCGCCTCCTCGCACCACTCGAGCTGCTTGTCCATGTTCTCCTTGATCATGTGCATCGGCACGTGACCTGGGCCCTCGTTCATCACCTGGACGTCGAACTCCCAGGCGCGGCGGGTCAGTTCGCCCTGGGTCTTTAGCTCGGCGAACTGGGCCTCGTCGTTCGCGTCCTCGATCGAGCCGGGGCGGAGCCCGTCGCCGATCGAGAAGGAGACATCGTACGCCGCCATGATCTCGCAAATGTCGTCCCAGTGCGTGTAGAGGAAGCTCTCCTGGTGGTGGGAGAGGCACCACTTGGCCATGATCGAGCCGCCGCGGCTGACGATGCCGGTGCGCCGCTTCGCGGTCAGCGGCACGTAGCGCAGCAGGACGCCGGCGTGGATCGTGAAGTAGTCGACGCCCTGTTCCGCCTGCTCGATCAGGGTGTCGCGGAACATCTCCCAGGTCAGTTCCTCGGGCCGGCCGTCGACCTTCTCCAGGGCCTGGTAGATCGGCACCGTGCCGATGGGCACCGGCGAGTTGCGCAGGATCCACTCCCGGGTCTCGTGGATGTTGCGGCCGGTGGAGAGGTCCATCACCGTGTCGGAGCCCCAGCGGATGGCCCACACCATCTTCTCGACCTCCTCCTCGATCGAGGAGGTGACGGCCGAGTTGCCGATGTTCGCGTTGATCTTGACCAGGAAGTTGCGGCCGATCGCCATCGGCTCGAGTTCCGGGTGGTTGATGTTGGCCGGGATGATCGCGCGGCCTCGGGCGACTTCGGCGCGCACGAACTCGGGCGTGATCGTTTGCGGGATCGCGGCGCCGAAGCTCTCGCCGGCGTGCTGGGCCGCGATCTCGTCGGCGATCTGCTCGCGGCGCTGGTTCTCGCGGATGGCGATGTACTCCATTTCCGGCGTGACCTCGCCGCGCTTCGCGTAGTGCATCTGGGTCACGCGGCTGCCGGCCTTTGCGCGGAGTGGCCTGCGGCCGGCGACGAAGCGCACGCGGTCGAGCCGTGGGTTCGCCGCGCGCTCGCGTCCGTAGAGCGACGAGACCCGCTCCAGTTCCTCCACGTCGCCCCGCGCCTCGATCCAGGGCAGCCGCAGGGGCTCCAAGCCGCGGCGGACGTCGATCTCGACGGCCGGGTCGGTGTAGGGCCCCGATGTGTCGTACACAACGACCGGTGGATTGTGCTCCTTCGGTCCCAGCGCGGTCAGACCGCTCGCGGCGGACGGGCCCGCGCCGGCGGTCGTCGGCGACTGGCTGATCTCGCGCATCGGGACGCGGATCGAGGGGTCCGATCCCTCGACGTAGATCTTGCGCGAGTTGGGGCGGGGCTCGCGGCTCAGCAGTGGAGCCGCGGTCTGCGGGATTCGGTCGGCGATCGTCATGGCTGCATTCCCTACGTCGGTGTCAACCGTTTCAGGTTCGAAGGCTCCCGTGCACAGGCCCGTCGGCCAGCACGATCTCAGGCTGTCGTTTCAGCCGCACCCAGCGTGCGGGCCACGATAGCAGCCGTTGCGTTTGCACGGGTCCGGCAGGCGTCGTCCGGCGGCGGCCGGACCGGTCGGGCGAATAGAATCGAAGCGCCTCGGTGCGCATCGAGATGGACATGGATCCCACAAACAGGCCAAGGACGGACCCGGCCCGCCACGATGTCGACCCGGCCGAGACGGCCGAGTGGCTCGAGGCCCTGGACGCGGTGATGGAGCGCGAAGGGCCGGAGCGCGCGCACTATCTGCTCGAAACCCTGGTGGACAAGGCCCGGAGGTCGGGCGCCTACCTGCCCTACAAGGCGACCACCGCCTACCTGAACACGATTCCGGTGCGGGCGCAGGAGCCGTTGCCGGGCGACGCGGACATCGAGTGGCGGATCCGCAGCATCGTCCGCTGGAACGCGATGGCGATGGTGGTCCGCGCCAACCATGACTACGAGGGGCTGGGCGGGCACATCGCGTCCTTCGCTTCCGCCGCCACCCTCTACGACGTCGGCTTCAACCACTTCTTCCACGCCCCGTCGGAGCAGCACGGCGGCGACCTGGTGATGATTCAGGGGCACTCTTCGCCGGGCATCTACGCGCGCGCCTTCCTGGAAGGCAGGCTGAGCGAGGAGGACCTGCTCCGCTTCCGGCGCGAGGCGCGGCCGGGGGGCCTGTCGTCCTACCCCCATCCCTGGCTGATGCCGAGCTTCTGGCAGTACCCGACCGTGTCCATGGGTCTCGGCCCGTTGATGGCGATCTTCCAGGCGCGCTTCATGAAGTACCTCCACAACCGCGGGCTGGTCGACACCCGGGGCCGCAAGGTGTGGGCGTTCATGGGCGACGGCGAGATGGACGAGCCGGAGTCCCTGGGTTCCATCTCCCTGGCTTCGCGGGAGAACCTCGACAACCTGATCTTCGTCGTCAACTGCAACCTGCAGCGGCTCGACGGGCCCGTACGCGGCAACGGCAAGATCATCCAGGAACTCGAGGCGGTGTTCCGCGGCGCGGGCTGGAACGTGATCAAGCTGGTCTGGGGCTCCTACTGGGATCCGCTGCTCGCCCGCGACCGTCACGGGCTGCTGCGTCGGCGTATGGAGGAGGCGGTCGACGGCGAGTACCAGGCCTACAAGGCGAGCCAGGACGGCGGTTTCGTGCGCGAGCACTTCTTCGGCAAGTACCCGGAGCTCAAGGCGATGGTCGCCCACCTGACCGACGAGGACATCTGGCGGCTCAATCGTGGCGGCCACGACCCGCACAAGATCTACGCTGCCTACTCGGCGGCGGTGAGGCACACGGGGCAGCCAACCGTGATCCTGGCCAAGACGGTCAAGGGCTACGGCATGGGCGAGGCCGGCGAGGGAATGAACATCACCCATCAGCAGAAGAAGATGGGCCTGCGGGCGCTGATGGGATTCCGCGACCGGCTGGACATCCCCGTGTCCGACGAGGACCTGGAGGAAACGCCGTTCTACCGGCCGCCGGACGACAGTCCGGAGGTCCAGTACCTGAAGGAACGCCGGGAGGCTCTCGGCGGCTACCTGCCGGCGCGGGCCCTGAAAGCCGAGCCGCTCGAAGTGCCCGGTCTCGACGCCTTCGATGCGTTGCTGCGCTCGAGCCGCGGCCGCCAGTTCTCGACCACGCTGGCGTTCGTCCGCCTGCTGACGCTGCTCACCCGCGACCCCGCAATCCGCAGCCGCCTGGTACCGATCGTCGCCGACGAGGCGCGCACCTTCGGCATGGAGGGGATGTTCCGGCAGCTCGGCATCTACGCTCCCACCGGCCAGCTCTACGAGCCGGTCGACGCCCACAAGATCGCGCCGTACAAGGAAGCGCGCGACGGCCAGATCCTCCAGGAGGGGATCAACGAGGCGGGAGCGCTCTGCTCCTGGATGGCGGCGGGGACCTCGGCCGCGAACCACGGCTTCCACATGATCCCGTTCTTCATCTTCTACTCGATGTTCGGGTTCCAGCGGGTCGGCGACCTGATCTGGGCCGCCGCCGACATGCAGGCGCGCGGATTCCTGATCGGCGGCACCTCCGGGCGGACGACGCTGAACGGCGAAGGTCTGCAGCACCAGGACGGCCACAGTCACCTGGCCGCGTCGACGGTGCCCAATTGCGTCTCCTACGACCCGACGTACGCGTACGAACTCGCCGTGATCCTCCAGGACGGGCTGCGCCGGATGTACGCGGACGGCGAACCGGTCTTCTACTACCTGACGACGCTGAACGAGAACTACGAGCACCCGAGGATGCCCGAGGGCGCCGAGGACGGGATCCGGCGCGGGCTGTACCGGATCCGACCGGGTTCGCGGCACCGGAAGCGCGCCACGCTGCTCGGTTCGGGCGCGATTCTGCGCGAGGCCGAGGCCGCCGCCGAGATGCTGGAGGAAGACTGGAAGGTGTCCGCCGAGGTGTGGTCGGCGACCAGCTTCAACCGGCTGCGGCGCGACGGCATCGAGGTGGAGCGCTGGAACCGCCTCCATCCGGGCGAGGAGAAGAGAGTCTCCTACGTTCGGCAGTGCCTGACCGGGCGCGGCGGCGTCACGGTCGCCGCGAGCGACTACATGAAGGTCTACACGGACCAGATCCGCGCCTTCGTCCCGGGTCCCTACCGGACGCTCGGCACCGACGGCTTCGGGCGCAGTGATACCCGCGAGCAGTTGCGGGCCTTCTTCGAGGTCGACCGCCGGCACATCGTGGTTTCCGCGCTGGCCTCGCTGGCCGAGAACGGCGAGATCGAGGCCGAGGCGCCGGCGAAGGCGATCGCCGCCTACGGCATCGACCCGAACGCACCGAACCCGGCCACCGCGTGAGCGAGACCCTCTCCGTCGTCGTCCCCGACATCGGCGACTTCGACCAGGTGGACGTGGTCGAGGTGCTTGTCGCCGTGGGTGACGACGTCTCGGTCGACCAGTCGCTCATCACCCTGGAGAGCGACAAGGCCTCGATGGAGGTGCCGTCTCCCGCCGCCGGCCGGGTGGTCGAGATCGCGGTCGAACTCGGCGGCCAGGTAGGCGAGGGCGATTTGATCCTGACGATCGAAGCGGCCGATCCGCCGGCGGAGGAACCAGACGAAAAGGCCGGGCCGTTCGAAGAGCCGGCGCCGACGGTTGTGGAGGCGGCTGCGCCTGCCCCTGCGGCTTCCCCGGAGCCCCGCCCGTCGCCCTCGCGACGGCGGCCGCCGCCACCAGCCGCCGGAGGTCCCGCCACTTCCGCCAGTCCGCCTCACGCCAGCCCCGCGGTGCGGCGGTTCGCGCGCCTGCTGGGCGTCGACCTCGGGAGAGTGTCGGGCAGCGGCGCCAAGGGCCGGATCCTGCGCGAGGACGTGGACGGTTTCGTCAAGGAGGCGATGACAGGCCGCGGCCGGCCGGCCGGCGCGGGCATTCCGCCGGTCCCGGAGATCGACTTCTCGAAGTTCGGCCCGGTCGAGTCGAAGCCGCTCGGCCGCATCCGCAAACTGTCGGCGGCGAGCCTCCACCGGAGTTGGCTCAACGTCCCGCACGTCACCCAGCACGACGAGGCAGACATCACGGAACTCGAGGCGTTCCGCAAGGCTCACCTCCAGGAAGCGCGGGAGCGAGGCGTTCGGCTCACGCTGCTCGCCTTCCTGATGAAGGCGGTGGCGGCATCGCTCGCCGAGTTCCCGGAGATGAACTCGTCGCTGGCGCCCGACGGCGAGTCGCTGATCCTCAAGCGCTACTTTCACCTGGGCGTGGCGGTCGACACGCCGGACGGTCTCGTCGTGCCCGTGGTTCGCGACGTCGAGCGCAAGAGCGTTTACGAGCTGGCGGGCGAGCTGGGGGAGATCAGCGGTCGCGCGCGGGAGCGCAAGCTGCGGCCCTCCGACATCCAGGGGGCCACCTTCACGATTTCGAGCCTGGGCGGCATCGGCGGCACCGCCTTCACGCCGATCGTCAACGCTCCGGAAGTCGGCATCCTGGGCGTCTCGCGCGCCGTGCGGCGGCCGGTCTACATCGGCGCGGGTCTGGCGCCGCGGCTCATGCTGCCGGTCTCGTTGTCGTACGACCACCGGGTGATCGACGGCGCTTACGCGGTGCGCTTCACGACCCATCTGTGCTCGGCTCTCGCCGACATCCGCCGGGTCGTGCTTTGACGGAACCGATTCGAATCGTCGTCCCGGACATCGGCGACTTCGAGTCCGTCGACGTGGTGGAAGTGCTCGTTTCGGCGGGCGAACACGTCGACGTCGAGGCCGGGCTCATCACGCTCGAGAGCGACAAGGCGTCGATGGAGGTGCCGTCGACGCACAGCGGCGTCGTCCTGGAAGTCGCCGTGTCGCTGGGCGACAAGGTGTCGGAGGGAGACCTGATCGCCGTCCTCGACCCTGGCGACGAGTCGCACCCGGATCAGCGAGCGGAGCGGCCGCGGCATCCGCACGCGCCACCGGAGGCGCCAGGAGCGACGTCCGGTGCGGACGCGGCGCCTGAAGCTCCGGCGAAAGAGCAGCCGTCAGCGGCTGAGGCGGCGACTCCCTCGCCGTCTTCGGCGCCGAAGGAGGTGGACGCCGACGTGCTCGTCCTGGGCGCCGGTCCCGGCGGCTACACCGCGGCCTTTCGGGCCGCGGATCTGGGCCGGCGGGTCGTGCTCGTGGAACCGCACGCCAACCTGGGCGGCGTCTGCCTGAACGTCGGCTGTATTCCGTCGAAGGCTCTGCTCCACGCCGCCCGGGTGGTGGACGAGGCCGCCGAGTTCGCGGCCCACGGCATCGACTTCGGCGCGCCCGCAATCGACCGGGCCAAGCTGGGCCGCTGGAAGGACGGCGTCGTCGGCCAGTTGACCGGCGGACTCGCGCAGCTCGCCCAGCGGCGCAGGGTGGAGGTCGTTCGCGGCCACGGCCGCTTCACCGGTCCCCACGAAGTCGCGGTCGAGGACGGCGATGGAGGCCGCCGCACCTTGAGCTTCGGGCAGGCGATCGTCGCCGTCGGCTCGCGTCCGGCGATGATCCCCGGCCTGCCGGAGGGAGATCCGAGGATCTGGGACTCGACCGACGCGCTGGAACTCGACCCGGAGTTCGAGCCGGGCGGCCGGTTGCTGGTGATCGGCGGCGGCATCATCGGCCTCGAGATGGCGACGGTCTACGCGGCCCTGGGCTACCGCGTGACCGTCGTGGAGCTGCTGCCGGAACTGCTCACGGGAGTCGACCGGGACCTCGTGCGGCCATTGCAGCGAAGGCTGGGCGCCCGGCTGGAGAACGTCCATCTGGCGACCCAGGTCACCAGCGTGAAGGCGCAGAAGAACGGCCTGATGGTCTCGATGGAGGGCGAGAACGCTCCGGGTACCGGGCTGTTCGGCCGCGTTCTGGTCGCGGTCGGCCGCCGCCCGAACAGCGACCGCTTCGGCGCCGAGGCGGCGGGTGTTCACGTAGACGAACAGGGTTTCGTGCCGGTCGACGACCAGCAGCGCACGAACGTGCCGCACATCTTCGCGATCGGCGACCTGGTACCCGGCCCGATGCTGGCGCACAAGGCGACCCACGAGGGCAAGGTGGCGGCCGAGGTGGCGGCCGGGGAGAAGAGCGGCTTCGAAGCGCGGGTCATTCCGTCGGTCGCGTACACCGACCCGGAGGTGGCCTGGGTCGGCCTGACCGAGACCGAGGCGCGGGAGAAGGGCACACCCTACGAGAAGGGCACATTCCCATGGGGCGCCTCTGGCCGCGCCCTGACGCTGGGGAGGTCCGAAGGTCTGACCAAGCTCCTGTTCGATCCCGGCACCGGCCGGGTCATCGGCGCCGGCATTGTCGGCGTCAACGCCGGAGACCTGATCGCCGAGGCGGCGCTGGCGATCGAGATGAACGCCGACGCTGCAGATCTGGCGCTGACCGTCCACCCGCACCCGACCCTCTCCGAGACGGTCGCCTTCGCCGCCGAGGCGTACGAGGGGACGATCACCGATCTCTACCTGCCGCGACGCGGAAAGCGTTGACGCCGCGGTCGACGTGAGCCGTCTCGACAAGTGGCTGCAGGTGTCGCGGATGTTCCGCGCGCGGGCCAGGGCGACCGCGGCCTGCGCCGCCGGCCGCGTCACGGTCAACGGCCAGCAGGCAAAGGCGCACCGCCAACTCCAGGTCGGCGACCGGATCGAGTTCAGGATCCGTGACTGGAAGCGGGTCCTCGTCGTAAGGGAACTGCGCGACCGACCGCTGCCGAAGGCCGAGGCGCCCCGGCTGTATGAGGATCTGAGCCCGCCGAAACCGGAGCCGCGGAAGCGCGATCCGTTCCTGGCCTCCGAGCCGGCGCGGAGACGCCGCGGCGCCGGTCGTCCGACCAAGCGGGACCGCCGGCTGATCGACCGGCTGCGCTGACGAGCAGCCGCGCTACAGTTCCGGCACTATGCCCAACAGATCGTCGCTTCCCCGCCATGGGGCAGGTCTCGTCGGCGTCAGCCTCCTGGTCGCGTTCGCGGTCGCCTGCACCGGTCCGCTGCCAGAGCGCCCCACGGGCCCCTCGGGTCCGGCCTACGACCCGGCCACGGACCCTCTCGTCAACCCGCCGACGCTGACCGAGCCGTACCCGTTCGATCGGCCGGAGGTCGTCGCCCGCGACGACACGCTGGTGCGCTACATGCTCGGCGACCCGCGCACGTTGAACCCGATCTTCGCGATCTTCTGGGAGGACTACTACCTCTCCGGCGCGCTCTTCCAGGCGCTGACGACGCGCAACGCGGACATGACGACGGTGTGGAACCAGACCGTGGTCGAGGAGGGTGTGATCGCGGACGACTGGATGAGCGCCCGGGTGCGGGTCCGGCCGGGGTTGACCTGGCACGACGGCAGGCCGTGGACGATGCACGACCTGAAGTTCACCTACGACATGGTGGCCTCGGACGACGTGCCGGCGGCAATGTACAAGCACGACGTCGACCAGGTCGAGCGGATCGACGTGATCGACGACCTGACGGTGGAGTTCCACTTCAGGGACGCGCTGGTCACGAACATGCTGGCGATGCGCGTGCCGCCCATTCCGCGGCACATCTGGAACAACGCGGAGGAACTCGCGAACGATCCGACGATGCGGAGCAGCGAGTACTTCAACCACTACGCTCGCGAGGAGATCATCGGCTCGGGGCCCTACAGGTTCGTGTCCTGGACCCTCACCGACAAGATCGTCGTCGAACGCTGGGACGACTTCCCCGACGCCGCCCGCGTGGCACCGTTCAAGAGGGTGATCTACCGGCCCCAGAGCGACCGCAACCTCGGTCTGCTCCTGTTCAAGAAGGGAGAGCTCGACGAGTACTGGTTCACGCCGCAGCAGTTCGCCACCCAGAGCAACGACGAGGAGTTCGAGCGGTTCGGCGTCAAGGGCTGGGCGCCGGCGCGGCGTATCTCGAGGATTGGCTGGAACCAGGACGGCAGCAACCCGTTCTTCACCGATGTTCGGGTGCGGCGGGCGATGACCCACGCCTACGACATGAAGCGCGTGATCCGCGACGTGACCTACGGCGTCTACCTCAAGACGGACCAGCTCTGGGACAAGGAGCACATGGGCTACAACCCGGATGTACCCAAGTATCCGTTCGATCTCGAGCGCGCCGGCGAACTGCTCGACGAGGCAGGCTGGCTGCCGGACCCCGACGACGGCTGGCGCTACAAGGAGATCGAAGGCGAGAAGGTGAAGTTCTCGTTCGAACTGGAGATCGCCCAGACCTTCGCCGACGCGGTGAAGATGGCGGACATCTACCGCGAGGATCTGCGCAGCATCGGCGTCGAGCTGACGCTTCGCCAGTTCGAGAACGCGACCCACGAGCAGCACCTGCTGGAGCACGAGTTCCAGGCCCACGCCGACGCCGACGAGGTGACGACCGATCCGGACCAGTGGACGATCCGACTGCACTCGACGAGCTACGACAACGCCCGCAACTACGTCGGCTACAAGAGCGATCGGGTCGACGACCTGCTCGAGCGCGGACGGCGCGAGTTCGACCCCGAGGCCCGCGCCGCGATCTACCGCGAACTGGCCTACGTCGTCGCCGAGGACCAGCCGTTCACGATGATGTGGAACTACTCCGAGATCCGGGCTTTCAGCAAGCGCCTCCGCGGCGTTGAGTTCGCGCCCTCCGGCGTCTTCCTGTTCCAGCCGACTCCGCCCCCGGGCAGCGACTGGTGGACCAGCCCCGGTTGGTGGACGCACCGCGACGACGTCGCCGCGTACGCCTCCGGCGGCTAGGCGACGACACCCGCCCGCGGCTGCCTGGCGTCACTCGGCTGCTGCAGCCTCGTTCGTGCGTTTCTCGTTGGTCCGCGCGTACTCGAGGATGTTGAGCAGGCCGTAGTTGCCCTCGTGGCAGGCGTACTCGAAGATCGCCTGGTCCGACTTCTTCATCTCGACGCGTGCGCTCCAGCGGCGCTCGAAGGACTCCGGGTCGTCGATCGTGTACTCGTAGAGAAGGGTCTCCTCGTCGTAGCGCGTAAAGCGCTCGGTCAGGAGCATGTTGCCGCCTGAGCCCGCGAAGCTGATGCGGGGGTCGAAGTTCCGGGTCTCGACGACCAGGGTCTCGCCGTCCCAGTGGCCGCGCGAATCGCCCTTGAACTGGCGGAGGTGCTCGGGCAGACGGGGCCGGTCGTCGAGGGGGACGATGCGAGTGTCGTGGACCATCTCGTTGAGCAGCGCGACGGTGTCGGGCGTGACCAGGATCAGCACGTTGTTGTTGTAGCCGCCGGGGTTCATCGGCGGTCCGGCGTTGAAGCCCATCAGGCAGCGTTCCCAGAGGTTGCGGTCCTCGGGACCGGCCGGCGGGCTGGCGCGCAGGTCCCGCCGTTTCTGTGCGCGGCGCCGGCCGTCGTTGGTCATCGGCGGAATGCGGCCGTTCGGCGGGTCGAAGATCAGGGACGTGCGGCGCGACTCCTGGACATGGCGCCCGTGGTCGAGCCAGTAGGGCGCGTGGACGCTCGGGCTCCGCTTCTGGGCCTCGGCGCGGCGGGCGATCGTGTCGCGTTCGAACTGGGCAGCCTCCTCGACCGTGAAGTACTCCTTTTCGGCGTGGGCGGTCGGCCGCTGTAGCGGGGTCGCGGTGGCGAAGTCCCACAGCCCGTCGATGTCGCCGGGCGGGGTCCAGGCCGAGCCCGCCTGGGCACAGAGCGGGGCGCCGGACGCTGCAACCAGGAACAGGACGGCGGGAATGAACAGGCTGCTCGCTCTTGTGGTGGGGGACACCGCCTTTCAGAATAGCGCCTGGCTTGCGCCAGTCAACCAGTGTTGGCTAGCCTCCGCCGCCCATGCCGCAGCCGCTCACCCTCGTCATCGGCAACAAGAACTACTCGTCCTGGTCGCTTCGGCCGTGGGCCCTGATGACCGAACTCGGCATCCCGTTTGCCGAGCGGATGCTGAAGTTCGACTCGGACGACTGGGAGGCGAACATCGATCGCCTGTCTCCCACGCGCCTCGTGCCGGTGCTCTGGGAGGGCGAGCCTGGCAGCGGCTTCGCGACGTTCGACACCTCGGCGATTGTCGAGCGGCTGGCCGACCTCTATCCGGACCGCGGCATCTGGCCGGCGGATCCGCGGGCCCGGGCCCGCGGCCGGTCCCTGGTCGCGAACTTCCATTCCGGCTACCCGGCGTTGCGGTCGGCCATGCCGATGAACATCCGGTCGCACTACCCGGGCAGGGGCCATGAACCGGAAGTCCTGACCGAAATCGAACGACTGACCGCCTTCTGGCGCACCACGCGGGCAGAGTTCGGTACGCGCAGCCCGTACCTCTTCGGCAACTTCTCGGCCGCGGACGCCTACTTTCTGCCGGTCGCCTCACGGTTCGCGACCTACGAGCCGCCACTGCCGACGGAAGCCCAGGACTACTGCCGCGCCCTGCTCGACACGATGGCGATGCGCCAGTGGAGCACGGCGGCTCGACTGGAGACGGAGTTCGTGCCCGAGGACGAGCCCTACGCCGATCCGCCCTGACCGGCGGCTACGGAAGCACCAGGGGCCCCAGCACCGAGCCCCACAGGGCGATGCCCAGGGCCACGCCGAGCAATGGCGGCATGACGGTGCGCAACCTCTGGCCGCGAGGAAACGCGGTGACGAGGAACCAGTAGCCGAGCACCAGGCAGATGAGCCCGGGGAGGACGGCAAGCGACGCGGGGATTCCCGTGATCGCCGCAAAGTTGGCTTCGTCCTGGTTTCCCCTGAATCCGCCGCCAAACAGGTCGATGACGATCACCGGAATCGCCGCCATACCTTGCAGGGGAGCGACGAATCCACTTCCGAGAACCAGCGAAAGGGGACCGGGACCGTGTTTCCGGACCCAGAGCACGAAGGCGATGGCCGTCACGTAGGAGACGATTGGCCCCGCGGCGGCGCTCAAGGCCACCTGCCACGGTTCGGCAATCGCGGCCGCCGCCTCGACATCTCCGGCGCGCCAGAGCCGGCGGAACTCGCTGGAACCTGTCCAACTGACTGAGGCGTAGCGCAGGACGTTGTCGGGGAATCCACAGGCGACGTTGACGGCGAAGTGCCCCAGTTCGTGAAGCTGGATCCCGATGGGAGCGGCGATCGCGCCACCGGCCAACCCGGCCAGCCACTTGCCGCCTCGCAACCACGCGCGGAGCCGGACCCGAGCTGTTTCCTGACGCTCCGGGTCCGGCACGGTTTCCGCTTAGAGAGACCCGTCCAACTCAAGCACCAGCGCCACGACCAGGTCGTGAAGGTGGTTCATCGCGGCCTCAGAGACATGCTCGATGGTGTCTCTGCTCGAGTGGATGATCCGGAAGACCTCGGGCATGAAGCCTTCACGGAGCCCGGACTCGGCGCCCGCGTTCAGGGCGAGCCACATCTGATGCGACGCCGTGGCACCGTTCATGGCGAGCGAGACGTTGGGGATTCCGGCGGCCTGAAAGGGGCGATCGTCGCTCGGGGGATAGCGGGGGAATCCCATGCACGTGATCTCGCTCGCGGCGCAGGCGACGCGGAGGCTGCGGTAGACCGTGTCGTTTCCCTCGTGGGAGGTCGGTCCGTACATCAGTGTGTCGTCGCCGACGACCACGTCGACGTTGACCATGGCGGCGACACGGGTGGCGCCTGCCGCTTGCACGTAAGCCTGGGAGCCGAGCAGCCCGGCCTCCTCGAGGTCGAAGAGAACGATCCGGACGCGGTGGCTCAACTCGTGTCGTGTCAGGGTCTCCGCGACTCTGGTCAGGACGACCGAGGCCGCGCCGTTGTCCACGGCGCCGCCGACGACCGTGCCGTCCTGAAGCCGGACGACGTCGTAGTGGGCGCCGACGACGATGTCGCGAGATCCTTCACCGACCGTGGCGACCAGGTTCCTCCCTGTTGCTCGCGGTTGCCGTTCACTCGCCGTGGCCGGGAACTCGTGTACTTCAGGATCGAGCCCCCGCTCACGAAACATGCCGAGCAATTCGTCTCCGCGATCCACCGTCTCGCGGCCGACGATCCGACCCAGATCGTCTAGGAGACCGGTCAGCGGGCCTTGCCGCGGCTCGGCCGGGATCGCCGGGCTCTCCGGGCCCGGGGCGCCGATGCTGGAGCAGGCCAGCGCCATGCAGGCGCACAGCGCGGCGCCCGCCAGCCGGCGGTGGCGGGCGCGGTGGCCGCGGTGCACTGCGGTCGTCAGAACCGCCCGTTTCCTGGGTGTCAGGCGCCCTCTCCCACGATGACCTCGACCTGGTCCTGCGGCGCGTAGAAGTAAGAGCCCGGCCGGAAGTCGTAGCCGAGGTCGCCGAGCAGGCGGCGCTGACGCGGCGTGCAGCGCTTCAGGACTTCGGGCGTGGGCTCCGGGTCGTAGGTGCGCAGGAACAACTGGCAGTAGTTGTAGAGGATCGTCTTGCGTGCGCGCGGCGACGCGTTGACGGACGGGCCGTGCCACAGCGAGTGCGGGAAGAGGATGCAGTCGCCGGCCTTGCCCTTGAGCTGGACCGCGCCCGGCGTCTTCGGCCCCGGTGCGGGGTAGGGCCGGTCGGGGAACGGGCGCATGTGGCTGCCGGGGAAGACGGTGAAGTTGCCGCAGTCCTCGTCCGTGATGTCGGAGAGCAGGTACATCCCCTTCATCGCCAGCGGCAGGCTGGTCTCGGTGACGCGGATGCGGCGAAGCGCCTCGCCGCCGTCGGTGTGGGTGTAGCCGGGCCAGCGCGGGTTGGACGGTCGAACGATCGCCTGGGTCATGCTGAGCACGACGTAAGGGCCCATGATGTCCGTGATCAGGTCGAAGACGGGGGACGCGTCCATCAGGTCGAGGAACGCCTGGTCGTAGTGGAGCAGCACCCGGCGGTCCATGAAGCCCTCGGGGTCGCGGTCGACGGCGTGGTCGAGCCAGTCGTAGTGGCCCAGCGGTCCGTCGGGGCTGGGTTCCCAGCCGGGCAGTTGCCGGACGCGGTCGAGTTCGGCGTCGAAGAACGCGACCTGCTCAGGTGACAGGGCCCGCTCGACGCGGATGTAGCCGTCGATCGCCCATTGTTCGCGCTGCGCCTTGGTCAGTTTCTGCATGTCCGGTGTCTCCTGCCGGGTCCCTGGCGGTCCCGGTTCGCTTTCCCCTGTTGTAGTCCTGTGGCTTCTGAGGATATGCGGCCCCGTCGGTCGTCGTCACTCGTCGCCCGCGGCGCTGTCCCGGGCCTGCGCTTCGGCCTCCTCGGCGTTCCGTGAGCGTTCCTCGGCACCGGGATGGCTCGAAGACCACACCGGCATGCCGCCGGTTCCGCTCATCCTCTCCAGGCGCCGCAGGATGTCTCCCAGACGGGTTGGCGGTATGCCCGCCTGCCCCAGGTAGTCGAAAGCGAAGCCATCGGCGTCGCGCTCGAAGTTGCGGGAGTAGCTCTGGGCGAGCAAACGGTCGGGCGCGAAGATCGACAGCCCCGCGACCGACACGTCGCCCGTGAACGCGGTCCAGACGACCAGCATCGAGGACGTCTGGGCGAGGCGTCGCATCACGTGGCGGCCTTCAACGTGCCCGAGTTCGTGGGCGAGCACGGCGATGATCTCCTCGTCGTGCTCCGCCAGTTCGACGAGTTCATCCGTGACGACGACCGTTCCTCCCGGCAGGGCGAAGGCATTCGCGCCGAGGCGTCTGCCGGAGTAGAACCGGAGTTCAGTATCCGCGACTCCGGTGTCTTCCTTCATCTCGGTGAACGCCGCCAGAAGCTCGTTTCGCCGGTTGGGGTCGAGTTCGGAAGGCTCGATGATGTTGAACTGGTCGAAGAGGGTGAGCACGTTGGCGCCGATGACGGCCTCCACCTCGGGAGGCGTCGCGGCCACGACGACGCCGGCCACGAGCGGTGCGCCCCACTGGGTGAACGAGTACAGGATCGCGGCCGTAACGACCAGCGCCGTCGCGGCTCCGCGCCAGGAACTGTCGAGTCGGTGGAGCAGGCGTTCGAAACGACGGCCAGCCGGAAGAGGTTCGTGTTCGGCGCGAGCCCGCATTGCGTCCAGGGTGTCGTTGTCGCGCACCTCGCAAACCGCGCCGTCTGGGAGCAGGAGATGTCGAGGCGTGTCGGCGATACGGCTGGGAATTCGGACATCCGTGAGGTCGTGAACCCGCTGCGACTCGATGCCGACGATGGTGACGACGACATTCCGGTCGGGCGTGATCGTCAAGGTCGCCTCGTGGGGCGCCGATGTTCGCCCGTCGAAGAAGCGGCAGGGAATGGCGGTCAAATGCCGATCTCCAGGCCGAACTCTCCGGCGGCCTCGGCGCCCGTGGCGCCCAGGCGTTGGGGCTCGCCGGCTTCCACCGTGACCTCGTCGACGGCTTGCATGACCAGGAACTGATCCACGACGTAGCGCAGCACGCGGATGCGCGCGAAGGGCGCGAACAGGCCGAACGTGCACACGATCGCGACTGCATTGCTCAGGTAGAGCCAGAGCATGGTTCTGAAGGAGAGCTGGAGGATGAAGTCGCTGTCGCCGAGTTGCGTGTTGCTCCAGCGGTAGTTGAGCAGGCGCGTGCGGATGTAGACGACGGAGAGCAGGCTCGCCGCGAACAGGAACGCCAGCGGCAGGTAGAAGGCCGCCGGCGAAGGCTCCGAGGGCTCGGTGCTCAAGGTGCTCACGGCGGCGATGCAAGTCAGGAAGAACATGAACACGCCCGCGACCCAGACCGTGACGTAGACGCCGTAGTAGGGCCCTGCCTCGCCGTTGAACCGGAACGGTCTGTTGCCGAGGCGGGACTCGTCGATCAGATAGCGATCGCGGCCGAAGACTCTGAAGGGCCAGGCCAGCCCGAGGGTCACGAACGAAGCGACCCACGTCAGCGGGTACCAGACGGCCGCGTCCCAGTACTTGCCCTGAAAGTCGAAGGCGATGCCGCGGTACCTGGAGTTCCGAAGCTGGAAGGTCCGGGCCCGGACCACGACCCACGGCACGAGGGGCATCATGACGGCGAGCGCCGCGTAGTAGTACCAGAGCGAGAAGAGGTTGGCGAACCACAGGATCGTCGCCACGATGGCGACCAGGATCCGGCCCCGCAAGATGGCGACCGGGTTCGCCGTGTAGTCGAAGGAGTCGTCGCCAAGCCAGACGTTGCCGTACAGGTATCGCCGCGCCCGCACCTTCGCCCAGCCGGAGTAGATGCCGAGGGTCAGGAGCGTCAACGCGACGTTGACGATCCAGATGCGGAAGTACTCCCAGCCGTTCGCCGTGAAGCGAAGCCGTGTGGACCGGGAAGAGGTTCCGACTTCGCTCTGTTCTGGCAGCGCCGGCGGCGAAACAGGCGATACGTCGCCCGGATGGACTGGCCCGCCGTCGTCGCTCATCCCGCGCAGATTACTAGGTGGGGTCCGGGTCCGGGCGTCGTTGGCGGTCGGCGATCGTCAGCGCCCTCGAGTCTTCGCCGCAACTCCTTTGTTTTCAGAAGTTGCGGGGAATCTCCAAACCGGTATGCTGGTCCCGGTGAGCGCTCTCCGCAACGCCTTTCGTCAACTCCGTTCGGGGTATCATGCCGGCACAGTTTGGGGCAGCGAGCCGCCCTGGCGCCCACCGGCGGAACTCGCGTTGGATGGCCAGCGGAGGATGAGATGAAGGGATCTGCACCGATCGGCTCGGCGGCTCGTGTACGGATGGCTCGCTGCGTGACCGTTCTGGCGATTGTCCTGGCGGCGACGCCTGCCTGGAGCCAGGAGGAGGCCGAGCCCAGCGAACTCGACCGCGTTCTCACCGCCCACTTCGAGGCGCGCGGCGGGCTCGAGCGCCTGCGCGCCGTCACCGCTGTACGCGGCGCCGCCACGATGAGCATGCAGGGAATGGAGGCGTTGTTCACCGTGCTCCTGCGGGCGCCGAACCAGGTGCGGATGGACGGCGATTTCGGCGGCATGGCCCTGATTCGGGCCTTCGACGGCGAGCAGGCCTGGGGTCAGCAGCCAGGGGAGATGAAGCCGGTCCTGCTCGAGGGAGACCTGGCGGCCGTCGCGGCGGCGGACGCCGACGTCAGCGTGCAGGGCCTGGTCGACCTCGAGGAGCGCGGCTACGACATCGAACTCGCAGGCCGGGAGGAGATCGAGAGCGGCGAGGCGTGGAAGCTCCTCGTCACGGCGCCGAGCGGCGTCGTCCAGCAGGTCTTCATCGGTGTCGAGGACGGCCTGGAGAGGAAGCGCGTGGCACAGGTGGATCTCGGCTTCGGCCTGCAGGAAACGGCCACCCTGTTCGAGGACTTTCGCGAGGTCGATGGTCTGATGATCGCGCACCGCCACACGATGATCAGCCCGATGGGGGAGATGCCGCTTCAGTTCGAGTCCTTCGAGATCAATCCGGAGATCGATCCCGACGTCTTCTTCATGCCGGGGCAGATGGCCGATGCGACGCTCGGCCTGGACGACGTGCTGGCGCGCTACGGAAGCGCCCGCGGCGGTTCGGCCGCCGAGGTCGAGACGGTGAGCGCGGTCGGCACCGCGGTCATGCTCGGCTTCGAGGTGCCGATGAAGGCGGCCTTCGCCCGTCCGAGTTCTTTCCGCATCGACATCGACCTGCAGGGACTGTCGATGATCCTGGCCTATGACGGCGAAACACCGTGGACCCTGTCCCCGATGCAGGGCGTCGTCGAGCCCGCGCCGCTGGCCCAGGAGACGGTCGGGGCGGCGGAACTGCTCGGCGAGTTCCTGTGGGGACTGCTCGCGAGCAGGGAGGAGCGCGGCCTGGACGTTTCGTTCGGGGGCGTCGGGAAGGTCGCGCGCGACGAGACGTACCGGCTCGACATCGTGACGGCGGAAGGCGAGGAGCGCACCCTTCACCTGGGCGGCGAGGACTTCCTGGAGCGCCAGGTCGTCTTCGACGGGGCGCTGCTGGGTTCCACCGGCGAAATCGAGGTGACGCTCGGCGACTACATGGACGCCGGCGGGTTGATGGTGCCGGGGACGATCCGGATCGCGGTGGAGGGCCAGGTTGCCGCCGAGTTGAGGATCCGGGAGGCCGATACCGGCGCGGACGTCGACCCCGCATCGTTTACCATGCCCGCTCCCGCCGACCCGGAGACGCCGGGGCCGGCCGCCTAGGAGCTTGTGCATGTTCAATCTGACTGCCGCCTCGATCACGCGAACGCCGGCCGGGCCTGTTCGCGGCCGCTTTCTTCTCGTTACCGCGTTCACCCTGGCTTTGACCGCTTCCGCGGCCTTTGCCGGGTCGGGAGCTGACGACGCCGACAGCAGCGAACCGGTCGAGGATCCCGCCCTCGCCGAGACGATCGTCGTCACCGCCTCCAGGGCTGAACAGGAACTCGGCCAGGTGACGTCGAGCGTGTCCGTGCTTTCCGGTGAGGAGCTCCGGACCAGCGCTTCGCTGGCGCTCGACGATACGTTGCGCCGGGTTCCCGGCTTCAGCCTGTTCCGTCGCAACAGCTCGATGGTCGCCCATCCGACAAGCCAGGGCGTCTCGCTCCGCGGCATCGGACCGAGCGGCGTCAGCCGGACCCTGGTGCTGCTCGACGGCCTTCCGCTCAACGATCCCTTCGGCGGCTGGATCTACTGGGGCCGAGTCGGTCGCGAGAGCCTGGACCGGATCGAAGTCGTGCGCGGCGGCGGTTCGAGTCTTTGGGGCAATTCTGCCCTGGGCGGCGTGATCCACCTGGTCACGGCGACCCCTTCGGCATCGGGTCCCGGGTTGAGCCTCTCGGCGCTCGCAGGCGACCACGGCGTGCTGTCCGGCGACGTCTGGTTCGGCCAGGGGTTCGAGAACGCGTCGCTGACCCTGTCGGCGAGGAGCTTCGACATGGACGGCTACCCGGTCGTGCGTGACGACCAGCGCGGGCCGATCGATGTCGACGCGTTCTCGGAGCAGACCAGCGTCGGCGGCCGGCTGACGTTCTCCGCCGGCGAGACGGCGCAGATCGCCATCGGCGGGGACAGCCTCTCCGAGGATCGCGGCAACGGCACGCCGCTCACCGGCAACGACACGGATCTGACTTCGTTCCGCTTCAGCGCGGACGTGGTGAGCGGCCGGGGAGATACGTGGACGGTCCGCGGCTTCACCCACGAGCAGGAGTTCGCCAGCCGGTTCAGCGCCCAGCAGGTCGACCGGTCGTCCGAGCGGCCGGCGCTCGACCAGTTCCTCGTCGACTCCGAGGCCACGGGCCTCGGTGCACAGTGGGAGGGCGAAGTCGGATCCGGCCTGTGGGTCGCCGGCACCGAGTGGCGGAGCGTCGACGGCGCGACGAACGAGGACTTCTTCTACACGGCCCAGTTCAACCGTCGTCGCATGGCCGGCGGCGACCAGTCGATCACGGGCGCCTACGTCCAGCGCCGGGCCGATTTCGGCGACCGTCTCACTCTGGAACTCGGCGCTCGCATCGACCGTTGGGAGACGGGTTCCGGCAGCCGGCTGGAGACGAACAAGGCCGACGGTTCCATCCGCCGCGACGACATGTTCGACGACCGGGAGGAGACGGCCGCGTCGCCGCGGATCGGCTTCCTCTACGCGCTCGACCTCGGCTGGAGCCTGCGCGGCTCGGCGTACGGATCGTTCCGGGCGCCGACCGTCAACGAGTTGTACCGCCCGTTCCGGGTTCGCAACGACATCACGGAGGCGAACGAGGCGCTCGAACCGGAGCGGCTCTCCGGCATCGAGTTCGGCGCCGTTCGCTATCAGGGCGGCTCGCGGTTGTCGTTGAACGCTTTTCTCAACAGGGTCGAGAACCCGATCGCCAACGTGACGCTCGCGTCGATCGCGAGCAGCCGGTTCTTCCGGCCCTGCGGCTTCGTGCCCGGCGGCGGATCCTGCAGGCAGCGGCTCAACCTGGACCGCACCCGCATCCAGGGTCTCGAGGCGGAGCTCCGCCAGCGGCTCGGCGACGACTGGCGGCTCGACGTGTCCTATCTCTACAGCAACGCCGAGGTCGACAGCGCGGCCGACTTTCCGGAACTCGAGGGGAAGCGGCTGGCGCAGACGCCCGAGCAGTCGGCGAGCCTCGGCCTCGAGTACTCGAATCCCGACGTGCTGCAGGCCCGCCTGGGACTTCGCTTCGTCGGCGAGCAGTACGAGGACGATCTGAACACCAGGCCGCTGTCCAGCTTCGCCGTCGTGGACCTGAGCGCTGCGCGCGCACTCAACAGCCGCTGGCATGTCTTCGCCGGTCTCGAGAACCTGCTCGACGAGGAAGTGCAGGTAGGCATCTCCGGCACCGGTCTGGTCACGATCGGCGCACCCCGCATGGTGCACGTAGGGGTGCGCCACGTTCTGAACCCCTGAACCGAAAGGGGCAGCCTTGGCGAAACGCGTCACAGCCGAGACCCTCTCCCGCCGCCAGCGGGAGATCTCGGTATCGGAGTTCTTCGCCAAGAACCGGCACCTGCTCGGCTTCGATTCGCTTCGCAAGGCGCTCCTGACGACCGTCAAGGAGGCGGTCGACAACTCACTCGACGCCTGTGAGGAGGCGGGCATCCTGCCCGAGATCTGGGTCGAACTCGCCGCGGCCGAAGGGGACAACCGGTACGTCGTGCGGGTGACCGACAACGGCCCGGGGATCGTCGAAGCGCAGGCGCCGAGGATCTTCGGGCAGCTCCTGTACGGGTCGAAGTTCCATAGCCTGAAGCAGAGCCGCGGCCAGCAGGGGATCGGCATCTCGGCGGCGGCGATGTACGGCCAGTTGACGACCGGCAAGCCGGTGTCGATCGTTTCGCGGACCGGCCCCCGTTCGCCCGCCTATGCGATGCAGGTCGTCATCGACACGAACACGAACAAGCCGAAGGCGGTCGGGAAGAAGAAGCTCGACGACTGGGATCTCGATCACGGCACCCGGGTCGAGCTGGAACTCGAGGCGCAGTACATGAAGGGCCGCCAGTCGGTCGAGGAGTTCCTGCACCAGGTGGCCGTGGCGAACCCCCACGCAACGTTGCACTACAGGGATCCGCACGGCGAAGAAACGGACTACGTCCGGGGCGTCCAGTCGAACCCGGAGGCTCCTCGCGAAATCAAGCCGCATCCCCACGGCGTCGAACTCGGCGTGCTGATGAAGATGCTGCAATCGACCCGGCACGCGACGATCAGCCAGTGCCTGTCCCGGGACTTCAGCCGCGTGTCGCCGCAGATGGCGGTGGGGCTCGCGAAACGGGCCGGGATCGATCCGAAGGCGCGTCCGAACACGGTCGTGCGCAAGGCCGCCGACCAGCTTTACCAGGCGCTGAACGACTCGGCGACCCGCATCCGGCCGCCGTCGACCGACTGCCTGTCGCCGATCGGCGTGCAGGAGCTGCTGGCCGGCCTGACCCGGGGCATCCGGGCGGAGTTCTATGGGGTCGAGACGCGCCGGCCGGCGGTCTACCGCGGCAATCCGTTCCAGGTCGAGGTCGGCCTGGCCTGGGGCGGCGACCTGCCCGCCGACGACCTGGCCAAGGTGCTCCGCTTTGCGAACCGTGTTCCGCTGCAGTACCTCGCCGGCTCCTGCTGCATCACCAAGGCCGTGATGGACGTCTCCTGGCGCAACTACGGCCTGACCCAGTCGCGGGGCGCTCTGCCGTCGGGTCCGCTCATCGTGCTGGTCCATCTCGCCTCGGTGTGGGTTCCCTTCAGCTCCGAGAGCAAGGTCGCGGTGGCGGACTACGACGAGATCCGCAAGGAGATCAAGCTCGCCGTGCAGACCTGCGGGCGCCGGCTCGGGCAGTACGTCAAGCGCAAGGCCCGGGCCAAAAGCGAGGCGCGCCGCCGGGAGGTGTTCAACCTCTACATCGAGGAAGTCGTCAACTCGGTGGAGGCGATCACCGGCAAGGAACAGAAGCTGTTCCGCGATCGACTGCTTGCGATCAGCCGCAAGAAGACGGAGCTGGCGGGAATGCTCGAGGAGCAGGACGCCTCCACCGACGAGCTGGAAGCCTGCGAGAATGTCCTCGTCGTCGATCCGAACGCCGAACCGCCGGTTCCGGAAGACGCCGGAGCGGCTGTCGCGGAGCACCTGCCGCCGCCGCTTCCCGCGGAAGCCGAGCGCGATCCCGGGTCGCAGCTGGAGCTCGTATGACGACTGACCGGCTGAAGATCCCGGCCAGTCTCGACGCGAAGGCCAAGATCGAGCACCTCGCGAAGAAGACGATCGCGATGGCGCGCCGCGAGGTCGATCCCTACGTCGACATCCCGTCGCGCACGCTCTCGAACGTCACCTTCTCGAAGCGCAGGAAGATCATCGAGATGGGCGATGCGACCCAGCGCCGGTCGCTTTTCAACCTGAACCAGGCGCGTAAGTACATGCAGACGCTGCTGGTCGCCCGCGGCTGCTCCCAGCTCCTCGACGAGCAGAAGACGACGAGCATCCGCGACCTCTACTACATGAGCAAGCACACCCTGGCCGACGGCAGGGAGAACACCTTCGAGGGCCAGGAGGAATCCGACCCGATCATCGAGGACCTCGAGGTCACCCTGGGCGCCTTGCGCGAGGAGCTCCACCTGTTCGCAGCCAAGCGGGGCTCGGTGGTTGGTCCGCTCACCCTGGTCGATGCCGGCGACGTGATCGACCTGTCCCGGATGGGCTCAGGCGGCTGGTCGGTGCCCGGGATCGTCGAGCCGGACACGATCCGCTTCGTCGGGCACGGCGCGAAGTTCATCCTCCTGGTGGAGAAGGAGGCGGTCTGGGCGCGGCTCAACGAGGACAAGTTCTGGAGGCGGCACAACTGCATCCTCGTGACCGGTCAGGGACAGCCGCCGCGCGGGGTACGGCGCCTCCTCTACCGCATGGTCCACGAGCTGGAGCTGCCGCTGTACGTCTTCGTCGACAACGACCCCTGGGGCTACTACATCCACTCCGTGGTCAAGCAGGGTTCCATCGGCCTCGCCTTCGAGTCGAAGCGGATGGCCGTCCCCAGGGCCCGCTTCATCGGCCTCTCGAGCTTCGACCCCGCCGCGTACGACCTCTCCGAAGACGTCAGCATCCGCCTGAACGACCAGGACCGCTCCCGCGCGAAGGAGATCCTGAACTACGAGTGGTTCAAGGCGAAGCCCTGGCAGAAAGAGATCAAGAACATGCTCAGCGCCGGCGTCAAATGGGAACTCGAGGCCCTCTCCAGCAAGGGCCTCTCCTTCGTCACCGAGGAGTTCCTGCCGAAGAAGATCGCCGACCGCGACTGGATCTAGCGTTGTGGGCGCCGGGAGGCGGTACGTCCGCACCCGTCCGCTTGCGCGCCTCAGTCGCTGCGGCAGGCGTCCGGGAAGGCGGTCACGTCGGCTACGGCCGGCGACGGCTCGCCAGGGTCCTTGACGTACTGCCTGATCGCGCCGGTGACCGTGTCCCGCACCACCAGGTCGAGTCCCAGGTCCGTCGCCGCTGCCGCGAACACCCAGTGGTGGCCGTAGCCGTCGCAGGCGTCGAGCACCTTCACCAGCATCTCCCAGTTGTTCGGACCGAAGAAGTGGAACAGACCGGAGTCGGCCGTGCGAGGGCTTAGCACGCTGCCGGGCCCCGTTTCGCTGGACTCGTCTCCGGCCGCGGCTGCCTTCGACCACGCCACCGACACCTCGTACCGTCTATCGAGCAGGCACAGCGTCGTCGCCGACTCGGCGCAGCCACCTTCCTCGGACGAGGCGCTGGCGCCGACAAGCCATGGAGACGGTGTCGGGTCGACAGGCTCAGGCGCCGGCGATGCGGCGGTTGAACGGCCCTCGCAGATCCCGGCGAATGCTCCGCTGTCCGTGATCGCGTCGGCCCGGCGACCATTCGTGTTCAGGTACTCCCTGAACGTCCCCGTCACCGTGTCCGTGACCCGGATCCGGTAGCCCAGCGTCGTCGCCGAAGCCCCGTACACCCATACGTGTTCGTTCACGGAGCAGCCATCGAGCACCTTGATCAGTACCTCCCAGTTGTCGCCGGACTCGAAGAAGAAGTAGAACAACCCTGAGTCGTTCGTCCCATGATGCACGACCCGGCCGGGACCGCTCCGGCCGTCGCCGGTCCACCAGTCCATCTCGACGGCGAAGCGCGAGTCCTGGAGACACCGGGTTTGGTCGTCCGCCACGCACGTGCCGGCTGGTTCGGCGGCCTCGACCAGGAAGGTCAGGGAAGCGGTCGACCTGACCGACCCGTCGCTCACGAGCAACGCCACCTGGTAGAAGCCCGGTTCGGACCAGACTTGCACCGGGGAGTGGTTCGAGTTGGTCTGGCCGTCGCTGAAGTCCCAGAGCCGGGATTGCACGGACCCGCTGCTAGCGTCGCTGAACGACACCTGCTCGCCGGTGCGGGCGCGGCAGAGCGATTCGTCGCACTCGGCGTCCGTCGTGATCGCTGCACGAGGCCGACCCGTGCGGATGTAGATGCCGGAACCGATGACGGCCTTCTGCTCCGAGTTGGGCACCGAGAAGCTCACGGCGTAGCCGAGCTTCGGGGAACCGGTGTCCTCGTCTCCCGCGACGGCGGGGTCGTCGTAGTAGTACTCCAGGAACTTCCGGCCCTCACGCCGCGCACCTCCGATCAGCTCCTCCGCGAACCTCACGCCGTTGATGTCCGTCCGCGTCATGTCCGTGGGCGTGCCTTCGACATCCGGCCTGGTTGCGTGAAACAGGATGATGCCCGAGCCACTCACGACCCACAGGTAGATGGAGCCCGACTTCCAGTCTCCTCCTTCCGACCGGAAGGCGTTTCTAATCCCGGTAAGGGTGGCGTAGCCTTCGGAAAGGACGGCTTCGCGGTACACCCTGGCCGCTTCCTCGACGAAGGTGATGAGCGTCTCGCGGTCCGCGACCTGCGATGCGGTAACGGCCGGCTTCGGCAGCTCCGGGATCAGAACCGGGATGTGGGAGACGTCCTGCGAGTAGCCACCGACCAGCACGAATGGCCTTCCGGTGATCCCGGACGTGTAGGCCACAGCGTATGCCGTCTTGGGCTCCCCGTCGTGGTACCTGACGAAGCCGCCGCCTCGGGCAGCGGCCTCGAGGAGGTCCTCGACGACTTTGAGCCCGTTGTCGTCCTCGACAGCCAGCAGGTTCTTGCTCTCCGCGGTGCGATCGTTCCCGTGGATGAAGGGCTCACCGCTCGGGAGGAAGATGATGAGGAACATCGACCCGGACTTCCAGTCGCCTTCTGTTCTCAACCTCTCCCTTAGCTTTGCTCCCTCGTTTACGGTCGTGATCGCCTCGATTTCCGCCTTCGCCCCCAAGACGAAGGCCTCTAGGGTGGCATCGTCCTCGACCTGGCTGGCAGTTGTCTGGGCCTCGGCAGCCCCGCTCGCCAACGTGATCCATGCCAGAACGACAAGGGCGAGCGCCCCCCCGCGGTTCAGTCGCATCACTAACTCCCTGTATGCAGCCTGACCTGTTCGTAAGAGGCGATTCTAGACGCGAACTCAGAGACAATCGCCTGACTGGCCTCTACCACTCCCCCAACTCAACCTCTGGCGTCTCCGGCAGCTCTTCCGCCAGCAGCCAGCGGGCGAAGAGGACGCCCTCGTTGTAGCCGGCGGTGCTGATCCAGTTCTTCGGCGCTTCCCGGTGGCTCAGGTAGACGACGTAGCTGCCGTCCGGCTCTGCCATGGCGGTCTGCTTGTTGACGCACACCTGGAAGTCGTCGTAGTTCGTCGACTGCATCAGGTAGTTCCACGTCTGGAGACCCCAGTAGCACGCTTCCGGTGACCGAAAACGCACCTTCAGGTACTCGTGCTCCTGCAGCCGGAAGCGGCAGAAGCAGTAGATGTTGTCGACGGTTCCCCAGCCGCCCTGTTCCGGGTCGAACTCCCACGGATCGCAGAACTCGTTGAACGGGAGGTGGACCGGCAGCGGCGCGATCCAGGTCGTGCACATGAAGAACATCGCCATGCTGCGGATGCGCCGGGCCAGTTCGGCGTCGTCGAGCGGCAGCCTGGGCGGCTGCGGCGAAGCGTTCTCGATGCTGAGAGTGCTCTCCCGAGCCGTCGCGCGGTCGAGGAAGTACTCGCGCGTGAAGAGCGACACGGAGTCGGGCTCGATCCGGAACTCGTTCGGCCCCCGCGGGTCGGGCGTCAGCTTGATCTCGAACGACCCGTCGTTCTCGAAGGCAATGTCGCGGTGGTTGACGTTGAGCGTCACCCGGTCCGCCAGTTCGCCGTTCGGATCGCCGCCATAGAGGCAGAAGCTCAGGTAGCAACTGCCGAAGTGCCGCCCGCGGATGACGTACTCCTGGTCCCCCCGGACCTGGGAGAAGTAGTAGACGGCGTCCACGTTGTCCCCATAGAGCTTGCGGGTTCCGTCGGTGAGCCGCACCAGCCGGGGCCGCAAGGGGTCGTTGTGGAGGTAGAAGTCCGCGGTTATCTGCATCAGGTGGAACAGGTGCTGGTAGCCGTCCACGTGGCCCTGGTGGTCGAGTTCCTTTTCGGGATCGAGGAACGTCTGCTCCGCGTTGCGGATCACGTCCAGGAACTCGTGCAACGCCTGCCGGCTCTCGAAGTCGCTGTCGCTCATCGCTGTGTCTCCAGGCTCATCTCTGGGTTTCGAGAAAGGTGAGATAGTGGGCGTACTCGTTCTCGATCTCGGCCCGTGTCGTGCCCATCTGGTCCAGCGAGTACTCGTGGACGCCGTGCTTCCCACGGCGCTCCTGCTGCAGGAATCGCTCCATGCGGCGCCGGTCCTCTGGCCGGAGGTTCCAGCCGAAGCGGGCATAGATCGCGTCGACGACCGACATCTGGTCCTTGACGAAGTCGTCGAAGAAGACGTCGACCATCTGTTCCTCGCGGTCGAGTTCCCGCCGGTCGCGCAGGAACCGGGCGAAGTAGTCGGCCCAGGTCAGGAGTTGCTCACGCGCGGTTCGCGGCGTGTCCTCGTGGTCCGAGTAGAACGACCGCATCGACGAAATCAGGCTCCCGACCGACGGCACGACGTCGACCGGGTGACGATGGGTCACGATGACCCGGGCATCGGGATAGACCTCGAAGAGAGCCCGCAGCCGCATCAGGTGGACGGGCGACTTCATCAGCCAGCGACGGGAGGGAACGCCGCCCGACTGGAGGAACTGGAGGAAGCGCCGGTGCCAGCGCAGATTCTGCACCTGGTCGGCCTTCGCGAACCAGTCGAGGTAGTCCGGCAGCCAGGCCATGGCGACGTACTGGAAGCTCGTGAAGTTGAGCGCGGTGATGCCGACGCATTCCTGCGGCGAGTCGGCGGTCATGTAGTGCTTGCGCCTGAAGTCCGGGACGAGCCGGAAGATCTGGTCGAACTCGCGCCGTACGGTCTCGATCCGATCGTTGTCCTCGTAGTCCGCCGGCCGCGGCGCCGGGTGGGGCAGGAGGCACTCCCAGGACAGCGGCGCCCGGTGGTCCCGGTCCAGGTGCAGCAGGGCGTGGAGGATCGTCGTCCCGCTCCTGGGCATGCCGACGATGAAGACCGGCGCGCGGACCTCTTCCTCGCCGATCTCGGGGTGTTCCGAGAGCGCTCGCTCGACCCGGGAGCGCGAGTCGGCCGAACGCTGCACGGTGCCGCGAGCGGCCAGCCGCCCGAACGTGCTCAGCCGCGCGTGCGTCTCGAGCCCGTGCACGAGACGCTCGAGTCCCTCGCGGAACATCGGATCGCGCACCTCGAACCCGCTGGCCTGCCGCGCCTTCTCCAGAATCCCCTCCGGCGTCAGCCGGAAAGGCCTCAGTCCGCACCGGCGGGCAACCGCCCCGACACGGTTGACGGCCCTGAGCGCGACCGGCTGCCGGATCCGAATCGACGGGTTCGCCAAGCTCAGGTCAGCTTCTTCAGCTTCGCGGCAATCGACATGTCGCCCTTGACCTTGATTTTCCCCGAGGCGACGGCCATGAACGGCTTGATCTCCTTGCGCTGCAGCTTGCCGAACGTGTCGATCGACATCCGCACCGTGCAGTCCGTCTCGACCTCCTGGCCGGACACCTTCGAGACCACGTTCGCCTCACCCGTCCCGTCGATCAGCATCTGCTCGTCGTCCAGCAGGAACAGCAGCCTCTTCCCAAGGGGATCGATACCCCCCGCCTTCACCGCCATGTCGGCAACGAACTCATCGATCGTCATCACAAGCTCCTGGTCGTGGAACCCGCGAACCCTAACCCACGCTGAGCCGGCGCCGCTGGCTAGTTCAGCGCCGCGGCCGCCTCCGGAAACGCCTTCAGCACCTCCCGCGCCATGTCCCAGCGGTCGAAGCCCTGGCGGCCCCAGTCGAGGCCGCGGCGGACGATGACGAGGTCGTGGGAGGGGACGATGACGACGTACTGGCCGCGGTTGCCGGCGGTGGAGTAGGCGTCCCTGGGAACGTCCTTGCGTTCGTCGGGGACGAGCCAGAACTGGCCGCCGTAGAAGTTGCCGCGGTCGGCGGTCGAGGGGGCCGGGGTGCGGACGAAGTCGATCCACTCTTCGGAGAGGAGGCGTTCGCCGTTCCAGAGGCCGTTCTGGAGGTAGAGAAGACCGAAGCGGGCGAGGTCGCGGGCGCTGGTGTAAACCTGACTGCTGAGGATGAAGTCGCCGAAGCGGTCGGTGCTGAGCAGGGTGTTCCGCATGCCGATCCGGTCGAGGAGGCGCTTGCGGGGGAACTCGTGGTACGCCTTCTCGCTGCCGAGAGCACGCTTCATCGCGTAGACGGCGAGCAGGGTGTCGTAGTTCTCGTAGTCCCAGTTGGCGCCCGGCTCGCGGATCAGGGCGCGTCGGCGGGCGCCTTCGACGGAGCTGGCGCCGGCCCAGTAGGACATGCCGGAGCCGACGGCGTACTCCTGTCCGCCGTTGTCCACCGTCTGCAGGCCGCTCGACATGTTCAGCGCGTGACGGAGGGTAGTCGCGGCCCGGGGGTCGGTCTCCGCAGCGGCGGCTTCCTTGGGAAGGAAGTCGAAGCCGAGCGGTTCGTCGAGAGCCAGCTTGCCGTCGTCGACCAGCATGCCGATCAGCGTCGAGGCGATGCTCTTCGCGGTTGACCAGGTGCGCGTGCGGGTCGTCCTGTCGACGCCGTCGGCGTAGCGCTCGTGGACGATCCGGCCACGATGGACGACGAGCAGGCTCAGCGTGACCTGGTGGGGCGACTCGCGGTCGAAGGCCCAGTCGGAGGCGGCCTGAAGCGCCGTCGCGTCGACGCCGGCCGACGGTGAGATGGGGCCGGTCTTGTCGCCGTCCGGCCACGGGATCTTCGCCACGTCGCCGGCCGGTGGCGGCATTTCGATGGCGGGCAAGCTGTCGACGTCCTCCAGGGTCTGGTCGGGCGCCAGGACGACGCAGCCGATCCCCTCGCGAAAGGCGGCCCGCATCTTCGGCACGCCGTGGCCCGAACCGATCGTTACCGCCTTGCGTTCGTGGTCTACCTCGAAGTCGCCGCCCTCGGCGTTTCCGACCGGTTCCGGGAGGTAGGCCAGTTCCTGCGCGAACACCTGCTCGAGGGTCCGCTTCGACGTGAACAGCCCATTGCACATGAAGATCGCCTGCTGGCCGAGCCGCACCATCTGCCGCTGCGGCTGCCAGTAGTCGTAGGTCTCCTCCTGCTGGGCGGCGGCCGGGAGAGCAGTCAGCAGGATGGAGGCGACCAGTGCGGGACACAGGGACTTCATGGATTGCGGTCCTCCTTCAGCTCAAAGTAGCAGCACCGTCGGTAGCACCCAGCCAGTACAGGTTCTGGCGGCCCCCGGGCCCGTCGGAGCGGTAGCGCGCGACTTCGGCCAGCGTGAGACCGTTGATCAGACGATCCAGTTCCGGTTCGCCGGTGTGGTGGCAGTAGCGGCGGGCCTGAGAGTCGCCCGGCCCCCAGCGCAGCAGGTGATCTCCGGGCTCGAGTTCCGCGGCGTCGACGCCGGCTTCCGAGGTCCAGTCGAGCCCGCGGCGCTCGAAGCCGGGGTCGTCGGCGAACTGCCAGCAGGTGAGGGCCAGGAGACCGCCGGGCGCCACGACCGACACGGCGCGCTCCAGGGCGCGGCGGCGCGTGTCGAAGCCCGGGAGGTGGTGGAGAACGCCGAAGAGGACGACGAGGTCGTAGGTCGCTGCGTCGAGGACGCAGTTCTCGATGTCGTTGACCTCGAACCGGATGTGGTCAAGGCCGGTGGTGGCCGCTCGGGCGTGGTCGATCAGCTCGCGGCTGAGGTCGATGCCCTGGCAAGTGAAGCGTCGGTGGCTGAGAAGTTCGGGGTTGTACTCCAGGAAGAGGGCGAAGCGTCCGTTGCCGCAGCCGAGGTCGAGGACACGCAAGGGACGGTTCGTGGTTTGGGCCGCGGTCTCGACGACGCGTCGCCATCCCGGCCAGCCGCCCGGGTGGCGGGTGCGGTCGAAGTCGGCCGCGTACCGGCTGTAGAAGTCGCGGTTGATCCGGCGGAGGGCGGCCTGGGTGGAGGCGTCCAACCGGTTACCCCGAACCGAGGCTGAGGCCGCCGTCGACGGCGAGCAGGGCTCCGGTGATCCAGTCGTTCGCCGGGTCGCAGAGGAAGACGACCGCTCGCGCGACGTCGGCCGGCTCGCCGACGCGGCCCAGCGGCACCTCGTCGCCGAAGCCTTCGAGGAAGGCGGCGGCCTCGTCCGCCGGCATGATCGTCTCGAAGATCGGGGTGCGCACGACCCCGGGAAGTACCGCGTTGACCCGAATCCGGTCGCCGGCGAGCTCGGCCGCGAGGCTGCGGGTCAACGCGTCGACGCCGGCCTTCGCGGCCGTGTAGACGGAGCAGTTGGCGAGCGGCGATTGAGTGAGCGACGACGAGATGTTGACGATCGAGGCGCCGCCGCGACCCGCGCGGAGATGGGGGATCGCGGCCCGGGTCGCGAACAGCACGCCCTTCAGGTCGACGTCGACGACGAGGTCGACCGGGTCGGGTTCGGCTCCGTCGCTCTCGGCCGCGAGCGGACCGGCGCGGTAGACGCCGGCGCAGTTGACCAGGATGTCCAGCCCGCCGAGTTCGCGTGCCGCTTCGTCCACCATCTGCCGCGCGCCGCCGGCACGCGAGACATCGGCGGCGACGCCGACCGCGGGAAGGCCGAGCGCGCGCAGCTCGGCGGCGGCCGTTTCGACCGCCTCCCGGCGGCGGCCGCCGAGGGCGATACCGCATCCGCCCCAGGCGAGGGCGCGGGTGATCGCCAGTCCGATGCCGCTGCCGCCGCCCGTGACCAGGGCGGCCCGGCCCGCGAACGGCGTCACGGCGGTGCTCTCGCCGACTGTGGTCGTCATCGCTCCGTTGCGTCTGGTTGCCAGACGCCGGCGTAGTAGGTTCCCGTCATGGCGGCGACAATAGCCCCGAAGCGTTTCTCGTTCGAGCCCGAAGAGCACGCGACGGAGCTCGACGCGATCATCGGCGCCATCGAGAGCGCGCCGCGCTTCGAGGAGCGCGACCTCGAGGATCTGCTGCGCCGCCACCCGAAGAACGGGAGGGGGTTCTTCTCGAAGAGCGAGCTGATCCGCGGCTATCGCGCGCTTCGACCCGGTTCGGCGGGCGAGCGGACGTTTGTCGACCGGGTGCGGATGAAGCCGGTTCGCACCCGGAGCGGCGTGGCGCCGGTCACCGTGCTGACCAAGCCCTTTCCGTGCCCGGGCCGGTGCATCTTCTGCCCCAGCGACGTGCGGATGCCGAAGAGCTACCTGTCGTCGGAGCCCGGCGCCCAGCGGGCCGCCGAACACCAGTTCGATCCCTACCGGCAGACGTTCTCCCGCCTCCGCGCCTACCGCCACATCGGGCATCCGATCGACAAGGTGGAGTTGATCGTCCTCGGCGGCACCTGGTCGAGCTACCCGGAGGGCTACCAGGTCTGGTTCATCCTGCGCTGTCTCCAGGCGATGAACGAGTTCGTCGACGTGTCGTCCGGCCCGGCTGCGGATCCTCTGTTGACGTTCGCTCCCGCGGTGGACTACCGACAGCTCGGGGAGACCGTGCGTGGTGCGGGGATCGGCTCGTCGGACGCCGCAGCCGGCCGCAGTTACAACCGGGTCGTCTCCGACTGGATCGCCGCGCACCCACGAGCGGCAGGCGAGGCTCGCGAACAGAACGCCGGCTGGTCCGATCTGCTGGCGGCCCAGCGGGAGAACGAGACCTCGCCGGTCCGCTGCGTCGGGTTGTCGCTCGAGACCCGGCCCGACCGGCTCGACGCGGCGGAGGCGCTGCGCATGCGGCGGCTCGGAGCGACCAAGGTCCAGATCGGCATCCAGAGCATGGACGACGATGTCCTGGCGCTGAACGGCCGCGGCCACGACACGGCCCGGTCGCGTCGCGCCGTGCGCCTCCTGCGCCAGGCCGGCTTCAAGATCCAGGCGCACTGGATGCCGAATCTCCACGGTTCCACCCCGGCGAAGGACCGTGAGGACTTCGACCGGCTGTTCTCCGACCCGGACATGAGACCGGACGAGCTCAAGGTCTACCCCTGCTCCCTGATCGAGAGCGCCGAGCTGATGGCCTACTACCGGCGCGGAGAGTGGCGGCCGTACGAGGGGGATGAACTGCTCGACGTGCTCGTCCACAGCCTGGGCGCTGCGTCGCGTTACTGCCGCCTGACGCGGGTGATCCGCGACATCCCCGGCACGGACATCGTGACCGGCAACCGCACGACGAATCTGCGGCAGGTGGCCGAGGCCGAAGCGGCGGCGCGCGGCGTCCGCTGCCGGGACATTCGCGCACGCGAGGTCGGCGGCCGCCCGGTCGATCCGCGGCGGCTTCGCCTGCGGCGCACGGACTACGAGGCGTCGGGCGGCCGGGAGATCTTCCTCGAGTTCGTGACCGCGGAGGACCGGATCGCGGGGTTCCTGCGGCTTCGACTGCCCGCGCCGACCGGCACCGGTGCTCTTCCGATCCCGGAGCTGGCGGACGAGGCGATCATCCGCGAAGTTCACGTCTACGGAGCGGTCGTCGGTCTGGGCGATCGGGAGAAGGGACGGTCGCAGCACGTTGGCCTCGGCCGGCGGCTGATCGCCGAGGCGCTGGACGTCGCCGCTGGCGCGGGATTCAGTCAGGTAGCCGTCATCTCTTCGGTCGGCACTCGCCAGTACTACCGCCGCCTCGGCTTCGAGGACGGAGAGCTGTACCAGCACCGGTCGGCGCGGAGGCCGCTGGAGGCGCCGTCGTGAGCGCTCTGACGACCGACCTCTACCAGTTGACGATGGCCCAGGGGTATTGGCGGAACGGCCGCCACCTGGACCGGGCCAGCTTCTACCTGTCCATTCGCCACACCCCGTTCGACGGCGGCTTCGCCGTCGCGGCCGGCCTGGAGCAGGTCGTCGAGTTCCTGGTCGACCTGCGCTTCGAGCCCGAGGACATCGAGTACCTGCGAAGCCTCGCCGGTAGCGACGGCAGGCCTCTGTTCGCCCGTGACTTCCTGGAGGCGTTGCCGCAGCTCGACCTCGCGGTCTCGCTCGCGGCCGTGCCGGAGGGCACTGCGGTGTTCGCGAGGGAACCGTTGCTGCGGATCGAGGCGCCGCTGCTGGTTGGCCAGTTGATCGAGACGCCCGTCCTCAACATCTTCAACTTCCAGACGCTGGTGGCGACGAAGGCTGCCAGGCTTTGCCACATCGCCGCGCCGGGCCAGCCGGTGCTGGAGTTCGGTCTGCGCCGGGCGCAGGGCTTCGACGGCGGTTTGAGCGCCAGCCGCGCCGCCTACGTCGGCGGCTGCTTCGCGACCTCGAACGTCGAGGCGGGCCAGCGCTTCGGGATTCCGGTGAGGGGCACGCACGCGCACAGTTGGGTCCAGGCCTTCGACTCGGAACCCGAAGCGTTCGACGCGTTCGCCGAGACGATGCCCAACAACTGCGTCCTCCTGGTCGACACCTACGACGTGGAACGGGGAATCGAGCACGCGATCGCCACCGCGCGGATGCTCGAACGGCGCGGCCAGCGGTTGCTCGGCATCCGCCTCGACTCGGGCGATCTCCTGCTGCAGAGCCGCGCGGCACGACGGCGGCTCAACGAGGCGGGACTCGAGGACGTCGCGATCGTCGTCAGCGACAACCTGGACGAGAAGAAGATCCTGGCGTTGCGGCGGGCGGGCGCGGCGATCGACATCTGGGGCGTCGGGACCTCGCTGGTCACGGCGGCGGGCGCGGGTGCGCTGGGAGGCGTGTACAAGCTGTCGGCCATCAGGCGGTGCGGCGAGGAGTGGTGGCGGCCGGTGTTCAAGTTCGGCGCCGGGGTCGGCAAGGCGTCCCTGCCGGGGCGGCTGCAGGTGCGCCGCTACCGCGGTGCCGCCGGCGGTCTGGAGCGGGACGTGATCCATGCGCTCGACGAGGGCGGGGAGGCCTCTGGCCTGGACGACCCCGGCGGCCTGGATCTGCTTGTGCCGGTGCTGGAAGAGGGGCGGCTTCTGGCGCCGCTGCCGTCACTCGATGCCGCTCGCGAGATCGCGGGACGCGAGGTGGCTTCCCTGCCGCCGGCGCTGCAGGACCTCGAGGCTCACGGGCCGGCGCCGGTCGAGGTCACGGCGAGCCTGATGGAACAGTGCGACCGGCTGGCGGCCTCCCACGCGCCGCCCGCCCGCTCGGCCTGAACCACCGGAAGACGGCGCTTCGGCGGCCGGTCGTTCATAATCCCGCATGGCCGCAAGGTTAGACAGGTCAGCAGTTCGGCGTTTCGACGACCTCTACGAGCACGGGTTCGCCCGGGTCGCGGCGTGCCTGCCGCGCGTGGAGATCGCCGATCCGGCGACGAATCTGGAGCGCACGATCGACCTGGCTCGGAGCGCGGACCGGGACGGCGCCGTCGCCGCGGTCTTCCCCGAACTCAACCTGAGCGGCTACTCGCTCGACGACCTGTTCCACCAGTCCGCGGTGCTCGAGGGCTCCCGGGCGGCTCTTGTGGAGTTGGCGGCCGCTTCGCGGGAGCTGCGTCCGGTACTGATCGTCGGCCTGCCGCTCGAGGTGGACGGCGGCGTGTTCAACGTCGCGGCGGTGGTGCACGGCGGCCGGATCGCGGGCATCGTGCCCAAGGTCTACCTGCCGAACTATCGTGAGTACTACGAGAAGCGCTACTTCGCCGCCGCCGAGTCGAGGCGGTCGGACATCGTTTCTCTTGGCGACGAGGACGTGCCCTTCGGCGAGGATCTGCTGTTCGATGTTGGCCCCGTTCCGGGCTTTCGCTTCCACGTCGAGATCTGCGAGGACCTCTGGTCGCCGCTACCGCCGAGCACCCGGGGCGCCATGGCGGGAGCAACCGTGCTGTTCAACCTGTCGGCGAGCAACGTGACGATCGGCAAGGCGGACTACCGGCGGCTGCTGTGCGCGTCGCAGTCGGGCCGGTCGATCGCGGCCTACGTCTACGCCGGAGCCGGCGCCGGGGAGTCGACGACCGACCTTGCCTGGGACAGCCACGGCCTGATTTGTGAGAACGGGGAGCGGCTGGCGGAGTCCGTGCGCTTCAGCGAGGAGGCCCAGTCAATCGCCGCCGACATCGACCTCGAGCGGCTCTCGCAGGAGCGGCTGCGCATGTCGACGTTCCGGGACGCGGCGCGCCGGGAGTCCTTTGCCGGCGAGTTCCGGACGGTTCCGGTAACGGTGCAGCCGCCGCCGGCCGCGGTGGCGCTCCGGCGGGAGATTCCGCGCTTCCCCTATGTGCCGGCGGACAGCGCGGAGCGGGACGAACGCTGCGCCGAAGCCTTCGACATCCAGGTCGCCGGACTGGTGCAGCGGCTGCGGGCCACCAGCCTCGAGAGAGTCGTCATCGGCGTCTCCGGCGGACTCGACTCGAGCCATGCGCTGATCGTTTGCGTTCGGGCCTTTGCGCGCCTCGGGCTGCCGGCGTCGAACATCCTCGCCTTCACCCTGCCGGGATTCGGCACATCGACGCGAACCTACGAGAACGCAAACCGGCTGATGGAGGCGCTCGGCGTCACGGCGTCCGAGATCGACATCCGGCCGCCGAGCGAAGAGATGCTGAAGGCGATCGATCATCCGTACGGGCGTGGCGAGCGCGGCGACGGGGTCTACGACTCCACCTTCGAGAACGTCCAGGCGGGCGAGCGCACGGCCCACCTGTTCCGGCTCGCCAACCTTCACCGGGGCCTGGTCATCGGCACTGGCGACCTCTCGGAGCTGGCGCTGGGCTGGTGCACCTACGGCGTCGGCGACCAGATGGCCCACTACAGCGTGAACTCGTCCGTGCCGAAGACGCTGATCCAGCACCTGATCCGCTGGGAGATCGAGCGCGGCGAGTTCGGCGCTGCCGCTAGCGAAACCCTGCAGTCGATCGTCGACACGGAGATCTCGCCGGAGCTGGTGCCGCCGGAGGATGGCGGGGAGGCCGGCAACGGCGAGCCGTCGCAGTCGACCGAGGAGGCGATCGGGCCGTTCGAGCTCCAGGACTTCCATCTCTACTACCTCAGCCGGTACGGCTACCGGCCGAGTCGCGTCGCCTACCTGGCTCATCGGGCCTGGGGCGACCGGGATCGGGGCGCCTGGCTCGACACGATTCCCGAGGCCGAGCGCCGCGAGTACACGCTCGGCGAAATCAAGCATTGGCTCCAGGTGTTCCTGGTCCGCTTCTTCGGTACCAGCCAGTTCAAGCGCTCGGCGCTGCCGAACGGACCCAAGGTGGGTTCGGGCGGATCGCTCTCGCCGCGCGGTGACTGGCGGGCGCCGTCGGACGGCAATCCGGCGGCGTGGGTCGAGGAGCTGCGGCGCAACGTGCCGTGAAGGTGCCGGCGCTGACACAGTCCTGGTGTCGGTGCGCCGGCCTTCTGGCCGGCATCCGGGTTCAGGCCCAGTCGGACGCGTCGTCTTCGGAACTCGCGATGTGGACTCCGGCCTCCTGCCAGCGCTTCATCGAGGCTTCGACCTCGGGTGTGAAGTCGGCGATGAGCCGGTCCGGCGTGTTCGGGTCGGGCACGGCGACCGCCGACATGCAATCGGCAAGCACATGCAGCCGGCTTGTCGGGACGTCGCGGGACTGCATTTCGGCCAGCAGGTCGTCGACGGTGTAGCGGACGCAGTGGCTGGCCGCCTGGCCGGCCACGATGATCGCGTCGGCTTCGAGCAGCCAGTCGATCAGCGCCTGGTTGCGCCGATCGAGTTCTTCCCCGTCGTGTCGGACCAGGACCTCCGGCGAGAGCACGGAGTAGAACTCGGTGAGAGGATTCGTGCCCTTGATCAGAACCGGCGTCTCGGCGTTGCGGGCGTAGCTGAAGAACAGCCGCGCTTCCTGCACCGCGCCGACCAGGCCGTGGCCCTCGCTGCCGAGGAAGCAATGCGGCGGCCACAGATACAGGCTGTACTTCCCGGTCGCCTCGAGTCGGCAGCAGTAGTCCAGGGCCTGGCGCCTGAGCCAGTCGTAGGTGCCGTCGCCGAACCAGCCGGCCAGGGCCGGGTTGGGCACCGCCCTGCCGGCTTCGACCTCGGATGCGAGCACTTCGCGGTAGCCGTCGAGCTGCCTGCCCGAGCCGTCGACCCAGAAGGACGAGAAGAAGATCTGCTGCGGCGTGTGGCTGTCGAGGCTGGATGCGATCTCAGTCAGGTTGCCGAGGTTGCGGTAGATGAAGCGGACCACCCGGTCGGTGTCCTCGATCGCGCCGCGGCCCGAGCGGCCGCCGACGTAAAGGGCGCCCTCGGGAAGGCAGAAGTCCCGCTGCTCGTCGACCAGCAACAGGACGCGGCGGGTCTTGTCGCTTGTGGCCGGACCGAGGTTGTGGCGGCTACGCCATTCCGCCGCCGCGGCCGCGACGCGGTTCGGGTCGGGGTCGTATGACCACTCGCCGCTCCGGTAGGGATCACTATCAGGGCCGGTACCGGCGGGCAGGGGTAGCAGCGTCATGGCTGGTGAACGCTAGCAAGCGGCCGGGAGAGTTTGGCCGCGCTGCTGCTACTCTCGCGCCCTTCCATGAAACGGCCACGGAACGGCCCCGAAAAGCGAACAGGAGCAGGCAAGTGAGCTACGAGTTTCTCCAGGTCGAGAAGAACGATCACGTCTGGGAAGTGACCCTCAACCGGCCGGAACGCATGAACGCGATCCACCCGCCGACGAGCCAGGAGCTCGACTCGGTGTTCAACGACTTCGCGGCCGACGACGACGCCTGGGTGGCGATCCTCACCGGGGCGGGTGACCGCGCCTTCTCGGCCGGCAACGACCTGAAGTACCAGGCCGAGCACGGCAGCAAGACGGTCCGTGCCGGGATGAAGGGCGTGCGCGGCGGTTTCGGCGGGATCACGGCGCGATTCGACCTGCACAAGCCGATGATCGCGGCGGTCAACGGCTTCGCCCTCGGCGGCGGCTTCGAGCTGGTGCTGGCCTGCGACATCATCATCGCCTCCGAGAAGGCGACCTTCGGGCTGCCCGAGCCCCGGGTCGGACTGATGGCCGGCGCGCTGGGAGTGCACCGGCTGCCGCGGCAGATCCCGTACCACCAGGCGATGGGCATGCTGCTAACCGGCCGTCACATCACGCCGCAGGAGGCGAACGAACTCGGGATCGTCAACGAAGTGTGCGCCCACGACGAGTTGCTCGACCGGGCCCGAGCCTGGGCGGCGCAGATTCTGGAGTGCGCGCCGCTGTCGGTGCGCGCCAGCAAGGAGGCGGCGAACAAGGGGCTCGGCATGGCGCTCGAGCAGGCGGCGGGTTCGATCTTCCCGTGGACGGCGCAGATGAACCAGTCGGAGGACCTGATCGAGGGTCCGAGGGCGTTCGCCGAGAAGCGGCCGCCGAACTGGAAGGGGCGCTAGGCCGCCAGGGCGCCCAGTCCGTGGAGATCGAAGGCAAGGTCGCCGTCGTCACCGGCTCGTCCTCCGGCGTCGGCGAGGCGACGGCCGAGCTGCTGGCGAGCCTCGGCGCTTCCGTCGTGGTGAACTACCACAGCGGCGCCGAGGCCGCGGAACGAATCGCCGACGGCATTCGCGACCGTGGCGGCAGTGCCGTCGCCGTCCAGGCCGACATGCGGAAGGACGCCGACTGCCGGCGTCTCATCGCGTCGGCCGTCGATGCCTTTGGCACGCTGCAGATCCTCGTGAACAACGCGGGAATGACCCGTTTCATCGCCCACGACGACCTGGAAGGCGTCACCGACGAGGTCTGGGACGACATTCTCGGCGCCAACCTGCGCGGCGTCTTCAACTGCACGCGCGCGGCCGCCCCGCACATGAAGGCGGCGGGCGAGGGCGCGGTGGTCAACGTCGCCTCGGTGGCCGGAATCGGCGGCGGCGGCAGTTGCATCCCCTATGCCGCGTCGAAGGCCGCGGTCATCGTGATGACGAAGTCGCTGGCGCGGGTGCTCGGCCCCGAAGTCCGGGTCAACACGATCGCCCCCGGCTTCATCGAGGGGCGCTGGCTCCGCGGCGGACTCGGCGACGAGACCTACGACAAGGCGCAGCAACGCGTGAGCGCGGGCGCGCCGCTCAAGGGCGTGGCGACTCCCGAAACCTGCGCCGACGCGATCGTCGCCCTGATCGAGAGGAACGTCTTCGTCACCGGTCACACGGTGACCGTCGACGGCGGCTGGAGCCTCTAGACCCGGGAGGTTCGACGCAGCGTTTCCCGCTGCACCGTCAACGCCTCGATCCGTTCGCGGTCGACCTCCACGCCGAGGCCCGGGCTCTCCGGCACTTCGACCCAGCCGTCGGCGTCCATCGTCCACTCGGGCGACACGATGTCGCGGGCCCAGTAGCGGTTGCTGGGGCTGACGTCGCCTGGGATCGTGAAGTTCGGCAGGGAAGCCAGGGCAACGTTGTAGGCACGGCCGATGCCGCTCTCCAGCATGCCGCCGCACCAGACCGGAATGTCGTTTGACTCGCACAGGTCGTGGATGGCCTTCGAGGCCGCGAACCCGGCGACCCGACCCGGTTTGATGTTGATGATGCGGCCGCTTCGGAGGCGGATCATGTCCTCGGCGCGGGCGATGTTCGTGATCGACTCGTCGAGGCAGATCGGGGTCCGCATCCGTCGCTGGAGTTCCGCGTGGCGGGCGACGTCGTCCCAGGCCAGGGGTTGCTCAACCATCACCAGGTCGAGGTCGTCGAGCTGGACGAGGTGGTCCGTGTCGTCCAGCGTGTAGGCGTTGTTCGCGTCGGCCATCAGCGGCGCGTCGAATCCCAGCCGGTTGCGGACGGCGTGCAGGTAGTCGAGGTCCTGGCCGGGCTTGATCTTCAGTTTGATCTTCCGGTAGCCCTCGCCCAGCGCCTTCTCGGCCTTGTTGGCGAGGTCCTCGGGCGAACTCTGGATGCCGATCGAAATGCCGGTGCCGATCCGCTTCCTTGTGCCGCCGAGTAGCGAGGCCAGGCTTTGTGGGGCCTTCGTCGCCGCCAGCGCCCAGGCGCCCATCTCGATCGCCGCCTGCGCCATTTCGTGGCCGCGGAGATCCTCCGACAGAGCCACGGCTACGTCGCCGGGTGTCTCGAAGCGTCGCCCCAGCACCCGTGGCGCCAGCCACTCGCGGATCGCCAGGGTCGCCGTGTCGATGCTCTCGGGCGAGTAGTTCGGGAAGTCGCCCGCCACGCACTCGGACCAGGTCGAGGCGCCGTCCGCGTCGACCAGCTCCAGCAGCAGGATGCGGCGGGTCGTCGTGACGCCGGACGAGATGCGGAACGGCTCGACCAGGGGCAGCCGGATCTCGCGCAGGGTGATCGACTCGATCTGAAGGCTCATTGCGTCTCCGTTCCTTCGAGCTTCTCGAGCCGGTAGTAGTAGCGCCGGTCCGGGCCACTGGGTGCGCCGGCGTCCCCGCCGGCATCTGAAACGCTGGGTGCGCCGGCCTTCTGGCCGGCATCCGGCTCTGCCCGCTCGCGCCAGGTGAAGCCCGTGACCGCGTAGCCGTCCTCCAGGTGCTCCTGAAACTGCGCCCGGGTGCGTCGCCGCCAGGCGGAGGCGACCTCAGGCGCGGAGCGCAGGATGGAACCGATGTTCGGCGGCACTTCGACCCAGGCGGTGTCCACCAGCGTCTCGTCGACGGGGAAGGGCGGCTTGTCCCGGGTCGGTCCGGCCGCCGGGCCGCCCTCCATCAGGGCCGCGACACGCTCGCTCCCGATCGCCCAGGCGACGATGAAACGGTCTGTTCCCAGTCCACTGTGCAGGATGCTGCCCGTGTCCTCGCCGTACATGTCCTCGACGTACTCGACCGGCTGCGCGCCGAGCCGGTTCAGGTTGAGGTTCGCGTTCCGGGCGACCAGGGGATCGTAGGTCCAGTACACGGTCTCGACGTCGAGTTCCAGCAGGAGCTCGCGCTGGAACGCCTTGAGCTCGCGGCCCAACCCGAGGCCGCGGGCCTCCCGCGTCACCGCCAGCATGTGGGACCAGTGGGCGCGCTCCCCGAAGCGGAAGCCGCTCATGCCATAGATGAAGCCCAGCATCCGGCCGGCCCCGTCGTAGGCGCCGGCGACGACACCGCCCATCTTCTGGGAGATCTTCAGCATCGGCGGCGGCACCGCGTCGTCGAAGCTGTCGCCCCAGGTCTGCTGCTGGAGTTCGACCACCGCCGCGTAGTCCGCGTCGGAACTCGCGTTGCGAAGCTCGATGCCGGAGGTCAGCCACCTGCGCATGGTGGGCGATGGTACAGCGGTACGCGCCGAGGCGACGTGCTCGCGTGTCGCTTTGGCTGGTAGCGCGAGTGGACGTTGGCTCGGCGTCGATCAGTTAGATTCGGTGTCGCCCAGGAAGGCGCCTTCCGTGTCAGAGATCGGCGTACTCGAGGCCACGACCCATCTTCCGCAACTGCTGAAGCGTGTACGGGCGGGCGAGAGGTTCGTCATTACTCGGCATGATCGGCCGATCGCCGAGTTGATTCCCTACCGTGGAGCCGACACGGGCGAGGTGCGCACCGCGATCGAAGACCTGAAGGCACCGCGATCGAAGACCTGAAGGAGTTACGGAAGTCACACAGCCTGGGTGGGCTGTCTGTTCGCGAGTTGGTCGAGGAAGGGCGCCGCTACTGATGCCCTTCGTGCTGGGCGAGTGATCGCGGTTCAGCCTGTGCGCCTCGCGCGGTAGCCGGCGTAGAGAAGAACCAGGCCTGCGGGGAAACTGGCTCCCGCGAGGAAGCCGATGGCGAGTTCGGCAAGTACCGGCCCGCCGTCCGGGGTCTGAAACATCGTCACGACCGCCGCGACCCCGACGATCAGCAGGAACCCACCTGCGACGATCCGTTTCACTGAGTCACCTCCGCCTCCTGGAACGCCCGCGCCCGGAACAGAAAGTCGATGATGTTCCCCTCGTGGGGCTGCAGCCAGTTGAGCTGAATCGTCGGCACCGGGCCGAGGTTCAGACGGTCGACGTGGGTGGCGTCGATCAGTTGGCGTCGCCAGCCTTCGTCGCCGGTGATCGCGCTGCACACCAGGGTGTCGCCGATCGCATTCAGCATCTTCTGCTGCGGGCACTCGACGACGGAGACGAAGGGGAACATGTACTCGACGTTTGCGGCTTCGATGTCGGCGTCGGCGCAGTGGAGAACGGTTGGCAGCAGGTAGTCGCAGCGTTCGCGTTCGTCGAGCCGGCCGTTGCCGCGGATCTCGGAGGTCAGGTCGCGGACGCCGGGAACGTCGACCTGCCGCTCGATCATGCCGTCGATCGCCTTCGCCATGCCCGGCACGGTGAAGGCGGCGAGCGGCGACTCGGGGTCGTCGGCCGGCTTGGGCAGCACGGGCGCCAGCCGCTCGGCGAGGGCCTGGGCGATCTCCTCCGTGTGGCGCGAGGCCCAGACGCCGGAACAGGAGATGCAGCTCCGGCCGCTGTTGACCAGCACGCTGTCGACCATGACGTCGAGGTACTGCTCCCAGTCGTCGACGACGTCGTCGCCGAGCAGGATCTTGCTGAAGCCGGGACCGTGCGGCTGGACCCGGGGATCGTTCTGGTAGCGGGCGACGGTGTCGGCGCCGCCGAAGATCATGCTGCGGGAACAGGAGGCGAGGACGGCCGCGCCGATGTCGCCTTCGCCCGGGTAGATCGAGATGGCCTCACGGGGCACGCCGGCCTGGGCGAAGGCCTCGGTCATCCGGTACGGCGTCCACGGCTCCTGGGGTCCAGGCTTGAACACGAGGCCGATCTGTAGCGGGATGACCGGCATCCACAGCGTGTGCACGCCGGGCGAGTTGGAGGGCAGCACCAGGCCGATCACCGGCGCCTGCGCCTGGTAGCTGACCGGCACGCCGCGTTCTTCCATGCCGTGGCCCCGGGCCAGAATGTCGAGGTCGAGACCGCGGGTCAGCGCCTCCAGCACCTCGCCCATGTTCGTCAGCACGAAGTGGTTCTTGTCCATGTTCGCCCGGCACATGTGCTCGGGCAGGCCGGTCGTCGCCGACTGGTAGTGGACGAAGTCCTCCGGAGTCTGGCTGCCGCTGCCGAGCGGCAGGTCCGCGTTCAGGTAGAGGTCGGCGGCCCTGATCACCATCGAGATCAGTTCGCTGGACGGAATCTCGCGGAGGATGTCGCGGGCGCGTTGGGCGCGGCGCATGTCGCGCTGGACCAGGCCGGGGTTCGTCTGGTGCAGCGTGGCGAGCTCCTCGCCGGTCTCGAAGTGAACGATCGTCGCCCTTTCGAGCGACTCGTAGGGCTTGCCCCAACGGATGGCGGGGATGTCGATCATTCCGGTTACCTGTTGCCGGTCCGGGACGGCCCGGGACGTCATGGGGGTGGCGGGCGAAAGAGGCGAAATCGTAGCACCGGGCTGCTAGCCTTCGCCGGCCATGCAGAACAGGCGGACGGTTCTCAAATCGGCCCTCGGTCTGGGTCTGACCGTGCGCGGACTGAATGTGCTTCACGCGCAGGAGGACGATCCGCGCAGGGTCCGGCCGCGGGAGGGCGACCGGTTCGTGTTCGCCTTCGGGCCGCGCCAGGGAGAGACGATCCGGGTGGACGATGTGCCGATGGTGAGCGAGCAGGTGATCTCCTACGCGATGGACCCGGCAAGCGGCGCGGTCCGCGACGGATCGCGCCTGAATCAGGTGCTGCTGCTGCGTTTTGACCCGGACTCGCTGGCTCCGGAGACCAGGGCCGCGTCGGTCGACGGCGTCGTCGCCTATTCGGGAATCTGCCCCCACACCGGCTGCGACATCGAGGACTGGTCGGAGGAGACGGAGTTCCTCGTCTGTTCGTGCCACGACTCGGAATTCGATCCGAGGGACGGCGCCGAAGTGATTTCGGGGCCGGCGCCGCGCCGATTGCCCTCGTTGCCGTTGCGGGCCGAGGGGGACGGCGTCCTCGTGGCCGCCGGCGGCTTCAGCGCCACGATCCGGTTCGAAAGGGAGTTCTGACGATGGTGGATCGGCAAGCGGTTCTTCGATGGACGGTCGCCCTCCCCATGTTCGGCGCCGCGGTGGTGCCGGCGATCGGCCAGGAGCGCGCCTACCGCGCAGTCACCCAGGAGCGGCTGCTCGCGCCCGAGCCCGAGAACTGGCTGATGTATCGGCGTACGTACGACGGTTGGGGCTACAGCCCGCTCGACGGGATCGACACCTCGAACGTCGCCTCGCTCGCCCCGGTCTGGACGTTCTCGACCAGCATCAACGAGGGTCACCAGGCGCCGCCGATCGTCAACGACGGCACGATATTCATCACGACGCCCGGGAGCCGCGTGCTGGCGCTGGATGCGCGTACAGGCGAATTGCTGTGGCGCTTCGTGCCCGAGCTGCCGGAAGACCTGCAGCAGATGCACCCGACCAACCGCGGTGTTGCGCTCTGGGGCGACCGGGTCTACGTCGCCACCGTCGACGCGCGCCTCTTCGCGCTTGACGCGCGGACGGGACGGGTGGTCTGGGAGACGGCCGTCGAGAACTACGCCCGCGGCTACTACATGACGCTCGCGCCGCTGGCCGTCGAGGGCAAGGTGCTCGTCGGCGTTTCGGGCGGCGAGTGGGGGATTCGCGGCTTCATCGCTGCCTACGACGCGGACAGCGGCGACGAACTCTGGAAGACCTACACGATCCCCGGCCCCGGTGAACCCGGCCACGACACCTGGCCCGGCGACACGTGGCTCACCGGCGGCGTCTCCGTCTGGGTCACCGGCACCTATGACCCCGACCTGCGACTGACGTACTGGGGCACCGGCAACGGCGGTCCCTGGATGGGCGACGCGCGTCCGGGCGACAACCTGTACTCGACCTCGGTACTGGCCCTGGATGTGGACACCGGCGCGATCCGGGCCCATCACCAGTACCACTGGAACGACAGTTGGGACTGGGACGAGGTCGATCCGCCGATGCTCATCGACGTCGAGCGCGGCGGCAGCACGCGCAAGGCCCTGGTCCATCCAGGCCGCAACGCCTACATCTGGGTGCTGGAGCGGAGCGCCGACTCGATCGGTTTCCTGGACGCGACGAAGTTCGTCTACCAGGACGTGTTTACGTCGATCGATCCAGAGACCGGGCGGCCCGAGTACGACCCGGCGAAGACCCCGGGCACCGGCGAACGGGCGGTGTTCTGTCCGTCCTGGTCCGGCGCCAAGAACTGGCCGCCGGCCGCCTACCACCCGGGAACGAAGCTGCTCTACATCCCCGCCAACGAGAACACGTGCTCCCACCTCGAGGGCGTCGAGGAGGAGTACCGCCCGGGCCGCACCTTCATGGGCATGGAGGGAGGCTTCGTCTCGCGCGAGGGCGCGGACCACTACGGCGAACTGCAGGCGTGGAACCTGGACACGCGGGAGAAGGTCTGGACCGTCGAGTTCGAGCGCAAGCTCTGGGGGCCGGTGCTGACGACGGCGGGGGGCCTGGTCTTTGTGGGCGGCACGAGCGACCGCTACTTCCGTGCCTTCGACGCGGCGACGGGGGAGCTTCTGTGGCGCCAACGCACGAACTCCGGCGTCACCGGCGTGCCCACGTCCTTTGAGGTCGACGGCGTGCAGTACATCGCGGTCCAGTCGGGCTGGGGCGTCGACGCGCAGCGCGGCACGAACCATCTGGACGGAGCGATCGGCACCCGGACCTACGTGCCGCAGGGCGGCGTGCTCTGGGTCTTCGCCCTGCCCGACTAGCGGCCCCAACCCGGGAGTCGCCGCGGCGGCCGGTGCTGTAGTCTGCCGCCCCCCAAGCCCAGGATCACACCAAGCCGCCGATCACAGCAGGACCTAGCCCGATTGGAGTTCGCAGATGGAAGTCGCCAGCGCTGACGCCCAGGCCCAGGCCAGGGAACGACTCGATGCCCACGTCCGGGACATGATGGCGTGGCACTTCAGCCCGGACACCGGAACGCCGTTCTGGCTGGACTTCGCGTCGAAGCTCGACTTCGACCCGCGCAGCGATGTCGCCTGCTACGCGGACCTGCGCAAGTTCCCGCCGTTCGAGGACGAGTGGCTGCGCGGCGGTCCGGTGCGGCGCTGGGTGCCGAAGGCGATGGCCGACGACCCGATCTACGTCTTCGAGACCGGCGGCACGACCGGCATCCCGAAGAGTCGGGTGGCGCTCAACGACTTCCGTACGGACTACGAGCTGTTCAGCGCCAGCCTGCCGGACGAACACTTCCCGCCGGGCAGCAACTGGCTGATGCTGGGGCCGTCGGGCCCGCGCCGCCTGCGTCTGGCGGTGGAGCACCTCTGCCAGTACCGCGGCGGCATCTGCTTCTGCGTCGACCTCGACCCGCGCTGGGTGATCAAGCTGATCAAGAAGGGCTGGATGGAGCACCTGGAAGCGTACAAGGACCACGTGATCGACCAGGCGCTGGCGGTGCTGTCGGCCGGTCACGACATCCAGGCGATGTTCGCGACGCCAAAGCTGCTCGAGTCTCTCTGCCTGGCGCTCGAGGACCGCGGTCAGACACTCGCCGACACCGGCATCAAGGGCATCTTCTCGGGCGGCACGGAGTTCACGCCGCAATGGACCCGCTTCGCGGTCGAGGAGCTGCTCGACGGCGTCTATATGACGCCCACCTATGGCAACACCCTGATGGGCCTGGCCGCGTCGCGGCCGGTCACGCCGGCGGACGGCTACACGATCGCCTACTACGCGCCGCAGCCGCGGGCCGTGCTCGAGGTCGTCGACCCGGACGATCCGGACCAGGTCGTCGACTACGGCGCCACCGGCCGCGTGCGGCTCACGACGTTGACCCGCGAGTTCTTCGTGCCCGGCTTCCTCGAGCGCGACGAGGGCGAGCGGGAGCAGCCCTACGTCGACTACCCCTGGGACGGCGTCAGCGGCGTGCGGCCGTTCGCGCGGTTGGCCTCGGCGACGACGGTCGGGGTGTACTAGGAGCCTGTCGCTAGGGCGCGGCCCGGTTTCGGTAGAGCGCCGGGTCCACTACTTCGGCCATCGCTTGTTCGTCCAGGCCGTCCACGAGACTGGCGACTTGCGTGGCCGCAGCCGCGGGGTCGCGCAGCGCCTCGCCGTAGTCGATCTCGATCCACTCGAACTGCGGCGCGTGCCGGAGGAGGTAGTTCACCCGCCAGAGCTGGTCCTGCCACAGTTCCATCATCCGAGCGTCCGGCGTGTCGTCCGTCTCGTTGCGCCGGTTGAGCATCTTGCGCTGCGATGCAAGGACCTCGGTGAGGTCGCGCCGCATCAGGATGACCCTGTAGTTCAGGTTCGGCGGCAGGTCCTTGAGCAGGAAGGAGATGACTTTGACCGCGCGGCCGCGTGACGCGCGGAGCCAGGACTTGTCCGGAGCGTTCGCCAGATCCTTGACCCGCTCATCCTCGTAGTAGCCGCGCGGGTTGTCCTCGTCGGCTTCCCGCTCGCCGTCGGTCACGATCTCCATGCCCCCGGCCTCGAGCATTTTCATCGCCATGGAGGTGCCGGAGCGAGGCAGGCCCGAGACGACGACGATGGGCCGGCCGTAGCGGAGTCGTCTCCAGAGTGTTCTGGCGCTCATGGCGAAGGGGATGCTACCGGGAGATACTGACCAGAGTAGACGAACCCCGTGGCGGACCGGTCGGCTGGACCCGTGCGCCGACCTTCGCTAGGGTGCGCGGCCGGTCGACGGAACCGCCAAGGAGAGTACGAGATGAGCGAGAGCAACGGAGGTTCGTGGGTAGAGGACTGCAAAGCCTGGACGGCGAAGTCGGTACTGGAACAGATGCGGGCAGTCGCCACCGAAGCCACAGACTCACGGGGCGTCGTGCCGGCGGGTGGCCGCGGATCATTCGGGCCGGCGCGGACGAGTGGGGAAGTGAAGCACCTCGCAACTACGTCAGGATTCTCGGTGGAGCTTCATGCCAACGGACCGTTGATGAGTCAGATCAGCGGAGTCTCGGTCTGGTTTGTAACTAAGGGCGAGGACGGTGCCACCGACCCGTTCCGCAACCAGAGCCGCGTCGAAGCGGAGACGACCCTTCACGGCCGGGACGGAAACCAAGAGACAACCAAGAGGGTGGCGTGCCTGGGACTCGATTGCGCGACCGGCGAGCCCTGTCTGGTCAACGAGAACGGTCGCCGGATCACGGTCGAGGAGTTCGTCCGTGAGGTTCTGCTGCCAGTCCTGTTCCCTGGAATGGTGGCGGTCGACCACTCAGCGGAAGTGAATCGCAGCGCTTGAGAAGGTGCCTCAGCGCGAGTTGTCTCGCGCTGAGGCACTGCGACAACAGGTTCTCGTCGGCTACAGATGAGACCGACGCGGTACAACTGACCCGAGTAGACACCCCGCCGGTGTAGCGGGACCGGGAGGGCGGTCATGCGGAGCGCATGGCGAACCCCACGAGCCCCGTCGCGGCCTTGGCGAGGCCCTTTGACGAACGCGGACCGACCTGCGGGAGCCTGGGCTAGGATCGGCCCGGTTCGCGGGTCCACCCTAGAGAGGTACTTCTGATGATTGGCGAAGGCGCAAGTGTGGTGCGCGCCGTAAGCGCACTGGTCGAGAGAATGCGTGAGCGCCGCGTGGAATCCGAACTCACAGATCGGCTCGTCTCGATCGGGAGCGAAGCGCTACGCGTAGAGATGGCGCTGGCGGAAAAGCAGAGTGAGATCGACCGTCTCACGTCAAGACTGAACGCTATTCCCACGTTGTCGGACGCGGAGAAGTCGGAGCACACCCTCGTCAGCGTGTCTCCGTACGTCGACACAAGCGCCTATGCGTATTGCAAGGACGGAGACACGAACAACCCGTGGCTGTGCTGCCAGTGCTTCGATGTCGGCAGGCGCTCACTGCTACAGGCCGCGGAATCGAGAACTGGAGTAAACCCTAGACGTGGGCGGGTTGTGGTGCATCGGTGTAACGTTTGCGGTACCGAGGTAGCTCCATGATCCCCTGGGCTGGAACCACAGCAAAGCAAAGGGAACCAGGGCGTCAGCCACCGGCAGCAATCACGGCCAAATCGACAAGACCCCGCCATAGAAACGTCAGCGCGGTCACTGCTGCGGTGAGCAGAACTCCCAACATGATCCACTGACGGGAACTGAGGCGGTCGACTGCCGAGTCGATCCGGTTCACGATGAGGGTCTTGATCTCGGCAACGTCGGCTTTGGTGGCTGTGTGGTGGAGCTTCTCTTCGGCGGTAGCTAGGCGCCGCTCGTGGTCAAGCAGCGTAGAACCGTTGCCGTTGCCGCTCCCACTCCCGTTCCCATTACCACCGCCATCGCCGATGTCCCTGGCCACTGGAGGGTGGCCGGGCGGAATGAACCTCCCCGGCTGCTCCAACAGTTTGCCGCTCATGCGTCTAGTTGGCGCCAGTCCATCAGTTGGTCGACGAAGTTCACTTTGCCGAAGCCCGTGATGGCGCTGATGTTCACTGGTGCTACGAGGCCGTACCACCCCTCTTCCTTTCCGAGCTCGAGGTGGTCGCCCAGCGCCTGCTCCGCAGGCTCTGCCGAGTCGTCTGCTCCAACGATCCAAACGCCCTCGCAGAACGCCGCATGGCGCTTGAAGGCACTGAGCTTGCTACCGTCGGCCTTACTGTCCGGCGGAATGATGACGAGGAAGTACCTCACCGGCGCTCGTCTTCTGCGCCCGGGACGCTGACCGGCTCGTGAGCCTGGAGAAGCCCGCAGGCTTGATCCAGCGATCGAGGGTTTGGTGCCATGTGATTCTCCTGGTGCAGAATGGCGGGGAACACGCCCAAGCGCATGGCCTTCAGGTGGCCGAATAGCCGATCTTAGCCTCCTGGTTCGCCGGGATCCACCGGTTCCAACCCCTCCACCGTAACACGCTATCGACGCACGGCAGCGATTGACTTCCCACATCCTATAGACTACAGTAGACAACGCTACAGCCCCGGTTCAGGCCCCTTAGAGGAGGCTCCGAGATGGCGAAACCGTCTACCGTGACGCTGCTCGAGTTGGCGCGCCGGTTTCCCGACGAGGAAGCGGCGACGCGTTGGTTCGAGAGCGTGTTCTGGCCCGATGGCGTGAAGTGGTGCCCGCATTGCGGCGGCGACGACACGCACGCCTGTAAGCACCCCACCATGCCGTACAGGTGCCGAGAGTGTCGGCGCTACTTCGGTGTCCGCACCGGAACCGTGATGGCGAAGTCGCCGCTCCCGCTCCTGAAGTGGCTCTACGCCATCTATCTGGACGTGACGGCCCCGAAGGGCATCGCGTCGGTGCAGCTCGGCAAGGACATCGGGGTCTGCCAGAAGACCGCCTGGTTCATGCAGCAGCGCATCCGCGAGGGCTTCGAGGCCAGTGCGATGCGCGACCAGCTACGCGGCACCGTCGAGGTCGACGAGACCTTCGTGGGCGGCAAGCAGCCGACTCGGCACCGGCGGGACAGGCGCCGCTACTCCGCCGCCGACAACTGGGGCAAGACGATCGTGGTGGGAGCGATCGAGCGCAACGGCCGCGCGGTCGCGGTACCGATCCGATCCAACGACGCACTCACGTTGACGCACTTCGTGAGGCTCCACGTCCGCTTCGCCTCAAGGGTCTTCACCGACGACCACGGCGGCTACGAGGACCTGATGGAGTCCTACCGCCACCGAACCGTCAAACACTCGCGGGGCGAGTACGTCCGCCCTGGCACCGACATCCACACGAACACGATCGAGTCGTTCTGGTCAGGCTTCAAGCGGGCCTTCAAGGGCACCTACCACAAGCTCTCGCCCAAACACCTGCATCGCTACCTGAACGAGTTCACGTGGCGCCACAACGTCCGGCATCTCGGGACACTCGACCGGATGAAGGACGCGGCCAAGCGAATGGTCTGCAGGCGGCTGCGCTACCGCGACCTCATCATGCCGAACGGGTTGCCGTCCGGCGCTAATCCGCAGACCGCCTGGCTTCCTTGATCTGCTTTCGCCTCTTGGGCCGCGGCCGCTTGAGCGCCGCCGCGACCTGCTCGGGAGTCGCGCCGCCGTACTGGGCCTTGTAGATCTTCTTGGTTTGCCGAGTATCGGTCTCGGCTTCGTCGGATGGTCTCATCCGCCAGAGTGTACCGCGGCAAGGGGGTAGTCTCGTTGTACGGTCCAGAGGGGTCCCCCGTTCGCCTCTTGGTCTCGTCCGTGTCGCCTTCGTCGAGTCCCGAGCCAGCCCAGGCTGCCTAGCCTTCTCCACACCTCACCGCTGCCTAGTCGTGGTGAAGTCCAGTCTCTCGATCAGGTCGAAGGTGTGGCAGTTGAACACGTCGAGATCACTGCACACGTCCGGCACGTGCCGATTCGCACCCTGTTTCCCCGGCTTCGACAGTTCTGTCGTAACCACAACGCGGTTAGCTTGGTCACGAAGTCCGTACGCAATCAGAAACGGATCGCGACCGATTCTCTCGACTTCCTCTTCCGTCAGGTCTTGTCCGTATCCTCGTTCCGTCACCTGCGCAACGAGTCGTTGGTCCGCCTCTTCGTCGAGCAGAAGAACGTCACGGTTCTCTTTGAGCCACTGCGTCAGTTCGTCCTTCTTCCCCGCTAGAACCTCTTCAAACATCTCCAACGGTATCCCCGCTTCGCCCCTCTCGCCGCAATCGATCAGCCATTCCCAGAAGTCGGGCACGCGTCCAAGAGGGTAGTAGTCGCGATTCGCGTCAATCAAGACGTTCGCGTCGAGCAGATAGAACAACCCTGCCCTCGCCTATCGAAGCTGAGGAGTGACCATTTTGCCAACGTGAGCGGGTCGGACACCGAGAAGTCGGGCAGTCTTAGTCGTAGATAGTGCTCCCGATGCGTTCATCCGTCGAGCGAACGAGAGGAGCGCATTCCCGACCCGGTGGCGCCGCACCGTGAAGTAGTTTGGGCCGCCTTTCGATTCACGGGCCTTGGTTCGCTGCCGGTCGCGGTGCTGCCGCCACTGATCCCGGAAGGCGCTCCGCAGGCGGTCGAACATCTGACCGTCAATGCTCCCCAACTTTAGGAGCCTATAGGCGACCATGGTCCTGCTGATGTTCTTCGTCCTGACGAAGTTGTCGATACGGTGTTCTAGTGCGGAACTGTCGGACGTGGGATCAATCGCAAGTTCCGCAAGGACGTGACTGGGTAGCAGCCACTCAGAGGCTACGTTGTTGCACAGTTGCTCAATCGCGGTTCCGGCGTGAGCACCACTGAGACCAGTTTGCCCAAGCAGCAGGTGAGTAACTTCGTGCAGGAGAGTGAATGACCATGCGGCCCTTGAATCGTTGTCGTTGATGACCACGAACGGAGCTATCTCATCCGCTATGGCGAAACCCCGGAAAACCTCTACGTCCATGGCCGAATGGTGTGTGCCAAGATCTCCCTTCAGCAGGACAAAGACGCCAGCCTCTTCTAAGCCAGCTCGGAGGAGTGCGAATGCTTGGTCGGCCGAGGCCTCCGCATAGAAGGCCTCGACATCCAGACGCGGCCCAAGCACACGCTCCAAGCCCTGGACGCAGCGTCGCTCTAGCGAGACCCTCCCCGACTGGCTTTGTAGCTCGTCCCTCAGCCATTGGCTTCCCCGGGTTGACTTTGAAATCCAGCCCACCCAAGGCACGGTCTCCGCTTCGTCCTCCGCCTCGAGCGCCGCCCGAACCACGTACTGGCGGCTCCGGACGTTCCGAACGAGTGCCTCGACGAGCGCATCCGTCTGCAGGGAGCGTTCTACGGGCAAGCTACGAAAGTCAGCGCCCAGATCGCTCTGCCGAGGAGGGGCCGTCAGATAGAAGGCGAGCAGGGGCCGACGGTATTGCTTCGCCATGTTGACCAGAGTGCTGCGGCTTGGCTCGTCGTCCCCGCGTTCGAGGGCTGCAAGCCGGTCAACGGCGGTCACGCCGCGCGCGTCTCGGATGCCGACCTTGGACACGGCGTCTTGTAGCGTCAGGCCCGCACTCTCGCGTGCCCAAGCCAGAATCTCGGGATTGACGGCTGGCATTCGTCAGGCGGAGAGTAGCATCGGCAACCATGAGTTCGCCGCGCTGGGTAGTGGTTGGATCTGAAATCTAGCCTGACCGCCGGCCCGTCGACCAGGAGCTAACGGGAGAGAGTCGCGGGGGATCGAGAAGACGGCATCGCCCTAGCGAAGTCGCTTCTCGCCCTATAGCGCCAGTCACCTAGACGCGCCGGCAACTCGTCTCTCTACTTCACCCTTACGATCCAGTGGCCGCCACGGTCCTCGATCACGTACGCGTAGCGGAACTGGTTGCAGTTGAGCGTGAACTTGCCAGCTCGGAACACCGACGGCACGGCACCCGACACAGAGTCGCACCGGTAGCCACGTAGCCTCACGAGCGCGACCAAAGACTCAACCACCACGTCGCTCATGTGGTCGTCGATGAGAGCGCCCGGTTCCTCGACTGGGCTCCGCTTCCGGGTCGGCTTGGGGCGCGGACTAGGTGCCGACCGCGCTCTGGAGCGCGTCTTCGGCCTCGCGGGGGGGCGCGCCTTGGCGTCGACCCTGAGCTGCTGCCCGACCTCAATCTGGTTCGCGTCCGCGATGCCGTTTGCGGCCACGAGCGCCTCGACGGTGGTGCGGTGCCGACTCGCGATCGACGACAGCGTGTCGCCGGGCTGCACGATGTAGGAAGCGCTAGGGCGGCCCGTCGCTAGGGTCTCGTGCGACGAGCCGACCAGAGCCGAGAGGATGAGAGCGACTGCCAAGCAGGCTCCGACGCACACGAGGAAGATGGCGCAGCCGCTGAACCGGCGTTGTGTGGACATCGGTTCACCGCCCACACCACTGGAGCCGACCGCCGTTCTGCGGTCGCAGTACACCACCGTCGGGTACTCGGAATCCGGTCGCCTTCCCTAACTCGGGTGGCCACACCGAGAGGTGGACCGGCAAGTCGGTCAGTCCCGAGGCGTACACCCACACGCTGCCGTCGATGTGGCATCCGTCCAGTACCTTGACGAAGACCTCGAGGTTGTCGGGGCCGAAGAAGTGGAACACCGCGCTGTCGCCACTGCTGACCCCGATGCTGGCCCATTTCCACTCGCTCTCGTGCCAGTACCGAACGCCGAACGAGTGGCCCGCTGCGGTGTAGTGGCAGTCGAACACGGTGCCGTCTTCCAACTCGCATGAGCCATCATTCGGCGGCGGGTCGTTGTCAGTAACGGGATCGTTGAAGGCCGCCACCTGGTGCATCGTGTACGTCATCGCTCGAGCGGCGTCGTGGTTCGCCGTCCCGATCGTCCTCCACACCGGCTTCTCGCTCCGCCAGCCCGCAACCCCCTCGTGTCTCGGCTGCGAGAACCACGGGATCGTCGCAAAGCCGTTGCACTCGCGCGCGTAGTGCATGAGCGTCGGGTACGGGAACACGAACTCTCGACCGCAGTACCCGATCCCGAAGCTCTTGTACGCGTCGTGACGGTTGACCTCGTGATGATGAAGGCCCAACGTATGGCCCAGTTCGTGCGCGAGTACCTGGCCGTCCGCCGTGCATTGCCACGCCACCGCGTTGATCGCTTGGTCGCGGAAGTGCGCGGCCGACATGCCGCGTCTCCATAGGGTCGCTTTGCCGCACAGTTCGGCGTTCCTGACGCCCCCAACGATGGTCACCACGTCAGCACCGTGTCGATCTCGCTCGGTCAAGAGAAAGGCGCGCGCCGCGCCGTTCAGATGGTCGAACTCGTAGGGCAAGCCGACGGGGTACTCGGCGAGGCCAGCCAGGCGAACCGTCAGCGGCACTCCGCTGTTGTGCATGATGTCGTTGACGTTCGGGCGCTGGCCGTACAACTTTGCCGGGTCGTACTGCGGATTCCTTGGTGCTAGAAGCTCCCCGACACGCCTGAGGCTTCGGCGGGCCTGTTCGACTGACGGCTGGTCTTCGTGGTGCAGAACCCCGACGAGGAGCACGTCAATCGTTGCGGGACTCCATGATGGCGCGGCATCGCTGACGACCCTCTGCTCGATGCGCCCATCAGGTGGGGGCAAGTCGGGAAGATGAACCTCGCAGCCGCCCAGCGAGTGGGCGTCTACCGGCTGCCGACTGACGGATGGTGGATGCGGTTCCTGCCCCTCAGATGCCGCAGGGGCCAGGAGCATCACGGGCAGCGCCGCCACGGCAAGCGCGCTCGGGGCCTTCTTCATGGGGTCGTTCCCTCCCACGAGGGCTCCGGCCCCTGGATTGGTGCCGGGCCGTTGTCACACCTGCGCGTGGGCTGGAGTCCCGCCTATTCACCGGGTTCGGGGAGCTACCCCGAACCGTGTAACCGGCTCTTGCATTCGGCGGGCGACCCGACTCTTTGGGCCAACCCACACGCCTTGGTGTGACCGCGACAGCGTAGCAGGCCCGCCGGTTCCTTCTCCGTACAACCCACCGCGTTGGACCCGGCGGCGACAGCCCAACTACCATAGAGACAAGCGGGGGCGGCGCGGTTTCCCACAACCACGCCACCCCCTAACCACAGGCATCAACGACTCACAAGGAGACTGGAAGTGAAGACACCTGCAGTCGAATCGACATTCGACTACCTCCGGGATCTCGACATCCCCGAACCGTCGGCCGAAGAGTGGGCCGCAAAGCTCGTCAACATCGAACTGAACCGCAAGCGGATGATCGAGGCCGCCGAGGAGGTCGACGTCGGGAGTGGCATCTACCTGACGATCCGTGACGAAGAAGTTCTGGTCAGGGTAACGGTCGTGCATCCGCACCTCCACACCCACCAGCTTCTCGGCGAGATCGGGTACGCGGCCATCGAGGCCGGGAAGGAACTCGACCCCCATCGACCGTTTCGTGACCTCTCGGAACCCGTGAACTGACGGCACCGACGACCGGCTGCGCTTCGCTCGCTCCACTGAACCGCTCGGCCCAACTGGGCTGCGGTCTCGGCCGCTACTCTTGGCCCCTGCGGCATCAAGCGAGGAATCCGCCTCGCTCGCTGCCGCTATGGAGGCCCCTTGACGAACACCACTACTGACGAGCACTACTACATCCGAGAGAAGTTCACCGACCTGGCGCACAAACTACGCACCCCCGACCTGGCGACTTTGCAGATCATCGTGGGAGTCCTGGCGAGAAACCCCGATCTCGCACTCCAGCTTCGTCAGATCGCCGCAGACATCCTCAGTAGGCGGAGAAAGTAGCGCGCCGACATAGGCCATCAGGTAGGCCGGCGACTCCAAGGCACGAAGCGCCCTCGCGAGTGTCTCCCTCGGATCGTCGCCGTGGTTCCATTCCTGGATCGCACACACGATCGCCGTTCGGGCGTGCTCGATGTCCTCTTCGTCTGGCGGCTCCGCCGACCGTTCGGCGATCTCGCGCGCCATCGCGACCGTGAGGATCGGAGACGGTTCGGCCAACGGAGCGGCGCTCATCGGGCGCTCCGTCTAGTCAAGTCTGTATCTCCCATGCTACCCCCGGCTTGGTATGCTCCGCGGCGCTTCACGAGCCGCCGCACTCCTGCGCTCGGGCGGCGCCAGCACCTGGAGAAACCGTTGCCAGTTCAGCGTCTCGTAACCGCCGCGCTGGCGCTACTTGCGGCGCTCTTCGCCGCGGCGCCGGCGGCCGCCTACATCGGTCCGGGGGCGGGGTTCGCGCTCATGTCGTCGTTCCTGGTGCTGCTGGCGACGGTGGCGCTCGCGTTCCTCTCGCTGCTCGCGTGGCCGGTGCGGACCCTGTGGCGGGTCGTGCGACGCAAGAAGCCGCCGAAGGCGCATGTGAAACGGCTCGTTTTCGTCGGACTCGACGGCCAGGATCCGCGGCTGACGGAGCGGATGATGAAGGAGGGCAAGCTGCCCAACTTCCAGCGGCTCCATGAGCAGGGGAGCTATCGCCGGATCGCCAGCACATATCCGGCGCTGTCCCCGGTCGCCTGGTCGACCTTCGCCACCGGCGCCAATCCGGGCAAGCACAACATCTTCGACTTCCTCGACCGCGACCTGCGGAGCTACCTGCCGAAGCTGTCTTCGGCCCACATCGGTCGCGTGGAACGGTTCCTGAAGCTGGGCAAGTGGAAGATCCCGCTGCAGAAACCCGAGATCCGCATGCTCCGGCGCTCGAAGCCGTTCTGGACCGTGCTCGGTGAGCGTAACGTCTGGAGCACGGTGCTGCGAGTACCGATCACGTTCCCGCCGGACCGCTTCTACGGGGCCCAACTGGCGGCGATGTGCGTTCCGGACCTGGTGGGCAGTCAGGGCACCTTCCTGCTCTACACCACCCGTCCGGCGGCGGACGCGATCCGGGAGGGCGGCCTGCGGGTGCCGCTGAGTTCCAACGGTTCCGGTCCCGACCACTTCGACTGCGTTGTCGAAGGACCGGAGAACAGCTTCCTGGAGGGCGATCCGCCGCCTCCTCTCCGCGCGCCGATGACGGTCGAGGTCGACCGCAGGGCGAAGACCGCGACGGTGAGCGTGGCGGCGGAGACGGTGGAGCTCCAGCAGGGAGAGCTTTCCGACTGGGTGCGTCTCGAGTTCCGGGCCGCGCCTGGGGTCAAGGTCCACGGTCTGACCCGGATGATGCTGACGGAGGCGGGCAAGCACACTTCGCTCTACCTGACGGCGATCCATATCGATCCCGAGAAACCGGCGATGCCGATTTCCCACCCCCCTTACTACGCCCCGTACCTGTCCAAGCGGCTGGGCGACTTCGCGACTCTGGGCCTCGCCGAGGACACGACGGCGCTCAACGAGGGCGTGACCGACGACGCGACGTTCCTCAAGCAGTCGTACGACATCGACCGCGAGCGCGAGGAGATGTTCTTCGCCGCGCTCGAGCGCCTGCGCCGCGGTTCGCTGACCTGCGTCTTCGACGCGACCGACCGCATCCAGCACATGTTCTGGCGCTACCTGGAGGATGAACACCCTGCGGCGAAGGGTCGAAAGACGGGCAGGCAGCGGCGAACGATCGAAGAGCACTACAGGCACAACGACGCCCTGGTCGGCCGGGTGATGGAGAAGCTGGCCGACGACGACCTGCTGATCGTCCTCTCGGACCACGGCTTCGCGTCCTTCCGGCGCGGCGTGAACCTGAACCGCTGGCTGCTCGACCACGGCTACCTGGCGTTGCGCGAGGACGCGGACGGCACGGAGGAGTGGCTGGAGGGGGTGGACTGGACGCGTACCCGCGCCTACGCGCTCGGGCTCGCTGGCGTGTTCCTGAATCTCAGCGGCCGCGAGGCGGGCGGCATCGTCGAGCCGGGCGAGGAGGCGCGGGCGCTCAAGGGTGAACTGATTGCCGCCTGGGACGGTCTGCGCGACGAGGAACGAAGCGCGGTCGGCATCAACGCCGCCTTCGACGCGGAGGATCTCTACACCGGTCCGTATCGGGGCAACGCTCCCGACCTGATCGTCGGCTACAACGACGGCTATCGGGTGTCCTGGGACTGCGCCGTCGGCGTGGTCGCGGGCCCGGTCTTCTCCGACAACACGAAGGCGTGGAGCGGCGACCATTGCGTCGACCCGCGTCTGGTTCCGGGCATCTTCTTCAGCAGCCGCCCGGTCGACCGCGGCGACGACCTGTCGCTCCTCGACATGGCGCCCACCGCGCTGGCCCTGTTCGGCATCGACAAGCCGGACTACATGGAGGGCGAGTCGGTCTTCGATCCGGCGGGCTTCGAGGGAGCGGCGGCGTGAAGCGACCGGGCCTGGCAACAGCGGCACTCGTCCTGATTGTCCTGGCGATCGGGTGCGGCGACGGTGGCGTCGGTCCGTCCGAGGGGCCGAAGGTCATCGTGCTCGGCTTCGACGGCCTGGACCCTGAACTCACCCGGCAGCTGATCGACGAAGGGAGGCTGCCGAACTTCGCCCGGCTCGAGGCCATGGGCGGATTCACCCGGCTGGAGACGACGATCCCGCCGCACAGCCCGGTCGCCTGGTCGAGCTTCGTCACCGGCATGGACCCGGGCGGCCACGGCATCTTCGACTTCCTGCACCGGGACCCGGAGACGATGATCCCTTACTCGTCAACGGCCGCGGCGTCCTCCGGCGGCCGCTTCCTGGAGGTGGGGCGGTGGCAGTTCCCGCTCACCAGCGGCGACTACGAGCAGTTCAGGCACGGCACGCCGTTCTGGGAGGTGCTGGAGGAGCACGGCGTGCGCACGACGGTCGTGCGCATGCCGGCGAACTTCCCGGTCTCGGGCACGGCGAGCCGCGAACTCTCGGGCATGGGCACGAGCGACCTCCTCGGCACCGATGGCACCTTCACCTTCTACACCTCGGAGCTGTTCGCGGACCGGGACATCAGCGGCGGCGACATCGTCGAGCTCGACATCTACGACGACGTGGTTGAGGCCGAGTTGCTCGGACCCGACAACCCGTTGCTGCGGGAGCCGGTCAAGCTGACCGCGCCGTTCACCGTCTACCTCGATCGGGAGACGGAGAGCGCCAAGATCGAACTGGGCGACCAGCAGATCGTGCTCCGGGTCGGGGAGTGGAGCGACTGGCTGGAGGTCGATTTCGAGATGATGCCGACCCAGCACCTGCGCGGCATCTGCCGGATGTACCTGCGCGCGCTCGAGCCGGAGTTCGAACTCTACGTCAGCCCGATCGACCACGACCCGATGTCGCCCGCGGCGCCGATCTCGACGCCGCCCGACTTCGCGGCCGAGCTGGCGGAGGCGGTCGACCGCTTCTACACGGAGGGGATGCCCGAAGACACGAAGACCCTCACGGAGGGCGTCTTCACCCCGGAGGAGTTCCTGGCGCAGGCGAAGATCGCGGGCGACGAGGTCGCCGAGCAGTACGGCTACGTGCTCGACCGCTACCTCGAGCAGGAGGGCGGCTTCTTGTTCTACTACTTCGGCAACGTGGACCAGATTGGCCACGTCCGCTGGCGGTCACGCGATCCGGAGCACCCCGCCTACGACCCGGAAGCCGACGCCGTGCACGAGGACCTGATCCCGACCCTCTACGAAGGACTCGACGTCATCGTCGGGCGGACGCTGGACCGGCTCGAGGCCGAAGCCGGCCTCGGCGACGGAGGCGCGACCGAGCCGCTGCTGCTCGTCATGTCGGACCACGGTTTCGCCTCGTGGCGCCGCGCCTTCCACCTGAACGCCTGGTTGCTCGAGCGGGGGTATCTGGCCGCGAGAACCGAAGACCCGTACGCGGACGAGGGCTTTCTGCTCAACGTCGACTGGGACGCGACCCGTGCCTACGGGATCGGCTTCTCGGGTCTCTACGTCAACCTGCGCGGCCGCGAGCGCGACGGCACGGTGACGGCGGCGGAGCGCCTCGATCTGGTGCGCGAGCTGAAGGAGGAACTCCTGGCGGTTGTCGACCCGGAGACGGGCGAACCGGCGATCACGGAAGTCCACCTTCGCGAGGACTACGCCTTCCAGGACCGCACGGCGATCGGTCCCGATCTGGTCGTCGGCTACGCGAAGGGTTATCGGGGGGCGACGGAGTCGGCGTCGGGCGAGGTCGTGGGCGAGGTCTTCAGCGACAACGACAGCGCCTGGAGCGGCGATCACATGATGGATCACCGGACCGTGCCGGGCGTGCTCCTGGTCAGTCGTCCGCTTGGCCGCCCGGCCCGGGGCATCGTCGACCTGGCGGCCTCGATCCTGGCCGAGTACGGCGTGGAGGAGTTCCCGCTCCTGGCGGGCGGCGCCGCGACGGGTTCGCCCTGAACCGGGTCGGACGACCGCTAACGAAAGGAGGACGAGGATGTTCGGTGGCGGCAAGGTCAAGCTCGACAAGGAACTCATCGCGCGGGTGAAGCGATACAGCGACATCGCGGGCTACTCGTCGGTCGAGGAGTTCATCACCCACGCCCTGGAGAAGGAGCTGGCCAAGCTCGAAGGCGCCGAGTCGAGGGAGGAGATCGAGAAGCGGCTGCGCGGCCTGGGGTACATCTCCTAGCGTCGCCAAAGCTCGCCGATGTCCCTTCTGAACGCCGCCCTCCGCGCCGTCTTCGACGTGGCGCTTGGGCCCTTCGCGGCCCTGCCGCCGATCGTGCCGGTGACGATCGTGGCGCTGGTCTCGGGCATCTTCGCGCTGCTCGTCTATCGCTGGACGTCGAACCAGGCCGCGATCGCCGCGGTCAAGCGGCGGCTGTTCGGGCACCTGCTCGAGGTGAGGCTGTTCAACGACGACCTGCGGGCGGTGCTGGCAGCCCAGCTTCGGCTGCTACGCGAGAACCTGACCTACCTGCGCCTGAACCTGGTTCCGCTCCTGTGGATGATCGTGCCGTTCATGCTGCTGATTGCCCAGTTGCAGTTCCACTACGGTTACGACGGGCTCGAAGTGGGCGAGCGCACGCTGCTGGTCGTCGACCTGGCGCCGGCGGAGCCGGCGGCCGCGGGCGGGGATCAAACTGCGCCGCGGCCGCCAGTCGAACTGGAGGCGCCGGCCGGCGTCGCGGCGGAAACGGCCGGTGTCTGGGTGCCGAGCCTGCGGCAGGTCGTATGGCGGCTCCGGGCGGACGAGCCGGGGCGACACGAACTCGTCGTGCGCGTGGACGGCGGGGAGTTCACGAAGAGCCTCTTCGTCGCAGATCCGGAGGGCGGCGCGTCGTGGGTGCGTCGCTCGCCGACGAGGCGCAGGGCGGCGATTCTCGACCAGTTGCTCTACCCGGCCGAACCCTCGTTGCCGCGCGGCGGGCCGATCGAACGGATCGACGTGCAGTACGGCACGGCCGCGATCTCGTTCTTCGGGCTGTTCGACGTGCACTGGCTGATCGCCTTTCTGATCCTCTCTCTCGCCTTCGCGTTCGCGCTGCGGAACCGCTTCGGCGTCACCTTGTGATGGCGCCGTCGGTCGACGTCGTCATCCCGGCCTACAACGAGGAAGAGTCGATCGGCCTGGTGCTGGCCGACATTCCGTCCGACCTGGTGCGCCGCGTCGTCGTCGCCGACAACAACTCGCGGGACGAGACGGCGGCACGGGCCGGGGAAGCGGGCGCCGAGGTGGTGCCGGCGACGGTCCAGGGCTATGGCAGCGCCTGTCTGGCCGGGCTGGACCACCTGCGGCGGACCGGACCTCCGGAGATCGTCGTCTTCCTGGACGCGGACTACTCGGACCACCCCGACGAGATGCCTCGGCTGGTGGAGCCGATCGCGCGCGGCGCGGCGGACCTGGTCATCGGCTCCCGGGTGCTGGGAGAGGCCGAACCGGGCGCCCTGCTGCCGCAGGCCCGTTGGGGGAACCGGTTCGCCTGCCTACTCGTGCGCCTGCTCTACGGCCACCGCTACACCGACCTGGGGCCGTTCCGCGCCGTCTCATGGCAGGCGCTCGAGTCGCTCGGCATGCGGGACCCGAACTTCGGCTGGACGGCGGAGATGCAGGTCAAGGCGCTGCGCCGCGGTCTGCGGGTCGTCGAGGCGCCGGTCAGCTACCGCCGCCGAACCGGCGTCTCGAAGATCACTGGCACGGTCTCGGGCACCGTGCGAGCCGGCTGGAAGATCGTCACCACCGTTCTCCGCTACAGTCGCGGGCCGACATGAACGGGATGACAGGCACTGCCGTGAACGCCGCCGGCGGGGAAGTACCCGCCAGCGAGATCGAGGTCGAGGTCCGCTACAAGGAAACGGACCAGATGGCAGTGGTCCACCATTCGAACTACCTCGTTTGGTTCGAGCTGGCCCGCACTCATCACTGCCGCGTCGCGGGCATGGCCTACCGGAAGATCGAGGACGAGGGCTACTGGCTGATGGTCACCGGGGTCCAACTGAAGTACCGGGGCGGCGCCCGCTACGGCGACAGGGTACGCGTCGTATGCTGGCTCGATCGGCTGAAGAGCCGCGCGATGAGCTTCGGCTACCGGGTAGAGGTCGACGAGCGGGTCCTGGTCGAGGGCCGGACGGACCACGTCTGGGTGGACAAGGCGTCCGGCAACCACTGCCGGATGCCGGAGGTCGTCGTCCCGATCTTCCGCTCGATGGAAAACTAGAAACAGGCGTAGCCGCCGTCGATCACGAACTCGTCGCCGGTGTGGTAGCTCGACGCCCTGCTCGCCAGGTAGACGGCGATGCCGCTGAAGTCCTCGCCGACGCCCCACCGGCGCACCGGAACCCGTCGCAGGACCTTCGTCTGGAACGCTTCCGTGTTGATCGCCCGCTCGGTCATGGCGGTAGCGATCCAGCCGGGCAGTACCGAGTTGACCCGGATGCCGTGCCGCGCGTGCTCGACCGCCAGGCCGCGGACCATCGCGTTGAGTCCCGCCTTGGTCGAGGCGTAGTGCTCGCTGCGCGGCGCGCCGAAGACCGCTGACAGGCTGCTGGTCGCGACCAGTGAGCCGCCCTCGCCGCGTTCGACCATGTGCCGGATCGCCTGCTGGAAGGTCTGGAAGACGCCCTCCATGTTGACCTGGAAGATCCGCCGCCACTCCTCCATCGACATGTCGACGAAGGGCGTGCCGCGGCCGCCGATTCCGGCGTTGGCGAAGCAGGAATCGACCTTGCCCAGCAGCTCTACGGTCTGCGCGAACGAGGCCGCAACGGCATCGGCGTCGCCGACGTCGCAGCGCAGGGCCTCCACCCGCGTGCCGTGGCGCGCCAACTGTTCCCGGGCGTTTGCGTTCTTCTCCTCGTTCGTGCCCCAGATGCAGACGTCGGCGCCCGCCTGCGCGAGGCCTTCGGCAAAGCCGAGGCCGATTCCGGAGTTGCCGCCGGTGACGAGAGCCACCGTTCCGCTCAGGTCGAATGCGTCGTAAGCCAAAGTCGTCCTCCTCCTTCTTCCTGCCCGTCCGTCGTTCGTCGATGCGGCGCGGAGCATAGCGCCGCGAGGCGGACCGGGGGCTCAGCCGAACCAGAGCCGGACGGCGAACAGGATGACCGTGACGGTAACCACGCGCTGGACCCAGGCGTGGCCCTTGAGCACGGTGAGGCGCACGCCCAGCCAGGCGCCGGCCATGTTCCCGACCGCGAGGGCGAGCCCGAAGGTCCAATCGACCCGGCCGGAGAGCGCGAACAAAAGCAGTGACAGGCCGGTGAAGCAGAGGATGCTGAGCACCTTCACCGCGTTGCTGCGGACCAGGTCCAGGCCGGCCAGCGAGGTCGCGGCGAGGATGAAGAATCCGACCCCGGCCTGGACGAAGCCGCCGTAGATACCGACGCCGAAGAAGCCGAGCGCGAGGAGGCCCACCCGGAGCGTCGCTGGCTGCTCTTCGGGCTTCGCTCGCCGCGAGATCAGGGTCCAAAGGGTGACCACGACCATCAGGGCCGCCAGCACGCGGCGGAAGGCGTCGTCGCTGATGACGAGCGCGGCCCACGCGCCCAGTCCGGCGCCGGCGGTCGCCGGCAGCGCCGCCCACAGGATCGCCCGCCGGTCGAGGACGCCGTGACGATGGAAACCCCAGGAGGCGACGACGTTCTGGAGCAGAATCGCGACCCGGTTGGTGCCGTTGGCGACGCCGGGAGGGAGACCGAAGAAGATGAGGATCGGCAGCGTGAGGAACGAACCGCCGCCTGCGACAACGTTCAACGCGCCGGCGATCAAGCCGGCGAGTGCGAGCGCGGGGTAGACGATCGCCGGCTCGTTCACGGCGAGGAGGTTAACGCTCCGAAGGTAGACTCCGAAATGATGGCCGATCAGACGACGCCGAGCCGCGGCTCCAGCAACTCGTCCCTGTTCTCCTTCCTGGGCGGCCTGCGGTTCCCGCAACTGTTCGTCGTCCTGGCGGTCGTTTTCCTCATCGACCTGTTCATTCCCGACGTCCTTCCCTTTGTGGACGAGTTGATCCTGGGGCTTCTGACCCTGATGACCGGCACGTGGCGCGATCGTCGTCGCCCGCCGGAAAAGAACGTGACGCCGCCGGAGACGTCTGGATGACGATCGGCCGGCTCCTCCTGGCGCTGGCGGTGGTCCTCACGGCTGCCGCCCCGGCGCCGGCCCAGGAGTGGAGCGGGAGCAACGGTTTTCGGGTGGTGGTCACGGACGATGCCGGACAGCCGTTGCCGGGTGTCACGGTCATGGTTTTCCTGGCCGAGCCCGATCGTTCGGGCGGGCCGCCGCTGCTGCTGACCGACGCGTCCGGCGTGGCGGAAGTCAGCGGGCTGTCGGCAGGCGAGTGGCAGGTGGAACTGCGGCGTGAGGGGTTCATGATCGTGAGCTCCTACCTGAGGCTGGAAGACGCGAAGCGGCCGCAGGTCGGGTTCACCTCACGCCAGCGCACGGGGCCCTTCTGGGCGCCGATGAACGTCGGCTACTCGAGCCTGGGTATCGACACGTCGGCGGTTAGCGCCGGCTCGGCGCGGGCGATGACACGGGCTCAGCGGCGGGCTGAGCGACGCGCGGAGCAACGGGCGCGTCGGCTGCGCAGTGAGAACGTGGCGCGGGTGGTGGAGCCGCCACCGGAACCTCCGGAGGCGCCTGCCGCGCAGCCTGTGAGTGTGGCGGAACGGCCGGCTGTGAAGCCGCCGGCGGAGAAGCGTCCTGCCGCGGCAGAGCCCAGGCCCGAGCCTGAATCCGGACCTGAGCCCAAGCCCGAACCGGCGGCGGTCCACCTGCTCCCGAACCGCACCCTGCTGCGCGCTGGCGCCTGCCCCGAGTGCGGACCCGGAGAGTGGTCGGTGGCGAGTAACTGGCCCGCGGAGCCGAGGTCGCCCGCGACGGTCGCCTGCGCCGCGGATCTCGGCGAGCGGATGGAGCGGGTGGCGAAGATCGTCGAGGAGTCGTTGCCAGTCGACTTTCGGGTCTACGCGGGCGCGCTCGCCGAGCCCACCGGCAACGACGTGCTGCGGTTGCTGCCGGACGAGATGCGCGGCGAGGTCCAGGCACTGTTGTTGCCAATTCTCGACCCGGAACGGTCCTGCCAGGTGCTGGGCATCTTTCTGCCCGAAGGAGCGCGGTTCATCGGCTTCCAGTACGAAGCCGCGGACCTTGAGAATCGGGGCGGCTGCCTGCCGGAGCAGCCGTGCGAGATCGGCGAGGCCGTCTGGCGGGGCAACCCGGTGATCCACCGCCACGAGCACGGTACCTTCGTCTACGGTGTGTTCGAGAACCTGTCCCCCGAGCGCCGGCGGGAAGCGAACTTCAAGGCGTACTTCAGCCCTCCTCGCGGCTGGCTGCCGCCGCGCTGAGTCGTCGTTCTGCGCTGGTCTCCTGCGGTAGTCTCGATGCAGCCATTCCCCTCAAGGAGAGCCACCATGCCGTTTCGCGGAAACGTCTCCAGTTCGTTCGTTGTCCTCGTCCTCCTGTCTCTTCTCGCCACGCCCGCCGTTGCGGCCGGCGACGACGACATCCGGCGCACGGCCAGCGGCCGGCCGGACCTTTCCGGCAACTACGACGTCGCCAACCTGACGCCCTTCGAGCGGGATCCCCGCCTCGGCGACAAGCAGTTCATGACCGCGGACGAGGCGGAGCGGATCGCTGCCGGGATGGCGGCGGCGAGCGCGGGCGCCAACGCGGTCAGCGACCCGGACCGTGAGGCGCCGCCGCCGGGCGGCGACGGTTCCGCGGGCGCCGCCGGTGCGGTCGGCGGCTACAACTTCTTCTGGCTCGACTTCGGCAACCAGGCGTATCCGATCGATGGCCAGTACCGAACCTCGGTCCTCATCGATCCGCCGAACGGCCGCATGCCGGAACTGACGGAGGCCGGCAAGGCGCGGCGCGCCAGAGTGAATCCGTACCTCTACAAGAACACCGGTGACGCCTGGTGGATCGAGGCCGGGGACGACCCCTACGACGGCCCCGAGACGTTGACGCCCGGAGACCGCTGCATCTACACCAGCGTCGCCACGACGCCGGTTCGCTCACTGCCCTACAACAATCTGAAGACGATCACGCAGACCGATGACCACGTCGTCATCCTCGTCGAATGGATGCACTGGGCGAAGGTCGTCCGCCTGAACGCCGAGCACCCGCCTGCCGAGTACCGCTCGATGGGCGGCGACTCGATCGGCTGGTGGGAAGGCGACACCCTGGTCGTCGAGACGACGAACTTCCTCGACAGCCAGAGCGACCCGCGCGATGGCCTGAAGGTCATCGAGCGCTTCAGCCGCCATGGGGACAGGGACCTGCTCTACGGGTTCACCGTCCATGACACGGACTACGCCGCGCCCTACAGCGGTGAGCTCATCTGGCCGGGAACCGACGACCTCCTCTACGAGTACGCCTGCCACGAAGGCAACTACGCAATGGGCAACATCCTCCGCGGCGCCCGGCTGCTGGAGAACGAGTACTACGAGAAGAAGGGCCAGGGAGCGAGCACGGGGTCCGGCGGCGAGTAGGCGCCTACTGCAGCGAGAAGTTGACGGTCAGGTTGATGTAGACCGGGACCGGTTCGCCGTTCAGGGTGGCGGGTTCGTAGCGCCATTCCTGGACGACCTGGACGGCGGACTCGGTGAGACCTTCCGGCAGGCCCTTGAGCACCTTGACGTAGCCGACATGGCCCAGGGTGTCGACGACGGCCTGCAGGATGACGACGCCCTGGATGCGTGCCTGGCGCGCCTCTTCGGTGTAGTTCGGCAGTGGAGCGTAGGTCTTCTTGGGTGGCAGGACGTCGCCTTCGACCCACATGGTGCCGGGCGGTCCGGCGGGCGAGGGGGCTTCGGGGAGGTCGAACAGAACGTCGGCGATGCCGTCGATCTCCAGTTGCGGCGCCTCGAAGAGCTGTTCCCGAATGAGGGGTTCGGGCTCGTCGGGAGTCGGGTCGGGAATCGGGATCTTCTTCGTCCTGCGCTGGGGAATGGGTTCCGCTTTGGCGGGTGGCGGCGGCTTGAAGCGCACTGCCTGGACGACGAAGGCCTTCGGCGACTGCGCGGCCTGGAGTGCCCGCGGCCTCATGCTGGGGAAGCTGATGACGAACAGCAGCGCGTGGAAGGCGATCGTGGCGATGACGGCGACTCGCAGCGGGGTCCGGCTCTCGGGCTCCAACTCGTATGGCGATCCACCGAGATGGAGGGAACCGGGCGCGAACTTCGCCCCGGCATTCTTGCGTCGCTCGAGCTTGAAGGCCATGGTGCTACCGGTTTACAACGCGCCGGGCGCCGTTTCGCTTCCAGGATTCTACGCGTCGGGCAGCAACTCGCGGGCGAGTGCGGCGCCCAGGGTTGGACACCGGTAGGAGAAGCCGGTCTCCCGCAGGACCGCGGGAACGACTCGGGCGCTGGCAAGCAGCGTCTCCCGGGCCATCGTCCCGAAGGCCAGGCGGAGGGCCGGCGAAGGCACCGGGAGCAGAGCCGGACGCCCCAGCGTGGCGGCGATGGTCCTGGTCAGGTCGGCATTCGTGAGCTGTTCCGGAGCGACCAGGTTCACGGGTCCCCGGATGTCGCTCTCCAGCACGTGCCGGATCGCAGCGACCGCGTCGTCGATGTGGATCCAGGGGAAGTACTGGCGCCCCGATCCGAGTCGGCCGCCAAAGCCCAGCCGGAAAGGTGGCAGCATCCTGACGAGGGCGCCGCCGCGCGCCGAGAGCACGACCCCGAACCGGAGGATCACGACGCGCTCGCACACCGCGCCCGCCGTCCCGGCGGCGGCCTCCCACTCGCGGCACACCGAGGCGAGGAAGCCGGCCCCGGATGTCGAAGCCTCGTCCAGGAGTTCGTCGCCCCGGTCGCCGTAGTAGCCGACCGCGGAGGCGCAGACGAAGACCCGCGGGGGACGCTCGAGGCGGCTCAGCGACTCGACCAGCCGCCGGGTCGCGGGGCCGCGCGAGGCGCTGATCCTGCTTCGGCGCTCGGCGGTCCATCTGCCGGCGGCGACGTTCTCGCCCGCGAGGTGAATCATCGCGTCGAGGCCCTCGGCGGCTGGTGACTCGGCCAGACCGCGTTCGGGCCGCCACTCGAGTTCATTCGGGCGCGAGGGCGTGCGCCGCACGAGCTGACGGCAACAGCTACCGTCGGCCTGCAAGCTCCCGGCGAGGGCGCTGCCGATGAGTCCCGAGGCGCCGCTCAGGGCCACGTTCATTACACCAAGGTAACAGCCAGGGCGAGCGACGCTATTCTCGCGGGCGCCGTGCCCGCGCCGCCGACGCCGCCCACGAACCGCCGTCTGGCGGCGATGCTCCGCCGGATCCGGCGGAGCCTGGAAGGTTCGGCGCTGCCGATCGTGACCCTGATCGCGGAGACCGAGCGCGATCCCTTCAAGGTGCTGGTGTCGACGATCCTGAGCGCCCGGACCAAGGACGACGCGACGGCGGGGGCGACGAGGCGGTTGTTCGAGGCGGCGTCGACGCCGGAGGAGATCGGTGCGCTGCCGCTGGAGGAACTCGAGCGCCTCATCTTCCCGGTCGGCTTCTACCGCACGAAAGCGAAAAACCTCAGGCTGGCGATGACGGTGCTGCGCGAACGGTTCGGCGGTGAAGTGCCCAGGACGGTCGAGGAGCTCGTCGAACTCCCCGGCGTCGGCCGCAAGACGGCGAACCTGGTCGTCACCGAGGGGTTTCGCCGCCCCGGTATCTGCGTCGACACCCATGTGCACCGGATCACGAACCTCTGGGGCTACGTGGACACGAAGACTCCGCTCGAGACGGAGATGGCTCTGCGCCGGAAGCTGCCGCGCAGCCAGTGGATCGGCCTGAACAAGACTCTGGTCAGCTTCGGTCAGAAGCTGTGCCTGCCGGTGAGCCCCTGGTGTTCCCGCTGTCCGGTCGAGGAGTGGTGTCCCAAGCTGGGGGTCGGCCGGAGCCGCTGACGCCTACGATCTGCCCGCCTGGTCTTCGAGCGACCATAGCCGTTCCCACTCGTTGAGCAGACTGCTGTCGACGCGGGTGAGCAGAGCGTGGAAGTAGCCGATCTGGTCGAACACCGCGTCCGTCTTGAAGCGGTCCGGAACGCCGCGACTCAGGACCTTGAACAGTCGACTCAGGTAGCGGAGAACGACTCCCTCGGACCGCTGCAGGTCGTAGCGCCTGATGAAGTCGTCGAAGCTCAGGGAGTCCTCGTAGACCTCGCGGCCGACCCGCTTCGGCCGGATCGAGTCGCCGCGCACCCACGGATGGGAACGGCGGAACACATCGAAGGTTGGTTCGATCAGGTCGAGCAGGGGTCGTGGATGGGTGACCTGCCGCAGCCGTTCCATCCGTTCCTCGAACGGCACGCGTTTCGCCTTAAGCCGGGCCGCGAGTTCGTCCCGCAGCCTGGCGGCCTGGCGACGGAGCACGATCCCGGGATCCTCCAGGATCGCCTCGACCAGGCTGAGCAGGTTCAGGGCGTAGTCCGCGTCCTGCCGATCGAGCAGTTCCAGTGTCGCAAGGAGGTAGAGCGACAGGTTCTGGTGCATCGAGAACTCGATTTGCAGTTCCCGGTCAGCCTCGACAACGTAGCCACCGCCGGGCCACGCCGCCATCCGCACGATGCCGGCTCGGTGCAGCGCCCGCACGAGTTCGGCTGCCTCGCCGATCAGGCGGTCCCTGGTGGTGGCGGGTTCGTGACAGGCGGCGATCAGCCGTCGCAGCGAGGCGAAGTTCGTCCGGGGCCCGCCGTCGGACGACTCGTCGGCCTGGATCAGGTCGAACACCATGCCGTGACGGAGGCGGAAGCGTGACTTCAGTGTCTCGGGGGGGTTGGTCACAAGACGCTCGAAGGTGCGCTCGTTCCAGGGAACGAAACCACGCGGCGGCCGTTTTCGGATCTGCCTGCGGCCCCTCCCGCGCGGCGAGGCTCTCGCTTTCAGTCTCCTGCGCCGGTTCTCGATCTCGTGCGCCGGCGCCTGACAGACCACCCAGCCCAGTTCATCGAACCCCTTGCGGCCGGCGCGACCGGCGATCTGGCGGAAGTCCCGCACCTTGAGGATCGTGTCCTTCTCGCCGTCGAACTTGCAGAGCTGGCTGAAGAGGACGGTGCGGATCGGCACGTTGACGCCGACACCCAGGGTGTCCGTTCCGGCGATCACCTTGAGCAGGCCCGACTGGGCGAGCTTCTCGACCAGCAACCGGTACTTCGGGAGCAGCCCGGCGTGGTGTACGCCGATGCCGAAGCCCAGGAAGCGCCGAATCTCCCTGCCGTAGGCCGTGTCGAATCGGAAGTCCCCGATCTCCTGGAAGATCGCCTTCTTCTCCTCCCGCGAGCAGAGTCTCAGGCTGGTCAGGCTCTGGGCGAGTCGCGCACAGTCCTGCTGGGTGAAGTTGACGACGTAGATCGGCGCCCTGCCGGCGTTCGCGAGTTCCTCGATCGTGACGTGCAGTGGGGTCTCGCGGTACTCGTACTCGAGCGGCACCGGTCGATCCCTGCTGCTGACGAGCGCCACAGGGCGGCCCGTCGCGCGCTCCAGGGCCTCGCTGATCGGCGCCATGTTGCCGAGCGTCGCCGACATCAGCAGGAAGGTCGTGTCGGGAAGCGCGATCAGGGGCACCTGCCACGAGACGCCGCGCTCCGGGTCCGCGTAGAAGTGGAACTCGTCCATCACCACGTAGTCGACGGGAAGCTCCGCGCCCTGCCGGAGCGCCATGTTCGCCAGCACCTCGGCTGTGCAGCAGACGATCGGCGCCTTCGGGTTGATGGCGGCGTCGCCGGTCAGCATGCCTACCCGTTCGGCGCCGAACTCGTTGCACATGCGGAAGAACTGCTCGGAAGCCAGGGCCTTGACCGGCGCCGTGTAGAAGCCGGTCCTGCCCTCGCACAGGCCCTTCCACAGCATCGCCATCGCGACCAGCGACTTGCCCGAGCCGGTCGGCGTGTCGAGGACCACGTGCCTGCCCGCCATGATGTCGACCAGCGCCTCTTCCTGGGCGGGGAACAACTCGAAGCCGAGCCCGGAGACCCACTCGAGGAAGCGTTCCAGGGTGAGGTCGGATGAGAACGTGCCCGGGGTTTCGGGCAACCGGTCCGCCAGGCTCGCGCCAGTCACCTGTGTAGCCTAGGGGGCTGTGGTTCGGGAGCGCAACGCCGCGGCGTCCTGGCAGTCGCCCGTGATCGTGCTGGTCGGTCCTCAGATGGGCGAGAACGTCGGCGCCGCGGCGCGGGCGATGCTGAACTGCGGGCTGACCGAGCTGCGACTGGTTTCGCCGCGCGACGGTTGGCCGAACGACCGGGCGCAGGCGATGGCGACCGGCGCCTCGCGCGACGTCATCGACCGGGCGCAGGTCTTCGAGAGCACCGCGGCGGCGGTCGCCGACCTGCACCGCGTGTACGCGACGACTGCCCGCCGGCGGGACATGCTCAAGCCGGTAATCGGGCCGCGGGAACTGGCCTCCGAGATCAGGGACGACGCCGCGGCGGGACAGCGATCCGGCGTGCTGTTCGGTCCGGAGCGGGCCGGTCTCGACAACGACGATGTCGCTCTGGCCTCGCACATCGTCCACATACCGCTGAACGCCGGATACTCGTCCCTCAATCTGGCCCAGGCCGTGTTGCTGGTCGCCTATGCCTGGTTCGAGGCTGAGTACGGCGCCGCGACGCTCCGCGAGCAGGCTTCGGCGACGCCGCCGGCGACGTCGGCGCAACTCGTGAACCTGTTCGAGCACCTGGAGCAGGAACTCGACGCCTCCGGCTTCCTGCGGGTGGCGGAGAAGCGTGGCATCATGGTTCGCAACCTGAGGAGCATCCTTCACCGCGCCGAACTCAGGGAACACGAGGTGCGGGCGCTGCACGGCGTGGTCAGTTCGCTCTCAGGTCGCCGCAAGGACGGCAGGTTGGTGCGGCAGCCGGCGCTCGCCGCCGGGGCGGTCGGGGAAGATGGCGAAACTGACGAAACCTGAAGAGCCTGGTTGAACCGGACGATGAAGCTGCGCAGCCAACTCATCCTTGCCTTCCTGGTGCTGGCGGTACTGCCGCTGGCTGGCATCGTCGGTTACACGTACGTTTCCTCGGCAAGGGCATTCCGGGCCGCGGTCGAGGCGGAGTCTCTCGAGGTCACGAGGCAGATATCGGTTGGCCTCCTCCGCACCAGGGACGATGTACAGGGGTACATGCGGAGGCTTGGCACGATGCTGCCCTTCGACGATCCCCAGTACGCCGACCCGGAGGCCCTCGTGGAGTTTCTCTGGAGCACCATGGGCGATGGCGCGGACTTCGTCGATGGGCTCGAACTCGTTCCCGCGGTCACGCTGGAGCGGGAATCGGGTGGCGCGCCGGGCCGGAATCCCGATGGCCCCGGTCCACGGGGGCTCCGGGGCATTGAGGGCCGGCGCGTCTTCTGGTCACGAAGGGGCGGTCCGGAACGTCTGCCGACCGGTGGCCGCCCGGGTGAACGACCCATGGTCGAACGGGGCGAGGTGGAGAACGACGAGGCGGACCTCGAGTGGGCGCGCAGGGCCCGGGACTGGACCGCGCGGGTCTTCGGTGGTCCCGTCTCTACTCCCGTCCATCGGGACGGCGACGTCGTGGCGCACCTGGAAGCCGCGATCCGGCCGGAGAACCTGATGCGAGACGTTTTGCGGCGCATTCCGCGCAGCGGCGGCGCGGTGCCGTTCGCACTGGACGCGGAGGGCGAGATCTTCACCTCCGAGCCGGAGGAACTGGACCTCCTCGGCGAAGTGCACTGCGCCGGCGACGAACCCCTCCTCGAGGCGCTCGCCGCGGGGCACGAAGACCTTTGCCAGGGCATGAGCGAATGGGTGGTGGCCACGCAGGCCGCCGCGGGAGGCGAGTTGATCTACGGCATCGTGCGTCCAATCGGCCCCTCCCTGGCCGAAATGAGGAACGCGTCCCTACGCAACCTGGGCGTCGGCGTGGGGATCCTCAGCCTGTCCCTGCTGGCGGTGGCGCCGCTGTCGAACCGCCTGACCCGGAGGCTCAGCCACCTGACCAGGCAGGTCGACCGGTTGGCTCGCGGCGACGCGGCTGCCAGGGCGCGCCTTGGCGGACGGGACGAAGTCGGCAAGTTGGGCGAAGCGTTCAACCGGATGGCGCGCGACCAGGAGAAGAGCCGGCGGCAATTGCTCGAACAAGAAAGGTCCCGGCGCCAGCAGGAGGTCGACCGGCGCCTGCTGGAGGCGGAGAATGAGCGGCAGACCAGCGAACTCGAGGAGGCGCGCACGTTCCAGCTCTCGCTGCTGCCCGCCGGCATCCCCGAGCACCCGGACCTGGAGATCGCCGTGTTCCTGCGCACGGCCTCGGAGGTCGGGGGCGATTACTACGACTTCAGCCGGCTCCGGCCGGACGGTTTGCTGACCATCGCGGTCGGCGACGCAACCGGCCACGGCGCCCGCGCGGGGACGATGGTGACGGTTGTGAAGTCGCTGCTGTCGTCGGCGGACATGGGCCACTTCCGCTCGGTCAGCGGCACGGCCTCGCCGGCGCCCGCGGCGCCCGGTGCTCCCGCACTGCTCGACCTGGCCGACTTCCTGTCCCACGCGACAGCGACGATCCGCTCGATGAACCTGGGGCGGCGGGCGATGGCCCTGGTGCTGGCGCGCTACCGGGACGGGGCGCTCGACCTGGCGTCGGCCGGCATGCCGCCGGTGCTGGTAAGCCGCTCCCCGGCGGGTGAGGTCGAGGAGATCATGACGTCCGGCGTGCCGCTCGGCACTCTGGCGAACGCGTCCTACGAGAATCGCCGGGTGCGGCTTGAACCCGGCGACGCGGCCCTGCTGATGAGCGACGGTTTGCCGGAGATGCTCGGCGAGGACGGCGAGCCGATCGGCTACGCGGCGGTCGCCGAGCGCTGGCGGGAGGTAGGGCAACGTCCGGCGGGGGAGGCGGTCGCGGAGTTCGAACGCTGGGTGGAGGAGCTGTCGCCGCAAGGAGTTCCCGCCGACGACGTGACCTTCGTCGTGATCAGGCGCCGACCGCCCGAGTAGCCCGAGCGAGCCGGAAGCGGTGTAGAATCAGCAGTTACCGTGGCGAACCCGGTAAATGCCTTGACCAATCCAGAAGGCGCAGCCGCCGAGGACCTGATCGAGCCGTCGATCGGGAAGGCTCCGGCCGAGCCTGTGGAGGTGGACGCGGAGCCGGCTGCGAGGCGGCAGACGCCGGCCATCGTTCCGGGTCTTCCCGAGCACTACATCAACCGGGAACTGAGTTGGCTCCGGTTCAACAGCCGCGTCCTGGAGGAGGCCCGCGATTCCCGGCACCCGCTGCTCGAGCGCGTCAAGTTCCTGTCGATCTACGGCAGCAACCTGGACGAGTTCTTCATGGTCCGCGTCGCGGGTCTGGTGAGGCAACTCGAACGGGGCGCGCTGGAAGCACCGCCGGACGGCATGACGCCGTCGGAGCAGTTGGCCGGCGTCCGATCTCACCTGGAGCGCGAACGCCGGCTCGTTTACGGTTGCTGGCACGACGACCTGCTGCCCCAGCTCAAGGACCAGGGGATCGAGATCGTCTCCCACGATTCGCTCTCGGCCAAGAAGAAGCGCAAGCTGCGCTCCTACTTCAAGCGCGACATCTTTCCTGTCCTGACGCCGCTCGCCTTCGACCCCAGCCATCCGTTTCCCCACGTTTCGAATCTCAGTCTGAACCTCGCGGTCGTCATCGACGACGGCAAACAGGTCGAGCGCTTCGCCAGGGTCAAGGTGCCCCAGGTGCTGCCGCGGCTGGTGCTGGTACCGGGCAGTGGCCGGGACGAACTCGGCCTGGAGTCGGGACGGGGCAAGTTCGTCTGGATGGAAGAGCTGATCGCCGCCAATCTCGACCTGCTCTTCCCCGGCATGGAGATCGCGGCCGCCTATACCTTCCGCGTCACCCGCGACGCCGACCTCGACATCGAGGAGGACGAGGCGAGCGACCTCCTGACCGCGATCGTGGAGGTCGTTGGACAACGGCACTTCGGCTCCGTCGTTCGCCTGGAAGTGCGCGAGGACATGCCGAAGCGGATTCGCACCCTTCTCGTGCAGAACATGGGACTGGCGCCGTTCCAGGTCGACACTCTTCCGTCGCCGCTCGGTCTCGCCGACCTGAGCGAAATCGCCTTCCTCGACCGGCCGGAGCTCCGCGACAGCGCGATCCGTCCCGTACGGCCGGCCGCGCTCAGGAGCGATGAGTCCCTGTTCGGGGCGATCCGGCAGCGTGACCACCTCCTGTACCACCCCTACGACAGTTTCTCGCCCGTCGTGCGGCTGCTGCGGGAGGCGGCGGCCGATCCCGACGTGATCGCGATCAAGCAGACCCTCTACCGCGTGGGCGCGAACTCGCCCGTGGTCGAAGCCCTGATGGAGGCGCGCCAGAAGGGAAAGCAGGTGTCGGTCCTGGTCGAGTTGAAGGCGCGCTTCGACGAGGAGTACAACATCGGCTGGGCCAGGGCGCTGGAAGCCTCAGGCGTTCATGTCGTGTACGGCGTGATGGGGCTCAAGACCCACGCCAAGATGTGCCTCGTGGTGCGTCGGGAGGCGGGCAAGCTGCATTCCTACGCGCACCTCGCGACCGGAAACTACAACCCGGTGACCGCCCGCATCTACACGGACATCGGGATCCTGACCGACGACGCTGAGATCGCTTCGGACGTTGCCAAGCTGTTCAACGCGATCACCGGGTACGCCCGCGAGGAGCGCTACAGCCGCCTGCTCGTCGCGCCGCACCAGATGCGACGGGAGCTCATTCGGCGCATCGACCGGGAGATCGAAGGACAGCGCCTGCGCGGAGATGGCCGGCTGATCTTCAAGATGAACTCGCTAGTCGACCGCGAGTGCATCGACGCGCTGTACCGCGCCTCCCAGGCCGGGGTCGAGGTCCTGCTGCAGGTGCGGGGAATCTGCTGCCTCCGTCCGGGGGTACCGGGCCTGTCCGAGAACATCTCGGTGACTTCGATCGTCGGGCGTTTCCTGGAGCACTCACGCCTGTACTACTTCCGGAACGGCGGCGACGAGGAGCTGTTCACCGGCAGCGCCGATTTGATGCCGCGGAATCTGAACGGCCGCGTCGAGCTGCTGTGTCCGATTCTCGATCCGGGCCTGCGAAGGGCGGCGCTCAGGGACATCCTGGCGCCGCATCTCGTCGATACGGCGAAGGGCCGGCGGCTCGAGCAGGACGGCAGCTACACGCGGGTCGAGCCGGCGGCGGGGTCCGAGCCGTTCGATTCCCAGCGGGCGCTGCTTCAGGGCGGCCACGGCTGGCACCTGGAGTAGCGGCCGGGGTCGGCCGCCCTCGCTTCAGTCGACGTCGGCGAAGTCGGGGGCCCGCTTCTGCATGTTCGCCGTCACCGCCTCGACCTGATTCGGTGAACCGATCAGGCTGACCTGCAGCCGCTCCTCGGTTTCGAGTCCTTCGCGGACGCTGACCTTCGGGGCTGTGTCCAGCACCTGTTTGGCGGCGCGGATCGCGTGCGGCGAGTTGCCGGCGATCTCGCGCGCAAGGGCGAGGGCGTCGTCGAGCGGCTGCTCGGACAGCTTGGTGGCGAGGCCCAGTTCCGCGGCCTCGACGCCGCTGATGACGCGGCCGGTGAACGTCAGCTCCTTGGCGATGTCGGAGCGCACGAGGTGCTGTAGCAACTGGGGACCAGCCATGTCGGGAATCAGACCCCAGACGATCTCGCGCACCGAGAGCCTGGCTTCCGGGTGGACGACCCGAAGATCTGCGCCCAGCGCGATCTGGAAGCCGCCGCCGTAGGCCACGCCGTGAACCGCCGCGATGACGGGAACGGGCAGCGCGTGCCAGCCCCAGGCCGCGAACTGGGCGCGGTTGGCGGGGTTGTCGTCGGTGCGCTGCACGAGCTCTCGCGACGACGAACGGCTCCCGCTGTCTTCCTGCATGGCTCGGAAGCTGCCGAAGTCGAGGCCGGCGCAGAAGGCGCGGCCGTTGCCGGAGAGCACGACTGCCCGCACGGACGAGTCTTCGGCCAGTGCCCGGGCGGTGGTGCCCAGGGCGTCGAACATCGCGCCGTCCAGCGCATTCAGTTTGTCCGCGCGGTCGAGCCGTACGTCGGCGACGCCGGCTTCGATGTCGACGGTGAGGCGGGGGCGGGCGGCTACATCGGTCATGGCGATCTCCGGATGCGTGGTCGGTTCAAGGGGCGAGAGCGTACCGCAGCTAGGCCTCGGCCCAGGCTCGGGATCGCTCGACCGCCCGCTGCCAGCCGGCGGCGAGGCGGCGTCGCCCGGCGGGTGTCGATCGCGGCTCGAATTCGCGGTCGAGCGCCCAGTTGTTCGTCACGTCGGCCTGGTCGCTCCAGAAGCCGACGGCCAGGCCGGCGAGGTAGGCGGCGCCGAGAGCGGTGGTCTCGGCGACGACCGGCCGCTGCACGCGTTTGCCGAGCAGGTCCGCCTGGAACTGCATCAGGGTGTCGTTGACCGCGGCGCCGCCGTCGACCCGCAGTTCACGCATTCGGGAACCGGCGTCGGCCTCCATGGCGCGGACGACATCGAGGCTCTGGTACGCCATCGACTCGACCGTGGCTCTGGCCACGTGGCCGGCGGTGGTCGAACGCTCGAGGCCGATGAGCAGGCCCCGGGCATAGGGATCCCAGTGCGGCGCGCCGAGGCCGACGAAGGCCGGTACCAGGAAGACGCCGCCGCTGTCCGGCTCGCTTGCGGCCAGTTCCTCGATCTGTTCCGATCGTTCGATGAGTCCCAGACCGTCGCGCAGCCACTGGACGGCGGCGCCGCCGACGAACACGGACCCCTCGAGGCAGTACGTGGGCCTGCCGCCCCGTACCCAGCCGACGGTGGTGAGGAGGCCGTTCTTCGACGAGACGGCGCGATTCCCGGTGTTCATCAGGATGAAGCAGCCGGTGCCGTAGGTGTTCTTCACCATTCCACGCCGGAAGCAGCCCTGTCCGAAGGTGGCCGCCTGCTGGTCGCCGGCGATTCCGGTGATCGGAATCCGACGTCCGAACAGGCGCCGGTCCGTCCGCCCGAAGTCGCCGCTCGAGTCCCGCACCTCGGGCAGCATGGCGCGAGGCACGCGCAGGATACCGAGCAGCTCGTCGTCCCAGTCCAGGTTGTGGATGTCGAACAGGAGGGTGCGCGAGGCGTTGCTCGCGTCCGTGGCGTGAACTTCGCCGCCGGTGAGGCGCCAGAGCAGGAACGTGTCGATCGTTCCGGCGAGGATCTCGCCGCGACGGGCGCAGGCGCGGAGCTTGTGCTTGTCGAGCAGGTACGCGATCTTCGTACCCGAGAAGTACGGATCGAGCACCAGGCCGGTTCTCTTGCGAAACAGATCCTCGTGTCCCTGCTGCTTGAGCCGCTCGCAGAGCGGGGCGGTGATGCGGCTCTGCCAGACGATCGCGTTGTCGATCGGCTGGCCGCTGTCGCGTTCCCACAACACGACCGTCTCCCGCTGATTCGCGATGCCGATGGCGGCTATGTCCGCGGCTGAGGCGGAGGCTTCCCGGATGGCGGCTCGGGCGGTGGCGAGCTGGGTCTTCCAGATCGCTTCGGGATCGTGCTCGACGTGTCCGGGCGACGGGTAGAGCTGGGGAAACTCCCGTTGCGCCGAGGCGGCGGACGTGCCCTGGTGCTCGAACAGGATGGAACGGCTGGACGTGGTGCCCTGGTCGAGGGCGAGGACGTAGCTCATGGCCTACCAGCCGAGACCGCGAAAGGCCAGGGCGCCGAGTACTCCGCCGGCGAGCGGTCCGGCCACCGGCACCCAGGCGTAGCCCCAGTCGGAGCCGCCCTTGCCCGGGATCGGCAGGACCGCATGGGCGATGCGGGGGCCCAGATCGCGCGCCGGGTTGATCGCGTAGCCCGTTGGGCCGCCCAGCGAGAGTCCGATTCCCCAGACCAGGAAGCCGACGAGGAGGGGATTGATGCCTGTGGCGAACACCGCCGAGAGGTCGATCTCGCCGGCGAGTTCGGAGGCGTTGGCCGCGATGGCCAGCACGCCGAAGACGAGGACGGCGGTGCCGACGACCTCGGTCACGAAGTTCGCTCCGCGGCGACGAGGAATCTCCGGAGCGGTGCAGAAGACCCCGAGCTTTGCCGCCTGGTCGGACGTGACCGCCCAGTGGGGACGGTAGGTGAGGTAAACGACGACCGCGCCGGCGAAGGCGCCCAGCAACTGGGCGCCGATGTAGGTCGGCAGCAGGGTCGTTTCGAGTTCGCCGATGGACCATAGGCCGACGCTGACGGCCGGGTTGATGTGCGCGCCGCTGATCCGGCCGACGGAGTAGACGGCGAGCGCAACGGCGAGCCCCCAGCCGGTGGTGATCACGATCCAGCCGCCGTCGTTTCCCTTGGTCCGGGTGAGCACCACGTTGGCCACGACGCCGTCACCCAGGATGATCAGGAGAGCGGTGCCGACCAGCTCGGCGACGAAGATGTCCATTCGGGTCTCCTCTTGTTCTGCGGCGCGGCACCGGAGAATACACTTCGTTCCCGGTTCGCCCCGAAGGCAGGAGGAGAAGTTGACGATGGACCGATGGAAGAACCCGTTTTCGAGACAGACCTTCGCCTTTCTGCGCGAACTCGCGGAGAACAACGAGCGCGACTGGTTCAAGGCCAACGGCGAGCGCTACGAAGACGTCGTGCGCGAGCCGGCGCTGCAGTTCGTCAGCGACTTCGGGACCCGGATCGATGAGGTCTCGAGCCACTTTCTGGCGGTGCCGAAGAAGGTCGGCGGCTCCCTGTTTCGCATCCACCGGGACGTGCGGTTCTCTCGCGACAAGAGGCCCTACAAGACCCACATCGGCATCCACTTCCGCCACGAGCAGCATCGTGACGCCCATGCACCCGGCTTCTACCTCCACATCGAACCGGGCAGCGTGTTCATGGGCGGCGGGATGTGGCGGCCCCATCCGGAGGCGCTGCGGGCGATCCGGCAGCAGATCGTGGGCGACGCGGACGGCTGGGCCGAGGTCACGGTGAGTCCGGGGCTCGGCGCGGAGCTCGAGTTGGGCGGTGAGAGTCTGAAGCGGGCGCCGCGAGGCTTCGATGCGGAACATCCCCGAATCGACGACATCAAGCGCAAGTCCTTCATGGCCGTGGCGCGCCTCAATCAGACTCGCCTGCTCGGCGGCGCTTTCCTGGACGAGTTCACGGCACTCTGCGTCGCCGCGTCGCCCCTGATGCGGTTCGTCTGCCGGGCGACTGGCGTGCCCTATTGAGGAGCGCTCGCCTCAGCTCGCCTTTGTCTGGCGGCTGTCGACGGCCGCCGACAGGTTCTCGAAGGTGACTCCGAGTCGTTCGGCGGTGAGCGCGGCGAGGGAGGTCCGGGCGACGCCACCGATGAACTGATAGGTGCTCCGGCGAGCTTCGTCGAGTTCCACCTGGAGAAACTCCAGACCCAGCTCGTGGTGATTCTCCTCGAGGGATCGGGCGTGGTCGAGGAAGTGAGTCGTGACGTAGGCCACCGGATCGACGCGCCGGAGCAACTGCAGGACCAGGGTGAAGACCTCAATGCCCTCCGACGGGTTCGTGCCCGAGCAGAGTTCGTCCAGGATGACCATCGAGCCGTGCTCCATCTCCTCGAACAGGGTGCGGATGCGCACGAGCTCCCTCCCCAGGCGGCCCTCTACCTGGTCCGCGCTTTCGCGTTCGATCAGGGAGACGAAGAGTCCGTTCTGCACACGCAGGCGGCCCCGGGCGCATGGTGCGTAGAGGCCCGACTGGGCGAGTAGCTGCGCGAGCGCGATGGCCTGGATCAGCCGCGTCTTGCCGCCCGAGTTGGGCCCGGTCACGACCGTGATCGGCACGCTGCCGTCTGTGCTCACGGTGCACGGGACGGGTGCTTGCTCCTGATGCAGCAGCAACGGGTTCCAGAGGTCCTCGCAGACGAAGCCCGGGCCGGTGTCGTGGTCGGGCAGTAGCTCGGGGATGCACATCGCGAGGCCGCGTTCCGCGGCGCGGTCCCTCAACGCGCGCACCGCCAGGTAGAGCTCCATCTGGCCGAGCAACTGGATCAGCGGAATCAGGGCAGGCGACAGCGAGACGTAGACCCTTTCGATCACCCGGTTCAGGAGTTCCCGGTTCGTCATCGAGTAGCCGCCGATCCCCAACCTCAGCCGGTCCCGGAAGCGCTTGATCGGCCGCGTCCAGAAGCGGTTGTCGCTGCACTCGTCGAGGGAACGCACCTCGACCCGGCGGATCCGGCCGTCGCCGCCCAGGGAGATATCGAGGTTCAGGTGGGCGAGCTGGTCCTCATAGTCCAGCAGGGCGGCGAGGGTCTTGTACTCCTCCGTCTCGTGGATCGCGGCGGCCCCCTCGTGGAGGCGTCTGAGGCCGGAACGGGCGGATCCGAACCGGTCGTGCATCAGGTCGATGACGAGGCGGCTCTGCTTCAGGATGTCCAGATTGTGGGCCGCCGTGTCGACGATGCGGTGGTAGCGGGGCGTACGGTGAAGCGACAGCAGGGCGAACAGCTCGCGGTAGAGCTGTTTGGCCGACGCGAGGATCCGCTCGTTCTCGTCCATCTCGCGCAGGATCGACTGCCGGAACTCGATGGTCCGCAGGTCGGTCGGCGTGGCGGACAGCGCCCGTCGGAGAAAGCGCTCGTTGATCGGGTACTGTACGCCGTCCATCGCGATGTCGAAGCTCTCCGCGATCAGGCGGTCGATGAACAGATCCTGTTCGAAGAACTCCGGCCGCCAGGTGGTGGGCGGCGTCTCCGCCTCCGCCATCAGGTCATGGAACTCGGTGCCGATCTCCCGGCCGAGAATGGCGAGGCCGAGCAGGTCCGACAGAGCCTCCCGGTCGATGCCGAGAAAAGGCTCCCGGTTCAGGAGATCCGGGATGGGGATCATGGCGGACTCAGCGGCGCAGCGGGGAGCGGCGACGGCGCTCGTTGAGCGACCGCATTTCACGGTAGGCGGGCACTCCCTCGACTTCGCTACGAGGCAGTGGGTGACCGAGCGCCAGCTCGATCTGGCGCACGATCGGCTTGTCGAGCCAGGTACCGATCGATGACACGACCCCTTCGGCGGCGCCACGGGCGGTGCGGCCGGCGCGGTGAATGTAGTCCTCGGCGGTGTCGGGAAGGTCGTAGTTCAGGATGTGCTCGATGCCCTGGACGTCGATGCCGCGGGCCGCGATGTTCGTCGCCACCAGGATGCGATGACGACCGGCGCGGAAATCCTCCAGGGCCGCGACCCGGTGCCTTTGCGAGCGGTCCGAGTGGATGCGCGCGACGCTGTGCCGCCCCTGCTCCAGCACCCGGCACAGCCACTCGGCGTCGGAACGGCGCTTGGTGAAGACCAGGGTCGATCCGGGGACCGAGTCGAGCAGTGCCAGGGCGCAGCTCTTCTTGTCCTTCTCGTCGACCAGGTAGAGGCGGTGTTCGATTCCGGATGCGGCGCCGCGGGGCGCCAGGTCGATGCGGAGGGGGTCGACCATGTAGCGCTGGGCCAGGCGTTCGATCGGGGGCGGCATGGTGGCCGAGAACAGCATCGTGTGCCGCCTGCTGGGCACCTGGGTCACGATCCGCTGCACCTGTGGCATGAAACCGAGGTCGAGCATGTGGTCGGCTTCGTCCAGCACGAGTTCCTCGACGTTGCGAAGGCTTACCGTGCCGCGTTCGGTGTGGTCCAGGAGTCGCCCCGGTGTCACGACCAGGACGTCGGGGTCCCGTCGCAACTGGTCGAACTGGGGTCCGATCTTGACGCCTCCGATCAGGCAGGCCGAGGTGATCTGCAGCTGGCTCTTGCGGAAGACGTCGAGGAAGGCCTTGGTCTGCAGGGCGATCTCGCGCGTGGGGCAAACGACGAGCGCGCGCACGCCCTTGCCCTGGCCGAGCCGCTGGACGATCGGCAGGACGAAGGCGGCCGTCTTGCCGGAGCCGGTTTCGGCCAGGCCGATCAGGTCCCTGCCGGCGATCGCGTCGGGGATCACGTCGGCCTGGATCGGCGTCGGGTGCTCGAAGCCGATATCGGCGAGCACCTCCAGGATCTCCGGATTCAGCCCGAGGCTGCCGAAGTCCCTGTCGGTCGTTTCGACGTGGTGCTGGGGAATCGCCGGATCCGCAGGTGATTCGCCGGCGTTGTTCGGGGCACTTGTGCCGTTCGCCACGGTGGTCATCATACCAGTGCGTTTGGCGCTGGTAAGTGTTTGCTAGTCAATGGTTTTGCGTCCGTGAAGTGTCATTGGCGGCGGCGAAGGCCGAGTCGTTGCAGGAACCCGCGCCGCGCTGGTGTGAGTTGATTCGGCGGGTCCGAGCTCCTCGCGATGCGGCCGCCGCGGTCGGTCGCCTCGGCCCAGAACTGAAGGCTCCGGCCTCCGTGCTCGGCTCGCGTCAGCGTCGCCTCGAAGCGGAGCTCGGCTGTTCTCCCGTCGCCGGCATCGTCAGTGGCGGCCGCCGTCTCGGGTTCGACCGGTCGGAGTACCGCTTCCACGACATCGCCTTCCCCTTCGCGGTCGAACCAGCGCCAGAAGAAACGGACCGAAACCACCTCGTAGTCGTCCCGGGCTCGAACCAGCAGCACCAGATCCTCGCGTCGGTCGTACTCGACCTGGTCCAGGTTCGAACCGTCCGCGTCCAGTATCTCGACGGTGGGGCTTCCCTGGTCGAGGTCGTCCAGCGTCAGTTTGAGCGTGGACTCCACCTGGGCCAGGCGACGACGGTTCTCAGGCGTCCGGTTCATGGCGGCGAGAAGCTCCAGAGCTTCGTGCGGTCGTTCCCAGCCCAGCACCTCGATCTCGCGGATGGCGGCGTCCAGGTCGCTCTGTCGCTGGAACACCGCTTCGATGGAAGCCAGCCTGGCATCGACGGAAGGGGCCTCCCTTGCCGCGTCGCCGCGAAGCGATCTGAGTTCCAGCAGCAGCGTTCGGGCCTCTTCCAGGCGGTTGGCCGCCATCAACCGCCCGGCCGTGTCCTCGATCGCCTCGGCGGCGCGGTCCTCGAAGGCGAGGCCGGCCGCGAATCGAGGGTGGCGCCGTGCGAAGTCCTGGGCCAGCCGAAGCGCCGCCAGCCGGTCGCTGCCCAGCAGGCCCTCGATCGCGTCGACCTCCGCGGTCAGCCGTCGAGCGTCGTCGATGTGGCGCGATGCCCGCGGGTCGCGCCGGAGGGCGATCATCCGATCGCGCGACAGGGAGCCCAGGGCGCGGCGAAGACGGTCGAGGTCGGCATCCTCGAAGCCGCCTTCGAACTCCAGGGCGGCTTGCAGGACCGGGTCGTTCCCGAGGCGCTCCAGCATCGCGTTCATCGTCTCGCGATGGTCGGGGAGCAGTTCCCGGGCGGCGGGACTGGCGTCGAAGCCGAGCATCAGATGTTGCGCTTCACGGAGCCTTCCCTGGGCCATCAGGTCGAGGGCATCGCTGAGTTCGCGCGGCAGGGGCGGTGGCGGCTCGGGCTCCGGGCGGGATGGCAGGGGAGCCGGGACGCCGCGGGAGGTCTCCTCGGAGGCGAAGGGCGCGTTGTCCGGTGCCGTCCACCGCAGGACCAGCATGGCTGCCGCGACACCGACGGCGGCCGCCGCCAGGATCTGCGTCGGCCGCGGCGATGTTGGCGGAGCGGTTTCGGGTGGCATCCCGGCGATCCTAGTTGTTGATAGGTTCCGAAGTGCTTGTAGCCAGAGCGTACGGACTCACTGCGCGAAGACCGTTCGGAGGGCCTTGAGAATGCCGAAGAGACTTCTTCTCCCGCTCCTGTTCATCCCGCTGCTTGTGCTGGCGGTCCCCGCTCTGGCCCAGGATCCGGGCCCAGCCAACGTCGGCGCCGACCTGCGCGGTGGCGACGTGACCGGCGCGGTAGGTGGCCGCGACAACACGCGCGTTTTCGGCACGATTCTCGACTCCAGCGGGAACCCGCTGCCGGATGTGGACATCTGGTTCCAGAACGACAACATGCCCGCGCCCAGACTACGCGCCAAGGGCCGGAAGACCGGCACCTACCTCCTGCGCAACATGGGGCGGATCTTCAGCCGGGACGACTACGAGGGACTCACCGTTCGGGTCACCTTCGAGCGCGATGGTTTCCGCCCGGTCATAGCGCGCGTCGCCGTTCAGCGCGACGGATCCCAGCAGCTCTATCCGATCCTCTTCCGGGAGGGCGAGTCGATGGAGCCAGCGGGTATCCGTACCGTGCTGGCCGGAAGGGTTCAGGACGCGCGCGGCAAGCCGGTCAAGGGCGGTGGCGAGGTCACGATCACGTCAGGTGACGGCTCCTTCCAGGCGAGCGGTCCGGTCGAGAAGAACGGAGAGTTCGCGATCGTGCTGTGGGACGCTCCAGAGCGTGTGAACGCGTCCTTCAGGATGACGAAGGGCGGCTCCCGCGACGACATCGTCCAATTGAAGCCGTCGCCGCAGGCCGACGTTGTCGTGGCCCAGTTCTTCTACCCGCAGATGTAGTCGCCGACTACCAGCGAGGCCGGCGTTCCTCGCGCGGGCGGGCTTCGTTGACGCGGAGCGTGCGACCACCGAACTGCTGCCGGTCCAGAGCGGAGATGGCTTCCTGGCCTCCGGACGCCATCTCGACGAAGCCGAAGCCCCGCGGCCGCCCGGTTTCACGGTCGTTGATCAGCGAGACTTCGCTCACTTCGCCATGGGCCTGGAACAGCGCGCGAACCGCCTCTTCCGTCGTGTCGAAGGGGAGGTTCCCCACATAGATTCTCGTTGCCATCTGCTGCTCCTGTTCTCGGCCTTGGGGTTCCACTGTGGATCCACGCACGAGAACGACAGGCGCATCCTGGTTCGCCGCGTGAGCTCTGCACCCACTGCCTAATGGCGGGACGCTAGCACAAAGGCGTCCCTACCCGTTCCCGCGCAGGTCCTCGTAGTAGGCGTCGAAGGCGTCCAGCCGGTCCTTGAGCAGGCCCTGGATGACGCCGATCTCGTCGCCCAGTTCAAGGACGCCGTCGGCGTCCGGATCGTAGACGGGCCAGTCGGGCAAACCGTCGCCGTTGGGGTCACCGGTGGTCGCGAAGTTGACCCAGTAGCTCGCCATCGTGTCCGCGAGCGCCCTGTCGGTCTCGTCCCAGGCGTGGTTGAAGGGGCCGATGTCCTCCCTCGCCTCGCCGCTGCGGTGGAGGTTGTCGAAGGCATAGATGATCTCCGCCGCGTGGTACGAACCGTAGGTGTCCGCCTCGTCCCATGGCGGCACCCGGGAGAAGAAGTACATTCGCACCGCTCGTTGTCCGGTGTGGCTCTGCAACCGGGCCCAGGTCCGCATTTGCCAGGCGAAGAACTGATCGGCTGTGTTCTCGTAGGCGGCGACTCGCGCCTGCTCGTCGTCCTCGGCGGGGTAGACCGCGAACATCGCGTCGGCGTGCTCGCCATAGGTGTCCGCGAGCGACTGGCGGTAGTCGGCGACGGTGGTTCCGGAGGGCCCGGCGAAGAGGGCGGTCCCCTCGTCGCTGTTGAAGCCCACGATCGTGTCGACGTCGTTCTGGGCACCGGTGGCGAACAGATCGTGGACGTCCCTCGGGAACACGTGGCCGTCGCTGACGCCGACGAAGAGCAGCGCGTCGAACTCGCTGGCTGCTTCGTAGACCTGCTCGACGGTGGCGGCGCGCATGGCGTCGAGGTCGCTGGCGCCGAGGCGCTCGGCCACGCCGGCGCCGTCGGACTCCGCGTCTCCAAGCTGTGGCATGGGCCAGAAGATGCCGCCGCTGTGGCCGATCGCCCGATGGAAGAGGCCGCCCGCCAGGGGCGTCGCGGTCAGGTAGTTCACGCTCCAGGAGCCTGCCGACTCGCCGAAGATCGTGACCCGGCCCGGGTCCCCGCCGAAGGCGGCAATGTTCGCCTGCACCCACCTGAGCGCCGCGATCTGGTCGAGGATGCCGTAGTTTCCCGACGCTCCTGACTCGTTCTCGGCCGAGAGTCCCGCGTGCGCCAGAAAGCCGATCGGCCCGAGCCGGTAGTTGATCGTCACCAGCACGACGCCGCGTCTGGCCAGGCTCTCGCCGTCGTAGAGGAAAGTGCTGCCGGAGCCGGTCTGGAGGCCGCCCCCGTGGATCCACACCATGACCGGAAGAGCGGCTTCGGCGTGTTCGGCGCCGGTCCAGACGTTCAGGTAGAGACAGTCCTCGCTGCGCTCGATCTCGCCGGAGTCGTAGAAGGCACCGGGCGGGGACAGTGGTTGCCAGCAGGAGGCGGAGAACTCCGTGGCGTCGCGGCTGCCTTCCCAGGCCGCAGCGGGCTGGGGCGGCCGCCAGCGGAGGTCATCGACCGGCGGCGCCGCGAACGGGATGCCGGCGAACTTGAGGACTCCGGACTCGAGTGCCCGGCCCTCGACTGCGCCGAGTTCCGTGTTCACGGTCGTGGTCAGCGGCTCGACCTGCTCACCGCCGCAGGCCAGCGTCAGTGCGAGCCCGGCCCCCAGGATCGCACCGAGGCCACGGCGGGTTGTCGCTTTCGTCGACATCGTTTCAGTCCTCCCTGCCTGGGGCGTTGTGTCGAGTTTCCGGATCGCCGGCCGGCGCCGGCTGGAAGCGCAGGGCAACGCCGTTGTTGCAGTAACGCAGGCCGGTAGGCGCCGGCCCGTCGCTGAAGACGTGGCCCTGGTGTCCGCCGCAGCGGGAGCAGTGGTACTCGGTTCGGGGAACGATCAGCTTGAAGTCCCGCTTCGTGTCGACGGCCCCTGCGATGGGCTCGAAGAAGCTTGGCCAGCCGGTGCCGCTGTCGAACTTCGCATCCGACCGGAAGAGCTCGGCGCCGCAGCCGGCGCAGAGGAAGACGCCGCTCCGGCGCTCATGGTTGAGCGCCGAGGTGAAGGGGCGTTCGGTTGCCTCCCGCCGCAGAACCCGGAACTCGTCGCTGCCAAGTCTTGCTCTCCATTCGGATTCGGGGAGGTCGACCCGGCTGCTCGCTCGGCGATCCTCGGTCGTCATGCAGCGGGCATCCTATCTTGGGGCAGAATGGATGGCATGACGACACGACGACCGCCGGTGGATCACATCGTGCGCACGCGCGACCTCTACTCGAGCCTGGGCCACGATCCCTATCGATGGGTTCGCAATGACGATGCGCCGCCGTGGACCGAGCTGGCGAAGCCCCTGCGCGAGTGTCGAGTGGGGCTGGTGGGCTCCGGTGGCGTGTACCGGACGGGTCAGGTCGCCTTCCACCATCGGGACGACATCTCGCTGCGTGTGATCGACACGTCGGTTCCCGTCCCGGAACTGCGGACGAGCCACTTCGCTTACGACCAGACCGACGCCCGCACCGACCCGAACGTCGTCTTCCCACTCGACGCGCTGCACGCCCTGGTGGCCGAGGGCGTCATCGGCGAACTGTCGGCGCGCGCCTACGCCTTCATGGGAGGGATCTACTCGGCCCGCCGCGTTCGGGACGTACTGGCGCCGGAGATCAGCCGCCGTCTGGCGGAGGACCAGGTCGATCTGGCGCTGCTGGTCCCCGTGTGACCGGTCTGCCATCAGTCCGTGGGGCTGATAGCGCGCCGGGTCGAGGCGGACGGGATTCCGACCACGTCGCTGACCTCGGCTCTCTCGATCACGCGCTCGGTCAATCCTCCGCGTGCCGTCTTCCTCGACTATCCCCTCGGCCACACGGCGGGGAAGGCGAAGGACCCGGCGCTGCAGCGGGAGATCGTTGCCGCCGCGCTCGCGGCCGTGGACGAACTGGATCAGCCGGGCGCCGTGAAGATGCTGCCGTACCGCTGGTCGCGCGATGACGACTGGAAGCGCGAGACGATGCTGAACGGCGACACGCGGAGCCATCGGTCGAGCAGTCCGGAGTACCAGTGCGAGGCCGACCGGGCGCTTGCGGTCGCGGCGGGGGACTGTCCGACCTGCGTCTTTCTGTGAGGGCGGGTGCGGAGCATCGCCTGAGCGAAGGTGGCGCCGGGCGATGCGACACGCTCGCACCACCCGGCGCCGAACGGGTCCGTGCCTTGCCCCTTTTAGGGCACAGACCCGTTCATATGTACGAATGGAAACAGCCGGAGTTCGATCCGGATTCCAGATTCTCGCCGTCGGGGGGCAGGTCAGGGTCTGACTTGTGCCTGACGGGAGTCTGACCGGCGCCCCCCAGGCGCTCCGGTCAGCTGCTCAGAACGGTTTGTACAGCGACAGGTAGGCAGCGAGCGCCGCCAGCAACGGCAGGATGACGACCAGCGGTTTGGCCAGAGCCTGGTTGCGATAGGGCAGCGTGAGCGCGGCTCCGAAGAACAGCCAGATGACCAGCTTCGCCCAGGCCCAACCGGGCAGGCTTCCGCCGAGCATGCCGAAACCGGCTACGACGCTCAGGACCAGGCCGACTCCGTGCATGGCGGCGAGCAGGCCGCGCAGTTGGTTGTCCTCCCTGCGACCGCCATTCGCGGCGTGAACCGCCACGCCGCCCGCGGCGGCAAGCACCATGACCGCTCCCAGTACGTGCAGGAGCTTGTAGACCGTGTAGGGCACTCTCGGGTCGGTTCCTCCCCAGGTTGGCGGGGCGTCTGGCTGTTAGCGTATCGCCAATGGCGCCCCTTGAGCGACTCGACGACTGGGACGACTTCGTCGCTGAGCTCTATCCGACGCCGGCGGAATCGGGCGGCAAACGGCGGGAGGACTACCGGGACTTCGAGGCGCCGCCCCGCGACACGGTGCGCGAGTTCTACCGGCTGAACCACCGCCACCAGACCTGGGACTTCGTTCAGGACAAGAAGGCGGAGTACCTCACGCTCGACCGGGCTGAACTCCCGGTCTGGGAGGCGCTCGAGTTCCTGAACACTCTGGTGGACGACTCGGACCCGGATCTGGACCTCTCCCAGCTCGACCACCTGCTGCAGACGGCCGAGGCGATCCGGGCCGACGGTCATCCGGACTGGTTCGTGCTGGCCGGACTGGTACACGACCTGGGCAAGGTGCTTTGCCTGTGGGGCGAGCCGCAGTGGGCCGTGGTCGGCGACACCTTCCCGGTCGGCTGCGCGTTCTCGGACCGGATCGTCTACCCGGAGCTGTTCGAGGACAATCCGGACACGGCGAATCCGACCTACTCGACACCTCTTGGGGTGTACGAACCGGGTTGCGGCCTGGACCGGGTTCACCTGTCCTGGGGGCACGACGAGTACCTCTACCAGGTGCTCAGCGACTACCTGCCGGAACCGGCCCTCTACATGATCCGCTACCACTCCTTCTACGCGTGTCACCGCGAAGGCGCGTACCGGGAGTTGATGAACGACCGTGACCGCGAGATGTTCGCCTGGGTACGGCGCTTCAACGGCTACGACCTGTACTCGAAGAGTGATCGTCCGCCGGACGCGGCGGAGTTGAGGCCGTACTACCAGGGCCTGATCGACCGCTACCTGCCGGCGAAGCTGAACCTGTAGCCGGTTGACAGACGGGCTGGCTGCCCTACTCGAAGCGCATCAGGGCGGCGACGGCGAGCACCGCCATCGCGACCAGGTAGAGCTTGACGATGGCGGGCAGGATGAAGCGCAGCCAGCGCTGGTAGGGGATGCGCGCGAGAAGGAGCATGCCCATCAGCAGGGCGTTCGTCGGCACGATCAGGTTCATCAGCCCGTCGCCGAGCTGGTAGGCCAGGACGGACGTCTCGCGACCTACCCCGGTGAGGTCGGCGAGCGGCGCCATGATCGGCATCGTCACGTAGGCCTGCCCGCTGCCCGAGGGGATCAGGAAGTTGCACACGCTCTGCACCAGGAGCATGCCCCACGCCGAGATGACCGCGGCTCCTGAACCCAGGGCCTCCGCCTTCGCGAGCAGGGAGGCGATGCCGTGGATCACGGTGTCGATGACCCGGGCGTCCGAAAGCACGACCTCGATCGTGCGTGCGAAGCCGATGAGCAGCGCGGTGCCCGTCAGTTCGGCGGCGCCGCTGGTGAAGGCTCTGGCGGTCCGGTTCGCCGACACCCGACCGAGGACGGCCGAGATGATCGTCACGCCCAGGAAGAGCGCCGCGAGTTCGACCAGGTACCAGCCGTGCACGTTGACGCCCCAGATGAAGATGCCGATCATGGCGGCGAAGGAACCCAGGATGCCGAGCCGGGCCGGCGTGAGTTCGGCTGCGCTCAGTTCATGCGCGCCGCCGGAGTAGTCGATGTCGCGCACGAGGCTGTGTTCCGGGTCGTCGCCGATGCGGCGCGCATAGCGCAGGACGTGGTGGACCCCGACCACCAGCATGACCGCCAGTAGCGCCCAGCGGAGCCCGAAGCCGGTACTCGGGTCCTGGCCGGCGATGTCCTTGGCGATCATCACGGTGAAGGGGTTGATCGCTGCGGTGCCGTAGCCGATCCCGGCGCCGAGATAGACGATGCCGAGGGCGACCACAGCGTCCATCTTGAGCGCGATGCACATGGCGACCAGGATCGGCACGAAGGGCATGTACTCCTCGGCCATGCCGATCGTGGACGAACCGACCGCGAACAGGGCGGTCATTCCTCCGACCAGCAGGACCGGCCGCCCGCCCAGGGTCTTGATCGCTGCACCGATCGCGGCGTCGATCGCGCCGGTGGTCCGGATGACCCCGATCGCGCCGCCGACCAGGAAGACGAAGAAGATGATCTCGGCCGCCGCCTCGAGCCCCCTGGGCACTTTCGTGAGGGAGGCGTGCCAGGGCAGGGGCGCCGCCTCGACCGTGTGGTACGTGCCCGCCAGCACCTGCCTGCCGTCGCGCTCGTACTCGCCTGCCGGCAGCACGTAGGTGAGGACCTGCGCCGCCACGATCATGGCGAAGATCAGCACCAGGGCTTCCGGAAAACGGCTTGGGCTGTTGGTCGTCATGACCGTTGTCGCCGGCAGGGCGTCAATTCGCGTGGCGACGGCTGCGGGCTTCGCGGCGTTGCTGCTGGCGGCTCTCGATGTTGGTGATCGAGTCGTCCGGGACGGCCTCGATCAGGCGGCGTGTGTACTCCTCGCGCGGTGTCATGTAGATCGCCTCGGACGGTCCCTGTTCCACGATCTTGCCGTCGAGCATCACCGCCATCATGTCGGACATGAACTTGACCACCGACAGGTCGTGGCTGATGAAGATGTAGGTCAGGTCGCGTTCTTCCTGCAGGTCCTTGAGCAGGTTCAGCACCTGCGCCTGCACCGAAACGTCGAGCGCGGACACCGATTCGTCGCAGATGATCAGCTTCGGCTGGACCGCCAGTGCGCGGGCCACCGATATCCGCTGGCGCTGGCCGCCAGAGAACTCGTGGGGGTAGCGGCGGAGGTGGCCGGTCTCCATGCCGACCTCTTCGAGCAGTCGGGCGGCCCGGTCACGGCGGTCGCTCCGGCTCTCGCCGATCTTGTGGATCGCCATGGCTTCGCTGAGCATGGCCTCGACGGTCATCCGCGGGTTCAGTGACGAGTAGGGGTCCTGGAGGATGATCTGCATCTTGCCGCGCAGGGACCTCAAGCGGCTCGCCGGGATCGTGGTCACGTCCTGGTCCTCGAACTGGACCGTTCCGCCGGTGATGTCGATCAGTCGCAGCAGCGCCAGCCCAGTGGTCGTCTTGCCGCAGCCGGATTCCCCGACCAATCCGAGGGTTTGGCCCGGATAGACGTCGAAGGAGATGCCGTCGACGGCTTTGACGTCGCCCACCTGCCGGCGCAGGAAGCCGCTCTTGATCGGGTAGTAGACCTTCAGATCGCGGACCCGCAGCAGGGGTTCGGTGCCGCCCGCGACCTGGTCGCCGGGTCCGGGGTTCTCGGCGTAGCCCAGGTCCTCGAGCGCGCTCCGCGGGTGCAACAGCCGTCCCCGTCCGCGCCCGACGAGTTCGGCGAGGGACTCCGGCGTCAGTTCGCGCTCGGTGATCCGGATCTCGCCTCCGTCGCCCTCGTCGTCCACATCCATGAAGTCGGCGACGGTGGGCAGACGGCGGAAGTCGCGGTCGAGGTGCGGCCGGCAGGCGAGCAGCCCCTTGGTGTAAGGGTGCTGGGGGTTGCTGAACACGTCGGTCACCGAGCCGCGCTCGACGATCCGGCCCCGGAACATGACCGCGATCCGGTCGGCGATCTCGGCGATCACGCCCAGGTCGTGGCTGATGAACAGGATCGACATGCCGCGCTCGTCGCGCAGCCGGCGGATCAGGTCGAGAATCTGGGCCTGGATCGTGACGTCCAGCGCCGTCGACGGCTCGTCGGCGATCAGCAGCTTCGGGTTGCAGGACAGCGCCATGGCGATCATCACGCGTTGCTTCTGGCCGCCCGACATCTCGTGCGGATAGGTATCGATCCGGCGCTCGGGCTCCGGGATGCCGACCTCCTCGAACAGTTCGATCGTGCGCCGGCGGGCCTGTTTCCGGTTCATGCCGAGATGGACGCGAAGCGCTTCGCCCACCTGGTCGCCGACCCGGAACACGGGGTTCAGCGACGTGCCCGGCTCCTGGAAGATCATCCCGATGTCCTTGCCGCGCAGGTCCCGCATCTCGCGGTTGGGAAGATGGACCAGATCGCGGCCGAACCAGGCGATCTCGCCGGTCTCGATGTTCGCCGTGCTCTCGAGCAGCCGCATCACCGAAAGCGAGGTCACCGACTTGCCCGAGCCGGACTCGCCGACGAGGCCGAGCGTCTCGCCCTCCTTGATCACCAGGTCGATGTCGTCGACCGCGCGAACGGTCTCGTGTTTGCCGTGGAAGTAGGTGCGGAGCTCCCGTATCTGGAGAAGGGGCGGCGTCGCGGCCGGCGACGAGGACACACCGCTTTCGGTCATCGGCGTGACTCTATCCAAGCCCCTTCGCGCTGCGTGTCACAATCCGGCGTTCAGGTGCCAGGATGTCGAGGGAGGTTGTAGCTATGGGGAACGGATCGTGAAGCGGATGCTGACGTGGATGCTCGTGGCAATGTCCTTTGCCGCGCTTGGCGCCTGCGGCGGTGGCACGGACGGGGGCGACGGCAGCGGCAGCGTCGCCCGGGGCACGATCGGCTTCTCGGCGATGACGCTCAAGAACCCCTTCTTCAAGATCATCGCGGACAGTCTGACCGCCGAGGCGGAGCGCCACGGCTTCGAGGTCGTGGTCACCGATGCCGAGCGCGACGTGAACCGGCAGTCGCAGCAGGTCGATAACTTCCTGGCTTCCGGCGTTGCCGCGATCGTGCTCAACCCGGTGGACCGGATCGCCATCGGACCCGCGGTGCGGCGGGCGAACGAAGCCGGGGTGCCGGTGTTCACGTCCGACCTCCAGGCCGTCGCCGAGGGTGTCGAGATCGCCGGTCACGTCGGCACCGACAACTACCAGGGCGGGCTGCTCGCCGGCGAAGCGATGATCGAGGCGCTCGGAGAGGCCGGCGGCGAGGTGCTCGTGCTGCACTTCAAGCAAGCCAACTCCTGCGTCCTGCGCGTGGACGGCTTCCGTCACGCGATCGGCGAGTACAACCGCGATCGGGCCGGGGGCCGGATCGAGATCGTGGCTGAACTCGAGGGCGGCGGCCTGCGCGACGAGGGTTACCGGGCGATGGCGGACGGCATCCAGGCCTATCCGGACCTCGCCGGCGTGTTCGCGATCAACGATCCCTCGGCGCTGGGCGCGCGCACCGCGCTCGAGCAGGCGGGACGCGCGGACCAGGTCAGGATCGTCGGCTTCGACGGTGAGATCGCGGGCCGGCAGGCGATCCGGGAAGGGAAGATCTATGCCGATCCGATCCAGTACCCGGATCGGATGGGGGTCATGACGGTGCAGAACATCGTGAGCTACCTCGACGGCGAGGACTTCGAGCGCGTCCACCTGATCCCGACGGAGCTCTACCGGCAGGCCGACGCCGAGCAGGATCCGACACTCGACTAGGGCTCGGCCGGCCGGCGGTCACTTGCTCGAACTCCATCGGATCAGCAAGAGCTACCCGGGCGTTCAGGCCCTCTCCGGCGTCAGTCTGGCGGTGGGCGCCGGAGAGGTGCTGGGTCTCGTCGGCGAGAACGGCGCCGGCAAGAGTACGCTGATCCGGCTCGTCTCGGGCGCTGAGCGGCCGGACGGCGGCCGGATCGAGTTCGGGGGCGAAGCCGTGGCGTTCGCATCGCCCGCGGACGCGCGCGAACGAGGAATCGCGGTGATCCACCAGGAACTCAGCTTGGTGCCGCAACTGAGCGTGCGCGAGAACCTCTTTCTCGGCGCCGGCTGGTCCCGGCGGGGGATCGTGCGCCGGCGCTGGGAAGAGCGGGAGGCGCGGCGTCTGCTCGGCCTGCTGGAGATGCATGTCGATCCCGATGCCCGTTGCTCGGAGCTGTCGCTCGGCGCCCGCCAGGCGGTCGAGGTCGCGAAGGCGCTGGCGCTCGAGCCCCGGTTGCTGATTCTGGACGAGCCGACGGCGGCGCTGTCGCCGCGCGAGGCGCGGGCTTTGCTCCGTCAGGTGCGGGGAGTGGCGCGCCGGGGGGCCGCCGCGATCTACATCAGCCACCGGCTCGAGGAGATCGAAACGGTCGCCGATCGGGTCGCCGTACTCCGCGACGGCGAACTGGTGCACGGCGTCGACCGGCGCGGGCCGGCCGACGGCGGCGATGGTCGCCTGCCCCTGGACCGTGACGAGTTGATCGAGGCCATGGTCGGCCGCAGTCTGAGCATGGAGTTTCCTCCTCGACTCCCGCAGGCGATCGGCGGGACGCGGCTCGAAGTCCGTGGGCTGTCGGCCGGACGCCGGGTCCGCGACGTGTCCTTCGACATTCGTCGCGGCGAGGTTCTGGGCCTCGCCGGCCTCGTGGGTGCGGGCCGGACCGAGGTGGCGCGAATGATCTCCGGCGCGATGGCGTCCGATGGCGGCGAGGTGCGGCTCGACGGCGAGCGGCTCGACCTCCGGTCGCCGCGGCAGGCGATCAGGAGCGGCGTCTGCCTGCTGCCGGAGGATCGCCGGGGCCAGGGCCTCATACTGGGCCGCAGCGCGCAGGACAACTTCGCGCTTCCCAACCTGGACCGCTTCCGGCGCTTGCGGGCTTTGGTCGATCGCCGCCGCGAGCGGCGCGCCTTCAGCCGGTGGAGGGAGCAACTGGACATCCGGCTTGCCCGGCCCGGCCAGCGGGTGGCGACGCTGTCGGGCGGCAACCAGCAGAAGGTCGTGATCGCGAGGTGGCTCGAACGCGGCGCCAGGGTCGTTCTTTGCGACGAGCCGACACGGGGCATCGACGTCGGCGCGCGCTACGAGATCTACGAGTGGATCCGCCGCATCGCGTCGGAAGGCAAGTCCGTGCTCCTGATCAGCTCGGAGCTGGAGGAGGTTCTCGGGTTGAGCGACCGGGTGCTGGTCATGCACGACGGGCGTGTTCGGGGCGAGATCCCGGATCCGGCGCGCGCCGACCCGGCCGGCGTGTTGCGGATCGCGGCGGGGATCGGCCTCTCGGAGGAACCGTCCGTTGCCTGAAGGGGTCGGAGAGTCCGCCGCTGGCCGGTGGCGTCGCCGGTTGCTGGATCTCCTGGGCCGCAACCTCTCGGTCGTGGTGCTCGTCCTCCTCTGCCTGATCTCGAGCGCGGCGACCTGGCGCGAGCAGAATCCGATCACGAGTCGTTCCGGCGGCGCGGTCGCGCGCCAGGTGCTGGAGGCTTGCCCGGCGCCGTGCTCGGTGCTCGTCGTGGCGCGGGACACGGAAGCCGACCGGGTATTCGCGCAGGCGATCGAGCAGGGCCTCGACGCTGCCGGAGTCCGGATCGCCGGCCGTGTCTTCGGCCAGCCGCGCGACGTGCGGCTCGAACTGGAGCGGATCGCCGCGGACGGCGGCTCGCTCGATGCGATCGCCACCCACCGGATCGCGTCCGAGTGGGGACCGGTACGAACTGCCGGTGTGCGCGTGTTCGCGCCGGGGAGCTACTACTGGCCGACGTTCCTGACGGCCCGCAATCTGCTCAACGTGGTGAACCAGAACGCGGACATCGCGATCATCGCGCTCGGCATGACCCTGGTCATCCTGACCGCGGGCATCGACCTCTCCGTCGGCAGTCTGCTGGCGCTGGCCGGCGTGATCACCGCGGTGGCGGCGCAGGAGTGGTTCGGTGGCGCCGCGGCCTCGCCGGCGGGACTCCTGGCGGCGATGCTCCTGGGTGTCACGGCCGCGGCCCTGGGCGGTCTCCTGAGCGGAACGATGGTCACCGCGTTCCGGGTGCCGCCGTTCGTCGCCACCCTGGGCCTGATGATGCTCGCCCGCGGACTGGCCCTGATCCTGGCCGTCGGCCATCAGCGGCGCCTGGTGGGCGGTGGTGCGGAGGGCACCCCGGAGGCCGTGCGTGTCGATGCGGCGGCCTTCGCCTGGCTCGGCAACGGCGCCGTGCTCGGCGTGCCGAACCCCATCGTGCTCATGCTCGTCCTGTTCGTGGCCGCTCACCTGCTGATGACGCGGACCATGTTCGGACGCTACGTCTACGCCGTCGGCGGCAACGTCGAGGCCGCGCGCCTGTCGGGCGTGCCGGTGACCGCGGTGCTGCTCACCGTCTACTGCCTGTGCGGGGTCTTCGCCGGCCTGGCGGGGATCGTCGACGCCTCGCGCTTCGAGGGCGGACGGCCCAACGCCGGCGAGCTCTACGAACTGCAGGTGATCGCCGCCGTGGTGGTCGGCGGCGCGAGCCTGGCGGGCGGCCGCGGCCGAATCGCGGGGACGCTGATTGGCGCGATGATCATCGCCGTCATCCAGAACGGTCTGAACATCGCGGGTGTCGCCTCCTACGAGCAGAAGGTGGTGTTCGGGGCCCTGATCCTCGCCGCGGTGCTGCTCGACCGGCTTCAGCCGAGACTCAGACGACTCCGGCGTAAACCCTTGTAGGAGAAGGGCTTAGCATCGGTGTTCGTATCTGTGTAGCCCCCCACTCGACCCCTTGAGCGGGGGAGTCGAGGCCACCGCGCTGCGTAAGTCATTGAGACCATTGGGCTTCCGGGCGAGGAGGTCCTAGCCGTTCGGAAGGCCGCACCTACTGCCGCGGACGAGAGCTTCGGGCAGACGCTCTAGAACGGGATGTCGTCGTCGAGCCAGTTTGGTGTCGGCTCTTGCGGTGGGTGTTCCTCCAGCGGAGGCACCGACACGACACGCGGATGCCCCATAGAGAGAAGAAGCATGGAGAGAAACGCCCATAGCCGGTAGAACAGATAGTCGACGTGTTCGCTAGCGTCCAGACGTTCTTGGTCGGTCTCGGAGTGGCGGATCTGCATGGTGTTGCCGATGTCGGTGAGTTGCTTGGCCTCGACCTCTAGGAGTTGGAGGTACTTCGTGGAAGAAGAGCCCGCAGCTTCCCTGAGTAGGGCTGTCGCGGATACCTTCTTGTTTGCTCCGGGACGGAGCGTCTTCAGCCGCTCCCAAGCGCGCCAGAGCGCTTCTAGCGCCTCTCGTCGGACCTCGGCTCTACGATTCAGGAACTTCGTTTGTGCCGTGCTGAGCATCCGATCTAGCTCGGGATCGTCGGTGCGGAAGGACATGTCTTCCAGCGTTTTACGGAAGACCGGCTCTACGAGACGTTGGACTTGGCGTTCCTCATTGAGGCGGTAGGTCACGCCGTTGCGCTCGAAGATCCGATTGATCTCCTCGCGGAACTCCCGCTGGCCCCTTTGCTCGTCGAACTCGAATAGATGCTCATGCATCCCCCCGTAGTTGTGGTAGGTGCGCCGCACGGGGATGGCAACCTTGCGCGAACAGAACTCGACGAGGTCGAGAATGGACGGGGTGGCTGGAGGGGGTGGCGGATACAAGTCGGTGGACGCCAACCATGGCCAGTTGGGCAATCCCGGCACTTCCGCATGCATGGCGTCTCGCAGGCCTTCTTCGTTGGTCCCGGCAATCACTGTTGCGTTGTTGTCGGTACAGGTGTTGGAGTAGCTCTGGGCGAAGGAGTTGTTGTTCACGCGAGTCTCGATGGCGGCCCGGATCCCGCCCCAAACGCGGTCGTCGATCTGGTCCGTAGGTTGGGGAGGAACCCTGCCCTCCCGGTCCGAGAAGTAGGAGGTCATTGTCGCTCACAAGTCGAGCCTGCGCAGAAGCTCCTCTGTCTCCATTTCGTGGTGCCGTGCCACGCTCTTCAGAATGCTCGAGAGCGTCTTCACCTTGATCGCCGCGTGCTGCGGGATCACTTCGTGATGTTCCCCATTGACTTGAGTCGTGATCCGCACATGGGAGCCTCGCTGTCGCACGGCGGTGTACCCCAAGCGCCGGAGCGCCGCTTGCAGCGCTGCGCCGCTCACGTTGCGGGGCAGCTTCACGCCACGAGAACCTCGTCTCTAACGAAGTGTAAACGGATCAGTTTGGGCCGCGGCATGGTGTCGTCGAAGTAGCAGTCGACGGCCTCCTTGACGTTCCTGCGGACCTCCTCGACGGAGTCGCCTTGTGTGTGGATGCCGTGTCCGAGCGCACTGGCTGAGTACCCACCGTCCACCTCGTCTTCCGTGACTTCGAAGATGATCTCGGTCATACGTCGTCTCCCGTTCTGTTCGCCGGCTCGTTGCTTACCGTCGGCTCTCTGGAGAGCTTTCGGCGCCACTCTGCGAACTGGGCCTCGTCGGCATCCAGTGCCATCGCCGCTGCTCTGTCGATGACCCGCCGCACCATGCACTCCTCCGCTTGGCGCATGGGCCGTAACTCCAGTTCGCAGGCCTGAGTATAGGCGGCCGCTAGGCCGTCCCAGGCCGGGCTGTCGGGCTTGGGGATTCGAATCTCGCGAAGGTGCTCTAGCACCCAGACAGGATAGGTGAGGGCGCGGGCGCGGCGGTTCAAGAGCATGAGCCGAACCGGAGTCGAGTTGCACCAAGCGGCAAGAGCTGTCGCGGTGTGCTCATCCTCCACTTCAACGGGGACCCAGTAGCCGAAAGATGGCGCTGGTGTCCAGACTGCCGTAAGGCGTCCGTTGGTCGTGCGGAACCGGAACGGAAGCAGCAAGTGACTTCGCTGTTCCAGGTAGCGCTCCGCCAGAGGTTCTTTTCCTGGTCTGGGTTGGTACCAGACGTCGTTCGTACCCCGCATCGTTTGCCGGATCTTGCTGCTGACGGAGTGGAAGCCGGGGACCGCACCTTCGGCGCTGGCCTCGCATCGACGAAAGGCGTCTTGGACACGTCGGCCTGCTGGTCCAACAGCGTGGCGTGCACCCAGTGGTTCAAGCCCGGGGGAGTCCTCAATCTCTCTAGCTGCGTGGGCCAAGGACCCGTCGTACCACTGAACGGGCGTCCAGTCGCCGGCTCGCATGCGCTTCTCTGGCCAGAACGTTCGGCTGGCCCAAGCTTCGCTGCCCGCCGCGATGGCGTCCGCCGCCTCAATCGCTTCCTTTGCCGAAGCCGGCATACGACGGAGCGACACGAACTCGGTCGGCGCGGCCTCCGTGCTGCCGTTCCGCCGTCGACAGATGAGCAGTGACTCGTGGATCCCCGTGTTCTCGGAGAAGTTGATGCGTTTCGGGTCGTGAGAGGTAACGATGCGCTCGATGTGGAAGCGCTCGGCAAGAAAGCGCCGTTCCAATTCTCCAGAGGCGCCGATGCAGGCAGTTGCCGGGAGCACTTCGGCGATGACACCGCGCTCGTACTGCAGCAACTGATCGGCGAGCGGCGTGAAGGAGGTCCGTATGCTGTTCGCGTTGATCACGTCGCCGGCTTGCTGGTCCCGTTTCATCAGCTCGTCCCGGATCCGCAGTTCGCGCTCCTGCATCCGCTTCTTGGCGTCGCCCGTGAACTTCTCACCGCGCTTCGTGTTCCGAGTGAAAGGCGGGTTCATGATCACCAAGTCGACGTCGTTGAGCGGGAAGTCGCTGCCCGCTTCATCCGCCTCCCACGGGGTGCCGAGCGCGTCGGTTCCTTGGAGCTTCGACGCCATCTGGAAGAGCGTTGGCTGGAGGCCGTCCTCGCGCTGCCTCAGGATCTCCAGCGACCCTGCGCGCACCGTCTCTTCGTCCTGAGGTCCGTGTTGCATCGTGTGCAGGTTCATCCGTGCGTAGTCCACCGACGGCGCGCCGAGCGTGAGGTTGCAGGCGGCAAGCTGAACACCGTGGCGGTTGATGTCGAGTCCGCACAGGACTTCCTGGACCAGGGTTCGGTGTAACTGCTCGTCGCTTCCTTCGCCCAGAGCGCCTACCTCGCGCATCCGTGCCTTGATAGTGCGAAGCGCAGCCATCAGGAGCGTGCCGGTGCCGCAGGCCGGGTCGATGATCCGCAGCTTCTCCACTGCCTGCGGGTCGCTCCAGTCGACGAACGTCTCGTCGAGTGCGAGGCGAGCCAGCAGCAGGGCCGAGACGTTGTTCGTGTAGAACGCGCCGTCGCTCTTGGCCGAGCCGAGGATTCGGTGGTAAAGCGGCCCGGCGTGGTCGTAGCCGAGATCGTTCAGGCTGTCCGCCAAGTTGTCTGCGCACTCCGACAGACCGCGCAGCGCGCTTCGGATTCCCTCGTTCGTAGGAAGGGCGTTGAGCGCGGCGAGCGCCGGCTCGAACACGGGCTTGTAGTCAAACTCAAGAATTGTGCTCCACGACGCCTTGAGCACACTGGATGGATCGTCCGTCGCCCCGACTCGGCCGAGGCCGGGCAGCATCCTCATGTCGCGTACGTCGCGCAGGCGGCGGTGCATCAGGCAGGCGTTGCACAGGAGCAGGGCCGCGATGGTTCGGGCTGCCTTCCGCGCCTGTTCGTTGTCGGCCGGCAGGTCTAGGGCGTCGGCGAGCGGCTCTTCGACTTCTTCGTTCTGGAAGATCTCGGCCGCCCGCTGGACGGCCCAGGCGATCTCGTCGGCGACCAGCTTGCCGGGCTGGCCGAGGCCCGATGCCGCAGCGACATGGGCAAAGATGCCCTCGTCGGCCGGCTCGAGTTCCAAGTCGTCGAACAAGCCGGGCGGGTCGTCCCTCGGGTCGCCCGGTGCGTTGGGGTCCGGCTTCGGTTCGTAGACCTGAACGAAGCGCGCGATGTCCTCGTGCAGCCGCTCGTCGTGCGCCTGCAGGGCCCGCAGCACCTTGCCCAGGGTGTGGTAGCCCTCGCGGCTGTTCCGGAGGGCGTCGGCGACGTCCATGCCAGGCTGAACGACGACCGGCACGACGATGTAGCCGAAGTTCTTGTCCTCGGCCCTGCGCATCACGCGGCCGACAGCTTGGACGACATCCACTTGGCTGTCCCGCGGATCGAGGAAGGCCACAGCGTTGAGGCTGGGAACGTCCACTCCCTCGGTGAAGAGCTTGACGTTGCAGAGAACGCGGAGCGTTCCGTCCTTGCCCGCCGAACTGAGCCTTCGTAGCGCCTGGCTTCGATCCAGAGCGCTGGCCGAAGCGTCAAGATGCTCAGCTTCGACCGACCAAGCCCTGTCTTCACCCCGGAGCCGTCTTGTCGTCGCACCTTTGACGAAAGGGTCCATCAGCGCTGCTGCGAACCACTTCGAACGCTTGATGCTGTTCGCGTAGGCCATGGTGCGGGGCAGCCGATCTGGACGCTCGATCCCCTTTCCCTCGCTCAGCCCGTTGATCGCCAGGGACACGCCGAGCACGCGGGTGATGTCGTTCATCGTCGGCTGGCTCTTCCTGTCGCCCTCGGCGAGGCCTTCAAGCCGCGTGCGAAGGCCAGGCGTGACGCGGGACTGGTCTACGCCGAGTACGATGACCCGATAGTCGGAGAGCTTGCCGTCGTCCACGGCCGTCTTGAAGCGCAGGCGGTGGAACTGAGGGCCGTAGGTCGTTTCGTCGCTCATGTCGACGACCTCGACCTCTCTCTTCGCCAACCGACTCTTGGACTTCTCCGTGTAGATGCGCGGTGTCGCGGTCATGTACAGGCGTTTGCGCGCTAGCAGGCGTTCCCCATCGTGGACGAGTTGGAAGTCGACTTTCTCGCGCGGACGGTTCAACACACCGGTCGTCCGGTGCGCTTCGTCGGCGACCGCCAAGGCGAACGGTTCCACGCCGTAGCGCTCCTGGGCCTCGGTAATGCGCAGGAGCGACTGGTAGGTGCAGAACACGACCTTGGTGTGCGGGGCGCTCATCAGCTTGGCCGCGATCTCCTCCGGGTTGGAGACGACCGGGCACTCGAGTTCCGAGATGCTGATGTCCTCCTGCTCGTTTCTGCCGCCCGCGTATGGATCGGAACAGACGACCAGTGAGCTCAGGGGCCGAGTCGTGTGGGTAAGCCACTCCCGGCGCGCCTGTGAGACGAGCGCAATAGTCGGGGCGAGGAACAGGATGGCTTCGCCGGCCGGCACGATCCGCTCCGCGATACGCAGGGCCGTAAACGTCTTGCCAGTGCCGCAGGCCATGATGAGCCGCCCGCGGTTGTGGTGTTTCAGGCCTTGCAGGACACTCTCGATTGCCTCCTCTTGCAGCGGCCAGGGCTGTCGGACCGGGCGCTTGACCTCCTTGGCGGTTATGCGCCGGTCCTGGTAGCTGCGGAAGTCGATCCGGCGGATGTTCGTGTCCTGGATCAGATTCTCGGCCGTCCGGCCCCAACGGGACGTGGTGACGATCCACCGCAGGCCGAAGATCTCTTGTTGCGAGCCAGCCAGGAAACTCTGCACGTCCGCCTTCGTCACGCGGTGGTGGGACGCGTAGCACTTGCACTGGATAGCGATCAAGGTCCCGTCCTGGTGACGCGCTACCAGGTCCACGCCGATGTCCTGGCCGGACAGGCCCGTTAGGCGCTTGCGGTCTGGCCACTGCGCCCAGCGCCAGACCTCTTCGAGTTCGAACTCAGGCTCGTTTCGGGCAAGTTGTGCGAAGAGGTTCTCGAACCACTGGCCCTTCTCGGCTTCAGTGCGGCTGGTGTTGCGAATGCGTCGAAGCAGCTCGCCGGCCGTGAGATCGCCCCAGTCGAGATCCTGATCCGGGGGCGGCGCGCCCAGATCAATGGCGGTCTGCACCGGGAGATCCTGCGGTGTCGTCACTTGCTCGGCGCTTGCGCTTTGGATCTACGGCGAGTCGGCAACGAGCGGCTTAGACTGGCTTGTCCGGGCCCAGCTCGTGTGCTCAGTGTACACGGGGAAGGTGAACCATCGCTGGTAAGCTGACTCCGGTCTGCCACCGCGCCGCAGGCCCCGGGAGGGGCTCTCTCGTCTCCTTCTGTGGTCAGTAGGAGCCGGTGTTGGAGTCGGAAGCTAGCAGACCCCACGTGCTACGCTCGCTGCGCTCACTTCGCCCGAGGGGCTAGCGAGGGAGGGCCTGCGGCCCCCCTTCGAACCCCCCCGCCCAGACATGGCCACGCCTCACCGCACAGCGATCGCGCACTGCCGCGTCACCGCGGCCGAGCTTGAGGTGTGGCGGGCCAAAGCCGAGAGCGCCGGCACGACGCTCTCGGAGTTGATGCGGGCGGCGATGCGCCGCACCCGCACATGGACCGCGGAGGACTCCGCGGCGGTGCGCGAGCGCACCCGTCAGGTTGCCCGCATCGGGAACAACCTGAACCAAATCGCCCGCTGGGCGAACCGCTACCGCGGCGCCGCCGACGCGGCCCAGGTGATCGCCCACCTGGTCGCGCTCGATCGCGAGGTCCGCGAGCTGACGCTGACCCGCGATCCCGACCTTCCGCCGCGCGGGGAGGAAGGCCCGTGCTGATCACGTTCGCCAAGCACGGCCAGGGCAGCGCGGCGGCCGCGGCGGACTACCTCCTCGCCGACCGCGACCACGCCGGCAAGGCGCGGGCCGAGGTCACGGTGCTGCGCGGCGATCCGCACCAGGTCGCACATGTCGCCGACTCCCTGGACTTCGAGCACCGCTACCGCAGCGCCGTGATCGCCTGGGCGCCCGAGGATGACCCGACCGACGACCAGATCGACGAGGCGCTCGACCACTTCGAGCGCGTCTCCTGGTCCGGCCTCGAACCGGATCGCTACGCCTGGTCGGCGGTGCTCCACCGCGACGATGACGGCGGAGCCCACGTGCATGTCCTGGTCGCCCGCGTAGAGCTTCTGACGGGCAAGAGCCACAACATCGCCCCGCCCGGCTGGGAGGGGACGTACGGCCTGCTGGAGCGGGCGCTGAACCACGAACACGGCTGGGCGCGGCCGGACGACCCGGACCGCGCCCGCACTACCCGGCCGGGCCGTTTCCCGGCCGACGCCGCCGACCGCGACGCCATCGACGGCTACCTCCGCCAGCGCGTCGCCGCCGGTCTCGTCCACGACCGCGTCGGCGTGGTCGCCGCGTTCGAGGAGGCCGGCTACGAGGTGCCGCGCCAAGGCAAGAGCTATATCACCGTGGCGCACCCGGAGACCGGGCAGCGGTTGCGGCTGAAAGGAACCCTCTATGAGCGAGACTTCCAGGCCATCGAGCTTCGCGGCCGACTTGACCGAGAAGACGGCGCAGGACAAACAGGCGATTCGGGACTATCGGCAGGAGATCCAGGACACGGCGAAGGAGGAGATGCGCGAGCTAGCGCGCGAGCTTGGCGAGACCTCGATGCGATATGCCGCAGACGGTCTGAAGCGAATCGAGAGCGGTATGCGCACCGATCACCGGAGCACGGCCCGGATGCTCGGGATGCTATGGCTCCGGACCGCGCTGATCGGGTTCGGAGTCTTCATGGCCATCTGGTGGGGGCTCTGGGCGATGGGGCGGTGGCAGCAGAACCAGATCAGGGAGAACATCGAGTTCCTGCAGTACCTCGAGCGGCAGATCGAAGAGCGGAACCAGACCCTCGACGAACTGAGCCAGGAGGTGGAGTAGACGATGACCGAACTGGAACGCTTGCTCGCCGCATCCTTGAAGAGGCTCGACGAAGAGCACGCCGCGTCCGTCGCGCAGTTGAACGAGTCCGTCTGGCAGTTGAACGGTCGGGTCGACGCTTTGCTGACCGACTATCAACAGCTCGTGGGCGAGTACGAGAGGTTGGCGACCGCGTACAGGCGGCTCGAAGGCGACATGAACTCAATCGTCCGCGCATCGAGCGGACGGTGAGCCGGCTCCGCCAGATCGCCAGGGAAGACCGAGACCGAGACGGGCCTGATTGGAGCCGCTGAAGACCTGCCGCTGTTCTGCGGTTCATAACAGATGCGAGACCCGGCGATCAGGACCAGGACGAACGCGAGGATCAGACCGCCGATCACCACACTTGGCGACGACGTTCAGGAGGCACCTTTCAGTGTTTCCTGCGGTAGTCGCGCCGGTCAAGGCACTGATGGTTGAGTGTTCGGTCGATCCTGATCCAGTCGGTCTTGTCGATCCCCCTGCGGTTGCGGCTGGCAGGGCTCTGCGGAAAGGCACTGGCAATCTTGATCCACCGTCCTTGGTCACGCGCGATTGCCCGGACCTGCTCGGCGACCTCTGAGAGATCTGGTCTTGGCTCAGGACGATGGCTACGTCGTACTCGCGACGATGAGCCAAGGCGATCACATCAAGCGCGATCCGCACGTCGATCCCCTTCTCTTCCCGGTCAGCAGAGAGTGTTGCGTATCCCCCCTACGAGCCGCTTGAAGGGCCGGTAGAGGCCGGTGAGTCGTTCGTGGGTGGCAAGCGGAAGAACATGCCTGCCTCGAAGCGCCGCACGCTGGACGGGCGCGGCACTACCGGGAAGAAGGCGGTGGTCGGCGTGAAGGACCGAAAGACGAAAAAGGTCCGAGCCAGGGTCGTAGAGAACACCGACGCGATGACGCTACAGGGCTTCGTTCGGCGCAACGTCGAGGGCGGCTTCACCGTCTACACAGACGAGCATCCGTCCTACACGGGGCTTGCGGAGAGACTACGAGCATGACAGTGTTGCTCACGGGGTCGGCGAGTACGTGAAGGACATTGACGTTCACACGAACGGGATTGAGTCCCTGTGGAGTATGTTCAAGCGGGGCTACATCGGACTTACCACCGGATGAGCTTCAAGCACCTACACCGCTACGTCAACGAGTTTGCCGGCCGACCCAACATTCGCGACCTGGATACGCTAGAAACGACGATAGATGACCTACTACACGATCCGAACTACTGATGCCTCTATCGACTGTGAGGGCAATGCATACAATTCCGCAACTGCGCCTCGATACTCGTCGATTGGAGAAGCTATGAGCGTCATGGATCAACGAGATCACGCTGGCTATCGGATTCTCGATGACCAGCAGCAGATGGTGATTTCGGTTGGACCTACGCCCGCAGGCCCTGTCTGCGCGTGTCTGCTTGGTGTGGGTTTCGCCGAAGCTATTGAAAGAGAAGGAGTCCTTTTCAAGCGTCTCGATATGCCGCTACGCAAGGATTACACCCACGCGCCCGTCGATCCGCCTAGCCAGAAGTTCTGTACTCTCATGGTTGAAGTGGATCCAGGGGTGGTGAGGAACATTTCCGGTCTTTGTCATGCCCTGTCGTTGGTGCTTGGTTGCTGTGTGGAATGGAAGCACTGGTGGCGAGTTTGGGGAGGCAACAAGCCGATAAACAAAATGTCAGGCGTGGCTCAGTGGACAAGCAACGTCGAATGCAAGGGGTGGCCTCTCAAATGGAGTCCGTCCTTGTCAGCGGCAGATGCGGACAAGGCGCTCAGCTTGTATCACTCCATGCGTGACATGGACAGCGCGGAGTTGAGAGTGGCCGTTCGGCGTTGGCATCGTTCGATTCAGAGGTGGAATCAGGTACGGAACGGGTCACTCCCGTTTGGGGAAGACTTCGTGGATTCTCTAGTTGACCTGCGGGTTGCGCTAGAGTCGGTCTTCTTGGGGGAGGCGGGGCGGTCCTTTAGTGTAGCTCTGTGTGGAGCGTGGAGTTTGGGTCGGAATCCGAGTGAGAGAAGGCGCTACTTTGACGCCCTGAAGCAGGCTTATTCTCATTCATCGCGCGCTGTACACACCGGCCGCGCTGACGTACAGAAGTACTTACCATCTCTGGCTGACGGACAGGACGCCTGTCGAAAAGGGCTTGTGAAGTGGATCGAAGGGAAGCGCAGGCCGAGTGGCGACACGTTAGACGACATGCTAGACCTTGTGCTCGGATGAAGGGATGGCAACTACTCCGTATAATCCCCTTTGCGAACGCGAGGAGACCGGACCCGTCTATACGGGTGAGGAATAGGCCGGGTTAAACGTGAGCATCAGAGATATTCTAGACCTTGGTGTTGATGAGAAGCTGAGGTCTGGTGAAGCGAAGACGCGGGACGAGGCTAGGGCTTTGGTGTCGGCCGAGCTGGAAAGGAAGAACGCCGAACAGCAGCAGGCTCGTTTCGAGAAGATGGTTGAAGCGGGCGAAGCGGCGTCCGTTGACGAAGCGCGAGCTATCGTCGTGGACCGGACGGAGAGAGCCGTTAATGCCGCAATGGACGCCATTCGCTCTGCGGCAGAGATGCCGAGTGGCGTTCAGTCCGCCTTGGACCGTATTGCTGGAGCGTCAAGTGAATACGCTGCGCTTCAGGAACGTCTGTCTAGTATCACCAGCGAGGCGGCACGGCTGGCGAAGCGCGAGGCCGTGAGCTTTGACGCCTATCGACCGCAGGCTGCTGTGAAGTTGCCGGAAGTCAGACTGCACAACCCTGTGTTCGATCTGATAGAGGTTACGAGGGAACTTGTTGGGGCGGTTGGCGCAGTTGAGGGTGCGGTCAACGAGGTCCGAAAGGAGCAGAGGCAACAGGGCAAGGCTACTAGGAGTCAAAGAAAGAAGCTGCTAGTCTGGCGAATTGCCGTGTCCGTGGTGCTCGCAGCACTTTCGTCACCTTACGTTGTTCAGCTTTGGAAGCTCGCTAGCAGCTTAGTCGGCGGCTAGCCAAGTATGTAATCCCCAAGAAACAACCCCGCCCGAGACCTTACGGTGTGTCGAGCGGGGAGCAAGTGTTCGGAGAGGATACTACGAGGACAGCGCACGCGCGACTTTGGCCCAGGACGCCGGCCGGGGACGAGTGAAGAAATGCCTCAGGTGTGGGACACCGACGGCAGTCCAGTTCTCCGTTCACGTGGCGTAGCCAGCGATGAAGTCGCCCCAGCGTTCCATCAGGCCGCGCCGCCGCTCGAACAGATCGCTTCGTTGATAGGCCCGCTCCGTGGCCGAACCAACCTCGTGCCCGAGCGCTGCTTCTGCGAGTGCCCGATCCTCGCCCTCATCGGCGCACCAAGACCGGAAACTCGCCCGGACTCCATGGGGACTGGTCTCGATCTTCAACTCTCGGAGCAGTTTGCCCATCGTCCCCGAGCCCAGCGGCCCGTTTCCACGACTTGCGGGGAAGACCAAGCTACTCCTACCGCCTCTCAGTCGCCGCGCCTCCGCGAGCACTTCGAGCGCCTGTGAGGACAACGGAATCCGCTGCTCCCGCTTCGTCTTCACTCTCCTCGCCGGGATGGTCCAAACTGCCACTTCCGTATCGATTTCCGCCCAGGTAGCACCCCGAACCTCCGCCGTGCGGGTCGCTGTCAACGCCAGGAAGCGAATCGCCAGCCGAGTTCCGAGCCAGCAGTCGGCGTTCCGGATCTTCTCCAGCGCCGCCTCGACGTCCTTCGGCGACAAGAACCGATGATGCCTACCGTTGGGTTGCCGAGGCAGGACGCTTCCCACGGCGCCCATCGGATCCTCCTGGCGGAAGCCCTGCGCGATCGCCCACCGCATCACGATTCCGATCCGCTGCTTGACCGCCTTAGCTGCGGACGGTTTCGTCGTCCACAGTGGGGTCAGGATCCGCAGCACGTCAGCTGCCGTGACTTGATCGACGGTCACGTCTCCGAGAACCGGGAACGCATAGGTTGTGAGCGTCTGCCGCCACTGCCGCTCCTGTCGCCGAGACGCGGCTCCAGCCTTCCAGCTGCGACGCTGTAGACGGATCACAGACTCCGTAGCGTCACGGAAGGTCGGGGCGTTGGATCGCTGCGTCCTAGGATCGTCGCCATCCGCCGCTATCCGCGCGTACTCGAACGCTGTCTCCCGCGCCCTTCGGAGACTCATGAAGGCGCGCCGACCCAAGCCCAACTCGACCCTCTTCCCTCGAACGGTGCCGCGCCACGCCCATCGCGCTCGCCCCGAAGGCCGGACTCTGAGCATCAGACCGAACCCGCCGAAGTCGTAGTGCTTGCCTGGAGGAGCCTTCCGCACCCAACCCGCAGTGAATCGCTTGGTCGTCAAGGCTCGGCTCCTCCCTCGGCGAGGATACTAGCAAAACCCCCCGAGCAGCCCCCCAATCTACCCGCGAAGTGCAGTAAGAGCCCGTGACACTTGCTGAGTGCCAGGGAGGCCATCAATGGCAGAAATGTCCTTGTTTCATATGAGTTGGCTCGGTATCTCTCGAACGGATGCGGGACCTGGTGGAAACGTGCGACCGATTTCAGCCGAAGATCGCCTCCAGGCGGGCCCGCATGACCCGGGGATCGACCTCGACTCCGGTCCAGTAGCGGATCCCGCTCATTCCCTGGTTGACCAGCATGCCGAGGCCGTCGAGGACGGTGCAGCCGCGTGCCGCGGCCGCCTCGAGCAGGCGGGTCCTGGGTGGATTGGGGATTACGTCAGCGACCACCATCGCGGGTCGGAGAGAGTCGAGGTCGAGCGGCAGTTCGGCGTCGAGGTCCGGGAACAGACCGATCGACGTGGCGTTGATCGCTACGTCGATCGCCTCCGGCAAACGGTGGACGCGGCGCCAGTGCTCGAACCGGGATCGGGTCGCCGTGTGGCCGGCGATGTGCCGTGCCAGTTCTTCGCCCCGTTCACGGGTGCGGTTGACGATCGTGATGTCGGCTGCTCCCGCGAGCGCGAGTTCGACCGCGATCGCCCGCGCGGCGCCGCCGGCGCCGAAGATCGCGACTCGCTTGCCGGCCGCCGGCGTCACGTCCTCGAGTGAGCGGAGGAAGCCCTTGCCGTCCGTGTTCTCGCCGATGAAGCGGCCGTCTCCGTCACGGACGACGCAGTTCACCGCGCCGATCAGGCGGGCCGATTCGCCCAGGCCGTCGAGGTGCTCGATCACCGCGACCTTGTGGGGCAGCGAGCAGTTGAATCCGGCCCAGCCCATCGCGCGGGCGCCGGCGACGGCCTCGGCTAGGCGATCCGCAGGCACTTCGCAGTTCACGTATCGCCAGTGAAGGTTGTGGTGACGAAACGCCGCCTCGACCATCTCCACGGTCGGGTTTTCGGCCGCCGGGTCGGCGAAGGAGCCGACGATGTTTGGGAGGAAGTCCAATGGTGTCGTTTCTCAGATGTTGTTCAGAAGGTGTGCCGCGATGTTCTTGGCTGGACCGATGCCGCGAGGGTGACCGACGCAGAAGATGAGTTCAAAGAGTACGGACCCCCTTGAGTTCCTGAGTTCCGCTGTGTCAGCGAGGAGCCGCTGTCCGAAGACCTCCGAGAGACGTTCTCGGTAGATACGGGTCAGGCCAGAGATGCCCGGGGTTCGCGTCGTGTCTGCTGATCCCCAGAGATTCTGTTGGCGGTCGGGCCGGTAGAGGCCTCGCCAACTGTCGCCTCCGTACACAAAATCGAGGCGCTCGACCCACTTTCGCGAGATCTCGTCGGGTTCGCGTGATCGTGGCAGGAGGCGCGCGACGGCGCTTACGGGAAAGAGAATCCAGGTGTCGAAGCACTCGAGGCTCGCTACGTGAGCCAGCGTCGTCATGGCAACTTCAGTCGCGAACGGATCGAGGAAGAGCACGCCGCGGACGTTGGAGGCAGGCCTGAGCCCCTTCAGGTAGGAGTTCGCCTCCGCGTTCTCGATCTGAACGGTGCGTCGCGCGTATTCGGACCCAAGGCGCTTCAGCTGATCGCAGCGACTCTCGTTCTTCTCGATGAAGATCAGTCGGTCGAACGACCGATCCCGAACCTCCAGGGCCCTCCTCGCGGAGCCCGCCAGGAACTCCTCCGTGCCGTCTTCCGATGCTCTCAATTGCACGTCGCCAGTACCGGCGAACGCGTCGATGTACAAGAGTTGAAAGGGCTGGTTCTTGAGAGCAGTCGTGTACGCGTTGAGGTACCGCTGCAGGATGTCCAGCTTCTCCCTTGTCCACCTTCCACCGAAGCCCTCGCCGGGGCCGCTCCTCGACCGTGCCATCCGCTTTGAAGCCTCGTCTTCTGCTGGTCAGTTCGGCGGGAACTCGTCGTACGTCCTACCTCGCAGCAGCCGTCCGTTGAGGTGCTTTCGTACTCCTCCCCACTGTTTGAAGAAGAAGGGAACGCCGTCCCGACGGCACTGGTTCAGGACGCCCAGGACCCACTCTTCCTGCATGGGACGAGCCCCGGGCCCGCTCTCGCCGCCGGTGATGACCCAGTCGATGGAGCTGAGGTCGAAGTCGCCGAGGTCCTCGAGGAGGGGCTCTATGGAGGCGAAGCGGACTACGGCGCGCGTCTCGCGGAGAGCGTCCAGTCTCGGCAGCCCTTGACGGCGGTTCTCCACGCTGACTCCGAACCAGACATTGGGCAACTCTCCCATCCAGGAGAGCTCGCCGTTCAAGAGAGAGCGCATACGGTCATGGCGTTTCGTGAGCACCTGGTAGGTGTGTCGTCGGACGTCCTTCATCACCCGACCCACCTCTGCGATGTAGGCCTCTGGCACCTGCGGGTGGAAGAGGTCGCTCATCGAGTTCACGAAGACTCGTCTGGGCCTGCGCCAGCGCCGAGGCTGATCCAGTTTGGCTGGCGCCAGCCGAAGGTCGAAGCCTCCCTCAAAGGGGTGCCCAGGCACGCCGCGGAAGCGCTCAGTGAATCGCTCCGCGTAGCAGTGGGCGCAGCCTGCGCTCACCTTTGTGCAACCGAGCACGGGATTCCAGGTGGCGTCCGTCCACTCGATCGTGCTCTTGTCAGCCATCGCGCCTCCGGTGCCGTCAGGTGAGGTTGTCGGCAGTGACCGGAACGTTAAGCGGAAGTGAGGCGAAAATCAAGCGGAAATGGAGGGCGTATCGCTGCGGCCGGTTGCCGGCACCGGGAACGTCGGCGTCGTTCAGGTACTCTGAAGTGTCCAGCTAGTCCCCACGGAACGAAGGAGGATCGGGATGACCAGACACTTCGCAGTCACGCTCTTGCTCCTTACGGTTGCTGCCTGTGGCGGTGGGGAGGTTGCCGATTCCGGCGCCGGCAACGTAGAGGAGGCGGCCGATGCCGCCCCGACCCACCTCGGAGGCTGCATCCTGCTTTCTCCGGTCGGCGAGGTCCCCGACGACGTGTACGAGCACGGCGACGTGGTCGCCACCGACGCCATGCCTCCGTTCACCAAGGAACTGCAGGTGTACGGGCTCAAGCTCGCCGCACGCGACGACATCTCGGACGACTTCATGCGACTGGTAGCGAAGACGATCGCCGAGTCGTTTCCGCGGGACGCCGGCCTCGACGCCGATCTCCAGCGCGAGCTGCTCGCGAACCACTATCGCTACAGGGCCCTGATTCCGGTTCCGCTCGGTGACGACATGAGTTTCGCGGAGGAGAACGAGGAGCAGTGGGCCGAGATCGAGAAGAACAACTCGGTGTGCGACATCATCATGCAGGGCACTCCCGTAGGGCCCGAGGGCCAGGTGATGGAGGTTGTCGAGCACATCCTCCACTACGTGACGGACATCGGCCTGCACTACACGTTTCCGGATGTCTGGGGCATCTCCGAGAACTCGGAACTCGCCCGCGCGATGGCGAAGGCCGCGGAGGAGGGCTACTACCAGATGGACCAGTACGCCGACTTCAAGGACGACGAGATCCGCTTCCGGGTCCAGATGCAGGAGTTCGCGTACTGGTTCATCTCGACGGCCTGGAATCTCCAGGCGCCATACGGTCCCGTGTGGGAGGAGGAATGGACCATTCGAGACCAGGACGACCTGCGCCAGAAGCTGCCGGAGATGTACGCGGCCTACGAGGAGACGGCGGCGCGGGTGATGGTCGCTCCCAGCCTGGCGACACTGCGGGAGATCGGTCCGACCCGGGCTGAAGAACGGGGAAACTGAGCCTGGTTCCGGGGCGCGCTGGAATAGCGCCCGGAATCGGCCAAGTTACACGTTGCCGGTCCTTTACCGCCCGTGGAGCGGGTAGACTACGCGGTTCGTATGACGATACTGCTCCAGAGCCAGCCGGAGCCCTCGCGGGGTGATGTCGACCCGCTGTTCCGCGAGGCGGAGCAGCGGGCTCGGGCGTTCTCCCTGTTTCCGGAGGCGGGTGACAGGCAGGTCGGTGGAGGCGCCGGGCGTATCTCGGGATTGATCTCCGAGCGGCGCATCCGCCAGACCCTCAAGCGACTCGCCAGGCTGGAGGTCGACGAGTACATTCGCCGAACGGTGGCCCCGGCCGAGGATCCGGGTCGGGTCGGCGCCGGTGTGGTGCTGGCCGCGACGAGCTGGGAGCTGGTTGAAGAGCGCAACCATGGTCCGCTCTACGCCGCCGTGTTCGAGGCCGGGATCGAGGGCCACAGACGGCGGTTCGGCCTACTGGCGCAGGAGCGCTCGGTGCAGAACGGCGTGTGGATGCCCGAGCACCACGGGCTCGCCGTCGAGGTGATCCGCTCCTTCGCCCGCCGGGCTCTGCCCGTGGTTGCCCTGATGGACACGCCCGGGGCGGACGCCGGCGAGGAAGCGAACCGCGCCAACCAGGCCCACTCGATCTCGCGGCTGATCGCCGAGATGGCACAGCTCCATGTGCCGACGGTGGGCATCGTGGTCGGCAACGGATACTCGGGCGGAGCAATTCCGCTCGCCACGACGAATGTCCTGCTGTCCGTGCGGGACGGCGTGTTCAACACGATCCAGCCGCGCGGACTGGCGAACATCGTCCGCCGCTACGACCTGTCCTGGGAAGAGTGCGCGAAGGCGGTCGGCGTCTCGGCGTACGAACTCTACGAACAGGGTTATCTCGACGGCGTGATCGACTTCGTTCCCGGCGAGGGTGGCGATCGACTGGCCTGCTTCGAGGCCGCCGTCACCTCGTCCATCGCCCTCGTGGAACAGCGGGCGAAACTGTTCGTGCGCGACGAACCGGCCGTGTTCGAGCACTACCGCCGCAACACCCGGCGCTACGTCGATCCCTCCCACAGTCTCTCCGTGCTCGAGGAGTTCGCTCGCCTGTCGCGTCTGCACAGCCCGGCGGAGCAGGCGAACGTCTTCGGCGTCGCGTTCCGCTACCTGCGCTACCTGGGACTTAGGCGCCGCCTGAGTTCGACGACCGTGTCGGGCTACGGCCGCCTGGCCGCGGCCGAGGTGCCGGCCGGCGCGGCCAGGGCGCGTCGCGAGCGGCAGCGCCGCGTCTCGTTCGAACGCTGGCTAGACAACCCGCTGGCGGTTCGCTACGACGACGTCCTGAGCCGGACCTACAAGCGCTACGCGGCCGCGCGTGACTCGCTGCACGAGGGGCGGGGCCGGCTCGCATCCTTCCTGCTCGGCAGCCGCGAGTACCACTTCAACCGTGCGCGGGCCGAACTGCTGCTGGAGTACGGCTTCCATCTGTACAACCAGTGGAAGGACGGAGCGGAGGACAACTTCGGGCGTCTGCTCTCGGTCATGCGGACGGTCGAGGACGAGGGGATCGAAGGTGGGAACCCGGCCTCCGAATCGGGCGACGTCTCCCAGGCCGCCGACCTCACGGTGCTCGACGTGATTCTCCAGCCCCAACTCCTGCGGCTGTTCCGCCGCGAGTGCGAGAACTTCATCTGCTTCGACCGGCTCTACGACCACATCTTCCTGCACCTGCGCGAGATCGCCAGCGAGGCACGCGAGGAGAACGTGATCGCGCGCGAGTCCGTCCACCTTCTCCTGCGCCACTCGCTGAACGCGGCGATGGGGGAGCTCACGGCGGGGCTCGAGGGTGACGCGGCGGAGGAGGCCGAGGCCCGTCTGCGCAGGCAGTTCCGCTCCTGGTTGCGTCACTTCTCCCGGCACCCGCGCCGCGGCCGGCTGCTCAAGGCGGTGGCCGAGTGGAAACGGCTCCAGATGCCGCGCATCTCGGAGCCGCTCTTCGGCCTGGTGACGTTCCTCTTCGAACGCCTGCTGCCGAACTTCTACGAGGACGAGCAGGGCATTCGCGGCTACGACGGTCGCATCTCACCGCGCAACATCGGCATCAAGGACTTCTGGAACCGTCTCGATGCCGCCTACCGCGACCTGCTGCTCGAGGATGTGCTGGCCGAGCAGAAGCGAAACACGCCGCGTCGGCCTCAGGCGATCCTCGATCGCTTCTTCTACGACGTGCAGGAGATCGAGGCGGACCGGATGACGGCTGATCCGGTGAGCTTCCCCGGACTGCGGGTATCGATCGAGCGGGCGCTCGAACAGGGCGTCACGCCTTGCGGGACGGTGGCGGCTCTTGCCCGGATCCGGACCGGCGCCCTGGCCGACGGAGAAGACGGTGGCGGCGCGGGGAACCGAGTGGGCGTCCTGGTTTCGAACCTCGCGTTCCAGGCCGGTTCATTCGACATGGCGAGTTCTGAGAAGTTCTGCAAGCTCCTGCTCCGCTGCGCGGAGGAACGCCTGCCGGTGGTCTGTTTCGTCTCATCCGGCGGCATGCTGACCAAGGAGGGCGCCGGCGCCCTGTTCTCGATGTCGATCGTCAACGATCGGATCACGCGCTTCGTGCGGGACAACGACTTGCCGGTGATCTGCTTCGGCTACGGCGACTGCACGGGCGGCGCCCAGGCCAGCCTGGTCACCCATCCCCTGGTCCAGACCTACTACTTCTCGGGCACGAACATGCCCTTCGCCGGGCAGATCGTCGTTCCCTCCCACCTGCCGATGGCCTCGACTCTCTCGAACTACCTGAGCGAGGTCGGGGGTTCGATGCACGGGCTCGTCGAGCATCCGTTCGGTGAGGAGCTCGATGAGCAGCTACGTCAGGTCGATTCGCAGATTCCGGTACCGGACGACACGGTCGACGCCGTTCTGCGGCGGCTGCTCCAGGAGGAACGGCGCGTCGAGTTCCTGACCGCCCGCAGGCGGCGTCAGGAGGAAACGGCGGCCAGCGAGCCCGCGCCGCCGGTTGCCCCGCGCCAGGTGCAGCGGGCTCTGATCCACGCGCGGGGTTGCACGGCGGTGAAGCTCGTGCGGGTAGCGCAGAGGGCCGGCGTCGAAGTGGTCCTGGTGCAGTCCGACCCGGATGTCGACTCGCCGGCGGCGACGATGCTGCGCGAGCGCGACACGCTCGTCTGCATCGGTGGCAGCACGCCGGACGAGAGCTATCTCAACGCCCACTCCGTAATCCGCATCGCCGAGAGGGAAGGGGCCGACGCGCTCCATCCCGGAATCGGATTCCTGTCCGAGAGCGCGTCCTTCGCCGACCTTTGCCGGGGTCACGGGCTGAACTTCATCGGTCCGACCGGCGATGCGATGCGGAGGATGGGCAACAAGTCGAACGCGATCCAGACCGCGGTTCAGGTGGGCGTACCCGTGGTCCCGGGCAGCGAGGGCATCCTCACCGATGCGGACACGGCGCTTGCCGTCGCGGAGTCGATCGGCTTCCCGGTCATGCTCAAGGCGGTTCATGGCGGCGGCGGCAAGGGCATTCGGCGAGTGGACCGGGCGGAGGACTTCCGGGAAGCGTTCGCCCAGATCCGCGTCGAGGCGGAGAGCGCCTTCGGCAACGCGGACTGCTATCTCGAGAAGTGCGTCGTGTCGCTGCGCCATGTCGAGGTGCAGGTGCTTTGCGATCAGCACGGCACGGTGCGCGTGCTGGGCCTGCGCGACTGCAGCGTGCAGCGGAACAACCAGAAGCTGATCGAGGAGTCGGGTTCGACGGCCTTGCCGGAAGCGTTGCGCGACGAGAGCTTCCGCTACGCCGCGGCGATCGCCGCGGAGATCGGCTATGTCGGGGCGGGCACCGTGGAGTTCATCTTCGACCTCGAGGATCAGAAGCTCTACTTCATGGAGATGAACACCCGTCTTCAGGTCGAGCACCCGGTGACCGAGGCGGTCACCGGCACGGACATCGTCAAGGCCCAGTTCGAGATTGCGGGTGGGGCGAGGATCGCCGACGCGCCCTTCGCTGAGGACGGCTACGCGATGGAGGTCAGGATCAACGCGGAGCGCGCCTCCGCTTCGGCGGACGGGATCGATCTCCTGCCTTCGCCCGGGACGGTGACCCGCTGTGACTTCCCGGCCCGCGAGGATGTCGACGTGCTGGCGACGATCGACACGGGCGCGGTCGTCTCGCCGTACTACGACAGTCTGGTCGCGCAGGTCGTGTGCCACGGGCGGGATCGCGCGGACACGATCGATCGCCTCATCTCCTACCTGGAAGAGGTGGCCATCGAGGGCGTGTGCACGAACCTGCCGTTGCTTCGGCGCGTCCTTGCCGACGAGCAGTTCCGGTCCGGCGACTACGACACGCGGTTTCTTGCCGACTTCCTCGACCGCATCTCCGGCGACGAGCTGGTGGACGAGGTTGAGCGGTTCGCGGCCGTCGGACGAAACGTCGACCGGGCCGACATCGAGATCGAGGGTAGCGACGAACTCAAGGTCAAGGCGCCGTCCGGCGGTCTCTTCTACGCTGCCGCCTCCCCGAACGATCCGCCCTTCGTCCGCGCGGGAGACATCGTGAGCCGGGAGAAGACCCTGTGTCTGATCGAGGCGATGAAACTGTTCAGACCGGTGTCGCTGGCCTCCCTGGACGCCGGCGCGGAGCTGTTCGCCGGCCACTCGCGCTACGAGGTGATGCGAGTCAACGCGGCGAACGGCCAGGTCGTGAACCAGGGCGACCTGCTCTTCGTCGTGAGGCCGGCGGAAGCCTGACCGACGGCTTGCGGCGGGCGGGTTACATGCCAGGGACGGCAGCGGCCGGGAGGTTCACGTGCTGAACCGCCTCTTCCGTCTTGACGAGTACCAGACGACGGCCCGGAGAGAGGTCGCCGCCGGAGTTACGACCTACCTGACGATGGCCTACGTCGCGGTGGTCAATCCGCAGATCCTCAGCGAGGCGGGGATGGATCGCGGGGCGGTCTTCGTCGCCACCTGTCTCGCCGCGGCGATTGCCTGCGCCGCGATGGGCCTGTACGCGAACTACCCGATCGCGCTGGCTCCGGGGATGGGGATCAACGCCTACTTCACGTACGGCGTCGTGGTGGGAATGGGGCATCGCTGGGAGGTCGCGCTGGGAGCGCTGTTCATCTCCGGCGTCTGCTTCGTCCTCATCTCGGTGTTTCCGATTCGAGCCTGGATCGTGAACGCCTTCCCGCGCTCTCTCAAGATGGCGACGGCCGCGGGTATCGGCTTCTTCCTCGCCGTCATCGCGATGCGGAACGCCGGCATGGTCGTCACCAACGAGGCGACGCTGGTCGGACTTGGCGACGTGACCTCCTGGAGCGTCATCCTGGCAATCGTCGGCCTCGTGTTGATCGCGGCGCTCGACGCCCTGAAGAAGGCGGGCGCCGTGCTGATCGGCATCCTCGCCGTGACCCTGATCGGCATTCTCGTTGGCGAGGCGAGCTGGCAGGGAGCGGTATCGGCGGTTCCGTCCCTGGCCCCCACGTTCGGACAGCTGGAGATCGGCGCCGCCTTCGACGCGGCCTTCATCGGGATCATCTTCTCCTTCCTGTTCACCGATCTGTTCGACACCTCGGGGACCCTGATCGCGGTTTCGAAGCAGGGAGACCTGCTCGACGGGGACGGCAACCTGCCGCGACTGAGACAGGCCGTCATCGTCGATTCCGGCGCCTCCGTGCTCGGCTCTGTTCTGGGGACGTCCTCGGTCACGAGCTACATCGAGAGCGCCGCCGGAGTGAAGGCGGGGGGGCGCACCGGGCTGACCTCGGTCACGGTCGCGATGCTGTTCCTGGTGACGCTCTTCCTGTCGCCGCTGGCGGCGACGATCCCGGACTACGCCACCGCCGCGGCCCTGCTCTTCGTCGCCAGCGTGATGATCCGCAACATGATCGAGATCGACTGGGGCGACGCGACCGAATACGTGCCGGCTGTCGTGCTCGCGGTGATGATCCCGTTCAGCTTCTCGATCGCCCACGGCATCGCGGCCGGCTTCATCACCTACACGGCGATCAAGCTGCTTGCCGGTCGATTTGGTCAACTACGTCCGGCGGTGGCGGTTCTCGCGGCCGTGTTCATCATCAAGATTGCCCTTCTGGGCACCTGAGCGGGGAGACGATATGGAACGGTCGAGGAGTTGGCCCCTGGCGTTCCTGCTGCTTTGCGGTTCCGTCCTGCCGGCGGCTGGGCCGCTGTCAGCGCAGGCCGCCGGCCCGTGCGAAACGGACGACAGCTACCGGGTGCTGGACTTCCTGCTCGGCGAATGGCGCCTGGTGTCGGGCGGGGAGACCGTGGGCCGCAGCCGGGTGGAGAAGCTGGAGGACGGCTGCCTGATCGCGGAGACGTGGTCCTTCGTCGACGGCAGGTCGGGCCGCACCTACAGCTCCTTCGATCCGGCGGCAAACGTGTGGCGGCGGTTCAGCGTCTCGAACCGCGGCCTCATCGTGCGCTCGGAGGCAACCGTCGACGGCGAGGAGCTGGTGTTCGACGGCGAGTACGTTGCCGCGGATGGACGGAACTCGAACTGGCGGGAATGGCTGAGCTTCGAAGCCGACGGGCGAGTCTCCCGGATCGCCGGCACGTCGAGGCGCGCCGGCCGACCTTCGACGGTGCTGTTCGAGGGACACTACGTTCCCGCCGGCCGGCCCGAGCCCCCGCCCTCCCGGCCGGTCGAAACGGCCGCGAAACCGCCCGCGCCCGTTGAACCGGCCTCCCCGGTGGCCGTCGAGCCACCTTCGCCCGCGCCCGCGCCTCCGCCCGCACCGGAGGCGACCGCACCGGCGGCGGGCGACGTGACGCCCGGCTCCGCCCGCGCCGTCGATGCGGCGGCGATCGAACGCATCGCCATGGCGTCGCCCATGGTGCTCCGCGTGCCGCTGGGGGCGGTCGAGTCGCTTCCCGAAGGGTACGGCTGGATCACCCGCGACACGGCTCCCTACCTCTGCGAGGGAGTCACGATTCAGGGTGTGCAGGTCGAACGCCGCGCGCGTCGCGGTCGTGTCGAACTCGACGTGGAGTTGGCCGTCCACGGCAGCCGGGGCGCGCGGCGGGTCAACGTCGACGTTGACCTTCGGCGGGGCGGTCGCCCGGAAGGCGACGACGCAATCGCCGCGGGCTCCGCCGCGGGCCGCGTCGGCCGCAACATTCCCGAGCAGATCGAGCACGGCTCGGTGGCGTTCGAGCTGCCGCTGTCGATGGACTCCACAACCTTCGACGAGATCGTCGCGGACGCGGAGCGGCCGGAACTCGTCATCACGCTGATGGTCGGCAGGTGAGTTCGACGGGCCGCGAAGGGGACGAGCGGTCCTCCGCGCCGGTGCCGTTCCGCCGACTGTTCGGACTGGCCCGACCGTATCTGCAGCCGCTGCTCTGGGGCACTGTCCTTCTTCTCGCCGGCAGCGGCGTCTTCCTGCTGGTACCGATGCGGGCCGGGCAGTTCGTGGACAGCGCGCTTGAGTCCAGTTCCGTGCAGGAGCTTCGTCAGGTCGTCATCTGGCTGATCGGCCTGTTCGCGGTTCTGGGCCTGCTCGGCTACTTCCAGGCCTGGCTTCTCGGGACAGCGGGCGCCCGCTTGCTGCGCGATCTGCGCCGGCGCCTGTTCGACCACCTGATCGGTCTGTCGATCGACTTCTTCGACCGGCGTCGGGTCGGCGAGCTGCTGTCGCGGATGAACTCGGATCTCACGGTCGTACAGACCGCCCTGACCGAGCAGATCCCGGCCGGACTCCAGGCTGCGGCGCGTTTCGTCGGCGTGCTGGCGATCCTGCTCATCATGCAGACCCGGTTGACCGTGGTCGCCTTGCTGGTGGTACCGCCGGTCGTGTTGTTCGCGATGGTCTTCGGCCGGCGACTCGAGAAGGTGGCGGTTGAAGAGCGCGACGCGGTCGCGGAAACCTCCGCCTGGGCCGAGGAGGCTCTGGCCGGCGTTCGTACCATGCAGGCGTTCTCCGCGGAAGAACAGGCGCGGGGCCGCTACGGCGAACGGTTGATCGATCTGCTCGGCATCCAGTTTCGCAACGTTCATCTCTACGGCGCGTTCAGCGGTCTGATCACCTTCTTCGGCTTCACCGCCTTCGCCCTCGTGCTCGGTTACGGCGGCAACCTGATGCTCGACGGGGCGATGACGGCCGGTCAGTTGACTTCGTTTCTTCTCTACACGTTCGCGATCGCGACGTCGGTGGGTCAGTTGGGATCGCTCTACGCCGGCTACCGCCGACTGCGGGGATCGAGTGAGCGGGTCTTCCAGCTACTCGACGAGCGGTCGGCGATCGTCGACTCGGCCTCGCCCGTCCACCTGGCGAAGGACGCCGCGGCCTTGAGCCTCCGCTCGGTCGGTTTCCGCTACGAGGGCACCGAAGAGCCCGCTCTTGCCGACGTTTCTCTGGAAGTGGAGGCGGGGGAACTGGTGGCCCTGGTCGGCCCGTCCGGCTCGGGCAAGAGCACCCTCTTCTCCCTGCTGCTTCGCTTCTACGAAGCGCAGGAGGGGGAGATTCTCCTCGACGGCCGATCACTGCGCGATGTCGCGCTGGCCGATCTGCGGCGCCGCATGGCCCTGGTGCCCCAGGACATCTTCCTGTTCTCCGGTTCGGTGGCGGAGAACATCCGGCTGGCCAGACCGGATGCCGGCAACGACGAAGTGCGGGCGGCCGCCGAAGCGGCGGGCGCCGCCTCGTTCATCGAACGCCTGGACGAAGGCTTCGAAACGGAGGTCGGCGAGCGCGGCGTCCGGCTCTCCGCCGGCCAGCGGCAGCGGGTCGCGATCGCGCGGGCGTTTCTGCGCGACCCGCAGATCCTGCTGCTGGACGAGGCGACGAGCTCTCTGGATCCCGATTCAGAGGCGACGGTCCAGCGGGCGATCGAGCAGCTGCTCGAGGGCAGGACGACGATCGTCATCGCCCACCGCCTTGCTACGGCGCGCCGGGCCCGGCGGATCCACGTCCTGGACCAGGGCCGGCTGGTGGCCGCCGGCAGCCACGAGGAACTGTACGAGGCGAACGAGTTGTACCGCCGCTACTGGTTGCTCCAGAGCCTGGAAAGGCAACAGCCGCCCGCGCCGATCCAGTCGGCGGCGGGCGGCTGAGGAAGGTCGAACGCTGAGATCGGGAGCTTCTAGAAGCTCTGACCCCACGCGTAGTTGAAGCGGACGTAGTAGTAGGCCCCGTTGAAGCCGAACGGTGAGAACTGGCCGTACCGGTTGCCGACGCCGTCGGCGGCGCCGGGGTTGTCCTCCGGATAGGTGTTCAGCAGGTTCTGCACGCCGAGGGCGATCGACGTGTTGTTCGGCAGCGGGAAGCCGAGTTCGACGTCGAGCAGGAACTCGCCGCTGTAGTCGGGGTAAATCGGCGCGTTGTTTCGGCCGAGGAGATTCTGCGCGTCCTCGCTGTCCCACCAGCCGTCGAAGTAGTTCACGCGGGCCATCAGGTTCCAGTTCTCGGCGCCGTGGTTCATCGCCAGGTTGTAGCGGAACTTCGGCAGACCCTGTTCGATCGTGGCGATGCGGAAGGGGCCGACCGTGTCGGGGTTGTGGTCCGTGACCTCCGTGTCGGTGTAGTTGAACACGAGGCTGAAGCTCGTGTCGCCGCCGAGCCCCGCCGGGGTCCAGGTGCCGACCACGTCCAGACCCTGCGTCTGCGTGGCGAAGTCATTGACGAAGAACCGGAAGTTCTTCAGGTTCCGCGCCTCGACGAAGCCACCGGATAGCAGTTGCTCGATCTCCGCGTCCGTGACGCAGTTCGGTTCCTGGATGAGGGCGCACTGGCGAAACGTCTCTGACACGGCGAGCCGGTCGTCCACGTCGATGAGGAAGATGTCCGCCGTCAGGGTGAAGTCGCCCTGGTCCACGACCAGACCGGCCGAGAAGTTGACCGCCTCCTCCGGCTGGAGGTCCTCGCCGCCTCGCAGAGCAGCCGGCAGGGAGGTCGAAGGCACGGTGCCGCTGTTCGACAGGCCGCCGGTCTCCGGATCGAAGGCCGTCGTCACGTTGAACGCGTTCTGCTGGCCGGGCGTCGGCGCGCGGAAGCCGGTGCTGGCCGCGGCGCGCAGTGACACCGCGTCGGACACCTGGCGGCGACCGGACACCTTCGCGTTGATCGTGTTGCCGAAGCCGTCGAAGTCCTCGACCCGCAGCGCGGCGGTGAAGGTTCCCCTGTCGTCCGGCGAGTCGATCTCGAGGTCGCCGTAGATGGCGACGTTCGCACGGTCCCAGGTACCCGAGTTCTCTGGCCGGTAGCCGTTGAAGCCGTTCGAGCCGGAGCCGAATCCCTGGGCGGCGTAGGGGCCGATCTCCCAGGACGCGGCGTCCCCGGCGCCGATGCGGAACTGCTCGTTGCGCCACTCAAGGCCCGCGGCGAGACTCATGTTCTCGCGCACCGGATAGGTGATGTCGAAGTTGACGTTCGTATCCGTCTGCTCGTAGATGCCGGGGTTGAACGACGTCGGCGTGTCGTAGCCGAGCGAGGCGTTCACCGTGTTGTAGATGAACTGGTCGACCTCGCTGCTGCCGACGTTGACGCTGAGATCCCAGGTCATGCCGCTGTCGAGGTAGCCGCGGACGCCGGCGACGATCGAGGAATCCGTCAGGTCGCCTCCGAACTGCGGCGTGAAGCCGCCGGGGAAGCGCGAGTAGAGGGTGAAGCAGTTCGGATCCGCCTCGATGGCCGCGAGGGCCGCCGGGTCGGGGGCCGTGCCGCCATCGCCGGCCGACACGACCGAGAGCGCGGGACAGCCGCCGGCGCCGGCGACGCCGGTGCTGGCCCAGAGCCGGTCGCCGACCAGGATGGAACCGCCGCTGTCGTTGCTGAACACGCCGGAGCGCGTGTGCGGGTTGCGGAAGTAGAAGCCGCCCGTGGTCGTCCGCGTGGCGTAGTTCGCGTGGCCGTAGAACTGGGCGCCGTTGTTGAAGAGCGTGCCGAAGTTGGCGAACACCTTGATGTCGTCCTCGAGCAGAGGTGAGCCCCAGACCTGCGCCGGGTCTCTCACCATGCTGTTACCTCCGCGGATGACGGACAGCGCGTCGTTTCGCTGGACGCTACGGCTGGTCGGGTCGGCGGCTCCGTACTCCATGCTCAGGTTGAAGAAGCCGTTATCGCCCATCGGCATGCCGAAGTTCGCGGCGACTGCGTAGGAGTTACCCTTGTCGCCGGCGAAGGTGTACTGGCCGCCGAAGCCGGAGCTGGATCCAGGGTTCGAGTCCTGGAACTGGCCGGTGCGGATCTCCACGCTGCCGCCGGAACTCGCATCCTTGAGCTGGAAGTTGAGCACTCCGGCGATCGCGTCCGAGCCGTACTGGGCCGAGGCACCGTCGCGCAGGACCTCGACCTGCCGCAGCGCGATGGCCGGGATGACGGAAATGTCCGGCCCCTGGGAGCCGTCGGAGATGCCGTTGCCGAGCCAGGCGATGACGGCGGCGCGGTGGCGGCGCTTGCCGTTGACGAGGACCAGCGTGTGGTCCGGCGCCAGACCGCGGAGGTTGGCCGGCCGAATCAGGGTCGCGGCGTCGCTGATCGGCTGGGTGCCGACGTTGTAGGACGGGACGACGGTGCGGATTCGGTTCGTCAGGTCGTTGTTGCCCTGACTGACCAGCTCGGTTTCGGGAATGACGTCGACCGGGACGGGCGATGCGGTGACTGTGCGTCCCTCCGTCCGGGTGCCTACGACCACGATCGTCTCTTCGAACTCCTGCGGTTCTTCGGCCTCGGACTCGTCTTGGTTGTCCCCCTCCTGTGCCAGAACTGGTGCGGCCAGACAGAGAGCCAGGAACAGGACCAGCAGGTACGACAGGCGGAGGGGCTCGACTTCAGGTTTCGTCATCGGAAGTGCTCCTTTGTTCGATTGCACGTCGACCGCGTCGAAGACTACACCACATCTGGCGGCCGGAACGAGTCAGAACCTCGTTAGCGGTTGTCAGATTCCCTTTACCTCGTGTAGTTAGCGCCCATTCCAGGACCGGCTGCTAGCGTCCTGGCCGGATGGGGGGAGTCTCGGGTAGCGGGCAAACGTGGCGATGCGTCGCAGCGCCGACCTGGCAGCGGGTCGTGCTCTGGGTGCTCCTGCTGGCGCTGGCGACTGGAGCGGCGCTCTTCGATCCGTCGGACTGGCCCTACACGGTGGGGGACGAGGGCGTCTACGCGATGCAGGCCCAGAGCCTGGCTTTCGACCTCGACCGGCGCTACGAAGAAGCCGACTTCCGGCGCTACCAGCGGTTGACGGGCAAGGTGCCCGACCCGCTGATCCTCCAGAGCGTCGACGACGGGGCAACGCTCGTCTACGCCAAGCCGGCCTTCTACTCGCTCTACCTCGCTCCCTTCGTCCGACTCGCGCCGCAGCGCGGGCCGATCCTGGCGAACCTGCTGCTGGTTGTTCTGGCCGCGCTGCTGCTCGACTGCCTCCTGGCCACCCGGATCGGCGCCGACGGCCCGCTGGTGGCGGCGTTCCTGCTCTTCTTCTCGGTCGCTTTCGGCCATGTGTTCTGGATCCACGCGGATCTCCTCTACCTGGTCGTCACGGCGTGCGGGCTCTGCTGCCTGGATCCCTGGCTCGAGGGCAGGCAACTCTCTCCGGCGCGGCTGGCGTCCGGGGGCGCGCTCCTGGCGGTTGCCGGAGCCGGTCGGCCGTTCTACCTGGCGGTGCTGGCGGCGGTCCTGCTGGCGACGTTGCCGACGTTGCGCAAGGAATGGGGCCGCCGGGCGGCCGCGCTCGCCGTGGGGGGCGCGATCCTGCTGCTGGCCGGTTCGGCGTGGTTTCACCGCGCAAGCGGCGGCGCGTGGAGTCCCTACGTGAGCGAACGGCAGGGATTCAGCAGCGCCACGGGCTATCCGGACGTCGATTTCGAGCGGCAGCAATGGCCCGAGCTGCTCTCCGTTCGCGGCGACGCGTCCTGGGCCCGCGAGGGCTTCCTGCTGCCGGACCTCGACGCGGTACTGCTCGGACACAACCTCGTCTACGGGTTGATCGGTCGGAGCATCGGCATCGTCCCCTACTTCCTGCCGCTGCTCCTTGCCTGCGCCTGCCTGCGGCGCGGGTCACGACGGCGGTGGCTGCTTCTCGGCATCGCCATTGGCTTCCTGGCCTTCGTGATCAAGAACCCGTACAACTTCTATGGCGGAGCGGGAGCGATCGCCAACCGGTGGTTCCTGCCTCTGTACGCGGCCTGCTGGTTCCTGATCGAGCGGCCGCCCTCGAGGCGTTGGCTCGCGGCGATGTCCGTGGTGGCGGCGCTGTTCGTCCTGCCCTTGTGGCGGACGGCGGCCTCCTTTCCGCTGGAGATCGATCCCGAGCACGGCGCCCGCCGGTTGCGCTACGTGTCGGCGGCGGCGAAGGGCCTCCTGCCACTCGAGACGTCCCAGATTCACCTCGGATCGGCGCCGGCGGACATCCAGCATGGCGACCTGCGCGTCCGGCTGATTGGCGACGGCGTCTGGCCGCAGGGTCCGGACGGGATCCGCTACCGGCCGTCCGCTGACGGCGAGCTCCTGGTCGGCTCGCCGGTGCGGCTTGCCCGTCTGACCGTCAGCCTGGCGCCTCTGGGCGAGGATACGGGTAGGCCAACGATGCGCCATGTCCTCGAGCGGCCGACCCGGATCGCCCGGCACCGCTACTGGTACGGCGGGATTCCGCTGAACTACTACCGACTGCGTCTGCCCGAGATGTCGGGAGGAGACCGGGAGGTCACCCTGACACCGGAGTTCGACTGGCGGTGAACAAGGGTTCTCGCCCGCGGGTGTTGGTAGTCTGACGTCGTGAACCGGGCTGCATGGAACGGAATCAGAGGGGTCACACGGTGGACGGTTCCGGTGCTGGCCGTCGCCGCTCTGGCCGCCACCGCCTCCGCGCAGGATCCCTGCATCGACTGCCACGCCGCGCAGGAGCTCGACGAGGTGGCGCAGGTGCACCTGCGGCAGTTCCGCGACTCGGCTCACGCCTCGGCCGGCGTTTCCTGCGCGGACTGCCATGGCGGCAACACGTCGACGTTCGTTGAACTGCGGGCGCACAAGGGGGTGCTCAACAGCGCCCACCGCGACAGCCCGACGAACCACTGGAACCTGCCACGGACCTGCGGCCGCTGCCACGACGCCGAGTACGGGGCGCTACAGCAGAGCGCCCACTACGCGCTGCTCGAGCGCCAGGTCCGTGCCGCTCCTACCTGCACGACCTGCCACGGCAGCCTGGCGGCTCAGTCGCTGGGCGTCGAAGGCGGCCTGCAGGCGCAGTGCAATCGCTGTCACGGCCCGGACGCCGATCACGAAGAGGTCGGCATTCCCGGTGAAGCAGGCCAGGAAGCGCTGGCGCGCGGCGGCCGCAACCTGGCGCGGCTTCGGACTCTGGGCCAGCAGCGGGCCGAGGTGAGTCGTGCCGTTCTGCGGCTCAGGGACCCCTCGAAGCGCCATGAAGCGGCCGATGCGCTGTTCGCGATCAACGGCTCGTGGGACGAGGCGATCGAGGCCGGACACGCTTTCCACTGGTCGGACTGGGAGAGCGCGCTCGACGCGATGGCGAGCGCCGTCGCCGAGCTCAGGTCGGCGCTGGCGTCCGGCGACCGCTGATCGGTCTCGTCAGACGGCTGGGGGGCAGTCCTTGCGTCTCGGCCGGTTCAGGTTTCGGACTGGCGGTCCACTTCCCGCAGCGAGCGCATCAGTGACACCGCCATGAGCGCTCCGACGACGAGGAGAGGCAGCGAGACGACCAGCGTGGCCGACTGGATGACCCGCAACTGGTCGTTGCCGCCCTCCTGGCCGATGAACATCAGCGTGACTGGCAGAATGCCGACCGCAACAGCCCAGAACAGGCGGTGCCAGCGGGCCGGATGCGTTCCTTCGGGCAGGTTACGGGTGGCCGACGCCGCCAGGCAGTAGGACGCGGAGTCGTAGGTCGTGGCAATGAAGACGATCGCCACGAGCGCGAAGACGGTGAGGACGAGGGTCCCGAGCGGCAGGAAGCCGATGCTCTGGGCGATCGCGGTCTCGCTGCCGGCCTGAGCGGCGATGTCGCGCACGGGAAGCGCTCCCGAAAGGTCCAGGTGCATGCTGTAGTTGCCGAGCACGGCGTAGAACAGGGCGCAGCCGAGCGTGCCCAGAACCAGCATGCCGAGGATCAGTTGCCGCACCGTCCGGCCGCGGGAGATGCGGGTCACGAACAGGCCCATGAAGGGTCCGTAGGCAATCCACCAGGCCCAGTAGAAGACGGTCATGTCCTCGATGAAGCCGGTGCGCGCTACCGGGTCCGTCCAGGTGTTCAGCCGGATGAAGTTCTCGAGCATCAAACCGATGGAGTTGGTGCCGCTGCGAAGAAGGAAGTTCGTCGGACCGACGATCAGGATGAAAGCGAGCAGGACGATCGCGGCGAGGATCGAGCCGTCGGAGAGCGGCTTGATGCCCCGTTCGAGTCCGAGGTAGACGCTGGCTGCGAACAGGGTGACGCAGACGAGCAGGATCGTCACCTGTAGACCGAAGGTCTGTTCGATGCCCAGGACTTCGCTGATGCAGGCCGCCACCATCGGCGTTCCCAGACCGAGTGAGGTGCCGGTGCCGCCGACCAGGGCCAGGATGAACAGGACGTCGACGACCCGTGCAGGGGGGCGGTCGTAGCCGTCGCGGCCGATCAGGGCGTGCAGGCCCGTGCTCAGGCGGAGTACAGGCGCGTGCTGCCGGTAGTAGGGAATCGCGATCGCAACGGCCGGAAAGCAGTACAGCGCCCAGGCCGAGATACCCCAGTGGAAGATGCCGTAGGTCGCCGCCCACTCGACCGCCTCGGTGGAGTTCGGGGCGAGTTCGAAGGGCGGTTTGTCGAGGTAGGTCACCCATTCGATCGTCGACCAGTAGAGGAGTCCGGCCCCGATGCCGGCGCAGAAGAGCATCGCCATCCAACTGAAGATGTTGAAGTCCGGCCGGCTGTCTTCGTGGCCGAGCCTCCGCTTGCCGTGGTGGCTGAAGGCGAGCCAGACCAGGAACACGGTGACCGCCAGCGTCGCCCACTGGTAGATGAGGCCGAAGCGCTCCGTCAGGGACTCGTAGGCCTGGACCACGAGGGCGCCGCCGGCCTGGGGCGCCAGCGCGAGCGGAGCGCAGACCAGCACGATCAGCGCGACGCTGACGCCGAAGGCGGTCCGGTCGATGCGGGGCGGACGAGAAGTCACGCGGTCAGCCGGTGACCGGCAAGGCCGCGGCGAGGTTCCTCAACGCAAGTTCCACGGTGTCGACCGCCAGCAGGTACTCGTTCAGATCCAGGTGCTCGTTCGGGGTGTGATCGAGTGTACTGTCCCCCGGTCCGTAGGCAAGGATGGGACAGCGCCAGACGGGCCAAACGATGTTCATGTCGCAGGTGCCGGTCTTGACGACGAACTTGGGCGCGACCTCCGGGCCGCCGACGGCGCGGATGGCGGCGAGGAACGCGCGGACCAGTGGCGAGTGCCGGTCGGCCCGGACCCCGACCTCATAGCCGCGCAGGCTCAGTTCCAGGCCGGCGTGGCCCTGCTCGCAGCGGATCGTGCCGGTCGCGCGCTCCGGGTCGAGGTCGGAGAACAGCGGCCCGCGAATGTCCGCCGCGGCATCGCCGAACCACTCCGTCAGTTCGTCGACCAGGGCGCCCACATCGAAGTCGACCGGGAGCCTCAGACCGTAGTCGGCGCGAACGGTGTCGTAGAGGCCGTCGCTGGTGGTGCCGATCGAGCGCAGGCTGGGCAGCACCCGCTCGAAGGGTGTTCGGCCTCCGTGGCGCTCGGCCACCTGCTCCAGACGCCGCCAGAGGTCGAACGCCGTGATGCCGACGCCGACCTCCGGGCCGGCGGTGTGGCTGCTCGGTCGCCGGGCCAGCAGGTCGATCAGCAGGCGTCCCTTGTAGCCGAGCGTCACCCGGTGCCAGTGGCTGGGCTCGCCGATGATGCAGAAGTCGGGCGCCGGCTCGTCGCGGCCGTTCAGCCGCTTCAGCAGGAAGTGGGCGCCGCGGGAACTCGCCGCCTCCTCTTCGGTCGCGCCGGCCACGATCACCCGCAGGTCGTGGGCGCGTGCCCAGTCTCCACCGAGTCGGGCAGCCGCCGCCACGAAACTGGCGAGTGGCCCCTTCGCATCGACCGAACCCCGGCCATGCAGGATGCCGTGAGGCGATCCGTCGTCTTCGATCCGGACCGGAATGTTTCCCGGCACCGTGTCGATGTGCCCGAGCAGGACGACCAGGCGGGCGGCGGCGGGGTCGCCCAGTTCGCCGACGGCGTTCAGCGCGCCGTCGACATGGCAGCGTTCGAGGCCCCGCGCGGCCATCTCGTCGGCCAGCCAGCCGCTGGCCGCCGCTTCGTGCCGGGATAGCGACGGCACCGCAACCAGTCCTCGCACGAGCTCGATCTCGGCGAGGCGCCGTTCGGCGTTCACGGTCCCGACGTCCACGCTCATTCCGTTCCGAGCACGGCCTGGATCGCCTCGGCGCCGCGTTCGAGTTCCTCGTCCGTGACGATCAGCGGCGGCAGCAGGCGAATCACGTTCGGGCCCGCGGGCAGGGCCAGGACCCGGTGTTCGGTCGCGAGGCGGGCGATGTGGCGGCCGGCTCGCTCGCGCAGGACGACTCCGATCATCAAGCCCCGTCCCCGTACTTCCCGCACCCGCGGATTCGAGGCGAACCGGCTCCTGAGCGACTCGGCGAAACGCGAGCCCGTCGTCGCCGCCCTTGCCGGCAGATCGAGACGCTCGAGCGTCTCGATCACGGCCAGGCCGACCGCGCAGGCGAGCGGGTTGCCCCCGTACGTCGAGCCGTGGCTGCCGGGGCGGAGCGCCTCCGCGACCCGGCCGCCGTAGGCGATCGCTCCGAGCGGGAAGCCGCTGCCGATGCCCTTCGCCATCGCTATCGCGTCGGGCACGAGTCCGGGCGTGTGCTGATGGGCGAACCACGTGCCGCAACGGCCGAAGCCTGTCTGCACTTCGTCGAGGATGAGCAGGGCGCCGTGCCGGTCGCAGGCGCGGCGCGCCCCCAGCAGGAGATCGTCGCCGAGCACGTTGACGCCGCCTTCGCCCTGCACGGGTTCGAGGACGACCGCGGCCGTCTCTTCGGAGACCGCCTGCTCGATCGCCTCGGCCTCTGGCTGAACGAAGACGGCATCGTGAAGAAGGCCGTCGTAGGGCTTGCGGGCCGCGGGGTTCCAGGTCGTCGCCAGCGCGCCCAGGGTGCGGCCGTGAAAGCTGTTCCTGAGCGCTACCGTTCGGCTCCTTCCGGTAACGAGCGTCGCGAACTTGAGCGCGCCCTCGACGGCCTCCGTGCCGCTGTTGCAGAGGAAGACGCGATCGAGCGCCTCGGGCAGGACGGCGGCCAGCGCCTCGACGTACTCCGCCCGGATGGTGCTCGACACGTTGAGCGGACAGAAAGTGAGCCGATCGGCCTGGCGTTTGATGGCGTCGACGATCGCCGGGTGGTTGTAGCCCAGGCAGCAGACGCCGTAGCCGGCCGTCAGATCCAGGTAGCGGTCGCCGTTCTCCGCGATCAGTTCGCAACCCTCGCCGCCAACGATCGGCGGGGTGGGCCGGCGCGGCGCCCAGGTCCCGAGGCGGCGGTCCTCGGCGCCATTCATCACGAATCCTCCCGTGGACCGGCCGTCCGGACGACGACGTGGGTGCCCGCGCCGTCGAGGGCAGCCTGCACGGGCCGTGCGACCCGGCCATCGGCGAAGATGACCCGGCCGGTTCCGCCCCGGAGCGCCTCGGCGGCTCCGAGTACCTTCTTCTTCATCCGGTCTTCGGCTACACCTGTCAGAGGTTCGAGTCCGGAGTCGGGGGCGCCGCCCGAGAGCGCGTCGCGGGCGACGTCGAAACGGGGAATCAGGGAGTCTTCGTCGGGAAAGTCGGCAAGCAGTCCCGGTGTGCCGGAGAGATAGACGAGGATCGGGGCGCCCAGGGCGGTCGCCAGGGCGGCGGCGGCGCGATCCCCGTCCACGTTCACGGCTTCGCCGTCGAAGGAGGCGCCGGGGGGCGTCAGGACCGGCAGGTAGCCGCCGTCAAGCAGCAGGTGAAGGAGCTCTCCGTTCACCTTCTCGACGGTGCCGGTCCAGTCGTCGCGCAGCACCATGCGCCGTCCGCCGTGCCGGATGCGCAGCTTGTCCTTGCGGCGCCCTTCGAACAGCCGGCCGTCGAGCCCGGACAGCCCGACCGCTGGAATGCCCTGGCGTTGCAGGAGTTCGACCCAGCGCTTGTTCAACAGTCCGCAGTAGACCATCTCGAAGATCTCGAGCGTGCGGCGGTCCGTCCGGCGGCTGCTGTAGCCGCTCTCGCTGGTCACGAACTGCGGCGGGTGTCCCAACTGCTCGGCAACCTCGTTCGTCGTCTCCGCACCGCCGTGAACCAGGACGACGAGCCGGCCGGCTCGCCACAGGGAGCCGACGTCGGCGGCGATCGACTCCACGTCGAGTGCCTTACCGCCGCCGGCCTTGACCACGAGCGGTCCGCCGGGGTTGTCTGGGCTGGTTTCGGCCATTCTCCTGGCGCCTAGACAGGGTGAAGGCCGAGGAAGCCGAGGCCCCGGGTTTCTTCGTACCCGCACATCAGGTTGGCGCACTGGACGGCGTTACCGGCCGCGCCCTTCATCAGGTTGTCGATGGCGCAGATGACGACCAGGCGTCCGGTCCTCGCGTCGAGGTCGAAACCGACCTCGGCGTGATTGCTGCCGGCGAGGATCTTCGGTTCGGGATAGCGGTGGATGCCACGCCGGTCCTTGACCAGCCGTACGAAGGGATGCTGCCGGCAGAAGGAGCGGTAGGCACGGAAGAGTTCCCTCTCGGCGGCTCTGGTGTCCGTCACGCCGGCAAGGAAGAGGTGGCTGGTCGCCAGGACGCCGCGCACCATCTCGACTGCGGTCACCGAGAGGTGGACGTTGCCCTTGACGTCGACGCCGCGGCTCGCGAACGCCTGCTCGACCTCGGCGGTGTGCCGGTGGCCCGTCGGCCGGAAGCTGCGCACGACGCCCGACCGCTCGGGGTGGTGGGAGGCATCGGACGACGAAGCGCCGCCCTCGCTGCTGCCGACCTTCAGTTCGGTGACGACTCCCCGTTGCCAGTCGACGAGATCGTTCTCGCGGAGCCCGGATGCGAGCAGGGGAAGCAGACCGAGCAGGGTCGCGGTCGCGTTGCATCCCACGCCGCTCGTGAGGGCGGCGCCGGCCACTGCCTCGCGGTCCAGCTCGGGCAGGCCGTACACGAAGCGGTCGAGCCACCGCGGCGCGGGATGGACGGCGCCGTACCAGTCTTCCCATGCGTCCGCCGACCGAAGCCGGAAGTCGGCGGAGAGATCGACGACCTTCGGCGCGAGTTCGGAGTAGAGGTCGATGTCCCTGGCGGCGTTGCCGTGCGGCAGGCAGAGGAAGAGCAGGTCGCAGCGCTCGAGTTCGTCCAGTGTGGAGAAACGCAGGTCGGTGTGACCGCGCAGGTTCGGGTGGGTGAAGTGCACGAAGGAGCCGGCCAGCCGGCGCGACGTGACCTGCCCGACCTCGAACTCCGGATGACCGAGCAGCAACCGCACCAGTTCACCGCCGGCATACCCGGACCCGCCGACGATCGATGCGCGGACAGTCACGGGAACTCGCCCGCCTGGGCCTCGTCCCAGCCCACGGTGGCCACCCGCTCGACGAAGTCGATCATGCGCGCGGGGATGTCGACGCCAGTGGGTGCGATCGAGTTGCGGAACTCCATCGTGTGGTTGACTTCCAGCACCAGCAGACCGTGCCTGGGATCTTCCACCAGGTCGACCGCCAGCAGGCCGCCGCCGACAGCGCGCGCGGCTCGGCGGCAGAGGCCGTCGATCTCCGCTGTGACCGGGCAGTTCTCGGTGGAGGCGCCTCGCGCCGTGTTGGTGATCCAGTGTGGCGCCCGGCGGTAGATCGCGCACAGCGTCCGGCCGCCGGCGACGAAGGCCCGGATGTCCCGCTCCGGCTTGTCTACGTAGCGTTGCAGGTAGAAGATGGAGTGCTGGTATGAGCCGAGCGTGCTCTTGTGCTCGAGCAGCGCTTCCGCGGCGTCGCGGTCGTTGATGCGCGCCACCAGGCGGCCCCAGGATCCGACGGTCGGCTTCATCACGACCGGGTAGCCGAGTTCCTCGATCGCGAGCAGGGCAGCCTCCGGCGTCGAGGCTACCCGGGTTGCGGGTGTCGGCACCGAGGCCGCCTGGAGCAGGCTCGAGGTGCGGACCTTGTCGCCGCAGTTCTCGATCACGCAGGCGGGGTTGACGGTGGCCACCCCGCGGTCGGCCAGGACGCGCAGGTTGGCCAGGGCCCGGCTGTAGCTGATCGAACGGTCGAAGATGACATCGAAGTCGAAGGACGGCTCGAGTGCGCTGCGGCCGGCGAGCGCCAGGACGACCCTGCGGTCGTCGATCAACTCGACGTCGGCCGGCCGACGCTCGAGTTCGGCGAACAGCAGTTTCTCTTCGGGCCTGACCCGGCTGTAGAGGACTCCGATGCGCATCTGCCGGCTCCGCTACTCGCCCCAGTCCTCTTCTTCTTCCGGCGCGAGCTCCAGGGTGACGGGGTCGAGTTCGATCACTTCGAGGTCGACGCCGCAGCCGGCGCACTGGACGATCTCATGCTGCATCACGGCCTCGAGCCTCACGGACTCGAAGCACTCGGGGCACTCGCTGTCGGCGTCGACGGTCTGGAGTTCCATTGCAGTGTTTCCTCGGTCGGGTTTGCGCTCGCAGAAAGAAGAAAAGCCGGCTCATCCTTCTGGATGGCCGGCCTCTAGGAGAAGATGCGTTCTCGATCTAGCAGGTCACCCAGGATCGTGTCCCGGACGCTTCGCGCCGCGGCAGTGCCCCTTGGCGAGGGGAGCGGTCGAGGCGGAGGTGAAGAGGACGCTCATCTTGCGGTTCGGCGTTGAACGGGCGCAGAGGGTAAGGAATCGGTACCGTGCTGTCAAGCGCGGGGCTCCCGCCCGTCCTCCGTTCGCAGCACGGGCGCGTCGGCCTTCGTCCAGGCCGTGAAGCCGCCGCCGATGTGGGACACGGGCGCGAGTCCCATGTCCTGGACCGCCTTCGTCGCGAGCGCGGAGCGCCAGCCGCTGGCGCAGTGGAAGATGAACTCCCGATCGCCGCCGAAGACGTCCTTGAAGTAGGGGCTGTCCGGATCCACCCAGAACTCGATCATGCCCCGGGGCGCGTGGAAGGAGCCGGGGATGAAGCCCTCGCGCGCCCGCTCGCGGATGTCGCGCAGGTCGACGATGAGCGCTCCGGCCCGCTGCCGCTCGAGCGCGGCCGCGACCGTGACCGTCTCGACCGCGGCGTCCGCCTCGGCGACCAGTTGCCGGACTCCCCTGGTGATTGCCACTGCGCTAGTCCACCTTCCGGATCGTGTCGCCGACGCGCGCCGTTCCCGGCTCGACGACGCGGGCGTAGATGCCGCGCAGGTGGCGCGACCTGCCCTCGGGTGTGGCGGTGAACTTGAGCGCCTCCAGGCCGAAGCGCTGCCGGTACTTGCTGCAGCCGGTGTGGGGGAGGGCCGTGACCTCGATGGTCGCGCCGCCGATGCGGAGGCGGGTGCCCGGCGGCAGGTTGCTCTCGCTCAGGTCGAGGTCGACGTAGAGCTGGTCGCCGGCGAGCGGCCACCGGTCACGGCCGCCCGCGATCAGGTCGGCGAACCTTGCGTTGGTCAGGGTGAGCTGTGCGTCGGGATCGGGTGAGCCGTCGGGAAGGGAGTAGCCGCGGCGGGTCCTCCAGGAGTCTCCGGCGAGGCCCTCCTCGGTGGTGAACCGTCCCTCGTCGAGCGTCTCACGCTGGTTGACTCTGGGCCGCCGGACGATCATCTCCAGCGTGCCGCTGTCGGCGGGTGAGGCCAGGACGTGGCCGAAGCCGGCCTTCAGGTCCGCCTCGGTGAGGTGGGTGGCTTCGGGGGTGTCTTCGAGGTCAGCGCACACTGAATTCTCTCCTGATGTAGGAACCGTTGCCGCCGTTCTCGTCCCAGAGGCCGATCGCGACCCGGTGGCTGCCGCGCGGGATCGGGTACTCGAAGCTGACGGCGAAGAACTGGTCCCGGGCCTCCGCCCAGTCCCCGTCGGGGATGGCCAGGGGCAGGACGATGTGGCTCGGAGCCAGTTGCTCGCCGTCCTCGGTGAGAACGACGGCGACCACGCGCACCTGATCGGTGCGTTCGCCAGCTTGCTCAACCATGACGAGCTTGTCGAGGGGCACGGAGACGGTGAAGCCGACGTCGTAGAAGCCGCCGCCGCCCGTGTCCCACTGAATGCTGTCGATGTGGAGTCCGTGGGGGTTCTCCGTCCAGCCGAGCAGCAGGGCGCCGACCGTGCGCTCGGCCAGCCGCTCGCGGAGAGATCGCGCCACGTAGCTCGTCCGGTGGCGCAGCCGGAGGTTCCGCGGCCGGGTCCTGATGCGAACCTCGTGGATCGAGCCCTCGACGAACTCGTCGAGGACGTAGCCGAGCGAGTAGTAGGAGCGGAGATCCGCCGCCACCTGGTCGAAGAAAGCTCCCACGTTGCGGCCGGAAACCCATGCGCGGCCGCCGGTGTCGTGGGCGAGCCCGTTCAGCACGCCGCGCAGGTCGGAGAGGTAGGTGAGCTTCTGCTGGTCCGACACGCGCTCGGAAAGCGCCGCCGCGGCGACTTCGACCTCCGGCGGCTTGAAGGCATAGAAGGACACGCGATGGGAGTTCGCGAGCGCGGCCAGGCCGTCGTACCGGTCACTGAGGTCGAATGCGGAGAGATGTTGCTGGAAGGAAGTGGCGGAGAGCGCCGCCGTGCCTTGAATGTTCGAGTTCCTCGTGTAGAGGTTGTTCGGTGCGTCGAAGCCCTCCGGTGCGTCGACCTCGCGGTTCTGCATCAGCTCGACGCCGGTTTCTTCCCGGCGACCGGCCACCCGCTTCTGCACGTTCTGGAGGAGGCGGTCGAACGGCCGCGCCGCGAAGCCGTCGCTGATCAGGAAGAAGGCCTTGCGCCCGGGAACCAGGGCAAGCGAGTCGACGACTTCCTCGATCGCGTCGGCGGTGCGGGCGCTGTCGTGATGCACGACGCGCGCGTAGGCGAGCAGCTCGGCAAGCGTTGCTCGCAGAGCGCCGATGCTCCCGGCCGACTCTTGCCGCCGCGCGTTCAGTTGATCCATCAACTGCAGGAAGCTCTCCTGGGACCTGCGCTTGAGGCCCTGAGCTTCCGTGAAGACCTGGTGTGCGGCTTCAGCCCGATTCAGCCCCTGGGCGAGGGCGATGTAGTCCGTCGTCAGGTCCTGGAGCAACCTCAACTCGCCGTCGAAGGCGACCACCATCGCGTAGACGGGAACGTCGCGGTCTCCCGCTTCCAGTTGGCCGCGGGCGAAGTCCTTGATCTGGTCCATGACCGCGGAGCGGCTGGCGACAGAGAGATGTGTGTTGTCGAAGAAGAACGCGATCGACAGCGGCTCGTGAACGAGTTCCGGGTCCGCGTCGCCGGCGCCGCCGTGGCTGAAGTAGCTGAGTTCGACCGGCTCGCCGTTGTCGAAGACCCGGAAGTTCTGGCGCGACAGGTCGTCGGCCGGACGTCCGTTGCGGTCGGTCGCGACGACGTCCACGTTGACCACGGTCACCTCGACAACGTCGCTCAGTTCGCCGACACCCCGGCCGAGTGGGGCCTCCTGCCCGGCTTCAGCGGTGGTCGCCGGGCCCGGCGGGGTTCCGAGTGCCAGCACTGCGCCGAGCAGAGTCGCTCCGATCATCACGTTGTCTCTCAGAATGGCTACGGTGTGTGCCGCTCCAGGAAAGCCCTCACCTCGGCCGCCGCTACGGTTGCCGCCTGTTCGGTCTTCCACTCGAGGATCATCTCGTTGTTGGGCGCCAGGGCGGCGATTTTCTCGGCGATCGGCCGGGGATGATAGGCGTCGTCGCCGGCCAGGATCAGGAGGGGAGTCTCTACTCCGGCCACGAAGTCGCGGTCCACGTTGAAGGTGAAGTCACCGCCGTACATCCGTTCACGGAAGGAGGGCAGCGCCGAAGCATCCACGTCGTCCCGATGCTCGAGCAGGGCATCGGCCCAGGTGTCGAACATGGCGTAGAACAGGTCCTGGTTCTCGTGATGGCCGATCGGGTTCTGGAGCACGGCTGCGCCCACCCGCGAGGGATCCGCCTGGAGCACGCCCAGGCAGTACGAAGAGCCGATGCAACCGCCCATCAGGTGACAGTGCTCGATGTCCAGGTGATCGAGGAGCGCGAGGTGATCGTCCGTGTACGAATGCCAGCCGTCCGCGGCGGTTACCGGCGCCGTGGACTCGCCGGCGTTGCGCTGGTCCATCGAGATGACGCGGAACGCCCCCGAGAGCGCCTCGCGCGGGTCGAACGGGCTCGTTGCCCAGATGTCGGCGGCCGAACGCATGCCGCCGGGCGCAAACAGCAGCACCGGGAAGCCCTCGCCGGCTTCCCACCACCGGATTCGCGTCTCGCCTCGCTCGAAGACCGGCATGGAACTAGCGTACCAGCGGAAGGCGACCGGAGACTTCGGCGATCACGAAGTAGATGGAACCTCGCCGGCTGATCGTGCGTAGAGTGCAACAGGGAGGAACGATTGATGGAACATGACGAGATGAACGACGACACCTCTTCGTCTGGAGACTCCACACCCGAATCGTCGACATCCGGCGGGCCGCCGGAGCCGCCGGAATCGCCGGCGCAACCGCCGGAGCCGCCCGCGGCGGACGCCGGTCCCGGTCTGGCCGGTCAGATTGCCGCCGGTCTGGCCCTGATCGCGCTGGGTGGCCTTCTGCTGTTTCTGGAGCGCCTCGAAAGCGGCGCCCACGCGCACCTGCTGTTCATCCTGATCGGGGGCATCTTCATCGCGGGCTACCTTTACAAGCGGGCGTTCGGGTTGCTCATTCCCGGAGCGCTGCTCATGGGGATGGGAGGTGGCCTGGCCTTCGAGGATCTGCACTCCGGCCCGTTCGTCGACGGCGACAACGTCGCTCTGGGCCTCGGCCTGGGGTTCGTTCTGATCTACGTCGGCTCCCTGCTGTACGAGCGGCAGAACCGCTGGTGGCCGCTGATCCCCGGTGGAGTCCTCGTCATCGCGGCGCTTCCGGATTTCGTCTGGGTGGACGACGTCCTCGACTTCTGGCCTGTTGCCGTCATGGCGGTCGGCGTCCTCCTGCTCTTCCGTGGTGTCGTGTCGCGCCAGAGGGAGGGAGAAGCCCGGCGAGTCGATCCCTGACGGTCGTCGGCGGGTAACATCCGCCGCCACGACGACCAGGAGGGAGTTGCTTTGAGCGTACAACTGACGAAGGAATCGATCGATCTCGGCATCGTGGTGCGTGACGCGGAGGCGTCGCTTCATTTCTACCGTGACATCCTCGGGCTCGAGGATCAGGGCGAGATGCCGATGCCGGGCGGCACGATGCACCGCCTGCTCTGCGGTACGAGCCTGATCAAGCTCGTGTCGCTGTCGAGACTGCCGGAGGCGGGGGCGCCACCGGGAGGCATCGGAGGAGCGACGGGCTACCGGTACTGGACCCTGTCGGTCTCGAACCTGGACGAGGCTACGGCCCAGGCGGAGGAGGCGGGCCGCAAGGTCGTCATCTCGCCGCGCGAGATTCGTCCCGGCGTCAAGATCTCGATGATCGAGGATCCGGACGGCAACTGGGTCGAGTTGCTTCAGGTCGGCTGACGGGCCGCGGGGTTTGGCGCTTACGGGAAGGGAAGCCGTTCGCCTGGAACCGCGCCGGCGGGGCCGGCCGCGCTGGGCGACGATCGCCGCGATCCTCGTCGCGGCCCTGGTGGCCGCCGGCGCGGTGCTGTGGATTCGCATCGGACCGGAGCCCGTTGTCACGATCAGGTCCGACCTGCCTGGCATCGGTCCCAGGACTGTCGTGACGTCGGTGGCGGAGGCCGGCGGCCGGGGACTCGGTTCGATCCGGGTGGAGCTGATTCAGGACGGGGAATCGGTGCTTCTCGAAGAGAGGACGCACCGGCCGCCCGGACCGTTCTCGCTCGGAGGCGAGCCGGTCGCCGCGGCCACGCTCGAGGTTGAGGTTGGCAGGGAGTCGACGCCGGTTCTGGTCGAGGGCGAAGCCACCGTGCGGGTCACGGTGGAGCGTCCGGGGACCTTGCTGCGCCGGCCGAGGCCGAGGGTGGCCGAACTCACGCTGCCGGTCCGGCTCCGTCCGCCGGAACTGAGTTCCGTGCGGGTGACGGCGACGCCGACCCAGTCGGGCAGCGGCGTCCTGCGCTATCTCGTCGGCGACAGCGCGGTAGAGAGTGGAGTCGAGGTCGGCCCCTACCGGTTCCCCGGGCATCCGCTTCCCGGCGGAGGGCGCCAGGAGCGTTTCGCGCTCTTCGGCGTGCCGTACGACAGCGCCGATCCCTCGCCTTTTCGGCTGGTCGCGCGCGATGAACTCGGCAACGAGGCGACCCTGCGGTTCCTCGGCGAGGTGGAACCGTCGCCACTCCGGTCCTCGACCATCCGGCTCAGCGATGGCTTCATGGCGCGCGTCGTGCCGGCGATCATGTCCCACACGCCGGAGCTCCAGGACCGGGGCAGCCTGCTCGACAACTACCTCATGCTGAACGGGGAGCTGCGACGGATGAACGCCGAACGCATGGTCGAGATCGCGGCCGACTCGGCGCCGCGTCAGCTCTGGAACGGACCGTTCCGGCAGATGCGGAACACGCAGGTCATGGACCGGTTCGCGACCCGCAGGCAGTACCTGTACGAGGGCCGGGTCGTCGACACGCAGGATCACCTCGGCTTCGACCTCGCGTCACGGGTTCAGGACGACGTCCCGGCTGCCAACTCGGGCATCGTCGTGCTGACGGAGTACTTCGGTATCTACGGCAACACCGTGATCGTCGATCACGGCTTCGGCCTGCAAACCTTGTACTCGCACCTGTCCCGGATCGACGTGGAGGCGGGCCAGGAAGTCGAGGCCGGTCAGCGCCTGGGCCTCAGCGGCCAGACCGGGCTCGCGGGCGGCGATCACCTGCACTTCGCCGTGCTCCTGGGCGGCCTGCCGGTCAACCCCCTGGAGTGGTTCGACGCCAGGTGGATCCGGGACCATGTCGGGGCGGTTCTTCCGCTTCAGGGCAGCGGCTGAGGCGGCCCAAAAGTGGTAGGGTGTTACAAGTTCCGAGGCGAGATCCAGCCAGCCCGGTGAGCGGCGTCCGAAGGGGAAGAGGGATGAAGCAGAATCGCATTGCGGTCGCGGTGTTGCCGTTCGCGTTACTCGTGCCGGCCGTCGTAGCGCAGGACACGTCGGAGGCCGCCGGATTCTTCGAGGATGTCGCGCCGCTCGTCGACCGCTCCTGCATCCGTTGCCACGGAAACCGGACCGCAACGCCGCTCAGCATCACCCGCCTGAGTCACGATCTGACGGACGCGAGGACCTTCCGGACCTGGCAGCGCATCCATGATCGCGTCGCCAACGGCGAGATGCCGCCTCCCGAGGCGCCGAAGCCTGAGACGGAGTTGATCGAGGCGGCGCTGGCGTCGCTCAACGGAGCTCTGGTCGAGGCGAATCTGGCGGCCCGCGGAGGCCAGCGGGTACCGCTGCGGCGCCTGACCCGACTCGAGTACGCCTACACGATCCAGGATCTGCTCGGCATCGACGAGGCGGTGGCGATGGAGCTGAGCCAGTCGCTGCCGGCCGAGGCCGACTCCGGCGGTTTCGACACCGTGGCGGCGAACCAGAGCATGTCGCCCCTGCATGTCCGCAGCTATCTCGAGGTGGCGGACCGGGCGCTCGACGAGGCGATCAAGATCGGGCCGCGGCCGTCCACGGGCCGGCGGGAGATCGCCTACGGCGATTCGCAGTACCTCACGTTCATGAGCAAGGCGGAGATCCTGGGCGGTGGGATCACCAAGATGCTGGACGATGCCGCGGTCATGTTCGTCGACGGCGGCTCGACGTATCTCATGCACAGCGAGACCGAGGACTACCACGTGCCATACGCCGGCCGCTATCGCGCCACGATCGAGGGCTGGGCGTATCAGCCTCAAGGACCGCTGACGCTGACCGTCTACCGGGGGTCGAAGCATGGTGGCGCCGCCGCGTCGCTCGACGAACTAATCGCTTCCTACGATCTGGTCGGCACACAACCGCGGACGGTGCAGTTCGAGACCTTCCTCCGGCCGGGCGACCTCCTCGCCCCGTCGATCGCTGAGGCGGACCCTCCGCCGGGCGAGTACTTCGACTACTACCCCCCGGACAAGAACGTCGAGAACTACAGGGGCGAGGGGATCGCGCTCCGCTCGCTGACGATCGAGGGTCCGCTGTTCGAAGACTGGCCGCCGCCGAGCGCCCGGAAGCTGCTGGTCGGCCTGGACTTCGACGATGCGGGCGACGTGGTCCTCACGAAAGCGCCGTACGAGCACGTGGTCGACCTCGTCGCCGCGTTCGGGCCGCGGGCTTTCCGGCGACCGCTCGCCGAGGATGAGCTCGAGGCCTACGCGAGCCTGGCTCAGCCACTGCTCGAGGACGGCCGGCCGTTCATTGAAGCGGTCCGGATTCCGCTCCGCGCCATCCTGAGCGCTCCGCCCTTCCTGTTCCAGGCCGGCGATCCCGGTCGACTGGACGATCACGCGCTGGCGTCCCGTCTGTCCTATTTCCTGTGGCGGAGCCTGCCCGACGACGAACTCCTGGCGCGCGCCGTCGACGGCAGTCTGGCGGATCCGGCAACCTTCGCGGCTCAGGTCGATCGCCTGCTCGACGACCCCAGGTCGGAGCGGTTCGTCAACGACTTCGCGGGCCAGGCCTTCCGGCTCTACGAGATGAAGGCGACGAACCCCGATTCCGGCCTCTATCCCGAGTACGACGATCGACTGGGCCAGGCGATGGCCCGGGAGACGCAGTTGTTCCTGGCCGAGTTGATCGCCGGGGACCACAGCGTCGGCAGCCTGATCGACGCCGACTTCACGTTCGTCAACCGGCGGTTGGCCGAGCACTACGGCATCCAGGGGATCGAGGGACAGTTCATGCGCAAGGTGACGCTGCCGCAGGACAGCGTCCGCGGCGGTCTGATCACCCAGGCCAGCATCCACAAGATCACGGCCAACGGCACGATCACGTCGCCGATTCCGCGCGGCAACTTCGTGCTGGCGAACCTGCTCGGCCAGCCGGCGCCGCCGCCGCCCGAGAGCGTCGAGGCGCTCGAACCGGACACACGGGGCGCCGTGACCATCCGGGAGCAGTTGGCGAAGCACCGGAACGAGCCCGTTTGCAACAGTTGCCACCGGGTGATCGACCCGCCGGGCTTCGCCCTCGAGTCCTTCGATGTGATCGGCGGCTTGCGCACCAACTACCGCGCGGCGGGCGGTGAAGGTACGACTCCGGACGGATTCGTCTATCCGATGCCGTACAAGCAGGGGCCCCCGGTCGACGCCAGCGGCGTGACGGCCGATGGGGAGCCCTTCGCCGGGATCGAGGAGTACAAGGCGTTGCTCAGCCGGGACGTGGAGCAGGTGGCTCGCCACATGGTGTCCCAGCTCCTCGTCTATTCGACCGGCGCCGAGATCGAGTTCGCGGACCGGGACGGCGTCGAGGAGGTCGTGGCGAAACTGGGTGAGGACGGTTTCCCCTTCAGAACGATGATTCACGAGGTCGCGAACAGCGACCTCTTCAGAACGAGGTAGCGATGAACCTGAGACAGCCGCTGGACCGCCGCACGTTCCTTCGTGCTTCGGGCGTCGCCCTGGCGCTCCCGATGCTCGAGTCGATGAGCCCCGGGCTGGCCCACGCCGCGGCCGCCGGGCCCAGACGGATGGTCAACATCTGCAACACGCTCGGCCTCTACAAGGAGGCCTGGTTCCCGAAGACCGCCGGGGCGGCCTGGGAGGCCACCGAGTACCTCTCGCTGCTCGAGAAGCACCGCGACAACTTCACGTTGTTCACCGGGTTCTCGCACGAGGAGCAGACCGGCCGGCAGCCGCACAACTCGGAGATCACCTTCCTGACGGCCGCCCGGCGACCCGGACTCGACGGTTTCCGCAACACCATCTCGATGGACCAGGTGGCCGCGAATCACCTCGGCTACACCACCCGGTTCCCGTCGATCGTGCTGGGCACAGCGTCGCCGCAGAGCCAGTCCTACACCAGCAGCGGCGCCATGGTGCCGGCGGAGATCAGTCCGGCGAACCTGTTCCGCCAGCTGTTCCTTCAGGGCACCCCGGAGGAAGTCGAGCGGGAGAAGCAGAGCCTGAACGACGGCGGCAGCATCCTGGATCGGCTCAAGTCCCAGACTTCCGCGCTTCGCCGGCGGGTGAGCATGGCCGACCAGGTGAAGCTGGACTCCTACTTCAACGCGGTGCGTACGGCCGAGCTCGACCTGGCCGAGGTCAAGGCCTGGCAGCAGAAGCCGAAGCCGGTGGTGGACGCCGAACCGCCCGTCGACATTCCGTCGCGTAGCGACCTGATCGGTCGGGTCAAGCTCATGTTCCGGATGATCCCGTTGATCCTGGAGACGGACTCGTCGCGGGTCATCAGCCTGATGATCCAGGACCACGGCGTGGTGATCGATCTGCCGGGCGTCAACTTCGACCAGCACAGTCTGTCCCATCACGGCCAGGATCCGGCCAAGATCACGCAGCTCAAGAAGATCGAGACAGAGATCGTCGAGAGCTTCGACGATCTGCTGGTCGACCTGAGCGAACGCAGCGATGCGCACGGTTCGCTGCTCGACCAGACGATGGTGCTGTTCGGCAGCAACCTGGGCAACGCGAACTCGCACGAACCGAAGGACCTGCCGATTCTCCTCGCCGGCGGCGGTTTCAGCCACGGCCAGCACATCGTCCACGAAGGCGGGCACAACGCGCCGCTGTGCAACCTCTACGTGACGATGCTGCAGTCGATGGGCGTCGAGACGGGCTCCTTCGGGCAGAGCACAAACACCCTGACCTGGGCCTAGGCCGCACAGTCCAGCCGATCCTCGGTGGGGCACGGTGCGGTAGACTTACCGCACCGTGCGGGTTATCTACCGCACGAACGTCGGGCACGTTGGTCTGCGAACCGGCGCCCTCGAGGACTCCTAACGAGCCGATCGCGCCTGGCGCAGTCGATCGATCTCCGCCGTCTCCAGTCCGGCAAGATCGCCGGCACTGCCCTGTAGCTTCAGCACGGCCTCGACGATGTCGTCGACGTCGGTATCCGTGCCTAGCAGGAGTTGATGGGGCAGCCAGACGGACTCCCGGTAGGCGGCCCGCGCGGCGTTGGGGCAGTCCGGTCCGGGCGCGGCAGCGAGCGCTGCGCTCCAGGCCGGGTAGCGGGCGGGTTCCGGGCGAAGCAGTTCGCTCACCGGAAGTGCCTCGTAGAAACGGCCGTCGGCGGGCACGCCTTCGGCCTGGAGGGCCGCGACGAAGACGTCCCGGTCGATGCCGGCGAAGGCCTCGGTGTCGAAGCGGAAGACGAACTGGTAGATCGCCTGACTTGTCACCCGGTCGTCGATCCGGAGATTCGTCAATCCGTCGGTGTTCTCGATCGCGGCGCGCAAGCGTCCGGCGTTTCGCGCGCGGATCACGTGTTGATCGTCCAACCGCTCGAGTTGAACCTCCAGTAGCGCGGCCTGGAGATCGGTCATCCGGTAGTTGTGACCGATCACCGGCGCGGGCTCCGCGGCTTCCGGGCGCTGGCGACCGCAGTTGACCAGGCTGTGGAGTCGGTCGAGAACCGTGTCGTCCGACGTCGTCACGATGCCGCCTTCGCCGGCGGTCATCAGCTTCGAGGTCTGGAAGCTGAAGGACCCGGCATCGCCCCAGGAGCCGACGCCGCGGCCGCGCCAGCGGGCGCCGTGGGCGTGCGCGCAATCCTCGAGCACGGTGAGTCCGTGCTTCTCGGCAAGCTCTCCGATCGCGTCGAGGTCGGCGATGGTCATCGCCAGATGCACCGGCACGATCGCCTGGGTGCGCTCCGTGACCAGGGCCGCCGCCGCCTCGATGTCGAGGCACCAGGTCTCCGGGTCGATGTCGGCGAACACCGGCACGCAACCCGCGAACAGAGCCGCCGAGGCGGTCGCCTCGAATGTGTAGGCCGGCACGATGACCTCCGCGCCCGGTTCCACGCCCATCGCCTGCAGCGCGACTTCGAGCGAGACCGTGCCGTTCGCGACGCAGAGCGCGTCCGTGCAGTCGTGCCGTTCGGCGAAGGCTCGGGCGAAGGACGCGGCGCGGGTGTTGGGCAGGGGAAACCCTCCCCAGTCGCCTTCACGCAGCGCGGCGACGACGGCCCGCTCTTCTTCCGGTCCGCGCGCCGGCCACTGCGGCCAGGAATCGGTGCGAACCGGCGTACCGCCCAACAGGGCGAGCCTGGAGTGGGAGGCGCGGCCGGACACGCGGCGACGCTACCAGCGCGCGAAGGAAGTCTGGGTGCCGGGCCGGGTCACCGAGTCGCTGGCGTAACGGACGCCAAACGCGGCGGCCGCGCGGCTGTCGGCCGACGCAAGCAGTGCGGAGGCGAAGGCGCCGTTGAAGGCGTCTCCGGCGCCCGTCGTGTCGACGGCGTTGACGTCGGGTGCGGGAACCGAGGTCGGCGCCGATCCGGGTTCGGCCAGCAGGACGCCGGCGGGACCCAGGGTGAGAGCGACGCCGCCGTAGCCGAGAGCGAGCAACTCCGAAGCCGCGTCGGCGGCGCCGGCCGCGTCGATCCGCTCGCCTGCGCGGCCGAGCAGCACCGCGCACTCGACCTCGTTCGGCGTCACCCAGGCGATCTGCTCGGGTTCGAGGCCGGGATCGGTGTGTTCGTCGATGGGCGCGGGGTTCCAGATCACCGGCACGCGGGAGTCGGAGGCGCGCTTGATCGCGTTTCGCACCCCGTCGGCCGGCGTTTCGTTCTGGATCAGCAGCAATCCGGCTTCCTCCACGGGCACCGACGCGAGCGCATTCGCCGTTACACGCGAGTTCGCTCCGGGAGAGTTCATGATCCGGTTGTCTCCGGTGCCGGCCTCGACCCAGACCGCGGACAGGCCGGTGTGGATGTCGGCGAGTACGAGCAGATGGCGGGTGTCCAGGCCGGCCTCCACGAACACGCGCCGCTGGGCGTCTCCGTTTCCGTCGTTGCCGACGGCGCCGGCAAAGTAGATGGTCGGCGTCTCGCCATCGAGCGCGCCGCGGCACCGCACGGCCGCCACCGCCTGATTGGCGCCCTTGCCGCCGCAGGATTCGAACAGCTCGGTACCGGTGACCGTCTCCCCCTGCCGGGGCAGACGGGGATGCCGGAAGATCAGGTCGTAGTTGACCGAACCGATGACGAGCAGTGGTGCGGTCAAGGGCTCAGCCGGTTTCCCAGCGCAGGTTCCTGGCACCGAGCGTGAAGGCCACGACCCCGATGGCTACCAGAACGGCGCAGGGCAGCAGCATCTCGCTCAGCGTGAAACCGCGCCAGATCGCGCCCTCGTAGGCCATCAATGTCCACTTCATCGGGCTGATGTTGCCGAGGGTCTGCATCCACTCCGGCATCAGGAACAGGGGCACCATGCCGCCGCCGAGCATCGTGAAGGGGAGCGCGATGCCCCAGCCGACCCCGGCAGCTGCCTGTTCCGTCTTGCCGATCACGCTCAGGACCATCATGATGCCGCAGAAGCAGATCGAACCGCAGAGAAGGGCCAGAGCGAGCAGCGGATAGGAAGTCGGCGTCACGTCGAACACGGTGATCCCGAGCGTGATCAGGGCTGAGCTCGTGAACAGGGTTGCCCCGAGGCAGGCCAACCCCTTGGCCGCCAGGAGTTGACGGGCCGTGATTGGCGCCACCAGCAGCCGCATCAGCGTGCCGCGGCTCCGCTCGATGGCGATCGACATGCTGAAGGACACGGAGCCGCCGATCAGGGTCCAGAGCATGGCCTGCGCGAACGACGTGGCGTAGGAGTTGGTCGGTCCGCGTCTCTGCGCCTGGACCTGGGTCTGTTCGATCTCGAGCGGAGGGCCGAATCCGCCGGTCGCGCCCGCGGTGACCGAGCCCAGCCCGGCTTCGTCGATCAGGGCCGGTATGCGCGGGATCTGGTCGAGAACGGTCAGGAGGTCGTCGCGGGCGGTCGAGGGAGGGGTGACCTGCTCGATCAGGCGCCGGTTCTGCTCGTTGGTTGCGGACATGCGGGAGGGATCGCCCATGAATGCCTGCAGTTCGGCCCCGGCCGCTTCGAGCAGGACGCCCCGGACCATCCCGGCAGCGGCGAACTGTGTGGGGTCGACGCTCATCTCGACTTCGGGCGTCGCCACGAAGGGGTTGTCCAGGGCGGCTCCGAACCCGGGCCTCAAGGTGACCAGGACGGCGGTTTGACCCCGGCGCACCTGCTCCAGCGCCTGGTCGCCTGGAATCCGCTCGATGGCGAGTCCGCCGGCGGTCTCGAGCCGCTCGACGAAGCGTGCTGAACCCGCGGTCCTGTCCGCGTCGACCAGGACGATCGGAATGCTCGCCGGTCCGCGGCTCAGGCCGGCGAACATGGCGCCGAAAAAGATCGCCATCATCAATGGGAAGAAGATCGTGAAAAAGAAACCCAGCTTGTCCCGGAAGAGGATATGGATGTCCTTCGCGGCCATGGCGACGATCTTGTTCACGGTGTTCTCCTGAGCGGCTCTAGTCCCGCAGCGCCCTGCCGGTGAGATTGAGGAACACCGTTTCCAGGTCCGGCGGCAGGTACTGGAAGTGATCCACCGCCTGCCGGGCCTGGAGTTCGGCGAGCGTTCCGAGCGGATCGGTCGTCTCGTGGCGTGACTCGCCGTCGCCGGTCCTGACGACCAGGTTCCCAGGGCCGCCGTGGGCCTCGATCAGAGCCGGCACCGTGTCGAGCGCCATCAGGCGGCCCCGGTCGAGGATCGCGACCCGGTCGCAGAGGCGCTGCGCCTCCTCCATGTAGTGGGTCGTGTAGACGACCTGCTTGCCTCCGTCGCGGAGCTGTTCGACGCGCTCGAAGATCGCGTTCCTCGATTGGGGGTCGACGCCGACGGTCGGCTCGTCGAGCAGCACGAGCTCCGGGTCGTGGATGATCGCGACCGCCAGGTTGAGTCGCCGCTGCATGCCGCCGGAGTACTTGGAGACCACCTTCTTCCCGACGTCCGTCAGATCGGCGAAGTCGAGGCAGGCGGCCACCCGTTCTTCCAGGTCGGATCCCCGGAGACCGTGCAGGCGGCCGAAGAAGCGCAGATTGTCGGCGCCGCTGATCTGCTCATAGAGAGCGATGGACTGGGGCGCGAGGCCCAGCGACCTGCGGTTCTCCGCGTCGCGCGGGTCCCGGTCGAAGGCCTCGTCCGCGAAGCGGACCACGCCTTCGTCCGGTTCAAGCAGACCGACCGCCATGTTGATGGCCGTCGTCTTGCCGGCGCCGTTCGGCCCCAGCAGCCCGAACACTTCGCCGGCCTCCAGTTCGAACGAGAGGTCGTCAACCGCGCGCAGGTCGCCGAAGCACTTGCTGACATGGTCGAACACGAGCATTGGCTGTCAGGTTGCTGTTACGCAACGCCGCGGCGCTTGTTGCGCGGGACCGCGAGCCAGGGGTGCGTCGCGGCGCCGTCAGACGGCGAGAGTATCGCCTGGCGCCATGACCTTGACTTCGACACCGGTCGGGGTGAAGTCGGCGGGGTCCTGCGCGATCGGCGGCCAGGTCCCGTAGTGGATCGGGATCGCAACCGGAGCGCCGATCAGTTCGGCCGCCTTCGTCGCCAGCTCCGGCCCCATCGTGAAGCGGTCGCCGATCGGCACGCAGGCGGCGTCCGGGCCGTAGATTTCGCCGATCAGCTTCATGTCGCCGAAGAGCCCCGTATCGCCGCAGTGGTACACCGTCTTGCCGCCCATGTGGACGACGAGTCCGCACGGCATCCCCATGTAGCGGCCTTCGTAGGACGACGAATGGAAGGCGTGAGTGAAGGCGACCCAGCCGAACTCCGTTTCGATCCGGCCGCCCGGATTGCCCGGGTTCACGTTCTCGTGCCCCTGCTCCTGCAGGTAGTTGCACATCTCGAACGCGGCGATCACGTTCGCGTTGCTGGCCTGGGCGATGGCCAGGGTGTCGCCGAAGTGGTCCGCGTGGCCGTGGGTCAGGGCGATGGCGTCGCACTTGACGTCTCCGGCCGCCATCGTCGCCACCGGGTTGCCGGTGAGAAAGGGATCGATCGCGAGGGTGTGGCTGCCGTCGCTCATCAGGAAGCCGGAGTGGCCGAGGAAGGTGAGTTCGAGGGTCATGGCGTGTTCCTCCCCTGGCGCTCTTACTCCGCCTGTTCGGCGGGTAGGTGGACGACCAGGCCGTCCAGTTCTTCGGTCACCTCGATCTGGCAGCTCAGGCGGCTCGTGGCGCGCACGTCGATGCCGTACTCGAGCGTGAACTCCTCCTCATCGTGGCGGGGACCGACCACTTTCACCCACGCCTCGTCGATGTAGACGTGACAGGTGCTGCAGGAGCAGTTGCCGCCGCAGGCCGCGACGATGCCGTCGACGTCGTTGTCGACCGCGCACTCCATCACGGAGTCTCCGACCGGCGCTTCGACCACGCGCGTCCCGCCGTTCTGGTCGATGTAGGTGATCTTCGGCATCTGGAGCGTCCGTGTCGTCGTCCGGCGAGGGCCGACTGCCCGCGCCGCCGGACCGGGAGTCTATTCGACCGGCCGGCCGGTCAGTCGACGAACCGCTCGGCGATCCAGCTGCCGATCAGATCGAGAACCTCCGGTGCCATCGTCTGCTCGATCTGCGCGTACTCGGCCGGGGAGCCCGTGCCCGCGGTCTGGAACAGGTGGTTCATGTCGGCAAACCGGCGAATGGTCACGTCCGGGTTGCCCGACGCGGCGAGCGCGGCCTCCATGGCGGACTGGTTCTGATCGGCGTCGACCTGGGTGTCCTTGCCGCCGAACAGGGCCAGCGTCGGCACCGCGAGCCCTCCCAGGGCAGGCCGGGGGTCGTAGCGGATGAAGAACCGGAACCAGGGACTGAGGTTTGTCTCGACCGAGGCGGACAGGGCGGCTTCCAGGTCCTCGCCGCTGAGTTGGGCGGTCTCGGGTGAGACCGCCATCTGCTCCTCCGCGACCTGCCGGAGAGCGGCTTCCGCCTCGGCGCGAGGCATTTCGGAGGCGATGATCTCGAGTCCCTTGTCCTGGAGGGCGGCGAGTTCCTCGATCATCTCCGCCGGGGCGCCGTTCGCCGCCGCAATTCTGCGGAGTTGCTGGCGCAGCAGGTCGCTGCCGGGCACCCCCGGGCCGGCCAGCAGCACGGCGTAGGCGATCGTGCCGGGTTCGACCCGGTTCAGCGCCAGGGGAGCCACCAGCCCTCCTTCGGAGATGCCGATCAGGCCGACCCGTTCGGGGTCGATCCGGTCGTGACCGCGTAGGAAGCGCACGCCGACGAGAACGTCGTTCGCCTTGGCCCGGGACGTCGACTGCCATGTGCTGCCGGTCGAGCCGCCAATGCCGCGGTCGTCGACCCGCAACACGGCGATGCCGCGCCGGGTCAGGTGGTCTGCGAGCACGAGGAAGGGCTTGTGGCCGGCGAGTTCGAGATCGCGGTTCAGGGCGCCGCTGCCGGAGATCAGGAGCGCCGCGGGGACCTTGCCATCGCCCGGCGGCAGGGTCAGCGTGCCGGCGATCTTCACGTCGCCGTTCCTGTACTCGACCTCCTCCTCGTCGTAGGGGAAGGGCGGCTTCGGCTCCTGCGGGCGAGACGGCGCCTCGACCTCGACCGCCTCACGGCCGAGCTTGAACGGGAGCCGGGCCGGGCCCTGGCTGAACTCGCCCGTGATTTCACCGCCGGCAAGCGTTCCCTCGAAGGTCGGTTCGCCGGGGACGCCGTTGATCGTGAAACGGACAGTTTCGCCATCCACCGAAACGCCGCTGAGCGGCAGGTCGGCAGCCCCCTGCGCGGGAATGTCGATCGTCCCCGACCATGTGCCGTTGCTTTCCTCCAGGTCCACCATGACGACGAGGGGCTGACCCGGCGCCTCGATCGAACCTTCCCAGTGCCCGGCAGCGTCAACCGTTTGGGCGTTGAGCGGCGTCACGACAGCAAGTCCTGAGGCGACGGCGACAGGCAGGGCTGTCTCTACGATCCGGCGGATTCGGACTGCGGTCATTGGGGCGCTCCTTTTCGGTTTTCGGAATCGTAGACGCTCTCGAAGCGCTTCAGGTTGCAAGTCTCGGACGGACTAGTGTGTTTCTTCGATCCGGTAGAGGTGCGTACCGGTCCGGATGAAGAGGGCGCCGTCGGCTACTGCGATCGAGGCGAGGGTCGAGCCGTCGAGTTCGTTGCGAGCCAGTTGCTCGAACCTGGGGCCGGGCGCAATGACGGTCGTGACTCCCTCTTCGCTCTGGAAGTAGATCCGCCCGCCCGCATGGATCGGAGACGCCGAGTGGTTCCCGCCGAGCCGGTGCTGCCAGCGAATTTCGCCGGTGAGGGCGTCGATGCAGGTGGCGATTCCGCTGTCGGTGACCGTGTAGAGCCCATCTCCGACCAGGATCGGCGACACGGTGAGCGGAGCGCCGCGTCTCAGCCGCCAGACGGTCTTCGAGTCCGTGACGTCTCCCGTGCCCGTCGGGCGGACGGCGAGCAGGACCGGTTCGTTGAAGCCGGTCGAGAGGTAGACGATCCCATGACCGTAGACCGGCCGGGAGACGTTGGAAAAGCCGCCGGGGTACTCGACGCGCCAGATCTCGCGGCCGGTCGCCGGCTCGTGCGACGAGGCGCGAAAGGCGCTGACGTTGACGATCTGATCGGCCTCTCCGACACGAATCGCCAGCGGCGTGGAGTATGCCTGCGAGATGGGCGCCGGCCGAACCGCCCGCCAGCGTTCGTTTCCGGTCTCGGCATCTACTGCGACAAGGAAGGCCGTGTCGTAGCCGTCGATGCTCACAATCAGCAAACTCTCGTAAAGGATCGGCGAACCGCCGTTGCCGTGCTGCGACGTGTAGGGGAAGCGGGTTCGCCAGAGGACCTCGTGGACCGAATCGCCACTCGCTGCGACCGCCGCTGTCCCTTGGGCGCCGAAGTGGACGTAGACCCGTTCGCCGCTGGGATCGATCACCGGCGTCGGCGAGGCGAAGCTGTTCTTCTGGTTCAGGAGGGTCGTGTCGGAGATGTCGAACACTTCGACATCCCGAACGGCGTCGCCGGACCTGACGTCGTAAGACTGCAGCCGGAGCGAGGTTCCCGTCTCGCGATCCGTAACCGCCGTCGTCAGCCAGACCAGGCCGCCGGCGATGACGGGCGATGACCAGCCACGGCCCGGAACCGGCGCCTTCCAGGCGACGTTCTCCGTCTCGCTCCAGGTGAGCGGCGCCGCCTCGTCCGGCGCGTGCCCCTGTCCGGTCGGACCGCGGAACTGCGGCCATTCGCCGGCGTGGGCGGCAGCAACCGCGGCCAGGGCCAGCGCCAGGCCGAGGGCCGTTCGCACCCTCATCCAGGGCCTTCCGCCTGCGCCTTGCATTCCTTCCACCGAAAGCACGTCGTCGTGTGGTCGTTGACCATGCCCACGGCCTGCATGAAGGCGTAGCAGATGGTCGGGCCCACGAACCGGAAGCCGAGTTTCCTGAGGGCCTTGCTCATGGCTTCGGAGGCCGGGGTCGAGGCGGGGATGTCCTCGAGCCCGCGCCAGTCGTTGACGACGGGCGCGCCGCCGCTGAAGTCCCACAGGAAAGCCGGGGGATCCACGCCCGACTCGCGCAGGTCCAGCCACGCTTGTGCGTTGCCGACCGCCGCCCGTACCTTGAGGCGGTTGCGCACGATTCCCGGATCCTGCAGGAGCGATGCGACCTTCCGCTCGTCGTAGCGCGCGACCCGCTCCGGGTCGAACCCGTCGAATGCCCGCCGATACGCCTCGCGCTTCTTGAGGATCGTGTACCAGCTCAGTCCAGCCTGGGCGCCCTTGAGCACGAGCATCTCGAACAACCTCCGGTCGTCGCGGACCGGAACGCCCCACTCCTCGTCGTGGTAGGCGAGGTAGAGAGGATCCTCGTTGACCCACCCGCAGCGTGTCCGCTCCGACACTATGGGTAGTAGCCGCGGATCGTCCGGGCCCTGGAGCCCCTCTCGTCAACCACGACCTCGACCCGGCGGAAGGCATCGGAGGGTGCCGTGCTCGAGGACTGGTAGGCGAGGAAGTACTTCGAGCGCAGCTCGAGGCCGATCTGGTCGTAGACGGCGGCGAGTTCGCCTGTGTTCTCCACGAAGAAGGCGCGGCCGCCGGTCTCCAGCGCCAACTGTTCCAGCACCTTCTTCGGGCTTTCCTTCGCCTTCTTCGGCAGCGCCAGGCCGATCGCGTAGATGGCCGCTTCGGAGCGGCGGGCGTACTCCAGCGCGTCGTCGAGGTCGTAGCGGCTGTGCTCGTCGACGCCGTCGGACAGCAGGAGCACGGCGCGTTGGCCTGGCAGACCGTTCAGGTGGTACAGGGTGAAGATGAGGCTGTCGTAGAGCGCCGTGCCGCGTTCGGCGCGGAGCCCCATCAGGCCCTTCGCGAACTCGATCCGGTCGCGGGTGAAGGGCGACGCGAGGTGCGGCCGGTCGTTGAACGTGACGATCGAGAGTTCGTCGCGCTCGCTGATCACCTGCTGGAAGAAGTCGGCGGCCGCCTTGACGGACTCCGCGAGCCGTTCCTCCATCGAGGCCGAGACGTCGAGCAGGATGGTGCCGACGAGCGGCGTGTCGTCGACCCGCTCGAAGCGCAGGATCTCCTGGGCGACGCCGTCTTCCAGAACCTGGAAGGCGTCCTCGCCGAGGTCGAGCAGCGGCCGCCGGTCGCGGTCGTCGACGGTCGTGTAGAGCTCGACGAAGTCGACCTGGACTTCCTCGAGGGTTGCCGGTCCGTTGATGATCGCCGTGTCCTCGACGAAGGCCGCCGGCCCTTCGGCGTCGAGCAGCTTGCCCACGATCCGGATGATCGTGAGTTCCCGTCCGCCCGGAAGCTCGACCGGAACGGTGAAGGGCTCCTCGTAGAGCGTCGCCACCTGGTCGGCGTTGCGGAAGACCTGGAGTTCCTCCAGGCTGCGGCCCTCGGGGACGGTCACCTGCGCGCGCAGGCGGACGCTCTTGCTGTACTGGTTGCCGGGAATCGGCTCGATGATCCGTACGTCGAAACGGTGCGGCGAGCCGTTGATCAGAAAGGAGTCGCTCGCGATCTGGTTGCCTTCGAGGTCGAACGCGATAGCCCGCAGCATCTGGCTGCGGGGAAGCTCCCCGAGGCGCACGTCGACGCTGTAGGGCGCCCGCTTGGTCGTGAACAGGTCCTTGTCGTCCAGGGTGAAGCGAACCTTGTCGACCGGGCCGGTGACCGCCGTGTCGAAGCGCAGGTAGCCGGACACGAGTTCGCCGCCTGGCGGGATGATCCGGATCGTCGGCTCGCCGGAGGCAAGCGAACGGTTCGCCTCGGCGAAGATCGGCTCCAGGTCGGCCTCCGTCCAGCCCGCGGCCTGTTCGACCCTCGGCACCTCGAGCGGTTCGGCGTGGCGCCATACCGCGTCGCCGTTCAGGTCGTCGACGCGCAGGATCAGCTTGTAGTCGCCGGGCCGCAGGTAGCGCTGGGCGACGAGGGGCATGGCCGTCTGTTCTTCTCCCGACGCCTCGTCGCCTTCGACCGGGAACTCGAACCGGTAGCGGAAGCTCTCGAAGAGGCGGTCGGCAGAGGTCACCGCGTCCGCCCGCAGGACCTCTCCGATCAGCTCGAAGGCGTAGGAGCGGGCGCCGGCGAGGTCGGCGAGGGCCGCGCCTTCCGGCTCGACCTGCACCAGGGTCTGGACCACGGTCCGGCTCTCCTTGCGGCCGGGAAAGGAGACGTCGAGCGCGGCGGCCAGTTCCGGCGCGCCCGAGGGCAAGTCGGTCGAGTAGGACTCGAACGTGCGCAGCCACTCGTCGGACGGCGCTTCGATCGGTTCCAGCTTCTCGCCGATCATCCGCTCGTAGTAGAAGCCCAGCATGCCGCCCCAGTCGTTCAGGATCTGAATGATCTGGAGCGCGTAGCCGAGTTCCTCCTCCTTGCAACCGGCGCCGAGGTCCTCCCTGCGGAGACCGCCGATGCCGGCACCAGGCAGATCGAAGCCGCCCGGCCGGAGTGCCGAGGTCGCGAGTTCCTCGCTCGGGTACCACGCCCGCCAGGGGCCAACCCCGAGCCGCCGGTAGAAGATGACCGCGTACTGGTCGTGGCGGAGCCGGCGGGAGAAGATCGCGCCCATCACCTGGCTCAAGTCCTCGAAACCGTAGAACCAGGCCTCGATGCTCGTCGCCGATCGCCTGGGACAGATCTCCACGTGGACGCCGGGTGGCCCGTTCAGCAGGTAGTAGCGCGCCCGCTCGTCGTCCGTGTTCTCGAACAACTGGCGGACCATGGACAGTCGCTCGCTCCAGTGCTCCCGGAACTCGTTGCGCGCGGTGTTCGGGTAGGGGTCGCGCGCCTTCCAGAACTCGGCGATGAAGGCGTCCCGCTGGTAGTCCTGGGACAGGCAGAGAAAGGAGTGGATCTCCTCGTCGCTCAGCAGCAGGGCGACTTCCTCGGTCCATTGCCGGTGGTGGTACGGCAGGCTTTCGACCGCGGGCTGGCGGCCGTCCTGGCAGGGCGGCCGCTTCTTCTTCGCCGCCGATGCCGTGCCGCTGGCGAGCAACAGCCCGACGGTCGCGATGAGGAAGGCTCGGATGAGGACGCGGCTGCGCACGGTGGGTCGCCCCGGGGCTGGGCGTCCTAGTCTACGCCTCCCGTTCAGGGTCCCGCTCAGGGCCGGTACGTGAACGCCTGCCGGCCGACCGGCACCGACTCCGCGACCAGGTTGGCCCAGCGGCAGAGGATCGGCCGCGTGTCGCGCGGGTCGATGATCTCTTCGATCTCGAAGTACTCCGCCGACCGGAACGGCGAGCGGACACGGTTCAGGCGCTCCCTGATCCGGTCCAGGTGGGCGTCGTAGTCCTCGGCTTCGGCGAGTTCCGCCTTGTAGGCGACCTCGATGCCGCCCTCGATCGGCAGCGAGCCCCAGTCGCCGGAGGGCCAGGCGTACCGGAAGTGGTGACTGCCCGGCTTGTGGTTGGCGCCGCCGGCGACGCCGAACGCCTTGCGGATCACGACGCAGCAGAACGGCGTCGTGCACTGTCCCAGCGCCGCCAGGACCTGGGAGCCAAAGCGGATCGTGGCGGTGTGCTCGGACTCGCGGCCGATCAGGAAGCCCGGGCAGTCCTCGAGGTGGAGCAGGGGCAGGTGGAATGTTGAAGCGAGGTCGATCAATCGGGACAGCTTGCGGCAGGAGTCGGCGTCCCAGCCGCCGCCGTAGACGTTTACGTCCTCAGCGAAGATCGCGATCGGCCAACCGTCCAGGCGCGCCAGGCCCGTGATGATCGACTTCCCCCAGTCGCGGCCGATCTCGAAGAAGGAGTCGCGGTCCACGATCCGGCCGAGCAGCTCGCGCATCCGGTAGGTGCGCTTCGGATCGCGCGGCACGAAGTCGACCAGATCCGGGTCGCGGCGCTGTGGATCGTCGTCGCGTTCCGACTCGGGCAGCCGCGGCGGCAGTTGATCGACGTTCGTCGGCAGGTAGGAGAGGAACCGCCGGGCGCGGGCGAACGCCTCGGCTTCCGAGTCCACCGCGTCGTCGATCGCTCCGTTCGCCGTGTGGATGCGGGCGTGTCCGAGTTCTTCCTTGGGCACCACGCCGCCGCCGGCCCACTCGACCAGGGCGGGCCCGGCGATCATCATCTGGGCGGTGTCGCGGACGATGACCGAATAGTGGGCGGTGCATACCCGGGCGGCGCCGATCCCGGCCACGGAACCGAGCGCCAGGGACACGGATGGGGCGACCGCCAGGTGCCGGACGACGACCTCCCAGCTTCGAAGCTCCGGTATGTAGGTGCGGCCCGCCATCTCGATCGTCTTGACCGAGCCGCCGCCGCCCATGCCGTCGACCAGGCGCACGTGCGGGAGCTTCATCTCGAGCGCCAGACCTTCCGACCGTGTCCGCTTGGCGGGGATCGAAGCGTCGGCGGAGCCGCCGCGTACCGTGAAGTCGTCGCCCGAAACGATCGCGGGCCGGCCGTCGATCTCTGCTGTTCCGAAGACGAAGTTCGAGGGCTTGAACGACTTGAGTTCCCCGTCCTCCGTGTACTCCGCGCGGCCGGCGATCTCGCCGATCTCGTGGAAGCTGCCGGCGTCGATCATCGCGTCGATGCGTTCGCGGACGGTCAGCTTGCCGAAGTGGTGCTGGCGCTCGACCTTGTCCGGGCCTCCCATCTCCCGCGCCAGCTCACGGCGGCGCTTCAGTTCATCGATTTCGGGCCGCCAGCTCAACTCGTCCTCCTCACTCCGTTTCGCTCCGGTCTTCCGTGCGCCGCAGTAGGGCTCGCAGGTCGCGCTCCATCTGCGGCAAGCGGTTCAAGACCGCCTCGATGCGCAACTGCCGTGACTTCGGCCGGGCCGGATCGCCGTAGAGGACGGCGCCGGCCGGCACGTCGCGGTAGCTGATCGTGTTGCCGCCGAGCATCGCGCCGTCGCCGACCGTCACGCCGTCGGCGGCCCCGGCGCCCCCGGCGAGGACGACGCCGTCGCCGAGCCGGGCGCCACCCGCCGTCTTGGCCAGGGGCAGGATCAGGCAGTGCTCGCCGACGATCGTGTTGTGGGCGATGTGGACCAGGTCGCCGAGCTTGGAGCCGTGGCCGATCACCGTCGCGTCGAGCGCCGCCCGGTCGATCGTGACCTGCGAGCCGATCTCGACGTCGTCGCCGATCTCGACCGTGCCGACCTGGGGAATCTTGACGTGACGGCCGCCGCGCTGGAGGTAGCCGTAGCCGTCGCAGCCGATCACCGTGCCGCCGTGGACCACGACGCGGTCGCCGATCGTCACGTCCTCCATGACGACGACGTTGGGGAACAGGAGGGAATCGTCACCGATCCGGCTCCGTGGACCGACGTAGGCGTTCGCGTGGAGCACGGTGCTGTCGCCGATCTCGACCTGTTCCCGAACGGTGACTCCGGCCCCGATCGACACGTCGGTACCAAGCGTGGCGCTGGCGGCGACAACGGCGGACGGATGAACGCCCGCGTTCTCCCGCCGGCGTTCCCGGTCGATGTGCTGAAGCACGACGACGAAGGCGGCGAATGGATCGCCGACGACGATCTGGTGCGCGGCCAGCCGGGGCGTTGCCTCCGGCACGACCAGCGCGCCGGCGCGTGTGTTCGTGGCCTTCAGCGTCCGTTCGTCCTTGGCGAAGGACAGTTGGTCGGGGCCGGCTTGTTCAAGGGAGGCGACCGACCGGCAGATGAACCCGCCGTCGCCGTGCAGGTCGGAACCGACGCCGGCGTCGGCGAGCAGGGCGCGCACCTCGTCGAGCGTCTTCTCCAGTCGTGGCATGAGGACGCCCGGACGAAGCTCCGGTTCAGGGATCGAGGCGGTAGACGCTACGGGCCGTGTCGCGGAAGAGCGCCACCTTCTCGTCGTCCGAGAAGTCCGCCACGATGCGCTGGAAGGAGTTCCAGAGCAGCGTGTACGAGCCTCCCGCCCGGTCGACCGGAAAGTTCGACTCGAACATGCAGCGGTCGACGCCGAAGCGATCGATGCAGTGGAGGTAGTACGGGCGGTGGGCTTCCGCCGTCTCAGCGGAGGATGGCGGCTCGTCCCGCTTGTGCCAGCCGAAGCCGCAGATCTTCATCGGCAGCCCGCCGAGCTTGACCACGACGTTCTCGCAGCGCGCCAGTCCGGTGATCGACTTGCGCCAGGCCGCCTCGACTTCGCGCCGCCGGCCCTGGTAGGGCCCGATCCCGAGCGGTCCACCGACGTGATCGAGGATGATCTGCGTGTCCGGAAAGGAGCGGGCGAGATCGGTCAGTTCATCGATCTGCGGGTGGTAGAGCCAGGCGTCGAAACTCAGGTCGAGCGGTCCCAGGCAGGCGAAACCGCTCCGGAAGTCCGACCGCAGCAGCATGCTCGGCGGCGGCTTGGAGTGGGAGACCCGGATCTCGGGGCTGGGGTCGTAGGCGGCGGAGTGGCGGATGCCGCGGAAGCGGCCGCCGCCGGCCTCGATGTGGGCTTCGAGAACAGCCCTGGCGCCATCGCCCAGGAGCATGTTCGCGTGGCTGACGATGCCGGCGATCGAAGCGCCTGCGGCGTCGCTTCGTTCGGCCACTTCGAGCACGAACTCCGTCTCGCCGACGACCCGCATCTCCTCCGGACCGTCTTCGCGGTAGCCCGATGCGCACTCGACGAAGACGGTCGAGGTCACGTTGTGGCCGGCACCGGTGTCGCCGTGGAGCTCCTCCAGCATGTACCGCGACTCGGGATAGTCCCAGAGATGGTGGTGGGGGTCGCAGATCTCCTGGTCCGGATCGATCGGCTCTTCCCGGGCGCGGGCCAGCCAGGCGGCTTCCTGTTCGTTCATGCGCGTGATTCCTACATTCACGAAGACGGGAGGTGTTCGATGGCCCATCCAGTGGTTGCGGGTGTCAGGAGTTGTCCTTACGGGTCCGGATCTCGCCGAAGACCTCGGCGTCGGTGGCGCCAGCCATTCCGAGCAGCGCGCGGATGCCCGCGTCGTCGGGCCGCAGGAAGGGGTTGGTCCGCTTCTCGACCCCCAGGTTCGAGGGCACGGTCGGCTTGCCGTCCCGCCGGAGCGCCTCGATTTCGGCGACCCGGTCCATCAGTTCGTCATTGTCGGGATCGACCGTGACGGCGAAGTGGGCGTTGGAGAGCGTGTACTCGTGGCCGCAGTGGACGATCGCGTCGTCCGGCAGGGCGCGCAGCTTGGCCAGCGACTCCCACATCTGTTCCATCGTGCCCTCGAACACCCGGCCGCAGCCCAGGGCGAACAGCGTGTCGGCGCAGAAGAGCGCCCGGTCGTCCTCGAACCAGTAGGTGATGTGCCCCGTCGTGTGCCCGGGCGTGTCGAACACCTGTGCCTCGGCTTCGCCGAGCTGGAAGCGATCGCCTTCGCGCACCAGGAGGTCGAGCCCCGGAATGCGGTGCTGGTCGGCGGCGGGACCGACGACCTGGCAGCCGTACGTCTCCTTCAGGGCGGGCACCGCGGCGATGTGGTCCATGTGGTGGTGGGTGATCACGATCCAGTCGATGCCGAAGCCGCTGGCGGAGAGCGCCGCCTCGATCGGCCCGGTCTCCGGCGGGTCGACGACCGCGATCTTCCCGCTCCCCGTGTCGTGGAGCACGTAGGAGTAGTTGTCGCTCAGAACGGGGATCGTCTGGATCTCGAGCACGGGATTCTCCGTGGATTGTCTGGCCGCATCGGTGCGCGGAGGTGGCTTGCGAGAAGGCGGACGGGACTATATCGGCAGGGCTACGCGTGTTCGCGCGCTACGGCGTCGTTCAACTCGACGCCGAGGCCCGGGCCGTCGGGCACTGCGATCGAGCCGTTCTCGAAGCGTTCCGGCGGTTCGATCAGGTCGCCGCGCCAGGCCGCTTCGCCCCACTGCATCTCGAGGATCTCGAAGTTCGGCAGGCCGGCGCAGAGCTGGGCGGAGGCGGCGGTGGCGACGGGACCGCTCGGGTTGTGAGGCGAGACGGCGATGCCGTCGAGTTCGGCGACAGCGGCGATCTTCCGGGCTTCGAGGAGCCCGCCGCAGTGCTTGACGTCGGGCATGATCACGTCGACCGCCTGCTCCCGGCACAGCGGGCCGAAGCCCTCGATCCCGAACAGGAACTCACCGCCGGCCATGCGCTGCTCGATCGCTCGCTCGATGGCCACGGTGGCGGCGACATCGGTGGGCGGGACGGGCTCCTCGTACCAGGCGAGGTTCTGGGGTTCGAGCCGGCGGGCGACGTCGACGGCGAGGTCGACGTCGAAGAAGCTGTGGCAGTCGATCAGGATGTCCACGTCGGAGCCGACCGCTTCCCTGATCGCCTCGACGCAGGCGACGCCCAGGTCGGCGGCCGAGGCAACGTCAGCCGCGGGCGCGTCGAGTGCCGGAAAGCCGTCGAACGGAGCGGCCTTGATCGCGGTGAAACCGTCCTCGACCGCGGCGCGGGCGTTGGCCGCGAAGCCCTCGGGCGTGCGTTCCCGCGTGGCGCGGTTGATGTTCGCGTAGGCCGGCAGGCGGTCGCGGAGTCCGCCGCCGGTCAACAGGTGGACGGGTGCGTCGACCGCCTTGCCGACCAGGTCCCAGAGCCCCTGTTCGATGGCGGAGAACGCGGTCGCCTCGAAGATGTCGCCCGCCGCCGCCCGCTCCCGTCCGGCCGCACGATAGGCCTCGATGGCGAATGGCGAGCGGCCGCGGGCCGCCTCGAACGCCTCGTTGAGGGCCGGTAGCTCGCGCCGCCTGCCGAGAGAGCACTCGCCGAGTCCCGACAGGCCGAGGTTCGTGTGCAGGTGGACGAACATCCAGGCCGTCCGTTCGCTTACCTGAACCGAAGTGAGTTCCATCTCCTCGATCCGGAGTCTCCGTTCGGTGGCGCCACTGGGTTGAAGGCCGCGAGCTGGCGATGCGATCAGGGGCAGGGCCGCCGCGGCGCCGCCGGCGGCCATCGCCTGCCGGCGCGTCACCGGCGCTGCCGCTGCCCGCCCTCTGCGCATGGGAGGGTTCACGGTAGCAGCCGGCGGCGCCTGGAGGTCAGCCGCAGTCGAGGCTGTTCGAGCGCATGTACGCGATCACCTTCCAGATCGTGTCCTCGGGGATCTTCCCCTCGAAGGGAAGCATCTCCGTGTCCGGCACACCGCGGTTGATCACGCGATAGAGGTCTGCGTCCGTGTTGCCGTGGTCCCAGTCGCAGTCGAAGAGATTCGGAGCATCCTTGGTGACGCCGGGGGTCGTCGAATGGCAGTAGCCGGTGCAGACGGCCCGGAACATGCGGCGGCCGGCGGTGATCGCGGCGGCGTCGTCGAGGTAAGCGGCCACGGGAGAGGCAGCGGCGGTCTCGACCGGCGCTGCCACGGCCGTCGGTTCGGCGGCGGCCTCGACCGGCGCCTCCACGGCGACCGGTTCGGCCACAGCCTCGGGTGGCGCTTCCACGGCGGCCGGACCCCCGCTGGTCGCACAGGCCACCAGCAGCAGCGGGAGGACGATCGTGGTGCGCGAGGCGAAACGACTCGGCTCGCTACGTGTCTTGGTGGTCATCAACAAGTCGGCTACTCCGGTTCTATTCGCCGCCCGCGTTGAGCGCGCGGATGGCGGCCGGCGAGGAGACGGTGGTGAACGGTTCGATTCGGAAAATGCCGTAGCGGGTGGCCAGCCGTTGCAGCGTACCGTCACGTCGCAGCTCGTCGAGCGCCCGCCCGATCTCGGCAACCAGGCCGTCGCCGGAGCGCATGGCGGCATGCTCGTTGAAGCGCAGGCCGGCCGGCGGCTCGAAGCTGTGCACGGGTTCCTTCTGGAGTCGTCCCAGCGCCGGTCCCCAGATCAGAGCTGCCACCGCCCGACCGTCGTCCACGGCGGCTGCCACGGCCGTTGCGGTGGTTTGCGAGGTCCAGTCGAGCCCGGCCCATTGAACGGCGAAATGCGCCAGCGACTGCAGCCGCACCGCCACCTTGCGGCCCGCAACGGTCTCCGCAAGTCCGCTCCATTCGACATGGTCCGTGCTCGGCATGTAGATCTCGAAGGCGGCCGCGTAGTAGGGCGGGCTGAGGTCGATCGCTTCGGCGAGCCGGCCGAGGGCAATGCTGCCGGGCACGGAGGGCACCAGGTCGCACTCTCCGGCCGCGAGGTCATCGAGCGGCAGTTCCGAATCCTCGATCTCGGAGTAGAAGGGCGCGTCCGGCCGCCAGACCGGCACGAAGACGCGGTCGAGGCGATCCGCGGCCTCACGAAACAGGTCGTGGTCGAAGCCGGTGGCGTCAGCGCGGCTGGCACGGGGAAGATCGTGCTCGAGCAGACAGACCCGGAGCTCCTCGGCCTGGGCCGGGACGACCGCCAGGATCAGGGCCAGCGCGGTGACGACCGACGACCGGCGCATTGCCGCCGACGTCGCTCGCATCAGGCGTCGAGTTCGAAGACGAGCAGGACGCTGCCCTCGGGCAACGACGGAGCGGTGCCGACCGTGGTCTGGACGATGCCGCCGCCGCCCGAGCCGACCGCAAGGAAGGTCCGGCCTTCGTACTGGTAGGCGATCGGGTGGCTGCGGATGCCGGAACCGGTCTGATAGCGCCACACCTCTTCGCCGGTCTCGCCGTCGAAGCCGAGGAGGTGGCCGCTGGCGTTGCCGGTCACGACCAGACCGCCCTCCGTGCTGAGGACCCCGGCGAGCATCGGCACCGGGTCGCGGTAGCTCCACTTCGTCTCTCCGGTGCTCACGTCGATCGCCGACAGGTGGCCGTAGGACTTGCCTTCGACGGTGTCGGTCGGAATCGGTTCGCCGCCGAAGAAGGGCAGGCCTTCGATGAAGACGACCTCTCCCTTGCGGAACATCATGCAGCTCTCGATCGTCGGCACGTAGGCCAGGCCGGTGGTGGGGCTGTAGGCGCCAGCGTAGGCGGCGTTGTTGCCGCCTGCGAGGCCGGGGCAGACGCGCTGGGTCGGCTCCTCGGCCGGTTTCATCGCCTCGTCGACGACCGGCCGGCCGTTCTCGTCGAGGGTTGCCCAGTTCAACTGATGGACGTACTGGCTGGCGTGCAGGAAGCCGCCGTCGCGACGGTCCAGGACGTAGAAGTAGCCGTTCCGGTTCGCCTGCACCAGGGCCGGAATGGTCTGCTCGTTGACCTGGACGTCGACCAGCCAGACCTCGGAGTTGCCGTCGTAGTCCCAGACGTCGTGGGGCGTGAACTGGAAGTACCACTTGCGCTCGCCGGTCTTGATGTCGACGGCCAGGACGCTGTCGCTGTACAGGTTGTCGCCGGCGCGGGTATCGCCGCTCCAGTCGGGCGACGGATTGCCGGTGGTCCAGAACAGCGTCTTCGTGGCCGGGTCGTAGCTGCCGGTGGCCCAGGTGGCGGCGCCGCCGGTCTTGTAGGACTCGCCGGCCCAGGTCTCGACCCCTGCCTCGCCTTCGTCCGGAACCGTGAAGTGACGCCAGAGCCGCTCGCCGGTCTCGACGTCGTAGCCGTCGAAGAACCCGCGGACGCCGTACTCGCCGCCCCCGATGCCGATCGCGGCCACGCCTTCGGCGATCAGTGGCGCCGAAGTGATCGAGAAGCCCCTGGCGTAGGGCGCCACTTCGGTGTCCCACACGAGTTCGCCGGTCTTGCGGTTGAACGCGAGCAGATGGGCGTCGAGAGTGCCCATGAGGACCAGGTCGCCGGCGATGGCGACGCCGCGGTTGACCGGTCCGCAACAGATGATCAGGTTGGCGGGGTTCTGGTGGTCGTAGCGCCACAGCAGGCTGCCGTCGGCGGCGTCGTAGGCGAGCAGACGGTTCATCGACGACGTCAGGTAGAGCACGCCGTCGTAGACCACGGGCGAGGACTCGAGCTGACCGGCGATGCCGGTCTGCGCAATCCAGGCGATGCGCAGTTTCGAGGCGCTCTCAGGCGTCAGCTCGGTGATCGGCGAGTGTCGCCAGCTCGCGTAGTTGCCGCCGTAGTGGAGCCAGAACTCCCGGGTCGGCGCCGCCTCGAGCAGCGACTGGTCGACCGGCTCCGCGCCGTCGCCGACCGGGGTCGCCGCCGGCCAGTGGTGCTGGGGCGCCGCAGCGACGCCCTCCTCCTGGGCTGCGAGCGGAAGGGACAGAAGCAGCAGGGTGAGAACGCCGGTCATGACCTGGAGAGCCGGTTTCCTGGCGGCATGGCGGGTGGCTGGCATGGACAATCTCCTGAGACGTTCAGGTGTCGCGGGGACTCCCTGAACGAGGCTGTTCGTGCGGGCGGCGATGATACCGTGCGGCCCGCCTGGGCGCACCGCATGCGCCACGGAGACAGTGAGGAGAAGCCCGAGATGACGGACAACGACAGCGGCACGCAGTCACTCTACGGCCGGCTCGACCCGGAACAGGTCGGCGCCTTCGCTCTGAAGGTGTGGCAGTTCAAGCAGGGCGAGCTCGTCTCCCTGATGATTCACCTCGGCGACCGGCTGGGCATCTACCGCACGCTGCGGGGCCTGGGTCCGGTCAGTCCGGCGGAGCTGGCCGAAGCCAGCGGGCTGAAGGAGCGCTGGTTGCGCGAGTGGTTGCACGGCCAGGCGGCCGCCGGACTGCTCGACTACCACGCTGCCGACAACGGCGGCGCGCCGCGCTTCGAGCTCAACGGCGTCGCCGCCGCGGTGCTCGCGGACGAGGAGAACTCGGTGGCCTTCGCCGGCGGCGCGTTCGGCTATCCGCCCGACCACGACGTGATCGACGGCCTGGCGGAGGCGTTCAGGACCGGAATCGGACTGTCCTACCAGCAGCTCGGACCCTGCGCAGCCCACCGTACGGAGCGGATGCTGGGTCCCTGGACCCGGCAGGCTCTGGTGCCGCGCATCATCCCGGCACTCGAGGGAGTAGAGGACAGGTTGCGGGCCGGGATCGACGTGATCGACGTGGGCTGTGGCGGCGGCGTGGCTCTCCTGTCCCTGGCACGGGCCTTTCCTGAGTCGCGTTTCACCGGGTACGACCCGTCCGCCCACGCGATCGACATCGCTCGTGAGCGCACCCGGGAAGCCGGCGTCACGAACGTCGACTGGAAGATCGCGCGCGGCGAAGACCTGCCGCAAGAGCCCCGCTTCGACCTGGTCGTGACCTTCGACTGCGTCCACGATATGACCAGGCCGGACCTCGTCATCGCGGCCATTCGCGGCGCTATCAGGGATGACGGCACCTGGTTGATCAAGGACATCCGGAGCAGCCCGCGCTTTGAGGACAACATGCGCAACCCGGTGCTGGCGCTGCTCTACGGCTTTTCCGTCTCCGCCTGCATGTCGTCGGCCCTCTCCGAGCCGGACGGCATGGGCCTGGGGACGCTGGGATTCAACCCGGTCGTGGCGGAGCGGATGGTGCGGGAAGCCGGCTTCACCCGCTTCCGCATGCACGACTTCGACGACCCGGCGAACCTGTACTACGAAGTCCGGCCCTGACTGCCGGTTAGCGCCAGCGGAGGTCGACGCGGTCGATCTTCACGCCGTTCGCCGGCATCGCGTCCCCGTAGGGAACCTCAAGCACCAGGCGAGCGCCGGCGGGCCACGGCGCCGCGGGGAAGGTACGGCTGTGCCAGCCGGTCTCGCCGTCTTCCGCGAACGTCACGCGGCCGACCTCGCGGTTGTCGGCTCGTGCGATCAGCGTCAGGGGTGCCGCGCGGTTTCTGATCGCCTGAAGGGTGACGGCAATCTCCACCCGGTCGCCGCCCGGGACCACCGCCGCTTCGGCGCGGCTTCCTTCGGGAAGCACCCACGCTTCGGGGTACCGTGTGCGGTCCAGCGTCCAGCGCTCCGGCTCCTGGTTGCCGCCGGTTCGATGCACCGCCGCGCTCTCGATCTCCAGGTGCCGAGTCGGTAGCGAGTCCGCGAGCACCGGCAGGGCAGCCAGGAACAGGAGCGGCACGCCGGCGCACGCCGCGGCCATGCTCCTCCGGCGCACTCGCACCGCGAGGATGGCCAGCGTGACCGCGAGCGCCGGCAGGAGCCACGTCGCCATCCGGGCCCGGGTGGCCGACGGCAGCAGGCGGGCCAGGTCGAGACCGGTGCGCGCTTCCAGGTGATGAAGGAAGTGGTGACGGCCGTCGGCCAGGTTGTAGGTCCATCCCGGTTCCACGACGAACAGGACGGTCAGGGCGCCCGAGAGAAGCGCCAGCACGAGCGCGAGAGTGACGACGCCGGCCGCGGGCGAGCGCGCCGCTGAACCTGCGACGCCCTGGCGCCCGAGATCGGGCCTCCGCTCGAACAGGGGCACCAGGAGGAGGGCAAGGAACGGGAGAACGACGAGGCCGTAGCGAAACGGTGGCGACCAGCCGCCGTACCACTCGCGGCGCGAGGCGACCAGGAGCAGAGTGGGCACGGCGATCAGCGCGACCTCGAACAGGAGCCGCCGGTTGCGTCTGAAACTGGCCACGGCGGCGGGGAACAGAAGCAGCCAGATGGGTGCGCAGGCGATCAGTCCATAGGCGAGGTCGAAGAACAGGCCGTTGAGGCCGAGCGCGAGCTTCGAGGCCGGCTGCCGGTAGACCTCGAGTTCGCCCCACGAGTGCATGCCGAGCACGGTGCCGAAGACGGCGCGGTTCGACCACAGGACCAGGAGGGCCGACGGTACGCCGACGGCCGCCAGCACCGCGAGTCCGCGGCGTCGCTGGGCGGGCGCCAGGCGCAGTACGAGGATCAGCGCGAGAGCGACGCTGATCAGGGCGAGCCGGAGCTTGATCGCGGGAAGGACCGCCAGTGACAGCGCGAGGAAAGCCCACGTGCCCCATTCTGCCCGTCCCGTTCCGGTCGTCGGACTCCCGTTGGCGCCGGTGAGACGGTGGATCCACCGGAACGCGGCCACGGCGAGGACGACGGCGGCGACCTCGGCCCAGATCTGCTGGCTGTAGATCAGGAACGGCGCGGCGAAGCTGAAGATCGCGTAGGTGGCAAGGCGAGCCCGGGCGTCCGGACTGAACGCGGTGAGATCGAGCAGCAGCCAGGCGCCCAGAGCGGCCAGGGCGGCGATGAAGACCATCGCGCCCGCCCTGCCGCCGACGCGGTAGGCGGGGGCCATGACCGCCTGCAGTACGGCGCCGTGGCGGGAGCGGATGGTGCCGTCGCCGGTCTCGGGATCACCGGGCTGCGGCCCGATCGCCCGTGGCATGAACGCGAGCGAGTCCTGATTCCGGTAGTTGTTCGTGAGGTCGAGGTCGAAGTCGTAGGCGATGCTGTGCGTGGTGAGGAGAAACCAGGGTTCGTCACCATCGGGGGCGCGCTCGCGGATCGACCAGGGGATCAGGGCCAGGTAGAGGCCGAAGGGAAGCAGCAGGAAGACGAGCGGAGGCCGGCGGGCACCGGCAGCGCGCTCGAGTAGGGGCTCGAGGGCCAGCACCCGGCTGGTGACGTAGAGCAGGGCGGCGGCCACGGCTCCCGCCATCGCGGCGGGTTGCCAGGCGGCGATGCCCACGAGCGGCGCGGCGAACGTGATCGCCCCAAGAACGACGGCCGCCCCCAGCGCCCAGGCATCGATTCCGCGGCGGACCATCCTCGCCGGAGTGTACCGGCGGCCGGCCCTGTCTACGCGCCGCCGTTCAGGGCCTGAAGCACCCTGGGCGGCGTCATCGGCAGTTCCGTCGGCCGCGCGCCGCAGGCGTCGGCGATGGCGTTGGCCACGGCGGCCGCGGTGGGGACGACCGGTGGCTCCCCGACGCCGCGGGCGCCGAAGGGCCCGTGGTCCGACGGCACTTCGACCAGGACAGTCTCGAGCTCGGCCGGACTCTGGGCGGAGTGGGGCAGGGCGTAGTCGTTCAGGGTCGCCGTCAGCAGCTGGCCGTCCTCGCTGTAGGCCATTTCCTCGTAGAGCGCCCAGCCGATTCCCTGCAGGGCGCCCCCCATCATCTGGCCCTCGACCGCGGCCGGATTGATCGCCCGGCCGCAGTCCTGGATGACGACAACCCGGTCGACGTCGACCCGTCCGGTCTCCCGGTCGACGCTGACCTCAGCGAGTTGGGCGCAAAAGCCAGGCGCCTGGCTGGTCTGGGCGTGCCGGCCGTGGCCGAAGACGGGCGCCTGCCGGCCGCCGAAGCGCATCGTTCGCTGGGCGATCTTGCGCAATGGAATCGACTTGTCGGGCGAGCCCTTGACCTGGACGGCGCCGTCGACGATCTCGAGATCCTCGGGGTCCGCCTCGAACGTCTCGGCAGCGAGTTCCAGCGTCTGGCGGCGCGCCTCCTGGGCCGCCTGGATGACGGGCGGGCCGACCGTGTAGATCGTCTTGCTGCCGCCTGAAGCCCCGGCGTACGGTCCTGACGAGGTGTCGCCGGTGGCGACCGTGACCTTGTCCGGGTCGAGGCCGAAGGCTTCGGCCGCCATCAGCGCCATGCTGGTGTTCGTGCCGTTGATGTCGGCCGTGCTGATGTGGACCTTGAGTGTGCCGTCCGTCTGCAGCGCGCAGGCGGCGGAAGCCGGCTCCGTGCCGCCGGGCCAGGCGCCGAGCGCGATGCCGATGCCCCGTCCCTCTGCGCGTGCCTGCTCGCGGTTCTGCCACGCCGGATGATCGCGAAGAGCTTCCAGGACCTGCCGCTGACCCATTCCGGCCCAGGGCATACCGGACGCCATCGGGTTGCCCTTCTCTGAGGCGTTCTTCAGCCGGAACTCGACCGGGTCCAGGTCGAGTTCGCTAGCGAGTTGGTCGAGGACCGTTTCGACGACGAACGCCGCCTGGGGAGCGAGGGGCGCGCGATAGGCGCCGACCGACGGCTTGTTCGTCGTGACCTCGAAGCCGCCCACCGCCTGGTTCGGCGTCTGGTACGAGCTTCCCAGCAGGATTCCGGCAAGTGCGGTCATCGACGAGGGGAAGCAGCCGCAGTCGATCGCCAGGTCGGCCTCGAGCGCCGTGAGCTCTCCGCTCCGCTTCGCTCCGGCCCGAATCGTGATCCGGGTCGAAGGGGCCGGCGTCGCCGCCAGCATCTCCTCGGTCCGCGTCATCACCAGACGGACGGGTCGCTGGTGCTGAACCGCCGCGAGCGCCAGGAGGGGTTCGTACAACACGAACTTGGCGCCGAATCCGCCGCCGACCGGAGTGCCGATGACCTTGACCTGGTCCTGCGGCATGCCGAGCACGCCGGCGATCGCGTCCCGAATGAAGAAGGGCGCCTGGGTCGAGCTGTAGACGGTCATCCCGTTGCCCATCGGGTCCGGGTCGATCAGGGAGGCGTGGGGCTCGATGTAGGACTGATGGACGGATGCGGTGCGAAAGACCCGTTCGACGACCGCGTCCGCTTCGGCGTATCCGCGCTCGAGATCGCCGCGCTCGAAGCGCATCCTGTTCGTCACGTTGGGCGAGGAGGCGACCGCCTCTTCTCCCTCCGATACGTCGCCGGCTCCGTGTGCGGCCGCTTCCTCGGACTGGCCGGGAAGGCCGTCCGGCCAGACCGCTGGGGCGTCGAGCGCCTCCGCCTGTTCGATCGTCACGACGGCATCGAGCGGCCGGTAGTCGACCGCGACGGCGTCCGCGGCGTCGGCGGCCGCCGCCTCGTTCTCCGCGAGAACGAGCGCGACCGGGTGGCCGACGAAGATCGCGCGCTCGCGCGCGAGAAGGAGGGTCGCCCGGTTGCTCGGCGGCAGCGGGGGAAGGTCGGCGGCGGTGATGACCGCAGCCACCCCGGGCAGCGTCTCGGCGGCGGCGGTGTCGATGCCCAGCACTTCGGCGTGGGCATGAGGGCTTGTGACCAGGCGGGCGTGGAGGAGCCCGGGCCGGTCGAGGTCGCCGCAGAAACGGAGCGAGCCCTTGACCTTGGGCCCGCCCTCGAGGAGCTTGGTGGGGGTGCCGATCGCTGTCATCTGCTGTCTCCGCCTGAGGGGAAGGTGAGTCGGGGACCAAGTTTGGAGTGAGCGATTGTTACGGAACTGGGCCGCGGGGGGAAGGGGCGGCGTCGAAAAGTGGAGAGCCCCGAGGGCAGATGCGCCTCGGGGCTCTGGTGACGCTCTCGGACCGCTCGTTCGCGGCTCGGCTGAGCGTTTCTTGGCCGATGGGATGGCGTGGGATTGCTTCCCGGAGGAGATGTCCTACGCCTGGTAGGGGTTTCCTAGGGAGCCGCCACCTCCATCAAGCCGCATCTGCAGTACTCCACTAGACCACCTCCTTTCCGGGCTAATCCACTAATCGGCGGGTCCCACCCCGCCCGGCCGCGGGATCGCCCCGATTGACCCCGGGACCGCCGCCACGCCTCATGACGCTGCGGAACGACATGGCCTCGATGCTGCTTGATTCTCAGGTCGGTTGTCAAACCCCCTTGTTTTCAGCAGCTTAGGACGGGCCGCCACGCTCGAAGCGTTCAGTTCGTGCCCGTTTCAGCCGGCTGCGGCTTGTCGCCTCCACCCCCTTCAGGGGCTTGCGACCGTCTCGGTCGCCGGCGTCGTCGCCGGCGTCTGCTGGGGCGCGTCGCGCCGTTGCCGCTCGACGCCGCATCGGCCTTGTCGCCCTGTGCGCCCTTGTCGGCGCCGGGAGAATCGATGCCGGATACCTTGATCGCACCGGTCCCCCCGCCGTCCTCGGGGGATCCAGCGCCGTTGCCGCCCTTCGCCGCGCGCTCGGCCGCGGATTCCTTTTCCTTCGGCCTGGCCTTCGCCTTGCGAGCAGCGGCCGACCGGCGTCTCCGCCCGCCTCTGCGCCGGCGCTTCTTCGGCGCTCCTTCCGGCGGCGCCTCCTCGACCGGAGCGGCTTCGCTCTCCAGCTCTTCGTCCGTGTCGCCGATAGACGGAGTGGCCAGCATCTCCTGCTCCAGCTTCTTCTCTTTCGCCTCTTCCCGCTCGCGTTTCTTGACGTCGGCCAGGTCGCGGGCGAGCCAACTGATCTCCGGCTCCTGGCCGTGAAGCTGAGGCTGTCCCGAGATCTCGATCTCGAGTTCGAACTCGTGCCCCAGCTTGACCAGCGCTTCGCGATGCCGGTTCTGGAGGAAGTCGGCGAGTTCCGGCTGCATCGCGATGCGTACTCCCCGCATGTAGCCGGCGGCGCCGTGGGACTCGATGTTGCGCAGCAGACGCAGCGCGATCAGGTCCGGACTGGCGACCCGGCCGGTGCCTCCGCAGTGGGCACAGTCCCCGTGGGTGCGCATCTGCAGAGCCTGGTGGATCCGCTGGCGGTTGATCTCGAGTAATCCGTTGGCGCTGATCCGGCTGACCGTGAAGCGGGCCTTGTCCGGCTTCATCGCGTCCTTCATCGCCTTCTCGACCTTGCGGCGGTTGCGGGGACTGCGCATGTCGATGAAGTCAACGACGATCAGACCGCCGATGTCGCGGAGCCGGAGTTGCCGGCCGACTTCCGCGGCGGCCTCGACGTTCGTGCCGACCGCGGTTTCCTCCTGGCTCGCTCCCTTCTTCGAGCGCCCCGAGTTCACGTCGATGGCGGTCAGGGCCTCGGTGGGATCGATGACGATGGAGCCGCCCGAAGGCAGATCGGCCCTGCGCTCGAAGATGTTCTGGATCTGGGGCTCGAGGTCGTACACCGAGAACAGCGGCCTGCGACCGGTGTAGCGATTCAGGACGGTCTTGCTGCGCGGCATGAAGGCTCGCATGTACTGCTCGGCACGCCCGTGGGCGGTGTCCTCATCCACCAGGACTTCCTGAATCGAACTGTCGAGGTAGTCGCGCAGTCCCTGCAGGACGATGTCCTGGTCGCTGTAGAGAAGTCTGGTGCCCTTCGAGTCGCGGGCGTCGCGGGAGATGCGCTTCCATAGCCGGAGCAGCGCGTTCATGTCCCTGTTGAGCGCCGTCTTCGTCTGCCCGAGGGCGTTCGTGCGGACGATGACGCCGCCGCCGTCGGGAACCGGCAGCGCCTCCGCCATCGCTTTCAGCTTCAGGCGGACCTCCTCGGTGTCGACCTTCCGGGAAACGCCGCAGGTCTTGTCGAACGGCGTGAGTACGAGGTAGCGCCCGGCCAGACTGAGGTTCGTCGTCAGGGCCGCGCCTTTGTTGCCTTCCGGCTCGCGGGTCACCTGCACGACGATGGGCCGGCCGCGGACGAGCACGTCCTCGATCTTCGGCCGCTTGGACTTCGGCGCCGCCTGGTAGTAGGCGTCCGGCACGACGTCCTGGATGGCAAGAAAGCCGTGCTTCGGAGCGCCGTAGTCGATGAACGCGGCGTTCAGGCTCGGCTCAATGTTCGCGATCTTGCCGTAGTAGATGTTCCCGCGGGTCAGCCCCCGCTCGGCGATGTCGACTTTCAGGTCTTCGAGCACCGAGTCGTTGGCGATGGCGATGCGGAGTTCGGTGGAACTCCGCGCGTTGATGAGCATTCTTCGGGTCACAAAGTCTCCGGGGGACGGCGGATGCGCCGTCGGTTGAATCGGTGGGGACGACTCCGGCCGCGCGGGCACCAGGGCGCGGCGCGACTCCCCGAGGGGAGCCTGCGGGCCGGCAGATCTCGGTTCGCAGCAGATCGGACTGCGCGACCGGGCGCTCGAGCCGGGTCGTCGTCGGAGGCGGCGGGTATAGCCTAGAGTTCACCACGGGCTGTTGGAGCGGCCCTCGGGCGACGCGAGTCGTCTCACGCGAGTTGCCTCAGAGTGGACGAACTGTCGGAAGGAGAAAGGCTGAAGCCAAGCGCTGACTCTTGTCGAGTTGCGCGGCGCGTGCCGAGTGAGGCCAAAGTCGCCGCCGCGGCTAAGGATAGCAGTTTCCTGCACTTGGGGCTTCAAACCGCGCCCGACTGCTCATGAGACCGATCTACGGCGACGTTCGCGGCCTGCGCGCCGCGCAGCGCGGTGCGCTCGAACGGACCTACCGGAGGAAGGTGAGTCCGGACCAGGTCGTCTCGACGGAACTGGCGCGTCACCTGTGCGCGCTCTCGCGCGAGATCGGCCGTCAGGTGGGCGTGCTGCTGACCCGCGACGGCGCGGTCAGCAAGGTGATCGTCGGCGACGCGCGTCAGCTCGAGATCCCCGACATCGGCCGGCTGCGCGGCGGTCCGGGCCGCTTCCGGCGACTGCGCCTGGTGCATACGCACCTGCGGGGCGAGGGTCTCTCGACCGACGACCTGAACGACCTCGCGCTGCTCCGGCTCGACCTGGTCGCCGTGGTGCAGGCCGAGGCGGACGGCGCCGCCGGTGCGATCGAAGTCGCGTACCTGGCGCCCTCAGCGGCGGGCGCTGCGGCGCCGGAGGCCGCCAACGACAAGGGCGTCGGGGCCGAGGCACCCTTCCTGCGCGTCGAGGCGCCGCAGGTCTATGCGCTGGAGCTCGACTTCGCGGCCACGATCCGCGAGGTCGAGCGCGAGTTCGGCCGCTACCGTGGCGGCCGCGAAGCGACGAAGGAGCGGGCGCTGGTGATCGGGGTGAGGCCGGAGGACGATCACTTCGCCGAAACGGTCGAACTGGTCCGTTCGGCGGGCGTTGAGGTCGCCGGGAAGCTCAGGCAGCGCCGCTCGCGGGTGCATCCGAGGACGGTCGTCGGGCGGGGCAAGCTGACCGACATCGTCCTGCAGAGCATGCGCGCGGGCGCGGAGGTGGCGATCTTCGACATCGACCTGAAGCCGGCCCAGGCTCGGGCATTCGAGGACGCGACCGGCCTCAAGGCGATCGACCGCACGCAGCTCATCCTGGACGTGTTCGCGCAGCGGGCGCGTTCCCGCGACGGCAAGCTCCAGGTCGAACTGGCGCAGTTGCGTTACTCGTTGCCGCGGCTGACCGAGAAGGACGCGGGCCTGTCGCGGCTGACGGGCGGCATCGGCGGCCGCGGGCCCGGCGAGACGGTCCTGGAGGTGGGTCGTCGGCGGATCCGCGACCGGATCCGCAACCTGGAGCGGCAGGTCGAGAAGCTGTCCAGGCAACGCGATGTGGCCCGCAGTCGCCGGCGTGACCGCCGGGTGCCCGTTCTCTCCCTGATCGGCTACACGAACGCGGGCAAGAGCACCCTGCTCAACGCGTTGACGCGGAGCGAGGTCGAGACCGCCGGCAAGCTGTTCGTGACTCTCGACCCGACGAGTCGGCGGATTCGCTTTCCGCGTGAAGGCGAAGTCGTCATCACCGACACGGTCGGCTTCATCGCGGAACTGCCGCCCGATCTCGTGCGGGCGTTCCGCGCCACGCTGGAGGAACTCGGGGACGCGGATCTGCTGCTCCACGTGGTCGACGCGGCGGATCAGGGATGGCGGGCGAAGGTGGAAGCGGTGGAGCGACTGATCGCGGAGCTTTCGCTCAACACGAAGCCCCTCCTCGTCGTGCTGAACAAGTGCGACCTGGTGACGGAAGAGCACGCGCGACGGATGGCCGGCCAACTCGATGCGGTCGCGGTCAGTGCGCGCACGCGGGCCGGGTTTCGTCGACTCATCGATCGCGCCGAGGAGGCGATGGGACGGGCCGCGCCGCTCCTGCCCGGGGTCCGGTTGGGGCGCGGAGCTGCCGCCGCGCGCTGATACGATCGGACACGCCATGAAGTGCTGTCCCGGGCTTCAGAGGATCGGTTGGGGAGCGTTCGCGGTGCTCCTCCTGGCCGGCATGGCGGCCCTGCTTGCCCATTCCCTCGCGGCGCCGGCGACGGCCTCGGACACGCCGTCGGACCGCCCCGACTTCGAGGGCTGGTACGAGGGCGCCGCCGGGCTGGCCGAGGCGCTCGAGGTTCAGCGGCGCGACCGCCTGCCGCTGTTTCTCTACATCTACACCGACTGGTGCCCCTACTGCCGGCAGTTCGAGCGCGAGTTGCTGACCGACGACGAGGTCGACGGCTACCTGGACGCGGTGCTTGCGGTTCGGATGAACCCCGAATCCGGGGGACAGGAGAGTCGGCTGGCCCAGAGATTCGGTGTGCGCGGCTATCCGACCCTCGTCATGTACAGCGCCGACGGCGAGACGGCCTCGTACGTCGAACGGATGGAGATGGTCGACGGCGAACCCCGCCTGATGACCGGCAGGGCCTTCCTGCGGGTGCTGGACGAGGCGGCCAACAGGTAGGCCGGCTACCGGATGGACGAGCGCCGCGAACGCCGGCCGCCGACGGCCATCGTCTACTACGACGGCGACTGCGCGCTCTGCAACTGGTCGGTGGCCAGGTGTCTGGATCGCGGCGTACCGCCCGGTGTCCGGTTCGCGCCTCAGGACGGTGAGTCGTTCGAGCGACTGACTGCCGTCCGGCCCGATCTTGCCGAGCTGGACAGCATGGTGCTTCAGATCCTCCCGGCGACGGACGCGGGCGCGAATCCAGCTTCACCCCCGCCGGGCGAGATCAAGGTCCGCAGCGAAGCGGTGCTGTGGCTGGCGGCGCGGCTGAATGGCCCGGAGCGCCGGCTCGCTCTGCTTGCGCGGGTGGCGCCAAGGGCCGTTCTGGACTGGGGCTACCGGTTGCTGGCGCGGAATCGCCGGCGGGTCGGCAGCCGGCTGGCCGAGTGTCCCGTGCCGACGCCGGAGCAGCGGCGCTACTTTCTGGCGTGAGCACGGCCCGGGGAGTGCCCCCGAGCTTGGCGGACAGCCTTCCCCGCGACATCAGCGTCGCGGCCTGCGAGATCGGCCCGCTGGAGGAACTGGTCGATGAAGCTCGACAGCTCGCCGTCAGCCTGCCTGCCGCCCTCGAAGGCGCCATCGACAAGCGGCGCCGGGAGTACCTTGCCGGCCGGATCAGCGCCGGGTATGCGCTGAGGCAGCTACTCGGGCCCGACGCGTCGGAGGACGAGATCGTTGGCGACGATGACGATGTCCCCCGGTGGCCGGAGGGCGTGGTCGGCTCGATCTCCCACGGCGCCGGCTTCGGCTTCGCCGCCGTTGCGGCGGCCGACCGGTACCGGGGGCTCGGCGTCGATGTGGAACGCGTCGTGTCCGCACAGCAGGCCGGCCGGCTCGGTGCGCGGGTGCTGAACGAGCGCGAGATGAGTCTGCGCCACGGCGGCTCTGGCGACCTGACCGAGGCGGAGATGTTCACTCTCGTGTTCTCGGCCAAGGAGAGTGCGTACAAGGCCCTGTTTCCCCGCTACCGGCAGGTGCTCGGGTTCTCGGACGTCGAACTGGAGCGGCGCGACGGCGGGGAGGCCGGCGGGCACGGTCGGCTTGGGCTCCGCGCAAGGCTCGAGCCGGACGGGAGCGACGCGGCCGCGCCGCTGGTGGGCTGGTATGCGCTTTCGGACAGGGAGACCGACACGAACTCGGGGGAGGCGCCCCGCGTGTGGGCAGTCGTCGCGATTCCGGCCTGACCGCCGGCGGGCGTTCGCGGAGTTCCCGACGCGCAGAAGATCCTTGACAAGCGCCAAATGACGGCCGTATCGTCGTCGAATGACGCAGGGCGATGCCGCTGCCGTACTTGCGGGCTACGCGAACCGGGCCGAGTTGCCGGCAACCGAGGCTACCCGCTTGGGGGATCTGCTTGGGATCGAGGATTCCGCCGTTCTGAGCGACCTTGAACTCGCGCGCCGAGTCGGCGGCGGCCTGCATCCCGACGCGGCGACCGTGCTGGTGGAGATTCTCGGCCGTGCGAACGTCGTCGGACCCGTGATCCCCGAGGCCACGCTGCGACGGGCTCGCAACGCGGGCAAGCCGCTGTCGAGAGAGATGAGCGAGCGGCTCTACGAGCTCAGCCGCATCGTCGAGGCCCTCAGCCGCTCGTACAGGGGGGACCGGGAGGGAATCATGGCCTACCTCACGGCACGCCATCCTCTCCTGGAAGGCCAGAGAGCACTCGACGTCGCGTGCTCCAGCACTGCCGGCGCGCGCCACGTGCTCGAGCTGATTCACCGCGCCCAGTACGGCTTGCCCGTGTGAACGCTCGGGTGCTCGCGTCGCCGATGCGCGCCTATCGCATCGGCGATGTCGACGGTCGGTTTCCCGTGTGGAGCGCGGAAGGGGCGCGCCGCTGCAACGGCCGATGGCATGAGTACGGCGCCGAGGTGATCTACGCTTCCCGGAGTTACTCGACGGCGATGCTGGAGACGCTGGTCAACTGGCCGTCGCCCGTACCCTCGAACCAGCACTTCGTCGAGGCGGTCATTCCCGCCGGAACGAGCTACGAGGTCGTCACGGCCGATGTTCTGCCCGGCTGGGAACGGCCGGACTTTGCAGCGTCGCAGTTGTTCGGCCGGACCTGGTATCTGGAACGCCGGAGCGTGCTGCTCTTCGTGCCGTCGGTCGTCGCGCGCCCGGAAAGTAACGTCCTCATCAACACCCGCCATCCGGACTACGAGGGCCTGGGAATCGAGGTCGGTCTGGAGACGCCCGTCTGGTGGGATCAGCGGCTGTTCACCTGATCGGCGGCGCCACCGGCACGTCCAGCCAGGAACCGCCGTCGCCGCCGCGGTGGATCGTCACGGTCGGCGCGTCGACGCCTTGCGGATCCGGATACAGCGCATGGTTGGCGGCGTCCGCGCCGGCGATACTCAGCCGCAGGCGGTGGCCTTCGTCGATCGTGACTGCTGTTGCCATCAGGTCGATCGCGAGTTGGACGGGTTCGTCCGGCAGCGGTTCGAGATCCTCGGCGTGGCCGCGGTGGAACGGCAGACCGTGGTCGTCCCAGGGCGCGTCGCCGATGGCTCGATAGGAAGCCCGCAGCGCGCCTTCGGTGACGTAGTGAGAGCGGCCGTCCGCGTCGACCTCCTCCAGGTAGACGAAGAAGTCGCCGTCGTCGTGGGTAGAAGTGACGGACAGATGGACGACCGGGTGGCCAACGATGGTCATTGCTTCGGCCATCGGCCCGGTGGTGTAGGTGAGGGCCCTGGCGTTCTCGGCGGATCGCTCGTCGAAGAAGGTCGTACCTTGCCGGTCCTGGCGGCGCGCACCGTGGCCGTTCATCCAGCGGGAGAACGAGCCGACGGAGGAGGAGTAGTGGACCGCGTACTCGTCCTGGCCGGCGGGCCCGTCTGAAGCCGAATTCAGAGTTCCCTCGCCGGCGAGAGCGAAGCGCTGGTTCGAGAGGCCCGCGGGGGGCCAGGAGTTAGCCGCGGTCCAGGTTGCGGGCTCTTCGGCCCGCTTCTCGTCGAGGCTCAGGACTGCTTGCGGGTCTTCCGGGAGGGTGTGGCTGCCCTGCATGACGTAGTAGTGGACCGGGGCTTCGTCCATCACGCCGTTGTCGATTCCCTTGAGCCAGTGGTCGTACCAGCGCAGGAACTCGGCATTGTGCACGTCGCCGCCGTAACCGCCGCCGTGGATCCAGGGGCCGATCATCATCTTCTGCGGCGCATTCGGCAGGTTCGCGAAGGCCATCGGCTGCTGGGTGGCGTAGATGTCGAGCCAGCCGGCGAGGTGGTAGATCGCGATGCCGGACGTGTCCATCGCGGTCCAGTCGTCGCTCGTGCCGGTCGTGTCCCAGGACACGTGGTCGCCGCCCTCGATGTCGAGTTGCCAGTCCCGGAGGCCGGCGCCGGCCTCCGCGAGCATCTCGTGCGCCCACAGGTTGGCGGCGTGCTCCGCCACCGCGGCGTCCCGGAGAGCGCCGTCCGGATCGTCGTCGACCGGCGCGGCCCGGGTCGAGAGATCCGCCGCCTTCGTGCCGGCGCCCCAGGTACCGATGAACTCGTTCTTGTAGGTGCCGCCCCGGAAGACGAAGTCGTAGGGGGTCGGCCCGGCCATCTCGGCGAAGATCGCCTTGAGCGCCGGCGGCCTCTGCGTGGCGGCCTGGTACTGGGTCATGCCGGGGTAGGAACGCCCCTGCATGCCCACGTTGCCGTCCGACCACGGCTGCGCTGCGATCCACTCGACGATGTGGTACGAGTCGGCGGTTTCCTCGATCGAGAAGGCGCCGTTGTGGACCCCGAAGGAAGCGCCGGTGCCGCGGGCGTCGGCGACGGCGACCGTGTAGCCACGGTGCAGCATGTGCTGGAGCACCGGATCGCGTTCGGCCTGCGAGAGGATCCGGACGTTGCCGTCGTCGTCCTCGACCTGGAAGGCCCGGGTGTAGCGCGTGTAGTGGAGGATCGTCGGCAGCGGCTCCGACGCCTCGACGCCTTCGATTGTCGGGATGAAGTAGTCGACCGAGACGCGCACGCCGTCGGGCATCGGCACGTAGACGGAGTACCGGTTGGCGCCATCGTAGGTCGCTTCCCGCGTGTAGGCCCCGAAGCCGGCGTGCTCGCCGCCGGCCGGAAGGTCGCCGCCGGCCGGCGCGCAGGCGAGGATTGCGGCGAGGAGGGGGACGGTACAGAGCGTCAGGAATCCAGTCTTCGGTTTCATCGGATACTCCTAGGTGGGCAACCGGTAGGCGATCAGCTCGAACGGAGCCCCGCGCCCGCCGAGCGCGAACACGAGGTACTGCCGGCCTCGATGCAGGAACGTGGTGGGACTGCCGTCGGTGTGAGCGGGTAGTTCGAGTTCGCCGACGAGTTCGCCGGTCGCCTTGTCGAACGCGCGCAGCGCCGGCGTCTCGATCCGCCAGTCGTCGCGTCCGGCGCCCTCGGCCGTCGCCTCCCGGTCGACGCCGCGAAAGGCGAGGGACCGGCCCGAGGTCACGAACAGCAGCGTCTTCGTCGCTACGACGTGGCCGCGGGCGCCCGAGCCGAGGGCGGGCAGGTCGAGCCCGGCGAGCGCCGGATGGCGGCGCGGGCCGTAGCCCAGGGGCACGGTCCAGGCGATCGCGCCGCGGTTCATGTCGTAGGCGGTGATCCGGGAGTAGGGCGGCTGGACCAGCGGCAGATCGCGGGGGCCGCGGACGTCGCTGGTGATGCGGCCGACATAGTCGAAGGACGAGCGGCTCGCGTCGGGCTTGCGAAGCGTGTTCACCACGGGCCAGGTGAAGGACGGCACGTAGAGCATGCCGGTCTCCGGGTCGAAGGCGCCGCCCGGCCAGCTTGCGCCGCCGCCGTAGCCGGGCATCAGAAACGTGCCGCGCTCCGTGGGCGGCGTGAAGATCGGCCCGTACTGGTAGCGGCCAAGGATGGCCATCGCCTCGCTGCGAAGTTCCGGTGTGAAGTCGATCAGATCGTCTGGACCGATGCCCTGGCGTTCGAAGGCCGGCGGCCTGGTGGGGAAGGGCTGGGTCGGCGACGTCCGCTCGCCGACGATCCCGGTCTGCGGCACCTCGCGTTCCAGGATCGGCCACACCGGTTCGCCCGTGCCGGCGTCCAAGACGTAGAGGAATCCCTGCTTGGAGAGCTGCATCGCCGCCCGGATGGAGCGGCCTTCGACCTCGATGTCGCCGATGATTGCCGGCGTCGGCAGGTCGTAGTCCCACAGGCCGTGGTGGACCGTCTGGAAGTGCCAGCGCCGCTCGCCGGTCTCGCAATCGACCGCGACCAGCGACTCCGCGAAGAGGTTGTCGCCCAGGCGGTGGCCGCCGTACCAGTCGTTGGTCGGCGTGCCGAACGGCAGGTAGGCAAGACCGAGTTCCGGATCGGCGCTCATCAGGGTCCAGACGTTCGTGTTGCCGCTGACCTTCCAGGAACCGTCCTCCCAGGTGTCGCGCCCGGGTTCGCCCTCCTGCGGAATCGAATGGAACGTCCAGAGCTGCTCGCCGGTGCGGACGTCGAATCCGCGGACATCGCCCGGAGCCGCTTCCGGCGCCCGCGGTCCGTCCGAGATCGAAGAACCGACGATCGCGACGTCGCGGCACAGGGTGACGGGCGAACTGACGCTGTAGACCCGGCGCGAGACCTCGCGGCGCAGGCCGAGGGTGAGGTCGACGGCGCCGCCGTCCCCGAACGTGGCGATGGGCTCGCCGCTCAGCGTGTCGACCGCGCGCAGGAAGGAGTCGCCGCCCGCCCAGATCAGCCGGCCGCCCTCGCCGGGCAGGTCCGGATCCTTCCAGTACGCGGCGCCCCGGTGCGTGAAGCCGAGGTTCGTCGGCCGGCCGTGAACGTAGGCCCGTGGGTCATAGGTCCACAGGCTCGTCCCACGCTCGATATCGATGGCCGCGATCTGCCCATAGCCCGTCGTCACGTAGAGCCGGTCGCCGATCTTGATCGGAATCGCCTCGTGATTCCGCGGCACCATGCGCCGCCTCGTCGTTTCGCCATCCCCGGTCATCAACTCGTTGTCCGGCGACGACCATCGCCAGGCGACTTCGAGCTCTCCGAAGTTGTCCCGATCGATCTGTCCAAGCGGCGCGTACCGCTGACTCGCGTCGTTACCGGTCACGACGGACCAATCGGTATCCGCGGACCCCTGGCCCCACCCGGCAACCGTTGCCCCGAGCGCGGTAGCCAGCGCGACGGGCAGCAACGTCAGACTTCGCTCGCCAAGCATCGAAGAACAGTAGCAGCGGCGGTCACCATGGAACGGAAGGTGCGCGCGGCGGCCGGCGGGGACGCCGGCGCACCCAGTCTGCATCGTCCGGTTTGGCCCGTACTTGAGACCTGACACTGTCCAGCCCGCGCAGGGCCACAGGGGGTGAGGGTCCCAGCGGGCTCGAAGCGAGCGACGCCCGACGCCATCACCCCAACTGGCGACCTACCGGAGCGAGCGGAGTGAAGCGAGCGCCAACCTCCCCCCATCCGAGAAAGCGGGAGCGGCCGCTGGGACCCTCACCCCCTGTGGCCCGGGAGCAGGCGGGTGCGTCCGACGCCGAGCCGCCCGCCGTCAGCCGCTGAGCCGCCCGCCGGCCGCGGCCGTCTCCCGCAGCAGCGGCGCGGCCTGCCACTGGTCGGCGTCGAAGCGCCCGGCATAGTCGTCGAGGATGTCGACGATGCGGTCGAGGCCGAACTCGTCGGCCCAGAACATGGGGCCGCCGCGGTAGACGGGCCAGCCGTAGCCGTTGATCCAGATGACGTCGATGTCGCTGGCGCGCAGCGCGATGCCCTCCTCGAGGATCTTCGCTCCCTCGTTGACGGAGGAGAGCAGGCAACGGTTCAGGATCTCCTCATCGCCGATCTCACGCTGTTCGATGCCCAGCCGGCCGGCGAGGTCGCGGGCGAGGTCCATGACCTCCGGGTCGGGCGCCGCGGCTCGCGTCGCCGAGTCGTACACGTAGTAGCCGCGGCCCGTCTTCTGACCGCGGCGGTCGCGCTCGCAGAGCATCTCGCGCAACGTGCTGGACGAGGAGGTCTCCGCATTCCAGCCGACGTCCAGACCGGCGAGGTCGCTCATGCGGAACGGACCCATCGGCATGCCGAAGTCGTAGAGCACCCGGTCGATGTCCCAGGGCAGCGCGCCCTCGAGCACCAGGCGGTCGGCTTGCAGGCGGCGCTGGAAGAGCATCCGGTTGCCGACGAAGCCGTGGCAGACGCCGACCAGGGCCGGCACCTTGCCGATCGTCCGGGAGATCGACATCGCGGTAGCGATCGCGTCTGGCGCGGACTCCTCGCCGCGCACGACCTCGACCAGCTTCATGATGTTCGCCGGGCTGAAGAAGTGCATGCCGACGACGTCCTCAGGCCGGCCGGTGGCGCGGGCGAGCTCGTTGACGTCCAGGTAGGACGTGTTCGTGGCCAGCAGTGCGCCGGGCCTCGCGATACGGTCGAGCTGGCCGAAGACACGCTTCTTCAGGTCCATGTCCTCGAACACCGCTTCGACCACGAGGTCGCACTCCGCGAGCGCGTCCCGGTCGGTGCCGCCGTCGAGCAAGCCCATCCGCTCCTCGACCTCGTCGGCCGTTAGGCGTCCTCGCGCCGCGCTGCGTTCGTAGTTGCTTCGCACCGTGGCCAGGCCGCGGTCGAGCGCGTCGCGGCTCTGCTCGACGATCGAGACCGGGAGTCCGGCGTTGGCGAAAGCCATCGAGATGCCGCCGCCCATCGTGCCGGCGCCGAGCACACCGACGCGGCGAATGTCCCGGACCGGCGTGTCGGCGGGGATGTCGGGGATCTTGCGCGCCGCGCGCTCGGCGAAGAAGTAGTAGCGCTGGGCCCGCGACTGGGGGTCGGCATGGAGCGTCCGCGACAGCTCTGCCTCGCGCGCGAGCCCGTCGTCGAACGGCAGTTCGACCGCCGCCTCGATGCACTGAATGCAGACCTCGGGGGCATTGAAGCCCCGTGTCCTGCGCGCTATCCGGCGCCGGAAGTCGCTGAAGATCGTCGGGTTCTCGCGCAGCACCTCGCGGTGGCTGTCGATGTCCCGGACCCGCGGCAGGCCGCGTCCCTCGGCCACGGCGCGCAGGGCGAAGCGGATGGCGCCGGGGTCGAGGCCACCTTCCTCGTCGCTGTCGACGACGGCGTCGATCAGTCCCAGCTCAAGCGCCTCCGCGGCGGTGATGTGTTCCCCGCTCGTGATCATCTCGAGCGCCCGCGGCACGCCGACCAGGCGGGGCAGCCGCTGGGTGCCGCCGCCGCCCGGCAGGATGCCGAGCTTGACCTCGGGCAGGCCCAGCCGCGCGTTCCGGTCGGCGACCCGGAAGTGGCAGGCCATCGCCATCTCGAGACCGCCGCCCAGCGCGGTACCGTGAATCGCCGCGACGAACGGCTTGGGTGACTTCTCGATCATCCGCCTGACCTCGTTCGTGTCCGGAGGCAGGCGCGGTTTGCCGAACTCGCGAATGTCGGCACCGGCGATGAAGGTGCGGCCGCGGCAGACGAGAACCGCCGCCTGCATCTCCGGGTCGTCGGCCACCGCCGGCACCGCAGCGGCAAGGCCCTCGCGTACGTGCTGACTCAGGGCGTTGACCGGCGGATTGTCGATCCAGATCGCGCCGGCGACTCCGCGTCCCGGTTCCTCCCGGCGTTCGACGGCTACGGATTGGCTCAACTGCATCGCTTTGTTCTCCATGGGACAGGCGCGGGAGGATACCCGCCCGTATACTCCTGGCTCCGCCGATCCAGGAGATAGAACGATGCCGAGATGCAGTCCGGGCCGTCTTCCGATGCCGACGTTGCTGATTCTTCTCCTTGTCGCGGGAGCGGCGCCGGCGGAGGAGTGGAGAACTCCACGGACCGCCGACGGCCACCCGGATCTCCAGGGGATCTGGGCCAACAACAGCGCGACGCCGCTCGAGCGGCCGAAGGCCTTCGGCGAGAAGGCGACGCTGACCGACGAGGAGCTCGCCGATCTCAAGCGCCGACTCGAAGAGATCAGGGAAGGTTCCCAGGCCGGCGACCTCCTGGGCGACTACCTGATCCAGCGGGTGCTGGAGGATCCCGAGTTCCGCGGCTTCGACCAGGTCACCGGCAACTACAACTCCTTCTGGCTCGTCGACCGGGAACTCGACAACCGCACGTCACTCGTGGTCGACCCGCCGAACGGCCGCATTCCGGCCCTGACCGAGCAGGCGATGGAACGGATGCGGGCGGCGGTGGCCTACGGCGACGAGGTACCCGCCGGTCCCGAGGACATGACGCTCGGCGTGCGCTGCATCACGTTCGGCGTGCCGAACACCCTGGCCGGCTACAACAGCTACTTCCAGTTCTTCCAGACCGCGGACCACGTCGCGATCCTCCAGGAGCTGATCCACGACGTGCGAATCATTCCGCTGGGAGCACCAGCGTCGCTGCCCGACGACCTGCGACTCTGGCATGGCGGCTCGCGAGGATGGTTCGAGGACGATTCGCTCGTCGTCGAGACGACGAACTACTCTGCCAGCGGCGGCGCCAGTGGTAGAGCGACCGATGGTCTCAAGGTGGTCGAGCGCTTCACGCGCACCAGCCCGGAGACGATCGAGTGGGAGATCACCTACGAGGACGAGGCGACCTGGGTGAGTCCCTGGACGATGATGATCAGACTTGCCCGCACCGAGGATCCGATCTTCGAGTACGCATGCCACGAGGGCAACTACGGCCTGACGAACATCCTGTCGGGAGCGCGCGCCCAGGAGCGGAAAGCGGCCGCGACTGGCGGTCAGTAGGAACCCCAGCGCGGCTTGTCCGGTGCGCGCGGCTAGTTGATCGCCTCGACGGGTACCGCACTCCTCAGTGTGAGGTCCCGGCGCGTCACCCGGACACCTAGTCGATCCCCGGCAGCGGCACGGCGCTGCGCAGCCTCAGCCCGCGCCGGGTGACCCGAATCTCCGGTTCGACGGGTGCTCCGCGAGCCTGATTCGTGTAGTACGTCAGGACGTGCTGGTGTCGCAGGTCCTCCTCGATCTGGTGGAAGACCTGCTCGATCGGTTCGGCCCACCAGCGCGTGTCGCCGTGGAGTTCCAGGTGGAAGAGGCGTCCTCCCGTCTCTTCGGCGATGCGTCGAAGTCGTTCCCGGTTGCGGCGAAGGGCGACGGCCCCGGAAGTGCCCGCGCGGGAGTTGTCCAGCTCGATGAAGTAGATCGGCAGGCCCAGCCGCTCCGCGAACTCGCTGGACTGCTCGGGGTTGGAACGGCTGTGCTGGTCGGCGCCGTCGGTGATGACGACCAGCGCCCGCCGGCCGGGCTCGCTCCCGTACTGCAGGAGGGAGAAGAGGAGTCCGTCGTTCAGGGCCGTCCCGCCCATCGGGATCAGGCGGTCCAGTCGCTCGGACAGCAGGGGACGATCCCATGTCAGCGGCTGGACCAGCCGTACCGTGTCGTCGAAGTCGACCAGGAAGGCCCGGTCGTCGGCCGTCACCGCGGTCGCCAGGAAGCTCTGCGCGATGTACTTCAGGCGGCTCCAGGTAGGCAGCATGCTGTCCGACGAATCGATCGCGAGGCCCAGAACCAGGGGCACGTCGTAGGCCGTGTGGAGGGCGACCGCGGGGCGGCTCCGGCCGTGTTCGCGTATCTCGAAGTCCTCGGGGGAGAGCCCGCTCACCGGATTGCCTTCGCGATCCGTCACCAGCACCTGGAACTGGGCCAGTTGGATGTCGATCTCGCTCTGGTAGTCGGCGCCGTGGAGAAGCTGCGCATCTTCCCGCTCCCGACCGTCGGCGAGCCTGGCTACGACGCGGATGAAGTCGTCAGCCAGGCCGCCGTCGATCACGGCCGCGACCTGAATCGTGCGCGGGGCGCCGGTTGTCGCTTCCCGGCCAAAGTCGCGTACCGCCTCCACGAGAGCGTCGCTTCGGTAGAAGTCGACCTGCTCCAGTGTGGCGCTTCGGGGCAGCGAAAGGGATGCCGCGACCCTGATCGCGGCGTTTCCGTCGGCCTGGAAGCTGCTCATGGCCGCGATGCGGACGGCGAAAGGCCGGTCCACTTCGTTGAGCAGGTACTCGTCACGCCCGAGATACGCCCGGTCCCGGCCGTATGCCAGGACTTCGAGCTTCTGCTGGCGCGGCGGTTCAGCCAGGCGGATGCGAGTCTTGAAGGGCCGCTTCCGGACCAGCCTGATCGATGTGTCGTCGAGAAAGAACTCGACTTCGGCGATTCGTGGGTCGATGATCAGAGGCTCGATCTCTACCGGTCCGCTGAGCAGTTCGCCGTATCCGCGTTCGGGCGGCACGATGCGGATGGCGGACGCGGGATCGGCGGAAAGAGCATCCGGATCGAACGGCGGTCGCTCGTAGACGGTGTCGACCTCGAGCAGGGGCAGGCCCCGCGGTTCGATGTCGGTCCATCGCACGAGCCATTCGCCTTCCCGGAAGAAGGTGTCGACCTGCCGCCCGTCGGAAGCGACCATCTCGATCGTGAGCGTTTCGCCGGCCTCGAGGACCCGGCCCCGGACGCCACCGCCGAGGCGCCGCTGCCTGCCGTTGTAGGGCACAGCAAGGGTGATGCCGCGGCTGTCGAGCAGCACGACGTCCTTCTCGAGAATCCGGATCATGAGCGTCGCGTTGCTCTCGGCGAATGCCTGCGCCAGCAGCCGCATCGTCGACAGGTCGTCCTCCCGGTCTAGACCCAGGGCATCGATCTTTCGCTCCGGATGCTCGCTGTACGAGTCGTTCCTGATCCATGGGCCGAGAAGCTGGGCAAGTGGCGGCAGTTCCTGGCTGACGCCGGGAATGCCGAGCATTCGATCGCTCCAGACCTGCCCGGCGCATGGCGCCGGCGGAAGAGCCGTCACGGCAAATGTCGCCGCGGCCGCCAACCTGGCGGGCAGCACCCATGCTCGCCCCGAAGTCGTCATCGGCGTGCCGCCTCCGCTACTCCGTCGTCCAGAGCGGCACGGCGCTTCGCAGCTTCAGACCCTGCCGGGTCAAGAGGATCTCGGGTTCGGCCGGCGCGTCGGGCGGCTGTTCGGTGTAGTACGTGAGCACATGGTGGTGACGCAGATCCTCCTCGATCTGGCCGAACGCTCCCTCTACTCGATGGGTCCAGTGGATGTCGTTGGCGACGAGGTCGACATGGAAGTGACGCCCGCCGGTGTGACGGCTGATTCGTCTCAGCCGCCTGCGCGCCTGCTCGCGCAACAGCGCGGCACTGGACGTTCTGCCGGCGAGACTTCCGGTTCCGATGACGGGTTTGGCCGACCTGTCCAGTTCGATGAAGTAGATCGGAATCCCCAGGCGCTCGGCGTAGTCGGGCGCCTGCTGCCATCGCGAGCGACTGTCCACATCGACACCGTCGGTAACGACGACCAGGGCCCGCCGCCCGGATTCACGGCGGAACTGCAGCAAGGAGAACAGCAGCCCGTCGTGCAGGGCCGTGCCGCCGCCCGGAACGAGTTGTCTCAGGTGCCTCCTCAACTGGTGCTGATCGGCGGTCGGCGGTTGCAGCAAACGGACGGTGTCGTCGAAGTCGACCAGGAAGGCCGAGTCCGCGGGCGACAGTGAAGTTCCGAGGAAGCTCCTGACGACGTGACGCAGATGGCTCCACGCGGGTCGCATGCTCTCCGAAGAGTCGATCGCCAGGCCCAGAAGCAGGCGAATGTCGTTCGCGGTATGGAGCTGTTCCGGTTTGATTCGGCTACTGCCTTCCCGGATCTCGAAGTCCTCCGCGGTGAGTCGGCTCACCGGGTTGCCTTCGCGGTCCGTCACGAGCACCTGGATCTGAACCAAGCGGACATCGATCTCCGCCCGGTAGTCGCCCTCCTGGAGGAGTTTGGCGTCCTCCACATCGCGGCCATCGGTGAACTTCGCCCTGACGCGAACGAAGTCGTTCGGTTGCGGGCTCTCGATCAGCGCCTCGACGTGAATCGCCTGCGGGGGCCGGGTCTTCGTGGCCTCGCCGAAGTCATCCACGGTGGTGACGAGGCTCTCGCTGCGGTAGAACTCGACTCTCTCGAGTTGCGCCGACCAGGGCGGCGAGACGGTGGCGTCGACCAGGACGGCCGGGGCGCTTCCCTCCGGTTCGCCGCGGATGCTCGCGATGTGGATCGCGGCAGGTCCGGCGACCCGGTTCAGGACGAGCTTGTCGGTGCCCAGGAGTTCGCCGTCCTCGCCGTACGCGAGGACTTCCAGGGTCTGCTCGCGTGGAGGGTCGTCGAGTTCGATGTGCGTCCGGTAGCGTGGCTGCCTGATCCGCTTCGGAGGACGACCGTCGAGGCGATAGTCGACGGCGGTGACCGACGGATCGATGACCAGCGTCTGAAACCCGACGCGGCCGCTGAGTGGCTGGCGGTAGCCACGCTCCGGCGGCACGATGAGGATCGTCGCCGGCCGGGCGAAGCCGCCTACCGTGTCGACGAACGGGTGATCCGATGCCGGGTGATCGAACCTCGAGCCGGGCGCCGGCCGCTCGTAGACGGAGCGGAACCTGAGGCCGACATTGTCGAGTCGGTGGCTTCGCAGGTCAGTCGTCCGCACGAGCTGGTCTTGCTCGCGGACGAACGTGTCAACTCCGAGCCACTCGTTGGCGATGGTCTCGATCGAGAGCGTGTCGTCCGATGAGAGGGCTCGGACCCGGACACCGGAGTCCAGCGACCGCCACGCGGCACCGAGTGGAAAGGCGCGCGTCTCGCCCCGACCGTCGAGGACCAGAACCGAACCGTCCTCGATCCGGATGAGGATCGCCTGGCGGCGGTCGGCGAAGCTGCCCGCTTCCTCCTGCAGGATCGACGAAATCCATCGCCCTTCCCGTGCCGCCTGCCCGGCCTCGAGAACGGGATCCTCGCTGAGTTCTTCGTTCAGGACCCAGGGCCCAAGCACTCCGGCAGGGGAGACGGCGCTCTCGGCCGGAAGGTATCTGGCGACGGTGTCCTGACCGTGCACCGGTTCGGTGCTCGGAAGCTGTAGCGCCAGCAGGAGGGTGGCCGCGATCGTCATGCCGAGCCGAACGGACGTTACCGGGGCCTGCACCCGCGTCTCCGCTTCCCCCTACTCGATCGCCTCGAGCGGCAACGCGCTTCGCACCCGGAGGCCTCTTCGCGTCATCCGGACTTCCGGCTCGACGGCCGAGCCGAACGGACGCTCGCTGTAGTACGTCAGGACGTACTGGCGCCGCAACTCCTCCTCGATGTGGTCGAACACGGCGGCCATCTGGTCGATCGACTCGATCTGGAACAGGCGGCCGCCGGTCGGCCCGGTGATCAGTCGCATGCTGTTGCGGAGGTTCGCGTCATCCATCGTCGTCGGGCCGAAGCCGAGAGAGCGCATGGCGACGACATAGACGGGGACTCCCAACCGCTTGCCGAAGTCGATCGCGCGGGTCGGGTCGGAGCGGCTGTTCGAGTCGAAGCCGTCGGTGACGACGACGAGGGCGCGACGGCCGGGCGCCTCGCCGTACTGGAGCAGCGAGAACAGGATCGCGTCGTAGAGAGCGGTGTTGCCCTGTGGAAACAGCCGTCCCAGGCCGCGCGCCAGCAACGGCTTGCTGCCGGTGAGTGGCTGAACGAGGCGGAGCGTCGAGTCGAAGTCGACCAGGAACGCCTGGTCGCGCCAGGTCAGGGCGCCGTCCAGAAAGGCCTCGGCGATCGCGTTCGTCTGACGCCAGATCGGCTCCATGCTGCCGGAGGAGTCGATCGCCAGCCCCAGGGACAGGGGGATGTCGTTGGAGACGTAGAGATTCTCGACCTGGCGCCGCTCCCCGCTCTCGCGTACTTCGAAGTCTTCGGGCTTGAGATCGCCGACAGGGTTGCCGCTTCGATCGACGACCAGCACCTGGAGCTGAACGAGCTGGACGTCGATCTCGGCCTGGAACCGGGCGCCCTCGAGCAGCTCGACGTCTTCCAGTTCCCGGCCGTCTCCCAGGCGCGCCACGACTCGCACGAAGTCCTGGGGCGTGACGCCGGAGGTCGGGACGTCGGCCGCCACCGAGCGCACGCCGCTGGGCCCGGCCTCGCCCTCGAAGTCGCCGAACGAGGCGACCAGCCGCTCCGTGCGGTAGAACTCGACCCGTTCCAGGGTCTCGGTGCGCGGCACGGAGATTCCGGCTTCCACCCTGACGCTCGCCTGGCCATCGGTTTCGCCGGGAGTGATGCCGGCGATCCGCACGGCGAACGGGGGATCGAGGCGGTTCAGAACGATTCGGTCGGTTCCCGCGTGGGCACCCCGCGCGCCGGTGGCGCGAACCTCGATCGTCTGCTCGCGGGGCGGATCGGCGAGCCGGATCCGGGCCTCGAACGGCGGCGTCGTGACGCGGGCCGCCGGCTCCCCGTCGAGGAGGAACTCGACGACGGCGATCTGCGGGTCGATCGTGAGGGTCTGAATCAGGACCCGGCCTGTGAGTAGCTCGCGGTAACCACGCTCCGGCGGCAGGATGCGGATCGTCGCCGGCCGCGCGCTGCGTGCGCCGTCCGCGCGCTCTGCCCGGCTCCCGTCGCGGTCGCCCCCGACCGGCGGCAGGAAGTCCGCCTTGTCGAAGCCGTCCTCGTCCGGCTCGGCGGCAGCCTCGGGCGGGCGCGACGCGGAGGTCGGTACCGCGACCGCGGGTGCGTCGCCCGAGCGTTCGTAGACGGTGCGGAACGACAGGTCGGCGAGGCGGCCGCCCTGGAGATCGGTGACGAGGACGAGCTGGTTTCCCTCCAGGTAGAAGGTCTCGATCCGCTGCCGGCCCTGGGAGGAGGTTTCGACTTCGAGTGAGTCGCCGAGAAGGCGGGCGCGGCTGTGGCCGCCGAAGCCGTCGGCGATGTCACGCCCGTCGAGGTAGAGGATGCGGTCCTCGCGCTTCGCGTTCCGGATCAGGAGCTGCGGGTCATCGATGCGGATCAGCAGGACGTCGAGCCGCTCCGCGAGTTCTCGCGCCATCTCGCGCATTCCCGATGGGCCGTCCTGCGTGCCGCCCGGCTGTCTGCCGGAGCGGCCGCGGCCGAAGCCGCCGCGCCCGAAGCCGCCGGTGCGTCCGCTGCCGGGGTTTGCACCGGTCGATCGGCCCGGCCCGCCGCCGAAGGTCTGCCCGTAGGTCTCTTCGAGCTTCTCGATCGGGTCCTCGCTCAGTCGTTCGTCCCGGATCCAGATGCCCGGGATGGCCGCGACCGGGTCGTCGGCCACCGTTGCGGTCGACGTCTCCGGTGGAGCGGCCTCCTGGGCGAGCGCCGGGGTCGTGGCGGGCGCCGAGAGAAGAAGGCCGAGGAGAGCGACTGCGAACGGGGCCGTTGGGAACCCGTCATGGCGCGGTCGAACACGCCGGATGTCATCGCTGGTGGTCACTTGGCGAGCGGTTCCTCCCTGCCAATCCTTGCAGGAAACAGGCCAAGCCCCACTATGACGCAAGCAAGTCCCGTACCCCCTTGAGTACGCATACCGCTCCCAGGGCCAGGATCACCGGTCCGGTGACCCGTCGGAACTGACGGTCGTCGAACCGATCGAGGAGTCGGGTGCCGATCCGGGCGCCAGCCACGGCGAGCGCCATGCCGCCGGCAATCAGCCAGGGGGAAAGCCGGTCATCGGGTAGCTCCGGCAGGACCGTGCGGGACACCCAGACGTAGTAGCCGATCTTGAGGAGATGACCGACGGTCTGAGTGAACGCCTTGGTGGCGACGATCGTTCGCCGGTCGACCTTCGTCTCGAGGTAGAACGCATCGAGTAGTGGGCCGGATGCGCCGGCAAGAAGCTGCGCGCCGGTGACGGTCAGGCCGCAGAACGTGGCCGTGTGCCGATTGCGGACATCGAGTCCCCGCAGCGCCGGTAGCAGCCGGGCGATCCAGGGAAAGCTGCCGACGACGATCAGGACCAGCGCCGGCTCGGGCACGAAGGCGATCGACACGAACAGCAGCACCGCGATCGCGGCGCCGATGCCGTACCACGGCAGCACGGACCACATCATGCGGTCCCGAAGAAACAGGAAACGGGCGCCGTTCGACGTTGCCTGCACGGCGCCGTGCAGGATCATCGCTCCGGTTACGGGCAGGATGCTCGCCAGCACGGCCATCAGCATCAGACCGCCGGCCATGCCGAGCACGCCGGAGATGACGGCGGTAAGGAGGACCGTCAGCAGGATCGCGGCGGCGGTCATCGAAGCGCTTCGCCCCGGCGGCGGGCTAGTCGACCCGGTCGAGGGGCAGGACGCTCCTCAACAAGGCGTCTTTCCTGAGGCTCCGTACATCGGGTTCGATTCCCTGGCCGGTTGGCGAGTTGCTGTAGTAGGTCAGTACGAGCTGGCGCCGCAGGTCCTCGTCGATCCGTTCGAACACCTGCCGCAACGCCTTCGCCATCTCGGACGGGGGCAGGCTCGGGTGGACCCGGAACACGCGGCCGCCCGTGCGCCTGCCGAGCTTCCGCACCAGGCCGCGAGGTGGCTCGGCCCAGCCGACGGCGATGAAGTAGATGGGGATCCCGACGCGTTCAGCGAAGTCGGTGACCTGCGCCGTCTTCGTCCGGCTGTGCCTGTCGTCCCCGTCCGTCACGACGATCAGGGCGCGGCGTCCGGGCTCATGGCGGAACTGCAGGAGCGAGAACAGGAGCCCGTCGTTGATCGCCGTGCCGCCCTCGGCAAGAAGGCGTCCAAGCCGGACCGCCAGCAGAGACCGATCACCTGTCGTTGGCTGCAGGAGCCGTACCGCATCGTCGAAGTCGACCAGGAACGCTCGATCGTCCGTGTCCAGCGCACTCGCCATGAACCTCCTGACGACGGTGTGCAACTGCTGCCAGACGAGTCGCATGCTCTCCGAGGAGTCCAGGGCGACGCCGAGGACAAGAGGTACGTCGTTCGAGACATGCAGGCGCTCGACCGGGCGCCTCTCGCCGTTCTCGCGGACCTCGAAGTCATCCGGCTGCAGGTCGCTCAGCGGGTTGCCGTCACGGTCGACCACGAGGATCTGGAGCTGGATCAACTGGACGTCGATCTCGCTGCTGTACTGCGCTGTTCGCGGGACTTTGGCGTCTTCCCGTTCACGGCCATCGGCGAGGTGAGCGGCGACCCGGACGAACTCGTCGGGGGCGACGCCCTCGACGACAGCTTCGACCCGGATCGTGCGCGACTCCTCGTGACGCTCCCTCCAGTCCGGACGGTGGAACGAGGCGATGCGCCGTTCGCCGCCGTAGAAGTCGACGCTCGCCAGAGCGGCCCGCTGCGGCACGGAGATGCGAGCCTCTACGCGGACATCCGAAGCGCCCTCGGTCTCGAGCGGACGCATGTCGGTGATGCGGATCGCGAAGGGCAGGTCCAGCCCGTTCAACACGATTCGGTCGGAGCCGAAGTGGTTGCCGGTGGTGCCATAGCCGCGGACTTCGAGCGTCTGCGCCCGCGGCGGATCCTCAAGCCGGATCAGAGCCTTGAACGGCGGTCTTCTGGACTGCTTCACCCGCTTCCCGTCGAGGAGGAAGTCGACCGTGCCAATCAGCGGATCGATGACGAGCGCCTGGACCTCGACAGAGCCGGTCAGGAACTCGCGATGCTTGCGTCGTGGCGGCACGATCCGGACTGCCGCCTGGGTTTCCGGCGGGATGTGCACGATTCCGGGAACGTCCGGCGGCGGCGACTTGCCCCCGGTGAGGTCGTAGACCGTGTAGAAGCTCAGGTCGATGGCGGCCAGGTTCTGCGACTCGGTTACCTGGATGAGCCGGTCACCGGACCGCCGATACGTTTCGCGCCAGAGCCACGGCCAGTCGCCTCCCTTGGTAACGACCTCGAGCGAAGCCTCGGCAAGGTAGCCGCTGGTCCTGTTGCCGCCGGCGTCGAGATGTGCCCTGCCGTCGAATGGCAGACTGAGGAGTTCTCCCGCCGCGTTCTGGATCGTGACGCGCCCGCCATCCGCCCGGATGGAGAGGCCTCGACGTTGTTCGAGGAGCGACTGCGCGAAGTTCCGCAGAACCTCCGGAACGTCGCTGAGGTCACCGAACACGGCGACGAGCCGGCCGATCGGCTCTTCGCTGAGCTGCGCATCGCGGACCCAGACGCCTTCAAGTCCGGCGAGGGTTGCCGCATCGGCGCCGAAACCTGCCGCTCCCTGTGCAGGCAGGTTCTGGGCATCGGTGCGTGACCCGTGCGCCGTCCACAGGACGAGGGCGAGGAGAGTCGCTCCGAGCGCTCCTCGCAGGCGCTCTCGACTCGGTGTTGCGGTGCTCGGGGCCATTGGTCGAACCGGAGACTAGCGGTGTGAGGCTGGCGCGAAGTCTGCACTTCTTTCTGGACGCCGCCGTCCCCTTGCGGGGCCACCGGCCTGTATTCTCTGACACTTCCCATGAAGACATACATCCTGCGTCGGCTGCTGGCGATGGTGCCGACGCTCTTCTTCGCCAGCCTGATCGTCTTCGTGTCGATGCGGGTGATTCCGGGCGACGTGATCGACCTGATGCTGGCGCAGAACGATGTCTCGACCAGCCTGGACCGGGAAGCGCTGGAGGCGGCGATGGGTCTCGACCAGCCGATGGTCTCCCAGTACGTGCGCTGGGCGGGCAACGCGTTGAGCGGCGACCTTGGTCAGTCGCTGTGGCGGAGCACGCCGGTGCTGGAGCAGATCCTGGAGCGATTGCCGGTGACGTTCGAGCTGGGTCTGCTGGCTCTGGTCATCGCGCTGTCCGTCGCGGTGCCGGTCGGGATCCTCTCGGCGACGCGCCAGGACTCGGCCGTCGACTACACGGCGCGCTCGTTCTCGCTCCTGATGCTGGCGATTCCCGGCTTCTGGCTCGGCACCCTGGTCATGGTGTTCCCGTCGGTCTGGTGGCGCTGGGCGCCGGAGCTCGAGTACACGCCGTTCCTCGCCGATCCGATCGCGAACCTGAGTCACCTGCTGGTGCCGGCGATTCTGCTCGGTCTGTCGATGTCCGCGGTCACGATGCGGATGACCCGGACGATGATGCTGGAAGTGATGCGTCAGGACTACGTGCGCACGGCCCGGGCCAAGGGACTGCGGGAGCGGGCGGTGGTGATCCAGCACGCGCTGAAGAACGGTCTGATCCCGGTCGTGACCCTGATCGGGCTGCAGGCGCCGCTCCTGATTGGCGGCACCGTCGTCATGGAGCAGATCTTCGTCATTCCGGGCATGGGGCTGCTGCTGCTCGAAGGCGTCTACGAACGGGACTACCCGGTGATCTCCGGCGTCTTCCTGGTCGTCGGCGTCGCGGTGCTGCTGATCAACCTGCTCGTCGACCTGAGCTACGGCTGGCTCGACCCGAAGGTGCGCTACGGATGATCGCGTCGTGACCACCGTCGCCGCGGCCGCTCCGGACGCCCTGCCGGTGCGCGAGCAAGCGCGCTGGTGGCGCTTCACGGTCCGCCTGTTCCGGACCAAGCCGCTGGGCGCCGCGGGCGCCGTGGTCTTCGCGATCTTCCTGTTCTCCGGCATCTTCGCCGGCGTGCTTGCTCCCTACGGCATCAACGAGACCGACCTGGCGCACCGGCTGGAGCCGCCGTCCCGGCAGTTCCTGCTTGGCACCGACCATCTGGGCCGCGACCTGTTCTCGCGGGTCCTGATGGGCGCCCGTCTATCGATGATCGTGGGTTTCTGCGCCGCGGCCCTGGCGACCGTCGTGTCGATCGTGATCGGGGTGCTCTCGGGCTACCTAGGCGGCTGGTTCGACATGCTCACCCAACGCCTGGTCGACGCCTGGATGACGTTTCCCGACCTCGTGCTGCTGATCGTCATCGTCTCGGTGGTCGGCCCGGGGATCACCCAGATCGTGATCATCCTGGGCCTGCTCTACGGGATCGCCGGCTCCCGCATCGTGCGCGGCGCGGTGACCTCGGTGCGCGAGCACGTCTACACCCACGCCGCGCAGTCGGTCGGCGCCGGGACGTTCCACATCCTGCGGCGGCACATCCTGCCCAACGTCATGCCGGTCGTCATCGTGCTGTTCACGACCCGCGTGGGCGCCGTGATCCTGTCGGAGGCGGCGCTTTCGTTCCTGGGCCTCGGCGTGCCGCCGCCGGCGCCCACCTGGGGCGGGATGCTCTCCGGCGACGGCCGCACCTACCTGTACCTGGGGCCGTGGCTGGCGCTGGCGCCCGGCATCTGCCTGACCGTCGTCGTCTACGCGGCGAACGTCTTCGGCGACGCGTTGCGCGACCTGCTCGACCCGCGAATGAGAGGCACATGAGAGATCTGGCTGAACGACGCCTCGGCGGCGTAGCGCTTCCGGTGGCCCTGACCCTCCTCCTCGGCGCGTGCGCCGACGCGCCCCCCGCCCGTTCCCCGTCGCCTGCCGGCGGCACCGACATGGGAGCCGATCTCTCGTTTGAGCCCGGCCCGGCGCCGGTGGAGCCGCCCCGCTACGGCGGCGAGCTGAACGTCGGCACGGTCTACGTCACCCTGTCGGCCCTGTCCTGGGACACGACCGACTGGAACTGGAAGCAGAACCACGACACGGGGATGCTCTACGAGCAGCTCTTCGTCGCCGATCTCGACCAGGCGGCCGTCCGGGGCGGCGATCAGCGCTTCGTCTCCGAGGCGTACATGTCCCCCGAGACGATCCGCGGCGAAGTGGCCGCGAGCTGGGAATGGGAAGACCCCCTGACGCTGGTCATCGAGGTCCGGCGCGGCATGATGTTCCCGGACAAGCCCGGCGTGATGAAGGCGCGCGAGCTCGACGCCCATGACGTCGTCTTCAGCTACGAGCGCCAGCGCGACAGCCCGAAGGCGATCCCGACCTACTTCGACCACATCGACCGCGTCGTGGCCAGGGACGACCACACGGTCGTCTTCGAGTTCGGGGAATTCAACGCCGAGTGGGACTACCGCTTCGGCTACGGCTACTTCTCGGGCATCGTGCCCCGGGAACTGGCCAGTGTCGACGCCAAGGACTGGCGGAACGTTACCGGTACCGGCCCGTTCTCGCTGGAGCGGTTCATCCCGGGCAACTCCCAGACCTACGTGCGCAGGCCGGACTACTGGGACCGAACGACAGTCGGCGGCAAGACCTACGAGATTCCCTTCATCGACAAGCTCACCTACCGCACGATCAAGGACGAGGCGACCTACCTGACCGCCATTCGCACGGGCAAGCTGGACATCCTCGAGTACATCCGCTGGATCGCCGTCGACCACCTGAAGAAGACGACCCCGGAGCTACGCTGGTCGCGCTGGCTGTCGACGGGCGGCACCTTCATGGTCATGCGGGTCGACCAGGAGCCGTTCGACGATGTGAGAGTGCGGCGGGCGATCAACCTCGCGGTGAACCAGCGGGAGATCGTCGAGCTGTTCTTCGGCGGCAACGCGGAGCTGTTCGCCTACCCGCAGCATCCCTCGTGGGAGGGGTACTTCGAGCCGCTCGAGGCGATGCCGCCGTCCGTGCAGGAACTGTTCGAGTACAAGCCCGACAAGGCGCGGCGCCTGCTCGCCGAAGCGGGCTACCCCGACGGCTTCACCTTCAGGATGCAGGTGTCGGCCAACAACGCCATGCGGATGGAGCTGGCGCCGCTCCTCGCGAGCTACCTGGCCCGGGTCGGCGTGACGATGGAGATCGAGGTCGTGGAGTACGCGGCGTACCTGTCGATGATGACCACTCGCACCCACGGCCCCGGTTACCTGATGGCCAGTGGCCACGTGAACCCGACGACCACGCTCCGCAAGAACTTCGTCACCGGCCAGACCTGGAATCCGTCGATGTGGTCGGACCCGGAACTCGACCGCCGGATCCACGAGATGTTCCTGACCCGCGACGAGACCGAGAGGCAGCGAATCGTCAAGCAGATCACGAAGGAAATGCTGGACGAGGCGCCCTACCTCTGGCTGCCGGTGCCCTACATCTACACGGCCTGGTGGCCGTGGGTGAAGAACTACGGCGGCGAGCTGCGGGCCGGGGCCGTGCGTCCGGGTCCGATCTACGCACGGCTCTGGATCGACCAGGAGATGAAGCGGGAGATGGGCTTCTGAGCGCCGTGGCGGAGCCGCTGCTGCGGGTCGAGAACCTGAACGTCGCCTTCCGCTCGGGTTTCGGCGGTCGGCCGCCGGTGCGCGCGGTGAACTCGGTCTCCCTCGGGGTCGCGGCGGGAGAAACGCTGGCGATCGTGGGGGAGAGCGGTTCCGGAAAGAGTGTCACCGCGCTCTCGATCCTGCGCCTGATCCCGGATCCGGGACGGATCGAGAAGGGGCGGATCCTGTTCGAGGGCCGCGACCTGCTGGCTCTCGACGAGGCCGGCATCAGGGCGGTGCGGGGCAACCGGATCGCGATGATCTTCCAGGAGCCGATGTCTTCGCTCAATCCGGTGCTCACGATCGGCCGCCAGGTCGCCGAGCCCTTGCGCCTGCACCGAGGGCTCAAGCGGCGCGAGGCCCTCGATCAGGCGGTGGACCTGCTCAGGTCGGTGGCGATTCCCGACGCGGAGAAGCGGCTCGGCGACTACCCGCACCAGTTCTCCGGCGGCATGCGCCAGCGGGTGATGATCGCGATGGCCCTGGCGTGCCATCCGCGCCTCCTGATCGCCGACGAACCGACCACCGCGCTCGACGTCACGGTTCAGGCGCAGATCCTCGAACTGCTCAAGGAACGCACCCGGGAGAGCGATTCGGCGCTCATCCTGATCACGCACGACCTCGGCGTGGTCGCCCGCTACGCCGACCGGGTGGCGGTCATGTACGGCGGCCGGATCGTCGAGAGCGGGCCCGCCGCGGCGCTCTACGCGGATCCGCGGCATCCATACACTCAGGGACTCCTGCGCTCGGTGCCCCGGCTCGAGGGCGACACTGGCGGCCGTCTCGCGTCGATCGAAGGCCAGCCGCCGGACCTTTCGGCGCTGCCCGCGGGCTGCGCCTTCGAGCCGCGCTGCCCCAATGCTCATGAGCGCTGCCTGGAGGCGCCGCCGCCGCTCGTCGCGCATGGTGCTGCCCGGGCCTGGGCCTGCTACCGAGCCGAAGAGGAGCCGGCGGCCTGATGCTGCTGCGGGTCGAGGACCTGAAGGTCCACTTCCCGGTCACGGAGGGAGTGCTCATGCGACGACGCGTCGGCTCCGTCAAGGCGGTCGATGGCGTGTCGTTCGAACTCCGGCGCGGCGAGACGTTCGGCCTGGTGGGCGAGAGCGGCTGCGGCAAGTCGACCACCGCCCTCGCGATCCTCCGCATGCTCGAACCGACCGCCGGCCGGATCGTGTTCGGCGGCGAGGACGTGACCGCGCACAGCCAGAAGCAGTTGCGAGGAGTCAGGCGGCGGATGCAGATGGTGTTCCAGGACCCCTTCGGCTCGCTCAACCCGCGCATGCGGGTGGGAGAGATCGTCGGCGAGCCGCTCAAGGTCCACGGCCTGGCGGGCAACCGCCAGCGTTACCGGGCGCGCGTGGCGGAGCTGCTCGACCTGGTGGGTCTGCTGCCGGCGATGGCGAACCGCTACCCGCACCAGTTTTCGGGCGGCCAGCGACAGCGCATCGGCATCGCCCGCGCGCTGGCGCTCGAGCCCGATCTGGTCATCTGCGACGAGGCGGTGTCTGCCCTCGACGTCTCGATCCAGGCGCAGGTGCTCAATCTCCTGATGGACCTGCAGGAGCAGCTCGGCCTCACCTATCTGTTCATCGCTCACGACCTGTCGGTGGTGCGCCACATCAGCGACCGGATCGGAGTGATGTACCTGGGGAGAATCGTTGAGATCACGACCCGGGACGAACTGTTCGAGCGGCCTCGCCACCCGTACACGGAGGCGCTGCTCGCGTCCGTGCCGACGCCGGATCCGGTGATCGAGGCGGCGCGGCCGCACCGGCTGATCGCCGGCGAAGTGCCGAGTGTCCGCAAGCCGCCTCCGGGCTGCGCCTTCCACCCGCGCTGCCCGAAGGTGCTCGACCACTGCAATAGCGTCGAGCCACCGCTCGAAACGGTCGGCCCGGCGCGGGTCGCATGCCATCTGTACCCCGACGCGGCGGCGGCCGGGACCGGAGGGCTGGCGGATTGACCCTTCCGAGCGAAACCCGACGGACGTTCTACGGCTGGCCGATGGTCGGCATCGGTTTCCTGACCTACGGCCTGGGCATCGCTCCGGCGTACTACGGCCTGGGCATTTTCGCGTCGTCGCTGATCGCCGATCTGGATCTGACCCGCCAGCAGATCGGCCAGATGTTCGGGGCGTTCACGTTCACGTACGGCCTGGTCAGTCCGGTCGCGGCGGCCGTCATCCGCCGCTGGGGCATCCGGGCCACGGTGACCGCGGGCGCGCTGTGCGCCGCCAGCGGCTTCTGGGTAGTGAGCCAGGCCTCGAGCGCGACCGAGATCTACCTCGGCTACTCGCTCGTCGGCGGCATCGGGATCGGTTTCTCGACGCTGTTGCCCGCCCAGGCGATGCCGGTCTTCTGGTTCCGCAGGTACCGGGCGCGGGCGACGGCGATCATCCTGTCGGGTGCCGGAGTCGTCGGCTTTCTATGGCCGCCGGCGGCCGGGCTCGTGCTCGAGGCGTGGGACTGGCGCGTCGGCTGGCAGATCGTCACCGGGATCTCCCTGCTCGTCGCGGCGATCGCCGTGCTCTTCATCCGGAACCAGCCGAGCGACATTGGTCAGCGTCGTGACGGGCTGCCGCCGCAGGATCCTGACGATCCGACTCCGGTCGGGCCGGGCCGCCGGGCGGACTCATCGCTGGTGGGGAGCGGCACCGAAGCGGCCGGCGAGATGCCGAAGGGTGCCCTCATGTGGGCTCTGCGCACTCCCCAGTTCTGGATCGCCACTTTCGCGACGGCGGCGAACACCGTGCCGTGGCGAGTCGTGTCCGCCCACGGCGGCCTTCATCTGGAAGACCTCGGATTCACGACACTTGCCGCATCGACGATCCTGGGCGTACGGGTGGGCGCCAGCCTGTTCGGCCGGCTGACCGGTTCGCTGGGCGACTTCATGTCGCCGATGCGGGTCCTCGCGCTGGCCCTTCTGATCAACGCGGTCGCTCTGTCGGTCTTCGTGTCGGCGGGTTCAGCGATCGTGGCCTATCCCTGCGTCATCGCGATCGGCGTTGCCTACGGCACCGCCTACACGAGCGAAGTGGTCGTGTTCGGCTTGTTCTTCGGGCGGGCGGCGTTCGTGGGAACGACCGGCATCCGGATCGGCCTGATCGGCGTCATCGGCGCTCTCGGACCGATCCTGGCCGGTGCCGCGGCGGATCGCACGGGTTCCTATGCCGGCACGCTCTGGACCCTCGGCGGCCTCGCGGTCCTGGGGGCGGCGTCGATCTGGTTCTGCCGCCCTCCGGACCGGCCAGCACTCGTGGGGCAACCGCAGGCCGGCGAGTACACTGGTCCCGCTACCGCAGAGGAGAACTGACATGGGCAAGCAGAAGATGCCGATCGCCCTCTTGGCCGTGGTCGCCCTGGCGTCGGCGCCGCTCGTCGCGCAGGCCGGAGAATCCGGCCTGGAACGAACGCCCTGGGGAACTCCGGATCTGCGCGGGATCTGGGACTTCCGGACGATCACGCCGCTCGAGCGGCCGGAGGAGCTCGGTGAGCAGGAACGCTTCGGCAGCGCGCAGGCCGCCGCCGAGTTCGAGCAGCGGACGCTGGCTCGGCGGAACAAGGACCGGCGGACGAGCGATGGTCTTTCCGCCCAGGCCGATGTCGCGAACGCCTACAACCAGTTCTGGTGGGACTACGGCGACAAGCTGACCGAGGATCGGCGAACGTCGCTGATCGTCGACCCTCCCGACGGCCGGATTCCCGAGCTGACGGAAGTGGCACGACGTCGCGTCGCGGAACGCACTGCGGCGCGTCGCCGGCCGGCGCACGGCCCCGAGGACCGCGGCGTCGCCGAACGCTGCATCCTGGGCTTCAACGCCGGACCGCCGATGAGCCCCAGCGCCTACAACAACAATGTCCAGATCTTCCAGACCGAGGACACGGTCGTGCTCCTGGTCGAGATGGTCCACGACTCGCGGGTCGTGCCGCTCGATGGGCGACCGACGCTGCGGGAGGATGTGCGGCAATGGCGGGGCGACTCGCGGGGCCACTGGGAAGGCGACACCCTGGTCGTCGTGACGACGAACTTCACCGACGAAACCAGCTTCCGGGGGTCGGGCCCGAACATGCGGCTGACCGAGAGGTTCACCCGCGTGGAAGAGGACCGGCTCGTCTACGAGTACACGATCGACGACCCGGAGTCCTTCGCGCGTCCCTGGACGGCGGTCATTCCGATGAGCAGGAATCCGCTGCCCATGTTCGAGTACGCCTGCCACGAGGGGAACTACGGCATGTTGAACCTGCTGCGCGGCGCCCGGGCGGAGGACGCGGCAGCCGAGGCGGCCGGCAGGGCCGAGACGTCGGGCGGCTGAGCCCGGCCGCCGTTTCGGGCGCGTTGCCTTGACGATCGCCACCGTCGGCCTGCTCCATCCGGGAGCGATGGGCGTCACTGTTGGCGCGGCGGTGCCTGAGTCCGTCCGGGTCGTGTGGGCGTCCGGGGGACGGAGCCGGGAGACGTGTACCCGCGCCGCGGGTGCCGGTTTCGAGGATCTGGGCACGCTCGAAGCCGTGACCGCGGCGGCCGACGCCGTGCTCTCGGTCTGCCCTCCCCACGGCGCCCTGGCACTCGCCGAGGCGGTCGCAGCGACCGGATTCGACGGCCTCTATCTCGATGCGAACGCGGTGTCGCCCGCCACGGCGCTGGAGATCGCGGGAGCAGCGGCGGCGGGCGGAGCGCGGTTCGTGGACGGCGGCATCGTGGGGCCGCCGGCGGTCCGGCGGGGAACCACGCGGCTCTATCTCTCGGGAGACGCTGCGGCGGAAGTGGCGCCTCTGTTCGAGGACTCGGCTCTCGAGGCGATCGATCTCGACGCGAAAGCCGGCGCCGCCTCGGCGCTCAAGATGTGCTACGCCGGCTTCACCAAGGGCAGCGCGGCCTTGCTGCTGTCACTTCGGGCCGCCGCCAGCGCCTACGGAGTGGAGGACGGTCTGCTCGGGGAGTGGGCCAGATCGCAACCGGGTCTGGAGAAGAGGAGCGTGCGTGCCGCGGCCACAGCGGCTCCGAAGGCCTGGCGCTTCGCCGGCGAGATGGAGGAGATCGCCTCGACCCTGGAGGCGGCGGGGTTGCCGGATGGATTCCACCGGGCCGCGGCGGAGGCCTACGTGCGGCTCGCCGGCTTCCGCGGCGAGCCAGAGGGAGTGCCGGTCGACGAGGTCGTCGCGGCCTTGCTGCACCCAGCCGAATGAAAAAGGGCGGCCCTGAAAGGCCGCCCTGATTCGTTCGGCAGGCTGTCGACCTGGAGGTCGATCGCCTACATCATGCCGCCCATGCCGCCCATGTCGGGCGCGGGCGGAGCTTCAGGCTTCTCTTCCTTGATCTCGGAGACGAGGGCCTCCGTGGTCAGCATCAGACCCGCGATCGACGCGGCGTTCTGCAGCGCCGTCGTGGTGACCTTGGCCGGGTCGATGACACCGGCGGCGATCAGGTCCTCCATCTCGCCGTTGGCCGCGTTGTAGCCGACCGAACCGGTCTGCGCCTTCGCGTCGCGGACGATGACCGAGCCCTCGACTCCGGCGTTCTCGGCGATCTGCCGGGTCGGCTCCTCGAGCGCGCGCTTGACGATCGAGATGCCGATGCCCACGTCGCCGTTCTCAGTCAGCCCGGCGACCGCTTCGATCGCGCGCAGCAGCGCCACGCCGCCGCCCGGCACGACGCCTTCCTCGACGGCGGCCTTGGTCGCGTGCATCGCGTCCTCGACCCGAGCCTTCTTCTCCTTCATCTCGGTCTCGGTCGCGGCGCCCACGCGGATCACGGCGACGCCGCCGACCAGCTTCGCCAGCCGCTCCTGGAGCTTCTCGCGGTCGTAGTCGGAGGTCGTCTCCTCGATCTGGTTGCGGATCTGCTTGACCCGGCCGGCGATCGCGGCCTGGCGACCGGTGTCGCCCGACTCGGTGACGATCGTCGTGTCGTCCTTGGAGAGGACGACCTTCTTCGCCTCGCCGAGGTCCTGCCACTGGACGTTCTCCAGCTTGATGCCGAGGTCCTCGGTGATCACCCGGCCGCCGGTGAGGATCGCGATGTCCTCGAGCATCGCCTTGCGGCGATCGCCGAAGCCCGGCGCCTTGACCGCGGCCGCCTGCAGCGTGCCGCGCAGCTTGTTGACGACCAGGGTGGCCAGGGCCTCGCCCTCGACGTCCTCGGCGACGATCAGCATCGGCTTGCCCTGCTTGGCGACCTGCTCGAGGACCGGAAGCAGGTCCTTCATCGAGCTGATCTTCTTCTCGTGCAGCAGCACGACGCAGTTCTCGAGTACGCACTCCATGCGGTCGGCGTCGCTCACGAAGTAGGGCGACAGGTAACCGCGGTCGAACTGCATGCCCTCGACGACCTCGAGCTCGGTCTGCAGGCCCTTGGCCTCCTCGACCGTGATCACGCCGTCCTTGCCGACCTTGTCCATCGCCTCGGCGATGATCTGACCGATCTCGGCGTCGTTGTTCGCGGAGATCGTGCCGACGTTGGCGATTTCCTCGCTGTCCTTCACGTCCTTGGCGAGGGCGTGGATGGCGCCGACGGCGGAGCCCACCGCGATCTCGATGCCGCGCTTCAGCTCCATCGGGTTGGCGCCGGCGGTCACGTTCTTCGCGCCCTCGCGCAGGATCGCCTGCGCCAGGACGGTGGCGGTGGTGGTGCCGTCACCGGCAACGTCGGAGGTCTTCGAGGCCACCTCGCGCACCATCTGCGCGCCCATGTTCTCGAGGCCGTCCTTCAGTTCGATCTCCTTGGCGACGGTGACGCCGTCCTTGGTGATCGTGGGGGAGCCGAACGACTTCTCGAGGACGACGTTACGGCCCTTGGGGCCGAGCGTCACCTTGACCGCGTCGGCGAGCTTGTTGACTCCGCGCAGGACCGCGCCGCGCGCGTCCTCGGAGTAGACGATCTGCTTTGCCATGAATCTGCTCTCCAGTTCCGGCCTATCCCACGACCGCGAGGATCTCGTCCTCGCGCAGGATGACCATGTCTTCGTCGTCGATCTTGATGTCGCTGCCGGAGTACTTTCCGATCAGCACGCGGTCACCAACGTTGACGTCGAGCGCGGAACGCTCGCCGTTCTCCTGCAGCTTGCCGGGGCCGACGGCGACGACCTCGGCCTCCTGCGGCTTCTCCTTCGCAGCATCCGGGATGATGATGCCTCCCCGGATCTGCTCCTCCTCTTCGAGCCTCTTGACGAGTACCCGGTCATGAAGCGGACGTACACTCACCAGCGATCTCCTCCTCTTGGGTTGGTGTCGGTGGATGTGGTCGTTGTGGCCGGGCGAAGTGGCTGTTAGCACTCGCCCTGGGCGAGTGCTAACAATAGAGACATGGCGGGCCGCATGTCAACAGTTCAGGACACTCGGTGCGCGGCCTGCCGGCGCGGCGCAGGCGGTAGAGTCTGCCGGTCCCGCTGACGCGGTCTCCGGTGCAGGGGACCGGAAAGGAGACTCGCCTGTGATCTGGCCTCAACGAAGCAGTGCCCCTCGGGAAGGAAGAAGGGGCGGCGCCGCGGCGGCGCGGATCGCTTTGCTTGCGGCGCTTGCGGCGGTGTTCGCCTGGCCGGCCGGCGGCGCGGCCCAGAGCGCGCCGACCGCCGCCGCCGTGCCGGTCGAGGAGTTCGAACTCGACAACGGCATGCGCTTTCTGCTCGTGAGCCGCCCGGAGTTGACGACGGTGGCGGCCGCCTGGGTGGCTCACGTCGGCTCCGCCGACGAACGGCCGGGGATCACCGGCCTCGCCCATTTCTTCGAGCACATGATGTTCAAGGGGACGCACACGATCGGCACGAAGGACATCGAGCGCGACCTGGAGATCATCGCGGAGCAGGAGGCGGTCCAGGAGAAGATCCGCGCCGAACTGCGCGAGCAACGCCGCCGCTACCGGCTCGGAGAGATCGACGATCCGTACGATCCCGCCCACCGCACTGACACCCTGAACGCCCTGCGCGCGGAGTTCCAGCGGCTCGTGGAGGAGCAGCGGGAGCTCATGGTCAAGGACGAACTGGACAAGGTCTACACGGACGGCGGCGGCACGAGCCTGAACGCATTCACCAGCAACGACTTCACGGTCTACATCAACCAGTTGCCGGCGAACCGGCTGGAACTCTGGTTCTGGCTCGAGTCGGATCGTCTGCTGAATCCGGTTTTCCGCGAGTTCTACGCCGAGCGGGACGTCGTCTACGAAGAGCGGCGGCTGCGCACCGAGTCGACGCCGACCGGGCGCTACGACGAGCAGGCGGACGCCATGTTCTGGCAGTCCCATCCGTACAGTTGGCCGGTCATCGGCTGGGCGTCCGACCTGGAAGTAATCAGCAAGTCCCAGGCCGACGAGTTCTTCGGCACCTACTACGCGCCGAACAACCTGAGCGCGGTGCTGGTCGGCAACTTCGATTCCGCCGAAGTGCCGGAACTGGCGGAGCGCTACTTCGGGCGGCTCGAGCGGGCCGAGCGGACTGCGCCGGACGTCGTCACCCTCGAGGCCGAGCAACTGGCCGAGAAGCGGATGACGGCCGAGTGCGACTGCCAGCCCCAGCTCCAGGTGCGCTACCACGCCGTACCGTTCGGCCACGGCGACGGCTATGCGCTCGATGTCGTCGCGGGCGTGCTGAACGGCCGCACCGGGCGTCTCTACGAGCAGCTCGTGGAGGGCGCCGAACTCGCGTCCGGCGCCAGCGCGTTCCACGAGGCGAGGAAGTACGCCGGCGTCTTCAACCTGCGCGCCGAGACCAAGGGCGATGCCGCGCCCGAGCAGCTCCTGGCCGCCTGGGACGGGATCGTCGCGGAGCTGATTGCCGAGCCGGTGCCGGAGGACGAGCTGGCCAAGATGAAGAACCGGGTTTCGGCCGACACCTACCGGCAACTCCGCGATCCGTTCTTCCTGATGATCCAGTTGGCGGTCATGGACGCGCTCGGCGACTGGCGCTACCTGAACACGGTCGCGGAGCGGACGAACGAGGTCACGGCCGAGGACGTGCAGCGCGTGGCGGCGAAGTACTTCGAGCCGTCCAAGCGGCTGGTCAGCCTGTACTACCGCAAGGAGGGGACCGAAGCGGCGGAGACGCCGGCTGAACTCGAGGCCCTGCCGCCGGAGATGCGGACGGCTCTCATGTCGCAGGCCGAGGCCATCGCCCAGATCGAGGATCCGGCCCAACTGGAGATGGTCCTCCAGCAGATGGAGGCCCAGTCGGCCCAGGTGCCGGAAGAGATGCGCCCGGCGCTCGACTGGATGCGCGGCGTGATCGAGGATCGGCTGGCCGAACTTACGGAAGAAGAAGACGAGGGAGGTGAGCAGTGAGCGGACGCGTCCTTGTGAGGCTTGCGATTCTCGTCGTTCTCTGGCTCTGCCTGGCGGCGTCGGCCGGCGCGCAGGGTACCGCCGAGATCGTTGCGCACCCGAGTGAACTGACCTACGGTCCGCTGGACTTCGAGCTGCCGGACGCGGACGGTTTTCGCCGTGAGCTGGCAGGGGGCGTTCCCGCCTACCTGGTGCCGGACCGTTCGCTGCCGCTGGTCGACGTCACCGTGCGGTTTCGTATCGGTTCCTGGCTGGAGCCGGCCGGGCAGAACGGGCTGGCGTCCCTGACCGGCGAGCTGATGCGGACGGGCGGCGCCGGGGAACTGGAGGCGAAGGCCTTCGACGAGGCGGTCGAGGCGGTCGCCGGCAACTTCTCGGCGTTCGTCGGCAGCACCAACGCCGGGATGTCGATGAACTGCCTGACGACGGTGCTCGACGAGTGCCTCGACCTCTTCTTCTCGATGCTCACCGAGCCCCGCTTCGACGGTGACCGGCTGGACCTGGCGAAGGAGAACGAGCTGGAGAGCCTCAAGCAGCGCAACGACGATCCGGTCGATGTCGCGGGCCGGGAGGGCCAGTGGCTGCTCTACGGGCGGGACCACGTGGAGTCGCGGTTCGTCACCGCGGCGTCGCTCGACGCGGTCGGCCGCGAGGACCTCGTGGACTTTCACCGGCGTTACATCCATCCGGGCCACATGGTCGTCGCAGCAGCCGGTGATTTCGACAGTGACGAACTCGCGGCCAAGCTCTCGGCACTGCTCGACCGTTTCGAGGAAGAGGGCCGCGACCAGGCTCCCTGGCCGCCCCGGGCGGCGGCGCACGAGCCCGCGCCCGGTGTCTACGTGGCCCAGCAGGACATCCCGCAGGGGCGCGTGCAGATCGGTCACCGCACCTTCCAGCGCGAGGATTGGGGCCATCCCGACCACTTCGCGCTGTCGATGATGGACGGGGTGCTCGGCAACGGCGGCTTCACCACCCGGCTGATGAAGAGAATCCGCTCGGACGAGGGGCTGGCCTACGGCGCCTACTCCAACTTCCGCATCGGCAGCTACTGGCCGAGCAACCTGAGCATCACCTTCCAGTCCAAGAGCGAGACGGTCGCCTTCGCGGCGAAGATCGCGCTGGAGGAGGTCGACCGGATGCGAACGGAACTCGTCCCGGCGGACGAACTCCAGACGGTGAAGGCGGCCGCGATCGAGACCTTCCCGAGCAACTTCGAATCGGCCGAAGCCATCGCTTCGATCTTTGCCCAGGACGAGTTCCTGGGCCGCCCCCACGACTACTGGCGGACCTACCGGGCGAACGTCGAGGCGGTGACGCCGGAGGACGTCAAGCGTGTGGCCGAACGGCATCTCCTGCCCGACAGGCTCGTCATGCTGATCGTCGGCGACTGGGAGGAGATCGAGCCGGGCGACGCCGACGGCCGCGCCACGATGGCCGAGGTGGCAGGGAAGATCGGCGGCGGGGTGACCATGCTGCCGGAGCGGGATCCGGTGAGTCTGGAAACGGTGGGCCAGTGAAGCCTGGCGCAGCGGCCGAGGCGGCCTGAGCCCGATGCTGGCCTCGCTCGACCGGTTCCTGGAAGTCGTCGTCGGCTACGCCTGGGGCATGCCCCTGGTCGTCCTCCTGATCGGTTCGGGCGCGTTCTTCTGCCTCTACGTGCGCCTGCGGCCGCTGCTCCACATGGGGCACGCGACCGCGGTGACGCTCGGGAAGTACGACTCGCCCGACGATCCAGGGCACATCAGCCACTTCCAGGCCCTGTCGACGGCGCTGGCGGCCACGATCGGTGTCGGCAACATCGGCGGTGTCGCGATCGCGGTCACCCAGGGCGGCGCCGGCGCGGTGTTCTGGATGTGGGTGGCGGCCGTCGTCGGCATGGGCACCAAGTTCTTCTCCTGCACGCTGTCCCAGATCTACCGTGGCCGGGACGAACGGGGCGCGCTCCTCGGCGGCACGATGTACACGATCGAACTCGGTCTCGGGAAGAAGTTCAAGCCGCTGGCCATCATGTTCTGCACCTTCGGCCTGTTCGGTTGCCTGCCGATGTTCCAGAGCAACCAGGTGGCGGAACTCCTGAACGCCCAGTTCGGCCTCGATCCGATCCTGACCGGCGTGGGCTGCGTGGCCCTGGTCGCGCTGGTCGCGTTCGGCGGCGTCGAACGGATCGGCGCGGTGACGGGACGGTTCGTGCCGGTCATGTGCGTCCTGTACCTGGGCATGGCCCTCTGCGTCCTCTTCGTGCGCTCGGACATCGCGGTGGAGGTGTTCGGCCGCATCTTCCGCGAAGCCTTCACCGGCACCGCCGCGGCGGGCGGCGCGATGGGGATCGGCTTCCAGCAGGCGATGATGATCGGTGTCCGGCGGGCTGCCTTCTCGAACGAGGCCGGGCTCGGCACGGCGCCGCTCGCGCACGGCGCGGCGAGGACGAACGAACCCGTGCGCGAGGGCCTGGTGGCGATGCTCGGCCCCTTCATCGACACGATCGTCGTCTGCTCGCTCACCGCCTTCGTCATCCTCTCCAGTGGCCTCGAAACCGTCGGCGAGATCACCGGCGTGTCGCTGACGGCGGACGCGGTCCAGAGCGCCCTGGGCGCGCCGGGCCGCGCCCTGCTGGTGCTGATCGTGATGATGTTCGCGATCTCGACGATGGTCAGCTACTCGTACTACGGCAAGCGCTGTTTCGCCTATCTGTTCGGCGCGAAGCGGGACGGGCTCTACACCTGGCTCTACCTCCTGGGCATCTTCGTCGGCGCGATCTTCGCTGCCGGCACGGTGATCAACCTGATCGACACCGCGCTGGCCATGATGGCGGTGCCGAACCTGATCGCGACGCTGCTCCTGGCGCCGAAGGTGAAAGCGGCGGCGACCGACTACTTTGACCGGCTGCGGGCGGAGCGAAGGGGTTCTTGAGCGCGTCGGCGGCCGACGCCATCGAACGAGCGGCGGGCGCGGTTGTGGTCTGTCTGGCGTTTGTCGTCCCTCCGGCGCTGGCGATGGACCCATGTGAGGTCGATCTCGGGTCAGCGCCAGAGACGAAGCTCAGCGGCAGTCCTCTGACCTGGGACCTGCCGGCGGTCGGGAAGTGGCGCGTGACGAGACGGGATGCCGGTGGCCGCGTTTCGGAGGGCTGCGGTCTCGGCGTGATCGAAGCGCCTCTGAGTGCGGTACGCGGCGTCATCGACGCGGCGGCGGACTTCGACCAGTTCATGCCGCGCGTCCTGGAATCCGACGTCGAGCCGGTCTCGCCGGGCGTCTACCTGAACCGGCAGATCCTGGACATGCCGTTCCCGGTTGAGGATCGGCGCTACACGGTTCGGGTGGAGACCCGCGCCGTCGAGACGGGAGCGGGTGCCGGATGGCAGGCCCGGTGGACCTACATCGAGGGTTCCGGAAACGTGCGGGAAAGCAGAGGTTCCTGGACCTTGATTCCCCTTGACGCCGAACGGACAGTCGTTGCGTACAGACTGCTGACCGATCCGGGCGGACGCCTGCCCGCGTGGATCGTCGACTACACGGCGCCGCGCGCGCTGCGGCGCGTGCTGGCGTCGGTACGCAAGAGGGTGCTCGGCCGGAGGTAGGTCGGATCCCTCAGCTTTCGCCGAGGACGAGGACGACGTTCTGGCCGCCGAAGCCGAAGGCGTTGACGAGCGCCACGCTGGTGGGGTGGGCCCGGGCCCGGTTCGGGACGTAGTCCAGGTCGCACTCCGGGTCCGGCCGGTCGAGGTTGATCGTCGGCGGGATCGTCCCGTCCTCGATCGTCTTGACCGCCGCCAGGGCCGACACCGCTCCGGCCGCGCCGAGCATGTGGCCGACCTGCGACTTGGTGGCGGTGACCGCGACTTCCGATGCCCGCTCGCCGAGCGCCTTCTTGATCGCCAGCGTCTCCGCCACGTCGCCGAGCGGCGTGGCGGTGCCGTGGGCGAAGACGGCATCGACCTCACCGGGGTGGGTGCGGCTCGACTCGAGGGCCCTGCTCATCGCGGCCGCCGCTCCGGACCCGTCGGGACGAGGCGCCGTCAGATGGTGAGCGTCGGCGGTGACGGCGCCACCCCGGACTTCGGCGTAGACCCTGGCGCCTCGCTGCTCGGCGTGGCGCTCGGTTTCGACGACGAAGGCGACACCGCCCTCGCCGAACACGAAACCGTCACGCTCGGCGTCAAACGGCCGGCTTGCAGCCTTCGGATCGTCGTTGCGGGTTGAGAGGGCCTGCAGGCGCGAGAAGGTGGCGATGATCAGCGGTGTGATGCCCGCCTCGGTGCCGCCGGCAATGACGGCGTCGACTTCGCCCGAGCGCAGGAGCCGGTAGGCCTCGAGCAGCGCGTAGTTTCCGCTGGCGCAGGCGAGGGTCGAGGTCGTGGTCGGCCCGGTCAGCCCGAGCTCGATCGAGATCAGGCAGGACACGGCATTCGGCATCACGTCGGTGACCAGGAACGGATTCGCCTGCTGCGGCCCTCGGGCGACGAGTCTCCGTGTCCCGTTCTCCATGCTCGCTATACCGCCGCCGCCGGTGTTGAAGGTGATGCCATAGCGGTGGGCCGCGGAAGGCTCGATGGCAAGGTCCGCGTCGGCCACGGCCTGCTTGGCCGAGGCGACCGCGAAGTGCGTGGCGCGGGCGAGTCGTCGCGCCGCCTTGCTCTCGAGCCACTCCCTGGGCTCGAAGTCGCGCACCTCGCAGGCGATCCTGACCTTGAAGCCGTCGGTGTCGAACGCGGTGATCGGCCCGGCGCCCGAGTCGCCGGCCTTCATCCGGCGCCAGAAGACGTCGACGTCGTTGCCGACAGGGGTCACCGCGCCGAGCCCGGTGATCACGATCCGGCCGTTGTCCCTCGCGGGCATCGCGCGAGGATAGCGCCGCTCCCTGCGCTACGCTCGCCGTTCGCCATTTCAGGTATCCCTGATCAGGGAGTCGAGCATGAGTCGAGAGCCCGTCCTACGGTTCGCTTCGGTTGCCGCGGCGCTTCTGGCCGCCGCCGGACCGGCCGTTCAAGCGCAATCGGGCGAGGACTTCGTCCCGGTCACCGATGCGATGCTCGAGGATCCCGCTCCCGGCGACTGGCTGCACTGGCGCCGGACGCAGAACGGCTGGGCCTATAGCCCGCTCGACCAGATCGACCGGAGCAACGTCGGCGAACTGACCCTCGCCTGGTCGCGCGGATTGGAGGAGGGCAGCCAGCAGGGGACGCCGATCGTCTACGACGGCGTCATGTACTACCCGAATCCGAGCAGCGTCACCCAGGCGATCGACGCGGCGACCGGCGACCTTCTCTGGGAGTACAGGCGGCCGATCCCGAGGGACATCGCCACCTACGTCGGCGGGCTGGAGACGGTCAACCGGAGTCTCGCGATCTACGGCGGCCTGATCATCGACACCGCGAACGACGGCTACGTCTACGCGCTGGACGCGGTGACCGGCGAACTGGCCTGGGAGACGCAGATCGTCGACTACGAGGAGGACCCGGCGAGACATTCAACCGGGCCCCTCATCGCTGCCGGCCGCGTGATCTCGGGCCGAAGTTGCCGTCCGCACCGGGGCCCCGAGGCGTGCTTCATCGCTGCTCACGATGCGACGACGGGCGAGGAACTCTGGCGCCGGCCGCTGATTCCCGGCCCCGGAGAACCCGGCAACGAGACCTGGGGCGACGTGCCGTTCGAGAACCGACACCACGTCGGGTCCTGGATGGCGCCGAGCTACGACCCGACACTGGAACTTCTCATCGTCGGCACGTCGGTCACCTCGCCGGCGCCGAAGTTCCTGATCGGCGGCTACGAGAAGACGCACCTGTACCACAACTCGACGCTGGCGCTCGAGGTCGCCAGCGGCGAAGTGCGCTGGTACTACCAGCACCTGAACGACCACTGGGACCTGGACCATCCCTTCGAACGGCTGCTCGTCGATACAGCCGTCGCGCCGAACGCTGCGGCCGTTCCGTGGCGCAACCCGCGCGTCCGGGCCGGTGAGACCCGGAAGGTCGTAACCGGGGTGCCGGGGAAGACCGGCCTGGTCTACACGCTCGACCGCGAAACCGGCGAGTTCCTGTGGGCTCGGCCCACGGTGCCCCAGAACGTGATCGAGCGGATCGACGGGGAGACGGGCGCCGTCGGGCTGAACTCCGAAGTTGTCTTCACCGAGCTGGAACAGGAGCGCCTGATCTGTCCTTCGCTCCTCGGCGGCAAGGACTGGGAAGCCGGCGCCTACAGCCCGTTGACGAACACGATGTACTACCCGCTCCGCAACCTCTGCTCCCGGATGACGACCCGCGTGGGCCGCGGCGCCATGCACTACGCCCTGGTCAACGACACCCAGTTCGCGCCCGGAAAGGAGACGCTCGGCACCGTCTACGCGATCTCCGCCGAGACCGGCGAAACGCTGTGGCTCCACGAGCGGCTGCCGGTGACGATGTCGCTCGTCGCGACCGGGGGAGGCCTCGTCTTCGGCGGCGACGTGGGCGGTCGCTTCTGGGCGCTGGACCAGGAAACCGGCGAGGTGCTCTGGGAGATCAACCTGGGTTCCTCGGTGACCGGTTTCCCGGTCAGTTACGAGGTCGATGGCCGCCAGTACGTGGCGGTCGGTACCGGTGCCGAGGGTGGTACGACGTCGACCTTCCGGCGGCTGACGGCGCAACTCCGTCCGAGTTCGAACAACACGCTGTTCGTGTTCGCCCTGCCCTGACATCAGCGGGGTGCGTTACGCTCGTTCTACCCCACCAACAGCGCGTACCAGGAGGTCGAGAATGAAGACCCGAGCCCTCTCCCTGTGTGCAGCCGCGAGCCTGCTTTTCGTGCCGTGCCTCGCCGCCGAGGACGTTCCACGCACCCCGAGCGGCCGGCCGGACTTCTCGGGCAACTACGACGTTTCCTTCCTGACGCCGCTGGAGCGCGACCCCCGGTTCGGCGAGCGGCAGTACTTCACGGAAGAGGAGGCGAACGCGATCGCCGACGGAACGGCGGCTGCGAACGCCCGCGACCTGGAAGTCCGTGACCCGAACCGTGACGTGATCGCCGGCCTGTCCGAGGATGGGTTTCGGGGTGTGGGTGGCTACAACCTCTTCTGGCTCGATCGCGGCACGGCGGCCTTCAAGGTCGACGGCAAGTACCGGACTTCGGTACTGACGGATCCGCCGGACGGCCGCCTTCCGCCGAGGACCGAGGAAGGGCAGGCGCGCTTCGACACGCTGCCGCCGTTCGGCTACGAGAACACCGGGACAGCCTGGTGGCTGGAGAATGGCGACGACCCCTACGACGGGCCGGAGTCGCTGACTCTGGGCAACCGGTGTGTCTTCCACCAGGGGTCGACGATGCCGATCGGCCCGAGGGCCTACAACAACCTGAAGACGATCGTCCAGACCGAAACCCACGTCGTGATCATGATCGAGTGGATGCACTGGGCCCGGATCATTCGCCTGGACGGGGAGCATCCGCCATCCGACTATCGCTCGTACGCCGGCGATTCGGTCGGCCGGTGGGACGGCGACACCCTGGTCATCGAGACGAGGAATCTGCTGGGCGACTGGGGCTTCCATCGCGAAGGCGCCCGTGTCGTCGAGCGCCTGAGCTTCCTCGACACGGACAACCTGTTCTACGAATACACGGTCAACGATCCGGAGTTCACCGCGCCGTACAGCGGCTCGCTGCCTTGGCCCCGCACCGACGCCCAGCTCTACGAGTTCGCCTGCCACGAGGGGAACTACTCCATGGGCAACACGCTGCGCGGCGCGCGCTACCTGGAGCAGCAGCACCTCGAGGAGCACGGTCGGTAGCGATCCGCGGCGCGCCTTCGTTCGGCGCCTGGGCCGGGGTTGACCCCATGCGCCTAAGGTGACAGGGTTCGCGCATTCTGCCTGGACAACCCGGCGTTCTGCCGAAGAGGAGTATGGCCCACGTCATGAAACTCGGAACTAGCGTGTCTTCTCGAACTGCCGTGGCCGTGGCCGCGGTTCTCGCACTGACGGTGGCGCCGCTTGCGGCCCAGGACTTCGAGCCGAACCGGCTGTCGGACGGCAAGCCGGACCTGAACGGCATCTGGCAGGCCCTGAACGAGGCGAACTACGATCTCGAGCTGCACATGGCGCGCGCCGCCATGCAGTTGCGGGAGGGCCCGCACGGTCCGCTACCCGCGGCCGAGGTTCTGAGCTTCGGCGCGGTCGGCTCGGTGCCGCCGGGCATGGGCGTGATCAAGGGCGGCGGCAAGATCCCGTACACGGACGCGGCCCGCGCCTTGAAGATGGAGAACATGGCGAACTGGTCAACGCGGGACCAGGAGGTCTTCTGCTACCTCCCGGGCGTGCCGCGTGCTACCTACATGCCCCAGCCGTTCCAGATCTTCCACAGCGAGAACGCGATCTTCATCGCCTACCAGTACGCGGGTGCGGTCCGGGACATCTACCTGGAGGATCCGAAGCCGGCCCAGGTCGACAGTTGGATGGGCATGTCGTACGGCCGTTGGGACGGCGACACCCTGGTCGTCGAGGTCAATGGCCTGCTGGCCAAGGACTGCGCCGAGCGCCCGGAAGACATGCCCGGCTGCGGCGGCTGGCTCGACCGCTCGGGCAACCACTACAGCAACCAGTTGGCGGTGGTCGAGCGCTACACGTTGGCCGGCCCCAACCACATCCACTACGAGGCGACGCTGACGGACCCGCAGACGTACACCGAGCCGTGGTCCATCGAGATGCCGCTCTACCGGCGGATGGAGCCGAACGCCCGGCTGATGGACTTCCGCTGCGTCGAGTTCGTGGAGGAGCTGATGTACGGCGAGTACCGGCGGAATCCGCTGCCGCGGATGAAGCTGGTCGACTAGCAGCCGGAGTTCCGGCGCGGCGCCGCGCCGTCCAGTGGAAGGAGCTGAGCCGATGCTTGATCGCAGGTTGATCGCGTTTGTAGCCGTGGTGCTGGCCGCGGCGGCTGCTCCGCTGGCAGCGGCGGGCGACGAGGAAGTCCCACGGACTGCTTCCGGCCGCCCGGACATCTCCGGCCACTACGACGTCGGCACCCTGACCCCTCTGGCGCGGCCGCGGGCCTTCGGTGACAACCTCTATCTCACCAGGGAAGAGGCGGACAGGATCGCGGAGGAAGAGCGCAAGCGCATGCAGGCGGAGGCCCAGGTCAGCGATCCCAACCGCGAGGCTCCTCCCGAGGGCGGCGACGGTTCGCCCGGAGCGGCCGGCAACGTCGGCGGCTACAACGCGTTCTGGATCGACCGGGGAACGGACGTCTTCGAGGTCGACGGCAAGTTCCGCACCTCGATCATCATCGACCCGAAGAACGGCCGTCACCCGCCCTTGACCGACGCCGCCCGGGAACGCTTCGCCGCCCGGCGGGGCTTCTTCCGCGCGAACACCGGCGAGGCCTGGTGGCTCGAGCGCGAAGGGCCCGGCCCCTACGACGATCCCGAACTGCGGCCGTTGGCGGAACGCTGCCTGCTCGGCTTCAGTTCGACCGGTGGACCGCCGATGCTGCCGGCGCTCTACAACAACCTGAAGCGGATCGTCCAGACCGAGGACCACGTGATGATCCTGGTCGAGATGGTCCACGACGCCCGCGTCGTCCGCATCGGCGGCGAGCACGTGCCGGCATCGGAGCGGCGCTGGATGGGCGATTCGATCGGCCGGTGGGAAGGCGACACCCTGGTCGTCGACACGACGAACTTCGCGGACAGGCCGGCGCTTCGTTCGGCGACCCGCGACCTTCACGTGGTCGAACGGTTCACGCCGATGGGCCGAGACCACCTCCGCTACGAGTTCACGGTCGAGGATCCGAACGTGTGGACGGCGCCGTGGAGCGGTGAGTACACCTGGCCCCGGAGCGATGCGCTGCTCTACGAGTACGCCTGCCACGAGGGCAACTACGCCCTCGGCAACATCATGCGCGGCGCCCGCCTGCTGGAGGATGACGCCCTGGCGGCGGGCGCGGCGGATTCCGGAGAATGAAATCGAGCCGATCCTGCTAGAGTCGGCTTCCCCCACTTACACCACAACCGAGGAGTGAGAGACACCCATGAGTAAGCGAGCCATGATCATCACGGGGATCAGCCTCGTCGTCGCGGCCATCGCGGTGGCAGTGCCCCTGGCGGCGCACCACGCGTTCGGCGCCGAGTTCGATCCCAACCGTCCGCTGCTGCTGAAGGGCCCGGTCATCAAGGTCGAGTGGGTCAACCCGCATACCTGGATTCACATGGAGCACACCGAGGAAGACGGCACGAAGCACGTCTGGATGGTGGAGGGCGGCACGCCGAACACGCTGCTGCGCCGCGGTCTCTCCCGGGACGACCTCCAGGCCGGCACGGTCATCATCGTCGACGGCTACCAGAGCAAGGATCGCTCGCGTCGTGCGAACGGCCGTGACGTGACCTTCGAGGACGGCAGCAAGATCTTCATGGGCTCCTCGGGTACCGGCGCGCCGCGCGACGGCCGCGACCCGACCGAGCCGCCTCGGTAAACCCCTGGTGCGCGGGTCGTTGCGCGGGCCCTCTGGCCCGCGTCCGGCCTCGTATCAGTCCGCCTGACGCCTCAGGCGCGCCGCGTGGCGCCTGAGGCGTTTTGCCGCCGGGACGAGCGAAGAGGCTGAAGAGAACAGCCCCCCCAGCAGCAGGACGATCACGACGATGTCCCACAGGGGGCGCCGGTCGTAGAAGCCGGGGAAGTCGAGCCGGTGCAGGCCCCTGTAGAGCCAGCGGTCGAGCCGGCTCCGCCGGCTCTCGCTGTGAACGATGCGTCCGAGTGCCGGGTCGAGATACAGCCAGGTGCCGGCCGGGTCGTCGAACCGGACCCGCAGGACCGGCAGGGGCAGGAGGCGGTACCGGCGATCGTCGTAGTAGGCGTCGTACTCCCGGAGCGCCGTCGCGTCCACGACGTTGGATTCCGCGAGTGCCGCGGCCGCGGCCGCCAGCAGCTCGGGCTGGCCGAACCGCCGCGAAGTCCCGTCCTCGAGTGAGACGAGCCGGTGCTCGAAAGGCTGGACGGACGACATGAAGGCGCGGGGACTGCCCGCGTAGGAGCTTCCGTACGTACCTCCGTCGTCGGGAGGCCGGTACGCCAGGACAAGAGGCTCGCCGGCGAAATGGAGCAGTTCGACTTCGCGAGGTGGGAACGATTGCGAGATCGACCCGGTCGCGGCTCGGATCGAGGCGAGATGGAGCCGGTCCGGTGGAATGGCTTCGCCCTCGAAGGCGACCTGCCGCGCTGGGAGCGTCGTTCGCCCAGCCTGCCAACCGAACGGATCCATCGACAGGGCGCCGCTCAGGACCCAGGTGAAGGCGGTGGTTCCGAACGCCAGCCCGCTGTAGTGGTGCCAGCGCATGACGCCCCGGTACGGTGAGCGCTTGCCCTTGATCCGCATCAGCCCAACGACCAGCCCGGAGAGCGTCAGCACGCAGCCCAGGCCCGCCGTCCAGACGATCAACTGGTACCAGAACGCCGTGTGGGTCCTCAGGGGGGTGAAGTAGAGCCAGTGGAAGACGGCGCCGGCGGTTCCCCAGAAGCGGGCTCCGGGCGTGGTGGCCATGACCACCTCGGCGGTGCGGTCCGAGACGTAGAGCACGTCGTTGCCCGCGCGGACGCGGTGGAGCGGCAGCAGGTCGCGTATCTGCAGGGACCACTGGTCGGGACGCGTGAGATACGCGTCGTATGTGAGGGGCGTTTCCGCCGGCGGCGCCGTGGGGTCGTTTCCGGCGGCGTAGGAGGAGGCGATTCCGAGCGCCTGCTCTTCGGACACCTGGAGCAGCGGGCTGCCCGAGTCCGCGTAGACGGCCGTCCAGCCGCGCGTCGTGCGGAGCCGGTAGACTGGCCGCTCGCCGGCCATGCCGAGCCGGACCTGGACCGCGGAGAAACCCTCGGCGTCCAGACGCGCCGCGGCCACGGCCTGTGCCGGGCCGACCTGCACGGCGTCGAGATCGAGCGGAGGCAAGCGGTTCAGGCGTTCGCCCGGATCGAGCGACGGCATCCGCGCGTACATCATGACCAGGGCCGAGGCGAACCAGACCACGAACAGCAGGTTGCCGGCGATGCCCAGCCAGCGGTGGAGCAGAGTCAGGGCGCGCCGCAACGCGGTCGGGCCTACTGCCGGAACTGGTTCGGGTCGTTGGCCCAGTACTGTGCGTGGCACCCGGCGCAGGCGAAGTAGACCTGCTCGCCGGTGTCGAACACGCCCTGGACATCGCGCGCGTCGGCCGCTTGCATCGCGGCGTCGCCAGCGTCGATCAGATCACGGCACCAGGCGATCCAGTCCTCGTCGTCCATCTTCCGGCGGTCCATCATCAGCAGGTTGCCCGACTCGGCGACCGTGACCGCGGCGTTGCGGACGAGGGTCCACTCCTCGTCGTTCTGCGGCTGGATTTGCTCTTCCCCTTCCGCGCTGATGATCCAGCCGACCGAAGCCCAGAGGTGGTCGGCGGCCGGCTCCATGACCGACGCCATCAACAGCCGGGTTCCGGCGACCTCACGGAACGGCGGCCCGGTCTCCTCGGCTCCGCACGAGGAGAGAGCGAGCGCCGCGACAACGCCGGTCAGAACCGGGAGCTTGCGGGGGCCACTCATGACGGGCGGGGAGTGTACCGGACGCCCCTCCCTCAAACCGCCGTCCTCCAGACGTCGCCGTGGGCGGTGATCCGCACCGCGGTGGGCGACGCCCAGTGGGTCCCGACGACCGTGATGCCGGTGTCGCTGAACCGCTCGCAGAAGCCACGGCGAGCGGCGATCGCGGCCTCACGGTCGATGTCGGCGATCGAGCACCACTCCGGGTGGGCGCACTGGCAGGGGTGGTGCATCACGTCCCCGGAGATCACGCCCTCCTCGCTGCCGGAGGAGACGGCGATGCTGCAGTGGCCCGGGGTGTGACCGGGCGTGGGGAAGAACTGGAGCTCGGGGTTGATCTGGTGAGAGCAAGGGACGAGGTCGACCAGGCCCGCCTCGAACACCGGCGCCACCGAGTCGCCGAAGACGTCGCCCCAGTTGGCCTCCCCCTCGTCGCGCCAGTACTCGAACTCGGGACGCGCCATGATGTAGCGGGCGTTGGGGAAGGTGGGAACCCACTTGCCGTCGACCTTCATCGTGTTCCAGCCCACGTGGTCGATGTGGAGGTGGGTGCAGACGACGAGGTCGACCTGCTCGCGGGGGAAGCCGGCGTCGCGGATCTCCTGGAGGAACGGACCGTCGAGTTCGTTCCATGCCGGCAGGGCGCGCTTCTTGTCGTTGCCGACGCAGGTGTCGACGACGATCTTGAGTCCCTTGGACTCGACGAGGAAGGCCTGGATGATCATCTTGAGCCGCTCACCGCCGGGCGTCACGAAGTGCGGCTCGAGCCAGTCGAGGTCGGGCGTAAGGTTCTCCGGTGTCGCGTCCGGCAGCAGGAAGGACGCCGGCACCGGGTAGTCGATCTCGATGATCGGTGTGATCGATACGTCGCCGATCTTGATGCCCATTCGCTGTCCTCTCCCTGACCTTCAGCGAGTGAGCCAGGCGAACTTCTGCGGCTTGCGCTGCGCCTTCGGATCGATCAGCACGTTGACCAGCGCCGGGCGGTCGGATGCCAGGGCCTTGTCGAGCGTCGGCCCAAGGTCGGCGACCTTCTCGACGCAGTAGCCCACGCCGCCGAAGGCCTCGATCACGCGCTCGTAGCGGGCGCCCAGGGTGTAGGTGGACGTCGGCAGGGGCTTGCCCGGGATGTACTCGCTGACACCGCCGCCGATGCCGTTGTTGTTGATGACGACGAAGGTGATCGGCATGTCGTACCGGCAGGCCACCTCGACTTCCATGCCGGAGAAGCCGAACGCCGAGTCGCCCTGGACGCAGATCGTGCGCCGGTCCGGATGGACCACGGCGGCGGCGATGGCGAGTCCCGTGCCGACGCCCATCGTGCCGAAGGTGCCGGCGTCGAGCCGTTTGCGCGGCTCCATGTTGGGCAGCACGGTGCGCGAGATATCCATCGTGTTCGCGCCTTCGGCGACCAGCATGTCCTGCGGCTCCAGGCGGTCGGCGATCTCGCGCAGGGCGCGGTAGTAGCCCATCGGCTCGCTGTCGTCCTCGAGCATCGCCTGGACCGCCGCCTGGTTCTGGCTCGCGCTCTCGCGCAGGTTCGCCAGCCACTCGTTGTCGGCCGACAGCGTGAAGGGTTCGGCGTCGAGCGCCTCGTTGAGTTGGGCGGTCACCGCCCGCGCGTCACCGACCATGCCGACCTCCGTCGGCACGTTGGTCCCGATCTCCTCCGCGTTGACGTCGATCTGGAGCACCCGGACGCCCTTCTTGAACCGCGGCGGCATCCCGAAGTGAAGGATCCAGTTGAGCCGGGCACCGATCAGCAGGATGACGTCCGCGTTCTGGAGCGCGAACGACCGCGCCGGCGAGATCAGGTGGGGATCGTCGTCGGAGACGACGCCCTTGCCCATCGGCGTCGGCAGCACGGGGAGGTTCGTGCGCTGGACGAAGCGGCGCACTTCCTGCTCCGCGCGGGCGTAGGCCGCGCCCTTGCCCACGATGACCAACGGGTTCTTCGCTTCGCGCAGAACCGCCACGGCGCGCTCGACGTCCTTCGGATCGGCGAGCGAGGTCGGCGGCTCCGGGCAGCGAGGGGGTTGCTCGACGTCTTCCTCGTCGATCTGGGCGGTCAGGACGTCGTTCGTGAGGTTCAGGTAGGAGGCGCCGGGCCGGCCGTAGATCGACGTGCGGACCGCCTGCTCCACGTAGAACGGCGCCCGGTGCGCGGCATCGATCTCGGCCGAGTACTTCGAGAACGGCCGCGCCGCCTCGACCTGGGGGCATTCCTGGAACGCGCCCTGACCGTTCTGGTAGCGGTCGTTGGCGCCGCCGAGCAGCACCATCGGCCAGCAGTTCTTCTCCGCGTTGGCGAGGCCGGCGATGCCGTGCACCATGCCCGGGCCCGACACGGCGAGGCAGGCCCCGGGACGGCCGGTCAGGTAGCCGACGGCGCCGGCCGCGTAGCTTGCCGCCTGCTCGTTGCGGAAGCCGTAGTACTGGATTCCCGCCTGCTGGGCGGCGTGGGCGACCCCGTAGACGGGAAAGCCGACGATGCCGAACATGTAGTCGACGCCCTGCTGCTTCAGGCTTTGGGCGATCAGGGCGGCGCCGGTGGTCGTTGTCATCTCGTAGCGTTCTCCTGGCCGTTGGCGCCGGGCGTGGGCACAGCGCCCAGCACACCGTCCGCGCGCAGCCGGTCGATTTCAGGTTGGGAGAGGTTCAGTTCGTCGGCGAGGACGCTGTCCGTGTGGCGGCCCAGAAGCGGCGCCGCCTCGATCTCGACCTGGCTGTCGCTGAGGTTCATCGGGGAGCCGAGGACCCGGACCGGCCCCCTGATCTCGTGCTCGACCGTGCGGACGAAACCGCGCTCCACAAGGTGCGGGTCGGAGAACAGGTCGAGCGTGTCGAGCACGGCGCTTGCCGGCACGCCGGCCGCGCCGAGGATGGCCATCGCTTCGCGCTTCGTGCGCCGGCCGGTCCACTCGGCGATCGCTTCGAACAACTCGTCGGCGTTGTCGTGCCGCAGCCTGGGCGTGGCGTAACGCTCGTCCTCAGCCAGGTCCCGGCGATCGATGGCTTCACAGAGCGCCCGCCACATCCGGTCGTTGACCACCAGCATGTAGACGTAGTCGTTGGGGCCGAACGGCTTGCAGGGGTACATGTTCATCATCGCGCCGCGGCCGGAGCCACTGCGCGGGGCCGCCTTCTCGCCGAACTCGCCGCCCATCGCGATCGCCGTGCGCATGAACCAGGTCACGCCTTCCTGCATCGACATCTCGACAAGCTGGCCCTTGCCCGTGCGCAGCTTGTTGGCGTGCGCCGCGCACAGCGCCAGGGCCATCAGCACGCCGGTGCCGCAATCGCCGATCGTCGTGCCTGGGCGAAGCGGCGGTCCGTCCGGGTTGCCCGTGATCGACATCGCGCCTCCCGCGGCCTGGGCGACCGGGTCGAAGCACTTGTAGTCGCTGTAGGGCCCGCTGTTGCCGAAGCCCTTGATCCGGCCGTAGATCACGTCGGGGTGCACCGCGCGCACCGAGTCGTAGTCGAGGCGCAGTTTCTCGACAACGCCGGGGCCGAAGTTCTCGACGAGGATGTCGAACCGCGGTGCGAGCTGGAGCAGCAGTCCGCGGCCCTCCTCGGAGGCGAGGTTGATCGCGATGCTGCGTTTGTTGCTGTTCCAGTTGAGGAAGTACTCGGAGTCGTCCGTGCTGCGTCCACCGGCCAGACCACGCCCCGGATCGCCGGTGCCGGGGCGTTCCACCTTGACCACGTCGGCACCCAGCCAGGCCAGGGCCTGGGTACACGAAGTCCCGGCTTCGTACTGCGTCAGATCGAGAATGCGCAGACCGTCGAGTGCTGGCATGGTAGGCCTCCTGGCTGTGCGTTTGCGGGCGCAACGATAACCCGGTTCGGGTTCGGCGCGGATGCGCCGGAGTGGACGGCAGAGAGCGGACGATAGGCTCCGGCCGGAACGTTGAAGGGGCTCTCGGATGCAGGTCGCGGGACGTTTCGTCCTTGGGGTACAGATTGCGGCTTCGGTCACCCTCCTGGCGACCCTGTCGTCGCCGGGAAACGCGCAGGATGCGAAGCCAATGGTCGAGTGGCCCGCGTTCGGCAGCGGCCCGGGTAACACGAAGTACTCGGCGCTCGACCAGATCGACCGGTCGAACTTCCGCGAACTCCAGGTCGCCTGGGAGTGGGAGTCTCCGTCGACTGCCGTCGCCGAGGCGAACCGGGCGGTCCGGCCCGGGCAGTTCAAACCGATCCCGATCATGCTGGACGGCGTGCTCTACGTCGCTACCGAGGTCGCCCAGGCTGCCGCCATCGACGCGGCCACCGGCGAGACGCTCTGGTCCTACGATCCCGAGTCCTGGCGCGCCGGCCGGCCCGCGAACATCGGCTTCCAGCATCGCGGCGTGGCCGCGTGGCGCGGTCCGGTCGAACGGGAGGGTCGCAGTCGTGACGAAATCCGGGTCTTTCTGCCCACGCACGACCGCCGGCTGATCGCGCTCGACGGCGTAACCGGGGAGCCCGTCGGCGGCTTCGGCGCGGACGGTCAGGTCGATCTGCTGGCAGAGCGGGGAATGGTGGACTTCGGACGCCGGGTCAACCCGCGCGCGATCACGCACAGCTCGCCACCAGCGATCGTCGGCGACACGGTGGTCGTCGGCTCGGTCGTCAGCGACGGACCGTTGCGCCAGGCCGCGCCGCCCGGTCACGTCCGCGGCTACGACGTGCGCACCGGTGAACTGAAGTGGATCTTCCACACCATCCCGCAGGAGGGCGAGGTCGGCGTCGACACCTGGGAGAACGGCTCCTGGAGGTACAGCGGCAACACGAACGTCTGGAACATGATGACGGTGGACGAGGAACTCGGCTACATCTACTTGCCGGTGTCGACGCCGACCAACGATTTCTACGGCGGCCACCGGCTGGGGGACAACCTCTTTGCCGAGAGCATCGTCTGCCTGGACGCCGACACCGGCGAGCGGGTCTGGCACTTCCAGGCCGTTCACCACGGGCTCTGGGACTACGACTTCCCGACGCCGCCGCAGCTCGTGGACATCACGGTCGACGGCCGCGAGATCAAGGCCCTGGCCCAGGTCTCCAAGCAGGCGTTCACCTACGTCTTCGACCGGGTGACCGGGGAAGAGGTGTGGCCGATCGAGGAACGGCCGGTGCCGGAGTCCGATGTCCCGGGCGAACGGGCATCGCCGACCCAGCCGTTTCCGACGAAGCCGCCGCCATTCGACCGCCAGGGGGTCAGCGAGGACGACCTGATCGATCTGACGCCGGAGCTGTTCGCCGAGGCGAAGAAGATCGCGTCCGGCTTCCGCATGGGGCCGCTCTTCACGCCGCCGAGCACGGGCAGCGGCGTTCTCATGCTGCCGAGCGCGGGCGGCGGGGCGAACTGGCCGGGCGCGGCGGTCGATCCGGAAACCGGTGTGCTCTACGTTCCGTCGTCGACGTCGATCAGCGTCCATCCGCTGAGCAAGCCCGATCCCGCGCGCTCGAACCTGAACTACGTCGGCTCCTTCTTCGCCCCCACCGGTAGCCCGGGAGGATTGCCGCTGGTCAAGCCGCCCTGGGGCAGGGTGACCGCGATCGATCTGAACACCGGCGAGCACATTTGGATGACGCCGAACGGCCACGGCCCGAAGGAGCACCCGGCGCTCGCCGGCCTCGACCTGCCGATGCTTGGGGGCGGCAGTGGAGCGCCGCTGCTCACGAAGACGCTGCTCTTCGTCACCCAGAGGCGGGGACGGGGCGAAGACAACTCGCCACGCCTCAACGTCTTCGACAAGGGGACGGGGGAGCTGCTGGGCCATGTGCCGCTGCCGGATACGCCGCACGCGAACCCCATCACCTACATGGTGGAGGGCAGGCAGTACATCGTCGTCGCGGTGGGAGGCGGTTCGTTCTTCGCCGATCTCGGCGAGATCGCGGACGATCCCGGCCTGAACTTCAGCGAGGAGCAGATCGCGGCGCTGGCGGCTCAGAAGACGACGCCGAAGCTGGTCGCGCTGGCGCTGCCGTGACCCTTCTCTCGCAGCCATGATCGACGCCGACGTTCACATCCCGAATCCCCGCCTTCGTGACCTCTACCCCCTGCTGCCGGAGCACTGGGTCGAGCACTTCGAAAACACGATGGACAAGGGCGCCTCTCAGGAGTACTACCCGCCAAAGTCGCCTGTAAGCGGTCGCCGCGGTGGCCTCGAGGAACTGCGCGAGGCCGTCTTTGAACGGGGCGGCGCGGAGGTGGCGATCTCGAGTTGCCTCTACGCGGTCGACAGCATCCACAACCCGGACGTGGCCGCAGCGTTGGCCACGGCGACGAACGACTGGCAGGCGGCGGAGTGGCTGGAACGCGAACCCCGACTGCGGGGCTCCGTTGTCGTGCCGATCGGGCTGCCGGCCGCCGCGGTCGAGGAAGTCGAGCGTTGCGCCGGCAGGCCCGGCTTCGTCCAGGTTCTGATCCCGGTGCGCACCGAGCACCCGCTCGGAAGCCGCCACTACCACGCCCTGTGGAAGGCGATCGAGCAGAGCGGCCTGGTTGCGGCGATCCACTTCGGTGGCGCGCCCGTCATGCCGCCGACACCCACCGGCTGGCCGTCGTTCTTCCTGGAGGAGTACACGGCGATGGCGCAGGTGTTCGCGACCCAGCTCACCAGCATGATTGTCGAAGGGGTGTTCGACACCTGCCCCGGTTTGCGGGTCGTGTTCCTGGAATCCGGCTTCACCTGGATTCCGTCCCACCTCTGGCGCATGGACAAGGAGTGGCGGAATCTGCGGCGGCTGGTGCCCTGGGTGCGCCGTCCGCCCTCCGACTACTTCCGCGAGCATGTCCGGGTAGGCATTCAGCCGCTCGACGCGCCGCCCGACCCGGCGCACCTGTGCCAAGTCGTGGATCAGTTGGGCTCGGAAGACCTGCTCCTCTACGCCAGCGACTATCCCCACGTTCACGTCTGTGACGCCGGGGATCTCCTGCTGCGGCTGCTGCCGGAGTCGTTAGGACGTAAGATCAGGTCCGAGAACGCGCGCAGCTTCTACCGTCTTTCGGAAGGAGGGTAGCCATGACAGTCACCCTGCTCGATCCGTCGACCGAACCCTCGGTGCTGAAGGCCGGGGCCGAGCCCGAACGGCCGCCGATCATCGATTGCGACTTCCACAACGAGCTCGACTCGATCAAGGACCTGTACCCGTATCTCTCCAAGCGCTGGCGCGACCACCTCGAGACCTTCGGCATCCGCCATCCGAACAGCGGTTACTACCCGCGGTTCATGGACCACCGCGAGGAAGCGCGGCCGCCTTCGGGGCGCACTCCCGGTTCGGAAGTCGGCTTCGCAGCGGAGGACTTCCTCGATCCCTACAACGTCGAGTACGCCATCCTGAACCCGTTGTCGCCGGTCAGTTCGGCTCTCGACCTGGACCTCGGCGCGGCTCTCGCCACCGCCGCCAACGACTGGCAGATCGCCGAGTGGCTCGATCCGGAACCGCGGTTGCGGGCTTCCGTCGTCGTCACACCGCAGGACCCGGTTGCCGCGGCCGCCGAGATCCGGCGCTGCGGCGCCGACGGGCGCTTCGCCCAGGTGCTGTTCATGGGCCGGATGCAGGAACCGATGGGCCGTCGCAGGTACTGGCCGATCTACGAGGCCTGCGTCGAGACGGGGATGCATGTCGCGTCCCACGCCTTCGGCGCCTACGGCCACCCGATCACCGGCGGCGGCCACGCCTCGTACTACATCGAGGATCACACGAGCCCGCCCCAGGCCGTACAGGCGAACATCACGAGCATGGTCGCAGAAGGCGTGTTCGACCGCTTCCCGAGCCTGCGGATGATCTCGGTCGAGAACGGCTTCGCCTGGCTGCCGCCGCTGATGTGGCGTCTCGACGCCGCCTGGAGTCTGCTGCGAGACGAGGCGCCGCACCTCCAGCGATTGCCGTCCGAGGTGATCGCCGAGCACGTCTACGTGACGACCCAGCCGATCGAGGAGCCGCCGCGGCGCCAGGACTTCCTGGCCTTGATTGAGCACTTCGGCGACCTTCGGAGCCACATCCTGCTGGCCAGCGACTATCCGCACTGGGACGGCGATAACCCCGACGTCGTCCTGCCCTCTGGACTCGACGAGGAACTCGTCAAGGCCATCCAGTGCGAGAACGCCCGGGCCCTCTACGGGCTGTAGGAACGCCGCCTCGGGTCGTGTCGGCACCGGCGGCTCCCGCATGAAGTACGTCGTCGCCGAGGCCTCCGAGATCGAATCGGGCGAGCGCAAGATCGTCACCGTCGCCGGTCGCTCGATCGGCGTCTTCAACCTGGACGGCGAGTTCTTCGCGCTCCGCAACCGCTGCCCGCACCAGGGCGGGAAGCTCTGTGAGGGCAAGCTCTGGGGCGTGATTCGTTCAGACCTCCCGGGCGATTTCGAGTACCGACCGAGCCGCGAGATCCTCTGCTGCCCCTGGCACGGCTGGGAGTTCCACGTCCGCACCGGCCAGTCCTGGTGCGCGCCCGAGCGGCTGAGAGTGCGCCGCTACGAGGTCGAGACCGTCGCCGGCGAGGAGATCGCCGAGGCTGCCGATACCGAGGCGGCGCAGCCCGACGATCCCGACGCCCCGGCCCCAGGGATGGTCAAGGGTCCGTACACCGCCGAGACCTACGCGGTCACACGCGAGGGCGAGTACCTGGTGGTCGACATCCCCGGGTAGTGACCGCACAGCGAACTCGTCGCCCACTGGGTGCGCCGGCGTCCCCGCCGGCCGCCGCCGCAGGCGGCCCGAGAGACGCGCCGGCCGTCAGGCCGGCTCAGCTTGGGCGGCCTGCGCTTCAGTCCGCAGGAGATTCCGAGTCCACCGATGCGCCCGATACGCACCGAAGACCCTTCCGGCTGATAAGGACAAGTCCCAGCGGGTGAAACGGCTGGCGTCTTCGCCAGCGGGCGGTCTTGCGACGCTGCTACGTCTGCGGCCGAATGTCGAACGCGACGGCTTCGCGGTCGTTGCGCACCAGCAGGATCCCCTCGGCGATCGCGGGGTTGTTCCAGGTGCGTCCGGAGACGGCGGGCAGCGCGGCGACTTCCTGGTGGCTTTCGGGCATGGCGCGCACCAGGACGAGCTGACCCCGTTCCGTGGTGATCAGCAGGTGGCCTGAGGCGAGCAGAAGCTGGCCGTGGCCGTAGCGGCCGCCCTTCCACATGCGGTCGCCTGTCTCGGCGTCGACGCAGGCGAGGATGCCGTTGTCCAGCCCGTAGACGTAGCCATCGTGGAACACGGAGGTCGAGAAGGTGTTCTTCATCCGGTTGTTGAACCAGATCTCGCTCGCCGACGCGGTGTTCGCTTCGAGATCCGCATCGACTTCGAGCACCGCGGCACCGTGGCCGTAGCCGGACGACACGAAGATGCGGTTCGGCGCCACCTGGAGTGGCTGCGCGGCGTTGATGCCGTTCATCGTCGCCCAGGGCCGGCTCCAGTAGGTCCCGCTGCCGTCGGTGGCAATCCCTGTGACCTGATCGGCGCCGATCAGGACGATCTGGGAAAGGCCGTCCAGCGTGAAGACCGTTGGCGCGGTGTAGGCGCCCTCTGCATCGAGCGCCCGCCAGCGAATCGCGCCGGTCTCCAGCTCGTAGGCGATGACGGCTCCGTTCGGGCCGCCGGGCGCTGTGAGGACCGCTCCGGCCAGAATCGCCGGTGACGCCGCCATGCCCCAGGTCAGGTTCGCGGCGCCCGAGTCCTCGAGGATGTTCGTGCGCCAGACCAGAGCGCCGGTCGCGGCGTCGAGCGCCTGCAGTTCGCCGGTGGCGCCGAGCGCGACCAGGGTGCCCTCGTACAGGGCCGGCGTGGCGCGGGGGCCGTCGCCGCCCATGCTCTCCTCGAAACGAGCGTCCCAGCTCGCGCTCCACCGTTCGACCCCGGTCAGCAGGTCATACGCGGCGACGACCTCCTGTTCGCGCCGCTGCTCGATCGTGTAGGCGAGGCCGTCTCCGACGACGAAGGACGCGTAGCCGCCGCCGACCGGGATGCGCCAGAGTTCGGGCGGGCCTTCGTTCGGCCAGGCCGTGTTGATCGGTTCCGGATAGCGGCCGTCCATGTGGAGGCCGCGGTAGTAGGGCCAGGAGCCTGCTGACGGCGTTTCGGCGGCCGGCTCCGGCTCGGCGGCCTGGGCGAGGGCAGGCGCTTCGGCCTGGTCCCGGTGCGTCTCGATCGCGCGGTAGTGGCGGTCCTCGTGGTGAAAGTCGAGTTGCGGCATCAAACCGCCCGAGATCTGCAGGTGCATTCCCGTCGTCAGGTTCAGCACCAGCGCCAGGCCGGCGAGCGCGGCCACGGAGATGCCGGTCCATTTCAGGAAGGCAAGGAAGCGGCTTCGTTTCCTGGTTTTGGTCATTGCAGGAATCCTATTCCCTGGCAGTACAGACGTCGCTGTTACTCTGCCGTCCCTCTGTGAAGGCCCCCACGGTCCATCTCCGCTTCCTGCCCGCGGCTCTGCCGGAAGGGGCCGAGAACCTCCGCACGGACGTGCGGGAGCTACTCGAAGAGACGCGCGCCGGGGGCATCTGGTTACCGGACGGACTCTCCTGGTGGGGCCGCAACCCGGCGCTCAGCCGTGCGCTCGGCGACGCGGGCTTCATCGGCATGACCTGGCCGCGAGAGTACGGCGGCTCCGAACGGAGCTATCTGGAGCGCTACGTGGTCACCGAGGAACTGCTGGCGGCCTGCGCCCCGACCGCCTTCCACTGGTTCGCGGACCGCCAGATCGGCCCGAGCATCCTGCGTTACGGCACCGAGGAGCAGAAGCAGCGCTTCCTGCCGCCGATCGCCCGCGGCGAGCTCTCGTTCGCCGTTGGCATGAGCGAGCCCGACTCCGGCTCCGACCTGGCCTCGATCCGCACCCGCGCCGAGCGCGTGGACGGCGGTTGGCGTCTCAACGGCTCGAAGATCTGGACCTCCTACGCACACGAGGCCGAGTACTGCGTCGCCCTGGTGCGCACGGAACCGAAGTCGGACCAGCGGCACGCCGGCATGAGCCAGGTCATCATCGATCTGAAGAACTCGGACGGGATCACGGTGCGGCCGATCATCGACCTCCCGGGACGCCACGACTTCAACGAGGTCTTCTTCGAGGACACGTTCGTGCCGGACGACTGCCTGCTCGGAAACTCCGGGGATGGCTGGGCGCAGGTGACGTCCGAGCTGGCCTACGAACGGAGCGGGCCGGAGCGCTTCCTGACGAACTTCCATCTGCTGCGCGCGCTGGTCGACGTGCTGGATGGGAGCGCGTCGTCCGCGGCGCGGAGCGAGGTCGGGCTGCTGGTCAGCCGGCTCTGGGCGCTGCGAGCCGCCTCGGTTTCGGTTGCCGCGGCGCTCGAGGCCGGGGAGACGCCCAATGTGGAGTCGGCCCTGGTCAAGGACCTGGGCACCAACTTCCAGCAGGAAGTGCCGGAGATCGTCCGCCGTGTCGTGGCCGATGAAGAGGTGTCCGACCAGGCGGTCCTCGACATCCTGCGTCAGGTCATCCTGGCAGCGCCCTCGTACACGATCCAGGGCGGCGCGACGGAGATCCTCCGCGGCATCGTCGCCCGGGGGCTGAGGCTGCGATGAGCAAGATGAGGCAGCTCCTCCTGGACACGGCGGTGCGCCTGTTCGAGGCTGCGTCGGCGGACGAAGTCTTCGAGGCGGTCGAGGAAGGCCGTTTCCCGGAGAGCCACTGGCGGGCGATCGAGGACAACGGCCTGGTCGACATGCTCCTGCCCGAAGAGGCCGGAGGCGCTGGCGTCGACTTCGGCGACGCGATGGCAGTGGGGCGGACGGCCGGCGCCTTTGCGCTGCCGTTGCCCCTGGTCGAGACGATGATCGGCCGATGGCTGCTCGCAGACGCCGGTCTCGAGGCGCCCGCGGGTCCGTTGGGAATGGTGACCGCCGCGGGCCGACTCGAGGTGGCCTGGCCGGACAACGTTGCGGCGCTGGTCGTGTCTGACGCTAGGGGCGGCGTCGGCTGGGTCGCCGCCGGCGAAGTCGAGTCCGAGCGCGGCACGAACAGTGCCGGTGAACCGGTGGGGCGATTACGGGAGCCACCGCCGATCCCTCCGGGACAGTCGGGCGACCTGAGTTCGGAACCGTCTCCCTCCACCGTGATGGCGGTCGCCCGTAGCGCGATGATCGCCGGCGCCATGGAGCGCATCCTCGATCTGACGATCGAGCACGTTCAGGGACGGGTCCAGTTCGGGCGGCCGCTGGCCCGCTTCCAGGCAGTGCAACAGTTGGTGGCGATCATGGCCAGCCATGCGGCCGTGGTGGGCGTCGCCTCGGATACGGCAGTCGAGTCGACTCACGGGGAGGGGGACAGGAACGCCGCGTTCGCCGTAGCCTGTGCCAAGGCCCGCGCCAGTGAGGCCTGCTACGAGGTCACCCGTATCGCGCACCAGCTCCACGGCGCGATCGGCTACACGCGCGAGCACGACCTGCACCGCTTCACCCGCCGGCTCTGGGCCTGGCGGGACGCCGACGGGGACGAGGGCTACTGGCAGCAGCGGGTCGGCGAGATGGCGCTTCGCTCGGGTGGGGCCGGCCTGTGGCCGCTGCTCGTCGGGGCCCGGAGTGCAGGCTTGGAGCGATAGGCTCCGGCTTTCACCGAGCCAGCCGTTTCGATGTCGCTGACCTTCGAGCACGTCCACATCATCTGCGAGGACCCGCACGCTTCCGCGCGCTGGTATCGGGACATGCTCGGTGCTGTGATCGCGGGCGAGCACGAAGTCCGCGGCGCGCCGCAGATCCGGGTCGAGGTCGGTGGCGTGCTGGTCCTTCTGCGCGGCCAGCGGCCTGGAGAGACGCCGGTGTCGACCCGGCCGATGCGGGAGTACGAGGGCTACTCCAGTCACGACGAGTGGGGCACGGATCACTTCGGATTCACCTACCGCGGGGACTTGCTGGCGTACTGCGAGGAACTGCGGGGCAAGGGCGCGGAGTTCGCAGTCGAGCCCTGGGAGTTCGCGCCCGGCGTGTTGCTCTGCTACCTCGCGGCGCCCGACAACGTGAGCATCGAACTGGTTCAGGTGAAGTAGACACAGGGAGAAGTTGATGGACCAGTCGAACGGGAACGGGCCTTACGTTGGAAAGCGGCTCAGCAACGGGACCTTCGTCGTCGTCGACGCCGTGCTCGCGGACTACTACGGCGGCCTGGAACTCGAGCCGCCGAGTTCCGGCCTGTTGCCCTCCACGATCGCGAGCGGCCCGGATGGCGACTACTTCCGCGAGATCGCCTTCGCCAACCAGACCGGCCATCTCTGGATGCGGGAGGAATGGGCGCTTTCGGCGCCGATGAAGGCGGACACCGTCTACAGCGTCGAGGGCGACATCTGCGACATCTACGACCGGCGCAACCGCGTCGTCGTGGACTACCGGGTCCGACTCAGGGACGGTGACGGCCGGCAGGTCCTGGAGACCCACCATCACCAGAGCTTCCTGCGCGACCAGGAGTACACCGGGGACGTCGACCTGCGTGATCCGCGAAAGAAGCCGGGGGCGCGACGCTTCGACGTGCCGGAGGGTGAACGGTTCGGCGGCCTCGAGCGCACGATCTCACTCGAGATGTGCGGCCAGTTCTTTCACGGCAACGCGAACTACCACACCGACAGGGAAGCGTCCCGCGAGCTCGGCTTCCAGGACGTCGTGGTCGGCGGCCGGATGACGATGGGCTACGTCGGCCACATTCTCGAAGAGCGATTCGGCGAGGCATGGTGGCAGAGCGGCTCCTTCGACCTCAAGTTCACGAACCCGGTCTGGCCCGGGGACACGATCACCGTCAACGGCGTCGTGACCGGCCAGGACCCGGACGATCCCGAACGCGCCGCGGCCTTCGTCTGGATCGCCAAGGCGGACGGCACGGTCGCGCTCATCGCCCGTGCCGGCGTCGCAGCGTGACTTCGACACATCTCCTTACAGGAGCACCAATGACGACCCGACGTTCCGCCCTCGCCCTGCTGCTGCTCGTTGTTGCGGCACTGCCTCTTGCCGCGAACGACACCGGCCGCGACTGCCGCGGCCTGGTCGGCCTGACCGACCTCGACCACGCGGTCGAGCCCGGGCTGCGAGTCGCGGCTTCGGAAGGTGTGCCGGCCCACTGTCGCGTGCGCGGCGTCGTCAACCGGGCGATCCGCTTCGAGGTCACGCTTCCCGACGACTGGAATGGCCGGATGATGTTCAGCACGGTCGGCGGCGCCGCTGGGTTCATCGGCGACACGACGAGCCTGCTCGGCCGCGGTTTCGCGATGGCATCGACCGACACCGGCCACGAGGGCCAGGACCGCGACTACGTGCGGCAGCCCGAGGCCCTGCTCGACTACGCCTACCGCGGCGTGCATCTCGCGACCGCGGTCGCCAAGCGGGTGATCCAGCACTACTACGGCCGGGAGATCGACTACTCCTACGTCAAGGGCTGCTCCAACGGCGGCCGCGCGGCGATGCTCGAGGCGACCCGCTTCCCGGACGACTACGACGGCGTCCTGGCCGGGGCGCCGGCCTTCCGCTTCCAGGAGTTCGTGCCGTGGATGATCGGCGGAGCGCGCCTGCAGGCGAAGCATCCGCTGACGGCGGAGTCCTTCCAGTTGCTGGGCAAGGCGTCCGGCGAGGCGTGCGACGCGCTGGACGGGGTCGAGGACGGCGTGATCGCCGATCCGACGAAGTGCACCGCGGACGTCTTCGATCTGAACGCTCTCCAGTGCCCCCCGGATTCGACGGAGAAGTGCCTCACCGCGGGCCAACTCCAGACCGCCCGCTACATGTACGCGGACGTCGTCGACGCGGACGGCAACGTCCTTTCACCGGGGGTGCCGCCGGGCGCCGAGGACGCCGGCGACTGGGCAACCTGGATGCTGCCGACTGCCCGTCGCGGGGCTCCTGACCAGTCCCTGATTGACGGCATGGACGTGCTGCTCGAGGCTCTGATGCGCTTCGAGCCGGACTTCGACGTCGATGCGTTCGACCCGGTCGCCGACCGTGATCTGCTCGCAGCCGCCACCGCGCCCCTCGACGTGCTGACGGCGGACCTCTCTGCGTTCCGGGCACGCGGCGGCAAGCTGCTGATGTACCAGGGCTGGAACGACTACCCGTTGCGGCCGCAGCGGGCGATCGACTACCTGCGCGACGTGGAGGAGGAGAGTGGCGGCGAGGCGGCGGACTTCTTCCGCCTGTTCATGGTGCCCGGCATGGTTCACTGCGCCCGCGGTCCAGGCGCCTGGGTCGCCGACTACGTCGACCCGCTGGTCGCCTGGACCGAGGAGGGGATAGCGCCGGAGCGGATCGAGGCCAGCCGGCCGGGACCGGAGCCGGCGTTCACGCGCCCGCTCTGCGCCTGGCCTGAGGCGGCGAAGTACGACGGCGACGGGGACGTGAAGGACGCGGCGAACTGGAGTTGCAAGTAGCCGGCGTCGACACGAGCGAAGCCCGGAATCACGGTAGTCCTAGCGCGATCTTTCCGCGACGTTGCACCGCCAACTCGATTCTCGATGCGAATCGCTACTCTCCGGTCCGTCGACCCGTGATCCATGGTGGGCGTCCGCAGACCTAGCGGGTCCCCTCGGGCCGCCACCACACTCTTGTGACGTCTCTCCACTCCTAGTGTAGGGTCACCGCCTCTGAACTCCCGAGGCGGCTGGCCTGTGGCTTGCGCAGTAGCCAACGCGTCCTCGCTCCTGACGTTGGCAGCGACCTAACCGATCTGCGATCCTCGCACGCCGAAGCAATGTGGTCCGACAACGAGACGAGCCGCGACTTTCTCAACTTCCGTTGTGTGGCCGAGACGGCCGCAGAGATGATCGTGCAGGCGAACGGTCAACCCTTGTCCATGGGTGTATCGGGTGGGTGGGGTGCGGGAAAGTCCTCAATGCTAAGCCTCATCTCGGAATCCCTCCGGGCCCGTGACGACCACGACTATCTATTTGTTCACTTCAACGCTTGGCTGTACCAAGGGTACGACGACGCTCGAGCGGCGATGCTCCAGGTTATCGCCGAGCGCTTGGTCGAGCACGGTGAGGGCAAGAACACGGCTTTGGACGATGCGAAGGAACTCCTGGCACGAGTGAACTGGCTTCGCGTCGCTGGCCTAACCGCGAGTTCTGTGTTGTCGGTTGCGACCGGGTTGCCGGCGGCAGGACTCGTTGGGGCAACGCTTGCGGCCGGTAAGAGACTCTTTGATCGTAAGTTAGCGCCGGAGGACATCGAGGCAGCGGAAGAGGCTGGAGCTGGTCTGGCAGCCGAAGCGGGACGGCTACTAGGCCCGAAGGAAGAGCTCACACCGCCTCGGCAGATCGAGGATCTCCGGACGCATTTCGTGGCCACGCTGGAGAAACTCGACGTTACGTTGGTGGTGTGTGTGGATGACTTGGACCGTTGCCTACCGGCGACGTCTATCGCCACGTTGGAGGCGATTCGACTGTTCTTGTTTCTTCCGAGGACGGCGTTCGTGATCGCCGCTGACGACCGTATGCTCCGCCAGGCAGTCCGAGTGCATTTTGGCATTGAGGACTTGGCAGATGACTTCATCACGAACTACTTCGACAAGCTCGTCCAAGTGCCGCTCCGCGTTCCGCCTCTCGGTACGCAGGAAGTGAGGGCGTACCTGATGTTGCTCTTCGTAGATAACAGCGACTTGGCGTGTGACGAACGGGAGCGAGTACGTGTCGAGGTGTGCCGACGGCTGGCCGACTCTTGGAAGGGCGAACGAGTCGATTTGCGCTTCGTGAATGGTCTCATCAAGGAATGCCCGGCGGAGCTTCGAGCGAACCTCGAGATCGCCGACCGGTTAGCGCCGCTGATGACAACGGCGAAGCAGATCTCGGGCAATCCGAGGTTGATAAAGAGGTTTCTCAACACACTGTCGATTCGGCTGTCGATGGCGGCGGCACAGCATGTGGCAGTAGACGAGGGTGCCCTGGCGAAGATGCTGCTGTTCGAGCGATGCGGGAGTGCAGAGGCGTATGCTGAACTCGTGTCCGCAGTGAACGATGGTGATGAGGGAAGACCAGAGTTTCTCTCGAGCTGGGAGGAGAGGGCACGCGAGGGGGAGGAACTGGAGGATCTTCCGAATGCTTGGAGAGGGGCGTTTGTGAGAGACTGGTTGGCTCTTTCGCCGGCGTTTGGGGACATGGACCTGCGTCCGGTTGTCTATGTGAGTCGGGAGCACATGCCCATTGTCGCTGCGACTGACCAGCTCTCCTCGAACGCGATTGAGATTCTGGAGGCTCTGGTGCGGCTTGACCGTCCGAGTGACCAGTTGGCTGAACAACTGCTGGGCCTGCCGGGACGGGACGTGGCTGCGATTCGTGAGAGGCTTATGGTGCAGGCCCGGCAGGTGCAGGAGTGGGGAACCCCGGGTGTGCTCTGGGGATTGATGACGGTGGTTAAGGCGGCGCCGGATGCGGCACCTGCGCTCTCAGGGTTCTTCGAGAGTGTTCCGGTCTCCCGAGTGCGAGCCGACGTAGTTCCTGTCCTGGTTCGCGAAGCGTGGGCGGACGATGCGCTAAAGAAGTGGCGGCGAGACGAGGAGCTTGCGGAACCTGTGAGGAAGGCGATTGAGCAACTCTCGGCAAAGCCCGGGAGTGGAAGCTCGTCGAAAGGGGTCAACTGATGGGCACGTCTGCGACCAGTTCGGGCCCACCCAGCGGTGTCTCATTGGTTCCACCGTGGGTTGATGATCCAGAGCACTATAAGCCAGTGGAGGACGAAGAGGCTAGCGAAGACGAGGGCGGGCGCGCAAGAGACGGGCCGACTAGAAAGCCCGTTCAACTTGCCAGGCCCTACCGGTTTCGAACTGCGAGAACGCACTTGGGGCGGTTCGGCAGCTCGGGAGATAGTGGGAGCTTGAGAAGCGGCTTGGGACACTACGCCAGAACCGGCTTAGGTGGTTCCGGTTGGGCCACACGCCGCCTTGCCGGGACGGCGAGAAAGGCGGGCAGGCTGTACAGCTCGTTGGATGCGCTGAGTCGCGGCACCGAGCCTCCCGCCTACCTTGATTCCGAAGGACTCGCCGGTCGTCCTGCGCGAGAGGCGGTTGACTTCATAGCTGACGCTCTAAGCCCAAGCGATGGGGCCCAAGACTCCGAGGTCAGCCGAGACTCAATGTCGCGGGCGATGTGTGAGCTACTCCGGCGAGATCCAGATGTCGACCTTACTGCGTTGTCCGCCCAACAGATCGAACTCGTCACGGAGCTGTTTGTGGCCGAGGACGTATGCCGGCGGGTCGAGCTGGACGTAGGCAAGGCAGTGTTTGAGGCGGCAGGAGATGCTGCAATGGCGATTCGGCGGCTAGACGAAATGTACCGATACGTGAGCCAAGTCGTCGGACTGGCCTTTAGGGATCGTCTGTCGGAAGCTGGTAGGCCGACTCAGGAGGACGTAGTTCGTATTGCGGAAGCTGCAATCCGCCAGACGTTCTCGGTCTTCGAGTCGTACTTGTCATGAAGGTCGTTTGCAAGCGCCAACCGCTCCCATTTGAGCCTGGTAGTGGAGTCTCGTTTTCTTTGTTCGAGACACCTCGTCACAAGAGAGTTGGACGAATCGGGGCCACTATGCGTGAGAGCATACGTCGGGCCGGCGTCCGTCCGAATGCTAGGGCATGGGACCTACTAACAGTTGCTTTGAGCGTGGCCGCGGCCGATCAGGCGTGTCCCCGGAAGAAGAGTCCAGACGGCTGGACCCGGGACATTCAGCTCGAAGTGGCGTTAGTGGATCCCGGGTTCTGGGTTGCGCGGAAGGCCAGTCTGGAATCCGCGCTTGGCTTCTTGACAGGTGATTTCTGGCGCCTCAGCTTCGCTGACGGCGGAGTGCGGCCGTTGCTTCACTCAAGGCGTAGGCGTCGACCGTTGGCTGGAGACTCCGTCTGCCTGCTCTCGGGGGGCGTGGATAGTCTGGTGGGCGGGATCGACAGCGTGTTTGCGAACAGGCGTCCCGTGTTCGTGAGTCAGGTGGCCCGGGGGGACAAAGAGCGGCAGCGGCGGTTTGCTGCTGCACTTAGCCCGAGCTTGGCACATCTCCAGCTTGGCCACGGCATTTGGGTGCCGGGCGTTGCCGAGAAATCCCAACGAGCAAGGTCCATCGTGTTTCTAGCGTACGGAGTGCTTGCCGCATCTAGTCTTGCCAGGCATCGCGAGGGTGAGGTGGTGGACCTTCTCGTTCCAGAGAATGGGTTTATCAGCCTCAATGTACCTCTGACGTCGCTACGCCTGGGAAGCCTCAGTACGCGTACGACACACCCTCTTTTCATGAGGAGAATCCAGGAGCTTTTCGATTCGTGTGACCTACGGGTTCGGCTTCGGAATCCCTATCGGCTACAGACCAAGGGCGAGATGCTATCGGGATGCGCGGACCAGAAGCTTCTAGAGACTCTTGTCTTCGATGGCACGAGTTGCGGGCGGTTCGCCCGGTACAAGTACGCGCACTGCGGTCGTTGTGTCCCGTGCCTGGTTCGGAGGGCCGCCTTCTTGCATTGGGGAAAGGGAGACAAGACAACCTACCGGTTCTTGGATTTGTCGCTGCCCGACAAGGCCCATCGGGGCTTTGACGATGTCCGGTCAGCAGCGTATGCAGGACTTCAAGTAGAGCGGCTTGGTGTGGAGGCATGGGCGGGTAGTGCGGTTAGCAGTGTTTGGCTTCCCGAGACGGAGCCCTACATAGCGCTTCTGGAACGGGGTGTTGGTGAGTTGAGCACCTTCCTCAAGTCGGTGGGAGCGGCTTGATCGACTTTCACTGCCATGTCGATCTCTACGATCGTCCGAAGGCGGTGTTGCGTGAAGCGGTGCGGCGGCGATGCTGGTTGCTTGCCGTCACGACGACGCCGGTCGCGTGGAAGGGTACGTGCGAGCTAGTTAGTAGTGCATCCCGCGTGAGAGTGGCCGCGGGCCTGCATCCGGAGCTTGTGGCGACACGGTACCGAGAGCTGGAGCTGCTTTGCAGCCTTTGTGAACGGACGAAGTACGTGGGCGAGGTTGGTCTTGATGGTTCGAAGCGGCACTCTTCCTCCATGAGGAGGCAGCGGGAGGTTTTCGACGGGGTGCTAAGCGCGTGCTCTGCGCTTGGAGGTCGTGTTCTGAGTATCCACTCAAGGGGCGCAGTTTCGCTCGTACTAGATCACCTTGCATCGCATAGGGATGCAGGAACACCAGTGCTCCACTGGTTCTCGGGTACCGTAGAGGAACTCTGGAGAGCCCGCCGCGCTGGTTGTTGGTTTAGCGTAGGACCCGCCATGCTTAGGGGAGAAAAGGGAAGACGTTTGGTGGCGGCCATGCCACCGGATCGGGTTTTGACGGAAACGGATGGGCCACTTGCCCGGGGTCCGGGGCGAGTGCCCCTCTTTCCGTGGGATGTGCAAGAAGCGGAGCGCACGATTGCCGGGCTGTGGGGGACTTCGGTGGCTGCCGTGAGACGGCAGCTGCTGGCAAATCTCCGTCGGTTGGCCACCGCTAGAGGATGAGTTTCGGATGCGCCTGCGAGGAGCTTTGGGGGCTCGATGGAGGTCGGGGCGCAGGGTACTGAAGGAGGAGGAACGATGAGGTGGTATCGGCTGAGGGCTCTAGCGTCGGTGCTCACCTTCGTTCCTGTCGTGGCTGGGTGCGAGGCGAATCCGGAGGCTGAGGAGTCGGCGCCGCCTCCGCCCAACGTCATCGTCATCCTCGCCGACGACCTCGGCTACGGCGACATCGGCGCCAACGGATCGACGGTCATCTCGACACCGCACATCGACGAACTGGCGGCGAACGGGGTCCGGCTGACCGACGGCTACGTTTCGGCGGCGGTCTGCAGTCCGATGCGGGCGGGCCTCTATACCGGTCGCTACCAGAACCGGTTCGGCTACGAGTACAACCCGACCGCGAACTACGTGCGGAACGCCGACGCCGAGCTGGGACTGCCGGAAGACGAGACGACGCTCGGCGACATGATGCGCGAGGCCGGCTACGCGACCGGCCTGGTGGGGAAGTGGCACCTGGGCTTCCGCGAGCAGTACCACCCGCTGAAGCGCGGCTTCGACGAGTTCTTCGGCCATCTGGGCGGCGGGACGAGCTACCTCGACCCCAACGACCCGGACGGCCATAGCTGGCCGCGGAGGCAGCCCGTTGCGACCGAGCCGAACGAGATCACTCCGGCGCCGGTCACCGGCGACCGCGGCGACGGTCCGCGCGCGATCCTGGACGGCTACGAGGTTGTCGAGGTCGACGAGTACCTGACCGACGTCTTCGCGGACCGCGCCGTCTCATTCATCGAGCGCCACGCGGGCGAGCCCTTCTTCCTGATGCTGGCGCCCAACGCGCCTCACACGCCGATTCAGGCCACGAGCCAGTACGTGGACCGCTACGCGCACATCGAGGAAGAGGGGGCGCGCATCTACGCTGCCATGGTCTCGTCGGTCGACGACATGGTCGGCCGCGTCACGGCGACGCTCCGCGAGCATGGGCTCGAAGAGAACACGCTCGTCGTCTTCGTTTCCGACAACGGCTGCATCAACTACATGCCGGCGGTGATCTGCACGAACTCCCCGCTCTCCGGCGGCAAGCGCTATCACCTGGACGGCGGCATCCGGGTGCCGTACCTGGTCAAGTGGCCGGCGGGCCTGCCCCAGGGCGAGGTCTACAGCCGGCCTGCGAGCGTCCTTGACCTGCACGCGACGTTCGCCGCGGCGGCCGGGTCGGACGCGGGTACCGAGGACAGCGTGAACCTCCTGCCGTACCTGCGCGGCGAGGTCGAAGGGGCGCCGCACGAGTACCTCTACTGGCGGTCCCTGCCCAACGCGGCCGTCCGCTCGGGCAAGTGGAAGCTGTGGCGGGTCGACCTGACCGATCAGGTTCCGGCGTCCGTGCTCAGCCGCGGCGGCCGCCTACTGCCCGAAGAGGACTACCCGCCGGTGTCGGCCCACGGCCAGATCACCGTGCTCCACGACCTCGAGGCGGACATCGGCGAGCTGGTGAACGTGGCCGACCAGCACCCGGAAGTCGTCGAACGGCTCGGAGCGGCGCTGGCGGCCTGGGAAGCGCAACTCGCGGAACCAATGTGGATCAGCAAGCGGTCGACGCTCGCCGAACTGCATGGCAAGGCGATCCAGCTCTACTTCTGAAGATGAGGTCACCAATGAGCACAGCGTCTCCTGCACTCCATCCGCCCGAACTGTCGGCGGAGCAGAAACGGCGGTTCTATCGCGACGGCTTCATCGTGCTGAAGAACGCCGTGGAGCCGGAGTTGACCTACCGGGCGAAGCGGCGGATCAACGTCATCGCGGGGCGTCCCGGCCGGTTGTTCGACTACTACGGCGAGCTGTCCGGGTCGCCGGAGTTTCCGGCTCTCGTCAATGAGTCCTGCCTGGGCGAGATCCTGCGCAACACGATGGGACCATACGACCCGCCGCAGCGGGCGATGCCGATGGTGCTCTATCCGAGCGATCCGTCGTCCGAGATCGGCCACCACGGCCTGCCGGACAACCAGCTTCCGAACTACGGCTTCTTCCCGCATCTCGACGGGCTGTGGACTGGTGCGATCCCGCAGTCGCAGGGCGAGGTCGACGACTGGAGCGCGCCGCGCACGGAGCACTTCGGCGCCGGCGACGCGACAGTCATCGGCCGCAACATGACGCCACTGTTCCAGGATCCGGACTGCCGCCTGTCGATCGGCAGCTTCACCGCCTTCGTCGGCGTCGCGCTCAACGACCAGACCGAGTTCGGGCGGGGCAACCTGGCGGTGCTCCGCGGCGCCCACCATGCGGTCCAGGCGTTCTTCCGCTGGCAGCGGCAGCAGGGCGGTCCGATCGGCCCGGAAGGTCCGGGTTGGCCGCGCCTGGTGCCGATGGGTGAGGACGGCGTGGGCATGAACTACCTGCCGCAGGCGGTACGCGACCAGTACAGAGAGGGCGCCGAGTACACGCCGGACGGGGCGATGTGGCCGCAACCGACGCCGGTGCTCCTGGACGAGGGCGACGCCGTGCTCACCGTCCACGCGATTCCGCACTGCGGCACCCGGAACTACGAGGGCGCCGAGCCCCGGATGAACGTCTACTTCCGACTCCGGCGGGAGCGGCCCGGCGGTGCGCCCGTGCTCGGCGACAGCGATCACCCCGATCGCGGCTGGAAAGGGAGCTTCCTCGACTATCCGCAAGGGTATGACCCGTGGCAGGTGGCGATCGACGCGCTCTGCGACCACTGGAGCGAATGGGACGGGATGGCGGATATCGTCGCCGACGAGCGCGCCGCCAAGTCAAAGAACTGAGACCCTGACAAGAGGACAGATCATGCACGACATCGCCATTCGCAACGGTCGCATCATCGACGGCACCGGCGCCCCGGAGTTCCAGGGCGACATCGCCATCGACGGCGCTGTGATCACCAGCGTCAACGGGGGCGTGGGCAACGCGCGCCGCGAGATCGACGCCGAAGGCAAGCTGGTCGTCCCCGGCTGGATCGACATTCACACCCATTTCGACGCCCAGGTGTCCTGGGACCCCTACCTGACGCCGTCCTGCTGGAACGGCGTGACGACGATCGTCATGGGCAACTGCGGCGTCGGCTTCGCGCCAGTCAAGCCGAAGGATCGCGACTGGCTGCTCGACCTGATGGACGCGGTCGAGGACATCCCGGCGATCGCCATGTCGGCGGGCATGGAGTGGAAGTGGGAGACCTTCCCCGAGTACCTCGACGCGATCGACGACAAACCGCGGATCATGGACGTGATCACGCAGGTGCCCCATTGCGCGCTCCGCACCTACGTCATGGGGGAGCGAGGCGCCGAGGACATCCAGCCGACGGATGACGAACTGGCCCAGATGGAGCGTCTCGTGCGGGAGAGCATCCGGGCGGGCGCCTTCGGCGTCTCCTCGAACCGGCTGCTGGCGCACCGCACGAAGGAAGGGGAGATGGTCCCGGGCACCTTCGCTCGCTATCCGGAGCTCGAGGCGATCGCGAACGGCATGAGCGAGGCCGGCGGCGGCGTGTTCCAGTTCGTCGGCCCGTTCGAGCGTGAGTGGTTGCTCGGCCTCGGCCGCAAGGACGGGATCACGGTGACCTATCTCTCCGGCGAGGCGGCGCAGGAAGGGCTGACCGCGCTTGAGGCGCGTCGGTACAAGGGCATCCGGGTGTTTCCGCAAATCCGTGGCCGCGGCACGACGGTGCTGATGAACCTGGAGGGCTCGCTTCATCCCTACGTCCTGAACTACGCCTACCGAGAGCTCGTCGGCGACCTGCCCATGCCGCAGCGGCTCGAGCGCATGCGCGACCCCGAGGTGCGCGCGAAGATCCTCGCCAGCGACTGGGACATGACGAACGACGCCCGGCGCAACAGCCCCGAGGACGTGGATCACCCGTTCCTGGTCGACGCGACGCCGGGCAGCCTGCTGCCGGGCCTCCTGGAGTTGATGCACTCGCAGCCGGAGGCGGTCTACGTGCTCGGCGATCCACCGAACTATGAGCCGGATCAGGAGGCGAGCGTCGCGGCACATGCCAGGCGCAACGGCCTGACGGGACCGGAGGCGTTCTACGACCTGCTGACCGAGGGGGACGGGCGCACGTTGCTGCTGTTCTACCTCGACGGCTACTCGAAGCGAAACTTCGACTACATGGCGGGTCTGATGCGTCATCCGCTGACCTGCAACGGGTTGAGCGACGCCGGCGCCCATGTCGGCGCGGTCAGCGACGCGCACATGCCGACCTGGAACCTGTCCTTCTGGGGACGCGACCGCAGCCGCGGCGACCGGATCGAGCTGGAGACGATCGTCCACAAGCAGACCGGCGCCAACGCGGCCCTGTACGGGCTGTCCGACCGCGGCGTTCTGGAACCGGGCAAGCGCGCCGACGTCAGCGTGATCGACTTCGAGCGCCTGTCGTCCGAGGCCCCGTACCTCGTCTACGACCTGCCCGAGAACGCGAAGCGCTACATGCAACGCCCGCAGGGCTACGACGCGACGATCTGCGCCGGCGAAGTCGTCCTGGAGGACGACGAGGTCACCGGCGCCCTGCCGGGGCGGTTGGTGCGAAGCCGGCCGGCGTAGCCGCGTCGCAGAACCGGATCCGCTACACCCGCCTGGGCTGGGTCCGCTGGGGAGGGGCCCAGGGGACGCTCGCGCTCCCTGAGTAGAGGGAAGGTTGGCGCTCGCTGCGGTCGGCTGCGCTCCGGTTGGTCGTCGGACGTTGAGGCGGCGCCGGCCGTCGCTTGCCGACAGCCTCCCTGGGACCCTCCCCAGCGGACCCGACCCAGGCTGGACGTCGTCGCCGACTCGAGCTACGGCTTGGGCGTGTACTTCTCACCAGCCTCGACGGAGACGGGGAGCCGGTTGCGCGGCGTGGCCAGGGGGCAAGTGGCGAACTCGGTGAAGACACAGGGTGGGTTGTAGGCCTTGTTGAAGTCCAGGATCGTGGTGCCATCTTCTCCGGGAAGATCGGCGGCCAGGTAGCGGCCGGCGGGGTAGGTCGTGTCGCCGGTCGTTGCGTCGGCGAAGACGATCATGAAGTCGTCGTCGGATCGGTAGGCCTCCAGCGAGAGCGATTGTCCCTGGGCCTCGAACTCCAGGGTGCCCGGGACGGTCGGCTCCCAGCCGAGACCTTCGACGACGGTCGGTACCCGGATCGTCCGAGGTTCCGGGTAGGGCTGGAAGCGGGCCTCGAGGCGCCAGCTCGGGTCGGCGGGGTAGGACTCGATGCCGGCGAATGCCGCAACGGCGGGATGGTCGTAGTCGCGCAGGCGCACTCCGAGCCGATCCATGCGGCGGATCACGGTCCAGGCCAGGGGGCCGGAGGTGAGCAGGGTGGCCTCTTTCTCCTGATCGTCGGCGAGGAGGATCTCGGTGACGCGTGATTCACCCAGGATGACATCGACTCCCGGTTCGGCCTTGAAGGTGACTGTGCCGTCCTTGACCAGGAAGACTCCGAGCTTCGGCGGCGCCGAGTCTTCGGGCGCTACGAGGTCGTTGTCGGCCGCGGCGCCGAAGCTGTTGGGGCCTTCTTCTAGCCAGAAGAGGCCCACCAGGTTCAACCAGCCCTCCGGGCCCTTGAGCGTCGCCACGCGCTGGCTACGCCACTCCGCCAGCGCGTGCTCGTAGCTGGTCTGCGCCGAGCTCTGTGTAGTGGCCGTCAGGGCGAAGATCGCCGCGACGACGAACGCGGATCGGACGATTCGATGCGTCTCCACGATCCCCCCTTTCGGCAGGCATCCTATGGCCAGGCCCGGCCGGTGGCTTCCGCTAACGCTGTTACACTGGCGCTCGTCACGTCGTAGCAAGAACTGGTCTTCAGCCCGGGAGTTGGAGATGCATCAGCCACCACTGAGCCTCAGATGTCGCCAGCGGGCGATTCGTGTGGCTTTCGTGTGTGTCGGCTGGTGCCTGGCGGTCGTTGGAACCGCCGCGGCCGGGCCGCCTGCGGCCCCGGCGGCCGCCCCGGCGTTCGATACCGAGGCACCGCACCGCGCCCTGATCTCGCGCCACTGCCTGGGTTGCCACAACGCCCGGCTGAAGACGGCCGGGCTCGAGCTCGACGCCCTGGTCGAACAGCACGAGAACTCTGACCGTGCGACCTGGGAGAAGGTCGCCCGCAAGCTGCGCGCGCGGCAGATGCCGCCGCCGGGCCGGCGCCGTCCGGACGAGAGTGCATATCGAGACGCCTTGGCCTCGCTCGAGGGCGAGCTTGACCGGATCGCCGCCGACCAGCCCGATCCGGGCCGCACGGAGACGTTCCGCCGGCTGAACCGCACCGAGTACCACAACGCGGTGCGGGACCTGCTCGCGCTGGAGGTAGACGTCGCCTCGTTGCTGCCGGCGGACTCGGGCAGTTTCGGGTTCGACAACGTGACGGTCGGCGACCTCTCGCCGACCCTGCTGGAGCGGTACGTCGGCGCGGCGGAGAAGATCAGCCGGCTGGCGGTCGGCCGCTCATACGCCGAACCGGTCGGCATCACGTTCCGGACGGATCCCGATCTGACCCAGGAGAAGCACGTCGAGGGTCTGCCGATCGGCACCCGGGGCGGTCTGCTCGCGACCTGGAACTTCCCGGCTGATGGGGTCTACGAGTTCTCGATCCGTCTCGCCCGCGACCGCAACGAGCACGTCGAGGGTCTGCGCGAGCCGCACGAGCTGGAACTCCTGATCGACAGGGAGCACATCCAGTCGTTCACGGTTCAGCCGCCGGACCTGATGAGCGACGTGGCGCTGAACTACCAGCCGTCGCAGGACGACGTCGACGATCACCTGATCGTGCGTGTACCGGTCACGGCGGGACCGCACGACATCGGAGTCACCTTCCCGGCCCGGCCGTGGGTGCTGCTCGAGACGGCCCGGCAGCCCTACGAGTCGCACTTCAACTACTACCGCCACCCCCGGGTGCAGCCGGCCATCTTCTCGGTCTCGATCGTCGGGCCGTACCTGCCGCTCGGCGCCGGCGACACGCCGAGCCGGCAGCGGATCTTCGTCTGCCAGCCTGAGACGGCGGCGACGGAGGACGGCTGCGCGAAGAAGATCCTGACCAACGTGATGCGCCGCGCGTACCGCCGGCCGGTGACCGGCGAGGACGTACGCGGACCGTTCGCGCTTTACGAGCAGGCGAAGGTCGAGCAAGGGTTTGAGGCGGGTATCGAAATGGGACTGGCTGCGGTTCTGGTCAGCCCTGAGTTCCTGTTCCGCATCGAACGGGATCCGGCGGGCGTGGAAGCCGGGGCGCCGTACCGCGTGAGCGACGTGGAGCTCGCGTCGCGGCTCGCCTTCTTCCTGTGGAGCAGCATCCCCGACGACGAACTGCTGGAGCTCGCGTCGGCCGGCCGACTGAGCGAGCCGGACGTGCTCGAGCGGCAGGTCGAGCGCATGCTCGCCGACCCGCGGGCGGAGAACCTGGTGACGAACTTCGCCGCCCAGTGGCTCCATCTACGCAATCTGGACGGAGTCACCCCCGACAAGCGCCTGTTCCCTGACTTCGACGACAACCTCCGGCAGGCCATGCGCCGCGAGACGGAACTGTTCGTCGGCAGCATCCTGCGGGAGGACCGCAGCGCCCTCGATCTCGTGCGCGCGGACTACACGTTCCTCAACGAGCGGCTGGCCAAGCACTACGGCATTCCGCACGTGTACGGCAGCCGCTTCCGGCGGGTGGATCTCGACGACGACAGCGTGCGCGGCGGACTGCTGCGCCACGGCAGCATCCTGACCGTGACCTCCTTCGCCACGCGTACGTCACCGGTGGTGCGCGGCAACTGGGTGCTGGGCAACCTGCTCGGGGTGCCACCGCCGCCACCACCGCCCGACGTGCCCGATCTGCCGGAAGCGAAGATCGTCGCCAAGGAACTGCCGATGCGTGAACGCCTGTCGGCCCACCGCGACAACCCGGCCTGCTCCGGCTGCCATCGTCTGATGGATCCCGTCGGCTTCGCGCTCGAGAACTACGACGCGATCGGCCGCTGGCGGACGGTCGACGCGGGCTTCCCGATCGACGCTTCCGGCGAGCTGTGGGACGGTACCGCCCTGGGCGGCGTCAGGGAACTCGAGTCGGCAATGCTGGCGCGGCCCGAACTGTTCCTGACCACCCTGACCGAGAAACTGCTTGTGTTCGGCACCGGCCGCGGCGTGACCGCGACCGACGCCCCCGCGGTGCGCGCGATCCTGCGCAGGGCGGAGGCCGACGACTACCGCCTGTCGTCCCTGATTCAGGCGGTCGTCGCTAGCGACCCCTTCCAGATGAGGAGAGCATCGTCATGATCCTGACCAAGAAGTCGCTCCCGCGAAGGACCTTCCTGCGCGGAATGGGCGCGGCGATCGCGCTGCCCCTGCTCGACGCGATGGTGCCGTCGATGACCGCCTGGGCCAAGACGGCGGCCAAGCCGGTGCGGCGCCTGGGTTTCGTCTACATCCCGATGGGCTCCGACATCACGCGCTGGCGTCCGGCCGGTGGCAGCGGGGCGCTCGGTGACCTCTCGCCGTCGCTGAGTCCGCTGGAGGGCTTCAGGAAGCAGATCTCGGTGATCAGCAACCTGGAACTGAAGAACGCCTATCCCGGGACCCACGCCACGTCGAACGCGGCCTTCCTGAGCGCGGCGAAGGCGAAGTGGACGGAGAGCACGGACTACTACCTCGGTACGACGGTCGATCAGATCGCGGCGCAGCAGATCGGCCAGGAGACCCAGTTGCCTTCGCTCGAGCTGGCGATGGACCTGATGGACATGGTCGGCCAGTGCGACAACGGCTACGCCTGCGTGTACCAGAACAACCTCTCCTGGTCGTCGCCGACGACGCCGCTGCCGGCCGAGGCTCATCCGCGGATCGTGTTCGAGCGGCTTTTCGGCGAGGGCGGCACGGCGGCCGAGCGGCGCGAGGGGCTGAAGCGCAAGGCCAGTCTGCTCGACTGGGTTCACGAGGACATCACGCGGCTCCAGGGCATGCTGGGCCCCGGCGATCGGGTCAAGGTCAGCGAGTACCTCGACTCGGTTCGCGAAGTCGAGCGGCGCATCCAGAAGGCGGAAGCCCAGTCCGACGAAGGCGCTCTGCCCGATGTCGACCGCCCGGCCGGCGTGCCCGCCGCCTACGCCGACCACGCCCGGCTGATGTTCGATCTCCAGGTGCTGGCGCTGCAGGCCGACGTGACCCGGGTCATCACCTTCCAGCTCGCCCGCGAGTCGAGCAACCGGACCTACCCCGAGATCGGCGTACCCGATCCGCACCATCCGACTTCCCACCACGGCAACGATCCCGAAAAGGTGGCGAAGCTGGCGAAGATCAACCAGTTCCACGTCTCGCTGTTCGCGTACTTCCTGGAGAAGCTCGCGGCGGTGCCGGAGGGCGACGGCAACCTGCTCGACAACTCGCTCTACCTCTACGGCAGCGGGATGGGCAACCCGAACGTCCACGACCACGTGGACCTGCCGATCGTCGTCGCCGGCGGCGGAGGAGGAACCGTCCGCGGCGGCCAGCACATCGTCTACGACGAACCCGCTCCGATGGCCAACCTCCACCTGACGCTGCTCGACAGCGTCGGCGTGCGGCTCGACTCCTTCGCGGACAGCACCGGCCGGATCGACACGTTGGCCGAACCGGTCCACCTGGCGGGCTGAGGGACGGTGGTGAGTTGAGTAGCTCCAAGCCACGTTCCGCTACTGGGTGCGCGGACCTTCTGGTCCGCATCCGGCCGATAGGCCGGAATCTGCTCTGGATCACCGTTCTGACGTTCTTGCTGGCCGCCCCGGTCGCCGCCACGACCAATGCCCCCCTCGCCGACGCGGCCGAACACCTCGACACCGCCACGATCGAGCGCCTCCTCGCGGCCTCGCCGGCCGCCGACGAGATCAACGCCGCCCAGGTCGACGGCATGACGGCCCTCCACTGGGCGGTCTACCACGATCGCGGCGACCTCGTCCGCCGCCTGCTCGACGCCGGCGCCGACGTCTCCGCCGCGAACCGCTACGGCGTCGTCGCGCTGTCCCTCGCCTGCGCCAACGGCAACTTCGAGATCGTCGAAGCGCTCCTGGCTACGGGCGCTGATCCCAACGCCGTGCTCGCAGGCGGCGAGACGGTGTTCATGACCGCGGCGCGGACCGGCCGGATCGAGGTGGTCGAAGAGCTCTACGAGGCCGGCGCCGACGTCCACTTCCGCGAACCGAAGCGTGGCCAGACGGCGCTCATGTGGGCGGCCGCCGAGGGCAACCTGGAGGTCGTCGAACTGCTGCTCGAGGTCGGCGCGGACCCCAACGCGACCCTGGACTCCGGCTTCACGCCGCTCCTGTTCGCGGTCCGCGAAGGACGAATCGGCGTGATGGAGGCGCTGCTCCGGGCGGGCGTCGACGTGAACGCGCCGACACCGGGCAAGGCGGTGAAGCGGGATCGACCGCTGCCGGGCGGTCGCTCCGTTCGCCCCGGATCGACGCCGCTGCTTGTCGCGGTGACGAACGGCCACTTCGAACTCGCGGCGCGGCTGCTCGACGCGGGCGCCGATCCGAATGCGGCCCATTCCGGGTACACGGCGCTCCACATGCTGGCCCGGGTGCGCAAACCGGGCGCCGGCGACAACAACCCGCGGCCGGACGGTTCGGGATCCATGGACGGCCTGGACTTCGTTCGCGACGTGGTCGGCCACGGCGCTGATCTCGAGGCCCGGATGAGGGTGAGGGCTCGCCTGAACAACACGAGCTACAACGAACTGGGGGCGACACCGTTCGTGCTCGCGGCGCTCGTCGCTGACGCCGACCTGATGCGGACGTTTGCCGACCTCGGCGCCGATCCGCTGACCCGAACCGACGACGGCTCGACGGCATTGATGGCCGCCGCGGGTCTTGGCACGCGGTCGCCCGGTGAGGACGCCGGCACCGAGGAAGAGGTGCTCGAGGCCGTGCAGCTCGCACTCGATCTCGGTGCTGACGTCAACGCGGTCAACGACAACGGCGAAACGCCGATGCACGGCGCGGCGTACAAGAACCTGCCGCGCGTCGTCCACCTGCTGGCCGACGGCGGCGCCGACATCGAGGTCTGGAACCAGCGCAACAAGTACGGCTGGACCCCATTGACGATCGCGCGCGGCTATCGCTTCGGCAACTTCAAACCGTCACCGGTCACCGTCGCAGCGATCGAGACGATCATGCTCGCCGAAGGAGTGCGTCCGCCGACCGAAGAGGAAGAGGACGCCAAGGCGGTTGACATCTACGCCAAGCCGGCGCCGAAGCCACCGGAGCCCGAACCGCCGGAGTCGACGCCGAAGAAGGACGAAGCGAAGAAGCCTCCGGCGAACTGAGCAGTCTCCCTTGCGACTGATCGCACTCCCGTTCGCCGGTGTTGCCCTTCTCGTCTGCACCGTCGTCCTCCCGGCCCAGGAACCTCCGCGACCCGTTCGCAACGACATCGCCCGGGCTGGTGAGGAGTTCCTGGTCCTCCGCCACCAGAAGCTCCAGAAAGGCGCCCACGAGCGCTTCTTCGAGTTGAGCCGCGATGGTGTCTGGCCGCTCTTCGAGAAGATCGGCAGTCGGGTCGTCGGACAGTGGCAGGTGGTTCACCCGGATGGCGGCGGCAGCGCCGACTTCGACGAGGGCTACCGCCTTGCCCGCTATCGCAGCTACAACCACTGGGCCGCCACCCGCGCGTCTGATCGGCTGGGCGGTAACGGCGAGGACTGGCAGGCCTTCCGCGAGGCGCTTGCCGCCAGACGCCAGTTGGAGCTGGGGTCGGACGGTCCGATCTACCTCGTCGGGGACATGGCGCCCGGCGGGCCGTACTACATGCCCGGTCTCGACGAGGAGTACGAGATTGCCGAGCCCGAAGGTGAGCCGGATGCCCGCGCCGAACTCCCGGTGAGGAGCGCCCGAGCCCGGCGGGGCGAGGAGATCATCACGCTGCGCTACTTCCGCATCCGCAAGGGGACCTTCGAGGAGTTCAGTCGGCTGAGCCGGGAAGGCATCTGGCCGTACTTCGAGAAGAACGGTGCGCGGATCGTGGGGCAATGGCGCCGGGTCTATCCGACGCCGGAGGGGCTCGATCGCAGTGGAACCGAAGTCGGTGCAACGGAGAGCCCCGACTTCGACGAGGTCTACATGATGGCGCGCTACGCCAGCTACGAGCACTGGCGGGCGACGAGACCCGCCGTCATGACGCGTCTGGGCGGCAACGGCCCGGACTACGAGGCATGCGTCGAAGCGCTGGAACGCCGGCGCAACCTCACGCTCGACACGTCGGTGCGGTTCCTGCGCGGGCACTTCTACGGCAGCCCGCCGGTGTACCTTCCGCCGCTTGACGAAACGTACCGCCGCGTCCGCTAGCGAGGGAATTCGAGTCAAGAGCAAGAATCGAGGTGCAACGCTGCGCCGGTCATACGAGGATTCTCTGCGCGGCACGTAGCTGCGGTCGCTACTCGGTGACGGAGTACCGGAGGGAGGATGCGTATGGCCGAATCTGTAGAGAACCGAACCCCGATGACGGGCGGCCGCCGTTCCCGGCCGAACGAACGGCCTCTCGCTGAACGGCATGCGGAGGTCGTGGCAGCGGCCTGCCGCGCGATCGAGGCGGCGGTGGAGCCCCCGGACCTCGACGCGCTGGCCCAGGGGGCCGGCATGAGCCGGTTCCACTTCCACCGGGTCTTCAAGAGAGTCACGGGCGTCACGCCGCGGGCATACATCGCCGGTCATCGGGGGGATCGGGTTCGCGAGGCGCTCCAGACCTCCCGAACCGTGACTGACGCGATCTACGACGCCGGCTTCAACTCGAGCGGCCGGTTCTACGCGGCGTCGTCCGAGATGCTCGGCATGGCGCCCTCGACGTTCCGGCGCGGCGGCGGCGGAGAGACGATCCGGTTCGCGGTGGGCGAGTGCTCCCTGGGCTCGATTCTCGTGGCGGCGACGGAGAAGGGAATCTGCAGCATCCTGCTCGGCGACGAGCCTGACAGGCTGGTGCGGGAGCTGGAGGACCGTTTCCCGAAGGCGGAACTTGCCGGTGGCGAGCCGGAGTTCGAGTCGTTGGTGGCGCGGGTCGTCGGCCTGGTCGAAGCACCGGCCCTCGGCCACGACCTGCCGCTCGACATCCGCGGCACGGCCTTCCAGCAGCGAGTCTGGCAGGCGCTCCGGGAGATCCCGGCCGGCGAGACCGCGAGCTACAGCGGGCTCGCCGCCGCGGTCGGATCGCCGAGAGCTTCCCGGGCAGTAGCGAGCGCATGCGCCGCCAACCCGCTCGCCATAGCGATTCCCTGCCACCGGGTGGTTCGCAGCGACGGCGCGGTCGGTGGCTACCGCTGGGGAGTGGAGCGGAAGCAGACCCTCCTAGCCCGTGAGGCCTCCCGCGCTGTAGTTGAATGAACCGGCGGTGGCCTGACAAAGAGCGACGCCTCGAGCATTCTTTCCGATGACCAAAATGAACACCAATCCGAACGGTTCGCTGTTTCCCGACCATGATTCCCTGACGGCAGCAGACCACAGGCTCACCGAGCGCCTTGGCGCGGCGCGACGTCTCATGCCGTCGCGCGACGTAGTTCCCGGCGGCCCGTCCGGCGTGTGGCTCCGGGAACTGCGAAGCATGGAATTCGACCAGCCCAAGGAGCTGGCGGGACTAGTGGAATGGGTGATCGAGGGGCTCGAAACCGGCACGGTACACGTGACGCATCCGGGCTATCTTGGCTTGTTCAACCCTGCGCCGACGTTTGCCGCCGAGTGCGCCGACCGCATTGTCTCCGTATTCAACCCCCAGATCTGCGTCCATTCGCATGCGCCGGCGGCGGTCGAGATCGAACTGCACGTGATCCGGGAAGTAGCACGCAGGGCCGGCATGCCGGATGGCTCGGGCGGACACTTCACAAGCGGTGGATCGGAAGCGAACTTCACGGGAATGCTCTGCGCTCTGCAAGCAGGATCCCCGGCGTACGGTGATGATGGCTTGTGTGCATTCGCCCATCCGCCGTGCATTTTTGTGTCGGAGGAGAGCCATTTGGCATGGCTGAAGATCGCTCACGCCGCGGGCGTCGGGCGCAACGCGGTCCGGCTGATTCAGACCGATGGGCGCGGACGCATGGACCCCGAGGCGTTGACCGAAACGATCGAAACTGACGTCCGCAGTGGCAACATGCCTGTCATGATAGCGGCGACGGCTGGCACGACCAACGCGGGGATGGTCGATCCGTTGACCCAGTGCGGCGAAATAGCCAGAAAGCACGGCATGTGGTTCCACGTCGACGCGGCATGGGGTGGTGCGCTGATCGCCAGAGATACTGGCGTTCTCAGGGGCATCGAACAAGCGGACTCGATCACGATTGACGCCCACAAGTGGTTCGCAACGACCATGGGGGCGGGCATGTTCCTGACCTCCAGACCGGATCTCGCCGCTCAGGTCTTCCGCATAGATGCGAGCTACATGCCCAGGAGCGACACGGCCAAGGACTTCTATGTCAATTCCAACCAGTGGTCGCGACGGTTCGTCGGACTGCGGATGTTTCTTGCACTCGGAACAGCAGGATGGATGGGATACGCGGACCATGTAGAGCGCGCCATTCGATTGGCGGACAGACTCGCATGGCTGTTGCAGCACGAAGGTTGGTCGCTCGTGAACCACTCTCCCATGGCCGTTGCATGCCTCGTGCCACCCGAAGGCCATGAAGCCGTTCGAAACTACGTCGATGCCGTTCGCAGCGACGGCCGGTTCTGGGTGTCAACTGCAATCTTCGAAGGCAAGCCGGTGCTGCGAGCCTGCATAACCAACGGGCGAACGAGCGAACGCGATATCGATGCACTCGTCGAAGTTCTGGCCTCCGTCCGGGTTTGATCACGACACCAGCGCCCCGTTTCGATAGAGCCCGCAGAGTCTTAGAGTCCGAGAACTCCCAGGCTAGGAGGAGAAGCTCGTGAACGTCAATGAACGTCTTGCCGAAGACCGCTGGTCAGGCGGGCTCGCACTCACTATCGAGTCCCGAGAACCGGACTTGGTGGTGGCAACAATGACTGTCACCGATGCGGCAAGGAACGCGTTCGGAACGGTCCACGCCGGAGCATTGATCTGGTTAGCCGATATGGCAGCGACGCTTTGTGCGGTCGGCGATCCGGACAGTGTGCGGGAAAACGGTGAAGGCTTCCCCTTGGCCGTGGACCTGCACACAGTCTTGCTCGGCAATGAGCGCGACGGCAAGCTGACCGCCCGGTCGACGGCAATCAGGCGTGGAAGGAAGCTCATTGTTGTGCGGACCCTCGTAACGGGTCCAACAGACCGACTGCTGATTGACATGACGACGACGCACCTGCGAGCAGATTGAGGTCGCTCTATGTGGCGGAGCCCGAAGAGAACGGTTCTCGTCGGCCTGACGATTCTGCTCGTCGGGACGGCGGGCGCTGCTGCGGGCACGGACCGGCCGAACGTGATCTTCATCCTGGCGGACGACCTCGGCTATGGAGACCTCGGGTCCTACGGCCAGCGGGTGATCCGGACGCCCAGCCTGGACCGCATGGCCGCCGAAGGGATCCGTTTCACGCACTTCTACGCGGGAGCGACAGTGTGCGCTCCGTCCCGCAGCGTCCTGATGACCGGGCAGCACACGGGACGCACCCATGTCCGCGGCAACGCCAGGGGAACCGCCCAGTCGCTGCGCGAAGAGGACGTCACCGTCGCAGAGGTCCTGAAGTCTGCCGGCTACGCCACCGGCCTGTTCGGCAAGTGGGGCCTCGGCGAAGTCGGCATGGAAGGGCATCCCCTCAGCCAGGGGTTCGACGCGTTCTACGGCTATCTCAACCAGGTGCACGCCCACAACTACTATCCCGAGTTCCTGTGGCGGGGTCTGGAGAAGGTCTCGCTCCGGAACACGGTCGAGAGGACACCGCGCCCCTATGGCGGTTTCGAAGGCGGCTGGGCCACGGAGCGGTACGAGTACTCCCACGACCTGATCATGCAAGAGGCGCTGGCATGGGTGGAGGAACAGAAGGACGCGCCCTTCTTCCTCTACCTCGCCCTGACGATTCCGCACGCCAACAACGAAGCCACGCGGGCCGTCGGCGACGGGGCGGAGGTACCGGAGTACGGCGTCTACGACGCGGAGGACTGGCCGAACCCCGACAAGGGCCAGGCGGCCATGATCACCCGCATGGACCGGGATGTGGGCACGCTGCTCAGGCGGCTCGGGGAGCTGGGGATCGCCGAGAAGACGCTCGTCATGTTCTCGTCGGACAACGGACCGCACAACGAGTCGAACCATGACCTGCTCCGGTTCAACCCTTCCGGCAACCTGCGGGGCATCAAGCGGGACCTCTACGACGGCGGCATCCGCGTTCCGTTTCTCGCCTGGTGGCCGGGGACGATCCAGCCGGGCCAGGTTTCTGATCACATCGGCTACTTCGGCGATCTGATGGCGACGGTCGCTGAACTCGTGGACGTCGAGGCGCCTCTAAACATCGACTCGATCAGCTTCGCGCCGACGTTGCGGGGACGCGCCGGCGACCAGAGAACGCACGACTACCTGTACTGGGAGTTCTACGAAGCCGGATCATCGCAGGCGGTGCGACTGCGGCAGTGGAAGGGTGTCCGCAGGCCGATGCTGACAGGCCGCCTCGAGCTCTACGATGTCCTGCGGGACGAGGGCGAACGGTACGACGTGGCCCGGAACCACCCGGAGGTGGTCGAGGAGATCGCGGAGATCATGGAGGAGGCCCACGTGCCTCATCCGAACTGGTCACCGCCGGGCAGATAGCGGGCTGCTAGGGTGCCCCGCGTGAAATCCACGCTGTACACACCAATCGTCACCGCCTGCCTCGCGCTGGTGGCGACCGCCGCGCTGAGCGCTCAGGAGAGGAAGCCCGTGGACGTCTCGACACTCGGACCGCAAGTGGGGGAGCGGGTCCCCGACTTCGCCCTTCCCGACCAGCACGGACGGATCCGGACGCTCGACTCGATCGTGGGCGAGAAGGGGGCAATGATTCTCTTCCACCGCTCGGCCGACTGGTGACCGTACTGCAAGGCGCAGCTCGTGGAGCTGCAGGAACGGTTCGAGGAGTTGCAGGCGGAAGGGCTTGGCGTCGCCGCCATCAGCTACGACTCGGAGGAGGTGCTGGCGGCCTTCGCGGAGCGCCACGGCATCACGGACGTGGCGCTGCTGTCCGATGACGATTCGGCGGCGATTCGGTCGTTCGGCATCTACAACCACGTCGCCGAGGAGGGCCTCGGACCGAATGCCGAAGACCCGGTGGTGAAGGCCGACGTGCTGCGGTACGTAGCGGTCTTCGGGGCGCTGCCGATCGCCGTGGGCACGCCGTTTCCCGGGACGTTCGTCGTCGATCGCCAGGGACGGGTGACCGCGCGCTTCTTCGAGGAGTTCTACCGCGAGCGGAACACCGCCGCGAACATCATGCTGAAGCTCGGCACGCCGATCTCCGGTATCGCCGGCTCCAGCGGCGAGACGGCCCATCTCGAGATCAGCGCCACGCAGAGCGACCCCGCCATCACGGTCGGCAGCCGCTTCCACCTGGCGCTCGACATCACGCCCAAGCCCGGCATGCACGTCTACGCGCCGGGGGCCGACGATGGCGGGTACCGGGTCATCGGCTTGACCCTTGACCTGCCGAGTTTTCTACGCCTCCTGCCGGCGAATTACCCGAAGTCGGAGATCTACACCTTCGAGCCGCTCGACGAGCGGGTACCTGTCTACCAGGAGCCGTTCCGGCTGGTGCAGGAAGTCGTGGTCGAGGGCGACCGCGAGTCCTCGGCGAAACTCGCCGAGATCGACGCGTTGACCCTCACCGGCCGACTCGACTACCAGGCATGCGACGACAGGATCTGCTACGACCCGGCATCGGTACCGCTGACCTGGACGTTGACCGTCTCGCCGCTCGACCGGCAGCGGGCGGTCGCGGCGGGTCAGTAGGGGGCCAGTGCCGCTATGTTGTTAGAGTAGTTGGCCTTAGAGGCGGGCGAGTTGACTGGGAGGTCGATCCTGGTGCCCTGACCGCCGGTGCACGTCATCCCGAAGAGGAACACTGGCCCCATGATCTCCAAGCCGGATCGACCTCCGCTGAGTCCAAACGATGAACTGCCGCCTTTCCCCGAGGGCTGGTACTTCGTAGCCAGGCGCGACGCGATTCAGCGGGAGAAGCTGATCGAGAAGACCTGGATGGGGGAGGAGATCGTCGCCTGGTGCGACGACGATGGCGGGATCTGCGTGGCTGACGCGTTCTGCCCGCATCTGGGCTCCCACATGGGACCGACGGTGGGCGGCGTCGTTCGCGACGGGTGCCTCGTCTGTCCGTTCCATGGGTTTACGTTCGATTCAACCGGCCGGTGCGTCGCCACGCCGAATGCCCCGGCGCCGAGCGCCGCGAAGCTGAAGGTCTACCAGACCAGGGAGGTCCTGGGGATGGTCTTCGCCTGGTGGGGATACGGGGGCAGACCGGCGCACTGGTATCTGCCCGAAGACCCCTCAGCCGGACCGAAGTGGAGCGAACTGCGGTCCTGCGTCCTGCGCTTCCGGGGTCATCCTCAGGAAACGACGGAGAACTCGGTGGACGTCGAACATCTGGGCTACACGCATGGCTACAGCGATGTACGCCCCGTCGGTTCGACGCTGGTTCAGGGCGCCTACCTGAAGAGTTGCTTCGACTTCAGGCACACGCAGAGGATCGCGGGCCTTGCGAATCTCGTGTTCGATGTCTCGGCCGTCACGCACGTCCATGGGCTGGGCTACTCATTCGTGGAGTTCGTGGAGAAGTCCATCGGCATGGAGTCGAGATTGTGGGTACTCGCAACGCCTGTCGACGGCACGCTCGTGGATGTGGTGTTGGTCAGTCAGGTACGAGAGATCCGCAAGCCGGGCCGGTTCTTCGCGGGCTTCGGATTCCTGCCGGTGAGCCTCCGCCACAGACTGATGAACCGCATCGCCCTGAGCCAGGAGAAGCGGTTCGTCCTGCAGGACGTTGTGATCTGGGAGAGGAAGCGGTACCAGGCTCCGCCGCGGCTAAGCCGGGCCGACGGTCCTGTCGGCAAGTACCGCCAGTACAGTCGGCAATTCTATCCGGAACTCGAGTCCGAACGCAGGCGTACGCTGCAAGCGATCTGAAGGGCGGGGCACGCCGTAGGATCGACGGAACCGGGACAGATCATGAGATTTGCCGAACAGTTGCTGCTGCTTCTGCACAGCCAGGACACAGGGTACTTCGTGCCTATTCCGGAGTGGAGGATGTCGTGCGCCCTGGCCGGCGCGGTGCTCATGGACCTCGCAATGGAGAACCGGATCGACTCCGACCTGGAAACGCTGACCGTCGTCGATACGACGCCCACCGGTGACGGCCTGCTGGATCCCTCGCTTGAGGATCTTGCCAGTGAGGAGCAGGTCCATCCACCGCAGTACTGGGTGGAGCGGCTTGCCCGGCGGGGCGATCAGATCAGCGACGGCGCGATCGAGAGGCTGGTCCGGAAAGGCATTTTCGAATCCGACGACGGCGGTTTCTGGACCCTGTCGAAGAAAGTGACCCGCACGGGGCGCTATCCGCTGGTCGACGGCTGGGCGGGCGAGGAGATCAAGGGTCGCATCTTCCGCACCCTGCTGGACAAGGAGTTTCCGGATCCCAGGGACATCGTGATCATCGGCCTGGTGCACTACTGCGACGGCTTCAAGGCCATGATGGAGCCGGAGGAGTACGAGGCCGCCGAAGAGCTCATCGAGCTCTACAGCAACATGGATCTGATCGGCAGGGCGATCGGCCCTGCCGTACGCAGCTCCTACCGCCCGCCGGCCAGCATGCGCGGGTCACGCCGGCGGCGGGCGATGCCGACGGTGGGGCTTCGCGGCGCTCTCGCCTCGAAGTCGTTCCGGGCAGGGAATCTGCCCAGGTTCTTCGCGGAGACTGCCCAGGAGTTGGGCCCGGTCTTCGAGATGAGGTTCCCAGGCAGGCGACTGGTTGTGCTTGCCGGTGTCGAGGTCAACCGGTGGATGGCCAAGAAAGGCCGTCTCCATCTCCGGACGCGCGACTATCTCGAGGACTTCCAGCAGGAGTGGGGAACGGCGCGCTCGATCGCCAGCATGGACGGAGCGGACCACTTCCGCATGCGCAGGGTGGTTCGGGCGGGTAACTCCCGAAAGGTCGTCGAGGACAGGCTCGACGAGCTGCTGGCGCTTTGCCGGGGCTCGTTCAGGAGTTGGGGAGTGCGCAAGGTGCTCCCCGGTGAGATGACCTGCCAGCGCCTGGCTGGCGCACAGATCGCGCGGCTCAGCGTGAGCTTCGATCCCCCGCTCGACCTTCTCGACGATCTGCTGCACTTCGAGTATCGGGCGCTCCTGGTCCATGGACAGGGCCTGCTGCCCAAGTTCACTCTACGCACACCGTACATGAGGCGCTGCAAGCGGCGGGTGCTGGAACTCTACGCCATGATCCACGCGACTCACACCGAGGCGCAGAGGGCCGGAAAGCGGCGAGACCTCGTTGACGACCTGATGGAACTGCACCACGCCGACCCGCAGTTCCTGCCGGAAACCGACCTGGGGTTCGCGTTCATCGCTCCGATCATCGCCGGTCACTACACGGGAAGCGCGGTTGCTTTCTCCATCTACGAACTGCTGCGCCACCCGGACTACCGGGAGCAGATCGTCGCCGAAGCCGACGCGATGTTTGCGGACGGAGACCCGACCGCGGCGGACGTGACTCCAGAAGCGACCGATGCGGCGCGCCGCTTTGTCATGGAAGTACTGCGGCTCCACGAGGTCGTTCCGGCGCACGTGCGCACGGCGATGAACGCATTCGAGATCGAAGGCATCGAAGTACCCGCTTACAGCAGGATACTGGTCTCCTTCTCGGCGCCGCACCACATGGAGGAGTACTTCCCGGAGCCGGAGAAGTTCGATATCGACCGATACCTGGAGCCTCGCAACGAGCATCGCCTTGCCGGGGTCTACGCACCGTTCGGCGTGGGGACGCATACTTGTGGTGGGGCGAGCTGGACCCGGTTGCAGATGGTGATGAACGTTCTGATGCTCGCCCACTATCTGGACCTGGAGATGGTGCCCCGGGACTACCGGTTGAGGCGGAACCCGTTACCAAAGAACAGCGTCAACCGGAAGTTCAGGTTTCGGGTCACCGGACATCGGCATCCGCTCGAACGAGGCCAGTAGGCCGCGCAGGAGCCCGCGACGAGTGATGAAGGCAGGGACACGTCCACGCAGAGTCGCGATCATCGGTGGAGGCGTTTCGGGCCTCGGCGCCGCCTGGGCGTTTCATCACAGCTCGGACCGTTTCGATTTCCGGCTGTTCGAAGCCCAGGCCCAGCTCGGCGGCAATGCGGTCACCGCCGACATGCCGCAGGATGACGGTAGCTCGATCCCCTTCGACATCTCCGTCACGGCCTGCATTCCCTCGGTGTACCACCACATTCTGCTGTTGCTGAAGGACTTCGGCATCGAACTGCTCGACACGAGATTCAGCTACAGCGTGAAGTACCGGGGCCAGGTCTACGCTCACGACTTCGATTCCGACATCCGGGAGGAACTCCAGCCCGAGATCGAGAAGTTCCAACGGCTCCTGAAGCGTCTTCACTGGTTCGGTCGGTTGACCCACGCCCGGTCGAGGTTTCTGAACGCCCTGAACCCGTACAACTACATCAGCATGGGGACGGTGCTCAACTGGGGCGGCTTTTCCGGCGATTTCCGGTACAAGGTCCTGAAGCCGATGTTCGTCAACTTTCTGATGGCGACGAACGTGTTCGACATGCCGGCGTCGCTCTTCTCGAGGTACCTCAAGTTCTTCGACATCGAGCGCGCCACGCCCATGCAGACGTGGGACCAGGGGACACGCCGAATCTACGAGAGCCTGTCGGCCGACTTCCGGGACAAGATCTACTTCAATCGCCCGGTCCGCAAGGTGTACCGCCGCCCGTCAGGTGTCGTGGTGAGGGACGAAGAGGGAGTGGAGGAGACGTTCGACGAGGTTGTCTTCGCGTGCAATGCGAACCAGACCCTGATGATGCTCGACAGACCGAGTTTCCTTGAGCGCTACATCCTCTCGTCGATCCGTTACGAGAGCGAACTCCACAACCACTCGATCGTTCATTCGGACGCCTCGGTGCTGCCGGAGAGCGAGGTGAAGCCGCTGGAAACTCGTAGCAACCACATCGAACAGTACGGCTCAAGACCGGACAACTACGAAATCACGTACATCATGCACAACCAGCAGCCGTGGGCACAAGGTTCCGACAAGCCCTGTCTGGTGACCTACAACCCGATCAGCCGCATCGATGAGCGGAAGATCGTCAAGCGGTGGTGGTTCCAGCACGTTGTCCATGACGTGCGCCATGTCGCCCTGCTCGTGCCGCTGTTTCGCTTCATCCAGGGCAGAAAGGGGGCATGGCACTGCGGTGCCCACACCCTGATCAACAGCCAGGAGACGTGCTTCGTCACTGGCCTCGCCGCGGCGAGACAGATCGGTGCGGACTACCCCTTCGACGACCCCGAGGCACGGCGGTCGTTCAACCACTACGGCGGCGTCATGTACGGCTGGAGGCTGAGGAAGGCGAAGGGTTGACGAGGCGTCAGGCGGGTACCTCGCGAAGCTGTTCGACGATCCGGAACTTCAGCTTCGCGCGAGGCTTCATGTTCGGGATGGGATTGAACTGAAGCCGGTAGTCCCTGGGAACGAGCTCGAATCTGAAGTGGCGGGCGATCATCAGGACGTTGATCGCCAGTTGCAGCTCCGTCTGCCGAAAGCCGAGACAACTGTGGGTGCCCAGACCGTAGGGCGCGTAGCCGGGGCTGCGGTGCTCCGCCCGATCCGGCAGGTAGCGGTCGATGTCGAAGGAGTGGGGATCCGGGAAGACCTCCTCCATGTAGTGCGGCGCGGTCGAAGCGATGAAGAGCCTTGAACCGACCGGGATCTCGTAGTCCTCGATCACGCAGGCGTTCATCACGTTCCGGATGGCCATGGGGACGACCGGGTACATCCGGAGGGTCTCCATGAGGAAACGGTGTGTGACGTCGATCGTGGAGGGGTTGATGGCCTGACCGTCCGGATCGCCGTTCTCGAAGAGTGCGTCGGCTTCGGCACGGATCTGCTCCCGCAGTTCCGGCTGCGTCGTCATGGCGTAGAGCGCGAAGCTGATCGCGTCGCCCACGTAGACGCTGGCAACCAGCGCCGCGGAGAGCTGGAAGCGCAGCGTGGTTTCCGGCACGAACTGCGGGTCGCTCGCGTGGAGCCCGAGCCAGTCGTCCGCCAGATCGCGCGGCTGGTCGATCCGCTGGGCCGGAGTATGTGAGCTCTGGATGCGTTCCAGGAGCCTGTCGACGGTCCTTGCCTTGCGCTTCATGCCGGGCGTGTTCATCATCATCTTTGGCAGGGCCCGCATGATGTGAACGGCCAGGGCGCGCTCCTTGTAGGCGACCAGTTCCCCGATGAGATCCTGCGAGTCCACTCCGATGGTGAGTGGAGAGAGTTGCGCGTTGACCAGGAGACGGCAGGACCGGGCCGGGATGGCGTCGCCCACCTTCCAGTCCGCGAGGTACTTTCGAAGATAGGCGTAGAGCCGATCGAGCTGCCCGGCGAGCCTGCCGCGGGAGTATCCGGGCGACATGGCCTTGCGGAGTCGAAAGTGATCGGCGCCGTCCAGGGAAGGCATGACGCCGGACGCGCCGTAGACCTTCTCGAAGTCGTTGAAGTAGTCCTTCGTTCGCAGGTGCGTGCGCCCGCGCTTGTTGACCCACTGATTTACGTCGGTTCCCGCCAGGCAGATCATGCGCTCGCCGATGGGCGGGCGGAGCTCGAAGACAGGCCCGAACTCCTCGGCAAGGCCGGCGAAGAGGGCGGGAAGGTTGCCGTCGCGGGCGTACTGGTTGCGCAGCAACTTCCGGAATGGAATCCCCGGCATCTTCTTCGTCAGAGCCGAATGTCGGCGGATCGGCTCCGCGATGTTCTGGGCGACCGCTTCGGCGATGGAACGTCCGATCAGATCCATCCTGCAGACCAGCTCGATCCGTTCTTCCGTCTCTTCGTCGATCTGGAAGATGAAGCGCAGAACGTCGCAGGCGTTGACGATGCAGAGAACGATGATGTCTCGCGGATCGGGAATCTCGTCGTTGAAGATGACGTCGGCGATGCGGTCCCGAATGAACTGGGTCGCCGTGCCCTCTTCGGACTGGCCGTGCGCGTCCGCCTGCCAGCCGGTTCGCGGAAGGGTCCAGAAGTCACCGTCGTGGTGCTGGAGGATGTTCCGCGCCACCAGGCGGTCGAGGGTGAGGTCGATCACGGCCTCGGCCTGTGGCGCGAATCGTTCGATCCAGTAGCGCGCTGTCCGCTGGGTCGTCTCCCGGGCCAGTTCCCCGAGAATCGGATCGAGAGCCGGGTCTCCGGTCTCCGTCGCGTCAACGAGATAGAGAGCATCCGGGTCCGTATCGATGCGCGACTGGAGTGAGAGCTCGGCAAGCACCGCGCCGGCAACGGCGCAGTGCAGGTGCCAGCCCGGGACCTGATGGAAGTAGCCGTTCTCCTCGTTGAGGAGCATCAGGATCAGCTCGTCCGTGAGGGTGAGCCTCTGGCTCGAGGGAGCTGCGGCGGTGGGAGTCATGTCTGGTCGCCTTGTCGTCGGGCAGCCTTATGCGGCCTCGAGGGCGGGGCCGGGTATCTGGTGCCGGGAGGTCAGTCGCAGGTGAATCGTATACAGGGCCGGTACGAGCAGCATCAGAAGGGATGTCGTGATGGCGATGCCGCAGCCGAGCGAAGCGGCGAACGGGACGAGAAACTGTGCCTGGATCGACGGTTCGAGAATGAGGGGCGTGAAGCCGAGGAAGGTGGTCAGGGACGTCAGCATGATGGGTCGGAAGCGGCCCTTGGCGCCTTCGACGATCGCGTCCTTTGCGGAGAAGCCCTCCCTGAGTTCCTGATCGATGAAGTCGATCATCACGAGAGAGTCGTTCACGACGACGCCGGCGAGGCCGAAGAATCCCATGAAGGAGACCGCGCTCAGGGGGATCCCGAGGAACAGGTGACCGAGGATCACGCCGATGAACCCGAACGGGATCACCGCCATGACGAGGAACGGCTTGGTGTAGGAGCGCAGCGGAATCGCCAGCAGGGCGAAGATCATCAGCAGCGCGATGGCAAACCCTCGATAGAGCGCGCCCAGGGAATCGAGCTGCTGCTGCTGCTCGCCTCCGAAGCTGTAGGTCAGGTCCGGATCGGCGGCCGTCAGTTCCGCGAGAATGACGTTCTCCAGAATGTCGTTCGCCTCCCCGCCGGAGATCGCGGTCGGGTCGACGTCCGCGGTGACCGTGACGACACGCTGGCCGTCCTTGCGCCTTGCGGCGGGCGGCGACGTGCCTGAACTCAGCGAAGCGACCCGACTCAGAGGGACTTCGCCTCCGCCGGGCGTGCGGAGCAGGTAACTCTCGACGTCGGTGATCGCGTTGCGGTCAGCCTCGGGCAGGCGCACATAGACCCGGACCTCTTCCCGGCCTCGCTGAACCCGCAGGGCCTCTTCACCGAAGAACGCGGCTCGCGTCTGCCAGGCCAGGTCGTCGAGAGTGAGACCGAGGGTTCGCGCCTCCGGCAGCAGCTCGAGCTGGAGTTCCGGGACGCCCGGTGTGTGATCCGAGCGGATGTCGAAGATTCCTCCCACCGCGCGGAGTTCATTGACGACGGAATCGGCGATCTGGGCCAGGCGCTCGGGATCGGGGTGGGAGAGGACCGCTTCCACGGGGTTGCCCAGGTCGATGATCTCGCCGCTGAAGGTGACGCCGCGAACGTGGGGCAGGACTCCCACCTCTTCGCGCCATGCCTGAACGACGTCTCCGCTGGTGATCTGCCGTTGCCGGGCGCCCAGGAGTTTGAAGTCAATCGTGGCGATGTTGGCTTCGGGGTTCAGGGTCGGCTCCGGGTTGAGTCCCCCGCCCTCGATTCGCGGCCGCTGCCCCACGGTCACGGTGACTCCGGAGAGCAGGGGAGGCGCATCGTCCGGCCGATCCTCGGAGAGTCGGTCGATCGCGCGGTGGCCGGCCGCCTCCAACTCTCGCGCCACCTCGTACGTCCGCTGGGCGGTCGTGCCGTCGGGCATCTCCAGGCTGGCGGTGGCGAAGTCGCCCTCGACGTTCTCCGCGAAGGTGGCCGGCACGATGCCGGCCGGTACCAGGGCAACGCAGACCACGAGCAATCCGACGCCTGCCGCGATCGTCACCCCGGGGTGAGCCGTCGCGAAACGGAGGCCATGGTCGAGCGGGCCCTGCAGGAATCGGTTCAGCGCGCGATCCACACCGCCCTGGATCCGTGCCGCGACCCGATCGACGGGGCCGGTCGGCTTCCACTCCGGACCGTGCAGGTGAGACAGGTGGCGGGGCAGCACCAGCGTCGATTCGACCAGCGAAAACAGCAGCATGGCGATGACGATGATCGGCAGCGCTCCCCAGACCTCGCCGATTCCGCCGGGGATGAAGAGCAGGGGGATGAACGCCACGACCGAAGTGAGTACGGCGAAGGTCAACGGCACCAGGATGCGTCGAGTGCCGCGGATCGCGGCCGTGAGTCCCGGCGTGCCCCGCATGCGCTCGTAGTGGATGTACTCGGCGACGACGATCGCGTCGTCGACGACGATGCCGATGGCGAGGACGAAGGAGAAGAGGGAGATGGCGTTGATCGCCAGGTCGAGCGCCAGCATGACGGCGAGCGCGCCGATGCCCGAAACGGCAAGGCCGACGGCGACCCAGAAGGCGATTCGGAGCTCGAGAAACAGACCCAGCGCGATGAGGACCAGCAGGAGGCCCAGCGCGCCGTTCTTGAGGAGGATGCTCGCGCGCTCCGTGTAGGCATCGGACTCGTCATTCCAGACGGTTACTCCCAGGCCGTCCGGAAGCGAGGGAGTCAACTCGTTCTCCACGTACGCCAGGACGGCGTTGGCGACGCCCATCGCGTGCTCGTCTTCAGCTCGAAAGACCTCGATGAAGGCGGCGGGCTTGTCCTGGTGCCGGACGATCAGGTCGGCGTTCTGAAAGCCGTCGTGGACCTCGGCGACATCCCCCAGGCGGACCGCCGTGCCGTCGCTCCTGCTGAGAAGGATGATGTCCTCGAAATCCTGCTGCTCGTAGCGCTGGCCGAGGGTCCGTACGCGGACCTGTGACTCCCGCGTATCGATGCTGCCCGCGGACAGCTCCAGGGAACTGCGGCGAATCGCCCCGGCCACGTCACTGAGCGTGAGTCCGAGGGCTCGCAAGCGCCTGAGCGGCACTTCAACCGAGATTTCGTAGTTCCGCACGCCGCTGACGTCGACCTGGGAAACGCCGGGAAGGGAAGTGAGCTGATCCTCGACCTGATAGGCGAGTTCCTTCAGCGAGCGCTCGGAGACGTCGCCGTAGAGGACGAGCCGGATCATGCTCTGGCGGTTCGTCATCTCCCGGAACAGGGGACGTTCGGCGCCGCCCGGAAACGACTGGATCCGGCCGACGGCGGACTCGATGTCGTCCTGCGCTTTGGCCATGTCCGTACCCGACTTCATCTCGACCCGGACGGATGCCATGCCGGGGGCCGCCACCGACTTGACCGCCTTCACGTCTTCCAGACCGCTGACCTCGTCCTCGATCTTGACGACGATGGATTCCTCCACCTCCTCCGGGGTCGCGCCGGGGTAGGCCATCGTGACTTCGATGTGGTTGAAGGGCACGGTGGGCCACGCCTCCCGCTCGAGACCCGTCAGCGCCACGAGCCCCGCGGCGATGATGGCCCACATCAACAGGTTGGCGGCAACACCGTTGCTCGCCATGTAGGCGATTGGCCCGGGCCGTTCGCCGTGGCTGCTGCCGTCGTTGGAAGTCACTTGTGTTCCATGAGTTTACCGCGACGGCGGCGCTTCGGCCGGCGCTAGCGGAGCGAGGTGGTCCAGAACGTCATCATGTCCTCGTGGAACGCCCGCGCCTGGTCGCCGGCGGTGCCGATTCGGGCGCCTCTGCGGCCGTAGGGCGACTTGACCTGGTAGATCATCGCGTCGCGTTCGGTGAAGCCGGGATCGGCCTCGCCGGTCACCGGATGCACGAAGGCGCCGTCGTCGCCGATGTAGATCGTCGGAGACCCCGGACTGACGGATGCGTCCGGGACCAGTTCCACCGGCGTGTCGCGGTCGAAGCTGTGGTGCGTGTTAGGGAAGAGCCGGAAGCTGGCGTCGCATCCGCAGAGGGTCATCGCGTGCATGTGGGCCTGGACCTGGAGCGGCAGGCACCACTCGTCCAGGTCGCCGATGACGGACCGCACGACGGTGCGGCCGACGTCGGGCCGCAGGAACTGGAAGCCTGACCACGGGTACGCGGCGTAGACGGCGGCGAGTCCGGAAGCCCGGTCCGCGTCGACCAGGGGCGCCAGGCAAGCCGCTGACAGCACCGCCGACCCGCCGCGGCTGTGACCCTGGGCGCCGATCCGCGCCGCGTCGATGTCGTCTCGCCGGACCAGGACCGCTGCGGTCGCGAGCACGTCCCAGGCGCTGGCCGCGAACGAGTACTGCGCCTGGTTGGCGACGGTGGAAGTCACGCCGCGCGTGCCGAACGGGTCGATCACGCAGCAGGCGATCCCGGCCTCCGTGAGCATGTCCGCCTTGGCGACGTGAGACGGCGCGACGCCGAGACTTCCAGGGACGACGACCACGACGGGCCATGGACCCTTTCCGCGCGGCAGGAACAGGCTGCCGAGGATCTCGGTGGCCGGCATGGCGTCCGGCTCGGAGATCGCCTGGTGGAAACCCGTTGGATCGGCGGTGGGGATGGACAACGTCTCGCCGGCGATGCCGTTCCCGAGAACCACGGGCCCGTCCGTCAGGGTGACCGTTGCACTGCTGCTGTTTGTTGGCACTTGACTGCCTCCTTCGCCGCCTTTGTCTGCTGAGGCCAGCGAGCTTACGTTGTCGGTTGGAGGCGGGACCTCGGCCTCTTCTTGCAACGGCGTTGTAAGATCGCACCACCCAACAGGGAGACAGATACGCACCAGGAAAGACCAGCGCTGATTGCGTCGGTGGCGCTGCTGATCTCGGGCTTCGTTCCGGGCGGTGCCGGCGCCGGTGCGTTCGAGGCGGAAGTCGAGCCGCTGTTCGAGGCGTCGTGCCTGACATGCCATGTCGGGACGGAGATGACGCCGCTCGATCTGACCCTCCTCGGTCACGACCTGGGCGACCGGGAGACCTTCCGCCTGTGGGAGCGCATCTTCGATCGGATCAGCGGAGGGGAGATGCCGCCGCCCGGTGCTCGCAGGCCGGCGCAGCGCATCGTCGACTCGGCGCTCGACTCCCTGAAGGGCGCGCTGCTCGAAGCGAACCGGGCCGAGCGCGCCGGGCAACGGACGCCGCTTCGCCGTCTCACCAGGCTGGAGTACGAGTACACGATCCAGGACCTGCTGGGGATCGATCCCGACGTCGCCGCGAGCCTGGCCAACGACCTGCCGGAGGAGACCGATACCGGCGGTTTCGATGTCGTCGCCGAGAACCAGGGCATCTCGCCGCTCCACGTGCGCAGCTACTTGACGGCCGCGGCCGGCGCGCTCGACGAGGCGCTCAGGAACGGGCCGCGTCCCGAGACGCGAACCGTCGAGATCGACTACTCGAAGTCGCCCTATCTGACCCGGAACTCCGTCGGTGAGTACCTGGGCGCCGGCATCGTCAAGATGGTGGACGACGCCGCGGTCATGTTCTTCGAGGGGGGCTCGACCTACACCTTCCACAGCATGACCGAGGGCTTCCTCGTCGACATGCCTGGCCGCTACCGGGTGACGATCGACGCGTACCCCTACCAGGCGACGTCGCCGATCACGCTGACCCTCTTCCACGGCAACCAGCAGGGAGTCGCGACCGCGGCCCTGAATAGCTTGATCGGCTCGTTCGACCTGGTGGACCCCGAAGGCCGGGTCGTCGAAATCACTCCCTACCTCCGGCCGCGCGATCTGGTCGCTCCTTCGCTCGCCGACGCCTACCGGCCGCCGGACGACAAGGTGTCGTACTTCGCGCCGGAGCGCAACGTCCGGGACTATCCGTGGGAGGGCATCGCGTTCCGGACGATGACGATCGAGGGGCCGCTCTTCGACGACTGGCCTCCGCGCAGTACGAGGGAACTGCTCTCCGGGATCGAGTTCGACGAGGCCGGCGACCCCGTGCTCACCAAGGACGCCTACGATCATGTCGTCGATGTCGTGGCGGGCTTCGGTCCGCGGGCCTTCCGGCGGCCGCTCACGGAGGGCGAACTCGAAACCTACGTGGGGTTGGCGAAACCCGTCCTCGAAGACGGCTTGCCGTTCCTCGAGGCGGTCCGCGAGCCGCTGCGCGCCATGCTGATCGCTCCGGCGTTCGTGTACCACGTGGGGAGCCAGGGAGAGCTGGACGACTTCCAGGTCGCGACGCGGCTCTCCTACCTGCTCTGGCGTTCGATGCCGGACCGGGAACTCTTCGATCTGGCCGCCGCCGGCCGGCTTTCGGATGACGACGTACTGGCAAGCCAGGTCGACCGGATGCTCGACGATCCGAAGAGCGAGCGATTCATCGAGGACTTCGCCGGCCAGGCGTTCCGGCTCTACGAGATGAACGCGACGACGCCCGACAAGGCGCTCTATCCCGAGTACGACAGCCGGCTGGGACAGGCGATGGCCCGGGAGACGCGGCTCTTCCTGGCCGAGCTCCTCGCGGAGGACCTGAGCGTCGGCAACCTGATCGACTCCGACTTCACCTTCGTCAATCGTCGGCTCGCCGAGCACTACGGCATCGAGGGCGTCACCGGCCAGCAGATGCGCAAGGTGGCCATCCCCGAAGACAGTCCTCGCGGCGGCCTGCTGACCCAGGCGAGCATCCACAAGATCACCGCCAACGGGACGACGACGTCGCCGGTGCCGCGCGGCAACTTCGTGCTCGCGAATCTGCTCGGTCAACCGGCGCCTCCGCCGCCCGCCGGCGTGGAGGGCCTGGAGCCGGACACGCGGGGCGCGACGACGATCCGCGAGCAGCTCGACAGGCACCGCACGGACACGGTCTGCAACAGTTGCCACCGCAACATCGACCCGCCGGGCTTCGCGCTGGAGTCCTTCGACCCGATCGGCGGCTTTCGCGAGGCGTACCGCATTCCGGGCGATGAGGGCGCCGGCGGCTATCGCGAAGGCCTTCCGGTCGACGTCACCGGCGTCACTCCGCAGGGACAGGTCTTCGTCGGCATCGAGGAGTACAAGAAGCTGCTCTACGGCAACGAACTGGCCCAGGTGGCCCGCCACATCGCGTCCCAGTTGATCGCTTTCGCCACGGGCGCTCCGGTCGAGTTCGCGGACCGCGAAGCGGTTGAGGACATCCTCAGCGAGCTCGCCGACGACGGCTATCCGCTGCGCAGCATGATCCGGGAGGTCGTGAAGAGCGATCTCTTCGCCAACCTGTAGGTACCCGACATGGTCAGATCCATCGACAGACGCACCTTCCTTCGCGCTTCGGGCGTGGCGCTTGCCTTGCCGCTACTCGAGACGATGCAGCCGTCGCTGCTTCATGCCGCGACCGGCGAGGCCCCGAGGCGGATGATCAACATCTGCAACACGCTCGGGATCTACCCGGAAGCGTGGCTGCCGAAGCAGACCGGCGCCGCCTACGAGACGACGGAGTACCTGCGGATCATCGACAAGCACCGTGAGCACTACTCCCTCTTCTCGAACTACTCGCACGAAGATCAGACCGGTCGCCAGCCCCACAACTCCGAGGTCACCTTCCTGACCGCGGCCAGGGGCCCCGGTCGGGACGGCTTCAAGAACTCGATCTCGGTCGACCAGGCGGCGGCCAACCATCTCGGCTACGTGACGCGCTTCCCGTCGGTCACCCTGGGGACCGCGAGCGGGCAGAGCCAGTCCTACACGGCGAACGGCGTGATGATCCCCGCGGAGATCAGCCCGGCCCGGCTGTTCAGGAAGATGTTCCTCGCCGGCGAACCGGAGGAGGTCGAGCGCGAGTCGCGCAATCTGGCCAGCGGCGGCAGCATTCTCGACCGCGTCAAGGCCGAGGCCTCGGCGCTCCGCCGGCGCGTGAGTTCAGCCGACCAGGTGCGGCTCGACGCCTACTACGCCGCGGTGCGCACGGCCGAGCAGGAACTGAACGAGGCCGGCGCCTGGCTCAAGCGGCCGAAGCCGGTGGTCGTCGAGGACCAGCCCACGGACATCCCGGACAAGGCGGACCTGATCGGCCGCATCCGGCTGCTCTTCAACATGGTCCCCCTGATCCTGGAGACGGACTCGTCCCGCGTGATCAGCATCATGATCCAGGATCACGGCGTCGCGCCTCAGATCCAGGGTGTTTCCGGTTCCCATCACAACCTGTCTCACCACGGTCAGGACGAGGCGAAGATCGACCAGCTCAAGAAGATCGAGGCCCGGATCATCGGTCAGTTGGACGGTCTGCTGACGGAGCTCCGGGAACGCGGCGACAGCCACGGCCCGCTGCTCGATTCGACCACCGTCCTGTTCGGTTCCAACCTCGGCAACGCGAACTCGCACGAGCCGAAGCACCTGCCGATCCTGGTCGCCGGCGGTGGCCTCAGTCACGGCAAGCATCACCGGCACGAGGGCGATCACGACGCTCCGCTCAGCAATCTGTTCGTGACCCTGCTGCAGGCGATGGGCTTGGAGACGGACCGGTTCGGCCAGAGCACCGGCTCGTTGACCTGGTCGTAGCGCAGGCACACTCTGCCGGGCGGATCGATTGGAGCAGCAGCCGGCGCTTCGCGGCGTCCGCGTCCTTGAACTGGCCGACGGCGTCGCCGCGGCCTGTTGTGCGCGGCAGTTCGCACTCTGGGGCGCCGACGTCGTCGTGCTGGAGCCCGAAGGCGGCTCGCGGTTGCGACGGATGGGCCCACACGGCGGGGAAGGGACCGACCGGGAGTCGCTTCTCTGGCAGTTCGTCGCCGCGAACAAACGGGCGATGACGCTGTCGTCGGCGTGTCCCGACGAGGACGCACTGCTCGACCTGCTGCGCCGCGCCGATGTTCTCGTAACCGACTGGGCAGACGCCGATCTGGTGCGCTGGGGCCTTGCGCTGGATGGTCTCCGAGCACGGCTGCCGGGACTGGTTCTCGTGTCGGTCTCGCCGTTCGGCCTGGACGGCCCCTACGCCGGCCTCGCCGGGTCGGAGCTGATTGTCCAGGCGTTGTCGGGCTACGCCTTCCTCAACGGCGAGAAGGGGCGCGCCCCGCTGAAGGCGCCTGGTCACGTTCTGGGCTACGCCTGCGGCGTCAGCGCCTTCGTCGCGGCTGTCGCGGCCCTGATCGCGCGCCTCGGCAACGGGCGAGGCAGCTTCGTCGAGGCGTCCGAGATGGAGACCCTGACCGCTATCCTGCCGCTGCTCCGGATCGAGTACACCGGCGTGCATCCCGAGCGCGACGGCGGTCCGTCGACCGGGGTGCGGGCCCATCGCTGCCGCGACGGATGGGTGACGTTCGTCCCGCCGCCCGCGGACCAGCTCGGTGTCTACGGTGCGGCGCTGGGTGTCGACGACGGGGAGTGGCCGCAATCCGTGGAGGGTGAGGACCCCGTCGCCCGTGTCCGGCGGTTGCTTCCGTTCCTGGCGGGCCGCGTCCGCGAAGAGATGATGGACGAGGTGTTCCACGGTCTCCTGGAGCGGAAGATCGTCTGCGGCAAAGTGATGAAGCCGGTCGACCTGCTCACCGAAGAGCATCTCGTGGCTCGCAGTTTCTTCCGAACCCTCCACCATCCGCGGCTGGGAGAGCTGCCGCTCGCCGGCCCGGGCGCCAGGCTCGGTCTGACGGACGCGGTGCCGCCGGCGCAGGCGCCCGGAGTCCGTGAACAAGTGGAGCCATCGTCGCTCGATTGGCAGCCGATCGAGCCGCCGGCCTGCGCAGGGGAGCAAGGCGAGTCGCTGCCGCTGGCCGATGTCGAGATCGTCGACCTGACCCAGGCCTGGATCGGCCCCTTCGCCACCATGCTCCTGGCAGACCTCGGCGCCAGCGTGATCAAGATCGAGTCGCACCAGCGCCCGGACGTCTGGCGGCGATGGCTGGCGAGTCCGGTGCCGATGCCGAACCCGCCTCCCGGCCTCGTGAACTCGAGCCCGAACTACAACAGCGTCAACCGGAACAAGCGGTCCCTCTGCCTGGACCTCAAGACCGAAGAGGGCAAGGACCTGCTCCGACGGCTGGCCGCCGGCGCCGACGTGGTGATGGAGAACTTCACGCCTCGCGTCATGGAGCGTTTCGGACTCGAGTGGCCGGAGCTCTCGGCGGAGAATCCGGGACTGGTCATGACCCACTGGTCCGGCTTCGGAAAGACCGGGCCGTTGAGCGACTACAAGGCGAACGGAACCTCGATCGAGGCGCTCGCCGGCTGGGACTGGCTCCACCGCTATCCCGGCGGCGATCCGATGGTCATGGGCTTCTACCAGGCCGACGCGATCACCGGCATGCAGATGGCGGCGACCACCCTGGTCGCGCTTTTCCACAGCCGGCGCACGGGTGAGGGACAGTCGATCGACGGCAGCATGATCGAGGCTGCAGTCGGCTACCTCGGCGAAGTGCTCCTCGATGCCGCGCTGGGCGGCGAGCAGACGCCGCCGGGCAACGGTGACCTGGATCTCGCGCCGCACGGTGTCTACCCGTGCGCCGGGGAGGATTGCTGGATCGCCGTGGCCGTCGAGTCCGATGAGATGTGGCGTCGGCTCGTGGCGATCTCAGGTTCCCGGACCCTTGCGGATCCGGTATTCGACCGGCACGCCGACCGGATTGCCAGCGCGGCGAAGCTCGACGAGGCGATGGCCGAGTGGACCGGCACCCTGCGGGCAGAGCACCTGATGGAACGTCTTCAGGCCGCCGGCATAGCCGCCGGCGTGGTGCGCACGACCGCTGAACTCATGGAGTGCTCTCATCTGAAAGAGCGGCGCTGGTTCCGCAGAATCGAGCACGCGGACGTCGGCGAGCACCGCTACGCCGGCCATCCCTGGCGGATGGACGGTCTGCTGGAACGCGCCGACTTGCCGCCGCCCCGGCTCGGCGAGCACAGCCGTGACCTGCTGCGGGAGCGCCTCGGTCTCTCCGATGCCGAGATCGACGACCTCTTCGAACGCGGCGTCACCGGGGCTGTGGTGAGCTAGCGGCGACGAGCTATCTTGCTACGGCCGGTAGCTGGGCCCCGTCGCCGGCCCCAGCAGCTCCGCCGCCACCACCCGCCGCGCGTCGCGCACGAAGTCCACTAGCAGCGGCCGCGTGTCGCGCGGGTCGATGATCTCCTCGACGCCGAATGCATGGGCGTTGCGGAAGGGCGAGGAGATGGCAAACAGCCGCGCCTCGATCTCGGCTCGCTTCGCCTCCGGGTCCTCGGCTGCCTCGATCTCGCGCTTGTAGGCGATCGCGGTGCCGCCCTGGATGTGCATCGAGCCGCCATGGGCCGAGGGCCAGGCGTAGCGGCGGTAGAAGCCCTGGCCGCGCCAGTGGAGGCCGCCGGCGACTCCGTAGAGCTGGCGCACGACGAAGCAGATGTACGGCGTCCGGCTCGAGTTGAGCGCGGTCACGACGCGGGCGCCGGCTCTCACGATGCCCAGTCGCTCCTGCGTGGGCCCGACGGAGAACCCGGGCTCGTCGGCGAAGTAGACGAGCGGCAGGTGGAAGGTCTCGCAGAGCTCCAGCAGCCGGAGCATCTTCTCGCCGGCCGCGATGTCCATCGAGCCGCCGTTGAACCGCGGATCGTTGCTCATGACCCCGCAGGGAATGCCGTCGACACGGGCGAGGCCGGTGACGCGCGCCTGACCGTAGAGCGGCCCGATCTCGAAGAAACTGCCCTCGTCGACGACGGCCTCGATGATCGCGTGCGGATCGTAGGTTCGCCGCCGATCCTGCGGCACGACGGACAGCAGCGACTCGTCACGCCGGTCCGGATCGTCGTCTGGCGTCCGCTCCGGCGGTGCTTCCCAGACGCTCGACGGCAGGTACGAGAGGAACCGGCGCACCTGGGCGATCGCGTCGGCCTCGTCCTCGGCGAGGTTCATGACGACGCCGTTCCTGATCTGGGTGCGTTCGTCGCCCAGTTCTTCCTTCGTGATGCGCTGGCCGGTCGCCTGCTCGACCACCTTCGGGCCGCCGACGAACACCTGGCTTGTGCCCTTGACCATGACGCTGAAGTGACAGAGGCACGCCTGCACGGCCGGCAGGCCGGCGACCGAGCCAAGCACCGCCGAGACCACCGGAACCGCCTGCAGGAGATGAGTCGACACGTCCGTTCCGGCACCGCCGGGCAGGTAGGTCCTGCCGATCTGCTCGAACGTCTTCACGCTGCCGCCGGTCGCATCGAGAAGCCGGACGAACGGGAGCCGGCTGCGCAGCGCGAACTGCTCGGCGAAGCGGCTCTTGTTGCCGATGTTGGCGTCCGAGGCGCCGCCGCGGATCGTGAAGTCGCCGCCCGAGAACGCGACCTTGCGGCCGTCGACGCGCACCGTGCCGACGACCATGTTGGACGGCTTGAGCGCCGCGACCGCACCGTCTTCCCAGGTCGCCGTGCCGGCCAGCGCGCCGATCTCGTGGAAGGTACCGGGATCCGCCAGTAGATCGACGCGCTCGCGAACCGTCAGCTTGCCGCGGCCGTGCTGGAACGCGACGCTGTCGGCGCCGCCCATCTGCTCGGCCATGCGGCGCTGCCGTTCGATCTCCTTGACGTCGTCGTTCCAGGTCATTGGATGCTCCGGTGTGGTCGGCCGCGATTCTCTCATTCCGTGTTGCGCGTCGGGGCGTCCAGCTTCCGGTGTTGAATTTTCAGCACCGGTCGGCTATGGTGTCTTGAGGATGTCGAGATGAAGTCTCCAGGACGGTGCATCGGATGGGCGAGGTGATCGTGAACGAGCTACCCCAACTCAGCCGACGAGAGCGTGAAGTGATGGACATCGTCCATGAGTCCGGCGCGGCCACGGCGGCGCAGATCCGCGAACGCATGGCCGAACCGCCCACGTATTCGGCAGTGCGTTCGGTGCTTCGCATTCTCGTCAACAAGGGGCACCTCGTGAGTGAGCAGGACGGCGCTCGCTACCTGTACTCCCCCACGGTCCCGGCTTCGAGAGCGCGGCGTTCGGCCATGCGACACGTCCTCAGGACGTTCTTCGGTGGCTCGGTGGAGGGCGCGGTAGCCACCCTTCTGGAGCTTGACGAAACGAAACTCACCTCGGAAGAGCGAGCGCGGATTCAGACGCTCATCGACGAGGCGTCGAAAGAGGGCCGGTGACCGATCTCCTGTTTTCGCCCGGACTGTCGGGCCTGCTGGACGTAGCAGGGCGCGCGACCGTCGTACTCGGCATGGCGCTGGCCTTCGCGTGGCTCCTCCGCAAGGGCCCCGCTACAGCACGCCATCACCTTTGGACGCTGACGTTCCTGCTTCTGCTCGCGTTGCCGATTCTGACCTTGCTGGGGCCGTCCTGGGACTTGCCGCTGCTTCCATCTTCTGACCGGGCGCAAGCCGTGCCCGTTGCCGAAGTCTCGTTCGACCCGGATCAGGTCGATCCTGCACGGTCGGCTCGGGCTTCCGGGTTGCCGGCCCATGCTGCCCTCGTCGGCGCTCATACCGCTCCCGGGATCTTTCGCCTGCCGCTGCTGATCTGGGCGATCGGCTGCGTGGCGGCTCTCGGCTCCCTCGGGGTTGGGATCCTGAGGTTTCGGAAGCTCGTTCGCGCGACGCGGCCAGTGGACGACCCAAGCTGGCATCGTCAGTTGGGAGCAGTTCAGAAGGAGTTGGGTCTCCGCGCCGACGTGCGGCTCCGTTTGGGCGGGGAAGTCGTCACGCCGATGACCGGCGGCCTTTGGAGCCCCGTCATTCTGCTACCGGCTTCAGCGTCCGGCTGGTCGGCCGCTCGGCGCACTGTCGTCCTCACGCACGAACTGATCCACGTCCGCAGACGCGACGCGCTGCGCCAGCTCCTGGCTCGCGTCGTCCTGGCGCTCTACTGGTTCCACCCGCTGAGCTGGGTGGCGTCGCGCCTGGCGGCGGCGAGCCGCGAGCAGGCTTGCGACGAAGGCGTTCTGGCGGTTGGCCAGCGTCCCTCCGAGTACGCGAGGCAGCTCGTTTCCCTGGCGGCGAACATGGATCGCAGGGAGACGGCTCTGTCGCTGCCGATCGTTCATCCCACCCAGTTCGAGAGGAGGATCATGGCCATTGTCAGGCGCAATCGACCGCGCCGTTGCGGGTTCATCACAGTGCCTGTCTTGACGGCGCTTGGTGTGGCAGGCGTCACCGCATCCGTTGCGAATCCGGTCCCTGTCGCGACCACTCCAGCGGCGGGTTCCCAGCCCGTCGTCGCAGAGTTCGTTCCGGAGGACTGCTCGTTCACCTCGGCGGAGAACTGGGTCGCGAAACGAAGCCTGGAGGACGCGGTCCTGTGCATCGGCGTCAACGGCGAGGCCGTGATGAGCGACGACGGCCTGGAGGTGCTGGAGATCGCTGCCGGCGGTTCCGTCGAGCTGGAATCTTCGGGGCGGCATCGGCATCGCCTGGTGATTACCCAAGGGCGCGGCGGACTTGAGCACGATTGGCGCATCGACGGGCGCAGACAGGCCTTCGACGAGGAGGCACGGCGGTGGCGCGACCTGATGCTGGTCTTGCTCCGCGACATGTCTCCGGGACTCTGGGAGTTACTCAGAGCCCAGATGCCGCGCCCTCCGAGACCACCGAAGGCCCCGTTTCCTCCAAGGGCTCCTTCCTCGGAGCATGACCAGGAAGCAGGGACAAGCGACCGTTCTGCCGATGAAGACATCGAAGTGCTGCGCCGCCTGATCAACCACCGCTAGAGCCAGGAGACAGCACGACCGGAAAGGAACCGCGATGCGGAGAGTGACCATGAACTGGAGGCTCGTGATCGGCGCACTGGCGAGTCTGATCACGGTTTCGAGCCTGGCTTGTGGGGGGAAGGCCGAGTCCGGGGACGATGGTGAGGATGACGCTCCCACAAGCGTGGACCTCAGCTGGGCGGCTCCGAACCCCGACGCGCCCGTTCCGGGAGATCGGGCACGCGTGCTCGTCATCGAAGAGACGCTGAACGCTCCCGCCGATGGCGACCCGGACTGGGCGGCGCTGAAGGGGAAGGCCACCGTCTTGGAGTTCTGGGCGACCTGGTGCGCGCCGTGTGTCGATGTGATCCCTCACCTGAACGAACTGGCGGGCGCGCTGCCGGCGGACGACATTCGATTCGTCTCCATCACGGACGAGGCGGAGGAGGTTGTCACGCCGTTCCTCGAGTCGACCCCCATCTCTGGCCTGGTCGGCCTTGATCTCGACAGATCGGTGTTTCGGGACTACGGAGTGCTGGCGATACCGACTACGTTTCTCGTGGACAGGGAGGGGGTGATTCAGGGGGTCACCCACGCACGTCATCTGAGCAGGGAACACCTGCTCGATCTGATTGCAGGCCGGCGGCCGGATGTTCCGGAGATTGAGGACATCGATGGAATGCTCGAGCTCAAGGCACTGGATGAGCTGACCGCTCGCGTCGACGGCGGCCATGTTGTCGTGAGGGGATCGAGAGGTGAACTTCTCATGCTCTTTGCTCCGACCGAGAAGGCGGAGTACGCGATGAGTCGAAGTCCGGATGAAGTCCGGATGGTCGCGGCCGATCCGGCCCTGATCCTCCGCGTTGCCTACGGTGTTCGGCCGGGCCGGTTCGTGATGGAAGCAGAACTGCCTGATCAGAAGTACGACGTCGCAGTGATGACCGGCGGCAGGCCTGAGCTCGTAGAACCGATGTTTCGCCAGATTGTCTCGGCGGGTCTGGGAATCGAGGCCGCTTGGGAAGAGCGCGTTGTGGACGCGTACGTAATCGTCCAGAAGGGTGAGCCGAAGCTCAAACCTCTTCCCGATTCCGCCCGGTACGGCTACTCGGCGTCCCCGGACTCGCTTGGGGCCACGGACCTGGATGGCCTCGCGGACCAGGTCGCCCGTCTGCTGGAGCGACCAACACTGAACGAGACGGGCATCACCGGGCGCTACGAGATTCTGTTGAAGTTCGACGCACCTGAACCGGAAGCGATCTTTCGGGCGATCGAGGACATCTTGGGCCTGGCGGTGGTGGAGGAGCGCCGGCCGATCGAGATGCTGGTGGTCGGGGAGCGCGCTGCGGGAGAGCCGGGCTAGCAGGGCAGTAAGGTCGCCGCTTCGCGGCGCGTCGACCTGGCCGCCTGAGGCGGCAGCCGGCGGGGACGCCGGCGCACCCAGTGTGAGGCGCTGAGGTTCGCGTGCGGGCCGGCTGGTAGCCTGCCCGCGCCATGTCAAGACACACTGCTGTTTCATCTGTCGCGCTCCTGGTCGCAGCCGTTGTCGCGGCTTGTGGTGCTGATACCGAACCGGTAGAGCCGGCCGACCTGGCGATCGTCGGCGCCCGGCTCATCGACGGCACCGGCGGCGACCCCGTCGCAGGCGCGGTCATCCTGATCGACGACGGCCGCGTACTGGCGGCCGGCCCGAGCGACGCCGTCGAGGTGCCCGACGGCACGGAAGTCATCGACGCCGCCGGGAAGACGGTGATCCCAGGCCTCGTCGACCTGCACGCTCACTACGGCGGCCCGGTGGAGGCGACCGAGCAGGCGCTGCGGTCGCAGCTCTACTACGGCGTCACGACGACCCGCAGCATCGGTTCGGACCCTCCGGACAAGGTGGCCCTGATGCTGGAAGCGAACGCCGGACGGCCCGATCTGCCGCGCGCGTTCACCGCCGGCCTGGGCTTCTCCTACCCGGGCGGGTTCAACTCCAGCTTCCCGCACACGCCGACAACGCCGGAGGAGGCGCGGGCCCAAGTCCGGGAGCAGGCGGCTCTCGGGGTCCATTTCACGAAGATGTGGATCAACGAGGTCGAGGAACCCGGCCTGAAGATCCCGCCGGAGATCCGGGCCGCGATCGTCGACGAGTCGACCAGGAACGGGCTCATCCCGGTCGCCCACATCAACGAGGAGGCGGACGGCGTCCAGCTCCTCGAGGTCGGCCTGAACGAGTTCATGCACACCACGGTGCGGACGTTCGGCCCCGGCGGCGGCGTGCCGATGGAGGACCCGGTGCCCAGCCAGGCGTTCCTCGACCTGTGCCTGGAGAAGGGCTGCGGTTTCGCCCCGACCCTGTCGATCGTCCAGAACAACTGGCATTTCGCCGAGCATCCGGAGCTGCTGGAGGACCCGGAACTGCGGGCGGTGATGAACCCGCGTGTGCTTGAGCGCTGGAGCGACGAGGAGACGCGCGCCGCCGTTCTCGCGGCGGACGGTTTCGAGGGGCGCAAACTCTCCTTCCGGCACATGCAGGACTTCGTCAAGACGCTCTACGACCACGGCATCCAGGTGGCCCTCGGCACCGACAGCGGTACGCCAAACGTGCCGATGGGATGGGGCACCCACCACGAGCTCGAGCTGTACGTCGAGGCGGGGCTGACGCCGATGGAGACTCTCGTCGCCGCCACGGCGACCGGTGCCGGCCGGATGCCGCCGGTGGGCGAAGCGGACTTCGGCACGCTCACCGCGGGCATGAGCGCGGACCTGATCGTGCTGAACGCCGATCCGCTGGCCGACATTCGAAACACGCTCCAGATCGACCGCGTCATGCTGCGCGGCGAGTGGGTGGACCGAGACGCGCTGTTGCCGGCAGAGTAGGGCGGCGCTCCTCTGCTGCTCCCTGGCGCTCGCCACGCCCTTCTTGTCCGGCGTCGCCATCGGTCAGGACGAGGCGAGCCGGCCGACCCGGACGGCGGTCGTCACGGTCGTGTCAGAGCCGATCCTCCTCGACGGCGTCCTGGACGAACCGGCGTGGCAGTCGGCGGCGCCGATCGGCGATCTGGTGCAACGCATCCCGACGGAGGGCGCCGTGCCGAGCGAGCGCACGGAGGTCACCCTCCTGCGCGACGCGGACCACCTGTACATCGGCGTGATGTGCCATGACTCCGAGCCGGACCGGGTCCTCGCGTCCCAGATGGCACGTGACGCCTCGCTCAGGCCGGACGACTACGTTCAGTTCCTGCTCGACACGTTTCGCGATCAGAGCAACGCCTACTACTTCTCGACGAACCCGAACGGCGCCCTGGTCGACGGCCTCGTGTTCGCGAACGGCGAGACGAACGAGGACTGGGACGCGATCTGGAACGTCGCGACGCGGCGCTCGGACCGGGGCTGGAGCGCGGAGTTCGCCATCCCCTTCAAGAGCTTGAACTTCCCGCCGGACGGCACGGTGTGGGGGTTCAACTTCAGCCGGAACATCCAGCGGAAGTTCGAGGAGGCGCGCTGGGCGGGCGCCCGTTTCGACGCGCAGTTCTTCCAGGTCTCGGAGGCGGGGGAGGTCTCCGGTCTCGGCGGCCTGGAACAGGGCCTCAGCCTGGACATCCGGCCCTTCGTCGCGGGCCGCTGGGATCGCAGCGGCGCAAGCGGCGACGACAGTCTGCGCGGCAAGCCCGGGCTCGATCTGTTCTACAACGTGACGCCCAACCTGAAGCTGACGGCCACCTTCAACACCGACTTCGGCGAAACGGAAGTCGACGCGCGTCAGATCAACCTGACCCGCTTCTCGATCTTCTTCCCTGAGAAGCGGTCCTTCTTCCTGCAGGATGCCGGCGTCTTCAACTTCGCCACCACCGGGGTCAGCCAGCCGGGGGGCATCCCCAGTACGGGAGCGGAGATCTTCCCCTTCTTCAGCCGCCGCATCGGACTGCTGAGAGGCCGGGAGGCGCCGCTCGACTACGGTCTGAAGCTGACCGGCAGGGTGGGCCGGACGGAAGTCGGCGTGCTCAACGTCGGCACGCGCGACACCTCGTTCGCCCCCGACCAGAGCATGTTCGTCGGACGGGTCCGGCAGAACTTCTGGCAGCAGTCCTACGTCGGCGCGCTCGTCACCAGCGGCAACCAGGCCGCCACGACGGACGCGACCACGATGGGGGTGGATCTCCGCCTGGCCACCTCGGACCTCCTGGGCAGCGGCCGGAACTTCGTCTTCAACGCCTGGGGACTCGAGAGCGACAACGAGGGCGTGTCAGACGACGATGCCTCCTTCGGTTTCGCGGCCGCCTTCCCGAACGACCGCTACGACGCCCAGGTTCAGTGGCGCGAGATCCAGGAGAACTTCGATCCCGCGCTTGGATTCGTTCAGCGCAGCAACGTGCGCATGCTGCGCCTCGGCGCCAGCTTCAACCCGCGGCCGAAGAACCAGTGGCTGGGCATCCAGCAGATGTACCACGACATCTTCTACACGGAGTTCAAGCGGCTCGACAACGGCCTGGTCGAGAGCCGGGACTTCTACTTCACGATCGTCGACTGGCACTTCCAGTCGGGCGACTCGCTGCACAGCCTGTTCGACGTGAACCCGACCTACGAGCGGCTGTTCGAGCCGTTCGAGATCTCTCCCGGCGTGGTCCTGCCGCCGGGCGAGTACGACTTCACGCCGCTCCGGATCTTCTTCACTTCAGCGCAGAAGCGCCGGCTCCAGGGGAGCTTCGGCGTCACCTTCGGCAGCTTCTGGTCGGGAGACGCCGAGACCTACAGCGCGGGCCTCCGGTACTCCGCGCCGCCACGGTTGACGATCAGCGTGAACACGAACCAGACCTTCGCGCGGCTGCCGCAGGGCGACTTCGTGGCCAGGATCCACCGGGCGGAGTTCAACTACGCCGTCTCGCCCAGGCTGTCCTTCGCGAACGTGCTGCAGTTCGACAACCGTTCGGGGAATCTCGGCTTCCAGGGCCGGGTGCGCTGGACCCTCGAGCCGGGCAACGACCTGTTCTTCATCTTCGGCCAGGGCTGGGTGCAGGAGGTGGGCGAGCGGGGAACCGACTTCCGGCAGCAGGACTCGAGGCTGGCGGTGAAGGCGCAGTACACCTTCCGCCTGTGACAGCATCGCCCTCATGAGCATTCTGACGATCATCATTCTGGCGGGGCTGGTACTCCTCGCCGTCATCTTCGGCGCGTCGCTGATCGGGACCTTCAACAAGCTCGTCACGCTGAAGAACCGTTACCAGAACGCCTTCGCGCAGATCGAGGTCCAGCTCAAGCGGCGCTACGACCTGATCCCGAACATGGTCGAGGTGGCGAAGGGCTACATGAGTCACGAGCGGGAAACCCTCGAGGCGGTGATCCAGGCCAGGAACATGGCGGCCGGCGGACTGGAGCAGGCGGCCGCGAACCCGGGCGACGCCGCGGCGATTCAGGGTCTGGCCTCGGCGGAGGGCGTGCTCACGGGCACGCTGGGCCGTCTGTTCGCGCTGGCTGAGGCTTACCCGGATCTGAAGGCCAACCAGAACATGATGCAGGTCAGCGAGGAACTGCGCTCGACCGAGAACAAGGTCGCCTTCGCTCGTCAGGCCTTCAACGATTCGGTGACCACGTACAACACCTACAAGCAGAGGTTCCCGGCCGTGATGGTCGCCGGCATGTTCGGCCACGGCCAGGACGCGACGCTGCTCGAGTTCGACAGCGAGGCGATCGCCGAAGCGCCACAGATTTCGTTCGAGTAACTCGGATTCTCGGGTCAAGGGCGGCGGCGCGATGGCCACCGACTTCTTTCAGCAGCAGGACGTAGCCCGGCGGGGCACGACACGTCTCGTCGTGCTGTTCTCGCTGGCCGTGCTCGCGATCGTGGTCTCGGTCGAGGTGTTACTGGCCGCCACGATGGGGTACTTCGGCCGCGATCCCGACACGGGCGCGATCGACTGGACGGCCGTCGGCGATCCGCGGTTGCTGATTCTGGCGACGCTTGGCACCCTGTTGGTGGTCGGCGGGGGGAGCCTTTACAGGGTCGCCCAGTTGCGCGGCGGCGGTCGCGTGGTCGCCGAGGAGCTCGGGGGCCGTCTCGTGGATGGCAGCACCTCGGACCCGGTCGAGCGCAGGCTGCTCAACGTCGTCGAGGAGATGGCGATCGCTTCGGGCACGTCGACGCCGCCGGTCTACATGATGGACGCAGAGACGGGCATCAACGCGTTCGCGGCCGGCTTCGCGCCGCAGGACGCCGTCATCGGCGTCACCCGCGGAGCCGCCACCACGCTCGACCGCGACGAGCTCCAGGGCGTGATCGCGCATGAGTTCAGCCACATCCTGAATGGCGACATGCGCCTCAACATCCGCCTGATGGGTCTGCTGCACGGGATCTTCGTGATCGGGATGATCGGCTACTTCATCCTGAGGATGTCCTTCTACACGGGCGGCGGGCGATCGAGAGACAGCAAGGGCGCCATGCCGATCCTCGCGCTCGGCGCCGGTCTCGCGTTCGTCGGCTTCGCCGGCACGTTCTTCGGCAACCTGATCAAGGCGGCGGTCAGCCGGCAGAGGGAGTTCCTCGCCGACTCCTCGGCCGTGCAGTTCACTCGCCATCCCGGTGGAATCGCCGGCGCGCTCAAGAAGATCGGCGGCTTCGTGACCGGCTCGCAGGTGGACAACCCGAACGCTCCGCAAGCGAGTCACATGTTCTTCGGCCGTGCGACCTCAGGGTTCAGCGCGATGTTCTCGACCCATCCGCCGCTCAAGGAGCGGATCAGGCGCATCGACCCGTCCTGGGATGGCGGGTTTCCCGAGCTGCCCGAGCCGGGCGAAGGTGCTCCGGGCACGGTTGGTCCTCCAGGTGCCGCGGGCTTTGCGGGCGCCGAAGCCGGAGGGGCCGCCGGTCCGACCCTCGCTGATGCGGTCGGCCAGGTCGGCCAGCCGACCTCCGCGCACATCGCCTACGCGGGAGCGTTGTTCGACCGGCTGCCCGAAGCTCTGGTCGCAGCCGCGCACGAGCCCTACGGCGCCCGCGCGTTGATCTACGCGCTGCTGCTCGACCGCGACGAAGGGCCGAGGCGGTTGCAGCTTGCCCACCTCGAAGCAGCGGCCGATGACGGCGTCTACGAGGAGACCGTCAAGCTCGCCCGACTGGTTGGCCGCCTCGACCCGACCATGCGCCTGCCTCTGGTCGAGATCGCTCTCCCGGCGCTATGCGCCCTGACCCCGTGGCAGTACGAGCTGTTCCGGAAGAACCTGGTCGAACTCGTCGAAGCGGACGAGATGCTGGACCTCTTCGAGTGGTCGCTCCAGCGGATTCTGCTCCGGGACATGCAGGGCCGCTTCGGGAGGTCGGGTCCGGAGCGGGTGCGGCACCGCTCCCTGAGGGCGGTGCGATCGCCGTTGGCGGTGATGCTGTCGGTACTGGCCTACGTGGGGAATCGCGACCCTGGTGCGGCCGCGCACGCGTTCGGAGAGGCATGGCGGGGGCTCGCGCTTCCGGAGACGGGTCTTCTCGGGCACGAGGATTGCGGTTTCGGCGCACTCGATGAGGCTCTGGCGGAACTCGACCACGCCGCGCCCATGGTGAAGAAGCGCGTGGTCGAAGCGGCGGTCGTCTGCATCACCGCCGACCGGCAGGTCACCGTCGAGGAAGCCGAGCTGCTGCGTGCGGTGTCGGCGTCGATCAGTTGCCCGATGCCGCCGATTCTCACGCCTCCCGAATCCACCTGATCAACTCCCGCGGGCTGGGCCGGTTGCCCTGGCTGAGGATGCCGACCTTGTAGATCCTGCCCGCCACCCAGGCGGCGCCCCAGACGGTCAGCGCCATCAGCACGATCGAGACGGCCACCATCCAGGCGGGTACGTCCCCCATCACGGCTCGGGGGTACATCATGATCGGGCTGAAGAAGGGGAACAGGGCGACCCAGTTCATCCACTGCATGTTGTTTCCCTGGAACGTCATCATCTGAAGCATGAACGGAATGATGATCAGGAAGATGAGGGGCGCCTGGGTCTGGCCGGCTTCCTGCAGGTTCCTGCACATGGCGCCGACCGCGGCGAACAGGCTCGAGTAGAGGAAGTACCCGAGCAGGAAGAAGACGACGAGCAGGAGAACGGCGCCGGGGCCCGGCAGGTACTGCCGGAACTGAGCCAACTCCTCGAAATCCGAGGCGGCGGCGATCAGGCTCGGCAAGGCAAGACCGGCCAGCAGAGCCACACAGCCGATCCAGATCGCCACCTGGGTGAGCCCGACGGCTCCGACCCCCACGATCTTGCCCAGCATGAGCTGCCAGGGTCGCAGCGACGAGACCACCAGCTCGACGACCCGGCTCTGTTTCTCCTCGAGGACCGACTGCAGCGTCTGGGCGCCGTAGGCGAGCATCATGATGTAGAGGATGATGCCGCCCGCGATGCCGGTGATCATTCCGGTGATCCGTTCGGCCTCGGCTTCCTCCGCTTCCTCCTCGTCGAGGCCCACCGGTTCGTACTCCAGCGAGCCGCCCTGGAAGAGCCGCCTTACCGACTCGCCGTCCTCGAGCTGGCCGAGGCGCAGGTCGACGACCTCCTCGACGATTGCCGAGCGCATCAACTGGGAGCGCACTCCGCCCGGCGGTTCCTTCGACCGGTAGGCGAAGACGGCTTCGCTGGCCGTCGTGTCGTCGAGGACGATGTAGGCCTCGAGTTCCTCGTCCAGTACCTGCTGGTCCAGGTCCTCGGTGTCGGTCCCGGGCGCGGCCAGTTCCACGTCGTATCCCGCCCGATCCAGCGCTTGCTGCACGCGTTCGCCGAGTTGTCCGTTCAGGTCGATCAGGGCGATCTGCCGCTCCGACTGCTCGGAGAGGACCGCCACGAAGCCGACCACCGCCATGATCCCGATGATGAGCAGCGGCATGCCGAGCGTCGAGAGGATGAACGCCCTCGTCTTGACACGCTCCACGTACTCGCGACGGATCACCGACCAGACCTGCTTCATGACGCACCTCCCGTCTGCGAAGGGGCATCGTCTTCGGCTGGTTCTCCGGCATGGCGCACGAAGATCTCGTGCAGCCGGGGTTCGAGCAGCTCGAACCTGCGCAGGCTGACTCCTCCCGCCACGACCTGGGCCAGAATCTCGTCCGGGAGCACACCGTCTTGCGGCGTCAGGTGGAGCGCGTCGCCGGCCTCTTCGACCTCCGAGACGCCGGGCCAAGTGGCAACCGGGGGAGCCTCGCCTTCGAACTCCACTGCCACGACGCCCGTGCGCTCTCGCCGCTTCAACTCCCTCAGGTCGTCGTCGAGCACCTTGCGAGACCGCGAGATGAGGCAGACCCGCTCGCAGAGGCGCTCTGCCTGCTCCATGAGATGGGTTGAGAAGAGGATTGTCTTGCCACGCTCCTTCTCCTCGAGGACGATCTCCTCCAGCACGTCCTGGTTGATCGGGTCGAGGCCGCTGAAGGGCTCGTCCAGGATCAGCAGCTCCGGATCATGGAGCACGGTGGAGATGAACTGCACCTTCTGCTGCATCCCCTTCGAGAGTGCCTGCACCTTCTTTGACGCCCATTCGCTGAGCCCCAGACGCTCGAGCCACTCCTCGGCCCGGGTGCGGGCCAGGGACCGCCCGACGCCGCGGATCTCGCCGAAGAAGACGAGCTGGTCGAGCACCTTCATCTTCTCGTAGACGCCGCGTTCCTCGGGCAGGTAGCCGACCCGGCTGCGGCGGGCGAAGTCGGGCGCTCCGCCGAAGAGTTCCACGGCACCGCTGTCGGGCAGCAGGATGCCCATCATCATGCGGATGGTCGTCGTCTTGCCCGAGCCGTTGGGCCCCAGCAGGCCGTAGATGGTCCCGGGCTCGATCTTGAGGTCGAAGTCGTCGACCGCCGTGTGGGCGCCGAACGTCTTGCGGACGCCGGAGAGGCGTACAACGGTTCCGTTCTGAGTCATGCGGGCCTGCTCCGTTCGTGGGGGCGGACAGAGGATAGTGCATGGCGCGCGCCCGATAGAGTCGAGCGCCATTTCCACAGCTTGCGCACGACGGAACGGAGGACGCGAGATGAAGAGATCACCGAGAAACCTCGTCGCGACGGCGAGCCTGGTCGCCATGGCCCTGGCCCTTGTGGCGACTGCGACACCCGCACTCGCCGAGGAGATCCGCCCCGGCGTGTACCGCACTCCGGACGATCGCTTCGAGAACCTGCCCGGCTTCGACTTCGAGCCGCACTACCTGGAGATCGATGGTTACCGCGTCCACTACCTGGACGAGGGGCCGGCCGACGGCGAAGTGATTCTGCTGCTCCACGGCGAGCCGACCTGGGCGTACCTCTTCCGGAAGATGATCCCCGTTCTCGTCGAAGCGGGTCATCGCTGCATCGTGCCCGACCTCATCGGCTTCGGGCGTTCGGACAAGCCGGCGAGCATGGACACCCATACCTACAAGTTCCACGTCGATGCGATGACCAAGCTGGTCGAGGGGCTCGACCTGCAGCAGGCGACCTTCTTCGGCCAGGACTGGGGGAGCCTGATCGGCTTACGGGTCGTGGCGGAGAACGAGGAGCGCTTCGCGCGGGTCGTGCTCTCCAACGCCGGCCTGCCGGTCGGCAGGGCGGCCGGTCCGGAGGACTTCCCGGAGGGCAGCGCCTTCATCCGCTGGAAGCGCAGGAACCAGGCCATGATCGACGCCGGCGACATTCCCACGGGCCGCCTGCTGGCGACCAACACGGGCGACCCGTCGATCGCGGCCGCCTACGATGCGCCGTTCCCCGAGCCGGCCTACAAGGCCGGGGCACTGATCATGCCGCAGCGGGTGCCGGTCTTCGCCGACGATCCGGCGAACGAGGCCAACCGCAAGGCCTGGGAGGTGTTCGAGAGCTGGGAGAAGCCCTTCCTGACGGCCTACGGCGACAGCGACCCAATCACGCGCGGCGGCGAGGTTCGGTTCCAGCGACGGGTCCCCGGCGCCCAGGGCCAGCCGCACGTCAAGGTCGAAGGGGCGGGCCACTTCATCCAGGAGACCCACGGCGAGGAGCTGGCCGGCATCATCAACGAGTTCATCGCCGCGAATCCGGTGGAGTAGGGGCGGCCGAGGACCGTCGCCCGGCGAAGGGATGACGGAGAACACTCACGTTGCCCTGCTGCGGGGCATCAACGTCGGCGGCAAGAACAGGCTGCTCATGAGCGACCTCTCCGCGATGTTCGCGGAGGTGGGATGCGTCGATGTCCGGACGTACATCCAGAGCGGCAACGTCGTCTTCAGGGCAGATCCGGAGTTGGCGCGCCTCGTGCCCGACGTCATCGGCGCGGCGATCGCCAAGCGCTTCGGGTACCGAGTGCCGGTGCTGCCCCGAACGAGTGGAGAGCTTGCCGCGATCGTGCGGGAGAACCCGTTCTTGCGGGACGGAGCCGACACCGGGAAGCTGCACGTCGGGTTCCTGGCGAAGCAGCCGGAAGCTGCGGCCGTCGACTCACTCGATCGCGACCGCTCGCCTCCGGACGAGTTCGCCGTGCTGGGCCGGGAGGTCTACTTCCACTGTCCCTTGGGGCTCGCGCGCACGAAGTTCACCGCCCCCTACTTCGAATCGAAGCTGTCGACGATCATGACCGTGCGGAACTGGAGAACCGTGTTGAGGCTTCGTGAGATGACCGCCGGCCTTGGCGTGGCAGGTGACTGAGGGCTCCTGTCGTGAGTCCCTGGGCCGACCTCGCTCGTGGGGTCGTCTAGGAGGAGTAGTCGAGATCGGCCGGGTGACAGTTCCGGTGGTCGGGTTCCGGATCGACCGGAAAGCGCTTCGCGGCGATCGTCGTGCGGCCCTCGACGAGCGCCTTGGCTACGCGGTGCATTCCGTCCATCACCCGGCCGTCCATCCCCAGGATGATCGGGTGCGCGAGGTCCGTCGCCTCGATCAACGCTATGTGCTCGACCACTGAACGGACCGTCGGTCGGAAGTGGTCGCGATCGAACCAGTAGACCTGGTCGATCTCGGCGATGTCGGCCAAGGGCACTTCTTCGACGGGCAGGTCGGCGCTCAGTTCGATGAGGCGTCGGACATCCCATGCCTTCTGGCCGTCCTCGTCGGGCATGAAGTGGTACTGACGCCGCATCCCTGCAGGCTATCGGGAGGGCGACGGCCCGCGGATAGGGCGCGGTATGCTCGCCGGCCTCTATTGACAGTGAGTCTGATGCTCGGAAAGGAGCTTGGGATGTCGAAGTGGACCGTTCGGGCCCTGGTGTTTGCGGCCTTGTTGTGCGTGTGCGTCCCCGTGATGGCGGGAGACGAGGAGTCCGACGCTTCGTTGGGGCTGGTGGCCATCAACGTGGCGGACCTCGAGCGGTCCGAGAAGTTCTACGCGGAGGTGCTGGGCTTCACTCGTGCCTGGCAGTACCCGCCGGACTCGGACGATCCGATCGAGATCGGCCTGGTGGCGCCCGGCGGTGGAGCAGGCCTCGCTCTGGCGCATCTCAACGACGATCCGCTCCCTGAGGGCAAGGGCAGCTACGGCCGAATCATTGTCAACACGGCGAACGCGAAGGCTCTGGCGAAGAAGGCCGAGGCGGCTGGTTCCACGCTCCGGTGGGTCACCATTCCCGGCGACAACCCGCCGACGATCGTGTTCTTCCGCGATCCGGACGGCTACGAGATCGAGCTGTACCAGGCTGCGTCGCAGTAGAGGCAGCGTCTTTGGCTGCCGGCCCTAGGGCACGGCAGCGACCAGAGCGATGGTAAGGGCCAGCATTCCCTCGACCAGGATGAAGGCCAACAAACCGAGGACAAGAGCGACGAAGCGCACGATCAACCCTGCCCAACCGCCGCCGTACACGCGGCGCATCGCCACCACGAGGTAGAGGAGCAAAGCGATCGTCACCACGACCATCGTGATCGAACGCGCAATCCCCGTCATCAGCAGTGGCAGGAGCGTGACCACGACGAGGAAGGTCCCATAGTGGCAGCCGAAGGCGAGATGCTCCTGCAGGTATCGCCTCCAGTAGAGAAGCTTGAGCAGCACCATGATCGCGAGTGGGCTGAGCAGGTTCAGGATCGGGAAGGTCGTGTCCAGGCTTCGATTGAAGCGCGCCTGGAAGAGCGGGTCGTGTAGATCGGCTACCCCCTCCAGGGCCTCTTCCAGCGCCGCGACGTTCTCTTCGGCTGCGCCGGCCAGCATCGTCTCGATATCGGAGATGCCGAGCAGGTTCATCGCAGCGAGGACCACGGCACTCGCTGTGACGTAGAGCCGGATCGGCGAGGTGTACGCCAGCCGGTGCCCGGCCACATACTCGGCGGTCAGGCGTCCCGGCGAGGAGAACAGCCGCGGCAGCGTCCGCAGCAGCCGGATGTCGAGGACGGCAACCTGGCGGCCGAGATCGGTCAGCCAGTGATGGAGGGGCCGGAGCGGGGGGCGGTTCTTCGCGCCGCACCGCGAGCAGAACTTCCCGGCGAGAGGCTCGCCGCACTCATGGCACAGAGCCTGAAGCAGGTCGCCGGACTGTTCTAGTGTTTCCGCCACTTTGCTGCATGATCATGCCAGAAGCCGCGTGGCTCTCAGATGTGCAGTTCTCTGCCGATCTCCAGAACGCGGTCCAGGACCTGCATGACGTCGTCTTCGGTGGTGCGGGTGTTCAGCACGCAGAACCTCAGTGAGAATCGCTCGCCGAGCCGTGTGGAGGCGATCATCGCGAATCCGGACTGGACGATGCGGTCCTGGATCTGACGGTTCAGTTCGTCGAGGCGTTCACCCGAGGCGGGTGGCTCCGTGGTGAGGCCCCGGTAGCGAAAGCAGACGACGCCCAGGCTCGGCGGCGCCAGCAGTTCCAGTTCGTGCTCGTGTGCGATTCGGTCCGCAGCCTTTGCTGCGATGCCCATCGCGGTGGCGATGGCTTGCCGGTGTGCGGCCAGGCCGTAGCGCTGGATCGAAAGCCATACGCGTAGGGCGCGAAACGCACGGGTGAGTTGCAGCCCGCGGTTGCAGAAGTTCACCTGCTGGGTGCCGAGATCGGTGTCCTGCATGTAGTCGGGCAGGATGCGAAAGGCGGACTCCAGGCGGATGACGTCGCGGGCCATCAGGCAGCCCGTCTCGTAAGGCTGCATGAGCCACTTGTGCGGGTCGAGCGTCACGCTGTCGGCCAGTTCCAGACCCTGGAGCAGAGGTCGGGCTTCGGGGTCGAGGACGGCGAAGCCGCCGTACGCGGCGTCGATGTGGTTCCAGAGCCCCTCCGCCCGAGCGATCTCCGCCAGCTCCACCAGGGGATCGATGGCGCCGGTGTTCGTCGTGCCGGCATTTGCCACGAGGCAGAACGGGTCCAGCCCCGCCCCGCGGTCTCGACGTACGGCTTCCAGCAGGGTCGCCGGGACGATCCGGAAGTCACCGTCCGTGGCCAGGACCCGTATCCGCGCCGGATCGACTCCGGCAATTCGCGCGGCGCGCCCGACCGACCCGTGGGCCTGGTCGGAGACGTAGACCACGCCGCGCCTGGGGTTTCCGGCGGCCTCGCGCGCCGCGACGACGGCGAGCAGATTCGCGGCCGATCCACCACTCGTGAACAGGCCGCCCGCGCCTTCCGGGTAGCCCAGCCAATCGCGAAACCAGTCGGTGACGGTGAGCTCGACTTGGGACGGTCCGGCGGACGCCAGCCAGGTCCCCTGGAAGACGTTGTACCCGCTAATCAGGAAGCTGGCCAGTACGGAGGCCCAGGAGGGACTGGCGGGCACGAAGGCGAGAAAGCGCGGGTGGTCGATCCGGGCCGCGAGCGGCATCACGTCGCGAACCACGGTCTCGAGCAGCGGGTCGAGATCTCGCCCTTGCTCGGGAGGAGGTCCGTCGAGTAACGCCTCGGTGACATCGCGCGGCGCCGTCTGGAACGCCTTGTCGTCCCCCAGTTCGCTCAGGCGCTCGACGATGGCGTCGACGACGCGGTAGCCGGACCGGCGCATCTCCTCCGGATCTTCAAGGATCGACATGTCTTGTCAGACCTTCGTGGCCGCACCTGTCCTGGACCGACTCACAGCGCGGCGGCTATCGTACAGCCCTGAGAACCGCTGCCCTCCGCCTCCGCCCAGGGAGACGCCTTCTCCTTCTGGTGTTCGGCGTCTCCATGTTCTCCTCCCTCGTCTACGAGGTGGCCTGGTCGCGCTCGTTGTCGCTCGTGTTCGGGACGACGATCTACGCCTTCACCGCGGTCCTCACGGCGTTCATGGCGGGTCTGGCCTTCGGGGCGTACTGCTTCGGAAGAGTTGCCGATCAGACGAAGAAACCCGTCCTGCTCTTCGCGAAGCTCGAGTTCGCCCTTGCCGCGAGCGGTGTCCTTCTAGTTCCTCTCTTCGACCTCACGTACCAGGTCCGTCTGGCTCTGTTCAGCCAGCTCCAGGGGTCTTCCGCGATGTTGTTCGTCATGTTCGGCATCGTCTTCCTTCTTCTCATCGTGCCGACGGGAATCATGGGTGCCACGTTCCCGCTGATGACGAAGATCTACTCCAGGAACTTCGACCGCGATATCTCGGACGTGTACGCGGTGGACACGATCTGCGCTGGCGCCGGCGCCATGGTGGGAGGCTTCCTCTTCCTGCCGTACCTGGGCCTCTCTCAGACGATCGTGCTCGCCGCCGCGCTCAACCTGCTGGCCGGCTTCGTGCTCTACCGGGGGCGGGAACGATGAAGCTGAGGGCCCTGCTACTGAGTGCCTTCTTCTTCTCGGGCTTCGCCGCGCTCGTGTACGAAGTCATGTTCACGAAGGGGTTGATTCTCTTCGTCGGCGGCACGGTCTACGCGTACAGCCTGATCCTCACGGCCTTCCTCACCGGAATGGGCTTAGGCAGCCTGTTGGCGAAACGCTTCCAGAAGACGGATCTCGCCACCCTGTTCGCGTACGTTCAGCTCGGGATCGGCGCCTACGGGCTTCTGTTCGTCCCGATCCTGAACAATCTGGATGTCTCGTACCTCGCGATCTACAACATTTCGGGCGGCAGCTTCGGCGTCTTCCACTCGCTCCTGCTCCTCCTCGCGTATCTCGTTCTCCTGGTGCCGACCCTGCTCATGGGGATGACCTTTCCCGTCGTGAGCCGGTTGATTGCGCGTGCCGGGAACATCGGGACGGATGTCGGGAAGCTGTTCTGCATCAACACTCTGGGTGGGGTGGCCGGCGCCTTTGTGGGAGGTTTCGTTCTGCTGCCGGTGATCGGCCTGGAACGAGCGATCCTCGTGGCCGTCGCGCTGAACCTCCTCATCTCGGCGGTGGTCTTCGTTGCTGCCGGCAAGGGCGGCAGGGTCGCCTACGGTGGCGCCTTCGCGGTCGTGGCTCTTCTTGCGGCGTTCCTGTTCGATGCCAAGGTCGATCCTTACCGCTTTGGCATCTACCACCAGCACGGGAGGTTCGAGACAGCGAGCGAGTACCGGGAGGCGCTCGCACGAGAGAGAGCAGCCGCCGGCATCTCGTTCTCCGACTTCGGCCTGTACGGCTCCGTCGTGGTGAAGGAAGAGGGCCCGGTCAAGGTCCTCATGATCGACGGGAAAGTCGATGCCGGAACGGGTCTGGACGTTCCTACGCAGCTTCTCCTGGGGTACATCCCCGGCCTCATGCACCCAGATCCGAAGGACGTGGCGATCATCGGTCTCGGCAGCGGGATCACCCTGGCCGCGGTCGAGAGTCTCCCAGTCGTGGAGAGGATCGACGTGCTTGAGTTGAACCCGACGGTCGTCGAGGCGGCCGGATTCTTCGAGGTCGAGAACCGGAACGCCCTGGCCGATGAGCGGGTCGAACTCACCGTAGGCGACGCGAGGGACGTTCTCTCCACGACGGATCGAACCTACGACGTCATCATCTCCGAGCCTTCCAACCCGTGGATCGACGGCGAGGTCTTCCTCTTCACCAGGGAGTTCTACTCGGTCGTGGCCGAACGCCTCAACGAGGGAGGACTGTTCCTGCAGTGGATCGGCGCCTACGACTTCAATCCGGAGGATCTGAAGGTCTCCCTCCGGACCCTTGAGACCGCGTTCCCCCATGTCCAGGCGTGGGCCGATGCGAGAGGCGTGGATTTCTTCCTGCTGGCATCGAAGGAGCCCATCGCCAGGGACTACGAGGGGATTGCTGCCGCGATGCGGGAACCGATCATCCGTTCCGATTTCGAGGCGATCTCCGCGTTGTCTAACCGGGGACCTTTCACGGGTCCGGACGTCTTCTTCTCATTCTTCGTGGCGGACGATGAGACTCTCGACTCCTACGCTTCGGGCGCGCCGGTCAACACGGACAACCGCCCGATCATCGAGTTCAGGACGGCGAGGAACAGGGTGGGGCGGACGACGAGCAGTCTGGGTGCCATTCTCGCGCACACGAGCGGCGGCGGCGCGACGACGACGGTATCACCCCCTGTGACCGCTCCCGTTTCGGGCGACGTACTGTCCTTTCTGGGTCTCAACGCGACCATCGACATGCCCCTTGCGGAGGTCGAGTACGCCTACGAGTACACGACTCGCGGTGAGGATTCCGCGAGCCTTCGTCTGGCACTCGAACTGACGAAGCACGTCGTCTTCGGCGACGGAGAGCGGCTCCTAGTTGTCCGCGGACACCCGCGAGAAGCGGAGCCACCGGTCGAGGAGTTCGCGGCGATCGCGAGTTCCCTGGGATCGGCTGTTCTCGGCACGATCGAAATCGAGGGGCAGACCCGCTACCTGACCCGAGGCGAGACGATCTCGGCGATGCTCTGGCACTGCAACCGGCACCTGTACGTGACGTACTTCGAGCACCCTCCGGGGGCATCGCTGCCGTCGATGTTCGACACTCTGGCGAGTGTCCGTTGCGCTACGACGAACGCGTAGCGCCGCCCGTCGGGCGGGATAGTGCGGAATAGTAGGGCGTCGCTGTCCCCGCTGTTCCCGCTGTCCCCTAGAAGCTGAGCCCGATGTTGAACCGGTACTCGGACGGCCTCTGGTACGCGATGTCGCCGCCGCCCCTGCCCGTGGGCAGGCCCGACACCGGATTCACGAACAACTGGGCGTCTCCATTGAGCGCGTTGGCGAGTTCCGCGCCGACCTTGATCTCGTACTTGCCGTTGATCGGCGCGAAGATCCAACTGGCGTTGAGGTTCAACTCCGTCGCGGTGTCAAGCTGCTTGGAACCCTGGGGATTGAGAAACTCGATGACTCGTTCCCTTTGGCCGGACACAGGATGGGAAACGAAGACGTACCGCTGCGACTCCCATAACCGGCCGGTGCGGAAGCGGTAGTGGGCGCTCGTGGTCAGCGTGTGCTTGCCGATCGGCCAGCGCTTGGCAGCGAGGACGTTGAAGATCTCCGGAAACTCCGAGTTGTTGGCGATAGGGAGGTTCCCCTTGTTGCGGGTGTTCACATCGCTACTGCCGTCGGTCCCAAGGCCGCCGATGGCCTGTATGTAGTTTCCGGCAGCCTCAGTGCCCTTCGCATCGCCTGCGTAGAAGTTGGCGCGCAACGTCCAGTTGTTCCGGAAGTTGCGGTTGAGTTCGAGGATGAAACCCTCGTGCTCGCGCGTCAGCGGCAGGCGCGGCGGCACTCCGTGCAGGGAGGACAGCCGGTTGACCTCGGCCTGAGTCCAGTTTGCCAATGCGAAGACCCGCCTTCCGTTCTCGTCGAACTGGATGGTCGTGGCCCAGATGTTGTCGTTCTCGCTCATGTTGTAACTGGCCTTTGCGACCCAGTTGCGGTGGAACTGCCAGTCGACGCCGAGGGTGTACGCGTCTGAGTACTCGGGCTCCAGGTTCCTCGTTGCCTCCCTCCCGGCGCTGGCCACGATGCTGCTGTTCAGGATGTCGTAGGACTGGCTCGCGGGATTCCAGTTGAAGACCTGGCGGGTGTTCGTGCCGTTCGAGCCCTGGTCGAAGTTCTGGGTCAATGACATGTTGAAGAGGTTGAGATAGCGCCCGGCGGTGCCGCGGATCAGGAGCCTGCCGTCGGCGTTCACGTCGTAGACCACACTCAACCTGGGCGCCAGCTCGTCGTAGTCGTTAACCTGGTCCCCGGTGTTGTTCTCCATCGACTGACCCTCGAGCCGCAGTCCAGCGGTAATGACCCACTTGTCTCCGACATCGATGCGGTCCTGGATGAAGAGGGTGTTCAGCTCGCTCTCGCGGCGGAACAGTCCTCCGTCCGGCGGCGCGTAGACCGTGACGGTCTCGGGAGTAGCGAAGCCACCGGGAAGGTCGTAGCCGAAGCCGCGGCCGCTGTACTCCTTCTCGGGCCAGTTGCGGTTGTCGAGGCCCATGACGTGGCGCTCGGCGCCGAGACGAAGCTCGTGGTTCTTGCCGGCGAAGATCGTTGCGTAGGCGTTGATCTGCTGGCGGGGACCGTCCGAGAACCGGCCGGACGGGCCTCCAACAAGGCAGCCGTTGAAGAAGAGCCGGGTGGCGAGGTCGTAGTAACGGAAGTTGTTGCTGGACGGTGTGTGCGGATCTCCGCTCGAGAGACTGTCCTTGCGATGGAGACAGTTGTCGGTACGAGTGTCCGTGCTGTCGCCGACCTTGAGTTCCGTGAAGACCTTCGGGGTGGCGGCCCAGTTCCACAACGCGGTGTTCAACTCGGCCGTCTCCTGGCGCCCGTTCAGGCTGAACAGGTCCCCCGTTCGGTTGCCCCCGCCCTCGCGGTAACCCGGCGTGCGCACGTAGGTCGCGGCGAGCTGATGGTCATCTCCCGGCTGGAAGTTGACCTTGGCGACGGTCGAACTTCCCTTGTAGCTCCAGTCGAAGACGGGATCGGCGATGACGTCCGGGTTCGAGTTGGTGCTGGCGCCCCGGATCCTGTTGTCCGATAGCTCGGCGTGGGCCGCGAAGAACCAGGCGCGGTCGCGGTTGATCGGACCGCCGAGAGCAGTCTCGTAGTTGTTAATGATCTTGTCGGGACCGTTGAGATCGGGGTAGTCCCGGAACTCGCCGACCCACGCCTGGTTCTGGGCAACGTAGTAGAAGTCGCCGTGGAACTCGTTGGTGCCCGACTTGATCACCGTGTTGATCGTCGCCGACTGGGTGCGCCCGTACTCGGCGCCGCGCCCCTGGGTGTGAACCTCCGTCGCGGCGACCTGCGTCGTCGCCATCTTGAACTTGAACACGCCGTAGTTGCTCGTGACCTGGCTGACATCGACGCCGTCGATGTTCACCGTGCCTCCGTCGCGGGGGCCGCCCATGAAGCTGTTGAGCCAGTCCTGCTGCTTGGAGCCGGAGTTGGCCGGCAGGACCGCCAGGCTGTTGACGTGGTGACGCGTGATGAACGTCGTCAACTCGGCCGTCTCCGCGTCGATTCTCGCCGTGGCCCCTGGCTCGTACTTGTTGATCATGGGCGCTTCGGCGACGACCTGGATTTCCTCAGCTTCGCCGCCCCGCAGGGTGAGGTCGACGGCGCGGCGCGCACCGGGATCGAGAGTGACCGCGACTTCGTCGCTCGAACCGAGGCCTTCCAGCTCGGCGCTGAGGGTGAAGACGCCGTCGAGCAGCAGACTGAAGCGGAACTCCCCGGCCGCGTCGCTGATCGCGTCCCTGGTGTTCTGCTGTCCGGCGAGCGTCACGCTGGCGCCCGGGAGCGGATCTCCCTGGGCGTCAAGCACCCGGCCTTCGATGATTCCCGTGCCCGGACCGTCGGCCCAGAGCGGCAGGGCCGCGCAGGCGACGACGCAGAGCATCCAGATGCTGCGCTTGAGGGCGGCGAACTTCATAGCTCCACCTCCATGAGTGTCCGACCCGGAGATGGCAAGGGGCCTGGCCCTCTTCAACGGCCGGCTCTGCCCTCGTCTTCGACATCACCTTGCGCGATGATGCTCGTTGGGCAACCGGCCGTCACTCCTCGGGGCGGCTCCAACGTGGTTGGAATGTTCTTCCGACTGTAGCGGAAGAACCGTGTCGCGTCTACTACCATTCTTGACACCCCCGACGAAGGGCGGGCAAGATGGTGGTTTCCACGATGCAGGCATCCTCTGGCCTTATGCTGCGCCTGGTCTTCGTCTGTGGGTTGGCGTCCGGCTCCGGCCTTGCGCAGCCGGGTGCGACCGACGGAGACTGGCGCACCCACGCCGGCGACACCTGGGTCAGCAAGTACTCGCCCCTGGATCAGATCGACGCCGACAACTTCGGCGACCTGGAGATCGCCTGGCGCTGGAAGACGGCGGACACCCATCTCGTCCTGGCGGACGAGAGCGGCGCGTCGCTGGTGCCGTCGCGCGTGGTGTTCGACCGGGTGGCGGAGGAGCAGCCCGACCTTTGGCTGCGGCGTCCGGGGTTCGGCGCGATGACCTCGACGCCGCTCGCGGTCGACGGTGTACTGTACCTGATCACGAGCGTCGAGCAGGCGGCGGCGATCGACGGGCGCTCCGGAGAGACGCTCTGGGTTCACGACCCGCGCACCTACGAGAGCTCCGCGCTTCCGACCAGCAGAGGCCATCGGGGGGCGGCCTACTGGGAAGGAGACGGCGAAGCCCGCATCGTCTGGGGAACCGGCGCCGGCTACCTGATCGCCGTCGATGCCAGGACCGGGGTGCCGGCCGCGGACTTCGGAGACAATGGGCGGGTCGATTTCGTCGCCGATCTGCCGCGCTCGCCCCGCGGCCAGCCCTTCCAGTTGCCGGTCGGTTCGCGGTCGGCGGCGCCGCTGATCGTCGGCGACACGATCGTCCTTGGAACCAACCACACCGACTTCATCATGTCCAGGGAGGCGGTGCCCGGCTTCATTTTCGCCCACGACGTGCGGACCGGGGAGCGGCTGTGGGAGTTCCACATCGTGCCGCAGAGCGCCGACGAGTTCGGCGCCGACACCTGGGAAGACGAATCGTGGCGCCAGACCGGCAACGGCAACGCGTGGGCCAATCTGAGCGCCGACCCGGAACTCGGCTACGTCTACGTGCCCACCTCCGCCGTGTCGCCAGACCACTACGGCGGCCACCGCCTGGGTGACAACCTGTTCGCCAACAGCATCGTCTGTCTCGATGTCGAAACCGGCGAGCGGGTATGGCACTACCAACTCATTCACCACGAAGTCTGGGACTACGACAGCCCGACCGCGCCGAATCTGCTCGACATCACCGTCGACGGACGTCGGATCAGGGCGGTCGCCCAGGTCACGAAGCAGGGCTTCGTCTACACCTTCGACCGGGTGACCGGTGAGCCGGTCTGGCCGATCGAGGAGCGCCCGGTGCCGACCGACACCGACCTGGAAGGGGAGGTCATGTCTGCTACCCAGCCGTTCCCGACCAAGCCGCCGCCGTTCGCCGTGCAGGGCGCCCGGACCGAAGACCTGGCGGACTTCACCCCCGAGATCCGGCAGATGGCGCTCGAAGCCATCGGCGGGTTCAGGCTCGGCCCGCTCTACACGCCGCTGTCGCTGCGGGGCACGATCTTCCGTCCGGCGGCGGGCGGTGGCGCCAACTGGTCGGGCGCCGCCGTCGATCCCGAAACCGGTGTGCTGTACGTCCCCACGACGAACGGCCACTCGGTGCTCCGCTTCCGTGACGGACGGGCCGGCACCGACCTCCGCTACATCGCCGACCGGACCGATCCGGTCGGCGGGATCATGCGCGGCCGCACGACGGCATGGGGACAGTTCCAGCCCGCGGTTCGGGGTGCCGCGTTTCTCGACGGGGGTAATCCGACCCGGCAGCCGACGATGCCGCGAGGGCTGCCGCTGTGGAAACCGCCCTACTCGGCGATGGTCGCCATCGACATGACTCGGGGCGAGCACCTGTGGACGACACCGCTCGGCAGGGGCGCCGGGTACCAGGACCACCCCCTGCTGCGCGATCTGGATCTGCCGCCGCTCGGTGGTGATCACAGCCGCGCCGGTTCGCTGCTGACCAGGACGCTCCTGATCCACGCCCTGAACACAGGGGGGACCGACGACGGTCCGCAACTGGTGGCTTACGACAAGGCCACCGGCGAACCGCTGGCGGGGGTTGATCTACCCGGCCGCGGGCTCGGTTCACCGATGACCTACGAACTCGACGGCCGCCAATACGTCGCCCTCACCGTCAGCGGCAGAGTGCCGGAACTGGTCGCCTACCGGCTGCCTTCGGAGAGTCGATGACGAAGGCGGCTTCTTCGGCTCTTTTCGCGGCGCTGCTCGTCCTTCCCGGCACGGTTGCCGCCCGTTCGCTCGAGGCCGACGTCGCGCGTCTTCTCGATGTCTCGTGTCTTCGCTGTCACGACGTCGAGACCGAGACGCCGCTCGATCTCGAGAACCTCGGCTACGACCTCGAGGATCGAGGGACCTTCCGGAAGTGGGTGCGGGTCTTCGAGCGGCTCGAGGCGGGCGAGATGCCTCCTGCCGGGACGAGGCGCCCCCCGAGGCGGGTCGTCGACGCGGCGCTCGGGGCGCTGGCGAGAGATCTGGAGACGGCGGACCTGGCGGCCCGAGCCGCCGGGCAGACGCCGCCGCGCCGGTTGACGGGGCGCGAGTACGAGTACACCGTCGAGGATCTGCTCCTCATCGAGGAGGACCTGGCGCGCCTGCTGCCAGCCGAGAGCGCCTCGGCCGGGTTCGACACGCTGGCGGCCGAACAGGGGATCTCGCCGCTTCACCTGCGCAGCTACCTGGAAGCCGCAGATCGGGCGCTCGATGCGGCGATCCGGCTTGGCGGGCGTCCGGCGAGCGCGGCACACCTGATCGACTACCCGAGCAATCCAGCCTCGTACCAAATGGTCCGCCAGAGCGTCAGCAACTCGACGACGCCGTCGCGATGTTCGTCGATGAGGACCACCACAACACCAGCGGGTCCTTTTCGGCCACAAATCTGAGGAGCGACCGCCACGGCTTCCAGGTCGCGCATTCGGGTCTTTACAGGGTCACCGTCGACGCCTACTCCTACCAGGCGTCGACGCCGGTGACGCTCCTTCTCGTTCGTGCCAACCCGAACGGCGACAGGACGTTGCTCGGTGCCTTCGACTTGTTGAACGGGGAGTCGGGCGCGTTCGAAGCCACGACCTTCCTCCACCCGACCGACTACGTCTTTCCCGAAGTGGCCGACCTCGACTGGCACACGGACGTCGAAGGCTTCTACGCCCCCATCGAAGACTGGTCGGCAGAGGCCCAGGTCGTGGCTGCGGGGAAGGGCCTGGGCCGGCGGCTGCTCAACAACCGGGTCTATCACCCGATCTTCTACCACCCCACCGAGATCCTCGTGGATGGGGCCGCCACCTACAAGGGCGAGGGCGTGGCGGTCAGATCGCTCGCCATCGAAGGACCGCTCCTCGATGGGTGGCCGCCGCCGTCGACGCGCCGGCTCTTCGACGGCATCGAGTTCGACTCCGCCGGCGATCTGAAGCTCACGAAGGATCCGTACGAGCACGTCCTGGACGTCGTCTCGCACCTCGTGCCGCTGGCGTTTCGACGGCCGGCCGAGGCGGGTGAGGTGGAGGCGTTCGCAAGCCTGGCCAGGCCTGCGATCGCCGCCGAACGGGAGTTCGTCGACGCCGTCCGGGTTCCGCTGCGCGCTGTCCTGAGCGCGCCGCAGTTTCTCTACCACGATGACCAGCCCGGCGAGCTGGACGACTTCGCACTGGCGACCCGACTCTCGTACTTCGTGTGGAAGAGCCTGCCGGACGAGGAGCTCTTCGCGGCGGCACGGGAAGGCAGCTTGTCGCAGCCGGAGGTGATGGCCCGGCACGTCGAGAGGATGCTCGACGACGACAAGGCGCAGCGCTTCATTGGGGACTTCGTCGGCAAGTGGCTGCGGCTCTACGAGATCGAGCTCACGAGTCCCGACGAGAGGCTCTATCCCGAATATGACGACCTGCTGCATCACGCGCTCCAGGAGGAAACCAGGCTGTTCTTCACCGAGCTGGTGAAGAGCGACCTCGGGGTCCGGAACCTGATCGACTCTGACTTCACCTTTCTCAACCGCCGCCTGGCGGAGCACTACGGCATCCCAGGGGTGGAGGGGCAGCACATGCGCAAGGTGTCGCTGCCCGACGACAGTGTGCGCGGCGGCGTCCTGACGCAGGCCAGCGTGCTCAAGGTCACCGCCAACGGCACGACGACCTCGCCGGTCTTCCGCGGCAGCTTCGTTCTCTCGAATCTGCTCGGCCGGCCGCCGAACCCGCCGCCGGCGAACGCCGGCTCGGTCGAGCCGGACATTCGGGGCGCCACGACGATCCGCGAGATCCTCGCCAGCCACCGCCGGGATCCGACCTGCAACGTCTGTCACCGCGCGATCGACCCGCCGGGGTTCGCTCTGGAGGCCTTCGACCCGACCGGCGGCTTCCGGACGCGCTACCGCTCCAGCGGCGAGGGCGACACGCCCACGGGGACCCTCTACGGTCGCCCGATCCTCGAGTACAAGGACGGGCCGCCCGTGGATTCAGGCGGCGTCACTCCGGAAGGCAGTTCCTTCTCGGGCATCGCCGAGTACAAGCGACTCCTGCTCGCGGACGAGGAGGACCAGGTGGCGCGCCACTTCATCTCGCAACTTGTCGTCTATGCGACCGGCGCCGAGATCGGTTTCGCCGACCGCGACGAACTGTCGCGGCTCGTCGCGCAGAGCCGCGAGGGCGGCTACGGCGTGCGCACGATCATCCACAATGTCACCAAGAGCCCACTCTTCAGGGAGCGGCAACGATGAACCAACCCCTCGACCGACGCACGTTCCTCAGGACATCCGGGGTCGCCCTGGCGCTGCCCCTCCTCGAAGCGATGAGCCCGGCACTGGCCCGGGCGGCGAAGCCTCTGCCCCGGCGGATGGTGACCGTCTGCAACGCACTCGGCCTGCACCCGCCGTCGCTCTTTCCCGCCACTCCGGGCCGGGAGTACGAAACGACCGAGTACCTGGAGCTGCTCCGGGACCACCGGCGCGACTACACCCTGTTCTCGGGGCTCTCGCACCACGACCAGAACGGCCGCCAGGCCCATAGCAGCGAAGTCTCCTGGCTGACCGCGGCCCGCCACCCGGAGCTCGCCGGCTTCCGCAACACGATCTCGGTCGATCAGCTTGCCGCCGGGGAGCTCGGCTACGTCACCCGCTTTCCCTCACTCGTGCTGGGCACCGACACGACGGTTCAGAGGAGCGCCAAGGGGACCCAGAGCCAGTCGTTCACGAGACGGGGCGTCATGGTGCCTTCAGAGACCAGCCCCGCCAATCTCTTCGCCCGGATGTTCCTGGCGGGGGATGCCGACGAGGTCGAGCGGCAGAAGCGGGATCTCGGCGACGGACGCAGCATCCTCGACGGCCTGAACTCGCAGAGAAAGGCGCTCGACCGGCGCGCCAGTGCCGCCGATCGGGGACGGCTGGACTCCTACTTCGAGGCCGTGCGCGCGGCCGAGAAGGGCATCACCGAGGCCCGGGCCTGGCTCGACCGGCCCAAGCCGCGGGTGGACCGGGAGCCCCCCGTCGACGTCCGTGAACGCCGCGACCTCATTGGCCGCGTCCAGTTGCTGATGGACCTCATCCCGCTGATCCTGCAGACCGACTCGACCCGCGTCGTCGCCGTGATGATCCAGGAACTGCGGGAAGTGCCGAAGATCCCGGGCGTCTCGGGGACGCATCACAACCTCTCGCACCACGGCCAGGACCCGAACAAGATCGTGCAACTGAGGAAGGTCGAGACGGAGATCGTCAAGTGCTTCGGCAGCCTTCTCGAGCAGCTCAAGGGATGCGGCGAAGGAGACGGCACGCTGCTCGATCAGACCGCGGTCCTCTTCGGCAGCAACCTCGGCAACGGGAACTCCCACGACACACGCAACCTGCCGATCTTTCTCGCCGGCGGCGGCTTCGACCACGGTCGTTACGTGGCCTACGACGAGAATGACAACGCGCCGCTCTCCAACCTCTACGTCACGATGCTGCAGCACATGGAGCTGGAGGCCGCGTCGTTCGGCCAGAGTACGGGTTCCTTAAGCTGGTAGGGCTGCCGGGCTGAGTGCCTTTCGCATCCGACGAAAGAACGGCTTCCAGCGGATGATGTGAGCATGTACGTGGAAACAGCCGGTGATTCCGGCGCAGAGCCGGTTCTCCTTCTGCACGGCGGGCTGGTCAGCGGGTGGATGTGGACGGACGTCGTCGCTTCCCTGCCGGCGTTTCACTGCATTGTGCCGGATCTGCCCGGCATCGATCGCAGCCGCGAAATCCCGTGGGAGTCCCTAGATGACACGGCCCACCAGATCGTGGAGCTGAGTCGCCGGCAGCAGAGGCTCGTTCATCTGGTGGGCCTATCGCTGGGCGCCGTCGTTTCCCTGCGGGTCATGAGCATGGCTCCCGAACTGATCGATCGCGCCGTCCTGAGCGGTACCCTGACGAGGCCCGTAACGGGCGGTTTGGCCTACTTCCAGAAGCTGCTGTTCTGGCTGTACTCCCGTCCCCGCACTGTGCACCTGGTTGCCCGAATGCTCCAGATCCCGCCCGAAGACAGCAGGGTCTTCGCCGAGACGGCGAGAGACACGCCGCTGCAGACCTATCGCCGGATAACACAAGAGCTGTTTCGGGAGCCGCTGACGGGTAGGCTGGATGAGATCGATGTGCCGGTGCTGGCGATCACGGGGGAGAAAGACTCGCAGATCACGCGCCAAGGAGTCGACGACCTGGTGAGGTTTCTGCCCGATGCGGTCGGTTACCTGGCGCCGGGTGTCGGCCACCAGTGGAGCGCGGAGGATCCAGATCTGTTCGCCGCTGTGGTGAAGGCTTGGCTATTGAGCACCGACTTGCCCGACGGGCTAATCCCGCGGGCTTCAAGGGCGCACTGAACCCAAGTCGGAGGGCTGTCGGACGGGTCAGGCGACGCTGTATCGGAGCGCTAGCGCCCTTCCGCCCACTCCTTCTCCAACTGCCGCGCCCCGCGCATCGTCATTCCCATCGAGTAGTTGCCTTCGTGGCAGGCGTACTCGTAGATGCGCTCGTCGGTGTGCAGCCACGGGAACGAACCGCCCCAGGTCGCCTCGTAGTCGGGATCGTCGACGCTGAACTCGTAGAACAGGCTGCCGTCCTCCTGCGGCGTGAGGCGCTCGACGATGCGCAGCCCCTCGTGCGCCACGCCGACGGGACTTCGGGCGTTCTTGCGTCGCTCGTTCGCGCCCCTTGCCACGCCTCGCCGGCGGAAGTTCGTCGTGTCGACGACCAGGGTGTCGCCCTCCCACCGGCCGATCGATTCGCCGGCGTAGGAGAGCACTTCTTTCGGCGGGTGCTCCGAGCCGAGGCGGACGATGCGTGCCTCGTGCATCAGTTCCGCCAGGATCACGACATGGGTTGCGGTCTGGGTGATGCGGTAGTAGGCGCCGTAGCCCCTTCGCAGGGTCGGGATCGTCGCCCGATCGGAGTAGATGCAGCGCTCCCAGAGGCCGATTAGTTCCGGATCGTCGAAGATCCGGTGTTCGCCGTTCGTCGCCGGGATGACGCGGCCTCGTATGCCGGTGACTTCGTCCGCCCGCAGCCACCAGGCGCCGTCGGGATTCGGGGGCCCCATGCGATCGGCGATTGTGAATGCCGGCCGCCGCTTCCTTCCCGCCTCGGTCACCGGCGGCATGCGACCGTTCTGCGGGTCGGTGAGAACGGAGTTCCGGTGCCTGCCGTCGACCGTGAAGACGATCGTGCCCATGTCGAGAAGTGAGAGGGCGTTGGCGCCGGTGACCCGGCCGCCGGCGTAGCCGCCATCCGGCGGCGGAGGACGATCGGGGTCACTTGGGAGGCCTTGCTGGGCGGCCCTCGCGGCCGCGGACTCCTCGATCCTCCTGGCGTCATCGGCGCTCATGTAGGGGTCGTCGCCGTATCTCGGATGGCGTTCGACGGGCGTGAGCGTGTTGATGGTGTAGGTGCCTGAGAGATCGGGTTCGCCGCCCGGCATCCGCGGAACGTCGTTCTCCGCGGCCGGTGCGGCCGGTAGCGCGAAGGCCACGAGCTGAGCCGTTTCCGGGCCGCTGCGCGCGGTTCTCGAAACCACCTTGCCGCCGGCGGGCACGACGATGTACTGGCGGCCCTGGTGCAGGTAGGTCATCGGCACACCGTGCAGGGTGGCTTCGGTCTCCACCTCCGCGAGGAGCTTCCCGGTGGCCTTGTCGTAGGCCTGGAGGTAGCTGCCCCTGGCGGCGCGAGCGTCCCAGCTCGGCCAGTTCGGCACGTAGGTGATCAGCAGGGTCCTCGTAATGAGAAGTCCGCCCTCGCGGTTGCCGCTCGAGGGTCGGCTGCCGAGAGGGCCGAGATCGAGATGCCGGATGGCGGGGTGGTCGGTTGGTCCCTCGCCGAACGGCACCATCCAGGCGTGGTCGCCGGTGTTCAGGTCGATGGCCGTGATCCGCTGATACGGAGGCTTGAGGAGCGGCAGTCCCTGGGGGCTTCCGACACGACCGCCGCGGCTGACCCATCTCCACTCGCTGCGTGCCGGGTCCGGCGGCGCGACCGCCACCCCGGTGGGCTGCGTTCGCGACTGGACGTAGAGGATGCCGGTCATCGGATCGAGCGACGCTCCGGGATGGTTCGCTCCACCCGCCATTCCCGGCACCGCGAGCGTCGCCGTCTTTCCTCCCTCGCCCGCGACGATGGGGGGCGTGAACATCGGTCCCAGGACGAACTCGTTGGCGATCTCGAGCGCCTCCGCTCGCAGTTCCGGCGTGAAGTCGATCAGATCGTCGATCGTCACGCCCTGAAGATCGAAAGCCGCCGGCCTGGTCGGAAAGGGCTGGGTCGGCGCCGTCCACTCCCCGGGCACCGTGGTCTGCGGCACCGGGCGCTCTTCGATCGGCCAGATCGGCTCGCCCGTGACCCGGTCGAAGACGTAGGTGAAGGCCGTCTTGGATACCTGGGCGACGATCTTCCGCAACCGGCCGTCGATCACGACGTCGGCGAGAACGGGGGCGGAGGCGATGTCCCAGTCCCAGATGCCGTGATGAACGGCCTGGAAGTGCCAGATCCGCTCGCCGGTTTCGGCGTCGAGGCAGAGCAGGCTCTCGGCGTAGACGTTCGCGCCGGGCCGGTGGCCGCCCCAGAGATTGCCGGTCGGCGTCGTCGTGGGGATGTAGACGTAGCCGAGCTCCTCGTCGCCGGCCATCGCTCCCCAGACGTTGGCGCCGCCGACCCACTTCCAGGAGTCGTTGTGCCACGTCTCGGTGAACTCCTCGCCCTCCCGCGGGATCGTGTGGAACCGCCACTTCGGTTTGCCGGTACGGACGTCGTAGGCGCGCACGTGGCCGGGCGGAAGACCCTGCTTCGTCGCCGGCGCATCGGCGATTCGCGAGCCCACGATGAAGGTGTCGCGAATCACGATCCCTGGCGAGCCGGCGCTGATGTCGCGCTGGAAGACCTCCTCGCGGCCCAGCCGGTCATCCGACAGGTCGACGATGCCGTCTTCTCCGAAGGCGGGGTCGGGGCGTCCGGTCGCGAGGTCCAGCGAGATCAGTTGCTTGCCGCTGGTGATGAAGATGATGCGCTCGGCCGCGCCGTCGGTCCAGTACTCGAGGCCTCGGGGAGTGGCACCGTAGGCTTGCGGGAACTCGTAGCTCTTCGGGTCGTAGAGCCAGAGTTCCTCGCCGGTCGCGGCGTCGAGGGCGACAATCTGCCAGAGGCTGGTCGCCATGTAGACCCGGCCGCCGATCATCAGCGCCGAGCCCCGGAAGGTCCCCGGCTCCTCCCTCAGGTCGTGATCGGCCGACTTCCACCGCCACGCGACCTCGAGCTGCTCGAAGTTCGCGGCATCGACCTGGTCGAGGGGCGAGTAGCGGGTGAAGGCGTGGTCGCGGCCATGATGGGGCCACTCGGCACTTCCCTCGCCTGACTGGGCGAAGGCGCCGGTTGCCGTCGAGGCGGCTGCCAGCAGTGCCAGGACGAGGCGGGGCCGGCAGAGGGTGGGGCGTCGGCGTACGTTCCTGTTCACTGGGCTCGCTGCAAGGCCGCTTCGGTGAGGATTCGCAACTGGTCGACACCGTCGGCGCCGGCGGCCAGGTCGATGACGATCGTCGCCCCGTCGGCGAGGATCTCCCAGCCGTCGGCGTCGGACTCGCCGGCGAGAGTGCCGCGATCTGGCGAACGGCCGAACTCGGGGTTGGCGAAGGCGAGGAAGTCGCTGGCGGCGAGGCTTTCCGAACTCGCGGCAACGCCGAGGATCGGATCGTCGAACGTGATCTCGACGTCATTGAGGTCGCCTGTCGCGGTGGGGGCGAAGTGAAGGAGATAGCTGTGGACGACGGTGCCCGCGGGTACGGTCGCGCCGGGCGGCGAATTGCCGCCGTCGTAGGCGGCGGGGGCGCCGCCGCTTTCGACCACGAGGTCCTCGCCGAGGGTGGCGAACTGCCGCTCGACGACCAGTTCCGGACGATCTGCTGAGGTCCGGCGAGCGGCCGAGAAGTCGCCCGGGACGGTCTCGTCGCCGACGTCGCCGAGAAGGTCGACGCCGTCGGCGGCGGCGATGCGGGTGTCGTAGTCGGCGCCCTCGCGGCTGGCCGCCGTGTCCACCTCGTACCAGGTCGTGATCTCGTCCAGAAGCGAGGTGAAGATCTCCTGGATCTCCTGCGGCTTCGAGTCGACGTCGGCGTTGGTGGCGACCGGGGTCTGTTCGCGTGGGTCTTCGAGCAGGTCGAACAGCTCCCATTCCCGGCCGCTGGTCACCGAGATCAGCTTGTAGCGGTCGTCGAGGATGGAGCGCCCGCCGCCCAGCCTCATCAGGCCCCTGCCGCCGCGGCCCCGGCCGGCGCTGTCGCAGTCCTCGGGCTCGCCGGCGGCGCGTTCCGGAACGGGATCGTCGCAGTCGTCGAACCGGAGGCGGCCGAGGCGGAGCGCCGAGCGATCACCAAAGAGGACCTCGGACATCGACTCGCCGTCGAGCGGCCGCGAGTCGGGCAGGTCGACGTCCCAGATGTCCAGGAGGGTCGGCAGGTAGTCGCTGGTGATCATCGGCGTGGAGGTTTCGCCGGGAGGGATCCGTCCCGGCCACTCGACGATGCCCGGTACGCGGACCCCGCCCTCCCAGATGGAGCCCTTGAATCCTCGCAGGCCGGCCTTTGCTTCGTCCCGGTCGTCGAGTCTCACGGACCCCGAAAGCCCGTTGTCGGAGGTGAAGGCCACCAGCGTGTCGTCTTCGATGCCGAGCGTTCGCAGGTGGGCGCGCAGACGGCCGATCTCCTTGTCCATCGCCGTGATGCCGGAGTAGTAGGCCTTCTCGTAGTCGTTCATTTCCGCCTGCTCTTCGGAGGAGTAGAACTCGTCGAGAGTGGCCTGGTCGAGGCGATGGGGGCTGTGCGGCGGATGGAACCAGACGACGGCGAAGAAGGGGCGGTCGGCCGCAACGGCATCGTCGATGAACCGCGTCGTTTCCCGGACCAGGATGGCGGAGGCGTCGCCGGCGAGCGTGGGGGAGTCGATGTCGATGTGCTGCTCGTGGCCGGTCCAGTAGTGCGCCCCGATGTGGTTGCCTTCGCTCGGGAGGGGGCCCGCGGGGTCGATGCGCATCGGCTCGAAGGTCGGCAGCGCCTGCGGGGACGCCCAGGCGCGCTCGTAGCCGTGGTGCCAAGGCGCGGAGTAGAAGTCGCCTCCGCTCCGGCCGAAGCAACGGCCGCCGCAACGCGCGAGGTCGTCCGCGTCGGGTTCGGGTGTCCGGTTCAGGTTGCCGAGGTGCCACTTGCCGAAGTGTCCGGTCATGTAGCCCTGGGTCTGGGCCAGTTCGGCGATCGTCAGTTCCAGGTTGCGGAGACCGTCGTTGTAGGCCATGTCGACGTGGTTGCGCCGCGGCGAGCGGCCGGTGACGAAGGACGACCGGGTCGGACTGCAGTTCGAACCGTGCGAGTACATGCGATGGAACTGGAGGCCGGCCGCCGCCATCGCGCGCAGTTCGGGCGTCTTGACCTCGCTGTGGCCCGGAAAGACGTCGCCGGGGGCGAGTTGCTGGGGATACTCGACGTCGCCCCAGCCCTGGTCGTCGCTCATCATCAGGATGATGTTCGGCCGTGGCGGACCCGACGACGGTCCGGCGTCCTCGCCCGAGGGAGCGGCGCAACCGCAGGCTACGAGGCCGAGGACGAGCGCGCCCGGCCGGTGGGAGAAGGAGCGTGCGACGTTCCTGATCATCTCGTGGACCTCCTCATCCCGCCGATAGCGCGATCGTCAGTCCTCTCGGGGCAGAGCGAAGGCCACAAGTTCCGCCGTCGCCGCCTGGACGTTCGCGTTCCTGCCCACCGCCCTGCCGCCCGGCCTGCCGCCTGCAGGGACCACGATGTACTGGCGGCCCTCATGCCGGTAGGTGACCGGCACTCCGTGCAGCGCGGTGTCGGTCTCGATCTGCGCCAGCACCTTGCCGGTCGCCTTGTCGTAGGCGGTGAGGTAGCTGGCTGTCGCCGTCGGGGCGTCCCAGCTCTCCCTCTTCGGCGAATGGGTGATCAGCAGCGTCCTGGTGACGAGTAGTCCGCCTTCGCGGGTGCCGCTCGAAGGGCGGCTGCCGAGGGGGCCGAGGTCGAGATGGCGGATCGCGGGGTGATCCGTCGGGCCTTCTCCCAGCGGCACCTGCCAGGCGTGCTCGCCGGTCTTCAGGTCGATCGCCGTGATGCGCCGGTAGGGCGGTTTCGTCAGGGGCAGCCCCTGGGGGATCTTGAGTCCTCCCGCTCCTCCCGTCGACTTCTTCACGTAGCGGAACTCGCTGCGGGCGGGGTCCGGCTTCGCCAGTCCCCAGGCGCCGAGCTGGGTCGTCGACTGGACGTAGACGATCCCGGTCAGGGGATCGAACGAGGCGCCGGGATGGTTGGCCCCGCCGCCTGGGCCGGGCGAGACGATCGTGCCGAGCTTGCCTCCTTCGCCGGCGACGATCGAGGGCGTGAAGATCGGGCCGGTGACAAACGATTCGATGACCTCAAGCGCCTCCCGGCGCAGCCCCGGCGTGAAGTCGACCAGATCGTCGACGGTCAGGCCCTGAAGATCGAATGCCGGCGGTTTGGTCGGAAACGGCTGGGTCGGCGAGAGCTTCTCGCCGGGCACCGTGGACGGGGGAACCGGCCGCTCGTCGATCGGCCACAGCGGCTCGCCGGTGACCCGATCGAAGACGTAGAGGAAGGCGGTCTTCGACGCCATGGCCACGGCCTTGCGCAGCCGGCCTTCGACGACCACGTCGACCAGGTTCGGGGCCGAGGCGTTGTCGTAGTCCCAGATGCCGTGATGCACGGTCTGGAAGTGCCAGACGCGCTCGCCGGTCTCGGCGTCCGCGCAGACCAGGCTCTCGCCGTAGACGTTGTCACCGTGGCGGTCGCCGCCGTAATAGTCGCTCGACGGTGTCGACGTGGCGAAGTAGACGTAGCCGAGCTCCTCGTCGGCGGCGAGCGGCGCCCACACGTTCGTGTTGCCCATCCACTTCCAGGAGTTGTTCTCCCACGTCTCGGTGAAGTCGTCGCCTTCCTGCGGAATCGTGTGGAAGCGCCACTTCTGCTCGCCGGTGCGCACGTCGTAGGCGCGCACGTGGCCCGGCGGGATGCCCGTCCTCTTCGACGGCACGTCGAAGATCCGCGAGCCGACGATGTACGTGTCGCCGACGACGATCCCGGGCGAGCCGGCGCTGATGTCGCGCAGCCGGATCCCCGGGCGGCCGAGGTCGTCGAGCGCCATGTGGACGAAGCCCTCCTCGCCGAAGTCGGGATCGGGTTGCCCGGTCGCAAGGTCGATCGAGATCAGCAGCTTGCCGGAGGTGGCGAACAGGATGCGCTCCTCGTCGCCGTCGGTCCAGTACTCGATCCCCCGGGGACTCGAGTACGCGGCCCTGGGCGCCTCGTACGCTTCGGAGTCGTACACCCAGATCTCCTCGCCGGTGGCGGCATCGAGTGCCGCGAGCTGCCACAGCGTGGTCATCATGTAGACCCGCCCGCCTACCATGAGCGCCGAGCCGGAGAAGGCGCCGGGTACCTCCCTCACGCGGTGGTCGGCGGACTTCCAGCGCCAGGCCACGTCGAGCTGGGAGAAGTTCCCGCCGTCGATGTCCGCTAGCGGCGAGTAGCGGCTGAAGGCGTGGTCGCGGCCGTGATGCGGCCACTCCACGTCCGGGGCGCCGGACTCGGCGAAGGCGGTGGGGCCTGCCAGGGCGGCCGCCACTGCCGCCAGTACCGTGTACGCAGCCCTCATCGGTTCGGCGGCTCCGATGGGTCGGCCGAATCTCTCGGCGCGCCGGTGCCTGAAGAGCCGAGGAACAGCCTCTCCCCGTTGGTGTAGGTCACGGTGCGTCCCGCGCACTTGTTCGAGCGGTCCTTGGCCTGGAAGCCATCGACGACGATCTCGGTGCCCGGCATCAGCGAGTCCTTGGTGAAGCCCCGACGGAACAGGCTAGGGGGACTGCCGCTCTCGACCATCCAGATCTCGGTCGAACCGTCTTCCTTCGCGACCTCCATGTGAATCCACGCGTGGGGATTGATCCACTCCATCCGGGTCACCTTCCCGGTGAGCTTGACCGGGCGGTCGGCATCGAACTCGGCCGCGAAGGCATGGTGCGCCATCGCCGGCGCGGCGCCCACGGCGAGAGTGAGAGCGGTTGCGGCCATGAGGACCTTGGTGAGCATGGCGTTGACCTCCTTCCGGGTCATTCGGGATCTTCACCCTTCCAGACGCCCTTGCTCAGGTGGCGGTACATCAGCTCTTCCGCGAACACCACGCACTTGAAGTCGAGAAGCTGCATGTTCGGCTCGATCCGTCGATAGAGCGGAAAGCTCACTTTCCACGGGCGGGTGTAGGTCTTCGGGTCGGTGATCGTCGCCTCGTAGAGGAGATGGTCCGGCCCCGTCGCCGTGTAGCGCTCGAGGACGTGGAACTCCTCGCTGTGGTGATTGCCGGAGCTGTCGAGCCAGGTGTCGGGAACCTGGGCGGAGACGTCGATCACCAGGGTTTCTCCCTCCCAGTGGCCCCGGGAGTGGCCCATCCAGTTGTCGCCGGGGCTCTCGAAGTCTGGCCGGTTCATGTAGACGATCCGGCTGGCGCTGGCGAACTCGTAGGCGAAGATCACGTTCTCGGGGGTCTGGATGATCTGGAACGGGAAGGGCATGTAGTTGGCGCGGGGGATGCCGGGCATGAAGCACTTGATCGCAGGGTCCAGCTCCCACCACCGCGCGAGGTTCTCCTGCTGCTTCGCCCTCGCCCCCGGGGTGTAGGGGATCTCGCCGCCTTCGACGATCCCAAGGCCCCCCGGCACGGCGCCGAGCGCACCCAGTTCGACGATGGGACCCATGCGGGCGGCGTGGGCCTCGATGTCCCAGTGCGCCGTGGTCAGGGCCTGCCAGATGCCGTTCAGGTCCGGCTCGCCGTCGCTGGTGCGCGGGGCCCGGTAGTCCTGCGCCTGGACCGGTGCCGCCGCCATCACTGCCACGACGGCGGCGACCGTGGCGGAAAGACCTGCACTCCGCATTCGGTTTCGCAGGTTCCTACCTCTCATTCGGGGTCCGCCGCCGCGGCCGCGGCGGCCTCCTGCTCGCTGACGCGAGCGCCGCGCAGGATGTTCGCCATGTTGTAGTTGCCCTCGTGGCAGGCGAACTCGAAGAGCGGCTCGTTGCGCTTGCCCATCGGCATCCTCACCGTCCACGGCCTGACCCAGATCGGCGGATCGTCGATCGTCACCTCGTAGAGCATCACCTTGGGGCCCACCCGGGTGAAGCGCTCGGTCACCACCAGCTCGTCCGAGTTGAGGGAGTGGAACCAGGTCTGCGGGGTCCCTCGCTGGTGGCTGCCGGCGTACCCCTTGGGCAGGTAGTTCGCGGTCTCGACGACCAGCGAGTCGCCTTCCCAGCGGCCTCGCGAGTCGCCGAGCCATAGTCCGATCCGGCGATCCGGGTGGGGCGAAGCATCAAGGGGGATGACGCGCGCCTCGTGGTACCACTCCATGACGATGACGACATGGTCCCGGTTCTGGACGAACTTGTAGTACTGGTTGAAGTTCGCCCGCACGGGCACGCCCAGGGTCACGCAGCGCTCGCCCAGGGAGCGGTCCTTCCAGGTGTCGGCCGGATGCTCCTCCAGGTACTGCTGGAGGGCGTCCCAGTCCTTCTGCGCCTGCTCGGTCAGAGCTGGAATCCCGCCTTCCGGCGGGTCGATGACCAGGTCGGAGAGTCTGGCGCCGCCGCGGGTGCCGCCGATCTCCACCCACACGCCACGCAGGTCGGGGTGGCCGTCCACGGTGCGGGGCAGGGTCCAGCCCGCTGGCGCCTCGGGCACCTCCACGGGCCCGCGAGCCCTTCGCTGAGCCGCAGCGAGGCCAGGCAGCAGCAGTACCAACACGATTCCGGCCGCCAGGCGTCGCGATGACGATCTGCGCATCGAGCAGCCTCCTGCGGGTTCTCGGCCGGCGCGCCCCGTCCGGGGCGCACTCGAAGAACGGCAGTCCGGTTTTCGCGGCGCTGCGCCCTGGGAGTGCGCCCTTGGTGCAGCCGGCCAGCTATTGGATGGCAGTGGGTCCGTTTCTGAGACTAGTGGACCTGCCGGCTTCGGTCAAACGCCGTTTGGTCTTCAGACCTCCGGCACCAACGGCCATACGAGCGGAAGAACCGTCAGAACCACCATCATCACCAGGATCAACAACGGGAAGCCGGCCTTCATGAAGTCAACGAAACGGTATCGTCCGAACCCCATCACCAACAGATTGACCGGATGACCCACCGGACTCATGAAGGCGCAGGAACTCGCCACCGCCACCGTCATCATGAGAGCCTGGGCCGACAGCCCTTCGGTAGTGGCCGTGCTAAGGGCTATGGGCGACATGAGTACCGCGACCGCCGCCGTCGGCATGACTTGGGCCGACAGGGCTGTGATCAGAAAGAGCCCCGCCGTCACTGCCAGCGGCCCGAAGTCCGCGAGGGAACCTAGCACCGTCCTGGCCACCAGCGCAGCGGTTCCGGACTCCTGCATCGCCAGTCCCAGGCTGAGCATCCCCGCGATTAGGATGACCGCCTTCAGCTCGATGCACCGGTAGGCCTCTTCGATCTTCAGGCAGCCCGTCAGCACCATCAGGACGGCTCCGATTGGCGCCGCGACAAAGACGGGCAGAAGGCCCGAGATCACCGAAGTCAGAACCCCCGCCATGATCAGGGCGCTGACGGGAGCCTTCTTGCTTCGTACAGCTTCTACCGTTTCTTCCGTCATGACGAGGAAGTCCGGGTGTTCCGCCAGGAGCGCGAGCTTGTTCCTTTCGCCATAGAGCAAAAGGGCATCACCCGGGAGCAGTTCCGTTTTCCGGAGCCCACTCCGGTAGATCTCTCCGTTCCGCCATATCGCGAGGATCGAGACACCGTAGTTCTGCCGGAACTTGAGTTCCTCGACCGTCCTTCCCGCGAATGTCGTGCGGGGAGACAGCGATGCCTCCGCCAGGCCGACGGCGTCGGATTCCAGTCGACTCAGATCCAGGGGGTGATCGTCGCCCACCTCCAGGTCCTGGAGCGCCTCCAGGATCCTGAGATCCTCGAGGTGTCCACGGAGCAGGAGAACGTCCCCTCCTTCCAGTTCCGTATCCGGATCGGGAACGAGAAACTCGTCATCGGTCCGCAGAATCCCGACGACCGTCAGGCCGAATGCATCGGCCAACTGGGTCTGCGCGAGCAACTGACCGGACAGTAGCGAGTCTTCCGAGATTCTGACGCTCTGAATCCTGCGCTCCATGTGGTAGCGAGAAACCAGATCTTCCGCCGGCACTGAACGAACCGCTCCCAGGCTCCCGTCCTCCGCCAGTGCGGCAAGTCGCCCGCTTTCCATCGCGATCAGCAGACGATCCTCTGAAGCAAGAGTCATCTCCCGCAATCCCGTGCGATGCACGGTATCGCCGCGTAGAACTGCAAGCACGTGCAGGCGCCGGGTTCGGCGCAGGTTCGCTTTGCGAACCGTCTTTCCGATCAGCGACGAATCTCCCGCCAACTCCAGTTCCGCCACCCCGATCGAGGCGTTTGCGATGCGCTCCAGAGTCCGGTCTCTCGACTCGATCTCCAGGTGCTTCCATGCGCGGAGAGCTTCGAACCGCTCAAGGGTTCCTTCCACGACCATCTCGTCTGCCTCGCTGAGAACGAAGTCGTTCCCGGGAGCGAGGATCAGTTGCCCGCTTCGTCGTATCGCTACGACGTTCAGACCCAGGGCATGGCCCAACCGGCCCTGGCGAAGTGTCTTGCCGGCCAGGGCGGAATGTCTGGGTGTTCTCAGGACTCCGATGAGGCCACCCAGGTCGTAGAGTCCCCCCAGATCCACCGGGGCGGACTCCTTTGTCGGAGCGTGGTCCGGCAGCAGTCGCCGCCCCAGGAACGTCATGTAGACGACCCCTACGGCAAGCGCCGTCAAACCGACCGGTGTGAACGAGAACATCCGGAACGGCTCGAACTCGGCATCCCTCAGCGCCCCGTTCACCAGGATGTTCGGCGCCGTTCCGATCAAGGTCGTCATTCCGCCGAGCAGGGATCCGAAGGCCAGGGGCATGAGCAGTTTCGAAGGCGCGGCCCCTATGCGGCGGGCCATGTCCAGTACCACCGGAAGCATGAGCGCGGTGATTCCAATGTCGTTCATGATCCCCGACAGGAGGCCCACCGTGGGCATCATCACCGCGATGAGACGGCCGACTCCGTCCCCCGACGCGGCCAGAACCCGTTGACCGATGAAGTGGGCCACGCCGGTCCGCGTCAGCCCGCCGCTCAAGACCAGAACGGAAGCGATTGTGATGACCGCTTCGTTGGCGAAACCCATGATCGCCTGCTCGCCCTCGAGGATGTTCGTCACCACCAGTGCGAGCATCACCATCAGGGCGACGAGATCCACCCGGACCCATTCGGTCACGAACAGGACCACCGCGACTGCGAGAATTCCCCCGACTACGAGAACCTCGAAGCTCATCAGGAGTGCGCCCTTGGTGCAGCCGACAGGAGCGTGACTCGCACGCCGTCGATCAGGTCTCCTGCTGCGACGTCAGCTCGATCTGCTTGTAGCCGCCTGCCCTCCGGAAGTGGAGGATCAGGTAGAGGAACCCGAGCGCCATGAACACGGGTATCGCCGCAGTGATCCGCAAAGCGGTCTGGCCGCCGTGGAACGACGCGTCGCGCACCGCCTGCTCGTCGGGCGGCAGGGTGATGCTGAAGTCCTTCGCCTTCTCCATGACGGGGCCGGCCTTCGTGCCGTCGAGGCCCTGAACGGGGGCGAAGAACAGGAAGCTGTTCGTGCCCTGGGCCTTGTACTCCTCGTAGACGGCGGGAGCGTTCGCCTGCAGGTCCTGCGAGGCGTGCCGGTCCTGGAGGTAGCCGATGCCGGGGCCGCCCAGCAATCCGGCCGAGAGCATGCCGACGCCGCCGACGGCGCCGAGCGTGAGGGCGCCGCCGCGCGGGAAGCGCTCCGAGACGACGGCCAGCATGGTTGGCCAGAAGAAGGCCTTGCCGGCGCCGTAGATCGTGGCGGCGATCATGACGGTGACCGCGCCGGCCAGCGAACCGAGCGAGTAGAGGCCGATGGCGGCGACGACGGCGCTCACGAACAGCAGCCCGAGGGGATTGATCCGGTGGACGATCGGGCCGGCGAAGAAGCGCAGCACGAACATCAGGATGGACGTGTAGAGCAGGATGAACAACCCCTTGCCGCCGAGGACGGTGTCCATGATGTTGACGATCCAACTGTCGGTCCCGAGCTCGACGTAGCCGATGCAGACGTGGAGCACCAGCAGGAAGAGCAGCATGGGCGCCGCGAACTCCTTGACCATGTCCATGAACTTGACGCCGGCGGCCGCCGCCTCGGACGTGGGGAACTTCTCCTTGACCATCATCAGGACGTAGATGAGGGTCGGAACGAGATAGAGCGCGAGGACGATCTCCCAGCGCACGCGGCCGATCAGGCCGATACCCAGGAGAGAGCCGCAGATCAGGCCGGCGGGCCATCCGGCGTGCAGGATGTTCAGGTAGTGGGTCTTCTCCTTGCGGTACAGGGTCGCGACCAGCGGGTTGATGACCGCTTCGCAGATGCCGTTGGCGACTGCGAAGATGAAGACGCCCCAGAACAGGCAGAAGTAGGCCCCGGCGCGGGCGAAGTCCGGGTCTGTTGCGATCGATCCGTTGTAGACGAACGTGGCCGCGACGGCCACGATGACCGACAGCACGTGCAGAACGCCCGCGCCCAGCAGGAAGGGCTTGTAGCCGTAACGGTCGAGGAAGGCGCTGGCCACGAGAATGACGAGTCCGAAGCCGACGAAGCCGCCTCCGGTGATCTGTCCGAGTTCCGTCTGCGTGAAGCCGAACGCCGTGCCCCACTCCAGGAGGAGGCCGCCCCGGACAGCCGTGCCAAGTCCGGCAACCAGGATGGTGAGGAAGCTCGCGATCAGTAGTTTCGTCTTGTTCATTGGCCCTCCTGAAGGCGGTCTAGGGTGTGGGTTCGGAAGTCGTTACGTCCCTAACGTGAAGTCGGGTAGCCGGACGATCTGGCCGCCCTGGAGCGCCGACTCGTGGGCGCAGATGCCGACGCAGGTCCAGTTGGCGCTGGTGACCGCATTCGGCCAGGGATCGCGGTCGTCGCTGAGCGCGCTCAGGAACTCGTGCACGAGATGGGGGTGGGAGCCGCCGTGTCCGCCGCCCTGGATGAAGGAAAGGTGCTCTGCGTCGTGGATCTCCTGCGGCAGCGTGAAGTGCCGGATCGGCTCCGGCAGGAGACGCGCGTAGTCCGGGACCTCGATCTTCTCCGGGATCTCGTGCTCGGGCTTCTTCGCGGTGTGCAGGACGTGGGGCTCGTCCTCGATCAGCGTCCACTCGAAGCTCTTCTTCGTGCCGTAGACGTCGAAGCTCTCGCGGTACTGCCGCGCGACGTCGTAGAGGAAGCGCCAGATGTGCGCGACCAGGTCGCTGTCCTTGACCTTGATGTGGCAGGTCTCGACGGCGAAGCGGTTGCCGGACTTCCCGGCGATGTCGTCGCGCACCACGCCCGAGCCGAAGCAGCTCACGTACTCGGCAAGCCCGTCGACCAGCCCCAGGCAGGGACTGACGACGTGGGTCGCGTAGTGCATCGGGATCATCCGTTCCCAGTAGGACGGCCAGCCGTCCATGTCCTGCGGGTGCGAGGCCGCCAGGTGCTGGATGTCGCCGAGCTCGCCCTTGTCGTACAGCTCCTTGATGAACAGGAACTCGCGGCTGTAGACGACCGTCTCGGCCATCATGTACCTGAGGCCCGTTTCCTGGACCTTCTCGACGATCCTGCGGCAGTCGTCAACGGTCGTCGCCATCGGCACAGTGCACATGACGTGCTTGCCGGCATCGAGCGCGGCCAGGGACATCCAGGCGTGGTCGGGGATCGGCGTGTTGATGTGGACGTAGTCGACATCCGGATCGGCGAGCACGTCGTCGTAGTCCGTGTACCGCCGCTCGATCCCGAACTGATCGCCGACCTTGTTCAGTTCCGCCTCGTCCCGGCGGCAGATCGCGTGGACGTTGGCGCCGGGGTAGGCCTCGTAGATGGGGATGAACTCGGCGCCGAAGCCGAGGCCGATCATGGCGACGTTCGTCATGTCCGCGTCCTCGGAGGCTCTCAGGGGCCCTGAGGGCTCGTCGCTTCCTGCGCGGTCATCAGGTACGCGACGAGGTTCGTCACCTCATCGTCGGAGTAGGGATCGAGCAGTCCCTCCGGCATCATCGAGAGCGGGAAGTAGTCGAACGACTGGATGTCCGACTGGGCGATGACGACTTCGTCCTGGCCGACGACGCGCAGGGTCATGGAGCGGGGGCTCTTGGTGGCGACGGTGCCGGAGTAGGTGCGGCCGTCCCGTGTGGTCACCATCAGGGTCTGGTAGACGTCCTGGATGTCGCCGCTCGGGTCGAGGATGTTCGTCAGCAGGTAGTCGAGTTCCGTGCGGTTGGAACCGGTGAGGTCGGGACCGATGAGGCCGCCTTCGCCGAACATCTGGTGGCACACGGCGCAAAGCTCGGTGAACATCTGCTCGCCGTGAGCGGTGTCGGCCGCCGCGATCGCGTCGTCGCTCAGGATCGTCGTGTACTTCGCGATGGCCGCGGCTTTCTCGCTGGAGACCCGCGTGATCGGTCCCCAGACCTCGAGAAAGCCGCTGCCGACGACCCGGTGGAGCTGGCGGGCGACGTAGGCCGGCACGTCGCGCCGCGGGACGCTTCCCTCCTTGATCGCGCCCATCAGCACGCGCCCGTAGATGGGGCGGGAGGCGAGCGTCTGGACGGCGGCGAGCTTCTCGTCCGCGTTGAAGGAGTCGTAGCGCCCGAGCAGCAGGAAGCCCGACTCCCAGCGGCCGTCGAACGCGGCGTAGGCGCGGAGCGCGGCGATCCGCACTTCGGGTTCGTCCAGCAGAGCCGGGAGCCGCTCGAAGAGGGCCTGGTGCTGCTGGTCGGCGAGGCCTTGGATGGCCCGCCGCCGATCTTCGGGCGGAGCGCTTTCGTCGTCGAGCGTCGCGAGGAACTGGCGCGCGACCTCGACGCCGCCAAACTGCTGCTCCACCTCGAGGGCGATGTCGGCGACGTTGCGGTCGCGCTTCAGCCGGGCGTAGACCCGTTCCCAGTTGTCCGGGGGCTCGGCGTAGACCTGACCCTCGAGTCCGGCCAGCATGCCCCGGAGCAGAGCCGGCCGGGCCTCGGACCGGTCGTCGAGCGAGGTGACGAGGAACCCGAGCTCGTCCGCGTCGACCGCGCGGCGCGCGATGTTCTCCGTGAGCATCGGGATCTGGGAGGTCCTGGCCAGCCGCAACGCGCGCTTCGGGTCCTCCGGAACCAGGGGCTCGATGCCGAACCAGATCATCTTCGGGATGTTGTGGTCGTCCGCGTCGTCGCCCTTCATCACGAGGTGCTCGGCGATCGACCAGCGCACGTCGTGGTCGACGCGCTGGAGGGCCGCCGCGAGGTAGAGGCGGACGATCGGCGAAGCGTCCCGGTCCGCCAACTCGACGAACTTCTCCGTCGCGGTAGCCGGCGCGTCGTGGTCTTCGGTCAGGAGCTGGATCGCCCAGGCCCGGACGTGCTGGTCCTCGTCGTCCAGCGCTGTCATCAGTTCGTCGGACGTGAAGCCGTCGGTGACGTGGAGCGCCCACATCGCCCGCAGGCGCAGGTCGCCGTCAGGATTCGATGCGAACATCTCGCGCAGCGCGTCGTGAACCGGGGCGTCGACTTCGCCCCTGGCCGCGCGGCCCTGCAGGACGACCCGTGCCCGCCGAGCGTGCCAGGAGCTCTTCGAGAGCTGCAGCTCCACGAGTTGCTCGTTCGACATGGCCTTGACGTCGTCGTAGCGGCCCTCCCAGTCGTCTGCCAGGGACTGCTCGGGCGTGATGCGGAAGATCCGCCCGGTCTCCTTGTGCTGGACGTCGTTGCCGCAGATGTCCGCGTCGTGCCAGTCGAGGACGTAGACGTCGCCGCCCGGCCCGATCTCCATGCTGAAGCCGACCCACTGCTTGTTGTTGGCGAGCAGGAAGTCCTCTCCGTGGTGGGCGACGAAGCCGGAGCCCTTCGGCTCGAGTTCGTCCGAGAGCACCGCGTGCTCGTGGATGTTCGCCATGAAGAGCCGGCCGTAGTGCTCCTCGGGGAAGGCGTCCGACAGGTAGACGCGCGCGCCCCCGTGCGCGGAGCGGTGCCGGTGGTTGACGATCGTGCGGATGTCGCCGTAGACGTACGGATTGAAGTGCGAGCCGCCCTGGCGGTGGTAGATGCCGCCGGGGACCACGTGGAACAGGTGGGGGATCACGCAGGCGGTGATGAAGATCTGGCCCTTCGCGTCGTAGTCGATGCCCCAGGGGTTGCTGAAGCCGTGGGCCACGACCTCGAAGCGGTCCTTCGTCGGGTGGTAGCGCCAGACGCCGCCGTTGATGTCGACGCCGTCGTACTCGAACAGGTCATCGGGGAAGGGGTCGTTGTGGCCGTAGATCGTCTCCTCGGGTCCCGGCTTGCGGATCCTGGAGGGCGTCGCGAACCCTTCGAGGCCGTAGAGCCAGCCGTCCGGCCCCCAGTGGAAGCTGTTGATCGTCTCGTGACGGTCGCGGATGCCCCAGCCGGTCAGCAGGATTTCGGCGTCGTCCATGTCGGCGACGTCGTCGCCGTCGCGGTCGGGGAGAAAGAGGAGATGCGGCGGCGCGCCGACGAAGACGCCGTCGAAGCCGACCGCCAGCGCCGCCGGGAACGGGATACCCTCCGCGAAGACCTTCTTGCTGTCGGCTGCGCCGTCGCGGTCCGTGTCCTCCAGGATCAGGATGCGACTGTCGCCCGAACCGGAGAAACCGCGGCCGCGGGTCTCGTAGTCGCGGTTCTCGGCGATCCATATGCGGCCGCGATCGTCCCAGGCGAAGGCCATGGGCTGGGTGATCATGGGCTCCGATGCCCAGGCGTTCACCTTGAACCCGTCGCGCACGGTCATCGCATCGACCGCCTCTTCCGGTGTCAGGAACTTCTCCTGCTTCGCTTCCCGCTGGGCGATGCCCCATAGCGATGACGTCGAGTAGGAGCCCTCGGCAGCCCCGGTGTACTCCTCCCAGTCCTCCGTCAGTTCGAGATCGTTCAGTTCGCCCGTGTAGACGATGAGCCGGTGGCGGATAACCTCGGTCGCGCCCTCGGGGATGTGCCAGTCGCCCATCCGTGACCGCGCCGGGCCAACGCCGAGCTGGCCGTCGACGCGCCAGGTCTGGGGGTAGCCGGCGTTCATCGGGTGGTCGAAGATGGCGACGTGCAGGAAGTCGTCGCGGCCCTCGACCTGCATCCCGACATCGACCCACATCGCGCGCTGACCCTCGGCCTGCCGATTGCGCTGGCGGGCCGCGTTGACGGCCTCGCCGGGGATGTCCCTGGTCCAGGGCATGCGCAGGAACATGCCGCCGTAGGACATCTCGTTGATCGAGACGTCGGTGTGCGCTTCGCCTGACCACTCGAGATCGAGGATGAAGCGGTCTTCCTCGGCCCGCATGGACCAGTTCTGGGTCTCCGTCATGAAGGCGTTGCCTTCGGCGTCCAGCATGCCGTAGACCGTCTGCCACTGGACCTCCGTCCCAGCCTCGGTCACCACGGAAGCCGAATCGCGTCGCCAGTAGTCGCCGCCGGGGTTGTGGAAGTAGTCCCGGCCGATGGACTTGGCGATCTCCTCCGGCTTGTCGCGGCGGTAGAACCACTGCCGGAGCGTGTCCGCGTCCATCGGCTCGCCGTTGACCCGGGTGAAGCCCCAGTAGAGCCCGGTCTGGTGCGGGTGGTGGCCCGGGCTGTACTGCGTCGCCAGTCCCTTGCCGTCGGGAGCGACGATCGGGTGCAGGAACGGCCGGTGCTCCGCGCCGGCGTTCTGGGTGACGATCGGTTCCTCTTCGCCCTCCCGGTAGATCGAGATCGCGCCGGTTTCCTCGTCCTGAACGGCTCGTAGCGGAACGGCTTGCGCCGCTTCTTCAGCGGCCGCCTCACCGGCGCCCGTGCCTTGAGTGCAGCCGGCCACGAGCGCCGCAAGTGCCAGTAGAACAATCGGTACCCATGCCGGCGCGGCCGGAACTCTCATCCGCCTTCCTCCCTCGATCCCTGAAGCCTGTCGTGGAGACAAGGGCGCATCCTATCGTCCCGCCGGGGGACTGGTCGGAGGCGTCGCTCGACGTTGCCCTGACCCGGTAGGCCCGCTGGCTCGACGGGAGTCCCGGGACTCCGCTGATGTCCAGTTCCGGGCGGTGCTGTCCGAATCCGGACGCCTGAAGTCGCCGCGGCCGGGCCGCGCCGCGAGCAATCCCCGACGTTTCGGGGGTGTCCCCGGTCGGCACGGGGATTGCTGGTCTGTGGTTTCGGGTCGCCTCCTTGCGGCGGTTCCGTTCCCGAAGAGCAGACACAGTTCATGACCACCCCTCTCCGTCTGAAGCGCGACGTGCAGCTCGAGATTCCAGCAGACGAGCGGCCAAGGTCAGCCCTGCGGAACTTTCCGCAGGGGGATCCGTCCTCCATGGACGTGCCCCGGAGTCGGCGGAGAAGACGCGTCCTCCAGCTTGCGGGCATTGGTGTGGCGGCCGTTGTCCTGATCGCGGCGTTCGTCTTCGTGGCGAGCCTGGAGCCCGCGCTGCCTGTTGTCGATGCGGACATGGTCTGGATCGGCACCGTGGAACGTGGCGAGTTCGTGCGCGAGGTGCGGGGCCCCGGCAAGCTCGTGCCGATGCGACATCGCTGGATCACGGCGCTGACGCCGGGTCGAGTGGACGAGATCCTCCTTCAACCGGGAACCACGGTGTCCCCCGAGACGCCCCTGTTCCGGCTGGCAAATCCAGACGTTGCGGTCGAGCTTCTCACTGTGCGCCAGCAGCTCTCCGACGCGGAGGCGGAGCTGGTGTCCCTGGACGCTTCTCTGGAGTCTGAAGAGCTGGCGCAGCGTGCACTCGTCCTCCAGGTACGTACGCAGTACCTGGAAGCCAGACATCGGGACGAAACGAACCGCGAGCTGGAGACGAAGAGCCCCGGACTGGTGTCCAGCTTCGACATGGCGCGCGGCGTGGAGTTGGTCGCTGAGCTGGAAGATCGCCTCAGGATCGAGGGCCGGCGTCTGGCCCTGCTCGACGAGTCGGCGGCGGAGCAGATCGAGGCGCGGAGCATCCACGTGGACCGTCTGCGCTCGATCGTGCGTGCGAGCGAACAGCGGGTCGATTCGCTCGTGGCGCGTGCTGGCGTGGCCGGTGTTGTGGCCGAGATCGCGGTCGAGGAAGGCCAGTGGGTACAAGCCGGCGACACCCTCGGTCGCGTGGTCCAGCCGGAGCGGCTGAAGGCGGAGCTCCGGGTCCCGCAGAACCAGGCGGAACAGGTCCTGATCGGTCAGCGGGCAGTGATCGATACCCGGGTGGACGTGATGGACGGGCACGTAGCGCGAGTTGACCCCGCCGTTCGTGACGGAGCAGTGACTGTGGATGTCTCCCTGACCGCCGAGCTTCCTGCCAGCGCGCGGTTCAACATGAGCGTCGACGGTACCGTGGTCATCGAACGAGTCGCCGACGTGACCTACATGACCCGGCCGGTGGCAGCGAGACCGGAGGAGAGGTTGGCGCTCTTCCGTCTCGACGACGGCGGGGAGGTGGCCGAGCGGGTGAATGTGCTCGTGGGCCGAGTGTCGGTCAAGGAGGTCGAAGTTGTTGAGGGCTTGAGTCCTGGTGACCGGGTGATCCTGTCGGACATGTCCGCCTGGGACGACCACGAACGTCTTCTCCTGGAGTGGTGAAGGTGGCTGGGGCGATTTCAAGGGATAACGGAGAACGGAGAGGTGCCATGGCGGAGACGGTTCCCCCCATCATTCACTTGCGGGATCTCGACAAGGTGTTCTACACCGACGAAGTCGAGACCCACGCACTCAGCAAGGTCCACCTGGACATAGAACGCGGAGAGTTCGTGTCCATCGCCGGCCCCTCGGGTTGCGGTAAATCGACGTTGCTCAGCATCATCGGTCTGCTCGATGTCGCCACGGAAGGCAGCTACGAACTCGACGGCAGATCCGTACGGAACTTCGGGCCGTCGGTGCGTGCTCGCGTCCGTAACGAAGCGATCGGCTTCATCTTTCAGGCGTTCAATCTGATCGGTGACCTGACGGTCTACCAGAACGTCGAGCTGCCGCTGGTCTATCGGGGCAGTCCCCGCAAGGAGCGCAGGCGGCGGGTCTTCACTGCCCTGGAACGCATCGGCATGACTCATCGCGCGAACCACTTCCCGGCGCAGCTTTCCGGAGGTCAGCAGCAGCGCGTCGCGGTATCCCGGGCGATTGTCGGCGACCCGCTCATCCTGCTGGCGGACGAGCCCACCGGCAACCTGGATTCGGCCAACGGGCAGGCCGTGATGCAGCTCCTCGGCGAGCTGCATGGCGGTGGAGCCACGGTCTGCATGGTGACGCACGACCCGCGCTACGCCGGGGTAGCTGGTCGCACCGTGCACCTGCTCGATGGTCGCATCGTCGACGAGAACGAAACCTAGCCGGGGAGATCCACGAACGTGTTGACTGAACTCCATCACGCGGTGCGCAGCCTGGCCCGCACGCCCGCGTTCACCGCATTGGCGGTGCTGACGCTCGGAGTCGGCATCGGAGCTGCGACGGCGGCGTACACGGTGTTGAGACAAGTAGTGTTCGACCCGCTCGACTACCCGGAGGTCGACCGACTGCTGGTGCTGCGTAGCGGTGTGCCGGGCGCCGGTCCCGAGGTGGAATGGGGACTCTCGTCGGCCCAGTTCTTCCATCTGACAGGAAACGCCGATTCGCTCTCCGTCCTCGGTGCATACGCAACAGGGTCGCAGAGTGTGTTGGCGGGCGACGGCTTCCATCGTGCCGTGGTCGCGGAGGCGACGGCCGGAATCCTGCCGCTGATCGGCGCACGTGCTCGGCTTGGTCGTCTTATCGACGAGGCCGACGACGATCCGGGCGCCCCCCTCGTGGCCGTGCTCTCCCATGGCTACTGGCAACAGCGCCTGGGTGCCGACCCCGACATCGTCGGAAAGACGATCCGGTTCGACCCAGGGATCGTCGGGCAGCCGCTCCCCGAGGCGATCATCCTGCAGAGGTTGACGTTCGAGGTCGTCGGTGTGCTTGAGCCCGGTACGTCCATCCCGGGCACATCCACCGGCGGTGGCGCCGGACTCGAGCGTCCGGAGATCTGGATTCCATACGTCCTCGATGCCGCGGGGCCCTTCTTCAACGATCACGGTCTGAACGTCCTGGCGAGCCTCGCACCCGGCCACACCTTGAGAGAGGCGAGAGCGGAACTCGATCTCCTCACCGGCCAGCTCGAGGAGGCCTATCCGCAGGTCTACGACGGGGACTTCGTGGAACGGTTCGGTTTTCAGACGCGCGCCTACCGCGTGAAGGACTCGGTGTTGGGAGACATCGCCCTGAGGTTGTGGCTCCTGCAGGGAGCTGTCGCTCTCCTGCTGCTGATCGCGTGGGCGAACGCGGTCAACCTCGTGCTGGCGCGAGTCGAGACGAACCGGGCGCAGTTGGCGGTTCGAACGTCACTCGGCGCTACGCGCGTCCACGTTGTTCGCTATCTGGCCGCGCAGAGTCTTCTGCTCGCGGTTGGGGGCGCGGTGACGGGTTGGCTTGCCTCCTGGTTCGTCACAGGCTGGCTCGTTCGTGCCGCGCCGTCGCTTCCGCGGCTCGACGAGGTCACGATGGATGCCGGCGTGTTGAGTTTCGTCGTCGTCCTCTCTCTGGTAGCGGCTCTAGCTCTCGCGGTGTTCGCGGCATGGCCGCTTGGAAGGGCCATCGACCTGGCGGGGGCCGGTCGGGGCGCCACGGAAGACCGGCGCCGGCGCCGGGCTCGCGCCGCGGTGCTCGTCGCTCAGGTCACGCTGTCACTGACGTTGGTGTTTGCGGCAGGGCTCGTGCTGACCAGCTTTCGGGCCCTGGCGGATGTGGATCCCGGAATCGACGCCGACGGGGTCCTCACCGCCTCCATCTATCCGAACAGCGGTCACGTGGACGGAGCAAGCTGGTGGCGAGTCGTCCAGCAGATGCGAGAGGACCTCGAGGCCCTGCCCGGCGTCAGCGATGTCGGCGCATCTTCGGCTCTTCCCATGACGGGCCGGCTGGTTGGGTGCGTGGCCCAGGAGTTCGAAGATCCTGCAGCGAGAGAACGTCTCAGCGCTTCTGATCTCAACTCCTGTGCGGTCTTCGCGCTCGCTACTCCGGGCTGGTTCGAGGCGATGGGTGTCCCGGTCCTGAAGGGCAGGGCGTTTGAGGAGTCCGACCTGGACGACCCGGCGGTTGGCGCCGTCGTCGTCAGCCGGGCCTTTGCCGAGCGCTTCTACCCGGGCGAGGATCCGCTGGGAAAGCGAATCGCTGCCTATGGTGCGCCATGGCACTCGATCGTGGGTGTCGTTGGAGACGTCTTCGGAGGTTCGGTCAACGGCGATCCGGCTCTCGTCGTGTACTACCCGTTGACACCGATACCTGGAGCTCGCTGGGGCAGCTACGACTTGAAACTGGCGGTCCGCACGGAACTCGCCCAGCCCGGGGCCCTGGTTCCGGAGATGGCGGCCGCGGTGGAAGCCCTGGATCCCGAGATCATCGTGCAGGATGTCGAGGCCATGGCGGCAGTCGTCCGGCGCTCGATGAGCGGCACGCGGTTTGCGCTCGCGTTGCTGGCCGGAATGGCCGCGGGCGCGCTGACCCTTGCGATGGTCGGACTGTACGGTGTCGTTGTGTATCTCGCTGCGCGGCGAACGCGCGAGGTTGGCATTCGTGTGGCCCTGGGCGCGAAGAGTGGGCAGATACGGCGCATGATGGTGGCTGAAATGTCAAGGCTCGTGGCCGCGGGACTGGTCCTTGGTTGCCTGGCCGGCCTTGCTGCCGAAACGGCTCTGCGCAGCCGGCTGTTCGGGATCGCTTCCACGGGTCCGGTGGTCCTGGTGCTCGCGGCGCTCGCACTGGCGCTTGCGGCGGGTCTGGCGACCTGGGTGGCGGCCGGGCGTGCTGCCCGTGTGTCGCCAGTGGAAGCCCTGCGAATCGAGTAGCGGATGCCGGTCGCAAGTCCACGCGTGTTGATAGCCGACGATCAGTCAGACGTCGTTGAAGCGCTGCGGATCCTGCTGAAGAACGCGGGCTTCGAGGTGCTGACTGCCTGTTCGCCGAAAGCCGTTGTCTCGACGGTCGCCACCCGTGACCTCGACTGCGTCCTGATGGATCTCAACTACACCCGCGACACCACGTCGGGGAGCGAGGGGCTCGACCTGCTCCGGAGCATCGGAAGCCAGGATCCGCACCTGCCCGTTGTCGTCATGACCGGCTGGGGGAGCGTTGACGGCGCCGTCGAAGCGATGCGACGAGGCGCGCGCGACTACATTGAGAAGCCTTGGAACAACGACCGCCTCCTGGCGACGCTGGCGACGCAGGTGGAGTTCGGCAGGGCCAAGCGGCACGGAGAGCGACTCACTGGCGCCAACCGGCGAAACGCCGCCGGCATGGCGGACTTCATTGCCGAGTCGGCGGCGATGAAGCCTGTGCTCGAACTGATGGCCAAGGTCGGGCCTTCAGACGCCAATGTACTCATTTGCGGAGAGCACGGCACCGGCAAGGACGTGGCCGCGCGGTGGCTGCACAAGGTGTCCGACCGGTCGGGTGAGTCGTTCGTGGCGGTGAACGCCGGTGGCTTCGGCGAAGGCGTGTTCGAGAGCGAGGTTCTGGGCCACGTAAGAGGGGCTTTCACGGACGCCAGGAACGATCGCGCCGGGTGTTTCGAACTCGCGGATCGCGGCACCCTGTTTCTCGACGAGATCGCCAACGTTCCGTATCGGCAGCAGGCGGTGCTTCTGCGGGTTCTCGAAGCCGGTGAGATCCGGCGCGTCGGCTCGGCCAAGACCCAGCGTGTCGATGTCCGGGTGCTGTCGGCTACGAACGCGAACATCGGGGCCGCAGTCGCGAACAGCGAGTTCCGCGAGGATCTGCTCTATCGCTTGAACACGGTCGAGATACGTCTTCCCGCGCTGCGTGACAGGCGGGAGGACATTCCCATCCTCGCCGGGCACTTCCTCACACGCCAGTCCCGTCGCTACGACAAGGAGATCGACGGATTCGAGAACGATGCCCTGAAGGCGCTGCTGGGCCATCCCTGGCCAGGCAACGTCCGCGAACTGAAGCACGCCGTCGAGCGTGCCGTGCTCGTTGCCGGTGGCGGGAGGATTGCAGCCGAGGACCTTGGCCTTCGGCCGGTAGTCGCCGGGCAGGAACGTCTTGCGACGATGACGTTGCATGAGGCCGAGGGCCTGCTGGTGGAGAAGGCTCTCGTCCGACACGGCGGGAACGTGACGCGAGCCGCGGAGGAGCTCGGCGTGAGCCGAGCCGCCCTGTACCGCAAGATGGAGCGTCATGGGCTGTGACCGCCGGATCCTCGCGCTCGCGCTGCTGACCGGTGCCCCCGGCGTTGCGGCGGCCATCGTCCTGTTGTGGTCCGTCGGATACCCGGCTGCACTGCGCTGGTCGGTGAGCGTGGCGATCGTGGGGATGTGGGTCCTTCTCGCTTTCTACCTGCGTGGGAGCGTGAACCGGCAGTTGAGGGTTTTCGTGCGCTTGCTCGCCGCGCTCCGGGAGGGCGAGTACTCGGTACGCGTCCCGGGTGCAAACGGGAGGGACCGTGCGGACCGGAACGATCCCTGGACGCTCACGCTGACAGCAATCGGACAGCTCGAAGAGCGTTTCCGCGACGAGCGTTGGGGCGAGGAGGAAGCGAGCAGCCTGCTGCAGCGGGTACTGGTCGAGATCGACGTAGCGGTCTTCGCGTTCGATGCCGGCAACTGTCTCCAGTTGGTGAACCGGGCCGGCGAGCAGTTCCTCGGGGGAGAGAGCTCGGAGCTGCTTGGCAGGACGGCGGCCGAGCTCGGGCTCGATGACACGCTGGTCGGCGTCGCACCCCGGACGATCGCTCGCCGGGATCCTGCCGGCTCACGTCAATGGCAGGTACAGCGCAGCGTGATCCGCAGAGGCGGTGAACCTCTGACGCTGGTGGCGCTCACGGACCTCTCCGTTGCGCTGCGCGAAGAGGAGCGTCAGACCTGGAGGCGTCTGATCCGCGTCCTGAGTCACGAGATCAACAACTCTCTGGCGCCGATCGGGTCGATCTCCGCGAGCCTGCGTGAAGTCATTCTCCGTCAGCCGCTTCCGAGCGACTGGCGGGGCGATGTGGAGCGCGGTCTCGAAATCGTGTCGTGCCGTTCGGAATCCCTGCAGCGCTTCATGGCGGCGTACTCGAATCTCGCGCGACTGCCGCCGCCCGAACTCACGGAGGTCGAGATCGGACCCCTCGTGCGCCGCATCGCCGCGCTGGAGACCCGGCTGCCTGTCGCGGTTCGAGCCGGACCCGCGGTTACGCTCCGCGCCGATCCCGACCAGCTCGAACAGGCGCTCGTCAACGTGATCCGCAACGCTGCCGATGCGGCGATCGAGACAGGCGGCGGCGTCGAGGTGGGGTGGGAACGCCGCGCCGACCGCGTGAGGATGGTCGTCGAGGATGAAGGGCCCGGGCTCGCGGAAACGGAGAACCTGTTCGTCCCCTTCTACTCGACGAAGGTCGGGGGAGCCGGGATCGGTCTGGTGTTGAGTCAACACATCGCGCAGAACCACGACGGGTCTCTGGTGCTGCAGAACCGGCCGGAGGGCGGGGGCGCCCGGGCGTGTTTCGAGCTTCCTATCGGGGGTGCGTGACTGCCCGCGACTTTCTACGAGCCCTCACTCGGAAAGTAGTACGTCATCCCGTCGAAGTCGATCGTCCACGACCCCTTGGGCCAGAGGTACTGGTGCGAGATCAGGACGTCCGCCATGAAGCCGGAACTCCAGAAGAAGTCGCTTTCGACGAAGACGTTGCCGAGCGCCTGGGCCGGTCCGCTGGGCAGACCGTCGAGGCCGTGGGACGCGATCGGGGACCAGTAGTAGGGCGTTCCCTCGATCTCGGTCTTCTCGAGCTCGAGGAACTCGACGGTTTCCTCGACGATGACGAGCGGCATGCTCGCGGCAAGGCCCGAATCCAGGAAGTAGTTCATCCCCGGGTGGCCGTTCAGGCTGCCCTTCGCGAACATCAGGTGGGTGCTGGTCATGTAGAAGGGCGCTTCGACGGGCGGCGTGCCGCCGAAGGTCTCCATCACGTCGGCAAGGGCCTCGGCGCTTCGCTCGCGGAAGGTGATGCGGCGGTTGTCGTAGTCGACCGTCGTCAGGAACTGCCTGAGGATCTGCGTGGTCAGCACGCCGTCGGAGGTCTGGCCGAGGGCCTTCCAGGTCGCGCCGATGACCGGCACGTTGGAGAGCGTCACGTCGCCCATCGTGACGGTCGCGGCGACGCCTAGCGGTTCCTCGACCGTCTCGCCCCTTGTGTAGGCGTAGCGGGCTTCGCGGTTGGCGAGGGTCGGCAGGCCGAGGCGCTCGTAGATGCCCTTGTCGAGGTAGAGCCGGTCGCCGCCGGTGTCGAGGATCAGGTTGACCGCCTCGCCGTTGATCTCCAGGGTGACGATCGGCAGGGCGCCGGGTTGCGTGATGTCGTTCGTCATCGGCAGGTGGGCGATTCGCTCGTCGCCGGTCCATTCGATGCCGTAGGGCTCGCCGTCGAAGGCCTGCATGAAGGTGAGCAGGCTGGCCGAACCTTCCGCCGTGTCCGGCGCGGGAAGCTCCCGGGCCCTTGTGACGTCGTTGGTCTGGTAGTGGGCCAGCGTCAGCCCGCGGAGGGCCTGGGTGGCGGCGTCCGAGCCCTCGTCGGCGAGTTCTAGAAGGCGCTCGTTCAGGGTCACAGCCCGGTCGTAGTCGCCCAACAGGTACGCCGTTCTGGCCGCGAGCCGAAGATCGCCCGCGTGGCACGTGGTCGTCGTGCCCAGGGGTGCGATGACGTCGTTGGCCTCCCAGATGTCGCCCAGCTTGAACAGGACCTCGGCGTAGGCGCGGCGGACCTCGTCGTTGTCAGGGTCGGCCTCGAAGGCCTCCTGGCGAGAGGGAAGAGCCGCTTCGACGTCGCCCCGGAGCCTCGGATTCCACTCCTCCACGCCGGTGCCGGACAGTTCGCCGCAGGAAAGGCGGTCGCCTTGACAGCTCCAGCTGGTCAACCCGGTGGCCAACGTGACCAGCGTGACGACGAGCGGCGCAGCGTTCCTCATGAGCTACATTCTCCCTGGTCGGTTTCGTCCCAACTCTACGAACCGTTCCAACTTAGGGAGCCGATCATGACCGACGTCGCCATAGCCGATCCGGACCTGCACACGGGCGAGGAGCCGATCCTTCGCGAGGCGACCTTCAACCCGAAGGTGCGCACCTACTGGTTGCTGACGGGTGCGTTCGTGTTGACCGTCAGCATCGTCGGAATCCCCCTTCTCATCTTCTGGTTTCCGATCGGCTACGCCCTGACGGGCCGTTACCTGGAGCGTGTTCGCTGCGTGCTGACCGAGAAGAACCTCCACGTCGCGAGGGGCGTCCTGGTCCGACAGGAGAAGACGGTTCCCCTGGACAAGATCACGGATCTCGCGATGTCCCATGGTCCGATCATGCGGCAGCTCGGCCTGCGCGGTTTGTCGGTGGAGACGGCTGGCCAGTCGGGCCCCGGCAGTCTGATCAAGCTGGTCGGCATCGAGGGGACGGAGGAGTTCCGCGCGGCCGTGCTGGCGCAGCGCGAGCGGGTCGGTGGAGCGGGCGGAGGGTCGGCTGCGCTGGCGCCCGCCACGGCCGCGGAGGGTGAGGCGAGCGTGGAGTCGGCGAAGCTGCTGAGCGAAATCAGGGACTCGCTGCTGCGAATCGAGAAGCGGTTGGGCGACGACGGCGGAGGATAGGGTGCCGCGACCGGCGGGAGGCCGGTGAACAGCCCACGATCCCCGGAGCCAGCCAATGACCGAGAACCGCCAGATCATCATCGACTCGTTGCCGACGGACCGGCTCGAGCCCGGCAACTATGCGCTCCGGACCGTCGATGTGCCCGCGCCGGGCGACGGGGAAGTCCTGTGCCGCACGCTGGCAATCACGATCGGGGCAGGCCAGCGGGCCGGTCTCCAGGGCAGCGCGAGTTACGCCGGGGCGCCGCGTGCCGGCATCGTGATGAGCGGTACGGCGGTGGCGCGCATCGAGGCGTCGAACGACGACGCGGTTCCGGTGGGCTCGCTCGTCGTTTGCCCGGCCGGTTGGCAGGACTACTCGGTCCACGCGGCGGCGAAGGTGCGCGTCGTCGATGAAGGCAGCGGAGGCGGTGATCCGGCCCACCATCTGGGCGTCTACGGCACGAACGGCCTGACGGCGTACTTCGGGCTCTTCGACGTCGGGGAGCCGAAGGAAGGGCAAACCGTGCTCGTTTCGGCGGCCGCCGGTTCGGTCGGCCACCTGGTGGGCCAGATGGCGAAGGTCACCCGTTGCCGCGTCGTCGGCGTCGCCGGCGGCGAGGAGAAGTGCCGGCTGCTCACGGAGGAACTCGGCTTCGACGCCGCCGTCGACTACAAGAGCCCGAGCTTCCGGAGCGACTTCAAGGAGGCGACGCCCGATCGCATCGACATCTACTTCGACAACACGGGCGGCGAAGTCCTGGGCAGCGCGCTGCGGCGGATGAAGGTCGGTGGCCGCATCGTCTGCTGCGGCGTCGTCTCCCAGTACGACACGTCGAAGCCCGCGCCGGGGCCGTTCGGCGTCCCGGGTCTTCTGATCAACTTCCGCGTTCGCATGGAGGGCTTCCTCGTCTTCGACTACGCGAAGCGCTATCCGGAGGCCTGGACCCGGATGCGCGAGTGGGTCGAGGCCGGCAAACTGGTCCCGAAGCAGGACGTCTTCGAGGGCCTGGAGAAGGCGCCGGAGGCGTTCGTCGACCTGCTGGCCGGCGGCAACGTGGGGACGCGGATCGTGCGCGTCGCGTCGTGATGGGAGGGAAGGGAACCATGGACCGAAGAGCACTCTCGATCGTTGCGCTCGTCGCTACTTTGTCGTTCGGTTGCGCCGCGGGTCCTCCAGGTGAGGACGCCGTGGACACCGATTCGTCGCCCGTGGCGCTCCTCGAGCAGGCTCGCGTCATCCACGAACGCGTGCTGGTCCTTGACGCCCACGCGGACACCGAGCTTCCGGATGCGCCGTCTCCCTACGTCGGTGACGACGGCCTGTCCCAGGTCGACCCGTCCAAGCTCCACGCGGGCGGTGTCGACGCCGTCGTCATGTCCGTCGCGGTCGGTTCGGGGCCGCGCACCGCGGAAGGCTACGCAGCCGCCCGGTCAAGGGCCGACGAGGAGGTCGCGGCGGTGCTCGGGCTGGCTGCGGACCCGGCGAACAATGCCGTAGTCGCCCGGTCGGCCGACGAGATCGTCGCTGCCCATGAGCAGGGCAAGGCAGCGCTCCTTCTCGGCTTCCAGAACGCCATGATTCTCGGCACCGATGTCGCGGCGCTGGACGACTTCTACGACGCCGGCGCGCGCGTGTTCGCTCTCACGCACCTGGGGAACAACGACTTCGCCGATTCGTCGCGCCCGGTCTTCAACGCGGCGACGGGCACGCACGAAGCGGCCGAGCACGGCGGGCTGTCCGACCTGGGGGTTGCGGCCATCGAACGGATCAACGCTCTCGGCGGAGTCGTCGATGTGTCCCAGTTGTCGCGGGAAGCCGCCCTCCAGGTGCTCGAAGTCTCGACTACGCCGGTCATCGCCAGCCACTCCAACGCGAGGCAACTCACCGACGTCAGCCGCAACCTGAGCGACGAGGAGATCGACGGCATCGGCGCGATCGGCGGTGTGGTCCACGTCTGTCCGTTCCGGGGCTATCTCTACGATTCGAGTGATGCCTCGCTCGACGAGGCGATCCGGGAGGCGCGGAGCGAGGCCGGCGTGCTCGAGGACTACCTCTATCCCTTCGAGCTGTACTGGGAGATCGACGATCCCGCCGCCAGGTCCACCTTCACACAGTCGATCAGCGACCTCCTCGGGCCGGGTAGCGTGGATGCAATGCTCGACCACCTCGACTACGTCGTCGAACGGATCGGCGTGGACCACGTCGGCATCGGGTCCGACTTCAACCACGGCGGCGGAGTGGAAGGCTTCGCCGACGCCAGCGAGGCCCTGGGCGTGACCGTTGGCCTGCTCGAACGCGGCTACGACGAGGCCGACATCGAGAAGATCTGGGGCGGCAACTTCCTGCGGGTGATGCGGGCGGCGGAGGCCGCGAAGACCCCGGTGGAGTAGTGGCCGTTCAGCCAGTAGTGGCGTACACTAGAGACATCGATCTCATCCCGAACCGGAGGTCCTGAGAATGAAGCGCACCGCGAGCTTGCTGTCGGCAGCCGTCCTCCTTCTCGTCTTTGTCCCGGCCCTTGCGGCCCAGGACGACGGGATTCCACGAACGGCCAGCGGCCGGCCCGATCTGAACGGAACCTACGACGCCGCCACGCTGACGCCGCTCGAGCGACCGGTGCATCTCGGCGAGCGGGCGTACCTGACGCCGGAGGAAGCCGCCGAGATCGCCGAGGAGGAGCGCTTGATCCAGGAGGGCGCGGTCCAGCGCTCGGACGCGAACCGCGAGGCACCGCCCGAGGGTGGCGCCAAGGTGGTCGGTCTGGAACACACCGCCGGCGGCGGCAACGAGTTCGGCGCCGGCAACGTCGGCGGCTACAACCTGTTCTGGATCGACCGGGGAACCGACACTTACCTGGTCGACGGCCAGATCCCGACCTCGATCATCATCGATCCGCCGAACGGCCGCATGCCGCCCATGACGGATGCGGCGCAGGCGCAGTTGAGGGCCGCTCTCGCCGGCATCATCCGCCCCAACGACGGCACCGCCTGGTGGGTCGAGCACGACGGACCCGGACCTTACGACGGCCCCGAGTCGCTCCCCACGAGCGAGCGTTGCCTCGCCGGCTTTACCGGCGCCGCACCGACGTTCCCCAGCCTGTACAACAACTACAAGCGGATCGCGCAGACCGAGACGCACGTCGTCATCCTGCTCGAGATGATCCATGATGCCCGCATCGTGCGCCTCAACTCCGAGCACCCGGGGCCCGAGGTCACGAAGTGGCTCGGTGACTCGATCGGCTGGTGGGAAGGCGACACCCTCGTCGTCGACACGACGAACTTCCGTGTCGGCGGCCGCGGGTTCCGCGGCGGCTCGGAGAACACCCACGTCGTCGAGCGCTTCTCCGTGCAGCACGATGGCAACGTGATCTACAACTTCACCGTCGAGGACGACACCGTCTGGACCGCTCCGTGGACCGGCGAGTACCTGTGGAAGGCCGCTGAAGGCCTCGTCTACGAGTACGCCTGCCACGAAGGCAACTACTCGATGGGCGGCACCCTCCGCGGCGCTCGTCTCCTCGAGTCGGAGGCCCTGAGCGGAGCGAGCACCGGCGCCGAGTAGGCGCGGCTTCGGGCCGCGTCGCGGCGCATCGCGTCACCCCTGGGTCCCACCCGCCTGCGTCGCTGCCGGAGGGGAGGGTCCCAGGGGACGCTTGCGCCTTCTTGGTTGAAGGGGAGGTAGGGCGCTCGCTGTTGTCGGCTGCGCTCCGTTTCGGCGGTGATCTCTGTAGGGGCGTCGGAAGTCGCTTGCCTCCGACCCCCTGGGACCCTCCCCTCCGGCACCGCCACAGGCTGGACGGCGCCATGTCGCGGCACGACGGCGTTAGCTCTGGGTGCGCGGGTCTTCTGACCCGCGCGCGGCGGCGACTTCGCCACGGCTTCGACATAGGGTCCGCCGGGACCGCTTGTCGGTGCGCCGGCCTTCTGGCCGGCATCCGGTGAGTCGTGAGAGCGGCGAAGCCTGAGTTGACGGCTGGACTATCTGGCCTGGACCACGAGTGCGGCAAGGACGGTCCGGTGGGTACTCCTTGCTGTTCAAGGATCAAGGCCGATCCCAAGGTCGTCGGAGGCTTCAGTGTCCTGAACGCGCTCGACGATTTCGGCCGTGAGCGGCTCTCGAAGCAGGAGGGATGGCCACGTCACGCGGTCGAGGCTTCCTACCCAAACGGAGTCCGTGAGATCGAACCGGAGCCCGGCGAGCCCGACGACGACGACCTCGCCCAGGCGATCATCCTCGCCGAGGCTGCGATCGAGGCAGGGTCTGGCGATCTGGACGTTGAGGAAGTCGGCCGGCGGTTCTGGCTGTGGGCAGAGGAGAATGGCCGCGGTATCGGGATTCAGACCGCAGACGTCTTGTCGCTGATCGGCGGTGCCAGGCCGCGCTGAGCGCTGTCACGACTCATGCAGCCCCGCGCTGCGTGTGGTCCTCCGTTCTGGTCAACGTCGCGGTTGCCGGCGCGGTGCTCGGTGCCGGAGACGGCGCCAGCTCATCGCGAGACCAGTCCAGACCAGGACGGAGACGCCGAGGGACACGACGCCGGCGATCGTCTGCCCGACCACGCCGTACACCTCTCCGGTGTGGGCAAACCGCAACCAGCGGCGAATCTTGAAGCCGCGCGTGAAGGTCGGATAGCCGGCGCGCCCGACCAACTCGCCGGTCGCCCGGTCGAACAGCAGGTCCTCGCGCTTCGACGGCTGGCGGCCCGTCCCGCGGTCGACCGTAACCACGACGGGATCGTGAGTCGACTCGGGAAGGTCGATCGTGAGCGTCCGCCATCCGGGCGTCCCGGCGCCGGCCTTCGCGGCCAGTGCCTGCAGCTCGACAAGCGGGGTCGCCGGGTCCGGCGCGGCGGATGGGGTCTTCCACACGTCCGGCTGCGGCGGCCGCGGCGACTGCTGAAACGGTGGCGTGTCGCCCGCCAACCGATGGACGAGGTCGGCGGCCCATTGATACGAGATGGTGGCCCCGCTGAAGACGATGATGACAAGCGGAACGGCCGACCAGAAGCCGATGACCTTGTGCCAGTTGTAGTCGCGCGCCCGCCCTCTGAGGCGGGGGCGAAACCATAGGCCGTGTTTCCAGGCGGCGCGGCTGCGGGTCGACGGCCACCAGAGGTAGATCCCGCTGACGAGCAGAAACAGGAACCCGAGGTTGGCGGTTGCCACCACCGTCCGACCGATGATCCGGTGTTCCCCGTCGAGAGCGAACCACCGGTGCCAGTACATGACGCTGCGGAGGAAGCGTCGCGTCCGCGTGTCGCCGTTGCCCAGCCGCTCGCCGGTGAATCGGTCGAGGTAAACGGTGGCTCCATCGTCGAGCCCGACGACCGCGGGCTCTCGCGGATCCCTGTGCAACTCAGCGGAAGTGACGGGACCGGCGGGCGTCCCGCCGGCGACGCGCGCGATCAACTCGTCGAGCCCGAGCGGCGCGACGCCCGGGGAGGGTGGGTCGGCGCGATAGTCGCGCAGCGCCCACTCGTTGAGCTGCGCCTCGTAGGTGAGGATCACGCCGGTCACCGCCAGCATGAGGATCACGACGGCGGCAGTGACGCCGACCGCCAGATGGATCCAGAAGAGCGCCCTGCGCAGGGACATGCCCCGGGCAGTACCGCGAGCGCTCCTACTGCTGATCGGAGTCCGTCGCCTGCTCGGATTCGGCCGGGGCAGCGGCGTCGCCCTCGCCGTCGGAGTCGGTCCCGCCGGGGCAGGCCGTCGTCACGACGGCGGCCGCCGCGAGCGATCCGACCGCGACCGCGCGAGAAAGGAAGGAGCGGCGATCGACCCGGACAGTGGTGATGTCTTCGTCCGTCAGCGACATCGGCGTGCCGGGACGATTGGCTCCAGGCTCGCTGTTCTCCGATCTACCCATGACATTGCTCCTGCGTTTGGAAACTGGGACCGACTGAGTCCAGTATGGTAGAGACGCGGTCCTTAGGAGTCAAGCCGCGACCCGATTGCCGGAGCCAATGCGCGAGAACGAATCACGATGGGCCACGACGCGCGGAGCGCCCAGATGACGACGGACCACACCGGGCCGGGATCGGCGAACCCTGGCGGCGCGTCCGCGCGTCACCAGCGTCACGGTCCGAGCGCCCGTCCGCGGGCGGTCGGACGTCACGACCGCGACTGGTACGCCTGGCTCCTCGATCCGCTGCCGCCGGCGGAGTTCGAAAACGACTACTACGAGCAACGGTCTCTTCACATCCGGCGCGACGAGCCGGCGTACTACGCCGGGCTTCTCTCGGTGAGCGACCTCGACATCGTGCTCGGCACCCACTCGGCCGGTCATCGCGACATCAAGCTGGTTCGTGCCGACGGCGACGTTCCCTCCCGTGAGTACGCGAACGACGCCGGCAGGGTCCAGCCGCTTGAGGTCGCCAGGCACTTCGACGACGGCGCGACCATCATCTTCAACCAGCTTCAGACGCGCGTACCGACGCTGGCCCGGCTGTGCGTCGCGCTCGGACGGCGCTTCTCGTCGCGGGCCCAGACCAACGTGTATCTCACGCCGCCCGAGGAGCAAGGCTTCGCCCCGCATTGGGACACCCACGACGTCTTCGTGTTGCAGATCAGCGGCACCAAGCGCTGGTCGATCTACGACACCAAGGTCAAACTGCCACTCCGGGGCCAGGGCTTCGAACGCGGTACGCCTCCCGGCAACGTCAGCGACGAGTTCGAACTCGGCCCGGGCAGCGCCCTTTACATCCCACGAGGTCTGATGCATTCGGCCCGTTCGACAGGGCAGACGTCGTTGCACATCACGCTCGGACTCACGGCGTTCACATGGGCCGAGTTCCTCGTCGAAAGCGTTACCGCGGCGGCGCTCGAGGAAGAATCGCTGCGCCGGAATCTCCCTCGCGACTTCGCTCGGGAGGGATTCCCCGTGGCCGAGCGAGAGCGCCTGTTCGGCGAGAAGCTGGGGTTCGTGCAGTCGCGATTCGATGCCGAGGTCGTGTGGCGCCGCTTCGCGGACGAGGTCCTGGCCGCCGACGTACCCCTGTTCACCGACCTGCTCAGCCAGCGGCTCCACGGAAACCGGCTGACGCCCCGCTCGCGGGTAAGGCGCCGAGCCGGGCTGCTCACCGAAGCCGTGACGGACAGGGAGTCGTGCCTCCTCCGGTTCGGTGGCCGGGAACTCAGGCTGCCGGCCGGCGTGTGGCCGGCGCTTCAGTTCGCGACGACGACTGACGAGTTCGCCATCGAGGACCTGCCCGACTGCCTGGATGCCGAGGGAAAGCTGACCCTGGTGGCGCGACTCGTCCGAGAGGGGGTTCTCCAGCGCTGAGCACGCTCAACGCTGACTGCTAGCGTCCGGAGTCGAGGTCCAGCAATGAGAGTCCTGAAGATCATCGCAATCGGCGCGCTCGGCCTGGTTCTGATGCTGGCCTGTGCGGTCGGCCTGTTCTTCGCCACTGCGGGCGTCGATAGGCCGGAGGGCCAGGCGAGCCGCGAGGTGCTCGCGCGGGGGCCCTACCAGGTAAAGAGGCTTGATACCACGTTCGTCGACCGGAGCCGCCCGACGCAGGCGAACAACGACTTCGCCGGTTCGGACGTGCGGCGGCTCGTGACCTCGATCAAGTATCCGACGAATCCGAACGCACGGGGGGTGGCGCGGGAGGGCCGGCCGGCGAACGGCTTTCCGTTGATCGTCTACAGCCACGGCTTCATGTCCAGACGGTCGGAGGGCGACTACCTGGCGCGGCACTTCGCCAGCCACGGCTACTTCTTCGTTGCCGCGGACTATCCGTTGACCAACTTCGCGAGTCCGGGCGGGCCGCGTTTCGAAGACGTGGTTCACCAGCCGGCCGACGTAGGGTTCCTGATCGACAGGTTGTTGCGCTGGAACGACGACCCGACTCACGAGTTCTTCGGGACCATCGACCCTGAGCGCATCGGCGCGATGGGCCTGTCTCTTGGCGGCATGACCAGCACGCTTTCCGCCTTTCATCCGGAGCTCCGGGACGATCGGATCGGGGCTGCCGTCTCGATTGCCGGACCCAGTGTCATGTTCACGCCCGTCTTCTTCGAGACGGCCGAAGTGCCGTTCCTGATGATCGCCGGCGACGCCGACGCCATCGTCCCGTACGCGGAGAACGCGGCCTCGCTGCCGGAGCGGGCGCCGCGCAGCGGGCTGGTCACCTTGCGGCATGGCTCGCATGTGGGGTTCGCCGACATCGCCCGCTACACCTCCCGTTGGTCCAGGCATGGCGACTCGCTGGCGTGCGGCGCGCTCATGGGCGCGGTGGCAGAAGACGCCAACCTCGGCGACGTGGCCGGGCTGGGAGGACTGGAACAGGGAGTGGATCCCGGCCAGGCCAGCACGCCGTGCGATCCTCTCCCCACTGTGCGAGGGATGCGGCCGGCTCGCCAGCAGATGCTGACGATCCTCGCCGCCTTCTCGTTCTTCGAGAGCCGGTTCGCCGAGGAGGCCGTCGACCGCAAAGGGGCGGTCGACTATCTCGCCGCGGGACTGGCCGCCGAGAACGACGACGTGACGGTGCGACTGCCGGAAGCTCGACGCCCGGGGTGACGAAGCAGCGGCTAGCGAGGGGCCCCGACCAGGGCGAGCAGCGCATCGACTTCCTTCGGCACAGCCGCACTCAGGATCTCCGGTTCTCCTTCGGTGATCAGCACCGTGTCCTCGATGCGGATGTGGATGTTGCGCTCGGGGATCTCGAGGATCGGCTCGACCGCGATCACCATGCCCGGCTCGAAGGGCAGGGAGCTGTCGCCGACGTCGTGGACCGAGAGACCGACAAAGTGGCCGGCGCCGTGTGCCGGCTTGTCCTCGAAGCCCCAGCGCTCGTAGATCTCCCGGCAGATCACGGTCGTCTCGCGCCGGGTGACGCCGGGCCGCATGGCGGCGATGATCGCCTTCTGCGCTTCCAAGACGGCGCGGTAGGCGCGTTCCTGGACCTCGTCGAGCTTCCCGTTGACCGGCCAGGTGCGGGTGATGTCCATCGTCATGTAGGCGAAGGAGGCGCCGTAGTCCATGACGACCAGGTCGCCGTCCCGTAGCTGCCGGTCGTTCTTCACCCAGTGCCAGATCAGGCCGTTCGGCCCGGATCCGACGATCGCGGGGTAGGCCTCCATCTCGGCGCCGTGCTTCAGGAAGACGTGCTTGGCCGCGGCCTCCAGCTCGTACTCCCAGCCACCGGTTCGGGTGGCGCGGATGGCCGCCGCGATGCCGTCGGCGCTGACCTTGCCGGCGCGGCGCAGAACTTCGATCTCCCGCGGTGTCTTGATCATCCGCAGGCGGTCGAGGTGCGGCGTCAGGTCGCGTAGCTCTGCGTACGGATATCGGCTCCGGATCGTCGCGATCTGGTGGGCCTGCTCGGTCGGCTGGCCACCCCAGGGGTTCTGCTCGCGCCGGCCGAGGTAGAGGCCTTTCTCGCTGCGGGCGAGGTCGAGTTCGTCGCGCTCGCCCAGGCGCATCCAGAGCAGCTTCCCGGCCTCTCCCGGCATCCGGCCACGGCGACGGGCCAGGTGCTCGGGCAGGTAGGCGAGGTGGTCGACCTCGAAGCCGCTGCCCTTGGCCTGCTCGGGGGCATGGAGCCAGTTCGGTCCGTCGATGAACTTCTCGCGATCGCCCTGGTGGGGCAGGTAGAGGCGGGCTTCGCAGCCTTCGACCTCGAGCAACAGGACGGCGTTACGACCCTCGTGCCCGGTCAGGTAGAAGAAGTCGTGGTCCTGCCGGAAGCGTGCGCCGTAGCGCGGCATCGTCTCGGAGAACATGAGCACCGCGCCGCCATCGAGACGTTCGCAGAGGCGCGCCCGTCGTTCCGCGAATTCTTCGGGCGGGTAGGTGGCTCGCTGAGCGGTCGCCACGGCGGTGACGAAGAAAACCGAAAGAAACAGGGCGACGGGAGCGAGTCCCTTGGCGATTTTGGCTGTTCGAGTCACTTTTTTCCGGGAGAAACAGAGCGTGCTCTAGTTTTTTCTCCCGCCCCCGATCGCCACCGCTCGAGTTTTCGCGAACGGAGCGAAGAAATCGTTCCCCTTGTCGTCGATCACGATGAAGGCGGGGAAGTTCTCGACCTCGATCTGCCAGATCGCCTCCATGCCGAGATCCTCGAACTCGCGCAGCTCGACCTTCCGGATGCTCTGTTCGGCGAGTGCCGCCGCCGGACCGCCGATCGAGCCAAGATAGAAGCCGCCGTGCTTCTCGCAGGCGCGGCGCACTTCAGGCGAGCGGTTGCCCTTGGCCAGCATGACCATGCTGCCGCCGTGGCTCTGGAACAGGTCGACGTAGGGGTCCATCCGCCCCGCGGTCGTCGGCCCGAACGACCCGGACGCTTTGCCTTCGGGCTTCTTGGCGGGGCCGGCGTAGTAGACGGGCTGGTCCTTGAAGTACGGCGGGAGGTCCTCGCCGCGGTCGAGCAGCTCCTTGAGCCGGGCGTGGGCGATGTCGCGGGCGACGACCATCGGACCCGTTAGCGCCAGGCGCGTGGCGACGGGGTACTTCGAGAGTTCGGCCCGGATCTCGTCCATCGGCCGGTTCAGGTCGATCGCAACGACCTGGCCGCTGAGTTCGTCCTCGTCGATCTCGGGCAGGTATCGGGCCGGGTTCTCCTCGAGTTGCTCCAGGAAGACCCCGTCGCGGTTGATCCGGCCCAGGATCTGGCGGTCGGCCGAGCAGGACACGCCGAGCCCGACCGGCAGCGAGGCGCCGTGGCGCGGCAGGCGGATGACCCGCACGTCGTGCGCGAAGTACTTGCCGCCGAACTGGGCGCCGATGCCGATCCGGGTGCAGAGCTCGAAGATCCGCTCCTCCATCTCCAGGTCGCGGAACGCCCGGCCCAGTTCGTTGCCGCTCGTCGGCAGGTCGTCGAGGGCGTGGCAGGTCGCTAGCTTGAGCGTCTTCATCGTCGCCTCGGCGGACGTGCCGCCGACGACCAGGGCGATGTGGTAGGGCGGGCAGGCCGACGTGCCAAGGGTGCGCAGCTTCTCGTCGACGAAGTTCATCAACGAGATCGGGTTCAGGATCGCCTTCGTTTCCTGGTACAGGAAGCACTTGTTCGCCGAGCCGCCGCCCTTGGCGACGAACAGGAAGCGGTACTCGTCGCCGCGCGCCGCGTAGAGGTCGACCTGGGCGGGCAGGTTGGTGCCCGTGTTCTTCTCCTCGTACATCGACAGCGGCGCCATCTGGGAGTAGCGGAGGTTGCGCTCCTGGTAGGCGTCGAAGATGCCGCGGCAGAGCTCCTCTTCGTCGTCGAAGTCGGTGTAGACGTCCTGGCCCTTGTAGCCCAGGACGATCGCGGTGCCGGTGTCCTGGCAACCGGGGAGCACCCGGCCGGCGGCGATGTTCGCGTTCTTCAATAGCTCCATCGCCACGAAGCGGTCGTTCGCCGACGACTCCGGGTCGTCCATCACGCGGCGCAACTGCTCGAGGTGGCTCGCCCGCAGGAGGTGGGCGATGTCGTCCATCGCGTCGCGGGCGATCAGCCGCAGCGCCTCGGGATCGATATGGAGGGTTTCGCGGCCGCCGGCGGTCTCGACGCGGACGTGGTCCGGCGTCAGCAGCCGGTACTCCGGCTCGTCGCCGCCGTGTTCGAACATGTGCTGGTGGCGGAAGTCATGCATGGCTGTCCTTGAGTCTGCGCGACGGACGACCGCGAAGCAAGTTGCGAAGCTGGGGCGCGCAGGCGACCCGCTGCTAGTCTGCCCGCCTGACCGTGCGGTCCCCCGTTTCCATCCTTCTCCTGGCTGGCGTCGGCGCGGGGGCCTGCGGGTACACGGTTCCTCCGCCCGAGATGCCCGAAGAAACAGCCGCCCTGCTTGAGGTTGTGGAAGTGACCCGGCGTCCGTGGGGCGAAGTCGACGGCAGGGAGGTCGAGATCTTCCGTCTCGCGTCGCGGACGGGGCTCCAGGCCGAGATCGCCGAGCTCGGCGGCGCCATCGTGTCCCTGACGGCCCAGGGCCGCGACGGCGAGTTCGCCGACGTCGTGCTCGGCTTCGACGACCTCGATTCGTATCTCGCGGACACGAACCCCTACTTCGGCGTTGTCGTCGGGCGCTATGCGAATCGCATCGCCGGGGGCCGCTTCACTCTCGACGGCGAGACCTACGCCCTGCCCCGGAACGACGGGAAGAACAGCCTCCACGGCGGCATCCAGGGGCTCAGCCGGGTGGTCTGGGAGGGCGAACCGTTCGAGAACAGCGACGGAGCGGGCGTCATGCTCCGGTACCGGAGTCCCGATGGCGAGGAGGGCTACCCGGGCAACGTGGACTTCCAGGTGCGCTACCTGTTGACGTCCCTCGGCGACCTTCGCATTGAAGCGGAAGCGGTGACCGACGAGCCCACCGTCGTCAACCTGTCCTTCCACTCGTACTTCAACCTGAAGGGCGAGGGCGAGGGCGACATCCTGGACCACGAACTCGTGCTCAACAGCGAGCAGTACACGCCCGTGGACGACACGTTGATTCCGACTGGCGAGGTCGCGTCCACCGAAGGCACGCCGATGGACTTCCGGACCGCGGCGCCGATCGGCGACCGGATCGACGACGACTTCGACCAGCTTCGCTTCGGCGGCGGTTACGACCACAACTGGGTGTTGCGGCCGCCGGAGGACGACGGCGAGATGCGCCTGGCGGCCGTCGTCGTCGAACCGACGAGCGGCAGGAAGCTGGTCGTGAAGACGAGTGCCCCGGGGCTGCAGGTCTACACCGGTAACTTCCTCGACGGCACCCTGGTCGGCAAGAGCGGTCGGCCCTACGTCCATCGGGGCGGCCTGTGCCTCGAGACGCAGCACTTTCCCGACTCCCCGAACCAGCCGTCATTCCCGAGCACGGTGCTGCGGCCCGGCGAGACCTACCGGCAGGTCACCGAATACCAGTTCCTGACAGGCGGTTCGATGCTGGAGCGAGAGTAGCGGGCACTCGCTCCGTCGCGCCCAGGCCCGAAACCAACGCGCCCACGCCGCGTAAACCACAACCATAGAATGCGCGGCATGGAACGATCGGCCGGCGGCGCCAGTCCGCCGAAGCCAGCGGTGCGCCAGTGAGCGCGCCGGCCAGTCAGGGCGACGGTCCCGAGATCTCGCCGCCGCGGCCGGATCTGTCGATCCTGCGTGACGACGACGAGTACGAATACCGCCCACGGCGCGGTCGCTTCATCAAGTGGGGGATTCTGCTGGTACTAGCCGCAGCGGCGGTGTTCGCCGTCTACCGGGTGCCGCCCGATCAGTACGTGCCTTTCCTCATGCCCGAGGTCGAGACGACGACGGTGCAGCGCCTGACCCCTGAGCAGGCCTCGACCGTGCTCACCGCGACCGGCTACACCTACGCGCGGGTGCGGGCGGCGGTGGGGGCGAAGATCATCGGCCGGATCACCGAGCTCCACGTCGACGAGGGCGACGCGGTGGCGGCGGGCGACGTGATCGCGGTGCTCGACAGCGATGACCTCGAGGCGGCGGTGCGCCGCGCCCAGGCGTCGCTGATCGAGGCGGCCGCGAGGCTCTCCGACGCGATCCGGGAAGAAGCCCGCCAGAGGCGGATCGTCGAGGCGGGCGTCGCGCCCTCCGCCGATCTGGACGCGGCGGTCACGCAGCTTCAGGTGACGCGGGCCCAGGTGGGTACGGCGCGGGCGAACCTGGAGTCGATCGAAGCGCAGCTCGCCTACACGGTGATCAGTGCTCCGGTCGACGGGGTGGTCATCGAACGGACGGTCGAAGTGGGGGAGATGGTCGCGCCGGGAGGCTTCACCAGCCAGCAGGCCACCGGTGCGCTGGTTCGCATCGCCGATCCGACCTCGCTCGAGGTCGAGGCGGACATCAACGAGAGTTTCATCGCCCGGATCCAGCTCGGCCAGCCGGCGACGATCAAGGTCGACGCCGTGCCGGACCACGAGTACCACGGCACGCTGCGACAGATCGTGCCGACCGCCGACCGGCAGCGCGCCGTGGTCCAGGTCAAGGTGACGATCGACGACCGCGACGCGCGCCTGGTGCCCGACATGAGCTGCAGCGTCACGTTCCTGCAGGAGGGCGTCGACGAGACCGTGCTCCAGGCCGAACCGAAGATCCTGGTCGCGGCGGAGGCGATCGTGAACGACGGCGGCGGCGACTACGTCCTGCTCCTGCGTGACGGCCAACTGGAGCGGGCGCCGATCGAACTCGGCCTGGAGCAGGACGGCAACCAGTTCGAGGTGTTGTCGGGGCTTCGCGGCGGCGAAGTCGTCGTGCGAAGTCCGACGCCGGAGCTCACACCGGGCCTGCGGGTACGCGAGGCCTCCTAGAGAGTCCAACGAGGGAGCTGATAGATGGCTGAAACCGTCGTCCAGATGCGGGACGTGACGAAGAACTACCGGCGCGACGCCTTTGAGCTGAAGGTGCTCCAGGGCATCACCCTGAACGTCGAGGCGGGCGACTTCGTCGCTCTGATGGGGCCATCCGGTTCCGGCAAGAGCACGTTGCTCAACCTGCTCGCCGGCATCGACCAGCCGAGCAGCGGGGACCTCGTCGTCGCCGGCGAACAGGTGAGCCGGATGAACGAAAGCAGGCTCGCCAGGTGGCGCCAGCGGCACATCGGCTTCATCTTCCAGTTCTACAACCTGATCCCGGTGCTGACGGCCTACGAGAACGTGGAGCTGCCGCTGACGCTGCGGCGCGGGTCACGGGCGGCGCGCAAGCGGCGGGTCGAGACCGCGCTCTCCGTGGTCGGCCTGCAGAACCGGATGAAGCACTACCCGCGGCAACTCTCGGGCGGCCAGGAACAGCGGGTGGCGATCGCCCGCGCGATCGTCACCGATCCGACCCTGCTGCTCGCCGATGAGCCGACCGGCGATCTCGACGCGGACTCGGGGCGGGAGATCCTCGACCTCCTCGGTCAACTGAACGAGCAGTTCAACAAGACGATTCTGATGGTGACCCATGACCCGAACGCGGCCGCGAGGGCGAAGCGCCTGGTGCGGCTCGACAAGGGACAACTGGTGTCGGGCGACGCGGGAGCTGGAGCATGATCAAGCTGATTCGACGCAATCTGCTGCGCAACAAGCGCCGCACCTTCCTGACCATGGCCAGCCTGGCGATGGCGCTGTTCATCCTGTCGCTGCTGGGCGTGGTCAACGACGCGATGAACTTCGCCGACGAGTCCGAGATTCCCGACCGGCTGGTCGTCCGCAACGCGATCTCGCTGACGTTCCCGTTGCCCGAGGCGTACGAGCAGCGGCTTCGGACGATCGACAACGTGGTCGCGGTGACGCCCCAGAACTGGTTCCAGGGCGTCTACAAGGACCAGAGACCCGAGAACTTCTTTCCCCGCTTCACCGTCGATCCGGAGACGTTCCGGAGCGTCTTCTACGACTACACCTGGAACGAGGAGGACTGGCAGGCGTTCGCGGAGCAGCGCACGGCCTTCGCCGCTGGGCGCGAGCTGACCGAGATCCAGGGCTGGTCGATCGGCGACATCATCACGATCAAGGGCGACATCTACCCGATCGACGTCGAACTCCAGTTGCGCGCGATCTTCGACTACGACCAGCCGGGCCAGGAGCGGCAGATCTTCTTCCACCGGCGCTACGTCGAGGAGGCGATGGGCAACCCGGGCCAGAACGGCACCTACTGGCTGCTGCTGGACGACCCGGAAGCGGCGCCCGCGGTGATCACCGCCGCCGAGGCCATGTTCGAGAACTCGGACAACCAGGTGCGGGCGGAGACCGCCGAGGCGTTCGCCGCCTCGTTCACGGAAATGCTGGGCAACATCCAGTTCTTCTTCACCATGATCGGGCTCGCGATCGTCATCTCCATCTTCCTGATCACCGCGAACACGATGGCGATGGCCGCGCGCGAGCGCACGACCGAAGTCTCCGTCCTCCGTACGCTGGGCTTCCGGCGCAACCAGGTGCTCGGCATGGTGGTCGGTGAGTCCCTGGCGGTCGGTGTGCTGGGCTCCGCGCTCGGTCTCGGCTTCACGGCGGTCGCGATCCGGGGCGCGACGCCGTTTCTGGAGCAGATGGGTTTCGGCTTCGGTGGCTTCGCGCTCGATACCCAGGTGCTGGTTACGGCGGTCACGATCGGCATCTCGGTCGGCCTGTTGAGCGGCGTCTTCCCGGCGGTCGCCGCGGCAAGGCTCAAGATCGTCGACGGACTGAGGCGGCTCTGACGATGGGCGGCATGCGCGAGGAGACGGCATGATCCCGATCAAGTACACGTACCGCAACCTGTTCGAGCGCCGGGGCGTGGCGTTCATGACGCTGGCCTCGATCGGCTTCGTCGTCCTGGTCTACATCGGCGTGCTCGCCCTTGCCGGCGGCCTGCGGGCCGCGTTCGCGGACACCGGCGATCCCTCGGTCGTCATCGTGATGCGGGACGGCACACGCGCCGAGATGGAGAGTTCCTACGCGCAGGAGAGCCACCGCCTGCTGACCGCGATGCCCGGCATCGAGCGAACGGCCGACGGCGCGGTGATGGCCTCCGGCGAAACGGTCACGATCCAGATCTTCCAGCGGGTCGACGGTACCGAGACGAACGTGATGGTCCGCGGCGTCGAGCCCGGAGCATTCGCCATCCGGCCGGGCTTCGAGATCACCGAGGGCCGGGTCTTCGAGCCGGGTCGCGGCGAGATCATCGTCGGCCGCAGCCTGGCCGGCCGGCTCGGCCTGCGGGTCGGCGACGAGCGTGAGTTGGGCCGGAACAGTTTCCGGGTCGTCGGCACCTTCGCCGGCGTGGGCGCCCACGGCTCCGAGATCTGGGGGGACTACCGCGACCTGGGCGATTCGTTCCGCCGCAGCGGCTACTACTCGTCGACCCGGCTCCAGGCCGCGTCGCCGGCCGCGGCGGGCAACCTGATCGAGACGGTCAAGGCGGACCAGCGCCTGCAGGTGCAGGCCCTGACGGAACCCGAGTACTACGAACTCCAGTCGGAGACGTCATCGGGTCAGTTCATCATCCTCGGCAACGTGCTGGCCGTGCTGATGGCGATCGGCGCCTGCTTCGCCGCCGCGAACACGATGTACGCGCAGGTCGCCGCCCGCGCCCGCGAGATCGGTACTCTGCGCGCCCTCGGCTTCAAGCGGCGCTCGATCATGGGCAGCTTCTTCCTGGAGGCGGTGCTGCTCGGCGTGGTCGCCGGCGGCTTCGGCGCCCTGCTGTCGCTGCCGCTCAACGCGATCCAGACCGGCACGATGAACCAGGTGACCTTCAGCGAGATCACGTTCCAGTTGCGAACGACACCGTTCGCCCTCTTCTCGGGCATCTTCCTGGCCACCGTGACCGGCGTTCTCGGCGGCCTGCTTCCGGCCTTCGGTGCCTCACGGCAGAAGATCACCGACCTTCTCCGCGAAGCATAAACACCGGGTGCCCTGCCGGTGCGCCGGCCTTCCGGCCGGCATCCATGCGAGCAGCGAAGCGGCGAGCCCGAGTGCCCGTGTAGCCTAGAAGGACGGTGTCCAGCCCTTCGGTCCGTCTCTCCCAGGCGTCCCTGCTAGTCGCCGCGGGTCTCCTTGTCGCCGCGTGTGGCGACTCACCGACGCCGGCCGCACCGGCTCCAGCGCCACTCCCCAACATCGTCCTCATCGTTCCCGACGACCTGGGACGCCACGACGTCAGCTTCCACGGCGGCGAGATCGCGACGCCGAACATCGACCGGATCGCTGCCGAGGGTGTGCGGCTGGAGCGGTTCTACAGCGCGCCCGTCTGCTCGCCGACCCGGGCCGGCCTGATGACCGGCCGCTATCCCATCCGCTTCGGCCTGATGAGGGCGGTGATCGCACCCTGGCGGGACTATGGGATGGACACGTCGGAGGTCACGTTGCCGGAAGTGCTGGCCCGGGCCGGCTACGAGCACCGCGGCATCTTCGGCAAATGGCACCTCGGCCACTTCGCCCGCAAGTACCATCCGCTGCGCCGGGGCTTCACCGAGTTCGTCGGCCACAACACGGCGGTCGACTACTTCACGAAGGAGCGGATCGGCGAACGCGACTGGAGTCACGACTACGAGTCGGTCGACGAGGAGGGGTACGTGACGGACCTCCTCGCGGACCACGCGGTGCGGTTCATCGATCGCCACGCCGGCGGCGACGCGCCGTTCTTCCTCTACGTCCCGTTCAGCGCGCCGCACTCGCCGCTCCAGGCGAAGGAGGAAGACCTGCCGCGCTACGCCGATCTCGAGCCGTTCGAACCTCCGCGCGGCTGGGAGGAGTCGACTGCCGGCCGGCCGCTTGCCGCCGACGAGCGCCGGCGCAACGGTCGCCGTGTCCACGCCGCGATGGTTCACTCGCTCGACGAGGGCGTCGGCCGGATCCTCGACGCAATCGACGGTCACGGCATCGCCGACAACACGCTCGTCCTGTTCTTCAGCGACAACGGCGGTTCCGTCGGCATCGGCGACAACGGCCCCTACCGTGGAGCCAAGGGCAGCGTCTTCGAGGGCGGCACACGGGTGGCCGCGGCCGCGCGCTGGCCGGCGGGGAACGTCGAGGCCGGCGGCCGGATCGAGGCGCCGGTGTCCTACGTCGACGTGCTGCCGACCCTGATGGGAATCACCGGCATCGACGATCACGGCGGCAAGCCGCTGGACGGTGTCGACGTCGGCGACCTGCTGACGGGTGAGGCCAATGCCGGTCCGGACCGTGATCTCTACTCCTTTATCGCCCAGCTCGACCCCGAGCGGGAGCAGGTCTCCGTGACCGAGGGCGAGTGGAAGCTGGTCGTCGTTGGGCCGCCGCTGGTCCGGGAGGACGCGGTGGACGCGTCGCGGATGATGCTGTTCCGGCTGGCCGAGGATCCCTTCGAAGAGCGGGACGTGTCGGCCGAACATCCCGATTTGGTGGCGCGCCTCCTCGAGAAGGCCGCGGCGTTCCGGGCGCTCCAGCCGCCCAATCCGGTGGCGCCGTTCTTCGCAGGCCGTGAAGGCTTCAAACCCCCGCCCAACTGGCAGTTCCCGCCGAAGCGACCGAACATCCTCCTCATCCTGATCGACGACCTCGGCTTCGAGGCGATCGGCGCCTACGGCGGCGCTTCGTACGAGACGCCGAACATCGACCGTCTGGCTACGGAAGGAGTCCGCTTCACCCACGCCTACTCGACGCCGCTGTGCTCGCCGTCGCGGCTCAAGCTGATGACCGGGCGCTACAACAGCCGCAACTACACCGAGTGGGGCGTGTTGCCGCGGGACGAGGTCACGTTCGCGAACCTGCTCCAGGACGCCGGCTACGCCACATACATGGCCGGGAAGTGGCAGCTTTCCGGGTTCCAACTGGGCTGGAAGGAGGACTGCTGCGAGGGCTTGGGGCGAACGCCCGAGGAGGCCGGTTTCGACGACTACCTGGTCTGGCACTACCACCAGAAGGGGGAGCGCTACGCCGATCCGCTGCTCTGGGGATCGGGCGACAGAGGCGGCGTCTTTGAGGGCGAGTACGGCCCGGACCTGTTCGCCGACTTCCTGCTCGAGAAGATCGGAGCCCTGGTCCGTGAGGGCGCCGATCGCCCGTTCGCTGCCTACCACTCGATGGCGCTGGTCCACGCTCCCTTCGAGCCGACGCCTGACAGCGTCGACTGGAACGTCGATCGCAAGGCGCAGGACCCCGCCTACTTCTCCGACATGGTGGCCTACACGGACAAGCTGGTCGGCCGCATGCTCGACGGTTTCGAGGAACTGGGCCTTCTGGACGACACGCTGATCCTGCTGACCGCCGACAACGGCACGCCCAGACAGATCACCAGCACGCTGCTCGACGGCACGGTGATCCCCGGCGGCAAGGGCGGGACGATCGACTACGGCAGCCACGTTCCGTTCATCGCCACCTGGCCAGCCGGCGTCGACGGCGGCCGGACTTCGGACGCCCTGATCGACCTCAGCGACTTTCTGCCGTCGATGGTCGAGGCGGCCGGCGGGTCGCTGCCCACGGACCGCGTGATCGACGGCCGCAGTTTCCTGCCCGTGCTGCGGGGCGAAACGGACTCCGCCCGCGACTCGATCTTCACCGACTTTCGGCCGCGCTTCCTGAACATCCCGGAAGTGACCTTCGTCCACGACCGCCGCTACAAGCTGTACGACGACGGCCGCTTCTTCGATTTCGAGAACGATGTGCGGGAACAGAATCCCCTCGACCCTGACGACCTGACGGAAGAGGCGGCCGCGGCCATGGCGAGACTGCGCGCGGCGATGGTGGAGGGCCTTGGCGGCTAGCCACAGCCGGCAACGACCGGCTTCCAGGCGGCTCCGCGCAGGTCTGGCCGGCGCGGCGATCCTGCTGGCTGCCTGTGGGGCGCCGGCGCCTCCGCCGGAGCCCCGGCTTCCCCACATCGTCCTGATCGTCCCGGACGACCTGGGCCGGCATGACGTCAGCTTCCACGGCGGTGAGATCGCCACTCCGAACATCGACCGGATCGCCGCCGAGGGAGTGCTGATCGAGCGCTTCTACACGGCGCCCATCTGCTCGCCGACCCGGGCGGGTCTGATGACGGGCCGCTATCCCATCCGCTACGGGCTGATGCGGAACGTCATCGCACCCTGGCAGGACTTCGGGCTGGACATGGAGGAAGTCACCCTTCCCGAGGTGCTTGCCGCCGCGGGCTACGAGCACCGCGCCGCCTTCGGCAAATGGCATCTGGGCCACGTCCGCCGGGAGCACCACCCGCTGCGGCGCGGCTTCACGGAGTTCGTCGGCCACAACACGTCGATCGACTACTTCACGAAGGAGCGGTTCGGCGAACGGGACTGGTTTCACGGCTACGAGCCGGCCGACGAAGAGGGTTACGTCACGGACCTGGTGGCCGGGCACGCGGTCGGCTTCATCGACCGGCACGCGAGCGACGAGACGCCGTTCTTCCTCTACGTTCCGTTCAACGCGGCGCACTCTCCGCTGCAGGCCAAGGAGGAGGACCTGCCGCGGTACGCTCACCTCGACGCCGTCGAGCCGCCGCGCAGTTGGGAGGAAGTCACCGCCGGTTGGCCTCTGGCGCCGGAGGAGCAGCGCCGCGAAGACCGCCGCGTCCACGCGGCGATGGTCCATGCGCTGGACGAGGGCGTGGGCCGGATTCTCCGGGCGATCGACGATCGCGGCATCGCGGAGAACACCCTCGTCCTCTTCTTCAGCGACAACGGCGGCGGCCTCGGCGCCGCTGACAACGGGCCCTACCGGGGCACGAAGAGCACCGTCTTCGAGGGCGGCACGCGCGTCGCGGCGGCGGCCCGCTGGCCGGCGGGCGGCTTCTCGGGCGGCGGTCGGGTGAAGGCGCCGGTCGCCTACATCGACATCCTGCCGACCCTGATGGGAATCGCGGGCATCGACCACCACGGCGGCAAGAAGCTCGACGGCCGAAACGTCCGCGACGTCCTCGCCGGCGCGGACCCGGACGGACCGGCGCGCGACCTGTTCTCCTTCGTCGGCCAGAAGAACCCGGAGCGGGAGCAGGTGTCGGTCATGTCGGGTGCCTGGAAGCTCGTCGTCATCGGCCCGCCGCTTGACCGGCCGGGATCGGCGGCGGCGTCCGAGCAGCTTCTGTACCGGATCGAGGAAGATCCCTTCGAGGAACGGAATCTGGCCACGGACCATCCGGACGTGAGGGCGCGACTCTTCGAAAAGGCCCGGGAGTTCCGCGCTCTGCAACCGCCGAACCCGGTGGGGTCGTTCGGCGCGGGTATGGAAGGGTTTGAGCCGCCGCCGAACTGGCAGTTCCCGGATGCCGATGCCACTGACTTGGGAGGATCCTGACCATGCGTTCGATTCACTGTGCCCTTGCCGGCGTCGCCCTGTTGCTTGGTGGCTGTGCCAGTCCCCCCGCCGACCAGTCGCCGGCCCCGGCCGCGGCCGACGACCCGGGCGCGCCGTTTCACGGCGCCTGGGAGCTCGCGTCGATCGTCCGCTACTCGGGCGAAGGCGAAGAGCTTTCGCGCAACGAGTCGTCGACCGGCTTCATCATGTACGACCCGGCCGGAACGATGGGTGTCGTCATCCAGGGCGCCGACCGTGCGCCTTACGCGGGTGAAGAGGCGACGCCCGAGGAGATCCTGGCGGCCTACCGGTCGTACACGTCCTACTTCGGCGGTTTCACGGTGGACCCGGAGGCGGGTACCGTCACCCACCACCTGCGGGCGAGCATGAACCCGAGCGGCGCCGGCTCGGACTACGTGCGCCACTACGAATTCGGGGAGGACAGCCTGACGCTGCAGCCTCCGGCGGGCGCCGACGGCGGCGTCGTACGGCTGACCTGGAGGCGGCTACCCGACCTCGCCGAACTCACGGACGAGCATCGCCGCTTCATCGGCTTCTGGGAGTTCTCCCGGCTCGACCGCACGGACGACTCGGGTGCGGCGCTGCCGGTGCAGCGGACCTACGAGGACGGCTTCATCATCTACACGGCCTCCGGCCACATGGCGGTCCACCTGGTCCGTCCGGGCCGGGAGCTCTTCGCCGACGGCCGCCCGACGGCGGAGGAGGCGGGCGCCGCGATGGGGACATACGTCAGCTACTTCGGTCCGTACACGATCCACGCGGACGAGGGATTCGTCGTCCACCAGCGGCCCGGCTGCTGGTTCCCCGGCTGCATCGGCTCGGACGCCCGGCGGGGCTACGAGTTCGGAGACGGCACGCTGACGCTGAAGCCGCCGGCGCGGGAAGTCGACGGTGGCTCGGTCCAGGACGCTTTGACGTGGGAACGTGTCGGCGAGTAGGAGGCGGCTCGGGTCACCACCTTCCTCGCCGCTCCGCGGCTCGTTGGATGCCGACGGGGACGTCGGCGCACCCAGTGTGTAGCTACGCGGTCTTTGCGATCTTCCGTCGTAGCCAGTCGATCAGCACCTGGTTCGTCTCGGCCGGCTTCTCCTGCTGCGTCCAGTGACCGCAGTCGGCGACGGTGTACTTCTCGAAGTCGTCGATGAAGTCCTCCATGCCGTCGGCTGAAGAGGGGCGCAGGATGACGTCGTTCTCGGCGCCGATGTAGAGGCACGGCACGTCGATCTCCCACTTCGCGTTCTCGATGCCCGGGAACGGGCGACCGGCCATGCGGTACCAGTTGAGGCCGCCGGTGAAGCCGGTGATCTCGAAGGTCTCGGTGAAGTAGTCCAGGGCCTCCTCTGACAGGAACACCTCGCCCGGGTAGTCCTCCCGGTCCAGCATCCGGAGCAGGTCCATCTGCCGTTCGGGTGAGTCCGCCGGCATCGCCTTGAACGCCTCGACGTCCCAGATGTAGCCGCGCCGCAGCAGCATCTCGAAGGACTTGCGCACGTCGGCGGAGAGAGCCTTCTCGGCCCGGCCGGGCTCCTGGAACTGGACCGTGTAGTAGTTCTCGGACCGGACGATCAGGGGCTCCTCGGTCGGCTGCCGGCGGGGCATGCCGGGAGGCCGTCCGCCCGGCGTGTTCACGCCGACGATGCCGAGGCAGCGGTCCGGGTGGAGCCGCGCCATCATCCAGACCACGCCGCCGCCCCAGTCGTGGCCGACGAAGACGGCTCTGTCGATCTCGAGCGCGTCGAGCATTCCGGCCATGTCGTCGCAGAGGTGCCTCAGGCTGTACTCCGCCACCTCCTCCGGGCGGTCGGTCAGGCCGTAGCCGCGTTGATCGGGGGCGATGGCGTGGAATCCCGCCTCGGCCAGGGCGGGGAGCTGGAACCGCCAGGAGAAGGCGAGTTCGGGGAAGCCGTGGCAGAGCACGACGGGGATGCCGGAGCCCTGTTCGTAGACCGCCATGCGGATGCCGTTCGTCTGCACGAAGCGGGGCGCTGGCATGCCGGGCGCCGCCCGCACCTCGGCGCCGCGGGCCAGGCCGGGCAGCGCCAGCGCACCGGCCAGGACACTCGTGGACTGCAGAAAGCTGCGGCGCGTCAAGGCGCCGGGGATCAGGGCGTGAGACGGGATCATCGGGACCTCCGGAATCGGGGACGGGGTGATGCGCGTTGCTTGAAGTGGCCGGAGTATCTCAGGCCGATCCGAGGAAAGGCGTACAATAGTGGCGATGCGCACTACCTTCAGGCTTGCGGGTTCGTTCCTGGCGCTTGCCGTTCTGGCGGCGCCGGCGGCCGGAATCTGCGCCTCCCTCGCCGCGTCCGAGGACCCCTGTGCCATGCAGACGACCCACGAGGCGGCGTCCTGCGGCCACGAGAAGATGGTGATGACGGGCTGCTGCGCCGCAGAGTCCGTCGATCCCGCCACGGCCGGGATTCTCCCTGGCTCCGCCGGCGACATCGACCCGCCCGCCCTGGCCGGGCCAGGGCTGGACGCACCCGAACGCTGTGGCCTCGAAGCCGCGGTGCTCGCCTGCGACGGAGACCTGCCGCCCGCTGTCCCGCGCTACAGGCTGTACTCGGCCCTGTTGCTCTGATCCTCCGCTGAAGCGAGTCGGAGCGGTTGCCCCCGAAGCGGGCGGCCGCGGAGAACACGTTTCCGCGGAGGAGTCAGATGGTTCGACACACGCCTTGCCTGCTTGCCGCCGTCCTGCTGACGGTCGGCTGGGCAGGAACATCGATGGCCGAGACCGGCCAGGCGGCCCCGGTTCGGGCGCCGGCGGACCGGGTCACCCAGGGGATCGCGGACGAAGCGTTGCGCGCGCTCGTCGAGGAGGTGCTGGAGCGGAATCCGGGACTGCGGGCCGGTTTCGCCCGCGCACGGGCCGCCGCGCAGAAAGCGCCGCAGGCGGCGTCACTGCCCGATCCGATGGCGGAGGCGACCGCTTTTCTCGCTCCGCCGGAAACCCGGGTCGGGCCGCAGCGGCTCATGCTCGGCTACAGCCAGCCGTTGCCGTGGCTGCCCAAGCTCGACCTGCGGGAGGAAGCGGCGGTTCACGGAGCCGATGCCCTGGAGTACAGCGTGCAGGCGGATCGGCTCCGGCTGGTCACGGAGGCCCGGCGGCTCTACTACGAACTGGCCTTCCTCGATCGTTCGAGGGAGACCGCGGAGACCTTCCTCGAGCATCTCATCCAGCACGAGGAGGTCGCCCAGGCACGGTACGCGACCGGCGTGGGATCGACTCAGGCCGTGCTGAAGCTGCAGGCGGAGATCACGCGCGCCGAGCGGGCGCTCGTCGACCTGGATCTCGCCGAAGCCGCCCTGCGCGCGCGGCTCAACTCGCTGCGGGACCGGCCTGCGACAGCAGCGGTCGTGAGAGGTTCCCTCCCCGCGGCAGTCGAAGAAGCCGCGCTGGAGGTCGGGAGCCTCGGGGCCCTGGCTCGATCGTCGCGCCCCGAGTTGCGCGCGGCGGAGGCCGGGCTCGCCCGGGCCGAAACGCTGGAGGATCTGGCCCGGATGGCCTCCAGGCCCGATTTCAACGTCGGCGTCACCTACACGCTGGTGACCCCGCGCGACGACGAGGCCGGCCGCCTGCTGGCCCCGGCCGGCAACGGGAACGACGTGTTCGGCGTACGCGGCGGCGTCACGCTGCCACTGCGCCGGCGCAGCCGCGCGGCGGCGGTGCAGGAGGCGCTCGACCTGCGCTCCCAGGCGGTCGATGAGCGGCGCGCCGCGGAACTGGTCGTCGAGTCGGAGGTGGGCGACCTGACCCAGCGGCTGCCGCTGGCCTGGAGGCGGCTACGGCTGCTGGAGGACCTGCTCGTCGTGCAGGCGGAGGAGGCGCTGGAGTCGGCGGAGGCGGGGTACATCGCCGGCTCGCTCAACACACTCGACCTGTTCGACGCCGAGCACGTCCTGTTCGAGGCGCAGACGGCGACGGATCGGGCAAGGGCCGACTACCTGATCGGCCTTGCGGAACTGGAAGGAGCGATCGGCAGACCGCTTGCGGCCACGAAGAGGGGAGGGACAAAGAGATGACGGACAACGCGAACGGATTCGGCGGACCGCTTGGGACCTGGCTGCGCGGCGTGGCCTGGGTCGTCGGGAGCTTCGTCGCCTTCTTCCTCCTGTTCTTCGATCCCCTGGAGCTGCATCCGGCGGACTCCTGGCTGCAACGCACCGTCGGCTACCACGCAGGCCCGATGACCACGGCGGCCGGGGCCGGGGAGGCTGCCTCCGCGGCCGGCGAACGGCAGGTCCTCTTTTACAGGAATCCGATGGACCCGACGATCACCTCGCCCGTGCCGGCCAAGGACGAGATGGGGATGGACTACGTGCCGGTCTACGCCGACGAGGCGGAGCGGGCGTTCGGCGCCGGCACGACGGTCTCGATCGACCCGGCGGTGGTCCAGAACATGAACGTCCGCACGGAAACGGCCACCCGGCGCGACCTGCGCCACGAGATCCGGACCGTCGGCTACCTGGAGTACGACCAGGAACGGATGGTCACCGTGACCACGAAGTACGACGGTTGGGTGGAGAAGGTCCATGTGAATCACGTCGGCGAGCCGGTGGCCGAGGGCGCGGGCCTGTTCGAGGTCTACTCCCCCGAACTGGTCCAGACCGAGCAGGAGCTCCTCTCGGCGATCCGCTACGCGGCCCGGTTCCGGGACGCGCCGGACAGCGCCCGGCTGCGGGCCGAGGCCCTGGTCGACGCGGCGCGGGCCCGGCTCGCGTTCTGGGACATCTCTCCGGCCCAGATCGCGCGTCTCGAGGAAACGGGCGAGATCTTCCGCACCCTGACGGTTACCGCGCCGGCCGGCGGCCTGGTCATGAGGCGGATGCCGGGTCTCGAGGGAATGGCGGTGACGCCCGGAATGGAGGCGTACCACATCGCCGACATCACCTCGCTGTGGCTTTCGGTCGAGGTGTTCGAGGACCAAGTGGTCTGGATCCGTCCGGGCACCGAAGCGGAGGTGACGTTCACCTACTTCCCGGGCGAGACGATCCGTGGGACGGTCGAGTTCATCGAGCCGGAGCTGTCGGAGCGCACCCGCACGCTGACGGTGAAGATCGCGGTGCCGAATCCGGACGGTCGGCTGCGCAAGGGGATGTTCGCCACGGTCGTCTTCGATCCGGTCCTCGTTCCGGGAGCCCTGACCATTCCTACCGAGTCCGTCTTGCGGACGGGTCGGCGGAGCGTGGTCATCGTGGCCCAGGGCGGCGGCCGTTTCGAGCCCCGCGAGGTGGAGCTGGGCCAGACGGCGGGCGGCCTGGCCGAAGTCCGCTCGGGCCTGGCTGCGGGGGAGGACGTCGTCACGTCGTCCCAGTTCCTGCTCGACTCGGAGTCCAGACTGCGGGCGGCGGTCCAGCAGATGATCGACGCGGCATCGGCGCCGGAGGGCGCGGCCCAGGGGCACGAGGGCCACGAGATGAGCCACGAGGGCCACGACATGGACGGGATGGATCACGACATGGACCACGAGGGTCATGCCGCGGCCGAGCCTGAGGCCGTCGATCCGCACGACGGCCACGGCAACCACGGCCGGTGATCCGATGCTGAACCGGATCATCGAATGGTCCCTCCGCAACCAGTTGCTGGTTGCCGGGGGGCTGATCGTGGCGGTGGCGGCCGGGGTCTGGTCGGTGCGGACGACCCGCATCGACGCGATTCCGGACCTCTCGGACGTGCAGGTCATCCTGTTCACCGAGTTTCCGGGGCAGGCGCCGCAGGTGGTCGAGGACCAGGTGACCTACCCGATCACCTCGACGATGCTCTCGGTGCCCTACGCGAAGGTGGTCCGCGGCTACTCCTTCTTCGGCTTCTCCTTCGTCTACGTCATCTTCGAGGACGGCACGGATCTCTACTGGGCGCGTTCCCGGGTGCTCGAGTCCGTGGCGGGACTCGAGGGCAGGCTGCCGCCGGGCACATCGCCGCAGCTCGGACCGGACGCGACCGGCGTCGGCTGGGCCTTCATGTACGTGCTGAACTCGGATTCCCGGTCCCTGGCGGAGCTTCGATCGCTCCAGGACTGGTACCTGAAGTACGGCCTGCTGACCGTCGAAGGGGTCTCGGAGGTCGCCTCGATCGGCGGCTTCGTGCGCCAGTACCAGGTCGAGGTGGACCCGGTCCGCCTGCGCGCCTACGGCCTCTCGCTTCCCGTCGTCCGGCAGGCGATCGAGGAATCGAACGCCGACGTGGGCGGCCGGCTGATCGAGATGGCGGAGCGGGAGTACATGGTCCGCGGGCGAGGCTACGTCCAGGAGCTGCGGGACCTGGAGACGATCGTCCTCGCATCCGCTCCGGGCGGGGTGCCGGTCCTGCTCCGGGACGTCGCGAACGTGACGATCGGACCGGAGATCCGCCGGGGCCTGGCCGACTGGAACGGCGAGGGCGAGACGGTGGGCGGCATCGTCGTCGTGCGCTCGGGCGCCGACACGCGGGCGACGATCGAGCGGGTGAAGGAGCGCCTCGACGAACTCGGCGGCGGCATGCCGGAGGACGTGGAGATCTCGGTCGCCTACGACCGCAGCGGCCTGATCGAGCGGTCCATCGCGACGCTGACGGACACGCTGATCGTGGAGTCGATCGTCGTGGCCGTCATCTGCCTGGTCTTCCTGTTCCACTTCCGCTCGGCGCTCGTGGCGATCCTGGCGATTCCGGTCTCGGTATTGCTGGCATTCGTCGTCATGCGAGCCCAGGGACTGGGCTCGAACATCATGTCGCTGGGCGGCATCGCGATCTCGATCGGCGTGCTGGTCGATGCCGCGATCGTCATGGTCGAGAACGTGCACCGCCACGTCGAGGAGGACGCCGAGGCGGGCGGCAAGCAGTCCCGCTTCGACCTCGTTCTGCGCGCGGCTCAGGAGGTCGGGCCGACTCTGTTCTTCTCGCTGCTGGTCATCACGGTCTCGTTCCTGCCCGTCTTCACGCTCGAGGCTCAGGAAGGCCGGCTGTTCAAACCGCTCGCTCTGACCAAGACGTACTCGATGGCGATGGCCTCGGTGGTTGCGGTGACCGTGGTGCCGGTGCTCATGTTCTGGCTCGTCCGCGGCCGGATCGTCCACGAGCATCGCAATCCGCTGCCCCGGCTCCTGCGCTTCGTCTACCGGCCGCTGGTCGCGGGCGCCGTGCGTCTGCGCTGGCTCGTCATCGTCCTCATGCTCGCGGTGCTGGGTTCGAGCCTCGTCCCGCTCAAGCGGATCGGCTCCGAGTTCATGCCGCCGCTGTGGGAGGGCGACCTGCTCTACATGCCGACGACCCTGCCCGGCGTGTCGATCACGAAGGCCAGGGAGATCGTTCAGCAGACGGACCGGATCATCCGCAGCTTCCCGGAGGTGGAGACCGTGTTCGGCAAGGTGGGCCGGGCGGAGACGGCGACCGACCCGGCGCCGCTGTCGATGCTGGAGACGACGATCGTGCTGAAGGACCAGGACGAGTGGCGTCCCGGCCTGACTCCCGACGACCTGATCGCCGAGCTCGACCGGGCGCTCCAGTTCCCCGGCGTCACGAACTCCTGGACGATGCCGATCAAGACCCGGATCGACATGCTGTCCACCGGGATCAAGACGCCGGTCGGAATCAAGCTCGGTGGCCCGGACCTGGCGACGCTGGAACGGCTGGCGGAGCAGGTCGAGGCGGTCGTGAAACCGCTTCCGGGCACGCTCACGGCCTACGCCGAACGGGTGATGGGCGGCGCCTATCTCGATTTCGACATCGATCGGGAGGCGGCCGCGCGTTTCGGTCTGCGGATCGCCGACATCCAGGACACGATCCAGTCGGCGGTCGGGGGCATGAACGTCTCCTGGACCGTCGAGGGCCTGGAGCGCTATCCGATCAACCTCCGTTATCCGCGGGAACTGCGGGACGATCCGGAGGCCCTGGAGCAGATCCTGGTGACCGCGCCGGGCGGAGCGCAGGTGCCGCTCGGTCAGGTGGCGGCGATCGAGTTCCGGGACGGACCGCCGGGCATCAAGTCGGAGGGCGCCAGGCCGAACGCCTGGGTCTACGTCGACCTGGAAAGCAGCGACATCGGCGGCTGGATCGGGCGCGCTCGCGAGGAGGTCGCGGACAAGGTGGCGCTGCCTCCGGGCTACACGCTCCTCTGGTCGGGGCAGTACGAGTACATGGAGCGGGCTCGCGACCGGTTCCTGCTCATCGTGCCGCTCACCCTCGTTCTGACCTTCGCGCTCCTGTACCTGAGCACGCGCTCGGTGATCAAGACCGCGTTCATCGTCTCGGCTGTGCCGTTCTCGCTCGTCGGCTCGGTCTGGCTGCTCGATCAGCTCAACTACAACTGGTCCGTCGCCGTGTGGGTCGGGATGATCGCACTCGCGGGTCTCGCCGCCGAGACCGGGTCCGTGATGCTGCTCTATCTCGACCTCGTCTACGGCGAACGGAGGAGCGCGGGGACGATGAACACCCTGCGCGACCTTCGGGAAGCCGTGACCGAGGCCGCCGTCCGGCGGGTGCGACCGATCACGATGACCGTGCTGACGACCTTCGTCGCCCTGGTGCCCATCCTGTGGTCGACCGGCACCGGCGCCGACGTGATGAAGCGGATCGCCGCGCCGATGGTCGGCGGGCTGGTGACGGTGTTCCTCGGGGTGACGTTCGTGTTTCCTGCGATGTACTTCGTGTGGAGGTCGTTTGGTCTGAGTCAGACCGGCTCGATCAGGGACGAGTCGTCGTTGCGGTAGTTCCCGACCCGCGTCGAGACGGGAAAGAACTCGAGTTCGCCGGTGTAGGTCTCGAGTTGCTCTCCCAGGGTGTCGGGGTCCTGTAGCGGACCGTCGAGCCACTGCTCGTACGGCGGTTGGGCGATGACCGGCATCCGGTCGTGGATCGGTGCGATCGGGGTGCTGGCGGTGCAGGTCATGATCGTGCAGGCCAGGCCGTCGGGAGTGTGGTTCCAGACGCCGGCGAAGCCGAAGGGGCCACCGCCGGGGAGCTGGAGGTAGTGGGGAAGCCGCGAGCCGTCGGGCTGCACCTGCCATTCGTACCAGCCGTCGGCGACGACGAGGCAGCGCCTGCGGCTCAGGAGAGTCCGGAACCTTGGCGCCTCGACCGCGGTGTCGTTGCGGAGGTTGATCTGGGGCCCGCCGCGCTTTCTCGGGAACCCCCATCGCATCGTGCCGAGCGCGCGGCGGCCTTCCTGGTCCAGGCCGATGACGGCCACGTCCTGGGTCGGCGCGATGTTGTATCTGGGTTCCAGGTCCGGCAGCTCGTCCAGCTCGAAGTGGGCGGCTACGGACCGAGCCTTCGAGCGGAGCGTGTAGCGGCCGCACATGGCTGGATGATACGGATCAAAGCTCGGTAGGGTGCGTATAGCAGGTTGGCCGGGCCGGCGAGTTCCAGTCCGCGACACCAAGAAAGGGAGATTCCCGCATGACCAGACAACTCAACACCTTCTTCTTCGGACTCCTGACGGTGTCCGCGGTCTGCTTCGCGGTCCAGGATGTCGGTGCGGTCCCGGACGACGAGACCATTCGCCAGATCCTGGTGAACCGGATCGACGAGCAGAAGCGGAGCGTGGGCATTGTGGTCGGCGTTGTCGAACCAGGAGGCCGGCGGGTGGTCGCCCACGGCCAGCTTGCGACAGACAGCCCGACCGAAGTGGATGGCGACACCGTCTACGAGATCGGCTCGATCACCAAGGTCTTCACCGCGATCCTGCTGGCCGACCTTGCGGATGAGGGCGCCCTCGAGTTCGAGACACCGGTTCATCGGTTGCTGGGGCCGGACGTCACCGTGCCGACGCGGAACGGCGCGGAGATCACGTTGCTTCACCTGACGACGCACAGTTCGGGACTGCCGCGCATGCCGAACAACTTCCGGCCGGCCGATGCGGGGAACCCGTATGCCGACTACACGGTCGCTCAGCTCTACGAGTTCCTCGCGTCTCACGAGCTGGGGCGCGACATCGGCGAGACGGTCGAGTACTCGAATCTCGGCACCGGTCTCCTCGGACACGCGCTGGCGCTGAGCCAGGAGACGGATTACGAGAGCCTGGTGTCCGAGCGGCTTCTCGAGCCTCTCGGGATGTCGGACACTTCGATCACCATGTCACCGTCGCAACGGGAACGGCTGGCCATTGGCCACAGCGTGCAGCTCAGGCCGGTCGCGAACTGGGATCTTCCGACTCTCGCGGGCGCGGGCGCGCTGCGCTCTACGGTGAACGACATGTTGACCTTCGTCGAGACGAATCTCGGTCGGGGCGAGTCGCCGTTGCAGGAAGAGATGACGGAGACCCATCAGGCGCGCCGTGACTTTCCGGCGCCCGGCATGCGCATCGGACTCGGGTGGGTCATCCGCGGCGGCCACGGGCGTAACCTCCACTGGCACAACGGCGGCACCGGCGGCTACCGCTCTTTCCTCGGTTTCGACCTCGACGCAGGGACCGGGGTCGTGGTGCTGTCGAACTCCGGCGACAGCGTCGACGATCTGGGCTTTCACCTGCTCGATTCGCGTTACCGGCTCGTCGTGCCTCCGGCGCTGCGGACCGCGGTCGAAGTCGATCCGGCGGTCTACGACGACTACGCCGGCCGCTATCAGCTCGCCGAGAACGTCGTCTTCACGGTTACCCGGGACGGTGACCGGCTCTTCGTCCAGCTCACCGGGCAGCCGAGCTTCGAGGTGTTTCCCGAATCCGGGACGAAGTACTTCTATCGGGTCGTGGACGCGCAGATCACGTTCGGGCGAGGCGACGACGGTGCCGTCGACCATCTGGTGCTGCACCAGAACGACATGGACCAGCGGGCCGACCGGCTGCCAGACGGCTAGTAGGCGAGAACAGCCTCCTCGATCAGCTCCCTGACCGCGTCGACGTCGGTGTCCCAGACGATGTCGCTGGCTGGGACACCTGGCGGGCCGATCGTCTCGATCAGCTCTGCGGGCCGAAGGTCGGCCACGGTCATGCCGCGCGTGACCTCGCCGCGCACCTCGACGGTGACGGGATGACGCGATTGCTCGAACAAGTGGGGATGCGTCACCGCGATGACGGCGGTCGCGTCGTGTAGCGGAACGACGGACTGCCCGACGTACTGGCGGAAGCGGTCGCGCAGGAAGTCGGTGACGTCGGCTGCCAGGGTGCCAGCAGGCGTGCCGGCGGCGCGCATCCGAGCGGTCTCTTCGGCGCCGAAAGCCACCTTGTTCGTCACGTCGAGACCGACCATCGCGACCGGGGCGGCCTTGTCGAAGACGATCGCCGCCGCCTCCGGGTCGGCCCAGATGTTGAACTCGGCGACGGACGTGATGTTGCCGGCGCTCGCGCTGCCGCCCATGATCGTCAGGCCGGCGAGATGGCGGCGGAGATCGGGATCCCGCTTGAGCGCCAGCGCGACGTTGGTCAGCGGACCGATGGCCAGGAGGTGCAGGTCGTCGACGGAGCGGGCCGTGTCGCAGAGGTAGGCGACCGCGTCGTCCGAAGCCTCGGACCGGTCCAGGCCGGGTAGAACCGCGTTGCCCAGACCGGTCTCGCCGTGAATCCGGCTGCCGTCCACGGGCTCCCCGACGAGCGGTTTCCCGGCGCCCCGGTGGACAGGCACCTCGAGACCGGCGAGTTGCGCGACGACGAGCGCGTTACGCGTGGTGCGGTTGATCCCGACGTTGCCGGCGACGGTCGTGATGCCGACGAGGTCGGCGTGGTGTGCCGCAACGAGGATCGCGACTGCGTCGTCGAGTCCGGGATCGCAGTCCAGGAGGAGCTTCAAGAGCTAACGCTCGCCCTTCAACTCCAGCGCCTTCGAAATGACGAATTGGTGGATCGCGGTCGTCGCCTCCTCGTCGAAGAGTTCGGCGTAGCCGGGCATGCCGAGCGGCAGCAGTCCGTCCTGGACGATGGCCATGAAGTCGTCGTGGATCGCGGGGGACATGAAGCGCAGGTCGGGCGAGGCGGCGGCGACGATCGAGGTCTGACCAAGGCCGCGGTGGCAGAGGGCGCAGTGCTCGTGGTAGAGCGTGTTGCCGCGGTCGAGCGTCTCAGAGTCCGCGACGAGCGGCGGCTGCTCGGGGATGGAGAAGTCGCGTTCCGGCGGCTCGGCGAGAGTGGCTTCGCCGTTCAGCGAGAAGACGAGCAGTTCGCCGGGCCGGTCGTAGCCCCTGCCGCCACCGACCATCGTGGCGACGTACTGCGTGCCGCCCTCCATGTAGCTGATGATCGACGAGGAGAACTGGCCGTAGGCGTCGAACTCCCAGATCTTCTCGCCCGTGTCCTTGTCGTAGGCGTTGAAGTCGCCTCCGCCGCCGCAGTGGAAGAGCACGCCGGTAGTCGTCGCCAGAACGCCGCCGTTGAAGGCCGAGGGCAGCCGGTTCTCCCAGACCTTCTCGCCGGAAAGCGGGTCGAAGGCGACGAGGAAGCCCCTGTCCTCGGGCCGCGGGCCGGCGTCCCGCTCGAGTTCTGTGCGGTAGGCGCCGCTGGCGACGCCGAGGCTCAGGCCCCACGGTCGGATCGTGTAGGTCCCCTTCTCGACGAACTCCTCGGGCAGGGCGTAGAAGTTCGCGTAGTCGTGGTAGTAGAAGTACATGACGCCCCGCTCCTCGTCCCAGGACATGGGCTCCCAGTTGTGGGCGCCGGCGTTCGCGGGCGTGATCCACTGGGGCTTCTCCTCGAACACGACCTGCGGGTTCTCGATCGGCCGCCCGGTCTCCATGTCGACGTGGGTTGCCCAGTCGATCCTGTCGGTGTAGGGGTGCGCGCGCAGCAGTTCGCCGGTTTCGCGGTCGATCACGTAGAAAAAGCCGTTCTTGGGCGCCTGGAGCAGCACCTTTCGTTCGACGCCGTCGACGGTCATCTCACCGAGTGCGATATCCATCGCCGAGCTGTAGTCCCAGTTGTCGCCGGGAACCGTCTGGTAGTACCACTTCATCTCGGCGGTGTCCGCGTCGACGGCCACGATCGCGGTCAGGAACAGGTCGTCGCCGCCTCCGGGTGACCGGACCTGGCGCGACCAGGGCGCGCCATTGCCGACGCCGATGTAGAGCAGGTTCAGCTCCTCGTCGTAGACGAGGGAGTTCCAGGCGGTGCCGCCGCCACCCATCTTCCACCACTCGCCGCCCCAGGTCTTCGCCGCCATCTCCATCTCGGGGTGTTCGAACGGCTTGGACGGGTCACCCGGCACCAGGTAGAAGCGCCAGGCCAGTTCGCCGGTCTCGGCGTCGTAGGCGGAGACGTAGCCGCGCCGCTTGCCGCTCTCCGAGCTGCCCTGGCCGATGAACACCTTGCCCGCCGCGGCGCGGGGAGCGCCCGTGATGTTGAAGCGGCCGAGCGCCGAGGGATGCCAGGTATCGACGTCCCAGACCTCTTCGCCGGTTGCCGCGTCGACCGCTACGAGCCGCCCGTCGAACAGGGCGACGTAGACCTTGCCCCTGTAGACCGCGACGCCGCGGTTCGCCACGCCGCCGCAGCAGGAGTACTTCACGTAGGTGCGGTCCGTCTGCGGGTCGTGGGTCCAGATCTCCTCGCCGGTGGCGGGGTCGAGCGCGTAGATCACGCCCCATCCGTTCGTCGCGTACATCACCCCGTCGACGACCAGCGGTGTGCCCTGCATCCGCTCGGATGGACCGCCGATCGGCTTGGACCAGGCGAGCTTCAGGTCCCCGACGTTCTCGCGGGTGATCTGGTCGAGCGTCGAGAAGCGCTGCTCCTTGTAGGTCTGGCCGTAGGTCAGCCAGCTCCCGGGCTCGTCCTCGGCGGCGCGCATGATCCGCTCATCGTCGACGTTGCCGGCGGTGAGGGCCACGTCGGCGTCCCCGCCGCTGTCGCCACAGGCGGCCGCCAGCAGGACAAGGGGAAGGAGGGCGCACGCTGCCCACCGTGACGTTGCGGTCGTTTCGCTCATCTTGAAGTTCCTCGGAGGTTCGCCGGGCAACCTAAGCGTCTGAGGTCGGTGTGTCAACGATGGCGAGCCTGGGGTACGGTCTCGGTGAGGTTTGCGGATGGCGTCCCGCGGTGACGATGTGGCTCCGACGATCACGCTCCGGTCCCGGGTGGAACGACACCAACCTGACCTGCCTCGGTACGTGGTCGTACCCGAGTCGGCCGTGGCGCCGTGGAAGCTCGGGGGCACCACGGTCGTCGAAGGAACTGCCGGCGGCTTCGATTTCGGCCGCCGCAGCCTGAAGCGGTGGGACGCGGACCGGTGGTTCCTGGACCTGCCCGGCAAGTGGTGCCGGGACGCCGGGGTCTCGACGGGAGACGAGGTCGAGCTGACTTTGCGTGTGGCGTCCAGTGCGCTGCCGGCGGAGCTTGCGCGCCTGATCGGCGAGTCTGCCAGCGCGCAGGCGGCCTGGCAGCGGCTCACGGCGAGTCAGCAACGGATGCTCCGCGAGCATGTGCTGGCCGCAAAGCGATTGGAAACGCGTGAGCGCCGGGCGAGGCGTGGGCTGGGCTGAGCGCTTCCGATCAACTGCCGGGGCCAATGGCGCCGCTACTCGCCGCTCGCCCGGTACCAGATCGGCGACGTCCAGGCCCGTTCCTGGATCTGCCAGGGCAGGTCGGGATCGGCGCAGGCGGCGGGCCGCTCGGTTTCGGGAAGGGCCGCGCACTGGAGCGCGTTCCAGCGACAGCTCGGGTTCTCGAGTACCCGGGCGTAGTAGACGGCCGAGCGAGACGGATCGAACTCTGCATCGGTCCAGGTCGCGCACAGGGAGGCGGCGCCGTCTCCGCTTCGTTCGCAGGTCGATCTGGACACGTCGGCTCCGCTGTCCGGGTCGCCGGCGACGTCGAAGACGCGCTCGTGAAACAGGCCGTCGTCGCCGACCCAGCCCTTGATGATCTGGATCCGCTGCAGGGGCGTTCCCGGGTGTTCGGCGGTCCCGAAGTCGGCGATCGCCGAGACGAACAGGGTCGGCGCCCCTGATCCGTCGCTGTCAGGGAGCACGTTGCCCATCGGCACCGCCGTTTCGTAGGCCTCGGCGATCATGTCCTGGCTTGAGCAGAGGTCGGGAAGGTCCCAGCCGCCGAACAGCCGCGCCTTGATCCGCACGCCGCTGGTGCCGAAGGTTTCCTTGCGCAGCATCGCGTCGAACAGGGAGTCTCTGGAATTCTCTTCGGCCCAGACGCCGATCAGGCCGCCGGGGTTGCGGAGTCGGTGGGGCGCGTAGGCGGGCGTCGTGAGCCGCTTCTCGAGGTCGGAGTCGACGTTCGCGTTCTGGCCCTGGTAGTCGTACTCGTCCGTGTCGCCCGGGAGGCCGTTGTGGCCGTCGGTCGAGGCGGTGATCCCGAACTGCATCGGGTTGACGCCAAGGCGCTCTTCCTGGGCCATCCCCTCGATCAGCGCGTAGCGGACGAAGTCGAGGCGCGACTGACAGCCCTGGCCGCGCAGTCCGCCGACACCCGTGCCGTCCTCGCAGTCGGGCGGCCGCTCCCCGTCGATATAGCGGACCTTCTCGAAGTCGCAGAACTCGTCCTCGCCGCCAACGACACCCCACATGCCGCGCCGGCACTCGGAGTCGCCCTTCGCCTGCATGATCTCGACCAGGGCGTCCATTTCGGCCTGGAGGGTCGCTCGCGCCCGTTGCTCGTCGATGGGAGCGTCGCCCCAGTCGAGGGTGAACATCTGCCCGTTCGAGATGTTCGAATTGTGTGGGATGGTCAGCGCCTGGCAGCCGGTGCCGGTGTCGTTGCAGCGGCTCTTGAGCCGGGTCCAGAGGTCCAGCGGCCGGTCGGCGTCCATCCAGGAGATCGGCAGCTCCGGCGCGATCTCGTTGCGCAGGATGACGTTGCGGTGGACCTTGGAGGCGCCCGGACTGCGGGTGTACTCCCAGCCGTGGAACGTCGTGAAGGAGCAGTCGCTCGACCGATCGTAGTGCTGTTCGGCTGCGTCCTGGGTCAGGCCCCAGGCCGTGAGCAGGCCTGCGCGGCACCGCCTCGTGTCCTCGCCGCACAGGTCAGGTACGCGGCCTGTGATCCGGTGGTCGAACCAGGCGGCGCGCTCCTCGGCGGTGCTTCCCGGCCGCATGCCGCGGCAGGCCGGCTCGTCGTAGAGGGGTGAGGACGAGTCGGTGCAGAGGGAGACTTCGCCCAGCCACTCTGAGTGGTCGGCAACGGCCGCGAAGTCGAGGGGCCGAACGAGCTGGGCGACGCGGGTCGGTTGTCCCGCGTCGTCGAGCGGACCGAGTCCGAGCGCCTCGCCGCGGGCGAAGCGGTAGGCGTCGTCAGGGGTCTGGAAGCCTCCTCGGCCGAGGGCGTCCAGGGAGAACGCGGTGTGGGTGTGCAGGTCGCCGAAGAACGCCTGACGCAGCGGGTCGTGGTCCGCGCACGGATCTCGCGGCGCGAGATCGCCCGGCGTAGCCGGCGCGCTCGGTGGGCTCCACTCCTGGGTGACGTATTGGGGAACTCGAGTCGGAGGCGCCGCGTCGCCGTTCGGTTCTTCCGTCTGGCCGCACGCCAACACGGTGAAGGTTGCGAGGCAGATCGCGAAGCGCTGACTCACTCCTCGGCGCCGATCCACTCGTCGGTTGGGCCCACCAACGCGAAGTGGCCGGGCGCGCTGCGGCCGCCGTCCTCGGTCGCGGTCGTGCCGACACCGAGGTAGACGCCCTCGTCCAGCTTGCGGATCTCGTCGACGAGCGTCGTGTCGTTGAACGCTCCGTAGTCCATGATGTAGGACGGCTGGCCGTCGATGAGCGACGGGCCCATGCGGGTCGCGAACCGCCCGTTGCGGACGATCGTGCGGTCGGCGAAGCGCCAGCGGTTGTAGCCCTCGCCCTCCGTCTCGGTCAGCGGGCGGTAGGCCTTGCCTAGCCAGTAGCCGCGGACCGAGCCCTCGTCGTACATGAAGCCGGAGGTGCGCGCCTGGCGCTCGGCGTCGCCGGCGTTCGGGACGATTCCCTGGTAGTGGCCGTCGAGCTCAGCCATGTCGGCGGCGGGGAGGGCCTTCCATAGAGCAACCGTGCTCTCGTGATCGAGCGCCAGCAACCGTTCCATGGTCCACGTGCCCTTCGCGCTCAGCGGAAAGCTCGCGTCCTCCGACGGCGCTTCGGCGACGACATCGGCGTCCGTCGCTTCGGCCTGCGGCGAGCAGGCAACGAACGCGAGCGTGAGAAGAGCGACTGCGGCGAGGACGAGAAACCGGTGCAGCCTCATCGGGACCTCCTCGTTGGGGGGAGAGCTTCCGAGAAGCTACCACGCGGCCTGTCGAGTCGAACTGGAGCCGACGAGCGGATTTGAACCGCTGACCTGCTGATTACGAATCAGCTGCTCTGCCACTGAGCTACGTCGGCATAACCGGGTGAGACGGCCGGTCTCAGCGCGAGGACGCCGGAGTCTAGCAACGCGCGCCGCGGAACGCAGCGGAGCGAGTTCCGCGGGGCACGCTGCTGGAGAGGTGGGGGCTGGGGCCAAACCCGGAGCTTGCGACAGGTTTGGCGGCGGCAAGCGCGCAGCCCCGGCATGATCGACCTCTCCGTGATAGTCCTGCCGAGCCGATGACCGTCCAACAGTTCCCACGGGCACAGAAGCCGCCGCCAGGCCGCGGCGGCCTGGCGGGCCTCTTCAGGGAACGGCAGTTCCGCTGGCTCTACATCTCGAACACGACGTTCTTCCTCGCCATGCAGGGCCAGTTGGTCGTGCGGGCGTGGTTGGTGTTCTCGATCACCGGCCGCGAGCTGGCGCTCGGGTTGGTGACCCTGATGGTGGCCCTGGCCATGCTCAGCCTGGGGCCGGTGGGAGGCGTGGTCGCGGACCGTTTCGAGCGACGGTCGCTGGTCGTGGCCGGTCAGACCACCGTTGTCGTGGCCGAACTCGTCGTTCTGTCCCTGCTCCTGAGCGGCCGGCTGGAGTTCTGGCACATCCTGGTTCAGGTCGCGTTCGTCGGCGCCGTCTTCCCGTTCGTGATGCCGGCCCGCAACGCGATCATCGCGAACGTGGTCGGCCGTCGGCGGCTGACCGGCGCGATGGCGCTCACGATGACCGCGATGAACGTCACGCGCGTCGTGGGCCCGGCGGTGGCCGGGGCCCTGATTGGGGCAGCGGGCGTGTCCGTGGCCTACTTGACCAACGTCGTTCTCTACGCCCTGGCCCTCGCCGGGATGATGGCGGTGGGCCGGGCGCCGGTGGCGGACCGCGCGGACAGCTCCCTGCTGCAGAACATGGCGGAGGGGTTCCGCTACGTGAGGGAAAACCGTCTGGTCCTGGTGCTCCTGTTCTTCGGTCTGGTGCCGATGTTCCTGGTCATGCCGTTCCAGACGCTTCTGGTCGTGTTCGCCGAGGAGATTTGGGAAGTCGGGCCGCGTGGCTTCGGCCTGTTGAGCGGAGCGGCGGGCATCGGCGGCGTGGTGGGGGCGGCGTTCGTCGCCTGGCGAAGCAACACGAGCCGGCGACTGCGGCTGATGATGGTGAGCGTGTTCGCGTTCGGTCTGCTGATGATGGGGTTCGCGCTCAGCCCCTGGTTCTGGCTCGCGCTGCCCCTGCTGCTCGCCGGCAGCGCCTTCCAGGCGATCTACACCACCTTGAACAACACCGCGATCCATGTGCTGATCCCGGACTCCGTGCGCGGCCGGGTTTCCGGCTTCCTGACGATGTCGTTCTCGCTGCCGATGCTCGGCGCCGTGCCGATCAGCGCGCTCGCCGAGGTGTGGGGTGCGCCTCTTTCGGTGGGACTGGCCTCGCTGCTGGCGGTCGTGGTGGCGGTCGTGTTCTATCTGGCCAGTCCGGACCTGCGACGGATGGACCTGTCGATCTTGAAGGCGTTTCGCGAAGCGATCGTGCTCGATTCGGAACGTGCAAGCGGCGCCCGGCCAGCGTCGCTGGCCACCCGCCGCGAATCGGCCTCCTGAGTTGGGGAAGAGACCGGAGGGAGGAATCGCATGCTGATCACGATCTCGAGACAGTACGCCTCCGGCGGCACCCAGGTAGCGAAGCTGGTGGCGGATCGGCTCGGATGGCAACTCGTCGGCAACGCACTGATCGACGAGGTCGCCCGGCGCGCCGGCATTCCGCCGGAAGAGGTACAGGCGCGGGAAGACCGGCCTCCGAGCTTCGTCGAGCGCCTCGCCCGCGTCGCCAGCGCCCAGCTCCCCGACCTGTTCCTGCCCGCGCCGCCGATCGGCCAGCCGATCGGCGAGGGCAACCTCGTTCGCGTCACTCGAAGCGTCGTCTGCGAGATCGCGGCGCAGGGCCACTGTGTCTTCGTGGGCCGCGCCTCGGCGGCGGTGCTGGCGTGGCGGGAGGATGCGCTCCATGCGCGGCTCGTGGCGGGCGCCGAGTTCCGGCGCCGGGTCGCCGTCGAGGTCATGGGAGTGCCGGAGAAGGATGCCGTCACCGTGGTCGAGCGACGGGACGCGAACCGCATCCGCTATCACCGCGAGTACTACGCCCGGGACTGTGACGATCCGCGTCACTACGACCTGGTTCTGAACACGGAGCGGCTCGGCTTTCCGGGCGCCGCGGACCAGATCGTCCATCGCGCCCGGGTGCTCGGCTGGGCGGATTAGGCGACGGTACGCTCTCCGGGCAACTCAACGAAACCCAGAGACAGGAGCGGAAATGACCACGACCCGATCCACCGCAGTCCTTCTTTCCCTGTGTGCCGCCGGCCTCCTGGTAGCCGGACTTGCCGCCGAAGAGCACGCCATCGAGACGGGAACCCACCGGTTCGAGGAAGTAGCCGACGGGGTCTACTTCGTCTCAGGAACCGGGGCCATGGTGACGAGAAGCAACGCCATGGTCGTGGTCACCGAAGAGGACGTGCTGGTCGTCGACTCCCACATCACGCCGGCCGCGGCGCGGGCGTTGATCGAGGGCATCGAACGGATCACGGACAACCCGATCCGAACCCTGGTCAACACCCACTTCCACTACGACCACGCTCACGGCAACCAGGCGTTTGGGCCGGACGTCCGGGTCGTCGGACACGAGTACACGCGCCGCAAGATGGCCACAGCACCGCTCGAGGAGCACACCTTCAAGGGATCCTCCGAACGGGACAGGCTGGCGCTCGAGGAGCTGCGCGCCGCCCTGGAAACGGCTTCAGACTGGGAGCGGGAGGACCTGGAGACCCAGATCAGCATCCAGGCTGCCCACGTCGAGTCGACGGCCGAGATCGATCCCGCGCCTCCGGACACGACGCTGGCGGAGAAGATGAGCTTCTTCAGCGGCGGCCGGGAGATCGAGCTCCACTTCCTCGGCCGCGCCCACACCGGCGGCGACGTCGTCGTCTACCTCCCGGCGGAGCGGCTCGTGTTCACCGGCGACATGATGCTCGGCGGGCCGCCCTGGCCTGGCGACGGTTGGGTCAACGAGTGGCCGGCCACCCTGGAGCGGCTGAAGCAGCTCGACTTCGATCTCATCCTGCCGGGTCACGGTCCCTACTTCCGCGACCGGAAGCTGATCGACCATGTCCAGGCCTTCCACCGGGAGCTGTGGGAGGTCGTTTCGGGGCTTCACGCCGAGGGAGTCTCGGCGGAGGATGCGGTCGAGCGGATCGACCTCTCCCACCACGCCGAGAACCTGCCGCCGGCCCGCGTCCGCGTCGACCTCCGCGGCGTGCAGAGGATGTACATGGTGCTGGACGGAACGGCCAACTAGCGACCCTGCCCCTCGCCGGTTTCCGGGCCGGCGCCGTCTACCAGGTGTCGATGTAGGGCCGCTTCTTGCCGGTCCGCGGAGGCGGCTTGGGCAGCCGCTTCATGCTCTCCGTGATCCAGGAGCGCGTCTCCGCGGGGTCGATCACGTCGTCGAGCCCGCCGCCGGCGGCGGCGTTGACGGCCTTGGCGCGTTCGTACGAGGCCTCGACCCGGCGCTCGAACTCGAGCCTGCGCTCTTCGGGATCCTCGATCGCGGCCAGTTCCTTGCGGTAGCCGAGCTTGACCGCGCCCTCGATGTTCATGCCGGCGAACTCGGCTGTCGGCCAGCCGACGGTGAAGAAGCCAACCAGAGCGCTCGCGCCGCACATCGCCTGCACGCCCAGGCCGTAGGCCTTCCGCACGACGACGCCGAAGAGGGGTACCGAGAGGTTGGCGCCCGTGTTGAACATCCGCGCGCAGTGGCGGACCAGGGCGGTCTTCTCGTGGTCGGGACCGACCATGATTCCGGGGCAGTCCATCAGGCTCAGCACGGGGATGTCGAAGGCGTCGCAGAGCTGAAGGAAGCGGGCGCCCTTGTCGGAACCGTCGGAGTCGATCGCGCCGGCCAGGTGGTGCGGGTTGTTCGCGATGACTCCCATCGGCCTACCCTCGACCCGGATGAGGGCCGTGATCACGCCGATTCCGAACTTCGGCCGGATCTCCAGCACGGAACCGACGTCGGCGATCGTGTGGACGATCTCCTGCATGTCGTAGAGGCGGATCCGGTTCTCCGGCACGACATGGCGCAGCGGGCGCTGGTCGTGGGCCTCCCAGTCGGAGGTCGGCCCCTGGAAGTACGAGAGGTACTTCTTCGCCACGTCGACCGCTTCTTCCTCGTCCTCGACCAGGATGTCGACGACGCCGTTCGGCACCTGGAAGGACATCGGGCCGACCTCTTCCGGGGTGTAGATGCCGAGGCCGCCACCCTCGATCATGGCGGGCCCACCCATCGCAATGGTCGACGCCTCCGTGGCGATGATCACGTCGCAGCAGGCGAGCAGGGCCGTGTTGCCGGCGAAGCAGCGGCCGTTGTTCACGCCGACAAGCGGAATGAGGCCCGAGAGCTTGGAGAACTGGGTGAAGGTGTAGGTGTCGAACGCGACCCGCGGTCCCGTGTAGTCGTCGCCCGGCCGGCCGCCTCCGCCTTCCGTGAAGAAGACGAGTGGCAGCATGTAGCGGTTCGCCAGATCGAACAGGCGGTCCTGCTTGTAGTGGTTGCGCCCGCCCTGCGTACCGGCGAGGACGGTGTAGTCGTAGGAGAGCACCATCGCGCGCGACCTCTCGTCGTCGAAGAGGTCGCCGTTGATCGAGGCGGTGCCGGCGACCACGCCGTCCGCGGGCGTGTACTGGCGCAGCTTCTCGTCGCTGAACTTCTGGTGCTGGCGGGCCACGATCAGCGGCCAGTACTCCTTGAACGAGCCGGCGTCGACGAGTTGCTCGATGTTCTCGCGGGGCGTCCGGAAACCGAAGCGGCGCCGCCGGGCGACCGCCTCCGGCCGGTTCTCGTCCAGGGTGTAGGCGTGGCGCCGGATGTTCTCCTCGAGATCCGGCCGGATGAAGTCCGGATCGATCTCGACGGCGGCGTCCGCCGCCTCGCCGCCCTCGGTCCCTTCCAGGAGGACGAGGGGATAGCCCTCCCGGATCGTGTCGCCGACGGCCATCGTCACGCGGAGAACCGTGCCGCTCGTGTCGGCGCGGAGCACGTGCTCCATCTTCATCGCTTCGATCACGGCGACCTGCTGGCCGCGCAGGACCTCGTCGCCCTCGGTGACGTCGATGCTGACGATCGTGCCCTGGATCGGCGCGGCGATGCCGGTGGCTCCTTCGGCGCCCAGCGCCGACGCGGGCAACTCGCCGCCATCGTCCGTCAGTTCAGCCTGCGCTGCCTTCGTCTCCTGGTCGTAGGCGAACAGGGCCAGGGGATCGGCCGTGTCGACGCGGGCGCCGGCGAAGCCGCTGTCGCGGGCGCTGCCCTCGGCGGCGGGCGTGTCGCCGCCGGCCGCAGGATCGGCGGTCGGGACAAAGCGGGGCTTGCGGCCGTTGCCGGCCGCCGCCGCCAGCTCCCCGGCGTTGTCGTCCAGCCAGCGGGTGTAGAGACGACCCGTCTCGAAGTCCGGGTGGGCGAGGACGCCCTGGAGCCAGGGAATGTTCGTGGAAGGTCCGCCGATGCGGAACTCGTCGAGGGCCCGGGAGGCGCGCTTGATGGCGGCGGTGAAGTCGTCCGAGGGCGAGTACGCGATCACTTTCGCGAGCAGCGAGTCGAACGCGGGGTTCGGCTCGTAGCCGGCGTAGCCGCAGCCGTCGATTCGCACGCCGGGACCGCTCGGCGGTTCGTAGGCGGCGAGTACGCCGGAAGAGGGCCGCACGTTGCCGTCCGCGTCCAGGGTCTCCAGGTTGACGCGAGCCTGGATCGCGAAGCCGCGTGTTCGTCGGGCGTCCGGGTCGTCGAGCCCGAGGTCCGCGAGCGACTCGCCGCGGGCCACCCGGAGTTGCGCCTGCACCAGGTCCACGCCCGTCACGGCCTCGGTCACCGTGTGCTCGACCTGGAGGCGCGCGTTCGTTTCGATGAAGGCGAAGCGCCCAGCGGCGCCGTTGTCACCATTGCCGGCATCGACCAGGAACTCGAAGGTACCGAGACTGTTGTACTTCGCGGCGCCGCCGAGGCGTAGCGCCGCATCGATGATCGCCTGGCGGACCTCGGAGCCCAGGTTTGGCGCCGGCGCCGTTTCGACGACCTTCTGGTGCCGGCGCTGGGCGCTGCACTCGCGCTCGCCGAAGTCGACCAGGCCGCCGACCTCGTCGCCGAGAAGCTGGACCTCGATGTGACGGGCACGCGGGATGAGTTCCTCGACGTAGAGACCGCCGTTGCCGAAGGCGCGTTCGGCCTCGGACCCGCAGCGTTCGTAGGCCTGGTCGATGTCGCCGGCCGCGGCGACGATGCGGGCCCCGCGCCCGCCGCCGCCGGCGAGTGCCTTGATGATCATCGCTCCGCCGTCGCCGAGACCGGCGAAGAACTCGTGTGTCTCTTCCAGGGTGGTGTTCTGGTCCGTTCCCAGCAGCACAGGCACGTCCGCGTCGCCGGCCGCCGTACGCGCCCGCCCCTTGTCGCCGAACAGTTCGAGGACTTCCGGTCGCGGGCCGACGAACGTGATCCCCGCCTCGCCGCAGGCGGCGGCGAAGTCGGCATTCTCGGCCAGGAAGCCGTAGCCCGGGTGGATCGCGTCGCAGTTCGCCTCGACGGCTTTGCCCACCACGTCCTCGATGTCGAGGTAGGCCCGCACTCCGCGTCCGCCAAGCGGTACGGCCTCGTCGGCGATCCGCAGGTGGAGTCCGCTGGCGTCGTCCTCGGAGTAGATGGCGACCGCGGCGACGCCCAGATCCATCGCCGCGCGGGCGATTCGTACCGCGATCTCGCCGCGGTTGGCGATCAGCAGCCGCTGCATGGGGCGGCGATTATAGAAGGGAGTGCTGGCGCTCCGGGTCGGGTGCGGGCTCGGCGGCGTCGGCGGCCGCGGGTCCCATGTCGACTCCCGTGTGCAGGGGAAGACCCTCCGGGCCGAGTTCGATCAGGCGATGGCGCGGATCCCCAGCGAGGCGCCGCGCGGCCCACCGCCTGACCTCTTCCTCCTGGCTGAACACGACGATCTGCCGTTCGTCGCTGAGGGCGAGCAGCAGGTCGAGGAAGCGGCTCGTGCGGGCGGTGTCAGAGTGCACGGTGGCATCGTCGAGGAACAGGGGCGCGGACTCCTTCTTGTCGCCGAGCGCTTCGGCGAGTCCGATGCGGAGCAGCAGATAGGTCTGGTCGACGGTGCCGTGTGACAGCTCGGTGGCCGAGCGGTAGACGCCGTCTTCGACCTCGAGCTGCACTTCCATACCCTCTTCCGGGTCGATGCGGACCGCCGAGTAGCGGCCGTCGCTGACCAGGCTCAGCCGCTTCTGCAGCGCTTCGCGCAGGTCCGGCGCGAGCATCCGATGGACTTCGTCCTGGGCTGCCTCCAAGTGTTCCCTGGTCTTGTCGAGTATGTCGTTTGCTCGCCTCAGGAGGTCGACCTCGCGCTCTGCGGCGGCGCGCTCCTCCTCGAGTTCCGCGAGGGAGGGGAGGTCCGCGTCGGCCGCAAGCTGGACTTCATGCCGGTTGACTTCGATGCGGGCGTTGACGGCGTCGGCGCGGGCCTCGGCGAGCGTTCGTTCCAGCTCGTGGTCGTCGAGCCCCTTGATGTCGTCCGTCTCCGCCGGCAGTGAGTCCGCGGTCTGGTTCGCCCGAGCCGCTGCTGCGTCGCGCCGGGCCGCCAGGCTCTCGCGATCGCTGCCGTCGAGGAGGCGCTGCAGGCGGTCCCAGTCTTGTCGCTGTTCCTGGAGCCGGCGCTCCCATCCGGCGGCCGCATTGGCGTTGCGGCGGCAGCGCTGCTCGTAGCGATCGAGCAGCCCGGCGACGGATGAGTCCGGATCCTCCACGCTGCGGCCGCCGAGCGCGGTGCGGAGGGCGGCTTCGGCCGTCGTCTCCGCACTACGCGCCGCTTCCGTGCGGCTCAGCCAAAGGGCTTGCTCACGGCCCCAGGCTTCTCGCTCCCCGAGTGCCGCGAGGGCGGTCCGCACGGCCTCCGCGTCGGCTTCAAGCCCGAACTCCGAGAGTTCGTTTCGGGCCGCTTCCAGCAGACGTTCTCTGCGCTTGTGCTTGCGTTTCAGATCCCTCAGATCCGCCTTGGCATCAGCCAGATCCATGCTTCGGGAAGCCTGTTCGTGCGAAGGGGGCGGTGGGGGTAGACGCAGCCGCTTCTGTGTGCGGTAGATAAGGAGGGAGCAGGCGAGCGCGAGCAGGGCACCGGCGATACCGAATGGGCGAGGAAGAAGATCGATCAACCCCAGCACGACGAGAAGGCTGCCCATGGTCCCGCCAACCCAGGGCCACCGGCCAAGGCCGACAGCCGCTTCGAGCTGACGGCCCGGTTCTTCCAACTCGTCGCGAAGCGCCGCGACTCGTTGTTCCGCTTCGTCGAGCGACTCGGCGGGTGGCATTTCCAGGACTTCCAGTGCGCGCCTCACGGCTGCCTCGTCGGACTTTGAGATGACCGTTTCCGGAGGCTCGCCGGGTCCCAGTTGTTCGCGCAGGCTGCGCGCTTCGGTGGCCGCGCGCCACGTCCTTGCGGCTACGGCGACTTCCGGGGCCACTTCGCTGTCGCCGTCCGGCGCCTCGGTGTCTTCGCCGGGCTGCGGCGCGCCGTTCGGGAACTTCGGCGTCAGCCGCTCGATTTCGGCCAGGCGTGTCTCCAGCCGCTCCAGCTCCCGTTCGGCATGCAGCCCCTCCCACGCCTTGACGAGTGAGTTGGCGCTCCGGGCCCAATCGCGGGCCGCGAACAGTTCGTTCTCCTGGCTTGTGCGTAGCTTGTGGCGACTCCTGCCGTCCTCCAGGGCTTCACGGGCAGCGGCTGCGCGGTCGATCGATCGCTGCAACGGCTTGGTGGAGTTCCGGCGTTCCAGGCCGATCTCCTCGCTGGCGTACTCCGTCAGCGTGCGGAGGGCCTCCACGGCGGTGGCGGCACCCCCCGCCGAGGCTGCCGCTCGCTGGAGTTCCTCCTTGAGAGCCGATGCCTCGTCACCCTTCCTCTCGCTCTTCTGGCGCAGTCTCTGGATGTCGCCCTGTCCGATGACCAGGGTCGAGGGCATGACCTGGCGGTTCAGACCGAGGAAGCGCGATCCGTCGATGCTGCCGCTGTAGATGATCTCGTCGCCGATCGGGCGTCCGGTGTCGGCGTCGTGGGCAACGCTCTCCTTCGTGTCGAGGTCGCGTTGCTGGATCTCGATCCGCCGCCCGTCGTCGAGCTGGAACTTCACGGTGGCGCGCCACTGGCGGCCACTCCAGGGCTTGTACTGGCGCTCGAATTCGCGCTCTTCCAGGGTGTTGGCGCCACGGCCGCGGCGCCGGCCGCAGAGAGCGGCGAAGATCGCCTGTAGCCAGGTCGACTTGCCGGCCTCGTTGTCGCCATGAATGGCGGTCATGCCGGGTGCCAGGTCGAGTTCGCCGTTGAGCTTCCCGAACTCGTGCGCGCGGACGCGGAGAATCTTCACGCGGGCTCTCCCTTGTCCGCGTGATCGCCCTGGGAGGCTCCCATCCGGAGCTCGTCGATCACGGCGAGGTCATCCCGGCCGTCGAGCGCGCGGAGGCCGGCGAGCAGGACGAGCCGCTCGGTTTCCGGGTCCAGGTCGTCTTCGCGGACCCGCTGCACGAACATGCCGCGAACCGTGGGCTCCTGCTCGATCTGTTCGAGGTCGTAGGGCGGGGTCAGACGGGAGACGTCGACCAGGATCTGCTCGATGCCGTCCGCCAGTCCAGACGAGCCGGTAGTGAAGTCGTCCTCGTGCAGATGAAGGTCGTCCGGTTCGCCGATCAGCCGGATACGAGCGGCGCCCGCCATGCCGGAGAGCGCGTTGCGGACGCTGTCCCGGGCCTGGCTCGCGTTCTCGACGTCCGTCAGGTCGACGCTCAGTGTGTGAAGGGCGGGAGGCCGCGGGTCGAGCCGGCGACGCGTTACGCGTCCGTTCTCGACCTCCAGCATCACCGCACTGCCGTAAGCCTCGTTGAACTTGAGCCGTTCGAGGGAACCGAGCCGGGTCCAGGTCGGACGATCGGCGGGTTTGTGGGAGTGGCCGACGACGGCGTGGTCGAACCCCGCGGCTGCGATCTGGTCGCTCTCGAACGGGGCATGCCGGTACTGGCCCTGGAACGCGGCGTTTCGTTCCTCGCCGTGGAACACCGCGATGTGAGTACCGGAGCCCTCGACCCGGAATCCGTCGTCGAAGAAGCCGGGCGTGTCCGCGGGCTTGCGGTGTGCGGCGCCCCAGATCGTCACACCGTCGGCGAGCACTCTCGACGTGAAGTGCGTCTCGCCGAAGATGTGGACGTTCTCAGGCCAGTCGATTCGCCGGTACGGGCTCTCGGTGTCCGCGTAGTCGTGGTTGCCGGGAGCGGCCAAGATCCGGAGGCCTGATCGTTCGAAGGTCCGGCGCAGGAACTCGACGGTGTCCGGCGACACGAGCTCATGCTCGAACAGGTCGCCCGCGATCAGGACCGCGGCCGCCTCCTCCTGGCAGGCCTGCTCGAAGGCCCAGGTCACACCCTCGCGGAGTCGCTGGCGCTGCCGGCGAGCGACTTCGCGGGTCGCCCAGCCGAACTTCGAGTCCAGGTGCACGTCGCTGAAGGCGAGGAGCTTCACGCCTCGGGCGTTCCTGGCGGGACGGTGGCGCCGCCAGTGGTGCGCGTCACTCCTCGAGAACCGCGGGCCAGTTTTCGTCGGCCTGCTCGATGTTCCGGTCGCGGTCCTCGAGCCATTGCCTCATGACCCTCTTGTTGTAGTTCAGGTAGAGCTTGCCGTCCACGAGCGTGAACGCATCCGGGTCGGTGGGGGCGGTGTAGTTGCGGCTCACCGCCCAGGCGCAGTAGCCGCCGTACTGGGGCGCGTACTTCTCCGGATCCTCGGAGAAGAGGTCACGGTTGTCAGCGTTCGCGAAACGCCAGTCGGCGCCCTGCCAGCCGAGCGTGAAGTCCTTCTCGCCTTTGACAGCCTTCCCTTCCGTGAAGTAGGCGACCGGGTCGTAGCCGCGGATGGCCAGGTTGCCGCGGGAGGTGAAGACCGGGTCCTTCTCGGCGGCGGCGGCCGGAATCGCGGCCAGTGCGGCACCTGCGACCAAGGTGGCGAGCGCCGTCTCACGAGCGAATCGGGCGCGACGAATGCGGTGCTGTGGCGTAGACATGAGGGGGGTCCTCCTCGTGCGAGTTTATTCAGTCACCGTGCCTGCTCCCCCGGCTCCGGACTGGTGGAGAGCGGGAGTTCAGATCTCGAGCCTCTCCGTCTGGAGTCCCTTGAAGCGATCGAAGTCGCGGTCGTGGGTCACGAGCCTGGAGACGCCGTGCTCACGGCAGAGCGCGACGATCTGGGCGTCGAAGACGAGATTACCGACGGCGTTCACTTCGCGGATGGCCTCCAGCAGGAGTTGTGCGTAGTGCGGGCCCGGTCGCAGCAGCGTGAGATTCGGTGAGGCGAGGATGCGCTCCACGTTCGCGCTGGCTTCATCCGCCGTGTACGGTCGAGTGAAGACCTTGGGGTGTGTCGCTAGACGAAGAAACTCGACCAGGCACGGCGCCGGTAGGGACCAATTGAACAGGGCGCCGGAGAGCGCCTCGAGGTGGCCGCAGGCGGCCTTGTGCATGGGTGAGCCTGGGTCGTGGGCGTAGACGAGGATGTTCGTGTCGACGGCGATCAATCCAGACCGTCCATGATGTCGTAGAGGGAGTTGCGGTCGGCGACGTCAACGCCCGGCAGGGTGCGCGTCTTCTTGGTGACGAGCTTCAGCTTGTACGGCTCCTCGGCCCGCTGTGGTGGCTGCAGGTACTGCCGGATAGCCCGCTCGATCAGGCGGGTAAGCGGTTCGCCATCCTCGGCAGCTCGTACCTTGGCCGCCTTGATCAGGCGGTCGTCGAAGTTCAGCGTGGTCTTCATACAGAAATCTGTATCAACTGGGCCGGATCCTGTCAACGGAGCCGGACTGGTCTCGCGGATAGTGTCTGCTGCGGCCATGCGGCGTTCCTCTACCTTCGCCCTAGTCCTCCCGGCTGCGGTTCTCCTGGCGTGCGGCGACGCGGACGGCGGCGCGGATGTGTCGACGGGCGTTCCCGCGCCGGAGCCAGTCTTCGTCGAGCGGGCTTCCGAGGCGGGACTCGACTTCGTCCACCGCAACGGCGCGGTCGGCGACTACAACTACCCCGAGCTCCTGGTGGGGGGCGGAGCGCTGCTCGACTTTGACGACGACGGACTGCTCGACGTCTACCTGGTCCAGAGCGGCTCGGTTCCCGGAGCGCCGGAAGCCGCCGCTTCGGCGGGGCCGGCCGTCAACCGGCCGGGAAACCGCCTCTACCGCAACCTGGGCGACGGCGTTTTCGAGGACGTAACCGAACGCGCCGGCGTCGGCGACATGGGCTACGGCGCCGGCGCCACCGCGGCCGACTTCGACCGGGACGGTCTGGTCGACCTCTACGTGACGAACGTCGGCCCGAATCGGCTCTATCGCAACCTCGGCGACGGCAGCTTCGAGGACGTAACCGAACGTGCCGGCGTAGGCGACCCGGCCTGGTCTTCCAGCAGCGTCTTCTTCGACTACGACGGCGATCTGGACCTGGACCTCTTCGTCGCCAACTACGTCGTCTGGAGCGCCGACCGGGAGCGTCCCTGCCTGGGGCCCAACGGACTCCGCAACTACTGCAATCCGGCGGAGTACCCGCCCGCGCCCGACACCCTGTACCGCAACGACGGCGGTGGCCGGTTCACCGACGTGAGTGAGGCCGCCGGCCTTCGTTCGGTCGCCGGGCCGGGCCTGGGTGTCGTGGCGGCCGACTTCGATGGCGACGGCCTCGTCGATCTCTACGTCGCCAACGATCAGGCGGCGAACCACCTGTGGCTCAACCGGGGCGACGGCACGTTCCGCGAGGACGCGCTGGCGCGGGGCGCGGCGCTCAACGAACTCGGCCAGCCCGAGGCCGGCATGGGCATCGCCGTCGCCGACCCGGACGGCGACGGCGACCTCGACCTGTTCCTGACCCACCTGAGCGGGGAGACGAACACGTTCTACCGCAACGACGGCGGCGGGTTCTTCGTCGACGAAACGGACGAACTGCGGCTCGGCGGCGTCAGCCAGCCGCACACCGGCTTCGGCACGTCGTGGTTCGACTACGACGGCGACGGCATCCTCGACCTGTTCATCGCCAACGGCAAGGTGACGCCGGGGGACACGGCTGCCTTCGACTATCGCGAGCCGAACCAGTTGTTGCGGGGCACGCCGTCCGGCCGCTACGAGGACGTCTCGGGCCGGGCAGGCCCCGCCCTGGAACTGCTCGAGGTGAGCCGCGGCGCGGCATTCGGCGACCTGGACAACGATGGCGACATCGACATCCTGCTCGTCAACAACGAAGGACCGGCGAGGTTGTTCAGGAACGAGGTCGGTAGTGCTCGCTCTTGGCTGGTCGTCGACCTGTGCGGCGGCGGGGTCTTCGACCGCTCGGCGACCGGCGCCCGGGTGACCGTCGAATCGGGTGGCCGGAGCTTCTCCCGCGAGGTCCGTCCGGCACACAGCTTCGCGGTCGCCAACGACCCCCGGGTTCACTTCGGGCTGGGCGACGCGGAACGCGTAGACAGGTTGGAGGTGCGCTGGCCAGACGGCACCGTTGCGGAACGCACCGACATCGACGTGAACCGCATCCTGCGCCTGCTGGCGCCGGGCGGGAAAGCGCCCGCGGAAGGGGTTTGCCGTGACGCGGAGTGACGCCACCGCTGCTGTCGGTGCGCCGGCCTTCCGGCCGGTATGGGGCGCCGCGATCGTCGTTACGGGGTTCGTCCTCGGCTGTGGCGACCCAGGAGTCGACGTTCCCAACGAACCAGCGCCAACCGCAGCCGCCGAGATTCCCGGCATCCCCAACCTCTACGAGCTCGACCCGGGCTTTGCCACAGCCGTCCGCGACGCCCTCGCGGTCGTTGACCAGGACCCATCGAGCGGCGCGGCAGTCGGCGCCCTGGGCCGCCTCTACCAGGCTCACCGCTACGTCGACCAGGCCCGGCGCTGCTACGAGCGGGCCGAGGAACTCGATCCATCGAGCCCCGACTGGCCGTACTACCTGGGGTTTCTCGCCGCGGGCCGCGGCGCTCACGACGAAGCGGCGCGTCTCTTCGAGCGCACCCTGGAGCTCCGTCCGTCGTACTGGGCGGCGCGCGTCCGGCTCGGCAACGCACTGCTGGCCGCCGGCGACTCGGACGGGGCGGAGGAGGCGTTCCGCGCGGTGAGGGCCGCGTCTCCCGGCACTCCCTGGGGCGAACTCGGATTGGGCAAGACGGCCCGCCGCCAGGGCCGGCCCGAGACCGCGGTTCAGCATCTGCGCACGGCGCTGGCGCTCGATCCGGCCCATCGGGAAACCCGTTACCTATTGGCGATGACAGAACGGCAACTCGGCAACCCGGAGCGCGCCGAGGACCTGCTGGCCGGCCTGGTCGACGCGGAAGTCTCGAGCCTCGACGACCCGATGCTGGAGGCGGTGTTCGAGCTGGTACGGGACACCCAGACCATGATCCGGACCGCCAACCAGCGACTGGCCGAGGGAGACCACGTTGCCGCGGAGCGTCTCTACCGCGAGGTCCTGCGTCTCGATCCCGACTCCTACGACGCACACCTCAGCCTGGGCGTGCTCTACGGTCTGGCCGACCGGAACCAGGAGGCCGCCGCGGCGCTGGAGAGAGCGATCGAGATCGACCCGGAACGCGCTGACGCCTACGCCCTCCTCACGATTGCCTACATCAAGACGGGGCGCGCCGAGGCAGGTCTGCGGCAGTTGGAAAGGGCGCTCGCGATCGATCCGAACCATCCCAGGGCGCGTGAGATTCTCCAGAACCTGAGCGGAAACTGACGTTGCCTGGAATGGAAGGCAGACTCGCCGGCTTCGGACGCCTTTCCCGATGCCTGATGACCGGCATCGTGGTGACGTCGGCTTACCCGGGAGCGGTACTCGGGCAGGAAGCGGTCCACGAGATCCACGAGATCCAGGGCCGCGGACTGTCCAGTTCCAGGGCCGGCATGATGGTCACGACGAACGACAACGTCGTCACTGCGGTCGGAGCCGGCGGCTTCTTCATTCAGACTCCATCGGCGCGCAGCGACGACGATGCCGACACGTCGGACGGCGTCTTCGTTCTTCACGGCGGCGAGCCTCCGGTCAACGTCGGCGACCAGGTCGATGTTCACGGTGCGGTGGAGGAGTACTTCGGCTTCACTCGCATCGATGCAACCGTCGCGGCGGGCTCGGTGAGCGTCGACGCCGGCAACCAGCCGTTGCCCGCGGCGGTGGAGTTCAACGCCTCTCGACCGTCTCCGGACCCGGCGAGTCCGAGTTGCCGGAGGGAGTACGAATGCTACGAGGGAATGCGGATCCGGATCGCGACCGGAACGGTGTCCAGCGGCAGTCAGCGTTTCGGCTCGGACCCGGTGGCCGAGATGTACATCACGCCGACGGCGTCGCGCGGGTTTCGCGAGCCGGGTATCGAGTATCCGGGTCGGCCGGGTCTTCCCGTCTGGGACGGCAATCCGGAGGTGTTCGAACTGGATCCGGACAAGCTTGGCCTGTCGAACGTCTCCTGGGTGCCCGGGACCGTGTTCACCGCGACTGGCGTGCTCGGCTACGAGTTCGGCGGGTACGAGATGTGGCCGACCGAGCTGAGGATCCGAAGCGAGGCTGAGGCGCTGCCGCGCGCGGTGCGCGCGCAGGCGCCGGGTGAGATCACGGTAGCGTCGCAGAATCTGCTGAACCTGCGGGAGAATGCCGGCTCGACCAAGCTGGGCAAGCTGTCGCGTCTGATCCGGGAGGTTCTGGGCTCGCCCGACATCGTCGCCGTGCAAGAGACACTGGGCCAGCCCGCGCTCCGGAACCTGGCCTCGCGCATCCGGAGCGACGACTCGAACGTGCGCTACACGGTCCACTTCGGGGCGACCGGCGGCTTCCAGTCCGTGGGTTTCCTCGTGCGCTCCGGCGTGACGGTCGGTCGGGTGACCGAACACGGCCGGAGCGAGACCTTCGTGGACCCCCGGGACGGGACCATCGACCGGCTTCACGACCGGCCGCCGGTCGTGCTCGAGGCGACCGCGGGTGGCCTGGCGTTCACGGTGGTTGTAGTCCACAACCGTTCGCTGATCGATGTCGACGACGCGGCGCGGGGCGAGTGGGTCCGCACCAAGCGCCTGGAGCAGGCGCAGTCCGTGGCGCGGCTCGTCGAGTCGCTTCAGGACAGCAGGTTGATCGTCCTGGGCGACTTCAACGCGTTCCAGTTCACCGACGGCTACGTCGACGTCGTCGGCCAGATCAGGGGACGGGTGACGCTGGGCGAGAACCTGATGTCCGGGCCCGACCTCGTCACCAGGGACCTGTGCAACCTGATCGACCGGGTACCGGACTCCGAGAGATACTCCTTCGTCTTCGGCGGCAACGCTCAGGTCCTGGATCACGCACTGGTGAACCAGTCCCTGGAACCGCACGTCGTGGGCATCGAGTACGCGCGCGGCAATTCGGACGCCGCCCGGCACAACGAAGACGATGCGACGAACGCACTCTTCGCGGCGGATCACGACGGCCTGGTCGTGTATCTCTCGTCCGACGCCAGGCCGCCGGTCGAGCCGTCACCCTGCGAGGCCTCGACACCTCGGCCGTCGCCGGACCCCGAGCCGCCGCCGGATTCCGAGCCACCACCTCCCGAGCCTCCGGATGTGGGCGATTGTGGGGACGAGGACGTCTTATGTGTGGGGAACTTCGACATCCAGGTCGAGTGGCGTACGTCGGACGGCAGGACCGGCCGCGGCATGGCCGAAAAGCTCACCGCCGAGAGCGGGTACTTCTGGTTCTTCGAACCGGCGAACATCGAGATGGTCATCAAGGTGCTGGATGGCTGTGCGATCGACGGCCACTTCTGGGTCTTCGGTGCCGGTCTCACTGACGTCGAGGTGACGACGACGGTTCGCGACCGGAGGAACGGCGCTCGCAAGACGTGGGTGAATCCCCTGGGCCGCCTGTTCGAGCCGATCAGGGACACGGAGACGTTCGACGGCTGCGATTCCCCGCCGCTCGGCTCCTACTCCGGCGTGTACCAGATCGGCGACGTGTAGGCGCGCTGCTGGGTGACCATGGGGATCTCCTCCGGCAGGTCCTCGACGCCGAAGTACTTCGCGTCGTAGGCGGTCCAGCGGGGCGTCGGGATCTCGATCACGCGGGCGTAGTAGAAGGCCGCCTCGGCGGGGTCGAAGTCCGGGTCGCGCCAGATGGCGGTCAGTTCCACGGCGCCGATCGTGTTCTCCCAGGATGCGCTGGCGACATCGACGGTGGTGCCGACCGCCGGCGCCTTGCCGTCCGGACCGACTTCGCGGCCGTCGGAGAGGGCGACCTCGTGCACCTGCTCGTGAAGCCCGCCGTCTTCGTCCATCCAGCCCTTGACGATCTGGATCCGGTCGAGGTTGGCGCCGTCCGGGTCTCTCAAGGCGCCGACCAGGAAGACGGGATTGCGATCAGCGGCCGGCCCCGGCGGAAGATCGCCGCCCATCGGGACGCCGCGCGAGTAGCCGATCGAGGCGGCGTCCGAGCGGTCGGCGTCGCCGTCCTCGAAGTCCCAGCCGCCGAAAAAACGGACGACGATCCGCGGCCCCGTGGTGGCGTAGACCTCCCGCCGCTTCATCGCGGCGAAGATCGCCTCGCGCGTGTTCCGCTCGGCCCACACCGCGGCGTAGCCCGAGGCTGAGGTCTCCCAGTTGAGCGGCGAGGGCCAGGCGCCGACCATGGGCTCGAGCATGCGCGTCGGTGAGGGGAAGGTCGACGAGTACTTGCCCCAGAAGTCGTCGCTGTCGGCGGTGGCGAGGGAGGTGTGGGCGTCGGTGCTGCCGATCAGCCCGAACTTGAACGGGTTGACGCCCAGGTCGGCTCGGAGCCTGAGCCCGCGCTTCAGGCCGGACCGCGCGTACTCACCCTCCTTGAGCGCGCCCATGCTCTCGGGACCCCATGTCTGGCGGCAGCAGGGATGGTCGTCCGGCTCGGTGGTTTGCCCGGCCCAACTGCTCCAGGTCTCGAAGTCCGCGAACTCGTCGGTGGGGGAGAGCACGGGGTGGGTCTCGCTGTCGCCCTTGATCTGGGTCACCTCGTAGAGGGGCTCCCAGCGTTGCCGGGTGCGGGCGTAGGCCGCGGTCAGGGCTTCGCCGTCAAAGTTCTCCAACCCGAACATCTCGCCGTTGCTCATGTTGCCGTTGTGCGGGATCGCCAGCACCTGGCCGCCGGTCGTCTGTTCGTAGCGGGCCAGGAAGCGCCACAGGTCCTCCGGGTTCCGGCTGTCGAAGGCGCTGAAGGGCACGATCGTGCCGGTCTTCGAGGAGTCGTCGCGGAAGACGACGACCCGGTGGAGGTTGCCGAAGGTCTGCCGGTAGGAACCGATCGAGGTCCACTCGTAGCCGGCGAAGGCGGTGAAGCGGCCGGGCTCGTTGTACTGGTCGGCGAGGGCGGCGACGCGCTGCCAGACCGTCTGCCGGTAGGGCGCGCTGACAGCGCGGCCGGTGGCGCTGACCTGGCTGTTGAAGGCCCGCCGCTCGGCGTCGGTACCCAGGTGCTCGCGCACCTCGAGCCAGGCTTCGCGAAGCTGCCGGCCGATCTCCTCGGCCAGCAGGGCCGGGTCCCCGGTCTGGACGCTGAAGCTGACGCCCAGGTTCTCGGCGTGGTCGGCGATGACCAGGAAGTCGAGAGGACGGCGCAGGCGGACCGGCATGCCGTTCCGCCCTTCGACCACGTCGCCGCGCGCGAACCGGTAGGCGATGCTCGGGTCCGCGTCGTTCGTTCCGACCATGTTCGCGTCGCCCGAGGAGAAGCTCGTGTGGACGTGGGTGTCGCCCCAGAACACGTGCGTGGGGTGGTCCACGGCGGCCGCGGGGGAGTAGGTGTCGGCGTTCTGGGCGGCGAGTGCCGCGGTCAGCGGCACGGTTGCCAGCGCACCGAGCAACGCGGTGTTCGGCTTCATCTCTTGGCTTCCCTAGTGGAGTAGGGCCGGCAGCATAGCCGCCGGTCGCTATCATCGCCCGCTCGAACGGAAGGAGGCGGCAACGTGTTGAAGGTGGTCCAGTTGGGCGAGAAGTGCGGACTCCGGGTGTCGGAGCTGTGCCTGGGAACGATGAACTTCGGCGAACCGGGTCGGGGACACCAGGGCGACTGGACGCTCGACATCGACGCCTCGCGGCCGATCTTCCAGGCCGCCATCGAGCGCGGCCTTTTCTACTTCGACTGCGCGGACATCTACGGCATCGGCGCCTGCGAACGGGTTGTCGGTTCGCTCCTGCGCGAGCTACTGCCACGCGACGAGTACGTGATTTCGACCAAGGTGTCCATGCCGATGGGTCGGGCGGCGAACCAGGGCGGACTGTCCCGCAAGCACATCATGGAGGGGGTCGACGGTTGTTTGCAGCGGCTGGGCCTCGACTACATCGACCAGTTGATCATCCATCGGCACCCGCACGGCATCCCGGGCCAGGTGAAGGCGCCGATCGAGGAGACGCTGGAGGCGCTGCACGACGTGGTGAAGGCCGGCAAGGCCCTCTACCTGGGCGCGTCGTCCATGTTCGCGTGGCAGTTCACCGAGCTTCAGATGACGGCTCAGCGGAATAGCTGGACCGAGTTCGTGTCGATGCAGAACCACTACAACCTCGTCTACCGCGAGGAGGAGCGGGAGATGAACCCCTACTGCGCCCGGACCGGGGTGGCGTTGACGCCCTGGTCGCCGCTGGCGCGCGGCATCCTCACCGGCTCCTACAGGGGCAGCTTCGACGAGGGCGGCACCGACCGCTCGAAGGGCGGCGACCGGGTCCGCACCGAGATGCTCTACGGCGGCGCCGCCACGTTCGACATCGCCGACCGCGTGGTCGAGGTGGCCGGGAAGTACGGCCGCACGCCGGCCCAGATCTCGCTCGCCTGGCTGGTGAACAAGCCGGAGGTCACGTCGCCCGTCGTCGGCGTGTCGAAGATCTCCCAGATCGAGCAGCTCGTCGAGGCGACGACGATCGAACTCGACGCCGAAGACGTCGCCTACCTGGAGGAGCTCTACCAGCCGGTGGAGAACCTGCTGTCGCGCGGCCATTCCTGAGGATTCCCGGCCTGCTGCCGACCGCCCAGGCGCTATCATCGGCGGCGACCTTGAAGCATCGCGTTCATTCAGGAAGCGGCGCGGCGGCTGCGGTGGCGTTGTGCCTTGCCCTACCTGTAGCCGCCGGCGGCGCGCCGGTCGACACGGCCGGTCACGCCTGGGTCGGCGATCTGGCTCCGCTGGCCGGGTCGGACTTCGGCTATCGGCAGGCGGCGCACCTGCTGGAACGTGCCGGTTTCGGCGGTACGCCGGCGGAGATCGAGGAGCTCGTCGCGCTCGGGCTGGATGGCGCGGTCGCCCGGCTCGTGAACTACGAGGCGATCGACGACTCGGCGCTCGCGCCGTTCGACGAGTCGGGCATCTGGGATCCGGGCATGGACCCGTTCCCGCCCAGCCGTGCCGCGGCGGTCCGACGCGCGCGGCGGCATGGGCGGTCGCTCGGCGTCGACGTTCTCCCGGAGGGTTCGTCGCGGCCGATCCAGCCGGTCGTCGACAAGTTCTTCTACGGGCTGCGCAGCAACGTGCTGGAGACGCGGCGGCTGGCGCTTTGGTGGGCCGACCGGATGGTGGTGACCCCGAGGCCGCTCGAAGAGAAGATGACCCTCTTCTGGCACGACCACTTCGCGACCTCGGAGGTCAAGGTCCGCGACGCCCGGAAGATGCACCTGCAGAACCGGACCCTGCGCGCTCATGCCACGGCGGACTTCAAGAGCCTGGTGCTCGCGGTCATGCGCGATCCGGCGATGCTCGTCTACCTCGACAACCGGGAGAACGTGAAGGACCACCCGAACGAGAACTTCGGCCGCGAGCTGCTCGAACTGTTCACGATGGGGGTCGGCAACTACACCGAGCAGGACATTCGGGAGGCGTCACGGGCGTTCACCGGCTGGACGAACGACGTGCTCGACTACCGCTTCGACGCCGAGCTCCACGACGACGGCCCGAAGACCTTCCTGGGGCGCGAGGGCAACCTCGGCGGCGAGGAAGTGCTCGACATCATCCTCGAGCAGCCGGCGACCGGCGAGTTCATCGCCGGCAAGGTCTACCGCTACCTGGTGCGGGAAGAACTCGACCCGGACCTCCAGGTCGAGCTGGGCCGTCACCTGCGCGAATCGGGTTACGAGCTGAAGGCGCTGCTGCGGACGATCCTCTCGTCGCGGGACTTCTACAGCCCGCCGTCGGTCGCCACCCAGATCAAGAGCCCGGTCGCGCTGTTCGTCTCGACCTACCGCAAGCTCGGCGTGCCGAGGGCGCCCACGGTGCCCGACATGAACAGCCTCGCGGGCCGCCTGGGCCAGCAACTGCTCTACCCGCCGAACGTCGCCGGCTGGGCGGGCGGACGGACCTGGATCACGCCGGCGACCCTGCTCGAGCGTGGCAACGCGATGCGCTCGGTCCTCTTTCCGCCGGCGCTCGAGGAGTTCGGTCATCCGGACCGGCGGATGCCCGGGATCTATCGCCAGGTCGGTGAGCGTCTGGCGCGGGGGATGACGATCACGGCGGCGACGAAGCAGGGCGACGCGGCGTCCAACACGCTGGCCGACGCGGATGAGGAGTACAACACCCGCTACGGCGGCTATCGCGGCTACGTGGTCGCCTACGAACGGGTCAAGCTCGTGCCGCGCCACGTCCTCGACGTCGACCTGCGGGCCATGGTGCTTCAGGCCGGCGCCACCGACGCTGAGGGAGCGGTCGACCACCTCCTGCACCGGTTCCTGCGCGTTCCGCTGACCGAGCCGGGGCGCGCGGCGCTGGTGCGGCACCTCGAGCGCGAACTGGAATCGACCGGCCTGGAGGCACAAGGCCCGGGCGTGTCCGGGAAAGTCGAGGAAGCGCTACGCTCGACCCTCTACCTCGTCTTCAGTTCGCCCGAGTATCAGTTGGGCTGAGGAGTTTCCCGATGGCTGAACGACTTCCCTGCGGCTGTTCGCGGCGCGACTTCCTGCACCGCGGCCTCCTTGGACTCGGCGTCGCCGCCGGTCTGCCGGCGGTTCTGGGCCGTACGTCCGCTGCACTCGCGCTCGAGGAACTGCGGTCCGGGATCTCGGACGCGTCGGGACGCATCCTGGTCGTGGTGGAACTCTCCGGCGGCAACGACGGGCTGAACACGGTCATCCCGTTTCGGAACGACGAGTACTACCGGGTACGCCCGAACCTGGGCGTTCGCCCCAAGCGAGCGATCGCACTCACCGAGGAGGCGGGATTCCATCCCTCGCTCGTCGGCATGGAGGGCCTGTACAAGGACGGGAACCTGGCGGTGGTCGAAGGCTGCGGCTACCCGAATCCGAGCCTGTCCCACTTCTCGTCGATGGGCTTCTGGCACACCGGCGTGCCGAACGGCGGCGAGGCGCTCGGCTGGCTCGGCCGTCTCGCCGACGATCACGGCCCGGACGGCACGCCCAACTACATCGTCAACGTGGCCAGTTCCCAGTCTCTGGCGGTGCGCGCGGCCCGGCACTCGCCGCTGGTGTTCGACGACCCGGGCCGCCTCCGGCGCCAGGGGACGCCGGGTGAGAAACAGGCGCTCGGCCACTTCGGTACGGACGAGGCGAGCGGCAACGACGCCCTCGACTTCCTGCGCGGCACGGCGGCCAACGCCGCGTCCAGCGCGGCGCTCGTGCGGGACGCATGGTCGGGCTACCGCACGCCGGTCGACTACGGCATCGGCGGCCTCGGCGCCGACCTGCGCAAGGTCACGGCCCTGATCGAGGCCGAGCTTCCGACGCGGATCTACTACGTGAGCTTCCGCGGGAACTCGTTCGACACCCACGTTCACCAGGCCGACACCCACGCCCGGCTGTTGATGTACATGTCCGACGCGGTCGCCGGCTTCCTGCGCGACGTCGACCGGATCGGCCGCGCGGACGACGTGGCGGTCCTCATGTTCACAGAGTTCGGACGGCGGGTGGAGGAGAACGCGAGCCTCGGCACCGACCACGGCACCGCGGGCCCGATGTTCGTCGCCGGCAAGGGCGTCGCCGGCGGCTTCTACGGCGACACCCCGAGCCTCACCGACCTCGACGACGGCAACCTGAAGATGACGACCGATTTCCGGCGCGTCTACGCGTCGATGATCGAGGGCTGGATGGGGATGGACGATGCCTCCGCCGTCCTCAAGGGCGAGTTCCCGCCGCTGCCGGTCTTCGGCGTGACGTCGTAGTCACGGCGTCGCCGCGGCCTGCTCGTCGGCGAGCATGTTGCGGCGGTGGAGCACGTAGGCCTTGATGAGGGCGACGTCGTCGCGGTCGAGGACGGGGGCGAAGCTGGGCATGCCGAGGTCGACGAGGGCGCCTTCGAGCAGGGCGGCCTCGTAGGAGTCGAAGACCCGCTGCGACGACTGCCGCAGGTCGGGCGTGACGCCGCCGGAGACGGCGCCGTAGCCGTGGCAGACGAGGCAGTACTGGTTGAAGAGCCGGCGCCCGGCGTCGATGTCCTCGGTCGAGGCGCCGTGATCGACGCGTGTGACGCGGATCTCGCGCCGCTCCTGTCGCTCGATCGGCCGGCCGGTGGCGCCGAGCGCGTAGACGACGATCCGGCCCTCGGACTCGACCGCCTGCCGGGCCGAGCGGCTGCCGACGATGCCGAAGGCGCCGCCCCAGCCGGACATGACCGCGATGTACTGGGTGCCGCCGGACTCGAAGGTGATCGGCGGCGCGATGACGCCGCTGCCGGTGTAGTTCTCCCAGAGCTTCTCGCCGTCGTCGGCGCGGTACGCGGTCAACTGGCCGAAGGGTGTGCCCTGGAACACGAGGTTGCCGGCCGTGGCCAGCACGCCGCCCGACCACGGCATCGTGTACTGGGCCCGCCAGGCCTCGCGCTGGGCGACGGGATCCCAGGCCAGGAGATGGCCCGAGAGCAGGGCCGGCGGTGCGTCCTCGGCCAGCATCTGGCCTGAGAGGCCGGTGGCGTCGATGATCGCCTGGGGGATGTCCTCGGGAGACGCGGCGCGCACTCCCAGGTTCCACTGCCCCGGGGTGTATTCGTAGTCGGGATCCGGGACGTAGAAGTTCCCCATCTCCATCGCCGGGATGTAGACGAGGCCGGTATCCGGGCTGAATGCCATCGGATGCCAGTTGTGGCCGCCGAGCGGCCCCGGCGACACGTTGACGGTCTGGTCGGTGTAGCGCGCTCCCGCGAGCTCGACCGGCCGGCCGCTGGCCAGATCGACATGGCTGGCCCAGGTCACGGTGACGAACTCCTCGGCCGAAATGAGCTCTCCGGTGCGACGGTCCAGGACGTAGAAGAAGCCGTTCTTGGGCGCCTGCATGAGGACCTGGCGCACCCGGCCGCCGATCGCCAGCTCGGCAAGCATGATCGGCTGGGTGGCGGTGTAGTCCCAGGTGTCGCCGGGCGTCGTCTGGTAGTGCCAGACGTACTCGCCGGTATCGGGGCGGAGCGCGACGATCGACGACAGGAACAGGTTGTCGCCGCCGCCCGGGCTCCGGAGGTTGCGGTCCCACGGCGCGCCGTTGCCGACGCCGATGTAGAGCAGGTCGAGTTCGGGGTCGTAGACGATCGAGTCCCAGACCGTGCCGCCGCCGCCGCCGGTCCACCACTCGCCGGTCCAGGTGTCGGCGGCCATCCGCATCGCCTCGTTCTCGAAGCCGTCCGCCGGGTTGCCGGGGACCGTGTAGAAGCGCCAGGCGCGCTCGCCGGTCTCCGCGTCGTAGGCGTCGACGTAGCCGCGTACGCCGTACTCGGCGCCGCTGTTGCCGATGATCACCTTGCCTTTGGCGATCCGGGGCGCGCCGGTGATCGTGTACATCGAGTCCTCGGGGACGGTCATCGTCGACCAGGCGAGCTCTCCGGTCTCGGCGTCGATGGCGATCAGCCGTCCGTCGAGCGTGGCGGAGATCACCTTGCCGCGGTACAGGGCGGCGCCTCGGTTGACCGCATCGCAGCAGGTCTTGTTCGCGATGGAGCGCGGCACCTCCGGGTCGTGCGTCCACAGCGGTTCGCCGGTGACGGCGTCGAGGGCGTAGATGACGTTCCAGGCGCCGGTCGCGTACATCACGGCGTCGACGATCAGCGGCGTGGCCTCGAGACCCCGCTTCGTGTTCGTCTCCTGGACCCAGGCGATGCCGAGCTGGCCCACGTTGCCGTCGTTGATCTGGTCCAGCACGCTGTAGCGCTGCTCTTTGTAGGTGCCGCCGTAGGTCAGCCAGTCGCCGGTGCGTCCGGCGGCGCCGATCAGCGCGGAGTCGTCGACCGTGTAGGCGGCCTCTGCCCGGCGGGGCGGCGGCTGGGAGACCGTCGTGGCGGCTAGAAACAGTGCCGTTCCAGCGGCAAGAAGGACGGTGCGCTTCAGCTTCATGACTAGGGTTCCTCTCGGGGTAGCGCCAGTACGACGAGCTCGGGAGGCGTTCCGCCGCCGCCTATTCCAAACCGGCCACCGCCGGTGGCGACGGCAAAGTACTGCCGGCCGCCGTGTTCGTAGCTGATCACGTTCGAATTGGGAGTGCCGGGCAGCTCGATGCCGCCCAGGTACTCGCCCGTCGCCTTGTCGTAGACGCTGATTTCGGGCGGTACGTCGGGCTCTGTCGCGTCCGGATCGCCGGAGTGCTCTCTCGTCGCGGTGACGAACAGCAGCGTGGGGGTGACCAGGGGCGCCGCCGTGTGAGTCGCGACCCCGAGCCGGCCGAGTTCGAGGTGAGCGATGGCTGGATGGTTCACCGGACCGACGCCGTGCGGGACCATCCAGAGGTGCTCGCCGGTGTTCAGATCGATCGCCGTGATCCGCCCGTACGGCGGCTTGACCAGGGGCAGCCCACGGGGCCCCTCGACGGTCCGGTACCAACGATCCGGCACGAAGTTCAGGTCGGAGCGGTTCGGATCCGGCCTGGTCAGGGAGACGCTGGCCGCACGGGTATGCGAGACGACGTAGAGGATCCCGGATTCGGGATCGACTGCCGCGCCGGTCCAGTTCGCGCCGCCGCCGTCGGCCGGCAACTGGATCGTCGGCTTGCCCGACTCCTCGAAGCGCGGCGGCGTGTAGAGCGGCACCAGGTCGTAGTCGGCCGCGATCTCGATCGCCTCGGCGCGGAGCTCGGGCGTCCAGTCGATCAGGTCGTCCTCGGTGATGCCCTGGCGGTCGAAGGGCGCCGGCCGGGTGGGGAAGGGCTGGGTGGGCGCGGCACGCTCGCCCGGCACGTCGCTCGGCGGCACCTCGCGTTCCTCGATCTCCCACACCGGCTTGCCGGTCTCCCGGTCGAAGACGAAGGCGAAGGCCTGCTTCGTGACCTGGACCACGCCGCGCACGCGCTCGCCCTCCACCGTCGCCTCAAACAGGTTGGGCGCGGTCGGGGGGTCGTAGTCCCAGAGGCCGTGGTGGACGAACTGGAAGTGCCACCGGCGCTGGCCGGTCTTGCAGTCGACCGCGACGATGCTCTCGGCGTAGAGATTGTCACCGAGCCGGTGGCCGCCATAGAGATCGTTCGTCGGCGTGCCGATCGGCAGGTAAGCGGTGCCGGCCTCCTCGTCGACCGTGATCATGGACCAGACGTTCGTGTTGCCGCTGTAGCGCCACGACTCGTCCTCCCAGGTCTCGACGCCGAGTTCGTCGTTCTGCGGGATCGTGTGGAAGACCCAGGCGAGGTCGCCGGTCGGGATGTCGTAGGCGCGCACGAAGCCGGGCGGCGCTTCCTTGTGAGTGGCGAAGTCCGCAACGATCGAGCCCACGATCACGGTGTTGCCGCAGACTGCCGGCGGCGAACTGTGCGTCGTCAGGCGCTCCATCACCTCACGACCCAGGTGCGGCGTCATCTCGACAGCGCCGCCGTCGCCGAACCCGGGGTCGGGATCTCCGGTCCGGGCGTCGAGCGACACGAGGCGGCGGTCGTGGGTGGGAATCAGGATCCGCTCGCGTTCGCCGTCTGTCCACCAGGCGACTCCGCGGTGGTGGAAGCCGAGGTTCGCCGGCCGTCCGGCCCGCCAACTCTCCGGGTCGTAAGTCCAGATCGTCTCGCCGCTGCCGGCGTCGATCGCGGCGACCTGGCTGAGCGAGGTCGAGACGAAGATTCGGCCGCCGACTTCCAGTGGAATCGCTTTGAACTGGCCGCGTCGCACGCTGCTGGGGACTTCGGTGTCCGCGGCGATCGAGCGCCAGCGCCAGACGACCTCGACGTCCTGGAAGTTGTCGCGGTCGATCTCGTCGAGCGTGGAGTACTTGCTGTTGCCGGGATCCCCGCCGAAAGCCGGCCAGTCGCCGGCGGCACCCGCCTGGGCCGTGACGGGCGGGCTGGCGAGCGCGGCGGCGAGCGCCGCCACAGGGATGGCGAGGCTGGAACGGCCGCTCAGGACAGCAGCCCGATCAGGCGGGCGTAGACCGAAACGCTGGTCCAGATGCCGATCGAGAGGAAGCCGACCACCTTCGGCCAGTGTCCGAGCGTTCCTTCTTCCGCGAGGGCGACCCGGCGGCGGATCGTGAAATTGAAGAGCAGCCCGATGACGATGATCTGCATCTTCCACCAGAAGAAGGGGCTGTAGTACTGCTTGAGCGCCGTCGACAGGACCTGGGGCGCGCCGGTCACGAACAGGGCGACGAAGCTCCAGATCATCCAGCGGTCCAGCTCGCGGGCGAGCTGGTTGAGAGGCGTCTTGATCAGGCCGCGGCCGAGCAGGCGCATGTCGACGACCAGGACGGCGCCGGCGAAGCCGACCAACGCGACCAGATGAGCGCACTGGATGATCGGCGACGCCCAGGTCTCCTCCAGCATCCAGGCGCTGAAGGGCAGGCCCTGCATCCACTCGAAGAAGGACTGCAACATGTGGACGTTTCCTCCGCGGCCTCTTCAGGCGCCGATGTTCAGGTTGTTCCACCAGCCAGGCATCAGGCCGCTGTAGGCCATCATCCGCCCGGTGATCACGACGGCCGCCCACAGCACCAGCGACACGACGCCGGCGAGCCGGGCGTTCAGCGGAATCTCCCGGCCCTCGTCCCATGCCTGGACCGACTTGTACGTCGCGTAGTGGAACCAGAACATGTTGATGCCGGCGACCAGCATCAGCGCCATCTTGGCCCAGAAGTAGAAGTTGCCGTAGTAGCGCATCGGCTGGCTGTAGAGCAGCAGACCGCCGGTGATCAGGTTGACGCCGTAGCCGGTCAGCGCCCACGGGAAGAGGCGGGTCGGGATGTTCGACACCGGCACCTTCTTGAGGGTCAACCCGACGAGGCGCATGTCCCAGAAGGCGATGAGGCCGGCGAACAGACACATGCTGACGACGTGGATCGTCAGCATGGTCGGGTACGCGTTCAGCGACTCCCGCAGCGCGATGCTGCTGGGAAGCGCGTCGACCCACTCGAAGAGGCTACGCATGGAGAATCAGCGGGTGGCTCGGGAGCCGGAGGTGCGTCGCCGGAAAACTACTTACAGCGGGACGATTCCGGGTAGCGGCGGTAGATCGCGTGGCAATCCTCGCACGCCCCGGCGAGATCGTTCGTCAGGTCGCTGACCGTGTCGCGGTCCTCTTCGTGGGCGGCTGCGTAGATCTTCTTCGCGACCTCGGTCAACTGCTTCGCGTACTTCTGGTAGTCCTCGTTGCCCACAGGCGCCGGCGTGCCGTTCTGGCACATGCGGTCCGGGTTCATGATCAGCGGTTCGATCTCGGCGAGCGCGAGGGCCGCCTGTTGGGGGACCTGCCAGCCGGTGTAGATGCCGGAGAAGAGAGAGGAGACGGTGCCGTCCCCCTCTTCGGCCGGGTCCGGCGGGCTCCCGGGGTCGGTCATCTGCACGTCGAAGAGGAAGTTCGAGTTCGGGAACAGGATGGCGCGCATCAACTCGGCCAGGTTACCGACCGGCTCCTCGTCCTCGGAGGCGGCAGCGGGCGCTACAGCGATCGCTGCGCAGGCCGCGAGGACAACGGCGGCCGTCAGAATCGCCGCCAGGTTCTTCGAACGCATATCCGGGATCTCCTTCACCTCAGGGGAATCGGTGGTGTAGCTGCGGTGGTTTGAGCCGCGCGAGTGTAGCTCAGTCGTCCGAGTCCTCGTCCGCTGTGGCCTGGGCGGGTTCGAACGTCGTCGTTGTCGCGATCAACCACTGCATGTCGAGCCCCGCAGTGCGGTGGACCGAGTACTCGGCGACGCGCGGGTCGCCGATGATGCGGAGGAACTCGGCCCGCGAGGGGTACTCCATCAGGGCGATCGCGTGGAAGTACTCGTCCGTGTCGCCGATCACCATCGAATCGGCCCGGCCGGACCAGATCAGCCGGGCGCCCTGCGAGGTGACCCACTGGACCATCTGGGCGCCGTACCTTCCGTAGGCCTCTTCGCCCGTGAGGCCCTCGTCGGGGGCGTCGGCCTCCTTCTTGAACCGCAGCAGGTTGACCATGACGACCGGGCCCTCGGCCGGCCCCTTCAGGAGTTCCTCGATCTGTTCGGGTTCGGGTGCGATCTGGGCCATGGCGCCTCCAGCGGCCAGCATGGCCACGGCAAAGGTGATGAACGTAGCGGCGGAAAGGGATCGGATCATGACGGGCTCCTTCTGGTGGGACGTCAGGCGGGCGCGCGCACCGCCATGGGCTGGAACTTCATGTAGGTGAGAGATCGCCACAGCCACTCCAGCGGACCGAAGCGGAAGCGGGCCAGCCACCACGGCGACCAGAGCAGTTGCAGCATCCAGATCGCGGCCACGATGCCGACCTGGCCCGGGCGGTCGACGCGCTCGTACAGGCCGAGGCCGTGGCCGTAGAAGATGAGCGTGCAGATAACGCTCTGGCTGATGTAGTTCGTGAAGGCCATCCGTCCCGCTGCCGTCAGGCGCCGCTGGAGGCCCGGCAGCCAGCCCTGCTGAACCGCCAGCATGACGAGGGCGACGTAGCCGAGGAAGACGCCGAGCGAGCCGACGTAGTTGAACGTCTGCCCCTGGAACTGCGAGTGCTCGAACGCGAAGTCGTGGTGCGTGTTGTAGACGACGCCGGCAATGACGATCGGCATCCCCAGTCCGATGCCCGCGAGCGCCATTCGCCGGTAGAACTCGGGAGATCGTTTCGCGGAGAGCACGCCGAGCTTGTAGAGCCCCATGCCAACCAGCATCAACCCGCCGCTACGCCAGAGGAACACGATGAGGAAGACGAACGTCTCCAGGCTCAGGGCGGCTCCTATGCGTAGAGGCAGTTGCGTGAGCCAGCCCGATTGGTAGGTCGCGATCTCGGCCTCCGCTGCGGCCGCCGTTGGCGCCCATCCCGGCTTCATTGCGTCAAGTACTTCGGGAGGCCAGTACTGCATGGACCACGCAGTAAACAGGAAGATGAGCGGCGTGACGGCGGTCATGGCGAAGCCCGCGATCAAGAGCTTTCCTGGCTTCAGGTTGCGCAGGCTGTACAGGATGAAGCCGCACAGCGCGTACGGCACCAGGATGTCGCCGTACCAGATCAGGTGGGCGTGGGCGAGGCCCAGTACCAGCAGCCAGAACTGGCGCCGGTAGTGGACGCCCGTAGCCGACGCGTTGCGGGCTGCGGCTCGCTCGGCCATCAGCGCCATGCCGGCGCCGAACAGCGTCGAGAAGATCGACATGAACTTCGTGTCGAAGAACACGTGGGACAGGAGCCACACCGCGAAACCGATTCCTGCGCCCTTCTCGTTCGCCGTGGGGTTGAAGTACGCCGCCGTGATCATCGAGTAGCTCTGCACGTTCATCACCAGGATGCCGAGCACGGCAAAGCCCCGCAGAACGTCGAGCGCCGCGATGCGCTCGCCGGCGCGGACGGGCGCCGCCTTGGGCGGGGCGGCGGTTTCGGCGGCGAGCGAGTCGGTGGTCGTCATGGGGCTCGGCTCCTGCGTCAGTCGGCGAGAAAGGCGCGCGCCACGGCGACGAACTCGTCGAGCTGGTCGTGATGGACCCAGTGGCCGGCGCCTTCGAAGTTGCGAAGCTCCGCGCTTTGGAACGCTTCGATGCGGCCGTCCTCGACCGGGTCGCTGGCCCAGCTCTCCGTGCCGCGCACCAGCAACGTGGGGCAGGTGATCCGGCCCCAGATGCTGCGCAGTTCCTCCTCGTCGTAGCGGTAGGGCGGGAAGGAGCGGACGTAGTTGTCGAACTTCCAGGTGTAGGTGCCGTCCTCGTTGCGCGCCATGCCGTTGACCGTCAGGTGACGGGCCTGCTCGGGGCTCAGGAAGCTGTTCACTTCCTGCATCCGCTCGGCCGCGGCGTCGAGCGACGGGTAGCGCCGCGGCTGCCGCCCCGCGAGCTTCTGCATGCTGCCGACCCAGCCTCGCATGCGCTCGTCGACCGCCGCGTTGACCCGGTCGGCGAGGATGCGGGGAGGCGGCCCCATGCCTTCGATCGCCACCAGCTTGTGGACGTTCCCGGGGTAGAAGCCGGTGTAGTGCAGCGCGATGTTCGCGCCCAGCGAGTGGGCGACGATCCGCACCGGGAAGCGATCCAGTGCTTCCAGCAGTTGCGCGATGTCGAGGACGAAGTCGGTGATCGCGTACATGCCGCCGATCGCCCACTCGCTGTCGCCGTGACCGCGCAGGTCCGGCGCCACGATGTGGTAGTCGGCCCGGAGCGCGTTCGCCACCCAATCCCAGTTGTGGGCGTGATCCCGGCCGCCGTGGATCAGCACCAGGGGCGGCTTGTCCTCGTTGCCCCAGTTCAGGTAGTGAAGCCGCAGCCGCTGCGAGATGTAGAACTGGGACGACGGGCCGACGATGTCCCGGAAGGGACTGTCGCTGAAGGCGGTGCTCACTGATCGGCGTCTGGGCGCGGACTCAGGGTTGCTGCGATCATGATGTGCGCGCGAGCGCTCTCCTGCTGCTGTGAATGGAGGTCTGTCATCGGGCGTTGGCGTCAGGGCGAGGAGGATTGATCATGATGTGCGCACCCGCGGTGCCGGGGAACATCAGCCAGGGCGCGCCCGGCACCGGACGGGTGGTCAGGCCGGTCGACTCGGGCGTTGCGTACGGTGTGTAGATCACCCAGCGCAGGTAGGCGTCATTCACCTCGCCGGTTGCGGCGTCGAAGCCGCTGCCGTGGAGCACGTAGAGGGTGCGCGGCTCGCGCGGCATGGCCAGCTTGCCCTCCGCGATCTCCCGTTCGCGAATGTCGATTCGTTCCTGGCCTTCGATGCCCTGCGCCGTCAGTTCGCGGCCACGGGCCATGAATGGTTCCAGCGACTCGTGGTAGCAGGCGACGCTCCACTGCGCGGCGTCCGGTTGGGCGGCCAGGCAGACGAGATCGTTGCTGCCCGCACGGAGTTCCACGACCTTGCCGTCGGCGGTCCAGCCGAGAACCCGCGCGCCGTCGCGCCGGTCGTCCGGCGCCGCCTGGATGGCGGCGGCAAGCTGAGCTTCGGCATCGCCCGGTTCCGCCGCCGATGAGGCTGCGGCCAGACAACCCAGCGCGAGCCCGGCGATCATTGCTTTCGATGTCCTCGTCCTGACGTGCACTTCGTTCCTCCTGTCTCGCCCGCTACCTGGCGCACGGGCGCGGAGAGCGTATCGCGGGCCGGTCGGCGAGTCCGCTAACCTCCGGCGTCTCACTTCAGAGGGAGCGTCGCGATGATCGATCTGCACTACTGGCCGACGCCGAACGGCAAGAAGGTCACGATCCTGCTCGAGGAGTGCGGGTTGCCCTACCGCATCGTGCCCTGCCGGATCGGATTCGGCGACCAGTTCAAGGAGGAGTTCCTCAGGATCTCACCGAACAACCGGATGCCGGCGATGGTCGACCACGAGCCGGCCGACGGCGGCGAACCGGTCGCACTCTTCGAATCAGGCGCGATCATGATGTACATCGCCGAGAAGGCCGGGCAGTTCTACCCTCAGGATCTCCGGGCCCGCCACGAGGTGAACCAGTGGCTCATCTGGCAGATGGCGAACCAGGGACCGAAGTCGGGCGAGTGCGGCCATTTCCGTCGCCTGCGCGACACGGAGGGCGACCAGAGCTACGCCGTGCGCCGCTTCACCGACGAAGTGAACCGCCTCTACGGCGTGATGAACAACCGCCTCTACGATCGCCGATACCTGATCGGCGACGAGTACACGATCGCCGACATGATCTGCTACCCGTGGACGGTTCGCTGGAAGGACCAGCAGCAGGACATCGAGGAGTTTCCGTACTTCAGGCGCTGGTTCGAGGAAGTCGGCGCCCGTCCCGCGGTCCAGCGCGGCATGGACGTCTCGAGCGGCGAGGCGATCGACTACGCGAACCTCTCCGACGAAGAACGCGAACGTCTGAAGAAGCTGCTCTACAACCAGCGTGCCCGGCCGGCGCCCGAGGGCGGCCTGCTGTAGCGGGGCGCCGTCGGACGCACCCGCCCGTCCTGGGGCAGGAGGGGTCGGCTCCCAGGTGACGCTCGCGCTCTGGGGGATATGGAAGGGGTTGCGCTCGCTCCGCTTCACTCGCTTCGGTTGGGCGTCGGTTGGTGGAGTGTCGTCCGGCGTCGCTCGTTCAGAGGCACCTGGGAGCCGACCCCTCCGGCCCCGACTGGGCTGGACGTTGTCGTGTGAGCGCTTCGGTTCAGACTGGGTGCGCCGGCGTCCTCGCCGGCCTTTGAGGATCGCGCGAGGCGCTAGCCTCGCTCCTTCGCGAATGCGACTGTGCTGCGTAGCTCTTCGTAGGAGCCGTGGCCCGTGGCCGGCTCCACGATGCGCTTCCACTCCTGGTTCCAGACGTGGATGACTTCAGGCGGCACTTCACGGGATCCTTCGCCGGACTTGCCTTTACGGACCTTGGAGGTCGTGCCGGAGGCGGGCAAGCCGCAGGCGGCGTTGCGGGCGTTGCGGACCAGGTGGTCGTCGAACTTCTCTCCGTGTTCGCGCATGAAATCGATTGACGCCTGGCGGGTGGCGATCTCGATGCTCGGGTCTTCCGGGTCGAGACCGAGGAAGGCCGCGACGCGGGCGGTGGCTGCGGGCAGGTCCGCAACGATGTCCTCGAAGCAGAGCCAGAGCGTGTCCGGGTCGAGGCGCTTCGGCCACCAGGAAACGAGGTGTTCCCAGTAGCGGCCGCTGCGGGTGCCGTGCAACAAAAAGTCGAGGGCGAAGTCGCGGATCGAGACGGCTCCGGGTTCGAACACCCAGCCGCTGAAGAAGTGGAAGAAGGAGACGAGCGAATCGACCGGGTCGCGGACGACGAAGATGTTGCGCCCGTTCTTCGGGGCCAGGTCCCGGCTCAGGTGGGTCTTGAACGCTCGCGGTTCGGCACGCTGGGGTGCGTCGAGGTCGAGGCCGACATCGTGGGCGACTTCGATCCAGGGAACGACCGCCGTGATCTCGTCGAAGTCCATGTCGCCGCCGGTGCGGAGCCCGTGGACGATCTGCTGCATGAGCGTCGTGCCGGCCTTGGGGTACGTGGCGATCAGGATGTCGGTCGGCTGCAGATTGAAGTCGAGACCTCGCTGTACTCCCTGCCTCGTCGTGAAGCCCGCCATGCGCTTCTTGATGCCCTCGACCGTGGTGGCCCGGCTGGGAACCGAGCCGGCGCTCATTCCAGCACCTCCGCGGAGAGGTCGACCCCGACCGGACAGTGGTCCGAGCCGGTTACGTGGGTCAGGATGAAGGCCCGTTCAACGAAGCGCATCGCCGCCTCCGAGGCGAGCACGAGGTCGATTCGCCAGCCGACGTTGCGCTCGCGGGCCCGGAAGGCCTGCTTCCACCAGCTATAGCGCACGGTGTCGGGGTGCAGGGCCCTGAACGTGTCGATCCAGCCGGCGTCGAGCCAGCGCTGGAGTTCGTCGCGTTCTTCCGGCAGGAAACCGGAGTTTCTGACGTTGTCCTTCGGGCGCGCCAGGTCGATCGGCTGTGGCGCCGTGTTGAAGTCGCCCATGACCAGGACGCGATAGCCGGCCGCGCGCGCCTGGTCGAGCTGGTCGAACAGGGCGCGGTAGAAGTCCAGCTTGTAGGGCACGCGGCTGTTGTCTCGCTTGCTGCCGCTGCCCTTCGGGAAGTAGACGTTCGCGATCAGCAGTTGACCGAACAGGGCGAGTTGCAGGCGGCCCTCGGCGTCGAAGCGGTGTTCCCCGAGCGAGGTGCGGACCCAGGCCGGCTTCAGGCGGGAGTAGAGACCGACGCCGGAGTAGCCTGGACGCTCGGCGCTCGAGAAGGCAGTGTGCCAGCGACTGGGCCGGCGCAGCTCGGGCGCCAGTTGTTCCGCGCGAGCCTTCGTCTCTTGCAGGCCGACGACCTGGGCCCGGCTCCTGCCCAGCCAGTCGAGGAAGCCCTTGCGCCCGGCGGCGCGCAAGCCGTTCACGTTCCAGGAGACGACGCGGATGCGACGGCGCTTCCGGGGGCTCAGGTGCGGCTCCGCTTCCCGGCGCCCAGGTCGTAGGACATGATCATCATGTCGCGGGTGCGCCCGGAGCGGTCGATGACCCAGTCGGTGAGCAGCGCCTCGGGCGAAAACCCGAGGCGCTCGAACACGCGGCGTGCTCCGATCTGCTCACGCGTCATCTGCGCGACCAGCTTGAGCAGGCCCAGCTCTCTGGCCGTCTCGAACACCCGCTCGGTCAGCACGTGGCCGAGCCCGCAGCGGCGATGGGCCTCGGCGATGATCACGCGGATCTCGCCGAGGTGACTCATCCAGTGCAGGCCTCGCAGGTTCAGGCTGCCGTAGCCCACCAGCTCGCCTTCGTAGTGGGCCAGGGTAGTGAAGCGGCTGCCGGTGTCGGCGTCGTGGATCCATCCCTCCACCACGTCCGGATCGGTCAGGTCCGAGCGCAGGAACTGGAGGTCGATCTCGGGCAGGGCGCTGGCGAGCGAGACGATGTCGTCCCGGTCGGTCGGGCGCAGGCGGCGCAGGTCGTAGGTGCGATCGCCGCACTGGACCTGGTCGACGGATTGGGTGCTCACGGGCCGCTCGGTCGTGCCCGGGTGGCGCGGCCGCGCCACCCGTGCCCCAGTCCGCGCGCCCGTCATTGGGTGCGCGGATGGCAACCTGCAAAGCTAGCAGGTTCGCCGTCGGGTATCGTCGCGCCCGAACCGAATCAGGGAGGGCGGGAGATATGGCTCCGATACCGAAGGGCGGAACGGTCGCGGTCACCGGTAGCGCCGGCTTTGTCGGCGGCTGGACGGTCCGGCTGCTGCTGGACAAGGGCTACCGGGTTCGCGCCTGCGTGCGCGACGCGAACGATCCGGAGAAGACGACTTTTCTTCGGGAGATGCCGGGTTACGCGTCCGGCCGGCTGACGATTCACTCGGCAAACCTGGACGAGGCGGGCTGCTTCGACGACATCTTCGCCGGCTGCCACGGTGTCGCCCACATCGCGCACGTCAGCGACTACAACGACTTCGACTACGTGAAGCACGTCTGCGACCACATCATCCAGAGCATCGAGAAGTCGGGTTCGGTGACCCGCGTGGTCGTCACCTCGAGCATCGCCGCCGTCATCATGGAGGCCGACATCTACGAGTTCGTCCGGCGGCCCGTCCTGTACGAGGACCGCTATCCCGACGAGTCGAATCCGAAGCGGACGCCCGAGCGCGGCCACGGCTACTCGATGAGCAAGATCTACGCTCAGCAGGCGTTCAGCGAGGCCGCGGAGAAGAGCGGGCGCTGGGACGCGATCACCTGCTGCCCCGGCGACAACGTGGGTCCGATCCTGTCGGCGCACCAGAAGGAGAAGGGGCCCTGGCAGCACAACATCGAGCTGATGCTGCTGGGCGAGTGCAAGCAGACCCAGGCCTACCGGCCGTGGATGACGGTCGACGTGCGTGACGACGCGGAATGCCACATCCGGTTGCTCGAGAGCATCAACGTCAAGAACGGCGAGCGGTTCATCGCCTGGTCCGCGGACGCGGTGCCGGTGGAGGAGATCAACGCCGGCATCGATCGCCTGGTGCCCGAACTCCGCCATGACACGCCCGCGATCACGGAGATCCACCCCGACCACATCCAGAAGCGCGAGGAGGAACTGCGAGGCATCTGGGCCGGCGTCGAGCTACGCAACGACCGGATGCGGGCGGCTACGGGCATCACGTTCCGCCCGTTTGACGAGTCCCTGCGCGACTGCGTGGAGTCCCTGATCACCGTGGCCAAGGTGGAGCCGAAGCGGCGGCCGGAGGCGGATGCTGCGGACGACTAGGACACCCGCCGGTCCGGGGGCCTGAGGGGAGGGTCCCAGCGGCCGTGCGCGCTTCGGAGGGGGATGAGAGGACGGCGCGCACTCCACTCCGCTCGCTCCGGTAGGTTCTTGGTTGATGAGTAGACGTAGCGCGTCGCTCGCTTCGAGTCCGCTGGGACCCTCCCCTCAGGCCCCCGGACCGGCTGGATGGCGTCGAGTTCACGGGTCGCGCCGGTGTAGCGCTTGGCTGCGGGTTGCCGCGGTGGGAGGATGGCTGTCGTGCGGGCGGAACGTGATGCTGCTACTCGTGGTGTTCGCGACCGGCGTCGCGGCGGAGGAGGTGGAGAACCCGTATTCGAGTGCGATCGATGTGCGGATGGGGCAACGGCAGTTCCAGTCGAAGTGCACGAGCTGCCATGGGGTGGACGCCACTGGAGGGGAGGAGGCGGACGGGCCGGACCTGACGACGGGGAGTTTCCGGCATTCGACGACGGATGCGGGGCTCTTTCGGGTGATACGGGACGGCATTGAGGGCACTTCGATGCGCGGTCTCCGGCGCGCAAAGGACCAGGAGATCTGGCAGTTGGTGACCTATCTGCGCACGCTCTCCGGAGCCGTCGACCCCGCGTCTCTGCCGGGTTCGATGGGGGCGGGCCGGGTGGCGTTCGAGCGGCTCGATTGCGGGCGTTGCCACATGGTGCAGGGGCGGGGAGGACGGCTGGGGCCTGACCTGTCGCGGGTCGGCGACCGGCGTGGGCCTGAGGAACTGGCTGAGGCTCTGACCGAGCCGAGCGCCGAAGTCGCGCCGCGCTGGTGGACCGTGCGGGTGACTCGCGCCGACGGCACGGTGGTCGAGGGTCTCCGGATGGGCGAGGACACGTTCAATCTGCGGATCATGGATGGCGAGGAGAGGTTGCTGTCCTTTGCGAAGACATCGTTGCGATCGGTGGAACGGATCCTGGAGTCGACGATGCCCACCGAGCCGCTGTCGGGGGAAGAGCGGGACGACCTCGTTGCCTACCTGGCCTCACTGAGGGGAGACGATTCGTGAGGGGGCTCGGGTGGGGAGGGATGATCCTGCCGCTGGTCGTCGCGCAGGCATCGCCGGGACAGGAGCCCGCTGCCGACGGTATGCCGGTGCTCTCGCCGGTGACCTGGGAACGTCTCCTCAACTCCGACGACGAGCCGCACAACTGGCTCATGTACCACGGGGCCCTGGACGGACAGCGCTTCAGCCGGCTCGACCAGATCAACCGGGAGAACGTGGGACGCCTGGAGTTGAAGTGGGCGCACCAGATCCGGCAGCTCGACCGGAACCAGACGACGCCTCTGGTGGTCGACGGCGTCATGTTCATCACGGAGTCGCCGAGCAACGTGACCGCTGTCGATGCCGCCACGGGGCGGGCCTACTGGCGCTACGAGCACCCGCTGCCGGACGGCATCCGGTTGTGCTGCGGGCGCAACAACCGCGGCGTGGCGATTCTCGGCGAGACGCTGTACATGAGCACGAACGACGCTCACCTGGTCGCGATCGACGCCCGTTCCGGCTCGCTGCTCTGGGACACCGAGGTTGCCGACCACACCAAGGGCTACAGCAAGACGGCGGCGCCGCTCGTTGTCGGCGACACCGTCGTGACCGGCATCGCCGGGGGAGAGTTCGGCATCCGCGGCTTCATCGACGGCTACGACGCGGCGACCGGCGAGCGCAGATGGCGAACCTACACGGTGCCGGGACCGGGCGAGCCGGGGAACGAAACCTGGGCCGGCGATTCCTGGCGCACGGGAGGTGCGCCCACCTGGCTGACCGGCGTCTACGACCCGGAACTCGATCTCATCTACTGGGGGGCCGGCAATCCGGCGCCGGACTGGAACGGCGACGTGCGGCTAGGCGACAACCTGTACTCGTCGTCGGTTCTGGCGCTCGACCGCGAGACCGGGAAGATCGTCTGGCACTTCCAGTTCACTCCGCACGACGTCTGGGACTGGGACGCGATCCAGGTGCCCGTGCTGGCCGACGTCGAGTTGAACGGCGAGCTTCGCAAAGCGATGCTGTGGGCCAATCGGAACGCCTTCTACTACCTGCTCGACCGGGGCAGCGGGCAGTTCCTGTTCGGCGAACCGTTCGCACTCCAGACCTGGGCCAACGGCCTGGACGAGGACGGCCGGCCGATCCTGCGCGAGAACGTGTTCCCCACGACGGAGGGCACCCGCGTCGCGCCGATCGCGGGCGGCGCGACGAACTGGTGGTCGCCGGCGTACAGTCCGCGCACCGGGTTCCTCTACGTCAACTCCTTCGACGCGGAGGGGATCTACTACCAGCGGGACGACGAGTACGAGGAGGGCAGCATCTTCCTGGGCGGCGGCCACCGGATGCCGCTGGCGGCGGACCACTACAAGAGCGCGATCCGGGCGATCGAAGCGACGACGGGCGAGATCCGCTGGGAGTTTCCGATCACGCCGCGAACGCGCAGCGGCGTGCTCGCCACGGCGGGGGGACTGGTCTGGAGCGCCAGCGTCGACGGCTACTTCTTCGCCCTGGACGAAGAGACCGGTGAACCGTTGTGGCGGATGTCTCTGGGCGCGGCGCCGCACGCGTCGCCGATGAGCTACGCGGTGGGCGGCGAGCAACGGATCGTCGTCGCGATGGGAAACGTTGTCTTTGTCTTCGGTCTGGCGGAGGAGTAGGGTCCGCACTGGTCGGCACGAACCGGGCGGAGGTCTTGAAGATGGGAGTCAGTCGCCACCTCGCCAGTGCGCTCCTGGTGCTGGCGACCACGCAAGCGTTGCCGGGAGCCTTCAGCTGGGTCAACCCGCCAGCGGAGGATCTCGGGATTCCGGGCGTGACTCACTCGACGTTCACGAGTTCGTCCATGGGTACACCGGTGGGCTACAACATCTACCTTCCGCCAGGGTACGACGATGCCGCGAATCGTCACACGCGCTATCCGGTCATCTACTACCTGCACGGCGGGCGACCGGGCAACGAATCGAGGAGCGTCGGCATAGCGCAGCACGTGCATGCTGCCGTCGCTTCCGGCGCCGTGCGCCCGGTGATCTTCGTCTGGGGGAACGGCGGCAGAGTGAGCTGGTACGACTACGAGGATTCCCAAGGGGAAAGCGTCCTTGTCCGGGAGTTGATTCCGCACATCGACGACACCTACCGCACCCTGGCACACCGCGGTGGGCGTGCCCTGCAGGGGTTTTCCCAGGGGGGACGGGGGACCACACGGATCATGTTCAGGTATCCCCACCTGTTCATCTCTGCCGCGCCCGGTGGTCCCGGCTATGCGGTGGAAAAGCTGGTCTTCGAGAACGACGGCGTTGAACGGGACCCGAGGGTGGCTGGCGGAAACGCCAGGTCCTTCGACTTCGGCAAGGGCAACGATGCGTACAGCCTCGCCCGGTCCTACGCGGAAGCAGGTATGCAGCCGCCACTGAGCATCATGATCTGGGCGGGCAACAAGGGATTCAACTACGAGGCCAGCCTGGAGTACCTGGGCTACCTGGTTGGACTGGGTGTTCCGGCGGAACGCCTGATTGCACCGGGGGTGGGTCACAACCCGGTCTGGTTCTACGAAACCCGCGGCGTGGAGTTGTTGCGGTTCCATGACCGCCACTGGCGCGAGTCCCAGCCGGATGGACGCTGACGGTTCTTCTCTGCGCCGTGGCGTTTGGTTCGTTGCGGTTGCGCTGCTCCTCGCAGGCTTCGCGGAGTCCCGTTCGCTGTGGGCCCAACAGGTCGAGGACCGCGCGGCGTCGCATGCCGACGAGCGGGAGGCCGCGGTAGAGGGCGGCGACGACGAGCACGACGAGCACGACGAAGCGGAGTCCGACGATCCGGCGGCGCACGTCCACGAGGAGATCGTCGTCACCGGCAGCAGGGCGCGGGAGCGTTCGGTGACGAAGTCGATGGTGCCCATCGACGTGATCTCCTCCGAGCACGTGGCGCATCAGGGGGAGACGAACCTCGACCAGCTTCTGCGCACCGTGGTGCCGTCGCTGAACATCAGTTCGATCAGCGGCGATGCGGCGACCATCGTGCGGCCGACGAACCTTCGCGGCCTGGCCCCCGATCACACGCTGGTGCTGGTGAACGGCAAGCGGCGGCACCGCGGAGCCGTGATCCTGTGGTCGCGAATCGGTGTTTCCCACGGCGCCCAGGGGCCGGACCTGTCGGCGATTCCAGCGATCGCCCTACGTCAGGTCGAGGTCCTGAGGGACGGCGCTTCGGCGCAGTACGGCTCCGACGCGATCGCGGGGATCATGAACTTCCTGCTCAAGGATGCCCGTTCCGGCGGTTCGCTCGAGGTGTTGACCGGCCTGTACGACGCGGGCGACGGCGAGTCCGTCACCGTGGCCGGCAACGTCGGCCTGCCCTGGGGCGAGACCGGTTTCGCCAATCTGAGCCTCGAGGTCGGCGGCTCGAACCCGACGAATCGCGCAATTCAGCGCGCCGACGCGACAGCCCTGGTCGCCGCGGGGAACACCCATGTGGCCGATCCCGCGCAGAGGTGGGGCAAGGCCGAGGTCGACGACGACGTGAAGTTGTGGATCAACTTCGGCCGACCGCTGGGAAGCAGCGGCACGGTGCGGTTCTACGGCTGGGCGAACCATGCGGACCGTCACGTGACGGCGAGGAACTTCTTCTTCCGCAACCCGAACACCCGGGACGCGGTCTACAGCGGCGACGGCGGCGCGTCGCTGCTGATCGGCGACGTCCTGGACGCGGCCGACGGGACGCCGGACGGCTCGGCCGGATGCCCGGTCGTCGCCGTGACGGACGCGTTGCCGGATCAGGACGCGCTCGCCCGGATACTCGACGATCCGAACTGCTTCAGCTTCCAGGAGCTCTTTCCGGGAGGCTTCCAGCCGGTGTTCGGCGGCGACCGCGTGGATTCTTCGCTCGTACTCGGCGTTCGCGGGTTCACCGCCTCCGGGACCATCTGGGACGTGAGCGTCAGCGCCGGCCGGAACGACATCGACTTCCTGCTGTTCGACAGCGTGAACGCGTCGCTCGGGCCGCTCAGCCCCACGTCCTTCGAGCCGGGCCTCTACGGCCAGCGCGACGTGAGCGCGAATCTCGACCTGTTGCATCAACTTGGCGAGCGGCTCTATCTGGCCGGCGGCCTGGAGTGGAGGGAGGAGCGATTCGAGATCGGCCTCGGCGACCCTGCTTCCTGGCAGATTGGCCCCTACGCCCGGCAGGGATTCAGTTCCGGCTCGAACGGCTTCCCCGGGTTCAGCCCGGTCGCGGCGGGAGAGTGGACCCGCGCCAACGCAGCGGTCTACGGCGACCTGGAGTACGGGCCGCCGGACGAGTCCTGGAACCTGGGTCTGGCGCTGCGCTTCGAGGACTACGAGGACTTCGGCTCGACGCTCAACGGCAAGATCGCTGGCCGCCGTCAGGTCTCCGGGGCCTTCGCCCTGCGCGCGAGTGCGTCGACGGGCTTCCGGGCGCCGACGCCCGGCCAGCAGAACGCGTTCAACGTCTCGACGCAGTGGGACGCGCAGCGGTTCGAACTGGTGAACAACGGCACGATCCCGCCGGCCTCCAGGGTCGCGGAGCTCCGCGGGGGCAAGGCACTTGACGCGGAAAGGTCGGTCAACCTGGCCGCCGGCGCGATCGTCGAGCGCGGCCCGTTGACGTTCACGGCGGACGTGTTCCGCGTCGAAGTGAGTGATCGGCTGGGCGTCACCGGCCTGTTCGAGCTCCAGCCCTTCGAGGTCGAGCAACTGCTCGCGGAGGGCATCACGAGCGCCGGCAACATCACGAACTTCCGCTTCTTCGCCAACGACTTCGAGACCCGCACGGAGGGCGTGGACCTGGTCGTCAGCTGGCGGCCGCCGCAGGCGGGCGGGCACACGACGCTCGACCTGGCGCTCAACGTGACGTCGACCGAAGTGGTGGACTTCAACCCGCTGACCCTGGACCAGCAACGCATCCGGGAGCTGGAGGAGGCCCTGCCGGGAGTGCGCTGGAACGCAACACTGCACCACGAACTGGGCCGTCACACCGCGACCCGGCGGCCGGTCGAACTGCTCGCCAGGCTCGGCTACTACGACAGCTGGTACGACCCGTTCATCCCTGTCGGCTTCGGCGGCGTGTACCTGCTGGACGTCGAGGTCGGCATCCCGTTGCCAGCCGGAGCCCGGCTGGCGATCGGTGCTCGCAATGCCCTGGGCGAGACCGGCGACGGCAATCCGACGCCGATGCGGCTCGGCAACCTGTACAGCACCCGCTCGCCGTTCGACGTCAGCGGCGCGTACTACTACTCCCGGCTGCAGTACCGGTGGGGCAGCGCGAAGTGAGAATCCGGCGCGTTCAGGCCTGAACTCGGGAGCGTTGCATTGCCGGCGCGGCTTGCGGCAGGTGCACGCCGGCCTTTCGTGCCGCTTTCCGCCGGCCGCGGATGGCGCGTCGCCGTTCCCGACCGCGCTCGACCAGCAGATAGAGCGAGGGCACGAAGATCAGCGTGATCAGGGTCGAGGCGAGCAGGCCGCCGACGACGACCCGCGCCAGGGGCGCCTGGAGTTCGGAGCCCTCGCCGAGTCCGAGGGTCAGCGGCAGCAGGCCGAGGGCGGTCGTCAGCGTGGTCATCAGGATCGGCCGCAGGCGGCGCCTGGAGCCGCGGATCAGAGCCTCGTGGAGCGTGCAACCGACGTCCCGGCGCATCCGGTTCACGTTGTCCACGAGCACGATCGCGTTGTTGACCACGATGCCGACCAGGACGACCAGGCCGAGGAAGGAGTTCATGTTCAGCGTCGTGCCCGTGACCGCCAGGGTCAGCAGCACGCCGAGCAGCGAGAAGGGCACCGCAGTCATGATGACCAGGGGCTGGACCAGGGACTCGAACTGGACCGCCATCACGGTGTAGACGAGGAAAACCGCGAGCAGCACGCCGATCAGAAGCTCCACGAAGACCTGGCGCTGCTCTTCCAGCTCACCGCCCATCTCGACGGTGAAGCCGTAGGGCGTCTCGACCCGGGCCAGAGCGGCCTCGACGTCGCTCGCCACATCGCTGAACCTCCGCCCGTCGATACCCGCGAGGACCTGCATGTAGCGCTCCTGGTTCTCGCGATTGATGGACAGGGGGCCCTCGCCGGGATTGATGCTGGCGACCGAACCCAGGGGCACGATGTCGCCGCGCGGAGTGACGATGGGCAGTTGCGGCAACTGCTCGATGCGCAACCGGTCCTCCGGCTGGAGCTGGACCCGGATGTCGAACTCGTCGCCCTGGTCGCGGAACTTGGTCGCCACCCGTCCGAGGACGTAGTGCTCGACGGCGTCGGCGACCTGACTGCCGTTGAGGCCGAGTTCGGCCAGGCGGGCGCGATCGACTCGCAGGGTTCGTTCGAGCTGGCCGGACTCGCGGTCGAGCCGCGGGTGAACGACCCCGGGGACCGAGGCCATGGCATCGATGACGCGCTGCGCGAGGTCATTGCCCTGGTCCAGGTCGTGGCCGCGGATCTCGACGACGAGACGGGCGTCCTGGCCGCCGCGCATCATCCGCATCATCATGTTGTTCGACGAGGCGTAGAGCTGGATCTGGGCCGCCGGCACGTCGGCGATGGCATGGCGGATCGACGCGAGGATCTCCTCCTGGCCGCGACTTCGATCGGTCAGCGGGGTGAGCATGATCTCCATCGTGCCCTGGTTGGACTGGGCGGGCCGCCACCAGCTCTCGGGACCGGCGGTCGTGATCAGGCTGTCGAGTTCGTCGGGTCTCAGCGCGCCACGGACGCGACTCTCGATCTCCTTCATCGTGCCGGTGGTCGCGTCGAGCGGAGCGCCAACGGGCATCTCGACCCGCATGTTGAGCTGGCCCTCGTCGCTCTCGGGCATCAGCTCGAGCCCGATCACTGGAACCAGGGCGAGGGATCCGAAGAGGAGCACGACGGCCGTGGCCATCACCAGGCCGGGCCTGCCGAGGGCCCACTCGATCATCCGGCCATAGGCCATGTCGACTGGCCCGAGGGCGGCGACGCACTCGTCCGTCACCTGGCGGCTCTTCGGGACCTCCCGCAGCCAGCGGGCGGCGGCGGCCGGAATCAGCGTCAGGGCGACGAACAGCGCGCAGAGCAGGGCGAAGCTGACGGTGATCGCCAACTGGTTGAAGAAGATGCCGGCGAAACCGGAGATGAAGACCACCGGCAGGAAGACGGCCACGGTGGTCAGGGTGCCGGCCGCGATCGCCATCGCCACTTCGTTGCTGCCGGCGATCGCCGCGGCGGTAGGGCGTTCGCCCTCGTGGAGCCGGCGGTAGATGCTCTCGAGCACCACGATGGAGCCGTCGACCAGCATGCCGACGCCGAGCGCGATGCCGGCCAGGGAGATCACGTTGAGGGTGAAGCCGTTGAAGTACATCAGGGAGATCGTCGCCAGCACCGAGATCGGGATCGCCGCGCCGACGATCAGCGTCGCCCGCATGTCGCGGAGGAAGAACATCAGCACGAGCACGGCCAGCGCGGCGCCGAACAGGGCCCCCAACTGGACGTTGTTCACGGCCTGGCGGATGAACTCGGCGCCGTCCATGAGGATCGTGATCTCGGCGCGGCCGGCGTAGTCTCGGTTGATCGCCTCGATCTCGCGCTTCAGGCGGTCCACGACCTCGACCGTGTTCGAGCCGGACTGCTTCATCACGTACATCCGCATGCCCGGATCGCCGTTGATCCACAGCTCGTTCGTCAACTCGCGGATGCCGTCGTCGACCCGTCCGACGTCCCGCACCAGGATCGGCCGGCCGTCGCGGATGGCCACGATCGTGTTCTCGACGTCGACCTTGCGTTCGAACTCGCCGATCGCGCGGATCAGGACCTCCCGCCCGGTCTCCAGCATGTCGCCGGCGGAGACGTTGCGGTTCTCGCGGGACAGGGCCATCGTGACCTCGCTGGGCGTGATCCCGAGCGCCGCCATCCGGTCGGCGGCGAGCTGGACCTGGATCTCCCGCACGCGGCCGCCCTGGATCTCCGCAGAGGCGACGCCGGGCAGACGTTCCAGGCGACGGCTGATCGTCTGTTCGGCCATGTGGCGAACCTGGCGCGCGTCGCCGGTGCCCGAGAGGCCCAGGAAGACGACCGGCATGTCGGAGAGGTTGAACTTGAACAGGGTCGGCTCCGAAGCGTCCTCCGGCAGCATGCCCCGCACGAAGTCGAGCTGCTCGCGGATGTCGTTCACGACTTCGTTCAGGTCGACGCCCCAGTCGAACTGGGCCTGGATGCTGCTCATGCCCTCCGCGGACATGGAGTTCAACTGGTCGAGGCCGGTGACGGTGGACAGCGCCTGCTCGACCGGCCGGGTGATCAGGCTCTCCATCTCCTCCGGCGCCACGCCCTCGTAGGTCGTCGTGATCGAGATCCGGGGCATGTCGACCTCTGGCATCAGGTCGACGGCAAGCTGCCGCACCGCGACCAGACCAATTACGACGACGCAGACGTAGAGCATGGTCACGCCCACCGGGCGGTTGGCGGAAAGACGGGGGAGGTTCAACGTCGGCCTCAGAATCCGGCGGCGCTGGTGGGGGAGGGCTCAGGCTCGTTGCGGACCACTCGCACGGGCGCGCCGTGTCCGAGCTGGTTGTGGCCCATCGTCAGGACGAGTTCGCCGGCTTCGATCGGGCCGGCGATCGCGCTGTACTCCCCGGAGCGGCCCGCGACGGTGACCGCCCGCCACTGCGCGAGGCCATCGACCGGCACCATGACGCCCGTGGAACGCGCGCCGTCCATCGCCACGCGTTCCAGCAGGGCGGCGCCGGGCACGATCAGGGCGTTGTCGAGGTCTCGCAGGCTGACGGAGACGTCGGCGTACATGCCCGGCAGGAGCAGTTCATCCGTCTCGGCCAGCTCGCCCTCGACCAGCACGGTGCGGTCGTTGCGGCGCACCTCGCCGGCGACACGGCGCACGATGCCGGAGAAGGTCTGTTCGCCCGTCGCTTCGGTGGCCACGTCGAAGGCGGCGCCGGTCTGCACCGCTGAAAGATCCCGTTCGGGGACCCGGAACTGGACCAGGAGCGGCGCTTCCTCTACCAGGCGGAGAATGGGCGTGCCCGGCTGGACCAGGGCGCCGCGGTCCAGGTAGCGGTCCGAGACGACCGCGTCGAACGGCGCCCGCACGCGGGTGTTCGCGAACTGCTCGGCGAGCAACGCTTCGCGGGCGGACGACTGCTGGACCTGGGCTTCGCCGGCGGCCAGGTTCGCCCTGGTCGTCGCATACTGGGAAGTGACCTGCTGCTGCTCCTGCTCCGAGAGGAGACCCTGGTCGTAGAGTTCCATCGCCCGCTGGTAGTCGGCTTCGACGCCGACGAGTTCGGCCGCCGCGCGATCCCGGTTCGCCTCGGCGACGCCGAGCTGTCCGCGCGCCTCCTGGAGCTGGTTCCTCACTTCGACATCCGCGATCACGGCGAGCACGGTGCCGGCGGCGACCCGCTGGCCGATCCGCGCCGGCACATCGACCAGGAGTCCCGAAACCTGGGGTGAGATGTCGGAGACTTCGCCCACGAGTTCGCCCGAGTAGGCCGTGCGAACGGAGAGGTGTCCGCGGCGTGCGGCGACGGCACGGACGGGCACGGCCTGCGCCATCTGGAGGTCGCTCGCCTGGCCGCCGGCGCGCGCCTGGGACCCGAGGCCGAATGCGAACACGGCGGCGGCTACGAGGACGAGGCCCGCGACGGCAAGTCCCGCGATCTGGGGCCGGCTGATCCGGCTGCGGCGCCTGGCGGTTGCCTCTCCCTTCGGTTGCTGAAACATGGCCATGAGTTCGTCGTTCTCTCTTCGTTCGGCGGTTCTGCCGTCCGCGTCGTCTACGTGCTTCCGGAGCCGGAGTTGCCCTCGCCATCGGCCACGGCGGCGAGCACGTACTGGAGGCTGTCGGCGAGGATGGCGTAGAAGCGGATGAGCCGCTCCAGGCGCTCGAAGACGACTTCGCCTCCGGCGTTCGGCGGGAGCGCCTGCTTCATCTCTTCGGCGCTGGCCTGGCGGGTTCGGTAGCGATCGGCGATCCGCAGCAGGAGGCCGGGCTCTTCGTTGATCTGGAAGTAGTCGCGGCGGTCGCCCGGGCGGGTCACACGCTGGATGACTCCCATGTTCTCCAGCAGACGGGTGTTCGTGCTGATGCTGGCGCGGCTGACCCGAAGCCGCTCGGCCAGATGGTCGAAGCGGACGGGGTCCGGCGAGAGGATGAGCAGGCCGACGAGGCGGCCTGCGATCCGGGGCAGGCGGTCCTCCTCGTGCGCCAGGCCCATCGCTTCGATGAAGCGCTCTTCAGAGGCGTGCAGGCTGAGGTCGCCCGCCGCGGCTGGCTCGGCGGATCGATCCGGAACTGGAGTCGGCTCGGAGACGGTCATGAGTCAGGGATGTTGAATCATCCGGTTTGTTTTGTCAAGACTGAACGAGATGAAACTGATGAACGAACGGCCTTGCGACGGCGCAAGCTAGGCTGGCGACGATGCGGTCTTCGCGACGTCGCTCGAGTCCCCGATTCCTGCCCCTGCTGCTCGGCCTGACGATGCTCGTCTTCGCCCTGCTGCAGATCAACGACCCGGATCCGCTGATCTGGGTGACGTACTACGCCACGATCGCCTGCGCCTGTACGTTCGCCGCCTACCGCCCCCTACACCGTGCCGTCTTTCTGGCTCTCGCCGCGATCACGGCGGCGGGCGTCGTCCTCACGCTTCCGGGGTTCGTCGACTGGCTTCTGAATCGTCCGACCAGCGACCTCTGGGCTCCGATGTCGACGAGCCGGATGTACATCGAGCACAGCCGGGAGCTGCTGGGTCTGCTGATCGCCGGCGGCTTTCTCGTGGCCGCGCACCGGCTAGCTACTCCTCCGGCACACCGGCGCTCATCATGAAGCCCATCATCATCTCGTCGGTGGAGGGCTGGCCGAAGCGGACCGTGCGATTCGAGTCGAAACCGTAACGGGCCGCCTTTTCGGCGGAGTTGTCGTACCAGGCGGTGTACTCGATTCGAGTGCCCTCGGGGATGCGCTTCAGCTTGTCGTAGTAGTAGACCGTCTGCCAGGAGAAGTCGAACTCGGGTACGTCGAGCAGCACTTCGGTCGTGCCGTCTGGGTAGAACGCCTCGAAGCGCGCGGCTTTCCCGCGCATGTGCATGTGCGGCATCAGCGCGATGATCTCGGAGTCCCGCCTGGCGACGGTGGAGTAGGGCCCCACCTTGTAGTTGCCGTCGTTCGGCGGAATCGCGAAGGTGAAGTTCATGATCGGGCGCAGACCGGAGCCGAGTGAACGGGTGACCGGCTCGTCGGCGAAGATGAAGCCGATCGACGACTGGTCCCATACCCCTGTACCGGTACCGGCTTCCTTGTGGTAGTGGATGTCGAACGTCACCCGCGAGCCCTTCCGGAGCAGGAAGCCGTAGCCCTCCGGGTAGCGGTTCGCGTCACTGCCGGAAGAGACGCCGCCCATGTAGCTGCCCGCGTTCTCAGGTGCCGGGGCGATCTGATCCTGGTTCGGGAACTCGGGCGGCGGCGGCAACTCGCCGTTCTCGTCCGGCGGCAGCAGGTGGAGGTTGAAGTGGTGGATGATCTCGCTGTCCGGCTTGCACTGGAAGGCGACGACCCAGCGGTCCTCGGGCAGATCCTCCTCGGTGAGAACGTACGAGAAGGCGGCGTAGAGGTCGCCCACTTCGTCCTCGACGAAGTAGGGCTCGGGCATCGTTACGACGAGGTCGGGCTCGCCCACGACCCATCCCTCCATGCTCGGAAACTCGCGCGGCGGCGGAGCGTCGCCGGCGTCGCCGGGGGCGGCGCCGCTACCGGCCCAGTTGACCAGGGTTTCGATCTCGGCCGCGTCCAGAACGCGTTCGTTCGCGAACGTGCCGTCGTGTTGCGGATGGGCGTCCCAGGGTGGCATCTCCCGGGCCGCGACGGTGCGGGCGATCGACCGGGCCCAGGGCCGCACCTCGGCGTAGGTGGTCAGCGCCATCGGCGCCCTCATTCCGCCATAGTTCGCGCCCGCCGGACGATGACAGTCCTGGCAGTGCATCTGGAGCACGGGCAGCACGTCGGCGTAGAAGGTCGGCGCGTCGCGATCGGCGGCCGTCGCGGGCGCGGCGACGACCGTGAGCAGCAGGAGGAGGCAGGGGAGGGTTGAACGCTTCATCGCGTTCAGCCTACCAGTGCTCAGGCGGTGGCCAACTGGCGCTCGGGGTGCATCTCGTCGACGTCGACGCCGACGATCTTCGAGACTCCGCGTTCCTCCATCGTGACCCCGTAAAGCGTGCTCGCGACCTGCATCGTCAGCTTGTTGTGGGTGATGACGAGGAACTGGGTCTCCTTCGACATCCGCTCCAGCATGTCGACGAATCGCAGGATGTTGGCGTCGTCGAGTGGCGCGTCGACCTCGTCGAGGATGCAGAAAGGCGAAGGCTTGGTCTGGAACAGGGCGAACAGCAGGGCGATCGCCGCCAGGGCCTTCTCGCCGCCTGAGAGCAGCATGATGTTCTGGGCCCGCTTGCCCGGCGGCCGCGCGGTGATTTCGATGCCGCAGTCCAGCGGGTCGTCTTCGTCCATCAGGCGCATCTCCGCGTCGCCGCCGCGGAAGAGCTCGGTGAAGGTCCGTCCGAAGTTCTCGTTGACCTCGCTGAACGTGGAGACGAAGCGCTCGGAGGAGGTCCTGTCGATGTCGCGGATCGTGCCCTTGAGGCTCTCGACCGAGGACGCCACGTCGGCGCGCTGTCCGGCCAGGAAGGTGTGGCGCTCCCGCTGCTCGTCGTACTCGTCGGCCGCCAGGACGTTGACCGGCCCCATCCGCTCGAGCAGGGTGCGCCGGCGTTCGAGCTCCTCGGTCATGGTTTCGAGGTCGGAGGCCTCGCCGTCCGACGGTGCCGGCGCCTCCTGCGCGGCCAGTTCGCGCCGGAACTCTTCGCGGTACTCCCGTTCCAGGTGTTCGGCGTCCTGGCGCAGGCCCGCCTGCCGCACCCGCAGCTCCTCGATCCGGTCACGCAGTTCGTCGCGCCGGGCGCCGAGGTCGCGCATCCGGGCATCCAGTTCGCGCCCGCGGTCTCGTTCCGTCTCCAGAGCCTCCTGGGCGGCCGTCGCCTCATCTCTGGCGCTCGTCTGCTCGGCCAGGGCGTCCTCGAGTTCCTGCCGCGCCCGGGTGGCTGCGTCCTCGAGTTCAACGAGACGCCCGCGCAGCCGCTCCTGCTCGACCAGCCACTCCTCGTCGGCCTCGCGCAGGTCCGCGATTCGTTCCTCGAGTCGCTCCGTTTCGTTCCGTTCGGTGGCGGAGCGCTCCTCGATCAGTTCGAGTTGGCCCTGGCGGCCGGCGCCCGCGGTGACATGCTCCTCCCGTTCTTCCCGGGCCCGCTCCACGGCGGCGGCAGCTTCCTGCACCGCCCGCTTCAGACTGCGATGAACCGTCTCCCGGGCCTCGATTTCGGCCCGGATCTGCGCCTGCCGGCTCTCGGTCTCGGCGATCCCGCGGGTCAGTTCCTCGCGCTCGGCCTCGGCCGCCTCGCTCTCGCGCGCTTGCACGGTGCGTCGTTCAGTGATGTCCTGGAGCCGGGCTTTGGCAACCGCGAGTTGTTCCCGGAGCTCGGCCGCGGCCTGCTCGATCCGCCGACCTTCCAGGGCGGCGTGGCGGACGCTCTCCGCGGCGGCCTCGATCTCGCGGCTCAGTGTCGCGCAGCGCTCCTCGAGTTCGTCGGCGCGTCCAACGAGATCGTCGAGTTCGCGCTGGCGACCCAGCGCGCCCGGCGCCGCGCCTTCGCCGCGTACGGTGACGCGCCCGGCCTCGATCCAGAGCCGATCGCGGCACAGGAAGGCGACGCCCGGGTTGTCCGTCGCCAGGCGTTCCGCGGCCTCCGCGCTTTCCACGAGCCAGCCGGGCTGGAGCGCGGCGCGGAGGTCCTCGGGGAGGCCCAGGGCCGTCCACACGTCGCCGACGATCTCCGGATCGTCGGGTTCCCGAGGTTCCCCCGGCGCATCAGCCGGCCGAAGAAGCGTGACCTGGTGGTCGAAGCCGGCGAGCGCGCGGGCAATGGCTACCGCGTCTTCGTCCGCGGGGGCCAGGATCGCATTGCGGAGCGGTCCAAGGAAGAGATCCAGGCTGTTTTCCCAGCCGGCCGGCACGTTCACTTCGTCGCTGAGGAAACGGGGCTCCGCAAGCTCCAGCTCGATCAGCGCGTCCCGGATTCCGGCCCGCAGTTCCTCGTCTCGCCGACCGAGTTCCCTCAGCACCGCCGCGCGCTTCTGGGCCTCGACCAGCTCCTCGCGCCGCGTTTCGAGTTCGGCCTGGGCGGCTTGCCGCCGGTTCCGGCTCGTATCGAGGGCCGCGGCGGCCCGCTGGGCGGCCCGGGTTTCGGTGGTCAGGGCGACATCCAGCGTCTCGACCTTGGCGCCCACGTCCTTGACGTCGCCATCGATCGAGCGGAGCGCCTCCCGGCTGCGTTCGAGGGTCTCTTCGGCGCGGTCGCGGCGATCGACTGCCTTCTCGTTGGCGATGCGTTCGGCGACCAGGTTGCCCCGCAGCTCGTCGATCCCTACCCGCGATGCTGCCTGTTCTTCAAGCAGATCCCGATGTCGCCTGCGCGCATCCTCGATTGCGGTATCAGCCTCGTCGATCCGCCGGCGGTCCTCGTGGACCTTCGCCAGCGCCTCTTCGCGCTCGGAGAGGAACATCTGCCGGCGTCCGGCGAGGACGGCGAGCGCCTCCTCGGCCGTTGACAGTTCGCGCCGCCGCGTTTCCGCACCCCGGGCGCCGGCCTCGAGCCGTTCGGCAATCTCTGTCCGGGTGGCGCGGGCGCCCTTGATCAGTTCCTGGCGTCCCTCGATCGTCGCCAGCAGGGTGGCCTGACGTTCGTGCGAACGGACGGCCTCCTCGGTGCGGGCGTCGATGGCCTGACGGCATTCGGCGAGTTCCGCGTTGCCGCGGGCGATCCCGGCCAGGAGCTCCGCCTCGCGGTCGGCCTCCTGGCCCAGAGCCGACCCGAGTTCTTCGAGCTCGCCCTGGAGCTTTGCCCAACGCGACAGGAGCACGGCGTCGAGCAGTTCCCGGTAGGCGTCCCTGCGTTCGCGGTGGCGCAAGGCGGCGTTCGCCTGCCTCTTGAGGGACCGCAGACGACGCTCGACCTCGGAGATGATGTCGTCGAGCCGCAGCAGATCGGCGGTCGCGTCCTCGAGCTTGAGGCTGGCGAGCCGCTTGCGGTTCTTGTAGCGGGTGATCCCGGCCGCCTCCTCGATCAGCTTGCGGCGTTCCTGGGGCTTGCCGGAGAGGATCATCCCGATCCGCCCCTGCTCGATCACGGAGTAGGCGCGGATACCCAGCCCGGTGTCCATCAGGATGTCTCGGATGTCCTTGAGCCGCGCCACCCGGTCGTTCAGCCGGTACTGGCCCTCGCCGCCGCGGAAGATCCGCCGGCCGATCGTGATGCGGCCGTCCTCGGCGTTCTCGGCGCTGCCGTCGGAGAGAAAGGTGAGGCTGACCTCGGCCATTCCCAGAGGCTTGCGCTGGCCGCTCCCGTTGAATATGACTTCCTCCATGGAACTGCCGCGGAGCGACTTGGCGCTCTGCTCGCCCAGCACCCAGGTGATGGCCTCGGCCAGGTTGCTCTTGCCGCAACCGTTCGGTCCGACGATCGCCGTGATGCCCCGGGCGAACCGGCTCGTCACCGGGTCGACGAAGGTCTTGAAGCCGTTGACTTCAAGGCTTTCGAGTTTGAGCATCGGGTGCGTGAAGTGGAGTCGGCCTGGTCGAGCTTGGGGAAACATAACAGGGTTCATGCATAAGTCACAAGCGGTTGTGCTCACGCCCGCCCGCATCCACAACATGTGGCGTCGCCGGCGGGCCGCTGATACGCTGCCGCGGCGGTGAACACGCTGACGGTCAAGAGGATGCTGTTCGACGCGCCGCAGATGGCGCGGATGATGCGGCGCATGGCGCTGGAGGTGGTCGAGCGAGCCGGGGGCACCGACTCGCTGATGCTGGTCGGCGTGCGGACGCGGGGCGTGCCCCTGGCCGACTTCATCGCCGCCGAGATCAAGCGCACGGAAGGCGTCGTCGTGCCGGTCGGAGTGCTCGACATCACGCTCTACCGGGACGATCTCTCGACCATCGCGCCGCAGCCCGTGGTCAAGGAGAGCGTGATGCCGGTTCCGATCGACGACCGGATCGTCGTGCTCTGCGACGACGTTCTCTACAGCGGCCGCACGATCCGGGCGGCGATGGACGCCCTGATCATGGACTACGGCCGGCCGCGGGCGATTCGCCTCGCCGTGCTGATCGACCGCGGTCACCGGGAGCTGCCGATCCACGCCGACTGCGTCGGCGAACACGTGCAGACGACCGACACCGAAGTGATCAAGGTTTCCTACGCGGCCACCGACGGCGGCAAGGAGTTGGTCGAGCTGCTCGAGCGCGAGGGGTGAGCGAACCGGTCTGGCAGCGCGGCGACCTGCTCGGGGTCGCCGAGTTGTCCAGGACCGAGATCCTCCACGTTCTCGACACCGCGGAGTCGTTCGTCGAGGTCGCGGCGCGGCCGATCAAGAAGGTGCCGACCCTGCGGGGCAAGACGGTCATCAACCTGTTCTTCGAACCGTCGACCCGGACCAGTTCGAGCTTCGAGATCGCCGAGAAACGCCTCTCGGCCGACAACATCAACTTCTCGACCTCCTCCTCGTCCCTGTCCAAGGGCGAAACGCTGCTGGACACGGCTCGCAACCTGGAGGCGATGTCGCCGGATCTCGTCGTTATCCGGCACGCCCACCCGCGGGTGCCGCATGCATTGGCGGCGCGGCTCGCCTCAGGGGTGATCAACGCCGGCGACGGCGCCCACGAGCATCCGACCCAGGCGCTGCTCGATGCCTTCACCATCCGTCGCCGCAAGGGTCGGGTGGAAGGCCTGAAGATCGCCATCGTCGGCGATGTCGCCCACAGCCGGGTCGTGCGCTCGAACGTCCTGTGCCTGACCAGACTCGGCGCCGAAGTCACGGTCGCCGGTCCCCGCACGATGATGCCGGAGGAACCGGAGTCGCTCGGCGCCAGGGTCGTCTACTCGCTGGAGGAGGCGATCGAGGGCGCCGACGTCGTCATGATGCTGCGGGTGCAACTGGAGCGCCAGGCGCGGGTTGCCTTTCCCTCGGAACGGGAGTACTTCGAGTTCTTCGGACTCACCGCGGAGCGACTGCGCCGGGCACAGGACGACGCGATCATCATGCATCCGGGACCGATCAACCGCGGCATCGAGATCGCCAGCGAGGTCGCGGACGGGCCCTGGTCGGTGATCCTCGAGCAGGTGGCGAACGGTGTCGCCGTGCGAATGGCCGTGCTGTACCTGCTGGCCGGCGCGAAGAGCGGCGAGGACGGAGTGCCGTGAACGGATCGCTGGCGATTCGCGGGGGCCGGGTCGTCGATCCGACCCAGGAACTCGACGGCCCGGCCGACGTCCTGATCGAGAACGGAAGGGTGTCGGCCTGCGGCCCCGGTCTCGAGATGCCGGAGAACGTGCGCGAGGTCGACGCCGCGGGGTTGGTGGTCGCCCCCGGGCTCATCGACATGCACGTCCACCTGCGCGAGCCGGGTCAGGAGTACAAGGAGACGATCGGGACGGGCACCCGGGCGGCGGCGGCAGGCGGGTTTACCGCGGTCGCCTGCATGCCGAACACCGACCCGGTGAACGACGATCCGGCCCTGACCGAGTTCATGCTCAAGCAGGCGGAGCGGGCGGGCTGGGCGCGGGTGTACCCGATCGCAGCGGTCAGCCGCGGGCTCGAGGGCCGCGAGTTGACGGAGTTCGGGGCCCAGCGGCGGGCTGGAGCGGTCGCCGTCTCCGACGACGGTCGACCGGTCTGGAGCGCTGCCCTGATGCGCCAGGCGCTGCGCTACGCCCGGCATTTCGACCTGCCGGTCATCCAGCACGCCGAAGAACTCGCACTTTCGGGCGACGGCGTCATGCACGAAGGGCGCTTCTCGACGCGGCTCGGCGTCGAGGGGATCCCGGGCGCCGCGGACGATGTGATGGTCTCCCGGGATGTCCTCCTGACGGCCGATACCGGGGGCCGCTACCACCTGGCGCACATGTCGACCGCGCGCAGCCTGGACCTGATCCGGGCGGCCAGGGCCGATGGCCACCGGGTCACCTGCGAGGTTTCGGCCCATCACCTGCTGCTGACGGACGAGGACGTCTTCGACTCGGGACTGGACCCGAACTTCAAGATGCACCCGCCGCTCAGAAGCGCCGCCGACCGCGATGCCCTGGTCGAGGGCCTCGCCGATGGTTCGGTCGATGCGATCGCGAGCGATCACGCTCCCCACCATCCGGACGAGAAGGAACTCGACTTCGTCGCCTCGCCGAACGGCATCGTCGGTCTCGAGACGACGCTCAGCCTCTGTCTGGACCGGCTGGTGAGGAAGGGCGTGATCGACCTGGCGCGCCTCGTCGATCTGCTGTCGACGGCGCCCGCGCGGATCCTCCGCGTACCCGGGGGCAGCCTCGCGCCCGGGTCGCCCGGCGACGTGACGCTGATCGACCTGGAGCGCGAGGTCGAAGTCGATCCGGCGACGTTCCGGAGCAGGTCGCGGAACACGCCGTTCGTGGGCTGGAAGCTCCGCGGCGCGCCCGCCGGCACCGTGGTCGGCGGTCGCGTGATCGAGCTGCCGTAGGCGCGCAGTCGGGCGCTACCCGATGCTGCGGCCTCCATCGACGTCGAGGCAGACGCCGGTGAGAAAGGCCGCGTCGTCAGAGGCGAGGTAGGCGACGGCGGCGGCAACGTCGGCCGGTTCGGCGAGCCGGCCCAGCGGGATCGTCTTCTGAAGGACATCGCGTCCGGCGTCGTCCAGCTTCCGCCCTCCGGAGGGGCCCTTCATGAAGTCGGTGTCGGCGGCGACGGGGTTGACCGCGTTGACGCGGATGCCATGAGGCGCGAGTTCGGTCGCCAGTCCCCGGGTCAGTGTGATCACCGCCCCCTTCGTCGCGTTGTAGGCGGTGATCAGCGGCCGCGGACGGAGGGCGCCGATCGACGCCGTGTTCACGATCACGCCCCCTCCGCGTTCGAGCAGCCGTGGCACGCCGTGTACCACGCCCAGGTAGACGCTCTTCGTGTTGACCTCGAAGACCCGGTCGTAGTCGGCTTCGGCGAGCTTCCAGAGCGGCCGGGCCCGGTGGCAGTAGCCCGCGTTGTTGACGAGGATGTCGATGCCGCCGAACGCGCCGCAGGTCCGCTCCATCAGCCGCCGTACGTCCTCACCCTTCGAAACGTCGACCGTCTCGAAGAGGACCCTGGCGCCGCGTCCGGCAAGCTGGGCCGTTGTCCTCTTGCCCTTGCCTGAATCGATGTCGGCGAGCGCGACGGCCGCGCCCTCTTCGGCGAGCCTTCGTGCGATGGCGCGGCCAAAACCACCGGCGGCACCGGTCACGACCGCGACCTTGCCGGCAAAGCGGGAACCGGCGCGCATGCTGTCGTTCTTGCTGTTCGAGTCGTCCATTGTGAGTATCTCTCCGGGTTTCGGGCGGCTACGCTACCCGGGTTCGGCGCCGGACGAGGCGAGATGATGAAGGAGCGAGCAGCAGCGAAGCGGCGCGTGGTCGTCGTCGGCGCCGGTAACGCGGCGCTGTGCGCTGCCCTCGCGGCCCGGGAAGAGGGCGCGTCGGTGACTGTGCTGGAACGCGCGCCGCGGGCCGAACGGGGAGGAAACAGCCGCTTCACGATGGCAGCGATGCGCTTCGCCTACGATGGCCTCGACGATCTGCGCGAGGTGGCCGGCGGCCTGACTGAGGAGGAGGTCGAGGCCAGCGACTTCGGAACGTACCCGGCGCGGCGGTTCGTCGAGGACCTCGAACGAACCGGCGGCGGTCGGGCGAATCCCGATCTGGTCGAGATCCTCGTAGGGGAGAGCCGCCGGACCCTGCGCTGGATGCGCGGCCAGGGGGTCGAGTTCGTTCCGCTCTACGCGGGCCAGGCGTTCGAGGTCGACGGCAAGCGCCGCTTCTGGGGTGGCTTGACGCTGCAGGCGCGGGGAGGCGGTCCCGGCCTGGTGGCGGCCCTCGAGCGGGCGGCGGAGAAGGCGGGCATCGAGACGCGCTACGGCTGCCGGGCGGTCAACCTGAAGGTGGAGGAGGGCGCCGTGTGGGGGATCGAGGTCGACGAGGCGTCCGTTCGGAGCGTCCTCGAGGCCGACAGCGTGGTCCTCGCCAGCGGCGGCTTCGAGGCGAACGGTGACTGGCGGCGCCGCTACCTCGGCGAAGGCTGGGAGGAGGCCAAGGTCCGGGGCAGCCGCTACAACGAGGGCTGTGGCATCCGCATGGCCCTCGAAGTCGGTGCCGGACGGGCCGGGCAGTGGTCCGGCTGCCACGCCGTGGCGTGGGATCTGAACGCGCCCGCGGTCGGCAATCTCGAGGTCCGCCACCGCTACCAGAAGCACAGCTATCCGCTTGGCATCGTCGTCAACGCGAGGGGAGAGCGGTTTCTCGACGAGGGTGCGGACTTCCGGAACTACACCTACGCCAGGTACGGTCGCGAGGTGCTGGATCAGCCGGGCCGCTTCGCCTGGCAGGTGTTCGATGCGCGGGTCGCTCACCTGCTGCGCGACGAGTACCGGAAGCCGCACGCGACGCGGGTCGAAGCCGACTCGCTACCTGAACTTGCCGCGCGCCTGGACGGCGTGGACGGCGAGACGTTCCTGAGGACGGTCGGCGAGTTCAACGCCGCGGTGCGCCGGGAAGTACGTTTCGACCCCAGCGTTCGCGACGGCCGCTCGACCCGCGGTCTCGCCCTGAACAAGTCGAACTGGGCCAACCCGCTCGACGAGCCGCCGTTCGAGGCCTTCGCCGTGACCTGCGGCATCACGTTCACCTTCGGCGGCCTGTCGATCGATCGGCGCGCCAGGGTGCTCGACGACGATGGACGGCCGATTCCGCGCCTGTTCGCGGCGGGCGAACTCGTCGGCGGCCTGTTCTACGACAACTACCCCGGCGGCTCCGGACTCACCGCGGGCGCCGTGTTCGGCCGTCTGGCCGGCAGGGGGGCGGGCCGGTTCGATGCCTGAGCGTTTCGCCGACAGCAGCGTTCGTCTCGGGAGCATTCAGATCCACGGTCCGGGTGGACGCGTGCGCTACCTCGAGGTGACCGTCGCGAGGCTCCAGCTTGGGTTGGCGGCCTCGATCCTCGCTTGCGCCTTCGTGGTCAACGCCGCTCTCAGCGCGCCGATCGTGGCGCGCTCGCAGTTCTCTGGGCCCGAGCAGGTCGAGGTGTTCGAGGAACACCGGCGGCTGGCGACCCGTTTCGAAGCGCTGGCCGAACGCTACGCGGAGGTTCGCCAGCTGGCGTCGGAGTTGGACAGTCGACTGTGCAAGATCGTCCTGGCCTACGGCGTCGGGGCGCCGGCCAGCGAAGGTTGCGGCGAGGCCGTCGATGTCCTCGAGGAACCCGCGCTGACCCTGCGACAGGGCCAGGTGGTGCTGATCGAGTCGGGCGTCGAGGAGGACGTGGAACGGGTGACCGGCCGCATCGAGGGCCGCCTGCGGGCGGCCCTCGATGTCGAACAGGCCGAGCCCGAACTGGTCGGGCTGACGCCGTCCGCGATTCCGCTCCGGGGCGACGACTTCGTCCTCGTCGCCCCGTTCGCACAGACGAGAAACCGGGTCACGGGAGTGGATGAGTTTCACCATGGCATCGATCTGGCGGCTTCCAGCGGCGCCCCGGTGCTGGCCACGGCTGCCGGTCGCGTGACCTATGCGGGGCGGGGCGCCGCCCTGGGCCGCGCCTGGATTCGCTACGGGCGAATCGTGGGAATTCGGCATGGTGACCGGTTCATCACCCTGTATGGACACCTGGAAACGACGGAGGCACGAGCGGGCGAATCGGTTAGCCGGGGGCAGCGCATCGGCACTGTCGGCGCCACCGGATGGAGCGTGGAGCCGAATCTCCACTATGGCGTGCTGCGCCGGCGCGGCGACGGAGGGTACGTCGCCGTCGATCCCCGCATCCACATCCTGGACTATCGCTGGAACGAGGAGGGCTTCATCGCCTCCGATCGGACGCCGGCGGATCCTCTGACGCTCCCGGCAACGCTGCGGAGATAACAGGAGAACGTGTTCATGGGCTATCGGGCAGTCATCTTCGACCTGGGTGGAGTCGTCTTCGGCTCTCCGTTGCACGCCATCCGCCGCTACGAACTGGCAAACGGGATCGAGGAGAACTTCGTCAACCGTCTGGTCGTGGCGGCCGGGCCTGGAGGATCCTGGCAGCGGATGGAGCGCGGCGAGCTGGTCATGGGACCCGGCTTCTTCGCCGCGTTCGACGACGACGTGAGGGCGGCCGACCCCTCGGTGGCCGAGCGGTTCTCGGCCGAAGCGATGATGGCGGCGATAGCGGAGGAGTCGAAGCCCAGGCCGCAGATGATCGCGGCGCTGAGGCGGTTGGGCTCCCGCGGCTACATCGTCGCGGCGCTGACGAACAACTGGGTCAGCGAGGAGGAGCGGGAACCCGCGGATGCCGAAGAGGCCGCCATGCGGGCCGAGGTGCGGGCGCTGTTCGACGACTACGTCGAGTCGAGCGTCGTCGGCCTGCGCAAGCCCGATCCCGCGATCTACCGACTGGCCTGCGGTCGGATCGGTGTCGAGCCTCGCGAGGCGGTGTTCCTGGACGACATCGGCTCGAACCTGAAGAGCGCGCGGGCGCTCGGCATGACGACGATCAAGGTCGACGACCCGGACGACGCTCTCGCCGAGCTATGGCGAACGCTGGCTACTCCGGAAGGGTGAAGCTGAGATCGACCATCGCGGCGAGGCCGTCGAGGAGCGTCACGCCGGAGCGTCGGCTGCCAAGGCGTTCGTGCCAGGCCTCGATCGTGTAGGTACCCGCGGGAAGCCCGGTAATCTCGAAGGAACCGTCCGGTCCGGTGACCGCGAAGTAGGGGTGGTTGAAGACGGCGAGGTAGCTCGACATCCACGGGTGGACGTCGCACTTGATCCGGAAGGCGGGTTCCTCGTCCGTGAACGAGAAAGTGGCCTGCTTGATGGCGGCGGGCATGGCGCGGTTGAAGGGGCGGTTGACCTCGGACAGCGAGTGGACGTTGTGGAGCAGCTCGTCCGAGTTCAGCACCTTGAGTTCCTGGCCGACCATGATGCCGGCGACGCGGGGCGTGTAGCGGCAGCCCTGCTGGTCGATCACGGGCGGTTCGGCGGGCGGGTAGGGACCCTGTGGCACGTTGTCGGCGACGTAGACGAGGACGTTCGCCAGGCCGGCCTGGTCGTCGACCGCGAGGAGCTCGGGGTACACCGGCTCCTCGTGCTTGGCGGCGCAGGCCGGGTCGGCGTCCATGCTGAGCGGCCGGAGTTCCGGCACCTCGCCGTCGAAGCGAACGACACCGGCGATCGTGCTCGTGCCCAGGGGTTCGGCGGGCGGCGCTTCAGCCGCCGGCGCGGCATCGCCGCCAGTCCCTTCTGACGCGCCATCGCCGCAGCCGGCGAGGAAGAGGATGGGAAGGACGAGAACCGCCGCGAGGACCGGGCGGAGCGATGGAGTCGGTGGACAGGTCATGCCGCCATTCTACGGCGGTTCGGCCCGTTTCCTTGACCCGGATAGGGGCCGGTGTTAGCTTCCGCGCGATCCATGGCCCGGCCGGCCCTTGAGGGCACAGCCGCCCTAGTTCCAGGCCCTCGATGGCACAGAGTCAGGACAACACTCAGGAACCCGTCGCCGGGCGTGCGCCACTGATCGTCGGCGGCTACGACTTCCGTTCCCTGACGGAAGCGGTCGCCGTGCCGGTCGAGCGCAAGACGCCGATCGGCTGGTGGTTCTTCTTCCTGCCGTCGCTGGCGATGCTGGGCCTGTTCGGGGTCTCGATCGGCTGGCTGTTCTGGGAGGGCACCGGCATCTGGGGCCTGAACAACCCGGTCAACTGGGGCTTCGCGATCGTCAACTTCGTCTTCTGGGTCGGTATCGGCCACGCCGGCACGTTGATCTCCGCGATCCTCTTCCTGTTCCGGCAGAAGTGGCGCACGTCGATCAACCGCGCCGCCGAGGCGATGACCATCTTCGCCGTCATGTGCGCCCTGGTCTTCCCGGGAATCCACGTCGGCCGCGTGTGGGTCGCGTACTGGATGTTCCCGCTGCCGAACCAGATGGACATGTGGCCGAACTTCCGCAGTCCGCTGATCTGGGACGTCTTCGCGGTGTCGATCTACGGCACGGTGTCCCTGATGTTCTGGTACGTCGGCCTGATCCCGGACCTCGCGACGATCCGCGACCGCGCCAAGACGCGAATCAAACAGATCGCCTACGGCATCTTCGCTCTCGGCTGGCGCGGTTCGCACCGGAACTGGCTCCACTACGAGCGGGCCTACCTGATGCTGGCGGGCCTGGCGACTCCGCTGGTCCTCTCCGTCCACTCCGTCGTGTCGATGGACTTCGCCACCGCCCAGTTGCCGGGCTGGCACACGACGATCTTCCCGCCCTACTTCGTCGCGGGCGCCATCTTCTCCGGCTTCGCCATGGTCATGACCCTGATGCTGATCTGCCGGGTCCTGTTCAGGATGGAGGACATCATCACGATGCGCCACCTCGAGAACATGGCCAAGATCATGCTGCTGACCGGCTGCATGGTCGGCTATGCCTACGGCATCGAGATGTTCATCGCCTGGTACAGCGGCAATCCCTACGAGCAGTTCGCTTTCGCCAACCGGGCCCTCGGGCCGTACGCCTGGGCCTACTGGATCATGGTGAGTTGCAACGTGCTCACGCCGCAGTTGTTCTGGTTCAAGAAGATGCGCAACCACATCGGCTGGCTGTTCATCTCCTCGATCCTGATCAACATCGGCATGTGGTTCGAGCGTTTCGTCATCGTCACCTCGTCGCTGCACCGCGACTTCCTGCCCGCGAATTGGGACTACTACCAGGCGACCTTCTGGGACTTCGCTTCGCTGATCGGCAGCTTCGGCCTGTTCTTCACGATGTTCTGCCTGTTCGCCCGGTTCCTGCCGCTGGTGGCGACGGCCGAGGTCAAGACCGTGCTGCCGGAAGCCGACCCGCACCAGGGCGAGGAACTGGTACGCGTGGTGCCAGCCGGCTCCGGAACGGAGCCCGCGCCGCAGGCGGCGCCGGCCGGCGGGGGAGGCGCCTGACATGGGCCTGATGACTCTGGACGTGCCGGAGGCGTCGGCGGGCTACAGCCACTACGGCGTGCTGGCCCGCTTCGAGACGGCCAAGGCCCTCTACCGGGCCTGTGAGGCGGTCCGCGACGCCGGCTACTCGAAATGGGACGCGCTGACGCCGTTTCCGGTGCACGGTCTCGAGAAGGCGATGGGGCTGAAGCCGTCCAAGCTGCCGTTCCTCGTGCTCGCCACGGGACTTACCGGCGCCGGGCTCGGCTTCGCCTTGCAGAGCTGGGTCCACATCCTGGGCTATCCGCTGGTCATCAGCGGCAAGCCGCTGTTCACCTGGCCGGCGTTCGTGCCGGTCACCTTCGAACTCGGCGTGCTCGGCGCGGCCCTGGGAGCGGTGCTGGGCATGTTCGCCTTCAACAAGCTGCCCACGTACCACCATCCCCTGTTCCGGTCGAAGAACTTCGCGAGGGTCACGGACGACGGCCTGTTCATCGCCATCGAGGCCTGGGACCCGAAGTACGACGACCGGGACACGGCCGAGTTCCTGAGCGGGCTCGGCGCGGTCGAGGTGGAGCACGTGCCGATCGACGATCCGACCGAAGACGGTGAGGCGGGAGGCGCCGGCTGATGGCTCACGGCCCGCGCATCGTTCGCCTCGATCAACTGGTCATTCGGCCGGGCAGCGGCTGGGCGCGCCTGCCGCTGATCGCTGGTGTGGTCGGCGTCGTCTTCACGGTTCTGTCGATCGTGCTGGCGATGGGCTCCAAGGAGAGCACGAAGCAGTTCTTCCACTCCTGGCTCGTGGCCGTCGTCTTCTTCCTCTGCATCGGGCTCGGCTGTCTGTTCTTCGTGCTGATTCACCACGCGACGAAGGCCGGCTGGGGCGTCGTTGTGCGCCGTCTGGCCGAGAACCTGGCCTGTACGGTGCCGGTGCTGGCGGTCCTGTTCATTCCGGTGGTGGCCCTGGGCATGTACGACCTGTTCCACTGGACCCACGCCGACGCGGTGGCGCATGACCGGTTGCTGCAGGTCAAGGAGCCGTGGCTCAACGAGACGGGCTTCTGGATTCGGACCGTCATCTACTTCGTGGTCTGGAGTGGGTTGGCGCTCTACTTCCGGAACGCGTCCCGGCGTCAGGACGACAGCGGCGACGAGGCGCTCTCGCGCCGCATGGCGCGATTCAGTCCCGTTGCCGTCGCCCTGTTCGCGATCACGCTGACGTTCGCCGGCTTCGACTGGCTGATGTCGCTGGAGCCGCACTGGTACTCGACGATGTTCGGCGTCTACTTCTTCGCCGGTACGGTCGTCTCGGCGTTCGCGGCGCTGACGGTCCTGACACTGGCATTCGAACGGTCGGGCCACTTCCGGGGCGTGATCACCGGCGAGCACTTCCACGATCTCGGCAAGCTGCTGTTCGCGTTCACCGTGTTCTGGGCCTACATCGCCTTCAGTCAGTTCTTCCTGATCTGGTACGCGAACATTCCGGAGGAAACGAACTGGTTCCTGAGCCGCCTGCACGGCACGGCTGACAATCCGGCTGCCTGGCGCCCGGCGACCCTGCTGCTGGCCATCGGCCACTTTGCCGTCCCGTTCTTCTTCCTCATGCCCCGGACGATCAAGCGCAATCGCACCCTGCTGCTGATCGGCGCGGTCTGGATGCTGGTCATGCACCTGTGGGATGTGTTCTGGCTGGTCATGCCGAACCTGCACCGGGAGATGACGTTCAGCCTTCTCGACCTGACTTCCCTGCTCGGCGTTGGCGGCCTGTTCCTGGCAACCGCGGGGTGGCTGCTGAGCCGCGGCTCGCTGGTGCCGTCCCGGGATCCGCGGCTGGTCGAATCCCTGGCCTTCGAGAACATCTGAGGCGTCTACCGGCCGCACTGTCCGTCAGTCGTTCGTCTTGTTCCACCCGCCGGTCCTTGCTACGCTGCGCACCGTCTCAGGACCTATTGCAACACCTCCCCAGTCAAGGAGCATCGACATGATTCCGAAGCAGACGATCCGCGTCTGTGCCGTTCTTCTCGCCTTCGCCCTGGCTTCCTCCTCGGTTGCCCTCGGCGGCACGATTGTCGGCAAGGTCACGTACGAAGGCCGTACCCCTCCGCAACGTCCGATGAGGATGGACGCGGACCCGAAGTGTGCCGAGAAGCACAGCGGCACGGTCCTCGACCAGACCTTCATGATCGGGGACGGCGGCGCCTTCGCCAATGTCTTCCTGGTGATCACCGACGGCCTCGAAGGGAAGTCCTTCGACACGCCTTCGCAGCCGGTCGTGATGGACCAGAACGGTTGCATCTACACGCCCCGCGTCATGGGCATCCAGGTCGGACAGCAGTTCAAGGTGAAGAACTCGGACGGCCTGCTGCACAACGTGCACTCGCTGTCCAAGGACAACCCCCCGTTCAACCGGGCGATGCCGGCCAGCGTGACCGAGGCCGACTACAGCTTCGACAAGACGGAGCGCTTCCGCATCAAGTGCGACGTCCATCCCTGGATGACTTCCTGGGTGACGGTCGTCGATCATCCGTTCTACGCGGTGTCGGGCGCCGACGGCTCCTTCCGCATCGAGAACGTCCCGGCCGGCACCTACACGATCGAGGCCCGGCATGAGTTCGAGAGGTTCAAGATCTACTCGGAGACCGTCGAGGTCAGCGGCAGCGGCGAAGCGACGGTCAACTTCGTCTTCAAGCCGGAGTAGACGAGGAACCCTCAGCAAGTAGCTAGAAAGGAGCGGCGTCCATGGCGGAGCCCGTTCACGCTTCACCTGCACACGACGAGCATCACCACGAGCAGAGCTTCTGGCGGAAGTACATCTTCTCGACCGATCACAAGGTGATCGGCGTCCAGTACTCGGTCACGGGTCTGGCGTTTCTCTTCTTCGGGTTCGTCCTGATGATGGTGATGCGCTGGAATCTCGCGTACCCGGGCGAGCCGATCCCGTTCATCGGCTCGCTCCTTGGCGACAACCGGGCGCCCGGCGGCATCATGCTGCCGGACTTCTACAACGAGCTCGGCGCGATGCACGGTACGATCATGGTGTTCCTGGGCGTCGTTCCACTGGCGGTCGGCGGCTTCGGCAACTTCGTCATGCCGCTGCAGCTCGGCGCCCCGGACATGGCCTTCCCGCGGATCAACATGATCAGCTACTGGTGCCTGTTCATGGGCGGCGTGACGATGTTCGCCAGCTTCTTCCTGCCGAACGGCGCCGCGGGCAACGGCTGGACCTCCTACTCGCCGCTGGCCGACATCGCGCTGAACGGCCAGACCGCCTGGCTGATCGGGATGATCTTTCTGATCACATCGTCCCTGCTGGGCGCGATCAACTTCATCACCACGGCGATCCAGCTCCGCGCGCCCGGCATGACCTGGATGCGTCTGCCGTTCTTCTGCTGGGCCCAGATCGTGACCGCCTTCCTCCTGCTGCTGGCCTTCCCGCCGCTCGAGGCCGCGGGCGTGCTGCAGTTGATGGACCGGGTCGCGAACACGAGCTTCTTCATTCCGGAAGGGCTGGTGGTCGGCGGCGAGGTGCTTGAACGGAGCGGAGGCGGCAGCCCGCTGCTCTGGCAGCACCTGTTCTGGTTCCTGGCCCACCCGGAGGTCTACGTGCTCATCCTGCCGGCGATGGGGATCGTCGCCGAGGTGATCGCGAACAACTCGCGCAAGCCGCTCTGGGGCTACCGCTCGATGGTCTACTCGCTGATCTTCCTCGGCTTCATGAGCTTCATCGTCTGGGCGCACCACATGTTCATCACCGGCATGGGTTCGGTGATGTCGACCTTCTTCCAGACGACGACGATGATCATCTCGATCCCGTCGGTCATCATCCTGAGCGCGCTGTTCATCTCGCTATGGGGCGGTTCGATCCGCTACAACACGCCGATGCTGTTCGCGCTCGGCTTCCTGCCGATGTTCGGCATAGGAGGGCTGACCGGGCTGCCGCTCGGTCTCTCGGCGGCGGACATTCCGCTCCACGACACCTACTACGTGATCGGGCACTTCCACTACGTGGTGGCGCCCGGAACCCTGTTCGCGCTGTTCGCCGGCGTCTACTACTGGTTCCCCAAGGTGACGGGGCGCAAGATGAACGAGTTCCTGGGCAAACTCCACTTCTGGCCCTCTCTCGTCTTCATGAACGGCGTCTTTTTCCCGATGATGATCCAGGGTCTGAACGGCGTCTCCCGGCGGCTCGCGGACGGCGGCATCACCTACGACTTCGCGGGCGAGGTCGCCGGTCTGAACCGGATGATGTCGGTTTCGGCCTGGTGCCTGGCGGTGGCCCAGATTCCGTTCATCATCAACTTCTTCATGAGCATCCGGAACGGCGAGAAGGCCGGACGCAACCCCTGGAACTCGACCACCGTCGAGTGGCTGGCGCCGTCGCCGGCTCCGCACGGCAACTTCGATCAGCCGATCGAGGTCGTGCGCGGGCCGTACGAGTACAGCGTCCCGGGTAGCGACAAGGACTACGTCCCACAGGCCGAACCGGCCTCAACCTGACCGTCCGAGGACCTCAAGAGATGGAAATCCCCTACACGGTAGAGGCCCACCCCGAAACCGGCCTCAACAACGGCAAGATCGGGATCTGGCTGTTCCTGACGTCGGAGGTCATGCTGTTCGGGGCGCTGTTTGCCACGTTCATCATGCTGCGCCTGGGATCGGATGGCAACTGGGCCGCGATGCAGGCCGAAGCGGAGCTCAACATTCCGCTGGCGACGCTCAACACCGCGGTGCTGATCGCCTCGAGTCTGACGATGGTCATGGCCTGGGCCTCGCTGATGCGCGGACAACTGGGCCGCTTCAAGCTGTTCGGCTGGCTGACCGTCGGCTGCGGCGGCATCTTCCTGGTCATCAAGTACTTCGAGTACACCGCGAAGTTCGAGCATCACCACTACCCGGAGTCGAGCACCTTCCTCGCCATCTACTTCGCGATGACCGGGCTCCACGCCCTGCACGTGATCGGCGGCATGGCCTGGAACGCCTACTTCACGGGGCCGGGGTCGAAGGTGTTCCACACGAACCGGCAGTGGCTGACCGACCGGGTCGAGCACTCCGGCCTGTTCTGGCACTTTGTCGATCTGGTGTGGATCTTCCTCTTCCCCGTCTTCTACCTGCTGTAGCGGACGCCTGCCGCCCTGAATCTCTGGTCAACCCTGGAGCGAGTCGCATTCCATGAGTGAACACGTCGATATCGACAAGCAGGTCCGCATCTACTTCCTGGTGTTCGGCGCCCTGATGGTGGGCACTGCCGCCACGGTCGGCGCGTACTACCTGGACGTCTCGGTGCCGGTGGCCCTCACCATCGGCCTGTTCATCGCCAGCGTCAAGGCGTCGCTGGTCGCCTGCTTCTTCATGCACCTGATCGACGAGAAGAAGATCATCTACTGGACGCTGGCGCTGACGGTGGCCTTCTTCATCGCGCTGATGGCGTTGCCCATCCTGACGTCGGTCACCGACCAGGTCGGGGACTTCGCCGAGGTCGAGGCGCACGAGCCGCACTGACGGCCCCATGAACGCGTCATGAACCTGAAGGTCATTCACATCGTCTTCGTCGGCAGCGCCGTTCTCCTGGCGCTGTTCTTCGGCGGCTGGTGTCTGGCGCAGGGGAGCGCGTACGCGGTAGGCGCCGTTCTGTCCTTCGCGGTCGCCGCGGCGCTCGTCTGGTACGGCATCTGGTTCTGGCGGAAGATCACGACGCCCGAGGAGGAGTGGGCTCGCAGGCGCAAGCTGTTCCGCACGATTCCCGTTGCCGTGGTGGCCTGGCTCTTCGCCTCCGAACCGGCGGCCTGGGCCTGCTCGGTCTGCTACGGGGCTGCCGAAGGGACGATGATCGACGCGGCCCGTGCCGGCGTCTGGTTTCTGCTGGCGGCGGTCTTCGTGATGCAGGGCGCCTTCGTCCTCTTCTTTCTCTATCTCCGGCGCCGCGCGCGGCGCCTTCGTACCGACCCGGTGCCGCCCTGGTGGAGCACCGTTGAGGAGCCTGTCAAGTCATGATGGATGCCATGTTCCCGGCCGCGGCGTCGGAGCACGCCGGCCGGATCGACAACATGATCGACGCGGTGCACTACCTGATGCTCGCGCTCTTCATCGTCTGGGGCGTGTTCTTCGTGTACGTGCTGATGCGCTTCCGCGCCAGCCGCAACCCGAAGGCGGACTACGTCGGCGTCAAGAGCAAGATGAGCACCTACGGTGAGGTCGCCGTGGCGATCGCGGAAGGGATTCTCCTGCTCGGCTTCTCGATCCCGATGTGGGCGGAGCGCGTGGACGAAGTGCCGCCGGAGTCCGACGCGACGGTGATACGGGTCGTGGCGCAGCAGTTCGCGTGGAACGTCTGGTATCCGGGGGCCGACGGCGAGTTCGGCGCGCAGGACCTGTCACTGATAGACGAAGCGACCAATCCGATCGGCCTCGACCGCGACAGCGAGGCCGGCGCCGACGACATCTGGACGGTGAATCAGTTGCACCTCCCGGTCGACAAGCCAGCGATCATCCACCTGTCGTCCAAGGACGTGATCCACAGCTTCAACCTGCCGAACATGCGGATCAAGCAGGACACGATCCCGGGCATCTCGATTCCGGTCTGGTTCGTGCCGACCAAGACGACGGCCCAGATCCGCGAAGAAACCGGCAACCCGGACTACGTGTACGAGATCGCCTGCGCCCAACTCTGCGGCAACAGCCACTACTCGATGCGCGGCTTCCTGACCGTGCATACCGAGGAAGAGTTCCAGGCCTGGCTCGACGAGGAGGCGTCGTACCTCACCGGCAGCGACGACGACTTCTTCGACTTCTAGGCGGTCGCGTCGGCGTCCACGCCGGCTGCCCTGGGTGTACGCTCACGGTTCATGACCGGGTGGACACCCCTCTGGGGACGCCGCGAGCTGTTGAAAGCGGCCTGGGTAGGGCCCTCGGCGGCGGCCGCCGCGTTTGGCGCCCGCGCCGCGGCGAGTCAGGAACCCGACGAAGACGGGGCCGCGGGGCAGCCGGACGAAGCGGCGCTCGAGGCATACCGGGCGGGCTTCGCCGCGCCGCCGCTCGAGCGGGTGCGGATCGGTTTCGTCGGCGTCGGCCTCCAGGGCGGAGGTCACGTCCGGAACTTCCTCCGCATCGACGACGTCGACGTCGTCGCGGTCTGCGACATCGACGGGCCTCGCGCCGAGGAGGTCGCCTCGTGGGTCGTCGACGCGGACAACGAGCCGCCGGAGCTCTACACGCGAGGCGAGACGGACTTCAAGCGTCTCTGCGAGCGCGACGACATCGACCTCGTCTTCAATGCGACTCCCTGGCGATGGCACGTTCCGGTCTGCGTCGAGGCGATGGAGACCGGGAAGCACACGGCGGTCGAGGTGCCGGCCGCAATCACGCTCGAGGGCTGCTGGCGCCTGGTCGAGACCGCCGAACGCACCGCGCGGCACTGCGTGATGATGGAGAACTGCAACTACGGCCGCAGCGAAATGATGGTCCTCAACATGGTGCGCCAGGGCCTGCTGGGCGACCTTCTTCACGGCGAAGCGGCCTACATTCACGACCTGCGGTCGATCAAGTTCTCCGATCGCAACGAGGGGCTGTGGCGCCTGCAGCACTCCGTGGAACGCAACGCGAACCTCTACCCGACCCATGGCCTTGGACCGGTGGCGCAATGCATGGACATCAACCGGGGCGACTGCTTCGACTACCTCGTCTCGCTGTCGAGCCCGGCCAAGGGGCTGGCGCTCTACGCGGCGGAGCGGTTCGGCACCGACGATCCGCGGGCCAACGTCCGCTACGCCCTGGGTGACATGAACTCGAGCCTGATCCGGACGCGGCGCGGTCGCAGCATTCTGCTGCAGCACGACACGACGACGCCCAGGCCGTACAGCCGGCTCAACCTGGTGCAGGGTACCCGTGGCGTGTTCGCGGGCTTTCCGGACCGGATCTTCATCGAAGGCGAGGCCGAGGGGCACGAGTGGAGCGACGTCGAGCCCTACCGGGAGCGGTTCGAACATCCACTGTGGGCGGAGCGGGCCGGCGATGCCGAGAGCGCCGGCCACGGCGGCATGGACTACCTCGAGGACTACCGGCTGGTCCGCTGCCTGCTCGAGGGCACACCCACCGACATGGACGTCTACGACGCGGCGGCGCTGTCGGCGCCGGTCGAGTTGAGCGAACTATCGGTCGCGCGGGGCAGCGAGCCGGTCGAGTTTCCCGACTTCACCCGCGGCGCCTACCGGACGCGGCCGCCTCTGGGGATCGTCGCCTGAGAGTCGCCTACCTTCTGCCCGGCGCCGCACTCTACGGCGGCGTCAAGGTGGTCTTGCAGCACGCCCGGGCGCTCCGGAGCCTCGGAGTCGACGCGACCGTTCACTCGCCGGATCCGTGCCCGAACTGGTTCGACGGGGCGGACACCTTCTACCGGCAGGTTCGGTCTCTCGATCGGGGATCGCTGCCGCGGGTCGAGGTCGCGGTGGGGACGTTGGCGCCGACGGTCGCTCCCGCGATCGAGGTTGCCGAGCGCCTGGCGTGTCACCTGTGTCAGGGCTATGAGCCGGCCCACGACACGCTGTCTCGCGCAGAGCGCGAGGCGATGCTGGCCGCGTACGAGTTGCCGGCCCGGAAGCTCGTCGTGTCGCAACATCTCGTCCGCACGGTCCGCGAGCGGCACGGCGTCGAGGCTCACTGGATTCCGCAGCCGTTCGAGCCGGAGCTGTTCCGACCCCCGACGCGGGAACGGGGCGACGACGGCCGGCTGCGGGTATTCGTCAGCGGCCACTGGGATCTCGACGTCAAGGGAGTCGCCTGGTGCCTGCGCTCACTGCGGCCGCTCTTCGAGCGGAGCGGCCGCCGTCTCGACCTGGTGCGCCTGTCGCTGGACGCGGACCCGCGGGAGCTCGCTTTCTGGCCCGAAGCGGAACGGCATCGTCACGTTCCGCCCGCGGAGGTCCCCGCACTGATCCACGGCGTCGACCTGTGCATCGGTCCGTCGTCGCCGCTCGAAGGCTTCGGCCTGCTCGCGCTCGAAGCGATGGGCTGCGCCCGTCCCTGCGTGCTGACGGACATCCCTTCCCACCGCGACCTCGATCCGGAAGACCGGGCCTCGATCAAGGTGTCGTTCCGCGACGGTGAGGCGCTTCGCGGTGCGGTGGAGAGCCTGTGGCGCGACCGGGACCTGCGGCAGCGCCTCGGTAGGGCGGGGCGGGCGATCGCCGAGACGTACACGGAACGCCGCACCGGCGAGGCGCTGTTGAGGGCGTTCGGCGACGAGCCGACCGGGCGGCGTTCGGCGACGGCTCAGGTGAAGATCGAGACGTAGAAGCCGGCCGTGGCCAGGCTCTCGCGGTCGGGCGCCATCGACTCCGGCAGCGCGTCCATCCGGGGCGGCAGGGGAGTCGTCTGGGCGTCGATTCGGTAGCGCGCGAAGCCGGCTGCGTGGAGCCAGTCCTCGAGCGTACGGCGGGTGAAGAAGCGAACGTGGGTGGCGCAGAGCAGTCCCATGGGGATGTAGTCCCAGCGCCCTGTGATCAGGTCCTCGACCACCGAATAGTGGCCGACGTTCGGTACCGAGAAGACCATTCGTCCGCCGGGACGGAGCCAGCCGGCGGCCCGTTCCAGGAACGCCTGGCCGTCGGTCAAGTGCTCGAACAGCTCGAAGGCGACGATCGCGTCGAAGGTCTCTCCGGGTTCCACGGTCTGGACGTCACCCCGGATCACCCGGTCGAGTTGGCTCTCGGCTGCCAGTGCCGCTTCGGGATTCAGTTCGATGCCGACGGTACGGCAGCCGAAGCGCTCCCTGATCAGGGCTGCGGTCGCGCCGCGGCCGCAGCCGACCTCCAGAACGGAGGACTCGGGCCCGAGGTCCGGTGGCAGGAGCGGCAGGACATCGGCGCGCTCGCCGCCGTAGTAGTCGATGAACTCGTAGCAGAGGCCGGCTCGCGGACCGGGTAGCCGGTCTCCCGAGGCCAACCGTGCAGCGGCCGCTATCGATAGCAGCGCGGCGGGAGAGGTCCCTTCGCCGGAAGGTAGGCCGGCAGCGCTAGTGGAGTCGGCGGCCAGCCATGCGGTCTCGGCCTGTTCGAAGTCGGCCAGCGTGAAGAGGTCGCTGCCTGCTTCCGGGCCGGTTGTCGTCAAGTCGGTGGCGTAGACGGCGCCGTTGCCGCCGTCACGGCGGTTCGCCGCGAGTTCCTCTCGCATTCTGCGCAGAGACTTGCGGGCAAGCAGGACGCGACAGGACCTCAGGAGGAGGATTGCTTCCGCATCATCGGGCGGTTCGGCTGGCAGCTCCTGAACGACCTCGACCCTGCCGAACACGGCACGCGCTTCACCGACGAGCCAGCGGCGGAGATACCACCACTCGGCCGACGCGTCGGCCTCGGCGTCCCAGGGCAGGACCAGCAGCAGCATCAGGCGATCGTAGCGACCGTTCGCTACAGGCGGAGCATCACCTCGTCGTGGAACTGCTGGATGACGCGCTCCTGGGTGGCCAGGGACGGCAGCAGCATGAGCTGGTCCAGTCCGGCGTCGGCGAGCGTGCGGACCTGCGCCCCCACTTCCTCTGCCGTACCCGCAAGACAGGAGGCGCGGATGAGATCGGGCGTCACGAACTTCTCCTCCTCCGGCAGCGAGTACGTGCAGTGTCCTGCATGCACGCGCAGATGGCGTCCGCGTACCGGTGTCTGCTCGACCAGGGCGCAGTACTCGTCCCAGACCGGCCGCACATGCGGCGGCGGCTCCCGGTCGAACTGGTGCTGCTGGTCGTAGAGGTAGTGCAGGCCGGAGAGCACGAAGGGGCCGCACTCCTCGATCACCCGCGGCGAGGTGAGATCTTCGCCGGGCTCCAGAATCACGGCTGTTGTGAGCGAGCAGGTGTAGAAGCTGTCACAGTCGAAGCCCCGGCCGGCGGCCTCGGCGCCGCGGCGGCAGTTCTCGACGGCGCGGTCGAACAGGGAAGCGTTCGGCGGAATCGACATGATCAGGCCATCGCCGACCTCGCCGGCCAGGCCCTGGCTCTTCGGCCCGAAGCCGGAGACGTACATCGGGATGCGCGGCTCGGTGGCGATGAATCCCTGTTCCTCCATCAGGAAGCGCAGCGGCTCGGTGCGCCCGCGGAACGTGAAGTCGACCTCCTCGCCGTCGAGCAGCGCCCGCACCACGCGCAGGTACTCGCCGAACTCCTTGACGCCGACGGGACGGTGCCCCATCAGTCGGAGTGCCGTGTTGCCGGCGCCGATGCCGAGAAAGGTACGTCCCGGCGCTATCCGGTTGATCGTCGCGATGCTGTGCGCCGTCACCGGCGCGATCCGCGTGCCAGTGATCGCGACGCCGGTTCCGAGCTTGATCCGGCTCGTGCGTTCCGCCGCCAGCGCCAGCACCGCGTAGCAGTCCGACCAGATCATCTGGCTGTCGGCGATCCACGCATGGCTGTACCCGAGCGCTTCCGCCCGCTCGATGTAGCCGATGTCGTCGATCTTGCTAGCGACGCAGATGCCGAAGTCCATTGCCGTGCCTCCCGCGGCGAAGGCGGCAGTGTATCCGCGGCGCCGTTGCTTCACCCGCCCGAGCCGGGCGCGAGGAAGGGGGTCCCTGGGGACGCTCACCCTCAGGGAGAGGAGGGAAGGGTTGGGCTCGCTGTTGTCGGCTGCGTTTCGCCTCGGCGGTGGCTCATGGAAGGGCGTTGGAAGTCACTTGCCTCCGACCCCCAGGGACCCCCTCCTCGCACCCGGCTCGGGCTGGTCGTTAGCGGCGGGCCTTCGCTACTCGACTCGGGGCCGGGACTGGGCCGGGCGGTGTCGGTATGCGGTCGGCCTGGAACTCGTTTCTTCGCGCGCTAACATCCTCCTGATCCAGAATGTGGAGACTCAGGATTCGGGACGGATGAGACGCATGGTTTCGGTAGTGACCAGAGTCGTGGCTTTGGTGGTGTGTGTCCCTGGTCTCGCTTCATTTGGAGGGGGACTGGCCCAGGCCGCGACGTCGCCGGACTTCGAGGCGGAAGTCCTGCCGGTGTTGAAGAGCCGGTGTTTCGCCTGTCACGGACCGCTGAGACAGCGGGGGAATCTGCGGCTCGATTCGCGGCCGGCGATGTTGATCGGGGGTGGCCGGGGAGCGGCGATCGTGCCTGGGGACGCGGAGGCGAGCTTGCTCGTCGCGGCGATTCGGCGCGAGGATGAACTGGAGATGCCGCCGCCGCGGGCGCTGGTGGCGGCGGAGCGGGAGTTGCTGGAGGCCTGGATCGTGGCCGGGGCGGAGTGGCCTCTGGCGCATGAGGAAGAGGTTGGGGGAGTTGGCGTCGCGGCGCGTGAAGTTCCGCCCGTGGAACACGACATCACGGGGCCCGGCGAGCTCCTGTCCTTCAATCGAGACGTCCGCCCGATCCTCTCGGACCACTGCTACGAGTGTCACGGTCCGGACGCGGCCGTGCGTCAGGCGGGGCTGCGGCTCGACCAGGGTGAGTCGGCGTTGGGCGTTCTTCCGTCGGGTCGCCGGGCACTGGTGCCGGGCAGCCTGGAAGAGAGTCAGCTGTTTCAGCGGATCGCGGCGGCCGATGCCCTCGATCGGATGCCGCCCGTGCATGCCGACTCGGCGCTCTCGGAAGGAGAGATCGAGATCCTCGGCCGCTTCATCCTGCAGGGCGCGGAGTTCGAGGATCACTGGGCGTACCGGCCGCCGCGGCGTCCCGATCCTCCGCCGGTGGCGGGCCCTGGTTGGGCCCGGGGCGATCTCGATCGTTTCGTCCTCGCCCGGCTGGAGAGCGAGGGGCTTGCGCCCGCGCCCGAGGCGGACCGCCGCACCCTTGCGAGACGGCTGTCGCTCGACCTGACCGGCTTGCCGCCGACGCCGGGCGCGGTGGAGGCCTTTCTCGCCGACACTTCCCCGGACGCCTACGAGCGTCTGGTGGACCGGCTGCTCGCCTCCGAGCGCTACGGCGAGCACATGGCGCGTTCCTGGCTGGACGCCGCGCGCTACGCCGACACGAACGGTTACCACATCGACAACGAGCGGTTCATGTGGCGCTGGCGCGACTGGGTCATCGACGCGTTCAACCGCAACCAGCCCTTCGACGAGTTCACCGTCGAACAACTCGCCGGCGACCTCCTGCCGGATCCGACTCCGGAGCAGTTGCTGGCCACCGGCTTCCACCGGAACCACATGATCAACTTCGAGGGCGGCGCGATTCCGGAGGAGTACCGGGTCCAGTACGTCTTCGACCGCACGGACACGACGGCCACGGTGTGGATGGGGCTGACGGCGGGATGCGCCAAGTGCCACGACCACAAGTTCGATCCGATCAGCCAGCGCGAGTACTACCAGCTCGCCGCCTTCTTCAACACGGTGGACGAGGTCGGGCTCGACGGCAGCCAGGGCAACGCTGAGCCGAAAGTACTGGCGCCGGACCCGGGCCAGCGCGCTCTGCTCCACGAACTCAGGGCGGAACTCGCGCCGCTGGATGCGCTCCTCGACGATGCGAACGGGGAAGCGGCGGCGGCCCAGGCCGCGTGGCAGGACGAGTGGGACAGCCGGTTGGGCGAGAGGTGGCGGCCGCTGGTGCCGGTTTCGCTCGAGTCCACCGCCGGCGCCAGGATGACCGTTCTCGATGACGGCTCGATCGAGGTGTCGGGCGACAACCCGACGACCGACGTCTACGTCATCGAGGCGGAGACCGACCTCGACCGGATCGGCGCGTTGCGCCTGGAGGCGCTTCGGGATCGAGTCGATCCGTCACTTGGGATCGGGCGGGCCGGGGACGGTAGTTTCGTGCTGACCGAGGTCGAGGTCAAGTCGACGCCGCTTGCCTCCGGCGGGCCATCCGTCGATCTGGAGCTGGTCGACGGCTACACCGACTACGCGACGTCGTCCCTGGGGCTGGAACTGGCGGTGGACGGAGACCTGAACACGGGGTGGGGCGCCGGCTACATCACCAGGGCAACGGCCCGGACCGCGGTCTTCGGGGTCGGTCCGCCGACGGCGGACGCGGGTGTCGCGGTCCACCGCGGCGGCGCTCGCCTGCGGATCGTCCTGCGGCAGGAGTCGAGCTACCAGCACAAGACGATGCGCCGTTTCCGGCTTTCGGTCTCCGACGCGCCCGAGGTGGCGTTTCAAATGCTGGAGCCGAAGTCGCTGCCGCCACCGTACGGCGGCCTCGCGGCGGCGTCGCGGGACTTCGAGTACCTCATCGGGCTGCCTGAGGACCAACGGACGGAGGAGCAGGCGACGACGATTCGCCATCGCTTCCGCCGGGGTCACTGGTCGCCGTGGCGGGCGCACGAGACGCGCTACGCCGTGCTCTCGGAGCGTCTCCGCGAGATCGAGGCCGCCGTACCGACGACGATGGTCATGCGCGAGATGGACGATCCGCGGCCGACGTTCCTGCTGCGTCGCGGCGAGTACGACCAGCAGACGGACGAGGTCGACGCGGCCGTCCCGGCGGTGCTGCCGCCGATCCCCGAGGACCTCCCGAAGAACCGGCTGGGCCTGGCGCGCTGGCTGGTGAGCGGGGATCACCCGCTCACCGCGCGGGTGACGGCGAACCGCACCTGGCAGAAGTTCTTCGGTCGCGGCCTGGTCGCGACCTCCGGCGACTTCGGCTCCCAGGGCGGGTGGCCTTCCCATCCCGATCTGCTCGACTGGCTGGCGACCGAGCTCGTCCGGCAGGAATGGGATCTGAAGGCGCTCCAGAAGACGATCGTGCTGTCCTCGACCTACCGCCAGAGTTCCAGGGCGAGTCCGGAACTCATCGAGCGCGACCCGGAGAACCGGCTCCTGGCGCGGGCGTCCCGCTTCCGTCTCGACGCGGAGGTGATTCGGGACGGCGCGCTGGCCGTCTCCGGCCTCCTGGTCGAGAGGCTTGGCGGCCCGAGCGTCAAGCCCTACCAGCCTCCCGGCCTGTGGCGCGAGATCGGCTACGAGAGCCGCGGCCGCTTCAGCGCCGGCATCTTCGAGCAGGACCATGGCGAGGCGCTCTACCGGCGTAGCCTCTACACGTTCTGGAAGCGCACCGTGCCGCCGCCGAACATGCTCGTATTCGACGCGCCCAACCGGGAGACGTGCGTGGTGGAGAGGTCCCGTTCCAACACGCCGCTGCAGGCGCTGGTGCTGATGAACGATCCCCAGTTCGTCGAGGCGGCGCGTGTGCTGGCGGAGAGCCTGCTTGCGGAGACGGCTTTGGCGGAACAGGCCGGCGCGGGCGACGCTGCGTTGGTCGACGGACTCTTCCGCCGGGTGCTGGCGCGGCCGCCGACGGAAGTGGAGAGGGAGGCGATGCTCGACCTCGTCGCCGATCTGAGGCCGCGCTACGAACGGGACGCGGCGGCGGCCGAAGCGCTGATCAGGGTCGGCGAGCGGCCGGTCGACGGGAGAGTACCCGGCGCCGAGCTGGCGGCCTGGAGCGTGGCCGCGAGCGCGGTGCTGAACCTGGACGAGGCGGTGACCAGACGATGAACGGAAAGAAGACCGACTCCTTCTGCGGCGCCTGCGGCCCGCGAATGGGCGCGAATCCCCAGGCCGACTATGCGCTCGGCGTCAGCCGGCGACAGTTCTTCGGCCTGGCGAGCACGGGGATCGGCGTCGCGGCGCTCTCTTCGCTGCTCGACCCTGGGCCTTCGTGGGCGGCCCGCAGCGAGGCGGGAAGGGCTCTGGGCGCGCTCGGCGGCACCCACTTCCCGGCCAGGGCGAAGCGGGTGATCTACCTGTTCCAGTCCGGTGCGCCGTCCCAGATCGATCTCTTCGACCACAAGCCGCGCCTGACCGAGTGGCACGGCCAGGAACTGCCCGCCTCGGTGCGCGGCGACCAGCGCGTGACCGGGATGACGGCGAACCAGGATTCGTTCCCGATCACGGCGTCAATGTTCGGGTTCGCGCAGCACGGCGAAAGCGGCGCCTGGGTCAGCGAGCTGATGCCCCATACCGCGGGGATCGTCGACAAGATCTGCTTTCTCAAGGCGGTGCATACCGAGGCGATCAACCACGATCCGGGGATCACCTATCTGCAGACGGGACACCAGCAGCCCGGCCGACCGAGCCTGGGCGCCTGGTTGAGCTACGGCATCGGTTCCGAGAACCGCGACCTGCCCGCCTTCATCGTGCTGATCTCCCAGGGCAGCGCCAGGCGCGAGTCCCAGGCCCTCTTTCAGCGGCTCTGGGGCGCCGGTTTCCTGCCTTCCGAGCACCAGGGTGTCAACCTGCGGGCGGCCGAGGACCCGGTTCTCTACCTGTCCGATCCGCCGGGGATCGACCGCGACGTCCGGCGCCGCATGCTGGACGTGGTGGCGAGGTTGAACGAACAGCACCACGAGGAGTTCGGCGATCCGGAGATCACCGCCCGGATCGCGCAGTACGAAATGGCCTACCGGATGCAGGCCTCGGTGCCCGAGCTCGTCGATACGTGGGACGAACCGCAGAGCACGTTCGACCTGTATGGCGAGGACGCGCGCACTCCGGGAACCTACGCGGCGAACTGCCTGCTGGCGCGGCGGCTGGCGGAGCGTGACGTCCGCTTCATTCAGCTCTACCACCGCGGCTGGGACCAGCACGGGGATCTGCCGAGCGACATCCGCCTGCAATGCGCCGACGTGGATCGGGCGTCGGCGGCGCTGGTCACGGATCTGGAGCAGCGGGGGCTGCTGGAGGACACTCTGGTCGTCTGGGGCGGTGAGTTCGGGCGCACCGTGTACTGCCAGGGGACACTGGCCGAAGACAACTACGGCCGCGATCACCACGGCCGCTGCTACACGGTGTGGATGGCGGGCGCCGGCATCGAACCGGGCAAGACGCACGGCGAGACGGACGAGCACTGCTACAACATCGTGTCGGGCGGCGTGCACATCCACGACCTGAACGCGACGATCCTGCACCAGCTCGGGATCGACCATGAGCGCCTCGTCTACCGCTACAGTGGCCGGGACTTCCGATTGACGGACGTCCATGGCCGGGTCGTGGAGGAGATACTGGCTTAAGGGAAGAAGGTCACCGTTCTGACATCGCGTCGTGCGTGAGGCGCTCGTGTTCAAGAGGAGAAACGGATGAACTGGGGTAGAGCAGTCGGTGCCGGCCTGGCGGCCGGTTTCGTTCAGAACATCGTCAACTTCGTGCTGCACGGCCTGGTGTTCGGCGGCATGTACGTCGATCAGCCCGCCTTCGTGCAGGAACCCGACAGCATGGCCATGCAGATCGTGTGGTTCCTCGTCGTCGCCTTGACGATCGGCGTTGCGGCCAGCGTGCTGTTCGCGTCCAGCCGCCAGTCCTGGCAGCAGGGCGCCAGGGGTGGCCTCCACTTCGGAATCCTCCTGGGCGCTGTCGTCGGCTTCCACCAGTTCTACCTGACCCTGGTGGTCAACGACTTTCCCTACCACGTCGCCTGGACGTGGCTGGCCATCGACATCATTTCCCTCGGCATCGGCGGCACGGTCCTGGGTGTCCTGTACAAGCGCGCCGACTAGGGCGGCGCTCGAGTACGTCTCGGGACTGGCGCTACAATGCTTCTGTCTCGGGCGCGGTCCCCGACCGTACCGTCCCGGGGCCGTGAACGAAGAACCTGGTCACGCGTCGTCGACGCCCTCGCAAGAGGGGGCGGGGCCTCCACCACTAGCCGGAGGAAACGAATGAAGCCCCAGTTCGAGCCGCTTTCGTCACGATCGACCGTTCTCAAGGTGCTTCTCGCGGGCGTTCTGCTGCTGCTCGTAGCGTCGGCGGCGGGCGCCCAGGTATCCGGAGAGGTTACGTACGTCTTCAATACGTACGCCTTCCTGGTCTGGGGCGCGTTCATCATGTGGATGTGCGCCGGCTTCACGATGCTCGAGGCCGGTTCGGTGCGGACCAAGAACGCCTCCGTCATCTGCATGAAGAACATCGGGCTGTACTCGATCGCCGGCATCGCCTACTACGTCATCGGCTACAACCTGATGTACGTGGATGTCAGCGGCTGGATCGGGTCGATCACGCCGCTGTTCGAAGCGTCGGCTGACGAGATGGCCTTTCTCGGCGGCGACGCGGACAAGGCGGCCGCGGTCATCGGAAGCGGGTACTCCGAGATGTCGAGCTGGTTCTTCCAGATGACCTTCGTGGCCACGACGGCCTCGATCGTTTCCGGCGCTCTCGCCGAGCGCGTCAAGCTCTGGTCCTTCCTCATCTTCACCGCCGTGCTGACCGCGGTCATCTACCCGATCGTCGGCGCATGGACCTGGGGTGGCGGCTGGCTCGCCGAGCTCGGGTTCCAGGACTTCGCCGGTTCCACGATCGTCCATTCGACCGGGGGGTGGGCGGCTCTCGCCGGCATCATCATGGTCGGCGCCAGGAGCGGCAAGTTCCGTTCCGACGGCAGCGTCAAGGGGACCCCGCCCTCGAACGTCCCGATCGTCACCCTCGGCGTCTTCATCCTGTGGATGGGCTGGTTCGGCTTCAACGGCGGTTCCCAGCTTGCGCTTGGGGGTGCGGCCGACGCGACGGCGATGGGAAACCTGCTGATCAACACGAACCTCGGCGCGGCTGCCGGCGTCGTCGCGGCTCTCGTGCTGTCACGGCCGCTGCTGGGCCGGGTCGACCTTCTGGCCGTGCTCAACGGCGCACTCGGCGGACTGGTCGGCGTGACCGCCGGGCCGGACCTTGTCGGCCACCACTGGGCGCTCCTGATCGGCGCCATCGGCGGCGTGGTCACCGTCGCCGGCATGAAGCTGCTCGAGCGGATGAAGCTGGACGATGTCGTGGGCGCCGTTCCGGTGCACCTGTTCGCGGGTATCTGGGGCACCCTCGCCGTTTGCATCGCGGCCGGCGGCAGCTTCGTGCCGCAGGTCATCGGCATCGTCGTGATCGGCGTCTTCGCCTTCGGCGCTTCCATCCTTCTGTGGTGGGTGCTCGAGAAGACGGTCGGTGTCCGGGTTTCGCCGGAAGTCGAGGAACTCGGTCAGGACATGACCGAACTGGGCATCGAGTCATACCCCGAGTTCATCCTGATGCCGGACGAGGACGACATGGAGGCCGCCAGGGCGGCGCAGGAGCACGCGAGAGACTCGGCAGGCGAGTAGTCTCCCGGGCGTGACCGGGAGGTCGAGGGACGGTTCACCGGGGAGCCGCGGAACGAAGCATGCCGTGGCCGCGGCGTGCTGCGTCGTGGTATCGATCGCCGGAATCGGGGCCGGCTGGGCCCAGCGAGCCGGGGACTCGGACGGCGGACAGAACCGGCCTCTCTTCCATGACGCCCACTTCCATCTGACGAACTACGTCCAGCGTGGCATCACGCTCAGCGAGTTCCTGGAGCTCGCGGCGAACGATGTAGGGCGCACCGCGGTGTTCGGCATCCCGCTGCAGCAGAAGTGGGACTACTTCGAGTCAGGCGACCGGGCCCCGGACTACTACCTGCACTCGGATTCGGCCCTCTACTACTACTCCTTCGTCGACGCGATCATCGCCGAGGAGTACCAGTTGCTGCCGGCCGAGGACCAGGCGCGCTTCGACCCGATGATCACGGGCTTCAACCCGACGGACATGTACGCCGCGGATCATGTTCGCCGCGTGCTGGAGCACTATCCCGGCGTCTTCTCGGGGATCGGGGAGTTCTCGATCCACAAGGAGTTCGTGACCTCGAAGATCCTCGGCCACACGGCCAGCCTCCGGAATCCGGCGCTCGACCGCGTGCTCGACTTCGCCGCCGAGGTGGGCCTCGTCGTCATCTTCCACAACGACATCGACGTCGTGCTGCCCACGGAGGCGCAGGAGCCCGTTCACCTGGAGCCCGTGCGGGAGTTCTTCCGGGCCCATCCGGACGCCACGATCATCTGGGCTCATACGGGACTGGGCCGATTCGTGGCGCCGGCCGCGGACCACGTGGAGCTGCTCGACGCCCTGCTTTCCGACGAGGCGTTCTCCCATGTCCACTGCGACCTGTCCTGGGACGAGGTGGCGAAGTACATCGTGCGCGACGGAACCTCGCTCGAAGCCTGGGTCGCGCTGCTCGAACGCCACCCCGACCGCTTCCTGTTCGGGACGGACTCCGTTGCGCCGGGCGGCCGGGACGGATACCTCAAGACGTGGCGGGACTACGCGCCGCTTTGGGACAGGCTCAGTGAAGCGACGCTGCACGCGGTGACGATCGGCAACTACGAGCGCATCTTCGACGAGGCGAACCGCAAGGTGCGGGCGTGGGAGGCCGGGAAGTAGACTGCCCGACGGACTCTCAGGGAGTAAACCAGGATGAGCGCGAATCAGGCCTATGTGCCGCCCTTGCAACTCACCAAGGGGCAACCACCGCCGGTAGCCGCGAACGGAGGACTGTCCTACATGTCGCTCGACCGCGACGGCGATGCGGGCACTGCGGCGGCGAGGGAGGCGGCCTTCCACCAGGTTGCCGAGGGACATGAGAAGGTGTTCGCCGACGTGCTCGACAACGCTCCTCCCGGACCGATCGAGACCAGGTGGGGCCTCGGGTTTCGGCGCTACGGGGAGTGTCTCGAGTACATTCGGGCGAACGACATCGAAGTCCCGGAAGGCGGCCTGGCTCTGCCGCTGCGCTACTCGGTTCGCGAGGAGCCGTCGTACTCCATCGTTTCGTCCAACGCGCTCTGGCGGGATCCGGCGCGAAAGGCCGACGCGGAGGCGTTGCGCCGGTATGAACGGGACATCGCGCGGGGATGCCTCTACTTTCCGCACGTGATGCGCGACGCGCGCCGAATCGAGGAGGTCTACCCGGGTCTCAAGCCGGACAGCGCCGAGTGCATGGACAGGCTCGGCCTCTCGCTGGCGCACTGCGAGTCCAAGTGCGAGAACTTCTACGACGCGGCGGAGGTGGAGCGCGTGTTCTACCCCGAAATGGAGAAGCTCCTCCTGGAGTTCTTCCCGGACGCCACGGATGCGTTCGTGTACAACCACGACGTGTTCGACAAGGACTACCAGGGAGACCGGACCGAGGATCAGGACAACAAGAACCCCGGTGTGAACGCCAACTACGCCAACCTCGTGCACAACGACCTGAACGACAACAGCGGCCGTGTCCGCTGCCGCGAGCTGCTCACCAGGAACCTGCGGAACTTCGGCCGCGAGCAGCACTACACCGAAGAGGAGGCCGACGCGAAAATGGCGCGGCGCTTCATGTCGATCAATCTGGCCAAACCGATGGAGACCGTGCGCCAGAATCCCTTCGTGCTCTGCGCCTGGCCTTCCTTCGCCGACCAGCCGTACATCACGAACTACCGCATCTACGACGACCGGGTCGGTGAGACCACGCGTTTCACCTACCGCCCGCACCACGAGTGGTACTGGTTTCCCCAGCAGACGTCGACCGAGGTGTCGATGCTCAAGTGCTACGACTCGGTCACCGACGGCTCCGTCTCGCGCTGGTCCTTCCACACCGCCTGCATCGACCCGACCGCGCCCGACGATGCGCCCTGCCGGAGGAACGTCGTGGTCCGCTCCTTCGTGTTCTTCTGAGGAGCGCCGCCTCTACTTCGGCTGCAACTCCGACAACCGCAGGGTCTGGCGCAGCAGCCTCCGGTTCGCCACGCTCCGGACCTCGATCCGGAGTTCGGGGTCGGCGGCGGTCCAGTCGATCTCCATGTAGCCGAAGCTCGGTTCGCGCGCGGCTGCGCCGATGCGGTGCCGGTTCGGGCCGATCCCGGCCGTGGCGCGCCGGTTCAGCGGACCGGTCGTGAAGTCCCACAGCGGGTAGGGCGCCTCGGCGTCGAGGCGCGAGACGTCGGCCCAGGGGGTGTGGCCGCTCAACAGCAGGACGCCGGTCGCACCGGAGTCCCGGATCAGGTCGATCAGGCGCTGGCGTTCGTTCGGCATGTTCGCCCAGCTCTCCCAGCCGGTGAACTCCATGACGAAGGGAATGCTGGTGACGATCAGCCGCACGTCCGCCGCCTGACGAAGCTGCTGTCCGAGCCAGCGCCACTGTTCCTCGCTCAGCATGCGGGCGCGCTCGTGATCGTTTGGCAGGTAGGGGCCCATGCCCTGTGTTTCCCGCCTCCGGGCCTCGTCGGGCGATACCCGCCAGAGCGGCCCGCGGCCGTACCGGGTATCCAGCAGGATGACCTGGAGACGGCGCCCCGGAGGTCCGAATCGCTGCGAAGTGTAGACGCCTTGCTGTTGCCGTCGGGGCGATCCCGACGGTTCGCTCCAGAAGTCCAGGAACACCTGTTGCGATTCGGCCCGCCTGTCGAAGTCGGCGCCGCCGTCCTCGCGGCCGAAGTCCAGATCGTTCCAGGTAGCCATGAATCGGCTCTGGCGGCGCAGTTCGGCAAACCCCGGCTTCACCGCCAGCTTGTCGTACTGGAGACGGAGTTCCCGCATGTCTTCCGTGCCCCCGAGGACGTTGTTGCCGAGCATCAACATGAGCTGGGGGCGCAGCGCGAGCACGGTGTCCCAGATCGGCTGGGCCCGATCCTGGTCGGCGCCGGAACCGAACGCGATGCGGCTCACGACTTCCCGCGTCAACGTGTCCGCGGCCCGGCGACGCCGGTGGAGAGACCAGACATAGGCGGTCAGCGCGTCGACATCGCTTTCGTCGAGCTCCATGCCGCCCAGGGGCCACATCTCGTACTTGCCGCCGAAGCGGCGGCCGGCGCCGTGGCGGAACCCGGTTTCGATCGCGGTCCGCACTGCGGCGAGCGATCCGTCGCCGTGAAGCCACTCCTCGTCCGTCAGGTCCGGTCCCCGGCGGTTCCCCTGGCCTTCCCAGTGGTGACACACCGGGCAGGTGCCGCCACGGTAGATCACCGCGCCCCGTTCGACCGCCGCCGGGTCGGGGGCGGCCGGAGCCACGGGCCCCGCCACCGAAGCGAGGACGAGCGAAACCAGACCCGGACGAAGAGCTCGCCGCCAGCGGCGGCGAGCCCGGAAGCGGACGCGCGGCACGGGCGGAATGTACCGCACGGTGTATGGTTCCGAGCCGATGTGTGAGCATGCCCGCGGAGCGCAGTGGGGCTACGAGCCACACAACGGACCCGCCGTCTGGGGGCGTCTCGACCCTGCCTACGAAACGTGTTCGTTGGGGGGAGAACAGTCTCCGATCGACCTGAGTCGCGCCCGGAGCGCACGGGTCGATGCGGTCGAGTTCGCTTACCGGCCTTCCCGGTCGACGGTCGAGAACACGGGGCATTCGATCCAGGTGAACCCGGAACCCGGCAACGGCATCGTCGTCGGGGCCGTGCGATTCGAGCTGGAGCAGTTCCACTTCCACCATGACGCCGAGCACACGATCGACGGCGTTCGCCTGCCGCTCGAGCTGCACCTCGTGCACCGGAGCGAAGCCGGCTCCCTAGTGGTGGTCGGGGTCCTTTTCCGCGAGGGGCCGGCGAACCGGGCGCTGGCGCCGGTCTGGTCGTGCCTGCCGGCCGCTGCCGCGGCGCCGCGCGCTGTCCCCGACACGGTCGACCTGCCGGCTCTGGTGCCCGAGGTCCGGTCCTCCTGGCGGTACTCCGGGTCTCTGACCACGCCGCCGTGTACGGAAGGCGTCGCCTGGATCGTCCTGACGGAACCGCTCACGCTGTCGGCCGGCCAGATCGAGGCCTTCGCGGCGATCTTTCCGAACAACTACCGGCCGGTGCAGCCGCTAGGGGAGCGCGATCTCGTGCGCGGATGAGGCCTCAGTGGCCTGCGTCCGCTAGTTCGCGTCCCGGACGAGCCGCAGCATGGCGTCGCTCACGGCGCAGGCAAAGCGCGGATCGTTGATGTTCGCGTCGACTTCGGTGACCGGCACGGCGCGCCGCAGGTTCTCCCGCAGGGCGGTGAAGAGCGCATTGTCGGCCGCCGGGTCGTGGAACGGTCCGCCGGGCGCGGAGAGCGTCGAGACGCCGCCCAGCGGCAGGTAGACCTCGACCGGTCCGGTGGAGGCGTTCAGCTTGGCGGCGAGAACCTGGCCGAGCTCCGCCGACTCCTCGCGCGACGTTCGCATCAGGGTCATGTTGTCGCTCTGGCGGTGGAAGGTGCGGCCCTCGAACTCTTCCGGAACCGTGTGCCGGGCGAAAAAGCTGACCATGTCGAGGCAGCCGGGCACGACGACCGCGGGCGTACCGCTCCTGGCCGCGGCTTCCAGCCGCGACGGACCGGCGGTGCGCACGCCGCCGACGAGTTCGTCCGCGCATTCCGTGGTCGTCAGGTCGAGCACGCCGCGGACGAAACCGGCCTCTATCAGACTCTCCATCGTGCGGCCACCGGCGCCTGTGGCCTGGAAGACGAGGACCTCGAGCCCCTCGGTTTCGAGTTGGCGCCGGCAGGCGTCCACACAGGACGTGGCGCTTCTGAACGTGGAGGCCGCGATCAGAGGACGGTCGTCTCCGCCCTCGACCTCGACCCGGGCCATGGCGCAGATTGCCGCCGCGGTGCGACTCAGGATCTGGCGGCTGATCCGGTTGATGCCATCGATGTCGACGATCGACGGCACCATGACGATGTCCTTGACGCCGACGTACCCCGAGGCGTCCCCGCCGGCCATCGTCGACACCATGACCTTGGGTACGCCCAGGGGCAAGGCGCGCATCGCCGTCGTCGCCATGGCCGTGCCGGCGCGGCCGCCCAGACCGACGATCGCGTCGAAGCTCTCGTTCCGGTAGCTGCGGCGCACGACCTCCTCGGCGCCCGAGGACATCGCCGCGATGGCCCGCTTGCGGTCGGCCGCCTGGGCCAGTTGCTCGACCTTCTCGCCGCCCGCGCAGGCGACCTCCCGGCGGCTCACGTCGGGAAACCAGCTTCCGTCGAGCGCGGGCTCGCCGAGCACACCGAGATCGATGACGAACGCCCGGCAGCCCCAGTCGCGGACGATCCGGTCCACGAGGTAGGAAGCTTCGCCGCCCTTCGTGTCGAGGGTTGCGAGGACGGCGATCGTGCAGGGCGCTTGGGGCACAGCAGACTGATCCTACGGAGCCGACGCGTCCGAAGACAAGGTCCCGGCGTGTAGGATCGGCGACCGGCCCGGCCAAGAGGACTCTCCATGAAGAACGCCGTCTCCCAGACTCTCGGCCTGGCACTGGCTCTGGCTCTCGGGCTCGGCGCCGGGGCGACCGCCCAGGAGTTGATGCCCGATCACGATGCGTCGCGCCGGGAGCGGCTCGACTTCGCCGGGGAGCGGTTCCGCACGCCGGACGGATTCGCCGTGGAACCGGCGGCGGCCGCCGGTCTCTTCGGTTCGGTCGTCAACATGACCTTCGACGCCGCGGGCAGACCGCTGCTGGCGCTGGAGGGCGAAGGCCTGGCGCTGCTGGAGGACGCCGACGGTGACGGCGTGTACGACCGGCGCATCGACTTCGCTCCCCAGGTCGATACGGCGCACGGCCTGTACGTCATGGGGCCGGGCGACCTGCTCGTCCACGCGAACGGCCGCGGCCGGCTGGCTGAAGCGGCGGGAGTCGAGGGCAGGCCCGGCCGCAGCGACTCGGTCGAGGACACCGGGCTCTACCGGTTGCGGGACACGGACGGTGACGACCGCGTCGATGCCGTCGAACAGATCGCTCCGGCAAACGGCCGGATCCAGGAGCACGGACCGCACACGATCGCGCGCGGGCCCGACGGCGCCCTCTATGTTCTCTACGGCAACTACTCGTCGCCCGAGGTCGGTCTCGCGCCGACCTCGCCGCTGCGCGAACTGCAGGAGGATCAACTCCTGGCGCCGATCCTCGACCCGCGGGGCCATGCGAACAGCCTGCGCGCGCCGGGCGGGACGATCTACCGCCTGGATCTGGAGTCGAACGTCTGGGAGCGGCTATCGGGAGGCCTGCGGAATCCGTTCGACCTGGCGATCGGCGCGGCGGGAGAGATCTTCGCCTACGAAGCGGACATGGAGTGGGACCGCGGGTTGCCCTGGTTCCGGCCCACCCGGGTCGTCCACCTGATACCGGCGGGCGACTACGGCTGGCGCACCGGCTCCGGCAAGATCGCGTTCCACGAGATCGACACGTTGCCCGGCGTGGTCGACCTCGGCCGCGGCTCGCCGGTAGGCGTTGCCTTCTACCACCACCACGCCTACCCGGATCGGTACCGGGGCGCCTACTTCATGGGCGACTGGTCGCGTGGCCGGATCCGGGTTCTGTTCCCTGAGCGGACGGGCGCCACCTGGACCGGGGATGCCCACGACTTCGTCCTCGGTGAACCGCTGAACGTGACGGACCTCGATGTCGGACCGGACGGCTCTCTGTACTTCGCGACCGGCGGCCGTGGCACGTCGGGAGGTCTCTACCGGGTGACCTACGAGCGAGCGGGCGAAGCGGTGGCGGCCACGGGCGCGGAGGCCGCCGTGCGGCAGCCGATGCCTCGCTCGGGGTGGGGAAGGGAGGCGATCGGTCGGGCTCGCGGCGAGGCGGGCGCGAACTGGGAGGCGGAACTGTGGGCGATCGTTCGCGACGCCGGACGGGAACCGATCGACCGCATCCGCGCGCTGGAACTGCTCCAGGTGCATGGTCCGCGACCGACTCTGGAGGAAACGGCGGCCCTCCTCAACTCGGACGCGGCGCTGGTGCGCGCGGCCGCCGCCGCGTTGCTCGGCGCGTACCCCTTCACCGACGTACAGGGAGTTCTGCGCACGGCGCTCGGCGACGTCGACCCGCTAGTCGCCCGCCGGGCAGCCGAGGCCCTCGTGCGCTCGGGCCTGGAGCCGCGCACGCGGAACATCGAGGTTGCCACCTCCGAGGCGCTCCACGCCCTGCTCGATCACGAGGACCGGTTTCTCCGTTACGCGGCGCGGGAGGCGATCCAGCGAGTTCCCCACGGATACTGGTTCGATCAGTCCGTCATGAGTTCCCCGGAGCAGAGTCCGCGCGGCTTCTTCGAGGCGATGCTGGCGATGATCTACAGCCTGGAACACAAGATCGAGTACAACTTCCTGATCGGGGGGCTGGGCCGGGTCGCGCGGGCCGACCTCGACCTGGAGGCCGAACTCGACTTCCTTCGTGTGGTGGAGATCGCCTTCATCCGTGACCCGGTTCCCGATGCTCCGGGACGCCAGGAGGCGCGCGCCGGGTTGGGTCAGGCGCTGCTCGGCCGCTACCCGCACACTGACGATCGCGTGAACCGCCAGCTCGAACGGCTGCTCGCCTACCTGCAGCCTGACGGGGCGCTGGCGAGAATGGTTGCTCGCCTGGAAGAGGACCGGCCGGCTGAGGAGCGGATCCACACTGCCTACTGCCTGCGCGCGATGGACGAGGACTGGACGCCGGAGCTGCGCACCCGCGTCGTAGCCTGGTTCGACGATGCGCGGGAGTTCCGGGGCGCCGCCAGCATGGAGGGCTACATCGACGCCATCTGGAATGGCGTCCTGGACCGGTTCCCGGAAGAGGAACGTCTGGCAGCCGAGGCGCGGCTCGAGGACCAACGGGCCGAGCGGGCGCGGCGGGCCGCCGCCCTGGTCACCGAAGTCGAGGGCGACCGGCAAGGCGGAAGCGACCTGGCCCAGATGAGCTTCGAGGAACTCGCGGAGTACCTGGAATACGACGTGATGGCCTACGAGCGCTACAACCCCGAGCAGGGCGAGCGGGTGTTTCACCGCGCGCGTTGCTCGGCGTGTCACGTGTTCGGCGACATCGGCCGCGGCGGCGGTCCGGATCTCTCGACGGTCGTCAAGCGCTTTCGCCGTGGCGAGGTCCTCGAGTCGATCATGTTCCCCTCGCGCGTCATCTCGGATCAGTACCAGGCGGTCGACGTCGAACTCGACGACGGCGGTCTGCACAGCGGGATGGTGGTCGAGGACACGGCCGAGCGGCTGACACTGATCAACGCGAACGGCGACCGCCTCGACCTGGACAAGGCACGGATCAGGAGCCGCGAGCCGTCCGCGCTTTCGATCATGCCGGAGGGTCTGCTCGACACGATGACCCTGAGTGACCTGGCCAGCCTGATCCGTTTCCTCGACGAGGGGGCGGACGCGGCGCCCTAGCGTTCCGGCGGTGGCAGCGGCGCCGCGTCGGCGCCCCGGATCGCCTCGAGTTCCGCGGTCAGCCGCTCGACGATGTCGGGCCGCTCGAGGTAGAGGTCGTTCGTCTCGGCCGGATCGGCGACGAGTTCATAGAGCTGTCCGGCGGCGCCTCCGGGTTCGGGGGCGAGCTGGCGTGGTTCCGTGAAGCCGCCCGAGCCGAGCCCCTCGATCAGCTTCCACTTGCGGGGGGGCGCCGGGCCGTCCGTGTCGTGGGAACGGATGGCGAACATGCCGCGCGCGCTGTGGTGAATCAGCGAGTCGCGGGGTGGCGGCGCGTCCTGGCCGCGGAGTACCGGCCCGAGGTCGACGCTGTCTTCGGCGACTCCGCCAGGCAGTTCGACCTCGAGGATGGAGGTGACGGTGCGGAAGACGTCGACGAGGCCCGCCAGCTCTCCGCGTACGGAGCCGGCGGGGAACCGGCCCGGCCAGCGGACCAGGAAGGGGACGCGGTGACCGCCCTCGTGGATGTCGGCCTTCTGCCCGCGAAACGATCCGTTCGCCCGATGTCCGGTTTCCTCGATGTCGGCCTCCAGCCAGTGGGCGCCGTTGTCGCTCGTGAACAGGACCACGGTGTTGGAGGCGAGACCCAGGGAGTCGAGAACGCCGAGCAGGCGGCCGACGCCGGCGTCGACCTGGGCGACGAAGTCGCCGTAGACGCCGGCGCCGCTTGCGCCTTCGAACTCCGGCAGCGGCATCCAGGGCGTGTGAGGCGAGGGCAGCGGCAGGTAGAGGAAGAAGGGGCGGTCGTCCCCGGTAGCCGCCCGCTGCTCCAGGTAGCCGCCGGCCCGATCGAAGAGAGTCGGGGTCACCTGGAGAAAATCGAAGCCGGGGGCGATGTCGCCGGCACGCCAGTAGCCGTCGCCGCCATAGCGCCGCATCGAGCTGGCCTCGACCGTTTCGGTCCCGGCTTCGAGCACGCCGTCGTCCTCGATGTAGACGTACGGCTCCATGTCGAGGGAGGCGGGGATGCCGAAGTAGTGTTCGAAACCCGCTGTGACCGGTCCCGGCCGGAGCGGCGCGCCGTAGTCCGTTTCGCCGTGTGTGTCGTCGCTCGGATCCGGGTCGGCGCCGAGGCCGAGATGCCACTTGCCGATGCCGGCGGTGGCGTAACCCACGGTTTGGAGGAGCGCCGGCAGTGTGACGCGCTCCGGCTCCAGCAGGGCGGTGGAACGTCCGTTCAGCACTCCGCTCTTGAGCCGCGAGCGCCAGGCGTAGCGGCCGGTGAGCAGCGCGTAGCGGGTGGGCGTGCAGACGGACGACGGGCTATGGGCGTCGGTCAGTCGCACGCTCTCGCCGGCGAAGCGGTCGAGGTTGGGGGTGGGAATGCGGGACTCCGGGTTGTAGGCGCCGAGGTCTCCGTAGCCGAGGTCGTCGGCGAGGATCAGCAGAATGTTGGGGCGTGCCTGCGGATTCGTGTCGCTTGACCCGGTCCCCGAGCAGGCGGAGGTGAGAAGCATCGCCGCGGCCGCGAAGCAGATGGCGACGCCGTGAGCACACGCGTACTGAAGCGCCGGTTGGCGACAGATGGATGGTTGGTACAGTTCGCCGCTTCCCTTCGCGTCGGATCGTAACCGCTGACTTCGTTCCCATGCCTCGCAGGCCGCAGACGAGTTCCTGGCGCCGCAGACACCTTGTGTGCCGCGGCGTACGCGGGGCGACGACGGTTCAGGGTTCCAGCCGCGAGCTGATCCTCACCGCCACCGCCGAGCTGCTGGAGCGGATGGTCCAGGCGAACGGAATCGAGCAGGAGGACGTCGCGAGCGCCGTCTTCACCACGACCCCCGACCTGACAGCCGAGTATCCGGCGCTCGCGGCGCGCCTGATGGGCTGGCGAGACGTCGCTCTGCTCTGCGGCCACGAGATGGCGGTGCCCGGCGGCCTGGATCGCTGTGTGCGCATCCTGCTGCACTGGAACACGATGGCGGCCGCCTCGGAGATCGAGCACGTCTACATTCACGGCGCAGCGAATCTGAGGCCCGACCGCGCGGCACTGGAAGAGCTGCGCCGGCAGATCGAAGCCCAGCAGGAGCGCCCTTCAGACTAGCCAGGGCGCCTACAGCCGGCGGAGAACCAGCAGCCGGAAGTCCATCGCCCGGTTGCCCGGGATCTCCGGCGCCCTCAGGAACAGGGTGCCCCGCCCGGGCTGGAGGTCGATCTCACCCAGGACGGTTGGCCGGAAGTCCTTCACGTAGGACTCGATGCGCTCAACGCGGTCGTCCTCCTTTCCGACCAGCGGCGGATCGTGCGCCTGGTCGATCCGGCCCGTTACTGCCTGCTCGCCGAGGCGCAGTTCGACCAGTGCGCCGGCGTCGGCCTCGGCGCAGGTGGTGTAGAGGACGACCTCGAAGCGGCCGCCGGCGAGCACTTCGACGTCCCAGGTGATCGCGTCCTCGGTGCTTGTCCAGTTCGTGAAGTAGGAGTCGTTCGGGTACCGGCTCGACCGCTCGATGGTGCCGTGGGCGGTTCCGTCGCGAGCGGGGAGATGCGTGGATTCGTGTTCGGGATGGCCGATCGGAAACGGCCGTCCGTCCTCGTCCGGAAGCTCGCGGAGTACCTCCGAGATGAAGGCGCCGCGGGCTTCCATCAGGCGCGCGGCGACGTCCGGGTGCCGGATCGCCACGTCGGTTCCTTGGCCCGCGTCGGCCGCCATGTCGAACAACCGCGCCTCGTCGTCGAGTCGGAACCGCTGGCTCCGGACGCTCGTCCGTCCGCGCCAGTGACTCACGAGATGGCGATCAGGCCAGAGGTCGGCCGAGCTCGCGCCCGGGAGGAGTAGCGACTTGAGGCTGAGACCGTCGACGGCTTGGGCTGTGGCGGAAGGCACGCCGGCCAGGTCCACCAGCGTGGGCAACAGGTCGATCGCGCCGGCGATCCGGTCGACGACCGTGCCGGCCTCGATGGCACCTGGCCAGCGGACGAAGAGGGGAGACCGGACGCCGCCTTCATCCGTCGAACCCTTGCGACCCTTCATGCCGCCGTTCCAGCGCCAGCCGTTCGGGCCGTTGTCCGTCAGGTAGACGACGATGGTGTCGTCGGCGAGGCCTAGCTCCGCCAGGCGCTGCGTCAGCCGTCCGACGTTCCAGTCGATGTTCTCGGTCATCGCCAGGGCGGCCCGGGTGTGGTCGAGATGCTCCTTTTCCGGGTCGCGGTGTCGCTGGGGCAGGTCGCTGCTCTCGAATCGGGCCCACCAGCGGTCGGGTGCCTGCATCGGGCTGTGGGGCGTGTTGTAGGCGACCCAGACGAAGAAAGGCTCGCTCCGATGGTCCTCGATGAACCGGATGGCGCGATCGGTGAAGTCGTCGGTGACGTAGCCGTTGCCCCTGACGACGCGGCCGTTGTGGTCAAGCGGCGGGTCGAAGTAGTGCCCCCAATGGCCCGACGTGAAGCCGTAGAACTCGTCGAATCCCCGGGCGTTGGGGTGGTAGGGAGGTTGGGAACCGTTGTGCCACTTGCCGAAGGCTCCGGTGGCGTAGCCCGCGGCATCGAAGATCCGGGCGATCGTCGTCTCGTCCAGGTCGAGCCGCTCTCCGCCCCGGGAGGTGGCGTAGACGCCCGTCCGCGGGTGGTAGCGGCCGGTCAGGAGTTCCGCGCGCGTCGGCGAACAGACGGGGCTGACGAAGAAGTGGACGAAAGAAGCGCCCTCTCGCGCCAGCGAGTCGAGGTTCGGCGTGCGAACGTTCGTGTTGCCATGAATGCTCAGGTCGCCCCAGCCCTGGTCGTCGGCGAGGAACAGGACGACGTTGGGCCTCGACTCCGGGCCCGGCGCCGCGCAGGAGGCCGCGACGATGGCCGTCAACAGGATGGCCGCTCCCCGCATGCCCTCCTTCTATCCCAACCAGCGCTAAACGTGACTAGAATGGTCACCTTTCTCGGCGCTCCACGCTACGCGCTCTTCATAGAACCCGATCGACCGGAGGAACAATGACGCTCAGGATCAACGACGAAGCTCCCAACTTCACCGCCCAGACCACCGAGGGAGAGATCGACTTCCACGAGTGGATCGGCGATGGCTGGTGCGTTCTCTTCTCCCACCCCAAGGACTTCACGCCGGTGTGCACCACCGAGCTGGGTACGGTTGCCGGTCTCAAGGGCGAGTTCGATCGCCGCAGCTGCAAGGTGATCGGCATGAGCGTCGACGGCGTGTCGGACCACCAGGCGTGGTCGAAGGACATCGAGGCGTCTCAGGGTCACGCCCTGAACTACCCGCTGATCGGAGACCCGACGCTGGACATCGTGAAGCGCTACGACATGCTGCCGGCCGATGCCGGGGACAGCTCCGAGGGCCGGACGCCAATGGACAACGCGACTGCGCGCTCGGTCTTCGTGATCGGCCCGGACAAGCGGATCAAGGCGACCCTGACCTACCCGATGAGCACGGGCCGGAACTTCGCCGAGATTCTGCGCCTGGTCGACTCCGTCCAGTTGACCGCGAAGGAGCAGGTGGCGACGCCGGCGAACTGGGAGCACGGCGACGACGTGATCATCCTGCCGGCTGTGTCCGACGAGGCGGCGAGGGCGAAGTACCCCCAGGGCTGGCAACAGCCGCTGCCGTACATCCGGGTCGTGCCGCAGCCCTGACGGCGCGAGTGACGTCAGTCGGCGGCGTCGAGCCGGGAACCGCCGTGGCAGTCAGGCGAAAGGCTGCGGCTTTCGCCGCGGGACTGCCACTCGGCGGGCGTCAGTGCGTCGACGGCGAGGGCGTGGACCGGTCCTGCCAGTTCCTCGGCCAGGGCGCGGTGTATCACCCGGTGGCGCTGTAGCCGGTTCGTGCCCTCAAACTGGCTGCTGACGACGACGACCCGGAAGTGGGTCTCGGCCGCGGGCGGGACGTTGTGCATGCGGCTCTCGTTCAGGACTTCCAGCCGTTCGGCGCCAGTCGCCTGCTCGAGCTTGTCGCGGATCGCCTGCTCCAGGGGCGTGCCGCGAACGACCGCCTTCGCGGAAGCCCTGTGTGTCGCGAGCGGACGGCCGAGAGTCGCCATGCCCGAATCATAGCGGCGTCGACGTCCGTGCTACGGTCGCTCGAATGGCGGAGTCGAAGGGCCGTTCACCCTGGTTCTATGGCCTTCTCGGCTGTCTGGGCTGCCTCGGTCTCGTGGTCCTCGTGGTGGGGGGTCTGGTCTTCTTTGGCGTTCGGACGGCCCGGCAGGTGACCGCGGACAACGAGGATCCGGAGCGGCGCAGGAGCCGCGCACTGGAGGTACTGGGAGCGGACCGGGAGCCGGGTGGCTATCACGCCGCGGCGGTCGTCTCGATTCCGTTGTTCCTGGAGATGGCGGTGTTCTCGGACCGGACGCCGGAAGACGGTGCCTGGGAAGGAGAGTTTCGCGAGGAAGGGTTCTTCTACGTTCGCGTGCGAGGAGGGGGCGACGACCTGCGGGCCTTCTTCGACGGCGAGACGAGTGAGTCGGTGACGTTTCGCGAGATGGGCCTGGATCTGGACATCGAGGAGAACCTGGGCCGTGGCGACCTGGATCGTGGCGACTTCACCGCACGCTGGGCCACGTTCCGTGGTCGTACCTTGTACGAGGCTGGGGAAGAAGTGGGAGACCTCGTGACGTTGATTGAGTTCGACTGCCCCGAGGACGAGTGGATGCGTATGGGAGTCTGGTTTGGGTCTGCTGCGGAGTCTGACGATCAACGGTCAGTCACGGAACCGGAGTCAGGCGGTCTTGCGGCTGACGGTGAAGTGATCGAGGCGTTTCTGGAACCGATTCATCCATGTGGCCGTTCCGGCTGAACCTCGTGTTGACGGCTGTCGCCGTCGGGTTCTGCTGGGGCGCGCCCGTGTGGGCGCAATCTGCCGGAGACGACGCGGCCAGCTACCGACTGACGTTCCGCGGCACCTGGACGCGTAGCGTGACACCCGGCGGTGTGCCGGGCAGCGCGCATTTCTCGCCCCTGATCGGTGCGGTTCACAACGACCAGGTGAGCTTCTGGGAAGCTGGTGGCACGGCAAGCCCGCAACTGGAGCGTGTGGCTGAGCTGGGCCTCCAGCGGAATCTGAGGACGTTGATGGAGCGAAACCAGCATGTCCTCGCCGTGCTGGAGAAGACACCCCGGAGGGGCGGAACGGCGTCAACGACGATTGAGTTCGAGGCCACGAAGCAGTATCCGCTTGTCACCCTGGTCACGATGATCGCTCCCAGCCCCGACTGGTTCGTCGGTATCTCCGGGCGCTCGCTGCTCGACAGCCAGGGTCGGTGGCTCGATGAGCTGGAGGTCGACCTCTTCCCTTACGACGCCGGCACCGAGGAGGGAACCGAGTTCTCCCTCGACAACGCGGCGACCGTGCCCCAGGGCACGATTGCCAGCATCCGCGGCGTGGGCAAGTTCACCGACAGGCCGATGGCGCGGCTGACCTTCGAGCGCTTCGTGCCGGAGCCACCCGTCGAGCCGGAAGAACCCGGCACGGATGAACCTTCGCCGCGGTTCGCCGGCGACGTCACCGCGGAGCCGGTGGGGGATTCGGGCGTCGTCGTGTTCTGGCGGGGAAGCTGGGTCGAAGCCGCGAGGGGGCTCCTGAGCGTGGAGGCCCGCAGCCAGACGGCGGGCTGGGTTCAGGTGGCGACGGCGGCCGCGACCGGCGGCCGCGTCCGCATCGACGGCCTTCGTTCGGAGACGCCGTACACGTTCCGTCTGCGCGCGGAGGGGCGCCAGGGGTTCGAGTACTCGGAGGAGGCAAGTGCGACAACCGGCGGCTACAGCGGCCCATGTCGTGCCGGCGACAGCTTTCTCTGCCTGAGGCAGCGCTTCGAAGTCCAGGTGCACTGGACCGATCCCGACGTTGCCGGGAGGTTCGGAAGCGGTGGCGCCATTCCGGTGACGATCTCCGACGACGCGGGCCTGTTCTGGTTCTTCGAGCCGGCGAACCTGGAGCTTGTCGTCAAGGTGCTCGACGGCCGCGTGCTGAACGGTCACTACTGGGTGTTCTACGGCGCCCTGTCCGATGTGGAGTACTGGGTCACGGTCAGGGACACGGTCGGCGGTTTGAATCGCACGTACCACAATCCGCCCAAGCAGGTAAGCGGGAAGCGGGACCTCGAAGCGTTCTGACTAGGTGGTTGCGCCTCCGACGACTCGGCGCAGGTCCGCGTCAAGCGCCAGCAGCGACTCGAGCAGCGCCAGTTGCACCCGGCAACGATCCAGGTTCTGGCCGGGCCGCTCGACTCGAAAGTAGACGTCGCCATCCAGGTGGTCGGTGAGGAAGCGCACGGCCTGCTCGAGCGTCAGCACCAGGGCGCCGTCGACCAGGCTGCGACGCTCCGCCGCGGTCAGAAAACCGGCGCCGTCCAGGTAGCCCTGGGCCAGGGCGGCGAAGAGCTCCAGGTCGACTCGCGCCCCGGCCGTGTCCCGGGCGTCCTCGTCGGCACGGTGGCTCATCGAGCGAACCATGTCTCCGAAGTCGTAGGCGGCCAATCCGGGCATGGTCGTGTCCAGGTCGACGACACAAAGGGCTTCGCCGGTTGGCCGGTCGAACAGGATGTTGCTGATCTTGCAGTCGTTGTGGACGGTGCGTTGCGGCAATCCGTGAGTCGAGGCGGCGCTCAACCGGGCACCCAGGTCGCGGTGGACGGCGACTGACCGGATCTCGGCCACCGCCTGCCGGCGCCTGGCGGCGCCGACGGGCGACTCGTTTGCCGCGGCCAGCGCCCGGTCGAACGCGTCGAAGCGCTTCGGCGTGTCGTGGAAGCCCGGAATCGTCTCGTGCAGCGGCGGTGCTGGGAGATCGACGAAGTGCATCTCGAAGCGGCCGAACGCCTGTGCGGCGAGAAAGGCCTGCTCCGGAGTCGATACACGAAGCTCGGTCGTCGTGTCCTCGATCAGCTCGTACATCCGCCACCAGTCGGCGGGACCTTCCTTCGCTGTCGTCTCGAACCACATCTCTCCATCCACCGCGGGGACCAGAGTGAGCCGGCGGCGGGCGCTTTCCGGGCCGAGCCTGCGTTCGAGATGGCGCGTGATGCGCACGATGTTCTCCATGACCCGAGCCGGGTTCGGGAACACGTAGCCGTTGATGCGCTGCAGCAGGAAGCGCCCGCCGCTCGCCGTGGAGACCACGAAGGAATCGTTGATGTGGCCCGCCCGCAGTTCGACCGCACCGGTTGCGCGGCCGCCGGTCCGGAAGCGCCCCGCGATGCGCAGGACTGCTTCGGGATCGTTCTGCCCGGGCGCCGTCAAGACGGTGTCGGCCGGCCGACCAGGTGGCAACGTAGATATGAGTGTGATATCACTTCCATATCGAAAAGAACGGCGGTCGTTTGGTCGGCCGCGTGATCAAGGGAGTCACCAACGAATGGAACAACAGATGGTAGAGCATCGGGAGAAGCGTCTCTCGATCACGTCGGGCGTTGGCATGCTGTGCCTGCTCATCCTCCTCATCCTTCTCGCCGTCGCCGGGATCGCGGTCTTCGGGATCTGGCGGGTCATCCCCGTCGTGATCTTCTGCGCGGCGTGCATTCCGGTTCTCGTCCTGCTGCTGTTCGGGTTGTTCATGGTCCATCCGAACGAGGCGAAGGTTCTCCAACTCTTCGGTTCGTACCGGGGCAGCGTCTACGACACCGGGCTTCGGTGGGCGAATCCGTTTCTCAGCAAGCGGCGCGTGTCCGTGCGGACGAGGAACTTCGAGACCGGGAAGCTGAAGGTGAACGACAACGCCGGCAACCCGATCGAGATCGGCGCGGTCGTCGTCTGGCGCGTCACGGACAGCGCCGAGGCGCTCTTCAACGTCGACGACTATGAGGACTACGTTCAGGTTCAGAGCGAGGCCGCGCTGCGGAACATGGCGACTGGCTACCCCTACGACGCACACAACGAGGGCGAAGTCTCGCTGTCGCATCACACCGCCGAGATCTCCGAGCGTCTCCGCGGCGAGGTTCAGGAGCGATTGGCGACCGCAGGCGTCGAGGTGATCGAGGCCCGCATCAGTCACCTGGCCTACGCGGCGGAAATCGCCGCCGCGATGCTGCAGCGCCAGCAGGCCGCGGCGGTGGTCGCGGCGCGCGCCCAGATCGTGGATGGCGCGGTCGGCATGGTGGAGCAGGCGCTGAACATGCTGAGCGAGAAGGACGTCGTGCACCTGGACGACGAACGGAAGGCGGCGATGGTCAGCAACCTGCTGGCCGTGCTTTGCAGCGACCGCCATACCCAGCCGGTCGTGAACACCGGTACGCTCTATCCGTAGGGCGAGGGGTGCTGTACGGTGGGTGCCCCTCCGCGCAAGGCGTTCCTTCTGCGTCTCGACTTTGGCGTGTTCGAGGAGCTTCAGCGGCTCGCGGCGGCGGAGTTGCGGAGCGTCAACGGGCAGATCGAGTATCTGCTTCGCGAGGCGCTGCGGCAGCGGGGAAGAACCGCGACCCCCGCAGCAGTTGAGAAGGACGGACGCGACGCCCCGTAGACCACAGTGGAGCGAAACACAACGGCGTGGTTGATCGTCTTCATACTGCTACACTTGCGCTGTCGGCGCTCAATGTTCCCGGTTCGCTGAGACACTCTCTCGGCGGGCGGGGAGGTGTGCAGGCTGAGATCGGCATGGACGGCTCTCGGCGCCGCCGCTTGATTCCCTCTGCTTGGCCCTTACCTGGAGACCGAAGATGGCAGTTGCCCCAGTCAAGGACGTGAACAAGCCCCTGGAGGCGAGGTACTCGTCCATTCGCCAGCTCTTCGAGCTGGGCAAGGCGAAGACGTATCTCCTCAACGACGAGATCCACGACATGATGCCGGCCGACATGGTCGGCGTCGAAGCCGAGATCAACGAGCTGTACGACCGCCTGCGCGAGTTGCGCGTCGGCGTGATCCGGCGGCCGGGCTGGTACGTGGCGAACCTCGACGAGACCGTCACGCTCGAGATCGAGAAGGCGGACGAGGATCCCGCGACGCCGACGGTCACCGAACCGCTGAACACGAGCGATCCGGTGCGGATGTATCTGCGGGAGATGAGCACCGTCCCGCTACTGGACCGCGACGGCGAGGTCGAGATCGCGCGCGCACTCGAGGACGGCGAGTGGCTCATCTTTCAGGCGATGGCCCGGAATGCCGACCTGATGACCCGCCTGTTGGCGATGACCGAGCTCGCGGACCGCAAGAACGCGAAGCCGCTCTCCCAGTTGGTGGAGATCGAGCACCCCATCTCGCTGCTGGACCAGAACGGCCACAAGCGGATCGCCAAGCGCGTCGGCGTGTTCGAGAAGATGCAGGAACTGGAGGAGGAACTCGATCGCACCCGGCGCCGGCAGAAGCGCTACAGCCCTCGAGGTGAGCGCTTCCAGGAGATCGCGCGGGACATCGACCGCCTGGAGGAGCGGGCCTCCGCCCTGATCGTGGAGCTCGGTTTCACAGGGCCGGACCGCAATCGGGTAGTCGACCTGGTCAAGTTGATCGACAACCGGTTCCGGCGCAGCGAGCGCGACATCAGCCGGGCCCAGGTGGCGCTCGAGCGCGAAAGCAACGAGGAACTCAGGGCGCTGCACCGCCGTCGCATCCAGAAGTACCGGGAGGAGGTGCGGAAGCTCGAGCTGCGCCACTTCGTCAAGCAGGGAGAGCTGCGGGCGATGGTGGCCAAGGTCAAGCGCGGCGAGGCGTTGAGTGAGCGCGCCAAGGAGCAGCTCATCATGTCGAACCTGCGCCTGGTCGTCTCGATCGCCAAGAAGTACACGAACCGGGGCCTCCAGTTCCTGGACCTGATCCAGGAGGGGAACATCGGCCTGATGAAGGCTGTCGAGAAGTTCGAGTATCGCCGCGGCTACAAGTTCTCGACGTACGCAACCTGGTGGATCCGCCAGGCCGTGGCGCGGGCGATCGCCGACCAGTCGCGGACGATCCGCATCCCCGTGCACATGATCGAGAACATCAACAAGCTGACCCGCACGTCGCGGTCGCTGGTCCAGGAGCTCGGGCGCGAGCCCACCGCCGAGGAGATTGGCGAGCATATGGATCTTCCCGCCTCCAAGGTGCGCAAGATCATGAAGATCGCGCAGGCGCCGGTGTCGCTCGAGACGCCGGTCGGAGAAGAGGAGGATTCCCACCTCGGCGACTTCATCGAGGACAAGAACTCGCCGTCGCCGATTGACGAGGTCATCTCGGCCAACCTGCGCGAGCAGACCGGCAACGTGCTGCGTTCGCTGTCGCCGCGAGAGGAACTCGTGCTGCGGATGCGCTTTGGAGTCGGCGAAGGATCGGAGCACACCCTGGAGGAGGTCGGCAAGTCGTTCAACGTCACGCGCGAACGCATCCGCCAGATCGAGTCCAAGGCGCTGCGCAAGCTCCGGCACCCGGACTGGGCGCGGAAGCTGCGCCCGTTCCTCGACGACGGCGCGTAACGCACGGGCCGCGCGCTCAACCTCAGCAGTCGGTCAGGTATGCGGGTCCGTACCGGCACCAGCGGGTTCTCGTACCCCGCCTGGGAGGGGCCGTTCTACCCGACCGGAACGAAGCGGCCGGACATGCTCTCGTTCTATGCGTCCAGGCTTGGCTCGGTGGAGATCAACAACACCTTCTACCGCATGCCGAAGGCGGATCTGCTGGAGCGGTGGCGCGACACGGTGCCCTGCACCTTTCGGTTTGCGCTGAAGGCGTCCCGCCGGATCACGCACCAGCTCCGCCTGAAGGACGCCGGGGACTCGGTCGACTACCTGTTTCGCACCGCGAAAGTGCTCGGCGAGCGACTCGGCCCCTTCCTCTTCCAGTTGCCGCCGTACCTCAGGCGCGACGTCGACCGGCTGGCGAGCTTTCTCGATCTGCTGCCCGAAGGAATGAGGAGCGCGTTCGAGTTCCGACATGCGAGCTGGTTCGACGACGAGGTGTTCACGCTGCTTGCCGACGCCGGCGCGTCTCTGTGCATCGCCGACAGCGGGGCCAACCACGACGCGCCGCTGGTGGCGACCGCGGACTTCGGCTATCTTCGGCTGCGCCGCGAGGACTACGACGAGACGGCGCTTCGCGCCTGGGCCGACAGGATCCGGCGGCAACCCTGGCGCGAGACTTACGTCTTCTTCAAGCACGAAGACGAAGGGGCAGGACCGCGCATGGCGGCGCGGTTCGAAGCCCTGCTTCTGGAATCCTGACCAATGAACATCGACATCTCCTATCGGCGCATTCTGACGCTGGCCGGACCAGTCGTCATCACGCAGATGACGCACACGGCGATGGGCCTGATCGATGCGATGATGGTCGGACGGCTCGGCGTCGTTGCGCTGGCCGGGGTCGGCCTGGGCGCGATCATCTCGTGGTGGCTGCTCGGCTTCTTCGTCGGCCTGCTGCAGGGCGTGAACACCTTCGTCGCCCAGTTCTTCGGCGCCGGCAAGAAGGATCGGGTCGGCGTCGCCTTCTGGCAGGGTCTCTACCTGGCCGCCGGCGCGGGCGTCGCCGTCCTGCTCGCGGCGCCGCTGTCCGGCTGGGCGTTCCGCGTGATGGGGGCGTCGGCGGAAGTCCAGGCGATCGCCACGGACTACACCGAAGTGCGGCTGGGCGCCGCGGTCGGGCTGATGATCTTCCTCGTCGCGGAGAACTACTACCGCGGACTCGGACGCACCGAGGTTCCCATGTTCGCGGGGCTGATCCAGCTGGCCCTGAACTGCGGGCTGAACTACCTGCTCATCTTCGGCGTCTGGGGATTTCCGGAGCTCGGGGCCGCCGGCACCGCGGTCGGTACGGTGATCGCCCAGTTTCTCGTCGCACTCGGCCTGCTGGCCGGAGTGCTCGGCACGAAGATCGGGCGGGACTACGGTGCGACCCGTCCCAGGCCGCCGGAGTCGGCCCTGCTCGGGCAGATGCTCCGCGTCAGCCTGCCGATCGGCGTCCAGGTGTTCATGGAGATGGGCGGAATCAGCGTCTTCACGGCACTCGTGGCGAACCTGGGCGACGCGGAGATGGCGGCAACGAACGCCGTGATCCACGCCTGGTCCGTCTCCTTCATGCTGGCCGTCGCGCTGGCCGTCGGTTGCACGACGCTGGTCGGGCAGTGCCTGGGCGCCAGACAGCTTGACGACGTACGCGTCGTCGTTCGTCGCGTGATGTGGCTGGGCTACGGGGCGATGGCGATCATGGCGGTCATCTACGTCGGGTTCCCCGGATGGCTGATGCAGCTGTTCGCGCGGGAGGCGGGCGATCTCGCGGCGCTGCTGCCGTACGCCCGGCCGCTGTTTCTCATCGCCACCCTGTGCCTGGTCTTCGAACTGCCGTTCAACATCTACTCGGGCGCGCTTCGAGGCGCCGGTGACACGACCTACCCGATGGTCGTGAACATCGGCGTGGCCTGGCTCGTCTTCGTGCCGCTCGTGTTCTTCGCCACGCGGAACTGGGGCCTGGTCGGCGCCTGGAGCTGCTTCATCGTCCATGTAGCGCTGCTCGCTGGCCTCCTCGCCATCCGGGTGCGCGGGCGGACCTGGATTGACCGCGGCGCATCCCTGCTCGATGCGGAGCGGGCGGGCGCCGGCGCAACGGCGGCCGTGTCCGAGATGGACGACCTCCGCTCCTCGCCGGCGCTCTGAGCCGATTCGGTGGCGGGGGGCGCGCGCGGCCCGCGTCTATGGCGGGCGGCAGCCGTCCGGGAACGCGGTCGCGTCGGTGATCGCCGAGGCCGGCACACCCGGTTCGTTCCGGTACTCCCTCTCGAGGCCCGTCGCGGTGTCGGTCACCCGAACGGTGTAGCCGAGGTCCGTCGTCGAGGCGCCGTACACCCAGATGTGGTTGTTCAGAGCGCAGCCGTCCAGCACCTTGATCAGGACTTCCCAGTTGTCCGGGTCGAAGAACCAGAACAGGCCCGAGTCATCCGTAGCGGAGCTCGCCGTGGTTGCGGCTCCGGTCCGGCCGTTCCCGGATAGCCAGGTGACCCGTACGCGGTAGCGGGCGTCGTGAAGGCAGGCGGTGTTCTCGTCCACCACGCAACCGCCGCTTTCGCCGCTCCCCGGGTCGTCGTCATCGTCGTCCGTGTCGTCAGTGGAGCCGTCGTCCGCCTGGACGAACAGGAAGATTGCGCTGACCGCACCCCAGTTGCCGTCAGCGTCCCTCGTCCGGACGAAGACGGAATGCCTGCCGGTCTCCAGGCCGGAGGTGTCGATGACCGCGGTGGCCTGCTCCGCGCCGCTGTCGAAAGAGCCGTCGGCGGCGGAGACGCGGTGTGCCAGCGCTCCCGCATTCCAGGGGGGAACGTCGATGGTGTACTCGCCCGCGGCTATCGTCTGCGTCGGTTCGGCGCCGTTGCCGTCCTGGTAGCGGGTGTCGTCGAGGATCGCGGAGAGGCGGACTGGCGACCCCGCCGCGACGCCGGCGGTCGAGGCGCGGCCGCTCAGACTCAGGTCTCGCACGTCGGGGCCTGCCGGAGTCAGGTAGGGAGTCCGTGCCACCTTGAACGCGTAGAGGAGCGACTCCAGGTTGGGGTCGAGGATCGAGCGTTCGAAGTCGTCGCAGTCCTGAAAGAAGGTGGTCCCCAGTTCGTAGAGCAGGGAAGCGACTCCCAGTTCGCCATAGGCGTGGTCGATCGTCGTACCGGTTGCGGGATAGAACCCGATTCCCTGAATCGGAAGGTAGTCGTTGAAGAACGCGAGCTTGCGGCCGAACGTCTGCAGCGCGGTCGCGTTCGGCGCAGCCTTGTACTTGTGCCCCCAGGGCCACAGAACGAGGCGGCCGTGGCTGTGGATGTCCAGATAGACGCCGCTGGTCCCGGACGGCGCCGCGTTCGTGTCGGCGGGCCCCCGCACGTCGGGAAAGAGCCTCCACATGTAGTTCGCGACGGCCCTCGTCTCGGGTTCCGAGGCGGGTCCGGGCCCGCGGAAGATCTGCGAGCAGTGGTCGTCGCTCGATCCCCCGGGGTCGTGCCACCCGAATGCGAAGTTGCGATTCAGGTCGACGCCCGGTAGACCGGCGGGACAGTAGTTCGTGTTGTGGTTCTTCCTCCAGAGCACCCCTTCCTCGGCGCGTTTCCTGCCGTCCGGATTCGCCTGGAGGACGAGGTGGACTTCCTGGTGGTCCAGGAGCCATCGCGCGTCCGCGTCCGTTTCGTAGGAGTCGACAAGGTACTCGGCGAAGCGCAGGCCGAGTTCGGCGGTTGTGTACTCGCGCGCGTGGATCGCGGTGGTGATCAGGAGAATGGGCTTCGGACCCGTGGTCGCCTCATTCGTCAGCCGCAGCACCATGAGGTCGTACCCTTCGGCCGCGTTCTGCACCATCTTCCAGGACCTGCCGACCGGGCTCCACTTCGCGAGCGTCGGGTGCCGGTCGGCGATCGCACGGGCGCTCGCGTAGGTCTTCTCGACGGTGCGATAGCACGGGAAGCCGGCAATCGTCCCCGGCACGGCTTCGGTCGGCGGTTCGGAGGGGAGGACGACGGAATCGTAGTCGTCGGCCTCAACGATCCGCATCCCGGCCCGCCGGGCGGCTTCGATGTCCTCTTCGGTGGCTCGCAGGACGATGTAGCCCTTCTCGTACTCCGACTCGAGAGCGTCGAGCGACATGACGGCTTTGGCGGCGACCAGCGGATCGTCGAAGTAGGCGCGGACGACGCGGGTGTCGCCTGGCCGTTCGAACTCCTGCGCCGGGAGCGCGGCGGCGGCCGCGAGAAGCGCGGACAAGGCGAGGATGCGGGTCATCGGAAGCGCAATTCGATCACAGGCGGCTCGGCCCCGATCACCACCGGATCCCGAGGTCGAACCGTCTCCTGCTTTGTGGCTATGATCACCGCCGGGCCGAGCGCGCCCTCGCCAACGCACTTCCATCCAGCGACCCAGAGAGGACAGAATCCCAGATGGCTTTCCCCGCCGTGCTGAAGCGGCGATCGTTCGGTGAGACGCAGCGTCAGGACGCCTGGTGGTTGCAGCCAGGCGCCGTTGTCGTGGGGCTGGGTCTCGCAAGCGCCTATGCGACCTGGGCGGCACTTCAGGCCGACCACTATCACCTGGGCGGCTACCTGTCGCCGCTGTACTCGCCGGAGGTCTTCGGCCTCTCGCATCATGCCTGGTTCGAGGGCTTCCCGAACTGGTGGCCGAGCTTCGTGCCCCAGTCGCCGGCGCTGTTCATCCTGATTCTGCCGCTGGGCTTCCGGGCGACCTGCTACTACTACCGTGGCGCGTACTACAAGGCATTCTGGGCCGATCCGCCGGCCTGCGCGGTCGGCGAGCCGCGGAACGCCTACCGGGGGGAGAACTCCTTCCCGCTGATCGTCCAGAACATCCACCGCTACTTCCTGTTCGCGATGATGGCCTGGATCTTCGTGTTCTTCCCGATCGACGTGTACCGGGGGTTCGTGTTCGAGACCGTGTCCGGCGGCCATGCCTTCGGCATCGGCGTCGGCAGCTTCGTCCTCCTGATCAACTGGCTGCTGCTGAGCGGCTACGCCCTGGGCTGCCACTCGACGCGCCACGTGATCGGCGGCTTCCGCAACGTGATGGCGGGGAAGCCGTTCCAGAGCGCCTGCTACCGCTGCGTTTCCTGCCTGAACCGCCGGCACATGGCCTGGGCCTGGCTCAGCCTGATCTGGGTCACCTTCTCCGACATCTACGTCCGGCTCTGCTCGATGGGCGTCTGGACGGACTTCAGGCTCGTCTGATGGAGCAGACCCCCTACGAGTACGACGTGCTGGTGGTCGGCGCGGGTGGGGCCGGGTTGCGCGCCGCGATCGAAGCCTCGGCCGTGGGCGCGTCCTGCGGCGTCATCTGCAAGTCCCTGCTCGGCAAGGCCCACACCGTGATGGCCGAGGGCGGCATGGCGGCCGCGATCGGCAACGTGGACGAGCGGGACGACTGGAAGGTTCACGTGACCGACACCCTGCGTGGCGGCCAGTACCTGAGCAACCCGAAGATGGCGGAGATCCATGCCAGGGAGGCGCCGGCGCGGGCGCTGGAACTCGAGGCCTGGGGCGCCCTGTTCGATCGCACGAAGGACGGTCGCATCCTGCAGAGGAACTTCGGCGGCCACCGCTATCCGCGTCTGGCCCACGTCGGCGACCGGACGGGGCTCGAGATGATCCGCACCCTCCAGGACCACGGCATCCACCGCGGCATCGACTTCCACATGGAGTACACGGTCTTCCGCCTGCTGCTGGACGACGGCCGGGTGTCCGGCGCCCTCGCCTACGACCGGGAGCGGGGCCGGTTCCGGGTCTACCGGGCGAAGGCGGTCGTGCTCGCCACCGGCGGCATCGGCCGCGCCTTCAAGATCACCAGCAACAGTTGGGAGTACACAGGCGACGGCCACACGCTGGCCTACGACGCCGGCGCCGACCTGATCGACATGGAGTTCGTCCAGTTCCATCCGACGGGCATGGTCTGGCCGCCCAGCGTGCGCGGCATCCTGGTCACGGAGGGTGTACGCGGCGAGGGCGGCATCCTGCTGAACTCGGACGGCGAACGCTTCATGTTCGACGACATTCCGCCCCTCTACAAGGACCAGACGGCCGACAGCCCCGAGGAAGGCTGGCGGTACGTCGTCGGCGACCGGGACGCGCGGCGTCCTCCGGAGCTGCTGACCCGGGACCATGTCGCCCGCTGCATCGTGGACCAGATCAAGGCCGGAAAGGGCTCGCCGCATGGTGGCGTCTACCTGGACATCGCCTGGATCAAGGAGAAGATCAGCAACTCCGAGGAGCACATCCGAAAGAAGCTGCCGTCGATGTACCACCAGTTCAAGGAGCTGGCCGGCCTCGACATCACGAAGGAGAGGATGGAGGTCGGCCCGACGACCCACTACGTGATGGGCGGCGTGCGGGTCGACGCGGAAAGCCAGATGTCCTCAGTCCCCGGTCTCTACGCCGCCGGCGAATGCGCCGCGGGGCTCCACGGCGCGAACCGGCTGGGCGGCAACTCCCTCTCCGACCTGCTCGTGTTCGGGAAGCGGGCGGGCGAGTACGCGGCGGCCTTCGCCAGCGAGCAGGGCGACGTCCGGCTCGATGAAGCGGCGGTCGACGCGGGCGTCAAGGAGGCGCTGGAGCCGCTCGAGCGGGAGGGCGGCGAAGGGCCGTACCAGATCCAGCACGAACTCCAGGACCTGATGCAGGAGAAGGTCGGCATCGTCCGGATCGAGTCCGAGCTGGAGCAGGCGATCGAGGAGATCGGCCGTCTGAGCGACCGGGCGAAGGCGGTGTCGGCGCCCGGCAACCGCGAGTACAACCCGGGCTGGCACACGGCGCTCGACCTGCACCCTCTTCTGGTCGTGTCCGAAGCCGTCGCCCGGGCGGGTCTGATGCGGCGCGAGAGCCGCGGAGCCCAGTTCCGGGACGATTATCCGCAGAAGGACGAGCACTTCGGCAAGGTGATCATCCGGGTCGCCAGGGGTGCCGACGGAGAGATGGTCGTGGAGGAGATTCCGGTAGAGCCGATGAGCGACGAACTGACCGGACTGGTCGAGGAGATGGGCTGAGATGGCCGCGACACGGTTCAGGATCTGGCGGCAGGACGGCGCGGAAGGCGAGGGCGCTTACCGCGACTACACGACGGACGTCACCGAGGGCATGGTCGTCCTCGACGCGGTTCACCAGATCCAGGCGGAATCGGCGAACGACCTCGCCGTACGCTGGAACTGCAAGGCCGGCAAGTGCGGGTCCTGCTCGGCGGAGGTGAACGGGAACCCACGGCTCATGTGCATGACGCGGATGAGCGACCTGCCGACGGACCGGCCGGTGACCGTCGAGCCGATGCGGGCGTTTCCAGTGATCCGCGACCTCGTCTGCGACGTGTCCTGGAACTACGAGGTCAAGAAGAAGATCGAACCCTTCGAGCCCCGGCCGCCGGACGCCGAGGACGGCACCTGGCGCATCGCCCAGGAGGATGTCGAGCGGGTGCAGGAGTTCCGCAAGTGCATCGAGTGCTTCCTGTGCCAGGACGTCTGCCACGTGCTGCGGGACCACCACCTCCACGACGAGTTCGTTGGCCCGCGCTTCTTCGTCTACAACGCGGCTCTCGAGATGCATCCCCTGGACACCGGGGACCGGCTGGCGTCGCTCAAGGGCGACGAGGGGATCGGCTACTGCAACATCACGAAGTGCTGCACGAAGGTCTGCCCCGAGCACATCACGATCACCGACAACGCGATCATCCCGCTCAAGGAGCGGGTCGTGTCGGAGTTCTACGACCCGCTGAAGAAGCTGTTCCGGGTGTTCTCGGGCGGCGCCCGGGCCTAGGTCGGCGCGCGCGGCAGAAACTGGGTGCGCCGGCGTCCCCGCCGGCATCCGGCGCGAAAGCGCCGGCTTCCGGACCTTCTGCCGCGCTAGCGCGCTACAACTGGTCCAGGGCCGCGCGGGCCACTTCGGCGAACTCGCCCTCCGGCGCCATCTCGAGCGATTTGCTCAGGTGCTCGCGGGCCGCGCCGGTGTCGCTGGCGTTCACCGCGAGAATCCCGAGTTCGTAGTGCGCCCTTGCCAGGTCCTCCACGTCCTCGTCGTCAGGCGCCGATTCCAGGTACCTCGTGAGGTGGTCCTTCGCCGGGACGGAATCGGCGCTACGGCGGTAGATCACGCCGAGCCGGAAGTGGGCGCGCGGGTGGTTGTCGTCCCAGGCGATCAGGGACTCGTCGTAGAGCTTCGCGTTGCCGAACGCTTCCTGGTCGAAGAGCTGCTGGGCCTGGAACTGCACCTGCCTGCCGGCGGTGGGGTTGACCGCGATCCAGGCCTTGCCCGCCTCGATGGAGTCCTCGAGGTTGCCGAGCGAGGCGAAGGAGAAGTACTTCATCCGTAGCGCTTCCTGGTTCCGCGGGTCGAGCTCCAGGGTGCGGTTGAGCTCCACCAGGGCTTCCTCGAAATCCCCGTTGTTGAAGTGGATCGTGCCGATGTTCCGGTAGGCCTGATGGAGCCTCGGGTTGAGCGATGCCGCTTCGCGGAAGAGCTCGATCGCGCGCTCGGTGTTGCCGCCGCGAACCGCCTGAACGCCTTGCGAAAACACGCCGGGGGCGAGGTCGGCGCCCATGCCGGCCTCGATCGCCATCTGCTTCGCCTCTTCCGCCCTGGGATCCTCGGCCGGCGCGAAAATGTCGAAGAACATGGACGCGAACTCGGGAGGCATCGCCTCCAGTTCGAGATACCGCCTCGCGGGTTCGAGCGCCTCGTCGAGCCTCCCCAGGTTGTGCAACAGGGCTGCGATCGTGCGATGGGCGGCCGCGATCGTTGGATCGAGCTCCACGGCCTGCTCGAAGAGGGGCAGGGCGCCCGACGCGTCGCCGGCCTGGATCTTCCCGATGCCCTCGTTGAAGGCGTCGATCGCCTGCTGCTTGATTGCGGTCTCTTCGTCCCAGAGCTGAACGGTCAGGGTCCGGTCCCGGCCTTCAACGAGTTGTAGTTCGACCTCCCGCTCCGGGAGCCCGTCCTTCTGCAGCAGCAGCCGGTACGGCTCATCCACTACCGTCAGGCGCAGTCGCAGGCGGCCGTTCTTCCGCGTCTCGTCCTGTACGACGACCTCGCCCTGGGGCGAGAAGACGGTGATGCTTACCGGCCCGAGTTCGGCGCCGTTCATGTCGTGCACCTGCAGGTCCACCTGGCTTCGTTGGGCCCACGCCGCGGAGGCGACCAGAAGCATGGCCAGGGGGAGAACGCTACGGCTGAGTTTCTGCATCGTCGGGTTCCTCTGGGTCGGCGCCAACCGTGCGGGTGGGGGCGTCACAGTGGGAAGGAGTGGGAGAACCGGCCGATCCTATCGCTTGACGCGGGCTTCGCGCGTGAGGGATCGTTACGACCCATGGATGCCGACGACTTCTTCGAACTGCTCTCCACCGCCCGCTCCGTGCGGCGCTACAGCCCCGAGCCGATCCCGGACGAAGACCTGGCGCGGATGCTCTACGCCGCGAGCCGGGCGCCGTCCGGCACGAATCGCCAGCCCTTCCGCTTCGTCGTCCTGCGGGACGGCCCCCGAGCGCGGCGAGCCCGCCGGTTGCTGGGCGAGTCCTTCAGGCGCGGCTGGGCGCGCAAGACGGAGGAGGAGGGCTGGAATCGCGGGTCGGCCGATGATCCGAACTCGCCGAAGTCGAGGGTCAACCGGGCGATCCAGCACTACGTGGACCACTTCGAGCAGATCCCGGCGATCGTCATCGCCTGCTACGTCCGCTACGGGGCGCTGACTCACTCCGAGGGCGCGTCCGTCTTCCCGGCGTGCCAGAACCTGTTCCTCATGGCGCGGGCGCTGGGCTACGGCGCCTGCTACAGCGGCTGGCACCACGCGGTGGCGGACGAACTGCGCGAGATCCTGGAGATTCCGGACAACGTCGAGCTGTCGCTGACGATCACGATCGGCCGGCCGCTGGGACGTCACGGCCCGCTCCGCCGGCTGCCGATCCAGGACACCGTCTTCGACGATGGCTGGGAACAGGGCGCCGGGTGGATCAGCGATCCGCTGGATGCCCGGCTGTCGAAGCGTCGTTGACCGGCTCAGTTACCGTGGCAAAGCGTACGCGACCAGGGTGTGCTCCTGGCCGCGGTTGCCGACGGGAACGACGATGAACTGCCGACCGGAGGCGACGTAGGTCATCGGGCCGCCGCCCGGCGTGTCGGGCAGCTCGGTTCGCCAGACCTCTTCGCCGGTCGTCTTGTCGAAGGCATAGAGGAACCCGGTCGACGGACCGCGGGAGGTGAAGCCGCCCGCCTCCTCCTGGTACGTGCCGGCCACCCGCTCGCTGGTGACAACGAAGACGAGGGTGGCGGTGGCCATCGGCCAGCCCGGCGTGAGACCGGCGAGCGGCCAGGCGCCGAGCCGTCCGAGGTCGAGATCGGCCAGGGCCGGATGGTCCCGCGGGCCGTCGCCGACCGCCGTTTGCCACAGGATCTCGCCTCGGTTCAGATCGATCGCGGTGAGATGGCTCCAGGGCGGTTTGGTCAACGGCAGGCCTTCCGGGCCGGCGGGGAACGTGAACGCCGGCAGGTAGTCCCGGTCGGAAGGCTGGCGCGCGGTCGGAGGCGTCAGGGCCATCGTGCCCAGCCGCGTCTGGGACGGCACGAACAGGACGCCGCTGTTCGGATCGACGGCGGCGCCGCCCCAGTTTGCGCCGCCGGCCTGGCCCGGGAGCTGCGCCATCACCCTCCGGTTCTCGCCGGCCAGGGTCGGCGGCGTGAACATCGGGCCTCCCAGGAGCGTCTTCCGGTAGATCTCGACCGCTTTCGCCTTGAGTTCCGGCGTGAAGTCGATCAGGTCGCTCTCGCGCACGCCCTGGCGGTCGAAGGGCGGCGGTCTGGTGGGGAAGGGCTGGGTGCTCGCGGTCCATTCTCCGGGCACCAGGCTCTCGGGGACCTTGCGCTCCTCGATCGGCCACACCGGTTCGCCGGTCTTGCGGTCGAAGACGTACGTGAAGGCCTGCTTGCTGACCTGGGCTACCGCTTCGATCCGCTTGCCGTCGACCTCGATGTCGAGCAGGATCGGCGCGCACGGGAAGTCGTAGTCCCAGAGACCGTGCCGGACGGCCTGGAAGTGCCACTTCTTCTCGCCGGTCGCGGTGTCGATGGCGACCAAGCTCTCGGCGTAGAGGTTGTCGCCGTGGCGGTGGCCGCCGTAGTAGTCGCTGGTCGGCGTGCCGGTGCCGAAGTAGACCCATCCGGTCTCGTCGTCGCAACTCATCCACGACCAGACGTTGGTGTTGCCGGAGTAGCGCCAGGATTCGTCGTGCCAGGTCTCGGCGCCGGGCTCGTTGCCCTGGGGCACGGTGTGGAAGACCCACTTCTTCCGGCCGGTGCGGATGTCGTAGCCGCGAATGTGGCCGGCCGGCATCTCCTGGGTCAGGGAGAAGTCCATGATCGTCATGCCCATGAGGACCGTGTCGCCGCAGACGATGCCGGGCGAGTTCGCGCCGGTCTCGCGCATCTGGTCCGGTCGCCCGATGTCGCCGCGCATGTCGACCATTCCGGCTTCGCCGAACTCCAGGTCGGGCTTGCCCGTCTTCGCGTCCAGGGACACGAGTTGATGGGTGCCGGTGACCAGCACGATTCGCTGCATGCCCCGGTGCTCCCAGTACTCGATGCCGCGCTGGGTGAAGCCGCCGTGGGTCGGAATCCCGCGTTCGTAGGCCTTCGGATCGTAGGTCCAGAGCTCCTCGCCGGTCGTGGGGTCGACGGCGCTCACGAGATTCATGGCCGACACGGCGTACAGTGTGTCGTTCACCATCAGAGGGGTACCCTTGAGGTCACCGGCCAGGGTCTGCGCTTCGACCCGGCCGTCGGGTGTGACCCAGCGCCAGGCGACCTCGAGTTCCGACACGTTCGACGCGTCGATCTGCGCCGCCGGCGAGTACTTGGTGCTGGCGCGGTCAGCGGCGTAGTGGCGCCACTCGATCGTCTCCTGCGCCGCCACGGCCGCTCCGCTCAAGAGAGTTGCGACGATGGCCGTGCGGGCGAGCACTCCGATCACCGTCCCTTGAACTGCGCGGGTCGCTTCTCGAGGAACGCGAGGACGCCTTCGCGAGAGTCCTCCGTAGCGCCTGCCTCAGCCTGGAGGCGAGCCTCCAGGTCCAGTTGCTGCTCGTAGACGTTCTGCCAGGTCGCCCAGTAGGCCTTGCGGATCATGGCCAGTGAACGTGGACCGTTGGCCAGGCGGTGGGCCAGCTCCGTGGCGCCCTCCATCAGGGTCTCCTGGTCGTCGTAGAGGCGGTTGATCAGGCCCCACTCGAAGGCCTTGTCGGCCGGCAGACGCTCGGCGAGCATGGAGAGTTCCACCGCGCGACCCCAGCCGATCAGCCGCGGCAGCATGAAGGTGGCGCCGCCGTCGGGGACCAGTCCGATGCGAGCGAACGCCTGCAGGAAGAAGGCCTGCTTCGAGGCGCAGACCAGGTCGCCGATCAGGGCGAAGCTCATGCCGACGCCGGCCGCGGCGCCGTGGACCGCGGTGACGATGGGCATGTCCAGATCGCGGAGCGAGAGCAGGAGAGGGTGATAGTTGTTGCGCAGGTTCTCGCGGGCGGTCGGGTTCACGGCCCCCTCCGACCGGTTGCCGCGACCGGAGAGATTGGCGCCGGAACAGAAGGCGCGGCCCGCCCCGGTGAGGAGAAGGGCGCGCACGCCGCTTTCCGGATCGCGGATACGCAGCACGGCGTCGCCGAGCTCGGCGACCATCCGGGCGTCCGTGGCGTTCAGCACCTCCGGGTGGTTCAGCGTGATCGTAGCGAGGCTGCCGTCCTGCTCGAGCAGGATCCGTTCGTAGCTCATGCTCTCCTCTCTCAGTCCGGATACATCTCGCGCATCGCGTCGAGAGAACCGCGCATCAGTTCCTCCAGCACGTCCAGGTCGACGTCGGCGAGCTTGTTGACGTAGAGGCACGACTTGCCGGTCCGGTGCTTGCCGAGTCGCGACAGCAGATCGTCGTATCTCGAGAAGCCCGGCATGACGTAGATCGTCAGGCTCTGCTTGCGCGGCGAGAAGCCGATGCGCGGCCAGTCTCCCTCCCGGCCACTCGCGTACCGGTAGTGGTAGCTGCCGAAGCCGACGATGGAGGCGCCCCACATTTTCGGCTCCTCGCCGGTGATCCGCTTCATCATCTCCAGGACGACGAAGCTGTCCTCGCGGCGCCGCTCGTTCTCGACGGCTGTCAGGAATCCCTCGACGCTGGCGTCGTTCTTCTTCGTCTTCAGTTCGGCCATCGTGTTCGGCCCGGCGCCGCGGACGGCCCTGTCGCGGGCGGAAGCGGCAACCGTAGCAGACGGAGGTAGTCCTGCCGGCGGCGGCGATGTCGACCGTTCGCTTATGCTCGACAGGCGGTGAGTGCGAATGGCCACTTCTGCGTGATGGGGATCGGCGACATGGGCTTCCACATCGCCGAGGCCTTCGGTCGCGAAGGGCGGAGCCTCACCCTGATCGACGTCGATCCTGGCATGAGCGAGCGGATCGAGGAGGAACTCGACGCGGCCTTCGTGGTCGGCAACGGGGCCCACCAGGCCGTACTGGAGCGGGCGAACGTCGCTCGGGCGGAACTCTTCATCGCCGCGTCCTCCTCGGAGGAGGCGAACCTGGTGGCGTCGGTCATCGCGCGCAACCTCGGCGCCAAACGCTGCGTCGTGCGGCTCGACACGTCGGAGGACCTGACCGTCTACCGCCGCTCTTACGAACGGCTGTTCGGGGCCGATCTTCTCCTCTCGCCCCAGAGCCTTGCGACGAACGCGATCCTCAACATCGTGCTCGGCCACCATACGCACGAGGTCGACTACCTGGCCCGGGGCCGGTTCGAGCTGCGCACGATCCAGGTCCAGATCGGCAGCACGGTTGCCCGCCTCCCGCTCAGCGAGCTGCCGCTGCCCGAGGACGCGCGCATCGTCGGCTACTTCGATGGAGAGCACGAGCTGTCGATCCCGGGGCCGGACCTGCGCGCGTCCCCCGGTGATCTGGCCATGGTCCTCTGTCGCACCCAGTCGACCCACGACGTCGAGGAGCTGTTCGCGTCCCGCATCGAGCATCCCCACACCGTCGCAATCGCCGGCGGCAGCCCGGCTGCCGTAGCGGTGGTCAAGGCGCTGCGCAACGAGGTCAAGCGCATTCGCTGGATCGAGCGCGACCGGCGCCGGGCCGAGTTCTTCGCGCAGTCCTTTCCCGATGTCGAAGTGCTGCACGGCGATCCGATCGACGCCGCGACGATGGAGAGCGAGGGCCTCGGGCGGGCCGAAGTGCTGATCGCCGCCACCAGTCACGACGACAGCAACGTCGTCGCCGGTCTCATCGCGCAGGAGCTCGGCGTGCGCCGGGTCGTGGCGCTGATTCACCACACGACCAGCCGGCTCTGGAAGCGGGTCGGCGAGGTGGAGCTCGTTTCGCCGCACTCGCTGGCGATCGACCACGTTCGCAACTTCGTCGCCAACGGCTACAAGGCGAACCTCGTCACCCTCGCCGACGGTGCCGTGCAGGTCGTCCAGCGCGTGATCCACGAGGCGAGTCCGGCGGCCGGCGCCACCCTGGCCGACCTGCAGGCCCCTCGCGGCCTGATCGTCGGCGCGGTCGTGCGCGGCGACCGCGTGTTCATGCCCGAGCGCAGCAACATGCTCCGCCCCGACGACCAGGTCATCCTCTTCGTCCACCGTTCCCAGACCCAGATGGCCCGTCTCCTGTTTCCGGGCAGCGAGAGCGAGGTCGCGAGCTAGTTCCTGGACGGTAAGCTAAGGGAAACAAGGGAAGGAGCCACAGAGGGAGGCATCGCCATGAGAGACGTGCGACCGGTTCGTTCAACGCTGATGGCTACGGTGCAGATGGGGGCGGCCGCGTTCGTGGCCGTCTTCGTGTCTCTGGCGACTGGAGAGTCCGCGGAGGCACAGCGAGGAGGTACGCCGTCGGTGGACCTCAGTGGCGAGTGGATCCTCAACGAAGAGTTGAGCGACGATCCGCGGCAGGCGATGCGGCGCATGAGAATCGCCCGGGGCGGCGGCGGTGACGGCGGCTTCAGCGGACGTGGCGGCAACGTTGGGCGTGGCGGCGGCGGCCGTCGCGGCGGCGGCGCCGCTGTTGGAGGTGGTGCCGGTGGCGCCGGCGCTGGCGGTGCCGGGCCCGGTCAAGGCGGCGGCGGTCCTGGTGCCGGCGGGCCCGGTGGCGGTCGGGGAGGCCCGGCAGTGATCGGTCGTGGCGCCGACGTCGGTGCGGAGGCACTCAGCATTCGCATGCTGGACGGCGGCGTTCAGATCACGGATTCTCGCGGCGTGTCCCTCGTTCTCAAGACGGATCGCGAGTGGTACGAGGTGGGTGAGCGGCGGGAAATCCAGGCCTTCTGGAAGAAGGCGAAGCTGGTGACCAGGAATCGGGGCCGCGGCGAGGCACTCTTCATTCAGGAGTACAGCATCAACAGGAAGGGCCAGTTGATCGTCCTGAACCAGATCCAGTTCGGCGGCGATGGGGGCACCGCCTCCTACAAGCGGTTCTACGACCGCGAGGAGAGCGGCTAGTTCGCTCCGGTCGGGATGTCGCTGAACGCCCGGTCGCGATCGACCCGGATCTCGCCGGGCAGCGTGAGGACGCGCTCGGCGATGATGTTGCGCAGGATCTCGTCGGTGCCGGCCGCGATCCGCATGCCTGGCGCCGCCAGGTAGGCGTAGTGGAACATGCCGGCCGAAGGGGCGTCTTCACGTCCGCTGACGGCGCCCGCGGAGTCGAGCAGGTCGGCGGCGAACGAGGCGATGTCCTGGCGGGCGCTGGCGGTGATCACCTTGCAGATCGAGTTCTCAGGTCCCGGCTGCTTGCCCTGCGAGATGGCCGTCAGGGTGCGCATGAAGGTCAGCTCGACGCCGCGGCACTGGACGTACCAGTCGGCAATCCGCTCTCGCACCGAACTCTGGTTCGCCGCCGGTTCGCCGTCGATCTCGAGTTCCGAAGCGAGGCGAAGAGCGTCGCTCCAGTCGGGCGTCATGTTGTAGCGACCGTGGCGCTCGTTCATCAGCGTCGTGATCGCCACCTGCCAGCCGGCGCCGACCTCGCCGAGGCGGTTGTGATCGGGGATCCGGACGTTCTGCAGGAAGACCTCGTTGAACTCCGAGGTGCCGGGAATCTGCCGGATCGGACGTGGGTCGATGCCCGGCGACTTCATGTCGACGACGAAGAAAGTCAGCCCCTTGTGCTTGGGCACGCTGGGATCGTGCCGCGTGACGAGGATCCCCCAGTCTGCGTAGTGAGCGCCCGAGTTCCAGACCTTCTGGCCGTTGACCACCCACTGGTCGCCGTCGCGCTCGGCGCGGGTCCGGAGCCCGGCCAGATCGGAACCCGCTCCCGGCTCGGAGAAGAGCTGGCACCAGACCTCCTCGCCGCTGGCCAGCTTCGGCAGGTAGCGGCGTTTTTGCTCTTCCGTTCCATGGGCCATGATCGCAGGAGCGCAGGTGCCGTGGCCGATGCCGAGGTAACCCTCGGGCACGTCGAACTTCGCCTCCTCCTGAGCCCAGATCACGCCCTCCATGAAGGTGGCGCCGCGGCCGCCGTGTTCCTTCGGCCAGGTGATGCAGGCCCAGCCGTCGTCGTACTTCTTCTGCTGCCACTCCTTCATCGCGGCCAGTCCGTCCTGTTCGGGAAGGCCGTCGTAGCGCGACGTGCCGCCAGGCGGAAGTGCTTCTGCGTTCGCTTCGAGCCAGGCGCGCGCCTCGGCGCGGAAAGTGGCTTCCTGCGGTGAGTCCTGAAAGTCCATGGAGGGTCTCCTGGGCAGCGGTGTGGTCCGTGGTTGGGCTGAGCGGGAGATTGTATGCGTGATCGCCGTGTGGTTCAGAGCCGGCCCGAGATGACTCCCTGGTCGGCCAGGTCGGCGATTTCCGAGGCGTCGAGACCCAACTCCCGCAGCAACTCGCCGGTGTGCTCGCCGAGATCTGGTGCCGGTTGTGGTTGCGCCTTGTCCTCTCCCTCGACGAACACGGGGCTGTCGACCGTTCGCAGGCGCCCGTACTCGGGGTGATCGAGGTCGCGGAACATGCCGATGGCCTCCAGTTGCTCGTCGTTCGCTATGTCGTCGAGATTCGAGACCAGGCTGTAGGGAATCTCGTGGCGAGTGAAGCGCTCGCTCCAGTCCGCGAAGTCCCGCCGTGCGAACTCGGCGTCGAGCAGGGCGACGAACTCCGGCATGTTCGCGATCCGCTCCGGCGTCGTGCGGAAGCGCTCGTCGTCGATGAGATCGTCCCTGCCCAGAGCGAGGCAGAAGCGCTTCCAGTCGCGGTCCTGTTCGACGATGCTCAGCTTGACCAGGCGGTCGTCGCGGGTGCGGTAGTAGAGCTGCCCGAAGTTCATCGTCTGCTCGCGCGGCCGCTTGCCGTGGAACTCGGCGCCGACCAGCCTGGCCTGGATGGCGCAGGCGTTGGCCCAGGCGCCGGCCGCGAGCAGCGAGGTGGTGACGTAGGAGCCGATACCCGTGCGGTCCCGTTTCATCAGTCCGAGGAGGACGGCGGAGAACAGGGTGACTCCGGTCGGATGATCGCCGGTGCCGCAACCGAGCGGTCCGAGATGACCCTCGACCGGGAAGAAGGTGGAAACGAGCCCCGATCGGGTCCAGTAGCAGACCTGGTCGTAGCCCGGCTTCTCGGCCTCCGGCCCGGTGTGGCCGTAGCCGGTGCCATGGGCGAACACGAGGCGTGGATTGATCTTCCGCAGTCGCTCCCAGTTCATGCCGAGCGCATCGAGCACGGAGTTGTGGCAGTTCGTCAGGAAGACGTCCGCCGTTTCGATCAACCGGTGCGCGACGGCCTGACCGCTCTCCTGCTTGAGGTCGATCACGACGCTCTTCTTGTTCCGCCCGTCGAGCAGGAAGCAGTAGGGGATCTCCGAGTCCGGCATCCCGGGCAGGTCCTGGAAGTAGCGGTAGATGTCGCCCCGGCCGGGTGCCTCGATCTTGATCACCTCAGCGCCGAAGTCCGTGAGGATCGCGCAGGCCGACGGCGCCATCACGATCGTCGCAAGTTCGACGACGCGGATTCCGTCCAGCAACGCCCCGTCGGTCTCGGAGCCGGAAGTCGCGGTGTCGGCGGCGCCGACGTCGGGAGGAAGGAGCTGGTCAGACAGAGCGGCGGGATTGTGACATAGCGCTCGGGGACCCTGAAGCGCGGGATACGATCCCGCGGATGTTCGGGTGGGAGCCTGCATGACCGGAGTCCGGCTGGCCAAGCCCTGGCTGAACCTGGACGAGGCCGCGATCGCCGCCCTGCCCGGCCAGTTGGGCGTCTACGAGATCGCGGACGCGAACGGCGGCACCCTGGAGCTGGGATTTGCCGGAGGCCGCTCCCGCTTCGGGCTGCGCAGCGCGATCGCCGAGGCGGCGGCGAAGCACGAAGCGGCTGCCAGGTTCCGCTACGAGGTGACGATGCAGTACTGGAGCCGCTTCGAGGAACTGCTCGCCGTGTACCTCGCCGACCACGGCGAGCTGCCGCCCGGAAACGCGGACCGCGGCGAGCAGCGGGTCGGAAGGTTGGGTGCAGGTCGCATCGCCGTCCAGGGGCGGTGACTTCATGGACTTCGAGCTCAGTACCGAACAGAAGCTGATCCTCGAGACGGTGCGCCGCTTCGTGCGCGAGGAGATCGTGCCGCTCGAGGCGGACCTCGACCCCGACGCGAGTGAACTGCCACCGCACCATCGCGAACGTCTCGTCGCGATGACGAAGGAACTCGGCTTCTACGGCCTCGACATCCCGGCGGAGTACGGCGGACCAGGTATCGATCTCACAACAAGGACCCTGATGGCGTTCGAGATGGCCCAGCACCGGGCCGGCCTCTACGCTCCCTGCTACGGGGTCTTCGGCGGCGCCGGCCTGGCCCAGTTGTACGAGGCGGACGACGACCAGAAGGAGCGCTACCTCTATCCCGTCCTGCGAGGCGAGAAGCGGGGTTTCTTCGCGCTGACCGAGCCTTCGGGTGGCAGCGATCCGGCCCGGGCCATCCGCACGACTGCGGTCCGCGACGGCGACGACTGGATTCTCGACGGCGAGAAGACGTTCATCAGCGGCGCCGACAAGGCGGACTTCGGCATCGTCTTCGCGCGTACGGACCCGGAACTCGGCCGCAAGGGGATCACCTGCTTTCTCGTCGACACGGACATGCCGGGTTTTCGGGTGCGTCGCATCGTCCACACCCTGCGTTCCACCCACTACGCCGCGGAACTCGAGTTCAACCGGGTGCGGGTGCCGGGCCGCAACGTCCTCGGCGAGGTGAACCAGGGCTTCGCGATCGCGAACGACCGGCTGAGCCGCAACCGCATCCCGTACGCGGCGGGCTGCGTGGGCGTCGCGCTCAAGGCGCAGGAGATGGCGATCGCCTACGCGAAGACGAGAAAGACGTTCGGCGACTACCTGTCGACCCGGCAGGCGGTGCAGTGGATGATCGTCGACAACGAGATCGACCTGCGCACGGCCCGCGCGCTGACCCTGGAGGCCGCGGCGCGGGCCGACGCCGGCAAGCCGTTCCGCACGGAGGCGGCGATCTGCAAGCTGGTGGCGAGCGAGGGCGCCAGCCGCGTCGTCGACCGGGCGATGCAGATCCACGGCGGCTACGGGATGACGAAGGACCTGCCGCTCGAGCGCTGGTTCCGCGAGCTGCGCATCCGGCGGGTGGGCGAGGGCCCCAACGAGATCCAGCGTCTCATCGTCGCGCGTGACGTCATCGGGGGTTCGTTTCATTGACGGCGCCCAGACCTCTCGCCGGGGTTCGGGTGCTCGACCTCGGGCAGGTCTACCAGGGCCCGTACGCCGGCTTCCTGCTCGCCCAGGCCGGCGCGGACGTGGTCAAGGTCGAGCCGCCGCGCGGCGAGCCGCTACGGCGCCGTGAGGCCCGCGGCGGGCCGCCGTCCTTTCCTCTCGCCTTTCTGAACACGAACAAGCGGTCGGCGACCTGCGACCTGAAGGAGGAGGAAGGGCGGGACCTGCTCCGCCGGCTGGCCGGAGCCGCTGACGTGCTGATCGAGAACTTCGCGCCGGGGGTGATGGACCGCCTGGGCGTCGGTTGGCAGGCGCTGCGGGAACTGAACCCGCGGTTGATCTACGCCTCGGGCACTGCCTACGGTCTGAGCGGCCCGGACTCCGAGCGGCTCGGCATGGACATCACGGTGCAGGCCTGGGCCGGGGTGATGAGCATCACCGGCGAAGCCGGAGGCCGGCCGCTCAAGGCCGGTCCGGCGTTCATCGACTTTCTCGGCGGGACGCACCTGTACGGCGGCATCGTCAGCGCGCTCTACGAACGGACGCGCACCGGCGCCGGGCGCCTGGTCGAGGTGGCGATGCAGGAGGCGGCCTATCCGACCCTGCTCTCGCAGCTCGGGCTGATGCACCACGACGGGAAGCTGCCGGGACGAGCTGGCAACCGGCACGGCCGGGTCTCGCCCTACAGCGTGTATCCCTGCCGTGACGGCCACGTTGCCGTCATCTGCATCACCGAGCGGCACTGGCGCAACCTGCTGCGGGCGATGGGACGGGAGGACCTGATCTCCGATCCCCGGTTTCGGAACAACGAGGCCCGCGTCGCCCATCGCGACGAGACGGAAGCCCTGGTCGCGGAGTGGACCACTGGCCTTACCCGTTCGGAGGTCGACGAGGCGGCGCGCTCGCACCGCGTCCCGTGCGCGCCGGTCCGCGACCTGGCGGAGGTCAACGCGGATCCGCATCTCCGGGAACGGGGCTTCCTCGAGGCCGTCGATCATCCGGGCCTGGGCGAGATCAGGCTGCCGGCCAGCGCCGTCCGTTTCGACGGCCGACCGTCCGGGCCGCTCGAGCCGATTCCGGCCCTTGGAGAGAACACGGAAGAGGTGATCAGGGAGTGGCTGGGGGCTGTCCCGGACGACGAGGGGAGCGACGGATGAAGGTCAGGAGCATCGAAACCCGGCACTGCGACGCCGGCTGGCGGAACTATCACTTCGTCAAGCTGACGACCGAGGACGGCGTCGTCGGCTGGAGCGAGTACGACGAGCACCAGGGTGCGGTCGGCGTGACGACCGTGATCGAGCAGCTCGCGGAGCGGGTCGTCGGCTCGCGGGTCCGGGACGTGGAACGGATCTACCAGCGGCTCCTGGTCAGGGCCCGGCAGTCGATGTCCGGGGTGATGGCGATGGGCATCGGGGCGATCGAGAACGCGGTGCTCGACGCCTGGGCCAGGTCCCTGGGCGTCCCCTGCTGCGACCTGCTCGGCGGTCGGGTGCGGGACCGGGTACCGGTGTACTGGTCGCACTGCGGGACCTGGCGGATCAGCCTGCCTCAGTACTACGGCAACGCGATCTCCGACATCGACGGCGTGATCGCCCTCGGCGCCGAGGTCCGCGAGAGGGGATTCAAGGCGCTCAAGACGAACATCTTCGACTACTCGAGCGGCGCGCTGCGCGGCTGGGCGCCCGGCTTCGGCCGGCCCTACGAGCCGGGTCAGAACGTGGAGCGCCGGACGATTCGGGAACTCCGGCGTCACCTCGAAGCGTTGCGCGAGGGCGCCGGCGAGGATGTCGACATCCTGCTCGACCTGAACTTCAACGCGAAGATCGAAGGCTACTGCCGGATCGTGCGGGCGCTCGCCGACCTGGATCTCTTCTGGATCGAGATCGACACGCCCTCGGCGGAAGGTCTGGCCACCGTGCGGCGGTGCAGTCCGCACCCGATCAGTTCCTGCGAGACCCTGATCACGCCCGCGGCCTTCCTGCCGTTTCTGCGCAACCAGGCGGTGGACGTGGCGATCATCGACGCGGTGTGGAACGGCGTCTGGCAGTCGATGAAGATCGCCGCCCTGGCCAACGCCCACGAGGTCAACGTGGCGCCGCACAACTACTACGGTCACCTCGCGACGATGATGAACGCTCACATGAGCGCGGCGGTGCCGAACCTGCGGATCATGGAAACGGACATCGACCGGCTGCCCTGGGACGACGAGATCTTCACGGTCGAGCCGGAGTTCGAGGACGGCTGTCTGATCGTGCCGGATACTCCGGGTTGGGGCACGGAGCCGGACGAGGATGGGCTTGCGGCCCATCCGCCCCGTTAGACCCAAAGGGCGTCGACGTCTGAGGGAACCCGACCCCGACTCACACCGGTCTTGTCCCCGGAAACGCGGCCCGCAGTCGGGCAGAGACTTCGGAGTTGTCGGCGAAGACGGTCATCCAGACGGACCAGAATCCGGTCTCCTCGGCCAGCAAGATGACCAGGTCGATCTCGCTCGGTTCTTGTGCTCGTTCGCGGGCATAGAGGGCCTTTCGCCAAGCCCGTCGTCGCCTAAGCCATCTAAGGTCGCTTGCCCTAGGGTCGTCCCGCGGTCGTCGTCCTAGACCAACGAGCTCAAACAGCCTCTCGGCTCTACCTCGATCTGCTTCCGGAAGAGCGGGGCGGACCCTTACCCTTCCCTCAGGCAGGTACTCGAAGGCTGACAGCGTGTCATCGCGATCGGGCCAGAGATAGCCCTCCCGACTGCAGTTCTTGTTCAGCTTGATCGAGTTGCAGTTCGGGCAGCCTAGGAGGAAGTTGTTCCAATCCTCCTTCAGATCGTCCCGGCAGCTCTTTGGAACGACGTGCTCAACGTGGAGATGCCCCGTACACTCGCAGTAGCTGCAGTAAGCGCCCAACCGGGTGAGCAAGTCGGCCTTAGCCTTGTTGTATGGGTGGAACGACTTTCTCTCGCCTTGACCGTCAAGAGGCCAAGGTCCTGGATCGACCGGCCGCATCGACTTACTCCAGGTACTGCAGGTCTCGATCCTGGAGCGTCTTGAAGGCTTGACTGCGCTGTAGACGCAGAAAGGCCAAGTAGCCTGGATTGTCCGCGAAGGGCTCCTCAAGGGAGTCGAGTCGCTCTCGCAGTTGGTCGAGGCGCCCCGAATCGACCGCCGAAGAAGCGCCCTCTAGGGCCTGTAGGTACTCTTCTGCGGCTTTCACCATCTGCTGAAACCGACGACTTCGTTGTGGTTGTTCAACGCCCATTACGTTTTCGACGATGTCCTCAATGCTCTGGGGACTCCTGCCGGGCCGGTGAACGTCGTCGTCATCCAGATTGATCACGTGACCTTGCTCTACGGACTGGATGATGAACGGCGAGTGGCTTGTCGCCACGAATTGAAGGTGAGGGAAAGTACCCTGAAGGTCCCCTATCGCCCGCCGTTGCCACCGGGGGTGGAGGTGTTGGTCGAGTTCGTCGATCAGCACCACTCCAGGGGTGTTCAGCCGGGCGCCGCCCCTGAGATGGGGGTTGATGATTGCGCACCGCAGCGCAATGTCGCCCACAGTCGCGGCCACGCTCCGCTGTCCGTCGCTCAGCAACGAGAAGGGCGTGCGAAAGCCGGTGGGAAACTCGAGGACGATGTCGTCCTGCTCGAAGTCGAAGTCTGCTTCAACAGCGTCCTCGACGCAGTTCGCGATCGCGTCCAGGACTGCCTGGAGCGTTGTCAGCGAGTGTTTCCGTTGTGCTTGAGCCAAGGCCCAGCGTTTGATCCAGGCAACGAGGTGCCGAGCCGACGATGATGGATTCAGACAGTGCTGATAGCCGGAGTAACGGGAGGCAGGGGTGGCCGGGGACAGCGGTGCCTTCGTGACCAGTGACTGCTCGTGCCACAACCGACCGGTACCGTAGTAGCCGACGAACGGGAACAGGGTCTGATCGTCGTCTTGACTGCGCAGGACCAGTTCGTCCATTTCGCGCCGCACTTCCTTTGCGCCGACACGTGTGGTTCGGGATTTCGGAGTCCTCAACTCCCGCTCCCATTCCGCCACTGCGCCGTTGATGGCCCCTCTCGCCACGACACGAGTGGGGTAGTGCTCCCGGAAACCCCACGTCTCGCCTACTCTGCGCCACGTTCGACGTACTTCGGTGGGCCGGATCGTCCTGGCCGGGGCGTGCGGCACCGACATCAGGGGAGCGCCTAATGCGACCGCCAGTCCTTCTAGGATCGCCGTTTTCCCAGTGGCGTTCGCGCCAACCAGCAACGTGAACCCGGGGTGGAGGTCGAATGCCCGGTGCTCGAAGCATCGGAAGTTCTGCAGCGTCAGGCGCTCCACGTGCATGTGGACACTCTATCGAGCCGTCCGGACGCGGTAGGTCGCAGACTTGAGCAGACGAGCCCGCTGAAGGGGATAGCGGCGCCGAAGCCGGGCTCTCCGGCACTTCAGCCTGAACAGACTGCGATGGCCGTGGGGCGGTCCTGCTACGTTGCGACCGCACGTACCTTGGGCAGCCAATCCCTCGGCCGTGCGCTCGCTTGCCAGCAGCGCCCGGTGCGCTTGTCGGTCCGAGGTCCGGGAGGGTCCTGGTTCTCCGCGAGGCTGAGCCCTGCTGGCGGCGATGCCAGGCTGGCGTAGGATCGCCGTTGATCCGAATGAGCGAAGACGGAAATCAGCTTGAGGCGCGGCTCTGGGACGCGGCGAATGAACTGCGAGCGAACTCGCGGCTGCGAGCGTCCGAATACTCGACGCCTGTCCTTGGCCTCGTCTTCCTTCGCTACGCGGACCATAAGTTCGAGGCGGCCAAGGAGGAGATCGAAGGCTCGGGAAGTTCCCGGAGGCGAACTGGACCGGCGGACTACCAGGCGAAGGGTGTGCTCTATGTGCCGCCGGAGGCGAGTTACCAGTACTTGACCACGCTCCCGGAAGGCGAGAACGTCGGGGCCGCCGTCAACGACGGAATGCGTGCGATCGAGACGGCAAACCCGGACTTGAAGGACGTTCTCCCCAAGACCTACAACCGGTTCGGCCAGTCCCTGCTGAACGAGTTGCTGAAGACGATGAACTCGGTGCCGATGGACGTCGAGGGCGACGTGTTCGGGAAGATCTACGAGTACTTCCTGGGCAAGTTCGCGATGGCGGAGGGGCAGAAGGGGGGCGAGTTCTTCACCCCGACGTCCATCGTGCGGCTGATCGTCGGCATCATCGAGCCGTTCCGGGGCCGCATCTTCGATCCTGCCTGCGGCACGGGCGGCATGTTCGTCCAGTGCGCGCGCTTCGTCGAGGAGCACCGCATGGACCCCGCGGCGGACCTCTCCGTCTTCGGCCAGGAGCGGGTCGCGGAGACGGTTCGGCTGGCCAAGATGAACCTCGCCGTCCACGGTCTGGAGGGCGATGTTCGGCAGGGTAACGCCTACTACGAGGATCTGCATCGGTCGTTCGGGCGGTTCGACTTCGTGATGGCGAATCCGCCCTTCAACGTGAAGAAGGTGGACAAGGAGCGGCTGAAGAAGGACCCGCGCTTCGGTTTGGGACGGCCTCGCGCCGACAATGCCAACTACCTGTGGATCCAGATCTTCGCGAGCGCTTTGGCCGAGGGCGGCCGCGCCGGCTTCGTGATGGCGAACTCAGCGGCGGACGCCGGGCACTCCGAACTGGAGATTCGGAGGAAGCTGATCGACAGCGGCGTGATGGACGCGATCGTCGCGGTGGGGCCGAACTTCTTCTATACGGTGACCTTGCCCTGCACGTTGTGGTTTCTGGACAAGGGCAAGCAGGATACGGACCGGGCCGACCGTGTGCTGTTCATCGACGCGCGCGAGGTCTACCGGCAGGTCGACCGCGCGCACCGGGACTGGACGGAGGCGCAGATCGAGTTCCTGGCCAACATCGCCCGCCTGTACCGTGGCGAGGAGCCCGAGGATCTGCACGGCGGCGCCGAGTTGCTGGCCGAGCGCTTCGGGGATGCTCCGAAGTATCGGGACGTCCCGGGCCTCTGCAGGTCGGCGACCCTTGGCGAGATCGAAGAGCAGGGGTGGAGCTTGAACCCGGGGCGCTACGTGGGCATCGCCGAGCGGGTAGAGGATGACTTTGACTTCAGGGTGCGGCTTGGCGAACTTCACACGGAGCTGGAACGGCTGAACCGTGAGGGCTGGGAACTGGAGGAACGGGTAGCGGAGAACGTGGAGATGTTGCTGGGGAACGAGTGACTTCAGATTGCTTTCGTGACACGACACTGGGGGACGTACTGACTCTCCAAAGGGGGTTTGATCTCCCAAAGAAACGCCGATCACTCGGGAGATTCCCCGTTGTCGGGTCAACGACTGTCCAAGACAGTCACAGTGAGTACAAGGTCGAGCCGCCAGGTGTCGTAATCGGCCGGAGCGGTTCGCTGGGTTCGGTCCAGTTCATCGACCGGCGCTTCTGGCCTTTGAACACGACTCTTTGGGTACGTGACTTTGGCGCCAATGATCCGCGGTTTGTGTACTACTTCCTTCAGACGCTGGGCTTGGAGGCGTTCGATTCAGGAACTGGAGTCCCTACGCTGAACCGGAATCACCTCGATGGTCTTCGGGTTTCGATTCCGTCTCGTCCTATTCAAGAGAAGATCGCGGCGATCCTCTCGGCCTACGACGACCTGATCGAGAACAGCCTACGCCGGATCGAGATCCTGGAGGAAATGGCGCGGAACCTCTACCACGAGTGGTTCGTCCGGTTCCGCTTCCCCGGCCACGAGAAGGCCCGCTTCGTCGACTCGCCGCTAGGGCAGATACCGGAGGCGTGGCAGGTGGTTCGTCTGAACTCGCTCCTTTCAGGACACATCGGCGGAGGCTGGGGAAAGGAGAGGCGGGATCCGGAGCACACCGAGCGGGCTTGGGTGGTGCGAGGCACTGACCTCCGAGCTGCACGCCACGGTGACTTCACTAGGGTGCCGCTTCGGTGGCACACCGAACGGAATCTGGCTACGCGGCGCTTGACGCCTGGCGACGTAGTGCTTGAGGTTTCCGGAGGGAGCAAGGGCCAGCGCCTGGGAAGGTGCCTGCAAGTGACGGAGGAGTGGCTTGGACCGTTCGGCGGAGAGGCCGTCATCTGCGCGAGTTTCTGCAAGCGAGTGCGCGCCGCGACAGAACGAATCGCCCCGGAACTGCTGTTCTTCGGCCTCTTGGATGCTCGGGCTTCGGGGCAAATGTCCGCCTACGAAGTGCAATCGACTGGCATATCCAATCTGCAGTGGAAGCGCTTCATCGAGGGCACGAGGTGGTATCTGCCACCACGGCATCTTCAGTCCCGCTTCTGCGAGGTCGTCGAGGCGCTTCGCCAGGAGGTCGCGATTCTGGGGCAGAGGAACTCGACGCTGCGCACTGTCCGTGACCTCCTTCTGCCCAAGCTCGTGTCCGGGGAGATCGACGTGTCGGAGTTGTCCGTGCGAACGGGTCCGGTCGTGGCCCGCGGCCCATCCTCTCGCAACGACATTGCCCGGTACGACTTCTTCCAGGACATCGTGGCGCTTCCCTTCGTCGACAAGATCGCCCTCTTCGGTTCCCGCGCGCGTGGAGATCAGATGGAACACTCCGACATCGACTTGGCCGTGTTCTGCGACGGCGCCAGCGACGAGGATTGGCTTGAGGTGCTCGACTGCTTGAGGGAGGACCGGGTCGACACTTTGCTGAAGGTGGACTGCGTCCGTTTCGACCGATGCGACGCGGTACTCCAGGAACACGTTCTGACGGAAGGCGTAGTCCTTTACGAGAAGGACTGCGCCCCGTGAGCGACACGAAGCTGGCCAACCGCATCGTCAACGCCGAGAGAAGTCTCCGACGCCTGGAGGAGGCCGCCGAGCTGCCACTGGACGAACGGCGGATCAACCTGGATGCTACGGTTCACCGGTTCAATACCGCGTTCGAGACGCTCCTGAAGGCCCTCGACACCCGTCTTCAGAGCGTGCATCGGCTGTCGGCCGAGGAGCGGGGCAGGTCGAAGTTCGAGCTCTTGCAGGCCGGATTCAGGATGGGCCTGATCGACGATGACCGTGTGTGGACGCGGATTCGCAAGGCCCGCAACGCGACGGTGCACGAGTACGACCTGGAGAAGGCGATGGCGCTCTATCGGGAGATCAAGGATCATGTGCCGCATCTTCGCGCCCTGCTGGAGCGGATCAGGGCGAACTAGGCCGCCGTCCGTCGCGGCGGACCGACTGACATGAACTCGCACGGTTACACCGAGGACGACCTGGTCAAGCGGCCCGCACTTGATCTGCTGGCTGGGTTGGGCTGGGAGACGGTGGACGCTTTCGGGGAGTTCGCTCGTCCGGGCAGTGGCGGGAAGAGCGCGCTGGGGCGGGAGACTGAGGGCGAGGTCATTCTGGTTGCACGGCTTCGGTCGGCCCTGGAACGGCTGAACCCGAACGTGAGCGAGGCGGCGATCGCTCGGGCGATCGAGGAACTGGCACGTGACCGTTCGCGGATGAGCCCGGCGGCGGCGAACCGCGAGATCTACGGCCTGCTGAAGGACGGCGTGCGGGCGACCGTGCCGGCCCCCGACGAAGACGGCGAGGCGGTCGAGCGGATCGAGGTCATCGATTGGAACGAGCCGACGAACAATGACTTTCTGGTTTGCTCGGAGTTCTGGGTTGCCGGCGAGATGGACCGGCGCCGGGCTGACTTGGTGGGATTCGTCAACGGTCTGCCGCTGCTGTTCTGCGAACTGAAGAGCGTTCGTCGGCGACTGGAAGATGCCTACAACGACAACCTGCGCGACTACAGGGAGAGCATCCCGCAACTCTTCTGGTTCAACGGACTGATCGTCCTCTCCAATGGCCTCGACAGCCGGGTCGGCAGCGTCACCGCCGGCTGGGAGCACTTCGGCCAGTGGAAGAAGATCGGAAGCGAGGAGGAAGAAGGGCGCGTCTCGCTGGAGACCATGTTGCGCGGCGTCTGCGACCCGCCGCGGCTGCTCGACTTGGTCGAGAACTTCACGCTCTTCCAGGCGGGGCGGGGCGGTCTGGTCAAGCTGGTGGCGAAGAACCACCAGTACCTCGGCGTGAACGCCGCGCTCGAAGCGCTGAGGGACATCCGGGGCCGCCAGGGTCGGCTCGGGGTGTTCTGGCACACGCAGGGCAGCGGCAAGAGCGTGTCGATGATCTTCTTCGCACAGAAGGCCTTCCGCAGATTCCGTGGGAACTGGACCTTCGTGCTGGTCACCGACCGCCGGGAACTGGACGGGCAGCTCTACCGGCAGTTCGCGTCCTCCGGAGCAGTTGGCAAGGGCGGCGCCCAGGCCGAGAGCAGCCAGGAGTTGAGGCAGTTGCTCAGCGAGGACCATCGGTACGTCTTCACGCTGATCCACAAGTTCCGTACCGAGACGCCCGGAGAGGAGCATCCCGTGCTCTCCGAGCGCGACGACATCGTCGTCATCGCGGACGAGGCGCATCGGAGCCAGTACGACACCCTGGCGCTCAACATGCGCCAGGCGCTGCCGAACGCCGCCTTCCTGGCCTTCACCGGCACGCCGCTCATCGCGGGTGAGGAAAGCACCCGGCGCGTCTTCGGCGACTACGTCAGCGTCTACGACTTCCAGCAGTCCGTGGAGGATCGCGCCACCGTCCCGCTCTTCTACGAGAACCGGATCCCCGAACTTCAGATCTCGAATCCCGACCTGAACGAGGACATGGCACGGTTGCTCGACGAGGCCGCGCTGGACGAGGCGCAGGAGAAGAAGCTGGAGCGCGAGTTCGCTCGCGAGTATCACCTGATCACGCGGGACGACCGGCTCGAGGCTGTAGCCGAGGATCTGGTGCGGCACTTCTCGGAGCGTGGCTTCCGCGGCAAGGCGATGGCCATCGCCATCGACAAGGCGACGGCGGTGCGGATGTTCGACAAGGTGCAGGCGCACTGGACCCGCCGCATTGACGCGTTGCGGCACGAAAGGTCCGGGCTGCCGATGGACCAGGACGAGGCCATCGCGGAGCTCGACGATCGCATCGCGTGGATGGAAGGAACGGACATGGCGGTCGTCGTCTCTTCCTCGCAGAACGAGATTGCCGACATGAAGGCGAAGGGGCTGGACTTCCGCCCGCATCGGCGAAGGATGCGGAAGGAAGACTTGGAGGAGAAGTTCAAGGACCCGGACGATCCGTTTCGGCTCGCGTTCGTTTGCGCCATGTGGATGACCGGCTTCGACGTGCCGAGTTGCTCAACGCTTTACCTCGACAAGCCCATGCGCAACCACACCCTGATGCAAACGATCGCGCGCGCCAACCGGGTGTACCCAGGCAAGGAAGCCGGTCTGATCGTCGACTACGTCGGGGTGTTCCGGAATCTGGAGCGTGCTCTCTCCATCTACGGTGCCGGCGCCGGCGGATCGCGGCCCGTGGAGAGCAAGGCGACGCTGATTGCGGCGCTCCGGACCGCGATGGACGAAACCGAGCGTTTCTGTCGCGAGCAGGGCGTGGCACTGACGTTGATCGAGAACGTCGAGGGCATGCGCCGCCTCGAGCGGATCGCGGACGCGGTCGATGCTCTCGTCGCGAGCGGCGACGTCAAGCGGCGCTATCTCAGCCTGGCGAATCGCTCCCATCGGCTGTTCAAGGCGGTGCTGCCGGATGTGGAGGCTCAGGAGTTCCGGCGCCGCGTCAAGCTGCTGTCCGTTCTCGCCGACCGGATTCGCGCCCTCACGCCGACAGCGGACATCTCCCTGACCATGAAGCGGGTGGAGGACTTGCTCGACGAGTCGGTCGAGACTGAGGCTTACGCCATCGGCGAGTCAGGGCGCTACAGGACCGACCTGAGCAAGATCGACTTTGAGAAGCTCGCGGCGAAGTTCAAACGGGCTAGGAAGCGGACCGTGAACGAGAAGCTGACGGCGATGGTGAAGCGCAAGGTCGAGAAGATGGTGCGCGAGAACCCGACTCGAACGGACTTTCTCGCGAAGCTCCAGGCGAAGATCGACGCCTACAACGCCGGGACCCTGAACGCCGAGGAGTTCTTCCGGCAGGTGGTCGAGTTCACCGAGGAACTGGACGAGGAGGAACGGCGCGGCCTCGCGGAACAGCTCGACCCCGAGGAACTGGCCGTCTTCGACATCCTGACGCAGCCCGGGGTCGAGATGGGCGCCGCCGACCGCGAGAAGGTCAAGGTCACCGCCCGGGAGCTCTTGGAAGCGCTCCACGCCGGGAAGCTCGCGCTCGACTGGCGTAAGAAGCAGCAGGCCCGCGCGGCAGTTCGGGTCACTATCGAGCAACGTCTGGACGCCGGGCTACCTCGTGCCTACACGCCGGACCTGTTCCAGCAGAAAGCGGCGGCCGTGTTCCAGCACGTGTACGCGAGCTACTTCGGCGGGGGGAAGAGCGTCTACGAGGCGGCGTAGGGCCGGCTAGCCGACGATCACCCACAAGGGAATCGGCACTACTGGAGCGTCGACACGACAGAAAGCCGATGACTAGCGTTGGATTCGACGAATCAGCTTGGGTGAGGCGCTTGGCCGACTCCCTCGTTGATGTTGCGGAGGCGGCTCGGCCGTCCTTTTCGCCACTCCCGCCAGGACTCCTGGTCCACCATTCGATCGACGCCTATGACTCGGTCCTGCGATGTGGATACCGCGACCTCGCTGCGCGAGCGAAGCACGATCCGGCGGCTGCGAAGCGCTTCAAGGACTCCCATCTGTGGCTGGATGGTGACCCTGTGGAAGCGTGCGCCATCTTGCGCGAGCATCCGCTGATGAAGCCCGCTCTGCTGGAATCCGCAAAGGACGAGGGGTTTACGGGTCAAATCCTCGATAGAAGCTACGGAGGGACGCTCACTTGGATTGTCAAGTGTCTCGCCAAGCTCTCAGTAAAGGAAGGCGGCGTTGAAGCGGCGCGCAGGTGGCATCGTTTCTTGACGGCTGGAGCTGACTACAGCATTCCCGCGCATGAGATCACGGTCTTTCATGGACTTGTAGTGAGGGCGAAGGTAGATCTCGGGCCAAATGCCTATCTTGCGTCCTACGGCCAGGCGAAGAGTGAATTCGATCTACCAGAAGAGCCGGAGCCGTTCCCCAAGGCGAGCTATCCGAACGCTGCTGTGTTGGTCCGCGACATCAAGTTCGGCCCCGGTGTGGCGCCGAGGGAGGACCGCGCCGGCTTACCGCACGCAAGGGCCAGCTTCAGTTTCCCGGCCGAGTACTCGGTGGATCTTGAAGCTTGGTTCGGCGACAGCAGGGTGTTAGTCGATCTGCTGTCGATCGCCGCACGGAGTCCGCTCCTCTCTAGGACAAGGTACGTGCGCCTGCCCGAGTGGATCGCGGAGATGGATCCCAACCTCGGCTTCGGCACTCAGACGTCAGGCGGGTATTCCTCTGATGTTTGGCCGAGGGGCCGAGACGTTTCCCAGGAGGACGTTAGGGCCTTCGTGGACCTGTTCCGTGGTTCGTATCCGTATCCGGGACGTGCTTTGGGTCTCGCCATTCGTCGTCTTGCAGGCTCGTTTTCTCGTCCGGGTGGTCGGTTCGATTTGGAGGACCGTGTTCTCGATGTCGCAATCGCACTAGAGATCCTCTACGGCGGTACGACCGGGCAGAAGATGGCCAAGCGGGCGGCGCGACTACTCGGGGTCAATGCCAATGAGCAGATGGCGACGTACGATGCTGCCGAACAGTTCTACCGTGTACGGTCCCGGATCGTGCACTCGGAGAAGGGGCTACCTTCACGCGACTCGCTTCACAGGGAACTCGAAGGTGGTCAAGAGCTCGGCCGGCGGAGTCTGGCAAAGCTGATCCTAGGCCCGTTGCCCGTCGATTGGGCGCGGGTCAAACCCCACCTGGACCCCGAGGCGGAAGCACATATCCAGAACGCAAGGGGTCGCAGTCGTTGAAGCCAGTCGTTCGAGGCCTCCCCTCTCACGTCGGTGTAGCAGCGGCGGCGCCGGCGGAGGAGCCGTCCAGAAGCGGGCGGCCCGGTTGCCGTCCACCGGCGCTAACATCCGCGCCGTGGCGTCCCCCCTCCGCTACAGCGACTCGCTGATCGCCGGCATTCTCCGCCGCGTGCGGACGATCGCGATGGTCGGCGCGTCGCCGAACTGGAAGCGGCCCTCGAACTTCGCGATGAAGTACCTGCAGCAGAAGGGCTACCGGGTGATTCCGGTGAATCCCCGGGCGGCGGCGGCCGGAGCGTCGATCCTGGGCGAGAGGGCCTGCGCCTCGCTGGCGGAGGTGCCGGCGCCGGTCGAGATGGTCGACGTCTTCCGTGGCTCTGAGGCTGCGCTCGAGTTCACCAGGGAAGCCATCCGGCTGCGTGAGGACAAGGGGTTCGAGGTGGTCTGGATGCAGTTGGGTGTCCGCAATGACAAGGCCGCCGCCGAGGCCGAAGCTGCTGGGCTCACCGTGATCATGAACCGTTGCCCGAAGATCGAGTACGGCCGCTTGTGGGGCGAGCTGGGTTGGGGCGGGTTCGACCGCGGCGTGATCAGCAGCCGTTGGCCACGTCCGGCGACGCGGGACGAACGCGCCGGGTGACGAACCCCTCAGGGCGACGTAGACTCCGCCGCCATGAGTGAAGAGACACCGGCCCCGGAGGGCAGCAGCGCTTCCGACTGGGGCTTCGAAACCCGGATGATCCATGCCGGCGCCGGCCCCGATCCCGTTTCGGGATCGCGCCAGACGCCGATTCACCAGACGTCGGCCTATGCGTTCCATGACGCTGACCACGCGGCGTCCCTGTTCAATCTCCAGACCTTCGGCTTCATCTACTCCCGTCTCGGCAATCCGACGGTGGCCGCGCTGGAGCAGCGCATGGCCAGCCTGGAAGGCGGGTGCGGGGCGACCTGCGCCGCCTCGGGCCATGCCGCCCAGGTCCTGGCCTTCTTTCCGTTGATCGAAGCGGGAGAGCGGTTCGCGGCCTCAACGAGGCTCTACGGCGGGTCGGTCACGCAGTTCAGCCGGACGTTTCCGAAGTTCGACTGGCAATGCGACTTCGTCGATACGGAGGACCTTTCCGCGGTCGAGGCGGTCCTGGCTCAGGGCGCCAAGGCGCTGTTCGTCGAGAGTCTGGCGAACCCGGGCGGCGTGGTCACCGACCTGGAGACCCTGGCCGGCCTGACCCGGGCCGCGGGCGCCCTGTTGATCGTCGACAACACGCTCGCCACACCCTGGCTCTGCCGACCCTTCGAGTGGGGCGCCGATCTGATCGTCCATTCCGCGACGAAGTTCCTCTCCGGCAACGGAACGGTGATCGGCGGCGCCGTGGTGGACAGCGGCCGCTTCGACTGGTCGGCCTCGGGGCGTTTTCCGGGCCTCTCGGAGCCGGAGCCGGCCTACCATGGCCTGAAGTTCAGCGAGACGTTCGGTGAGCTGGCCTTCACGGTTCACTCGCACGCGGTCGGCCTGCGCGACCTGGGGGCCTCGATGGCGCCGATGAACGCGTTTCTCACGCTGCTCGGGACCGAGACCCTCGCCCTGCGGATGGAGCGCCACTGCCGGAACGCCCTGGCGGTCGCCGAGTGGTTGACGGAGCACCCGAAGGTCGAGTGGGTGTCCTACGCTGGCCTGCCGACCAGTCCGTACCGCGAGCTGGCGGAGAAGTACCTGCCGAACGGGGCCGGCTCCGTGTTCACCTTCGGCGTGCGCGGTGGCTACGAGGCGGGCGTCCGGGTCGTCGAGAAGTGCGAGTTGTTCTCCCACCTGGCGAACATCGGCGATGCCCGCTCGTTGATCATCCATCCGGCGTCGACGACGCACCGGCAACTTTCGGATGAACAGCGCGCGGCCGCCGGCGCCGGCCCGGAGGTCGTGCGGCTCTCGATCGGTCTGGAGACGGTGGACGACCTCGTCCGGGATCTGGACATCGCTCTGGCCGCGGCATAGCTCCACCGGGCAGGCAGTTCTTCCGGTCCCAGCCTCTGTTTCCGACCATAGGATGGTCGCCCCGTGCTCCCCTGCCAGCGCTACCGGTTCCAGTTGCCGCCCCACCTTCACTACCTGAACTGCGCCTACATGGCGCCGCTCGCTCGCGAGGTCGAAGAGGCAGGCCTGCGCGGAATGGTCCGCCGGCGGGACCCCTCCAAGATCACGGCAGATGACTTCTTCGTCGAGACGGATGCTCTGCGTGAACGGTTCGCGCGGCTGATCGGGAGCTCCGACCCGCAGCGGGTGGCGATCATCCCGGCGGTGTCGTACGGCATCGCCACCGCCGCCCGCAACGTGCCGGTCGAGAGTGGCCAGAACGTCGTCATCCTGGGTGAGCAGTTTCCGAGCAACGTCTATGTCTGGATGCGGAAGGCGCGGGAGAACGGCGCGGAGCTCCGGGTCGTCGAGCGATCCGCCACGGGCCGACCGAGCCCGGGCGCATCGTGGAACCGCCGACTGCTTCGGGCGATCGACCGGAAGACGGCGGTCGTGGCGACGCCGGTTGTCCACTGGGCGGACGGCACCCGCTTCAACGTCGCGGCGATCGGGCGGCGCGCCCGCGCGGTGGGAGCCGCCTTCGTGATCGACGGCACGCAGTCGATCGGAGCGCTGCCGTTCGACGTGGAGAAGGTGGCGCCTGACGCGCTCGTCGTCGCCGCGTACAAGACCCTGTTCGGCCCGTATCAGAGCGGTCTGGCCTGGTTCGGCGAGCGCTTCGACGAGGGAGTGCCGCTGGAGGAGCCGTGGGCGGGCCGCGAGGGCAGCGACCGCTTCGTCGCGGGCCGGATCGAGTACGTCGAGTCCTACCGGCCGGGGGCGCTGCGCTACGACGTGGGTGAGCGGAGCAACCAGATCCAGGTGCCGATGCTGAACGCCGCCCTCGACATGGTGCTCGAGTGGGGACCGGAGCGCGTGCAGGAGTACTGCGAGAACCTGCTCGAGCCGTTCGAAGAGGTCTTTCGCGAGACGGGCTTCGAACTGGAGGACCGGGCCTGGCGCGCGGCCCACCTGTTCGGTCTCCGCAGCGTCCGGGGGCTGGATGCCGACAGGGCGGCGGCGTCGCTGCGGCGCGCCGGTGTCTTCGTCTCCGTTCGTGGCGAGGCGATCCGCGTGGCGCCGCAGGTGTACAACGATCGCGCGGACCTGGACGCGCTCGCGGCGACGCTCCGGTCTCTCTAGCGCCACGCCATCCGTGCGCTCGATGACTCGCGCCCGGACTGGTTTACGGGTGGCGTGAATCACGCCACCGCGTGTCCATTGCAACCATGGGACATTTGTGATCGTATTTGTCACAAATGAGCGAGCAGACGATCCAGGACGGCGTCGGCGGTGCCGTTCTCGAGTTCCCGGGCCCCGCCGCCGACGGCGATCTCTGCGTCCTCGGCTGGGCGATGGAGCTGGAACTCGCGACGCCGGAGCAGGTGCTGCGCTGGGCTCACGGCCGGTGGGGAAGGGAACTGACGCTGGCGACCTCCTTCCAGGCGGAAGGCATGGTGCTGCTCCACATGTGTCACCAGCTCGGTCTACCGGTACGGATCGTGACGCTCGACACGGGCCGGCTCCCGGAGGAGACCTTCCGGCATATCGAGCACGTACGGCTGCACTACGGCGTGGACGTGGAGATCGTGGCGCCGCGAGCGTCGGAGGTGGCCCGCCTCGTCAAGCGGGACGGCCCCAATCTCTTCTACGGCTCGGTGGCCGGACGGCAGCGTTGCTGCAATGTGCGCAAGGTGGAGCCGATGCGACGGGCGCTGGCCCGCACGCCGGCCTGGTTGAGCGGACTGCGCCGCGACCAGACGCCGACTCGCGACGTCCTGAACAAGGTGGAGGTCGACCGCGTGACCCGGACCAAGGGGCGGCTGGTGAAGGTCTGTCCGTTGCTCGACTGGACCGAGGACCAGGTCTGGACCTACATTCACGAGGAGGGGGTGCCGTACCACCCGCTCTACGACCGGGGCTACCGGACGATCGGCTGCGCGCCTTGCACCCGTCCCTCCCGACCCGGTGAAGGCGCCCGCGGCGGCCGCTGGTGGTGGGAGTCCCACACCGGCAAGGAATGCGGCCTCCACGTCCTGCAGCCGCGTTGAGCGGCGACCGTCGACCGCTCGCCTACTACCCGGTCTTCCTCTCGCTCGCCGAGCGGCTGGTCGTCGTCAAGGGCGGCGGTCCGGTGGCGGAACGGCGGGTCACCGGCCTGCTGCGCTGCGGAGCGCGGGTGCGCGTGGTCGCTCCCGAGCTCACGCCGGAGCTCGAGCAACGGGCTCTGGGCGGAGAGATCGAACACGTGGCCCGGCCGTATCGCCCGGGAGATCTCGAAGGTGCGGCACTGGCTCTGGCCGAGCCCGGCGACCCTGCCTCGGACGCCTTGTTCTACGCGGAGGCGGAGCGGCGCGGCATCTTCGCCAACGTCGAGGACGACCTCGAGCACTGCAGCTTCATCATGCCGGCGCTCGTGCGCCGCGGCGACCTGGTCGTCGCGATCTCGACCTCCGGGCGCGCCCCGGCGCTGGCGGTACGCCTCCGCGAGCGGCTGGAGCGGGAGCTGGGGCCCGAGTACGGGGCGCTGCTCGGGCTTGCCGGCCGGCTGCGGACGCCGCTTGCGAGGACGGTGCCGGACTTCGAGGAACGGCGGCGGCGCTGGTACGAACTGGTCGACTCGGAAGTCCTGGCCCTGTTTCGCGAGGACAGGACCGCCGAGGCCCGGGAACTGGCGGAGCAGATCATGGGCGTCGCGGCCGAGGAGCTGGATCGGTGAGTGGCTCGGGACGGGTCACGCTGATCGGGGCCGGGCCTGGTGACCCCGAACTGATCACGGTCCTCGGCCTGAAGCGTCTGCGGGCCGCCGATGTCGTGCTGCACGACCGGCTCGCGGCCACGGACCTTCTCGCTGAGGCGAAGGCGGGCGCCGAGATCGTCGACGTCGGCAAGCGCCCCGGCGACGACGTCCAGGCCCGGCAGCGCCGGATCGAGAAGCTGATGATTGAACGGGCGCTCGACGGCGCTCACGTGGTCCGGCTCAAGGGAGGCGATCCGACCGTCTTCGGCCGCGGCGGCGAGGAAATCGAAGCATGTGCCGCCGCGGGAGTGTCGTGCGAGGTGGTCCCCGGCGTGAGCAGCATCGTGGCCGCACCGGCCGTTGCCGGCATCCCGTTGACGCACCGCGGCGTTTCCCTGGGTTTCGCGGTCGTGTCGGCGCGGAACGCCGAAGGCGGCGAACCGGATTGGGCCGGTCTGTCGGGAGCGGACACTGTGGTCGTCCTGATGCCGGCGCGCCGCCTCGAGCGCATAGGCCGCGGCCTGATCGCTGCCGGACGGCCGCCTGCAACGCCGGTGGCAGTCGTCGAGCGGGCGACCACTACCGAACAGAGAACGGTGCGCTGCACTCTTCAGACGCTGGCGGCTGGGGACTTCGCAGGTCGGATCAACCCGCCCTGCGTCGTCATCGTCGGCGACGTGGCGGCTCGCCGGTCTCCGGTCCCGCGAACAGACGGATGACATCGCCAACCGTCAGATCGCCGACCTGGCGTTTGAGGCCGGCTTCCCGCACGGAGGCGATGGCCCGTTCGAACCGGCGCTTCTCGACTTCCGGAAGATCGATGATCTCGACGCCGGCCTCCTCCGCCAGACGTATCCCCGCGGCGCCGGCGCGCTCGTACGCGACGGCGCCGGCCATCGACAGGGAGACATCCGCGGCTTCGTCGACCCAGCCTTGCGCCTCGGGAGAAAGGCCGTCGTACACCTCCTGATTCATCAGCAGGACGAAGGGCAGCCCGGACGCGGGGAGCCAGGTCGTCAGGTAGGCGGCGGGCTCGTGAAGCTGGAAGGTGACGATCCCCGAGGGGGATAGGGCGACGCCGTCTACGACTCCTGTCGCCAGGCTCTGGTGGACGACCGTCCCGGGCTGCATGACGGCGCTGGCGCCAAGCGCTTCGATGAACGGGATGGCGCTGCGGGTCGAAACCCGGATCTTGAGCCCGCGCATGTCTTCGAGCGTGCGTACCGGCGCGTTGCGGGTGAGCAGCACAGGGGCGGCGTTGGACCAGAGCGCCAGCACCCGCGCCCGGTACTCCGGCTCCAGTACCTGTCGGGCGTGCAACATGGCCTCGGTGCAGTCCCTCGTCGTCTTGCAGATGCCGGGATAGGCGATCAGGTCGGTCTTCGGAAAGAGGTCGGCGGTATAGGCGGGTATGGCGAGGGCGATGTCGGCCACGCCGCTGCGCAGAATCGAGTACTGCGCCGGCGCCGACGAGTTGAGGGCGCCGGCGGGGAACTGCCGGACGGTCAGCTTGCCGCCCGAGAGCTCCGCGAGCTCTTGGGAGAACGGCGTGAACACGGCCTCGGTCAGGGGGTGATCGGCTGGGAGAAAGTGCGCCAGCGACAGTTCCCGGGTGTCGGAGGCCGGCTGGCAGCCGCAGGCGAGCAGCAGTCCGAGGACGAGGATCCGGCTCAGCTTCGACACTTCAGGATCCACGCCGGGCGCCGGCGGAAACGCGGAGAGTCAGGATGTCCGTGTCGTGAAACTGCTGGTGCCGAACCGAGGACGCGAGGTGTTTGAGCAGCCGAAGGGAGACCTCCTGCTCGACCCGGGCCGCCCGGGTCTCCGCATCGAGGGACGTCAGCCGGTCCTGGAGGTTGAGTTCGTCGGCGCTGGCCGCGCCGACCTTGAACTCCAGCACGGCCTCTCCGTCCTCTTCGCGCGCCAGGAGAAGCAGTTCGGGTCGCTCGTCGCCGGGAGCGTCGTCCACTCCTTCGTCTCCCACGCGCGACTGCAGGAGCGTGAGCAACGTCTCCTCGGTCGCGGCTTCGAGCCGGTCGACCACGGACTCCAGGCCGTGGCGCGCTGCGAACGCCTGAATGAACTCCCTGATTCGCGGCAGCTCGGCGGTGTCGAGCTTGCCCTTGAGCTGGCTCTTCCGTCGTACGGTCAGCGCCGCGAGCAGGAGCGCCAGCAGGCCCCCCGTGGTCAACCCGCTGCTCAACAGACCGCCCGCGAACTCCGCGAAGTAGGCGGGGAAGATCATGTCGAACTCGAACGCGACACCGGTCCAGAACGAGACCGCCGCGATCAGGCCGTTGCGGGGGTTCGACCCCATGCTGCTGGCGACTTCGCGCACGCCGACCGTGAACAGCGTCGCCATGACCACGGCAACCGAAGCCGCCACGACCGCGGCAGGGATCGCGAGAATGAGAGCGAGCGCCTTCGGCAGGAAGGCCAGGGCGACGAAGGTCAGCCCGCACACGACCGCGACCCTGCGCGCCGCGACGCCGGTGATCTCGACCGCGGAAACGGCGCCCGCGTTCAGGGTATTGGGCATCGTTCCCGCCAGCCCCGCCAGCAGGCTCCCGGCGCCTTCCGCGGCCACGGCCCGCTGCACGGCCCGAAAGTCGACCGCGCGGGCCCGGCGCCACGCCACGCGCTGGGCGGCGACCACGACGGCGACCGACTTGGTCGAGCCGACCAGCGTCACGAACAGGAACGCGGGCAGGAGGGCCCAGAACGCGGCGCCGAACTCGAGGTCCAGTCCGGGCGGCCGGCCCCGGGGAATGCCGATCCAGGCGGCGTCGGCCACGCGTCCGCCATCGTAGATTCCGAGGAATGCGCCAGTCAGGGCGCCGGTGACGATACCGACCGCGGGGGCCCAGAGGCGCGCGGTCCCCTTGCCCTTGAGAGCGATCCCCAGGAAGGTGCAGATCATGACGCCGGCACTCAGCGGCCCGGCGTACGCGGGGCCTCCCGGCGGCAGCTCGTTCAGCATGCGGAAGAGAATCGGCATCACGCTGACGGGAAGGAGCATGACGACCGTCCCCGTGACGACGGGAGTGAGAACGCGGTGCAGCAGGGCGAGCCGCGCCGAAAGGAGGACCTGGGCGAGGGCGGAGACGACGACCAGGGTCGCCAGCAAGCCCGGTCCGCCCAGGATCAGGGCCTCCGCGCACACCGCGACGAAGATCGCCGAGCTGACGTGTGGCAGGACGTAGCCCGCCCCGAACCGTCGCACCCGCAGGGCCTGGATGATCGTGGCGGCGCCGCATGCGAGGACGGAGGCGAACACCGCCCAGAGCACGAGATCTTCGGCGCCGCCGGCACGGAAGGCGATTGTCGGCAGGAGCACCATCCCGTTCAGGCCCAGGGCGGCGAGCTGCAGGCCGAGCCCGATTGCGAGCGGACGGGGAATCCGGTCGTCTACTTCGTAGAGCAGTCCCTCGTCCGGGTTGAACCGCGAGCTCTTCGCCTGCTTCGTGTTCATCCGTACATGGCGTCGGGCAGCAACGTGGCGATGCGGGGAAGGAGCGCGATCAGAACCATCGCCGCGAGGAGGGCAAGCCAGAACGGAACGATGCCGCGAAACATCGTGCGGACCGGCACGTCGGGCGCCACGCCCTTCACCACGAAGATGTTCAGTCCGACCGGCGGCGAGATCAGGCCCATCTCGAGTGCGATGACGATCATCACACCGAACCAGATCATGTCGACACCCAGCGACTCGAGAATCGGCTGCACGAGCGGAACGGTCAGCACCAGCATCGCGAATCCGTCGAGAAAGGTGCCGAGAACGATGAACATGATCAGCACCAGCAGGACGACCTGAGCGCCGGAGAACCCCTGTTCGGCGACCCACTCCGATGCGACGAAGGCGATGCCGGTGAATCCGAGGAAGATCTTGAACACGAATGCGCCGAACAGCACCAGGAAGGCGGTGCCGCTCGCCTTCAGCGTGGAGTTCGCCACTTCGATCACGGTCTTCCGGTTCAACGTGCGCCGCACACAGGCCGCGACCAGCGCCAGCAATGCTCCCACTCCGGCCGCTTCGATCGCGGAAAAGACGCCGGCGTAGATGCCGCCGATCGTCACGATGACGATGCCCAGGATCCACGTCGCCCTCGCGGTGGCCCTGAGCCGTTCCCGCCACGGAACGGATGCCGTGGCGTGTGGCGCCTTGTCCGGGTCTCGCCTGACGACGATCCAGATGGCAAGAACGAAGAGAAGAGTGAGCAGAATCCCGGGGATCACTCCGGCCATGAACAGGCGCCCGATGCTTTCTTCCGTGATGATCCCGTAGATCACCAACCCCGCCGACGGCGGGATCAGAATCCCCAGCGTCCCGCCGGCGGCGATGGCGCCGGTGGCCAGGGAGTCGTCGTACCTGAACCGCCGCATTTCTGGCAGGGACACACGGCCCATCGTCAGCGCCGCGGCCAGCGACGAGCCCGAGAGAGCCGAGAATCCGGCGCACGCGACGATCGACGCGGAAGCGAGGCTGCCCCGGAAACGGCCGAGCCAGCTATGAGCGGCTCGGTACAGGTCCTGGCTCATCCTGGAGACCAGGGCCAGATTGCCCATCAGCATGAACAGGGGCAGGATGGTGAGGGAGTAGCGGGAGGAGACCGCGAAGATCTCCCCGGCCACGACCGGCACGACGGCGCCGGGGCGAATCATGGCGATCCCGGCCGCGCCTACGATCAGCATCGCCAGCCCCACCGGTACGCGGATCAGGAGCAGGGCGAGAAGGGCGAGAAAGCCCAGCAGGGCGATTCCGGTTCCGGCCGTCATTCGACCGGTTCGTTCGGGTCTTCGGCGTTCCAGAGCGCCAGTCCGAGGAGCATCTGGGACGCGAGCAGGCATCCGTAGGCGGCCAGCGACACGCCGAGCGCGTAGTAGAACGGCGTATGCGGGATCGAGACGCTGCCGGTCACGTCGCCGCAGGGCGGGCCGCAGCTGCCGTGGACGAACAGGGAGTAGGCGGCCAGCGCCGTCACGCCCAGACCCAGAAGCCTGGCGATCGCGTCCGTGACCCTGGTGACCCGTCTGGCAGCGAAGCGCGCGATCAGATTCACACAGACGTGCGAACCCTGGGCCGCGCCGTAGGCGATCGCCGCCGCCACGACCACCGCGAGCGACATCGTCGAGACGTCTTCGGTCCAGGGCAGCGAGTCGTTCAGGAGGTAGCGCCAGAGGACTTCGGCCACCGTGATTCCCAGCAGCACCGCAAGCGCGATGCCACCCACAACGGCGAACGCGGCCGGCGGACGGCGACAGATCGACTCGGCCCGCGTCAGGCGCGCGCGGTGCTGCTCGAAGAGGGGCAAGGCTCCCTATTGAAGCACACGGGACGGACCGGCGGTAGCTACGCGGAGTAGACCGGCGCCAGCGGGTCCGCCGCCAGATCGGTCGGCTCTCGACCCTCGGAGCGCGCGGCCTCCCTCAGCAGCCAGTCGAGACGGTCGTTGCCCCAGAAGCGCTCGCCGCGGTAGATGAAGAGTGGTACGCCGAAGGCGCCGTCTTCCCGCGTATGGGCGAAGCCGGCCATGATCCGGTCCTTCCACTCGGGATCGTGGGCGACGACCAGGGCCTCTTCACCGTCCAGGCCCGCGGCGGCCGCGGCGGCACGCATCACCTCGTCGCTGGCCAGATCGAGGCCGCGTCCGAACCGGGCCAGGAATGCCTCGCGTGCGTAGTCGATCGCCTTGCCCTGCTCCCGGGCCCAGACGTAGATCTGGTGCGGCGGGAACCAGTCCGGATCGTCAACGCCTTCCGGCCAGTTCATCGGTAGCCCGTAGGCTTTCGCAATCCGCTCCGCGTCCTGGCGAACGTAGCTCGACTTGGCGCGTCCGGCCGAGAGGCTGGCCCCCTTGCCGAAGGGGAAGATCGGCACGGCGTCGATCGCGTTCCAGTCGAGCACGTCGGTCGTCGTGACGCGGTGGAAGGCGAACCACGAGAAGGGGGAGCGGAAGGAGAAGTAGACGCGCAGGTCCTTCGGGTTCATGGCGGCGGGGCTCCTGTCGGCAGGCGGTGTGAACTCAACGGAAAACATCCACCAGCCGGCTGAACTTCACGATCACGGTGCGGTCGGGCCGCTCGTAGAGGATCCGGGCGCCGAGTTCGTCGATCTCGTTGTAGACCACGAACAGCCCCGTGTTCGCATCTTGCAGCCAGGAGAAGCGGAGGTTCGCGGAGACATTGTCGGACTGATCGTTGTACTGGGCGAGCGCCTGGACGAGCATCCGCGGCGTGATCGAGTAGGAGAGTCGGAGACGGCCGAGATTGACCTGGAAGCTGCCCGCGTCGATGTCCACGTCGTTGTGGTCCCAGGTCAGTTCCGAGGTCAGTCGCTGACCGCGTCGGGCGAGCAGGGTGAACGAAGTGGAGCTGCGGTCGCCGCCGAAGAAGCCGCCAGTGATGTTGCGGATGTAGACGGAGAACGGCTTCGCCTGGTTCGTCGAGAACACGGTCTGGAGCTCGTCGTGGCTGTACCTGCCCGCCTGGACCGGGATGCCCTCGACGATCTCGAAGGTTTCCTTGACGCCCTCCTTGGTGAAGTTCACGCCGGTGTGGACCTGGAAGCCGTTGCGCCACTCCCAGTGGTTGTCGACGTGGATGTACTCGGTCTCCAGGTAGTCGTCGAAGTCCCAGATGCCGCTGTACGAGACATGGGGTCGGAGTTCGTGAAAACCGAGGAGGTTCTTCGGTCGGATCGTGCGCATGCCGAACGCGGAGAAGTTCCGGAACTCCCGTCGCGACATGAAGCCGACTTCCGGGTTGAAGTTGGCGCGGGCTTCGGCGACGCTGAGGTTGCCGCGCCACTGAGGCTTGCCGAGGTTGTAGCTGACGAGCATCGAGCTGTCGTCGCCGTGGAGTCCCGGTGTGTCGGTCTGGGCGACGTAGGTCTCGATCGTGTGATGCTCGCCGATTCCCCATTTGCCGTCGATCGCGTAGGCGCGGTTCGTATCGTTCTCGGGCGCGAGGCTGCCCACGCCCTCGCGGCTGACGAACATCCCGCCGATGCTGGAGCGCTCGCCCAGCTCCCGGTTGACGCGGGCGACGGCGTAGTCGTTGCCGTGCAAACCGCCGACCGAGGCGGTCTGCATGTGGAGCAGCCCTACGTTGAAGCGGCCCGCCTTGCCGGAGAGCCGCCCGCCGTAGTCGATCGGAATCAGTTCACCGCCGGGTCCGATGCCGATGCGGCGGCTGAAGAACAGGTCGACGCGGGCGGAAGCGCGGCTTCCCCCGGAACGGGCTCCGACCGTGAACAAACCGGCGTTCTCCAGGAAGAACGGGCGCTTCTCGGGGAAGAACAGGTTGAACCGGTCGAGGTTCACCTGCTGCTCGTCGACCTCGACCTGGGCGAAGTCCGTGTTGTAGGTCAGGTCGAGGGTCAGGCTCGGCGTCACGCTGTACTTGAGGTCGACTCCGAGGTCGGAGTCCGACTCGGTTCCGCTGCCGGCCCTGGGCGGTTCCCGGCTCGATCCGATCGCGTAGGGGATCAGCTTCAGGTTGCGCTGCGGCGGCGGCTCGACGCCCTGGAGCGAGCCGGCGTCGGTCAGCCGGTCCAGGTCGTGGTTCCGGTCGAGCTCGGACCAGAAGGCGACTTCCCGGTGGCGGGCGATGTTGCGCTGGAAGTTCAGGCCCCAGGTCTGGACGTCGGTCGGAGGGTAGCGGAGGGTCCGGAAGGGAATCGCGAACTCGGCGCTCCAGCCGAACTCGCCGACTTGCGTCGCGACGTTCCAGGCGCCGTCCCAGTTCAGGTTGAACCCGGTGGACAGGGCGCCCCGGAAGCGGCTGCCGCCGCCGCCCATGCCGCTGAAGATGCCGGAGCCGCCTTGTACGACCTGGCCGTCGTACTCGATGCCGGCCGGGTTCGTGCCGAACACGAAGCCGTTGCGCCCGTCCTGGAACGTGTCGAAGATCACCTGGAAGCTGTCCGTCTCGTCCAGCGGCGCGTCGCGGCGGCTGTCGGAGATGACGATGCCGTCCGGTTGGCGGTCGTGGCAGACGACGGCGACGAAGAGGGTGTCCTCCGTGAACGCGAAGCGCACGTCGGTGCGTTCGGTGCCCGGCTCGCCGGCGAAGGGCCGGGTCTGGGTCATGCCGGATGCCGGCGCGACGCTCTGCCAGACCGGATCGTCGAGGACCCGGCCGTCAAGCTGGGGCGCCTCGCCGATGGCCGAGGCTGTTGCGGCGGGCCGGTCAACCTGGGCTGCCGCCGCCGGCGCGGCAGCGCACAATAGCCAGGCCGCGGCCCCGGCGGCAGAGCGAACGCGGTTCATTGCGGGACAGACTCTACCCGTTTACTGAGGCTTCATTCAGCGCCGGGTGGACCGCCGGTTCCGCGATGCGGGTCGGGTACGATTCGGTGGATCCAAAGGAGGAAAGCACGATGCAACGAAACCTGAGTGGACGGTACCTGTCAGCGGGCACCGCGGCGGCGATTCTGGCCCTGGTCATCGGAGTTGCTCCGGCGTCTGCCGCCGACAAGCTGATGGACGTCGAGGGCTATCCGACCCTTGTGCGCAAACCGGTGGAGATCTGGAGCGACGGCACCCGTCTCGCTGGCGATGTCTTCTACCCGAAGGCGACCGCCGAGGGCGAGAAGCTGCCGGCGATCGTGCTTTGCCACGGCTGGGGCGGCACGAAGGCCCATCTGAATCGGGGCATCGCGCCGCGCTTCGCGGCTGCCGGCTACCTCGTCCTGGCCTTCGACTACAGGGGCTGGGGCGAGAGCGATGCGCGGCTCGTCGTACACGGCGAGATGCCGAAGCCCGACGCCGACGGTTTCGTCACCGTGAAGGCCCAGGCGATCCGGGAGCTGGTCGATCCCCTCGACCAGCAGGAGGACATCGACGCCGCGATCTCTTTCGTCGAGGGGGAGCCGCACGCCGACCCGTCGCGGATCGGCATCTGGGGCTCGAGCTTCGGCGGCGGCCACGTCATCTGGCGCGCGGCTCACGATCGCCGCGTCAAGGCGGTGGCCGCCCAGGTCGGCGCGATGGACCAACGCAACGGTCTGGTCACGAGCCCGGGAGGCCTGGAAGCGGTCCACGCGAACCGCGTGCGCCGCGCCCGCGGGGAACTCGCTCCGGTTCCGATCGGCGACGACAAGCCGGAGGGCCTCACCGGCAGCCCCTACTACGAGCGCTTCGCCCGGTTCTCACCCGTCGAAGACGCCCACCTCATCACTGCTCCGACCATCATCATCGACGCCAAGCAGGAGCACTACTTCGACATCCGCGAACACGGCGAACGCGTCTACCGGATCCTCTCCGGCCGCGTCCCGGTCGAGTACCACGCCTGGGACATCACCCACTACGCCATCTACAGCGGCGAGTGGCTCGACAAGGCGATGGCCGCGGAGATCGACTTCTTCGACCGCCACCTGAAGTAGCCCGAAGCTCGGCCTGGCGGCTGCGGCTCTATGCGATGTCCGCGAGGAAGCTCTCGACTTCGGCGTGGAACCGGTCCGGTAGCTCTGTGGGGATGGCGTGGCCGCAGTTCTCGAGCATGACCAGGCGGGAGCCCGGAATCCGGCGGGACATGATGACGCTGCCGCCCGGTGGGGTCAGGGCGTCCTCGAGGCCCTGGAGGATCAGGGTCGGGCAGGTGACGGTCTCCAGGTCCGCGGTGTAGTCGATGTCGGAGACCGCGCGGCAGGCGGCCGCGTAGCAGGCGGCGTCGTTCCTCTCGATGGTGAGGCGCGCGGCCTCCGCGATGTCTTCGGCGTGGCGTTCCCGGTACTCCTTGCCGTAGGACAGGGCGGGGCCGGTCGGGGCAAGCGCCTTGGCCAGGCCGTCGCGTTCGACGACATCGGCGCGGGCGTGCCAGCCAGCCGCGGCGCGTTCGTTCACTTCGCTCGAGGTGCTGATCAGGATCAGCGCCCGGGTGCGTTCGGGGAAGTCGAGGGCGAAGCGCTGGGAGACGACACCGCCCATCGAGATCCCTCCGATCACCGCATCATCGGCACCGACCTCGTCGAGCACGGCGGCGAGATCGGACGCCCAGGTCTCGGGCGCCATCGTGTCTGGGCGCCGATCGGAGTCGCCGAAGCCGCGAACGTCCCAGGTCAGGACCGTGTAGCGGTCCCGGAACGCGTCTACGGTCTGTTCCCAGGCCTCCAGGCGGCTGCCGAGGCCGTGGGTGAAGACGACGAGCGGTCCGCTGCCGTCCAGCCGATAGCGGATGCGGGCTCCGTCGACCGCGGTCGCGCCGCGGTCAGGCTGCACGTCGATTGAACAGCCCCAGGGTCAGCGCGAAGGGAATCACGAACAGCAGCGTACGCAGCCAGCCCGGCATGTCCGTGATGATCAGGATGAGGCCGAGCGGGACCCAGAGTACGATCCACATCCAGATCGGGATCGTCCTCGGCTTGACCGGTTCGATGCTGGCGCCCTCGGCGATGATGACGACGACCAGGGCGCCGGCGGCGGCACCGAGAACGCCGGCGATCAGACCTCCGGCGGGATAGGGGACGGTTGCGAGAATCAGTTCAGGCATGGGATTCGGCGCATGCTCCTGTGCGTTGTTGATGGCGCGATGTCGGTGGCGCGATCCTATACATTGACCGGGACGAGGGAACCATGCGCGTCAGCATTTCCGTTCAGAGTGCATACAACGTAGACGACCCCCGCGAGGGGGCGCGGAGGATGATCGACCGGGCGCGGGCGGCGCGGGAGGCCGGGCTCGACGCGTTGTTCGTGGGCGACCATCACGCGACGGCGCTGCCCTACTACCAGAACACGGCAATCCTGGGCCGGATGCTGGCGGAGTGGGGCGACCGTCCGGCCGGCGCCCTCTACCTGCTGCCGCTCTGGCATCCGCTGATCGCCGCCGAGCAGGTTGGGACGCTCGCCAGTCTCATCCCCGGCCGGTTCATCCTCCAGTGCGCGATCGGTCCGGCCGACAACCAGTTCGAAGCGATGGGCGTCCCGGTCCGGCAGCGACCCTCGCGCTTCGAGCAGTCGCTCTCCATCCTGCGCCGGCTGTGGGCCGGGGAGACGCTGACCACCGCAGGAGAGAACGACCGCTTCGGGCTTCGCGAGGTGCGCATCTCGCCGTGTCCGCCGGAGCCGGTCGAGGTCTGGATCGGCGCCTCGGCGCCGCCGGCGATCGACCGCGCGGCGCGGCTCGGCGACGGCTGGCTGGCGGCGCCGGGGTTGGCGCCGTCGGAGGCGGCCGGGCAGCTCGGCCTGTACCGGGAGGCTTGCGGGCGTCACGGTCGCCCGGTCGGGGTGTGCGCGATCCGGCGCGACATCTACGTCGGTGAGACGGCTGCGGAAGCGGAGCAGGCGGCGACCGGAGTCATTTCACGCGGCTATCGCGGCTTTCCGCGCGAGGCGCTGGTCGTGGGCGATGCAGCGCACGTCGCCGCTTCGTTCGCCGAACTAGGTGAGATGGGGTACGACGAGGTCGTCGTGCGGCACCTGGTGCAGGACCCGGCGCGGGTGCTGCAGTCGATCGGACGGCTGGCCGAAGTCCGCGAACGGCTGGGTGCGCGGGTCTTCTGACCCGCCGCCGCCGAAGGCGGCCTGACAAACGCGCCGCGAAGCGGCGACCACTCTGCGCCCTAGCGTCGCGGTACGTCCTCGGGGAAGGGCTCGAGGCCCTCGTCCGGTTCGACGCGGATGCTCCTGAGCGCCATCGACACCATCCGGTACTGCCCGACGGTGAAGATCAGGTCGATCATCTGTTGATCGCTGTAGCGGGCCTTCAGGAACGCCCAGGTCCGTTCGGAAATCGCCGACCGGCGGTGCAGTTCGGTCGCCGCGCGCAGGAGGTAGCGCTCGAAGCTGGTCCACGGACCGGCGTTCTCGCCCACGGCGACGTTGCGGATCTCTTCGTCCGTCATGCCGGCCGCCCTGGCAGCCCGCGCGTGGTGGCCCCATTCGTACTCGGCTTCGTTCAGCCAGGCAGTGCGCAGGATGACGATTTCACGATCCCGGTCGGGGAGTGTGCTGCCGCGCAGGATGTAGCCCCCGAACGGCCCCCAGGCCTCCATCAGCGGCCGGTGGTGGGAGAGAGTGCGGATCAGGTTGATGCTCTCGACACCTTCAGCCGGTGGAATCCTCGGCCCGGTCTCGCGTCGCGTCCACTGAGCCGAGAGGGAACTGGCGACGAGAGCCAGGCCAAGCGCTACCGTTGCCGTCCTGCGGCAGGTCTGCGTGTTCATTGTCGATCCTCCTTGTCGCGAGTCACTATAGCCCCGCCGCGCGAGCGGCCGCGGTCTTGAAGCCCGAGTACTTCGGCTGGTCGATGGCGATCTGGTTGACGACGGTCGCGCGCAGGTGGTCGTGGAGCCTCACGTCATCGAGTGCGATGCGGTCCTCGCGGATCGCGTGGACCAGCTTCCATCGCAGGTCCAGCAGCGGGCCGTCGGCGTCGAGCAGGTCGCGGAGGCGTTCGTGCTCCCGGCGACGATGCTCGGCTCCGAGGTGCAGGTCGCGATGGACGATGTCGAGCGCGTTGCGGGCGACCAGGGCGTGAAAGCGGGTTCGTCCGGTCGTCTCCTCCCGCACCTGACCGTGCAGGAAGTCCCGGGTCGCGCCGACCAGTTCCTCGAGCCGGGGCATGTCGGGGTCCGGGAGCTGTTCGGGCGCTCCGACCAGCTCGACCGGGCCGGGGATCAGAAGATTCACGCAGTCGACCTGACACTCCGTCGTGCGGCGTCCGATCGTCACGCGCTCGACCGAGGGGTCCAGTCCCGTGCGGTAGTGCTGGGTTATGCCGAGGGTGGAGACGGCCCACCAGAAGGAGCCGAACACCTCCCAGTACTGTACGCGCTTCAGGTCGACCGCCTTGCCGCTGGTCGCCTCGTAGCCGGCGAACAGGTCCTCGTACGTGCCGAAGCCGCCGACCGGAAGCTCGGGTCCGGCGCCGTAGCGCCAGGAGTTCGTGCAGATCCAGCCCAGGTCCCGCATCGGGTCGCCGATGTGGGCGATCTCCCAGTCGAGCACCGCGATGACACCCGTCTTGTCGACCATCAGGTTGCCGTTACGGAAGTCGTTGTGGACCAGGGTGCGCTCCGGCGAATCCGGCACGTTCTCCGTCAGCCAGCGCGCGGTGAAGTCGATCATCGGCTGCGGCGTGTCGAGGGCCTCGTAGCGGCCGCGGGTCTGCTCGATGAAGTCGACCGCGCTGAGCCTCGCCAGGTCACGGTCGAGGCCGTGGCCTTCCAGGTCGATCGTGTGCATCCGGCCCAGGATCTCGCCGCATTGCCGGGCCAGTTTCGGTCGCGTACCGGCGAGGTCGGGAGAGCGCACGATCCGCGCGCCCAGGGCGATGCCGTCGAGCCACTCCATGACGAAGCCCGCCCCGAGCCGGTCGGCGGGCTCCAGCACGTAGAACACCTGGGGCCCGGGGATGCCGTTCTCGAGGCCGACCTGCATCAGCTTCGCCTCGATGCGCAGGCCCGGCGCGCTGCGCTCAACGGCCTTGGCTTCCTCTCCCTTGCCGCCCGGCGATCGCCGGAGCGCGAGCGGGCGAGGGCCTCCGGGCGCCTCGACCTCGAGCCGGTAGGTTTCCTGGCTGGCGCCGCCCGAGAGCCGCTCGATGGCGGTCAGGCGCTTGCAGCCGTCGATCTCCCGCCGGAGTACCCGTTCCAGCCGCGCCTCGAAGCTGTCCGGCGCCCAGGCATCGCCGCTGCCGCCGGCGACCGGAGCGAGAAGGTAGATCTCGTCGCCGTCCTCGAGCCGCCGGTCGCGGTGACTCTCGAGCGGGCAGCGATCGCCGTTGATCATCAGCGTGTCGCGCAGGTGGGGAGAGTCCGCGATGACCGAGGTCAGGGGGACGCCCGCCCGGTCCGCGAGGGGCAGCAGCTCCGCCAGGGTGGCGCCGGGTGCTAGCCGGAAGGTGCGGTCGATGTCATGCCAGCCGGCGCCGATACGGCCCCGGATCAGCACCCGGACCTGGATCTTCGGCTCCGTGCGGGTGCGAGTCAGACGGCGCAGCAGGCCCATCGAGGCAGAGGACCGGCCTCGATCAGGCCAGGTGCGCCTCCAGCAGGTCGTCCATGCCGAGTTGCTCGGCCCGCGTCCGGCTGAGCCGGCCGCTTTCGGGGTCCCAGGACATCGCCCGGTAGTAGTCCCGCTTCAACTGCTCGAGCGGCGCCTGAACGCCGGCCAGCGGCCCGGCATCGAGCAGGCCGTCGCCCTGGCCCATCATCCGCGCGTGCGGCTTGAAGTCCGCGGGTACCACGCCCTCGCGGACGTTGAAGGCGTTCCTGAGGTTCTGGATCCGCTCGCCGCAGAGCAGCAGCTCCTTCTGGTCCACGTCCCATCCGGTCAGGGCGTTGACCATGTCGACCCAGGGCAAAGCCCCGGTCAGGCCGGTGAACATGCAGAGCCCCAGTCCGTTCAGCGTCTGGTGGGCGTTGCTGTAGTGCGCCTGCGCGACGCCCTTGTTCTTCGTGCCCTTCCAGGCGATCGTCACCTCGTCCCGGTCGACCGCCTCGGGCAGCGGGAAGGCGGCGCCGAAGGTCTCGTTCCAGGACGCGGAACCGGCCGTGTGGCGGCCCGGTGTCGGGTCGGCTATGTAGGTGACGCCCATCAGCGAGGTGAAGCGCGGGTCGTGGTACGCCGGTTCCTGGCCGCCGACGTGGACCGCGTAGGCGTCGGTGCCGCGGCCGATGTGGCGGGACGCGGAGGCGAGGCCGTGGCGGAGCCACTTTCCGCAACCCGCGCCTTCGCCCATCTTGACGGTGAGCGCGAGCGCTCCCTCGCCGTTGCCCCAGCGCATGTCGACTCCGTCGAGGTCGTCGGCGGTCATGTCGCCGCGCTCGACGGCCTCGCACACCCAGGCGATCGTGGCGCTCGAACTGACCGCGTCCATTCCGTACCGGTTGCAGGCGTCGTGGCAGGCGGTGACGAGTTCCAGGTCGTCGTTCAGGATGTTGGCGCCGAAGCCGACGATCGTCTCGTAGTCCGGGCGGCGCACGTCCGACAGGCCGCGCTTCTTCACGCCGACGATCCCCTTGCAGGGCGCGGGGCAGTCGCCGCAACTCAGCTTCTTCGTGATCAGCTTGTCGACTTCCGCGCCGTCCAGTTTCCAGCCCTTCTTCGCGAGCGGGAAGTCGCGGGCGCCGACGCCGGTCCAGTTCTTGAGCGGCGCGTCGCCGTTCTCGACGGACAGCGCCACGGCGGCCGTCGTTCCCCGGTCCGCCCACATCTGCCGCATCGCCGGCTGCGGCGACTCGATCTTGATCCCGAACTTCGCGAAGGCCTGGTACAGGAAACCGAGGCGCCTCCTGGGCGCCGCCATCTTGACGACGAGCCGCATCGGCAGGCTGATGTCGCTCCGATACTCCCGGTTCACGTCCTCGCAGAGCGCCCGGAAGCGTTTCTCGTCACGGACCGGCACCGTGTTGCCCGTGTTCTCGCCGCCGTCGACGACCACCGCCTTCAGGTTCTTCGAGCCGAAGACGGCGCCGAAGCCCTGGCGGCCGAAGGCGTGGTAGCGGTCGTTCATCACGGAGGAGATGAGCGCTCCGCCTTCCCCCGCCGGACCGATCGCCGAGACGCCGACGCGGAACTTCATGCCGTAGCGCTCCTGAAGCGCGTCGAACGCCTCCGGAATCTGGGTGCCCCAGAGGTCGCCGGCCGGCTCTACCCGGATGCCGTCCTCCCGCACGACGAGGACCGAGGGCTGGGCGGCACGGCCGCGGACCACCAGTGCGTCGTAACCGGCGTGGCGAAGGTGGATTGCGGTGCTACCGCCGGAGTTCGAGTCGGCCCAGGTGCCGGTGAGCGGCGACTTGCCGACGATCTGGATGCGGCCCGAGAACGGTGTACGGAGCCCCGTGAGCAGGCCCGAGACGAGCGCGAAGCATGCCTCGGGCGCGGTTGCCCCGGCGCCGGCGGGGAAGTGCTTCCACATCAGCCAGGCACCGAGGCCGTAGCCGCCGAGATACTGGCGGAACACGTCGGCCGGGATCGCCTCCGCGTGGTGCTCGCCGGTGGAGAGGTCGACGACGAGGGCGCGGCCGTGGGCGCCGTAGAGGCCGTTGTTGCCGTTGCCGTTCTGGGGCTCGTTCATCGGTCGGGCACCTTCGGTTGGACTGTTACTGCCGCTTGAGATGGAAGGTCATCGTGCCGGCTTCCTCGTTCCCTTCGTGCGCCATCCAGGCGCTGTCGAGCCGGTCCCTGCCGTCGAGCCGGATCTCGGCCGAGTGGATGTGGCTGGGCGTGGTCTCCAGGTTCGTGCCGCCGTCGAAGTCGAAGACCAGGCGGTTCGGAACGCTGGTCTCGGCGTTGAACTTCATCCGCGGCTGGTTGCCGCTCGAGCAGTAGTGGGTCAGGACGAGGTCGGAGCCGTCGAGGTGGTACATGTTGACCATCTCGTACTCCGTGTCCGGCCCCATGCGCTCCATCAGGACGTGGCCGCTCGCGGTGACCTCGAACTCGTGGACGACCTTGCCGGTCGCGTCGGCCTCGGCCGCGGCCTCCTCGCCCTCGCCGCTTGCCGATCCTTCCCAGGTACCGGCCAGGGCCTTGAGGCGCTCGAACGCCTTCTCGGCGGTCAACTCTTCGGACGCCGGCGCCGCCGCCGGAAGCAGCAGGACGGCCGCCGCGACTGCGATCCACTGGACTCTCTTCATTACGTGTCTCCGTTTGGGGCTCGGTGGTCTTGAAGTGGCAAGGATAACCGGCGCCGCCCGCGACGTCCGCCGGGCTTGGCGTATCCTCGCGCGCACCATGACGACAGACTCAGCCAAGCCCGGGAGTCTCCGGCTCCCCGGTGCGGGCGGCATCGAACTGCAGGTCTACGACTACGGCAACGAGGGTGCGCCGCCTCTCGTCCTGCTGCACGGGATGCAGGACCTGGCGATGGCGTTCGAGCCGCTGGCGAGCCGGTTCCGGGACCGTTACCGGGTCGTTTCGTTCGACCTGCGTGGCCACGGCGACAGCGGCAAGCCCGGCGTCTACGCCATGCCGCACTTCATCGCGGATCTTCACGCGGTCATCTTCCAGCTCCAACTGGAGCGGCCGGTGCTGGTCGGCCATAGCCTGGGGGGCCAGATCGTCAGCCACTACGCCGCCGTGTTCAGCGACGTGCCAGGCGTGATCGTCAACGTCGACGGCGTCGGCGCGCCGTTCCGAGAGAGCGACATGCCCGTGGAGAATCGCCAGCTTCGCCTCCAGAACGGCCACACCAGCCTGCTGCGGCCCGGCGGCCACAAGCGGCCGATGATGGACCTGGACGACGCCTGGCGGCTCTACTGCCGGTTCCATCCGGGCCTCGACCATGGTCTGGCGCGGCACCTGGTGGAGATCGGCACGACCGAGCACCCGTACGGCGGCCTGCAGTGGAAGTGGGATCCGCAGGTCGAGACGACGGGGCTGACGATGTCGAGCCGACTATCCGAAGAGCGCTGGCCGTGGGTTTCCTGTCCGGTGCTCGTCGTCACCGGTGGCCGGTCCGCCGACTTCTACCGGGGCCGCGGCGGCATCGACCACGACACCCCCGCTGCACCGGACGAGATCGAGCGCCGGGTGCGCCTTTTCCGCAACGTGCATCACGTCGAGATTCCGGAGGCGGGCCACATGGTCCACTTCGACGCGCCGGAACGGCTGGGCGAGATCATCGACGCCTACCTGGCAGCCGGGTAACGGGAGAACCATGGACTTCGAGATCCCCCAGGACATTCGCGACAAGCTGGCCGAACTCGACGACTTCATCGAGCGCGAGATCAGGCCGCTCGAGCAGCAGGACGACAACATCCGCTTCTTCGACCAGCGTCGCGAGTGGGCGCGCACGGACTTCGAGAACGACGGCAAGCCGCGGCCCGAGTGGGAGGCGCTGCTGCGCGAGATGAAGCGTCGCGCCGACGCCGCCGGCCACCTCCGGTTCGGTCTGCCGAAGGAGCTGGGCGGCCAGGACGGCTCGAACCTGGCGATGGCGGTGATCCGGGAGCACCTGGCGGCCAAGGGCCTGGGGCTTCACAACGACCTGCAGAACGAGTCCTCGATCGTCGGCAACTTCCCGACGGTCATCATGATGCACCGCTTCGGGACGCCGGCCCAGAAGGCGCGGTTCATGGAGGGGATGATGACCGGCGCGGTGAGGATGGGCTTCGGCCTGACCGAGCCGGACCACGGCTCCGATGCGACCTGGCTCGAGACGTCCGGGGTCCGGGATGGCGACGACTGGGTGATCAACGGCGCCAAGCGGTTCAACTCGGGCCTGCACGCGGCCACCCACGACCTGATCTTCGCCCGTACGTCGGGCGATCCGGGGAAGGCGGACGGCGTCACCTGCTTCATCGTGCCGACCGACTCGCCGGGCTTCGAGGTCCCCTTCATGTGGTGGACCTTCAACATGCCAACCGACCACGCCGAGGTGTCCTTGACCGACGTGCGGGTGCCGAACGAGGCGATCCTGGGCGAGGAGGGCCGCGGCCTGGCCCTGGCGCAGACGTTCGTCCACGAGAACCGGATCCGCCAAGCCGCGTCGGGTGTCGGCGCGGCGCAGTTCTGCATCAACGAGAGCGTCAGGTACGCGCGCGAGCGGATCGTCTTCGGCAAGCCGCTATGGCTCAACCAGGCGATCCAGTTCCCGCTCGCCGAACTCCAGACCGAATGCGAGATGGTCCGCAACCTCGTCTACAAGACCGCCTGGGAACTCGACCAGCAGCACCACATGGAAGTCACCGACAAGGTCTCGATGTGCAACTACCGGGCGAACCGGCTGGTGTGCAACGCCGCCGACCGGGCCATCCAGACCCACGGCGGCATCGGCTACACCCGGCACATGCCCTTCGAGCACATCTACCGCCACCACCGGCGATACCGGATCACCGAGGGATCGGAGGAGATCCAGATCCGCCGCGTGGCGGGGATCATGTTCGGCAAGCGGGCGAAGCGCTAGGGCCGGGCCGTAGGTCGTTGCCGGTCGATTGACGGCCGCGGCCTCCCTCAGCGCCCTCAGCCGTCGTGTCCCGGGTGCCGCCGTCAGTTCCGTCAGGGGCTTGAGAGATGACTCGGCAACGACCTCCAGCCCGCCCCAGGGGCTTGGGGGTCCGCCCCCTGGTGGCTCGGAGCGAGCGACTCCCCATGTCCCTACAGCCATCACCAGCTAACCGGAGCGAGTGGAGTGCAGTGAGCCCATCTCGGGCGATAGCCCATGAAGTCCAAAGAGTGCGAGAGAGAGTCGAGACATGGCAGTTTCCTCCAGTAAGTACGGTCACTTATGAGGGTTCGCTACACGTTATCGGAGGC
>JAPPFP010000008.1 GCA_028877275.1 Acidobacteriota bacterium
CACGACGGCAAGCCCGACCTCTCCGGCACCTACGACATCGCCACCCTGACGCCCTTGCAGCGGCCCGAGCAGTACGGCGACAACCTGACCCTGACTCCCGAACAGGCGCAGGCGATCGCCGACCACTGGCGGCGGAACTTCGAGAAGGACTACGCGCCGAGCGACCCGAATCGCGAGGCGCCGCCGGAGGGCGGCACCGGCATCTACGCGCCCGAGTTCACGGGAGCCGCGGGCAAGGTCGGCGGCTACAACGCCTTCTACGTCGACATCGGCGACGGCAACTTCCAGCTCGATGGCGAGTACCGCACCTCGATCATCACGGAGCCCGCGAACGGCCGGATGCCGGGGCTCACCGACGCGGCGAAGCAGCGCTACGCCGCGGGGGCGGCCTTCCGCCACGAGAACACCGGCACCGCCTGGTGGATCGACCGCGAGTCCGGCCCCTACGACGATCCGGAGCTCCGCCCGCACGCCGAGCGCTGCCTGCTGGGCTTCGGTTCCACCGCCGGACCGCCGGCGCTGCCCGTCATGTACAACAACATGAAGCGGATCGTGCAGACCGACACCCACGTGATGATCCTGGTCGAGATGAACCACGACGCGAGGGTCATCCGCATCGACTCCGAGCACGACGACAACGTCGAGAGCTGGCTCGGCGAGTCGGTGGGCCGCTGGGAGGGCGACACCCTGGTGGTCACGACGAAGAACTTCGGCGACGACTACAGCTTCACGCAGGGCTCGAAGGAGATGGTGATCACCGAGCGCTTCAGCCGCATCGACGAGGACACCATCCTCTACGGCTTCACCGTCGACGACCCGAACACCTGGACCGAGCCCTGGAGCGGCGAGTACCCCTGGCCGGCCAGCCCCAACAAGGTCTTCGAGTACGCCTGCCACGAAGGCAACTACGCCCTCGGCGGCATCCTGCGCGGTGCCCGGCTGCTCGAGGAGGAAGCCCTCGCGGGCGAGGCGGCCTCCACCGGCGGCGGCGGCTCCGAGTAGCGCCGCCGGCTGCTATGGTCGGCGGCTCAACTCCCTGGAGGACCATCCATGCGCCGCACGCTCTTCGTTCTACTGATCGCTAGTCTCCTCTCCGTGACTGCCGCCGCCGCCGACAATCACGGCCCAAGGATCGAAGACCTGGCCTGGATGACCGGAACCTGGAGCAGCCCGCAATTGGAAGAGAACTGGGCCATCCCCAAGAACGGCTCGATGGTGGCCCGCGTCCGCGGCTTCTCGCCCGACGGCACGACCAACATGATCGAGTTGATCTCGATCGAGGAAGAGAACGACTCCCTGGTGCTGCGCCTCAAGCAGTGGAACCCCGGCATGGAGCCTCGCTACGACGGCTTCCTGGTGATGAAGCTCGTCGAGTCGAAGGACAGGATGATCAAGTTCGAGGACACGGGCGAAGGAGCAACAGTTCTGGCCAAGCTGGGCTACAGCCGGCCCGCCGACGACAAGTTCGTCATCTCGATCGAGACGCCCACCGGCCAGTCGTTCGAGATCACGCTCGACGCCGTCAAGTAGCCCCGGCCCGGTGGCTCTGAGCCGGTTCGGAATCGCGGCGTCCGCGGCGCTCATCGTCGCGGGCGCCGAGCTGCTTACGGGGACAGGCATCGCCACCGCCCAGGACCGGCCGGCCAGCCCGGCGGGCGCCGCCGCGACCCAGATCGGCGGGTACTTCGACCCCCGCTCCGGCTACGTCAACGGCGGCTGGATCGAAGTCAGGTACGGGCGGCCGTTGCGCCGCGGCCGGGACATCTTCGGTCCGCCCGACTTCATCGCGTTCCTCAACGACGGCGCCCCGGTGTGGCGGGCGGGCGCGAACCTGACGACCCGGTTGATCACGGAGCTGCCGCTGGTCATCGACGAGACCCGCCTCGAGCCGGGCGAGTACACGATGTTCATCCAGCTCGGCCCGGAACGGTGGATCCTCATCGTCTCCAGGTGGCCGGCGCAGGAGCGATACGACTACCACGACCGGACGGCGCTGTTCGGCGCCTACGGCTACACCCCTGACAAGGATGTGCTGCGCACCGACATGACACTCCAGCCGCTGCCCATGTCCTTCGAGCAGTTGTCCTGGCAGTTCCTCGACGTGACGCCGGAGGGAGGCCGCCTGGCGCTTTTCTGGGACCGCCAGATGGCGTCGGTGCCGTTCCAGGTCGCCCCGCGGCAAGCAGGAGAAACCGATGAGTGAGTCCGAAACCGCCGCCGACCGATTGCGCGGCCAGTGCCTCTGCGGCGCCGTCCACTTCGAGGTCGACGTGCCCGAGCGCACCTACAGCGTCTGCCACTGCGGCCTGTGCCGACGATGGTCCGGCGGACCGCTGATGTCCGTCCACTGTCCCGAACCCAACACGGAGTGGCTGAACGACGAAGGCCTGACCTGGTATCAGGGCACCCCGTGGGCTCAGCGCGGCTTCTGCTCCAAGTGCGGATCGAGCCTGTTCTGGCGGCTCGCCCAGGAGCCGGAGGGCATGCTGATCGTCAGCGTCGACGCGATCGATGACGCCGCGGACTTCGCGCTCGACCGCCACATCTACAGCGACGCCAAGCCCGAGCGCTACGACTTCGCCGACGACCGCCCGCGGGTGACCGAGGCGGAGCTGATGAAGGAGCTGGGGCTCGGGTAGGAAGCCAAATGGGAGCATGACATGAGTGCCAACCGTGTACCGGGCGATGTGCGATTGGGAAGCGCGGCAGCGGCTGCCGCGCTCCTGGCGTTCCTGGCCTTCGACGCCACCCACGCCCAGTCCGGCCCGCTGATCGAGCCGGTCACCGACGCCGAGCTCGCCGCCACGCCGAACGGCGACTGGCTGAGCTTCCGCGGCAACCTGTCCGCCTGGGCGTACAGCGCGCTCGACGCGGTGAACACCGAAACGGTCGGACAGCTCGACTTCGCCTGGGCGGCGCCGATGGAAGACGGACCCAACGAAGCGACGCCACTGGTTCGCGGCGGCATCGTCTACCTGCCGCAGCCCGAGGATGTGATCCACGCTCTCGACGCGCGCACCGGCGACCTGATCTGGGAGTACCGCCGCGAGCACAACTATCTGGACCCCGAGGGCGCGGACCCCGCGCGGCGCTTCGGCCAGGGTCTGGGCCGGATCACGCGCAACATCGCGATCTGGCAAGACGGCCTCTTCGTCGCCACGATGGACGCCTTCATCATCCGCCTGGACGCGAACACCGGCGAACTGGTGTGGGAAACCCGCGTAGGCGACAGCCGGATCGCCCATTCCTCCGGTCCGATCATCGCCGACGGCAAGGTGATCAGCGGGCGCTCCTGCAACATGTCCGTCGCCGGCGGCTGCTACCTCACGGCGCACGACGCGGAGGACGGCCGGGAACTGTGGCGCTTCCACACGATCCCGCGGCCCGGCGAGCCGGGCGACGAAACCTGGGGCGGCCTGCCGCTCGAGCGCCGCTTCCACGTCGGCGCCTGGCACGTCGGCTCGTACGACCCGGACCTGGGCCTCGTCTACTGGGGCACTTCGGTGCCCGCGCCGTCGCCGGAGGTCCTGCGCGGCAGCGGCGCCGGGTCGCTCCTCTACTCGAACAGCACGCTCGCGCTCCGCGCCGACACCGGCGAACTCGCGTGGTACTTCCAGCACCTGCCGCGGGACAACTGGGATCTCGACCACCCCTTCGAGCGCATCCTCGTCGATCTGGAGATGGAGCCGGACGAGGAGGCCGCCTGGTCCATCAATCCGACCCTCGAACACGGCGAGCGGCGGCGGGTGATGACCGGCTTCCCCGGCAAGACCGCCATCTTCTGGACCCTCGACCGGGAGACCGGCGAGTTCCTGTGGGCGCGGGAGACCGTCTTCCAGAACGTGATCACCCACATCGACCCGCACACCGGCACGGTCACGGTCAACGAAGAGGTCATCCCGAAGGCCCGCGACGAGGAGTACGGCGTCGTCTGCCCCGCCGCGAGCGGCGGCAAGGACTGGCCGACCGCGGCCTACAGCCCGGTGACCGAGGCCGTCTATGCGCCGCTCCAGGACGTCTGCATGTCGCCGACCATCACCGGCACCGGCGAGGGGCCGCCTCAAGGCTACGGCATCGCCTTCAACATGCGGTTGGCGCCGAACAAGACGACGGTGGGGCGTCTGGACGCCGTTTCCGCGCGTACGGCTGAGTCCCTTTGGCGTTTCGAGGAGCCGGCCGGCGTCATGTCCGTGTTGACTACCGGCGGCGGCCTCGTCTTCGCCGGCAACACGAACCGCCGCTTCCGGGCCTTCGACGCGAAGACCGGCGACATCCTCTGGGAGACGGTGCTCGGCGGACCGGTCAGCGGTTTCCCGGTCAGCTTCGCGGTGGACGGCGAGCAGTACGTCGCGGTGAGCGCGGGCGGCGGCGACCTGTTGAGCGGCCTCTTCAACCGCCTCGGCAACCTCAACGCACGCTCAGGCGCCAACCTGCTCTACGCCTTCAAGCTGTCCGACAGCGCCGGGCGCGGTCCGATCGAGCAGCCGACCGTCACGGCGGCCGCCGCCGAGCCGCCGCCGATGATCATGATCGACGCCCCCCTGCTCGAGGCGTCGGCGCCCTGCGCCACGTTCTCGGCCGAGCAGGCCGAGCGCGGCGCCGCTCTCTACCAGGAAGAGTGTGCCGAGTGCCACGGGCCGACGCTGCGGGGCGGCACCCAGGGCGCGGCGCTCGCCGGCCGCAGCTTCACGAGCTACTGGCAGAACCGCGCAGCCAGCGGGCTCTACCGGTCGATCCGCGAGACGATGCCCCAGGGTCGGGAGGGAACGATCGGCCCGGCGGCGTCAGCCGACCTGGTGGCCTTCCTGTTGAGCGAGAACGGCGCCGAGGCCACTGGCGAGCTCGGCTCCGACGTCGACACGCTGGACGGTCAGCGCACCTGCTTCCGGCAGTAGTCCGCCGGCGCCGACGTCACACACTGGGTGCGCCGGCGTCCCCGCCGGCTGCCGCCGCAGGCGGCTCAAGAGCGCGCCGGCCGTCAGGCCGGCCCGACTGACCCGTGATCCTCAATGATCATGGTCGTCATGGTCCTCGCCCTCTTCGTCATGCGCGTGATCTTCGTGCTGCTCCTGCACCTCGTGAGCGTGCGCGTGACCGTCGTCACCGTGCGAATGGCCGAGGTGGGAATGCTGGTGCCAGAGGCCCATCACCGCCATCGTTGAGATGCCGATCATCACCAGCGCGAACTTGAGCCCCCGGTCCCGGTCCTGCTCGGGCATCGGAACGTCGTCCTCGCCCATCAGCGAGCTCCGCACGTAGTGGGCGATCCGGTCCCGCTCCCTCGACATCTCGGCGTCCAGCACGTCCATCACCGCCACGTAGATGAAGGTGCCGGCGGCAATCGCGTTGAAGCTCCCCTCGAAGATCAGGGCTGTTCTCCCCTCGAACACCTGCCCCGCCACGGTGCCGAACACGATCCCGAGCGGCGTCATGACCGAGAAGAGCCACAGCGTCTGCCACAGCTTCCGGTTTCCCGCCGAGTGGGCGGTCACGATCAGAGCGAACGCGGCCGACCCCTTGTGAAACAGGATGCCCAACATCACGACCAGCACGGCCGCGGCCTCCGGCTGAAGGCCAAGAGCCATCCCCGCGATGATCGAGTGGACGGACAGCACGATGAGCAGGACGAAGGCGTAGAAGGGCGGCCTCGTCGGCTCCTCATCCCGGGCCAGCATCGAGTTGCGGCCTTCGAGCACGACCCGGTCGATCAACAGCAGCAGACCGACGCCCAGCGCCGCGAGCAGGGGCGCCAGGGGATAGTCGACCACGTTCCGTAGCGCCTCGTCGGCTTCGGGCAGCAGGTGGACGAACCCGACACCGAGGAAGATGCCGCCCGCGAGCGCGTTGCCCAGGGAGAGGTACCGCCGGCTGGCCTGCTGCCTGGCGACCAGGATGGGGATCATGCCGCCAACGATGGCGATCCCGAAGATCGACAGGCCGGCGATGATCTTGATGGCAAGCGGGGACATGAGATGGGGCCTCCTCTATCCTCTCAACCGCTCAGGACGGCCCGGCGGACGCCACGTCGCCCTGAAGCGACGGCGGCAGCAACTCGGGCCGGGTGAAGAAATTCGCCTGCGCCGCCCGGACGTAGCCGGGGCGCAGGTTCAGGCGATCGCGATACGCCGCAAGCCGCTCACCGATCGGCTCGCCGTAGGCAACCGCCCAGTCCAGGCAACTGCCCAGCAGGATGTCGACGCCCGTGAACCGGTCGCCGAGCAGGAACCCGCGCCCGTCGGCGAACTCGAGTTCCGCCACCGCCGACTGCTTGGCGAAGCCCTCGCTCGCGGTCCGGATCGCCGCCGGCGCCTCGCCGTAGAGGTAGGCGAGATCGCGGTGCTTGCGGATCACGTAGAGCGTGTGGGCGTCGAGCTCCATCATCACGAAGAACGCCCACTGGTCGTACCGCGCCCGCTCCTCCGTTCCCGCGGCCGGCATCAACCCGTGCGGCTCGCCGTACGTGTCGGCCAGGTAGTTCACGATCGCGGCGCTCTCGGCCAGCGTCAGCTCTCCATCCTGGAGCAGCGGGATCTTCTGGCGCGGATTGAGCTTCGTGAACTCCTCCGTCTGGGTCTCGCCCGTCCGCGGACCGATCGGCCGGTGCTCGTAGTCGAGCCCCAGTTCGTTGAGCGCCCAGTGCGCGCGCAGCGTCCGCGACGTGCTGCAGCCCCAGAGCACCAACGGTGAGGCGTTACTTCGCTCGTCTGCCATGGGGCACAGCAAGAATGTCAGAAACGCGGGGGCCTGGGAAACGGGGCCCCGAGAGACGGCAACCCCGAGCGGCCGTCGAACGGCTCGGGGCAGTCCGGACGCTGGAAAGGCGGCTACCCCGACCGGGGCAGCGACGCGGCCAACGAGACGGCCAGGCAGACCATGGCGAGGACGTAGAAGGCGATCGTCACGACATCCGCCAGCACCGGTACGTCAACCGGGCCGGACAGGGAGCGACGGCAGGCGGCTATGGGAAGGCCCGCGCCGATCAGGCCGAGAACGATCCAGCGCGCCCACGTCAGTCGAGAGTTCGGTTCCGCCATGGCGAGGGGAGGATGTCACAGATCGCGCCGTTTCGCAGCTTCCCGCACGGCGGACGCTAGACTGACCGACACGCCCAGCCAATCAGACGGGAGGTCGAGATGCAGATCAGACGACGGAGGTCTTCGTTCTGGAGGGTCTGGGGCAGTGCCCTGGTATCGATCGGAGCCCTGGTGGTGATCGCCGCGGCCGCCGCGCTCATGATGTTCGCGGCCTCCGCCGCCGAGGCCGAGGAGATACCGAGGCGGCACGACGGTCGTCCCGACCTTTCGGGCACCTACGACATCGCCACCCTGACGCCGGCTCAGCGGCCGGACCGGTTCGGTGATCGGCTCGAGCTGACGCCGGACGAAGCCGCGGCGCTCGCCGAGCACTGGTCGACGAACTTCGACAAGGACCACGCACCGAGCGACCCGAACCGCGAGGCCCCTCCGAAGGGCGGCACCGGCATCTACGCCCCCGAGTTCACCGGCGCGGCGGGCAAGGTCGGCGGCTACAACGCCTTCTTCGTCGACATCGGCACGGGCGCCTTCACGCTCGACGGCAAGTACCGCACGTCGATCGTCACGGACCCGCCGGACGGCCGCTATCCGCCGCTCAGCGAGCTCGGGCAGGAGAGGAGCAAGCGGCTGGCTCCTTTCCGGCACGAGAACACCGGCACGGCCTGGTGGCTGGACCTTCCCGTCGGCCCGTACGACGATCACGAACTCCGGCCGCTGGCCGAGCGCTGCATCCTCACTCGCGGCGCCTCCGGGCCTCCGTCGATGCCCGGGATGTACAACAACCTGAAGACGATCGTGCAGACGGACACTCACGTGATGATCCTGATCGAGTGGATGCACGACGTACGGATCATCCGGCTCGACTCCGAGCACCTGCCCGACACGATCCGCAACTGGAGCGGCGACTCGATCGGCTGGTGGGAAGGGGACACCCTCGTCGTCGAAACGAAGAACTTCCGGGAGATCCCCGGCTCGGTCACCCGGGGTTCGCGCGACATGCGGGTGACGGAGCGGTTCAGCCGCATCGACGCCGACAACCTGCGCTACGAGTTCACGGTCGACGATCCCGCCTACGAGACCGCCTGGAGCGGCGAGTACCCGTGGCCCGCGACCTCGCACAAGCTCTACGAGTACGCCTGCCACGAGGGTAACTACGCCTTCGGCAACATCATGCGGGGCGCGCGGCTGCTGGAGCGGGAGGCCATCGAACAGGGCGCATCGAGGGGCTCTACCGGCTCCGGATCGGGCGACTGAGGCCGGGAGACCGAGCCGATGCCGGACATCAACTTCATCCCCCACCCGCTCGTCGGCACGCCGATGGGCGCCGCGCTCGACCTGTGCGTGATCCTGGCGATCCTGTGCTGGCTCGCCTCGGTCATCACCCGCGAGTACTCCTGGGTGGACCGCCTCTGGTCGCTCTGCCCGCCGGTGTACTGCCTGATCGTGGCCTTCTCCACAGACTTCGAGTTTTCGCGCGTCAACGTGATGACCCTCCTCGTGCTGCTCTGGGGGCTACGCCTCACCTTCAATTTCGCGCGCAAGGGGGGCTACTGGAAGGGCGGTGAGGACTATCGCTGGGCCACCGTGAGGGAGCGCTTCGGTCCGGTCGCCATCCAGGTCATGAACGCAACGTTCATCTCGCCGGGCCAGATGCTGCTGATCTGGTGGTTCACGTCGCCGGTCCACGCGGCCTGGGAGGCCGGGGACACGGCGCTGGGCGGACTCGACTTCGTGGCCGCAGGGCTGTTTCTCCTGCTCCTGATTGGCGAAACCGTCGCCGACGAGCAGATGTGGGCCTTCCAGCAGGACAAGAAGCGCCGGGTCGCTGCCGGCGAAGAGGTCCCGCAACCGTTCATGAACCGCGGGCTCTTCCGCATCTGCCGCCACCCGAACTACCTGTGCGAGATGGGCATGTGGTGCGCGTTCTACCTGTTCGCCGTCGCGGCTTCGGGTGAGTGGATCCACTGGACCGGTCTCGGCTGCCTTGGCCTGATCGCCATCTTCATCGGATCGATACCGCTCGGAGAGTCCATCGCGGCCAACAGGTACCCGTCATACCCTGAGTACCAGGCCTCCACCCCCTGCATCATTCCGGGCTTGCGCCTCGGCAAACCGTAGTACTCTCGCCGACGCTCCGCTCAACCCCGTAAGGAGGAACCACGCGTGATCCGATTGCGTCCTCGGGGGCAGTACGCCCCGCTCGCCACGGCCGCTGCCCTGCTGCTGGCGGCCTTCGTCCTCGCGCCGGCTTTCGCCGCCGAGCCCGAACTGCAGCACGCCAAGCCGGCCGACGTCGGCTTGGATCCGGCCGGCCTCAAGAAGCTGAACGAGGCCATGCACGGCATGGTCGACGGCGGCCAGCTAGCCGGCGTCGTCACGATGGTCTCCCGCAAGGGCAAGGTCGTCCACTTCGACGCCTACGGCAAGCGGGACATCGAGAACGGTCTTCCGGTCGAGAAGGACACGATCTTCCGTATCTACTCGATGACCAAGCCGATCGTCGGGGTCGCGCTGATGACCTACTACGACGAAGGCCGCTTCACGCTGGACGACCCGGTGTCGAAGTTCATTCCCGAGTTCGCCGACCTCAAGGTCGCGAAGGAGGACGGCCCGGACGGCAACCCGATCACCGAAGACGCCGACCACCCGATGACGATGCGGGAGCTGATGAGCCACACCGCCGGACTGACCTACGGGCTGTTCTCGCGGTCCCAGGTCGACACGCTCTACACGAAGGCGGGCATCATCGACTTCAACCAGAACCTCGAGGAGATGATCGACAAGCTGGCGAAGATCCCTCTCCGCCAGCAGCCCGGCTCGATGTGGCACTACAGCGTCGCCGTCGACGTACAGGGCTACGTGCTCGAGGTGCTCGCCGGCAAGCCCCTCGACGAGGTCCTGAACGAGCGCCTCTTCGGGCCCCTGGGCATGAAGGACACCGCCTTCTGGGTGGAGCCCGGCAAGGTGGACCGCTTCTCGCACATGTACCAGTCGAACGGAGGCAAGCTGGCAAAGGTCGAGTTCGGGCAGTACCTCGAGAAGCCGAAGTTCCTCTCCGGCGGCGGCGGCCTCGTCGGCACCGCGTCGGACTACATGCGCTTCGCGCAGATGCTGGCGAACGGCGGCGAACTCGACGGTGTCCGCATCCTGAAGCCGGAGACGGTGAAGCTGATGCACACCGATCATCTGCCGTCCAACGTCACCGACATGGGACCGCTCTACCGCGGAAACCGCTTCGGCCTGGACTTTTCGATCGTCACCGATCCGAACCCGGCGACCGATCATGAGCGCGCGAAGGGCGAGTATTGGTGGTACGGGATCGGCGGCACCTGGTTCGGCATCAACCCGGTGCAGGACCTGGTCGTCGTCGGCATGATCCAGAGCCGCGACTTTCAGGCGTCCGCAGCCGCGCGACTCACCAGCAAGCGCCTGGCCTACGAAGCGATTGTCGACTGAGGCACGCCGCGGGCGCGCCTGAGGCCGGAGGAACCACCTGAGCCGTCGAGGAGGTAGTCGATGAGTCTGTTTGCCTGGTCGTGGATGTTCCTCATCCTCTACATCGTCGGCATGCTCACGTTCGGCTGGATCGCCAGCCGGCGGATCAGCAACGCGGATGACTTCGCCACCGCGCGGAGCAGTTACGGCCCCTACTTCCTGGCCCTGGCGTTCGCCGCCACGACCGCCAGCGGCGCCACCTTCCTCGGCAGCCCCGGCCTCGGCTATCAGTTCGGGATGGCAAGCGTCTGGGGCAAGTTCCTCTATCCGATGGGGGTCTACTTCGGGGTCCTCATCACGATCAGGCTGGTCGCGAACTCCGGCCACAAGTTCGGCAACCGCTCGATCCCCGAGTACCTGGGCGATCGTTACCGGAGCGACGGCGTTCGCCTGCTGGTCTCGATCTTCTCGCTGGTCCTGTTCTTCTACATCGCGGGCCAGCTCGTGTCGGGCCTCGTCATGTTCGAGATCATGCTCGGACTCGAGCCGATGACGGCTCTGATCATCACTTCCGGCGTGCTGCTCGTCTACGTCGTCCTGGGCGGCGCCCACGCGGACATCCTCACCGACGGCATCCAGGGAATGATGATGCTGGGCGTCGCGGTCGTCGTCATCATCATGTTCCTGTTCGCCTCCGGCATGGACGGCGGCCTCTCGGGCATGGTCAGCAACCTGCGCGTGCAGGACGAGCACCTGGTCGGGCCACTCAACACGTCTAACTCGCTCTACGACTCCTGGTGGGCCATCGCCTGCGTCCTGTTCGCGCACATTCCGCTCGGCATGCTGCCCCACATCGGCAACAAGGTGTGGGCGCTCAAGAACGACGGCGACCGGATGCGCTTCGTCAAGCTCGCCTTCGCCGTCGGTCTGACGATGGGCATGCTGGGACTGGGCGGCATCCTGGCCCGCGGCGTTCTGGGCCCCGAACTGCTCGCGGCCGGCCGCAACCCGAACGAGGCGCTCCCCGCGCTGTTCATCGAGCTGTTCCCGACCTGGCTCGCCGCCCTGATCGGTGTCGGCATCCTGGCCGCGATCATGTCGACGGCGGACGGGCTCGTCGTGTCGTCGTCCCAGATCGTCGCCAACGACATCTATCGCCGCTCGATCGTCCCCAAGTACTCACCTCACCTGAGCGACAAGGAAGTCGACCGCAAGGTGCTGGTGATCAGCCGCTGGAGCACGGTGATCGTGCTGATCCTCTGCACCTGGATGGCCTGGGCGATGCAGGACATGAACATCGCCCTGCTCGTCTGGGTCGGCACCGGCGGCATGATGGCGGCCTTCGCCGGTCCCCTGGTGGTCGGCGGGCTGTGGCGCGGCGTTACCCTGGCCGGCGCCTACACCGGTCTCGTCAGCGGGATGCTCACGTTCGTCCTGCTGCGCAGCGGCCTGCCCTGGATGATCGTCGATCCGGGCTCGCTCGGCCCCCTGTCCGGCATCGCGCAGTGGCTCGCGCACTACCAGATCAATCCGTACTCCTGCGCGGTGGTCGGCGAGGTCGTTTCAATCGCCGGAACCTATGTCGTGTCCAAGCTGACGCAGCCACTGCCGGAAGCGCACGTCGAGCGGTTGTTCAGTGCTCCGGCCGAGACGGCGGAAGCTGCCGGGGGATAGCTAGACTTCGCGGCAGGGTTCGACACAAACGAGGAGGGACGACATGCGTCGCCACTCAAACGCTCGCCTCCGTTTCCTTTGGATTCCAGCGCTCGCCGCGGCGCTGACGATCACCGCGTTGCCGGCCGCTCTGCCGGCACAGGAAGCCTCCGGCTGGACGCCGCCGCTTGCAGCCGGCGGCAAGCCCGACATCTCCGGCGTTTGGGACTTCCGCACCCTGACGCCGCTGCAGCGGCCAACGGACCAGGAAGCCGTGATCGACGAGGCAAGGGCCGCCGAGATCGAGGCGGCCGCCGTGGAACGCGCGCGCGTCGCCGATCTGCCCAGCGATCCCGAGGAGAGAAGGCTCGAGGCTGGCGGCGAGGTCGGCGGCTACAACAACTTCTGGTTCGACCGGGGGGCCACCGTCGTTGAGGACCTGCGCACGTCGCTGATCGTCGATCCGCCGGACGGCCGGCTGCCGGGGATGCATCCCGGCATCGAGCGAAAGACGCCCGGCGACGAAAAGCCGATCGACCGCCCGGTACGGCTCCGGGTCGGCGGCATCGGCCTCGACAGCTACGAGGACCGCGGTCTGGCCGAGCGCTGCATCCTCGGCTTCAACGTGGGGCCGCCGATCACGCCGGGCGGCTACAACCAGAACATCCAGATCTTCCAGTCCGCCCACCACGTGGCGATCCTGAACGAGATGGTCCACGACACCCGGATCGTGCCGCTCGACGGGCGTCCTCACCTTCCCGACTCGGTGCGGCAATGGATGGGCGACTCGCGCGGCTACTGGGAAGGCAACACCCTGGTCGTCGAGACGAAGAACTTCAGCGACCTGGTGTCGAGCTTCAGCGGCAACGTGTTCAGTTCCGTCGGCAACGCCTACGAGATGCACGTCACCGAGAAGTTCCGGCGCGTCGCCGAGGACACGCTCCTGTACGAGTACACGGTGAACGACCCGGCGACGTACACGCGGCCTTTCACTGCCCGCCTGCTCATGAAGAAGGGCGACGTTCCGCTGTACGAGTACGCCTGCCACGAAGGCAACTACGGCCTGTACAACATCCTTTCCGGCGCCCGCGCCGAGGAGGCCGAAGCCACGGCGTCCGGCGGCGGCCAGTAGGCGGCGGGGGTCAGTCGTCCCAGTCGGGAAGCGGCTGCGGACCCGGGACGATCCCCGCGATGTCCGGGTCCTCGCCGGTCGTGTTCTCGGGCGCCTCCAGGGCCGCCTGCTCCTTCTCGATCTTCCGCTGCGCGCGCCGTTCCAGCTTCTCCTGGCGCCTCTGGCGCTTGCGCATCTCTCGTTGACGTTTCGCGAAAGTGGTCGGACCAGGTCTGGCCATAGGCGATCTCCCCTCCTCCGCGCCGACTCGCGCCGGGGCGGAACGGGTCATGGTAACAGGACCTTGACAGCGTGCCGTTGAGCGGCCGCCAGCGGAGCGGCTGCCGGCTCAGGGCGTGTAGTAGGTCGGCGATCCCGGACCGACCGGCAGGCCCAGCGCGAACACCCAGACGTAGAACAGCGTCACCCAACCGATCAGATAGGAGATCGAGTACGGGATCATCGTCGCGATCAGGGTGCCGATTCCCAGCTTCCGGTCGTACCGCATCGCCACCGCCAGGATGAGGCCGAAGTAGCTCATCATCGGCGTGATGATGTTCGTCGTCGAGTCGCCGATCCGGTAGGCGGCCTGGATGACCTCCGGGCTGTAGCCGACCGTCATCAGCATCGGCACGAAGATCGGGGCCGTCACCGCCCACTGGGCGGAGGCGCTGCCGAGCATCAGGTTGACGAAGCAGCACATCAGGATGAACGGGATGAACACGATCGGCCCGGTCAGGTCGAACCGGGTCAGCAGATCAGCGCCCACGACCGCCGTGATCGTCCCCAGGTTGGTCCAGTTGAAGAAGGAGACGAACTGGGCCGCGAAGAAGACGAGCACCAGGTAGGGCCCGAGCGAACTCATCGAGCGGCCCATGCCGTCGATCACGTCGCGGTCGTTCCTGAGCGAACCCGTGGTGCGGCCGTAGACGATCGACGGCACGATGAAGAAGACGAAGATCAGGGACACCACGCTGCGGAGCATCGGCCGGAGGTCGTCGATCAGGAGCGCGTTCGCCGCCGGATCGCGGAACCAGCCGTTCTCAGGCAGGGCCAGCAGAGCCAGCCCGCCGAGCATGACGAGCACGGTCAGGCCCGCCAGCTTCAGCCCCCGCTTCTCCTCCTTCGAGAGCGTCTTCAGACCCTCCTCCGGGTCTTCCAGATCGTCCGCCGCCCGGCCGGGATCGAACACGCCCAGCTTGGGCTCGACGATCCGGGTCGTCACCAGGGTGCCGATCACCGTGATCATGAAGGTGCTGACGAGCATGAAGAGGTAGTTCGCGGTCGCCGGGATCTCGTTCATGGCGCCCGGCGCGTACGACGGATCGATGATGCGCGCCGCCTCGGTCGTGATCCCGGCGAGCAACGGGTCGACGGTCCCGATCAGCACGTTCGCGGAGTAGCCCCCCGAAACGCCGGCAAACGCCGCGGCCAGACCGGCCAGCGGATGGCGGCCAACCGCGCGGAACACGACCGCCGCCAGTGGGATCAACACGACGTAGCCCATCTCCGACGCGGTGTTGGAGACAACCGATGCGAAGACGACGACCGCGGTCAGCAGGTTCCGGGGCGCGCCCAGAACCAGGGCCCGGAGCAGGGCCCCGAGCAGACCCGATCGTTCCGCGACACCGACGCCGAGCAGCGCGACCAGCACCGTACCCAGCGGCGCGAACCCCGTGAAGTTCGTCACCAGGTTCATGGCGATCCGCCGCATCCCCTCCGGGTTCATCAGGCTGACCGCGCGGATCATCCCGTCCTCGGCCCGGCCCGCGACACCGGCAGGCCGCGGGTCGTCGACCTGCCAGTCGAGCATCTCCGCCATGCCCGAAACCAGCAGGATGAGCAGCGCCAGCACGGCGAACAGCGTCACCGGGTGCGGCAACAGGTTGCCGAGAAACTCGACGACGTTCAGGAACCGGGTGAACAGGCCGGGGCCACGTCCTCCCCGCCTGCGCCGCTTCCGATTGGCGGATTCAGACATCCGCGGAACAGTAGCCGACCAACCCGGTCAGCCTCGCCGGATGACAGCCGTGTGGTACGGCTCGAGCTCGTCGATCGCGGACTCCGGCTCGCCCGTCTTCCAGGCGAAGAGCCGTACCGTGACTTCCGACGGCGTCACGTCGAAGAGCGCGAAGCCGTTCTTCTCGAAGGTCTCGCCGCGCACGTCCTGCTCCACCGCGGTGGCCGCCAGGGGCGGCGTTCCCCGCGCCGCCGAAGGCCAGCCGGTCAGCGTGCCCAGCGGACCGGTCAGCACGGCATGGACCGGGTTTGTCGAAAGATCCATGCTGCCGCTTCGTTCGAGGACGGAGTGGCCGATCGCGTGCAGGTCGCCCGAGAGAACGATGCCGGCCCGTTGCGGCTGGGACGTCAGCGACTCCAGCAGACGTTGATGCTGCCTCCACCAGCCCTCCTGCCAGAAATACTTCTCCCGCTCCGTCGTCAGCCTGAAGTTGCTGCCCGCGAAGTCGCCGATGCGCGACACGGTGGCGCCGCCGTCGTCGAGGTCGGCGACGTCCGGGTACCACTCGCGCCACTTTCCCGCCGACCAGCCGAACGGGTGGGAAGGAACGTGGAACACCTGCGACACCGACTGGTCCTGTGTGCGCTGGTGCAGCCAGTGCTCCGTCTCGGGCGGCACCAGGCCGGCGTGGACGCCCTTGAGCGACAGGTAGCGGGCGCAGTCGTAGATCAGGACTTCGGCCAGCTGGCCATAGCGGAACGTGCCGAAGGCCTCGGAGATCCCTGGCTCCCGGTCGCCTGCCCCGGTGCCGGACATTGCCAGCGGACGTTCCACATCGGGCAGGAACTCCGGCAGGTAGGCGTTGCGGGTGAAGCGCGCGAACTCGACCTGATAGCGGTCGGGCGGCAGAGTGACCATCTGGGGATCGGCATCGTCGTTCTCGTAGTAGTCGTGGTCATCGCTGACGAAGTAGGAAGGCGTCGACCGCAGCATGACCCCGTACAGGTCGGCGATCTGCGGCCCGACCGCCGCCTTCAGCGACGTCTCGTTCCTCGTCCCGAGGGCGGGCAGGCTCAGATCCAGCCAGCCGATCCGTTCGTAGAACTCGCGGGAACGCCTCCCCCGCTCCTCGCCGCGGTTGTAGAGCACCGTACGCTGGTCCCAGTAGACATGGTCGCCGATCGCGATCAACGCCCGCGGACGGAAGGAGAGGGCCCTGCGCAGGAGCCGGCGGCGAACCGCCAGCGGCAGGAAGAAGCCCGACTCGGCGTGGCCGCCGGCGCAGGTGTAGGCGAGGAACCGGACCGACTCGGGCTGGGTCGAGGGCAGCGGGAAGGTGCGGAGTGGCCATGGGTCGCACAACGCCTCTCCGCCACCGAGCAACTGCAGCGGGTACTCCGTGTCCGGTTCCAGGCCGGGCGCGTCGAAGGAGTAGAAGCGTCTCTCCGTGTCCGTGCTGCGGCCCGCGACCAGGCGCCCGCCGATGCGCAGTACAGGAACGAAGTCGAGGGATTCTGCAAACGAACACTTGAGCGCCACCCGGTCGTGGTTGGCCGCCGGAATGAGGTGCTGAAGCGGCCCTGCGCGCCAGCCGTCTTCGGAAAGCGCCGGCGAACGGCTGATTCCGGTTCCGGCGGCCGCGGCGGCCGCGGTGGCGATGAAGCGTCTCCGCGTCCAGGCAGACGTCATGGTTCGGTTCCTCCCAGGAAGAAGCGTAGCCGCTCCCGATCGAGGTCGGTCAGCGGCAGGAATCGCGGTTGGTCGCCGTGGCGGGCCGAGGTGTCGCAGGGCTGGCACATCAGAACGCCCGGCTCGCGAGTGTGCTTCAGGCCAAGGACATGCCCGAGCTCGTGTGCGATCACGTTGCGCACGACGTTGTCGCGCGCGTCGCCGGAAGGAATGGCGACGAAGTAGCGGCCATCGTCGCCGTAGGGCCAGGCGAACGGCATGAGGTTCTGGGCCGAGAGCAGCACGACGACCTCCGCGTCGACCCGGAAGAGCGCTTCCGGCGGCGCCGGACCCGGACCGGAAGAGTGCAGGCGGCCGGCAAGCTGCGAGAGCTGGTGGGCGTAGTTCTCGAACGGCCGCAGTCCTTCCGGCGGAACCTGGTGTCCCGGCTCCGAGAAGGGCCGGGCCAGTCCCAGATCCGAGACCGCCTCGTTCCAGAACGAAACCGCCTCGCCCACCATGGCGACCCGCTCGTCATCCGCATCCGCCACCAGCACGGCGACGCGCCTGAACTCGCCAACCGCCGGCTCCGAAGCGACAGCAACTGGCAGAATGCCCAGCGCAAGAACCAGGGTAGCCCTCCAGGAGAACCTCATATGCGCCACATTCGAACGGTCGTCACGCTGCTGACAGTCGCCGCCTCACTCGCCTTGGTCGCTTCCCCGGTCCTCAGCCAGATCCACCGCACGCCGGACCCGGTTCGCCGGGCCGACCTCCACCGTCTGGCCGAAGTGGATCGGATGGTCATGGTACCGATGCGCGACGGCGTCCGCCTCGCCACCGAAATCTACCGGCCGCGCGATGCGCAGGGGCCGGTGCCGGCGATCTTCTGGCGCACGCCGTACAACTTCAGCCCGCTACCCGGACCGAACCTTGAGCGGCCGAGTGCGCTGCTCAAGTTCGGCCTCGACGCGGTGGAGCGCGGCTACGCCTTCGTCGTCCAGAACGAGCGCGGCAAGTTCTTCTCGGAGGGCGACTGGGAGATCCTCGGCAGGCCCCGTACCGACGGCTACGACGCGCTGACCTGGATCACCGACCAGCCGTGGTCAAACGGCAAGGTCGCCACACTCGGCTGCTCGTCGACCGCGGAGTGGCAGATGGGGCTCGCCGCGATGCGCCACCCGGGCCACGCCGCCGCCGTGCCGATGGGTCAGGGCGCCGGCATCGGCCGCATGGGACCGTTTTACGAGCAGGGGAACTTCTACCGCGGCGGCGCGCTCCAGCTTCCGATGGCGGTCTGGCTCTTCGGCGAGCAGAACACCCAGCGCCCGACCTTCCCGCCGGAAACCAGCCGCGAGGACCTGGAACGGCTAGCGACCTATTTCGATCTGGCCGCCCAGATGCCCCAGGTCGACTGGAAGCAGGCCCTCTGGCATCTCCCTATCCAGACGATCATGGAGTCCGTCGGCGGACCGAAGGGGATCTTCGGCGAGTTCGCGGCGCGCACTCCGGACGACCCCGGCTGGTACGAGGGCGGCCTCTACCACGACGACGAACCGTTCGGCGTGCCGGCGCTGTGGGCCAACTCCTGGTACGACCTGTCCGTATCGCCAAACCTGGCGCTCTACGGCCACGTTCGCGCCAACGCCGACGAAGAAGTCCGCGAGCACCAGTACATGGTCATCGCGCCCAGCCTGCACTGCAACATGTACCGGCTGACGAACCCGCTGATCGTCGGCGAGCGGAACTTCGGCGACACGGACTTCGGCTTCGACGAGATGCTGTGGAGCTTCCTCGATCGCTTCACGAAGCCCGAGGCGAACGGCTTCGAAGACCGCTACGCCAGGGTGCGTTACTTCCTGATGGGCGAGGACGGGTGGCAAAACGCCGACAACTGGCCGCCTGCCGGCGTCGAACCGATGACCCTCTACCTCGACAGCGACGGCAACGCGAACAGCGCCGCAGGTGACGGCAGGTTGACGGCGGACGCCGGCGACGGCGGGGACGACGCCGACCGCTTCGTCTACGACCCGGGCTCGCCGGTGCCGACCCACGGCGGCGCCTTCTGCTGCATGGGCGAACACGAGCCCGGCTCCTTCGATCAGCGCGGAATCGAGGCGCGCGCCGACGTGCTCGTCTACGCGACCGAGCCGTTCCCCGAGCCGCTGACCGTCGTCGGATCGATCGACGTGATCCTCCACGTCTCCTCCGACGCGGCCGATACCGATTTCACGGTCAAGCTGGTCGACGTCCACCCCGACGGCCGCGCCTTCAACCTCGACGACACGATACTGCGCATGCGCTACCGCGAGGGCTTCGACCGCGACGTCCGCATGGAAGCCGGGGAGGTCTACGAAGTGAGGCTCGGGCCGCTCGCGACCGCCAACGTCTTCGGCGCCGGACACCGCCTGCGGATCGAGGTCTCGAGCAGCAACTTCCCGCGCTACGACCGGAATCTCAACACCGGCGGCAACAACTACGACGAGAGCGAGTGGCGGGTGGCCCGGAACGCGGTCCACCACTCGGCGGAGTATCCCTCGCGGATCGTGCTCCCGGTGCTTGGTCAGTAGTCGAGGTGTAGCCCGACTGTCGGTGCGCCGGCCTGCCATCTGTACGCCCGATGACGGGCGCACAGACTGGGACGCTGGTGGCGCGGGGACGCGCCACCAGGGTGCTGGCCGGCATCCGCCGTAGGCGGAATCCGTCAAACGAACCCGCTACGGCTCCAGCGGAGGGATCTCCTGCGAGAACTTCACGCCCGTGATCCGGTCGGTATTGTCCGCCCTCCGCCTCCGACTTGGTGGGAAGTCCTCCGTTCGTTCGATCCACTCGTCAAGCACCCGACTCAACTGCCGGGCAATCTGCTCCACTTCCGGTCGGCCGGCCAGGTTCACCAGTTCGTGGGGATCGGCCTCCAGATCGTAGACCTCGATCACCGGCCGCGGGGCCTCGAACAGGCGCGTCTGACCCGGCGTCAAGGTCCCCGCCTCGCGGCGCGCGGTCAGGCTGTACCAGGATGCGCTGCGCGAGGCGTCGGCCGGAGTGCATAGCGACAGTTCCGTGTAGGCGTTGCGGATCAGCTTGTAGCGCACGCCCCGCACCGTTCGGATGTGCTCGTCGCAGTTGTGCCAGTTGCGCTCCGCGAACACGTACTCGCGACCGGGCACGGTCTGGTCGGTCAGGGCGGCGGCGAAGCTCGTACCGTGGTAGCTCGCCGGTTTCTCCGCGCCGGCTGCCTCGAGCAGCGTCGGAGCGAGATCGACCATGCTGGCCAACCCCGCGTACCGAACCCCCGCGGGCGTCACGCCGGGCCACGAGACGATGAGCGGCGTGCGGATGCCGGCGTCGTACGCCGTCGCCTTGGCTCGGGGAAACGGCGCGCCGTTGTCGCTCAGGAAAACGACCAGCGTGTTCTCACGGAGTTCGCGGCGATCCAGCTCGGCCAGCATTCGGCCGATTTCGCCGTCCATGCGCGCAATCTCGTCGTAGTACAGGGCCAGGTCTTCCCGGGTCGCGGCGTCGTCCACCAGGAAGGGGGGCACGGAGACTTCCGCCGGATCGTGCGGAGGGTCTATGGCGCCGGCCGCGTACGGCCGATGCGGGTCCCGAAAGCCCACCCAGAGGAAGAACGGCCGCTCGCCCGCCTGGTCCAGGAAGTCGGGCAGGCCTTCCCAGGTCTCCTCCGAGAACCAGTCGAACTGCCGCTCGCCCGCCGGACCGTAGTGCGTCTTCCGCATATGCCCGGTGAAGTAGCCCTCGCGGCCCAGGAGGCTCGGCAGCAGCTCAACGTCTTCGGGCAGCGGGCTGTGCAGGTCCTCGGCACCGGTGGCGTGCGGATACCGGCCCGAGAGGATGCTGATCCGCGACGGACTGCAGGACGCCGTGGTCAGGAACGCGTTCTCGAACACCACGCCGGACGCCGCCAGCGCGTCCAGGTTCGGCGTCCGCACGACCGGGTTGCCGTAGGCGCCGAAGTCCGACCAGCCGGCGTCGTCGGCGACGAAGACGACGACGTTCGGCGGCTGCCCAGCGGCGCGGATGACCGGCGCCGACGCCAGAAGCAGCAGACTCAGGCACAGCGGCCACCGGCGCCGCCCGGAAGAAGGGCTACAGCCGATCGACTACTCTCCTCCGCCCGCCGAGGCGATCGCGTCAGCCTCCAGCAAGCGGGCGCCGCGCATCACGTTGCCGAGCGCGTAGTTCCCCTCGTGGCAGGCGTACTCGAAGACCTTGTTGGGCGTCGACCGCCACACGTACTCACCGGTCCAGGCCGTCTCCCAGACATTCGGATCCTCGACCGTGAAGCCGTAGAGCAGGTTGCCATCCGGCAGGCGCTGGAAGCGTTCCACGACGTGCAGGTCCTTCGTCGCCGAACCCAGGGCCGGTTCTTCGCCGAAGTTCGTCGTATCGACGACGAGGGTGTCGCCTTCCCACCAGCCGATCGAGTCGCCCATCCACCGGCGCTCAGCGTTCGGCGCGTGCTCGCCGCCGATCCGAACGACGCGGGCGTCGTGAACCATCTCGATCAGGATCATTACGTGGTTCCCGGTCTGCACGATCCGCTTGTGGTTGTTGTAGAGGGCCGGCAGCATCGGCGGCCCGCCGGTCGAGCTGAAGCCGAGCAGGCAGCGCTCCGGAAGCGGCCGCTGCTCCATGTTGTCGTAGGGGCCCGAGCCGTCCTCGTTCTCTTCCAGCCACCAGGCTGTGCCGGTGTTCTTGTGGCCGAACGCCGCGAACTGGGCCGCCGTGCGCGCCAGTCCGGAAGGCGTCATCTCCGGATACTGACCGTTCGGCGGATCGGTGATGATCGAGGTCCGCCACTTGCCGTCGATCCTGATCACGTTGTCGCCCGGGTCCATGTAGAAGGCGTTGTAGCCGCCGCTGCCCCCTGATGCGACCTCGAGCCCCGGATCGAAGATCGGCGCCCCGCCGACCGGCGGCGCTTCCCGATTCGGGTCGCTGGGCCTGAAGTCCGCCTCGTAGATCTCGGCCTTGCGGCGGGCGATAGCCGCCGCCTCTTCGTCCGTCAGGGTCAGCCGCTCGCCGAACTCGCGCGGCCGAGTCAGGGGCGTCAGAGTCGCCACGTCGTAGGCGCCGGAAAGGTCCGGCTTGCCGTCGGCCCGTCGCGGGACGTCGTCCTGGGCGGCAACGGCCATCGGCGCGGCCAGGAGAACCGCCAGGCTCAGGAGAAGAACACGTTCAAGCTTCATCCGGCACCTCCTCGGGCTTCGGTCTCTGGATGGTGCCGCAACGCTACCACTCCCGGCTGGAGCCCGAGCGGCAGAAGACCGGGTGTGCCGCCGTGAAGCGGTGGTTAGCCGACCTTGTCGAGCCGGAAGTTCACCGTGACGTGGTGGTTGGCCGGAACCGCCGTGCCGTCAACCATCGCCGGCCTGAACTTCCACTGCTTCACCGCGTCCACCGCCGCCTCGCTGAGTCCCATCGGCAGTGACTTCAGGACCTCGATGTCGGCCACGTTGCCCTCATCGTCGATGAGCGTCTTCAGGATGACGACACCCTGGATTCGGGCCTCCCGCGCAAGGTCGGGGTACTGCGGCGCCACATCATGTGCCTTCACCGGCCGATTCGATTCCGGCAGCATCATGCTGTGTTGGGTACCGGCCGCCAGCGCCACTCCAACCGCAGCGGATTGTCTCTGCTCGGCCGCCTCCCGAAGCACTTCGACCGCCGCGGCTTCCAGCACCGCGGCTGATTCCCGTTCCCCCGGGAACTGAGACCGCACCACGAAGCCGAGAGTGAACGCCACAGCGAGGGCGAGCACCGCCCCAACGATCCTGTTCAGACTTGCCGGACTTACTGCCGTCATCTGGTCACCTCCCTGTCGTTGATCGGATGTGTTCACAACACAACCAACGAGAGAGCGACCAGATTCCGGCCGGGAGCCGGCGTGCCGCCGGGCAGCGTCGACCTCGACGCTCTACGGCTGGCCGGAGGATTCCCGATCGTCGTAAGGCGCGCCGGTGCCCGAGGAACCGGCAAACAGCCGACGGCCGTCCGGCAACGTCACGTCACGGCCGTTCGCCCGCGGCGCCCCGTCGATCGCCTGGTAGCCCTCGACGAGTACCTCGGTCCCGGGAGCGACCGAGTTCTTCTTCCAGCCGCGACGCACCAGGGCGCCCGGCGGTCCGCACTCGACCATCCAGGCCGTCACGGTGCCGTCGTCGTCGGTGACGTCGATGTGGATCCACGCGTGCGGGTTGACCCACTCGACCTTCGTCACCTTGCCGCGCAGACGCACCGGCTTCGTCGCGTCGAACTCGGCGGCGAAGGCGTGGTGCGCGGCTGCCGGTTCCGGTGGTGCGAGAAAGACCAGGCTCAAGGCCAATGCAACGCCAAGAACCCAAAAGGCCACGCGGGCGAGGTACGGCTTCGTTCTCATGCTCACGGTCCTCCTGATGGACACTGCTCTACTGCGCTCCCGAGCCCGTTTCTGCCGCCGCGGCCGCGGCCTCTTCGCGGTCACGCGCCCTGGCACCGGAGAGGATGTTCGTCATCCCGTAGTTGCCTTCGTGGCACGCGTACTCGACGAGTTCGTACTGCTCGTTGTCCAGCTCGAACTCGAAGCGGCCGGTCCAGGGACGGGTCCAGACGGTCGGATCCTCGACGGTGAACTGGTACTCGAGCCGGTTTGGACCGAGGCGCGTGTAACGCTCGGTGAGCTTCATGTTCTCGCTCGAACCGCGGTAGTTCGTGCGGCCGTTGAAGCCCGTGGTTTCCACCACCAGGGTGTCACCATCCCAGCGGCCCTGGGGATCGCCGAGCCACTGCCTGATCCCCGGGCCGAGCGGCTCCCGCTCGTCCGTGGGCACGACGCGGGTCTCGTGGATCATCTCCTTCTGAATCGCGACAAAGCCCGGGCTCTGGCTGATCTGGAGACCGTTGTTGTAGATCGAGGGCATCATCATCCCCGGTACGCCCCGGGTGATGCAGCGGACGTAGGCGCTCAGGTCTTCGGGGCCTGCGGGCCGGCGCCTGACGTAGTCGCCGAAGGACTGGCGGGCGTTGCGCTGTCGCTCCAGTGCCTCCTCGGTGAGCGGCGGAATGCGCCCGTCCGGCGGATCGATGATCATCGCCACCTGGCGCGACGGCGCCGACTTCACGTAGCCGAGCGTCGTGTCGCGCCACTCCCGCTCGTAGCCCCAGATGCTCCCCAGAGTGCCGCGCTCGCGCCGCGCGGCCGCCTCTTCGGCGGTCAGTTCCTCGACATCGGCCAGCTCTTCCGGCCGTTCGAGCGGAATGCCGTGGGCCTTGTTGCCGGACCACATTCCCTGCAGGTCGGGGGTGCCCCAGGGCGTCCTCGGCACGACGTAAGGCTCAGCCGAGGCGACCTCGTCGGCATCCGATCCGAAGTCGGCGTCGACGCCCTGCCAGCCCGGTTCGATCACCGCCACGCGCACGTTGTCGGGAGCGGAGACGAAACCGCGCTTCGCCTCGGAGCGGCCTCCCGCCGGCCGCTCGGGATCCATCGTGAAACGGACACCACGGTCGCGCAGGCCGACTGCCGCGGTGTCGAGATCGGCGACCTCGAAGGCCAGGTGGTCGATCGCCCGGCCGGCGCTCGGCGCGGGCCGGCCCTCGGGATGCTCCGACGCGAACAGCCAGACCTCGCCGAAGCGAAGGCCGTCCTGCACCCCGCGCAGACTCTCCGGCACGCCGCCGAAGGTCTCGCGGTACCAGCCAAGGGTTCGCTCCGGATCGCTCGCGCTCAGGTGGACGTGGTGGAAGCCCAGCGTGTCCAGGTCTTCGACCACCTCGATCCGGGTACCCCAGGGATCGAAGATGCGGCCGACCTTGAACAGGCCGGGTTCTTCGCGGAGAGTCGAACCGTCGTCGTAGCGCTGGAGGCGAACTCCGGAGCCACGCACGCCGACCGCCTCCAGCTCGGCCATCTTCTCTTCGAGATCGGCGAACGAAAAGCCGATGTGGTCGATGCCGGTGCCCTGGCTGGCGCCCATGATCGGGCCCTGGTTGAACTCGATCACCGCGTTGCCGCAGTCGATCGCCTCGGCGCGGGTCTCGATCGGCTCGCAGTCCAGGTGACGCGCGTACCACTTGACCGCCTCGCTGCGGGCGGAGGTGGTCAGTTGCACCGTCACGTCGCCGGCGGCCGCCGGGACCGCGGTCAGCCCCAGCAGGAGCGCGGCGGCAACAGCCGAAGCGCTAGGGATCGTCGCCGGTCGGGGTGTCTTCGCGTCGGCGTAGGTGGCCATAGAGCAGCTCCTCGGAAAACTCGACACACTTGTACTCCAGCACCCGGACGTTGTCCTCCAGGCGCCGGTAGAGCGGCATGCGGATCGTCCAGGGGCGGGTGAAGACGTTGGGGTCCTCGAGCGTCGCCTCGTAGGTCATCGTGTTCGGGCCGGTCGGCGTGTAGCGCTCGGTGACCCGCAACGTGTCGCTGGCGAAGTTGCCGGCACGGTCGAACCAGGCCTGGCCGGTGAAGCCGGCGGCCTCGACGACCAGCGTGTCGCCCTCCCAGCGTCCGTGCGAACGGCCCATCCAACTGTCGATCGGGGCCGGCTCCGGATTCTCCTTGTCCATGTGGACCGTCCGGTTCGCCTCGGCGAAGCCGTAGACGATCATGATGTGGGTGTTGCCCTGGAGGATCTGGAACGGGAACGGCATGTAGGTCGCCCGCGGCACGCCCGGCAGGTAGCACTTCGCCTCGGGGTCTTCGCGCCATCGGTTCTCGAAGTTCTCTTGCTGCTGCTCGCGAGCCCAGCCCTGATAGGGGATCTCGCCGCCGACGACGACGCCCTGGCCCGGCGGCATCGTGGTGAGCGTGCCGTACTCCGCCGGTCCGCCGGCCGCGTTGTGGTCCTCCAGGTTCCAGTGAGCCGTGTTGATCGCCTGCCAGACACCGTTGATATCGGGATTGCCGTCGTAGTGCCGCGGCACCGGGTCGCCCGCGTCCTGCGCCTGGACTGGCAGCACCAGGGCCGGCATGAGGCCGGCGAGCGACAGCGCCCGCCGCCATGGTCTCGATTGGCGTCGTTTGGTCATTTCGTCTCAGTTCGGAACGGACGGGGAGCATACCAACCGCCGTCGCCGCGCGGGCAGGCGCGCAATACACTCGGCGCTCATCTTTCAGCACCTGTCTTCCAGCACTTGGGGGGTCCCTGCGATGATCGACCTGAACCTGACCGGCCGCCGCGCCGTTGTCACCGGCGCCAGCCTCGGCATCGGCGCCGCCACCGTCCGCCTGCTCGCCGACCAGGGCGCCGAAGTCGCGTTCTGCGCCCGCAGCGAAGACGCCGTCAACGCGCTCGACGGCTACCAGCCGTCATCGGGCGAGGGCGGCGCCCGCGGACATGTGGCCGACATGGCTGACCGCTCGTCGATCGACGCCTTCTTCGAGGCCGTACTCGCGGGCGGCACGGTCGACATCCTCGTCAACAACGTCGGCGCCTCGCCGTCGCGCAATTTCCTCTACATGAGCGACGACGACTGGGAGGAGCTGTTCCGGCTCAACCTGCTGTCGGCCGTGCGCAGTACGCGGCTCTGTCTGCCGGGGATGCGCAAGCAGAAGTGGGGCCGGGTCGTGATGATCGCGAGCGGCGCCGCGAAGTACCCGGGCGCGGCGTTGATCGACTACGGCGCCTCGAAGGCGGCGATGGTCGCCACCGGCAAGGCCCTGTCCGGCAAGTACGGCCGCGACAACGTGCTGTTCAACTCCGTCCTCCCCGGCCTGATTCACACCGCGATGTGGGAGCGGGCCGCGAAGGAGATCGCGAACGCCCGCGGCGGCGACTGGGAGGACGTGATCCGCAACAACGGCAGGAACGTCCCCGTCGGCCGCTATGGCACCTCGGAAGAGGTCGCCAACATGATCGTCTTCCTGTGCTCGGAGGCCGCTTCGTACGTCAACGGCGCGGTGATCGACGTCGACGGCGGCCAGGGGCGGCACATCTGAGCCGGTTACTGGTTCTCCGAGCCCTCGATCTCGGCGATCCCTGACGCTGTCTCCTCGAGCAGCGCCTGCGCGCCGCGGCGGATCAGGCTGCCGACCCCCGGCGCCTGGAAGAAGCTGAAGCCCTCGCGGTCACGCCACGCCAGCGGGCCGCCCAGCTTACGGCCGGCGCCGAGCACCGCGTCTCGGATCCGGTCGACCATCGCCTCGTACTCCGGCTCGCCCTGGCGCTTGCCGGAGAAGCTGTAGAGGTCGGTCGAGGCCGCGAACACGACGTCGACGCCCGGCACGGCCACAATCTCTTCGACCGCCTCGACACCCGCCGGTGATTCGATCATCGCCACGATCAGGATGTTCTCGTTCGCCGTGGCCCGGTAGTCCCGACCCCACAGAGCGCCGTACTGGCCGCCGCCGAGACTCCGTCGTCCCTCGGGCGGGAACTTGGCGAACCGCACCGCCCGCTCCATCTTCTCGGCGGTGCGCACCATCGGCACGACGATGCCGAGCGCGCCGAGATCGACCGCTTTCTGGATGTCGCCCTCCGTCGCGTCGGGGACCCGAATGAACGGGATAGCGGAGGCGTCCCGGCAGGCCCAGAGCATCCGCGCCACGTCCTGGTAGGTCAGCGGACTGTGCTGCATCTCGATCCAGGTGAAGTCGAAGCCGGCGTTGGCGGCCGCGCAGTAGCTGTCCGGGTCGGGCGACGAGATGCTGACGCCGACGATCCCCTCGCCGCCCATCAGCTTCTGCTTGGCGGTGTTGTACATCCGCGTGCCATCGCCGTCCTGCGCGGCCGCCGCGGCGACGACACTCAGGCAGAGCAACAGGGCACAGGCAGTGCGAACCGTCTTCATGCGTCCTCCCTCGCTTCCGAAGCGCTTACGGTGTCCGCCGGAGTTTGCCCAGCGCGGCCGCCGCGCTGCCCCCGCAGCGCCAGGTCGACGCCCACCAGGCGGCGGTTGCCCTCGACCCGGCTGGAGCTGCCGCGGATCTCGCGCAGCACCAGGTAGTCGGCGAACGCCGCCTCGACGTTCGCGCTGTAGCCCATGGCATCCTGCGCCTTGTTCACGGCCAGCTTGCCGAGTCGCAGCACGGCCGGGTCGTTCTCGGCGATCCGTTCGGCATAGGCCATCGTCTCGCGTTCCAGTTCGTTCTCGGCGTAGACGCGGTTGACCAGGCCCAGTTCTCGCGCTTCCTCCGCGTCGATGAAGCGGCTCTCGAAGAGAAGCTCCTTCGCCTTGCGGGGATGAATGTCCCAGGGCACGGTGAAGGTCTCGAACAGAGAGGCGAGGAAACGGGCGCTCGGCGCGGCGAAGATGAGGTCCATCGACGCCGCGATCATCCAGCCGCCGAAGATGCAGTAGCCATGCACCATCGCGATCGTCGGCTTCGGCAGGTTGCGCCACTTGACCGTGTTGTCCAGGTTGTACCAGCGAAAGGCTTCATACCAGTCCATGCCGACCCACTGGGTCAGCCCCCGGGCCTCGACGTCCGCCTGCTGCTCCGGCGTGCCCAGGTCGTGTCCGGACGAGAAGTGTCTGCCGTCGCCCTTCAGCACGACGACCCGGACGTCTTCGTCGGCCATCGCCCGATCGAGCTGGCGGTCCAGATCGTCGAGCAGCTTCCAGCTCTGCGCGTTGTGGTAGCGGGCCCGGTCCAGGGTGAGCACCGCCACCGGGCCGCGCCGTTCGTAGCGAACCTCTTCTGCTGCCATATCCTGTCCTCGGCCTTTCTGGAGGGAGCCCTTGTGGAGGGAAGCCGATGAAGCGTAGCGCACACGAGTTCGTGGTTCTGCTCGCCGCTAGCACGCTCGCCTGCGGCTACACAACGCAGATCCCGGAGAGCGCCGGCGCGGAGCGTCCCAACATCGTCCTGGTCATGACCGACGACCAGGGCTACGGCGACTTCGGCTTCGCGGGCAACCCGGTCATCCAGACGCCGCACCTCGACGCCCTGGCAGCCCAGAGCGCGCACGTCGAACGCTTCTACGTCAGCCCGGTCTGCACACCGACCCGCGCCTCTCTGATGACCGGCCGCTACAACTACCGCACCCGCGCCATCGACACCTACATCGGCCGCGCGATGATGGAGCCCGACGAGGTGACGATCGCCGAAATGCTGCGAGACGCCGGCTACGCCACCGGCATCTTCGGCAAGTGGCACCTCGGAGACAACTACCCCCTGCGGGCGATGGACCAGGGCTTCGAGGAGACCCTCGTCCACCGCGGCGGCGGCATCGGCCAGCCTTCCGACCCGCCCGGCGGCGAGGGCAGGTACACCGACGCGGTGCTGTTCCGCAACGGGACGCGGGAGGAGACGACCGGCTACTGCACCGACGTCTACTTCGACGCGGCGTTCGAGTTCATGGAACAGGCTGCCGCGGAAGGACGGCCCTTCTTCGCCTACGTGCCGACGAACGCGCCCCACGGCCCGTTCCACGACGTGCCGGAGGACCGGCTGGAGCACTACCGGCAGACGGACCTGACCGCGGCGCTCCCCGATCCCGGGCAGGTCAGCGAGCAGATCCTCGACCGGCTGGCACGCAGTTACGCGATGATCAGCAACATCGACGAGAACGTCGGTCGGCTGATGGCAAGGCTCGAGGCGCTGGGTGTAGCGGACAACACGCTCCTCGTCTTCCTGGTCGACAACGGACCGGATCGCGACCGGTACAACGCGGGGCTTCGCGGCCGCAAGGGAACCGTCTTCGAGGGCGGCATCCGGTCGCCGCTGCTGGCGCGCTGGCCCGACCGGTTGCCCGCCGGCGGAGAGCCAGTTGACCGGATCGCTGCCCACATCGACATCGCCCCGACCCTGCTCGACGCCGCCGGCGTTGAAGCCCCGGCCGGCCTGCACCTGGATGGCCGCAGTCTGCTCGGTCTGCTGGCCGGCGACGTCGACACCGCGACCTGGCCCGACCGGACCCTCTACCTGCAGTTCCACCGAGGCAACGAACCGATCCCGCTCCACTCCTTCGCCGCCGTCGGCCAGCGCTACAAGCTCGTCCACCCGTCCCCACGCGGCGAGGGCGACTGGAACGGCGAACTGGCCCTCGAGCTCTACGACCTCGAAACGGATCCCGGCGAAAGCGTCAACCTGATCGCCGAGCAGCCCGACGTGGCCGCCGGGATGCGGGACGCCTACCTGGCATGGTTCGAGGACGTGAGCTCGACCCGGCCGGATAACTACGCGCCGCCCCGGATCGTCGTCGGCACGGATCAGGAGCCGGTCACCGTCCTCACTCGCCAGGACTGGCGACGGATCACCGACGACCAGGGCTGGCGGCCGACCTCGCGGGGCCGCTGGCTGCTGAGCGCGAAGCAGGACACCACGTTCGACATCGAGGTGCGGCTCGTCGCCGGCTCCGCCGGTCCGGTGCTCCTCGAAGTCGGCGATCGCACGCATCGGCGAGACCTCGCGTCCGGCCAGGGCACTGCGATCTTCGAAGGAGTCACGGTGTCGGCCGGCGACTTCGCGCTAAGCGCCGCGGCCGGTGAAGGCGAGGAACGGCGAGGAGCGCACCAGGTAGTGCTGCGACTGCGGCGCTAGCGCCAGCCGTAGCTCTGCTAACCTCCGCAGCCAATGTTGCGCCGGGCCGGTTCGCCACTCGCCGTCGTCAATGCACTCGCACTGACGGCCGTCACCCTGCTCACTGGGGCCTGGGATCTGAGTGGCCACGGTCACGACGTTGTCGCGGCGAGCGCCGCCTACTGCGTGGTCGACCACGAGGCGGAGACCTCCGGCATCGCCGGTGGCACCACGCTCGGCCAGGCCGCGGCGCCGCACGACCACTCCTGCGTCGCATGCAAGCTGGGCCGCACGAAGACCGTCGAGGATCGCAAGACCTCGATCGCCAGGCCGCTCGATCTTTCCTCGACCGCGTCAGGCTCCGATCACGGGGCCGGACCGAGCCGTGGCGAGCGTTGGCAACACACCGCGCGCGGGCCGCCCCTGGCCTGAGTCGACACGTCTCCGATCCGCGCTGAGCGCGAAGCGTCGGAGCCGTCCCTCGCTGGGGGACCATGGCGACGACGCCGCGATCAGCTCTAGCTGATCCCACGGAGTCGCCGCATTCGCGCCGCCGACGATCTCGGTGCGCTCCCGCCGCCGCGGATTCCGCAGCCAGCGCTACAACACCCTTCGACTCGGACTGAACGACCCAGGAATTCCAAACCATGCTCGCCAATCACACCAAGGCTTCGAACTCCCATCCGCGGCGCCGGCACGGCCGACGTCAGGCGGTGACGGGCGCCATTCTCTGCGCCCTCGCGCTACTGCTCATTCCAGCGACGGCCGCCGCCCAGGAAACCGGTTCCGTCGCCGGCTCCGTCGAAACCCACGGCGAGAGAATCGTGCTCGCCGTCGCACGCATCCCCGCACTCGGCATCAGCACCGCCGTGTCCACGGACGGCGCGTTCCGATTTGACGAGGTGCCGGCCGGCACCCATCTCATCGTCGTCGAGATTCCCGCCTTCGGCTCTGCGAGCGAGACCGTCACCGTTGCGGGCGGCGACGAGGTTGATGTCCAGCTCGAAATGCGTCACGGGACGCACTTCGACGAGGTCGTGGTCACCGCGACCGGCGACCAGCGCCGCGCCTCCGAGCTGGCGAATCCCGTCTCCGTGCTGTCCGGCCCGGACCTCCAACTACGTCTTGGCGCCACATTGGGCGAGACGCTGGAAGGCGAACCAGGCGTGCACTCGACGTCGTTCGTCCCCGGCGCCGGCCGGCCGATCATTCGCGGCCTGAGCGGCGCCCGGATCCGCGTCATGGAAAACGGACTCGACACCGGCGACGCCTCCGTCGTCAGCGCCGACCACGCCGTGACCTTCGAACCGGCGCACGCCGAACAGATCGAGGTGCTGCGCGGACCCGCCACGCTCCGTTTCGGTTCCGAGGCGATCGGCGGCGCGGTCAACATGGTCGACGGCAGGATTCCGAGCGAGAAACCCGTCAGCGCGCTAAGAGGCACGATCGACCTTCGCGGCGGATCCGTGGCCGACGAGCGCATGGGCGCGATCCATCTCAACGGCGGCGGCGGCGAATGGGCCTGGCACCTGGGCGCCGTAAGCCGGGAAACCGATCCGTACGAGATCCCCGGCCACGCACAGGTCGAGGAGGAGCACGACGATCACGACGAGGATCACGACGACCACGACGAAGACGAAGATCACGACGACGATGACGAAGACCATGACGACCACGAAGACGAGGATCACGACGAGCACGACCACGAAGAGCACGAAGACGAGAACCCCTTCGGGATCGTCCCGAACACGGATCTCATGACCGAGAGCGGTCGCTTCGGCTTCACCCGGTTCTTCGGCGACCGTGGCTCGATCGGCATCTCGGTCAGCGGTTTCGACACGAACTACGGGCTCCCGCCCGGTGCTCACGCCCATCACGAACACGAGGATGAGCACGACCACGAAGACGAGCACGACCCCGACGACGAGGACCACGACGACGAGGACCACGACGACGAGGACCATGACGACGAGGACCACGACGACGAGGACCACGACGACGAGGACCACGACGACGAGGACCATGACGACCACGACGAGCACGGCGAAGAAGAGGAGCTCCCGATCCGCGTCGACATGAGGCAGCGCCGCGTCGACCTCCGGGCCGAAGCCCTGCCGATGGCGGGCGCCTTCCAGAAGATCGAGGTCCGGATGACGGGAACCGACTACGAGCACGTCGAGCTCGAAGGCCCCGACGTCGGCACGACGTTCTCCAACGACTACCTCGAGACACGGGTCGAGATGTTCCAGCGCGAGCGGGGCCGCAGCCGCGGCTCCGTCGGCCTCCAGTACTCGGACCGCGATCTCGCCGCCATCGGCGAGGAAGCCTTCGTTCCGCCGACACAGTCCCAGGGATGGGCCCTCTTTACCTCGCAGGAGATCGAGGCCGGTCCCGTTCGCTGGCAGTTCGGCGCTCGCTTCGAGCAGCTCGACCACAATCCGGTGAGTTCTCGGGACACCTCGCACGACGGCGTGTCCGCTTCAGCGGGCCTGGTGTGGGACGCCGGCTCCGACTGGACGCTAGGCGTGTCGGTCGCCCGCTCGGCCCGCCTGCCCGCGGCGGAGGAGCTCCACTCCGACGGCCTGCACGTCACCACCCTGAGCTACGAGGTCGGTGACCCGAACCTGGCCAACGAGGTCGGCACCGGGTTCGACGTGTCGCTGCGCAAGACGGAAGGGCCGCTGACCGGCGAACTGACGCTCTTCAGCCAGAGCTTCAGCGGCTTCATCTACCAGCGGTTCACTGGCGAAGAGGAAGACGGGTTCGCTGTCCTCCGCTACACCCAGGCCGACGCCTCCACCGAAGGGGCCGAACTCCGGCTTCGGCTGGAGCTGCTCGACCGGAACGACCATCACCTGCACATCCAGGCGATAGCGGACACGGTCAACGCCGAGTTGGACGCGGGCGGCAACCTGCCGCGGATTCCGCCGATGAGCTTCGGCGCCGGCCTCCACTACCACGGCCACCACTGGCGCGCCGCGGTGGAAGGTCGCTGGTTCGACGACCAGAACGACGTCGCGGAACTGGAAACCCCAACCGAGGGCTACACGCTGGTCAACGCCCACGTCGGGCGGCGCTTCATCCTCGGCAACCAGATCCTCGACGTGCTGCTGCGGGGCCGCAACCTGACGGACGAGGAGGCGCGCGTGCACACGTCCTTCCTGAAGAACTTCAGGCCGCTGCCCGGCAGGGACGTCACCCTTTCGGCCCGGTTCTGGTTCTAGAGCCGGGTTCAGAGCAGACCCGAGGGCTGTCCGGCATCCCTTCCGCCGGACAGCCCGTCGTTCCCGACAATGCGCCTTTGAACCGGTCCGTGCCGCGCCGATCCCACTCGCCACTCGCCATCGTCAACGCCCTCGCGCTGACGATCGCAACCCTGCTCACGGGAGCCTGGGACGCGGGCTGCCACGACCACGACGCAACGGCGGCGAGCTACGCCTGGTGCGTGACCGACCACGAAGCCGAGGCCACCGGGGCCACGCACCACGCCAGCCTCGGCAACGCCGCGGGGCCGCACGAACACTCCTGCGTCGCCTGCAGGCTCGGATGCTCGAAGTCGGCCGAGATTGGCAGGAACACCGTCTCCACGCCGCTCGATCTCGCTTCGGCCGCAGCCAAGCCCGAGAACGACGGCAGCGCCAAGCGCGGCGCGCCCAGGCAGCAGGCCGCTCGCGGTCCGCCCTCAGGCTGAGTCGACAGCGGCTCCGAGCCGCGCGGTAACGCGCCGCGTCGGAGCCACGAGAAAGCAAACCAGGCGTCACCCGTCCCGCTTCGGGGCGATGGCGACGACGCCATCGCGGTCAGCCGTAACTGACCCCAGCGGAATCGCGGCATCGCGCGACCGACCAGTTCGGTGCGCTGCCACCGCTGCGGATTCCGCAGCCAGCGCCACAAACCCTCGACTCGAACTGAACTACCCCAGGAACTCAAACCATGCTCGCCACTTTCACCATGCTCTCGAACTCCCATCCACGGCGCCGGCCCCGCTGGCGCCAGGCAGTGACGGCCGCCGCTCTCTGCGCCCTTGCCCTCCTTCTCAATGCGCCAACAGCCCACGGTCAGGCGACGGGTTCCATCGCCGGAAGGGTCAGCAGCCCCGGCGAGGCCGGCATCTCGCTAGCCGTCGCCCGACTCGATGAATTGTCCCTCAGCGCCTCGGTGGCCGCGGACGGGACGTTTCGTTTCGACGCCCTGCCGCCCGGCACGTATCTCCTGGTCGTCGACATCCCGTCGGTCGGCGTGACCAGCCAGCCGGTCACCGTCTCGGCCGGCCGGGAAACGACCGTCGAACTGGAGTACGACCACTTCACCCACTTCGACGAGATCGTCGTCACTGCCTCCGGCGGTCTCCGGAACGAGTCCGAATTGCCGAACGCAATCTCCGTGTTGGGCGGCGCCGACCTGCAACTGCGCATGGGGGCGACGCTGGGCGAGACCCTCGCGGGGGAGCCGGGCCTGTCCTCGACCGCGTTCGTGCCGGGAGCGGCGCGGCCGATCATCCGCGGCCTGTCGAGCGCCCGTGTTCGGGTGCTCAACGGCGGCATGGGAACCGGTGACGTTTCCGTGGAGAGCCTCGATCACGCGGTCACGTCCGACCCGCTCCTGGCCGAGCAGATCGAAGTACTGAGAGGTCCGGCCACGCTCCGCTACGGCTCCGGCGCCATCGGCGGCGCCGTGAACGTCGTCGACGGTCGCATTCCAGCCAACCGGGCGGCAAAGACCTTTGGCGGCAGGATCGACCTGGTCGGGGGTTCGGCTGCCGGCGAGAGAACGGGCGCGCTCCGGCTGAACGGCGGCGGCGGCGAATGGGCCTGGCACCTCGGGGCCGTCAGCCGGCAGACCGATCCGTACGAGATCCCGGGCTACGCCCGCCTCGAGGAAGAACACGACGATCATGACGACGAGGACCATGACGACCACGAGGACGAAGACCACGACGATCACGACGACGAGGATCACGACGACCACGAAGAGCACGAGGAAGAGAACAGCTTCGGCATCGTCCCGAACACCGACCTAATGACCGAGAGCGGCCGGTTCGGCTTCACGCGCTTCTTCGGCGACCGCGGCTTCCTGGGCGTCTCATTCAGTGGCTTCCGCACGGACTACGGCATTCCTCCGGGCGCTCACAGCCATGCTCACCATGACCACGGCGACCATGACGACCACGACGACCATGGCCACGAGGACGAAGACCACGACGATCACGGCCACGAAGACGAGGACCATGACGACCACGACGACCACGGCGAGGAAGAAGAGCACCATGAAGACGGCGACATTCGCCTGGACATGAAGCAGCAGCGCGTCGACCTCAGATCCAGCGTCTACCTGTCCGGGCCCGCCTTCGAGAGGCTCGAAGTGCAGATCTCGGGAACGGACTACGAACACGTCGAGTTCGAGAGCGGCCAGACCGGCGTCCAGTACACGAACGACCTCCTGGAGACGCGGGTCGAGTTGTTCCGGCGCGAGCAGGGCGGAAGCCGGGGCAGCTTCGGGTTCCAGCATGTGAACCGCGAACTCGCCGCGGTCGGCGCCGAGGCCTTCATCCCCCCGACCCAATCGAACACCTGGGCCGTCTTCACCTCCCAAGAGATCGAAAGGGGCTCGGTTCGCTGGCAGTTCGGCGCCCGCGTCGAGCAAGCCGAGCACATTCCGATCAACGAACCCGAGTGGGCCGACGACGAGGGCGTTTCCGCATCGGCCGGCATGGTCTGGACGGCCAGCGAGGCGTGGAACCTCGGTCTGTCCGCCACCCGCTCAGTTCGTCTCCCCAGCCCGGGAGAGCTGTTCTCGTACGGCGCTCACATACCCACCCGGACCTTCGACATCGGCGATCCCGATCTGGACCAGGAAGTCGGCGCCGGTCTCGACCTGACGCTGCGCAAGGAGGAAGGAGTCATCCAGGGAAAGCTGACGCTGTTCCGGCAGGACTTCCAGGACTTCATCTACCACGCGTTCACCGGCACGGAGCTCGCGGGCTTCCCGGTCACCATCTACAGTCAGGCCGACGCGACGATGAGCGGCGCCGAGCTCCACGCGCGGATCGAACTGGCGGACTGGAACGGGCATGACCTGCACATGGAGATCCTGGGCGACACGGTCGACGCCGAGTTCGACGAAGGCGGCAACCTGCCGAGGATTCCGCCCCTGAGCCTGGGCGGCGGCCTCCACTACCACGGCCACGACTGGCGGGCAGCGGTCGAATGGCGCTGGATCGACGACCAGAACGATGTCGCGGAGCAGGAGACGCCGACCGACGGCTACACGATGCTGAACGCCCACGTCGGCCGGCGTTTCACGTTGAAGAACCAGATCTTCGACGTGCTGCTGCGGGGACGGAACCTGACCGACGAGGAGGCCCGGGTGCACACGTCCCTCCTGAAGACGTTCGCGCCCCTGCCGGGGAGGGACGTCACGCTGTCGGCGCGATTCTGGTTCTGATCGGTATACTCCGCGGCTCGACAGCGGTCGGCACCGCAGCCACGGCCCGTATCCGCGTCCCCATCGTCTAGCCAGGTCAGGACTCCAGCCTTTCAAGCTGGCAACACGGGTTCGAATCCCGTTGGGGACACCATCGCGCCTTCCGGCGCTATGCTGCGGGTCGGATCGATCCTCTAAGTGAAGGAGTTGCCGATGCGCGCCAATAGTGCCCGTGACGGCGCCTGCCTGCGGTGGCTGGCGACGTTCGTCCTCGTCTTCCTGCTCGCGGTCGCGACGGCCGGAGCCCAGGTGCCCGCCGGGGCGCCGGACGACGTGGGGTTGTCCGCGGAACGTCTCGAGCGAATCGGCGAGATGATCCAGCGCGCCATCGACGCGAAGCAGATCTCAGGCGCCGTCACCGTCGTCGCGCGGCGCGGCCACGTCGCCCACTTCGAGGCGCGAGGCCTCATGGACATCGAGACGAACGCCCCGATGCGCAAGGACACCATCTTCCCGATCGCCTCGATGACGAAGCCGGTAACCGCCGTCGCCATCCTGATCCTCGTCGAAGAGGGGAAGGTTCGTCTGTCGGATCCGGTGTCCCGCTTCATTCCGGAGTTCAAGGACACGAAGGTCGCGATGCCACGATCGGACGCCGCAGGCGAGGAAGGCGACATCTACACGGTGCCGGCGAAGCGCGAGGTCACGGTGCACGACCTGATCACCCACACGTCGGGTCTGGGCAGCCGCGGCGCGGCACGCGAGGCGACGGCGCGCATCGCGCCCCGCGATCCGACCGGCACGGTCGCGGACTGGGCGGCTGCGCTCGGAGCGGCCCCCCTCGACTTCCAGCCGGGCACTCGCTGGAAGTACAGCGGACTGGCGGGGATCGACACGCTGGGGCGCATCGTCGAGGTCGCCTCGGGTCTGACGTTCGACGAGTTCCTGCGGCTGCGGGTCTTCGAGCCCCTGGGAATGAAGGACACCGCCTTCGACGTGCCGGAGGACAAGAAGCAGCGCGTCGTGACGCTGTACATTCGCACCCCCGACGGCCTCGAACTCCGCCCGGCGCTTCCCGAATGGCTGGCCACGACGACGCTGCACGGGGGTGCCGGCGGTCTCTGGTCGACGGCCGGAGACTACCTGCAGTTCGCCGAGATGCTGGTCAACGGCGGGGAGCTGAACGGCACGCGGCTGCTGGGCTCCCGGACCGTCGAACTGATGGCGTCGAACCACGTCGGCGACCTGTACGAGAAGGCGAGGAGCCCCGGGATGGGGTTCGGACTGACCGTGGACGTCGTGCTCGACGGCGTCGCGGCCCGCGGTGACCACCGGTCCACCGGCAGCTTCGGCTGGGGTGGCGCGTTCGGCACCAGCTACTGGGTCGATCCGCAGGAGGAACTGACCGCGGTTCTGATGGTGCAGACGCCGGGCGGTCCGCTTCGGGTCGACTTCCAGAACGCCGTGATGCAGGCGATCGTCGACTGACCCGAGAGTCGCCGGGGATCGCGGCGATCGCGACCGCCGTGTTCTCTCAGACTCCGTCAACCCTGGCCCGACAGAGTCTGCTCTGTCACTGCTCGCCAACCGGCTTCGATGGCGGCATCCATCAGAGGTGTTGCTTCGGCGTCAGAGTTGGCGATGGAGATGCGCCCAAACTGCGCTCGTCCTATCTCGTGCGGCGCCTGCCCCTGGGGCCAGTCGGGATCGTCGAGCGAGACGTAGAAGTAGGCGTATCCGTGGGGCCAACGGTTCACCGTGATTGCGCCGATGTCTCTCTCGTGATCGAAGCCGTGCTGACCCAGGAGAGACTGGAGTTGGTCACGAATCCGTTCCTCGTAGGTTTCGAAGGAAGTCGTGTACACCTTCATGCGTCCCTTGCGAAGCAGGTCGCGGAGGGACTCGTCGTCCTCCGGTGCCGGGGTCGGGCTGGCCATCATCAGGACGACCATCGGGTCGTCCGGCCCGCGGGGCGGTTCGTAGCCGCCTGTCGTCGTGATCGGCGCGCAGCTCACCATGGTGAAGGGGTCGTGCGGGCAGGCCACGAGGTTCGCGTCGAGCTTCGAGAACGCGCGTCCGTCCTTCATCAGGACGTTGGCGTACACCAGCGGCACCTTGGCTCCGTACCCGAGCGCTTCCTTCTGTCGGTTGGGCAGGTCCGGGCACAGGTGAGGGATCAGGCGGTTGTAGCAGGCGAGGATGCAATGTTCACCGGTGACGCGGAGCGCTTCGCCGGCGCACACGTAGTCGACCTCCACCTTCTCGTCGCCCTGGAGCCGTACCCCGACCACGGTGCTGCTCAGCCGTAGCCGCGTGTCGCTGTCGTCCCGGTCCAGAGCTTCGTAGACGAAGCGACTGGTCGCGATGTCCTCGAAGCCCGTCGCGTCGGGTGCGGCAGCCGGAATCAGCCGGTGCACGAGCAGTCTCGCGACCGATGCGTTGCCGTCCGGGAAGTACTGCGCCTGGAAGGCGACGCCGGCGACGACGACCTTGGCGAGGGAGTGCACCTTGCCTGCGAGCCACCCCATGCCGGGCAGACCCGGCGCGGCCGCGGCCAGGGCCTCCATCACCGAGTGGTTCCAGCCGGTGAAGCCGTTCAGCACGCGGAGGAACGCGTCGAGGACCTCGAGCGTCTCCTTCTGAAGTCCGACCCGGTCCAGAAGGAAGCGGCTGTAGCTGACCGTGTTGATGTACTCGTACTTCTCCCGCAGGGAGAGGTCGTCCAGAAAGTCCTTGCCGCCGCCGAACAGGCTGAGCAGCTTGTCCTGTTCCGCCGCAGCGATCGGCAGCGCCCGAACGAGGCTCGCGTAGTCGCCCGCGCCGTGCATGGCCAGCGCCCAGTTGCTGCCCACGATCTCGTGGCCGCCTTCGGCTGGAAGCGCCAACACATTGTTGGCCCCGAGGTTCGCCATCGCGAAGTCCTTCGAAGTGTTGGCGGCCATGGCCTTCGTGTCGATGCCCAGATCCGCGAGCAGTCCCTTGACGATCAGGCTGTAGCTGTCAGGCGCCTCCAGGTTCTGAGCACCGCCCACGCCCAGCACCATGCGCCCGTCGTGGTGGAACTCGTTGCGCTTCGCGTGCCCACCAAAGTCGTCGTGGTTGTCGAGGAGCAGGATGCGGGCTTCGGGGCCCATCTTCTTGCGGTAGAACCACGCGGCCGCCAGGCCGCTGATGCCGGCGCCGACGACGATCAGGTCGTAGTGCTCATCGAGTTCCCGGTACTCGGTCGGCTTGTTCCCGTCCCGGGCAAGGGCGTGGACCACCTCGAAGGAACCGGGGTGGCTGCCCCGCATCCCGGTCAGTGCCGGCGGATAGTGGACCGAGGCTGCTCCTTCCGGGGCGGGCGCTTGCGAGCGGACCTGTGTGACAAGCTGGCTCGGCGCCACCAGGCTCGTGCCGGCGCCGATGGCGACACCGTTCAGGAAGTCACGCCGTGTGATGCGCAAGGACATCGCGCCCTCCAGGGTTGGACATGTCAGGTGACATGCTAGCCCTGATGTCACTGCTGGAAGGAACCACCTTGTTCGTCGGCGACGGTTGCCGCTGGGCGGACGACGCCGACGCCGTCCACGATGCCGTGCTGGCGCTCCTGGCTTCCCGGTACGGCGAGAAGGACGGATCGAAGCCGACGGAGGAACGATGAACGAGACACTGAAAGCCCACCCGCCGGCCGATCTCGACCGCCAGGTCAACCGGGCAGCCTTCTACTCGGCGGCGGTCCTGCTGGTGGCGACCGTGCCGTCCCTGCTCCTCCCCCTCGATGCGCCGCAAGGGCCGGTTGCGGATCGATTGATCTGGTTCAGTTCGAACCTCGGAGCCTTCGTCTTCGGATGGATCGTTCAGATGATCCTGATGTTGACGTTGACTGGCGTCTTCGCAGGCGCCGCATGGCAGCTACGACGCTCGCACCCGCTTCGGGCTTTCGTCGCGGGGACGGCGCTGTTCATCTCGCTCGTTGCCTTCATCATTCCCAAGTTCATCGCCATCTGGTCGATACCTCAGATGGTCTCGGAATCCGCAAGAGTCTCTTCCCATAGCGGCGTGTCCGAACAGCTACTCCAGCTCTTGAACCCCTCTCTTGCCTTCTCGCTCTTCACATCCTTCGACTACCTGGGGTTCTGGATGTACGCCGTCTTTGGTCTCCTGGTCGCACGTCCGCTGTTTCGATTGACCCTGAGCGCCAAGATCGCTGCCGTCGCGTTCGGGGTGTACGGCCTGCTGTACCACCTCCTGTTCGTGGGTGTGCTGACGCGAAACGTCACGCAGGCGGATATCGGCGCATACTCCACGTCGATCGGGGCCCTGCTGCTCGTCGCGGTGATCAGCCTGGCCATCCGCTTTCGGAAAGCCATGGTTGCCGAGGGCGGAAGGTGATCGCGAACTCGGCTGTTCGGCCTCGCGCCAGGGGCCGAACCCTGCTCGCGTGGGCCGGCATGCTGGTGCTCGGGTCGACCCTGGCGGCCCACGAGGGCGAGTGGCCGTACTTCGGCGGAGACCGCACCTTCAAGCGCTACTCGCCGCTCGACCAGATCGACGCCTCGAATGTCGGCGATCTGCGCATCGTGTGGCGACGGCCGGGTCTGGAACCGGAGCTCAAGGAGGAGTTCCCCGAGCTGCGTCCGGGCAACAACCTGCGGTCGACGCCCATCATGGTCGAAGGTCGCCTCTTCCTGACCAACCTCGTCGGCCTGCTGCGCGCCGTCGATCCGGCGAGCGGCGAGACCCTGTGGTTTCAGGCCCCGTTCGAGCCGACGATCGAAGAGGCACGCGGCTTGAGCCCACGGGGCGTCGACCTCTGGACCGGCGGCGAGCGGCAACGACTGTTCCTCGCACGCGGCAACTACCTGTACTCGGTCGACGCCTCTAGTGGCGAGCTCGACGGCGACTTCGGCGACCAGGGACGCGTCAGCCTCCGCCTCCCGGGACCGCTTGCCGGCGATTTCACCTGGACTGCCGGGCCGATCGTCGTGGGCGACGTCGTCGTGGTGGCCGGATACACGGGCGGCGCCGGCGACGGCGGCAGCAAGAGGGAAGCGACGCCGGAGGATGTGCGCGGCTACGACGTCCGCACGGGCCGCCGGCTGTGGACGTTCCACGTCGTGCCGCGGCCGGGCGAGCCGGGCAATGAGACCTGGGGCGACGGCTCGTGGGAGTACTCGGGAGACCTCGGGTCGTGGTGCTGCCTGTCGGCCGACGAGGAACTGGGCCACGTCTACGTCCAGCTCTCGGCCCCGACCGCGGCGTACTACGGCGGCCACCGGCCCGGCGACAACCTGTACTCCAACTCACTCGTGGCGCTCAACGCCAGGACGGGCGAGCGGGTCTGGCACTTTCAGATGGTCCGCCACGACGTCTGGGAATGGGACACGGTCGGTCCGGCGACCCTCGGCGAGATCACGGTCGACGGGAGGCGAATCGACGCCGTCATGCAGCCCTCGAAAACCGGCTTCCTCTACGTCTTCGATCGCCGTACCGGGGAGCCGGTGTGGCCGATCGAGGAGAGGGCCGTGCCCGGCTCACGGGTCCCCGGGGAACGACTGTCGCCGACCCAGCCATTCCCGACGAAGCCGCCGCCCTTCGACCGGCAGGGATTTGTGGAGGACGACCTGATCGACTTCACGCCGGAGCTCCGGGCGCGGGCCCTGGAGCTCGTCAAGCCCTTCCGGCTCGGGCCGATCTTCACGCCGCCCGGCCTGATGGACGACGAGCAGGGGAAGATCGGCACCCTGACGAATCCGGGATGGTGGGGAACGGGGAACTGGCATACCGGCGCCTTCGATCCCGAGACCGGCGTGTACTACGCCGTGTCCCACACCTGGCCGAGCGTGTACTCCCTGACACAGCCGGAAGGCAGCAACGCGACACTCGGCTACGTGGTCGGCTACGACGGTCCCGATGTACCGACCCTCGACGGACTCCCGATCGTGAAGCCACCCTATGGTCGGATCACCGCAATCGACATGCATCGCGGCGAGCACGTGTGGATGGCGGCCAATGGCGACGGGCCTCGAGACCATCCCCTGCTCGAGGGCCTCGACCTGCCACCTCTGGGGGTCGCCGGGCGGCCGGCGCCGCTGGTGACGAAAACGCTGCTGTTCATCGGTGAAGGCAGCGATGCCATCCCCGGCATCGAGGGGGAAGAAGGCCGCTACTGGGGCAGGAAGTTCCGCGCCTACGACAAGTCCACGGGCGAAGTGGTGTGGGAAACGGAGCTGCCCTCCGGCACCACGGGCGCGCCGATAACCTACTTGCACGAAGGTCGTCAATTCATCGTCGTCGCGATCGGCGGCAACGAGTCCCCGGCGGAATTCGTGGCATTCGGAGTCCACCCATGAAGAGAAGAGTCCTGATCATCCTCTGTGCGACAGTCCTCGGGGGTTCCATGATGGCCGCAAGCGACGAAACCGTTCGGCCGGCGAAGATCAGCAAGCCGGAACTCGGCGGCAAGATCTTCGAGCGCCCGGACGTGGTCGAGCAGACCCACGCCGACGGCCATGTGACGCAGACGGCCACATCGCTGGTCTCGAGCGACAGGAGCTTCTCATCAGGCATGTACAAGTCCGGGAAAACACGGATAGAAATCACTCAGCCGTACGGTGTCGACGAGTTCATGTACTTCCTCGAAGGCGGCGTCACCCTGACGTCCTCAGACGGGACGGAGCTCGTGATCAACGCCGGAGAGGCGGTGACGGTGCCGAAAGAGTGGACCGGAGTCTTCGAAACGGACGGCTACACGAAGATCTGGGTCATCTACTCGCCGCGCGAGTAGACGGTCGGTGAGGGCACGAAACAGGGAGAAGGAAGTCATGCGCATCCCAAGACCTGCTCTGTCGATCGCGTTGATCGCCGCCTTCGCGGCATGCTCACCACTGGCATACGGGCAGTCGTCTGATGACGAGGTCTTCGTCGACCTGACGGCTGATGTGCTGTCGGACAAGATCCGGGGCGGCCTACTCGGCCAGATGCTCGGGAACCTGAACGGGATACCTCACGAGCATCGCTACATCGGCGAACCGGGAGACGTATCGGAGTACACGCCCGCGCTACCCGATGGCGCCCGGACCGATGACGACACGGACTTCGAGTGGGTCTACATCGATGCGATGCAGCGGTACGGAACGCTCTTCCTGCCGTCAGAGACGATTGCCGAACTCTGGAAGACGCGAATCAACCGCAACATCTGGTGCTCGAACCAGTACGCCCGCGTGTTGATGGATCTGGATCTCGATCCGCCCATGACCGGCAACATCGTGCTGAATCCCTGGGCCGAGTTCAACATCTCGGGACAGTTCCTCAGCGAGACGTTCGGCCTGATCGCACCCGGAATGCCCCAGACCGCGGGACGAATCGGGCTCCACTACACCCATGTAGCCATTGACGGAGAGCCTGCGCAATCGACTCAGCTCTTCACGGCCATGATCTCTACCGCCTTCCTGACGGACGACCTGTCCGCGATCCTGGATGCCGGAGTCGCGGCACTGGACCCGGAGAGTGTGTTCAACGAGCTCATCCGCGACGTTCGGACCTGGTATCGGCAGCACCCTGAAGACTGGCGCGCGGCCCGTCTGAAGCTCAAGGAGAAGTACAGTCGTCACGACGGCGCGATGCGCGACCGGAACGGCTACGAGCTGAACGGCGCATCGACAATTGCCGCGATGTTGTACGGCGGCGGCGACTTCGCGGAGACGCTTCGATTCGCCTTCAATTTCGGCTGGGACGCCGACAATAATGCCGCCACGGCCGGGACGATCGTGGGTGTCATGAAGGGGTATCGCTGGATGATGTCCCAGGAATGGGAGATCCGCGATCGGTACTCGAACACAACCCGCGATCTCATGCCCAGGGACGAGACGATCACGTCCTTTGCCGATCGGTTGATCAGCCTCGCGGAACACGTGATCGTCGAGAACGGCGGCCAACGAATCGCCGATGCGCGTGGAGCCGTCTATCGCATTCCTGTCGAGCGCCCTTTGAACGTGGCCCCCTTGCCGTCGCTCTCGGATGAGACGCAGCGACTACAGGCGGAACTGGGGGATGCCGTTGTGGCTTCCTTGCTGTCTGGAGAGGACCGGAAGACGCGCGCTCGCGCCGCCTACCTGGCCATTGCGACGGGGCTCGCGATCGACTTTCAGCAAACTCACCCCACCGAATGGTCGCGGGCGCTTGAAGATCTGAATGCCTATCCTCAGGTGGCACAGGTTCTCTACCATCACTCTCCAGTACCCCCGGCCGAACTGATACGAGAGCACGCAGCTCGGGTGGGCTTCACGGAGCCCGAACGGCAGGGACAAGGCAGGGCGGCCCAGCAGTGGCTGTGGGAGAGCACCTACAGACAAACCATCCAGGACAGCGAGGGCAGATAGAGACTGATACAGGTCCCGGGCGCTGGGTACTCAGTTCCACCAGGGCTTGTCGTTGTACGCACGCACGTCCAGCTCGAAAGTCCAGGTTGATCGATGCTGCCGGACGAGATGGACGTAGGTCTCCGCCACCTGCTCGGGGAGGATGAGGCCGTCTGCCGCACCCTTCGTGCTGCGGAGTGCTTTGAAGCGCTCGGCACCGAGCATCTTGCCCAGCGTGTCCGGTGCGTCGACGGTTCCATCCACGAGCACGTGAGCCACGTGAATCCCCTTCGGGGCGAACTCGGCGTTCAGCGTCTGGCAGAGCAGGCGGCGGCCCCCCATCGCGGCCGCGTGCGAGTGCTGTCCGGCGTTGCCGCGCGCCGCGGCGGTGGCTGAGGTCACGATCAGCGTTCCATGGCCACGCTCGACCATCCGGGGACAGAGCGCGGAGGCCGTCCGGAAGAGCCCGAAGGTCGCCATGCGCCAGCCGAGCTCAAAGGCCTTGTAGCTGGTATCGACGAGGTCCCGGTTGCCGATCTGGGCGCCCAAGTTGTAGATCATCACTTCGATCGGGCCGATCTCCTCCTCCACGTAGGCGATCTGATCCTCGATGGCGTTCTCCTTGACGGCGTTCAGGAGAAAGCCGGAGGCATCCCCTCCCTCCGCGTGAATGCCGGCGACCAGGGCGTTCAGCCCGTCTTCGTCGCTCCGCCGACAGAGGACCGCGTGGTAGCCCTCGCGAGCAAACCTCCTGCCCGCGGTGCCGCCGATTCCGGCGCCGGCACCCATGACAAAGCAAACTGGTTTCATCGTCTTTCCTCCATGATTGGCCGGCGGATCGTATGACAGGATCACCGGCATGACCGTACAAGCCGCTTTCGAGACGCGCCCCGACGTGGCGCCCGCCGTTGCCCCCATCGGCATCCGACCCCTGACCCCTCACATCGGCGCGGAGATCGAGGGAGTCGACCTGTCCCGGCCGCTCTCGCAGTCGCAGCAGGACGAGATCAGGCAAGCCTGGCTGGACTGGCAGGTGCTGGTCTTCCGCGACCAGGAACTGACCCGCGAGCAGCACAAGGACTTCGGCCGGTCCTTCGGTCCGCTGCACGTCCACCCCTTGCACACGAGCGCCGAGTACCAGGGCGGGCACGACCCGGAGATCCTCGTCATCAAGACCACCCAGAAGTCGAAGTACACGTCGGGTGACGGCTGGCACACCGACGTCTCGTGCGACGAGAAACCGCCGATGGCGTCGATGCTCTACATCAAGGAGATTCCCGAGTGCGGCTCGGGAGGCGACACGCTCTTCGCCGACATGTACCGCGCCTACGAGACGCTCTCGGAGCGGATGCAGAACTTCCTGGAGGGCCTGGTGGCGGTTCACGACGGCGCACTGCCCTACATCGGAAAGTACGCCTACGCACCTCCCGAGGGAAAGACGTACCCAAGGACCGAGCACCCAGTGGTCATTCGCCATCCCGAGACGGGCCGCAAGGCCCTGTTCGTCAACAGCGGCTTCACCTCCCACATCCGCCACATGCGTCGATGGGAGAGCCGGGGCCTGCTCGACATGCTCTTCAGACACATCGCCACCACCGTCTCCCTGACCTGTCGCGTGCGCTGGGAGCCCAACACGCTCACCCTCTGGGACAACCGCTGCACCCAGCACCACGCCGTGTGGGACTACTACCCGCAGTCACGCTTCGGCGAGCGGGTCTCGATCGTGGGTGACCGGCCCGTCGCCTAAGCGATTCGCAGCAGCTCGACGAGGGTTGCCAGGCTACCTCCCCGAAGCCGTCTTCTTGAGCCGAAGGTCCTTGAACTCGACGCGCATCCCCGCGTCGTGGATCTGCAAGCCGATGGCGCCCTTGTCCAGGCGTTCTTCCTTCGAGTTGTCGGTGAACTCGGAGGCGAGCTTCCCGTTGATGAAGAACTGGTAGTGCCGTCCCCTGGCGACGACGCGGACCCGGTTCCAGCCACGACGCGTGATGTCGCTCTCCCTCACGGCGTCCTCGATCTCGGTGGTGTGCGTCGTTCCGTCCGGATCGATCACCAGGCTCGTTCCGCGGAAGCACGCGTACTCTTCGCGCGCGACGAAGTGGAAGTCCCACGCGCCGAGAATGTGCGGTCCGATGCCCAGGTGGCCGAGATCCGCGTGGTAGCCCACGAACGGCCGCTTGCCGCTCGGATCCTTCACCGCGTGGATCTGGATGCCGCTGTTGCCGTGGCCGGGAAAGCGGTAGCTTGCCTCCAGTTCGAAATCCGTCAGTTCGACGTCGTCGTAGACGAGATAGACGAGGCGGTCCACGCTGCCCTCGCCGACGATCATGCCGTCTTCGACGGACCAATCGGCGATGGAGTCGGCCGGCACCGCATGCCAGCCGTCCAGCGTCCTGCCATCGAACATGGAGACGAATCCGGCGTCCTCCTGCTCCTGCGCCGTTGCGGTCCACGCGGTCGCGGGCAGGAGGATCAGCACAGCTATCGCGGACTTCCTCACCATCTTCAAACTGGGTGCGCCGGCGTCCCCGCCGGCATCCGGCGCGCAAGCGCCGGCCTCTGGACCTTCTACCACGCTAACTCCTCGTTCCCAGCGTCGTGACGTACTTGAAGAGGTCCAGGAGCTGGGCCTGTGACAGCAACGACGTCAAGCCCGTGGGCATCGGGCTTCCCGTCTCACGGACTTCCTCGATGTCTTCCGCCTTGATCGTGACCAGTTCTCCCGTGGCCAGGTCCTGGATCACGAGATCGCCACTCGCACTGCTCTCCTGCGTCCAGCGCTTGTACCCCTGGTAGATCGTGGAGTCGTGGGTCGTGATCTCCAATGCGGTGAATCCTTCCTTGATCTCACGATTCGGCCACAGCGTCTCTTCGATGATCCGTTCGGCCGTCAGCGTCGTGCCGACCGCGGTCAGGCTCGGCCCGATAGCGCCTCCCGCCTCGCCGACCTGGTGGCAGGAGTCACAGCCGAAGTCGACGAAGAGCACGGAGCCCCGCGCGGCATCGCCCTGTTCCGCCGCGACCTCGGCAAGGCTCTTCACCAGGCCGGCGTCGTAGTCGAATTCGAGTGAGTCCGCTCCACTCGCGGTGCTGAGCGCCGCCAGGAGGACGTTGTCGGAACGACCGCTCGCGTAGAAGGACCGAAGCAGCGACTTCGCGGCGTCGTGCCCGAGTCCACCAGCCTCGATCGCCGCGGTCAGCGCCGGCACGCCGCCCTCGCGGTTGAGGAATGCGACGAGGGCCCGAGTGACCGTGGCACTGTCCAAGCCAGGTTCCCTGAACAGCCTGACCGCCGACTTCGCCGCCGCTCTCGAGTCGAGCAGGACGAGCGCTTCGATCGCCGACACGCGCAGCGCGGGCGCGTGCGGCCCGTCGGCATAGGCCGCGAGCAGTTCCTTCCCGCCCTCCGCCTCGAGGCTTGCCAACGCGCCGAACGCGGCGGCCCGAACGAACGTAGGCAACGAGTCGTCCCTGGCCATGGCGAGAAGACTCTCCTGCGTGTCCCCGGCCTGCCAGACCCCGGCCAGGGTAGCGGCATTGGCACGGAGCTCGAGACTCGGGTGCGCCATCATCTTCGCCAGACCCCAGGGCTGATCGTGCGGCTCGAGACTTCCCGAACGCGTCGCCCTGGCAGCGGCGGCCAGGATCCGTGCATGTGCGTCGGCGTCGTACTTCCCGCCGCTCACATAGCGATCCGGCATAAGGACGAACTCTTCGATCTCCTCCTTTCCTCCGACCGCCAGGAGATTCTCGATCGCGCTCAGACGTGTGTCTTCGTCCAGGTGGTAGGAAAGCGCGATGCTGCGCAGATCCGCGATGCGCTCCCTTCCCCCGGCGCGGTTGAGCACCTCGGCGAGATGGGCCGACTCGGCGAAGTGGAGGTCTCCGCGCTCGTGCGCCGCTTCCCAGTGCGGCTTGAGGTGCTGGATCGCCTGCGAGAAGACGTACTCCATCGAGTCGTCCATGGGTCGGTCCGCCGCGCGCGCGACCACGGTGATGGACTCCGGCCGGGGAATCGCGGCAGCCGCGGCAACGGCCTCCATCCGCACCTGCGCGTCGTCGTCTTCCACGCGCCTGACGAGGAGCGCCAGCGGATCCTCCAGGCGATCGTGCCATCGGCCCACGATGCGCGAAGCGAAGGCACGGCCGCCCGGCTCTTTCGCTTCCAGCAGCTTCGCCAGGACAGCCGGCGCGGGAACCTCGATGGTTGCGTAAGCGCCGACCGCCTCGTAGAGGTGGCGCTCGTAGTTCGCGGCTTCCGGATCCAGGCTCGCGACCCACGCTCCGAGAGCCGTCGCGACCTTCTCCGTGTCGCGGCGGGTGAGCTCACGCTTCACCTGATAGCGCGTCCAGCTCTCCGGCGCCTCGAGGGCGGCGACGACCTCGTCCAGCGGCGCATCCAGGAGCTTCGGAGCCTTCACAAGGGGCGCCGAGGTAGCAGTGATCCGCCAAATCCGGCCGTGCGCCTTGTCGCGCGTTGGATCCCGATACTCGTCGTCCTGGTGGCAGATGATCGGGTTGTACCAGTCGACGACGTAGACGGCACCGTCGGGTCCGACCTTCACGTCGATCGGACGGAAGTTCCGGTGACTCGAATGGATGAGCGGCTCTTCCCACTTCAGATTCGCCCCTGAACCATCCGCCGCAACGGAAAACCGCTTCACTCGATTCGCCTGGTAGTCGCCGATCGCGAAGTGGCCCTGGTACTCCGGCGGCAGGTGACGACCGTCGAGATAGGCGATGCCGGCGTAGCCACCGGGCTCGCCGATCGTGTCGAGGCGGCGCCGGTGGGTGGTCGGGATCTGGCCGAGTGAAAGATGCGTTACACCGCCCGCACCGTCGACGCTGAAGATCTGCCCCCACTCACCGAAGGCGACGCCCCAGGGATTGCCGGGGCCCATGAAGTCGTACAGAAGGGGGTGCATCTGCAGCAGGCGCGGACGCAGGCGGAAGAACCCGGATTGGTACAGATCGGCGGAACCCCAGGGGGTCTCGACCCGCGACTCGATGCCGTCGCCCTGCCCCATGTACAGCTCACCGCCGGGACTCCAGGTGAAGGAGCTGACCGTCTGGTGGGTATCGCCCGTTCCGAATCCGCTGAGCAGCACGCGGCGCGTATCCGCTCTGCCATCGCCGTCCGTGTCCTTCAGGAAGAGAATCTCACTGCTCTGTCCAACGTAGACGCCGCCGTCGCCCAGTTCCATTGCCGTCGGAATGTTCAGCCCTTCCGCGAAGACGGTCGAGCTCTCCGCGACGCCGTCGTGATCGGCATCCTCCAGCACGATGATCTTGTCGTTCGGAACATCACCGGGGAAGACGTGCGGATACGTCGTCGTGACGGTCACGTACGCGCGGCCGGCCGTGTCCCAGCGAATCGCCAGCGGGTTGGTGAGGCCGTCGGCCTCCGACGCAAAGAGATTGACCTCCATGCCGGGCGGCACGGTGAACGAAGCAAGCTCCGCCTCGATGTCGGCGGCCGGATGGCCGAAGAGCGCTTCCGGCTCCGGACGCCGATGCCCCGGATCCCGGCCGCCATTGGCCACGGTCCAGACCCGCTCCTCCGCCTTCTCGATCAGGCCGACGAGCTGCTGCCACTCCTCGCGAAAGGAGAGATAGCCGTGACTCGACCTGGTGAAGCGCCGCGTCGAGTCGTCGCCATGGAGCAGCTTCCAGTTCGCGGGACGCCAGTAGTCAAACCACAGGCGCTGCTTCTCGACCACCGACGCATGAAGCGAGGCGAACTCGTCCCAGGACGGGACCTCGAAGCCGAGCTTCTGCGCGATCGTTTCCGAGACGTGCCGTAGCGACTCCTCCCTGAGATGCATGCCGTTTTCCGTCAGGCCCGGCTCCCCATCCGAAAAGAGGTCGACGAAGAGAAGACCTCGCTTCGCCGCGATCTTCTTCGTTGCCCGAACGTACCGCGCGAGAGACCGATTGTGGTGCGAAAGATCCGGCAGGAACTCGCTGGCCGGTTTCTCGAAGGGCGTGGGAGACACGAGCACGACCTGGTCGGCGTGCTTCATGAATCCGTCGATCAGTGCGCCGTATGCCGACTCGAACGATTCGAGCCCGTCGCTTCCCGCCATCGACTCGGGCTTGCCGTACTGCGCAATGACAACCGACGTGCCGACCCGTTCGAGTTGGGCGTCCCAATCGCCGAAGCCATCCTCGCGCCAGCGTTCCAGCGAGGAGCCTTGCCGGAAGACCGTGTCCGCTTCCCAGGAGAGGTCACGGAACGTGGGACGAGCCGCGGCAAACGCGTCCGTGAGCATGGTCTCCAGGTAACCCGCCCGCTGCAGATGCACCATGTCGGTGCCGCCGGTGACCACGACCACTTCGCCTTCCCCCAGGACCAACGGAGGCGGCGCCTGCGTGCAGCTCGCCAGGAGCAGCAGCAAGGTCGCCGCTCCGCGGCGCGGTCTTCTCAGAAGCCGGCGGGGACGCCGGCGCACCCAGTGTGAGGCGCTCTGCCGCGGACGGCGCCAACGTCTCGGGCGCACAGGTAGCACCGCGCGACGCTATCAACGCGGCTCGGTAGTCTCTCCTCCCGTCCACCGCCGACTTCTCCGTTCCCCGGGAGGAACTCATGTCCGTCTTGCCTCTCTCAGATACGCGACGCTCTACCGCGTTGCCGGCTCTCCTCACGGCGGCCCTTCTCGGGCTGGCAGCAGCCGCGACGAGCGCCGCCGAAGACGAGGCGTATCGGGGAGACGTCGAGGACGTCGTCACCATCGACGCACTCGACCCTGAAGGTCCGTACGACAAGATCTGGGAGCCCTTCATCGCGCGATGGACCGATGACCACCTGATCGCCGCTTACGGACTGCAGGTTCGCGGCAAGATGGACATGGGCGACATCGTCTGCTCGCTGAGCCTCGATGGCGGCAGGACCTGGAACGAACGCATCACCGTGTTCGACCACCGGGTGCGCAACGGCAGCGTGCAGTACGCCTACAACAACTCCGTGCTGTTCAGGCCTCCCGATCAGGACGTCGTCTGGCTCTTCGCCATGCGCGCGCCAATGCACTACCGGGACAGCGAGAACGCCGACCTGGTCGCGGCGTACACCGCCGACGGCGGCTACTCCTGGAACCACGTCGAGCTGGCGATGGGCTACCAGGGCTCGCTGATCATCGTCGCGGGCATCGAGACCGTGAAGCGCGACGGAGTCCCTCACTATCTGCTGCCCGCCCACCGCAACTCGCGACGACATGACCCCCATGGCGACCGGCGCCAGTTCGTGCTCGAGAGCAAGAGCCTCCTGCACTGGAAGCTGGCCGGCTACGTGCCCTATCCCGACGACGATCCGGTCTTCCTTCACGAGGGGAAGATTGCTCCCGTCGGCCACGGCGCACTGGAGATGGTCATGCGGACGGCCACCATGGACCGCGAGCGGCCGCTCGATCCCCCTCTGGCCTACTCGACTCGTAGCGAAGACGGCGGGCGGACGTGGTCGACGGCGCGGCCCGAGCCCGAGCTGCCCAACTACCGGGCCAAGAGCTTCTTCGGCCGGGACTCCTCCGGCCGCCACATCTACGTCTACGGCGACAGTGCGCAGCGGCGCGGCCTCTACTACAAGACGCGGACGCCGGGCGGCGACTGGTCGCCGCAACGCACGTTCTACGACGGCGGCAACCTCAACAGCTACCCCACACTGCTCGAGGAGCCGTCCGCGGACGGATTGGGCGAGTGGCTCGCGGTCTGGGACAGCTCCGACAGCCCCGACCGGCGCCGCACCGTGATCCGTTTCGGGCGGCTCTCGGTGGAGTGAGGCCGCACCATGAGGCGGCCGGGCTTGCGGAACTCGTGGCCATAGGGCGGTAGCGAAGAGGCACGGTCGAGTTCGACGCCGGGCCAACGCTCGAGCAGGGTCCGGAGCGCGGAGCGGGTCTCGGCGCGGGCGAGCTGGGCTCCCAGGCAGAAGTGGTTGCCGAGACCGAAGGCCAGGTGTTTGCGGACGTTGGCGCGGCCGGGCCTGAAGCGCTCGGGCTCTTCGAAGACAGCCGGGTCCCGGTTGGCGCCGCCGACCATGCACTGCACGGTCTCGCCGGCGGCGATCTTCGCGCCGCCGATGCGGACCGGCGACGTCGTGTGCCGCGTGAGCGTCTGGACCGCCGGGTCGTACCGCAGCGACTCCTCCATCACGTCTTCGACCGCGGCCAGGAAGGCCTCTTCCCCTTCGTTCCGGGAATCGAGCACGGCCTCGAGGAGTCCCGGCTCGCTCAGCAGGTAGTAGAGAGCGTTGCCGATCATCGACTCCGTCGTCTCGATGCCGCCGAACAGGACGATCAGCAGATTCGCCAGCGCCTCGGAGCGGGCAAGTGTCCCGCCGGGCCCGGAGAGGACTTCGATCAGCGATCCGCCATCCGCCTCGCCGGCCGGCTGCTGTCCGTCCAGCTTCTCCGCCAGGTACTCGCGCATCGCGGCCGCTGCCGCCTGGCCGGCGCGATGAAGCTCCGCGTCCCCCTCGAAGTTTGCCAGCGACCGGGCAAACACCTCGTACCAGGCGCGCACCCGCGGCAGGTCGCCGGACGGCAGGCCGACGACGATTCCCATCGTCTCCAGGGCGATCGGCGCGGCATAGTCCGCCATCAGGTCGACCTCGACCACCCCGCCGGCGGCCGCCCGCTCGGCAGCCTCGAGGAGTTCCCCGCAGAGCCGGTCGACCCGCGGCTGCCAGACCTTCCGCGACGCCTTGCCGGTGAAGGGAGCCAGGCACGCCTGCTTGTGGCGCTTCTGTTCCTCGCCCTCGACCGACAGCATCTGGCGGCCGAAGGTGGCCTGGATGAGGGACTTCGGCGAGTCGTTGGTGAACCGTTCCGGGTCGCGCAGGACGGCCACCGCGTCGTCGTAGCCCGTGACCACCCACATGTCCAGGTTCGGCGCCCACACCGCGGCCCCCTGTAACCGCAGCTCCGCCAGGTGCGGATAGGGATCGACCGCCAGGTCCTCGAGACGGAGCGCGGCGGCGACGGCGGACACTGGCGCTCGGCTCTGCCCGGTCACGGTTGCGGGAAGCTGTAGTCGTCGGGCGGCTCCGCTCCCAGCAAGTGCTTCACGAAGTAGTCCCAGCGCCGGCGAATGAAGTACGGCTCCTGGGTGTAGAAGTGGTCGCGATTCGGCAGGAGCAGCAGGTCGAAATCCCGGTTGGCCTCGATCAGCGCGTCGATCAGGGTGACCGTAGAGGCGGGCAGGCTGTTCTCGTCGTGCTCGCCGTAGACGATCAGCATCTTGCCCTCGAGCCTCGAAGCAAGCGCAGAGTGCGGGGTGAGATTGACCGGCCGGGCGGCGGCATCCGGCGCGAATCGTCCGCCGTCCTCGTACTCCGGCCAGCCCGTCCACTTGACGAACGGCGGATAGAGGTAGCGGTAGTCGTACGGCCCCGCGGACGACACGGCGACCTTGTAGACCTCCGGGTACCGAAGCATGGCGAGCGCCGAGGAGTAGCCGCCCCAGGAGTGGCCGGTGATGCCGATCCGGTCCATGTCGAGCCACGCGAAGCGCTCACCGAGCTGCTCGAGCGCGGCGACGTGATCCTCGAGCGCGAACTCGTCGTGCTTCTTCCACATGACGTCGTGGAACGCCTTCGAACGCCAGGGCGTACCCCTCGCGTCGATCGTGACGACGGCGAAGCCGAGAGCGGTGAAGGTCGAGATGTCGCCCTGCCCTCCGATCCGTTCGACCCCGGCCGCACTGGCGAAGTTGCGGGGGACGACGTTCGTTTGCGGCCCGCCGTAGATGTGCTCGATCACGGGGTACTTCCGGCCTTCCTCGAAGTTCTTCGGCCGGTAGATCACGCCGTACAGGTCCGTCTCGCCGTCCGCTGCCTTGACCGAGAAGGGCAGCGGCGGCTCGTAGCCGCGGGCGAAGAGCTCGCCGGCGTCGGCCCGCTCCAGAGTTGCTATGACCGAGCCGTCGCTCCGGTGGAGCCGCGACACGGGAGGACTGTCGAGGGTCGAGGAGTTGGCGACGAAGTAGCGACCGCTCGGCGCGAAGGTCGAGGCGGCGCCGAGCAGGGCCGGGGCGGCGACCGTGACCGCGTGATCGGCCGGCTCGGGTGTCAGCAGCTCGACCTCGGCGTCGCCGTCGAGCGGCACCCGGTAGACGTGCCGCCAGTACGGGTTCCGCTCCGGCTCGCGCCCGCCGGCCGTGAAGTAGACGAAGCCGCCGCCTTCGCTCTCGTCGACGGCCACGATGTCGTGAACCACCCATTCGCCGCGGGTGAGCTGCCGGATGTCGCCGCGGCCTTCGAGGTCCACCAGGTAGAGGTGCCCCCAGCCGTCCCGCTGCGAGAAGGTGATCGCCTGCCTGCCGCCCGCCAGCACTCGGACGTTGGCGCCCATCGACCGGTAGAGGCTGTGGTTCAGGTCGAGGAAGGAGTCGGCCCCCTCCTCGAAGACGGTCGCGGCCCGCCCGGAGGCGAGGTCGTACCGGACCAGTTCAAAGCGGCTCGCGTCGGGGGCGAGGCAGAGGAAGAAGATCCGGCGCGAATCGGGCGTCCAGATCGCCTGCGGCGGCGTGGCGCCCAGCTCTCCGAAACAGTCGTCGGGAAGCGGCACCTGGCGGCTCGCACCGCTGGCGACGTCGAAGACGAACATCGGGAACCGCGGGATCTCCCGGTCGCCGATCAGGGCGATCCGTTTCTCCAGCGTCCGCGGCCGGGCGCTGCCGTCCGCAGGCAGCAGGTCCAGGTAGGGGTACGCGCCGACCTTCCTCTCGTCCGTGCGGGAGATGAGCAGCTTCGCCGAATCGGGCGACCAGGAGGCGCCAGTCAACGGGCCTTCGAGGCCCTGCCGCAGAAGCTGGAGCTTCGCGCTCCAGCCCGGCAGCGTGCCGTAGCCGAAGTGCTCCTCGCCGTCCTGCGAGAGCCGCCGCTCGGCGCCGTCGTCCAGGTCGCGCAGCCAGACGTCGTGGCTTCGGGCGAAGGCGGCAACAGACCGGTTCGGCGCCGCGAGTTGAAGCGGGTCGGTGACGAAGCCCGGCAGGGCCTCGGCCAGGCGGTCCTGGTCGAAAGCGGGGCGCTTCTTGCCCGTGGCGGCGTCGACGATCACGATCTCGGTGCCCTGGTCCGTGTCGCGCTCGTACCAGAACTCGTCGCGGTCGCCGATCCAGTGGGGGACGACTTCGACGTTCCGGACCGTGCCCTGGACGTTCCGGGAGAGCAGGCTCGCGGCCTGGTCGTAGGCGGCCCGGGTGACCTGCTCCGGAGAGTGGGGCTCCTGCGCCGGGGCTTCGGGTGGGCACGCGCTGCACACCCAGGCAAGGACGAAACCAGCCTGCCGGATCCCCATGCCTCAGCCGCTGCGGCGCAGCGCGAAGACGCCGTTCAGGTAGTGCGTCGCGCGGCCGTTGCCGTCGTCGCCCCAGAACGCCACGTCCCAGCCGCGGTTGCCACCCATCGCCGGGTCGCGCGGCAGGAAGCGGTCACTTCCAAGCGGAATCAGCTCCGACTCGAGGACGCCGCCGCCGCCCAGCGACCGCGCCATCAGCCGGGCGCCGTCGGCGAAGAACGAGAAGCGACTGCCCACCGCCTCGAACTGCCCGACGTAGCGCTCGAGGTCGACCTCCACCGGCGTCACGGAGTCGGGAGTGGGGGTTTCGGGCTTGTCGATGCCGAAGACCTCCGGGAAGAGGGTGTCGAAGACCCGGTCGGCGAGCGGATAGCCCTGGCTCGGCACGTTCGAGATCGTCGCGGCGGCGACGCCCTTGCTCGGGCACCAGAGCAGCAGGGACGAGCCGCCGGTGTTCGTGCCGCTGTGGCCGTAGATCACCTCGCCGCCCCAGCGCTTCCAGTATGGACCGGGGCACCACTTCTGGGCGATGACCCGTGCCGGCATGTCGATCTCCGGGGTCTGCATCGCCTCGACGGCCTCCCCGGACAGCACCTGCCGGCCCTCGGCCGACTGGCCGCCGCGCAGGAACAGGGCCGCGAAGCGCACCAGGTCGCCGGCGCTGCTGCACAGGGTCGCGCCCGCGGGCGCCATGCTGCGCGGCAGACCCCAGAACGGCACCCGCCGGCCTTCGGGATTGGCGGGCGTCTGCGAGTAGCCCAACGCAACCGGGTGGTAGAGCAGATCCTCCGGGAAGTTCGCGGAGTGCTCGAGGCCGAGCGGCTCGAGGATCCGCTCGGCGAGCAGGGTCTCCCAGTTCTTCCCAATCACCCGCTGCGCCGCGAGCCCGGCGACGCAGGTGCCCGCGTTCGAGTAGCCGTAGGCCGTCCCCGGCTCGAAGATCCCGGGAATGCCGGCAAGTGAAGCGACGTACTGGCCGAGCGCGTCGTCGCCGCGACCGTGGTCCGTGTACGACCCGTTGTCGAGTCCCGACGACATCGAGAGGAGCTGACGCAGAGTCATGTCGACCGGCGGCCGGTCGCTCGTCAGCGCTGCACCGTCGAGGTAGGTCCCGACGGGTTCGTCGAGGGCGAGCATTCCCTCGTCGACCAACGACAACACGACGGCGGCGTTGAACACCTTCGTCGTCGATCCGACCTGGAACAGGGTGTCGGGCGTGACCGCCAGGTTGCGTTCACGGACCGCGAGGCCGGTCGCGACCTCGTGGACCGCCTCGCCGTCGAAGACCGCGAGCTGGGCGCCGACGATGCCGAGGCTGCGAGCGGACTCGTCCAGGAGCTGCTGGAGGGCGGCCGGGTCGATCGCGACCTCCTGAGGGGCCGCGATCAGTGCGAAGCCCCGCGCCTGTGCGACGATCGGCATTGCCGCGGCGGCCGCGCCGGCTTTCAGGAAGGCACGTCGGTTCAACGGTTCAACCGCGGCCCATGAACGGCATCTGGTTCGCCATCACCGTCAGGAAGGGCACGTTCGCGTCGAGCGGGAGTGCCGCCATGTAGCGCACCGCGTCGACGACGGCGCGCACGTCGATCGTGGGTTCCGGCTTCGTGCTGCCGTCGGGTTGAGCCACGCCCTCGGACATTCGCGCGGTCATTCGCGTGTAGGCGTTGCCGATGTCGATCTGTCCGCAGGCGATGTTGAACCTGCGGCCGTCCAGCGACGTCGACCGCGTGAGCCCGGTGATCGCATGCTTCGTGGCCGTGTACGGGGCAGAGTTCGGGCGCGGCACGTGCGCGGAGATCGAACCGTTGTTGATGATGCGTCCGCCCTGGGGATCCTGTTCCTTCATCAGCCTGACCGCGCGCTGCGTGCAGAGAAAGGCGCCGGTCAGGTTGACGCCGACCACGCGGTTCCACTGTTCGAGGGTCAGGTCTTCGATCGGCACGGGCGGCGCGCCGGTGCCGGCGTTGTTGAACAGCAGATCCAGCCGGCCAAACGCGCTCTTCAGGCGGTCGAACACCGCCTGAACACCCTCCACGGCGCTGATGTCCGCGGCTACGACCGCGACCTTCCCGGACTCGCGCGCGCCGCTCTTCGTTTCAACCAACCGATCCTCGCGGCGGCCGGCAATGAGCACGTGGTACCCGTCATCGACCAATCCGTGCGTCACGGCGCGGCCAATCCCGCTGCCGCCGCCGGTGACGATTGCGACCTTGTCTGCCAAGTCGTCCCTTCCCTTCGCCGTGGAATGCTGCGACGCCGAGTCTACGTCCCGCGCCCCTTCGTCCCCGACGCCTCCAGCCTTCAGGGCCGGAGGAGAGGGTCCCCGGGGGCTGTCGGCAAGCGACGCCCGACGCCGGATCATCGGCCGGCGCCCAACCGGAGCGCAGCCGACCGAAGCGAGCGCCGACCCTGCTTGCACCAAGAAAGCGCGAGCGGCCCCGGGGACCCTCTCCTCCGGCCCGGGAGGCGGCCGCCGCGCCTGGACTGTAGGGTGCTTCGATCGTGAACCTCTGGCAGAGAGTCCCGGTCTTCCGCGACCACCCGCCCGGCCTGGGCGTCTGCTTCCTGGTCGAGATGTGGGAGCGCTTCTCGTACTACGGCATGCGGGCGCTGCTCATCTTCTACCTGACGCAGCACTTCCTCTTCAGCGACAGCCGGGCCTTCGTGCTCTACGGCGCCTACGCGTCGATGGTCTACCTGCTGCCGGTGCTCGGCGGCGCGGTGGCGGACCGCTGGCTCGGCCCGCGCAAGGGGGTCACCTTCGGCGCCCTGCTGCTGGTCGCCGGTCACTTCCTAATGACGATCGAGGGACCGGCGGCGACCGAGGTCTCGTCTGCCGGAGGGGTGGTCGTCGAACGCAGCGAGTTCCATCTGAGCCTGTTCTACCTGGCGCTGGCTCTGATCGCGACCGGCGTGGGATTCCTCAAGACGAACGCCTCCACAGTCGTCGGCGCTCTCTACGAGGAACGCGATCCGCGCCGGGATGCCGGCTTCACCGTCTTCTACATGGGGATCAACCTGGGCGCGGCCGTCGCGCCCCTGCTCTGCGGCTGGCTGGGCCAGACCTACGGCTGGCGCTACGGCTTCGGTCTCGCCGGCGTCGGCATGCTCGCCGGACTGCTGCTCTACCTCAGGGGCCAGAAGTACCTCCGGGGCCACGCGGATCCGCCGCGCCCGGAGGCGCTGAAGGAGTACGTGCTCCCGGGACTCCGCCGCGAAGCCGCCATCTACCTCGCGAGCCTGGGCCTGGTCGGCGGCGTCTGGTGGGTGCTCCAGCACCCGCCGGTCGTCGGCGGTCTGCTGTCCGCCACCGGCGCCGCGCTGGGCCTCTTCGTCCTCTACTACGCGCTGCGACGGTGCGATCGAACCGAGCGCGACCAGCTTCTGGCCTGCGCCGTCCTGGTGGCCTTCACCATCGGCTTCTGGGCCTTCTACGAGCAGATGGGCAGCTCGCTCAACCTCTTCGCCGACCGCATGGTCGACCGCGGGTTCTTCGGGGTCGAGATCCCGGCCTCCACGCTGCAGTCCCTGCCGGCGATCTATGTCATCGCGCTAGCGCCGCTGTTCAGTTGGCTGTGGATCGCGCTCGGCCGGCGCGGACGGGAGCCTTCGACACCGGTCAAGTTCGTTCTCGCGATCGTCCAGATCAGCCTCGCCTTCCTGGTGCTGGTTCTCGGCAGCGCGCTGCGGCCGGACGACGGCAAGGTGGCGCTGATCTGGTTCGCCCTCACCTTCCTGCTGATGGTGACCGGCGAGCTCTGCCTGGCGCCAGTCGGCATGTCGATGGTGACCCGGCTCTCGCCGAAGAAGATCGTCTCGACGATGATGGGGTCCTTCATGCTCGCCTACGCCGCGTCGAGCTACATCTCGGGGTTGATCGCCCGGCTGACGAGCGCGACGACGGTCGGCGGAGAGCTGGCCGACTTCGAGGCGGCGCTCTCCACGTACGGCAACGTCTACACACGAATCGGGCTCCTGGCACTGCTCGTCGCGGCGGTGCTCGGCGCGCTGACGCCGCTGCTCGTGCGCTGGATGCACGCTTCCACGTCGCGGGGGGCGTAAGCTTGCAGGCGAGTGACAGCAGAGCGGTGCCGGCCTTCGGCCGGCGCGTCTTCTGGCCGCCTGCGGCGGCAGCCGGCGGGGACGCCGGCGCACCCAGTCGGCAACTTCAGGAGAAAGCATGAACGAGAGAACAATCGTGAGTCTCTGCCTCGCCAGTTGGCTCGTAGTGGCCACGCCTGCCGCGTTCGCCGGCGCGGCCGACGAGGCGACGGTCGACCTCAGCCCGGCCAACTGGAGCGACCGCGAGGCGCTCGAGGAGCTGAACGCCTTCTTCGAGACGGACAAGCCACTTGCCGAAGGCGAGAACGGCGTGATCAGCGGCACCACCGGACCGGCTGCGGTCAGGGCCGGCCTCGAGGTCCTCCGCCAGGGCGGCACCGCCGCCGACGCCGTGATCGCCACCGCGCTCACCCAGATCTCCCTGGCCGGCGGCGCCTGGGTGAGCTACGCCGGGATCTTCAGCCTCGTCTACTACGAGGCGGAGGGCGGCGAGGTGTTCAACATCAACGGCGCCTACGACACGGTCCGCGGCGAGACCGAGCCGATGACGATCCCGACGTCGACGACGATCGGCGCCAAGCACCAGCCGAGCGGCCGCACCGCCCTGGTGCCCGGGTTCTTCGGCGGCCTCGGCGCCACGCACGATCGCTTCGGGAAGCTGCCGTGGGCCAGCCTCTTCGAACCGGCGATCCACTACGCGGAGAACGGCGTCCTGCTCGGGGACATCCACACGAGCATGATCGAGATGCGCAAGGAGGCGCTCTCCCGCCTGCCCACGACCCGCCGCATCTTCACCGACGATGACGGCGCCTTTCTCGGCGAGGGCGATCTCCTGCGGCAGCCGGAACTCGCGGCGACCCTCCGCGCCGTCGCCGAGCAGGGGATCGACTACGTCTACCGCGGCCCCTGGGCCGAACGGCTGGTCGAGGCGGTCCAGCGCGACGGCGGCAAGCTCTCGATGGAGGACATGCGGAGCTACGAGGCCCTGGTCGCCGAGCCCGTGCACTCCACCTACAACGGCTTCGACGTCTACGGCCACGGCCTGCCCGCGCAGGGAGGCGTCCACGTGGCCGAGGTGCTCAACCTCTCCGAGGCGGCCGGGCTGCGCGACATGGGTCACTACGCGAAATCGCCGGAGGCCTTCTTCTGGGTGAACCAGATGACCAACCTGATGAGCCTCGTCTTCCTGCCCGAGCCGATGCGCCGCACGCTGTACGGCGACCTCGACGCCACCCTGGCGGGCCGGACCAGCAAGGAGAACGCCGCGGGGCTCTGGAAGAGGATGCAATCGGGCATCGCTCCCCTGACGAAGGTCCCCGCCCCGGTCGATCCGAAGCACTCGGACGCCATCGTCGCCATCGACGCGTACGGCAACGTCGCCGCGGTCGTCCACACGATCAACACCTCGGCCTGGGGCGACACGGCGATCTTCGTCGACGGCATCTCGATCCCCGACTCGGCGGCCTTCCAGCAGGCGCTGATCGCCGAGACCGGCCCCGGCAATCGGCTCCCCGACCCGACCGAGCCGATGATCGTCTTGCGGGACGGCAAGCCGGTGGCCGCCCTCGCCTCCATCGGCTCCGGCCTGCACCAGAAGACGATCAGCGTCCTCCTGAACCTGCTCGACTGGGAGATGGACATCAAGCAGGCGATCGACGCTCCCTCACCCCATCTGCCGGCCTTCGGCCCGATGGGCTCGCCGACCACACAGGTCATCGAAGGCGACTTCTCTCCCGAGCTGCTCGAGGCGGCGCGCGGACTCGGACTCCAGGTCAAGGTGGTTCCGGCCGGCATCGAGTCGCGGGCGCCGCGCGGCTACGTCGTCGGGGCGACGATCGGAGAGGACGGCAAGCGGCAGGCCGCGGCGACCACCCTGCTCAGCGGCCTGGCGCTGTCGCACTGAACCGCCGCAGCCAACAGCCGGAATCAGGAGAGAACACCGATGGAGATCCCCGAGCGGGCGGCCGCTCTTCACCGCGAATCGATCGTGATCGACGGTCACTGCGACATCCTGATTCCCGTCAGCGACGGCAAGGTGAAGCTCGACCAAGGGATCGAACTCCCCGACTCCGAGGGCTGGCAGCCGCCGCTCGGATTCGACATCGGCCCCTTCGCCCTGTTCGGGATGTCGGCGCACACCGTCTGGTTCGGCTGCATGGGCCAGTACGACCTGCGGCGCTGGCGGGAAGGCGGCATCACCTCGCAGCTCTGCGCGGTCTACCTCGACGACGAGCAGCTCAACAGCCCGCTGCACCGCGGGCTCGAGATGACCTGGAACCTGCACCACGAGGTCGAACGGCTCGACGACCTGGTGCTCGCCACCTCAGTGGCCGAAATCCGCCAGGCCAAGCAGGACGGTCGCGTCGCGCTCGTCTTTTCCTTCGAGGGCTGCGAGGCGCTGGGCGCGGACCCGCGCTTCCTCGACCTCTACTACAAGCTCGGCCTGCGGGTGGCCAGCCTGACCCACACACGCCGCAACATCTACGCCGACGGCTGCTGGGCCGCCGACGATCAGGGCGGGCTGACGGCGGCCGGCAAGGCCCTCATCGACCGCATGGCGGAACTGAACATCGTCGTCGACCTCGTGCACATCGGCGAGCGCGGCTACTGGGAGATCCTCGAGCGGGTCGACCGGCCGGTCATCCTCTCCCACACGACGCCCACCATGTTCCCCAACAGCGACCCGGAATCCCGCCTCGGCGGAGGCACCCTTCCGCGAACCCGCCTCGAACTGCCACGCGAACGCAAGATGCTGGAGGCGCTCGCGGAGAACGGCGGCGTGCTGGGCCTGATCCACATCACCCACCGCAACCTGTCCGAGGTCGTCGACGACATCGAAACCGCGCTCGACGTGATGGGCCCGGACCACATCGGCATGGGCAGCGACCACTACGGCCTCGATCTCGCGCCGGAGGGCCTCGAGCACATCGGCAAGGTCCCCGCGATCACCGAGGAACTGGTCCGCCGCGGCCACAGCGACGACACGATCCGCAAGTTCCTCGGCGAGAACTACCTTCGCGTCTTCGAGGAGGTCTGGGGGCAGTAGCGTCGCACGGCCGTTCGGAAGCTGCAACTTGCATAGGTCGCCGTCACTTTTCATGGAAAAGTGCCGACGACCTGAGCATTTCGTCGGCTCGTCGGTGCATTCTGCAGCCGGGACCGTAGGCTCTAGTCGTCCAGAACCCGGGCTTGCCGGATCACAACCGGCTGTTCCAGCATCTGGCCGCGCGTCACTTCTGACCCGGCTTCCGTGAGCGTCGAGAGACCCTGAATCTCTTCGAGGATCTCTATCCCCCGTACCACCCGCCCGAAGGTTGCGTAGCCCTGGCCGTCGGGCTGGCGTGTCGTGTTGCCGGTGTCCAGCGCCGGGTTGTCGGCGACGTTGAAGAAGAACTCCGAGTCGGCGGTTCCCGGCTCCAGCCGAGCGTAGGCGATCGTGCCGCGCTCGTTGAGGATGCCTGTCGTGTCGGTCGTCTCATGGGCGATCGGCGGTATCGGCCCGCCCCCGGGAGGTGACGACTCTCCCCTCCGCATGGCCTCACCGAGAAGTCCCCCTTGAACCACCTGGTGCGGGCTCGGTCCGGTCGTGTTGTAGGGGCGGGTCACGCGGTAGAAGGCCGCGTCCTCGTAGTGCCCGCCCTCGACCCAGGCCAGGAAGTTGTTGGCCGAGATGGGGGCGCGGTCGGGGTAGACCCGGACCTCGACCTCGCCGAGGTCGGTTTCCAGAACCACGCCGACGGTGTTCTCTTCGGACTGGCACGCCAGCCCTCCGAAGAGAACGAGCAGTGCGCCGGCGCAGAGGGCCGGCCGAGTCGTAGTCAACATCGCGTCGTGCCCCAGGATGAGCGTCACGAGCCGGGCGGCGCCAGGCGGTAGTCCGCGGGCGGCTCCTTGCCCGCGAGGTGGCGCACGAAGTAGTCCCAACTGCGGCGAAGGAAGTACGGGTCGGACAGGAAACCGTGGTTGCCGGACGGCAGCACGATCAAGTCGTAGTCCCGGTTCGCCTTCGTCAACGCCTCGATGACCTGCAGCGTCAGCGCCGGCGGCACGTTGTCGTCCAGGGCGCCGTAGGCAAGCAGCAGCTTGCCTACGAGCTGGTGGGCGATCGAGGCGTTGGCCTGCTCCTCGTAGCTCACCGTCGCCGGGTCGCCGTGGTAGGACTCGCCCCAGAGCTGGATGTAGCCCCGCTGGTCGTGGTTGCCGGCCGACGACACCGCCACCTTGTAGAAGTCCGGGTAGGCGAAGATCGCGCGCGCCGAGGCGAAACCGCCCCCGGAGTGGCCGTAGACACCGACCCGGTCGAGGTCCATCTGCGGATACCGGACGGCGAGCTGACGGATGGCCGCCAGGTGGTCGGGGAGACCGCCGGCCTCCTGCAGGTTGGCCTCCGAGCGCGCATGGAAGGCCTTCGAGCGCAGCGGCGTACCGAAGCCGTCGACCGTGACCACGACGAAGCCGAGTTGGGCCAGCGCCAGGTCGTAGCTCAGGAACAGCGTCGGGTCGTGCCAGTTCTTGGTCACCCGATGCACCTGCGGCCCGGGATAGATGCCGTCGATCACCGGGTAACTGGCGCTGGCGTCTTCCGGGTCGAAGCCGGGCGGGAAGAAGACGTTGCCGTAGATGTCCGTCTTGCCGTCCCGCGCCTTGACCGTGAAGGGAACCGGCAGGGCGGTCAGTTCGATGAGTGACTCGAAGTCGGCGACTTCGAGCTCCACCGCGACGCGGCCGTCCGGCAGCAGGACCCGCGACCGCGGCGGCTGGTCGATGCGCGACCACTGGTCGACGAACGACTTGCCGCCGGGCGAGGCCGTCACCGTGTGGTCGCCAGGCTCGGGCGTGAGAATCTCGGGGCGAGAGGTCGTGCGATCGAGCGAAGCGCGGGCGAAGGTGCGCAGGTAGGGGTCGGCGGCGGGGTCCAGGCCCGCCGCGGTGAAGTAGACCGTTCGCGACACCTCGTCGACGTGCACGAGGTCGCGCACCACCCAGGCGCCCCGCGTGACCTGGCGGAGCAGACCGCCGTCGCTGCCGTACAGGTAGAGGTGCGCCCAGCCGTCACGCTGCGAGTACCAGAGCACCTCGCCGCTCTCGAGCACCCTGATGTTGGGTGTGCCCGTGCCGATCAGGAGAGTCGGCTCGACGTGGTGCCTGGAGGTCTCGGCCACCAGCGTGCGGGCGGCGCCGGTCGAAGCGTCGATCTCCTCGAGCTGCATCGAGCGCGCACCGCGCGGCCGGCGCAGCAGGTAGACCTTCGAACCGTCGTCGTTCCACCAGAGCTGCCCCAGGTCAGCCAGCGCCATGAAAGGCGTGTGGACGCGCTCGGTGTCGACCGGCGTCACCGTGCCGCTTTCGGCGTCGACGAGCAGGAGCTCGCTCCACGGCACGCCCTCGTCGCCGGGAATCGGCATCCGGAAGGTATGCAGAACGGGCCGGGCGCCATCGCCGAGATCGGTGGTCTGCAGGACGTGCATCTCGCCCACCTCGCGCTGGTCGAGGCGAACGGTGAGCAGCGTCCCGCCATCGGGCGACCACAGCCCCGAGGGCGGGAGCACGACGCCCGCGCGCTTCTCGGTGATCGTCGAGAGCCGCGCTTCGGGGCGCGAGGCGTAGTCGTGGAATTGCACGCCGTCGTCGGTCAACCGGCGCTCCTCGCCGCTCGCGCTGGTGACGAGGTAGAGGTCGTGGTCCCGCACGACGAGGCTGTAGGCCCCGTCGGGAGACGGCAGGGGCGGGGTTTCCTCCTTCTCGTCCTTCTCTTCCACCGCGGCGGCCGGCGCTTCGACGCGCGAACACTCGGCGCCGTCCACGGTGCACCGGAACGACTCGGGCCCCTTCTCGCCCGGGATCTGAAAGGACACCTCGCCGTCCGTCGACAGGTCGATGCTCTCGAAGGGCAGGGCCAGGGGCTCCGCCGGCACGTCGCGAAGACCGCTCAGCGACGCCGCCAGCCGGGCGTGATTGAAGGCCGGCCGCCGGCGCTCGTCGCTCGCCAGCGGCTCGACCAGCCAGAACCGGTGGCCGTCGCGGTCGTCGCTGCGGTACCAGAACGCCTCGCCGTCACCGATCCAGTGCGGCGTCACCCTTTCGTTGAAGATCAGCGATGCGACGCCGAGCATCTTCGCCGCGCGGTCGTAGGCCGAGGCGGGCACCTCGTCCTGCGCGGCAAGGGCAACGGCCGGCCCCGCCAGGACAATGAACATCGACGCCGACAGAACGGCGCCTCGTATCTGCATTCTCCTCATTCCTCCAAGGTCCCGGAACTCATCCACGGCCGGTTCGCGCTCCGCTCTCCGGCCCCTGCTGGTTTGGTTACAGTCGTATACCAGTTTCCGCCCGCGGCGCCGCGGCTTCGCGAGCAGCGCCTGATCATCAGGAGATCCGATGTCTCGATTGCACTCCTCCCGCCTCTGCCTGCCCGTGTTCCTGCTCGTCGGCACGATTGTCGCCCTGGCGGCCACGCCGGTTTCTGCCTCCGAACGCCTCGAGATCCTGGGCGACGATCCCAATCTGAAGCACCTGGGTTCCGAGATCGAGCGCCTCGCCGAAGCCAGCCTAGGCACGGTGGGAGTCGCCGCGATCCACCTCGAGTCCGGTCGCGGCGTGCTGCTCAACGGCAACGAGCGCTTCCCGATGGCGAGCACCTACAAGGTGCCGATCGCGGTCGAGATCCTCGCGCAGGTCGACGAAGGCCAACGGTCGCTCGACGACCTGATCACGATCCAGACCAGCGATCACGTCGTCACCTATGGTGCCCTCAGCGACTTCTTCGATACGCCGGGCTCCCGCCTGACCATCCAGAACGTCCTCGGCCTGATGCTGCGGATCAGCGACAACATCGCCACCGACCTGCTGTTTCGCGAGGCCGGCGGCGCCGAGGCCATCACCGCGCGGATGAGGGCATCCGGCGCCGAGGGAATCCGCGTCGACCGGACGACCCGGGCGCTGATCGCGAGCTTCCTGGGTCGGGACGACGCCACCGCCGTCAGGCCCATGCCGCCGGCCGAGTACAACCGTCTCATTCTGGAAGGGAACTCGAGTCAACTGGACGAGGCCCGACTGGCCGAGCTGAACGAAGCGTTCAACTCCGATCCACGCGACACCGCAACGCCCCAAGCAATGGCCGCCCTTCTCCGGAAGATCTGGAAGCGCGAGATCCTCAGCGAGGAGAGTTCGGCCCTGCTGATCGACATCATGGCCCGCTGCGAGACCGGAGAGAACCGCATCCCGGGAGCGCTGCCGCCGAACACCCCGGTCGCCCACAAGACCGGCACCATCGGCGAGTCCACCAACGACGTGGGCGTCATCACCCTGCCGGGCGACGCGGGCCACGTGATCTCGGTCGTCTTCGTCAAGGAGTCCAAGCTGCCCTCCAGCGAGGCGATGGAACCGGTGATCGCGGAGATCGCGCGGGCCTCGCACGACTACTTCGTGTTCAACCGCGACTAGGAGCGCGATCGCCGTGCCCCTGATACGCGAGATCGAGGACGAGCTCGACTCGCTGCTCGAAGGCCAATTGTCGTCCGGCGCCGAGAGCGCCGTGGCCCGGATCGAGGCGCCCGCCGAGGGCTTCGTCTACGAGCGTGCGGTCGGCATCGCGCGCACGGACACCGGCGAAGCGATGACGACGGATCATCGCTTTCATACCGCCAGCGTCAGCAAGTCGATGACCGCGCTGCTCGTCGTGCAACTCGCCGAGGAAGGCGCGCTCGGTCCCGAGGGTGTGGACGCCCGCTACGTCGACTTCGAGGTCTTCCCCGACGAGATCCAGGAGCGTCTCCTCACTCGTGATGGACAGCACGCCTTTGCCGGGGTCACGCTCCGGCACATGCTGTCGCACACGTCCGGCTTCCGGGACGCGTTCGTCGACGACGGCTCCCGGACCTCGAGGGAGCTCGGACGGCCGGCGCCAGGGTCCATCATCGGCAGCGATGCGTCCCGCAACTTCACGGCCGCCTGGGCACCCTGGCTGCCGGACGGCGACACGACCGAGGAACGGGGCGTCATCAACTTCTACCTGTCTCAGCCGGGCATCACCGAGGCCCTGTCCGAGCCGGGTACCGCCTTCCACTACAGCGACACCGCCTTCGTCCTTCTGGCGTTGCTCGTCGAGCGGGTGACCGGCGAGAGCTACCACGCCAACCTGAGAGACCGGATCTTCACGCCCTGCGATCTGCGGGACAGCTACCTCGCCTACCGGGACGATCCGCCGCTCGGGCCACGCCGCCAGCCCGAGTCCGACGTCCATGCCTTCGGCATACCGATGCTGAGTTCCGGCAAGAACCTTTCCTTCGACTGGGGCGGCGGCGGCCTGGTCACGACCGCCCGCGACCTCGTACGGTTTCAGCGCGCGCTGGCGGAGCACCGACCGCCGGGCTCAAGTCGAATCCTGACCGACATGACCGCCTGGACCCGGCCCACCGGCCTGGCCGAGCCGCGGACCGGCGTCGGGCTCGGCCTGTTCCGCACGCGCTACCCCGGCGGCGAGCTGTGGGGGCACTCCGGCGCCTGGGGGGCGAAGATGGACTGCGACCAAGACGCCGGCATCTACTTCGCCGGCACGATCAACCAGGCCGGCGCCCCGGCCGGCTGGCATCACCCGTTGATCGCGCGGGTCGCGGAGCACTTTCGCTAGGGGGACCGATGCGAGACTTCATCCGACGTCATCCCTTCTGGACCTTCTACGCCGCGGCCGTGCTGATCGGCCTGCTGGCCTGGATCTACCTGATGACGGTCGAACTCGTGTTACAGGGGGAACGCGGACCCGACTACAGCGCCTACGGCGAGTTCGTGGGTTACCGGGACGCGACCCGGGCGGCGCACCCGATCCTCCACCACCACGGCGACAGCGTCCTGCTGTACATGCAGGCGGCCGCCAGCAAGATGCCGATCCTGCTGCCCATGTTCTCGTTTCCCTTCGCGCCGACGCTGGCGGCGCTGCTGATCGTTGGGATCGGCTGGAAGCGGCTCGGGCTGCGCGCCCTGGTCGGTCTCTACCGCCCCATCCGGGGCAACGTGAGCCTGCGGGAGGGCGCGCAGCTCTACGCCATCCTGGTCGGCTTCCTGGTGACCTTCGTAAGCAGTCTGCTGATCGTCGAGCAGCTCTTCGGCGACCCCGCCAGGGCGGAGAACGCGGTCGCCCACATCGGGCTCCTGGACTGGCGGACCTTCGTCGTCACCTTGCTCGTCGCGGGCTTCCTCAACCAGGGCGCGCTCCTCGAAGAACTCGGCTGGCGCGGCTACGCGCTGCCGCTGCTCGTCCGCAAGTGGAACAACCCCCTGGTTGCCTGCGTCGTGCTCGGCATCCTCTGGGCGCTGTGGCACTTCCCGCGCGAGATCCCGGGGATCCTGTCCGGCCAGCAGACTCTGGCCGCCCTCGTGCAGTGGCACCTGATCTTCTTCCTGTCGACGATCGGCATGACGATCGTCGCCTTCTACTTCGTCAATGCCGCCGGCGGCAGCGTCATCCCGGCCATCCTCATCCACGGCGTCCTGAACCACGTCGGCAACATGTTCGGCGCCGAGCAGCTCGTGGGCCGCTCGTACGGCGGGATGATCGGGCCGGTCGGCTGGGCGGTCGCCGGCCTCGTGGTCATCGCCCTGGTTGGACCGGATCTCGGCTGGCAGCGTAGGGTCAAGGCCCTGGGTAACGACGATCCGAGCCTCATCTGGTCGGGCAGCGGCGGCGAAAGGGAGATGCGCAATGGCTGACTTCGATGGGAAGACCTGCCTCGTCACCGGCGGCGCGTCCGGCATCGGCAGGGCCACCTGCGAGGCGCTTGCGGCCCGGGGCGCGCATGTAGTCGTCACGGACCTCGACGAAGCCGCGGGGCGAGACGTCGCGGACGCCGTCGGCGGCGACTTCGCGCATCTCGACGTCAGCGACCGGGACGCCTGGACGCCCGTCGTCTCCGAGGTCGTCGAGGTTCACGGTGGCCTCGATCTGGTCCATCTCAACGCCGGCGTGACGACCTATCCGGCAGCCGGGGGCGACTTCCCCGCGTTCGACATCGCCGCCATGCCGGCGGACGCCTACCGCCGCGCGATGGGCGCCAACGTCGACGGAGTCGTCTTCGGCGTGGGTGCGACCGTGCAGGCGCTCGAGCACCGGGGCGGCGGAGCGATCGTCGTCACGGCCTCGGTTGCTGGGCTCATCACCTGGGAAGTGGACCCCGTCTACACGCTGACCAAGCACGCCGTGGTCGGTCTGGTTCGCGCTCTCGCACCGTCTCTCGCCCAGCGCGGAATCACCCTCAACGCGATCTGCCCGGCCGCGGTGGCGACGAAGATCTTCGGCCCCGAGGCCAAGGACTTCGTGAGGGAGGCCCGCCTTCGACTCATGCCGCCTTCTCAGGTGGCGGATGCCGTCGTCCTGGCGGCCGCGGGCAGCGATACCGGCCAGTGTTGGGTCTGCTATGACGGCAGGGACCCGAAGCTCTACGTGCCGGCGCCGCTTCCGGGGCTGGACGACTAGCCGCCCTCGGACGCTACTCCTCCGCCTCGCCGCCGGCCCCCGCAGGGAACAGCACGCTGGCGGCGCCCGGGAAACGGGCACCCAGTTCCCGCATAATCTGTCGGGCTTCCTCCTCGGTCACCCTGCACAGGTCCGATGCCCAGAACCCGGTGACCGCAGCGTAGCCGAAGCCGGCGCGCCGGATGTCGGCGACACCCTGGCGGAACGCTTCCTCGTTCCAGTCCTGGCGCGCCCCGTCGAGCATCCGCGTCGACCTGAGTGCATGGTCGAGGGCGTCCTGGGGCATCTCGCCGGGAACGCCCACGTACATCCTGAACATCGCCGCGTAGACAACGCCGCGGACGTAGGAGACCTTCCACGTCCACTCCTCCGAAGGCGGCGAAACCTCGAAGTCCGGACGCGCGTGCAGCATCCAGTTCTCGATGAACGGCGGAATGAGGGAGACGTCGGGAGCACTGTCGGGAAGGCTCCACTGATTCGACGCGACCACTACGGAGACGTCCAGGTCGGGCCACCCCCAACCGTCGGTACGCCAGCCGAACATGTGACCGCCGGCGTGACTGAAGGACATGGTCGGCTGACCATGGTCGCGCAGCAGCCAGACCAGACCCATATCGAGCCCCGGTCCCAGCTCGCCGTGCTGGGGAGTCAGCATCTGCCCGACGGTTTCGGCCTCGAGGACCTGGTAGTCGTTGTAACGCCCGTCCCCGAGCATGGCCATGAGCAGGCGCAGATGGTCGGCTGGCTTCGCCAGCACGCCGCCGGCAGGATAGTGGCTGAAGTAGAGCGGGATCGTGGGAATCAGGGCCCCGCCCATCCGTGCATAGCCGGTGCTCATCTGCTCCCAGATCTCGGGGCGCACGTAGTCCCGGTGCTGCGCGGGCGGATACTGGGACGACTCCATGCCCAGTGGATCCATAACGTGCTTCTGGACGTAGTCCGCAAACGAAAGCCCTTCCGGATTGACCGTCTCCACGATCAGGCCGAGCGTGGCCAGACCCGGGTTCGAGTAGTTGTAGCGCTCGCCGACGCGCGCGACCCAGAACGGGGTCACGCCGCCGCCGACGGGGCTCATATCGGAGTCGAAGCTCTCCTGGAGTGCTTGCGCGAGGGGCATCGGCTTGTGCCAGACGCCCATGGCGCCACCGCTAGAGATCCCCGAGCGATGGGTCAGCAGGTCGTGCACGGTGATGTCGCGCTCGCCCAGCGGGTTGGACACCTCGAAGGGCAGATGCTGGTTGATCGGATCGTCGAGCGCGAGGATCCCGAGATCCACAAGCTGCATGACGGCGGTGGCGGTGTACGTCTTGCCCAGGGAGCCGGAGTGGTAGACGGTCTCCGGAGTCATCGACTTCTCGCTTGCAGCATCCGCGTAGCCGAAACCGGCCTCCCAGATGAGCCTCCCCTTGTAGCCCAGGGCGAGATTGAGGGGGCTTACACAGCACAGTAGCTTGTCCGGCTCGGACTCCGTCATAGAACGGCGGTCGCGGTGTGCAATACTGCCCGCAGGTAAGACACGCGTGCGGCCCTGAGCCGGGTCGCCCGCCGAATGCAACAGCCGCTTGATCGGCGCGGGCTAGCTACCTGCGCTCGGTGAATACGCGGGACCCTTCTGCCGTACGCGAGGTGTCTTACCTGCGGCCCGGCACCAATCCAGGGGTCGGGGCCACTCAGGGGAGGCTCCACGCCATGAAGAGACGCCGTTGCCTGCCGTTGGCAGCAACCCTCGTTCTGTGCTCGAGCGCGGCCAGCGCGCAGCAGTTCGCCGCCGAGTCGGTGCCACTGAATCCGAGACTGGTGGTCGAATCTCGGGTCACCGCGGACCTGAACGCAGCCGCCAAGAGAACCAAGCGCCAGAAGACCGGCCTGCGGCTCATGGGCATCGGTTCGGCCGCGGCCTTGGCCGGCTATCTGGAGGACTCGGAGTCCCGCTGTAAGCCAGGACTTGAGCACAGCTATCTCGGGTACGACTGCTATGCCGACACGGCGAAGGAACTGCACTACCGCGGCGGCAACGACGACGTGATCTACGGCGGGGCGGCTCTGGCGGTCCTGGGCTTGGTCATCGGCTCCACCGGTCGGAAAGACGGCGACGCGCAGGCGTTCTCGTTGTCGTTCCGGCCGGTTGCCGGTGCACCGGGACTCGGTCGTTCTGGCGGGATCGCGGTCAGCGCGCGGTTCAGGATCGGAGGCCGCCGATGAAGCCGACATTCGGGGACTTCATCGTCTGGTGCCTGCTCGGCCTCATCACCCTCGGCGTCTACTGGCTGTTCTGGTCGTGGAGCCGGATCGAGAGCCTCCATACGGCGGCCTTGAAGTACCTGAACCCGAGATCCTAGCTCGCCACAGCTCCAGGGGGCCAATCACCTGCCCGGAGCTGGCTCGACCGTCTTCGGCGTCTGCAGCTTCTCGACCATCCACTCGGTCTGGCTCAGTATCTGTGCCGCTCGTCTCCGCCACCAAGGCACTTTCTTCAGCTCAGCCGCGATGTCCAGGTCCGAACGAGTGGACCGCAAGACCTCGAAGTAGCAGAGCGCCGAGAGCAGCCGCTTCGGAGAAGGCTCGTCGACCTCGATGGCGAGTCTTCTCTCGTTGAGTTCTCGGAACTCCTCCTGCGTCAACTCCTTCTGGTGGGCGAACGTCGCCTCCAGGTCTCTGAATCTGGCGGCAAGCGCACCATGAAGAGTCGCCTTCCTCGCGTGGCCGACTACCAGAGTCACGGCGAGGATGAATCCGATCGCGAGAATCGAGAGCGTCAACACCGACTGATCCAAGGAGCCGACTCGACCCACGCTCGCGAGGCCGATGCTCGCGATCAGTAGCGCGCTATGCCAGCTCTCAAACCATGCTCGCCGACGAGTGTGGTAGCGAACAGAGAGACGCACTCCAAGCAGCAACTCGTGGGCTCGCTCTACTCCTTCGGAGGAGGTGGTGGCGGCTTGATCGGCGTCTCGACCTTGTGAACAGGCGGTAGCTTCGAGTCCCGGCCCGTTACCGGGCGTCCCGGCCGCTTCGGTGCTGGTCGCGGTGGTGGCGTCTTCTGTGGAGCCGGAGGCTTCTCTTTCGCCATTCATGATCTCCTCAGACTAGTGGACCAAGCCGGCCCCATTGCCGACGGTGTTGTCTGATCTGAGACTGAATGATAGACGCAGGCTGCCTGTTCAACAAGCACACCAGGTCAGGGTAGATGGACGAATCGAATGGTCTACGCCACCAACTCAGCCCACCGCAATCGCTTCCCGACCATCCCGCGTACCGTCTCGGCCATCTGGTCGAGCGTGTCCAGGTCCCGGACGTTGTAGTGCCAGCAGGCCTCCGTCACGTAGCGGTGCAGGTGCTTGAAGCTCATCTGGTGGTACACGCCGATGAAGGCGCGCTTGAACATGGACCACAGGCTCTCGATCGTGTTCGTGTGGATGCCGTAGTCCCGGACGTACTGACCGATCGAGTGCCGCACCGTCCGGTGCATGTAGCTCTCCATGAGGTCCTCGTAGCCGCCGTGGTCGTCGGTGTACACCCGTGAGCCGAATCGGACGTTGCCCTCCACGAACGCGACGAGCGTAGGCCCGTCGACGCTGTCGACCGGCATCGCGATCACCCGCCCGCCACGCTGAACCGCCCCGACGACCGGCTTCTTGCCCCAGAAGTCGTAGCCGGAGTGCTTGGAGCGCTGCGCCCGGTGCCGGTTCTTCTGCTTGCCACCCACGAACATCTCGTCGACCTCGACGACGCCCTCCAGCTTCCCGATGGCGATGTCGAATCCCTCGCGGATGCGCTGGAGCAGGTGCCAGGCGGATGCCTGGGTGATGCCGAGGTCCCGGTGCAACTTCATGGACGAGACGCCCTTCAGGCTCGTGTTCACGAGGTAGATGGCGATGGCCCAGATCCGGTAGCCGAGCTTCGAGGACTGCATCACGGTCCCCTTCCGGACCGAGAAGTAGCTGCAGCAGCTCGTGCAGCGGTAGGGCATCGTCCGATGGTGCGTCGCCCGGCTGTAGCCGCTGTGGCCGCAGTCCGGGCAGCTGGGGCCGTCTGGCCAACGCTGCTTCTCGAACCAGCGCTCGGCGGCCTCGTCGTCCGGGAACCGGGCGAAGAGCTCGGAGAGGGTCATGCCCCTGCGATCAGACCTGCCTGGACCGCTCATCGCAGTTGCGGTCTCGGCAGAAGCGGTCTACCCTTCAAGAACGACATGGAGATACCTCCTCTGTGTCGTGAGGTCCTCGAGAAGCCGCCGCGCATGGCGGCTTTCTCAATTGCGCCTCAGTTACGCCTGCAAGCGTATCGCGGCAGGGCGGTGAGATCCAGGGATCTCAGGGCGAAACCGGCCCCTATCGCACTGAGTCTGCGACAGACAAGCTACTTTCCCATGTAAGCCCCAGATTGAGCCCGGGGGTGCCCTGGGCTCGCACGACGTGCGGCACGAAGTCGCGCAGGGCGTCGATCAACTGCAACTCGAAGGGGCGTTCCGTGTGAACCGTCTCGGTGATCGGGATCGACCGCGCGGCCTGGGCCTCCGCGGCCACCGTCAGAATCGAACTCAGGAGGACCGACGCCAGGAAGACCTCACGGACGCGTGGTCCGGCGACGATCCGGATGGAGCGGTGAACGTCCATTCTCAGGCTCCTTCCCCGGCAGGGAGAACACGCACGCCGCGATGTCCGCCGACGTCGACGTATCCCGCCCTGTCCACACGGCCGTTCAGGTTCTGACTCATGCAGCCGTAAGCGACGTAGTCCACGACGTCCCGGCCCTCGCGTGACTCCGGATCGACCGCGCGCACGGCGCCTTCCGGATTCAACCGGCAGGGCACGAAGCCGAACTCGGAAGGGACGCCCGCGGCGAGCTTGACGTAGCCCAGAGCGGTCATCCGGGCCTCGGGGTGCAGCGGCATCAACGGCCAACCCCTGCGCGGCGCCACGCCGTAGTAGTCCGCATCGTCGTCGAGGACCGGCATGGCGGCCACCATCTCCTCCGGCCAGCGGTCCAGCCGGACGTCGAAGACGAAGTGGCCGAGTCCGTAGAACACCGGCCGGTCGCGGTACCACTCCATGCCGCGCAGAACGTGCTGGTGATGGCCGACGACGATGTCGACGCCCAGGTCGATGCACAGGCGGGCGGTGCGGAGCTCGTGGTCGGTCAGGTGGTGAGCTTTGAAGTGGTCGCCCCAGTGGAAGCTGGCGACGACCAGATCCGCCTGCTCTTTCGCGGCCGCGATGTCGGCCGCGAGGTTCTCGTGGTCCGCCTTGTCGGGCACGGTCGATACCCGCGGGTCGGCGCCCGGCGTGTAGGCGTCGTCGATCAGGTCCTGGTAAAAGTTGTGAGCCCTGAGCGGCGCCAGTCCGGCAAGGCTCCCCCGCGCCTCGTAGCCGCGGGGGAAGACCGAAGCGTAGGCGAGGTAGGCGACCTTCACGCCGCCGGCCTCGAGGATCGCGGGAGCGCGGGCCTCCTCGAGGCTGCCGCCGGCGCCGCAGGTACTGACCCCCTGCTCGTGCAGGCGCTGCCGGTTCTCGAGCATCGCCTCGCGCCCCCCGTCGAGGATGTGGTTGTTGGCCAGCGACAGCACGTCGAAGCCGACCCGGCTCAGAACGTCGAGATTGCGCGCCGGCGGCACAAGGGCCAACCCGGCGCTGGGCACCGATCGGGGATTGTCGGAGTACGGCCCCTCCAGGTTGCCGAACAGCACGTCCGGCGCGGCGAGTAGATCGCGCACCGGCGCGTAGGCCTCGTCCGGATCGTCGCGGTCGGTGAGCAGGTCGCCGACGAAGCCGAGCAACACGTCGCCGTCGGCGGCGCGGATTGAAGAGGGGCCGCCGACCAGGGCAACGACGCCGGCCGCGGCGCCCGATCTGAGGAATTGTCGTCGGTTCACGTTCGCACCTCCGGGTCAGCGGTTGATCCAGTCGCCGCAAATGGCCACCGCCTCGGCGAGCTTGTCGCCCTGCCCGAGGTAGTAGTGGGTGGCCCCGGCGATCTCGTGGAACTCCTTGTCGGTGTGAGACACGGCAGCGTAGAGGCGATGCGCGTGGCTGGGGGTGCACGCGTCGTCGGCGCCGTTGTTGACAACGAGCACCGGAACGCTGATCCCCGCCGCGCACGCCAGGCCATCGGCGTTCGACTTCTCGAGGCTCCACTGCGACAGCCAGCTCCGCAGCGTCGTGAACCGCGCCAGGCCGGTCGGCCCCGTGTTCACCGTCTCCGGGTCTCCGAGGTAGCACCGACCCGGCGGGCGGCCGTTCGGGTCGACAGCCGGGTCGAGCCAGCGCGGGTCGGCCATCGTCCCCTGGACGACGAAGCAGTGTTCCTTCCGGGCACCGTCCTCGCGCTGCAGGTCCGCCAGCCTTTCGACCGCCCAGGCCGTGATCCGCGCGTTGCGGGCGACCTGCGCCCGCCGGTAGCGCTCGAGGAATTCGTCCGAGTAGGGCGGCTGATTGGGGTTGTCCGGGTCGTAGAGATCGAGTTCCGGGTCCTTCCGGTGCGGTTCGCGCTCGTCGAGGATCGAGGCGTCCATCCACTCGGTGAGCGTTCCGGCGCGGCTGATGTGGGCAGCAAGCAGCATCACGCCGTCGGCCGGAACCAGCCCCGCCGCCGTCAGGTCGTACGGGTCCCCGGCCGGCGTGTGGGTGACGGTCGGGTTCTCCGCCTGCTGCTGGTAGTAGAGCGACAGCGAGCCGCCGCCGCTCCACCCTCCGAGCAGGATGCGCTCGTAGCCGAACTCCTCCTTCGCGTGCTGGATCGTGCGGCCGAGGTCGACCACGCACTTCTCCATGATGAGGGCCGTGTCGTTGCCCCGATAGCGCCCGTTGCTGTAGATGACGTGGTGGCCGGCCGCCGCCAGTCCCCGCACCAGCGGCAGCCAGGCGCCGCCGCCGATCGGGTGGTTGAAGATGACGACCGTCTTCGAGGCCCGGTCGCGCGGCCGCAGCAGGTGGCAGTCGAAGAAGACGAAGCCGCCCGGGCCGCCGTAGACGTCGCCGAAGTCGGCTTCCTCCCGGAAGAAGACCGGGAAGGGAATGCGATCGTAGGGCTCGATCATGGCGGCTCGGCAGGTCAGAACTCGACGCGAGGCAGCGCGGCCTCGATCGCTTCCCGCTGGGGTTCCAGGTGCCTCGGCAGCGAGAGGATCGTCCCCAGTTCGTCGATGTCCTCGTCCACCGTCCAGCCCGGGTCGAGGTTCGACAGCTCCAGGTTGATGCCTCCCGGCGCGGTGAAGTACGTCGAGTGGAACCAGCCGCGGTCCCGGGCCCCGGTCACGATCAGGCCGGCACCGGCCAGGAGCCGGGTCCACCGTTCCATGTCCTCTACGCTGTCGACCGTCAGCGCGATGTGGTGCAGGCCGCCGAGACCGTGCCGTCCCCAGGGCCCGTCGCCTCGCTCGACGATGTCGATCAGCTTGCCGGGCTCGTTGCCGCCTACGGCGAGCCGCGTGCGGCTGCCCTCGGTGGCGACCACTTCGAAACCCAGGACGCCGACGAGGAACTGCAGGGTCAGCTCGGGAATGCGCGGCGCGACCGTGGCGTGGTGAAAGCCGCGAATCTGGTGCTCCCCGGGAAGGTCGGCCAGCTCCGGTATCCGGCCGTCCTCGCAGCCGACGAGTTCCGACGAGATGCCGTCGAAGTCCCGAAAGTGGAGGACGGGGTCGCCGAACCGAGCCGGGCGATCGGTGCAGGTGCAGCCCGCCGCGGTCAGTCGCTCGCGCCAGAAGTCCAGGCTCCCGGGCGACACCGAGTAACTCACGTCGGTGATCGAGCCGCGACCGTCGACGGCCGGCGACATGGGGATGCCTTCGAGGACGATGTTCGTCATGATCGTCCCGGGGTGGCCCAGGCGGTCGCCGAAGAAGAAGTGCCAACCGGAGGTCGGGTTCTCCTGGTTGCAGGTCTTCTTCACGAGACGGAGCCCCAGCACATCTCGGTAGAAGCGGAGGTCGTTGGCGGCGGAGCCGACCAACCCCGTGATGTGGTGAATGCCCCGGATCGGCCCCCGGGTAGGGCGCTTGAACGCAGTCATGGACCTCCTCATTTCCCTCGGCAACGGATGTTACGTGCCTGAGCCGCCGCGACTGTCTGCCCCGCGTCACGGCTGCGCGTGACGCTGCTAACAACTCAACCGGAGGTTCGTATGGTCAGGAGGGGGCCCGGAATGAAGGCGATGGTTCAGGACCGCTACGGTTCGGCCGATTCTCTGAAGCTGCGCGACATCGACAAGCCGGCCGCGGGAGAAGGCCAGGTGCGTCTCCGCGTCCACGCAGCGTCCTGGAACGCCATGGATTGGCACAAGACGACCGGCCTGCCATACCTCCTGAGACTGGTCGTCGGGTTGACCAGGCCCAGGGACAGAGTACGCGGCCAGGATGTGGCGGGAGAAGTCGATTCCGTAGGCAAGAACGCCGAGCGATTCCAGCCGGGCGACCTCGTCTTCGGCGCCTGCAATGGCGCGTTCGCGGAGTACGCGTGCGCCAAAGAGGAGAACCTGGCAACGATGCCCGGGAATGTCAGCTTCGAGAAGGCGGCCGCCGTGCCGGTTGCCGGTCTGACGGCTCTTCAGGCGCTGCGCGATCACGGCCGATTGCAACGCGGCCAGCACGTTCTGGTCGTGGGCGCGTCCGGCGGTGTCGGCTCGTTCGCGGTGCAAATCGCCAAGGCGCTCGAAGCACAGGTGACTGCGGCCTGCAGCCGCGGGTGCATGGACATGGTCCGGTCGATGGGCGCCGACCATGTGATCGACAGCACACAAGACGACCCCGGGTCAATCGAGCCGAGATTCGACCTGATCGTCGACATGCGCGCGACCTGGTCCCTGGCCACATGCCGGCGCCTGCTCAGGCCGGGAGGAACGTACGTGCTGGTCGGCGGGCAGCGGGACGGTCGTTGGTTGGGACCGGTGACACCGACTCTGAAGCTCGCGCTCTCGAAGCCGTTTGTGAGACAACGGCTGCGCGGCTTCACCGCAAGGGTCGTCTGCGAGGACCTGTCGTTGCTGGCGGAGATGATGGCGGCCGGCAAGCTCTCCCCGCCGATAGACAGGGCCTTCCGGCTGCATGAAGTCCCTGAAGCGATGCAGTACTGGGCACGCAGTCACCTGAAAGGAAAGGTCGTAGTGACCATCTGAGGCTGCCGGGACCCTTCGTCGCGTCGTAGCAAGCAGATGTTACGTTCGTTGGCCGCATGAACTCCTCCCCCGCGGCGCAGCTGCGCGCCCTGATCGATGCTCCCGGGCTCCGGGTGATGCCCTGCTGCTTCGACGCGCTATCCGCCCGGCTCATCGAACAGGCCGGATTCGAGCTGACCTTCATGAGCGGGTTCGCCGTCTCCGCCAGCCGCCTGGGAATGCCGGACACGGGCCTCATCTCCTTCGGCGAGATGCTCGATCAGGGCCGCAACATCTGCGCGGCCACCCGGCTGCCGGTGATCGGCGACGGCGACACCGGCTACGGCAACGCCCTGAACGTCAAGCGCACGGTAGCGAGCTACGCGGCCGCCGGCTTCGCGGGCGTGATGATCGAGGACCAGGAGGCGCCCAAGCGCTGCGGTCACACGCGGGGCAAGCGGGTCGTCTCCCGCGCCGAGGCCATGTCGCGGGTGCGCGCCGCGGTGGACGCGCGCGACGAGGGCGCGGACATCCTGGTCATGGCCCGCACCGACGCTCGCGCCACGGACGGACTCGACGAAGCAGTCGACCGCTGCCGGGCCTTCGCCGACCTCGGCGCGGACATCCTCTTCCTCGAGGGTCCGCGGTCCGAGAGCGAGATGGTCGCATTCTGCGAGGCAGTCCCCGGCCCGAAGATGGCCAACCTGGTCGAGGGAGGCGACACGCCGCTCCTGCCACCGGCGCGCCTCGAGGAGATCGGCTACAGGATCGCGGCCTACCCACTAACGCTGCTGTCCGCCGCCACCGCGGCGATGCTCGATGCTCTTCGAGCCCTGAGAAGCGGCGAGCAGCCTGACCACGCCGTGGACTTCGAACGTCTGCGCCGCATCGTCGGATTCGAGGACTACGACGCCGAGGCCGAGCGCTACTGCGTGGACTAGACCTGACCACGGCCGGCCGGCCGCCACTCGCTCCCCTCAATCCACCTCCCACTTCCCCGCCTCCTCCATCGCCTTCCGGTACGCCGACAGGCAGTACCAGAACAGGATCGCGCCCGCCGGCTTGAAGATCGCCTGCATCGTGGCGAGCGAGTAGTGGACCTTGCCGTCGTCCTGGAAGAGGAAATCGGTGAAGGCGGCCAGCGTGCTGGTGCCGAAGGCCATGCCGATGAAGCTGGTCAGGAAGATGTAGAAGGCCGTGGCCTGGCCGCGCATCTGGTTGGGTGTGATCGGCTGGAACGCGGCCGCCATCACGCCGAGGTAGGCGCCCGAGAAGATCATCCCGGGGATCAGCACCAGCAGGGTGAGCGTCGCGCTGCCCACGAGCGGGGCGGCTACAGAGGGAGGCGTGGCGATCAGGGTCGTCGCCAGCAAGGTGCGCACGTAGGCGTCCCTGTAGCCGCGCGCCGCGAGGCGGTTGGCGATCCAGGGCGCGACCATGATGCCGACGACCCCGGTGATGATCGAGATCGTCCCGTAGCTCGTTCCGGCGTCCCCGCGGCTCAGGCCGTAGTTGCGGACGAGGAACTCCGGGTACCAGGCGGAGGAGCCGTAGCCGGCCATCGCCAGCATGGACGAGCCGATGAACAGCGGCAGGTAGACGCGCTTGCGCTCCCAGATGAACCCGACGAACTCGGCCACCGGCAGGCGCTCCCTACCGCTCCGTGAAACCGCCAGCTCCTTGCGTTGCGGCTCGACCATCGTCAGCAGCAGGAGCGCCAGCAGAACCCCGGGCAGGCCGACCGTCACCAGCGTCGCCTGCCAGGGTTGCAGCGTGCCGATGACCGGCAGGTCGATCGGACCGATGCGTGTGTAGTAGTCGATGAGCAGGCCGCCGATCACCAGGGCGAAGCCGCCGCCGACCCGCACGCCCGTCTTGTAGAAGGACATCGCGTAGCCGAAGTGGGCCGGGCGGAAGCTGTCGGTGATGATCGAGTAGGCGGGCGGAGCGAGCCCGGCCTCGCCGGCGCCGACCGCCATCCGCGACGCGAACAGTTGGGTCACGCTGTTGGCCAAACCGCCAGCCGCCGTCGCCAGGCTCCAGAAGGCGACGCTGGCGGCGACGATGACCCTGCGCGAGTAGTGGTCGGCGAGCCGGCCCAGCGGAAAGCTGGCGAAGCTGTAGACCAGCGCGAACGCGGCACCTGCGAGCAGGCTGTACTGGAAGTCGGTGATCCCGAACTGCTCCCGGATCGGGCCGACCAGGAGGGAGAGGATGTTGCGGTCGAGAAACGACAGCACGTAGGCGAGGAACAGGAGGACGACGCCGTAGTTGGCGGCGCCGAGCGACGGGTAGCCGGCGGCCGTCTCCGCCGACCCGGCTTCGCCCGCGGGCCTGGTGTCGACGGTCAACGCGCGAAGCGGCCGATGATCGGACGACCGGGATTGACTCCTTCCACGGTCTCACCGTCGCGTACGACGAACACGCCGTTCACCATCGTGTGGACGATGCCCTCCGAGAACGACAGCCCGCCCTCGAAGGTGGCGGTGTCAATCACCGTGTCCGGGTCGAACACCACGATGTCCGCGTCGGCGCCGACCTGGATCCGGCCCTTCCGCCTCATCTGATCGGACATCGACGCCACCCGGTCCGCCGGGAGCAGGCTCATCTTCAACAGCGCCGTCATCAGGTCGAGCGTGCCCCGCTCGCGCACGTACCGCCCGAGAATCCGGGAGTAGGTCCCGGCCGTCCGCGGGTGCGCTCCCGGAGCGTAGGGCATGCCGTCGGAGGCGACGATCACCCAGTCGTTGTCCAGGGCCGTCTCGATCCACTCCTCCTTCATGAAGTGGAGAATCACCGTTCCCCCCTCGCGGCGATACCGCTCGAAGGTCTCCTTCGTCAGCCTCTCCCCCGTCTCCTCCCACTGCAGGTCGCCGTAGTCGATCTGCAGGCGGTCCTGCCAGCCCTCGTCGAAGATGGAGGACTCGAGGCTGGTCGAGCCAGCGGTGTAGGGGTACGCCTCCGTCGTCACGTCGAGCCCCAGGCGGGCAGCGCCGTCGATCATGTCGAGGACCGTGTCGATCTCTCCCAGCGCCATGCTGTTGACGTGCACGATGTGCAGGGGCGCCCCGGTGGCGACCGCGTTGGCCAGGACTTCCTGCATCGCGTCGATGCTCATCGAGCGTACGTGCGTGTGGATCGTGGCCCGTTTCTCGCCGGCGAACCGGAAGACCTCGAAGATCTCCCTGCGGCTGGCGCCGGGGTAGTACTGGGTCGCCATCCCGATGCCCAGACCGCCCTGCTCGAGCCCGCGCTGCAAGTGCTCCAGCATGGCGGGGACGCGCTCGGGCGGCAGTTCCGAGTAGTACGTCCTCTGCGCGGCATCGCGCATGGAGTCGAGCGGTTCGTCCTCGGCGCCGGCAGCCGCGAAGGCCGCCGTGAGGTCCGCACGTTCCTCCTCCGGGACGATCTCCAGACCCCGCAGGGCGCCGTGGTTGACCGTGGCGCCGTAGTTCACGAGCGACCTGCCCCGTCGAGAGTCCAGGAACGACCCGACATCCGGCACGCCCCATTCGAGTTCCAGCGCCGTGGTCACACCGTCCCTCGCCTGGTACTCGTGGGCCCGCGGACCCTGGCCGTGGGCGTGGAGGTCGACGAAGCCAGGCGCCAGCACCAGGCCCGCGGCGTCGATCAGGACGCCGCCGTCGGCGAGCGAGTCCGCGAGGGGCTCCTCCGTGAGGGCCGCGATGACGTCGCCGCGGATGCCCACGTTCCTGACCTCGTCGAGCCTCCTCTCGGGGTCGATGACGCGGGCGCCCTGGAAGACGACGTCGAACGCCTGGGTGTCGGCTTCGCTGGTCCCGTTGGTGGCGGGGTTGCACGCGAGGAGAAGGGCGGCGAGGAAGGATGCAACTGCGGAGCCGGCCTTGCGGCCGGCACGTCTACTCCGCCGCCTGCGGCGGCAGCCGGCGGGGACGCCGGCGCACCCAGTGTGGAGCGTCGTCATTCTGCGGCACATGTTCCCAGGACCGTGGGCTCTGGATTCGCCGATGGTACACACCTTGCTGCGCTACGCCCTGCACCAACCGACGATCCCGACCAAGGAGCCCACACATGCCAAAGGCGACTCCCGGCGAGAACACTCGCCTGTCACGTCGAACGCTGCTCGGGCAAGGCGCCGGGGCGGGCGCCCTCCTCGCCGCGTCGACCATCGGCGCGCCGTACCTCGCCATCGGCAGGCACAGGTTGTTCGCCCAGAGCGAGGCGCGGTACTCGACGCGGGCAGTCGACCTGGTCGGCGACTCGCTGGTCATCGACATGCTGAGTCCGCTCACGCTGGCGTCGTCGACCATGCGGGCCTGGTACGGCAACCCGCAGAACATCCCCGAGTCCTTCTGGAACGATCTCGACCTTTCCGGGATCGACGCCGTTCTCGACGCGGTGGGAACCGGCCCCTTCGGCGCCAGGGAATCCGTTCTGGAGCGGGTGGCGGGAGTCAACGGCGTCGTCGCGCACAACGGGCACCGGATGCTCCGCGTCGCTCGAGCCGCGGACCTCGACGAGGCGGCGCGAAGCGGCCGCGTCGGCATGATCTTCGGCGTGCAGAACGCCGATCACTTCCACTCGCTGGACGACGTCGACTACTTCTACGGCCTCGGCCAGCGCGTGTCGCAGTTGACCTACAACGCGCGCAACCTGATCGGCACCGGAGCGACCGACCGGATCGACGGCGGCCTGTCGAACTGGGGGGTCGCGATCATCGAGCGGATGAACGATGTCGGGATGGCCGTGGACGTGTCGCACTGCGGCGACCGCACGTCGCTCGACGCCTTCGAAGCCTCGAGGAAGCCCGTCCTGGTCACCCACTCGAACGTCCGGGCGCTCGCCGACGGTCACGTCCGCTGCAAGCCGGACGAGGTCATCGACGCGGTCAGGAAGGCCGGCAGCGTCTTCGGCGTGACGAACATCCGGATGTTCGTCAAGGCCGACGAGCCGACGACCGTCGAGCACTATCTCGACCACTTCGACTACCTGACGAAGCGGATCGGCGCCGAACACGTCGGCATCGGCAGCGACATCGACCTCTACGGCTACGACGACATGCCGAAGGCGGACTACGAGCGGCTCAAGGCCGCCTACCAGCAGGGCAAGTACCGTTTCCGGGACCAGATCGACATCCCGGAAGTGGCCCACCCCCAACGGGTCTTCGACCTCACCGAGGGCCTGATCCGGCGGGGCTACACGGACCCCGACATTCGGGGCATCCTCGGCGGCAACTTCCGCCGGGTTCTGGAGGAGATCTGGGGATGAAAGTCAGACACATCGCCCTGGCGGTTCTCGCCGCCGCGTTCGTCGCCGTCCCGCTGTGGTCCGACACCGTCGACGAGCGGCTCGACGGCTTCGACCCGTGGGTCGAATCGATCATGCAGGAGTGGAAGGTGCCGGGCCTCGGCGTGGCGATCGTCGAAGACGGCAAGACCGTGTTCGCCAAGGGCTACGGCTGGCGCAACGTCGAAGAGAAGCTGCCGGTCACTCCCGACACGCTCTTCGCCATCGGCTCGAACACGAAGTCGTTCACCGCCACCCTGCTGGCGATGCAGGTGGACGACGGCGCCCTCGCCTGGGACGATCCGATCCGGACGGTGCTGCCCGAGTTCCGGCTCCACGACCCGGCGGCGACGGACGAGATGACCGCCGTCGACCTGCTGAGCCACCGCTCGGGCCTGCCGCGTCACGACCTGTACTGGTACGCCACGGGCAGGAACCGCTCCGAGCTGCTGGCGGGGCTTCACCACCTGGAGCCCTCCGCCTCCTTCAGGAGCAGGTACCAGTACCAGAACCTCATGTTCATGACCGCCGGCATCGTCTCCGAGCGGATCGGCGGCAAGTCGTGGGAGGAACTCGTCCAGGAACGCGTCCTCACCCCGCTCGGCATCGAGCGGGCCACCTTCTCGGTGATCCAGATGCAGGAGGACGACGACTTCTCGTACGGCTACGGCGCGGACGAGGAGATCGAGCGGGTGCCGTTCCGCAACATCGACGCGATCGGGCCGGCCGGATCGATCAACATGTCGGCCAGCGACCTCGCCGCCTACGTCCGGTTCCATCTCGCCTACGGCAAGGTCGGCGACAAGCAGCTCCTGAAGGAAGACTCGGCGCGGCTGATGCAGCTACCCCAGATGGTGCTGACCGGCCCGCTCCAGCAGCGCCTGCAGAACGGTCCGGAGATCGGCGACCCCACCTACGGGCTGGGCCTCATGGTGAGCACCTACCGGGGCCGCAAGCACATCAGCCACGGCGGCGGCATCGACGGCTTCATCTCGGCGATGGAGTGGCTGCCCGACGAGAAGATCGGCGTCGTCGCGTTGTCCAACACGTCGCACTCCGGAACGGTGCCGGCGCTGGTCGTACGAAACGCGTTCGACCGCATGCTGGGTCTCGAGCCGATCGACTGGGCTGAGCGGGCCCGCAAGCAGATCGCGGAAGCGGAGGAGAAGGCCGAGGACGCGAAGAAGAAGGACCTCGCGGCCGCGGTGGCGGACACCAGTCCCTCCCACCCGCTCGCCGACCACGCCGGCGAGTACGAGCACGAGGGCTACGGCAAGGCCTCCGTCCGCACTGACGGGGACGGCCTGGTCCTCCAGGTCGCGGGCATCGAGTTCCCGCTCCGGCACTACCACTACGACGTGTGGAGCGTCCCCTACGACCTGCCGGCCAGCTCGCCCGCGTCAGGCCGCGGCGGTGCCAAGGTCCGCTTCGACTACGGCAACGACGGGAAGATCAACGTCGTGGCCGTGCCGCTCGAGCCGTCCGTCTCGCCGATCCGCTTCCAGCGCGCCGGCGACTGACGCGGACGGCGACGGCCATGCCGGGCAGGGCGCCAACCCGCTTCCACACCCTGCTTCTGCCGGCGATCATCGCGCAGTCGATGATCATCGGCGGCGGCTACGCGACGGGGCGGGAAGTCGTCCAGTACGCCGGCCGCTTCGGGAACTGGGGTTGGCTGTCGGTCGCGATCATCGCCGTCTGTTTCTCGCTCGTCATGGCGCTGGCCTTCGAACTGGCGCGGCTGGCGGGTGCCTACGACTACAAGGCCTGGAGCCGGAACCTGGTCGGGCCGTTCTGGTGGCTCGTCGACCTCCTCTTCCTGAGCATGATGCTGCTGGTCATCGCGGTGATGACGGCGGCCATCGGCGAAGTCCTCCAGCAGACGCTGGCGTTCCCCAAGCCGCTCAGCCTGATCCTGGCCCTGGCATGCGTCGGGTTCCTCACCTGGCGCGGGTCCGGTTTCATCGAGCGGGCGAAGACCTGGGGCAGCGCGGCTCTGTACCTGGGCTACTGCGCCTTCTCGGTCCTCGTGCTGACCGCGCCCGTGACGGAGCCGGCCGCGCCGCCACCGCCCGGCGCCGAGGCCGGAGCGGGAGAGGTCGTCATCACGGCCGTCCTGTACGTCGCCTACAACGTCGCCGTCGTGCCGGCCGTCCTCTTCTGCCTGCACCGCCAGACCCGGCGCAGCGACACCTTCGCGTCCGGGATCCTCTCCGGCCTCGCGATGACGATTCCGTTCGCCCTGACCCTGGCCTGCCTCCTGCGGTTCCCCCACGCTTCCGTGATGGAGGCGGAGGTGCCCTGGCTGCGACTGATCGGGACCGCGGCCGACGGACGCGCCGGCGGCGCGGCCCTCTGGATCGCCATCTTCGGGCTGGTCGCCGGCTGGACGTTGATCGAGACCGCCGTCGGCTCGATTCACGCTCTCCTCCATCGCGTCGAACGCAACCTGGGCGACCTGCCGCGCCGCTGGAGGCCCGCCTCCGGCGCGCTCACCCCGAGGCAGAAGGCGCTGACGGCCGTCCTCGTCCTCGCGGCCGCCGCCGGCCTCTCCACGATCGGCATCATCGACCTCGTCGCGCGCGGCTACGGCACCCTCGCCTGGGGCTTCATCGCCCTGATCGTGTTGCCGCTCTTCGTCGTCGTGCCGTACAGGGCGCTCAAGAAGCCGGCCTGAGCCCCACACTGGGTGCGCCGGCGTTCTGCCGCGCCTAGCGAATCGACTGCACGAACACGCTGGTCGTTCTTTCGAGCCCCTCCGCGAGGGCGGCCATGACCGCCGCGTAGAGCCCCGCGATACCGAGTCCCGTCCATTTCGACACCCGAGCCGCTACCCCAATGCCCAGCCCGAGCAGAATCAATGTCCAAAGGGAGACGGCGATGCTGGCGGCCCCTTCGAGCAACGCTCCGACGGTCGTGTGAAGTGCCGGATTCGAGAAGTCGAGTTCGAATCCCGACGACGCGTCGGGGGGTTCAAGCACCTGACGGCCCTTCGACAGCAAGTAGCTGACAAGGCCGCCCAGGCGGCCGACTACGTAGACGTGGACCATCAGCGAGAACAACGTCAGGAAAGGTAATCTGGCTCCGAAGGCGAGTGACAGTCGCCAGACCAGTAGAGCCTCGATCGGCAGCGCAATCAGTACGGCCGCGGCCATGACCGTGCTGGGTCCGTAGAGGTTCACGGCCGACTCCCCGCCTCCCATGATGGCAGCCAAATCCCGCTGCCCGAGCACCGTCCTAAGGGCGAGGAACGCCAGGATCACCGCGAGGGCTGCAACCCACGGCCGGCGCTCGCGGATGATCTCGAAGCTGGTCCGCGGAAACGCGACGATCCCTACCAGAGCTCTCACCCCCGCTAAGCCACCGACCACAGTCCCCGTGCCCGGAGTGGGCGCTTCGTCTGCCTCGGTCCCGGTCGAGGGACCTGCATTGCCTGGCTTCTGATCCTCGACCATCGCGAGGTCCCAGACTAGAACAGGTTCGCCCGCGGCGCGTAGACCTCTTCCAGCCGCTCCTTCTCCTCGGCGGTCAGCTCGACGTCGAGCGCGGACACTGCCTCATCGAGGTGGCTCATCTTCGTGACGCCGACGATCGGCGACGCGACGACGGGATTGGCCAGGACCCAGGCCATCGCGACCTGGGCCCGGGACACGCCCTTGTCCCGCGCCACCTCGCCCAGCCGATCAACGATCGGCCGGTCCTTCGCCTCGTCGAAACGTCTCGCCATCATCGGGTCGCTCTGCGACCGGCGCGTGGTCTCGTCCCAGTCGCGGGTCAGCAGCCCCCGGCCCAGCGGGCTCCACGGGATCGTCCCGATGCCCTGATCGGCGCAGAGAGGGTGCATCTCGCGTTCCTCTTCGCGCTGGAGGAGGCTGTATTGGTTCTGCATGCTGACGAACTTCGTGAAGCCGCGGAGTTCACTGGTGTAGAGCGCCTTGCTGAACTGCCAGGCCCACATCGACGAGGCGCCGATGTAGCGGACCTTGCCGGACGTCACCGCGTCGTGCAGCGCGCCGAGCGTCTCGTCTATCGATGTCCGGTCGTCCCAGCGGTGAATCTGGTACAGGTCGATGTAGTCGGTTCCCAGACGGCGCAGGGACGCGTCCAGCTCCGTCATGATCGCCTTGCGCGAGAGCCCCCGGGCGTTCCGACCGCGCCGGATCGGGAAGAAGACCTTGGTCGCGATGACCACCTCATCGCGGTTCGCCATGTCTCGCAACGCCCTGCCCGTGATCTCCTCGCTCGAGCCGATCGAGTAGGCGTTCGCCGTGTCGAAGAAGTTGATGCCAAGATCGAGCGCCTTCTCGATGATCGGGCGGCTGGCAGCTTCATCGAGACTCCAGTCGTGAGCCCCCGGCGACTCTTCGCCGAAGCTCATGCATCCGAGACAGATCCGGGATACCTCGAGACCGGAACTGCCCAACTTCGTGTACTTCATCCCAGATTCCTCCAAACGGGCCTCAGAATCGAAGGCCGTATCTTCAGGCCTCCGGCTGACCCGAGTCCAGACTCGCCTTCACCAGCGGCGCCTCGACGTCGAACTCCGTGGCGACGTCCAGGTACAGGGACAGGTCCTTGACCGGCATGGCCGGCCAGGTCACGCGCCGCCGGGGCATCGGGAAGTTCTTCGAGACGAAGCTCCGGCCCGTCGACACGTTCAGGATCTCCATGAACCGGTCCAGGTCCATGCCGTAGGCGCCGACAACCTCGCGCACCTCCTGCACGAGCGCCCAGGTGCCAAGCGCGATCGCGTTGTTGCCAATCTTCATCGCCTGACCGGCGCCGACGCCGCCGCAGTGCATCGTCGTGCCGAGCACGTCGAAGGCCTCACGGCACCGGTCGATCGTGGCCGCGTCGCCTCCGGCCATCAGGGTGAGCGTGCCCTCCCTGGCGCCGGCCACGAGCCCGCTGACCGGGCAGTCGATCACGTCCACCCGTTGAGATGCCACCTCTCTCGCGAGTGCCTGGCAGTAGACCGGCGACATTGTGCTCATGACCACGACGATCGCGCCCTCACGCAGAGTGCTCAACGCTCCGTCTTCACCGCACAGCACGCGGTCGGTCTGCTCCTCGTCCCAGACGATCGTCATCAGGATGTCGGCGTGTTCGCCGACTTCGCGCGGCGTCCCAAGCTCTTCGATCCCCTTCGCCGCAAGCCGCTCGATCGCGTCGCGGCTGCGGTTGATCGAGCTGACGACCCGAAAGCCGGCATCGAGCAGGCGGGCCGCCATCGGTTCGCCCATGGCGCCGAGTCCGATGAAACCGATCGTGGGTCGTGGCATGGTCCAGGTTCTCTCTTTTACTTATTGGACGATTCTCGTCTAGAGTGTACATCGTGCCTCAAGCCGATGCCAGCGACTACGAGACCGCCGCGCAAGTGCTCGCCGAGTTCGCGAGCACGGGTTACGCGAAGACGTCGATGACCTCCCTGGCCGAAGCGGCTGGCGTCGCGCGGCAGACGATCTACAACCGTTTCGGGCGCAAGGAGGCAGTGCTCGAATGGGCGATAGGCGCCGTTGTCCGTTCGCTGCGGGCAGACGCGTTTGCCTGTCTCGCCGACCCGGACAGACCGACGGAGCAGGCCCTGCTCGACGCCTTCTGCTGCTGGCTGGGACCGGTCGTGAGGTTCGTTCGCGACGGTCGCTACGGCGAGGAGATCCTCGGGCTCGGCAACGCCGCGAGGCGACACACGGGCTCGTACCCCCTCGACGCCTTCACTTCCGAGGTCACAGGCGCGCTGCTGACGCGACGAGTCCGCCAGCAACGTCGGGAGGCCGCCGACCTGGCGTTCGTCCTTGTCATGGCGGCCAAGGGGCTTCTCGCCGACAGCGAGACCGAAGTCGACTTCCGAACCGGTATGGCGCGCGCCCTTCGCGGGGCCGGAATCAACAGTTCGTCCGACTGAATCAGCAATCAAACCCCTAAGGGAGATCCAGATAGATGACAGACCGCACCGTACTCATCACCGGCTGCTCGAGCGGCTTCGGCAAGCTGGCAGTCCACACCTTCCGAGCCAACAGCTGGAACGTCGTGGCCACGATGCGATCGCCGGAGAAGGAAGCGGAGCTCACGGGCCTCGAAGGCGTCCTGGTTACGAGGCTCGACGTCAAGGATCCGCGGAGCATCGACGCCGCCTTCGAGCAGGGCACCGCCGCGTTCGGCCCGATCGACGCGGTCGTCAATAACGCCGGCTACGGCAGCAACGCGCTCTTCGAGCAGTCGCCCGATGCCTCCGTCCGCGACATCTACGAGACGAACGTGTTCGGCCTGATGAACGTGATGCGCCGCGCCCTGCCCGACATGCGGAAACGGGGCTCCGGCTGCATCGTCAACGTGACGTCGATGGGGGGCCTGATGGGCCTGCTCGGCAACTCCGTCTACTCGTCGTCGAAGTTCGCCGCCGAGGGACTCACCGAGGCGCTCGCGCTCGAGTACAAACCGCTCGGCATCCGCGTCGTTTCCGTCGCGCCCGGGGCCTACCTCACCACCGCGTTCGGCTCCAATACGGACAACTACGTCGAGTCCGGCGACTCCCAACTCGTCGAGCACTCGCGAAAGCTCCGCGACCACTTCGCTGCGATCGTCTCGGGCGGCGAACCGCAGGACCCGCAGGAGGTGGCGGACAAGATCTACGAGTGCGTAGTCGCAGACGACGTCCCGGTGCATAACCCCGTCGGCGCCGACGCGGAACGGCTCAGCGGTCTGATCGACAGCCTGCCGTCGCGCCAGGCGTTCGTCGCCGCGATGGAGCAGATGCTGCTGCCGCCGGCCGGCTAGCTGGCTCTAGCTCTCGCCGGGCTCCCACAGCTACAGCTCACCGAAAGGCAGGGCCGTCGCTCCCTGGCCCAGCGGCAGTCGCACGTCGCCGGGATGAACGACGTAGCCGGGGACGGCGGCTTCCCCGAGGTCTCTCTGCAACGTCCTGATCGGCCTCGCCATCGCCGGGCGCGGCGTAGCCGACGCCTTCACTTCGATTGGTACGAGTTGCCCGCCCGCCTCGATCACGAAGTCGACCTCGGTACCGGCCCTCGTTCGCCAGAAGTAGACCCGCGGCGCCTCTCCGCGGTGAGTCAGCGTCCTTGTGATCTCGGACAAGACTGCGGTCTCCATGATCGGGCCCCTCATCGGCCCGGAGGCCGCATGCTCCGGATCCCTCAACCCGACCAGGTGGCACAACGTGCCGACATCGGTGAAGTACACCTTCGGCGTCTTGACGAGCCGTTTGCCGACATTCGCGAAGTACGGGCGCAGCACGACCACCTGGTAGGTAGCCTCGAGCATCGACAGCCAGGCCTTCGCCGTGTTGACCGCGACTCCTAGATCCCTGGCGACATCGGCCAGGTTCAGCAACTGGGCGCAGCGGGCGGCGAGCACCCGAAGAAAGCTCTGGTACTGGTTCAGGTCGCCGACATTGCGGACGGTGCGAACGTCCCGTTCGAGATACGTCTGCATGTAGCTCGCGTGCCACAGGAACGGGTCCCGGCCGGGGTTTGCCGCGAGTTCTGGGTAGCCGCCTCGAAGGAAGCTGTGCCAGAGGTCACCGAAAGCGGCGCCAGGCTCGGCCCTGCCCTCGGAACCACCCTCCCAAGGCAGACCAAGTCCCGGCCGGCCCTCCGCCTCCCGCCTCGATAGAGGGAAGAGCCGGAGAACCGCCGCCCGGCCCGCCAGGGACTCCGTTACCTTCTCGGCGAGCATCAGATTCTGAGACCCCGTCAAGAGGTACCGGCCGTGGGCGCCGCGGTCCGCGTCGATTCGCTCCCGGATGTAGGGCAACAGGCTCGGAGCGTGCTGCACCTCATCGAAGATAACCGGCGGACCGTTCATCTCCAGGAAGCCCCGCGGGTCGTCCAGAGCGGCCGCCCGCACATCGGGAAGATCCAGCGAGAGGTAGCGGTAGCTGGCGCCGAAGACCCGCTGAAGCAGCGTCGTTTTACCGGCCTGCCGCGGACCGGTCAGCACGACCGCTGGGAACTCCGAGGCTGCCCGCTTCACGACGGGCTCCAGGGATCGCTCGATGTATCGCTGCGTCGGCACGGCCACCCCGTAAGTGGCAATTATGCATTTCTACTGCATAATGTCCACCACACCTGTCTGCGGCGGAAGCCGGCGGGAACCCGTGTGGCGCGGACCCGCGCCACACGCGTCACAGTCCGTGCGCCCGTCATCGGGCGCACGGATGACACGCCGGCGCACCCAGTCTTGAAGCCCTTCGAGATGCGCCGGGATCAGGCGAGATCGAACCGGTCCAGGTTCATCACCTTGTTCCAGGCCGCCACGAAGTCGCGCACGAAGGGCTCCTGCGAGTCGTCGCAGGCGTAGACCTCCGCGATCGCCCGGAGCTGGGAGTTGGAGCCGAAGACGAGGTCGACCGCGGTGCCGGTCCACCGGACCTCGCCGGTGCCGCGGTCCCGCCCTTCGAAGACGCCCTCGGCATCAGCGCTGGCCTGCCAGTCGGTTGCCATGTCGAGCAGGTTGACGAAGAAGTCGTTCGTCAATGTCCCTGCCCGCTCGGTGAAGACGCCGAGACCTGACCCGCCGGCGTTCGCTCCCAGGACGCGCAGACCGCCGACCAGCACCGTCATCTCGGGAGCGGTGAGCGTCAGCATCTGCGCCCGGTCGACGAGCAACGCTTCCGCGGGTCTCGCATGTCCGTTGCCGAGGTAGTTGCGGAACCCGTCCGCGGTCGGTTCGAGCACGGCGAAGGACTCGACGTCGGTCTGCTCCTGCACCGCGTCGGTGCGACCCGGCGAGAAGGGCACGGCGATCTCGCTCCCGGCACTCTTCGCCGCCTCCTCCACGGCCGCGCAGCCGCCGAGGACGATCAGATCGGCCAGCGAGAGCCGCTTGCCGTTGGACTGTGAGCCGTTGAAGTCGGCCTGGATCGCCTCGAGCGCCTCCAGAACGTCACCCAGTCGCGCAGGGTCGTTGACCGCCCAGTCTCTCTGGGGCGCTAGCCGGATGCGCGCGCCGTTGGCGCCGCCGCGCTTGTCGGTGCCGCGGAACGTCGACGCCGACGCCCACGCGGTCGAGACCAGCGAGGAGACGGAGAGTCCGGAATCGAGGATCCGGCTCTTGAGCGCCACGACGTCGTCATCGTCGATCAGATCGTGGTCGACGTCGGGCACCGGGTCCTGCCAGAGCTGCGGTTCGGCGGGCACCCACGCTCCCACGCAGCGGCTGCGCGGCCCCATGTCGCGGTGGGTCAGCTTATACCAGGCCCTGGCGAACGCGTCCGCGAACTCGTCCGGGTTCTCATGGAAGCGCCGCGCGATCGGCTCGTAGATCGGGTCCAGCCTGAGCGACAGGTCCGTGGTCAGCATCATCGGCGCGTGCCGCTTCGCCGGATCGTGCGCATCGGGCACCGTACCGGCGGCCGCATCGTCCTTCGGCGTCCACTGGTACGCGCCGCCGGCGCCCTTCGTCAGTTCCCACTCGTAACCGAAGAGGTTGTCGAAGAAGTTGTTGTCCCACTTCGCCGGCTCGGTGGTCCAGGCGCCTTCCAGGCCACTGGTGATCGTGTCGCCGCCCTTGCCGCTGCCGAACGTGTTCCGCCAGCCCAGGCCCTGCTCCTCGAGACCGGCGCCTTCGGGCTCGACGCCGACGTACTGGCCCGCATCGGCCGCGCCATGCGCCTTGCCGAACGTGTGTCCGCCGGCGATGAGCGCCACCGTCTCCTCGTCGTTCATCGCCATGCGCCGGAACGTCTCGCGAATGTCGCGCGCCGCGGCGACCGGGTCCGGCGTACCGTTCGGCCCCTCCGGATTCACGTAGATGAGACCCATCTGAACGGCGCCGAGAGGATTCTCGAGTTCGCGGTCGCCGGTGTAGCGCTCGTCGCCGAGCCACGTGCCCTCGGAGCCCCAGTAGATGTCCTCTTCGGGCGCCCAGACGTCCTCGCGTCCGCCGGCGAAACCGTAAGTCGTGAAGCCCATCGATTCGAGGGCGCAGTTGCCGGTGAAGATCATCAGGTCGGCCCAGGAGAGTTTCCGACCGTACTTCTGCTTGACCGGCCAGAGCAGCCGCCGCGCCTTGTCCAGGCTCACGTTGTCAGGCCAACTGTTGAGTGGCGCGAAGCGAAGCGTGCCGGAGGCACCGCCCCCGCGGCCGTCGTCGATGCGGTACGTGCCCGCCGAGTGCCACGCCATCCGGATGAAGAGCGGCCCGTAGTGGCCGTAGTCGGCCGGCCACCAGTCCTGCGAGGTGGTCATCACCTCCTCGATGTCCTGCTTCAACTCGTTCAGGTCGATCTTCGCGAACTCCTCGGCGTAGTCGAAGTCCTCGCCCATCGGATCGGCAAGAGCCGAGTTCTGGTGGAGTGCCCTCAGATTCAACTGGTTCGGCCACCAGCGCTGATTCGCGATGGTTCCCATCGCCGAATGCCTGTCGGTCCCGGCCAGAACCGGGCACTTGCCTGTGCTCGTCATGTCGTCCATCGTGGTGCTTCTCCCCTCTGTGTTCAGCGTCTTTCGCTAACCGCTGTATACAAGGATCCGGAGGCATTGAAAAGTCCCGGGGCGGCGGAGCATGACAAGCTCGCCGGAGATGACCGAAGCACACCCGCCGGGACCACCCCCGATGCCCTCGGGGTCGCTTGAAGCGTGGGCGCTGGAGACCCCTCTAGCGACCGCCGTTTCAGACCAACGGCGCTCCGTCGACTGGGCCACCTGGAACGAACGGGCCAACCGGCTGGCGAACGCCCTGGAGCACGAACTCGGGCTCGCGGCGGGAAGCCGCGCCGCCGTCCGGCTGCGCAATCGGGTGGAGTGGTTCGAGACCGGGTCGGCGCTGGCGAAGTGCGGAGCGGCCCCGGTTCCTGTCGGCACCCGGCTGGCCGCCGACGAAGTCACCTACATCACTGGCCACAGCGGAGCGCAGCTCTTCGTCACGGACGATCCGGAAATGGCGCGGGCAGCATCCTCGTTCCGGGACAACGCCCTCCGCGCGACCATTCTGGTCGGCGGTGACACGCCGGACGGTGTCCTGAACTTCGAGGAGCTGATTCACACCGGGCGACCGGTCCCTCGGGTCGCCGGTCCGCCCATCGGCGCCAAGAACATCTCGTACACGTCCGGCACGACCGGGCGTCCGAAAGGCGCCGTCCGCTCCTACACGCCTCAGCAGCTCCAGGCTCTCGGCGCGATCGTCGCGACGATCAACGCGAGGCTCCGGCTCGGCCGCGACGAGAAGCACCTCGTCGTCGCTCCGCTCTACCACGCTGCGCCGTCGTTCTGCGCGCAGCAGGCGAGCCGCGCCGGAGGTCACCTGGTGCTGCATGAGCGGTTCAACGCCGAAGCCGCGCTCAAGGAGATGGGCCGGGGCGTCACCAGCACCTTCATGGTGCCGACGATGGTGCGCAGGATCCTGGCCCTGCCGGAGGAGCGCCTTCGGACGACCGATCTCTCCTCGCTGCGGGCCCTGATCCTTGGCGGCGCTCCCTTCCCCGCCGAGATGCGCGCGCCGGCCCAGGAAGTGCTCGGCGAAGTCCTGTTCGACATGTACGGCTCGACCGAGACCGGCTTCGCCACGATGCTCGAACCGGCCGACCAGGTGCGCAAGGCAGCGTCGGTCGGGCGGGCGCTCGACGGCGTCGACGTGCTGCTTCTGGACGAAGAGCACCGCCCCGTGGCCCAGGGCGAACGGGGCGTGCTCTTCATCCGGAGTCCCATGCAGGTCAACGGCTACTACGCCGACGAGGAAGCGACGGCGGAGAGCGCCCACCAGGGCTACTTCACCGCCGGCGACGTCGCCTACCAGGACGACGAGGGCTTCCTCTACATCGTCGACCGCATCAAGGACATGATCCTGGTGGGCGGCGCCAACATCTACCCGGCGGAGATCGAGCAGGTCCTGCGCGCCCACCCGGCCGTCACCGACGCGGCCGTGTTCGGCATCCCCAACGAGGATCTCGGCGAGGAGATCAAGGCGATCGTCGAGCTAGTGCCGGGAGAGACGGCCGAGCCCGGGGAGCTCATCGCCCACTGCGGCGAGCGGCTGGCGAAGAACAAGTGGCCGCGCAGCATCGACTTCCTGGCCGAGTTGCCGCGGAATCCCACCGGGAAGATCCTCAAGCGGGAACTCCGCGCGCCGTACTGGGCGGACCGGGAGCGCTCGATCTGAGCCCCACGCTCGGACCCTTCAGTCGACGATCGCGGCCTTGATGGCGTTCTCGAAGCCGGCCGACACGCCCTTGCTGCCCTGCTGGACCATCAGGACGGCCGTGATCTCGTTTGCCGGGTCGGTCCAGGACACGGTTCCGAACGCGCCGCCCCAACCGAAGGCGCCCTCGCCCCGCGCGCTCTTCGCGGCCACCGGGTCGAGCACGACGGACACTGCGTAGCCGAACCCCGAGCCGGGCTGCTTGCCTCCCTGTCCGTAGAGTTCGCCGACCTGGTTGCTGGACATCCGGGCGACCGACTCCGGGCTCAGCAGACGGTTCCCGAACAGCTCGCCGCCGCCGGCCAGCATCTGCTCGAAGCGAAGAAAGTCCTCGGCGGTGCTGGAGAGCCCACCGGAGGCCGAGGCGTAGCGACTCGGCTTGTCCCAGCCCTTCGACTTGCCGTCGAGGCCGCGAATCACGACCCGTCTGGACTCCTTCTCCGGCGGCAGGAAGAAGTGGGTGTCGGCCATGCCGAGCGGCTCGAAGACGCGCCGGCGAAGGAAGTCGTCGTATGACTCGCCCGAGACGATCTCGATGATCCGGGCGACGACATCGTGGCCGATGCGCGGGCTGTAGCCCCACCGCGAGCCCGGCTGAAAGTCGAGCGGCATGCGGGCATACAACGGCACGCGGCTCGCCAGGGTGTCGTCCGGGCCGACGTTCGGCAGCTTCGCGACCGCCGTGCCGAGTCCGTAGCTGCCCAGCCCGGCGCTGTGGGTCAGCAGGTCGTGGATCGTGATCGGGCGCTCCGCCGGCACGAGGCGGTGCTCGGGAGTCTCACCCGGCGCCACGAACGCGGGGACAACGTCCCTGTCCGCGGGCTCCTTGAGTACGGCGACCCGCATGTCGCCGAACTCGGGCAGGTACTTCGCGACCTCGTCCGCCGGATCGAAGAGACCCTCCTCGATCATCATCATCGCTGCGACCCCGAGCACCGGCTTCGACGAGGAGGCCATCCGGAAGATCGCGTTCTTCTCCATCGGCCGACCCCTATCTGTGTCCATCAGGCCGTACGCCTCGAAGTGGACGATCTTCCCGCGCCGGGCCACCGCCGTGACCGCCCCCTGGATCTCGCCCGTGTCGACGTGGCGCTTGATGACGGCGTCGATCTCGAGCAGGCGCTCGCTCGACATGCCCACGTCCTCGGGCGAGGCCCCGGGAATCTCCTGAGCGGGAAGCGCCGTCCAAGCAATGGTCGCTGCGAACAGCGCAAGCAAGGCGTTTCCACGGGACCTCTTCATCTCACTCATCCTCCGCCGACGCCGCCCAATAGAAGTACGAGATTGCCTGGCGTAACCGCCGGCTGCGGTTCGCTTCCGACCAGTGCACCGTCAGCGAGCTGTGAATCGTGGCGTCGCCCGGCTCGACCTCGACCGCGACCGCCTCCTCGGACTCGGGGCTGAAGCCCTCCAGGCCGACAACACTCGGCAGTTCCTGCCGGTGGGTGCCCCTCGCGTAGTAGAGGCAACCGTTCTCCCGGTCCGCCCGGTCGAGGGCGATCCAGATCGTCGCGCCCTTCTGCCGGTGCCCGACCGCATCGAGATGGGGCCTGATCCCCGACGTCTCCCCGGGCAGCCGGGCGAACCAGGCGGCCGTAGCGGGCTCGAGGTCGTCCTCCAGCAAGGCGGAGACCAACTCCCGCTGCTTGCCGCGCTGGAGCTGGTCTTCGAACCAAGGATCCACCCTATTCAGGTTCTTGACGACGCCCGGGTACTCCTCACCTCTCTCAGCCTCGCTGAGACAACCTTCGGCGCGCGCACGCAGCTCTTCGAGCTCCTCGGGTGACAGGAATCCGCGGAGGACGACGTAGCCGTCCCGGTCGAAGTCCCGCTTGAGCTGCTCCAGGCTCATCCGCCGCCGGTTCCCGTCGCCCGCGCCGCGCGCCTCGCCTCGAGCACGGTCAGGATCTCCTCATGCCTGCCGGCGTTCAGGCGGTACAGCATCATGAACAGGATGCCGACGCCGTAGATCACGAGGCAGAGCGGCCCGCTCATCACCAGCAGGCCAGTGAGCGTCCCTGCCGACACGCCTTCCGCCTCCGCGTTCTGCGGGAACTGGATCAGTTCCAGCCCGAAGCCTCCGATCAGCCCGCCAAAGCCCTCCGTCGCCTTCATCGCGAACTCCCGAACCGAGAAGATCGTGCCCTCGGCCCGGCTGCCGGTCCGGAGTTCGTGGTCGTCCGCGATGTCGACCAACTGCGAGTCGACCACGATGGCCATTACCGTCACCAGGGCATAGCCGACGAACAACGGTCCGAACACCAGGGGCAGCAGCAGCGCCGAGTCGTTGCCCGGAAACAGCCCCGCCAGGCGCAGGACATGCGGAAAGGCCACCAGGACGGCCGCGACCGCGCTGGTGAAGATGACCGTCGGCTTCTTGTCGAAGCGGCGCGTCATGTACTTGGCGAGCGGCAGGGCCACGAAGATCCCTGGAATCTTCGCGAAGGCGAGGACCGAGAACTGTTCCGTCGACAGATCGTAGACCCAGATCCAGGTGAAGATGTTGACCATGTCCAGGACGCCCTGGGCCGCGGCGATGGTCAGCCACGAGGCAGTCACCGACACGAAGGACCGGTTCGCGAGCAGTTGCCGCAACTCTCCGTAGTGGTCGCGGAAGTTGAAGCGCCGGCGCGTGGTCGCGTGCAGGTGGGGAATCTGGTCGGCCGTCCCGAAGGTACAGACGAGAACGGCGGCCAGCACCACGACAGCGCCGAACCCGGCCAGGATGACGTACCGGTTCGGGTCGAGGAGCCCGTTGCTGAACTCCGGCGTGGACGGAAAGACAGCGTTCAGGACCAGCAGGCTCAATCCGACCGCGGCGCCCGTGGCGACGACGTTGTACCAACCGAAGACCGAGGTCCTTTCGTGATAGTCGTCGGTGAGCTCCGCACCGAGAGCGTCGCGCGGAATGTTGTGGAATGACGTCGAGATCCGGAGCAGGACCAGGAAGCACACCTGCCACGCGAAGAGGGCGCCCTCGCTCAGACCTGAGATCGGCTGATAGAGGAAGTAGAACGAGATCGCGATCGGCAGGGCCGACATCAGCATCAGCGGATGGCGACGCCCCCACCGGCTCCGGAAGCGATCGGAGATCGCCCCGACCATTGGATCGGAGACTGCGTCGACGATGCTCGCGACCAGGTAGGCGACGCCGCACAGCGCCGCCGAGACGCCGAGCACCTGGTTGTAGAAGATCAGGGTGGTGATCCGGCCGGCGACCACCATCCCCTCCTGAAAGCCGCCGGAGGAGAACGCGAGCTTGGTGCGAAGCGGCACCTTGCGCCGGCGGCCGGGGCCCCGGCGGCCAGGCGGATCGTCGGCCGTCTGAGGCTGGATGTCGTCTGTCATCGCCGCCCGTCACAAACTTGGAACAGCGTACCACTTGGAGTAACTTACGGCCCCATGGAGTTTGGCGCCCAGCTCAGCAGCTACCGCGTGCCGTGGTCGGACACCGAGGCCACGGTCCAGGCGATCGAGAACGGCTCCTGGAGCAGCCTGTGGTTCTCGGACCACTTCCTGCCGCCGGCCGCTCCCAACGACGAACACCTGTCGGCCCTCGAGATCTGGACCCTGGTCACGGCGGCGGCGGTCGTGACCGAGCGGGTGCGGCTCGGCACGCTCGCCTGCGGCGTCACCTACCGCAACCCGGCCCTTCTCGCGAAGATCTGCGCCAGCGTCGACCACATCAGCGGCGGGCGCATGGAGCTGGGGATCGGCGCCGCCTGGTTCGAGCGCGAGCACCGCGCGTACGGATGGGACTTCCCCACTCTGCGCGAGCGCTCAGACCGCCTGGAGGAAGCGGCCCAGCTCATCCGCCTCCTCTTCACCGCGGAAGAGGGCGAGAAGGTCAGCTTCGAGGGAAACCACTACCGCCTGGACGAGGCGCCCCTCGTGCCGGGTTCGACCCGGCCGCGCTCCACCCGGACGGCCCACATCCCCATCCTGATCGGCGGCAACGGCGAGAAGCGGACGCTGCGCACCTGCGCCCGCTACGGCGACATCAGCAATCTGGACTTCTGGCACCCGGCCGGGGTCGATGTCTTCAGGCACAAGCAGAAGGTCCTCGACCGCCACTGCGAAAACGCAGGCCGCGACCCGGCGGAGATCAAGCGAACGGTCGGCCTGCCCTTCCGGCTCTTCGCGAACGACGCGGAAGCCGCGAAGTCACCCGGACAACCCTGGTACTGCTGGGGCACCGCCTCCTACGTCCAGGACCTGCTGCACCAGTACGTCGAAGCGGGCGCCCAGGAGATCGTCCTGTGCGGCATCGGCAACCGGCCGGAAGCCTGGCAGCAGATCGACGAGGAGATTCTGACCGCCTTCGATTGAAGAGGCTCACGCTCGGACTTGGTGCGCCGGCCTTCTGGCCGGCATCCGGTTGCCATGCCGCTAGACTCGCGCCATTCAGCGAGGCCATCCGGGCCAAGGAGAACCCCATGAAGTCCCGTCGCACCATCCTCACCATCAGCCTCGCCTTCCTCGCGGGCGCAGCAGTCGCGGCGCCGCCAGCCAACAACGCGGCGGACCCGTCGTCAGTGACCTGGGCGGACCACATCGCGCCGATCCTCCACGAGAACTGTGCGAGCTGCCACCGCCCCGGCCAGACAGCGCCGATGTCGCTCCTGACCTACGACGAGACGCGGCCCTGGGCGAAGTCGATCCGCCGGGTCACGACTGAACGCACGATGCCGCCGTGGTTCGCCAACCCGGAGCACGGCGAGTTCGTGGAGGACCCGAGCCTCACCGACGCCGAGATCGAGACCCTGAACAACTGGGTCGCCGCGGGCGCGCCCGCCGGCGATCTCTCACAGGCGCCGGAGCCCCCCAGCTTCGATTCGGACTGGAAGCTCGGGGAGCCGGACATGGTCTATACGGCGCCGGAGTTCCACGTCACCGACGACATCGAGGATCACTACGAGTGGCTCCAGGTGGACAACCCGGTCGACGAAGAGCGCTGGATCCGCGCGATCGAGATCCACCCCGGATTCGTCGAAGCGGTACATCACCAATTGACGTACCTGGCGCCGCCCGACGCGACCATCGCGGGCGTGCGGAGCACCACCGGCACTCTGGATCTGACCTTCGTCGGCGGCTGGGGGCCGGGCGTCGCGCCGCTCCAGTTCGCGGAAGGGCACGGAATGCGGATGCCGCCGAACAGCACGCTGTTCTTCCAGATGCACTACCACAAGACCCCGGGCCCGGGCACCGGCGGCACCGACCAGACGACGATGGGCCTCTACTTCCACGACGAGAAGCCCGAGAACGTGGTGGAGACGCTGTGGCTGGTCGACCCGACCCTGAACATTCCGGCGGGCGAGAGCGACTACCACTCCTGGTCGTCCTTCACCACCAAGCACGAGGCCGTGCTCTTCGACTTCACGCCGCATATGCACCTGCGGGGCAAGTCGATGACGTTCTCGGCCGAGTACCCGGACGGCCGCAAGGAAGTCCTGCTCGACGTGCCGAACTACGACTTCAACTGGCAGCTCACCTACACGCCGACGGAGCCGAGGGTGATCCCGGCCGGCACGACGATCCGCGTCGACGCGAAGTTCGACAACTCGACCGACAACCTGGCGAACCCGGATCCGACGTCGAACGTGACCTGGGGTGAGGCGACGACCGACGAGATGATGGTCGGCTTCATCCACTACACGTTCAGTGACAAGACACAGCAGACGAACATGCCCACCTTCATCGTGCCCGAGCAGCTCAGGCAGCAGATGGAGCAGATCCGCGAGTTCCGGCGCAAGCAGCGGGAAGCGGCCAAGGCAGCCGCCGCCGAAACCAGCGGCGGCTGATCTAGCGGCCCAGCACGGCGTACGTCCCGTCCAGCACCAGCCGCACCGCCACGTACAGCCCGAACATCGGGACGACGACCCAGATCGTGTTCGGCGCCCACACCCACACGAGTCGGTCGAGCCGGCCGATCGCCCGGTGCCCGCCGGATACGTAGAAGCTCACCATGTAGAGCGAGCTGACGTAGACCCACTGCCAGAACAGCGCGACCCCGAGGATCCCCGCGACCACGGCCGGCAGGAAGCCCGTGGTCATCGACAGGAGCAGGACCATCGACGGGATCGGCGTGGCGAAGCCGTTCCCGACGTCGCAGTTGAAGCCGAACGTCCGCCGATCCGTGTAGGCGTCGTCGTACACGCAGTAGGCCGCCCAGACGTCCGCCCATGCCGTCGGCGACAGGATGCCCGTGAGCGGAATCCCCGAGAAAAGGAACAGGAGCGCCGGCGGCCGGCCGGTCGTCGCCCCGCGTTCGCGCCAGTACTCCGCCCGCCGCCCGATGTAGTCGCGCCGCAGGTACAGGCAGGCCTCCCAGTAGCAGATCAGCAGGTTGATCGACAGGAACAGGCTGAGCACGAAATAGGCCGGATCGACGCCGCCGTGCAACCGGTAGCTCGCCACGTTCCAGGCCGCTGTCTGGAGACCGACAACGATGACGACGAAGGCCGCGACCGGGATCTTCGGCCCTCTCATGCTTCCGGGTCTTCGTCGTCTTCCGACCCCGGAGCGCTCTCCCATTCGTACTCGATCCCCCGGACGTGCCGCTCGAACCAGTCGATCTCCACGTTCACCTTGAACAGCTCGTGGCGGAGCTCCCGCCAGCCGTGGGGCTCCCGCGGCGCGATGTAGAGGTGGGTCTCCACCCCGTTCGTCTTCAGCGCCCGGTACAGCTCCACCGACTGGGGTGGCGGCACGCGGACGTCGTTCTCGCCGACCAGGACGAGCGTCGGAGTCGTCACCTTGTAGACATCCTTGAGCGGCGAGTTCTCCCAGTAGACCCCGATCGGGGCGTCCTCCTGCCACGGCGTGCCCCCGAACCAGGGAGTGCGGTAGGTCCGCACGTCGCTCTGGCCGTACATCGAGATCCAGTTCACCGCGCCGGCGCCCGACGACGCCGCCTTGAAGCGGTCGGTGTAGGTGATGATCTTGTTCGTCATGTGACCGCCGCCGCTCCAGCCCATCTTGGCCATGCGGTCGCCGTCGACGAGTCCCCGCTCGATCAGGTGGTCGACCCCGGTCATCACGTCCAGGTGCGCCTGGTGGAAGTAGTGGCCGACCATGTCGCGCAGGAAGGGGTCTCCGTAGCCGGTGCTGCCCCGGTAGTTCGGCTTGAAGACGAAGTAGCCCCGCGCGGCCAGCACCTGGACGTAGTTCGACCAGCGGCCGAACCCGAACTTGTCCGAGGCCGCGGGCCCGCCGTGCGTCTGGACGACCAGGGGGTACCGCGTGCCCTCCTCGTAGTCGAGCGGGTAGTAGAGGAGGCCTTCGACTTCGACGCCGTCCTCCCCCGGCCAGCGGATCGCTTCCTGGCGGGGCAGCAGGAAGGTCTCGTCCAGGTAGTCGTAGACCGAGGTCACCTTGCTGGGCGCACCTCCACCCGCCGGCATCACGTGGATGTCGCCGGCGTTCTCGCGGCGGTTGATGCCGAAGGCATGCAGGCCCGCGCCCCGGGAGTAGTGCCACGAGCCCAGCGCGTGGTCGCCGTCGGTCAGCGCCCTCGGCGTTGAATCGTCCAGAGCGGCATGGAAGAGCTGGCTTCGGACCCCCGTGTTCGCCGTGAAGTAGATCGAGCCGTCCTCGGCCCAGCGGGCGCCGTTGACCTCGTGGGGCATCTCCTCGTGAAGCAGACGGTGCGGGCCGCCGCCGGCGGGGACGACGAAGACGTTCGTGTTGAAGTAGGTCTCCAGGTCGGCGCTGGAGTTGGTCAGGAACATGACGTGCCGCCCGTCGGGAGACAGCTCGGCGCCCGACTCGCTCACCGTGTTGTTGGTGAGCTGCAGGGCGTTCCCGCCGTCCGCGTCCATGATCCAGACCTCGCCCTCGTCCCGATTGTCGAAGAGCGGCGCGGGCGCCCGGTGGTGCGCGATCTGCGCCCCGTCCATCGAGAGGCGAAAGCCGACGACCGAGAAGTCGCCTTCGGTGATCCGCTCGGTGCTGCCCCGGTCGTCCCCGGTCCAGGCGACGCGGAACAGGTGGCGCTGCTTGTAGTCCTCGTCGAAGGCGAAGACGTCGTCCTTCACTTCGTCCTTCTTCTTCTCTTCGGGAGTCTTCGGATCGGCGGCAACGAAGAAGATGTGTTCGCCGTCCGGCGAGAACTCGTAGCTCTGAACCGAGCTCTCATGGCTGGTCAGCGGCGAGGCTTCCCCGCCACCGTTCGGGAGGAGGTAGATCTGGGAGAACTCGTCCTCGCCGCGGGTCGCGAGAAAAGCGACGTAACTCCCGTCCGGCGACCAGCGCGGGCTCGACTCCCCCTTCTCGCCGTACGTCAACCGCACGTCGCCCGTGCCATCCATCCCGATCCGGCGGATATGGGTCGTGCGGCCGTTCTTCTTCCAGTCCGTGTCACTCCGCGTGTACAGGAGCTGGTCGCCGTCCGGGGAGATGCGCGGACTGCCGACGCCGGGCACGTCGATCAGTTCGACGATCGTGATCGGCCGCTTGTCCCCGGCAAAGCTCGGCGCCACGGCCGCAGCAAGGACAAGAGCAAGGGCCGCGGCCGGGAGAACAGGCTGGCGCAAGCCGCGGGCCTGCAGCGTCAAGGCGCGTGTCATCGAATCTCCTCGCGGTCGTCCGGGGATAGGGTTCGGTCGATCATCGTATCTCGCTGAAAGGCCGTATCAGGAATGACCAGAGCCCTTCTCCACCGCACCGCAATCGGCCATGCGCTACTGGGCCTGATGCTGGTCGCGAACGCGCCGGCTGAGGACGCCGGGCTGACACCGGAAGCAGCGGCGCAGGTCGACGCGGTCTTCAAGCTCTGGGACCGGGAAACCACCGCCGGCTGTGCCGTCTCCGTCACCAAAGCCGGCGAGACCGTCTACGCCCGCGGCTTCGGCATGGCGCACCTGGAGCAGCCGGCACCCATCACGCCGGAGACGATCTTCGAGGCCGGCTCGGTCTCCAAGCAGTTCACCGCCGCGGCGATCGTGCTCCTCGCGCTCGACGGCGAGCTCTCGCTCGACGACCCGGTACGCGAGCACCTTCCCGAACTGCCGGACTTCGGCGCGCCGATCACGATCCGCCACCTTCTGACCCACACCAGCGGGCTCAGGACGTTCCGGCCGCTGGTCGCCCTCCGGGGAAGGCCCGACGGCTTCGCCGTGCACACCAACGCCGAAGTCCTGGCCCTCATGGCCCGGCAGCGGGACCTCAACTTCCCGCCCGGCGAGGAGTACCTGTACAGCAACGCTCCGTACATCCTGAGCGTGGTGCTCGCCGAGCGTGTTTCCGGGCAGTCGTTCAACGAGTTCACGACCGAGCGGATCTTCGGCCCGCTGGACATGGCGAGCACGCTCTGGCGGGACGACTTCACACAGATCGTCAAGGGTCGCGCCACCGCCTACGGATCCGGCAGGAGCGGCGGACTCCACACGAACATGTCGAACACCGAGGTCTTCGGCAACGGGGGCCTGCTGACGACGGTGGGCGATCTCCAGCGCTGGAACCAGGAGCTCGACGAGCCCAAGGTCCTCGGGCAGCGATTCGTCGACATGCTGGAGACGCCCGGGCGGTTCAACGACGGGACGGCGAGCGACTACGCGCTCGGTCTCGCTATCGGCGAGTATCGCGGCGAACGTGAGATGTCGCACAGCGGCGGCACCGCGGGCTACCGCGCCTGGCTCGCCCGCTATCCCGACCGCGACCGCCTGTCGCTCGCTCTCCTGTGCAATCACGGCGACATCAATCCCGTCGCGGTCGGCCACAGGGTGATCGACGTCTTCCTCGGGCCGGCCGAGGAACCCGCGGACGCCGGGAGTCCGGACCCGAGCGTCTACGTCGCGCTCGAAGACCTGGAACGATGGGCGGACCCCTATCTCCATACCCGCACCGACTCGATCGTCCGGATCGCGGTCCGCGACGGCGCGCTCTCGTTCGGCAAAGTGAGAGCAAGGCCCCTGGGCGAAGACCGGTTCGCGGTCGGCCTCTCCGGACTCGTCGTCGCGTTCCGCATGGAAGAGGACGGCACGAGGACGGCGACCCTGGGGGACGATCCGAAGCGCCGCTACCGGGCGATGCCCGCTGTGACACCGACGCCCGAGGAGCTGGCGGAGTACGTCGGCTCGTACAAGAGCGCCGAACTCGACGTGACGTATTCGGTCGAGTTCCAGGACGGCAAGCTGCTCTTCCGCCGTCCGCTCGAGAAACCGCGCACACTCGAGCCTCTGTTCAAGGACGCCTTCGAACTGAGCGATCCGTTAGTGGAGCGGTTTCCGGCCCGTGCACTGTTCAGCACCTTCGTCGCCTGGCCCGCGCGCTTCGAGCGGGATAGCAGCGGGCGTGTGACCGCGCTCTACATCAGCGATTCGTCGCGGGTGCGCCGACTGCGGTTCGACCGCCGGTAGGCGACACACACTGGGTGCGCCGGCGCCCTCGCCGGCTTCCGGAAAGGACGCGCCGCGAAGCGGCGACCGTATTCCAGTGCCGCACCCAGTCAGCCGATGTCGCCGGTGTTGCCCGCCATCAGCCGGATCGCGGCCTTGCGCGGTAGGAGGCGCGTCAGCAGAACGGCAACCAATCGGTTCACGAGTCCAGGCACGAACCGCGGACCCTTGCCCAGTGCATCCAGCGTTCGCCGCGCCACCGCGTCGGGGTCGAGCATGCCCGGCACCCGGCCCTTGCCCGAGCGCTTGTAACCCGGCGTAGGAATCGCGCCGGCGCAGCAGGCAACCACATCGATGCCCAGCTCGCGGAGCTCCTGCCACAGGCCCTCGCCGAGGACGGTGTTGAAGGCCTTGGTCGCGGCGTAGGCAGCCACCCGCGCCGTCCCCTGCAGGCCCGCCAGCGAGGACATCAGGATCACCGCGCCACGGCCGCGCCGCTCGAGCCCCGGCAGCAGCGTGTGCAGCATGACGACCGGCGCCCGGACGTTGACGTTGACGACGCGCTCGAGTTCCTCGGCGTCGGCGTCAACGAAACGCCCCACCGGCACGAAGGCGGCGTTGTAGACGAGCACCCCCAGGTCGAGATCCGAGGTAACGCCAGTCAGTGCGCCGGCGAGATCGGGACTGGCGAGGTCCATCGCCAGCGGCCGCACCTCGACGCCGTACCGCTCGTGAAGCCTGTCCGCGAGGTCCTCGAGCAACGACTCGCGCCGGGCGATCAGCACCAGGTCCATGCCGCGCTCGGCGAGGCACTCCGCGAACGAGGCGCCAAGCCCCTCCGAGGCGCCGGCGACGAGCGCCCAGCGCCCGTAGCGGTCGCGGAACGAGGTCATGCGGCCACCGGGTCCGCGAACGTCTCCGCTACGCTGCGGTGCCGACGCTCGCCATTTGAAGCATCCACCATGGAGACTCGATCGTGAGGCTAGCAACGTCTCTTTCCGGTGTTCTGCTGTTCGCGCTCGTCGCGACCGCGTTCGCCCAGCCGCCCAACGTCGTCCTCGTGATGACGGACGATCAGGGATACGGCGAACTGTCCGCCCACGGGAACCCCGTGCTCGAGACACCGAATCTCGACCGCCTGCGCGGTGAAAGCGTGCGCCTGGACGACTTCCACGTCGCGCCGATGTGCACGCCGACCCGCGGCCAACTGCTGACCGGCATGGACGCCGCTCGCAACGGCGCGATCAACGTCAGCAGCGGTCGCGCGCTCCTGCGGCCCGAGATTCCCACGATGGCCGACATCTTCGCCGAAGCCGGCTACCGAACCGGCGTGTTCGGCAAGTGGCACCTCGGCGACAACTACCCCTTCCGGCCTGAGGACCGCGGATTCGACGAAACCGTGTGGTTCCCCTCCTCCCACATCGGCTCGGTGCCCGACTTCTGGGGCAACGACTACTTCGACGACACCTACATTCGCAATGGCAGGCGGCAGGCCTTCAAGGGGTACTGCACCGACATCTTCTTCGACGAAGCGATCGACTTCATGCGGCGCTCCGTGGAGTCCGGAACGCCATTCCTGACCTACATCGCTCCGAACACGCCGCATGGCCCGCTGATCGCCAAGGAGGAGGACGAAGCCGCGCTGGCGGCCGCGCTGGCCCGGCCCGAGTTTGCCGACATGAGCACGGCACTGAAGACCCGGCTGACCAGTTATCTGGGCATGGTCCGGAACATCGACACGAACATGGGCAAGCTCGCCGAGTTCCTCGAGGAGGAAGGGCTTCGGGAGAACACGATCGTGATCTTCATGACCGACAACGGCAGCACTCACGGCCCGCTCTACTTCAACGCCGGCATGCGCGGCATGAAGACCGAGTTGTGGGAAGGGGGCCATCGGGTGCCCTTCTTCATCAGTTGGCCGAACGGCGACCTGGCGGACCCGCACGACGTGACGGGCCTGACGCAGGTCCAGGATGTCCTGCCGACGCTTCTGGACCTCTCCGGCATCGAAACGCCGGCCGCCCGGAACTTCAACGGCACTAGCCTGGCCCCCGTCTTGCGCGGAGATGCTGCTGTGCCCGAGGACCGCATGCTGATCATCAACTACAGCCGGATGCCGTCCGGATTCAACTACCCCTCGCCGTACACCCAGTCGATCCTCACGCGGAGTCACGCGGGCGTCCTGTGGAAGCACTGGCGCCTGCTCGAGGACCGCGAGCTCTACGACCTGGAGTCCGATCCGTTGCAGACCACGAACGTGATCGAGCAGCACCCGGAAGTGGTCGCCCGGATGCGGGACCACCTGTACGAGTGGTGGAACGAAGTGGCCCCGACCGCCAACGAACCCCAGCGGATCGTCATCGGCGACGACATCGAGAACCCGATGATGCTGACCGGCTGCGAGTGGCTCGACGTGTTCGTCGATCAGCAGGCGCAGGTCCGACGCGGCACCCGGAAGACCGGCTACTGGCTCCTCGATGTGGCCGAAGCGGGCGAGTACGAGTTCGCGCTGCGGCGCTGGCCCAGGGAAATCGACGTACCGCTCGCATCGGCGCCCGAGGGCAGCACGGCACTGCCCATTTCCTCGGCACGCCTCTTCATCAGCGACCACCATCACCTCGACATCGGCGACAAGAGGCCCTACGGCTTCGAGGGGCTGACGACCCGAGTGGACAGAGACGACACGGAGGCCACCTTCACGGTGACCCTGCCCGAGGGCACCATCGCCCTGCACACCTGGTTCGAAGAAGGGCGGGAAGTCATCGCGAGCGCCTACTACGTGTACGTGACGAGGAAGTAGAATCCGCGACTCAGCACAGAGTCCTCAATGATCCGCACTGCGCCCTTCCTGCTAGCAGCGCGCGCCGTAGAACGCACCAAGCGAGTTCTCAGGCGCGCGCTGCTAGTGAGGTGGGGGCTGGGGCCAAACACGGCGTCCGCGACGGGTTTGGCGGCGCTAGCCTGGCTGGCGGCGGTCGGAACGGTCGCCGGCGCGTCGGAGATCGATCCTGCCGATCTCGAGTTCTTCGAGTCGAAGATCCGGCCGGTCCTGGTCGAGCGCTGCTACCAGTGTCACGGCGGCGATCCCGCGAAGATCCGCGGCGGGCTGATCCTGCTCGACGCCGAAGGCGTGCGCGCCGGCGGCGACAGCGGCGCGGTGATCGTCCCGGGATCGCCCGAGGACAGCCTGATGATCGAGGCGCTCCACTACGAGGGTCTCACCCAGATGCCGCCGGACGGCAAGCTGGCGGCGCACGTCATCGCCGACTTCGAGCAGTGGATCCGCCGCGGCGCTCCCGACCCGCGCACGGGCGGGAAGCAGACGGTGGTGGCCGCGAGAACCGCCGAGACGTTCGACTACGGCCCCGGCCGCGAGCACTGGGCCTTCCGCAAGGTCGAGGATCCCGCGCTACCCGAGGTCCGGAACGAGGCCTGGGTCAGCCATGACCTCGATCGCTTCATCCTGTCGCGCCTCGAGGAACGCGGGCTCGCGCCGGTCACGCCGGCCGACAAGCGCACCCTCCTCCGCCGCGCCACCTTCGATCTGATCGGCCTGGCCCCGTCGGAAGCGGAGATCGAGGACTTCCTCGCCGACGAGAGCCCGGATGCCTTCGCCAGGGTCGTCAACCGGCTCCTCGCCTCGCCCCACTACGGCGAGCGCTGGGGCCGCCACTGGCTCGACGTCGCCCGCTACGCCGACTCGAACGGCCTGGACGAGAACATCGCGTTCCCCAACGCTTTCCGCTACCGCGACTACGTCGTCGATTCCCTGAACCGCGACAAGCCCTTCAACCGCTTCGTCCGCGAGCAGATCGCCGGCGATCTGATGCCGGCGGAGACCGACGCGCAGCGCTTCGAACAGATCACGGCCACCGGCTTTCTCATGCTGGGCCCCAAGGTGCTCGCCGAGCAGGACGTGGACAAGATGCTGATCGACATCGTCGACGAGCAGGTCAACACCCTGGGCCGCGCCTTTCTCGCCCTGCCGGTCGGCTGCGCCCGCTGCCACGACCACAAGTTCGACCCGATTCCCACGGCCGACTACTACGCGATGGCCGGCATCCTGCGCTCGACCGAGACGATGAGCGACGCCGCCGGCATGCGCTGGCTGGAGCGGCCACTGGCCCCGGAAGACGAGATCGCCGAGTACGAGGCGGCGCAGAAGCTGGTCGCCGAGGCGCAGGAGAAGGTGGACGACGTCGTCCGCGAGCAGAACGACGTCCTGCGTGGTCCGCGCCGCGCGGCTCTCGCCGAGTATCTGCTCGCCGCGGAGGAGGCCTACCCGAGCTGGAGCGACGACGAGGCGAAGCAGGAGGAAGCCCGCGAGACGATCGCCGGAGTGGCCCAGGGCCGGGGCCTGGAGCCGCCAGTCCTCGAACGCTGGGTCAGGGCCTTCTACCGGTACCGGGAGGGCCCGCCGGTCGAGGGCGACGCCCCGAGCCCGGGCACCGTCTTCGTGATCTGGAACGCCTACGCGGCCGCCTCACCCGATCGCTATGAGCAGGTAACCGAAGACCTGCGTGCGATCATCGCCTCGGAGAAGGTGCTGACGGCGCCCCTGACGCGGAGCCTCGTCCTCGGGCCGGCGCCGAAGACGCTAGAGGAGGTCGCCTGGCGCTACGCGAGCCTGTTCGCGACGATCGAGATCGCCTGGGAAGAGCACCTCATGCGACTCGGGCTCAAGGACGAGGACGAACTCCGACCGTCCGACTTCAGGCTGCCGCGCGAGCAGGAGGAGCTGCGATGGCTGGTCTACGGCGGCTACTTCTGCATTCTCTGCCTCGACCAGGAAGAGGAGGAGAAGCTCTACCCACAGGAGGCCCTGGAGCAGCTCGCCGAACTGCGCGCCGAGGTCGAACGTCGGGAGGAAGCGTCACCCCCCGCACTGCCCTACGCCATGGCCGTGGACGAGACCGCGACAGTCGATCTGCCCGTGCACATCCGCGGCAGCCACGTGAACCTCGCCGACGAACCGGAGCCGCGCGGCTTCCTGAAGGTCACGGACCACCTGGTGCCGCCGCCGCCAGTTGCCGACGGCACGAGCGGCCGCCTCGAGCTGGCGCGCTGGATCACCCACCCCGAGCACCCGCTCACCGCGCGAGTCATCGTCAACCGTGTCTGGCACTGGCACTTCGGCCGCGGCATCGTCGACACGCCGAGCAACTTCGGCGCGATCGGCAGCAGGCCCAGCCATCCCGAGCTTCTCGACTGGCTGGCACGCCGCTTCGTCGAGGGCGGCTGGTCGCTCAAGAAGCTCCACCGCGACATCATGCTGTCGAGCACCTACCGGCTGTCGAGCGACTACGACGCCGCCAACGCAGCCGTCGACGAGGAGAACCGCCTCCTCTGGCGCAACAACCGGAGACGCCTCGAGGTCGAGCCGATTCGCGACGCCCTGCTGCAGCTCGCCGGCCGGCTCGATCTGACGATCGGTGGACGGGTGGAGGAGTACAAGGCCCGGGGATACGTCTTCGGCGAGTACGGCCCACTCGACCGGGTCGACATCTACGACGCGCCGCGGCGCTCGATCTACATGCCCGTCGTGCGCACCGCGGTCTATCCGATCTTCGGCGGCTTCGACTTCGGCGACGCTAGCGACTCGGTCGGCGATCGATCCGAAACGGTGGTCCCGCGGCAGGCGCTTCTGATGATGAACAGCCCCTTCGTCGAGGAGGCGGCGCTCGGCTTCGCCCAGCGTCTGCTGGAGATCGAGGACGCCGACGCCGCGGATCGCATCGATACCGCCTTCGTCCGCGCCTACGGGCGCCCCGCTGACCCGGCCGAGATCACTGACAGCCTCGCCTTCCTCGATGAGATGCGGAGCCTGGCGCCGGCGAACGAAGCGGAGATCTACGCCTGGACGCGCCTCGCCCATGTCCTCCTCGCGGCGAGCGAGTTCATCTACATCAACTGAGACGACCGGTCCCTGACGATGCGCTACCCCCACTACCAGCCGCCACCCCTGACCCGCCGCCAGATGCTGAAGACCTGCGGCTGCGGCTTCGGCGGCCTGGCGCTCTCGTCCCTGCTCCAACGCGACCTCCTGGCAGCGACATCCACGAACCCGCTGGCACCCCGCGTGCCGCACTTCGCGCCGAAGGCCAAGCGGATCATCTTCCTGCACATGCACGGCGGCCCGTCGCAGCACGACCTGTTCGAGTACAAGCCGCTTCTCATCCGCGACGACAACAAGCCGCTTCCCTTCGCCAAGCCAAGAGTGCAGTTCAACGAAACCGGCAACCTGTTCAAGAGCCCCTGGGAGTTCAGGCAGCACGGCCAGTCCGGCGCCTGGGTGAGCGAACTCCTGCCCAACATCGCCTCCGTGGTCGACGACCTCTGCTTCATCCGCTCGATGTGGGGCACGAACGCCGCCCACGGCGGGGCCATCCTGGCGATGAACACCGGCAGCGACCGCTTCGTCCGCCCGTCGATGGGCTCGTGGATCGCCTACGGACTGGGCACCGAGAACGAGAACCTGCCCGGCTTCATCACGATCTGTCCCTCGTACCAGCACGGCGGCGTCCAGAACTACTCGTCCGCCTTCCTGCCCGCCGCCTACAACGGCACGGCGATCGGCACCACCCGGATGAAGACCGAGGACGCGACGATCGACTTCCTCGACAACGAGTCCGTATCGCCGGAGGTCCAGCGGAGCGAACTCGACCTGCTGCAGCGCTGGCAGCGCCGCCAGCTCGAGGCGACGGGCCCCGACCAGGCGCTCGAGGGCCGCATCGAGTCCTTCGAGCTCGCCTTCCGCATGCAGACGGAGGCGCCCGAGCTGATGAGCATCGAGGGCGAGTCCGAGGCCACCCGGCGGCTCTACGGACTCGACGACCCGGTGGCCCGCAACTTCGGGCTCCGCTGCCTCCTGGCCCGGCGCTTCTCGGAATCGGGCGTGCGCTTCGTGCAGGCGACGCACGGCCCGGACACCAAGTGGGACCACCACTCGGGCCTGATCACCGGCCTGCCGCAGAGCTGCGCCGAGGTCGACCGCCCGGTGGCCGGCCTGATCAAGGACCTCAAGTCACGGGGACTGCTGGACGAGACCCTGGTCCTCTGGGGCGGCGAGTTCGGACGCACTCCCGGCGCCGAAGCCGGCGCCAGAAACGGCCGCGACCACAACCCCCACGGCTACACCATGTTCATGGCCGGCGGCGGCGTCAAGCCGGGCCACAGCCACGGCCGCACCGACGACTACGGCTACTACGCGATCGAGGACAAGGTCCACATCCACGACCTCCACGCCACGATCCTGCATCTGCTGGGCCTCGACCACGAGCAGTTGACGTACCGCTCGCAGGGGCGCGACTTCCGCCTGACCGACGTCGAAGGCCTAGTCGTAGAGGACATCATCGTCTGACACTGGGTGCGCCGGCGTCCCCGCCGGCATCCCGCGCGAAGCGCCGGCTCTGGACTCCCGCAGCGCTAGCGCAGCGTCGTCAGGTACTCGACCAGGTCGATGAGATCCTCGACCGTCATCTGGCTCGAGAGATCGGAGGGCATGATCGACACCGACTGCGGTACGACGCTCTCTACTTCGGCGCGCTCGTACTCGGTGACGACGCCACCCTCGGTTCGGACGATCAGACGGTCGTCGGTCTCCGAAACCAGCATGCCGACCACCGACTCGCCGTTGGCGAGTTCGAACAGGTAGGGAGCGTAGGTCGGCGAGATCGACGCGCTCGGATCGAGGATCGACTCGTACAGGCCCCTCTTCGCCAGCTTGGAGCCGATGGTCGAGAGATCCGGCCCGTACTCGGTGCCCTCGCCCGCAACGATGTGGCACTCGCCGCACGTCGCCGCGGTGAAGACCTCGCGACCGCGCTCGACGTCGCCGAGCAGGACGAGCAGGTCGGTCATCTGCGGCAACGGCTCGGCGTCCTTCGTCGGCGGTAGCCGGAACACCCGCGCCGCGCGCTCACGGGTGGGGACCTGCATCACGCCCGAGAGCGCCGCCCCCGCGACTTCGTGCAGCTCTTCGGGCAGCTTCTGCTGCTCGCCCATCTCCACCAGCCGGGTCGCGCCCGCCCTGGTTCTCGCCAGTCCGCGTACCGCCTGGTCGCGGGTCCGCCAGTCGAGACCGTCGTCGAGCGCCGCCGCCCCGAGGTGGGCGACCGCCCCGAGTTCACGCGAGCGGCCGAGGGCTTCGACCAGGCCCGCCGCCTCGGCCTCCGTGGCGCCCGCGAGAAACGACTCGATGACTTCGTCCTGTTCGAGGGCGAGCAGCGTGCTGATCGCCTCCTGTCCCACCGCCTCGGAGCCGTGCGCCGCGGCGATCCCGGCCAGCTTCGGATAGTGGGCATCGAGCTCGTAGCGGCCCACGAGTCGCACGAAGGGTCCCGGAGCGACGTCGCTCCCGAGCAGCTTCGAAAGCGCCGAAGCGACCTCGTGGTCGTCCTCCAGGTCGACGCGCTCGAGCCGCACCGCCGCCTCGCTGGCGACGAACGCGGCCGCCGGGCCCGCAGTCACCGCGGCATCGAGAAAGACACCTCGGAGTGCGTCTTCCTTGGCTGCACTCGCCCGCTGGAAGTCGAAGGCGCGCAGGTAGCGGGCGGCATCCGAAGCGCCGAGATCGGCGTCCGCCAGGATCCCCTGCAGGAGCCCAGGAGTCGCGGTGGCCCGCGACCTCCAGATCAGATCGCGGCCGGCGGCGGTGTTCCATTCGTCGCCCGCCTTCGCGAGCCAGGAGGCGAGGACTTCGTCCCATCGATCTTCGGCCGCGATGCCGAGCGCCTCGAGATACCACCGGTCTTCGCCGTCGTGGCGCAGGGCAAGCTCGGTCCACAGATCGGCAGCGGCCTCGACCTCGTTGCTTCGCAGCGCCAGAGCGACCTCCCGGCGCACCTGCGGCGAGGCGTCGGCGACGGCCTGTTCCAGCACCGGTTCGAGGGCGCTCTCCATCTGGCGCGCCGCTCGCACCGCGACGACCCGGATGTCCTCGTCCTCGTCGGCCAGCCCGCGCTCGATCCACGACGGTCCACGACCCTCGATCTTGCTGAGCAGCCAGAGCGCGCGGGCTCGCCAGGTCGCACGGCCGGACTCGAAGAGTTCGGCGAGCGCTTCCTCGGCGCCGCCGCCCATGACTCGCAAGGCCTGCCAGGCACCGAAGCGGGCGTCGGCATTGGGGCTTTCGAGGGCCGCGACCGCACCGGCCGCAGTAGAGAGATCCAGCTCGGATCGCTGGCTGCGATGGCCCGGGGGCGCGAGCCGCAGGACCCGACCCCGATCGAGATCGGCCTGGCGATTCCAGCTGACGACCGGGTCGTACCAGTCGCTGACGTAGACGGCTCCGTCGGGAGCCACGGCGACGTCCACCGGCCGAGCCCAGCGGTCCTCGCCGTCGAGCAGCGGCACCATCTCCCCGGTCCAGCCGGCGCCCGTCTTCTCGGTGGCCACGCCGCGCACCACCCCGGGGCCGGCGTCGGCGTGCAGCGGCCGGTCCCAGTAGACCTCGGGCAGCAGCCGCCCCTCGTAGACGGTGATGCCGGTGGGCGAGCCGGCGCCGAGATAGACCGAGTCGGGGACGACTCCCGGATCGTTCTGGTGCCAGTGCTTCTCCCAGACGATCTCGCTCTGCCCGGTCCGGGGTTGGGCCCAGGCCGCAGCCGTCATCTCGTCGCGGTAGCCATAGTTGCCGTACTCCATGACGTAGTTGATGCGCACGCCGCGGTAGCCGTCGTCGTCGTTGTCCGACTGCCAGAGATTGCCGAACGAGTCGACGGCGACCTCGTAGTTGTTGCGGAAGTTGTGGCCCAGGACCTCGAAGTCGCTGCCGTCCGGGTTGCAGCGAAAGACCATGCCTCCCAGGTAATGCGGCTCGATGTCGTCGAACTCGCCGGGGAAGCGCCGTTTGACGGCGCGCTGCGCTACGGGGAGACCGAAGCGGTCGTGGACGAGCAGGCCCCGGGCATCGTGCACGTACATGCCGGCGTTGCCCATGTTCCAGTAGTACTTGCCGTCCGGCCCGAAGACGAAGGAGTGCGTGGAGTGGTCGTTCTGGGCGAGGCCGGTGCGTGTGAACAGGGACTCCTTCGAATCGGGCAGGTCGTCGCCGTCCTCGTCCGTGAAGACGATCACTTCAGGCGCCGCGGTCACGATGACCTGGTTCCCGAGCACCGCGATGCCGAGCGCGGCGTCGATGTCGCGCCCCTGGTAGTAGACCTTCGCCTGGTCGGCCACGCCGTCACCGTCGGCATCGTCGAGGATCAGGATGCGATCGCCCTCCGGACGCTGGTCGTTCTCGCCGTGCTCCCGGTAGTTCATAACGTCGATGACCCACACGCGGCCGTGACGGTCGACGTCGAGGTTGGTCGGGCTCGCCAGGAGCGGCTCGGAGGCGTAGAGGATCGCTTCGACACCCGGCGGCGTCCGGCGCAGGGCCGCAGTGTCAGCGGCATTGCGCTCGCTGTCCACGGGCGCGCCTGACGGCGAGTCGACGGCGGTTCGCGGGCCTCCGAACCCGAGCAGCGGAGCCGGTCTCAACGCCTCCTCGAGCGCCGCCTCGTCCATCCCCGCCAGATCGACCACGGGTTCCCGTGTCAGCGTGGCATCGCGGAAGCGCACCTCCTGCGGCGGCCCCGAGTGGATCTGGAAGGCGAGAAGGCCCTCGAGTTCGCCCGCCTCGTCGAGGGTCGCGACCGACAGGTGCCCGTTGATGGCGGTCCAGATGCGGTGTCCGACGGCGAGAATCTCGTAACGGTTCCACTCGCCCGGACGAACGTGGCGCTCGCCGGCGTCCGTCCAGTCGAGTTGCCCGCGTCCATACTCATGGTAGAGGCGGCCCCAGACGCCGCGACCGATGTCGGCCTGGTACCCCACCGCGTGGCCGTTCTCGAGGCGGCTCGACCGGAACTGAATGCCGGCGTTGAGCCGGTTCGGCACGAGTTTCACCTCCACCGACAGGTGGAAATCGCCGACCGGTTCGGGGGCGTAGATGAACTCGTTCTGCGCCACTCGTTCGGTGGCGAGACCGATCAGCTCCCCGTCCTCGAAGCGCCACAGATCCGGCGAACCCTGCCAAGTCTCCAGGTCGGCGCCTGCGAATAGATCCTCGGTCCCAGCAGCCGGCGCGACCGCCGCGACGCAGGCGAGCAGGGTGGCGAGGAGAGCAGGCATGTGCTGGGTCATGGCAGCCAGATGCGGCAGAAGTCCGGAAACCGACGCTGCGCGCCGGATGCCGGCGGGGACGCCGGCGCACCCAGTTTGCCGCAGCGCAGGTTCTGAGAGTGCGAAAGCCGGGGTGTACTGTAGCCCGCGTCCCGATGACCATCGCACCCGTCGATCTCTTCATCATCGTCGTCTACCTGCTGGGCATCCTGTTCGTCGGCCTGTGGTCGGTGCGCAAGATCAAGCGGCAGACCAGCGAGTCGTACTTCCTCGCGAGTCGCAACCTGAAATGGCCCGTGGTGGGGGCCGCGCTCTTCGCCTCGAACATCTCGACGATTCACCTGGTCGGGCTGGCGGAGAGCGGCTTCGGCGTCGGCATGGTCGTCGGCAACTACGAGTGGATGGCGTCGTTCACGATCATCCTGCTCAGCCTCGTCTTCGTGCCGATCTACTTCAAGAGCCGGATCACGACGCTGCCCGAGTTCATGGAGCGGCGCTACAGCCCGGCCGCCCGGACGACGCTCTCGTTCATGTTCATCATGTCGGCGATGCTGATCCACATCGGCATCAGCCTCTACGCCGGCGCGGCCGTGTTCGAGCGGTTCTTCGGCATCCCGTCGCTCATGTCGATCGCGATGATCTCGATCATCACGGTGATCTACACCGTGGTCGGAGGCCTGCGGGCGGTCGTCGTCACGGAGACGATCCAGACCGTCATCCTGCTGGGCGGCGCCATCCTGATCACGGTCATCGCGATGAGCAGGCTCCCCGATGTCGGAATCGACTCATACGGCGATCTCCTCGAGGCGACCAAGCCGAACCAACTCAGCATGATTCACCTCCCGGGGGAGGAGGGATTCGATCCCGGCTCGATCTGGTACGGCTTCCTGCTCGGCTTTCCCATCCTCGGCATCTGGTACTGGTGCACCGACCAGACGATCGTTCAACGGGTGCTGGGAGCGGGGACCCTGCGGGACGCGCAGCACGGCGCTCTATTCGCGTCGCTTCTCAAGTTCCTGCCCCCGCTCTTCATGGTTCTGCCCGGCGTGTTCGCCTACGTGCTCTTCCGGGACATCATCGCCGAGCCGACCGACGCCCTGCCGACCCTGATCACCGAGCTACTGCCGACCGGGCTCATCGGCATCATGGCGGCGGCGCTGCTCGCGGCGCTGATGAGCACGATCGCCGCCGCCGTGAACAGCACCGGGACGCTGGTCGCCGTCGACATCGCCAAGCACTTCCGGCCCGGGCTGTCCGAGACGTCACAGGTGCGCATCGGGCGCATCAGCTCGGTCGTCGTCATGAGCGTCGCTATCGCCTGGTCCACCCAGGGAGAACGGTTCGGCTCCATCTTCGAAGCGATCAACAAGCTGCCGGCGCAGTTCATCGCGCCTCCCATCGCCACGGTGCTGCTCTGGGGCGTCTTCTGGCGCCGCGGAACGCGTCAGGCGGGGACCTTCACCCTGCTCTTCGGTTTCGTGGCCGGCTTCGTCATCTTCCTGTTCGACATGGGATTCGGCTTCCTCGGCGGCGTCCAGTACGTCTCCGATCCCGTGAACGGCCTGGGGATCCCGTTCCTGCTGCAAGCGTGGTGGTACTTCTGCATCCTGAGTCTCATCTACGTGGGAGTCAGCCTGGCGACCCCGCCGCCGAAGCCCGAGCAGATCGACGGCCTGACCTGGGACCGGCCCTACGCGTTCCTGGCCCGGTCGGAAATCACGGGAGTCCGCGACCCGCGGCTGCTGGCGGCGCTGCTGGCCGTTGCTCTGGTGGTGATGTACGTGTTGGTGCGGTAGGGCCAGAGGACGCCGTGCCTCTCCCCATTGCTCGACGCGACTTGCTCAAGGCGTCTCTCATGGGGTTCGGCGTCAGCCTCGGACTGCCGCCCTGGGCCGCGCAAGCGACCGGTGATCGCGACCGCTTCGGTGGCTGGACCGGGCTGAAGTTCGACGCCACGGGCTTCTTTCGTACCGAGCACGATGGCCGGCGCTGGTGGCTGGTCACTCCCGAAGGCCACGCGTTCATCAGTTGGGGCGTCAATCACTACCACGCAAACTGGTGGGCGCAGGACTACAACCGGGATCACTGGCTGCGGCGGTTCGGCGCGGAGGAGGTGTACGACCGGGCCTGGAACCGGGGGTTCCGCGAGGCCGCCCTGGCCGATCTGCGCAGGCTGGGCCTCAATACCCTGGGCATTCACACAAACGCCACGATGCTCACCCACCCGCCGGGTCAGGCCCGGTTTCCCTTCGTCGCTCCGTATGAGCCGCTGGTGCTGTCGCACTATCTCAAGCCCCAGCCCGATGCCTACGCGGACATCTTCGCCCCCGGGTTCGAAGCGCGGTGCGAGCGCACGGCCCGGCGAGTCGCCGCGCCCTACCGTGACGACCCCATGGTGCTGGGCTACTGCATGGCCGACTGTCCGCCCCTGACCGACAACGAGGCGGAATGGAACGGCAGCACCACGTGGCCCCGCCGGTTACGTAACCTCGCCGCCGAGGCACCCGGCAAGCAGGCCTACGTCGACTTCATGCGTGAGCGCTATGGCGACGTGTCCGGTTTCAACGCGACCTACGGCACCCGCTTCGACGCGTGGCCGGACCTGCTCAACGCGAAAGACTGGCGACCCGATCAGGCCCCCGCGAACGAGGCGGAGCGCCGCGACAACGAGGCGTTCCTGCTGCTCTGCGTCGAGCGCTACTACTCGGTAGCCAGGGCCGCCCTGCGCCGCGCCGACCCGAACCACCTCTTCCTCGGCGACAAGATCAACGGCGACACGGACGGGCTCGCCTCGATCGCGGCCACAACCAGCCAGTACACCGACCTCGTGAACACCCAGCACTACGCCCGCTGGGAGGGTCAGCGCGAAACGATGGACCGGCTGACCGACATCGTGGGGCAACCCTTTCTCAACGGCGACGCCGCCTACACCACGCCGACCGAGACCATGCCCAATCCCCATGGACAGCACGCGCGCGACATGGCGGAGCGCGCGCTCTGGACGCGGGAGTTCATGGAGAACGCCACCGCCCGGCCCGACTTCGTCGGCTGGCACATGTGCGGGATGATCGACACGGCGAACACCATGCCCGGCAAGGAGCAGGCTCAGCACCAGGGCCTCATGACTACCCGCGGTGAGTTCTACCCGGAAATGGAGGCGACGGTCCGCGACATCTCGGACCGCCTCTACGTCATCGCCACCGGAGCGGGGTGAGCCGGGCAACGTAGAAGGTCCAGAGGCCGGCGCTTCGCGCCGGATGCCGGCGGGGACGCCGGCGCACCCAGTCTCAGCC
>JAPPFP010000016.1 GCA_028877275.1 Acidobacteriota bacterium
CAGGCGGGTGTTACTGCCGCCGCGCCACCGTCGTCGTCGTTACGCGCAGTTGCAGAGTTCGATGAAGAAGGCGCGGACGGTGTCGAGGAACTCGGGGGAGCTCAGGGTCGTCATGTGGTTGGCGCCTTCGATGACGTGGAGGCGGTGCTCCTTCATGACGTCGACGAGGGCGTCGGCGTTCGGCTTCAGGGGATCGTTGCTGCCGATGATGTTGAGGGTCGGCACCTTGTTGATGCGGAGGAGTTCGGCGGTCACGTCGAGGGCGGGAAAGCTGCGGACGACGGCTGCCAGCGCCATCTGGTCGTTCGAGGCGACCATCGCCTGGCCGATCGCCTGAACCTGCTCGGGCGTCGGCGGTTCGTCGCCGGGCCACAGAAAGTCGACCAGGGGACCGCCGCCCTTGCCCGCCTCGAGGGAAGTGGCCAGCGCGTCGAACATCGCGTCGTCGCGCAGTTCGGGGCTGGGCCAGCCGGCGCCGCCGACGACCGCTGACATCAGCCGGTCAGGTGCCAGGGCGACGAGCTTCATCGTGATGAAGCCGCCCATCGAGTAGCCGACGACGTGCGCCTGCTGCAGCCGCAGATGATCGAGCAGGTCGACGACGTCCAGGGCCATGCGCTCGCCGTAGCTCGCGGGATCGTGCGGCTTGCCGCTCATGCCATGGCCGCGCTGGTCAACGGCGATGACCTGGAACTCCTCGGCCAGCCGGCCGATGATGCCGGCGGCGCCCCAGTTCGAGGCCGCTGTGCCGGTGATGCCGTGAAGCAGCACGACCGGATCGCCTCGTCCCTCGACAAGGTAGTGGATCTCGACGCCGTCGCTGGCCGCGAACGACTGGGGCGTGGCTTCGCCTTGCGCCCAGGCGCCGGTGAAGGCGGCGAGCGCGATCAGCGTTGTCAGAACGGTCCGCAACATCGGTCGGCGGTACATCGTCTTCTTTCTCATGGAGCGGAGGCTACCCGCTTTGCTACGCTGCCGGGCAGCACCAATCGGACTACCTACTCACTGGAATCCATGGACATCGAGAGCGCAGCACGCCGCGTCCGCGAAGACGGCTACACCGTCGAGCCTGACTTTCTGAACGAAGAGATGTTGGAGCGGCTGCGCCGGGACCTCGCCCCCGTCTTCGACGAGATCGGCAGTCGCATGACGGACGACTACGGCCAGCAGACGATCCACACGCACAATCTGCTGGCCAAGACGAGGGCCGTCGACGAGCTCCTCATGGACGATCGTCTGCTGGGGCTGGTGGAGGCCGTGCTCGGCCCCGACTACCAGGTCTCCGGCGTCGCGGCGATGCGGCCCGGACCGGGAGACCGTCCCCAGCGGATGCACCAGGACGATGGCCACTATCCGCTTCCGCGCCCGCACGTTCCGCTGATCGCCAACACGCTGATCGCGCTCGATCCGTTCACGGTGGAGAACGGGGCCACGGAGATCGTTCCCGGCAGCCATCGCTCGGCCGATCCCGTCGATCCCGACGTGCCGACGTTGACGGTGGAGATGCCGGCCGGGGCGCTCTTCCTGTGGGACGGCGCCGTCTGGCACCGGGGCGGCGGCAACTCGACGCAGAACGGGTATCGACGCTCCCTCAACTTCAACTTCAATCTGGCGTGGCTCAAGCAGCGGGAGAATCAGTTCGTCGGCGTGCCGTGGGAAGTCGTGGTGGAAATGCCCGAGAAGCTGCAGGCGTTGATCGGCTACAAGCTGACCAACCGCGGTCTGGGCACGGTGGACTACCGCAACCCCATCGAGACCGTGAAGCGGCGTCTTGCCGAGGCCGGGGGTTCCTGACGGGATCGCGTCCTGCGCCAAGCGAAGCCCCAACAGACACAGGGGAGAATCAGATGACAGCAGCATCCGCGACGGAAACCAGGGATAGCGACTCGAAACCGAGATCGGTGGTTGAGTCCGCCGTCGAAACGGCCCACAAGGTGGCGCTAGCCGGCGCCGGCGTAGCGGGCGAGGCGGCAGACGTTGGAGCCAAGGTCTTCGACCGGCTGGTCGCGCGCGGCGAGAAGGTCGAGAGCCAGGGGCGGGAGTCCCTGGGCAACTGGCGGGACAAGGCCGAGGAGAAGGTCCAGCAGGTGCGATCCGCGGCCGAGAAGGGGATCGAACAGACCCGGACCAAGGCGCGGACGGGAATCGATGAGCACCTGGAGCGGCGGCTCGAGAAGCTCGGCGTTCCCGGCAAGGCGGACCTCGAGGCCGTGATCGAACGGCTGAGCTCGGTCGAGGCGCGACTCGACGCCCTGGAGAAGCCGAAGCCGCGACGGCGGACGGCAAAGAAGAAGGCGTCCGCGAAGGCCGGGTAGGCGCGACCGTCAGCACGGATTCCGCCTTCGGCGGATGCCGGCGAGAACCCGTGTGGCGCTATCCCGCGC
>JAPPFP010000023.1 GCA_028877275.1 Acidobacteriota bacterium
GAACCGCCGACGCCCGTCATCCGCGGTACGCGCTGACGAGTTGGACCCGCCCGTGTGGGGTCAGGGGGAGGGGGTCCCGGCCGGCCGCTCGCGCTCTCTGGGTTGAGGGTAAGTCAGCGCTCGCTTCGGTCGCCTGCGCTTCGCCAAGGCGGTGCTTGAGGGGATGTCGTTGGGCGTCGCTTGGCTCCAGCCCGCCGGGACCCCCTCCCCCTGACCCCACAGAGGCTGGACGTCGTCGGTGCGGATGCGACGGTGGCACACACTGGGTGCGCCGGCGTCCTCGCCGGCATTCGCCTGCGACGATGGAGCTTCGGCTAGGGAGGTTGTATCTGCTGACGGCGGCGGCCTAGCCTCGTACGCGGAAAGACCGGGCGACCCGGAAGCCTGTTTCGTCGGACGCGAAACCGGGCGCTTCGTGCCGTAAGAGGGCGGGCTGGAGCTCCTGTGGCTGGAGGCGGAAGGAGCCGCCGCAGAGGGTGCATCGTTCGTCGTCCGGTGCTTCAGCAACCCATTCCCAGACGCTTCCCAGCATGCCGTGAAGGCCGAAGTCGTTCGCCTGCCGGTGTTCAGGGTGCTGGACGCGGCCGTCCGAGTTGCCCGCGTGCCAGCAGTGGCGGTCGATGACCTCCGGGGTGGCTGTCCAGGTGGGTTCTACGCCCGGCGCAGAGAAACCCCGGCATGCGTAGAGCCACTCCGTTCGCGTCGGCAGCCTCATCGGCTTGCGGGACACCTCGGCGTACCAGCGGCAGTAGGCGTCAGCCTGGTTCCAACTGATGCCGACGGCGAGCTCGCGGTCGCCGGAAGAGAGGGGGGATCGCCGGTGGTCCGGGTCGAAGGCCTCGAACTGCTCGTTCGTCACGGGCCACTTGCTGAGGTAGAACGGTTCGACCGTCACCGTTCGTCCGTCGATCAGGAACTCGCCGCCCGGCACGAGCCAGAGGATCGTGCGCGGGACGTGGGCGTAGGAGCGGGGCAGCGGGCGGCTGCTGCTGGCCACGACGCCGGGACCGTTCAGGAGGGGCGGTTGCCGAACACCTTGGGCGTTGGCATCCGGGCGCGGATCGACTCGAGTTCCTCGACGGTCACGGTCGAGATCCCGTTCTTGCGGCAGTGGGACTCGACCGAACGCACGACCATGCCACGGACGAAGGCCGGCACCCGCTTCATGCGGGCTTCGGCTTCCGGCTCCCAGGCGATGCTGGTCGAGCTGTCCTCGCCGTAGCGGGCGAGAGAGGCCAGCCCCGTGCGGTCGCCGAATGCCTGCAGCTGATCCGCCGTGAACGAGCCGGGTTCGTGGGTGCAGAGCGGATCCTCCGCCATCAGGTCGCCGGTCATCCCGAAGGCCCGGGCCCGGCAGCCGCCGCAGACGGTCGAGAGTTCGCACGAGCCGCAGCGGCCGCCCAGGTCGTTGCGACGCCGGATCGACTGGAAGAGGTCGGAGTCGTTCCACAGGTCCGAAAGCGTTGAACGCTTCAGGTTGCCGCCGAACACCGGCAGGTAGGGGCAGGGCGTGACGTCGCCGTTGGGTCGGATCCCCATGTAGTGGGTTCCGGCCGGGCAGCCGCCGGCGCCGCCGTCGTACGCCTTGAGGAAGGGCGAGTCCGGATCTCCGGCGAGCAGTTGACGAACGTAGTGGGGGGCGCACTTCGCGTTGACCACCATGCGCCCGCGGTAGTTCCGCTGGATGGACGTGAGGGCGGCCAGCACGTTGTCGTAGTCGGCCGGCGACAGGTCCGAAACGAACTGGCCGCGGCCGGTCGGAACCAGGAAGTACAGGTTCCAGACCCGGGCCGCCAGTTCGCTGTAGGCGAACTCGGCGATCTCCTCGAGCTGACCCCGGTTGTGCGCCCCGGCCGTCGTCTGGATGATGAAGGGCAACCCTGCCGTGGCGAGGTGCCCGGCGCCGTCGACCGTGTTCTGCCAGGCGCCGCGAACCCGCCGGAAGCCGTCGTGAACGTCGGCGTCGAGGGCGTCGAGCGACAGGGCGAGGCCGCGGACGCCCTCGCCGGCCAGAATCCGGGCCAGGTTCTCGGTGATCCGGACGCCGTTGCTGCCGACGACGACCCACAGATCCCGTTCGGCCGCGTAGCGCACGATCTCGAGGATGTCCCGGCGCAGCAGCGGCTCTCCGCCGGTGAGGATGACCAGGGCTTCCGGTGCGAACTCGCAGATGTCGTCGATCACCTTGCGGCACTGGTCGGTCGAGAGTTCCGAGCGATCGGCGAAGTTCGCCGTCTGGACCAGGGGCTTGCCGCCGGCGTCGAGGTAGCAGTGCTCGCAGGCCAGGTTGCAGCGGTAGGTCAGGTTCCAGGAGATGACGTAGGGGCGCGCGAACGCGGCCGGATTCACGCTCGCCTGCCGCTCCAGGGGTGACACGGTCATCGGTAACTCCGGGTCGCGGGATCAGGCGATGCCGAAGAACGAGCGGGCGCGTTCCAGGACGGCCGCGTCCACCTCTTCGTAGCCGTGGTCTTCGGCGAACTTCTCGATCCCCGCGACCGCCGAGGCGCGGACGATGTCCGGGATGTTGGCGAGCCGCTCGCGGGCCTCGGCGGTCCAGGGAATGCCCTCCGGGCCGCCGTTGCCGCCCTGGACCGGGTTGGCGTTCTCCCCGGCGTGCGTCCCGGTCACCGGAACGCCCATGTCGGCGAGCATGCCGGTAAACGGGCACTTCGAGGCGGCGGCGGCTGTCTCGGGATCTTCGGAAGCGCCGATCTTCACCCCGAGCGACCCGACGACCTGGGTCTCGTGCGGGTTCGTCATCATCGCCATCTCGGCCGAGCAGGCGGGACAGGCATAGACCAGGGCGACCGAACCGCCTTCGGGACCGATCGCATGCTTGAGCTTCATCTGCTCGTCGCAGGGTACGCAGAGGAACTTCATCAGGTCTCCGGATCAGCCGGCCCGCCGCTCGGCGAGCCCGCTCAGGATGGAGTCGGCGGCGGCCTCGATCGCGGTGACGGCCGGCCCCCGCGGCAATTCCGGTTCGCCGGCATCGGAGGCCGCGGCCAGTCGCGGGTCGAACGGTATCGAAGCGAGCACGGGGAGTCCAAGCTCGGGCGCCGTGTCCACAGGCCCATCGAACAGGGTTCTGACCTCGTCGCAGCTTCCGCAGTAGTAGCCGCTCATGTTCTCGATCACGCCGAGAGTCACGTTCGGGGTTCGCCGCAGCGCGGCCGCCGACCGCGCCACGACGCCTCGCGCCAGTGCGGTCGGGATGGAGACGAGGACGAAACGGGCCCCCGGTCCGAGGACCTCGGCGTACTGGAGGGTGCGCTCGGCGCCGGGGGGCAGGTCGACCAGGAGAACGTCGAGACGTCCCCAGTCGACCAGGCCGAGCAACTGCTGGAACAGGTTGAACTCGCGGGTGGCGCGCCAGACATGGGAGTCGCCGCGGGCAACGCTGGCGAAGTCCAGATCCTCCGATTCCGGCACCGCCGAACCCATCGATACGACGCCGAGGCCCGTCGACGTGCGGGGCAGCGCCATGCCGCGGCCGCCTGGAAGGATGGCCGCGTTCTCGAGGCCGGCGAGGCGCGCCTGGCACGGGCCGTTCAGGTCGGCGTCGAGGACGGCGCAGCGGCGCCCGCGGCGCTCCATTGCCAGGGCCAGTTGCATGGTCAAGGTGCTCTTGCCGACGCCCCCCTTGCCCGAGCCGATGGCGATGACGTGCTCGACGCCGGCCAGCGCCTCGGCGATGCGCTGCCGCTGCCGGCCGACCTGGCCGGCGATGTCGGAACCGCCGTCCTCGGTCAGGTCGAAGTAGCTCTTCATCGCGCTAGGGAGAGTAACAAGTCTGCTACCCCGGAGCGGCTTCGCTCTCGTAGCGAATCGTCCTTGCGCCGGGCCTGAAGCCGTAGTCTTCGAGGCGGCCGGCGAGGGCCTCCGACGGATGGACCCGTGGCAGGTGGAGCGGACGCCCGGAACGATCCGACGCGACGGCGAGCAGCGGGCGAACCAGCGCGGGATCGGGCATCTTGCCGCCGAGGGCGAGCGCCTCCAGCGGTGTCCCCGCGGGCGGATCCGCCAGGAAGGGCAGGGGCGCTTCCGCGTCGCTGTCGCTCCGGTGGAGCAGCCAGGCCTCGAAGCCCCGATCCGTGGCGATCGCAAGGCCGTGCGGCCGGTCACGGAGGTTCCGGACGCTCTGAGGAGCGCGCTGCCAGCAGCGGTCGAGCTCCGGGACGGCCTTGAAGTCCGTTTGCGAGACGAGCTCGGAGGCGGCAACGCCGGCGACCAGGTCGACACCGGGCACACCGGACGGCGCCTCGCCCGCGCGGGAGTAGTCGGTCAGGACATCTCGCTCGGTGAACCCGCAGGCTTCGAAGAAGCGGCGGCCGAGGGCGTCGTCTTCGGGTAGTTCGACGAGCATCAGGGTCGGTTCGAGGATGGCCATCTTCTGGCTCAGGGAAGTCATCATGTGACGGGCGTGACCCTGGCGGCGGTGGTCCGGGTGGACGGCGACGTGGAGCACCAGGCTGGCGAGCGGTTCCCGCTTGGCGGCGATGAGGACGCCGATCGGGTCGGGTCCCTCGAAGGCGACCATGCAACTGCTGGTCCAGAGGTTCATCTCGCGGCCCAGTCGCTTCATGTGGTCCACCGTCAGCTTCCAGGGCCGGGCGCCGGAGCCGACGTTGCAGCGTTCGTACGCGTCGACGATGAGGGGCACGTCGTCCGAGCGGCAGAAGCGGTAGGCGGTCACCCGTTACTCCGTTCTCGGCGCCGCCGCGGTCGCGAGCGTCGCGTGGGAGGACGCGGAGTCGCTCGGCTCCTGTTCGGGTACGCGGAGGATCAGGAGGATCAGCATGGAGAAGAGGTACAGGCCGACGAACGTGGTGAAGGCCAGGTCGTAGCTGTGGAAACGATCGTAGACGTAACCCGCGAAGGGGACGCCGAGCACCTGGATCGGCAGCAGCAAGGGGCTCATCAGGCCCATCACGCGGCCGAAGGAACGGCGCCCGAAACAGGCCCCGATCAGCGTTCCCCACAGCGGCATGATGCCGCCCATGCCGAGGCCGAAGACGGCGACGGCGCCGAGGACCGCCGGATAGCTCTCGGCTCGCAGCAGGCCGGCGGCGCCGGAGCCCATCAGCCCGACCGCCAGCCACAGGGCGCCGCGACTGCTGAGCCGGTCGCTGATCCACCCGAACACGACCTTGCCCAGCACGCCCATGGCCGCGATCACGGAAAGGCAGAAGGCCGCCTCGACCGGCGGGAAGCCCAGATCCGTCGCGTGGGCGATGATGTGGGTGAGGATGGCGGAGTTGGCGCAGAAGCACATCGACACGACCAGGACGATGACCCAGAAGTTGCGGTTCGCCAGCGGCTGCATCCACTCCATGCGCGGCCGTCTGGGCGGGGTGCTGCCGGCCATCGGCAGGGGCGCGACCGGTTCGACGCCCGCCGGACCCTCGCCGGCCGCCGGCGCCGGCGTCCAGTCGCCGGCCAGGGAGGTCGCCGCCCCGTCGGGGTGCAGGCCGACGTCCTCGGGACGGTCGACGACCCAGCGGCGCACCGCCGGCAGGACGAAGAGAAGCGTCAACGCGCCGTAGAGCACGAAGGTGCCGCGCCAGCCGATGAGGTCGATCAGGCGCGTCGCCACCGGGGCCATCACGACGCCCGAAAGGGAGATGCCCATCGTGGCGATGCCGAGCGCCATGGCGCGCTGGCGGACGAACCAGTTGGCGACCAGGGTGGAGGCGGTCACGCCACCGATCAGCGCCGCTCCGAGGGCCAGGAAGGTGCCCAGGACCAGGTAGAACTGGACCAGGTTCTGGACGGTCGCGGTCAGGAGCAGGCCCAGCGCCAGCAGCCAGGCGCCCGCCGTCATGATCCGCTTCGCGTGTCCCTGGTCCAGGGCATGACCCAGGAAAGGCGCGACCAGGCCGTTCGTCACGCCGAAGATGGCGACGCCGATGCCGACGCCGACCCGGCCGCCTCCGAACTCGGAGGTCAGGGCGACGAAGAAGGCGCTGAACGAGTAGAAGCCGAAGCCGACGGAGACGAACAGCGCCAGGAAGGAGACGAAGATGATCTTCCAGCCATGGAAGATCATGCCGGTAGGGGGAGTCGGCAGCGCGCTAGGCCAGGAGGTCGTCCAGCTTGAAGACGGCCGCCGCGTTCTCGCGCAGGAACTTCGGCCAAACGTGGTCCCGCAGCGGCAGGTCGTCCATCTCCGTGAAGATGCGCTCGTAGGAGAGGCCGGGGAAGTAGCCCGCGTACATGAACTTGTTCGGTCCCCGTTTGTTGGCGAACTCGATCACGCTCCTGGGGTAGTGCTTGGGCGCCCAGGCCGAGGGCGAGTAGTAGAGGTTCGGCCATTTGAGCATCAGCTTGACGCAGAGGTCGGTCCATGGGTCGCCGCCGTGGCGCATGACGACCCGGAGCTCCGGGAAGAACCAGGCGACTTCGTCGAGCAGGCCGGGGTACTGGCACTTGTAGGGGACCCGCGGCCCCGGCACGCCAACCAGCATGTTGATCGGGATGTCGAGCTCAATGCACTTGGCGTAGATCGGGTAGAAGCGCTTGTCGTCGATCGGCACCTGGGGATAGGCCAGGCACGGCGCGGCCGACGCGGCCCGGATGGCGGGGTGCAGGTCGACGGTCGCCTCGAGCGCGCGGACGCCGTCCATGCCGGCGTTCGGATCGACGCCGACGGCGCCGAAGAAGCGCCCGGGGAACTCCTCGAACACCTTGAGCGCCGGTTCCGGGTTCTGGGCGCTGACGCCGATCTGGGCGATCCGGACGCCGAACGCGTCCATCATCGCGACGACGTCGGCCGCCGTCCAGGCCCTGTCCATGCGCCGTCCGGCATCCTTGAACAGGTACTGGGCCGGATGGTGGGAGAAGTCCTCCGTCCCGCGGTCGCGGCTGAGCCGGCGCACGGCCTCCATGCCCATGCCGGCGCCGCCGGCCGGGATGTCGAGGAACAGGTCGACGACGCCGATGTCCCTGGGTCTGGTCATCTTCGCTCCTGGTTCAGTCCGAGTTGGCGCCTGTGCTTCCGGTGGCGGTTGCCATGACCTCGATGGCGGCCTCACGCATCGTGACCGCGAGCGTGCGTCCGTCGGGGCTCACGCTCGGCTGGAGCGCGCCGAGCCCGCCGGTCGTGACCTGTTCCGTAGCGCCGGTGAGGATGTCCACGCGCCACACCTGGAAGGGCCCGAAGCCGTCGTTTCGCGAGTAGAAGAGCGACGCGCCGTCGGCGCTCCACTCGGGTGCGCTGTAGGGCTCGCCATTGACGAAGGAGAGAACGGCCGTTGGGGCTCCACCCGCCGCCGTCACCGTGTACACGGTGACGCGTCCGTCCTCAGGCGAGCGTCCGTAGAAGGCCAGCCGCTCGCCGTCCGGTGAGAAGCGGGCGCCCATGGCATAGCCCTGGAACCCGTCGAGCGGGACGCGGACGGGGTCGGCGGCCGCGCGCCCCGTGGCGGGATCGACGGCGACCGTGTACACGGACCCCGGGTTCCCCTCGGACGGCGGGCCGTGGCTGCTGAAGGCGAGCGTCCGCCCGTCCGGGCTCCAGTCCGGCTCGCCGGTGTCCGCGCCCGGTCCGAATCGCGTCAGTCGTGTGGGTCCGTCGCTCCCGTCAACCGGTACGAGCCAGATGTCGTCGCTTTGCTCAAGGTGACCGTGGAAGGCGAGCCACCGGCCGTCTGGCGACCACGCGGCGCCGTAGTCCTCGTGCTCCTCCGAGAGGAGTGTGCGGACCGTGCCGGCCGGGGCGCCCTCCGCGTCGAGGTCGAGGACGCCCAGGTCGAAGTCGATCGGCATGCGGAGGCGTCGCCAGGAGAACGTGGTGAAACCAAGCGCCCTTCCGTCGGGGCGCCAGGAAGGCAGGAAGGCGCTCGTGCCGCCCGCCGTCGTCACGTCGACGGGGTCGCCCCCGCTCGCTGGAACGAGGCCCACCGCGGTGCGCGTGTGGTACACGCTGAGAGCGACGCGACCGTCGGCCAGCGGCGTGACCGCGAGCACGTCACAGCCGTCTTGCGTCAGCCGTTCGGCCGGGCCGCCGTCCAGCGGCACGCGCCAGCCGACCAGGAACGAGTCGTCGGGCCCCGCTGCCGCGAGATAGAGCGCGTCTCCCGCGGGGGACCACTCCACGCGACTGTCCCATCCGAAGCGGAAGTCGGCGGCGAGCGTGCGCGTCTCGCCCGTCGCGATCTCCGTCACGGCCAGGTCCGCGCGGTATCCGCCCGCAACCTGAAGATGCGCGACCGAGCGTCCGTCGGGAGATCGAACCGGCGCGGCCCACCCCTCGGCGCGATCGACGAGCACGGTCGCGTCGTCGAGTCCCGGCCCATACTCGACCCATGCGGCATCGGCGCCCGCGTGTCGAAGCGCGGTCACGGTCCCGTCGGACAGCAAACGCGGATGGTCGACGCGGGCGTCTCCGGGATCCACGATGCGCGACTCCTGGCCGGTGGTCGGGTCCAGGGTCCAGACCCCGTGACTTGCGGGTCGGCGGTCGACGTACACGACACGCGAGCCGTCGGGCGACCAGGTCACCCGGAACCGTTCCGCCGGCGTCGTGGTCAAGACGCGACCTACCCCTGTCGCAACGTCGTAGACCGTCAGCGATCTGGCGCCCGCGGCAAAGTCGGCGAACACGACGCGGTCGCCGGCAGGCGACGGGATGCCGGGGTAGGCGTCGTAGAGGTCCGTGTGGACGTGTCGCGCGAGCACGACGTCCGGGACTTCTTCGACGTTGCTTCCGCACGCCGACGCAGCGAGGAGCGGTACCGCCAGCAGGCCGGGGGATGCAGCCCACCGGCGCCATGACCGCCGCCGAGCCTGCACTCAGGCTTCCGGTTCGCCGGCCTTGCGCTTGTCGTCGAGGGCCGACATCAGGCCGACCTCGTTCAGGTAGGTGCCGGCCTTCGCGTCCTTGGCCGCTTCGACCTGGGCTTCGCTCGCGCCGGCTTCGGCGAGAGCCGAGAAGGGGCACCTGCCGGCGGCGGTCGCGGCTTGTGCTTCGGCCTCGGCGACGTCCCTGGCGGGCGACTCGTCCTTCTTGTCGAGCTCGTAGGCGGCGATCATCTGCTCCATCAGCTTGCGGCCGAGCTCGATGCCCTCTTCGACGGTCTTGATCCCGATCCGGGAGACGTGCTTCTCGCGCGCAACGAGTTCGACGCGCTCCTGGGTGCGGTCACGCATGAACCCTGCCGGAACCCGGAGAATGCGCTCGACGGCTTCGGCGGTCCACTCGTGGTTCGAGAGCAGCGGGACCCGGTCGTCGTCGCGGGCGATCAGCTTGCGCTCGTCCGCGGGCGCTTCGGCGGCGCCGTTGCCGTTCGCCTCGGTCGCCTGTACGCGGGCCTCGATCGTCACGGGTTCGCCGGTCTCGTCCTCGATCATCACGCGCGCGAACTCGAAGGTGACGGTGGGCAGCTTGCTCATCCGCGCCTTCTTCTCGATCCGCGCCTTGGCGCGGCGCCGGCGGTAGGCGTCCTCGATCGTCTTGAGCGCCAGGCGGGCGTCGGCGGTCCACTTCAGCTTGCGGCCGTCGTAGGTGGTCTCGACCTCGAGACCGCCCTCCATCTCGGCGATCCGCTCCAGCATCTCTTCGGTGATCTGCTCGAAGGAGTCGCTGCCGCAGACGCCGCAGCGGACCGGGTCGGGTTCGGCCGAGGTGACGCCGCACTTGCGGCAGATGAAGGTCGGCCGGCTGCGCGCGAGCTGCAGGGCGATCTTCTCGGCCAGGGCTTCCGTCTCGCGCGCGGTGTACTTCGGCATGTAGCGGTCCATCGCCTCGTCGAGCACGTCGCTCGAGATCACGCTGTGGCCCTGTTCGACCGCCAGACGGTAGAGGGCCGTACGGGCGATGCCGCGTACCTGCTCGGGGACGCGCTTGAAGCGCTCCTCGGCTTCGGGGGTCCAGCGGATGCTCTCCTCGGCCTTGACGTCGAGTTCCGGGTACTCCAGCCGGGTCGTCAGGAGCAGGTCGCAGGGGCAGGCGCGGAGCAGGTTCTCGGCGTTGCTGCCGAGGCCCGTCTCGCTGTCGTCGCTGTGGACGCCGACCCGGCCGATGACGAGCATCCAGGGATCGATCTTGCGGGCGTGATCGAGGACCTTCTGGAACGCCTTGCCGTCGAGCAGGGTCTTCGTCAACTCGACGCCGACCTCGGTCGCCATCGTCTGGGCGACATCCAGGTGGGACTGGTAGATCTGCGCCAGGCCGGTGTCGATGATCTCCTCGTGGAGCTGGTTCTGCTCCTCGAAACGGAAGATCTTCGCGGCGCGCTCGGTCAGCACGTTGACGACGCCCTTGAATACGGAGTAGTGGAGGTAGGGGTCGTAGACCGAGATCGCCTCGACCTTCTTGCCGAAGGTCTTCGCCAGGTCGATCGCGGTCATCAGGGCGCCGAAGGACTGGGGCGAACCGTCGACGCCGACCAGGATCGTGTCGCGGCCGTCGGTCTCTTCGTGGCGCCCGTTGCCGTTGCCGTTCGACGCCCCGGTCTTCGCCGGCAGCCGCTTGATGACCAGGACGTCCCGGTCGGCGGTGCGGGCGACCCGCTCACAGACCGAGCCGATCTGGGTGTCGCGGACGCGGCCGATTCCCATCACGCCGAGCACGGTCAGGTCGTAGCCCGACTCGCGGATGTCGCGGACGATCTCGACGTGGTGCTTGCCGTCCATCATCTTCGGCTCGAACTCGAGCCCGGCGTCGTCGCAGACCGCCTTCATCGGCTCGAGGTAGCTCTCCGAGATGAGCTCCAGACCCATCGTGATGAGCGAGTCGTGGATCTTCCGCTGGCGGTCGAGCTCCGTTTCCTCGAGGTACTCGTCCGGCAGGGTGTACTCCATCTGCTTGAACCGGTAGTCGTGCATGCTGGCCGCGTAGACGTGGCAGCCGACCATCGTGGAGTCGAACTTGCGACCCAGCTCGACCGCCGACGCGATCGCCTGGTTCGAGTAGTCCGAGTTGTCGACGGGGACGTAGATCGTCTTGTACATGGTGGTGTCTCTTGTGTTGACGGAGTGTCGGGTCAGAGAGATTCGGCTTCCTGGCCGGAGAGTCGGGTTAGACGGCGGGAGCCTCGGTTGCGGTGAGGGTGGCGCCCGAGGCCTCTTCGTCGGCCGCCTTCTGGCGGGCGCGGCGGCGGACCAGGAAGACGACCAGCAACTCGATGGCGAGCACGATCAGGGCGGCGCGGAGCACGGGACCCGCCACCGCCTGCTCGACGCTCGGCTCGGTGTAGACGTAGAACCAGGACGACAGGGCCCGCTTGTTGCCGCGTTCGCGGTTGAAACCGTCCCAGACGCTGAAGGCGACCGGCGTGTACTGCTCCTCGGCGAAGCTGACGCCGGCTCGCGACGAGCGGCGTCGCTTGTAGGTCACGGTCCACGCGCCCTGGTCGTAGGAGGTCACCGCCTCGACGATGTCCGCCTCGGTCGGCTCGATCGAATCGCTGCCGCGGCCCCGGAACGTGTCGGCGACGCCGTAGGTCAGGTTGACGAACCAGAGGTCGACCGGGTTCTGGGCGTCGCCGTACAGGAAGTACGGCTTGAGTTCGGGAGTCTCTTCGGGCGCTAGCGACGCCGGGAACTGCAGCGCCACGGCGTCCGAGAACTCCGCACCTCCGGCGCCCGCGTCGGCGGTTCCGAAGAAATCGTCGCCGCCGTCGCCGAAGAAGTCGTCACCGCTGTCGCCGAAGAAGTCGTCTTCCGCGGGCGCTTCCTCGCCGCCGAAGTCGCCGAAGAAGTCGTCGGAGTCGCCAGCATCGTCGGCCGCGTCGCCGCCGATGCCGTTGTCCTCGTCCCACATTGGCACTTCCAGGCTCGGGTTGTTGCGGCCCGAGGTATCGGCGCGCAGATCGTGCCAGCGGACCCGAAACGCGATCTCGTCGCGGTTGTAGACCGCCTGGGCCTCGATCGAGGTGACGGGGGGAAAGAAGTTGCGTCCCGGTTCGGTGATCTGGCCGACCAGGGGGAAGCGGGTCATCGGCGCGGACTCGAACAGCGCGTCGAGCGTTTCCTCGTCCTGCAGGTCGATCGGCTCCGCCGAGTAGACCGCCGTGATCAGGGTGCCGTAGTTCGGATCGTCTCCGTCGCCCAGGGAGTAGACGTAGTTCACCAGGTGCTGGCGATCCTCGACCTCGAGCGAGTCGGCGTAGGACGGCATCGGCGTGCCGTTCAGCCCGGTGGAGAACGTGCGGTAGATGTCCTCCTTGGTCGGACCGCCGCGGTAGGTCCAGCGCTGGGTCAGGTCGGCGGCTCTGATCGGGTCGCCCTTGTCGTTGACCAGGGTCGGCGCCGAAGCGCCGTCCCCCCGGCCGACCTCGCCGTGGCATGCGCCGCAGGCCTGCTCCTCGTAGAGCACGCGGCCGCGGGCGACCGACTCCTCGGTCGATTCGAGCGGCCGGGGAATCTCGATCGGTTCGGCGTAGCGGTCGGGGTTCTCGAAGTCGGGCGAGAAGGTCTTGATGTAGTAGATGACGTTCTGGATCTCGGCGCTTGTCAGGTTCGGCCAGCCCGGCATCGAGGTGTAGGGGGCTCCGATCTCGATGATCCGGCGCAGGTCGTCGTCCGTCGGCAGCATGCCGTTCGGTGTGGTGCGGAACTTGTACTTGCCGGTGGTGAAGTCACGCGGCTTCGGCCGGACCCGCGGCGTGGCGTAGCCGTTGCCGTCGCCCGTGTCGCCGTGGCACTGGCCGCAGTACTTGTCGTAGACGACCTTGCCGGCCGCCCGCTGCTCTTCCGTGCCGAGGTCGACCTGGGCGACGGCGGGCAGAGCCAGGATCAGGGCGGCGGTGGCGAACGTTGCCGCGGTCCGGGTGCGTCGGTTGGCGTGCGCGGTCATCAGTGCTGCCCCAGCGCGCGCGGCTCGTAGCCGTTGAAGTCGTAGATGAACAGGTTGACGTCCCACATCTCCTCGGTGGTCAGGAACTTCTCCCAGGCGGGCATGGCACTGTCCCAGGGCGTGCCGCCGGCTGGCATGCCGGGACCGCCCTTGGCGATCCGCCAGTGAACGAACGAGGATTGCAGGGCCGGCAGCGTGCCGACGTCGTTGAAGTTGCTGGGCACCGGGTTCAGGCCGTGGGCGAACATGCCGTCGCCGCCCATGCCGTCGCCGTGGCACCAGAAGCAGTTCTCGTAGTACACCCGGCGGCCGTTCTCCACGTGCTTCCCGTACAGCTCCGGGTCGTCGTGCTTGTAGTGGAGGTACGGGTTCTCCGCCGTCGCCATGTCGATCGTCTCGTCGTGAACGGTGAGTTCAGTGGGCGGCGGCGGATGGATCTCGCGGCCGAATCCGGGCGCCTCGAGCGGCATGGTCAGGTCGGCGTAGGCGTTGTAGGCAGCGAGGCCCGGGAGAGCGACGAGCAGACCGGCCAGGGCCAGACGGTAACGGGGCTCGAGAATCAGGCGCTGGATTGGTTGGACCGTTTCCGCCAACCGCTCACGGCTGGAAGAGGCGTAGCTAACCAGCGCGAGGCCGGTGATCCCCAGATAGATCGTCGCGACGGACTGCGGGATCGGCACGGTGAAGCCGAACCTGAAGAAGGCCCACAGGGCGCCCCCGGTGTAGAGGAGCCAGACGAGGGTGTGGGCCCGCCGCCAGGCGAGCACTCCGCCAATGGCGGCCAGTGCCAGAACGATGGGTAGGTTGAGTCCCCACATGATGGATCAGGTCAATAGCCGAGGTCGGTGTCGAGGGTTACGGTCGGTGTTCCGCCCAGACTCTGCAACCAGGCGATCACCGCTTTCATTTCGTCTTCCGAGAGGCTGATCGGCGGCTGGTCTATCGCCTGCATTCCATCCGCAAAGCCGGGAACGATGAACGCCGCCGGTTCGTAGAGGGACTGGGCCAGGTACTCGAGGCCGGAGAGCCCTTCGATCTGGGTCGCGGCGCGGGCGCCGATTCCGTCCAGGTCCGGGTAGCGGAGCGGCCCGCTCTGGCCGACGGTGTGACAGCCGACCAGGCACTGTCCCTTGCCGCTGGCGAGTTCCGCACCGACCGCGACCAGATCCTCCGTCGTCATCTCGGCGCTGATCAGCACGGGCGGCGGCGGATGGGCCTCCTTCTGCGGCACGATCTGGCCCAGGTACATGTAGAAGGCCGTCGTACCCAGCACGAGCAGGACCAGCCGCAGGGGCATGGGGACGCTCAGCTTCATGCCGCCTGCCCCCCTTCGAGCTGGTCGCGGCCGTCAGCGACCGGCTTCGGTTCCCAATCCTTCTTCCCGCCAAGACTGCTGAGCCAGAAGACGACACCGAGCAGGCCGAAGAAGATGAGGACAGTGACGGACACGACCTGCGTTGCGAAGCCGAGGGTCGGCGTGTAGGCGTCCGGGGACGTGTCCAGGATCACGCCGTACACGTGCCACTCCTGGCGCAGCCCGGAACGGACGTATCCCATCAATCCCATCAGCCAGGTGAAGCTGAGCGCGATGAAGATGAGAGCGTACTGGGAGACCGCCGGCATCCTGCCCCATTTGGTCTCGCCCGACTGCGCGGCGTTGCGGTACAGGGGCAGGTCGATCACCGTGATCACGACCAGGGCCGCGAGCACCGAGTAGACCTGCGGGATCGCGAAGCGTATGCGTATCGCGGCGTCCACGTAGTAGCCGTAGACGCCGTAGAAGATGACCAGAGCCGCGGCGGAGGAGAAGACGATCGCCTGGGCGCGGGTGAGGAGATCCCTGTGCGGATGGACCGACTGTCTGCCGGTCCGCCGATAGAGCAGGAAGCTCATGTAGGTCGAGAGGATCAGGATGTTGACCGCCGTGTTCTTGGCCGACATCTGCCCGAGATAGGAAAGCTGCGGGTGGCTGCTGCCGCCCATCGCGGCGATCTCCGATACCGATGAGATGGCGTAGCGCGGCGTCGCCCAGACGGCGAAGCAGAGGGCAATCGCGATCAGCAACCACTTGATGAATTTCTGGAAGTGAACGCCGCCCTCCATGCGGCCCATCCCCAGCCAGAGGTAGTAGTTCGCCCCCAGGAACAGGTTGCCGATGAGAGCCGCCTGGATGACGAACAGCCAGGAGAAGGTGCCGCCCATCATCTGGATGCCCAGGGTCTGGCTGAACGCGTAGATCTCGGCGGCGAGGTAGTAACCCGCGAACGGCAGGGGGAGGAAGGCGATGATGGCGACGAAGTTGCCGACGTAGCCCATCCAGTCGAAGTGGGCCTTCTCCTCGTCCGTCTTCGCCTGCAGGTAGCGGAAGGCCGCGTAGGCCGCGGCGATCGAGCCGCCGAAGGCGACGTTGGCGATGATCCGGTGGATGTTGATCGGCATCCAGGTGAAGTTGAAGAAGGCGTCCCGCAGGCTCAGCAGGGCGCCGCTCTCCGAAACGGCGGAGACGAAGTCCGGGACGCCGTCGCCATCCACGTCGTCGCGCCTGCCGGGCGACATCATGAAAGTGAGCCAGGCGTTGGCGATGAACATGATCGCGGTGCCCACGATGTTCAGCATGAAGCCCAGGAACAGGTGCATCTTCGGCCCGAACTTGCCCCAGCCGTAGTAGTAGCTGTAGAGGAACAGCGCCTCCAGGAAGAACAGCAGAACGTAGGGCAGGAACGTCGGCGAGAAGATGTGCATCAGGTAGTTCGTGAACTTCGGGTAGAGGATGATCAGCCCGAAGGTCAGGAACGCCCCGAAGGTGGCGGTCATCGAGAACGAGACGGAGAGCAGCTTCGTGAACTCGTACGCGAGCTTGTTGTAGCGCTCCTCCTTCTTCACGTAGCCGACGAACTCGATGATGAAGGCGAACAGCGGCACCGCGAGGACGAACGCCGCGAACAGCAGGTGGAGCTGCGCCAGCACCCAGACGGTGACCCGGCTGCCGACGAACGGGACCGTCCGGTATTCGGCCTCCTCGTAGGGCCTGGCCTGCGCTTCGGCTTCGTCCGCGGCCTGTTCGTCGGCGATGCCCTGCTGGCGTGGCGTGAGCTCGGCCTCGCCCTGCTCTTCCTGGGCGGCGACCTGCCGGTCCGGCTGGCGGTACTCGTTGTCCACCAGGAATCCGCCCAGGCGCACCGTGACGATCACGGACACGAAGGCGAGAACGCCGATGCCGAAGAGGATCCTGTTTCTGTTCATCTGTTTCCCGACGCTACTGGCGTGCCGCCCGCTCCGCCTGCATCGTTCGGCGCTCCTGCTGCAGCTCACGGACGTAGGCGACGACCGCCCAGCGGTCCTCGACCGTCAGCGGGTAGCGGTAGCCCGCCATCAGGCCGACGCCGTTCGTGATCACGTCGTACATCCGTCCGTCGTTGTAGGCGGCGATGCGTTCATCGTGGAGGGAGGCGGTGGGGGTGCTGGCGCGCTCGAACAGGATGCCCTGGCCCGTGCCGCGCTCGTCGTGGCAAGGCTGGCAGTAGATCGTGTAGCGGTTTTCGCCGCGGGCGAGGATGTCGCCGGTGACCGCGATCGGTGAGGTCTCCAGGAAGTAGCCCGCGTCGTCGCGGCCGAACAGCAGGCGGTGATCGACGTCGAGCTGCCCGCGCGCCACGGTGCCCGCGACCGGCTGGCGCATGGCCATGCCGTCATAGAAGAAGGCGCTCGCCTCCTGCGGGTCGTAGCGCTCCTGGTAGTCCATGTTCGGGTTGGGGTGGATCGGCGGGAATGGCGACGGCATGCCCCGGCAGCCGAGCAGGAGCAGAACGGCGGCCAGAGCCACGGCTTCGGGCAGCCGGCGCATCAGTGTGCGTCCTCGCCGTGCCCGGCGTCCTCGCCGTGGTCCTCGGCGGGCGGCGGCGCCGGTGTGATCTCGCGGTTCGGGTGGCGGATCTTCGCGAGATACGTCGTGCGCGGCTTCGTGTGCAGGTCGTCGAGCAGATTGTAGTTCCGGGGGCTCGCCTTGGCCTCGGAAACGCCGCTCGCCGCGTCCGTGATGTCGCCGAAGCGGATCGCTTCGGCCGGGCAGGCCTGCTGGCACGCGGTGACGACGTCGCCGTCGGCCAGACCCCGCCCGTCCTGCCTGGCGTCGACCTTGGCGCGGCTGATGCGCTGGACGCAGTACGTGCACTTCTCCATGACGCCCCGGGAACGGATCGTGACGTCCGGGTTCTTGCCCAGCTTCATCACCTCGGGAGTGTCCTTGGTGAAGTTGAAGTAGTTGAAGCGCCGCACCTTGTAGGGGCAGTTGTTCGAGCAGTAGCGGGTACCGATGCAACGGTTGTAGACCATCGCGTTCAGCCCTTCGCTGTCGTGCACGGTGGCCGCGACCGGGCAGACCTGTTCGCAGGGCGCGTTCTCGCACTGCATGCAGGGCACCGGCTGGAAGCTCGTCTGCGGCTCGGACGGGAGGTCGTGGACGAGGTCCTGGAGCATGCCGCCGAATTCGCCCTCGTCGGAGAAGTAGCGGTCGATGCGGAGCCAGTGCATCTCCCGGCCCTCCATCACCTGCTCCTTGCCGACGATCGGCACGTTGTTCTCGCTCTGGCAGGCGATCATGCAGGCGTTGCAGCCGACGCAGGCGTTCAGGTCGATCGTCATGCCCCACTGCGGGGAGTCCTGGTAGGTCCACTCGTCCCACATCGAGTTCTCGTGTGGCTTCTCGCTGTGGGCGGTCGCGAAGTCGGGATGCGCCTCGAAGTAGTCGAGATCGGCCTCGCGGACGATCGGACGCCCTTCCATCGAGTGGTGGTCCTGAGTCTGCGCCAGCGGGTACGTGCCGCCGGTCGGGCTGAGCGTGCCGCGGGAGAGATCGGGCGCTTCCGAGGTGCGCAGGAGGTAGGTGTTCCGCCCGGGAGCGTGGCCCCCGGCGTTGGCGGCGCTGGCGATGCGGCCCGGGAAGTCGCGACCGTAGCCGAGGTCGAGCGTCACCGTGTTGTCAGCCTGTCCCGGCACCTGCCAGACCGGCAGTTCGAGTTCCCGCCCGCCGGAAGCCAGCGTCACGAGGTCCTCGTTCTCGAGACCCAGCGCGCCGGCGGTGGCGGGGCTGATCAGGGCGGCGTTGTCCCAGGTCAGCTTGGTCATCGCGTCCGGCAGCTCCTGGAGCCAGCCGTTGTTGGCGAAGCGACCGTCGTGAATCGCCGGGGAACACCGGAAGACGATCTCCAGGTCGTCGCTCGCGGCGACCGCCTGGGCGGCGTTGCCCGCCGCCCGCAGCGCGGCCGCGCCATCCTCGGGCGCGATGGCGGGGAGATCGACCGCCGGCGGGGCACTGCCCTCCAGCAGGCCGTCGTGCAGGACCTTGCGCCAGGCGACTTCGAACTCGGAGAGCGCGACGGGGAAGGGCAGCGACATCGGGTCGACCGGAACCGCCTCTTCCGCTGCTGCATCTTCGCCCTCGCCGTCCGCGGTCGCTTCGGCTTCCGCCTCGGCTTCCGGCGCGGTCCCGGCGACGGCCGCCTCGTCGGCGTCCTCCTCGAGCGGCAGGCCGAGGATCCCGGACCAGGTCTCGCGGACCAGATCGCGGCCATCGCGGGACTCGCCCAGCGCGGCCAGCGCCAGCACTTCGACCAGGCTCTTCGCGCCGTAGAGCGGCTCGATCAGGGGTTGCACGACGCTCGCGGTGCCATCGGTGGCGCGGGCGTCGCCCCAGCTCTCGAGATAGTGGGCGAGCGGTACGTGCCAGCGCGCGAAGCGACTCGTCTCGTCCCGGTAGGCGCCGACGTGGATGACCGCGCCGGCATTGCCCAGGCTCTCGAGGGCGGCGGAGAAGTCGAGGTCGGCGGGAGCGTTGTAGGCGGGGTTGGCCCCCAGAACCAGCAGACGGTCTACCGCGCCTTCCTGGATCGCCGCCGCCAGGGCGGCAAGGTCCGCGTCGCTCGAACTGCCGCTGTCGGGCGTCCGGTGGTACGTCACCGTCGAGCCGGCGTTGCCGAGCGCCGAGTTCAGGGCGTAGACGGCGGCGTGGACGGCCGCCGGCTGGCGGTTGCCGGCGACGATCAGGCCGGCGCCGCGGTGGGCGATCAGGTCCTGCGCCAGTGCGTCGACCCACGCGTCGTCGATGTCCGCGGCCGGCGCGCCGCCGTCAAGCGGCAGTTCCAGCCCGTGTCCCGCGAGCGCGCTGCCGAGCCGGGCGACGAAGGTGGCGACGCGGCCGCTCTGCACGCGCAGGCGGTGGTCGGCGTTCGCCGCCGTGACCGAGTGGACACCGTCGACGGCGTAGTGGCGCAGCGGACTGCCGCCACCTTCCTCGTTCACGCGCCGTGCCCGCGAGTAGCCGCGCAGGTTGCGGACGCTGTCGCCCTCGGTGCTGAGGAAGTCGGAGTCCAGGGTTAGCAGGACCTGCGCGCGGTCCACGTGGTACAGCGCGTGGACGTGTTCACCGGCAGCGAGCGTCGTCCCCCGATCGGCGTTCTCCTCGCTCACCGGCTCCCAGGACACCCAGCGTGCCTGCGGATAGCGGTCGAGAAGCGCTTCCTTGAGCCGGACCAGGGTCGGCGACGAGGACGGCTCGGCGAGGATCGCGAAGCCCGAGCCGTCGGCCGCGGGGCCGAGGTCGCCTTCGGTCCAGGCGGCCACGAAGTCCTCCCAGGAGGATGCTTCGTCGCCGAACCGCACGGACTTGGACCGGTCCGGGTCGTACAGGTCGAGCATCGACGACTGAGCCCACACGCTCGACGCGCCTTCCGAGAACGGATGGAGCGCGTTGCCTTCGACCTTGGTGGGCCGGCCCTCGTGGCTCTCCACCAGCAGACCGAGCGCGCGGCTACCCAGCGGCATCGTGGTGGCGTAGGCCAGCGGAACGCCAGGGACCATGCCTTCCGGGGCGTCGACGTAGGGGACGATGTGTTCGACGGGGCGGCGGATGATGTCGCAGCCGGTCAGGCCGGCGAGCGACGCCGTCCCGCCCAGCATGGCGAGCACGCTGCGCCGGCTGACGCCGTCCCGCAGCAAATCGGGAGGCGCTTCCGACGCGCCCTCCGGGAACTCCCGCTCGAGAAAGGCGACCGGCGCGGAATCGCCCTGAAGTTGCTCCAGGCTGCGCCAGTATGTTCTCTCCGGCCGCTTGCCGTTGCCACCGCTCATCGGTGGCACCCCGTGCAGTCCTCGGGCGGCGCGAGCGCCCGTTCCGCGATCGCCAGTTCGGCGAAGGCCGCGTGGTCGCCGGTCGGCCTCCACTCCATGTCGGTCACCGCCTCGAGCGGCCGGAGGTGCGGACCCGGGTCGCGGTGACAGTCGAGGCACCAGCTCATGCTCAGGGGCTCCACCTGGTAAACGACTTCCATCTCGTGGACCGGACCGTGGCAGGTGCCGCAGCCGACGCCGGCCCCGACGTGAACGCTGTGGTCGAAGAAGGCGTAGTCGGGCAGGTTGTGGATACGCACCCAGCGCATCGGCCGATCCTGCTCGACGCTCTTGCGAATCGGCTCCAGCAGTTCGCTGTCCCGGGCGGCCACGTGGTGGCAGTTCATGCAGACCTGGGTCGGGGGAACGTTGGACACCGCCGATTCCTCAACCGAGGCGTGGCAGTAGCGGCAGTCGAGGCCCAGTTCGCCCACGTGGAGGGCGTGGCTGTAAGGCACGGGCTGCGCCGGGCGATAGCCGACGTCGGTGTACTCGGGCGAGAAAAACCACCAGATGCCGCCCACGACAACGGCACCGACGACCGGCAGGGCGACCGCCGCGTACAGCGGTAGCTTGAGGGTCCACTTGGGGAAGATCTGAGGCAAGATTCCGTACCTTGAAGCAGGGTACGAAGCCCTGCCCGTCCTGCGGTCGCGCGGAGTGTACAGCGTGGGTTCGAGGCGGTCAAAGCCCGGCGCCGGGATAGGGTCGAGCCATGTCCGAGGAGCGGCTTTCGGGCCCCGATGAGGGGGTACAGAACACCGGCCCGCGACTCCTGAACCCCTGGGTTCTCGCGGCGCTGGCGGGTCTCGTCCTGATCCCGGCGATCAGGCCGCTGCTCCGGTTCGAGCCCGACCCGCCGCCGGTCCTGCGGGAGTTGCCGCAGTGGCGGCTGGTCGACCAGAACGGAGAGGCGTTCGGCAGCGACGACCTGGCGGGCGAGGTCTACGTTGCCTCCTTCCTGTTCACGCGCTGCGCCACCGTCTGTCCGCGCCTCACGGCCTCGCTGCGCCAGTTGGAGCGTCGCTATCGCGAGGAGGGCGTGGAGGACGTGAGACTCGTGAGCTTCACGGTCGACCCGGCGCACGACACCCCGGATCTCCTCCGCGACTATGCGCGAAGCCGGAGCCTGGACCTGGAGCGCTGGAGTCTCGTCACCGGCGCCGAGCCGGAGATGCGTTCGGTGGTCGTCGACGGCTTCGCCCTGCCCATGGGAGAACGACTGGACCTCGCCGGCGGTCTGGTGGATGTCGCCCACGCGGCGCGGCTGGCTCTCGTCGACCGCGACGGCGGCGTTCGCGGCTACTACGGCTCGGATGCCGTTGGCCTGGACGAGGTCTTCCACCGCACCCGCCAGATCCTGGCCGAGTAGCGCCGGGACAGCGGGAACGGGCCGGACAAGGACGCCGGCCTTCGGCCGGCGGCGTCTACCCGGCCGCCTGCGGCGGCAGCGGGTCAGAAGACCCGCGCACCCAGTCGGCCCGTTCCCGCTGTCCCGGCGGTTCCATCTCCAGGATCCACTGGCGGATCAGCTCCACGGCTTCGACGTCGACCAGGCCTCGGCCGATCTCGGGCATCGCGATGCCCGGGTGGGTCGACTCGAGCCGGTAGACGAGGATCGACTCGTCGGGCTTGCCGGGGACGACGGCGTAGACGCGGTCGCCGGTGCCGAGGCCTGCGGCGACCGGGTGCTTGTAGACACCGAGGCGGGTGCGATTGTCGTGGTCCTTGCGCAGATCGAGGCCCGATGTTCGGCCGCTGCCCGTCAGGTTGTGGCAGTGGGCGCAGTTGATGTCGAGCCAGGTGCGCGCCCGCTCATCGACGCTGCCGGAGGCGGCGACGTCCCAGACCGGTGCCCGCGGCGCTTCCGCGGCCGGCGGCGCGCCCTCGAGGAAGCCGATGCGCCGCCATCGTTCGAGCTGGTTTTCCCGCAGGGTCGTGCCGTCGGGGTCGGCGTAGGTGTACTCGCGGTTCAGTTGCGCCGCCTGGGGCCCGATCGGCAGTACGCGCTCGCCGTCCGTCCGGTGACAGGTCTTGCACTGGTTCGCGTTCGGCACCCGGTACGTGTGCTCGATCCTCGCGCCTCCCGCATCGATCCATGACGCCTCGAGCGGCCCGCCCACGATCGCGAGTTCAGCGTCGGTCAGCTCCGCGTTCCAGATGTACGGCAGGCCCACCCAACCACCTTCCTCGTGGATGAGCAGCCTGGTCTCAAGCGGCCGCAGGCCCTCCTCGGGAACCCTGAAGTCTGTCGGGTAGGCGAAGGTCTTCGAGATGACCGTGCCGACAGGGAACTCGAACGGGCCCTCTTCGCGGTAGAGCGCGGGTTCGACTTCGCCGTCAGGCCCTTCCGGCAGGCGCACGAAGCGGAACTTCAGCGCGTAGTCCGAGAACAGGGCCGTGTTCAGGTCGTAGGGCTCGACCCTTGCGGCCGGAATGTGGCTGGCAAGCTCTCCGGCGAACAGCCCCCAGGCCGAGAGCTTCTCCGGGTAGCGGGCGAACGGTCCCTGGCCGGAACCGCGCTCCCCGGCCCCGCAGCCCGCGAGCGCGGCGATCGTCAGTGCCGCGGCTGCGAGCCTACGGAGCGCCACCGGTCGCCGCGCCGAGATCGACCGGTTGCGGTACCGCCGGCAGCGAACCCTGATGCGCCGCCAGGTCCGTGCTCACGTTCGGCTCACCGCCCGCGAAGACGGAGCCGAGATCGAGATTCACGAAGTCGGCGTCGCCGTTGTTCTCGATGTACAGCCGCAGGTCCGCAGGCACCTTGCCGGCGACCAGCTTGTCCGGGTTCGAAACGCCGTCCCAGACGATGTCCGGAAAGGCGCCGCCCGCCAGGGCGACGAAGGCGTCCGCGAAGTCGCCATTCGGGCTCTCGCCGCCGCCGACGAACTCGTTGTCGTGGATGTAGACGCCCTCGGTGTAGGGGTCGTAGCCCGGGTCGTTGTAGGCGCGGCCGGTCGAGAGGTAGGAGATGACCGCCAGGTTCGAGTTCTGGTTGCGGTGGATCCGGTTCTCGAACAGCTCGACGTTGTCGCTGGCCATCACGATGATCCCCGAGCCGGCCGGGATCGTCGACACGATCGCGCCTTCCTTGCCGAAGTTCGGCAGGTTGTTCTCGACGATGTCGTTGTCGTACACGCGAGCATCGCGGCCGTCCTTGACGGGCAGTTCCGGCAGCGAGAAGACGAGCAGGCCACCGGTGTTGCCGTGGGCCCGGTTGCCGTAGACGTCGGCCCCGGTCGTGTTCTCGATCTCGATGCCGGCCACGTTCTCCCAGGCCTCGTTGCGCCGGACGACGACGTTGGCGGACTGGCCGACGTAGATGCCGGCGTCCGAGGCGCCGCGTACCCGGCTGTCCTCGATCAGGACGTTCGTGACCTGAACCGGGTAGAGGCCGTAGGCACCGTTGTTCGTGTCGGGTCCGTTCGTCCACTCGACCCGGACACTCCGGAAGGCGGCGCCGGTCGTGCCTTCCACCTTGATGCCGTCGCCCCTGGTGTTCTCGACCGCGAGGTTCTCGACCGTGAAGTCGTCGGCGGTCGCGAGGATTCCCTCGCCTCCCGTCCCCGGGGCCTGTGATGAGAAGTCGAGAATCGTGTCGTCCATGCCCTGGCCGCGTAGGGTCACGCCCTCGACATCGAGGGAGAGGGTGGCGTCGAGTTCGAAGCGACCGGCCGCGAGTTCGATGACCGCTCCGGGCTCGGCCGTCAGCAGCGCCTCCTGCAGCGTCCGGTGGTCATTGTCTCCGGGACGCAGCGTCGCGTCCTCCTGCGCGCAGGCTGCAAGCGTGAGCAGGCAGACCGAGGTGCAGAGGCAGTGTGTCCAAATGGCAGAGGAGTGCTTCATGGCTGGGTTCCATCTCCGGGTCGTTACCTGGCCGGTCGAGTCATGCCATCATAGCCCTGAAGGGGGAGACTTCATGGCCCGAAAGATCGTACTCGCCGCCCTCGTTGCCGGCCTCGCGGCCGCGGCGGCCGCGCGTGATGACGGACCGGTTCCCGAGCCAGAACCGATCGGCACGATGAGCGAGCTGATGATCAAGCTCATGTATCCGGCCTCGGACGCCATCCTCTACGTCGAGAGCCGGGCCCCGACCAACGAGGTCGAGTGGAACGAACTGCAGGCGCAGGCGCTCCTCCTCGCCGAGTCGGCCAACCTGATCATGATGCCGAGCCGCGTGGTGGGGGACCGCGACGAGTGGATGCGCGACGCCCGGCTGATGTTCGATGCTGGCGCCGCGGCCTACGAGGCGGCCCTCGAGCAGGACCTGGACGCGCTGATCGCCCTGAACGAGCAGGTGTACATGTCCTGCGTCGTATGCCATCGCCGCACCCGGCCCGACTACGGGAGGAACTACAAGCGCTTCGACGATCCGCCGGCCGAGGCCCTTCCTCCCGCTGAAGAAGCGCCTTCCGCGGAAGAAGGGCGGGCGCCATAGACGGCCGCCCCGGGCCGTTGCGAGGGCGACGCTGCTACGATGACGCGCCCAACTTCAGGAGGTCGGAACGTGAACTCAATCGAAGCTCGCAGGCGTTCGGTTCGGTGCGCGGCGTTGCTGCTCGCGGCCGCGGTCTTTCCCGTTGGACTCGCCGCGGACGATTCCAACGCGGATGTCTGGGACCGGGTCGAACATCACACGGTGAAGAACGGCGCGGTCGGCATCCACTACGTCACTCTCGGCGAGGGCGAGCCGGTCCTCTTCATCCACGGCTTCCCCGACATCTGGTACAGCTACCGACACCAGATGGCGGCGCTCGAGGGGGACTTCCGGGCGGCGGCGATGGACCTCCGCGGTTACAACCGGAGCGGCCAGCCGAAGCAGGTCGAGGACTACGCCATGCCGCATCTGCTGGCGGATGTGGCGGCCGTGATCGAGGATCTCGGCGCGCCGATCAACCTGGTCGGCCACGACTGGGGCGGCGCCATCGCCTGGCGGTTCGCGATCGAGCATCCGGACAAGGTCAAGCGGTTGATCATCATGAACCTCACCCACCCCCGCGGCTATGCGAACGTGATCGCGAACGCGACCGAGGAGCAGCGCCGCAACGTCCAGTACGCCCGGAACTTCGCGTCGTCCGAGCCGGACGGCAGCCCGGTGCCGGAGGGCCTGCTCGGCCGTTACGAGAGTGAGGGCGAGAAGGTGGCCGGCCACTACCGCGAGGCGTTCTCCCGCTCCTACTGGGACGGCATGCTGAACTACTACCGGGCCAACTACGGCGGCGTCGCGGCCGGCGGTGAGCTGCCGAACCTTCAGATGCCCGTGCTCCAGTTCCACGGTCTGAAGGACACGGCTGTGGACAAGGACGGGCTCAAGAACACCTGGGACTGGATCGACCGCGACTACACCCTGGTCACGGTGCCGACGGTCGGCCACTGGGTCCAGTTGGAAGCCGCGGACCTGGTATCGAACACGATGCGCGCCTGGCTGCTGGCCAGGCAGTGAGGGCGCCACAGGAGATTGCCGCATGTCGATGACACCGCAGACCAAGCGTTCCCTTCCGGTCTTCCTGGCCGGTGCCGCGGCGGCCGCCATGGTCCTGGCCTGCGCACCGGCCGAAGCGCCGGTGGGGGAGGAAGCGGCCGGCGAGCAGGCCGCCGCGGACAGCGAGCCGGGACGCGAGTACTACGAGATCCGTCGCTACCGCCTGGCCGACGAGGACAGCCGGCGGACCGTCCTCGCCTACCTGGAGAACGCCCTGGTGCCGGCGCTCAACCGGGCCGGGATCGACCGGGTGGGCGTGTTCGGAGTCGAACCGCCCGCAGAGGCGAACGAACCGGTCGAGCCGGTGGACGCGCTGTCCCTGTGGGCGATCATCGCCTTCCCGACGATCGAGGACTTCACGGCGATGAAGTCGACGCTCGAGGCCGACGCCGAGTACCTCGAGGCCGCGGCGCCGATGTATGCGACTCCGAGGCAGGAGCCGATCTACGAGCGCCTGGAGAGCTGGTTCCTGCGGGCCTTCAAGGGGATGCCGGTGATGGAACTGCCGTCCCAGACCGCGGCTGGTGAGGACCGGATTTTCGAACTGCGCCTGTACGAGAGCCACAACGAGGAGACCGCCCGCCGCAAGGTCCACATGTTCGACAACGGTGAGATCGACATCATGCGGGATGTCGAGATGGCGCCCCTGCTGTTTGGCGAACTCCTGATCGGGGAGGATGTGCCGGCCTTGGTCTACATCCTGTCGGCGTCCGACATGGAGGCGCACCGCGAGCACTGGCAGGCTTTCGGCGGCCATCCCGAGTGGATCCGGATGCGCGACATGGACTACTACAAGGGGACCGTCTCGCGAATCGAGAACGTGTTCCTGCGGCCGACCGCGTTCTCGCAGATCTAGCTACTCGTCTGAGCCGGCTTCGGCGGCGCTGCCCGGCCAACGCACCCAGTAGCCGTCGGCCCAGACCAGGTCCTCGTTGAAGTCGGTGCCGCGGAACGCGCCGATCTCGTAGGTGGACTGCGGCTGTTCGCTGTTCGAGCCGTCGCGCCCGCCGCTCCAGATGCCGATGACCTGGGTGCCGAGAAGCTGGTCCGATCCGGCGAAGCCGAACCGGTACGGGTTGTTCCAGCCGTCTCGTTCGGGTACGTCCTGCAGGTAGAAGAACGTGTTCGACGGACGGAGCAGGGCGGAGAGGTCCGCGTGGGAGAAGTCGGGATAGGTGAACTCGCTCCAGCTGAACGTGGCGGTCGTGCTCGAGCCGGCTGCCGCGGCGCTGACCTGGTCGGTCAGCCACTGCATCCAGGCTGAGCCAACGGCCTTCATGTCGGCCTGGGTGCGGGTCTGGTTCGCGTTCTGCAGCCCGGTCATCAGGTTCGGCACCAGCAAGGCGGAGATGATGCCGATGATCGCCACGACGATCAGGAGTTCGATCAGGGTGAAGCCGGCTTGCCGGCTGTGGGAGCGCGCTCCGGTCATCTTCGTGCTCCTTGGGTTGAAGTTCGGGTCTGGCCGCGGGGGAGTAAGGGGGCGCTTTCGCCGGCGGCTTACAGGATGATACGGGGCGGAGGGCCAGGGCGTCCAAGCGGTGGGTGGCGGCTAGGATACGCCCGTTCGGCAAACCGCTCGAGTGGGCTTGGTGGACTTCAGCCTCTACGACTTCGATCCTGCGATCTACGACGAGATGTTCGTCGCGGAGGGAGAGCCGCGCGAGCACTGCCGGGCAGTCGTCGAGGCGCTCAGGAAACTGCCCGACGACGACCTGAACACGATCCAGGATCGGGTGACGCGTTCGTTTTCCCAGGAGGGGATCACCTTCACCGTCTACGGGGACGAGGAGGCGGAGGAGCGGATCATTCCGATCGACTGCGTGCCGCGCCTGCTCGCCCTGGCGGAGTGGCGGGAACTCGAAGCCGGCCTCGTGCAGCGGATCAGGACGCTGAACCTGTTCCTCGCCGACGTCTACGGCGACTGTCGCATCGTCAAGGACGGCGCGATTCCCGCCGACGTCATTCTCGGCTGCCCGCAGTACCGGCTGGCGATGCGTGGGGTCAGTGTGCCCAACGACGTCTGGGTGACGATCTGCGGCACGGACATCGTCCGCACGCACGAGGGCTTTCTGGTGCTGGAGGACAACCTGCGCGTGCCCTCGGGCGTGTCCTACATGATCGCCAATCGCAAGGCGGTGAAGGCCGGCCTGCGCCTGCTCTACCGGCGTTCCCGGGTTCAGGATGTCGAGCAGTACGGCAGCCTGTTGCGGCAGACGCTCTGCGAGCTGTCGCCCGGCGGCCGCCCGGATCCGTGCCTGGCTTTGCTCACTCCCGGCACCTACAACTCGGCGTTCTACGAGCACATGTTCCTGGCTCACGAGATCGGCGCCGAGCTCGTCGAAGGGCAGGACCTGCTGGTCAACGACGGGTTCGTCTACATGCGAACGACCTCCGGCCTCCGGCGCGTCGACGTGATCTACCGCCGCGTGGACGACGATTTTCTCGATCCGCTGGTCTTCCGCGAGGACTCCCTGCTGGGCGTTCCGGGCCTGATGAACGCGTTCAAGCGCGGCAACGTGGCCCTGGCCAACGCTCCCGGAACCGGAGTGGCCGACGACAAGAGCGTCTACGCCTACGTGCCGGACATGGTGCGCTACTACCTGGGCGAGGAGCCCCTCCTCCAGAACGTCGAGACCCGCCTCTGCCGGCGGCCCGAGGATCTGGAGTACACGCTGGACAATCTGGAACGCCTGGTGGTCAAGCGCGTAGGCGAGTCGGGCGGCTACGGCATGCTGGTCGGGCCGCACTCGACGCCGGAGGAGCGGGACGAGTACGCGAAGACGCTCCGTGCCGATCCCGCGGACTTCATTTCGCAGCCCACCCTGGCGCTGTCCCGGTCGCCCTGCCTGGTCGACGGCCACGCGGAGCCGCGTCATGTCGACCTGCGGCCCTTCGTGCTGACCGGGAACGAGACCCGCATCGTGCCCGGGGCGTTCTGCAGGGTCGCCCTGCGAAGGGGCAGCCTGGTCGTCAACTCGAGCCAGGGCGGAGGCGGCAAGGATCTCTGGGTGGTGGACCTCTGATGCTCTCGCGCAGCGCTCAGGGGGTCTACTGGATGGCCCGTTACCTGGCCAGGGCCGGCTATCTGAGCCGCTTGCTGGAGTTGCAGGTGCAGTTCCTGGTCGACCGCTCGGTCGAGGAGATCCACTTCGGCTGGAAGCGGATCTACCAGTGCATGAGGCGGTTTCCGCCGCCGGGCGAGCAGTTCCTCCCGGAGGCGGACGAGTTCGCCCTGGCCGACGCCTTCACGTTGGCGGACGACCTGACCTTCGAGCGTTCGAACCCGGATTCGGTGTGGAGCGCCATCGCGAGCGGGCGCGAGAACGCTCGCCAGATGCGTCACTGCATCAGCGGCGAGATGTGGACGTGCCTGAACGCTGCCTGGCTGCGGATTCGGGATCTCGAGGCCGTCGATATCTGGAGGACGCCGGAGGTCTTCTACGCACGGACTCGCAGCGAGATCCATAACTTCGTCGGGGTCGCGGACGCGACGATGTACCGTGGCGCGGCCTGGCGGTTCATGCGACTCGGCCGGGCCATCGAGCGGGCGCAGCTCGCGGTGTCCCTGCTGCTGGCACAGATCGAGCTCAGCCGGCAGACGGAGCGGCGAACCCTTGGCTGGGCGAGCATGCTGCGCACTCACCACGCCCTGGAGGCCTACGGTCGCGTCCACGGGATCGAGATGAAGCCGGACCGGGTCCTCGACCTGCTGGTCGCCGATCCATCCCTGCCCGGCTCCGTGCTCGCCACCGTGCAGGCCGCGGCGGCGGAACTCGAAGGACTCGGCGGCGGACCTGGCGTCGACGCGGACGCCGCCGCCCGGCGGTTGGCAGGCCGGGCCGAGGCGCTCATCCTCTACGATTGGCCGGAAGCGTCGGAGCCCGAAGAACTGCTGGAACGGGTCAGCCAGTCCGCCCGCGATCTGCACGAGGCCGTGCTCGGCGCCTTCGTGGACTACGCGATCGAGGATTCTCCGCTGCGGTGACGTCTACCCGCCCGCTCCGTTACGACGTTGAGCACCGGACGAGATACGAGTACTCGGAGAGCGTCCGCGGCTGCGTTCTGCTGCTCTGCCTGCAGCCGGCCGGGACGTCGGGCCAGAGGGTGCGTCGCTTCGAGATCGAGACGGTCCCGGCCGCGTCTCTGAGTCCGGAGCGGGACTGCTTCGGCAACCGCCGCCACGTTCTCAATGTCCATCGGCGCCACGGGGAACTCGTGATCACGTCCCGGTTCCGGGCGGAACTCGCCGCGACCTCGAGCGTGGAAGCGGTCGGCGGCTGGGAGGAAGTGCGAAGCCTGCGCCACCTGCCGGAGTACTGGCACTTTGTGGAGCCCAGCGTGCTGGCTCGGCCGTCACCCGCGCTCGAGGACTTCGTCCGCAGCGAGGGGTTCCGCCCGGAGGAAGATCCGATGGAGAGCCTGGTCCGCGTGTCCGACGGGATCCGCGAGCGCTTCGAGTACGAGCCGGGCAGCACCGCGGCCGATTCGCCCATCGAGCACCTGCTGGAGTCGGGCCGGGGCGTGTGTCAGGACTACGCTCACCTGATGATCGCGATCGCCCGTTCCTGGGGCATCCCCTCCCGCTACGTGTCCGGCTATCTCCACAACACGGGCCGGGCCGGCGAGCGGGTGACGGCGGGCGCCAGTCACGCGTGGGTAGAATGCTGGCTGCCGGGGGCCGGCTGGGTCGGCTTCGATCCAACAAACACGACCTTCAGCGATCAGCGGCACATTCGCGTGGCCGCTGGCCGGGACTATGCCGACGTCTCTCCCACGCGGGGGGTGTTTCAGGGTGCCGGGGATGCGCGAATCGCGGTGGATGTGATAGTGAATGCAGTTGATCAGACGCGACTTAGCGGAAGAAACGGCAACGGGAGGCAGAGAGTATGAACGTCCAGGTGGAGAATCACGACAAGGTTCTTGTAGCCAAAGTCGAGGGCCGGGTCGACAGCTCGAACTCCCAGGACTTTGAACGCCAGTTGCAGGGGGCGATCGGCGAGGATGTCCAGGCCGTGGTCATCGACCTGGGTCAGCTCGCCTACATCAGCAGCGCCGGCCTGAGGGTCGTGTTGCTGGTCGCCAAGACCCTCGGCCAGCGCAACGTGAGCATCTCTCTCTGCGCGCTGAGCGATCCCGTTCAGTCCGTGTTCGAGATCAGCGGCTTCAACCGCATCATCCAGATCTACGACTCGCAGGCCGACGCCCTGGCGGCCGCGGGGTAGAGGGTTAGAGCGCGGAAGGGGTGGTCGTCTAGGTGGGCGATCGGGACAATCCCGACTACAAGATCCTGGTTGTCGACGACGAGCCGGATCTGGAGCGGCTGGTTCGCCAGCGCATGCGGCGCCACATCCGCAGGGGCAAGTACGGCTTCGAGTTCGCCGGCAACGGCGTCGAGGCGCTGGAAGTCCTGACGGAGAAGAAGGACATCGACATCGTTCTCTCGGACATCAACATGCCGAGGATGGACGGTCTGACCCTGTTGCAGCAGATCCCGGAGGTGAACTCGGATCTCCGTTCGGTCATCGTCTCGGCGTACGGGGACATGGAGAACATCCGTACCGCCATGAACCGGGGCGCCTTCGACTTCGTCACCAAGCCGATCGATTTCACCGACCTCGAGGTGACGATCGAGCGGACGCTGCGCCACCTCGACGAGTGGCGCGCCGCGCTCGCATCGCGCGACAAGCTGGTGGCGATACAGAACGAGCTCGATGTGGCGACGAAGATCCAGCAGTCGATCCTGCCCGACACCTTCCCCCATGTAGACGGGTGTGAGGTCTACGGTTGCATGCACGCGGCACGTAACGTCGGAGGGGACTTCTTCGACGTGATCAACCTCGAGGCGGGACGGATCGGGCTTGCGGTAGCCGACGTGTCGGACAAGGGCGTGCCGGCGGCCCTGTTCATGATGTCGAGCCGGACGCTGCTCAAGGGGGCGGCAGTCGGCGTCGAGGATCCCGGAGCGGTCCTCCGGGAAGTGAACGACCTCCTGAACGAGACGAACGAGGCGGCGATGTTCGTCACCGTGTTCTACGGTGTCTACGATCCCTCGACCAGGATGCTGACCTTCTCGAACGGTGGTCACAACCCTCCGCTGGTGGTTCACCCCGACGGCAGTTCGGAGGAACTCGAACTGACCGGCGGCCTCGCCCTCGGCGCGATTCCCGGCTTCGAGTACGGGCAGGCCAGCGTCCGGCTGAATCCGGGCGACCTTGTCGTCTTCTTTACGGACGGAGTGACCGAGGCGATCAACGTGTCGAACGAGGAGTTCGGTCTCGAGTCGCTTCAGGGTCTGTTTGGCGACGGGATGACACCGAGCGCCCGGGAAGCCGCCGAGATGATCCTGCAGGCGGTACAGGACTTCGCCGGCGAAGCGCCGCAGTTCGACGATCTGACCTGTATGACCCTGCGCGTCGCCGACGAGTGAGCGCTACCCTCCAGCTCCGTATTCCGAACCGGATCGAGGAGCTTCCGGGTGTCTCGGAGGCTGTGGAGGCGCTCGGCCAGGAGGAGCGTTGGGCGCAGGACGTGACCTACGCCATCGTTCTCGGTCTGGAGGAAGTGGCGACGAACGTCGTGCGTCACGGCGGCGGCGAGCCCGGCAGCAGCGAGATCGAGATCGAGGTCACATCGAGCGACGACGAAGTACGGATCGAGGTTCGCGATGGCGGGAGGGCGTTCGATCCGTTCCACGAAGCGCCGGAGCCGGACCTCGACGCGGGGGTCCAGGAGCGGCAGATCGGCGGTCTGGGCGTCCACTTCGTGAAGGTGCTCATGGACGAGACGTCGTACAGCCGCGAGGGCGGCCGCAACCACGTGACCATGGTCAAGCGCCGGAGTTGAACCGCGGCGCGGGACTGCCGGGAGCGATGCGCGCACGTGCTGCTCGAACAGCTCTGACCGCGTCAGCCTGGGCGGCGGCGGCGCTGCTCGCTACGACACCGTCGCAGGCTCAGCCGGAAGCGTCGCCCGTGGAGCCGGAAGGGACGCCGGGCGTTTCGGCCGAGCGCATCGTGTTCGGGCAGTCCGCCGCTTTCAGTGGTCCGGCTGCCGAACTGGGCAGGGGGATGCGGCTCGGCATCCAGGCGGCGTTCAAGGAGGCCAATGATGCCGGCGGCGTGCATGGCCGGCGGCTGGAGCTGGTCACGGTGGATGACCGCTACGAGCCGGAGGACGCGATCACGAACACGCGCCGCCTGATCGAGGAGGAGGGCGTGTTCGCGCTGGTAGGCGGCGTCGGCACGCCGACTTCCCGCTCCGCCGTACCGGTTGCCGAAGAGGCGGGTGTTCCGTACATCGCTCCGTTCACGGGCGCGGGCTTTCTCCGCAGCGAACCGCATGTGATCAACCTCCGCGCCTCGTACGCCCAGGAGACGGAGGAGATGGTGGAGCGACTGACCAGGGATCTCGGCATCGAGCGGATCGCGGTCGTCATCCAGAACGACTCCTTCGGGCGCGCCGGCCTGGCGGGCGTTCGCGCCGCGTTCGACAGGCGGGGCATGGAGGCGGTCGCGATCGGCGTGTATCCGCGCAACACGACCGCCGTCAAGACGGCCATCGTCGACATCGGGGTGGGGCGGCCCGAGGCCGTCATCATCGTGGGCGCCTACCAGCCGGTGGCCAGCCTGATCGCCTGGGCGCGGCATATCGGCCTGGATCCGGTGTTCATGACCCTGTCCTTCGTGGGCAGCAACGCCCTCGCGGAAGAACTCGGTCCCCAAGGCGCCGGCGTCTACGTGACGCAGGTCGTACCGTTTCCGAGCGCTCGGAACTCGAGAGTGGCCACCGCCTACCGGCGGGCGCTGCGCGCCCATACGCCCGGCGCCGAGCCCGGTTTCGTCTCGTTCGAGGGCTACCTTGCCGGACGTCTGGTGATCGAGGCGCTCGAGCGCTGCGGGACGATGGTCGATCGGGAACGCTTCATTCAGACTCTGCGCGACGCCGGTTCGATCGACCTGACCGGCTTCCGCCTCGTGTTCGGCGACGGGGACAACCAGGGTTCGGACGCCGTGTTCCTTACCGTGATCGACGAGAGTGGGCGGTATCGGCCCGCGACGCGTCTCGAAGGCGCGACAAGGCAATGATCGGCTGGTTTCGCAAGCTCACCGAAGCCCGGTTCAGGATCGCCACCCAGCTCTACGTTGGCATCGGCGGCGCGGCCGCCTTGACGCTGGCGGCCAGCCTGGTGGCGCTGTTCGCCTTCGCTCAGGTCGGCGATTCGCAGAACCGGGTCACCCAGGGAACGGTGCCGGAACTGGCGGCTGCCTTCGGCGTCGCCCAGGGCAGCGGAACGCTGGTGGCGGCGGGCCCGAGGCTGACCGCGACGGCGAACCAGGACGAACTGACTCGGACTGGCGTCGAGATCGCGCCGGCGCAGCGGGCCTTCGAGGAGCAACTCGAGGCCCTGATGAGCCGGGGGATGGCGTCCGAGGCGTCGCTTGGCGGCGACGCGGAGATCCTGAGCATCCAGGCGCGTGGCGGAGAGCTCATCGGCAACATCGCGGCGATCCAGGAGTCGGTGGCGGAGGGCTTCGAACTGAGCGCGGACAGCGAGGCGCTGCGGCTGGAACTCGAGTCGCTCCACAGCCGGATCGAGGCGCTTCTGGTGCCTGCCCTTGATGATCAACTGTTCTACGCGATGACGGGCTTTCGGTCGTTTGAGCAGCCGCCCGCGTCCCGTGAGGTCCACTTCTCGGAACCGGAGATCGACCGCTACCGTGTGCTGATCGGACTCCAGCAGGACGTCACGATCATCGATCAGCTCCTGAACAGTCTGGCGGTGCTGACCGACCGGCCGCTGATCGAGCCGGTCGAGGAACGGTACGAGTCGGCGGCGACGAGCATTGAGCGCGCCCTCAGCGCGATCGACGAGACCGCGACCTCGGACCGGTTGCAGGGGCTATTCGGTGAGATGCTGGCGAAGAGCCGTACCGCCTTCGACCTGAGGCGACAGGAAGTCGACGTGCTCGACCGGCAGCAGGCACTGCTGGAGGAGAACCAGAACCTGGCCGTCGAACTCGGTGGCGACGTCGAGAGTCTGGTCGCCGCCTCGCGGGCCCGTACCGATGCGGCGACCGATGCCGCGTCCCAGGCGATCCGCACCGGGCGCGCGCTGCTTCTGGGGCTCAACGTCCTGAGCATCGCCGGAGCGGTCTTCATCGGCTGGTTGTTCGTCGGACGGCTCCTGGTGCGGCGGTTCGAGGCGCTCTCGAGCAGCATGCTGGAGATGGCCGGAGGCAACCTGGAAGCCGAGATCGGGATTGGCGGCAAGGACGAGGTCGCCGACATGGCCGCGGCTCTCGAGGTCTTTCGCCGTCACGCGCTGGAAGTGCAGCGGCTGAACCTGGTCGAGAAGCTGGCGGACGAACTGAAGGAGAAGAACGACGAGCTGGAGGTCGTGCTGGTCGATCTGCAGAAGGCCCAGGACCAGATCGTGATGCGCGAGAAGCTCGCGGCGCTGGGCGAGTTGACGGCGGGCGTCGCCCACGAGATCAAGAACCCTCTCAACTTCGTCAAGAATTTCTCCGAGGTGTCCTCGGAACTCCTGGAAGAGGTCGACGAGATCATGAAGGAGAACGAGGACGGCAGCCTGAGCGAAGACCAGCGGGAGGAGATCGGAGAGATCTTCGAGGATCTGAGCGGCAACCTGAAGCTGATCCAGAACCACGGTGAGCGCGCCAACCGGATCGTCACCGACATGCTGAAGATGGGCCGGGGCGCCGCCGGTCGTGAGGAGGCGGATATCAACCGTCTCGTCGACGAGCACATCGGGCTCGCGTACCACAGCGCCCGGGCTTCCGACTCGGAGTTCAACCTCACCATCGAGAAGGACTTCGATCCGGACCTGGGCACCCTGGAGGTCGTGTCCCAGGACGTGGGCCGTGTGTTCCTCAATCTGGTCGGCAACGCCTGCTACGCCACGAACGAGAAGCGGCTCACCACCGACGATGAGGCCTACGAGCCGACGCTCACCGTGACGACGCGAAGGATGGACGACGGCGTCGAGGTCCGGATCCGGGACAACGGCGACGGGATTCCGCAGGACATCGTGGACAAGATCTTCAACCCGTTCTTCACGACCAAGCCGACCGACCAGGGGACGGGCCTTGGTCTGGCGCTCTCGGCCGACATCGTCCGCGAGCACGGCGGCATGATCCGGGTCGATACGGTGCCGGGCGAGTTCACGGAGATGATCGTCGAGCTGTCCGCGGCGCCCCCCGACATCGAGCTCCCTTGATGGCGGTCCAGGCCCCGGCAGCGCCGCCGCATCCCGCCCCGGTCTTCGCCATGAAGGGCGTGACGAAGGTCTACGTGATGGGCGAGGTCGAGGTCTATGCGCTACGCGGCGTCGACCTGGAGCTTCACGAAGGCGAGTTCACGGTCCTGCTCGGACCGTCGGGAAGCGGCAAGTCGACCCTTCTGAACATCCTCGGCGGGCTCGACAGGCCGACCGCCGGCCGGGTGACCTACCGTGAAGGGGATCTGAGCGAGGCCGGAGAACGGGCCCTGACCCGCTATCGTCGCCGCCACGTCGGCTTCGTGTTCCAGTTCTACAACCTGATTCCCTCGCTCACGGCGCGCGAGAACGTCGCCCTCGTGACCGAGATCGCCGGCGATCCGCTCGCGCCGGAGGACGCCCTGGCACTGGTCGGCCTGAAGTACCGTCTCGACCACTTTCCGTCGCAGATGTCGGGCGGCGAGCAGCAGCGCGTGGCGATCGCCCGCGCCATCGCCAAGCGTCCGGACGTGCTGCTCTGCGACGAACCGACGGGAGCTCTCGACATCAGCACCGGCATCGCGGTGCTGGGGGCGCTCGAGAGGGTGAACTCGGAACTGGGCACGACGACCGCGGTGATCACCCACAACGCGGCGATCTCCGCGATGGCGGATCGGGTAATCTCGCTGGCAGACGGCCAGATCACGAGCGACGTCCGCAACGCGACGAAGCAGCCGGCTGCCACGATCGAGTGGTAGGACGATGAGAGCACTCGACCGCAAACTGCTGCGCGACCTCTGGAACGTTCGGTCCCAGGTACTGGCGATCGCCCTGGTCGTCTCGTCAGGGATCGCGCTGCTGGTCATGGCGCAGGGAGTGTTCGGCTCGCTGCTCACGACCCGCGACGCCTACTACACCCGCTACTCCTTCGCCGACGTGTTCGCCGGCGCCAAGCGCGTCCCCAACTGGATCGAGGAGCGCATCGCGGCGATCCCGGGAGTCAGGCAGGTCCAGACCCGGGTGGTGGTGAGCGTCTCGCTGGACGTGCCCGAAGTCACCGATCCGATCAATGGACGTCTGATCTCCCTGCCGGACCGCGGCCGGCCGGCGCTCAACGATGTCGCGCTGCGCCGCGGGCGGTTCCTGGACCCGGACCGGGCGGAGGAGGCCCTGGTTGGCGAGCGCTTCGCCGAAGCTCACGGGCTCGACCTGGGCGATCGCCTGTTCGCGGTCATCAACGGTCGCCGCCAGCCCCTGGAGATCGTCGGCGTCGCGCTCAGCCCGGAGTTCGTCTACGGCATCGGTCCGGGAGAACTGTTTCCGGATCCGAAGCACTTCGGCTTCCTGTGGATGACCCGGCGGCACCTGGCCACCGCGTTCGAGATGGAGGGCGGGTTCAACGACGTGGCCCTGACGCTGACCGACCGCTCGCCCAGCCTCGAGCGCGCGGTGATCGTCGAACTCGACGCGATTCTCGATCCCTACGGCGGTCTGGGCGCGATTCCACGTGCGGACCAGACCTCGAACTGGTACCTCCAGAACGAGTTGACGCAGCTCGAGAACATGGGACTCCTGGTGCCGTTGATCTTCATCGCCGTGGCCACGTTCCTGCTCAACGTGGTCCTGCGGCGAACGGTCGCGGTGCAGCGCGAACAGATCGCGGCGCTCAAGGCTCTCGGCTATTCGAACGTCCGGCTCGGCGTCCACTACGTGCAGTGGGCCGTCGTCGTGGTGGCCCTCGGCGCCCTGCTCGGGATCGGCGCCGGCCTGTTGCTGGCCGAAGCGATGCTAGGCCTCTACATGGAGTACTTCCGCTTCCCCCTCCTGATCTACAACGTGTCGGCGTCGAGCATCCTGATCGCCGTCGGAGTGAGCCTCGTCGCCGCGACGGTGGGCGCCCTGGGCGCGGTGCGCAGCGTCGTCTCGCTGCCGCCCGCCGAAGCGATGCGCCCGGCGGCGCCCGAGACCTTCCGGGTCTCCCTGTTCGAACGGCTGGGCGCCCGGCGATGGTTGTCGCAGCCCGCGAGGATGGTGCTCCGCAACCTGTCGCGACGCCCGGTGCGGGCGGGCCTGTCGATTGTGGGCATCGCCTTCGCCGGCGCGATCATGGTCGTGGGCTCGGCGATGATGGATTCGATGGACGAACTGCTCGAAGTGCAGTTCAACATCATCCAGCGCCAGGACCTGTCGGTGAGCTTCTTCGAGCCGGTCGAACGAAGCGCGGTGCACGAACTCGCGGCCCTCTCCGGCGTGCTGCAGGTGGAGCCGACCAACGGTATCGCCGCGCGGCTGCGCAACGGCCACCTGCAGAAGCAGACGGCGATCCAGGCGCTGGCGCCCGATGCCAGGTTGCAGCGCGTGGTCGATGTGGACTATCGCGCCATCCGGCTCGACCGGCCGGGTCTCGTCCTGTCCACGCTGCTGGCGGAGCAGTTGCAGGTCGAGCCGGGCGACACGCTGATGGTCGAGATCATGGAAGACGGCAGGCCGGTGCGCGAGGTCGTGCTGACCGATACGGTCGACGACCTGCTCGGCGTGACGGCGTACATGGAGCAGGAGTCGCTCCGGCGGCTGGTGCGGCGCGACGACACGATCAGCGGCGCGATGCTCAAGATCGACGCGCTGGCCGAGGAACGACTGTTCGGCCTGCTGAAGGCGATGCCGGCGGTGGCCGGCGTGACCTTGCGCAGCGCCGCGCTCGAGAACATCCAGACCTACATGCTCGACAATATGTCGATGATGATGAGCGTCAACCTGCTCTTCGCGGTGATCATCGCCTTCGGCGTCATCTACAACACGGCGCGGATCTCCCTGTCCGAGACCAGCCGTGAACTCGCCAGCCTGCGGGTGATCGGCTTCACCCGCGGCGAGATCTCCTCGATCCTGCTGGGCGAGCTCGGGATCCTCACCGTGGCCTCGATTCCACTCGGTTTGCTCCTCGGCTACGGCATGATCGCCGGCGTGATGAGCGCTTTCGAGAGCGAGCTGTTCCGGTTGCCGGTGGTGGTCGACCCGAACACGTTCCTGGTTTCCGCGGCGACCGTTCTCGGATCGATGGCCGTGTCGGCCTGGACCGTTCGGCGTAAGCTCCACGAACTCGATCTGGTCGCGGTTCTCAAGACCCGCGAGTAGGAAGAAGGAACTGATGATGACGCGGCGCTGGGTGTTGTGGGGCGTGGGCTTGGTCGTGGTCGCGGCCGCCGCGTTTCTCGGCACGCGCCCGCAGCCGGTCCCGGCGGAGCTCGCGCAGGTGACGCGAGGACCGCTGGAGGTGACGATCGACGAGGAGGGCGAGACCAGGGTCCGGGACCGCTTCGTCATCTCGGCGCCGCTCGCCGGCCGCGTGCTGCGAATCGAACTCGAACCGGGTGATGTCGTGGTGGCTGGCGAGACGGTGCTCGCGATCTTCCTGCCGTCCGCGCCGGTGCTTCTCGACGCCCGTAGCCGGGCCGAGGCGGAGGCGGTAGTGCAGACCGCGACCGCCGCGCTCGGCCAGGCCGAGGCGCACTACGAGCGGGCGGCGGCCGAACTCGCCTACTCGCGCTCCGAGGCGGGACGCTATCTGCGGCTGAGTCAGGAGGGAATCGTCTCGGTCGAGACGATGGAGAGCGCCCAGCTCGACCTCGACACCCGGCAGGAAGCCGTCGAGGCAGCCGACTACGCGGTGCGCACGGCCCGCAGCGAGTTGCAGGCGGCGCGGGTCCGACTGCTGCGGTTCAGCGCCGAGAGCGCCGAGGACATGAACGGCACGGCAATCCGGATCGTGTCGCCGGTTTCGGGTGTCGTGCTTCGTCGCGTGCGCGAGAGCGAGTCCGTCGTGCCGGCTGGCGAAGCCCTGCTCGAGGTCGGCGATCCGGCGCAGATCGAAGTGGTGACGGACTACCTGTCGAAGGACGCCGTCCGGATGCGCTCGGGACAGCGCGTACTGATCGATCGATGGGGTGGCGATCGCCCGCTGCAGGGCCGGCTGCGCCGGGTGGAACCGTCGGGCTTCACGAAGATCTCGGCGCTCGGCGTGGAAGAGCAGCGGGTGAACGTGGTCATCGACATCGTCGATCCGCCTGCGGTCTGGGCCGGCCTGGGCGATGGCTTCCGGGTCGAAACCCGGGTCGTCGTCTGGGAGAGCGGAGACGAACTGAAGGCGCCGACCGGGGCGTTGTTCCGGCGCGACGAGAACTGGGCGGTGTTCGCGATCGCGGGAGGCCGCGCGACCCTTCGGGAGATCGAGGTCGGCGAGCGGAACGCGCGGGAAGCCCAGGTTCTTGGCGGCCTTGAGCCCGGCGAGCAGGTCGTGGTCTATCCGAGCGACAGTCTGAGCGACGGCTCGCCGGTCTCGGCCGAACTCTGAGCGCCGCGGCGGTTCACGAGGAAAGGGGGTCGATGACGCCCTCCGCGAACTCGTGGAGCATCGCCATCTCCTCGTCCTGCTCGAACCAGCCGACGTGGTGCCAGAGGAAGAACTCTTCGATGCCGAACGTCTCGTTGAGCCGCCCCACGTGGTCGAGCACCTGCTGGCGTGACCCCATCCACAGCCGGCCCATCGGCACGTGGTAGGGAGGAGCGTTGTAGGCGAAGTTGAACAGCCACTCGAAGCCTTCGTAGAGCTTCTGCGTCTCGGCCGGGTTTCGTCCCATGATCAGGTGTCCGCCCAGGGCGAGCATGTCGTTGGGACCGATGATCCGGCCGTGTTGCAGCGCTTCCTCCAGGCAGACGTCCAGGGTCAGGGGGATGAACTCCTCCTTCGACTCGTTGAACATGCCCATCATCTTGCCGCCCTCGCGGGCCCAGAACTTCGCTGTCCCCATGCTGTAGCTGAACGGCGCGTAGACCGGCGGGTGCGGGTCGTTCTGCAGCGGGCGGGGAACGATCCCGATCTCCTTCAGCGTGCCTTCACTGGTGATCGACCCGGGCGACCATTCGCTCGTGGGTGCGAACGTCCAGTCCATCGCCGGCGGCGCCTGCCAGAACTCGCCCGAGATGCTGACCACCTCCTGCGTCCAGAGCGCCTTCACGAGGCGCCAGTTCTCCTCGAACGCGCGGCGGTTGCGTCGGTCCACTTCCGACTTGTCGGAGTGTGTCGCCGTGATCCCGATGTGCTGGCCGAACGTGCCGGTCCACCTTGGCGTGTTGCCCCTGGTGAAGCCGGCGAACATGCGGCCGCCGGTGAAGTGGTCGAGCATCGCCAGGTTCTCGGCCAATTGAATCGGGTTGACCGCTGTCAGGTTCATGCCGAGCTGGCCGACGCGCATCCGCTCGGTGTGCTGGGCGACGAAGTAGTCCCAGAACAGCGGATTCGTCGTCGTCTCGATCCCTTCCACCTGCAAGTGCTGCTCGGTCATGCAGAAGCCCGTGTAGCCGACCGACTCGGCGAATGTCATCTGGGTCCGGAGATTCGCCATCAGCGCCTGAAACCGGTTCGGGTCCGATCCTGCGCGGCCGACCCGTTCGCCGAGGCGTCTCATGTAGGGGATGGCGAGGATGACGAACTCCATCAGCCGCCCACCTTGCCGGCATCCCCGTTCAGGTAGTCCAGCACGCTCTGCTGAAAGTGCATGATCGGCGACTCCGCGCCGAAGCCGGCGGCCATGGGACCGACCTTGAACTTCGGGGACCGCAGGTTGCGCTGGATCATCTCGCAGATCCACATGTCCTCGAGCTGGAAGTTGCCGGACTCCATCGGGTGCCCCTCCTGATTCGCCAGGCTGATCAGCGTGGGCGCCTTGCCCGCTTCGGCGCGTGAGGCCGATCCGTACGTCGTCCAGCTCTGCGTCCACATGGTCGTGAGGTCCGGGGTCTTCGGTTCCAGCACCGAGACGTGAAAGCCCCAGGGGCTCGGCGACAGGATCGTCAGTGGAAAGAGCATGACCACGCCCGGATAGAAGCTCTCCTCGTGGCCCGGCAGGCGGGTCGCCCCCGCGCCGTCGGCGAGTTCGGCCGACAGCACGGTGGACGATTGCGGATCCCCTTCCCGCTCGGTCGAGTACCAGACGGTGTGTCGGCCCACGGGATGCCACACGTTCCGGTCGGGATAGACGCTACCCAGCGTCTTGTTGTGGAGATAGCCGAGGTGGTAGCCGTCGATCGCGTTCTCGTAGAAGACCTTCCAGTTGCAGTGCATCTCATAGCGGACATCGCCCGCGTAGCTCAGGCTGCCGTCGGCCAGGTCGTGGGGCCAGGCGTGGTCGTCGAGTCCGGCGATCCACTCGTCGAACGGTTCGGGCGGTTCCGGATCGGGATTCACGTAGACCATGCCGCGATGGGCGCCGACCGCGGCTCGATGGAGCGAGAGGTTCTCGCGAGGGACGGCGCCGAAACACTCCGCTTCGTTGGGCACGCCGTGCAGGGCGCCGTTCGTCTCGTAGGTCCAGCGGTGGTACGGGCAGCGGATCGTGCTGCCCAGGTTGCCGCTGCCTTCGACGATCTCGCAGCCGCGGTGGCGGCAGACGTTGTGGAAGGCCTGGAGCTCCCCGGCCCCGTCCCGGAGCACGAACAGGGAGTGGTTCATCACGCGGCAGGTACGGAAGTCCCCGGGTTGCTTCAGGTCCTGCTCGGTGGCGGCCCAGACCCAGGAGCGGTCGAACAGGCCGTCGACTTCACGGTCCAGCCACTCGGCGTCGAAGTAGGCCTCGGGCGGAAGGATCTGACGGGGATGATCGAAGGGTGTACTCACGGCTGCTCCTCCTTTCCGAGTCCGTGCAGCAGGGTTCTGGCGGCCAGGTGCGCCGCGTCCGCCGCGGCGACGCGGCCCGAGGCGACTTCGTTCCAGGCGGTCCAGATGAGTTGGTCGATCTGCGCGACGACCCAGGCGGTCGGTACGTCGGCCGCGACGGCGCCCTCGGCCTTGAGCTCGCCGACCAGCGTTCCGACCCGGTCGAGCTGCTGACGGTACTCGGCGGTTGTGTGTTCGTCACCGATGTCCGCGCGATAGAGGAAGCTGTAGCGGTCCCCCAGGGGGATGACCGCCTCGAACATGCGTTGCAGTTGCCGGCTGGCGCTCGCGCTCCGGTCGATGGCCGCGGCCACTGCTTCGTTCGTCTCCTCGATACAGATCTCGGCCAGCACCGTGAGCAGGTCGTCGCGGTTCCTGAAGTGCCGGTGGAGCGTCGCGCGCCCGACTCCGGCGTTAAGGGCGACCTCGCTGAAAGTCGCTCCCGGGTTGCGCGACCAGAGGCGGATTGCGGCGTCGACGATGGCGTCGCGGGCGGTTGGACGTGGGCTGGGACTCAGGGCTGATCTCATGCGTTTACCTCGACGAGCGTTTCGCATTCATATGATACAAAGATGCCTCATACGATGCAACTAGAGTTTCACATGATCCCGATCTCACTCAGTCAGCTCTGATCCTCTGCGCCAGCGAGCATGGCGAGGTTCTCCTGGTGCCGGTGGCGACTCAGCCGGTAGTAGCGGAGGGCGTAGATGGCGGCGACGTAGAGAAAGGCAAGCACCGGGCCGTAGAGCCATCCCAGGCGGTCGACCATCTCCTGGTCGATCGCGGAGACGTCCGCGTCGGTCGGGAAGCTGATCGCGGTCAGCAGGAGGCCCCCGATCCAGATTCCCAGGCCGGTTGCCACCTTGCCCGTGAAGGAGAGAACGGAGGACACGAGTCCCTCTTCCCGCCGGCCGGTGGCCACAGCCCGGGCGTCGACGATGTCCGCCACCATGGAGGCGCCTACCGTGCTCGTCATGACGATCAGGGCCACCTGGACGACGCCGACCGCGACCATCAGCGGAAAGAGTGCCGAGTGGCCGACCGGCGGAAACCCGCCGAGCAGCGCGAGGATGACCGGGCCGCTGCCGACCAGGAGCGACAGGATCGAGAGTCGGATCAGCACCGCCTTCTTGTCGCGGCCGCGACTGGCGGTCGGCAGGAGCAGGACGGCCAGGAGCGGCGATGCCAGTTGAGCCGCCAGGATGGTGCTTGTCTGTGTGCTGTCGAAGCCCCAGAACCAGGGTTGCATGTAGGCCCACATCGCGGTCGCCGTGCCGCTGGCCGCGGCGGTCAGCGCGGTCGAGGCGACAATCGCGGCCAGACTGCCGTCTCGCAGGGTCGCCAGGCTCTCGCCGAGGACCCGCCGGGCCGAGGCTGCTCCGGGCGGTGGTGGAGCGAGCGTGGGAATGTGCCGGTGGGTGGCGGCCGCGGCCAGCGCGAGGCAGAGGCAGAGCGCGCAGGCGGTGACCAGGCCGGCCTGCTCATAGCCCGCGCGTCGCAGGATGCCCGCGCCGTCGGGATAGTCCGGGGTATCGGCCAGCCACCAGACATACATCGAAACCGCCATCAGGGTGCCGAAGAACCAGCCGCCGGCATAGGAGTAGTTCATCAGGCGCGTACGATCCTCGTAGCCCGGCGCGAGTTCCGGCAGCAGCGCGTTGAAGGGGACCGTGTGCATCGTCAGCGCCAGGCGCAGCGCGATGGTGAAGCCGGCGAGCCACAGGAACATGGCCGTTCGACCCAGGTCGGGAGGCGCCCAGAGCAGGTAGTAGCAGACCGGGATCGGGAGCACCGCGCCGTAGAGAAAGGGATGGCGCCGCCCCAGGCGGCTCCGTAGCCGGTCCGACCAGCGCCCTACCAGGGGATCGGACACCGCATCGACGACGAGCGCAAGCAGAAGGGCGGAACCCGCCAGCGCCGGGTCCAGGCCGATCACCTGGCTGTAGTAGATGAGGAGAAAGAAGGAGATGCCGTTGCTGACCAGGCCGCCGGCCGTTCCCGAGGCGGTGAAGGCGGCTCGGTCCAACGCGGGCGCTAACCGTCTTCAGAGAAACCGGGCGACGCGCACGCTGGGCGGGGTCACTCGGCGATCTGGAACGGCGCCGACCACTCCATCGATCCCCAGCGGATCGTCAGCATGCCGCCAGCGCCGTCCACTTCCAGCACACCCTCCGTGTGCTCCGCAGGTTCAGCAAGGGTGCGGAAGGCCAGTGGCGTTTCGCCGGCATCGTGTTCGGCCATGTGCATCGTGCCCCAGACGTCGGCCAGGTGGTTGAAGACGAGCTTCCAGCCATCTCCCTCGCGCTTGAGCCACAGACTGTAGACGCCGGGGTAGGTCGGACCGTGGTTGTGGGCGGCGATCCGTGCGTCCTCGAACGCGAGGTCGGCGTCGGTCCAGAACTTGAACGGCTTGCCGTAGATCGGTCCCAGGACTTCGCCGTCGGCCAGAGACTCGAGTTCGTCGTAGTCGGGACCGGGAGCCGGCAGGCGGTCGGAGCGGAGCCGGATCGCCTGTCCGTCGACCTCGACCCGGGAGAGGGCCAGATCGTCATCGTCTCCGACCGGTTGACGCTCGACGATGATCCCGGCCGCCTCGGCCGCTTCCTTCGTTACTCCCTTGACATCGGCGTTGAAGAAGCCGGTCTCGAGTTTCCCGGTCAGGCCGTCCCCGTCGCGCGCGAGGTCCATCTCGACCGGCACGAGCTGGCCGCCGAAGTCCAGGTTCCACTTGAGCTGGACGCCCGTTTCCGTCCGGCTGATGTTCTCGATCACGACGTCGGCCAGACGCGACAGGTAGAAGTCGGCGGTCGCCTTGCCGTCGTCGTCGGCAAAGGTGATCAGGCTGTTGAGCGAGCCTTGCTGGGTGAGCACCTCGAGCACCCACTCGCCGAGGAACGGTTCGATCTCGCTGGTGTCGGCGCGCGGCGTCTCGGATGGCGGCGGAGGTTCCTGGGCCAGGCCCGGGCCGGCCAGCAGCAGCGCGGTCAGGAACGGGAGGATGCTGGGTCTGCGATGGGGGTTTCGTGCCATGCCGGGAGAGTTCTCCTGGTGAACGGGGATTCCTGTGGGCAGGTCCGGGCGCCTGCGACGGGCGAGTCTACTAGCAGCGGACGCGTCGCCCGACTCAGAAGTAGTCCGGCATGGACGGCGGTTCGGCCGCGAAGACCCGGTCCGCCTGTTCCAGCGCGGCGTCCGATCCCCGGACGGACTGCATGGCCGCGAGGCGGCGGGCACTCAGGTGACCGGTGTAGAGAGAGCCGAGCGCGCGGATGTCCATCCTCAGCGTGTCGGGCCCCGCATCCTGATCGGCCCGGCTCGCCCTGGCGTTGCCGCCGTCGACCTCGATCAGCCACCGACCGGCGTTTCCGGGCAGGACGTCGTCCGTCAGTTCCAGGTCGAGCCTCGCGCTCGCGGCCGCGGGAAAGCCGCGTTCGGCGAACGCCGCCCGGACGTCGACGATGCGGAGCATCCAGGTCTCGGCGATGGAGATCTCGGTCCCGACCTCCGGCACGGCGAGGAGCAGCGGGTCGTCCAGCGGCCCGTACCAGATCGCGTGCCGGGCCAGGGTCCGGCAGTCCGAGAACAGGGCAAGGATGCGCCGGGCCGCGCCGGGATGCGCCACCTGAACGTCGCGGACGTTGAGGTCATACGGATAGCGGCCCACCGCGCCCAGCGTGTAGACGACGTAACCGTCGATGGCGCCGTCATCCCCGGGCAGCACGTAGCCATGCACGTCGCGGCCGGCCGGGTGGTTGTGGACACGCTGCCAGATGTGTTCGTTGCGGTCGAGCCAGCCGGGGCGGTCGGCGGCCAGCCGCCGGTAGAGCCGCGCGAGCCCGTCGGCGTCGGTTTCCCGGTCGAGCCGGCGGAGTTCCCCGCCCGCCTGGATTCGCCCCAGTCCGGCGAGCGGCAGCCGGTACTGGTAGCGGTGGCCGGCAACCGCGTAGCCGGCGCGGCCGTACAGGGTGAAGGTCGTGGGGTAGAGGGTCGACACCGCCACGCCGGCGTCGTGCATGTCCTTCAGGGTGGCCGCCATCAGGGACTTCGCGGCGCCGCGGCCGCGGGCCGTGGGACTGATGGCGACCCCGGCGATGCCGATGTTGCGGACCGACCGGCCCCCCAGGAACAGACCCATGTCGTACTGGACCAGCCCTCCGACGACATCACTGCCGGCCCGCACGACACGCACGTGGTCCCGTGTCGCCTGCAGCCAGGAGACACACGAGTCGTACGGGGTGTTGAAGGCCAGCGCCTCCTGGCGGGCCAGCGCCTCCAGGTCGGCGGTGGTCTGGATCGGGCCGAAGTCGAGGCGCTGCGTCACGGGGCCGGAGTCTACTTGTCCGGTTCCGTCGGGCCTTGCGTCGGCCTGAGCGCATCGGTCAGGATCTCGCTCGTCCCGGCGTCGGGCGCCTGTTCGAGGGGTTTCGGAAGTTGACTGCAATCGTCCGGACGGATCGGCTGAGCAAGAGCTACGGCGCGGTGACCGGGCTCGCCGGCGTCAGTTTCGCGTGCGGCGCGGGCGAGGTCGTCGGAGTTCTTGGCCTGAACGGCGCCGGCAAATCGACGCTGCTGCGGATCCTGGCGGGCGAGCTCCTGCCCAGCGGCGGCAGCGTCTCGATCGGTGGGGTCGAACCGGGAGACGACGCGCGGGCCATGCGTTCGCGGGTGGGCTATCTGCCCGAGGAGCCGCCGCTCTACCGCGAGATGCGAGTCCGCGACTACCTGGGCTTCGTGGGCGCGCTGAACGGAGTGGCGCGCCGGGAGCTCCCCGATCGCGTCGCGGTCGTGGCCGAGCGGGTGCACATAGACGGCCACCTCGACCGGGTGGTCGGCGAGCTGTCGATGGGCTATCGCAAACGCGTCGGCATCGCCCAGGCGATTCTCCACGAGCCGGATGTCGTCCTGCTCGACGAACCGGTGTCCTCGCTCGACCCGGCCGAGATCGTCGGCATGCGCGAACTCGTGCGTTCGCTCGGTGGTCGGCGTACCGTGTTCACGTCATCCCACCATCTGCGTGAGGTCCACGAGACCTGCGACTCGATCCTCGTCCTGCACGAGGGGGAGCTTCTGGCGCACGGCACTCAGGAGGAACTCGGAGTTCTGGCGGGCCGGGAGCGGATCGAGGTCGAGGTGCGGGCAACGGCGGCGGAGGCGGCCGGCCGGCTTCCGGCGGGCGCCCAAGCGGTTCATTCGGCGGATCTCGGCGGCGGCGTCTCGACGCTGACCCTCGATCTGCGTGGCGCCGAGCGCGAGGACGTGGCCGCGGCGCTGGTCGGGGCCGGCTTCGGCATCCGGCGGCTGGAGCCGGTGCGCTCCGATCTGGAGCGGGTGTTCCTCGACCTGGTTCGGGGCGATGGCGGCGCCGCCGGGGCAGGTAGGGAGAACGGGCCGTGAGCACGGTCCTGCTGATCGCCCGCCGTGAACTCCGCGCCGCCTTCGCCGGGCTCTACGGCTGGGCGATCCTGGCCCTGGTCCTGATGCTCGACGGCCTGTTCTTCAACGCCTGGACGCTGGGCAGCCAGCGGCCTTCCTCCGAGGTGCTGAGCCTCTTCTTCTACACGAACTTCGGCGTCACGATGGCGGCGGCTGTGTTCGTCACGATGCGCTCCTTCGCTGCCGAACGCGAGCAGCGCACCCTGGTGCTCCTGCTGACCTCGCCCGCCGGGGACTGGCAAGTGGTGCTCGGCAAGTACCTGGGCGCGTTGGGCTTCGTGCTCTGCACCGTGGCCGCCGCGGTCTACATCCCGGTCATGGTCTGGCTCAAGGGCAACCTGGAGTGGGGGCAGGCCGCGGCCGGCTATCTCGGCATCGCGCTGGCCGCGGCGGTGTGCACCGCGATCGGCATCTTCTGTTCGGCCACGGCGCCGAACCAGTTGGCCGCCGGCGTCGCCGGAGGCTTCCTGGTCACGCTCCAGGTGTTGTTCTGGCTGCTCTCCGGGATCAGCGAGCCTCCCCTGGATGGCGTGTTCGCGGCGATGGACCTCTACCGCGAGCACTTCGAACCGTTCCAGGACGGGGCGGTCCACCTGAAGACCCTGGTCTACGCGCCGACGGTCTCCTTCCTGTTCCTGCTGCTCAGCGTGCGGGTGCTGCAGGCTCGGAGGTGGCGGTGATCGGACTCCGCCGCCTGGCGCCCGTGCTATGGCTGATCGGTTCCGCCGTGGTCCTCGCGGGAGGACGGTTCGCGGGGCCGGGCGTGCTGCGCGGCCTCCTGCTGGGAGTCGGGACGGGACTGGCCGTTCTGGTAGTCGCTTCCTGCGCGGCAGAGTTCGCTGCCTCGGCCTCTGGAAGCGCTGGGCGGCTTGCGGCGAAGAAAGCGACGGGTCTGTACGGCCTGGCGGCGGTGGGTCTGTTCTCGGGTCTGCTGACCGTCTGGGGTGTCATCGGTCAGCCGGCGTTCGACGACGATGGTGCCGGATCCTGGCGGCCGGTGTGGACGGTGGCCTGGCTACTCGCCTGGTGGGTGGGCACCGCCGGCGCGGTTGGGGGCGACTGGACTCGCTACCGTAGCGGCGGCGACCTGGAAACCCGCCGGGTGCGCGCCGCGACCGCGGCGGCTCTGAGCCTGGCGCTGGCGGTGGCCTGGGTGTTCGCCGTCAACTACACCGCCGGCGAGCGCGACCGGCTTTGGGAGTGGAGTGTCCGTAGCCGGGCCCGCGCCTCCGAGGCGACTCTGGAACTCGTCGGCGCCCTGCGGGAGCCGGTCGAAGTCGTTGCGTTCTTTCCTCCGGCGAACCAGGTTCTGCGACGGATCGAACCGTTCCTCGACGAGGTCGGGGCGGCCGGGCCCGTAGACGTGACGGTGCTCGACCAGGCGCTCGAACCAACCCGTGCGGCGGAGCTCGGCGCTCGCGAGAACGGCGTCCTGCTCCTTTTGCGTGGGGGCGATCAGCGCAGGATCGAGCTCGATGTGGACTACGAGCGGGCGAAGCGGAGCTTGGGCTCCCTCGACCGGGAGTTCCAGGAGGCGTTGCTCGAGATCGGCAGGGAACGCCGGACACTGTACGTGACCGCGGGCCACGGCGAGCGGGGCGAGTACGCGAACGATGCCGGCGAACCGGGCCTCGGGAACGCGTACGGCATCCTGCGGGCGCTCAACGTCAGCACCCGGAATCTGCCGGTGGCCGACCTGATCCAGGACCTGCCGCTGGACGCCGGTGTCGTCGCCGCGCTCGGCCCGACGCGGCGCTTCCTGCCCGAGGAGGTCGACAGTCTGCGCCGCTTCTGGACACGCGGCGGCTCGGTTCTGCTGCTCCTGGAGCCGGAAGTCGACGTCGGTCTCGAGCCGCTGCTCGAGGAGATGGCCGTACGTCGACTCGAAGGCACGGTCGCGAACGACCGCTACCACCTGCGGCGGGACGGGGGGCCGAGCGACCGCCGGCTGGTCCTGACCAACCGCTTCGGCAGCCACGCGACGACGAGCGACCTGTCGAGGGCGGCGAGCCGGATCGGCCTGGTGCTCGAAGGGGCCGCCGGACTCGAGGGCGTGGCCGGCGGTCCGGCCCGGTCGGCCGTTCTGGTGCGCCCGATGACCGGCAGCTGGCTGGAGCTCGACGGCGACTTCGAGCGCGACCGCGAGGCGGAACCGGACGCGATCGAGGCCCTGGCGATGGCGTCGACCCTGCCGGTGGAGAGTGCAGGTGAAGGCGGCGAGAGCCGGGCCGTCGTCATCGGCGACGTCGACGCGCTGAACGACGACTACGTCTACGTCACGGGTCCCGGCGCGATGTCGGCCAACGCCAAGCTCCTGCTCGACGCGTACGTGTGGCTGGCCCGGGAGGATGAAACGGCGGTCGCGAGCGTTCCGGGCGACGATGATCCCGTGCTGCAGCGGACGCGCGGCGAGTCGATCCGCTGGTTCCTCGGGACCGTCTTCGGAGTACCCGCCCTGGTCCTGGCAACGGGCTTCGGGTACGTCCGTCGCCGCCGTTCGGGCGGCTGGCGACGGGCTGCGGGGGAGGGATCGTGACGAAATCGCCCTGGCGATCGACCTGGCTCCACTTCGCCCTGCTCGTCTTCGCGCTGGCCGGCGCCTGGCTGTCGTTCGAACGGCCGTTCGCGGACGCGGGTGGCGAGGTCTCCGTGGGCGCGGTCGTCGTTCAGGCGGCGGCGGGAGAGGTGGAACGTGTGGTCTACGAGCGTGGCGAACAGAGGCTCGAGCTCGAAGCCCGGGAAGACGAGCTGGGTCGCTGGTTCGCCGGCCGCGAGGGCGCCGACACGGTGTTCGTCGGCGGCCGGCAGGTGGAGACGCTGTGGCGAGGACTGGAGCCGCTGCGGGCGGTGAGGGTGCTGGAAGACGTCGACGGGACGAAGCTCGAGGAACTCGGTCTCAGCGGGAACGAGCCGCCACCGGAACGCCTGAGCCTCACCGTGCGGGGCCGCGAAGTTCGCTACCGGCTCGGCGGCAGGCCGTTCGGCGGCGCCGATCGCTACGCGCGCCGCGAACCCGGGCGGGAGGGCGAGAGTGATGCGGGCGGCACCGTGCTGGTGCTGCCGTCCGAGGTCGCCTCGAGTCTCGGAGGCGGCGCCGAACTGCTGATGGAGAGGCGCTTGCTGGCCTCGTCGCGTCCCGAGGTGGAGGCCATGTCCCTTCGGCGACCCGGCTCCAACGCGAGCGAACCACTCCGGATCCTCCAGCGAACCGGTGCGAATCCGGCCGACACCTACTGGACCGTGAGTGGATCGGACGAAGCCGATGCTGACATTGGCACCTGGGTCGACAAGTTCTTCCGCCTCTCGGTCGCCGCTTACCGGAGCGGCGAGCCCGGCGCCGGCTGGCGGACCGAGGCCGCCGTCACGGTCGAGTCCCGCGAGCACGGCGCGTCGACTCTCGAGATCTGGTCCGCGCCCGCCGGCGAGGGCCGGGTCTGGCTCGCCCGCTCGCCGTTCACCCGGCTGGTCGTCGAGCTCTCCGCGTCGCTTGCCGAGGAAGTCTGCGCCGACCTGGACGGCCTGCTCTAGGCGTTACACTGCGCCGCCTATGGACATCGGCATCTTCATGTTTCCCACCGGCGACGCGATGCGGCCCGACGAACTCGGGGCCGAGGTCGAGGCGCGCGGCTTCGAGTCCTTGTGGTTCCCGGAGCACACCCACATCCCGACTTCCCGGCGGACGCCGTTCCCCGGCGGCGGCGAGTTGCCGCCGGAGTACTCCCGTTCCCACGACCCGTTCGTCGCGCTGACCGCGGCCGCGATGACCACGAAGACGATCCGGCTTGGCACCGGCATCTGCCTGATCATCGAGCGCGACACGATCACCACGGCCAAGGCGGTGGCGAGTCTCGACGTGCTCTCCGGCGGCCGCTTCGTGTTCGGCATCGGCGGCGGCTGGAACCGGGAAGAGATGGAGCACCACGGCACGGACTACGCGACCCGCTTCGCCAAGCTGGAAGAGCAGGTGGCGGCGTTCAAGACGATCTGGACCGAGGACGAGGCGGAGTTCCACGGCCGCCACGTCGACTTCGAGCCGATCTGGTCCTGGCCGAAGCCCGAGCAGAAGCCCCACCCGCCGATCCTGCTCGGCGGCGGCACCGGCTACACTCGTCAGCGCGTCGTCGATCACTGCGACGGCTGGCTGCCCATCGGCCGCTCGACCGAGGCGGTGCTCGATGGCATCGAGGACCTGAAGGTCCGCGCGGCGCAGGCCGGACGCGCCATGGACACGATCTCCATCAGCGTCTTCGGCGCGAAGCCCCAGCAGGAGGTGCTCGATGCGTACGCCGAGGCCGGTGTCGGTCGCGTCATCCTGCTGGTGCATCCGCAGGGCCGCGACCAGACCCTGCCGCGGCTCGACCGCTACGCCGCGTTGCGGGCCTAGAGGTCGGCGCCGGTCTCCGACACGAGCAGATCGACGACTTCCCGCAGGGCCTCCTCCTTGCTCGCCCCCTCGACGAGTCGAAGCCGGTAGAGGTCGAGCTGCCGGTCGGCGCTCGACCCCTCGCGCACGACCTTCAGGCAGTGCCGGAGTTCCTGATCGCAGCCGAGGGAGCGGGCGTCCTCGGCGAGTTCGTCGACGAGTTCCTGCAGTTGGTCGGCGATGTCGATGCGGCCGCCGCGCCGGGTGTCGCCCAGGAAGGCCAGCATGCCGTAACGCTGCGCGAGCCACTTGTTCTCGACGATGATCTCGGTCGGCGGCTCGGCAGGAAGGGCGCCCTCGCGGTCGCGCCGCGCCAGCATCCTGATGAGGGACGCGTAGAGGGCGACGATGCACATCGCGTCCTCGATCGCCGGACAGGTGTCGCAGATCCGCAGTTCGACCGTGGGGAACTTGTGGGAGGGCCGGATGTCCCACCAGATCTCGCTGCCGTCGGCAATGAACGCCATGCGCTGGTACTCGCCGAGCAGCGCCTCGTACTCGGCGCGCGAAGCGAGCGGTCCGGGAATGCTGGTCCGGGGCATCGCCTCGAAGAGATTCAGCCGGTTGCACTTGAACCCCGACTCGCGGCCCTCGCCGAACGGCGACGAGGCGGAGAGCCCGATGAAAAGGGGCAGGTAGCGGCGGAGCGCGGTCATGACCCGTATCCGGGTGTCGAAGTCGCCGAAACCGGCATGCACGTGCATGCCGCAGATGACCAGGCGACGCACCGTCTCCTGGTAGGTCGAGGCGAACTGCCGGTAACGGTCCTTCGGCGTGGGCAGTTGGGCCTCCCAGGCCGCGAAGGGATGGGCCGAAGCGCCGATCACCGCCGCGCCGTGCGCTCGTGCCGCCTCGACGACGAGCCGGCGGGCCGCCTTCAGACCCTCGCGCACTCCGGCCACGGAGTCGTGGACGGCGGTGTTCGTTTCGATCTGGGAGCGAAGGAACTCGTGGACGATCTTCTGGCCGCCCGCGGCTTCGCCGCAGGCTTTGAAGATGGCGGGGTCGGGGTTGTTCAGGAGATCGCGCGAGTCGGGGTCGACGAGGAACAGTTCCTCTTCGACGCCAAGCGTGATCGTGACGTTGTCGGCGTTGGGGGAGGAACTCATGGCCGGCGAACTCTACGCCGTTTCCTCCCGGCGGTCCTAGTAGTGGAGCTCTTCGCCCTCCGACTTCGCGATCACCGCCGCGCCGATGGAGTCGGACGTGATGTTGACCATCGTTCGGTACATGTCGAGCGGGCGGTCGACGCTGAGCATCAGGCCGGCGAGGGCGTAGGCCTCGGGCGTCGTCAGGTCGATCGCCTCGAGCACGATGAAGATCATCACCAGGCCAGCCGAGGGAATCGCGGCGGCGCCGACGGAGGCCAGCAGAGCGGTCAGCACGACGACCACCTGGGTGGCCAGCGAGAGCTCGACACCGAGGGCCTGGGCGATGAAGAGCGCGCCGACGATCTCCAGGAGAGCGGTGCCGTCCATGTTGACGGTCGCGCCCATCGGCGCCACGAAACTCGTCACCCGGTTCGACGCTCCGACTTTCTCGCGCAGGCACTTCATCGTCATCGGCAGGGTGGCCGCCGAGGAACTGGTCGAGAACGCCATCGCCATGGCCGACGCCATCGCCCGGTAGTGATGGACGGGGTTCTTCCTGGAGAGGAGGCTGAACAGCAGCGGCAGGACGACGAAGACGTGCAGCGTCAGGCCGACCGCGATCGTGAGGACATACTTGCCGACCTGCTGGAACACGTCGAGTCCCATCTCGCTCACCGCGCGGGCGAGGAGGGCGAAGACGCCGATCGGAAGCAGGCGGATGACCCACGTCGTCACCTTCATCATCGCGTCGAAGCCGGCGCTGAAGCCTTGGCGGAGAAGGTCGCCCGCCTTGCCGGTCATCACTCCGATCGCGGCGCCGAGCACGATCGAGAAGAAGATGAGCCCCAGGATGTCGCCGCCCGCCGCCGCGCCTACCGGGTTGTCCGGAACCAGGCGTTGGATGATGTCGGCCATCGAGCTGGGTGTCTGCAGGTCCTCGGGAGTGAGGGGCTGCACGCCTTCGGGCATGACGAGGCCTCTGCCGGGTCGTATGCTGTTGGCGAGCGTGAGTCCGACCAGAATGGCCATGAAACTGCTCAACGCGTACCACAGGAGGGTCTTGCCGCCCAGCCTCCCGATCGACCTTCCGTCGCCGATGCCGGACACGCCATGGACGATCGAGGTGAAGATCAGGGGCACGATGACCATCCTGAGCAGGCGCATGAAGAGGTCGGCGATCCAGCCGATCCAGCCCACTTCGCCGAAGACCAGGGCGAAACAGAGCCCCAGCGCCATTCCGATGAGTACCTGCCAATGAAGTGCGAGTTTCATGAGTCGGCAGGGTAGCACGCGCAAATCGCGGGTTCGTCGCCCGCTTCGGCGCCGCCCGCGCGTTCTCGCGCTGGCCGCTGTCGTGGTGCTGGCGGGGCTCGCGGCGAGCTGCGGCAGCGTCCGCTACTACTCTCAGGCGGTCTGGGGCGGAGCCGATGTCCTGGTGAAGCGGAAACCGATCGACCGCCTGCTCGAATCCGGCCGGGCGCAGGTTCTGTCAGCCGCGACGCGGGAACGGCTGCGGCTCAGCCAGGAGATTCGCGACTTCGCCAGCCGGGAACTCGGACTCCCGGACAACCGGAGCTATCGCAGCTATGCCGATCTGGGCCGGGCCTACCAGGTCTGGAACGTGGTCGCCGCGCCCCGGCTCAGCCTGGAGCCGAAGACCTGGTGCTATCCGTTCGCCGGTTGCGCCGCCTATCGCGGTTACTTCAACGAGCGCGCGGCGCGGCGCCACGGCGACCGGCTGGCCGCCGGCGGCTACGACGTACGCGTCGGCGGGGTGGCGGCGTACTCGACCCTGGGCTGGTTCGCCGATCCGGTGCTCAACACGTTTCTCGACTATGCCGAGGCGGACTTCGCGGCCCTGATCTTTCACGAGCTCGCCCACCAGGTCGTCTACGTCAAGGACGACAGCGCGTTCAACGAGTCCTTCGCGACCGCGGTCGAGGTGGAAGGGGTGCGCCGGTGGCTGCGTTCGCTCGGCCGCGACGAGGAACTCGCCGCCTTCGAGAGCGCCCGGCGGCGCCGGCGCGACCTGAACGGTTACCTGCTCGAGGCGCGAGCGGAACTCGAGTCGATCTACGGCAGCGACGACAGCGACGAGCGGAAGCTGGCCCGGAAGGCAGAGCTGTTCCGGTCACTGCCCTCGCGCTACCGGCGGGAACTCGTTCCGGCCTGGCGCGCGGCCGGCGACGACGCGGGCGGGGAATCCAACCTCGGCGAGTGGCTGTCGCGGCTCAACAATGCGGACCTCGTGGCGGTCGCGACCTACAACGACCTCGTGCCCTCGTTCAGGGCCCTGCTGGAGGCGTCGGAGGACAGCTTCCCGGCCTTCTACGGGGAAGTGGAGCGGCTGGCGGGGCTGGAACCGGACGATCGGCGCCGCGCCCTCGACGCGCTGGCTACTGGCGATCCAGAACCGCCCGCGCCCGGTCCGGGTAGTCAGTGAACACGCCGTCGACGCCGAGTTCGAACAGGTAGCGCTCGAGTTCGGCTTCGTGGCTGCCGTGGAGGTCCGGCACCTGGTCGGCGCGGAACGTGTAGGGATGGATGGTCAGGCCGGCGTCGCGAGCCCAGCCGATCAGCTCGGGCTGCCGCTCCAGCATCGTCTTGGCCGGGCCGATGCCGTCGGCGAACGCGGCAATGCCGGCCATGCCCTCGGCGCTCAGGAACTGCCGGTACTGCTCGACCTCGGCCATCAGCAGGACCTGGGGCAGTTCGGAGCCCAGTTCGCGCAGGCGCCTGAGACTCTCCTCCTCGAAGCTCTGAACGAAGATCGGAGCGCCGCTCTCCCGGTAGCCGTAGCGCTCGACGACTTCGAGCAACGCCTCCTCCATCGGCAGGCCCTCGGTGCGGTGCCAGGCGGGCGCCTTGATTTCGGGATAGATGCCGACCGTTCGGCCGGTGCGCTCGTTCAGGCCCTGGACGAGCTCGATCATCTCGGCGAAGGAGGGTACGGCGAAGCGGCTCTTGCCCCTGGGGAAGCGGTCGCGCAGCCGCTCCCTTGCCTCGAGCCGCCGGATCTCGGCGAGCGAGAAGTCGGCGGCGTACCAGCGGCCGTCCTCGCGGGCGCGGCTGGGGAAGACCTGTTCGACGTTCGTCGTCGCCTGGAGGTAGATGTCGTGCAGGCAGATCAGATGACCGTCCCGGGTCAGGACGAGGTCGGGCTCGATGTAGTCGGCCCCCATGCCGTGGGCGAGGGCGTAGGCCGGCAGCGTGTGCTCGGGCAGGTAGCCGCTGGCGCCGCGGTGGGCGATGACGATCCTGGACGGTGACGACACGGCATCCTCCGTGGCCCCGTCGTCGCCGGCGAGCGTGGCGGCAGGCAGTCCTGTCGCGCACGCCAGCGCGGCGGCGACGACCGGGGCTCCGGCTTGCGACTTCACGCTTCGGCTCAAGGTCGGCGGGCCGACACATCGGACAGCGCCTCGACCTCGACCCTGGCGTCGTTGAAGCAGGCGCCCGCCCCGATGTCGGTCAAGGTGTCCGGCGCGAGGGCGCAGGCGTTCGTTCCCGATTCCGTGCTTCTTGCCCAGACCCCCTTGGGCAACAGGGCGACCCCGGGCTTGAGGTCCGCGTTGAGGCGGACGCGGCAGCGGACTTCGCCGTAGTCGTTGAACACGCGCACTCGCGGTTTGTCGCCGCCCAGTCCACGCGCGGCGGCGTCCTCCGGGTGCATCTCGAGCGGCACCTGGCCGCGGCGCAACTGGCCGAAGGTGGAACTCACCGTCTGCGGCACGGAGGGAGAGATGAGCGCCAGCGGGTACCGTCCACCGCCCGGCTCGGCGTGAAAGGCGTAGAGCCCGCGGGCCGATTCGGTCTCGAGCGAGGGCGGGCAGAGATGAACCTTGCGGTCGGCAGTGTGGGGGAAGACGTCGACGAACTGGATCGGACGGCGCCCGGTCTCCGGCAGCACCAGGCCCTCGTTCGCGAGCCGCCGTTGCCGCCGCCGGCCCAGCACCGCCTGCCGCCACTCCGCCTCCGAGCGGGGGTCATCGTCACGCAGGAGTCCGAGTCGGTCGGCCAGTGCGCCGAACACCCGGAGGTTGGAGCGGGCCTCGCCCACCGGCTGCGCCACCGGCTTCGTGTCGTGGAGCACCATCGCTCCGTAGCCCATCGCCAGGTCGTCGTGTTCGAGGAAGGTCGTCGCCGGCAGCACCAGGTCGGCATAGGCGGCGGTGTCCGTCATCACCTGGTCGAAGACGACGGTGAACAGGTCCTCCCGCTTCAGACCGCGGCGGACGAGCTCCTGGTTCGGCAGCGTCGCGAGCGGATTCGCGTTGTAGACGAAGAGGACCTGGACGGGTGGTCCGGAGTTGGCGTCCGGGTCGGTCAGCACCCTGCCGACGTGGTTCATGTTCACGATCCGCGTGCCCGGCGACGGCTCGCGCCGGCCCACGTCGCGGAAGGCGGCGCCGTTGCTCATCGTGTAGCCGCCGGCGCGAACCTTGAACTTCCCGGCCACGGCGGGCAGGGCGAGGATCGCCGCGACCGCCGATCCGCCGTTCCGGTTGCGCTCGACGCCCCAGCCACAACGGATGACGGCCGGTGAGGAGGTGTTGTACCACTCGTAGCACCGGGCGATGTCGCGCGCCGGGACGCCGGTGACCTCGGCGGCGCGCTCGAAGGTCCAGGGCTCGGCCCGCCGGCGCAGGTCGTCGACACCGGTCGCGTGTTCGGCCAGGAACTCGAGGTCCGCAGCGCCGCGGTGGAAGAACTCGCGGTGAAGCGCCAGGGCCAGGCACAGGTCGGTACCCGGCCGGGGCTGAAGGTGGAGGTCGGCCTGCTTCGCCAGCGGCGTGCGTCGAGGATCGACGACGACCAGCTTGCCGCCGCGAGCCCGGGCGGCGCGCAGGATCGGCACCAGGTGGATGCCGGTGGAGGAGGGGTTGGCGCCCCACACGATCGCCAGGTGTGCGTGTTCGTAGTCCTCGAGCGCGACGCCGGCCATCTTGCCGTAGAGGCCGAGCGCGGCCGCGGTGCTGGGCGCCGCGCAGACGGTGCGTGCGAGCTGGGAAGCCCCGAAGCGACGGAACAGGATCGCGTCGGCGGTGTCCTGCGTGAGCAGGCCGTTCGAGCCGCCGTAGCTGAGCGGCAGCACGGACTCCCCGCCGAAGGCGGTCTTCGCCTCGATCATCCGTTCGACGATCAGGTGGAGGGCCTCCTCCCAGGAGATCCGCCGGAAGTCGCCGGTGCCCTTGGCGCCGTCTCGCAGCGCCGGATGGAGCACGCGATCCTCGCCGTACAGGTGGCGCGAGATCCGTCCGACCTTGGAGCAGATGAAGCCGCCGGTCAGCGGATGCGCGACTTCCGGTGGCGCTGCCCGCACCTTGGTGACGCGTCCGTCCGCGACCTCCACCTCGAGCGAGCAGGAGTCGGGGCAGTCGAGCGTGCAGGCGGTGTGGTGAAACGCCGTGCTGCCTGGGGAGGCCTGCGCTGGATCCGCGATCGTCATGCGGGGAAGCGTACAACGCGGAATGTCGGTACGATTCGCGCTCGCCGACCGGCCCCGGTTCGGCCATTACACGGACTCTTGCCATGACCCTGACGCTCGATCGCCAGACCTCCGCGCAGCAGGCGCCGGAGCAGCGTGTCTTCAACTTCTCGCCGGGTCCGGCGGTGCTGCCGTTGCCGGTCCTCCGGGAGATCCAGCGCGATCTGCTGGCGCTGCCGGGCGCCGGCAGTTCCGTGCTGGAGATCAGTCACCGCTCGGCGGCGTTCGACGCGATTCTCAAGGAAGCGGAAGCCAACCTGCGCGAGCTGCTTGCCATTCCGGCCGACTACCGGGTGCTCTTCCTGCAAGGCGGGGCCTCGCTGCAGTTCTCGATGGTCCCGATCAATCTGCTGCGCGGTCAGGACCTGCCGGCGAGTTACATCCTGACCGGATCGTGGGGCGGCAAGGCCGCCGTCGAAGCGCGGCGCGAGGGCAGGGTCCACGTCGCCTGGGACGGAAAGGCCGACAACTTCGTGCGGGTGCCGAACGACGGAGAGCTCGATCTGCCGCCGGCCTCGGCCTACGTCTACTACACGTCGAACGAGACGATCCAGGGTGTCCAGTTCCGCCGTCCGCCCGCGGTCGGCGCCGCGCCCCTGGTGTGCGACGCGTCGTCGGACTTTCTCTCGGCCCCGGTCGACGTGGGCGAACACGGCCTGCTCTACGCCTGTGCCCAGAAGAACGCCGGTCCCGCCGGGCTGACCGTGGTCATCGTCTCGGACAAGGTTCTCGAACGGTGCGGCGACGACGTGCACTCGATGCTCAGCTACCGGCTTCAGGCGGAGAAGGGCTCGCGCCTCAACACCCCGAACGTCTTCGGCGTGTACGTCTTCCTGCTCATCACGCGTTGGCTGCGCGACGAGGTCGGCGGTCTGGGGGCCGCGGCTGAGCGGGCGGCGGCAAAGAGCGGGCTGATCTACGACGTACTGGACCGGGACGGCGGCGAGTTCTTCATCGCCCATGCCGAGCGCGAGTGTCGTTCGCGCATGAACGTGACCTTCAGGCTGCGCCGCGCCGGTCTGGAAGAGGCCTTCGTGGCGGGCGCGGCCGAGCTGGATCTCGTCTCGATCAAGGGCCACCGTTCAGTCGGCGGCTTCCGTATCTCCGCCTACAACGCGATGCCCGTCGAAGGCGTCCAACGCCTGCGCGACTACATGCTGGACTTCCGCGCCAGCCACTGAGCAAACCCTGGGTGCGCCGGCCTTCTGGCCGGCATCAGGCGCGATGCCGCGAAGCGGCGAGCCCGTATCGCTATCGGCGGCTCGTCAACAGCGCCGACCCCGCGATCACCAGAAGCAGCAGCACCCCACCTACGCCCAACAGGATCGGCGACGTGTCGCGGTTGACGTTGTTGGTGACCACCTCGTCGCCCGGCTGGTCGAAGATCGAACTGGCGTCCCTCGCCGCTGTCGCGGCCGCCGCCATCGCCGCCTCGTCTTCCGGCTGGCCCAGGCCGTCCTCGGCGATGATCCGCTCGACGGTCCGAACGAGATCCCAGAGCTCGTCCGGGCTGTACGCGTCGCGGTAGCCCGGCATCGCCGTGCCGTCCATGCCGAGATAGAGACGGCTGTAGATGTCGGCGCTGCCCTTTCCGCCCTTGAAGACCCCGCCGACGATGTTGGTCGGCAGGGTGTGGTTGCCCTCGAAGTCGGGCATCGGGTCGTTGCGAAGCCGCCTGCCGTTCGGGCCGTGGCAGGAAGCGCAGGCTTCCAGGTAGATCCGTTCGCCCCGCGCGCGTCGTTCGTCGTCGAAGGGAGGCTCGGGCGGTATCTCGATCGCCGGACCCGGGACCGTTCGCCTCGCGAACTCCGCGTCGGCCTCCGCGGCGCTCAACTCGCCCGCGGCGACCGCCCGGTCGAGTTCGCCGCGGATGGCGTCCAGGCTGAAACCGCGCACGTAGCGGGCCATCGCCTCGATCTCGGCGTCGGGAACCTGGCCCCACGCGGACATGCCGGTGCCCGGCATGCCGCGGCGGATGAGCTCCTCCAGGTCCTGGTCCGAGGGGATCGCGTTCTCGGTGGTCGCCAGCTTGAACCGGCCCGACTGGAAGCTGCGGGGCCGTTCGCCCGTGGTGTAGCTGAACTTGCCCAGACCGTCGCCGTCTTCGCCGTGGCACTCCCGGCAGTAGCGGAGGAAGGCCTGCCTGCCGAGGTCGTCGTCCGCTTCCGGGCCCTGAGCCGCCAGCGCGGCCGCAGGGGCGAGTTGCGCGGCCGCCCAGAGCAGGACGGTGAGACGCGGCACTGGCGCTACTCCCCGCCGACTCGCTCCAGGTACACGGCCTCCAGCAGGTCGAGCTTGTCCTTCAGCACGCCCGGCGTTGCCTCCGGCTCCGGGGCGTCGAGCACCATCCAGGTGTCGCTCTCCTCGTCGTACTCCGGCCATTCCGGGGCGCCGTCGCCGTTCGGGTCGCCGGTGGCGGCGAAGCGGGTCCAGTAGCCGGCCATCGAGTCGGCGAGGGCTTCGCCGTCCGCGCCGGGGTAGCGCTCGGAGTCCGGGACGCCCGGGTCGCCGAAGGCGTAGGACACCTCCGAACCGTGGGGCGCGCCGGGGAACGTCTCGCGCTGCGCTTCGGGGACGAACCGGAAGTAGTAGGTGCGCGCCGGCGAGGAGACGTTCTTCATCTGTGCAGCCAGGTAGCGGGCGGAGATCACGTAGCGCTGATCGCCGAAGAGGGTGGCGGCGGCAATGCGCTCGGTGTCTTCCTCGGTCTCACCGTCCGCTCCGTACAGGTTGCGGGCCTTTTGCTCACGCTGGCCGAACGTAGTGAAGAAGTCGTCGGGCGCCATGGCGAAGGCGCGGAAGATCGTTCCTTCGAAGCTGTTGCCGCCGGTGATGTAGGGCACGTCGTGCTGCTCGCCCCGGGCGAAGACGATGCCGGGCTCGTCCGGGAGCACGGTGCCCGTGATCGGCACCCAGAAGCCGGTGCCGAGGGCGTTGAGGTCCTCGAACGGAACGCTGCGCAGATCGTCCGCGGACGGCTCGTCGCCGAGGGCGAAGCCGGCCCCGGCGAACAGCGCCGCGCCGTGGTCGCGTGCCGAGGGCAGCCCCCACCGGGCCTCGCTGAGGTGAGGCAACCGCCAGGTGCCGTAGCCGCTCTGGGCGATCGCCCGGTGGAACAGGCCGGCGGACGCTGGCGTGCTCATCAGCGTGTTCACGGCCATCCCGCCGGCCGAGACGCCGAAGATCGTCACGCGGTCCGCATCGCCGCCGAAGGCCGCGGCGTTCTGCTGCACCCATTCGAGGGCGGCGATCATGTCGAGCACGCCGTGGCTGCCCTCGGGCTCGCCGGAAGCCGCGGCTTCGGCGGCCAGGGCGGGATGGGCGAAGAAGCCGAGGGCGCCCAGCCGGTACTGGATGCTGACGACGACGACGCCACGGCTTGCCAGACCGGCGCCGCGGCCCGTCGCTGGAGCTTCGCCGAGCCGGCCGTTTCCGGCGCGGAAGCCGCCGCCGTGGATCCAGACCATGACCGGCATCGCGTCCGAGTCGGAGCGCTCGGCCGCCGTCCAAACGTTCAGGTACAGGCAATCCTCGCTCTGCGGGAGTTGCGCGCGCCCCTGGGGGCAGATGGGACGGTACTCGTTGGCCTGGAGAGGCTCCGTCCAGGGTTCGACGGCTACGGGCGGACGCCAGCGCAGGTGGCCCTCGGGCGCCTGCGCGAAGGGGATGCCGAGAAAGACGGCGATGTCGTCGCTGCTTTCGGGGGCGAAGCCCTGGACGGGGCCGGCGTCAGTCTGGACCAGGAAGGGGTCGGACGGTTCGGCGGCGCAGGCGAGGAGGAGAGGGAAGGCGAGGGCGAGGAAGGCGGTGGATCGGGTCTTCATGGTGGTTCAGTCCTGGCCGCCGGTCGGCGTGACGGCGCCCGGCGCGCTCCGGCGTCGGTTGGGTGCGACGGCGATCGTCTCCAGGAGGTCCAGCATGGTGCGCCAGCCGCGCTCGACGTTCTGGACGGAGATCCGCTCGTTGTTGCCGTGGACGCCTCCCTGGTCGGCGCCCGGAATGACGGCCGGCGAGAAGCCGTAGGCGACGATGCCGAGGTCGCGGAAGAAGTGGCTGTCGGTGAATCCCGCGGTGACCGCCGGCAGGACGGTGGAGCCGGGGAAGCGGCGCGCGGTGACGGCTTCGATGGCGCGGTAGAGGTCCGTATCGGTCGAGGAGACGGCCGGCGCGAAGGACATCAGGACCTCGATCGAGATGGACGGCTGGTCGAGCCGCTTTCTCAGCTCGTGGATGAACGCGCGGGGCCCCTGGTCGGGAAGCAGCCGGCAGTCCAGTTCCGCGGTCGCCGCGGGGGCCACGACGTTGATCTTGCTCGACGCCTTGAGCCTCGTGACGGCGCAGGTGTTCCGGGTGAGCGCGTGGAGCATCGGGTTCGTCCGGTGCAGGGCGGCGAGGCGCTCAGGTTGCGCGATCAGGCCCTCGGGGTCGGCCAGGTCGGCGGCGGCGGACTCGAGTTCGGCCAGGTCGCGGAAGAAGTCGCCGACCGCGGGCACGATGCGGGGAGCGAACGGATCCTGGCGGAGCCGTTCGAGCGCCTCGATCAGGTCGGTCACCGCGCTGCGGGTCGAGGGGCTCGATCCGTGGCCGGCGGGTCCGACCGCGTTCAGCCGCAGCCACATTGGCACCTTCTGCGTCACCTCGACGCTGAACACCACGCGGTTGCCCAGGATCCGCCCGCTTCCGCCCTCGTTCAGCACGAGACCGACCCCGTCCAGCAGGTCCGGCCGGTTGCGCACGATCCAGCCGGCGCCGAGCCGCCCGCCCGCCTCCTCGTCCGCCGTGGCCAGGAAGACGACGTCGCGTTCGAGGGGCACCCCCGAACGGGCGAGGGCGAGGAACGCCTCCAGGTGCATGATGCCGAGGCCCTTCGTGTCGAGGGCCCCGCGACCGTTGAGGTATCCGTTCTCGTAGGTTCCGGAGAGCGGATCGTGCTTCCAGAACCGCGGGTCGGCGGGCACGACGTCGATGTGGTGGAGCAGGATGATGCCCGGGGCCTGACCCCCTTCCAGCCGTGCCCAGATGCTGCCGCGGCCGGGTTCGGGCTCCACGGTCTCGTAGGGGATCCCCTCGCGCTCGAAGATGTCCGCGAAGAAGGCGACCGCCGCGCTCTCGTTGCCCGGCGGGTTCGTCGTATCGATGCGAATGTACTGCTGGAGCCGCCGCGAGGCTTCCGGCAGCCGCGGATCGCTGGTCGCGTCCTGACCCGTGCCCGAGGCCGGCGCCAGCGCCAGGAGCGCGGCCATCGCCGAAGCGATCACGGTGGCGGTGCGCATCGGGTTGGTCGTCGTAGCGTCCGAACGGTCGGTCGGTGAGTGCCAAGCATATGGCAAGCGGGTGAACCCGGGGCGTTTGTCACCGTACAGAAAGGAGGCGGCGGAGCGAGTCCTTCGGCCTCGCACGTCTCCTCAGGCGGCTATGATCGCGCGGCCGCGCAACGACCGAAGGAGAACCCTTGACGAGATCACAACGAAGACTCGCGACGTCGACGCTGATGCCGGCGTTGCTGGTCCTTGCTTCGGCAACGGCCTGGGCCCAGCACGGCGTTGGCGACGGCAACTGGCCGTCCTACGGCGGCGACTACGGCAGCACGAAGTACACCGCGCTCGACCAGATCGACCGGGACAACGTCGCCGATCTCGAGGTGATCTGGGGTTGGGATTCTCCGGACAACGCCGAGCTGGCGGAACGGCACCGGATCCTCTGGCCTGGCCCCTACAAGGTGACGCCCCTCATGGTCGGCGGCACGCTCTATGTGTCGACCTCCTTCGGCCAGGTTGCAGCGATCGACGGCGAGACCGGTGAGCAGAAGTGGGTGTTCGACACCGAGGACTGGCGCGCCAGCCGGCCCACGAACCTCGGCTACAACCACCGCGGCGTCGGCTACTGGACGGACGGCGAACAGGCCAGGATCCTGATGCCGACCAATCAGGCGTACCTGTGGGCGATCGACGCGCACACCGGCGAGCCGGTCGGCGGCTTCGGCGAGGGCGGAAAGGTCGATCTGACGGAGGGCCTCGGCAGGCCGGTGCAGCGCCGCATCTACTCGGTCATCTCGGCGCCGATGATCATCGGCGACACCGTGGTCGTCGGCTCGTCGATCTTCGACGGTCCGACCCGGAAGGAGATGCCGCCCGGCCACGTTCGGGGCTTCGACGTCCGCACCGGCGAGCAGAAGTGGATCTTCCACACGATTCCCCAGGGCGACGAACCGGGCGTGGAGACCTGGGAGGACGACTCCTGGACCTACAGCGGCAACACGAACGTCTGGTCGCTGATGAGCGGCGACCCGGAGCTGGGCTATGTCTACCTGCCGACGGGCACGCCGACGAACGACTGGTACGGCGGCCATCGCCTTGGCGACAACCTCTACGCGGAAAGCCTGGTCTGTCTCGACGCCGACACGGGCGAGAAGGTGTGGCACTTCCAGTTCGTCCACCATGGCCTGTGGGACTACGACGTGCCGGCGGCGCCGAACCTGGTCGACATCACGGTCGACGGCAGGGAGATCAAGGCGGTCGCCCAGATCACGAAGCAGGGCTTCATCTACGTGTTCGACCGCGCGACCGGCGAACACGTGTGGCCGATCGAGGAGCGGCCGGTGCCGCAGACCGACGTCCCCGGTGAGCGCACCTCGCCGACCCAGCCGTTCCCGACCAGGCCAGCGCCCTACGAGCACCAGGGCTTCGAGAGCGACGACATGCTCATCTCGTTCACTCCCGAACTCCACGAGGCGGCCAAGGCGATCCGCGACAAGTGGGTTGCCGGACCGCTGTTCACGCCGCCGTCGCTCCAGGGGACCCTGCTGTTGCCGGGCTGGGGCGGGGGCGCGAACTGGTACGGCGCGGCGGTCGATCCCGAAACGTCCACGATCTACATCCCGTCGTTCACGGGGCCGATGGTGGTCAAGCTGGTCGAGCCCGACGGCGCCCGCTCGAACTTCCGCTACGTGCGCGGCATGAGCGGCATCGAGAGCTTCTTCCTGCAGGGTCCTGAGGGTCTGCCCCTGACCCGGCCGCCGTACGGCCGGATGACGGCGATCGACCTGAACACGGGCGAGCACGCCTGGATGAGACCCCTGGGTGACGGGCCGCGACAGCAGGTGATGGAGATCACGGGCGAGGATCCGGGTCCCCTCGGCGGTCCGCCCGCCGCCGGTCCGCTGCTGACGAAGACGCTGCTCTTCCTGGCCCAGGGCGGCGCCCCGGGGTTGACCGGCGGCGATGGCGGCGGCGAGGTCTCCGTTCTTCGGGCGCACGACAAGAAGACGGGAGAGGTGATCCACGAGATCGAGCTCGACGCGTCCCCGAGCGGGACGCCGATGTCCTACGCGATCGGCGGACGGCAGTACATTGCGCTGGCGGTTACCGGCACGGAGGAAGGCGAGGGTGAAACGGGGATCATCGCGCTCGCGTTGCCGGATGTCGCTCCGAGGGAGGCCGGCCCATGAAGCTCCTGTCCCTGCTGCGCGACGGCCGGTCCGCGATCGGCGTGCTCGCGGACGAGGAGACGGTCGTCGATCTGAGTGTCGCCGCGCCCGATCTGCCGCGCGGCATGTGCCGCTTCCTGGCTGCCGGCGACGAAGCGATGGACGCGGCCCGTCGGGCCGTCGACTCCGGCGCCGGCCGTGTGCCGCTCGCCGAACAGACGTTGCTGGCCCCGGTCCCCAAGCCGCGGAAGTTCTTCGCCATCGGGCTCAACTATGCCGACCACGCTGCCGAGACCGGCCAGCAGCTCCCCGAGTTCCCGACCGTGTTCAACAAGCAGGTGACCTGCGTCAACCGGCCGGGCGGCGCGATCCACATCCCGCGCGCGTCCTCGGCGGTCGACTACGAGGGCGAGTTCGCCTTCGTCATCGGCCGGCGTTGCCGGGGCGTCGCCGCGAGAGACGCCGCCGGAGCGATCGCGGGCTACACGATCGTCAACGATGTATCCGTTCGGGACTGGCAGCGGCGGTCGCCGACGATGATCCTCGGCAAGGGCTGGGACACCCACGGTCCCATGGGACCGTACCTGGTGACCGCCGACGAAGTCGAGGATCCGAACGACCTCGGCATCCGCACCTGGGTCAACGGCGAACTGCGCCAGGATTCGAACACCCGGGAGCTCGTTTTCAACTGTCCGAAGCTGGTCGAGACCATCTCGACCATGTGTACCCTCGAACCCGGCGACGTCGTGAGCACCGGTACGCCGGCGGGCGTGGGCCTCGCCTTCAAGCCGCCGAAGTTCCTGGTCGCCGGCGACACGGTGCGGATCGAGATCGACGGGTTGGGGGTGCTCGAGAACCCGGTGATCGCCGAGCCCTAGGCGGCCGGATCCATGCGGCTCAACCGCGGCCGCGCCCGACGGCGATCCGTACCTCGAGGTCGGGCCGCCTGGACCGCAGCTCGACCTTGATGGACTGGACTTCGGACGGCGTCAGCGGTTCGCTGGTCGAGTAGCCGAGCATGTACTGGCTCCGAAGCTCTTCGCCGATGTGGTCGTAGGCCCAGAGCACGGCGTCCATGCCGCCGACGTAGTACACCCGGCCACCGCTCGCCTTGGAGATTGCTTCCATGTCGAGCTTCCGTGGCCCGCGCCCCCACGGATCCTCGCCGAGGACCATGTTGATCACGTAGATCGGCAGCCCCGAGTTGCCGGCGGTCCTGAACGTCCGCCGGTAACTGGCCTGGCTGCCGTAGTCGTCGCCGTCCGTCAGCACGACCAGGGCGCGGCGGCCCTGGTCCCGGGCGAGATGGACGAGACAGAACTCCATCGCGTCGTAGAGCGCCGTCTGACCGTCCGCGCGCAGGTTCTTCAGGCTGCCGATCAGGTCCCTGACCCGGCTCGTCGTGTCCGAGATCAGGCGCGGACGCGTGTCGAAGTCGACCAGGAACGCCTGGTCGATCTTGGTCAGGGTGTTCCCCAGGAAGCGTGCGGCCGCCCGGCGCGTGTCGGCCATCAGCGGGGCCATGCTGGTAGAGCTGTCGACCGCCAGGCCCAGGACCAGCGGCACGTCCTCGGCGATCGCGAAGCGCTCGATCGGGATCTCACGGCGGCCCGCGCTCAGCACGAAGTCCTCCCGCGTCAGGGTCTTGATAGGTTTCCCCTGCTCGTCGTTGACCACCACGTAGACCTCGACGAGGTTGACGGTCGTCTCGGCGATGGGCGTGTCGGATGAGAGGAACTCCACGTCCTCGATCATCGTGCCGTCGTCGAAGTAGACGGCGACGCGAGCGAAGTCGGCGCCCGGCAGCGCGGGCCCCGGCAGGACGGTTCGGAACGGAGGCCGGGTCATCGTGGCGGAGAGGCGGTCGTTTCGGTAGAACTCCACGCGATCGAGGAGCCTGCCCCCCGCCAGCTCCACCTGCGCCTCGATGGCATAGCGGCCGCCTGCCTGGGCTTCGACCGACGCGATGCCGACATCGGTCTTTGCCTGCCGTTGGTTGATCGTCAGTTCGTCCTCGCTCAGCCACCGGTCCGCCCGGTCGTAGGCCACGATCCGGACCGTGTGGGGCACCGCTTCCGGTCCCAGGTCGATCCTCGTCTCGAAGGGCTTCCTGCGGTCGTCGAAGACCAGTTCGTCGTCGAGGTAGAACTCGACCCGGCGGACGACCGTGCTCGTCGTGATCGTGCCGAAGGACCGCTTTCCGCTGAGGCCGGACCTCAGGCCGCGCGGCGGCAGGAGGCGCACGAGGCTTGCTACCGGTGCGTCGTCGGCCAGGGTATCGCGACGGCTGCCCGGCACGGCGTCGCCGGCCCAGCCAGCGCGTCGGGCGGCCGCCTCCGCCTGCGCCAGGATCTCGGCTTCGGTCTGCCCGCCTCCGCCCGGCGCGAGCAACTCGGCATCGCTTCGGTCGTCAAGAGGGCTCGAGCCCGGTTCGAGAAAGGCGACGCGCCATCGGTCGTTCCTCAGGTCCTCGACCATCACGATGAGTTCGTCGATGGCCGTCGGCAGGTCGAAGAGGGTTCGGAAACGCCAGACGCCGCCGTCGAGGTCGTCTCCGGTTCCCGAGCGATGGAGCAGGAAGGGGGGCGCATCCAGGCCGCGGCCGTAGACCGTGACCCGGAGAGCGGCACTCGACGGCGGGGGAGTGGCGGCGATCGTGGCCAGCCCGTCGAGCGTCACCAGCTCCGCGGCCGCGCCGCCGGTGGTCGACAGGATGCCCTGCGGCAACACGACGCTGCGAATGGTCAGGTCGTTGCTGGCGCCGACGGTGGAGTCGTCGCCGTCGCGGCTCATGGCTTCGAGAGCCCGGCTCGCGCGCAGGGCGATCAGGTCGGTCGGCGCGGCGACGGTCGCCCATCTGCGTACGGCGAGTTCGGTCGGCGGGCCGCCGGCCGCGGCAACGCGCACGTTGACCGGATGAGTGGCGCCGTCCGCCGCGCTCCTCGAGCGGTACCGGATGCGCCACGAATCCCGCAGTAGCTCGAGTGTCGAGCCCAGCTCTTCGCCGTCGGCGAGTACCTGGCCGCCACTGGCGGGAGCGACCTCCTGTGATGACTGAAGCCGCCCCGGCAGGAGGTCGCCGGCGCCTTCGGCTCCAGGCGCCGCGTGAAGGGGGTAGGCGCGCCAGCCCAGGGCCGCGACGGTCCGGGCCAGACTGCGCTGCTGCCTCTGTTCGCTGACGGAGGCGCGCTCGAACGCGGGGGTCGGTTCGCCCAGCAGACGTTGCGCGAAGGTGTCGGCGGAGAGGTCCACGCCGTCCCGAACCAGGATCAGGGCCCGCGGCGGACCTCTGGCGGAGGAACCGCCTTCCAGGGTTTCGAGCAGGTTCTCCCGCTGCGCCCGTAACGTGTCGAGCTCCAGCAGGACGCCGTCGAGCAGGTCCGCCGTGCGCAGACCGTCGGCGTCCGGATCACCGGAGCGGGCGTCGGCGGCGGCTCGCAGATCACGGCGCAGCTCCAGCAGGGCTCCCGCGTCGCCGGCTTGCGCTCCGACGGCCGAGACGGCTCCGCGCACCTCGGCGGCGTCCGCGGTGGATCCGAGCACCACCTCGACGATCCGGTCGGAGGCGACGACCTCGACCTCGCCCAGCGCCACCAGGGCGTCCGCGGCTTCGCCGATCGCTTCCGCCGCGGCTTCGACGCCCTCGGGAGTCGAGCCCGGCAGATCGAAGTAGACGACGATTCGCCACCGCTCCTCGACCCGTTCGACCGCCGAGACCTCCCGGAGATCGCCGTTCTCCAGCACTTCGACCATCGTTGGGTCGAGCTGCCGAGAGGACCCGCCCGGAATCTGAAAGACGATCTCCGACTCGCGGCTCAGTGTCTGCGCCGCGCCGGACGAGGTACCGGCAAGCGTCGCAGTCAGGGCCGCCAACAGCCAGCGCCGCGAGCCTGTGGGGATCATCTCCTCCTACCTTACCTCCCGCCCCTCGATCGTTCGCGCCACGACACCTGTCCGGTCGAGTTCCACGCTGACTTCGCGCCAGTTGGGACCGCCTGGCTCCTCCTTCGGGTAGTAGGTCAGGAGGTAGTGGCTGCGGAGTTCCCGGCTGATCGAGTCGAAGATCGGTTCCAGGTCCTGGTCGTGGCGCACGTAGTAGACGCGACCGCCCCCGGCCTTCGCCATCCGCTCCAGCTTGCTGACGAAGGTACGGGTGCTGAAGCTCCGGCCGTCGGTGCGCGCCGCTTCGTCGTTCATCAGGACCAGGTAGACCGGCACCCGGGCGCGCCGCGCCTGCTCGAGACTCTGCCGAAAGGCGGCGTCGGAATCCTCGTCGTCGCCGTCGTAGAAGACGACGAGCGCCTTGCGGCCGCGCAGGCCCTCGAGCTGGTCGAGGGCCAGCGACAGGGCGCCCCAGACGGCCGTCCGGCCACGCGGCCGGAGCGCCCCGATGCCGCCGCGCACCGCGTTCAGGTTGTAGGTGGCGGCCCGGACCAGTCGCGGCTCGGTGCCGAAGCCCACCAGGAAGGCGCGGTCGCGTGCCGGCTCGAGCGCATCGAGGAACTCGACGGCCGCCCGCTTCACGTCGGGCATGCGCAGGAAGAGGCTGCTCGAGGTGTCGATCGCCAGCCCCAGCGTGAGCGGCAGGTCGAAGGCGATCCGGAAGGACTCGAGTTCCTGGGCGCGGTCGTCCTCGAAGACGGAGAAGTCACCAGCCGTCAGGTCCCTGACGGGCTGCCCCGAGCGGTCGGTGGCGACGACGTAGAGCTGGACGAGTTCGACCCCGATGCGCGCGGATAGCCCTGGACGGCTCAGGAACAGGACGTCCTCGGCGATCCGTCCGTCCGTCAACTGGGCCTCGACCCTCAGGTAGGACTCGGGATCGCCCACCGGTACCAGCACCTCCCGGCGAAACGGCGCCTCGGCTGCCGTCCCCGCGAGCCTGTCCTTGACGAAGAAGCGCATCTCCAGCAGGCGGCCACCGCGCGGCAGCTTGACCTCGGCGGCGACATCCACCGGTCCGGCCAAAGGCCCTTCCTCGGGCTCGGTGATGCGGACCCAGAAAGCGTGCGGCGGCTGGTTGACCAGGAGTTCATGACGGTCGAGCTCCCGGTCCCCGGCGTCAAAGGCGACTGCCTCGACCCGGCCGAGCCGGTCGCCGCGGCCGAGGTCGATTCGCGCCCGGTACGGGGCCCGATTGCGGGCCGCGACCCGCCGGCCGTTGAAGTAGAAGACGACCCGCTCGACCTGATCGGTGAAGGGGTCGAGAACCTCGGCCACGAAGGTCGCGCGGCCGCGCCGGTCCAGCGGGTTCTCCGGCCGGAGGCTGATCGCCCGGGCGCGTGCCGTGGCCCCGGAATCCACGGCCTGTTCCACGAGGTCGAGGAAGTCGACGACCGCGTAACCCCAGCGCCCGTCGCGGAGGTTCTCAGCCAGGACGATCGCCGAGTCCGTTCCTGGCGGAAGCTGGAGCGGTCGTTCGAAGGTGAGATTCTCCTCGCCGGGGGCGTTGAACGGAACCCCGTGGCTGGTGACGACGCTGCCGTCCTCGCGGTGGAGTCCGGTGCTGACCCTCCAGGTCGAAGCGTCAGCCGGCGACGACCCGGCGGGCGGCACGATCGTGCTTGTCAGCCGGCCGACAACCCGCTCGGGCGAGGCCGACTCGATCCGGATGGATGCCACGACCTCGACTCCGGCGTCGCCGCCTTCGAACTCGCTGTCGAGCTCTCCTGCGAAGGCGCGCCGCAGTCGTACTTCGGCGACCGCGTCCGGCGAACCCGCTCCGGGAGTGACGGTCGGCGCGCTGATCTCCCGTTCGCCCGCGCCGTCGCTCAGGTCGAACGCGCCGGCAGCCGCGGTGCTGTCGGACAGTTCGAAACTCGCCTCGAAGCGACGGGGGAGCCGTTCGATCCAGTCCGCGACGGTGACTTCGTTGAGCAGCAGCTCGCCGCCCGTGGCGTCGGCGGCCACCCTCCAGTCGGCCGGCTGCACGAAGAGGCCCAGTTCCTCCTCGACCGTCTGCGAAGCGCCGGAGCGGGGACGGTTGAAGCGCAGCGTGAAGCCGACGGTCACGTCGTTCGAACGGATGGCGGGACCGTCGGCGTTGTCCGGGGCGAAGGCGACCGGCGCCGCCGTCCAGCCGAACGCCGCGGCGGTGCGGGCCACCGGGCGAAGGCTGGGCATGGTCGCCGCCTCGACGGCGAGGGAGCCCGCCGTGGGCACGAGTTCGAGGTAGTAGCTGAGTGGATCCGCGACCAGCCCGTCGGCCAGCAGGATGAGGTGTCGGCGGCTGCCAGGTGCTTCTCCGGAGGCGGTTTCCGCGTCGCGCTGCGCTTCGCGTCTCAGGTCCTCGCGCGCCGCCAGGAACGAGACGATCTCGTCGATCTGGTTTCGACGCATCGCCGCCTCGTCGCGGATCGCGTCCCTGGCCATCTGCTCCAGCACGACCTCCAGTTCGGTCAAGCGGTCGCCGCTGCCGGCCGCAGCCTGCTGCCGGGCTCTTGAGAACTCGATGTCCCGTTCGCTGGCGAACAGACGCCGTCGGTCGACCAGCGCGCTGGACGCCTCTTCACCCGTGGCGAGGCGGTTCAGCGCGGCCTCCGCGAGGTCGCGGTCCCGGGTCGGCGGCAGAATCGTCCGCGCCTGCGGATTCGCCACCACGATCTCCAGGCTGCCGACCGCGAGAAGTGGATCGAGTTGCTCCAGCAGCACCTCGGCGAGCTGGAACACCGGCCCCGGCGTGGTCAGGGCCATGTCGACATAGATGAGGGTCTGCCAGTCGCTCTCCGCCCGCGCGACGCCCTCGATCTCGACACTCTCCCCGTCGACCCGGAGCTCCAGTTGCCCCCGCAGGTCACTCTCCGACGCACCCTCCGCCTCGAATGTCACCGTCTGCTGGCCAGGCGCTGGCGCGGCCGCATACGCCCACAAAGCGACCGCTGCGGCCCAACGGGTTAGCACCGGCAACGGCCGCTAGGCGACGATCTGGTGGATCGGTGCCGCGCCTTCGACGCCGACGAGCTTCTGGTCGAGGCCGGCATGGAAGTACGAGAGGGCGTTCGGGTCGAGGCCCAACTGCTGCAGGATCGTGGCGTGGAGGTTCTTGACGTGGAAGCGGTCGACCTCGGCCCGGTTGCCAAGCTCGTCCGTCTCGCCGACGCTCGTGCCGCCCTTGATTCCGCCGCCCGCCATCCACATCGTGAAGCCATACGCGTTGTGGTCGCGGCCGGTGCCCTCGGCATACTCCGCCGTGGGCTGGCGGCCGAACTCGCCGCCCCAGATCACGAGCGTGCTGTCGAGGAGGCCGCGCTGCTTCAGGTCGCGCAGCAGGCCGGCGATCGGCTTGTCGGTGCCGCCGGCGTGGTACTCGTGGTTCTTGACCAGGTCGCCGTGCGCGTCCCAGTTGTTGTCGTTGTGGTTGCCGCCGGAGTAGACCTGGATGAAGCGGACGCCGCGTTCGACCAGGCGGCGCGCCAGGAGGCAGCGGCGGCCGAAGTCCTTCGTTCGCTCCTGGTCCAGGCCGTAGAGGCCGCGCGTCTCCTCCGACTCTCCGGAGAGGTCGACCGCTTCCGGCGCATGCTCCTGCATCCGGTAGGCGAGTTCGTAGCTGGCGATGCGGGCGGCCAGCTCGCTGTTTTCGGCGCGCGGTTCGGCGTGTTCCTCGTTGTACTCCCGCAGGCTGTCGAGCAGCCGGCGCTGCGCCTGACGCGACATGCCCGGCGGCGGGTCGAGGGACAGGATCGGCGTGCCGCTCGAGCGGATCACGGTGCCCTGATAGCTGGCCGGCATGTAGCCGCTCGACCAGTTCTTGGCGCCGCTGATCGGCCCGCCGGTGGGGTCGAGCATGACGACGAAGCCGGGCAGGTTCTCGTTCTCGGTGCCAAGGCCGTAGTTCACCCATGAGCCCAGCGCCGGGCTGCCGGAGAGGATGCGGCCGCTGTTCATCTGCAGCATGGCCGAGCCGTGCAGCGGCGCGTCCGCGGTCATCGAGTGGATGAAGGCGATGTCGTCGACGCAGCCGCCGAGGTGGGGGAACAGGTCGGAGACCCACTTGCCGCACTCGCCGTACTGCTTGAACTGCCATTTCGGCCCGACGACGCGGCCCTCGTTGCGCGTGCCTCCCCGGCCCTTCGTGTTGATCTCGATCGTCTTGCCGTCGAGCGGGTAGAGATCGGGCTTGTAGTCGAAGGTGTCGACCTGGCTGGGGCCGCCGTACATGAAGAGGAAGATGACCGCCTTGGCCGGACCGTCGAAGTGAGGTGGCTTGGCGGCGAGCGGGTTCTTCCACGCGGTCACCCCGTCGGCGGCAACGGTCTGCGCGCCGAGGAAGTCGTCAGTGCTCAACATGCCGGCGAGGGCCACGGAGGTGAAGGCGCCGCCGGCTTCCCAGAGAAACTCGCGCCGGGTACGGCCGCAGAAGGTGTTGCGGGGGCGTTCAGGGTCGTGGGTCATCGTTCCGCTCCTCAGTCGAGGCGGGTTTCCTGGTCCAGCCAGTTCTCAATCAAGATACGCGAACTCGTTCAGATTCAACAACAACAGGGAGTAGCTGGTAAATGCCGTGGCGGCGTCGAAGCCCTCCTCGCGCTGGAGCTCCTCGATGAGGCCGACGCCTCGGGCGACTTCGACCGGTTGGGCCCGTCTCGCCAGCACCGCCTCGAGCGCCTCGGTTACGCGATCTTCAACCGTGCGATCGGCGCGATCGATCCGCTCCGCGAGCGCCGTGGCCTGCTCGCTCATGAAATCGCCGTTCAGCATCATCAGGGCCTGCGTCGGTTGGGTGGTGGTAAAGCGGACCGGGCAGGTCGAGTCCGTGTCGGCCATGTCGAGACTTTCCAGCAGCGGGTGCAGCAGGGACCGCTTGACGTGGATGTAGATGCTGCGCCGCGCCGCTTCGTCGGGGGTTGCCTCGCCCCAGGCCTTGTCGGGCTGGGACGCCGTGGCCAGCACCTCCGCCGGCATCGGCGGGTAGACGCTCGGGCCACCGACTTCGAGGTTCAGCGTGCCGGTCGCGGCCAGGACCGAGTCCCGGATCTCCTCGGCTGCCAGACGTCTCATGTTGAACCGGCTGAACAGGTCGTTGCCCGGATCGACATGCAGTGCGTTCTCCGGCGGCCGCGACGACATCTGGTAGGCGCGGCTGGTCATGAGCAGCCGGTGCATCGACTTCAGGCTCCAGTCCCGCGCCGTGAACTCCGTCGCCAGCCAGTCGAGGAGTTCCGGGTGCGTCGCCTCCTGACCGAAGCGGCCCAGATCGTTGGGCGTGGGTGAAAGGCCGCGGCCGAAGTGGTACTGCCAGAGGCGGTTCGCCATCACCCGGGAGGTGCGCAGGTTGCCGTCGTTGGCGATCCAGCGGGCCAGGGCGAGTCTGCGCCCGGTCGTGGGCGAGTTCGGCGCGGGGGGCGCGAGTCCGGGGTCGGCGTCGCCCAGGATGAGCGGGAAGCCCGGTTCGACCCGCTCGGCCGGCGCGTGCGGATTGCCGCGGATCAGGACGTGGGTCGGCGGCGCTTCCGGACCGATCTCCTTGACCCGCAGGACCTCGATGAGGTTCGCGGGCGGACCTTCCACGGGCGGGCCGCCAGCGGACGCCGTTCCGAGATCGGCCGGGATCCAGTCCGTGTAGTTCTCCGGCGTCGGCTCGTTGCCGCCGCCGACCTTGTAGGGGGCGATGCCCCGGAAGAACGACAGCATCCGGTAGTAGTCGGTCTGCGGGATCGGGTCGCCGCGGTGGTTGTGGCAGCGGGCGCAGCCGATCGACATGCCGAGCATGACCCGGGAGGTCGTGTCGAGAACCGAGTCCAGATCGTCGTACTGGGCGAGTTCCGTGTCGGTCGGCTCGTCGTCCCAGATGCCGAGCCGCAGGTAGCCGGTGGCGATGACCGACGCCGCGGTGGGATTGTCGAGTTCGTCGCCGGCGAGCTGATGGGTCAGGAACTCGTCATACGGCATGTCCGCGTTCAGCGCGTCGATCACCCAGTCGCGGTAGCGCCAGGCGGAAGGCTTCTTGCGGTCGCGTTCGTAGCCGTCCGTCTCCGCGTAACGGACGAGGTCGAGCCAGTGCCGCCCCCAGCGCTCGCCATAGTGGGGGGATGCCAGCAGGCGGTCGATCAGGCGCTCCCATGCGTCGGGACGCTTGTCCCGTTCGAAGGCCTCGACCTCCTCCAGCGTCGGCGGCAGCCCGGTCAGGTCGTAGCTCGCGCGCCGGATCAGTGTGCGCCGGTCGGCCGCCGGCGGCGGTTCGAGGCCGGCCGCCTCGATCTTCGCGAGCAGGAAGTTGTCGACCGGGTTGAGCGGCCAGTCCGAGGCCGCGACCACGGGCACATCCGGGCTCTCGAGTGTCCGTACGGACCACCATTCCCGGTCGGCGTCGGTGATCTCGAAGGCGTCCCCGGCCGGCGCCACCTCCGTGAGTTGGTCCTCATCGCCGCCGAACGGAGCGCCGAGCAGTATCCACTGACGGATCAGCTCCCGGTCCGCCTCGGCCAGTCGGCCCGAGGGCGGCATCTGCAACTGCTCGTCGTCGTACCCGATCGCGTGGAGGAGCAGGCTGAGGGCGGGCTCGGAGGTCGAGATCGCCGGTCCCCGTTCGCCTCCGCGCAGGAGGCCGGCCCTCGTTGTCAGCAGAAGGCCGTTCTCGGCCCGTTCCGGGTCCGAGTGGCACATGTAGCAGTTCCGCTCCAGGACCGGCCGGACGTTCTCTTCGAACAGCTTGATGCCGTCGGCCGGTGTCTGGGCGGTCTGGGCGCCGCCTGGGGTCCCGAACAGGAGGACGAGCAGGATCGCCGGACCGGCGACGATCGCGGATCGCCTTCGCTGCGCTCGGCCTGGCATGGCGACAACGATCATACCGCGTTGGCCTTATAGACTCGCCCGCGGTTTGAGCACGCACAGACATGGTGCCCTGCCGAAGCCGCACGACGTGACGGCGACCCTGCTGCTGAGTTGCGACGACGCGATCGGCATCATCGCGACGGTCACGGGCTTCGTGAACGAGCATGGAGGCATCATCTGCTCGTCCGAGACCCACCGGGACGAGGAACTGGGCAAGTTCTTCCAGCGCCTCGAGTTCGAGGTGGACCACTTCGATCTCGACCGGGAGACGATTCAGCCGCTGCTGGAGTGGGCGATCGGCGATCACTTCTCGGTCAGGAGTCGCATCGCCTTCTCGGACCAGGAACAGCGGGTGGGCGTGCTGGCCTCGAAGCCGGCGCACTGCCTGCACGACCTGCTGTCCCGCTGGCGGCTGGGTGAGCTTCCGGGCCGGCCCGTCTGCATCATCAGCAACCATCCCGACCACGCGGCGGAGGCCGAGTACAACGGGCTGCCTTACCACCACCTGCCGGTGACGCCGGAGACTCGCAGCGAGCAGGAAGAGCGGATGATCCGGATTCTCGAGGAGGCGCGGGTCGACCTCGTTGTGCTCGCCCGCTACATGCAGATCCTCACACCTCGCTTCCTGGAGTGCTTCCCGAGCCGGGTGATCAACATCCACCACTCGTTCCTCCCGGCGTTTCCGGGAGGCAGTCCCTATCGTCAGGCCTACCTGCGCGGCGTCAAGGTCGTCGGCGCCACCGCCCACTACGCGACGGCCGAACTCGATCAGGGACCGATCATCGAACAGGACGTGACGCGGGTCAGCCACCGCGACTCGGTGACCACCCTGGTGCGCCGCGGCAGGGACCTCGAACGCGTCGTCCTCGCCCGCGCGGTCCAGGCCCACCTCGAGCACCGCGTTCTCGTCGTCGACAACCGCGCCATCGTCTTTGGCTAGCGCGCCGCGTGCCGCGTGGCGGCGTCGGATGGCACCGTCCGCGGCGGCTCGGAGGGAGGGTTCCCATCGGACGCGGCAGGCGTGCGTCCGCGAGCGGACGCACGCCTGCGACGCATGTGGCGCAGGTACGCGCCACATGGGTGCGCGCTCTCTGGGTTGCGGTGAAGTCAGCGCTCGCTTCGGTCGGCTGCGCTTCACATCGGCGTTGGTTGATGAGTTGATGGCGAGCATCGCTTGCCTCCAGCCCGCTGGGAACCCTCCCTCCGAGCCACCGCGGACTGGACGATTCCGTCTGGGCGTCACACACTGGGTGCGCCGGCGTCCTCGCCGGCTGCCGCCGGAGGCGGCTAGCAAACGCGCCGGCCGTAAGGCCGGCACCGATGTGGTACCTCGTCGTAGCTTCGACCTACTACTCCGCGCAGGCAGCCCGCAGCTGCCGCGATGCCTGGGCGAAGACCGGATCGTTGGCGGCGAAGCGGCGACCGTCGTCGAGAAGGGCCAGGGCTTCGTCGCAGCGGTCGGTCTGAGCCAGGATGGCGGCGAGACGCAGGCGCGCCAGGAGGAGGTCGGGACGGACGGCGAGGGCGGCGGCGAAGGCGCGGGCGGCCTCCTCGGGGCGTCGGAGGTCGAGCAGGACCATGCCGAGGACGAAGCTGGTCTGGGGTTCCGTCGGGTCGAGTTGCTGTGCCGTACGGAGTTCCCGCGCGGCGTCGGCCAGGCGCCTCTCGATGGCCAGAATGCCCCCTAGCTCGGTCCGCAGGCGAGCCTCTTCGTCGGCGGGGAACTGCGTGGAGCGGAGGCCCCGTTCCAGGGCGGTCCGGGCTTCCCGCAGCCGGTTCTGTTGCCTAAGCACGACGCTCAGCGCCTGCAGAGCGGCGGCGTCCGACGGCGCGGCGGCGACGCGTGCGTTCAGGATGTCCAGGGCCTCGGCCGGCCGACCGGACAGAGCGAGGGCGGCCGCGCGCCGGGTGGACGCCTCGGCATAGGCGGGATCGAGTTCGAGGACCCGGTCGTAGCGTTGCAGGGCTTCGAGGGGACGGCCCGCCCGGTCGAGGAGCAGGGCGAGCTGGTAGTGGGCCTGCTTGTAGTCGGAGGCCAGTTCGGTCGCCCGGGTCAGGTGCCTGATCGCCTCGGCCGGCTCTCCGCGGTTGGCCAGCAACTGGCCGAACTCGAAGTGCGCCGACGCCTCGCCAGGATGGAGCGTCAGGAGTTCTTCGTAGGCGGCTTCGGCCTGCTCGAGTTGGCCGGCGTCGACGTGAGCCAGCGCCAGGTGCTTGCGCGCTTCGAGGTTCGTCGGATCCGCGTCGACGGCGCGGCCGAACACGGTCGCCGCGGCGGCGAACTCGCCGGCCTGTACCGCGATCAGGCCTTGCTGGACCAGGGCGGCACTGCCGGCCGGCAGGTAGGCGAGTTCCCGAATCAGGGGGTCGTCGAGCGGGTAGTCGGTGTGGCTTGCCTGCGCGAAGTGCTGCGCCGCACGGTCTTCATCGCCGAGACGGCGCCAGGCCATGGCGAGCGAGTAGTGTCCGCGGCCGGCGCCTGGTTCGGCGGCGACGGCTCGCTCGAGGTAGTCGACCGCCGTCCGGGTGTCGCCGCGTTCGAGCGCCAGGCTTCCGAGTCCGTAGAGGGCCGGCGGGAACCCGGGCCGGAGTTCCAGTGCGCGGTTCCACAGCGCGGCCGCCTCGTTCGGCCGTCCGCGCTCGAGCTCCGATTGGGCGAGGCGCTGGATCGCCGGCACCAGGTCGGGTTCGATCGCCAGGGCGGCGCGGTAGGAGGCGGCCGCCGCTTCGTGATCGCCACGGGTGTCCTCGGCGAAACCGCGGAGGTAGGGCCAGCGGTGGTCGGACGGGTCGAGCCGCTGCGCTTCCCGGTAGCAGGCTTCGGCCGCTTCAATCGCCGTGAAGGCGTGGCTGTCCAGCAGTTGCAGGCCGTGGTAGAGCCTGCCGAGCTCGCCGACCGCGGCGCCGAGCCCGGGGTCCGTTGCGCCGGCATCCTCGAGCGAGCGGACCCGGCGCTCCAGGCTCGCGATCTGGCCGCGGACCGCCGGATCGTGGGCTTCGTAGCGGGAGGGGAGCGGGAGGCGCTCGGCGGCTCCGCAGGCGAGAATGACGAGTAGCGCGCTTGCGAGCCGGCGGCGGTTCATTGTCGGCTCTCTCCCTGCCGGAGTTCGTGGTAGGCGAGCGGCGGGAGTGCTCCGAAGGACTCTTCGGCGCCACCAAGCCAGGAAACCCGGATGTCGTCGATTTCCGCCGACCCGAGCCCGATCAGCACCCGCGGGTCGCTGGAGGAGGCGTAGCTCATCGCCGCGCGGACACGGCGCGTGATCGTCCGGCCGCCTGTGAGTCGCACCCGGACCAGGCTTCCGACGGCGTCTCGCTTGCCGTCCGCGATGACCAGGCGAAGGCCGATCCAGCCGTTGTCCTGACCCGTGAGGTTGAGCAACAGCCGCGCCGGCCCGTTGTTGTTGGTGATGAGAACATCGGTGTCTCCGTCGTTGTCCACGTCGCCGAAGGCGGCTCCACGCGAGACCTCAAAGGCCGTGAAGGTCGGGCCTCCAAGTGGCGACGCGTCCTCGAAGCGGCCGTCGCCCAGGTTGCGGAAGAGCTGGTTCGGCTGCCCGAAGCGACGCTCGTGGTCGGTCCGGGCCGTCGCGCGGGCGGCCGCCGCGTCGTCGGACCGGGCGCGGTCCAGCCGCCGCACCGCGCCGTTCACCGCCAGCAGGTCGAGGTCGCCGTCGTTGTCGAAGTCGAACCAGCCGGTGCCGAAACCGGTCATTGGCAGGCTGGGAGTGTCCAGGCCGGCGGGCATGCCGGCGTCCGTGAACAGGCCGTCCCCGTCATTCAGATAGAGGGTGCTCGTCTCGCCCGTGATGTGGGTCACGTAGAGATCCTCGTCGCCGTCCCCGTCCATGTCGCCTACGGCTATGCCCATGCCCGCCTCGGCCTCGCCGCGGCGATTGACCGCCGAACCCCCGAACAGGGCCCGGTTCTCGAAGCGGTCGCCATCGCGGTTCATCCACATCTGGTTCGGCGTGCCGTCGTTGGCTATGTAGAGGTCGAGCCGGCCGTCGAGGTCGAGATCGGCCGGCACCGCGCCGAGGCCGTTGCCGAACTCCGTGGCGAGGCCGGCGCGGTCCGTCGTCTCCTCGAAGCGTCCGTCGCTGAGGTTGCGGAACAGACGATCCGGCTCGGCGCGGTAGGTCTTCGGGCTGCAGTAGTCGGGCTCGCCGCTGCCAAAGGTGCAGAGGGTGTGGCTACCGAGGTTGAAGTCGACGTAGTTGGCGACGAACAGGTCGAGCATGCCGTCGCCGTCGTAGTCGAGGAAGGCGGCCGGGACGCTCCACCTGGGATCGTCGGCGCCGGCAGCGGCCGTCACGTCCTCGAAGCGGCCGCTGCCGAGGCTCCGCCAGAGCCGGTTGGAGCCCAGGTTCGTCACGTAGAGGTCGATCCGGCCGTCGCCGTCGAAGTCCCCGGCGGCGACGCCCATGCCGTAGCCGGTCGATTCGATGCCCGAGTCGTCCGTAGCGTCGACGAAGCGGAGTTCGCCGGTCTCGACCAGTTCGTTGCGAAACAGGCGGTCTCGGGCGGGGGAGCCGTCGTCGTCGGCTGCGCCGGGCTCCAGGCTGGCTCCCTGGACCAGATACGCGTCGAGATCGCCGTCGCCGTCGGCGTCGAACAGCGCCGCGCCGGAGCCCATGATCTCGGGCAGCAGGTAGCGGCCGCGGGCGCCGTTCCGGTGCTGGAAGGCGAGGCCGACCTCGGCCGCGCCTTCCTGGAAGGCGACGGGTTCCGTCGGAGCCAGGGCAGTGCGCGAAGCCACCGGTTCCTCGGTGGGGCCGATCGCCGGGTCGCCGGCGCAGTTGACCATCCCGGCCGTGCTGATCAGGATCGTGACGAGCGCGCGGGGTGTCGGCGGCATCGTCCCGAGTGTATGGAGCGAAAACGAGAAAGGGGAGAGAGCCGGAGCCCTCTCCCCCTGATTCCCTGATCCGGCGACCGAAAGACCGGATCGTGCGACCCGGCCTAGAACCGGATCTTGAAGTTGGCGCGAACCGTCCGTGGGCGCTGGAAGAACCGGCCTACGGGCAGAACCTCGCCGGCGCTATTCCAGGAGCGGCGGCGCTGCTGGTTCGTCGCGTTCAGCACCTCGACCCGGAGTTCCCCGCGGACGTCCCGGAGGCCCATGGGGAAGCCCCAGGCGCCGCTCAGGTTGACTGTGTACTCGTCCGCGGTTCGGCGGCCCTCCGTGCCCGAGGGGTGGAGGGGGAAACCGACGCCCGTGTTGGAGGTACCTGGGCGCTGGTTGGCGTTCGCGTCCGTCACGTCGACCGGCAGGCAGATCGGGATGCTTGTCGGGATGCCGGGGGGCCTCGGCCCGCAAGGCCGCTCGTAGCCGGCGCCGGAGGAGGTGGTCCAGGGCGTTCCGGTCTGGAACGTCAGGTGGCCGCCCAGCGTCAGGTCCTGGTTGCCCAGGCGCCAGGTCTTGAACCCGAAGGTGTTCCAGATCCACTCGCGGTCGTACGTCCCGTTGGCGCCACGCCGGTTGATCATGCTCGCCGGGTAGCCGAGCCAATCGGTCAGGCGGGCGACGCAGTCCTCCGGATGGAGCGGTGTCCTGCCGGTGCGGCGGTCGGGTCTCGTCTGGGCCGCCTGGCAACTGTCGATGTTCTGCTGGTTCAGCACGACGTGGGCCGCCTCGAGGTACGTGCTGTTCGTGTTGTTCCACCAGGCGCCGGCGCCGGTCGTGTCCGTGCTGGCCCAGGCGAGGTTGTTGTAGAGCGCCCAACCGTCCGCGAAGCGGCGGTTCAACTGGACCTGAACTCCCTTGAACGAGTTCTTCGCGGGATCGGCCAGCTCCAGGGCGTTCCGGTTCAATTGCGCCGGGCGTTCCGCCGGATCGTAGCCCTGCGCTGCCCAGGTCTCGGCCCGCGCGTCATCGAACGCGACCAGGATGTCGTACAGGTCGTGGTAGTTCTCCGTGACCCCGATGTTCCGGCCCTTGTGGTCGAGCTGGTTGTTGGAGAACATCATGTCCTGCAACTGCCACTCGATGTATTTGACGTCGAGGGCCCAGTTCGGCTTGAACTGCCACTCGAGGCCGAGAATCCCCTCCTGCTTGTAGTACGTCTGTACGTCGTAGTCCAGGACGCCGGCCTGAACGGCATCCCACATGAGACCCGGCGTCGTCAGTTCCCAGGAGAGGTTGTAGCCGGGCAGGGGCGCGCCGACCGTTCCATTGTGGAGCGAGTCTCTCCGCTGCGGAACCCTGCAGCCGTAGTTGGTCAAGCCGAGGAACTGCAGGAAATCGAAGGTTGCGATGTCGGCTGGGTCGCAGAAGAGGAAGACTTCGTGCCCTTCGTAGCCGTTCCACAGGTCGTGCATGCTGGGAACGTTCGAGTCTCCGCCCGAGATCCACGCCTGGTTGAGCATCGCGTGGTACTGCCCCCAACTCGCGTTGAGCAGCAGGGCGCCGTCGCCCTTGATGTCGTAGGTGATGTTGAGCCGCGGGTCGACATAGGTGTCGTCGATGACCTGCCGGCGAACGTCGTTCCAGGCTTCCTGGGCCTCGGCCCGAAGGCCCATGTTGACCGTCCAGTGATCGCCGATCGTGAAGCGGTCGCGGACGTAGAAGCCGAGGTTGCGCACCTCGCTGTCGCCGGTGCCGCGTCCGACGCAGGTGCCCGTCGTGCGGACGACCTCGCCGTTCACGTGCTCGACCGTGGTCGGCCGGTGGGGCATGCCGTCGGGCGCGTTGCCTTCACAGGTCAGGAAGGTCGAGTTGTGGTCGGTGAAGTAGCACGTCCGGCCGCGGATCGGCGAAGTCCCCGTGCGGGTGAACGGCGTCGCGCAGGTGTCGTCGGCGATCGTCCCGGCGCCGAGGAAGCCGAACGGGTTCGTCGGATCGAAGCCCCAGCCCTGGAGCAGGGGCACGCGGGCGTTCTCGCCCTCCCACTTCGTGTCTTGGTAGTCGAAACCGTACTTGAGCTCGTGGTTCGCTCCCGCGAAGTGGGTCAGGCCGGCGTTCGCCTGTTCGCGCGGGAAGGCGTTGAAGCCGAAACCGTCGGAGAGGATCCAGCCGTTGTGCCAGGAAGAGAGGTTCTCGGCGTCCCGATAGACGTTGTAGTTGTTGCCGGGGTAGAAGATGCCCTTGCTCGGGTCGAAGGGGAATCGCAGCGGGTAGCTGGTGTCGCCGCCCGACGTGTTCGTCGCCGTGTGACCGGCGATCGAACCTCGGTCGAGCGATTTCGCCTGCAGGCAGGTCTCGATCATGCGCGCCGGAGTTTCGCGGTAGTTGTCCTGGGACAGCCACTCGAGGATGGGTATGCCGTCCACCGCCTGGGCGGCGGGATTCTCCTGCTCGAGCATGTCGTGGCAGGCGAGGAACTTGTTCTCCTGTGTCTCCTGGTCGGCGATCTTCGCTTCCAGGAACCAGTTGCTGGTGAGCGCCCAGTTCCAACTGACCGTGGAGAGGACGCTGTCGTTCTCGTGCGGCGTCGGCGTCCAGTAGTCGTAGGACTGCCAGTTGAAGTAGTTCCGGAACGCCGGCGTGTCGATCCCGGAGGCGGCGAACGAGTGCGATGCCGACGGCTGCAGGTTCAGCTTGAGGATGCGGGCGTCGGCGAAAGGCTGACGTCGTACGGGTCGCCGCCGAGCAGGCGCTCGGAGTAGGCGTCGTCGAACTCGGAAGCGCCCAGGAAGAACCAGAACTTGTCCCGCCGGAGAGGACCGCCCATCGAGAACTCGTAGCCGTCGCTGGAACCGGCCCACTCGTCGCTGCCGGGCAGGCAGGCGTCGCGGTTGATCGTCGAGACCTCCTCGACGATGCTGGGCGGAATCTGCCCGCGGCCCTGGTCCCGATCGTCGCCGTGGCAGCGCCTGAACCAATCGACCGGGTAGGGCCGGTTCCGACGTTCCGCCAGCGAGGGCTGGTCCTTGTAGTCGGCGCTCCAGTCGACGCGCTGGTGGTTCCAGAGGACATCCGCGTGCCAGCGGTTGGTGCCCGACTTGACGATCACGTTGGTGGATGAGCCGATGTAGCGTCCGTACTCGGCGGAGGACCCGCCGGCCTCCATCGACACCTCGGTGAGCGCGGTGGTCGGCAGGAAGACCCGGCTGCCGCCGAACTTGGCGAACGTCGTGTCGACGCCATCGACGTAGACGCCCTGGTCGGCGAAATGCGTGCCGTTGACCGACGGCCGCGTCTGCTGGATGTCGTCGTTCTCCGCGTCGGCGGTGACGCCGGGCAGGGCGTTGATCACGCCGTAGTAGGTGCGGGTCGTGCCGGCCGTCTGCTCCCCGATCTCGGAGGTCACCGTGCTGCCGGCCGTGACGTTGAACTTGTCGACCATGGGCGTTTCGGCGGTGACGTCGACGACGCCGCCCTCGACCGCCGCCTGCAGGGTGAGGTCGACGGCCTTGCGGTCGCCGGCGGCGGCGTGGAAGTTCGCCTGGGCCTCGCCCAGGCCCTCCAGCTCCGCCTTCAGTTCATACGTGTCGGGCACGACGCCGACGAACCGGTACTGGCCGTTCGCGTCGGTGATCGCGAACTTGTCGCCGCGGCCGCTGGAGAGGGTGACGCTTACGCCGGGCAGGGGAGAGCCCCCCGGGTCGACGATGGTGCCGCTAACGGTTGCCGTTTCCGGCGCGTCGGCGAGAGCGCCGACAGGAACCAGCATCATCAGGATCAATGCGAGTCGCTTCATGAGCTGCTCCTCGGATCGGGGTGGGCGGGGCAGACTGGGTTGGAGGAACCACTATACGCCCGGCCGGGAGCGAGTCAAAGAAGGCGAGGTGGATCCAGAACGTTGGAGGGCCGCCGCCGGAAGCTCATTGCCGCAGAACGGGAAAGGGGAGAGAGCCGAAGCCCTCTCCCCTCGATTTCCCTGAACCCGGGGCCGAAGCCCCAGGCTCTCGCGTTCCGGCCTAGAACCGGAACTTGATGTTGGCCCGGATCGTCCGCGGGCGCTGGAAGAACCGGCGCACCGGGTAGACCTCGCCACGACCGTCCCAATCGCGACGACGCTGCTGGTTCGTCGCGTTCAGGACCTCGACGCGGAGTTCGCCACGAACTTCCCGGTAGCCCATGGGGAAGCCCCATGCGCCGCTCAGGTTGACCGTGTACTCATCCGCGGTCCGGTGTCCCTCGGCGCCCGACGGGAACAGACGCACGCCGATACCGCCGTTCGCCGTGCCCGGCCGCGCGTCGCTGGTCGGGTCGGACGGAGTGATCGGCGGGCAGGTCCGCAGCCCCGAGGGCCTTTCGCCCGGCGCGCAGGTCTTGGTGGCGCTGATGCCGGCGCCTTCGGACCGGTACCAGGGAGTGCCGGTCTGGAAGGTCAGGTGACCACCTAGCGTCAGATCCTGGTTACCGATCCGCCAGGTCTTGAACCCGAAGGAGTTGTAGATCCAGGTGCGGTCGTACACATGGTTCGGACCGCGCTGGTTGATCATGCTCCCCGGCATGCCGATGAACTGCGACAGCCGTGCGTGGCAGTCCTCGGGATACGTCCTCGTCCTGCCGGTACGGCGATCAGGTTCCGACTGGCTTTCCTGACAATCGTCGAGGTGGGCTTCGCTGAGGTTCACGTGAGCCAGCTCCAGGTAGCCGCTGTCCGTGTTGTTCCACCAGACGCCTCCGCCGGTGGTGTCCGTCTCGGACCAGGCCACGTTGTTGTAGAGCGCCCAGCCGTCGGCGAAGCGCCGGTTCAACTGGACCTGCAGACCCCGGTAGGAGTTCTTCGCAGGATCCGCGTTGGCGAGTGCCTCGCGGTTGACAGCGCTTACACGGTCGGCTTCATCGAAGCCGGCTGCCGCCCACCTGTCCCTTCTCGCGTCGTCAAACGCGAGAACGATCTTCTCGAGATCGTGGTAGTTCTCCGTGATGCCGATGTTGCGGCCCCGGTAATCGAGCTGGAAGTTGGAGAACATCATGTCCTGCAACTGCCAGTCGATGTACTTGACATCCAGCGCCCAGTCCGGGCGGAACTGCCACTCGAGGCCGATGATGGCCTCCTGCTTGTAGTAGGTCTGGATGTCGAAGTCGTAGTAGCCCTCCTGGACCGCGTCCCACATGAGTCCCGGCTGAGCCAGTTCCCACGACAGGTTGTAGCCCGGAGTCCCCGAGCCAACTGTTCCGTTGCGGATCGTGTCGCGCCGCGACGGGTGGTTGCAGTCGTAGCTGACGTAGCCGATCGACCTCAGGAGGTTCATCCCGAAGACGTCTCCCGCATCGCAGAAGAGGAAGACTTCCCGGCCCTCGTAGCCGTTCCACAGGTCGTGCATGCTCGGTCGAGCCACGTCGCCGCCGGAGATCCACGCCTGGTTGAGCATCGCGTGGTACTGACCCCAGGTTGCGTTGAGCAACAGGGCGCCGTCCCCCTTGATGTCGTAGGCGATGTTGATCCGCGGGTCGACGTAGGTGTCGTCCACGACCTGGCGCCGGACGTCGTTCCAGGCTTCCTGGGTCTCCGCCCGGAGGCCGAGGTTGATCACCCAATGATCGCCGATCGTGAAGCGGTCCCGAACGTAGACGCCGATGTCCCGAACCTCCGTGTCGCCGCTGCCGCGACCGACGCAGGTGCCGATCGTGCGGACGATCTCGCCGTTCACGCGCTCGATCTGGGTCGGCCGGTGCGGCAGCCCGTCGGTGTGGTTGCCCTCGCAGGTCAGGAGCGGCGAGTTGTAGTCGACGAAGTAGCAGCCGCGGCCGCGCGTCGTCGATCCCAGGAAGTTCGGGTTCTCAGGCGACGTGGTGTAGCCACGCAACAGGGAACACGAATCGTCCTCCATCGTTCCGGCCTGGTAGTACCCGAAGGGGTTGCTGGCATCGAAGCCCCAGCCGTTGAAGAGCGGAACGCGGGCGTTCTCGCCCTCCCACTTCGTGTCCTGGTAGTCCAGGCCGTACTTCAACTCGTGGTTGGCGCCGATGAACTGGGTCAGGCCTACGTTCCCCTGTTCGCGCGGGAACGCGTTGAAGCCGAAGCCGTCGGAGAGGATCCAGCCGTTGTGCCAGGCCTGCAGGTTCTCGTTGTCCCGGTACACGTTGTAGTTGTTGCCGGGATAGAAGATGCCCAGTTCGGGGATGAACGGGAACCGCAGCGGGTAGCTGGTGTCGCCGCCCGAGGTGTTCGTTGCGCTGTGACCGGCGATCGGGCCACGGTCGAGCGACTTGGCCTGCAGGCAGGTCTCCACCATGCGCGCCGAGGCGTTGGGGAAGTTGTCCTGGGCCAGCCACTCGAGAATCGGAATGCCGTCGACGCTCAGGACCTCGGGGTTCTCCTGCTCCAGCTTGTTGTAGCAGGCGAGGTACTTGTTCTCCTGGGTCTCCTGGAAGGCGATCTTGGCCTCCAGGTACCAGTTGCTCGACACGGCGTAGTTCCAGTTGACCGTCGACAGCACGCTGTCGTTTTCGTGCGGCGTCGGCGTCCAGTAGTCCGAGGACGGGATGTGGAAGTAGTTCCGGAACGCGGGCGTGTCGATCGCCGAGGCGGCGAACGAATGGCTCGCGGTCGGCTGCATGTTCAGCTTGAAGATGCGCGCGTCGTTGAACAGGCTGATGTCGTACGGGTCGCCGCCGATCAGCCGCTCGGAGTACGCGTCATCGAACTCGCTGACGCCCAGGAAGAACCAGAACTTGTCCCGCTGGATCGGGCCGCCGGCAGAGAACTCATAGCCGTCGGAAGCGCCGGCCCACTCGTCACTGCCGGGCAGGCAGGGCTCGCGGTTCGTCGTGAACAGCTCCGAACTCAGGTCGCCGGCGGGAATCTGTCCGCGTCCTGCGTCCCGCTCGTCGCCGTGACAGCGCCTGAACCAGTCGACCGGATACGGCTTGTTCTGCCGCTCCGCGATCGAGGGCTGATCCTTGTAGTCGGCGCCCCAGGCGATCGCCTGGCGTTGCCAGAGCGCGTCGACGTGCCACCGGTTCGTGCCCGACTTGACGATGACGTTGGTCGAGGAGCCGATGTAGCGGCCGTACTCGGCGGAGGCGCCGCCGGCCTCCATCGACACTTCGGTGACCGCCGTCGTCGGCAGGAAGACCCTGCTGCCGCCGAACTTGGCGAACGTCGTGTCGACGCCGTCGATGTAGACGCCCTGGTCGGCGAAGTGGGTGCCGTTGACCGAGGGGCGCGTCTGCTGGATGTCGTCGTTCTCCGCGTCGGCGGTGACGCCCGGCAGGGCGTTGATGACACCGTAGTAGGTCCGCGTCGTCCCGGCGGTCTGCTCGCCGATCTCGGACGTCACGGTGCTGCCCGCGGTGATGTTGAACTTGTCGACCATGGGCGTTTCGCCGGTGACGGTGACCTCACCCTCGATGGCGGCCTGCAGCGTCAGGTCGAGATCCTGACGGTCGCCGGCCGCGGCGTGGAAGGTCGCGGCGGCTTCGCCCAGACCCTGAAGTTCCGCCTTCAGGCTGTACTCGCCAGGCACGACGCCGACGAACCGGAACTGGCCGTTGTCGTCCGTGATCGCGAACTTGTCGCCGCGCTCACTGGACAGGGTGACGCTGACGCCTGGAAGCGCCGAGCCTCCCGGGTCAACGATCGTGCCGCTGACGGTTGCCGTTTCCGGTGCGTCGGCAAAGGCGCCGAACGGAACCAGCAACATCAGGACCACTGCGAGTCGCTTCATAGAGCTCCTCCTCGGATCAAGTTGTAGGGAAAACGAGAACGGCACTATATGACGGGCTGGACGGATGTCAAGGAAGGGGCGGATCCGTCCTGTTGGAGCGAGGTGGATCCAGATGGTTGGATCGGAACGTGTGAGTCGGCGTTTCCGGGCAAAGAAAAAGGGAGAGGGCCGAAGCCCTCTCCCCTTGATTCCCTGAACCCCGGGCGCGGGGGCCCTGGGGTTCTGAGTGGTTCAGCTTCTAGAAGCGGAACCTCAGCGAGGCGCGCACCTGACGCGGACGCTGGAAGAAGCGCCGCACCGGATACACCTGACCGTCGCCGCCCCAGGAGCGTCGCCGCTGCTGGTTGGTGACGTTCAGCGCCTCGACCCGGATCTCGCCCCGCACCTCGCGGTAGCCCATGGGGAAGCCCCAGGCACCGCTCAGGTTGAGCGTGTACTCGTCCGACGTGAACCGTCCCTGCGTGCCCGGGGCATGCAGGTTGAAGCCGACGCCGTCGTTCGGCGTACCCGGCTTCGGATCGTTCGGGTCGACGTTGACGATGGACACGCCTTCGCTTCGCACCCAGGGCGTTCCGGTCTGGAAGCTCAGGTGGCCCGAGAGGGTCAGGTCGTGGCTGCCCATGCGCCAGGTCTTGAAACCGAACGAGTTGTAGATCCAGGTCCGGTCGTAGGCCTGGTTCAGGCCGCGCCGGTTGATCATCGACACCGGGTAGCCGATCCACTCCGACAGTGCCTGGTTGCAGTCCATCGGGAACAGCTCCGTGCGCCCGGTGCGCCGGTCGGGAACCATCTGGCCGGCGTCGCAGAGATCGATGATCTCCTGCGTCAGCACGGCGCTGAGGCTCTCGAGGTACGTGGAGTTCGTGTTGTTCCACCAGGCCCCGGCGCCAGTCGTGTCGGTTTCCGACCACGCGACGTTGTTGTAGAGCGCCCAGCCGTTGGCGAACCGCCGGTTGAGCTGGATCTGCAGACCGCGATAGCCGTTCTTCGCCGGATCGGCGAGGGCCAGGGCCTCGTCGTTGAGTCCCCGTTCGATGCCCCTGGCTTCACGGGCGTCGGCCGCGTTGGTCACGATCTGCGCCAGGTCGTGGTAGTTGCCGGTGATGAACGTGTTCCGACCCTTGTGGTCCAACTGGGTGTTGGAGAACATCATGTCCTGCATCGACCAGTCGATGTACTTGACGTCCAGGGCCCAGTTCGGGGCGAACTGCCACTCGAGACCGAGGATCAGGTCCTCCCGGTAGTAGGGATCGACGCTGTGGTCCCAGATCTCGCAGTCCACGCCGGAGGTTTCGCCGTCGCGGCACGGACGAACCGCGTCCCACATCAGGCCCGGCACCAGGGTGCTCCAGGCGAAGTTGTAGCCGGGGATCCGGGCGCCGACCGTGCCGGCTCGCCTGGTGTCCAGGCGGTCCGGTGACGGACAGAAGACGATCGCCTCGATCGGGTCGCAGAACAGCCAGACCTCGTAGCCCTCGTAGCCGTTCCACAGGTCGTGCATACCGCCCGACACATCGCCGCCGCCGGCGATCCAGGCCTGGTTGAGCATCGCGTGATACTGGCCCCAGTTGGCGGTGAACAGCAGGCGGCCGTCGCCCTTCACGTCGTAGGTTGCGTTGAACCGGGGATCGGCGTAGGTGGCGTCCACGACCTTGCGGCGAACGTCGTTCCAGCCTTCCTGGATCTCGGCGCGCACGCCGACGTTGAAGGTCCAGTGGTCGCCGACCGTGAACCGGTCCCTCAGGTAGAAGGCCGTGTCCTTCATCTCGGCGTCACCGGTACCCCGGCCGAGGCAATTGCCCTCGTCGAAGTCCGTCCGGTGGATCTGGCCGTCCACGTTGGTGATCTCGATCGGCGTGAGCTCCTGGCCGATCGGACCCAGACAGCTCAGCTTGGGCGAGTTGTAGTCGACGTAGGTGCAGCCGCGGCCGCGGCTCGTCAGGCCCGACCAGTGCGGGTTGTCCGGCGAGGTGCCGGCGTTGCGGGTGAGCGAGCAACTGTCGTCGCCCAGACCGCCGGCGCCGCCGTAGCCGAACGGGTTGTAGGAGTCGTAGCCCCAGCCGTTCATGAAGGACGTCCGGGCGTTCTCCCCCTCCCACTTCGTGTCCTGGTAGTCGATGCCGTACTTCAACTCGTGGTTGGCGCCGACGAACTGGGTCAGTCCGACGTTCGCCTGTTCCCTGGGGAAGCCGTTGAAACCGAAACCGTCCGAGAGGATCCAGCCGTTGTGCCAGGCGCCGAGGTTCTCACCGTCGACATAGACGTTGTAGTTGTTGCCCGGCCAGAAGAAACCCTGGTCCGGGTTGAACGGGAACCGCAGCGGGAAGCTCGCGTCGCCGCCCGAGGTGTCGAGCTCGGAGTGGCCCGCCTCCGGACCGCGGTCCAGAGCCTTCGCCTGCAGGCAGGTCGTGACCATCTCGGCCGGAACCTCCGGCAGATGGTTCAGGCCGAGCCACTCGAGGATCGGCATGCCGCCGGCGGTCAGGACGTCGGGGTTGTCCTCGGACAGGGTGTTGTGGCAACCCAGGTACTTGTTCTCCTGGGTCTCCTGCGTGGCCAGCTTGGCCTCCAGGAACCAGTTGGACGAGATCGCCCAGTTCCAGTTGACGGTCGCCAGATCGCTGTCGTTCTCGTGCGGAGTCGGTGTCCAGTAGTCGAAGGACTGCGGGTTGAAGTAGTTCCGGAACGTCGGGGTTTCGATCCAGGAAGCATTCATCGAGTGGGCGTTGCTCGCCTGCAGGTTCAGCTTCACGATCCGTGTGTCGTCGAACAGGCTGATGTCGTACGGGTCGCCGCCGACCAGCCGCTCCGAGTACGCGTCGTCGAACTCGCTGTAGCCGGTGTAGAACCAGAACTTGTCGCGCGAGATGGGTCCACCGAAGGAAACCTCGAAGCCATCGCTGGCGCCGGCCCATTCGGAGCCGCCCGCCCGGCAGGGCTCGAGCTCGCGGGAGCCGTCCGTGCCGCCGGGAATCAGACCGCGGCCCTGGTCCCGCTCATCGCCGTGGCAGCGCCTGAACCAGTCGGCCGGATAGGGCTTGTTGGTGCGCTCCGTGAGCGAAGGCTGGTCCTTGTAGTCGGCGCCCCAGTCGATCCGCTGGTGGTTCCAGAGGGCGTCGGCGTGGAACCGGTTCGTGCCGGACTTGACGATCACGTTGGTCGCGGAGCCGACGTAACGGCCGTACTCGGCCGAAGAACCGCCGGCCTCCATGGAAACCTCGGTCAGCGCCGTTGTCGGCACGCGGACCCGGCTTCCACCGAACTTGGCGAACGTGGTGTCGACACCGTCGATGAAGACGCCCTGGTCGGCGAAGTGAGCGCCGTTGACCGACGGGCGGGTCTGCTGGATGTCGTCGTTCTCCGCGTCGGCGGTAACGCCGGGCAGCGCGTTGATGATGCCGTAGTAGGTGCGGGTAACGCCGCCGATCTGCTCACCGATCTCGCCGGCGACGGTGGTGCCCGCGGTGACGTTGAACTTGTCGACCATCGGCGTCTCGCCGGTGACGGTGACTTCGCCCTCGATCGCCGCCTGGAGGGTGAGATCGAGAGACGTGCGGTCGCCGGCGACGGCGCGGACCTGGGCCGCGGCTTCGCCGAGACCTTCCAGGGATGCGGTCAGCGAGTAGTCGCCGGGCGTCACGCCGACGAACCGGTAGCTGCCGTTCTCGTCGGTGATGCCGAACTTGTCCCCGCGCTCGCCGCTCAGCGTGACGCTCACGCCGGGCAGCGGGGAACCGCCGGGGTCAACTATCTGACCGCTGATCGTTGCCGTTTCCGGCGCGTCGGCAAGGGCGCCGACGGGCAGAAGCAGCAGCAATGCGGCCACCAAGAATCGCTTCATCGAGATCATCCTCCTTGGTTGGTTCGATGAGGTGCGGATAAAGAAAGCGGGGCATCCTCACTGAGTCCATCCCCAATGTCAAATCGGGTCCGCACAGAGGTCGAATAGGACGTTTCGATTCAAGATGTTGGTTTGGCGTCCAGCATCTTGGAGTGCTGGCGCGCCACTGCTTTCGGAGGCGGGACCGGGGCTCACTGCCGACCTGCGACGGCCTCCAGCTCGTCTCGCCCCTCGACGATGCGGTAGAGGCGGTCCGGCTCGACGCCGGCGAAGACCTGCGAGACGTCCGTGGCCGGCCAGTACACCGTGACTCGCTCGAGCGCGGCCGGTCTTCCCAGGCCGATCGTCTGGCGCAGCGGATTGCCGCCGAAGCTGCCGCCCCCGTTCACCCGACGGTGCACCGAGCGCCGTCCGCCGTCCGGCTCCACGATGTCGACGCGGATGCGGGCGCCGATGGCCGAGCGGTTGCTCTCCGTTCCCGCCAGCCTGAGCGCCAGCCAGCGATTGCCGAAGCCCGGATTGCGGAACAGCGCGTCGCCGAAGCGGTCCCCGGGATACGCGCCGCCCATCTGCTCGAACACGTCCAGGTCGCCGTCGCCGTCGAGGTCGGCGAAGGCGACGGCGTGGCCCTTCTGAAGGTGGCCGAACCCGGCGGCGAGGCTGACGTCGACGAACCGGCGGCCCGCCAGGTTCCGGTAGAGGACGTTCGGCATGATCGCCTCGTAGTCCGGGTAACCGGTGCCGAGGTAGAAGTCGAGGTAGCCGTCGTAGTCGAGGTCGCCGAAGTTCGAGCCCATCGGAAGCTGCAGGCGGGTGAGCCCGCTCCTCGCGGCCACGTCCTCAAAGCCGCCCTCGCCGTCGCCCCGGTAGAGCCTCGCCGACTCCCAGGGACCGGGAAAGCCCTGGTAGCTGGCGGCGACGAAGCCGAGACCTCCGCGGTCTCCGGTGTAGCTGGAAACGAAGAGGTCCAGGTTGCCGTCGTTGTCGATGTCCCAGAACCAGGCCGGAAAGCTTTGCCGGGGCCCGGTGACGCCGAGCCGGGACGCGACATCCTCGAAGCTGCCGTCGCCGCGGTTGCGGTAGAGGCGGTTCGGGCCGCCCAGGACCGAGACGTAGAGGTCGGGGAAGCGATCGTCGTCATAGTCCCCCCACACCGCCGCCTTGACGAAGGCGCGGAGGGCCATGCCGGCTTCGGCGGCGACGTCCCGGAAACGGACGACGCCGTCTTCGCCCGGCCCCTCGTTGCGGAAGAGCTGCGACGGCGCGTCGACCGCCGGGCTGTGCTCGTTGCCGACGAAGAGGTCGAGGTCGCCGTCGTTGTCGAAGTCGGCCCAGGCGGCGGTCTGGGTGGGATAGCGGGTCTCCCCGAGGCCGGAGAGAAAGGTGACGTCCCGGAAGAGGGGCGGCCTGGACTCGCCGTCGTCGGCCGACCCGTTCAGCAGCAGCGAGTTCGGATGGCGGCCGTGGGGCCCGAACCAGGCGCCGCGGAGCACGAAGAGGTCGAGGTCGCCGTCGTTGTCGACGTCGCCGTGGACGGCGTTCAGTCCGCCGTAGAGGCGGTCCAGCCCCGCCGCGGCTGAGATGTCGGTGAACTCGCCCTTCCCGTCGTTCAGGAAGAGCCGGGGCGAGCCAGCCGGATCGAAGGTCGTGGTGAAGATGTCGAGGTCGATGTCGCCGTCGAAGTCGTCGACGACGGCGCCGCCGGAGAGGTTGACGCTGTCGACTCCGAGTTCCGGCGCGACGTTGACAAAGCGGCGGAAGTCGGCCTCCGAACCGAAGGCAGCGAGCGGTAGCCGGTGCTCCGGCTCGACCGCCGCCGGATGGTCGCCCAGGGTCATGTGCGCCAGGTTCAGCAGCCACCTGGCCTTGACCTGCTGGACGGAGTTCGGCGGCACGGCCGCCAGGTACTCGCGCAGGAAGCGGGCCGCCTGCTCGGAGCCCCCGCGCTCGCGGTGAATCGCCTCGCCGCTGATGGGGAGGATGCACGCCTCCGCGTTGTGCATCCCCGCGCAGTTGCGGCTCTCGCCGTAGCGAAACCACGCGACGGCGATCCGGAACAGGGTCTCGGTCGCCTCGCTTCCGAGTTCGGCCGCCAACCCGCGCAGACCGGTCAGGAGGTCGTGGGCCTCGCCGAAACGCTGCAGGGCGGCGGTTTCGTCGCCGAGCCGAAGTTCCTGCTCCGCCAGTTCGACGAGCAGCCGGAACCGCGTGGCGGCGGGGGCGTCGGCGGCCCCGGCGAGCGCCTCACGCGCGGCCCGGGCCGGCGCCTCGCCGAGCCAGGGGTTGCGGTCCAGGTCCTCCGCGCGGATCGCTTCCAGCGCCTCGAGCATCCGCTCGTGACTCGCCTCGACGGCGGCGGTCCGGTCGGCGGATGGCTGGGCGCCGGCGACCATCGGAGCCAGAAGCGCCACGGTCGGCAGCCAGGAACAGCGGCCACCTGGCCTGTTGCTGGTTCCGGGTCGGGACATGATCGGGCACGACTCTATTGGCGTGTACCCCTACTGGCTTGCGCCGGTCCGGACGCAGGAGGCGCGCAGGTCGTCGAGGGCCCGGTCGAAGTTGCCGTCCGAAGGGGTCAGACGGCGTCCCGCCTCGATCGTCTCGATCGCCTCGTCGCAATCACCCCGACGGGCCTGTACCTCCGCCAGGGCAAGCCGGGCCGGGCCGAAGTCGGGCCTCGCCTCGAGCGCCGCGGCGTGGGCCGTGTCGGCATCGCCCAGCCGGCCCAGCTCGGCATAGACCAGGCCGGCCAGGAATGCCGCTTCGAACAGTTCCGGCGCCAGCCGCCTCGCCCGGTTGAGTTCGGTCAGCGCGCGGGCTGGCTGGTTTCCCAGGGCGAGGAGGCGCCCAAGCTCCAGGCGCAGCGCGCCCTCTTCCCGCGGGTCGCCGGGAGCGGTCGCCAACGCGTCTGCCAGCACCCGGCGGGCTTCGTCGAAGCGTTGCTGCTGACGCAGGATGCGGCTCAGGGCGCGGGCCGCTCCGCCGTCGCCGGGCGCTACCGCCAGACGCTGCCGCAGCAGGCGGGCGCCCTCGTCCGGTCTGCCCATCGCGGCGAGGACGACGGCCTGGTGGTCATGAACCTCGGTAGAGAAGGGATCGATGTCGAGGGCGGCCTCGAACTGCGGGAGCGCCTCCCTTGGCCTGCCGCCTCGCGCCAGGGCGAGGCCGAGCTCGACCCGGGCCTGCTTGTGGCGGGGAGCGAGTTCGACCGCGCGTTCCAGGTGCGCGAGAGACAGGTCGAAACGGCCGCGGGCGGCGAACAGACGGCCCAGTTCCAGTCGGGTCCAGGCGTCGGCGGGGTCGAGCCGCGCCAGGGCCTGGAGCGCGACGATCGCCTGGTCCGGCCGGCCGGCGTCGATGAGCGCCAACGCGAGGTTGCGATGCGCGGCCAGGTTGGCCGGATCCTCCTCGATCGCGCGCTCGAGCAGTTGGACGGCGTCGTCCAGTGCGCCGGCCTGCACGGCCAGCAGGCCGCGCTGGAGCGTCGCGCGGCTGCCCGACGGAAGCAGGGCGAGGCTCTGAACGAGTGGGTCGTCGATGGGTGCCGGGGTTTCGTTCGCCCGTTCGAGATGGAAGCCGGCCCGATCCCGGTCGCCCAGATCCCGGCGGGCCAGCGCCAGCGCGTGGTGCACCCGGCCGGCGGTCGGCGCGAGTTCGAGCGCCCGTTCGAGCGCCGCGGCGGCAGCCGCCGCGTCCCCGCCATCGAGTGCGATGCGGCCGAGACCGTAGTGGGCGGCCGGCTGGTCCGGGTCGAGAACGAGAATCTCCCTCCAGAGCGCCTCGGCTGCCGCCGACCGACCGAGCCGGTGTTCGACTTCCGCGAGGCGGAGTAGCACCGTCACCCGGTTCGGCATGGATTCGAGCGCGGCCCGGTACCTCCGCGCGGCTGGTTCCAGGTCGCCGCGGGCGTCCAGCGCGAACGCCTCGAGATACGGCCATCGCCATGCGCCCGGGTCGATTCGCTGCGCTTCGCGATAACAGGCGAGTGCGTTCTCGAGCAGGTAGAGGGCTTCGGGCTGGAGGAGTTGCAATCCGTGGTAGAGGCGGCCGAGCTCGCCGACCGCGGCCGCGACCTCGGGCGCGGCGGCGCGTTCCGCGTGGAGAGCCCTGATCCGCTCCTCGTGCCCGGCGATCTGCGCCCGGAGCACTTCGTCGGCCGATGCGAGGTCCGCGACCGGAAGCTGCGGCGCTGCGCGGTCGTCTCCGGTACAAGCGACAGCGGCCACGATGAACAGGACCGCCGTCGGCGTCCACGGACTCCGGTCCCTCACGGCGCCGCCCCTTCGCCTCGGCGCAGCGTGTGGTAGCGCCGGAGCTCGAGAGCGCCGAACGTCTCCTCGACGTCGTCCGGCCAGCGGACCAGGGTCTCGCTGACGGCGTCGGCCTCGGCGAGCCCGTAGAGGATCCGGGGGTCGCTCGACGAGGCGTAGCTCATGCCGGTGCGGACGCGCCGTGTGATCGTCCGGCCGTCGCTGAGCCGGAGCTGGACGACGGCGCCGAGCGCGTCGCGTTCCGGAGAATCAAGTACGACCCGCAGCCCGATCCAGGACCGGTCCTGTCCGATCGTGTTCAGGAAGAGCTGGGCGGGGCCGCCGTTGTTGCTGACCAGGACGTCGGTGTCGCCGTCGTTGTCGACGTCGCCGAAGGCGGCGCCGCGGGAGACGAGGTCGTCGTTGAAGGCGGGGCCGGCTCGATCCGAGATCTCTCCGAAGGCGCCGTCGCCCAGGTTCCGGAAGACCTGGTTGGGCTGGCCGAAGTCCGTCAGGCCTCCAGGCTTCGCCATCCGCCGCACCGCGCCGTTGACGACGACGAGGTCGAGCCGGGAGTCGTTGTCGATGTCGACCCAGGCGGCGCCGAAACCGGTCCACGGCACGCTCGGCGGGCCCAGGCCGGCGGCGCGCGTGGCGTCGCGGAACAGACCCCGGCCCTCGTTGCGGTAGAGCGTGTTCGTCTCTCCGGTCAGGTGGGCGAGGAAGAGGTCCTCGTCTCCGTCGCCGTCGAAGTCGGCCGCGTCGACCCCCATGCCGGCTTCGGCGACGCCGCCGGCGTTGACCGCGACCCCGGCGATGGGCGCTCCCTCCTCGAAGCGGCCGCTGTGGTTGAGCCAGAGGTGGTTCGGCGTCCAGTCGTTGGCGACGTAGAGGTCCAGCCGGTGATCACCGTCCGCATCGAGGGCCACGGCGCCGAGGGTGTAGGCGTCGGCGCCGGCGAGTCCGGTCCGCCCGGTCGCCTCCTCGTAGGTGCCCTTGCCGAGGTTGCGGAAGAAGCGGTCGGGCTGCGGGCTGAAGCTGCGCGGGCTGCAGTAGTCCGGGCCCCCGACCGCCGCGGCGCAGACCGTGTGGGTGCCGCGGTTGAAGTCGAGGTAGTTGCCGACGAACAGGTCGAGGTCGCCGTCACCGTCGGGGTCGAAGAAGAGGGCGGGCACGCTCCAACCGGGGTCGTCGACTTCGGCCTGTGCCGTTACGTCTTCGAAGCGGCCGTCGCCCCGGTTGCGCCAAAGCCGGTTCGAACCGAGATTGGTCACGTAGAGATCGATCCAGCCGTCGCCGTCCGCGTCGCCGGCGGCGACTCCCATGCCGATGCCGTCGGAGCGGAGTTCGGACGTTTCCGTGACGTCGACGAAGCCGAGTTCGCCTGTCTCGACGAGTTCGTTGCGGAACAGGCGGTCGCGGTAGGTCGCGCTATCCCCCGCGCCGTCTCCGAAGACGGGTCCGCCCTGAACCAGGAAGACATCGACGTCGCCGTCGGCGTCGTAGTCGAACAGCGCGGCGCCGGCGCCCATGATCTCGGGCAGGTAGTGGGCACCGCCGGCGCCGTTGCGGTGGACGAAGTCGAGGCCGGAGGCGGCGGCGCGTTCCTCGAAGATGGCCGGTTCGGCGGTGGCGGGCGATGTTTGCGGGCCGGCGGTGACGACCGCCGGGTCGTCCGCGCCGCCGCAGTTCCAGGCCAGGGTTGCCACGAAGGTGGCGGCGACAAGGCGGAGGTACACGCTAGGGGCCGCCGCCGGGTGCGCGGAGCGGTTGGCCTGCCTGGTAGAGGCGGAGACGATCGAGGCGCTGCGGCGAGTTGCCGCCCGCGGTTTCCCGTTCGCGGTCCAGGGCCCGTTGCTGCCAGGACACGGCCTCTTCGAAGCGGCCGGCCTCGGCAAGCGCCATCGCCAGCGTTTCCAGGTGGTCCAGGGCCGGTTGCTCGTCGACGACGGAGCGGGCGAGCTCCACCGCCCGTACGCCGTCGCGTACGGCGGCGTCGGGGCTGGTCGCGAGGAGGCGGGCGAGCAGGTGTCTCACCGCGAGGTCGCCGGGGAAACGCTCGAGCGCGGTCTCCAGGGCCTCGCGAGCGGCGGCGAACTGCCCCGTCCCGAACCGCGTCAGGCCGAGGTTGAAGTGGACCCGCAGGTCGTCCGGGGTAAGTGCCGCCAGGGCCTCCAGGTGGTCGGCGGCTCGCGCGGTCTCGCCCGTCTCGAGCAGCATGGCCGCCAGCGACCGGTGCGCTTCGATCGCGCCTGGGTCGAGGCGGACGATCTCCTCGAGCTCGGAGCGGGCGCCGGAGGCATTGCCTGCGTCCGCGCGGGCCCGGGCCCGCATCATTCGCCACTGGAGGTTCTCCGGGTCGATGTCGGCGGCCCTCTCCAGGTGCAGCGCGCCCTCGGCGGTGCGGCCGGTGCGGCCGAGCAGGAGGGCGAGGTTGAAGTGCGCCGCTCCGTGCCCAGGGTTCTCCGCGATCGCGCGGCGGAGATGCTCTTCGGCGGCGGCCTGGTCGCCGGTCTCGATCAGGGAGCGGGCGAGATTGAAGTGGATCTCCGGGTCGCCGTCGTCCTCGGCCAGGAGTTCCCGGTACAGGGCGATCGCTTCGTCGTTCCTGCCGGAACGGGCGGCGCGGACCGCGCGATCGAACCGGGCTTCGGTCTTCAGGCCGTAGATCTGGAGCCGGTCGCGGAGGGGATCGGCGATCGCGATCGGGACCTGACGGTTCTGGGCCAGTTCGGCACGGGCGCGGGCGGTGTCGCCGTTCGCTCGCAGGGCCATTCCCAGGTGGTGATGGACGACGCTTCCTTCCGGCTGCGATGCCAGCACCTCCTCGAAGGCGGCGATCGCCTGCCCGGTCTCGGCCCGGTCCATCGCCACCCGGCCCAGGCCGAACCGCGCCGCGGCGCTCTCGGGCCGAACCTCGAGCGCCCGGGCGTAGGCTGCCGCGGCCGCGTCGAGGTCGCCGGCGTCGAGGTGGAGGTCGCCTGCGCGGATCAGGGTGGCCGTGTCGTCGGGGCGCAGTTCGAGGGCGGCGCGCGCCGCGAGCCGGGCGCGCTCCAGGTTGCCGGTCGTGTCGTGGAGCAACAACTCGTAGTAGGTCCACTGGAAGTCGTTCGGCGCCAGCAGGCGGAGCTGCGCCAGGCACACGGCGGCGGCGCCGTGGAGTTCGTGGTGGAGATACTGCAGGCAGAGATCGCCGAAGATGTTCGCCGCGTGTTGTGCCTGCCCGTCCGTCGCGGCGTCGGCGAGGGCGCCGGCCGCGGCGGTGCGGTCGGCGGCGAGTTGCTCGCGTTGTTCGGGATTCAGGTGGTCGAGGGCCGGTTCCGGCACGGCGTCGAGCGAGAGCAGGGCTCGCACCCGGCGAGCGTCGTCGCTCAGCGGCGACTCCTGGGCGGCGGCCGTCGTGACGTTGGCGAAGATGAGGCAGAGGAGAAGGACGCTCAAGGCGGGCCCTCCCTGGCGCTGTCGCCCTGCTTCAGGACGTTGTAGCGGCCGGCCTCGACTGCCACTTCCTCCAGGGCGCCGTCGGGCCAGCGGACTTCGACCGTGCGGTTCACGGATTCGCCGGTCGGCTCGCCGGATCCGGGCAGCGGGAACAGCAGCCTTGGATCGCGGGCCGCGACGTAGCTGCCGTCGGTGTGAACTCGCCGCCATCCGTCTCCGCCGGCGAGGCGGGCGCGTGCGCCGTAGACGTCGACGAGCCCCTGTCCGTCGTCGCGGGCAGCTTCGACCAGGCGCAGGCCGACCCAGTTGCCTCCCGGCCGGCGCTGGTTCAGGAGGACGCGGGCGGGTCCGGCGTTGTTGGAGATGACGAGATCGGGATCGCCGTCGTTGTCCAGGTCGCCCACCGCCAGACCGCGGCTGACCTCGACGTGGACCGGCCGCTCCCGGCGCTCCGTCGCCACGGTTTCGAAGCGGCCGCCGCCGAGGCCGCGGAAGAGCTGGTTCTCCATCCGCAGCGGGTGAGGATCGCCGGTTTCGACCTGGACCTCGATCCGCCGCACCGCCCCGTTCACGACGTACAGGTCGAGCACGCCGTCGCCGTCGACGTCGAGACTCGCGGCGCCGAAACCGGTCATCGGCCAGCTCGCTTCGATCAGGCCGGCTTCGCGGCTGCGGTCGTCGAAGAGCCCGTCACCGTCATTCAGGTAGAGCGTGTTGTGCTCGCGGACCAGGTGGGAGAGGAAGATGTCGGGCGCACCGTTGCCGTCGAAGTCGCCGACCGCGACCCCCATGCTGGCTTGCGGGCGTCCGTCCCGGTCGAACGCGGCGCCCGCGAAGACCGCATCCTCGATGAACGTGCCGTCGCCCTGGTTGAGCCACAGGTGGTTCGCCATCTGGTCGTTGGCGACGTAGAGGTCGACGAAGCCGTCGCCGTTGAAGTCGTCGGCGATCGCGCCCAGGGCGGTGCCGGCCCCCGGCGGGTCGGCGCCGAGGCCGGAGCTGACGGTGGTGTCGCCGAAGGTCCCGTCGCCCAGGTTGCGAAGCAGCCGATCGGCCTCGGCCGGCTGACTGAGCGGGCCGCAGTAGTCCGGCTGCCCGCTGGTCAGGAAGCAGTGCTTGCGGTTGGCGCGGTGGAAGCGGTGGTAGTTGCCGACGTAGAGGTCCAGCCACCCGTCCGCGTCGTAGTCGAAGAAGACGGCCGGCACGCTGAACCTGCGGTCGTCGACTCCCGCCGTCTCCGTCACGTCTTCGAAGCCGCGGCCCGCGAGGTTGCGGAGGAGCCGGTTCGGGCCGAGGTTCGTCAGGTAGAGGTCGACCCAGCCGTCCCGGTCGTAGTCGGCCGTGGCGACGCCGATGTTGTACCCCGCCTCGTGGAGTCCCACCTCCGTCGTGACGTCGGTGAACCGGAGTTCTCCGGTTTCGGCGAGACCGTTCCGGAACAGGCGGTCGCTGGGTTCGGCCGTTGCCGGCGGAAAGACGTGCTTCCGGTCCTCGTCGCCGTCGAAGGAGCGCCCCTGACCGAAGTAGACGTCGAGATCGCCGTCGTTGTCGACGTCGAACAGGGCCACCCCGGCGCCCACCACCTCGGCGGTGTAGAGCTGCCCGGTCATGCCGTTGTAGTGGACGAAGTCGATCCCCACCTCGGCGGCGACTTCCACGAATGCCGGCGAGGCGTCTTCAGGGTTTTCGGGCGCGGCGGCGAAGGCGGCGACGAGCGCCAGTACGACCATCATGGCTAGGCGGGATCATACGACCGCAGCTGGGTGCGCGGGTCTTCTGACCCGCCGCCGCCGAAGGCGGCCAGGAACCCGCGGCGGCCGTCAGGCCGCCTCCGCTAGCGGACCGGCTCGGTCCCGATCACCTTGTCCCGCTCCAGTACCTTCAGTTCATCCTCGCCCAAGCCCAACAGACGACTCAGCACCTCGCGGTTGTGTTGCCCAAGCGTGGGCGCCGGCCACTCGACGGCGTAGGGCCGGCTCTCGCCGTCCGCCGGGACCGGACGGAACGGAGCGGACGGGTTGGGCTGTTCGCCGACCCAGGCGCGCTCGCGCCATTGCCAGTAGCCGCGGGCCTCGAGATGCGGGTCGTAGAGCACGTCGAGCGTGTTGCGCAGGACGGCCGCCGGCACACCCGCGGAGGCCAGGCGCCGTTCCAGGGCCAGGCCGTCGTGGAGCGTTGTCCGGGCCGCCAGCGCCCGGTCGAGTTCAGCCTCGCGCCGCTTGCGTCCCGCGGCGTCGGCGAAGCGGTGGTCGTCCGCGTCCATCCCCAGAACGCCGCAGAGGCTCCGCCACTGGTCCTCGGTCTCGACCGTGACCGTGATCCAGGGCTCCGCGCCGATGCACGGATAGACGCCCCATGGCGCGAACAGGGGATGACGGCCGCCGGAGCGTTCCGGCGGAGCGCCGCGGACCGCCTGCTCGATCAGGCCGTGGGCGGCGAGCGGGAACATGGACTGGACGTGGGAGAGATCGACGTACTGCCCCTCGCCGGTTCGGTGGCGATGCCGAAGGGCGGTCAGGAGCGCAGCGGCAGCGTTGATGCCGGCGATCGGGTCGCCGAGGGCCACGTGTTGCATGGTTGGCGGGTCACCCGTGCGGCCGTTCAGGTGGGGTAGTCCGGACGCCTGCTCGACGGTCGAGCCGTAGGCGCGGTGGTTCATCCAGGGGCCGCTCTTGCCGAAGGGGGGCATAGAGACCATGACGACCCCGGGATTCACCTCGCGGAGACGCTCGTAGTCGAGGCCGAGCCTGGGCAGGACGCTGGCGGTGTAGTTCTCGATCACGGCGTCGGACCTGGCGACCAGGCGCAGCAGGAGATCCACGCCGCGCCGGCTGGTCAGGTCGAGAGTGATGCCCAGCTTGTTGCGGCCGGTCGTGTTGAAGGCGGTCGACTGCTCGTAGAGCTTCTGGGCGATCGACTCCGGCGTCGACTCCCAGCCTCGCCACCAGTCGAAGTACTGGCAGGACTCCACCTTGATCACCTCGGCGCCCATGTCGGCGAGCTGGCGGGTGGCGAGAGGGCCGGCCCAGCCCATCGTCAGGTCGACGATGCGGATGTCGCCGAGCAGCGGGGGTCGG
>JAPPFP010000022.1 GCA_028877275.1 Acidobacteriota bacterium
AGGGCGTCAGGGTGGCGATGTCGTAGGTGCCGGAGAGGTCGGGCTTGCCGTCGTGCCGGCGCGGGATGTCGTCGGACGCGACGATGGCGCCGGCAGCCGCGAAAGCGAGCAGGGTGGTGAGAATGAGAGTGCGTCGTGCCATGTGCGGCGTCCTCCGGGTTCTGGTTGCGGACTGTGTTGGGATTCTAGCCGGAAACTGGCTGGCCGGTCAGGATTCTCCTGCTTCGACGATCCGATCGGTCGTCGTGTCGCGCCGGATCTCGAACCAGCGCCGGCAGCCCTGGGCATGGAACCAGCGCTCGGTGACGATGCCTTCCTCATTGTCGTGGTGGAAGGCGAAGTCCAGATCGCGCTCGTCCGGGTCGGTCAGGTGGTCCGGTACGCGCCGGATCTCACCGTGGACGAACTCGTGAACGGAGCGGCCACCGCAGGTGGGGCAGGGGATGCGGAGGCTCATGGCTAGTGGGTCCCCGCCGAGCCGCGGTCGGCCATCGTGCGGTCGCGGGCGAAGCGATCGAGGCCGAAGGGCGCGATCAGTTCCGGTACCTCGCCGGTCGCGATGAGCTCCGCCATCTGCTCGCCGCCGGCCGGGATCGCCTTGAAGCCCCAGGTGCCCCAGCCGGTCGTGAGGTAGAAGCCGGGAACGCCCGTCTGTCCCATGATCGGCGAGTAGTCGGGGCTCATGTCGCAGACGCCGGTCCATTGCCGCAGCACCCGCAGGTTCGACATGAAGGGCAGCAGGCAGAGGGCCCGCCGACACACGTCCTGGACGAAGTCGTGGCTCGAGCGGTAGGAGAAGCTGGGCTGCGGGTCGATCTCGGCGCCCAGGAGCATCTCGCCGCGAGCGGTCTGTGAGGCGTAGAAGAAGAGTTCCGACGAGGCGACGATGGGCCCGAACTGCTGCCGGTAGTGGTTCGTCACGAACGCCTGAAGGCGGTGGGTTCGGATGGGCAGGCGTAGGCCGGCCATGGCCGCGATGCGGCTGACGTGACCGCCAACTGCCGAGACGACGGCGCCGGCGGCCACGTCGCCGGCCGCGGTCCTGACGCCGGCGACGCGCTCGCCGTCGAGGATCAGACCCTCCACCGGCGTGTTCTGGTGGACATGGGCGCCCCGCTGCATGGCGCCTTCGGCGAGCGCCCAGACCACCCGGTCGTGGCGGGCGGTCGCCCCCTGCGGGTGGTAGGAAGCGCCCAGCACGGGCCAGCGGCCGCCGCCCGACATGTCGAGCTGCGGGCAGAGCTCGTGGACCTGCTGCGGCCCGACGAACTCGGTTTCGGCGCCGAACTCGGTGTTCAGCTTGGCCCGCATCCGTTCGGCTCGCACCGCGGCTTCCGAGTGCGCCATCCACAGGATCCCCTTCTGCTGGTGCATGAGCCAGCGATCCGTCTCCTCTTCCAGACCCCGGTAGAGGTCGACGCTTCGCTGGTAGAAGCGCACGGCGGCCGGGATACCGTAGTTGGCGCGGATGATCGTCGTGTTCCGTCCCGAGTTGCCGCCGCCGATGTAGCCGCGCTCGAAAACCGCGACGTTCGACATGCCGTGGCGGGTCGCCAGGTAGTAGGCGGTGGCCAGCCCGTGTCCGCCGGCCCCGACGATCACCACGTCGTAGCTCTTCTTCGGCGGCCGCCAGGTCAGCTTCATCTGGCGCTCGACGAACTCGTTCATGCGTCGTCCCCGTCAGGTTCCTCGAGCGAGCGGGTCAGTCGGCGCTGGAAGGCGGCCGCGAACGGGGCCGGAGTCAGGACGAGGGTCCTCCAGGCCTCGAACCAGAGCTTGGCCGGGATGCCGGCGACCTCGCCCTGGGCGAAGGCCGGCCGCGCGTCGGGCCGGCGCCACTCGCACTCCCGTTCCAGGAACCGCTCGGCCTTGGCTTCATCGAGCCAGACGTAGCTGAACGCGGTTTCGCGTTCGACGATCGCGTGCGGGTCGCCGGCGACCTCAAGGTCGGGTGTCGCCGTCACCAGGAGTTCGTCGGGTGCGATACGGAAGGCGAGCGCGCCGGCGGGCCATGGCGGCTGCTCGACCAGTGCGTCCAGAGCCTTCGGCGTAGCCGACACGCGGGTCGCCTCGAGCCGGCGCAACCGCGGCGGTTCGGCTGGCGCTTCTGCGGTGAGGTCGGTTGCCTCCGGACGCGCAACCGGGAACTCACGGACGTTCTGCGGCGACTCGCTGGCTATGTCGACGGCAGCCCGGGCCCGTTCTCCCTCCGGGTCGTAAGTCGGGCCGTCGACGCGTCGGGCCGTCCGTCCGTCCACCGTGACCTCGCGGGGCAGGCTGCCCTCCGCGTCGAGGTAGAGCCAGCCAAGCATCGGCGCGCCGCCGCCTGCCGTTGTGCCGGCATCGGATGTCACGTAGCCGGCGTAGCGCTCGCCGTCATGGATCGCCGCGCCCTCGGCGGATGGACCTTCGACGGTTTCCCGCGGCGGCGGATCGTCCGTCAGGAGGGTGACCAGCCGCTTGTCGAGCGGTTGCTTGTTCGTCCGCAGGATGGCCTGACGCCCAACAAAGTCGCCCTTGTTCAGGTTGACCGCCCACTCGTGGGCGAGCCGGCGAGGGGTCGAGTCGTAGTCCGTGTCGTGGCCGATGACGATGTGACCCTTCTCGAGCCGCAGCCGGAGCAGGGTCTCGAGCCCGTGCGGTTGGACATTGAACCCGGCGCCCGCGGCCAGCAGCCGCCGCCACAGCGTGCGGGCGTCCGCGGCCGGGTGGTGGAGCTCGTAGGAGAGCTCGCCGGTGAAGCTCAGGCGAACGACCCGGCAGTCGACGCCGGCGATACGCGCCTGCCGATGGCGGCCGAACGCCGGAAGCTCCCGGGCGCCGGCACGCGCCAGCAGCCGGGCTGCCAGGGGGCCGGTGACGTTGATCGCCGCCAGCGAGGCGGTCTGGTTCAGGATGCGGACATCGCAGCTGAAGGCCTCGACCCAGTCGCGCAGCCACAGCTCGAAGAAGCCGGACCCGCCCGAGGTCGAGGTCAGGAAGAAGCGGTCGCCGGCGTCCTGGTCCGCCTCCCGGCAGAGCATGCCGTCGTCCAGCAAGTAGCCGCGTTCGTCCAGCATGAGGACGTAGCGGCAGCGGCCGGGGCGGATCGTCGCGACCCTGGTGGGAACGATCCGTTCCAGGAACGCTTCGGCGTCCGGCCCCGAGATCGCCATCTTGCCGAGCGAACTCACGTCGCCGAGGGAGACCCGCTCGCGCACCGATCGGTACTCGTCGTCCTTCCGGTCGTAGGTCCAGGGCCGCCACCAGCCGCCGGCGCGGTCCATTCTCGCGCCGAGGCTCAGGTGCTCGTCGTGGAGAGGCGAGCGCGCGGTCACGGCGGTATGCGCACCGGCGGCCAGTTCGCGCACGGTGAGTTGCCGGTTGAGCGGCCTGGCGGTGAACGCGGGCTGAAGGCGGCCGCCTCGCTGCAGCAGGAAGCTGCGCAGGTACGGAAGACACACGCCGCCCTGGCAGGTGCCGGTGCCGGCAAGCGTCGCACGCTTGAGCAACTCCATCTCGTGGAAACCGCGCTCCCACACGCCGTCGAGGTCGGCGACGGTGACGCCGCTGCAAGGGCACACCGTTCCGTCCCCGGGGCAGGGCGGCAGTTCCGGTTCCATCGCGGCGCTGCCGACGACTCGCACCGGCAGGTCCGAGGCCATCCGGGCCAGCGCGTTGCACGGGTTGCGGCCGAGGCCGAGGACCGCCGTATTGCATTCGATCCGTTCTTCGGTGGTGCCGGCGTCGCCGTGCCGGCGAACGATCACCGCCTCGATGCGACCGTCACCCTCGAAGCGGACGAGTTCCCAGCCGCCTTCGCCGACCGGGAAGTGGGCGACCAGCGCGTCGCCCGGCAGGCCCGCCGGCCTCTCGCCCACGGCGACGGCGCGGCCCAGGTCGATACCGGCGGCGACGAGTTCCGCGGCTGCCCGCGCCGTGACCAGCCCCTCCAGATCGCTGCCCGGAACGATCGGCTGGATCTCCGCGGCGCCGGTGGCGACGACGATCTCCCGCCGCGGATGGACGTGCAGCACGCGCCCCGCCCGATCGGCGGCGACGACCAGAGGCCCCGGATAGACCCCGGTCACCTGCTGCCCGTCGCGCGCATCCAGAGTCACGACATCCAGGCCCGCATCCCTCGCCTCCCGCGCGACCTCGCGCCCCGAGTCGCCCTGTCCAATGACGACCGTGTCGCAGTGAACATGACGCACCGGCGCCGCGTCCCCGGCCGATGTCGGTTCGTCGGACAGCAGGGCCGGCTCCTCGCCTCCCAGATGCTCCCGCCGTACGACCATCCCGTCTCGCGCCGGGACCTGGCAACTCCGCGTGTAGGCGACGCCGTCAACCGTCACGAGACAGTTCGGACAGTCCCCTCCCATACACAGGCAGCCCCCGCCGATCGGGTGTACCCCGGTCCGGAGCATCGCGACCAGCAGACTGTCGCCCGCCCGGGCCTCGACTCGCTGCCCGTCCACCAAAAGGGTCGCCATCCGAGGGATGGTACGACGGATCCGAAACCGAAAAGCAACGCCGTCCAGCCCGTGCGGCTCAGGAGATGGAGGTCAGCTGCCAGGTGCGTCTGAGCGAGCGATTGCCGCCGCCGCCCCCGTAACCGGCGACCGACCGGAGCGAGCGAAGCCGAGTGCGCGTAACCTCTTCCATCACCTCTCAAGCGCGCACGTCATCCTGGCAGCTGACCTCCATCTCCTGAGCCGTGCGGGCGGCCGCGTCCGACGGCGCTACGATTGCGGCCGGCCATGACTCCCTCCCTCTCCGGTCAGGTGATTCTCGTCACCGGTTCGACCCGCGGCATCGGCCGGGCGATCGCCGAGGCCGCCGCCGGGCGTGGCGCTACGGTTGCCGTGCACGGGCGGGAACTCGCCCAAGTCGAGGCGGTCTGCGGCGAGATCGGCTCGGAGAGCGTCCTGCCGCTGGCGGCCGACTTCGACGATCCGGCCAACGCCGCGGCCCTGGTCGAACAGGTGGTCGAGCGCTGCGGCCGCATCGACGGTCTGGTCAACAACGCCGGGGGAGGCCGCCCGGTCGCCTTTCGCGGCCTCGACCTGGACTCCTGGCGCGCGACGCAGCGCGTGAACCTGGAGTCGACGTTCGCCGCGTCCCGCGCCGCCTACAAGGTCATGCGCAAGGCGAAGGGCGGCAGCATCGTCAACATGGCCTCGCTTGCGGCTCACGGCCCGGGAGCGTGGATGGGTGCCGACTACGCCGCGTCGAAGGCCGGCATGGTCAGCCTCACCCGCAGCCTCGCCCTCGAGGCCGCCCGCTTCGGGGTCCGCTGCAACGCGGTGTCGCCCGGCTTCATCGAGACGGACATGACGACCGAACTCTCGGACGACCAGCGGCAACGGCTGCGGGTGCCGCTCGGGCGCCTGGGGACGCCGGCGGAGGTCGCCGCCTGCGCGGTCTTCCTGCTGTCGTCGGAGTCGTCGTACATCACCGGCCAGGTGATTCACGTCAACGGCGGGTTGTCGATGTATGGCTGAACCCCGTCGCGTCGCGGTCACCGGTCTCGGCGTTGCCTGCGCCATCGGCACGGACATCGAGTCGTTCCGGACCAGCCTGTTCGCCGGCCGGGGCGGCATCGCCGCGCTCCAGTCGCTCGACACGTCGGAGATGAAGGTCGGCATCGGCGGCGAAGTCGATCCGGACTTCGTTCCGGCCGGGCTGAAGCGCCTGCGCCGTCGACCGGCGGACCGGGCAGTCGACCTGGGCCTGGTGACCGCCGCCGAGGCGCTGGAGGACGCGGGTCTCATCGACGGCGCTCCGCCCTACGAGCCGCAACCCGTCGCGGTCATCCTGGGCACGGCGGTCGGCGCGGCCGAGAGCAACACGACGCTGCAGCAGCGCTTCGCGGAACGCGGCGTCCGCGGCCTGCGTCCCACCAGCGTGCCGCGCGTCATGGACAACGCGATCTCGGGCGGCATCTCGATCCACTTCCGGCTCACGGGCGCCAACTTCGTCGTCATTTCGGCCTGCACGTCGGCGACCAACGCGATGGGCACGGCGTTCCGGATGGTGCGGCACGGCTACGCCGACACCGTCCTGACCGGCGGCGCCGACGGCTTCTTCGACCCGTTCTACTACGGCGTCTGGAACAACCTGGGCGTGATGTCCAAGAACCCCGATCCGGCGCGGGCCTGCCGGCCCTTCGACGCCGGCCGCGACGGCTGCGTCCTCGGCGAGGGCGCGGGCATGCTGGTGTTCGAGTCGTGGGACCGGGCCCGCGGCCGGGGCGCACGGATCCGGGGCGAGATCGTGGGTTACGGCGAGTCGTCCGACGCCGCGCACATCACCAGCCCCAGCGCCGAAGGCCAGGCCGTGGCCATGCGGGCGGCTCTGGCGTCCGCCGGAGTCGAACCGGCCGATCTCGGTGCGGTGAACGCCCACGGCACCGCCACCCTGGCGAACGACGTCTGCGAGAGCGGGTCGATCTGCGCCGTACTGGGCAACGCGGCCGAAGAGGCGCCGGTCTCCGCCAACAAGTCCTACTTCGGACACACGCTGGGAGCTTCGGGGGCAATCGAGTCGATCGCGTCCCTGCTCGGCATCGAGCAGGGCCGCTTGCCGCCGAACCTGAACCTCGAGAACCCCGACCCGGAGTGCCGCGCCCGGCTGGTGGGTGGCACTTCGGAGCCGCTCGAACGGCCTTTCGTGATGAAGAACAGCTTCGGCTTCGGCGGCAGTAACGGTGTCCTGGTGCTGGGGCCGGGGGAGTAGGGACAGCTCAGATAGAACGGCGTTCTCTCAAATGGGATATCTGCAGGCTGAGTCGCTCATCCGTTAGCATGTCGAACTCGCAAGTGGGGCCGGTGTTTAGAGGTGTGCGACTGGTGTATGGCTACGAACCCGAGGTCTTGACCACAGTCGGGTCGAAGGTGGCGTCCGAAACTCGATGAGAGTGCCGTCCGCGTACTCGGAGTCGTACCCACGGGTCCGTCCCTCCAATCCGGAGGGTGTGGACAGCTACATCCGCCACACGACCATCGGCGACCCCGAGCTCGACCCGGTCCTCGAGGAACTCTCCGACCTGCCGCCAGCGGATCTGCACCGTTACATTCGCGCCATCATCGAGTGGGAGGGCGACACCTTGGGCACCGCGCCTCGGGTGCTCCGCGACTTCTTCGACACCCTCGAAGAACCGACCTGGCTGGACTGGGACGGCCTGGAGCCGGGAATTCGCACGTTCTACAAGAACGCGGATCTCATGCTGGGCGCGTTCGTCACCGGCGTGCTGGTCGAAGGCTTCTCGACCTTGATCGCCAAGTCCTTCAGCATCACGGGAAGGGTGAACTACACCACCAGGCGCCTCAAGCAGAACAACCGCCAGTTGCTGGACATCTTCTTCCCGAGAGGCCTGTACAGAAACGGCGAGGGCTGGAAGCTGTCAGTCCGCGTCCGCTTCGTGCACGGACGGATGAGAAGTCTGCTCGCGAAGTCCCCGGACTGGGACCACGAGGCCTGGGGCACTCCGCTGAGCGCCGCGCACCTGGGCTATGCGATCTCCGTGTTCTCGAAGCGCCTGCTCGACTACTCGACGCTGCTGGGCGCCAAGTTCTCGGAGGAAGAACGCAAGGGCGTCATGGACGTCTGGCGCTACTCCGGCTTCCTCATGGGCATTCCGGAGAGCATCCTGTACGCCTCCGAGGAAGAGGCCACGCGCGTGTACGAGATGGCCTACCTCTGCGAGCCGCCACCGAGCGTCGAGTCGGGACACCTGGCGAACACGCTGATCCAGTCGATACCCACCGTTGCGCAGATCAAGGACACAGCCGAAAAGAACAAGATCGTGAAACTGGCGTACCGCCTTTCACGAGCGCTTATCGGCAACGAGCTCGCCGACGGCTTCGGGTATCCGAAGCAACGACCCTGGCACGTCGGAACGCTCGCGCTGTTCCGGGCCAGACAGCGTCTGCTGCGGCGCTGGTCGGGCGCCGAGACTCTCCGGGCCAACAACATCACCCAGCTCCTCCAGATCTCGGTGTATGACGAGGGGGGCCTCAGCTACAGGATGCCCGACCACGTCAAGGCCGAGGAACAGAATCCCTGGTAGAGGCGCGCTCCGCAGCGGTCAGGCGACTTCCGGCTGACTCTCCGCTGCGCCGGCGCCCGTCGCGATGCGAAGGCGGGTCTGAAGGTTCACGTGCAGCATCGCCAGCGCCGGAACGACCAGCATGAGCAGCGGCGTGGCGATCAGGATGCCGAAGCCGAGCGCAGCCGCCAGCGGAACCAGGTGCACGGTCGCGGGGTCTGTCTCGAAGACGAGTGGAGCCACGCCGACGAACGTGGTCACCGAGGTCAGGAGGATCGATCTGACGCGGGCCTTGGCGCCGGCGATGATCGCCTCCTGCGCCCCGAGGCCTGCGCCTCTCTTCTCGTTGATGAAGGTGACCATCACCAGCGAGTCGTTCACGACGACTCCGGTGCAGCCGACCAGGCCCTGCACCGACATGAAGCCGAAACTGAGGCCCAGCAGCAGATGGCCCACGACGGCGCCGACCAGACCCAGGGGAATGGCGGCCATGATGATGAGCGGCTGGGACCAGGATCCGAAGGGAATGGCGATCAGGGCGAAGATGATGATGAACACGAACAGCATCGCGCCCGACAGGGCGCCGATGATCTCTCTCTGCTGCCTCTGCTCGCCGCCGACTCCGTAGCCGAAGCCCGGGTGCTCGGCCGCGAGCGGGGCCAGGATGTCCCGCTCCAGAGCGGGCGTGATCAACTGGCCGGTAACGACATCCGGATCCACGTTCGCCGTGACCGTCACGACGCGCCGACCGTCGACCTTGTGAATCGCGGTGGAGGATCGGACGAACTCTGCGGAAGCGACGTGCTTCAGCGGCACTTCCGCTCCGCCGGGCGTGCGCACGACGAACCGCTCGAGGTCCGCGATCGAGCTTCGCTCCTGCTCCGGCAGCCGGAGATACACCCGCATGTCCTCGCGGCCGCGCAGCACCCTGAGGGCCTCGGAGCCGAAGAAGGCGGATCGCGTCTGGTGCGCCAGATCCTCCAGGGTCAAACCCAACGTGCGGGCCGGCGGCTTGAGTTCCAGTTGAATCTCCCTGAATCCGTCGTCCTGATTCGTGCGGATATCGAACACGCCGTCGACCTGCTGCAGTTCCTCGACGAACTCCTGAGCGATGGCCTCCAGCTCGACCGGGTCGGGATGCGAGAGCTCCAGGTAGACGGGCGGCGGGAGTTCGAGCGCCCCCGACGAGAAGACGAGGTGCCTGAGCCCCTGCACCGTGCCGGTCTCCTCCCGCCACAGGCGCTCGAACTCGCTGGCCGGAACCGCGGCGCCCTCCGGAAGCGCGAACTGGACCGCGCCGACGTGGCTGCGCGGAACCGATGCCCGGTCGCCGCGCAGCGGATTGAAGAGCTCCGCGGGCTCGCCGACGGTGATGGCGCTGTTCCACTCGTCCGCGGCGGCGCTGCCTGGATGCTCGCTGGCCAGCCGCTCCGCCACCCGGCGCCCCGTCTGCTCCACCAGCTCCCCGACCGCCGCGGTCCGGTCCGCCGGCGATCCGGTGGGCAGCTCGAAGTTCGCCGCGATGACGTCGCCCTCCACCTGCGGCAGGAACTCCACTCTGACCAACCCCGAACCGATCAGGACGGTCACGAGCAGGACCGCGCCCGCGGCTGTCGCCAGCACGATCGGCGGATGGTTCGTGGCTAGACGAAGGCCCCGGTCCAGCGGGCCGTCGATCAGCCACTGCAGTCCCCGGTCCACGGCGCGCTGAATCCGCAACAACCGGCGGCCGGCCCACGTCGACGCGGTTCGTCCGGGCGGCGGCAGATGCGAAAGATGACGGGGAAGAATCAGCAGCGACTCCACCAGCGAAATCATCAGGATGATGATGACCACCAACGGCACGCTTCTCATGATCTTGCCGGTGGAGCCCGGGACGGTCAGCAGGGCGCAGAAGGCCGTCACGGTCGTCAACACGGAGAAGATGACCGGCGCGCTCATCCGCTGCGCGCCCCGAATCGCCGTCGTCAGCCCGTCGCGGTCCCGCCTTCGTCCCGCGAAGATGTTCTCGCCCACGACGATCGCATCGTCCACGACGATTCCCAATGCGAGCACCAGGGCCATCATCGAGAACATGTTGATGGAGACGCCCAGCATCTGCATGCCCCACAGCGTTCCCACCAGCGCGACGGCCAGCCCCGCGGCCACCCATAGCGCGAGGCGGATCTCCAGGAAGAACGTGAGGGCGAGAAAGACGAGAAGGAGTCCCAGGACGCCGTTCTCGATCAGGACCGACAGGCTGCCGGCGACCAGCGTCGAGTCGTCCCGCCATATCTCGACGCCTACGCCGGCTGGAAGAGCGGGGATCACCTCCGTCGCCAGATAGGCCTTGACGGCTTCCGAGATCTCGAACACCTGCTCGTCCGCGGTGCGGGTGACGTCGACGCGAATGGCCCGGTTGCCGTTGAAACGTGTGATCAGGTCGGTGTCCGCGAAGCCGTCGCGCAGGTCGGCGATGTCGCCCAGGCGAAGCGACGTGCCGTCCGGGCGGGACAGGACGATGATGTCCTCGAAGTCGTACTGCTCGTAGTTCTGGCCGATCGTCCGGACCCGGATCTCCTCCCCGCCCGTCGAGAGGCTGCCCGCTGACAGGTCCATCGAGCCCCGCCGCACGGCAACGGCGATGTCATTCAGGGTCAGCCCCAGGGCCCGGAGCCGGTGCGACGGGACCTCGATCGAGATCTCGTACTCCCGGAAGCCGCTGGTGTCCACGTAGGACACTTCGGGAAGCGCCGCGATACCGTCCTCGATGTCGTAGGCCAGCTCCTTGAGCGTCCGCTCCGGCACGTCGCCGTGAACCAGAAGGCGAATGACGCTCTGCCGGCTCGTCACCTCGCGCACCTCGGGCCGTTCCGCTCCCGCGGGGAAGCTGGGAATGCGATCCACCCGCGCCTTGGCCTCGTTCAGAGCGCGATCGATGTCGGTACCGCTCTTGAACTCGGCGGTGACCGTTCCGAGCCCCTCGGAGGCGGAGGCTTCGATCCGCTTGACGCCGTCCAGCGACCCGAGTTCCTCCTCGATCTTTCGGACGATCGCTTCGTCGACCTCCTGCGGGGCGGCGCCCGGGTACGGAACCATGACCTGAACGCGATCCAGCGAGGCGTCCGGGAGCATCTCCTGGACGAGCTCGCCCGCCGCCAGCAGCCCTGCGAACAGCAGGAAGACCATGAGGAGGTTGGCGGCAATGGGGTTGCTCGCCATGAAGGCGATCGGACCGCCACGGACTGTCGGGTCGCCGGCCTCGCTCATCGGTTGCTCAGCCGGGAACCTCCGCCGCCTGCGCCTTCTGGAAGGCCGGCCTGGCCATGCAGCGATCGCCGTAGGCCTCGAGCACCGGCGACTCGGGGAGCATCCCGAACATGCGCAGGAAGACGGCGCTGCTGCCGAGCATCACGTCGGCGGCGCTGAACCCGTCACCCAGGATCCAGGGTCCATGGCCAAGGCTCTTCTCCCAGACCTCGATCGTCTTGGCGAAACTGCCCCAGCCCAGCCGGCCGGGGTTGAACGCTTCCGCCTGGTGCTCCTCGGGCACGACGGTCCGCAGGCCGGACTCGAACATCGCCGGCTCGATCATCGCCGGCGAGTAGATGAGCCAGTGCACGAAGCGGGCGCGCAGCGGATCGTCCAGCGCCGGCGCCAGCCGGCCGGAGGCATAACGGTCGGCGACGTAGAGGCAGATCGCCGCCGAGTCCCACATCTTCACGTCGCCGTCCTCGAGCGCCGGCACCTTGCCCATCGGGCTCGCGGCCAGGTGCTCCGGCGTCCGCTCCGGCTTCGTGACGTCGACGTGCACGAGCTCGTAGTCGACGCCCGCCTCCTCGAGCATCCAGACGGCGCGGCTGGAGCGCGTCTGCGGACACCAGTAGAGCTTCATTCGTAGGCCTCCGAGTCCAGGTGTTCGGTACCGGCCGGGGCCCGGCCGATCTCTCTCATGTTCGTGAAGAAACCGCGCACGTCGAGTTCGATGGTCACCGGCGAGTCGCTCTCGTTGAGCCAGAACCAGCCGTGGTTGCCGGAGTAGCCCGCGGTCAGGCCGCCCCGGCCGCCCGTGACGTCGAACTCCTCGGCGTAGCGGACCGGCTCGTCGTCGAGATCGTTGAACGGGTCGGCGTGGAAGTCCGAGTAGATCGCACCGCCGTCCGTCCGCCAGGAGTAGACGATCGTCATCCCCTCGATCATCTGGAGCTTGTACTCCATCTGTTCCCTGGCGCCGATCTCGATCGTGACCGTCTCGGCCCGGAGTTCCCGATTGCCGGCCATCGGGGCCAAGAGCCCTTCCTCGGCTTCGGCCATCGGCTCGGTGCCGGCCGCCTCGTAGAGCCGGTCCAGGCCGAGCAGGCCGCCGATGCGGGTCGGGTCGATGCCGTACTCGGCCGGCAGGATGACGACGATGAACACGACCGCCGCGGCGGCAAGCGTGATCGCGAGGGTCTTCAGCAGCTTGCCAGGCGCTGGCGTTCCGAGATCGCCGCCCGGTGCGGGAGAAGAATCCGTCATGACATGAAGTACCCCGTCAACTGGTAGGCGACCAGCAGGAAGCCGACCGTCATCAGCACGGCGTTCGCGGCGTAGCCGTGAGACTGGAAGCGGCCGCTGGCTCGCCAGAGGTTGAAGCTCAGCAGGATGATGGCGAGGGCGGCGAACTGCCCGAGCTCGACGCCGACGTTGAAGGAGACGATGTTGCCCACCAGGCCGGTGCCCGAGATCTCCACCGGCTGCAGCTTGGTCGCCAGGCCGAAGCCGTGGAACAAGCCGAACACGAGCACGGCCGCCCGGGTGTCGATGCTGACCCCCAGGGCCCGGAACCCGCCCAGGTTCTCGAACGCCTTGTACGCCACCGACAGGCCGACGATCGCATCGATGAGGAACGGGTTCGCGTGGATGCCGCCGAGCACGCCGACCAGCAGGGTGACGCTGTGACCGACCGCGAACAGGGTGACGTAGAGCGCTACGTCGCGGAACCGATAGAGGAAGAAGATGACCCCCGCCAGGAACGCCAGGTGGTCGTAGCCGGTGACCATGTGTTTGGCCCCCAGGTACATGTAGGGACCGACCGCCAGCCCCTCGTTGTTCGTCAGGAAGAGCTCGTCCTGATCGGCGACGCCGTGAGCCCACAGGCCCGACGAGAGGAACAGCGCGGCCAGCGCCAGCAGCGCCGCCCTGGTCGTGATCCGGCGACGGCTCATGCGACTACGTCGGCGAAGGGCTACTGCCGCGCCGCCTGACAGGCGACGAACTCCTCGCCGAGGTCCGGCAGCTCCTCTTCCACTAGCGGAAGGGACGCGATGTCCGGCCCGCTCGCGTACCGCGCGTCGCCGAGCTGCGGGCCGAAGTTCGTGAAGGTCTCCATCATCGCGTTCATGGCGCCCCGGTTGGCGAGCATTCGTCCGAGCCCCCCGGGGACCTGCGGGTCGCTGACGGTGTCCTGGACGACCTTGACTGTCCCTTCTTCGTCGCCCGGGGTCAGGATCCACCTCACGTACATGCAGAGCACGCGCCTGCCCTCGAACTCGGGCGTCAGATCATCCGCGCCGACTATGTCGTTGATCACGCGGCCGTCGCTCGTGCGCGACCAGCCGGAACGGACGATCGTGACGCGCCTCGAGAGTCCCGAGCCGGAGATGCGGTTGCGCAGGGACTGAAACGGCTGCTCCAGAGACGTCGCGCGTTCCTCTTCGCAGATCCCCTGCCACTCGGGACAGGCGTCCGCATCCTCGAGCATGGCGATCGCCGACGGAATCGACCCCTGTACGACGACCTCGGCCCGGAACAGGCGGAACTCGGTGCCGTCGATCTCGCAGGATTCGATGGCTACCGGGCCCTCGGTTCTCTCGGGGCGGCAGTCCTCCGCCGTGCCGGGTTGCGCGGCGAACGCCCCGAGAGCGAAAGCCAGGGTAAGCACCCTGCCCGCCACTGAACGACCGTCCTTCTCGCGCACCGCCGGGACACTATCAGCAGAGTCCCGGCCGCCGGTGGCGCCTTCAGAGTCGAAGCCGCAGCGACGCGCGGAATGCGCGCGGCTCCGCCGGGCTCAGGAAGCGCGGATCCTCGTAGCCGTCGCCGAGCACCTCGTCGGGTTCCCCAAGAGCCCCGAACGTCGCGTACTCACGGTCCGTCACGTTGGACACCTCGAGATCGAGGTCGAGCGACGGGGTGAGTTCGATGCGGCTCCAGAGGTCGCCACGCCAGGCCGAGCCGACCGGCTCCAGCAGGTTCGCCTCATCGCCTCGCAGGTAGCGGTTCGAGTCGCCGAGCAGCCGCGCACCGAGCCACGTCCGGTCGCCGATTCTCAGGTCGGCGCCGGCCCGGAACTGGCGTCGCGGCACGCCGGGCAGGAAGTCCCCCGGCTCGACCTCGATCTCCCCGTCCTCGCCCAGAGGGTGCGGCGGACTCGACAGGGTCAGGCGGTCCTGGAAGGTCGCATCGAGCAGCGTGCAGGAGGCATCCCAGTTCAGCCGGCCGTGGCTGCCGCGCATCCACAGCTCCAGCCCCTGGCGGCGGGTCGCGTCGACGTTCGTGAAGTAGCCGGCGCTGGTGCCGGCGCCGCTGGAGACGAAGATGATGTCGTCCCGGCTGTCGTTGTGGAAGAGGGCTGCGCTCCAGCGCAGCGAACCGTTGCCTCCGCGGAGGCCGAGTTCGGCGCTGGTCGTCACCACCTGGTCGAGCGGCGGGTCGGCGACGAAGGCGTTCGGCAGCCGGCACGGGTCGTCCGGATCGGCGCAGGTCAGCTCGACCGGCGTTGGCACGCGGGACGACTGCGACACGTTGCCGAACAGGAGCATCGACGAACGACCCTCCGCTCGCGCTTCCCAAACGAAGCCCGCCGAGGGCACGAGCCGCGAGAAGCCATGATCGCCGTCCAGCGCCGTGCCCAGTTGATCGTTGAGCTCGATCCGGCTGTCGTTGTAGCGGGCCTGGAGGGTCCAGGTCAGCCGGTCGCCCGCGGTCGTCCAGTGCCGAAGCGCCCACAGGCCGGCGTGGCCGGTGTCGGCTCTCAGTCCGACTTCGGAACCGGGAAGCAGCATGCCGCTGCCGATCGTCGTCCTGGTGTCGGTGAGCGAGGCGAGTTCCGTCTCGAAGGCGAAGTCGGCGCGCCCGCCGTCCCACGAGGCGCCGGCGAGCCAGCGGCCCGATTCGGTCAGACTGGAGATCTGGATCGAAGCGCCCAGGCCTTCCTGCTCGGTGCGGCTCTGGTTGTTGACCGCGTCGAACTCGTCGTGATCGTCATCGTCGTCATCGTGGTCGTCGTCATGACCGTGGTCATCGTCGTCATCGCCGTCGGCCTCGAATGCGTCCGCGTTGTAAGTGGCGACGTCGTTCGCGCGAAGGTAGATCTGCGCTTCGAGTTCGAGCCCCGGTCCGATCATCCGGCCGATCCGCAGCCGCGGAAAGAACAGCTCGTTCCAGGTCTGATCCGGATGTGTGAAGACCTCGGCGCGGTCGATTTCCAGTAGCTCCACCGGCGTCACGCCGTTTCCGATCAGGTCGTTGTCCGCGACGCCAACCGTAAAGTCGATCCGCTCGCGCTCGCCGCGATGCGAGAGCTTCGCCAGCGCCTGCCGCAATGAGCTGGGCGAGAAGTCGCGCCAGCCGTCCTCTTCGAAGGAGCGGCCGCCGACGAACCAGCCGTACTCGGCATCGGGGCCGAACGCGCCGCCGGCGCCGAACTCGCCCGCCCGGCGACCGAAGGAACCGGCTTCGAGCGTCAGGTCAAGTCGCTCGGAGTCGAAGCCGCTGCGCGTGTTCAGGGCGAGCGCCCCGCCGAGCGTGTTCAGGCCGAACATCGGATTGGCCCCCGGCAGGAGTTCCACCTGTTCCGCCGCGAACGTCGGCACGAGGTCCCAGGCGACGACGTCACCGAACACCTCGTTGACCCGCACACCGTCCTCGTAGACGGAGAGGCCCTGGTTCGCGCCCAGGAGCGGCGACGCTCCGAAGCCCCGGTAGAGCACGTCTGACTGCAGGGCGCTCCCCTGCGCCGGCGCCAGGCTCACGCCGGGAAGTTCCGCCTCGAGCAGGGCGCCGACGCCCGAAACCGCCGACAGGTCGAGCGCTCTCGGCGCCACCCGGTGGACGGTCCACGGCACGTGGTCCGGCGATTCGCCCAGGTAGTCGAGAGGGGAGAGACCGATGACGTCGATCTCTTCGCCGAAGGTACCTTGCGGGGCTGCGCCGTGGGGCGGCTCCCTGTCGGCCTCGGCGCCGTCCTGCTCAGCGGGAAGGACAGGCGTCGTCGCAAGCCACAGAGTGACGAGCAGGCCGAGCTGGCTTCCTCCGTACCGCCGTGCCATAGATCATCGAGGCTAGCCGACCGACCGGGCCCGGCAGCCAGTCGACCCGCCGCTAGACTGCCGGCCATGCTCCATCTCCCTGCCCGAGCTTCGATTCCCTCGCTCGTCATGGTGGGCGCCTGTCTGGCGGCCCTGTCGCCGGCCGCCGGCCAACCGCCTCGCATCAACAGCGACGAACTGCCCCGGCTCGAGGCGTTCTCACACGCGACCCGCGTCGGCGACCTGATCTTCGTCGCCGGCACGCTCGGAACGGTCGGCCAGAGCTTCGACCTGGCGCCTGGCGGCGTCGGCCCGGAAACGACGCAGGCGCTCAAGAACATCGAGACGATTCTCGAAGCGGCCGGCTCGGACCTCGCCCACCTGGCGAAGTGCACCGTCTACCTGACCGACATGGCCAACTTCGAGCAGATGAACGCGGCCTGGGTCGCCGTGCTGGGGGACAGCCCCCCGGCCCGGGCGACGATCGAGTCGCCGACCCTGGCGTTGGGCGCCGCGGTGGAGATCGAGTGCATCGCCCAGCGCCGGGAATCGGACCGGCCGGATTAGCGCCAGCGGCGGTGGCCCCAGAGGTACTGGTCCGGATCCCGGCGGATCGCTTCCTCCAGGAGTGAGTTCAGGGTACGGAGAATCGCCTCGGCGTCCGCGTTCCGGTCGCCGCTCCTCTGCTGCTCGATCAGCGGCGACAGGCTCAGCTCGAAGGTCATCGGCGCCGTGCGGCGGCAGACGGCGAAGGTGAGCGGCGTCCGAGCGACCAGGTGCAGCATCGCGGCCGTCGTGTGCGTCTTCGCGGGATGGCCGAAGAACGGCACATCGATCCCCTGGCGGGCGTGCTGATCGACCAGCAGAGCCAGGATCTCGCCGTCGCCGAGCAGCTTGAGGAAGCGCCCCGGATCCGGGTCGTACTTCGGGATCATCCGGAACGCGCGGCGCTGCCGCCGCCCGAGCGCCAGTTCCTGCACCCGCGGGTTGTTCATCGGCCGGGAGATGCCTGCGACCGGCTTGTAGCGCGACAGCCACTGGCCAGCGATCTCCCAGTTGCCGAAGTGACCGGAGACGACGATCAGGCCGCGGTCCGGATCCTCTAGCACCGCCGCCACATCGCCGGGAATGTCGACCCGCAGCCGCTCTGGGTCGTCGAGCACGAGCGACGACTTCATCGACTCGACCAGCACCATGCCCATGTTGCTGGCGGCGCCGCGGCCGATCGCGCGCGCCTGCCGCGCGTCTCCCGCCAGGCCGGCGCGCAGGATGTTCGAGATCGCTACGCGACGCCGAGGCCGGTCGGCGGTCCACCAGAGCGAACCCAGCCCTGCGGCCCAGCGGGCGGCGGCGGGCGGCGGCAGCAGATCGACGCCGAACAGCGCAAGCCGGGCCGCCCAGTATTCGAGAAGGTGGAGCACCCGGCCCAGGACGCTGCGCTCAGGCTCCGTTCTGCTGCAGCAGCGCGATGATCTCGCCGACCGTGCGGGTCTTCACGACCTGCTTCGGATCGAGCGCGATCCCGAACTCCTCCTCCACGTCGTAGAGCACATCGAGGATGGTCAGGGAGTCGAAGCCGAGCGACTCGATCGGCGTCTCCGAAGCCACCGCGTCCCAGTCATGCTCCTCGACCGCGCTCTCGCGCAGCACGTCCCGCAACCGGGAGAGAACCTCGGAGGTGCCGTCAGCGTCCATGGGCGGAGGTTATCGCCAATCCGAAAGCGGCACAGGCCCGCCTGGTCTCACGAGCCTCCCGCTGCCGTCTGCACGGCCATGCCCTCGGTGGCGAGCCGGACGCCGCCGGTGACGACCGGTTGATTCACCTCGAGCGTTCCGGTGACGTACACGACGTTGTCGGAACGCTGCAGGACCTGCACCGGCACGATGGTCACTTTGCCGTTCCGTACCGCCCAGACCTCGTCCCCGGTCCTGAGCGCCGAGTCCGGCAGCTTGAAGTACTCCGCTGGAGCGAGACCCTGGAGCTCCACGTCCACGAACTTGCCGACCAGCAGAGGCGGAGCCGTGCCGGAGTCGGCGTCGCCGTCTACCGGTGAGCCGCTCGAGAAGGGCTCCGGAACACGAACGATCACGTCGATCGTCCGGGTCTGTTCGTCCAGCGTGACGGCGCCTCGATCCAGGTAGCCCTCCCAGGCATAGCTCTCGTCGCCGTACTCGGCGATGACTCGCGCCGCGATCCGGGTGTCCGCCTCGCCGGCCCGGAGATTCCAGAGGCCGGGTAGCAGGGCGGCGGCGTCATCGGAGAGCGGGACCACCACTTCGACCGAGCTGGACGCGTAGAGCCGCCCCACGCTCTGGCCGGCCGCGACGTACTGCCCAACGTCCACCGACTCGGAGCGCACGATGCCGTCGAACGGGGCGCGGACCTCGGTGCGGGCCAGGTTCAGCGCCGCTTCCCTGAGGACGGCGCCGTCCCGCTCCAGGGCCCTTCGGGCCGCCTGGAGCTGGGGCTCCCACAGGGCCAGGGGGCTCGGAGCGTCGGAGTTCGCCTCGCTGCCCTGGCGCTCCCGGAACCGCTCGTACTGGGAGCGGGCCACGGCTGCCTCCTCCTCCACCTTCAGCACCTCGACCCGCTGCAACGCGACGTTGGCTCGTGCCTGCTGCACCCTGTTGCGGTAGTCCGTGTCCTCGATGCGGAACAGCGGTTGCCCCTCCCGAATGCGTCCGCTGCTCTGGAAGGCCGGGTCGACCCATACGACCTTGCCGCTGACCTCCGCGGTGACGTCGACCTCCGCCCGCGGTCGGACGGTGCCGCCGGCATAGACGGGGATGGCGCCTTCGCCTGCCTCCACCGGCTCCGTCAGCGCGAAGGGGACCAGGGAAGGCGGAGGCCGGGAGGCCGGCTCGGGCCTCAGCAGGACCATCGAGGCGGCGACGGCAAGGGATCCGATCAGGATCACGCCTCCGATGGCCCAGCCGGTTCGTTGACTCATCTGCGGGGATTCTGCCTTATTCCGCAGCCGCCTTGCACGACGTGGCCACAGATGAGACGGACGTTGTCCACCTGGAGGTGCGCGGCGCTCGTCGATTCGAGTGCCAACGGGCTCCGCACCCGGTCGAGGTCGACGGGGCGTCCACCGGTCTGGCCGGAGTTCCGGACGATGTCGCCGATCTGGACGGTGACGGTCGTCCATGTGTCCCTGGTGAGCGTTGCGAACGGCAGGTCGACGGCGCCGGCCTCAGGGGAACCGCTGTCGAGCTTGACATTCAGGCTGCTCGCCGCGTCCGTGCCGTCGCCGAACACGTACAGGTCGAACTGCAGCTCGGCTGGGAAGTTCCCGGGTTGGGAGGCGCCGCCCATGCCGAAGAGCGTCAACCGCTCCTCTTCGGCCGGGCGGATGGAGAAGCTGCCGCCGCCGGACGTGGCGAGATCGATCACCATCCCGCGGCCGGCGCGTGCGACTTCCGCGATGGCTAGCGCTCCGTCCGCGTCATCGACGGCGAAGTTGAGCGTCACGGCGTCCTCCTCGTCCGGGAAGCGCAGCGGTCCCGCGGCGTCCACGTAGAGGTCGTAGGCGGCGCGGTAGACGTCGGCCGGCGCCGGGGGCGTGACCGAGGCGGACGTTCGGTCAGCCAGGCCGGCGCATCCAACGCCGGTCGAGGCGTTGATGCGGCATCGGTACACGCGCACGTAGTCGACCCTGAGTTCGCCCGGCAGTGCGCTGGCCACAGGGTCGCCGGGCAGATTGCCGCCGACCGCGAGGTTCAACAGCAGGTGGAACGGGCGGTCGAACGGCGCCGAAACACCGCCGGAGACGTGGGCGTTCGTCGCGGCGTCCCTGTAGTAGTTCCAGTACCTGTTTCGCCGGATCGTGTAGAAGTGAACGCCATCAACGAACCAGCGGATCTCCTCCTCGTCCCATTCGACGGCGTAGACGTGGAAGCCGTCCGAGGGATCGACTTCGGGGTACCTCGCGTAGTCGACTGTGTTGAGCGGCCAGGCCATCCCGTAGTGCAACGCCGCCTGGGCGAAGGGGCCCGGATCGCGGGAGAACACCTCCAGGATGTCGATCTCGCCGCCGCCGGCCCAGCGGCCGTACGCGGAGTCGGTGGGCAGCATCCAGAAGGCGGACCAGAGGCCCTGGCCGCCGGGGGCCTGGATGCTCGCCTCGATGCGGCCGTAGGTCGTGTCCAGCTTGCCTGCGGTGTTGATGCGCCCGGAGGTGTAGGCGTGCCCGTCTCCAGCGTCCTCCTCGCGGGCCGTGATGACCAGGACACCGTCGGACACGGAGATGTTGGCGGCCCGGTAGCTCTGGAGCTCGTTGTTGCCCCAGCCGGGTATGCCTTCGGCCGTGCCGTCGCCTGTCTGTATGTTCCACCTGGAAGCATCCAGGGCCGTGCCGTCGAACTCGTCGGACCAGACGAGTTCCCAGTCCTCGGGCGGAGGCGTTCCGGACGGCGGGACGCCGCAGCCGGCGAGGCCCATTGCGACCAGCAGCGAGCACCCGATCGTCAGATACCGCATGACCGAGCGGCGGGCGTCACTCCGCCTGGGCGCTTGCCGTCCGCACCTCCATCCCGTCCGTCCCGACCTGGATCCCGCCGACCACGACCTGCGCGCCGGCCTCGAGATCTCCGGTCACGTAGACGTCGTCGTCCAGTCTCTGGAGGATCTCGACCGGCACGATCGTCACCTTCCCGTCGCGCACGACCCAGACTTCGTTGCCGGGTCTGAGCGCCGGCCGCCTGATCCTGAAGTAGGCGTCAGGCGCGATGCCTTCGAGTTCCACGTCGACGAACTTGCCGACCAGCAGCGGCGGGCCGTCAGCGGCGGTGTCCGTATCGGCGTCATCGCTGTGGCCGGCTTCCTGCGCGCCGCTGCCGTAGGGCTCCGGAACCCGCACGATCACGTCCAGGGTGCGGGTCTGCTCGTCCAGCGCGCCTTCGACCCGGTCCACGTATCCGTCCCAGGCGTAGCGCCGGCCGCCGTAGTCCGCGACGACCTGGGCCGCCACCTCACGATTCCCGTCGCCGGCCCGCAGATCCCACAGGCCCGGAACGAGCGCGGCTTCCCTGTCGGAGAGCGGCACGACGACTTCGACGGCGTCGGACGCGTACAGGCGCGCCACTCCCCGGCCCGCTGCCACGAACTGCCCCACGTCGACCGACTCGGTGCGGACGACGCCGGAGAAGGGCGCCGTGACCGCCGTTCGCGCGAGGTTCAACTCGGTCTCGGCCAGGGTGGCGTCGTCCCTGGCAAGGGCGGCTTCCGCGGCCTCGAGCTGAGGTTGCCAGAGCGCGAGCGGACTCGCTTCGGAAGTCTCTCCGCTTTCCGCCTGGCGTTCCTTGAACTGCTCGTACTGCTTGCGCGCGACCTGCGCTTCTTCCCTTGCCTTGAGGACTTCGACCCTCTGGAGCGCGACATTGGCCCGCGCCTTCTCCACCTCGCTCCGGTAGTCGACGGCGTCGATGCGGAAGAGCACCTGCCCCTCGCGCACCCGCCCGCCGCTCTGAAACGACGGGTCGACCCAGACCACCTTGCCGCTCACCTCGGCGGCGATATCGATCTCCGCCCGTGGCCGCACCGTGCCGGCGCCGAACACGGGGATCGAGCCTTCGCTGGCCTGGGCCGGGGCGGTGATCGCGAAGGGAATCTGGGAGGGCGGAGGTGTGCGTTCCGGTTCGGGCCGCTGGGAGACCATGAACACGGCAAGACCCGTGGCCCCGACCAGTATGGCGGCGGCAACGAGAAAGCCGGCTACTCGGCTCATGGGCCGGTCCTACTTCGTTCGTCGGCTGATTCCGCGGGCGTCCAGGCGCCTCCGAGGGCGCGGTGGACGGTCAGCCGGGAGAGGGCGAGATCGCGCTCGGCGCCGGCCAGGGCGGACTCGACGTTCAGGCGGGTGAGCAGTGCGTCGAGGAAGTCGGCGTAGCCTCCGATGCCCGCCTCGTATCTCTGGGAGCGGAGCCTCTCCGTCGCCCGGGCCTCCTCGAGCCGGGAGGCGAGCAGGGCGTGGCGCCGGCCCTCGTTCCCGTGTACTGCCAGAGCCGTTTCGACCTCGTTGACGGCGGTCACGACGGTGCGGCCGTAGGTCGCCGCGAGCTCGCCGAACCGGGCCTCGGCCAGCGCCACGTTGCTGCGCAGCCGCCCACCCTGAAAGACCGGCGCGAGCAGGTTGGACGCCAGGTTGGTGAACCACTGATCCACCTTGAACAGGCTGTCGACCTTGGAACTCTGGAGCCCGATCGAGCCGGAGAACGAGAGCGTCGGAAGGAGTTCGGCGCGCCGGGCGTCGACCTGGAAGTGGGCGGCTTCGAGCCGGTGTCTCGCCGCCCTCACGTCGGGCCGCTGCATGAGCAGGTCGGCCGGGATCCCCGGCGGAACGGGATCGGCCGCGGTAGCGGGCGCCAGTGCTTCGGGCAGCAGTTCGGCCAGATCGTCCCGATAGCCGCCCAGGAGGACGGCGAGACGCCCCTCAGCGTTCGCCAGCCCGTTCTCTAGCTGTGGCTGGATGGCCTGGATGTTCCGCAAGTCCTGGCGTATCCGGTAGAGGATCGAAGAGTCGGCGAGACCGCGGTCGTAGCGGGTGGAGGCGACGTCTTCCCGCTCCTGGAGAACATCGACCATCCTTCGGCTGATCGCCATGCGCCGGCGAAGGTCGACGATCTCGAAGTAGGCGCCGATCGTCTCGGCAAGGACTCCGATCTTCGCGGTGTGGTAGTCGGACTCCGAGGCGAGGTACTCGGCGCCGGCGGCGAGGGCGGAGCTGCGGGCGCGTCCCCAGAAGTCCATCTCGTAGGAGAAGTCGGCGCTCAGGGACCAGGTCGTGATCGCGAGCCGCTCGGGCAGGGTGAAGCCGGGGGCGAGCCGTTCCAGCCCGAGCTCCTGGATCTGGGCGCCGAAGCCCGTGTTGGTGGGATTCGTCAGGTCGTTGATCCCCGCTCCGGCCGCAACGACCGGCCGGATCGCGGCCCTAGCGATTCGGGCCCGTTCCCTGGCCTGCTCCACGCGGGCGACCGCGGCGGCCATGTCCAGATTCGAATCGAGAACGGAGTCGACGATCCGGTCGAGTGCCGGATCGGCAAATGCCTTCCACCACTGGAGCGGCTCATGGGCGCCGGAGGCGACGGTTTCCTGAAAGTCCTCCGGTACTTCCGCTACCGGTTCGGGCAGTTCCGGCGGCGGTGCCATGGAACAGCCGAGGTGCAGGACTGCGGCGGATACTAGCGAGAGCGGGGCAATCGCATTGGAGTTCATGAGGCGCGCTGGCGTGGCTCCGCTGGCAGGAACAGTCGGCACGATACCACGCACCCCCGGCCGGGCATGGTTGCTTCCAGGCCCGGTAGACTCGTGCGCCTTCTGATGGCAGACCTCGAAGATCTTCTGGTCAAGACGAGCAGAACCTTCGCGCTCTCGATTCCCCAGCTCGAGGGGGCGACGCGGGATCAGGTGACCCTGGGCTACCTGTTGTTGCGGATCGCCGACACGCTCGAGGACGCCGCGGTCTGGAGCCGGGAGCAACGGGTCGAGGCGCTGTTCCGGTTCGCGGATCTGCTGGACGACGCGGACGAGACGGCGGGCGGTGCGACGGGAGATCTGGTCGCGTCATGGCTCGCCGAGCCGCCATCGCCCCACGAAGGCTACCTGGAGCTGCTCAAGGCGACGGATGAGGTGCTTTCGGCGTATCGCGCGCTCGATCCACCGGCCAGGTCGGTGGTCGGTCATCACGTTCGCCGTACCTGCGTGGGCATGGCGCACATCGTGAGACGCGCTGACCGGGGCGGCGAACTTCGCCTCGAGGGCATCCCCGAGCTTCGGGACTACTGCTACGTCGTTGCCGGCATCGTCGGCGAGATGCTGACCGAGCTGTTCCTGCTTGGCGCGCCGCTGGAAGAAGTGGCGGAAGCGCTCCGGCGCCGCGCGGCGGCGTTTGGCGAGGCGCTGCAACTCGTGAACATCCTCAAGGATGCGGCGACGGACGAGGATGAGGGCAGGTCGTTCATTCGGGACGGCCGCGACCGCACGCTCGCTTTCGAGCTGGCCCGCGCGGACCTCGAAGTTGCCGGAGAGTACGTGGCCCACCTGCAGCGGGCCGGTGCGCCCCGCGGCTACCTGGGGTTCACGGCGCTTCCCGTTCGCCTGGCCTGGGCCACGCTGGCCCGCGTCGAGGAACAGGGACCGGGCTCGAAGCTGACCCGCCCCGAAGTGGCCGCGCTGGTCGGCGCCCTGCACGCCGATCTGGACGCTGGCCGCCCAGCGGCCGGCGGCGCCTCGCGCTGAGCTACCAGTCCCGCGAATCCTCGTCGTGGAGAGTCGTCGGCAGCGCGTAGGAGTGCTCGATCTCGCCGAGATCCGAGGCGTCCAGTAGCGCGTCGAACCGCTTGATCGACCGGTTCGCGAACAGGCGGGGGAGCAGTTTCAGGGCCGCCTTCTCCGCTCTGTTCCTCAGGAACAGCAGGGGTACCTGCTTGACGAACCGCGACTTCGGGAATCTGAAGGAATCCGCCAGATCGTTGCCGATCAGTTCCCGCGACACCTGGTAGATGAACGCCGCCATCTCGCGGCGTTCCTTCGTCTCCTTGAAACCGAGCAGGATGGGCGCGCTGTTGACAATGCTGTTCGCCATGATGATCGCGTCGTCGTCCGGGGGCGGCTCGCAGGTCGCCGCGATCTGGAAGACGCGGCACGCCGAGGCGTGGTCATGGAACATGATCGCCTCGGGTATCCCCATGACGAGTCCCGTGTATCTCCACACATGGACGTAGGCATCCTTCTCCTCCTGGCTGAAGTCGCCTCCCAGCCGCGCGACGTGGTGCATCAGACGACCTGAGAAGGCGGCCGCGCCCAGCAGCATGTGCGCCGCGCTGAGCGGCATTCCGTGCTCCGGCGCGTCCCATTCGTCAGACTGCTTGAGCAGCATCCTCGCCTGGGCATGCACCAGGCGGATGCGCAGGCTCAGCTTCCAGGCGTCGCCGCCGGGCTCCAGGCCGCCGGGCATGAACTGCTCGGTCAACTGCAGCGTGTTTTGCTTGAGCCGGCGGACGCCGTTCAGGATGATCCGGCTGCGGATTCGAAACGACTTGCTGATCAGGGTGGAGAAGCCTTCGACGATCGCGCCGCCCACGAGTCCTCCAAGGACCATGTCCGAGTTGCGGAGGAAGGCCCTGGTGGCCTTCATGGCGATCTCGGGGTCGAACCAGTCGGGGACGACGGCCGAGGACTCGATGAGTTCCCGGAGTGCCTCGGGCGTGTCCTTCGGCGGATCGTGGTGGTGGTCGACCGTCTGGGCGATCGCGCGGTGAACATGGTGGGGCTCCACGATCGCCGCCAGTTGTTCGACCGCCCGATCGGCCAGCGGATCGCCCAGGGTCGTGTAGCGGATGTAGCGATCCGCCAGGTCGGGATCCAGCGCTCGGGCCGCCTTGTAGCCGTCGACATAGCAGGCAGGGGTGTCGAAGGCTTGTTGCTCGAAAGGTTCGCGCATCTCTCAGATGGGAGAATAGTCTGACCGGCGAACGGGTAGAAGGCCCCGTCTTCTGTTGCCTCCCTATACTCCCACCGATGGATCCGAAGCGCGACCCGGTGGAGATGGACCGCCGCGATCCGCTGGCGCGCTTCCGCGGTCTATTCGATCTCCCGGAAGGCCTGATCTACCTCGGCGGACACTCCCTCGGGCCCCCTCCGCGGACGATGCGGGACCGCGCCGAGGCGCTGATCGACCGGGAGTGGGGAACGGATCTGGTCGCGGCCTGGAACCGGAGCGACTGGCTGGAGTTGCCCGAACGGATCGGGGCGCGGATCGCGCCACTGGTCGGTGCCGGCGCGGACGAAGTGATCGCCGCCGACTCCGTGTCGCTCAACCTGTTCAAACTGCTCGGAGCGCTAGTGATGAAGGCGCGGGGCCGCAGCGTCGTGCTGGCCGACAGGGGCAATTTCCCGACCGACCTGTACATGGCGCAGGGCCTCGCGCGTCTTCTCGAAGGCTCCGGGGCGTCGCTTCGCCTGACGACGCCCGAGGACATCGAGTCGGCCTTCGGTTCCGACGTGGCGGTGGCGACGGTGTCTCACGTGGACTTTCGCACCGGGCGGCGCCGCGACCTGCGGGCGCTGACCGCGGCGGCGGGCGCTTGCGGCGTACCGGTGGTCTGGGACCTGAGCCATAGCGCGGGCGCCGTCGGCGTGGGGCTCAACGAGGACGGCGTCGAGTACGCGGTCGGCTGCGGCTACAAGTACCTCAACGGCGGTCCGGGCGCCCCAGGGTTCCTGTACGTGGCGCGCGAGCTCCAGGAATCGCTCGAGTCGCCCCTCACCGGCTGGATGGGGCACGCGAGTCCGTTCGACTTCGATACCCGTTACCGGCCCGCGCCGGGAATGCGCCGATTGCTGACCGGCACCCCTCCCATCCTGTCGCTGGCGGCCCTGGAGGACGGCTTGCGGACCTTCGAGGGCGTGGAGATGGCCGATCTGCGAAGAAAGAGTGGGGCGCTGGGCGACCTCTTCCTCCGGCTTGCCGCCGAGCGAGTCGCGGAGTTCGGCGTCGTCCCGGCGAGTCCCGAAGACGCTTGCCAGCGAGGCGCCCAGGTTTCTCTCCGTCACCCTGAGGGCCACGCACTGGTTCAGGCGTTGAATGCCCGGGGCGTGATCGGCGACTTTCGCGGACCGGACCTCATGCGGTTCGGCCTGGCGCCGCTGTACGTGAGGTACGTGGACGTGTGGAACGCGGTCGAAGCGCTTCGCCTCATTCTGGTGACCGGGGAGCACCGTGAAGACCGCTTCCGGCGGCGCAGGCGGGTGCCCTGATCTCCCCGAGAGCCTCCGGCGTTTCAACAGGGTGCGACCGGCGATCTGTGGTACGGTGTTGCAACTAGTACCCAACCGAACCCGACTCGAGGAGATCCGATCCATGAAGCAGGCGCTCGCTTTGCTGATGATCCTCGCGCTCGCCGCTCCGCTCGCGGCGGCGAACAACAACAACGACGCTCCGACAGCTACGCCGACCTACTACGGCCAAGTGCAGTCGATCCTGGAGCAGGAGTGCCAGGTCTGTCACCGCCCGAACGGCGCGAACCTGGGCGGCATGGTGGCGCCGATGGCGTTCACCAGCTACCAGGAGACGCGGCCCTGGGCCCGCTCGATCGCCCGCCAGGTCGAATCCGGTCTGATGCCGCCGTGGCATGCCGCCCCGCAGCACCACGGCGTGTTCGAGAACGAGCGCTCGCTGACCGAGGACCAGAAGGCCACCCTGATCGCCTGGGCCAAGGGCGGGGCGCCGATGGGCAACGCGGCCGATGCGCCGCCTGCCAAGGTTTGGGAACGCAGCGACGGCTGGACGATCGGCGAGCCGGACCTGGTCATGGACATGGGCCAGGACTTCTTCGTCGAGGACGATGTTCGCGACCAGTACGTCAACTTCGAGACCGTGATCACGGAGGAGATGCTGCCCGAGCCGCGCTGGATCAAGGCGGTCGAGTTCCGTCCGGGCGGCCCGGTCGTGCATCACATCATCGCGCGTCCGTTCGGCGGCATCGCTCCGGGCAACGACCCGACGGTTCACCACGACGGCTTCGGCACCCTGGTCAAGCCGGGAACCACGATCCGCTGGAACATGCACTACCACAAGGAGCCCGGGCCGGGCACCGGCACGTGGGACCGTTCCTCGGTGGCGCTCCGCTTCTATCCCAAGGACTACAAGCCGGACCACGTGATGCAGAGCAAGTCGATGGGCAAGTTCGACTTCGAGATTCCGCCCGGCGACTCGAACTACGTCGCTACGACGACGGCGAAGTTCGAGCGCGACGCGCTGCTGCTCGGCTACACGCCGCACATGCACCTGCGGGGCAAGTCGGCCCACTACCTGGCGAAGTACCCGGACGGCACCGAAGAGGTTCTGCTCGACGTGCCGCGGTACGACTTCAACTGGCAGACGCACTACAAGTACCCGGCGGGCGGCAAGAAGATCCCGGCCGGGACCGAAATCGAGCTGACGATGACGTGGGACAACTCGGCGGACAACCCGGCGAACCCGGATCCCACCAAGACGGTCGTCTACGGCGGCCCGACCACGGCCGAGATGATGTTCGGCTTCGTCTCCTACGCCGATGCCGAGGCGGGGTACAACCCGTCGAACACCGGCTTCCTGAGTCAGCAGCGGTTCAACCGCGAGGAGTTCAGGAAGACGATCAAGGAGCGCTTCGGCGTCGACTGGGACTCGCTCAGCGAAGAGGAGCAGGGCGAGATCTTCCGCCGCTACCGCCGGCAGCAGCGTCAGGGCGCGGATAGCGACGCCGGCGAAGGAACGGTCAGCGGCGGCGAGTAGCTCCTGCCGCCAGTCGCTTCGTGAATCGACAACCCCGCCCCGGCTTCGGCCGCGGCGGGGTTTCGTCGTTAGCGGAGCCGGTCGAGGAGGCCGGTCGAGCGTGATGTCGTCCGCATGACGGCGGCGCGGACGGATTGCGCGGTCGCCAGGACGGTGACCTTGCGTCGCGCCCGGGTCACCGCCGTGTACAGCAGTTCCTTCGTGTTGACGCGCGAGTCCGCCTGGCCCGGGACGAACACGACGTCGTCGTACTCGGAGCCCTGTGACCGATGCACGGTGAGGGCGAAGAAACTCTCATGCTGCGGCAGGCGGGAGGGCGAGACTAGGAAGCGTTCGCCGGCGTGGTCGAGGTCAGGGAACCAGACCCGCGGGTGGTCCGAGTCGCCGGGAACGACGACGCCCGTAGCTCCGTTCGTGAGGTCGGTCTGCGGGTCGTTGCGGTTCACGATGATCGGTCGCCCGACGTAGAACTCGTCGTCCTCGGTCCGGCGCCCGGCTTCGGCGAGGCGGCGCTCGACCAGGCGGTTGAAACGGTCGGTGCCGAAGGGGCCGCGCCGATGGCTGCACAGGACCCGCCGGGCCGGGAACGGAGCGGCGTTAAGCGGGTCCGCGGCCAGCTTCGCCATGTGGTCGGACCACTCCCGGGCGCAGTCGCGAGCGAATGCGTCGAAGGCGGCTTCGTTCTCCAGCGGTTCGAGCCGGATCCTGGCGTCGCCGCCGTCAAGCAGGACGCGCGCGGCCGCGTCGGGGTCGCCGGCGACCACGGCGGCGGCGAGTCGGCCGATGCCGGAACGCTCATCGAAGCGGTAGTTCCTCGTCAAGATCGTCACGCAGTGCGCCAGCGAGCCCCGGTCGCCCGCCTTGCAGAGATCGCTGAAGACCGAGCCTGGCTCGACCGAGGCCAACTGGTTCGCGTCGCCGAGGAGAATCAGCCGGCAACCCTCCGGCAGGGCGCTTGCGAGGCGGACCATCACTTGCAGGTCGGCCATCGAGCACTCGTCGACGACCAGGGCGTCAAGGCGGTCCATTCGGCTGGTGCGGCTTGCCAGCAGCCGGTGGATCGTCCACGCCTCGGCCGGGAACTCGTGAAGCCCCGGTATCCGATCCAGGAGGCTCCGGCTCAGCTTCCCGCGGACAGATTCCTGGATGCGCGACGCCGCCTTCCCAGTCGGCGCCGCGAGGCCAATCCGGCGAGGGTGGGCCAGACCGGCGTCGACGAGCGCGGCGATCAGCTTGGCGACGAGCGTCGTCTTGCCCGTGCCGGGGCCGCCGGTGACGATGCACAACCGCCGCTCCAGGGCGATGTGCAGGGCAGCGACCGCCTCGGCGGTTCGGTCCTCCCCCTCGTCGAAGACCCGTGCGATCGTGGACTCGGCCTGTGTCGGGTGGCCCCGGTCCGCGGCCAGGGCAAGCAGGCGCGCCGCCAGGTCGCGCTCGGCGTGGAACAGGCGGTGCAGGTAGAGGCGGTCGCCGTCCAGCACGAGGGGCCGTTCGTTCGGCGCGCCGGCGTCCGCGGCGACGACGGGACTTCGAGCCAGCGCTTCGAGCAGGGCGGCCTTTCCGGGTAGTGCGACCGCCTGCAGTTCGGCCGCCAGCGTGTCCTCGGGGCGGCCCGAGTCCGGCCGCTCCACGAGCGCGGCGATGGGCTTGCCTGCATTTCCGAGATCGAGACAGGCGTGGCCGTTCCGGTGAAGCGCGCTCGTCGTTGCGGCCGCCAGCGCCACGTCGTCGCCGGCGCCGAGGTCCATCGTCAATCGGGCGAAGTAACGGTCGATGTCGGCGAGAACGCCGGCTTCGGTCAGCGTGTCGATCCGGGCGTGGTTGCTCATGGCGCTTCGCCGAAGCAGGCGTTGATCGCTTCGATGCAGGCGCGGGACGGACGGTCGTGGAAGACGCCGCTGCCTGGCGCGTTCGGTCTCATGCCGCGCAGGAACAGGTAGAAGGCGCCGCCGATGTGGCGGTCGTAGTCGTAGTCAGGGAGCCGCAGCGCCAGCAGACGGTGCAGGGCGGCGAGGTACAGCAGGTACTGGAGGTGGTAGCCGTGGTGGCGCATCGACTGCGCGATCGCCGCCTCCGAGTACGAGGCCAGGTCCGGACCGAGCCAGTTCGACTTGTAGTCGATGACGTACCAGCGGCCGTCGTGCCGCGCCGTGAGATCGATGAAGCCGTGCAGGAAGCCGTGGATGGCCGACCGGTTGTCAGGCAACGAGTGGTCGTAGCCGTGCTCGCACAGGCATGCGGCGAGTTCGGTCCGTCTGAGCCCCTGGACGGGCAGATGGAACTCCAGCTCGGGGATGGGCCTTTGCAGGTCGGCGACCCGAAAGACGTTTCCCGCCTCGCCGGGTCGAGTCAGCGGCGTCTCGAAAGCGTCTTGGACCAGGGCCCGGGCCACCGGCTCCCACTTCGGTTCGATGCCATGCCGCTCCAGCGCATCCCGGCAGATCGAATCGAGGTCCCGGGCGGGTTGCATTCGCTTCTCGAAGATCTCGTGCAAGCACCTACCAGTGCGGCTGCCGCTTGGGAAGGCGAAGACGGTGAGTTCGTCGTCTTCGTCCTCCTGCCGGGTTCGCCGCGCCGCGGTCGCGGCTTTCTCGTCGGAAGCGTCCGGTTCGTCCGGGTCGTGGTCGGGCCGGTCGGTCTGCTCATGTTCCGTCTCGGACCTGGCGGCGCCGGCGTCGCTGGCGAGGGCGGAGTAGCTGGTCCGTTGGCGAATGGAAGCCAGTCGGCGGCCGAGTTCTTGTGCCCCGGGGGTTTCACCGTCGTCCTCGTCTGCGGGGCGGAGCGGCGACGCCGCGGCCTCGGGCGGGGCCAGATCAAACGTGCTGACCGCGACGGCGTCCGGCGCCTGGCTCGCGAACCGACGGACATCGGCCAACCAAGCGTCGCTGTCGAGTTTGGCAACCCTGGCGGCGTTCTCGTTCAGGGCGTCGATTTCGTTCTGGCCGTCGCTGTTTCCGCTCCGGTGGAGGAGCCAGGCCAGCGGTGCGTGCTGAGCGTCGTTCGCCTGTGCCCAACCCACGACGCAGCGGTGCTTCGCCCTGGTCACTGCCACGTACAGAAGGCGCAGTTCATCCGCGTGTTCCTCGAGGCGCTGGCGATCGCAGGCCTCGTTCGATGGGCGCAGATCGAGAACAGGCGTCTGGTCGGCGGCGTCGAAGTACTCGGCGACCTCGGGACGCTTCAGTGGGCGCCTGTGCCAGGCGAAAGGGTAGAAGACGATTCCGAACTCCAGTCCCTTCGCTCGATGGACGGTCACGATCTTGATCAGGCTCTCGTCGCTCTCCAAGCGAAGCTGCGCCGTTTCGTCTGCCTCGCTGGGCTCGGCCCGCGAGCGCCGGAACCAGTCGACGAGGCCATGCCGCGAAGGCCGGTGGCGGGTTTCGGCCTCGTGGAGAAGATCGGCGAGGTGTAGGTAGTTCGTCAGCCGCCGCGGCCCGTTCGGGTAACGAAGGAGGTTTGAAGCGCAGTCCGACTCCCGGGCGAAGAGGATGTGCCGGATCAGAGCCGCGATGCCCCGCTTTCTCCAGACCTCGGCCCAGCCGTCCGGGCCGCACGCCCTCTGGCGCCACCCGGTCCAGAAGTCATCGTCGTCGCGGAGTCGGGCGAGCTGCTCTAGGTTCAGTCCGAACAGGTCGGCCGCCAGCGCGCCTCGCAGCAGCGGGGTGGCGTTGTACTCCGATTCGGTCAGGCACAGGGCGTACAGGAGGCGGTAGAGGGAAGCCGCTTCGTCGGAATCGAAGACCTTGTCGGTACCCATCTCGATGCTTTCGATGCCGCGTTGGCGCAGGGCCTCGGCTACGCCCTTCCCCTGCTCGCCGGTGCGGACGAGCACCGCAATGTCGCCCTCGGAGACGGGCTGCGCGCCATCTTTCGAGACGATCTCGGCAACCGTACAGTTTCCGTCGGGTGAAGCAGACGCCCCGCCGAGTAGGCGTGCGATTCGATCGGCCGTGTGCTCGGCTACCGCGGGGAGAAGCTGTCCCTTGTTCCACTTCTTGCCGTCCTGTCTGCGGTAGGCCTCGATCTGGAACGGTCGGGAATCGTGGTCATTGCCGTGCAGGACAAGATGGGGGCGCTCGCGATCGGCCGCCTCGGTCGCTTCGAAGGTGAACTCCTTGATGACGAACGGACAGGGCCTTCCGAACAGGGCGTTCACGGCTCGCACGAGCTTCGGAGTCGAGCGATAGTTCCGATCGAGCCTTAACTCCTTGTGGTTGGCGGCCAGACGCTTCCTGGCATCGAGGTAGGCGAAGACATCGGCGCCGCGGAAACGGTAGATGGACTGTTTGGGGTCGCCGACGACGAACAAGTTTCCCGCCGAGGCGTCGTCGCTGGGGTAGATCTTCTCGAAGATGTCCGCCTGTAGGCGGTCCGTGTCCTGAAACTCGTCAATCAGCGCAACCGGGTAGCGGGTGCGGATCCGTTCGGCCAGGAGTGCGCCGGAGCCGCCGCGAAGCACCAGGTGCAGCTCGGTCAGGAGGTCGGTGAAGCTGAGATGCCGGCGGGCCCAGGCGTTCTCGTGCACGGTTTCGCGGACGCTCTCTAGCAGGCTGCGTTGCCGGTCCGCGAGCCAGTGGCGCCCGTACTCGTTGCCGGTCTCATCCAGACGATCGAGACGGTCGAACAGCGAAGTCGCCGGCGGCGGGGTCCGCTTGTAGAGCCTGTCGACAAGGGCTTCGCGGCCGAAAGAGCCGGCGTAGTGCGGTGGCAGATCGCTCAGGGCGCCGGCCTCGAAGGCGTCGACGACCGCCGTGGCTTGCGCGTCGTTCCGTTTGCCGCTCTTCCAGCGGTGCTTCGACGCATGGCCTTCGGTCACGGGCCGGACGACGTCGATGAACGCGTCGCGTTCCCGCGGGTCACCCCAGAAAGCCTGCGCGCTCCTGCATTCGGCAAGCCACCGATCCCGTCGCGACTGCAACTCTTCGTCGCGATTCGCGGGTTCAGGGGCCCCTCGGATGTCGCTCCGCTTGGCGTAGTGCTTCGTGGCCCATTGGGTTGCGCTCTCGTCCCACGGGAGCGCCTTCTCGGCGGCGAAGCGCCGCGACTTGGCGTAGTCGAGCAGTTGCATCTCGACGGACGCCATGCCGTGACGCCAGAAGTCGCGAGTCGCCGCCGCGACCCCCAGAGCGTCGTCGCCGGTGACCCTAAAGCGAAAAGGAATGCCCGCGGGGAGCGCGAACTCGATCAACGCCCGCTGGCAGAAGCCGTGGATCGTGGTGATGTTCGCCTGGTCGAAGTCGCGCAGGGCGCTCGTCAGCCTTCCGGTTGCGTCGGTGCGCCGGATGGCGCCACGCCAGTTTTCCGTCAGCTCGCGGGCTTGAGTGGAGGCGTCTGCGCGAGGGTCGGCGAGAGCTCTTCGCGCCTCGTGCAGAGTCTTCCGGACTCTGTCCCGCAATTCGCCGGCGGCCGAGATCGTGAAGGTGACGACCAGGAGCTCGTCGATGGATCGCTCCGCCTCGACGATTAGGCGGGCGACCAGCGTGGTCAACGCATAGGTCTTGCCTGTGCCTGCGCTCGCTTCGATGAGCAGATCGCCGTTCAACGGGGCTTCCATCGCGCTTCGACGTCCGGTACCGACCGTCATGAACGGGCCTCCTTCAGCGGGCCGAGGAGGTCGCGGGCGAGCGACTCGAACGGGTCGCGCAGGGGATCGTCGCCGAAGATCAACCGGTGACAAGCGTCGCCGCCCTCGCCGAAGTCGCCGTTCCAGTCCTTGAGGGCGGCCGCGCTCGACCCCTTGGTGCCGATCCACTTCCAGGAGGTCGAGGGGAAGAAGGGCAGCGGTCGGCGCTGACCGTCCCGCCAGGTTTCGACCCACCTCCTGAGCATCGATCTAGCGGCATCCGGGGAGGGGCCGCCGAGCTTCTCGCTCTCGACTTCGGTAGTGCCGCCGAACAGGTACGCGGCGGCTGAACGGTTCCGGTGGCAGATGGCGGCCAGCAGCCGTAGCCAGACGGCGAGTCGATCTTTGGGGCGGATCCGGCCGATACGCCACCAGAGAAGCTCGTTCTTCGCATCGTGGAAGCGCGCGACTCCTCCCACCAGACGGACGCCCCGGACGACGATGTCGACTTCCTGGAGTGGCACTTCTTCGTGTTCCCGGAATCTCTGCATCGCTTGCAGAAGACTCCGCACCTGGGCCGCTGATTCGCGGTGCTGCACGCGGCCAAGGTTTGCGGGCGGCAGCAGGCCCCTAGCCGCGGCCAGGTCGTGGGTCCTCTCGTCTTCCAGATCACCTAGGTCCGCCAGCTCGGTCTTCAGGCGCCAGACCTCCAGTGCATTCAGGTCGAGAGCTTCGTCGTCTTCGATGCGGTCTTCGCGCGTGTCGAAGACCAGATCCAACCGGTTGCGGACGAACTCCTTCGACGGGCTGAAGGCGAACCGGACGAAGTCCTCGAGCTCGAGTTCCTCGGTGCCGTCACGACGGCCGCTCTCGGCCACCTCGCCCTGGAAGCGGTCTGGCCGCTCGCGTCGCGAGGAGAGAGTCGTTGCCGCGGCGGCCATGGGCTGCGAGTAGCTGAATAGTGCCGAGGCATTGCTCGGGTCGATGTCATTGTCCTGGAAGTAGCGGCGGCTGAATGGCTGTAGCGGGTGAAGCCGGATCCAGTCGTCCGCTTTGATTGCCGGGAAGCGTTCCGCTAGGCGTTGGACCAGCTCACTTACGACCACGGACGGCGGGATCGGCTTGTCTTCCTGGAGATCACGGCCAGTGTAGGTCAGCACGAGGCAGCGCCTTGCACCAAGGAGCGCCTCGAGGAAAGCGAAGCGGTCCTCGTCGCGGCGGTCGCGGTCGCCGGGCTGGCGGGCCGGGCCGTCGAACAGGTCGGCTTGGAAGTCGAGGGCGGCGAGGCGCGGTCTGCTGGGGAAGACGCCGTCATTCAGGCCGACGGCGCAGATCACCTTTGCCGGGAGGACTTGGCCGGAAGCGAGCCCGGCGACCGTGACCGCATCCGCGAGGCGCGGCGCGGACCGAACGGCCTCCGCGGCGAGCCCGTTCAGCACGTCTCGGAGCACCGGGAATGCGATCGGCTCGGTGGCTTCGGCACGCTGGCACTGCTCCTCGAAGGCGTCGATCAGGCGCGCCACGGCGTCGACCTCGCGGGCACCTTCGGCGCCAGCGCGTTTGTCGCGGACGAAGAACGCGTCGAGGACCTCGCTCCGTAGCCGCTCAGTCCACTGGCTTGCAGTGTGCTTGGTTTCCATCCATCCGTCGAGTACGAACGCCAGCTCGCAGTAGCGGCAAAAGCGCCCCAAGAGTTCGTAGTCGTGGGCACTCCTGCGAAACCCGCGTCGGTCGAGGGCGCAGGGCGTCTTGTCGTCGATCAGCACGTCGCCCTCGTCCATCGCATAGCCGAGAATGAGCCGGCTCAGGCCGTGCCTCCAGTTGTGGCTCGCGGAGGCGGGCACGCCGAGTTCGGTTCGGTGGTCTTCGTCGATACCCCAGTGAATCCGGGCCCGTGCGACCGCATCCCGAATCGCTGCTAGGTCGGCGTCGGCCAACCCGAACCTGGCACGCACTGACACAGCGAGCAGGGGTACCAGCACGTCGCTCGCCGCGTAGCGGGAGCCCGGCAGTTCTAGCAGGTCGAGGAATGCGGCGAGCGCCGCGCCCTCCCTCAGTCGGTGCCTGCCGATGCTGAAAGGGATCGGTCCGGTTGCGCCGAAGACAGCCTCGACCAGCGGTGCGTAGGTGTCGAGGTCAGGCGTCAGGATCAGCACGTCCGCGGGCTGGACGTCCGGGTGAGTGTCGAAGATTCCGAGCAACCGGTCGTGCAGGACTTCGACTTCGCGGGTCGCAGAGTGGCAGACGTGGATCTGGATCGAGTCGTCGCGGCGTTGCGGTTCCCGTTCGGGCGGCTCGCTGGCGGCCTCGGCGTCCAGGATGTCGCGCTGCAGGGCGGCCAGACAGGTGGCGGGAAGGGGCGCGTCTTCGGCTGCCTGGCGGTTCAGGACGGTTGGAGTTTCCGGACCGCTCGCGAGCAGCGTTTGCAGGTCGCGCGCCGGCCGACCCCAGGCGCCGAGCAGGTCGTCGTGTTCCTCGTAGTAGCCGCGGTCGTCGCGTCTGGGGGCGTCATACCAGAACTTGAACGAAGGACTGAGCAAGTAGAGATCAACGTCCATCGCGCCGGCGGCGAGCTTCAGCATCTCTACGTAGGTGGGTGACATCAAGGCGACGTGGAAGAAGCTCACCCTGTGTCGGGGAGTTCCCTGGGGACTCTCCGGCGCGCGCCGTGCCAGGGCGTCCCGGTAGTGGTCGATGGCATCGACCCAGTGCCGGGGCTGGGCCTCGCCTGCCGCGAGATCGGCCCAAAGGCGTGCGTGCCAGGAGTCGAATGCGCCCTGTTGCCAGCCGCGAATGCTGTCCGGCCGGTAGATGCGGCAACGGTCGTAGGCGACGGCAAGCCGGTCGGCCAGTTCGAACCGCTTGCGCGCGTCGCCGTCGGTCAGGTAGCGGGCGATCTCGTCATCTCCCGTCCAGTTCCCGAGGCGGTCGAAGATCCTCCAACGCAGGTAGGAAGGACCAAACACCGACTCCTGGGAGAGTTCTGGGAGAACTTCGCGCATCGCCGCCCAGGCGAACTCCGCCGGCAGTTCGACCCGCAGGTGGGCGGCGACGCCGAGACGGGTGGCGAGTTGCAGCCGCAGCCACTGCCCGAGCAGCGCGTCCGGGACGACGATGCGCTCCGGCTCGAGTGGCTCGGCGGGATTCCGCCGCATCTCCCCGGCGAGCCACTCGGCCAGCGTCTCCAGGCGGTGCGAGGTGTGAACGCGACACGTGGCGTCAGGCTCGTCCATGAGCAGGGAGAGTTGCTCACCCGTCGCGTTCCGCATCGCGTGATTGTAGGCCGCATCGCGTGCCTGCTAGGGTGGCCCTTCGCAGCCCGATTCTTCAACGTGACGAGGATCACCGCAGCAAGAGTCTGAGCACACATCAAGCGCAGGCAGTTCAAGGGAAGGGAGTGAAACTCTCCCACCGCCCCGCGACTGTGATCCGGACGAAAGCCGGCGTTAGCCACTGTCCCGCCGACGGGATGGGAAGGGCCGGCCAGTAGGACGAAGGTAAGCCAGGAGACCTGGCTGTCTGCCGAGGCACACAACGCTCCGCCGGCCTCTGGGAAGGGCGGCGTTGAGCGGTAATCCCGAAGGGGGAGGAAGGCCCGAATGGAAGACAAGAGAAGTCTCGACGTAGGACGTCCCTGGGGCGGTGCAGGACGCCGCCTGCACCTGCTGTGGCTGCACGCCGCGGCGGCCATCGTGTTGGCGGTGCCGGCAGCGGTAGCCGGCCATGAGGACGGCGAAGCGGAAGCCGGGCCGCCGGCGGTCGCGGAGGAGATCGTCGTCAGCGCCAACCGCTACGAGGTACCCGCGTCGGAGGTCGGTAGCGCGGTTACGGTGATCGAGGCCGACGAGATCGAACGGCGCAATCCGGTGGCCGTCCTGGACCTGCTCCGCACGGTTCCCGGCACGGAAGTGACCCACGCCGGAGGTCCGGGCAAGATCGCCACGGTCCGGGTGCGCGGCGGCTCCGGAGCGCAGGCCCTCGTCCTCGTCGACGGCGTGCGGGTCAACTCGGTCGCCGGCGGCACGGTCGACTTCGCGCAGCTGCTGGCGGCCAACATCGAGCGGATCGAGGTGCTCCGCGGTCCGCAGGCGACCTACGGTTCGGAGGCGATGACCGGGGTCGTCAGCATCACGACGGGCCGCGGCATGAAGGGATGGAGGCTGAGCGGCACCGGCGAGACCGGGACCCACGACCACCGCCGGTTCGAGTTGGGCCTCCTGGGCGCGACGGACCGCTGGGACGTCAGTGTCTCGGCGATCGACCTGAGCACAGACAGCGTGTCCCACCGCGCGATCGAGGGCGGTGCGATCGAAGACGACCCGTACGAGAACCAGACCTGGAGCAGCCGTCTGGGCGCCACCTTCGCGGGCGATGGCCGGATTGACGTGCGGGTCCGCTCCTACCGGGGGGATACAGCGGTCGACGGCTTCGGTCTCGAGGATCTGAACGCGATGGCCGCCCAGGATGAGGACACCGTTTCCCTGACCGTGGAGAAGGACCTGAGTTCGTTCTGGCGACAGACCGTGCGCGTCGGCCGGACCGACGCGACTCTGCTCGGGACCGACCCGGACACGATCTGGAACAACTACGAGATCCGTTCCGGGATCCGGCAGATCGACCTGCAGTCCGACATCAGGCTGGGTACGGACAACGTGCTGAACCTGGGGCTCGGTACGGAGAACCGCCGCGGTGCGAGCGTCGGCACGTTCGACGAGGAGGCCGACCTGGACTCCTGGTTCGTGCAGGACCAGTGGTCCATCACGGACGACGTTCACGTGACCGCCGCGCTGCGCGGCGACGAGCACTCGACGTTCGGGTCCGAGACGAGTCATCGGGTGACCGTGTCGGGCGGCTGGAGCGACGGCCGCGGCCGCGTCCACGGCAGCTACGGCACGGCGTTCCGGGCGCCCAACTTCAACGAGCTGTACTTCCCGTTCTCGGGCGATCCGAACCTCTTGCCCGAGACCACGGAAGGCTTCGATATCGGTGTGCAGCAGCGGCTGGGCGCTTCGGGCGTGACGATCGATCTGACCTGGTTCGACATCGACTTCGATCAACTGATCGAGTTCGACCTGACGAGCTTCACGTTCGGCAACGTGGCCCGGGCGAGTTCGAGCGGCGCGGAGTTCACCCTGCGCTACCGGCCGGATGTCAGGGCGAGCCTCGAGTTCTCGCACACCTGGAACCGGACGGAAGACCAGGCCACGGGTAGTCCGCTTGCCAGGCGGCCGAAGAACCGCACGACGGCGGTCGCCCAGTTGCAGCCGACGGACCGCTTCACGGCTGCCGCCATGGCAGCCTTCGTGTCCGACCGGATCGACTCCGACGGTGCAACGATGGACGACTACACCAAGGTCGACCTCCACCTGAGCTACAGCCTGTCGTGGCTCAGACCGTTCGTACGGATCGAGAACCTCCTCGACGAGGACTACTTCGAGGTCCCCGGCTTCGTCACGCCGGGGCGCACGATCGTCGTCGGCTTGCGACTCCAGCGTCGCTAGCAACGGGACGCCGTCGGTTCACACTGGGTGCGCCGGCGTCCTCGCCGGCCGTTCGGGCGATGCTGCGGAGCGGCGTCGCCCGCGGGGAGCGCGCGAGGCGAGCCTCGCTCCTTGAGTCTCCGAACGGGCTATCGTCGGCCCCTGATGGTCCAGATCCTGAGAACGATCTACCGCCGCTTCCACGCGGGCCTGTTCGCTGCCTTGCGCAAACTGGGGTGGAACGTGGCGCGCACGGCCGACTTCTACTCGCCGCTGCCGGTGTTGTCAGAAGTGGCGGAGTCCCGGGAGTCATGGGACCGGCCAAGCGAGTTGGTGGGAGTCGACTACGACCTGGACGCGATGAAGTCTCTGCTCTCGGCGTTGATCGACGTACATGGCGGCGAGTTCGACGCGTTGCCGCCGCACGGCGAGATCAAAGCCCTGGGCTACGGCCCGGGATTCCCGGTGATCGACGCTCTGACGACGTACCTCATGGTGCGGGACCTGCGGCCGTCGAGGTACATCGAGATCGGCTCCGGCCTGTCGACCTACTACGCGTGGCTGGCCGCGGCGGCGAACGGGCGTGACGGCCGTGCCTGCGAGATGACCTGCGTGGACCCGTTCCCGACCGGGCGGATGAACGAGCTGGAGGAGCCGGTCGTGAACGCCGTCGTCTCAAAGGTCGAGGCCACGGACCTTGGGCTTTTCGACACTCTCGACGCGGGCGACGTGCTGTTCATCGACTCGACCCACGTGCTGAAGCTCGGCGGGGACGTGGCGTTCCTGTTCCTGGAAGTGCTGCCGCGGCTGCGGCCCGGTGTCGTGGTCCACGTTCACGACATCCACTTCCCCTACAACACGCCCTACCCGGCCGAGCAGTACGTCTTCCGGGCCAAGTGGCCGCTCTACCGCACGGAAGCGATGGTCCTGCAGGCATTCCTGAGCTTCAACCCGGAGTTCGAGCTGCTGCTCTCGGCGCCGATGATCCGTCACTTCGACGAGCCGTTCCTGGAACGGACGATTCCCGGCTACCGCCCGGTCGAGTTGGAGGACTACGACACCCACTTCGGCTCGATCTGGTTGCGCCGGCGGTTGCCTGCCGGCTGAGCTGCACTACCCGGTCGGCAGCGGCTCGATGACGAGGCCGGCGAGCGCCGGGCGAAGGCGTTCCAGGCGCTCGTTGTCGATGTAGACGATGAGCCGGTACGGCGCGCAGGGCGGCTGCTGGTTGACGAACCAGGCGGAGTAGTCGCGGGCGAAGCGGCCGTCGGTGGCGCGGTCGATCTTCTCCGGAGTCACCACCGAGCCTTCGTGGAGCACGAGGGCCGCGGGGCGGACCTGATGGAGGTGGTCGTAGTCCGTCTTGCCCCAGTTCAGGTGGTACTCGCCGTGGTGTGCGTGATGGACAGAGGTCAGGCCAAGGGGGTCGTGGATCGTCGTTTCGTCGAGGATCCAGCCGAAGAGCCCGACCGCCTCCGCGGCGGCGATGTCGTCGGGCGCCAGATGGGGCTTCAGGCGGGTCGCCATGAACTGGTAGCAGCTCGTGATCGGGTGGAACGTGAAGCGCGGGCCGGGCGTGGGCTGCCAGTGACTGCGACTGAGCATGAAGACGGCGCTCACGGTCAGCACGGCGAGCACCCAGGCTGAGCGCCGTCTGGCGGAGCCCGGCGTGTCCCAGTCCTCGAACGCACTCGACAGGCAGAGGGCGAGGGGCGCGGCAAGCACCGGCGCGAACACCGTCAGCAGCCGGTAGTGAGGCATCCAGTCGCCGCCGTTCACGAACACGGCCGGCAGCTCCGACACCACCACGAGCAGGCAGAACCACAGGGCCCGGTTCGTAGGCTTCCGGACTAATGCGATTGCGGCGCCGAGGATCAGGGGCGCGTGCGCGATCTCGAAGCGGACGGTGTAGGAGAGGCCCGACACCAGATTCGCCAGCAGCGTCTCCGTTCCGGCCGAGACCGCGGACTTGGCGGCGACCGAGTTGGGCAGGAGGGCGCCGTAGTAGCCGAGCCGCCAGATCGTGACGGCCCCGACGACCGCGAGAGCGGTCGCCGAGATCGTGAGTGCCCGGCTACGCGCGGCCGTTCTGTCGCCGGATCCGGACGTTCCCAGCAACTGATAGCCGGCAACGATCGGCAGGAGGACCAGGCTCTCAGGCCGGGTCATGAAGAGCAGCCCCAGGAGGGCGCCGATCAGCCTCGTGTCGGCTTCTTCGACGGTCTTGCGTGTCACGAGGACGGCAAGGAACGCGAACAGACCGCCCTCCAGGCCGTTGGCGGCGACCAGCCAGAAACGGCCATGGACCGCAACCAGGGCTACCGCAGCCAGGCAGGCTGCCGGTGAGGCGCCGAGGCCGCGACCCAGCATGTATGCCTCGCGCAATGCCAGCAGGGCGAACGACACGCCGAGAACGAAGGCCGCCGGCTCGACCGGCAGACGCAGCGTTTCGACGAACGCCAGCAGCAGGGTCCACGACAGGCTGGTCACCCCCTCAACGCGCTCGCCGAGATTGAACACCAGGCCGTTGCCGTCGGCAAGGTGGCGGGCGTAGCGGAACGTGATGAACGCGTCGTCGATCGTGCGGATCGGCAGGAACAGCAGCGTCAGCAACGGCAGGGACGCCACAGACGCTCCGAGGAGCCGCAAGGCGCGGCGATCGGTCACGAGGTCGTCCCGATGTCCGCGTTGCCCGTATCCGGCGCCGCCCCGGCCCGGCGGAAGAACCGCCGGTAGTCGGGCAGGAAACGAAACGCCAGCACGCCGCCGGCGAGGGCGACCGCGGCCAGGCTTCCGGCCACTCGTTCCCAGGTGCCCTCCGCCAGCAGCGCCGCGGCCGCGAGGAAGAAGGGCAACGGCAACAGATAGACCTGCAGCAGGTCGCCGACGAGTCGGCGCCGCCTTCCTGCAAAGAGACGGAGGATCATGACGAGCATCAAGAGGCTGCCGAGGCGCAGGTAGTTCGCCCAGGCCATGCCCTCCGGGCCCCACCAGTACGTGAAGAGAAAGCCGAAGGCGACCAGTGCGGTCATGTTCAGCGCTACCGTGCCGAGCCACAGGCGGTCCCGGTTCTGGACCTTGAGCGCTTCGCCCCCGGTGGTGGTGAACACGTCCACCAGGGGCACGAGGCAGAGGATGCACAGGAGCGGCTCGGCGGCTTCCCAGTTCGGACCCAGCAGGATCGCCACTGTCTTCTCGACGTTGAAGAACAGGAAGTAGGCCGAAAGGACGATGCCGGAAAGGAACACGAGTGTGCCCAGGCGGAGGGTCTCTGCGAACTGCCCCGCGTCGTCCCGGAACTCGACCAGGGCCGGCAGCAGGGGCCGCGGAGTCAGGGTCAACGGCACGAGGAAGGCGATCATGTAGGCGCGGACGTAGTAGCCCACGTCCGTGGTCGTGGAGAACACCTCGACGATGAAGGCGTCGATGTAGGTGAAGACCTGGAAGGCTGCCCAGACCATGAACAGCGTGCGGCTCGCCCGTAAGAGACCGCGCAGGCGCTGCCAGTCGACGACCAGCGGCACTTGGCCCCGAGCTCGCCACAACAGCAGAAGGGCGAAGACGGCGGAGGCGAGGAGTTCGCCGCCGACGAAGGCCCAGACTTCGCCGCCGGCCAGCGCGAAGGCGATCGCGAGCAGGCCGAACAGGAGGCCGCGCAGGATTTCGAAGCCGGCGATTTCGCGGATGCGGAGCCTCCGCTCGAAGAAGGTCCGGTAGACCATGATCACGGCGTCGATGACGATCCAGACCGCGAGTGCACGCAGCACTTCCGGCAGGTCGGGATTGAGCGCGGCGAAGAAGTCGGCGGTGACGACGAGGGCAACCGACAGCGCGGCGCCGGCACCGCAGCTCCAGGCCAGGATCGTGCCGTAGGACTCGCGCGGATCCCGCATCAGGTGGTGAGTCAACCCGAGGTCGCGCACCGCGGACAGGAGCACGACGACGCGGAGCGCCAGCTCGAACAGCCCGTGGCCCTCCGGCAGGATGAGCCGTGCGAGAACGATTCTCGTGCCGAAAGCGATCAGGAGCCGCACCAGCAGGGAGGCGTAGGCACTGACCGTCGAATGCAGCAGCCGCTGCTTGGCTCCGACTACCGGAGCGGCCGGATCCTGGTGTGGGCTGTGTTCCACGACGCTAGAACGCGATCGTACGGTAGCGCAGGCATCCCCGGAGCCTGCCCAGTCGCCAGCCGGCGAGCCAGATCCACCGGCCGCGCTTCGACTTCGACAGGATTTGGGGACTCCGCAACAGCAACGAGCCGAGTCGCAGCAGCCCCGGCAGCGCCGGCAGCCTCGGCATGCCGCGAGAGAGGTACTGCGTGTAGATGTACACGTTGTACTGCCCGTAGCGTGCCGCCTGACGGAAGGCGTCCGCGAGGGTGGCCGGAAACCGCACGTGGACGACCGCCTCGGGAGCGAAGACGAGCCGGTGGCCGGCGAGCTGCAGGCGCCAGCAGAGATCGGTGTCCTCCAGCGCGACGTACTCCTCGTCGAAACCGCCGAGTCCCTCGAAGACGTGGCGCCGGACACCGAGGCCGCAGCCGCCCGCGTGGTCGAGGAAGGGCGGGTTCGTGTAGCTGCACAGGCCGTGCTGCTGCGCCGGGTCGCCGTGCAGCAGTCGCGCCTGTTCGCCGTTCAGACGCTCGATCTCGTGGCGGCTGGCCGCCGCCTCATGGCGCTCCAGCTCGGGCACGAGGCCGTCGATCCAGCCCTCGGCGACCTCGTCGTCCGCGTCGCAGAACAGAAGCACGTCGCCGGTGGCCGCCGCCGCGGCGACGTTCCTGGCGTGCGCCGGCCCCTTGCGATCGGTGGCGTGCAGGACGCGCAGGCCGGGTAGCCGGTCGCGGTAGGACGCGGCCAGGTCCGCGGAGCCGTCGGTCGACCCGTTGTCCGCGACCAGCACCTCGATCTCGCCCCGCCAGGTCTGCCGGCGGAGCGCTTCGAGCTGCGCGTCCAGGGTCTCGGCGGCGTTCAGGCAGGGGATGATGACGCTGACGCGCTCGATCGTGAACGGCCGAGGCCCTGCCTCGTCCTCCGTCACTCCAGGTAGCCCATCGCCTCGAGCGCCTTGCGCGCGGCCTCGGTGTGCGGCGTGACGTTCTGCGGCGAATCGCGGATCCACCGGCTGAGCTGACGTCCCAGGCGGTCCTTGACCTCCGGGAACTCGGACGCCACGTCTCTGAGCTGGAGCGGGTCGGAGGGCAGGTGGTAGAGCTCGATCGTCGGTTTCTCACGGTCCCGGTTCGGCGGACGCAGGACGAGTTGCCACTCGCCGTCCTGAATGCTCCGCAGGTGACGCTGGTAGGCCCCGGCATCGGCGTAGGCGATCGGATCCGAATCGGCGCCGGTCTCGGCTTCGTCGGCCTGGAGCTGTCGCCGCAGCAGAGGTGCCCAGCTGCGGCCCTCGAAGCCCTCGGGCATCGGTTCTCCCAGCAGCTCGACCAGAGTGGGGAAGAGGCCGATCAACTCGACCGGCAGCTCGACGCGTGCGCCCGTGTCGACCCAGGGCTCGCCGACGAGGACCAGCGGCACGTGGACGCTGCTGTTGTAGGGCACCGGACCGTGTTCGAAGGGGACGCCATGCTCGGCCAGCTCCTCGCCGTGGTCGGACGTCAGAACGAACAGGCTCCCGTCCTCCATGCCGAGTATCTTGATCTCGTCCAGGATGGCGCCGATCGCCCGGTCGGTCACCCAGACGTTCGCGTCGTACTGGGCGACGTAGTAGCGGAGTTCCCGCTGGTCGCCGAGCGCCCTTCCCTCGGCGCCGGTGAGGTCGACGATCCGGTCGCTCGTGTAGTGCTCGTCGTCGATGAACGGGTTTTCGGTTCCGGGCTGGAGCAGGTAGGGGGCGTGCGGGTCGGTGTAGTGCAGCCAGACGAACAGCCGCTCCTCGGAGGCCAGCGAGGCGAGCAGGGGCCGGGCCAGTTCATTCACTCGGTCGGCCCACACGTGCCGCCGGAACGCCATCGGCCGCTGCTCGACCGGCAAGTCGTCGATGGCGTCCAGTGTGGCCTGGTCGACCCAGGTCTGCTCGTAGCGGTCGAAGCCGCGACCCCAGCCGAGCTCCCGGCTCAGCACCGGATTGGAGATCACGGCCGCCGTCGTGAAGCCCCGTTCCTGGAACCAGGCCGGCAGCGCGAGATAGTCGTCGGGGATCGTCTGGGCGGCCGTGTTGATCAAACCCGTCGTGTGCGGGTAGAGGCTCGTGAACATCGAGGCGAAGGACGGTCCGGTCTTCGGCCACTGGACGATCGCCCGCTCGAAGACGACTCCCCGTTCGGCCCACTGGTCGAGCCGGGGACTCGTGTCCCGGGGGTAGCCATGCCAGCCCAGGTGATCGGCGCGGAGGGTGTCGACCGTGATCAGGAAGACGCGCCGGGGCGCTTCGGCTGCGGGCTCGGGCGCCGGCTCGGGAGCGGCGCCGCAGGCCAGGGCGAGCGCTGCAAGTGGAAGGAGGGCCAGCGCTTGCAGGTGGCGATATCGCATGGCAACCCCGTGAACGGATTCATCTGCACCATATCCCGGGCCGTCCGTCAGTCCGCCGCGAGCACCTCCTTCACCGCCCGGTGAGCCTCGCGGATCGCCGCGTCCGTGTGGGGGCTCGCGGCGGCGTCGGCGCCGGCGATGGCGACCCGGCCGAAGGGTTGCCTCGCCGTCACCACGGGCCGATCGTCGCCCGTCTCGAAGGCCCACTCCGGCGGATCGAAGAGCGGGTTGTAGGTGTAGGTGTAGCCGTGCGGCCAGCGGTTGACCGTGATCGCCGCGATGTCGCGCTGGTCGTCGAAACCGCTTGGGCCGAGCATCCGGTTGAGCTGGTCCCGGATGTTGGCTTCCACCGTCTCGAACGTGGTGCGGAGAAGGTCCATCCGGCCGGCTCGATGCTGCTCGCGCCGGGACAGGCCCGCCTCGCACGGATAGCGGTACATCGAGATCACCAGCGGCTCGTCCGGCGAGGTCGACGTCCGGTAGTCCCCGAGCGAGAGCTGCTCGGCGAGCCCCACCGAGGTGTGGTAGCCGCCTGGGGCCTCGATGTAGGAGACGCCGGCCTCGGTGAAGGCGCGCCAGTTCCGCAGCAGCACGCTCGTGTACTGGAGCGGCGATTTGACCGGCCAGGACAGGGCGTCCCGTTGGGCTTTCGGCAGTTCGGGAACCAGATGGGGAACGATGCCGTGCCAGCAGGCGAGAATGACCCGTCCGGCCGTGACGGTGTGCCCCCGGTCGTCCCGGACGTAGGTGACCCGGGCCGGGCCGCCCTGCCCGGGCTCGACCCGGATCACGGTCGAGGACAGCCGGATCCGGGTGCGGTTTCCCGCCCGATCCAGCATCTCGTAGTCGAGCGGCGCCATGACCACGTCCTCCATGGTCGATCCCGGGACGCTGCCCGGAATGAGCCCGCGCACGAGGAGCCGGGCGATCGTGGCGTTTCCGTCCGGGAAGTAGACGTCGGGATCTCCCTCGTACGCCCGGGCCTGGTTCTCCCGGCCGTGCTGGCCGCCCGGCTCGTCCGCCAGCAGATCCGGGGGCGTCTCCGGAATCTCCATGCCCGAGAAGCCGGGCAGGCCCTCCTCCCAGGCGTAGCGCGCCGGATAGGCGTCGATTCCGGTGCAGTAGATGCTCTTGGGCCGGTAGTCGAAGAACCGGACCACCCCCGGATCGCATTTGGCGTGTTCGAGGAGAAAGTCCCTGTAGCTGATGGTGGCAAGGTACGCCTTCTTCCCGGCCGGCGAGAGGTCCGGCAGGTAGTCCGGCTGCTCCTCGCCGTGGAGCCGGATCAGATCGGCCCGGACCGCCTCCGACAGTGGCGTGTCGGCGAGAAACTCGGCGAAGGGGCGACTCCCGACACCGGCAACCAGCACGTCCGTGCCGAATGTCTCGCGGTCGAAGAACATGCCCTGCTCAAGCCCCAGGTTCTCGTAAGTGTCCGCTATCGCGGCGACGGACTCGTAGTAGCGCCCGCGGTCGATCCCGATCTCCTCGAGGAGGCCCCCAGCGATGTCCCCGTACTGGGAGGGCGCCTCGACGTACAGGGTGCCGCCGCTCATCAGGTAGGTCCGTCCGTCGAGCCGGAACTCGTTGCGCTTCGCATGGCCACCGAAGTCGTCATGGTTGTCGAGCAGCAGGATCCTGGCGTCCGGGCCCGCCTGCTTCGAAAAGTAGTGCGCGGCCGCAAGACCCGAGATGCCGGCGCCCACGACCACCAGGTCATACGCTTCGCCGGCTTCGGTGGCCGTCCACTCCCGGCCCTCCTGGACCAGTTCGTGCGCGACTTCGAACGAGCCGGGGTGGGAGCCGCGCATTCCCGTGCGCAGCGGCGGATAGGCCGCCGCGCCCTCGCGTTCGATCTCCCGCTGGAACGCGGGTACGTCCCGGCAGGCCAGGGCGGCGCCGGTCAGGGCGACGGGAATCCCCGAGAGAAAGTCGCGGCGGCTGATGCCGTCTCCGGACAGCCGCGCCTTCCGGGTTGGTGTCATTGCCTGGAGTCGAGTGTACATTCGGTTCCGCTAGAGTCTTCCGCGCGACCATGACTCCAACCGTGGCGCCGAACTTGGCAAGCGCAACCGCCAGTCGCCGGCAGTTCGTCGTCGGGGTGTCATCGCTGTTGGCGGGGAAGGCAGTCCTGGCAAGCGGCGCCGCGGCTTCCACGGGCCGCCAGTCTGCCGTTCGCGGACACGACGTCGATGTCGTGGTGGTCGGCGGCGGCTTCGCCGGGGTCTCCGCCGCGCGCGATTCGATGAAGAACGGCTACTCGACGCTGCTGCTCGAAGCGCGCGACCGGCTCGGCGGCCGCACCTGGACCGCCGACTTCGACGGCGACCAGGTCGAACTCGGGGGCACCTGGATTCACCACACCCAGCCCTTCGTCTGGGCCGAGAAGGAACGCTACGGCCTGGAGATCGAGGAGACCCCAGCCGCGGTGGCGGATGCCGGCTACCTGATCGTGGACGGCGAGCGCATCCGGCTGACGGAGGCCCGGTACGTCGAGACGTACGAGGCCTGGCGGCGCTACCACGCGGAGGCGCGATGGATCGTTCCGCGGGCGTGGGACATCCTCCACAACCGCGACGCCGCTCTCGCCGCGGACCGGATCAGCGCGACGGACCACATCGAGCGGCTCGAGCTCTCGTCCCTCCAGCGGAACTACCTGCGAGCCGTCATCGCGATCATGGCGAACGGGCAGCCGGAGACGATGTCCTACCTGGAGCTGATGCGCTGGCACCTCGCCGGGGGCGGCTTCCTGCCGACTGTGGAGGACTCCGTCGCGCGCTTCAAGCTCAAGCGCGGCACGCGGGCCCTCCTCCAGACGATGGCCGCCGACGCGGGACTCGAGGCCAGACTCGAGACGCCCGTCCAGTCCATCCGCGACCGCGGCGACGGGGCCGTGGTGGTCACCGGGGCAGGCGAGGAGATCCAGTGCCGGGCCGTCATCTGCTGTCTGCCGATGAACACGATCGCGGACGTCGCCTTCGACCCCCCGCTCGCCGCCGGAGTGGTCGAGGCGGGCCGGCAGCGCCACGCCGGCGCCGGCTTCAAGCTCCTGCTCAAGGCCGAAGGCGATGTCGGCAATGTCGCCACCTACGCGATCGGCGAGCCGATCGACTGCGTGATGACCTACAAGCAGGCCGCGAACTACACGCTGCTGGTGGCGTTCGGCAAGGACCCGTCCGATCTCGACGTGGACGACGGCGACGCGGTGCAGCGGGCGCTGCGGGCGCACGTCCCGCGGGCGGAGTTGATCGGCAGCATGAGTCACGACTGGAACGGCGACCGGTACTCGCGGGGCACCTGGGCCGTGTACCGGCCCGGCTGGGTGACTCGCCACTACGACGAGTTCCAGCAGGATCGGGGCCGCATCCTGTTCGGCTCCGGCGACCACGGAGAAGGCTGGCGCGGCTTCATCGACGGCGCCATCGGCGGCGGCATCAGGGCGGCGCAGCGGGCGAAGAGCCTACTCGGCTGAGTATCCGGAACCAGTCTCGAACGAACCTCGAACGAAGATGCGCCCGGAGTCCGGACGAAATCGAGAACCGCGGCGCGAGGGCGCGGCGGAGTTGCCGCGCCGCGCGAGCGTGATCGTCATCGGTGGCGGCGTGATCGGCTGCTCGGTCGCCTACCACCTCGCGCGCTCTGGACGCTCCGACGTGCTCTTGCTCGAGCGCTGGCAGATCACTTCCGGCACGACCTGGCATGCCGCGGGCCTGCTCGGCCAACTGCGGCAGTCGGTCACGATGACGAACCTCGCCCGCTACACGAGCGAGCTCTACGCTCGCCTCGAGGAGGAGACCGGGCAGCCGACGGGCTATCGCCGCTGCGGCTCCCTCTCGGTCACCGCCGATCCGGAGCGGTTCGAGGAGCTTAAGCGCGGCGCTTCGCTGGCGAAGGTGTTGGGGCTGCAGGTCGATGTCGTGACGGCGAAGACGATCGGAGAACGGGTCCCGCTGCTCGAGACATCCGACCTGCTCGGCGGACTGCACATCCCAGGCGACGGCTACGCGAACCCGACGGACGTAACCCTGGCGCTGGCCGCGGGCGCCCGCGCCGCCGGCGCCCGGATCGTCGAGCAGGTGCCGGTGACCGCCGTTCGCACTGCCGGGGGACGTGTTGCCGGCGTCACCACGGAGCAGGGGGACATCGATGCCGACTGCATCGTTCTCTGCGCCGGCATGTGGACCCGGGAGCTGGCCGCATCCATCGGCGTCAACGTTCCGTTGCATGCCTGCGAGCACTACTACGTCCGCTTCGACGGCATCGAGGGACTCGACGCGAACCTGCCCGTCGTGCGGGACTACGACGCCATCTCGTACTTCCGGTACGACGCGGGCAAGCTGATCGTCGGCGTCTTCGAGCCGAACGCGCGGCCCTGGGGCATGGAGGGCATCCCCGAGGACTTCTGCTTCGACGAGATCGCCGCCAACCGCGAGCACTTCGAGCCGTTGCTGCGCGGCGCCAGGGAGCGCATGCCGGCTCTTGAGTCGGCCGAGGTCCTGCAACTCTTCTGCGGCCCGGAGAGCTTCACGCCGGACGTCCGCTACCACGTCGGCCAGGCACCCGAGTGCGAGAACTGCTTCGTCGCGGCCGGCCTGAACTCGATCGGAATCCAGTCCGCGGGCGGGATCGGCAAGGTCGTTTCCGAGTGGATTCTCGAAGGCCATCCGCCGGCCGACCTCTGGGAAGTCGACGTGCGCCGCAACATGCCCTTCCAGGGCAACCGCCGGTACCTGCGCGAGCGGGTCTCCGAGAGCCTCGGCCTCCTCTACGCGATGCACTACCCGTATCGCCAGTTCGAGACGGCGCGGGGCGTGCGCCGGTCACCGCTCCACGACCGCCTGGAGGCCGCCGGCGCCTGCCACGGTGAGCTCGCCGGCTGGGAGCGGCCGAACTGGTACGCGCCGAAGGGCGTGCCGGCCCGCTACGAGTACAGCTACGGGCGCCAGAACTGGTTCGAGTACTCGGCCGCCGAACATCGGGCCGTGCGGAAGAACGTGGGATTGTTCGACCAGTCGTCGTTCGCGAAGTTTCGCCTGGAAGGGCGGGATGCGGCCAGGGTGCTCAACCGGGTCTGCGCCAACGACGTCGACGTGCCGCCCGGCCGCATCGTCTATACGCAGTGGCTCAACGAGCGCGGCGGCATCGAGGCGGATCTCACCGTGACGCGCCTGGAGGAGGACTGTTTCCTGATCGTCACCGCCGTCACCTCCGAGATGCGGGACTTTCACTGGCTCAAGGGCCACATTCCGGGCGACGCGCACTGCGTGCTGACGAACGTGACCTCGGCGATGGGTGTGATCTCGCTGATGGGCCCAGCGTCCCGCGATCTCCTGCAGTCCCTGACGCCGGCGAATCTGGCCAACGGAGCCTTCCCGTTCGCGACGAGCCGCGAGATCGAACTGGGCTACGGCGTGGTTCGGGCATCGCGCATCACCTACGTCGGCGAACTCGGCTGGGAGCTCTACGTTCCCACGGAGTTCACGGCCGGCGTCTACGACGAGATCGTGGCTGCCGGCGAGGGGTTCGACCTCGTCCATGCCGGTTACCACGCCCTGGACTCGCTGCGCATCGAGAAGGCCTACCGCCACTGGGGCCACGACATCACCGATCAGGACTCGCCGCTCGAAGCAGGCCTCGGGTTCGCCGTCAAGTTCGACAAGGCCGGCGGCTTCATCGGGCGCGAGGCGCTGCTCAGGCAGAAGGAGAACGGCGTCCCGAAGCGGCTGATCCAGTTCAGGCTCCGGGATCCGCAGCCGTTGCTCTACCACAACGAACCGATCTGGCTGGGCGACGAAATCGCCGGCTACGTCACCTCCGGGAACTACGGCCACAGCCTTGGAGCGGCCGTCGGCCTCGGCTACGTCCCCATGTCGCTGTTGCCGGACTTCCCCGAACTGCCTAGTCGCTTCGAGATCGAGGTCGCCGGCGTCCGCGTCCCGGCCGAGGCCTCCCTCCGACCCATGTACGACCCTGGCAACAGCCGCGTTCGGAGCTGAAACGGAGTAGGCTCGCCCTCGCTACGGACGTCGGTGAAACATGCGGGCTAAACCTACCCAGGCCGTGATCCTGGCCGGCGGCCGGGGCACCCGTCTGGCGCCGTTGACGGACACTCTGCCCAAGGCGTTGATTCCGTTCCACGGCAAGCCGTTCCTTGGCCACGTCGTCGACATGCTGCGCGAGCAGGGCTTCGAGCGCGTCCTGCTGCTGCTGGGCTACCGCGCGGAGGCGATGATCGAGCACTTCGGCGACGGCTCGGCCTACGGTGTCGAGATCAGCCACCGGGTGACAGCCCCGGACGACCTGACGGCGCACCGGGTCAAGGACGCGGCCGGCGAACTGGACGACCTGTTCCTGCTCCTCTACTGCGACAACTACTGGCCGATGCAGTTCGACCGGATGTGGCGCGCCTACGTCGACTCCGGGGCGGCGGCCCAGATCACCGTCTACGCGAACCGCGACGGCTACACGCGGGACAGCGTGATCGTGGGCGAGGACGGATTCGTGACGGTCTTCGACCGCGGCCGGACGACGCCGGGGCTCAGCGGCGTCGAGATCAGCTACGCGATCCTCGAGAAGTCGGCGGTGCTGCCGCTCCTGCCGGATCACCAGGAGCTGTTCGAGGAAGCGGTCTACCCGGCACTGACGGCGCGCGGGCAGCTTCACGCCCACTGGAGCGAGCACCGGTACTACAGCGTCGGCGGCCACGAGCGGTTGCCGTTGACCGAGGCGTTCTTCGCCCGCACGCCGACGATCATCCTCGACCGCGACGGCGTCCTGAACGTGCGCCCGCCGCGGGCGGAGTACGTCTGCACGCCCGAGGAGCTACGCTGGCTGCCGGGCGCCCGCGAGGCGCTGGCCGCCTTCAACCGGGCCGGCTGGCGGGTGCTCGTCGTGTCGAATCAGCCCGGAGTCGCCCGCGGGCGGATGACGCTGGACGACCTGGCGGCCGTGCATCGACGGCTGTGCGGGGAGACCGAGGACGCGGGCGGGAGGATCGATCGCATCTACTTCTGCCCCCACGGCTGGGACGAGGGCTGCGACTGCCGCAAGCCGGCGCCGGGAATGCTCTTCCAGGCCCAGCGTGACCATCACCTCGACCTGACACGGACGCCGTTCCTTGGCGACGACGAGCGCGACGGGCAGGCGGCGGACGCGGCGGGCTGTCCCTTCGGCCTGGTCACCGAGAGCGAACCGCTGCTCGCGCACGCCGAGCGGCTGCTGGCCTTGCGAACGGCGGCGGTGGGATGAGCTCGGCCTTCGTTCGGCGTCCGGTCCTGGTGACGGGGCACCGCGGTTATCTCGGTTCGGTCATGGCGCCGTATCTGATCGAGCGCGGCTACGACGTCGTCGGGCTCGACACGGGCTACTTCGACGACTGCGCGATCACGTCGGACCCGGTGCAGATCCCGTCGATCCGCAAGGACATCCGGGACCTCGAACCGGCCGATCTGCGGGCGTTCTACGCGGTGATCCATCTCGCCGCTCTCTCGAACGACCCGATCGGCAACCTGGACGAGACCTGGACCGAGGAGATCAACCACCAGTCTTCCGTGCGCCTGGCGGAGCTGGCGCGCGCGGCCGAAGTGCGCCGCTTCCTGTTCTCGTCGTCCTGCATCATGTACGGCCAGTCCAGCACGGAAACGGTGGACGAAACCTCGCCGCTCGACCCGCGGACCCTGTACGCCCGCTCCAAGGTCCGAAGCGAGGAGGCGATCCGGGAGCTGGCAGGTGACGGTTTCTCGCCGACCTTCCTGCGCAACGGCACCGTCTACGGTCTGTCGCCGTGCATGCGCTTCGACACGGTGCTCAACGACCTGACCGGAGCGGCCTTCGCCAACCGGCGGGTCGTCGTCTACGGCGACGGCAAGCCGTGGCGGCCGGTGGTCCAGGTCGAGGACGTGGCGGCCGCGTTCAGCCGCGTGCTCGAAGCGCCGCTCTCACTGGTTCACAACGAGGCCTTCAACACCGGCGCCGACCACCTGAACCACCGCGTGATCGAACTCGCGGAGATCGCTGCCGATCTCGTGCCCGGCTGCGAGATCGAGGTGCGGGGCGAACCAGGCGCCGACCAGCGCACCTACCGCGCCTCGTTCGAGAAGTTCGCCGGCGCTTTCCCGGACTTCGAGTTCCGGGACGCGGCGGCCGGCGCGAAACGGCTGATCGAGGACTATCGCCGCGTCGGCCTCGATGCGGCGCTCTACGGCGACGCGCGCTTCGTCCGCCTGCGCTGGCTCAACCGGCTGCTCGATTCGGGACGGCTGGACGGCTCCCTGCGCTGGAAGGCCTGCGCGAGCGGCGAAGAGACAGAACCGGAGGCAGCAAACCTGGAGGGTGGGGGATGATCCACGGCGTCAAGGTGGTTCCGCTTCGTCAGATCGTCGACGAGCGGGGCAAGATCATGCACATGCTGAAGGCCACGGACGAGCACTTCCTCGGCTTCGGCGAGATCTACTTCTCGACGGCCTGGCCGGGAACGATCAAGGCCTGGCACATCCACCGCTCGATGACCGTCAACAACGCGGTGGTCAGCGGCCGGGCCAAGCTCGTGATGTACGACCTGCGCGAGGACTCGCCGACCCACGGCGAGCTCCAGGAGGTCTTCTTCGGTGAGGACAACTACGTCCTGGTCCAGATCCCGCCGGGGATCGCCAACGGTTACAAGGCGTACGGCGACCGGCAGGTGATCATGGCGAACGCCGCCACCGAGCCACACGATCCGGAGGAGATGGAGCGGCTCGATCCCTTCACCGACAGGATCCCCTACGACTGGGCTCTCCGGCACGGCTGAGACGGCGGAGAACCGACGCAAACGTGGATGCTTCGCGGCTGATCGTGACCCGCACGCCGTTGCGTGTGTCTCTGGTGGGCGGTGGCACCGACCTGCCGGCGTTCTACCGGCGGGAGGGCGGCGCGGTGCTCTCGACGACGATCGACCGCTACGTCTACGTCACGGTGAAGCGGCACAGCGAGTTGTTCTTCGAACCGGTCCGGGTCAACTACTCCCGGAGTGAACAGGTCGAGCGGATCGACGAACTGGACAACAACATCGCGCGCGAGTGTCTGCGTTTCGTGGGTGTCGACCCGCCGGTCTACATCTCGACGGTCGGCGACGTGCCGGCGTCCACCGGTCTCGGCGGCTCGAGCGCCTTCGCCGTCGGCCTGTTGAACGCGTTGCACTCCTACAAGGGCGAGCGCGCCTCGGCGGGTCAGTTGGCGGAGGAGGCCTGCCACATCGAGATCGATGTACTGGGTGCGCGGATCGGCAAGCAGGACCAGTACGCCGCGGCCTACGGCGGACTCAACCTGCTGTCGTTCAAGAGGGACGGCGGCGTGACCGTCGAGCATCTGCGGATTCGCGGCGACCTCTTGCGCGAGCTGTTCCGTTCGGTGCTCATGTTCTGGACGGGACACCAGCGGGACGCGAGCGCGGTGCTCTCGGAGCAGGACGACCGCACGGAGCTGAATCTGGAATCGCTGCGCAGGATGCGGGACCAGGCGAGCGACCTGCACCGGGATCTCGGCGCGGGCGATGTCGACGTCGAGGGCATCGGCCGGCTCCTCGACGAGGGTTGGCGGATGAAGCGGGAGCTCGCGGGATCGATCACCACGCCGTTGATCGACGGTTGGTACGACGCGGCAATCGCGGCCGGTGCCCTGGGAGGCAAGCTCTGCGGCGCCGGCGGCGGCGGGTTCCTGCTGTTCGTCGTGCCGCCCGGTCGGCAGGCCGCGGTCCGTGCGGCGCTGGCCGACCTGTACGAATTGCCCGTCGGCCACGAGTCTCACGGCTCGCAGCTCGTTGCCCCGTTCCACCATGGGTAGTTGCATCGTCTGCGCTGCATGCGAGGTGGAGACCTTCCTCGACCTCGGCAGCACAGCGCTCGCCAACAAGTTCCCCAGCGCCGAAGACCTGAGCCGCCCCGAGCCGCGCTTCCCGCTGCGCGTCGGCTTCTGCCACGGCTGCGGCCATGTCCAGCTCGTCGAGCGCGTGCCGCCCGCCGCGATGTTCACGGACTACCTCTACGTGTCGTCCGCCTCCGACACGCTGCGGGCCCACTTCGACGACCTGGCGGGCACGTTGACCGCCAGGCATGGCCTCGCCGACGGCGGCTTCGTCATCGACATCGGCTGCAACGACGCTTCGCTACTCTGCTGCTTTCGCGACCGCGGCGCCAGGACCTTGGGCGTCGACCCGGCCGAGAACCTGGCCGAGTTCAGCCGCGACACCGGGATCGAGCGCTACCGGGGCTTCTTCGGCGCGGACACCGCTGGCGAGATCGCTGAACGCTGGGGCCGGGCGGCGCTCGTGACCGCGACGAACACGTTTCCGCATGTACCCGACCTCTCGGGCTTCGTGTCCGGCCTCGACGCAGTACTGGCTCCCGGCGGCGCCTTCGTGCTCGAGGCGCACTACCTGGTCGACCTGCTCGACCAGCTCGCGTTCGACACCGTGTACCACGAGCACGTCTCCTACTGGGCGCTGGGCCCGATGGTGCGGCTCTTCGAAGACCACGGCCTGGAGGTCGTCCGGGCGGAACGGCTACCGATCCATCACGGCCAGCTCCGTGCCACCGTGATGCGCCGCGGCGAGGGCGAGGTGGACCGAAGCGTCGACGAGGTCCTGGCCGCCGAGAGGCAGCTAGGAATCGACCGGTTCGACATCTGGCGCGCGTTCGCCGGGCGGGTCGGTCGGTTGAAGGCGGAGGTCATGGACTGCCTCGACGGCCTCAAGGCGGAGGGCCGCCGTCTCGCCGGCTACGGCGCGCCCGCCAAGGGCAGCACGCTGCTTGAGTTCTTGCGGCTAGGCCCGGATCTGCTCGACTTCATCGCCGACCGCAGCCCGCTCAAGCAGGGCCGCTACACCCCGGGCTCCCACATCCCGATCGTCGCGCCGGAGCGACTCCTGGAAGAACCGTCGCCCGACCACGTGCTGCTCCTGGCCTGGAACTTCGAAGAGGAGATCCTCGCGCAGCAGGCCGAGTTCCGCCGCCGCGGCGGCAGGTTCATCCTGCCGGTGCCGGAAGTCCGGATCGTCTGAGCCGGCGGCCGTGTTCCGTTCGCGACCGGCATCCGAGATCGCGGCCCTCCTGCTCGTCTCCATCGCTTGCGCCGGACCGGCGCCGCCGCCCAAGCAGCCGCCCTTTCGCGGCACCGCCTTTATCGACCCCGATCTGATCGTCGCGTCCGATCCTTCGGCGCTGCGGAGTCTCGACCACGCGGGCCGCGACACCCGCAGGATGTTCGACCGTCGCGTGGACGCCTTCGTGCCGACGGATGCCTTCCTGTTCAACGCCGCCTACGAAGGTGAGACGGTCGTGGAGGTCCAGGTCAACGTGGAGTTCGGCGACGCCGCCACCGCGGGGCGCCACGCGGCCTTCTACGCCCGGGCCATCGGCCAACTGCCTGCCGGCCTGCGGACGCGCGTCGAGACGGTCTGGATCCACCGGGGCGTCATGCCCTTCGGCGGCGGCAACGACAACATCCTGATCCACACGGGCAAGGCCGCGGAGTACCTGCGCGACGGCGTGCTGGAGGAGATCCTGATGCACGAAGCGGCGCACACCTCTCTGGATCCGGTCCAGGCGGCGGCCGACGGGTGGCTCGCCGCGCAGGCCGCGGACGGCGGCTTCATCTCCGACTACGCTCGTGACCATCCCGGCCGGGAGGACGTTGCCGAGAGCTTCGGGCCGTTCTTCGCGGTTCGGCACCGCCCAGAGCGGATCTCCCGCGACATGGCGGAAACGATCGGGGCGACGATGCCGAATCGCATCGAGTTCTTCGACCGTCTGGAACTCGACATGAATCCCGTCAGATAAGGAGATGCCGGCCAGAAGGCCGGCGCACCCAGGCCGGCGCACCCAGTCTTTGCTGCGCTACGGCTCCCGGAAGCTGTACAGCTTCGATCGCGTTCGCATGACCAGCCGGTCGCCGGCAAGCGCCGGAGAAGCGAGGGTCATTTCGTCCAGCGGATTCGCGTGGAGCTGCTCGAACTCGTCGCCGGTTCCAAACACGAACGTCGTGCCCGCCTCGTCGGTGGCGAAGATGCGGTCGCGGTAGGCCCAGGGCGAGGTCGTGAAGTGGCCGTTCGAGTCCTCGATCCGCGATCGGTACAGCCGTTCCCCCGTGGCCGCGTCGTATCGCGCGAAGATGCCCCGGTCGTAGACCACCCACAGGGAGCCCTTGTAGGGAATCGGCGTCGGGATGTAAGTGCCGGCGCGGTTGTCGTTCCAGACGACGTACTCGTTGCTCGTTTCGTCCTCGGCCAGGGTGAGATCGCCGGCGGCGCCGGGGCGGATCGCCGTGATCGGGCGGTTCTGGTCTCCGTGAACGCCCGACGTCACGTACAGGAGGCCTCCGTAGGCGAAGGGCGTCGGTACCGGCAGCAGCGAGTGCCTGGTCAGCCGCCACAGCTCCCGGCCCATCGTGTCGTAGCTGATCGCGGTGTAAGGGCCGAGAGCGACGATCTCGGTGCGTGCCTCGTGGCGCCAGACGAAGGGCGTGCTCCAGGAGGTCCGGTGGTTGGGGGCGTGCGGAGCGGCGAGCCGTCCCCGGGCCGCGCGCCAGAACTCGCGGCCGTCCTGTTTGGAGAAGGCGGCGAGGAACGGATGCTCCTGGTTGTCGTTCAGGATGACGACGAGGTCGTCGGTGAGGGCGGGCGAACCGCCGGTGCCGAAGTCCATGTAGATCTGGAACGGATCGAGCCGCCGTTCCCAGCGCAGCTCTCCCTCGAGGGAGTAGGCCCAAAGGCCGAGCCCGGTGACGTAGACGAAGATCGTCTCGCCGTCGGTGACCGGCGTCTCCGACGCGAAGGTGTTCTTCGAGTGGCGGCCGCCAGGAGGTGGTCCGGCGAAGAAGGTGCGCCGCCAGAGTTCGGCGCCGTCCTCGAGCGAGTACGCGATCAACTGATAGTCGAGGTCGACCTCGTCGGGGAACTCGATGAAGCGTTCGTCGTGGCGCTTGAGGACTTCCTCCCAGGGAAGCCCCTGTTCCCGGAGCTCGCGCATGAACTCGTTGCTGTACTCGGTGCCGAACTCCGGCCGCTTGGTCGCCTCGGTCGGTCTGGCCGCCGTGGTCAGGAAGACGGTGTCGCCGACGACGATCGGCGACGACCAGCCGGAGCCCGGCACGTCGACGCTCCATTCGACGTTCTCGGTGGTCGACCAGTGAAGCGGCAGACGGTCGTTGTCTGAAACGGGAATGCCGTCCGGTCCGCGGAAGCCCGGCCAGAGCGAGGTCGGTGCCGGCTCGACCGTCGACTGTGCAAGCGCGGATGGCGCAACGCAGGGCAGTACGAGCGCGGCGGCGAGGAGGCGGCGGCGCATGGCGCGGATGTTACTCGCCGCCACTGCGTTACGCTGCCCGCGTGGCTGGGGAGCGAGTACCGACGGTCGCCGCCCTCGTCCTGAACTACAACGGGCGCGACATCACGCTGCAGGCGTTGGCGAGCCTCGAGGCGATGACCTACCCGGCCTGCGAGTTGATCCACATCGACAACGGCTCCGACGACGATTCGTCCCAGGCGGTTGCCGCCGCGCATCCAGGCGTGACCCAGATCCGTGTCGAGGAGAACCAGGGTGTCGTCTACGGCATGAACCTGGGGATCGAGCTGGCGGTGAATCGCGGCGTCGACTACCTGTTGCTGCTCAACAACGACATCGAGGTCGAGCCGGACTTCCTCGACGAACTCGTCGCGGCAGCCGAGGCGAATCCCGCTATCGGCTGCGTGGGGCCGAAGATTCTCTACCACGGGGAGCGGGACCGTCTCTGGTCCGCCGGCGGCCGTATTCGCTTCCGCGAGTCGATGACCCGCGAGCGGGGAGAAGGCCAAGTCGATCGCGGGCAGTACGACCGCGACGAGGAGGTGCCCTACGTCAACGGCTGCGCCATGCTGGTGCGCCGGAGCGTCGTCGAGGAGATCGGTCTGTGGGATCCCCTCTTTCACCTCGCGCTGGACGATGCCGACTGGTGCATGCGGATGAAGGCGCGTGGCTACCGCTGCTACTACGCGCACCGGGCGGTTCTGTACCACATGGTGGCGCGCACGGTCGGCGGCTACCGGGCCTCGCGGACGTTCTTCAACGGCCGCAGCGCCGCCCTGTTCGTGCGCCGCTACGGCGGGCCGCTCCAGTGGTGTTCGTTCATCCTGTTTCTCTCTGCGGGCCTCTTCCTGGCCTTCTTTCGCGAACTCGTCCGCGGCAACCAGGGCGCCGTGATCGCCAAGCTCCGCGGCGTGATCGAGGGTCTCCGGGCGCCGATGGCGCCGCCCCCGGGGATCGATGAGGGTGCTCGGGCGTGTTGAAGAACCTGCGCGAGGACACGCGCCGCCTGCGCGCGATCAAGACCAAGTCGTTCCCCTTCTACGTGCTCGAGTCGCTGCTCTTCGAGAACGGCTACCAGGCCGTCGTTCTCTACCGGATCGCCCACTGGTTCAAGCGCCGTCGCATCCCCATCCTGGGGCCGTTCGTCGCCCGGCTGTCGCTGTTTCTCACGAGCGTGGACATCGCGCCGGGGGCCCGCATCGGACCGGGTCTGTTCATCAGCCACGGCGTCGGCCTGGTGATCGGCAACGGCGTGCGCATCGGGCGCAACGGAACGCTCCTCCACCAGGTCACGATCGGCGCCCCGACCGGCAGGCGGCTGGACCAGATGCCGACCCTCGGCGACAACGTCTTCGTCGGCGCGGGCAGCCGGCTCATCGGCAGCATCGAGATCGGCGACGACGTTTTCATCGGCGTGAACTGCGTCGTGACGGAGGACATCCCGGCGGGCACCAAGGTCACGACGACCGCGGGTCTGACGCTGGAAGCCGCCGGTGGCGCGGCGAGCATTGGTACGCTTGGGAATCGCCCTTGAGAACAGTGAGGAGCCGCCGCTCTGATGCATGAAGTCAGTCGCTTCTACGGGATCGTCGTCGAGATGGAGTGTGGAGACACGCCTCCGGCCCACTTCCACGTCCGATACGGCGGTGCGGTCGTGCTAATCGGTATCGAGAGGCTGACCGTGTTGAAGGGCCGCCTCCCGCCGCGCGCCCTCGGCCTGGTGATGGAGTGGGCCGAGCTGCACCGTGCCGAGCTGCGGCAGGCCTGGAAGCGCGGGCAGCGCTCGGAAGACCTGGGGAAGATCGCGCCGCTGGAGTGAGCGCTGGACTCGATGGCGCCTTCAGGCGCTGTACAGAATCCGCTCGCCCGCGTCTTCCCGTTGCAGTTCTCCCAGGTCCTCCAGCCACCTCAGGTGCGCGATCGCTTCACCGGTCGCGAACCAGCGCTGCATGATCGGGAAGTCGTCCCAGGACCTGGCGCGGATGTCCCAGGTCATTTCGCTGGCGGTCTGGTAGGCGTTGCGGCTGCCGTTCGCGCGCAGGATGTCGAGGACCTCCTGGCCGCGGGTTTCGTGGTGCTCGCGGAGTTCCCGGCAGCGGCCCTTGAAGTCGTGGATCAGACTGCGGTGGCCGGGCAGGCAGAGTTCGACGTCCAGCGCCTCGACCTTGGCGACGCTTTCCAGGTAGAGGCCCAACGGATCATGGTCGTCGGCCCAGGCCTGGATGTTGGGCGTGATGTCGCCCAGGATGTGGTCGCCGGCGATGAAGAGGCGCTTCGCGCGGTCGTAGAGCGAGATGTGACCGAACGTGTGGCCCGGCGTGTCGATGACCTCGAGACGGTAGCCGGCAATCTCGATCACGTCGCCCTCATACAGCGGCGCGTACTCGATCATCTGGCCGCTGAAGCGCGCGCCGGGGTGGCGTTTGAACGACTCGGCCAACTCCTCAGGCGGGAAGCCGCTGCGCCTGAGGTAGACCCCCATCGGGCTGTTCTCGGACCAGCCGCCGTGGGCGCGGCCCATGGCTGCCGCGTCGATGGCGCCCATCGAAGCTGTCCGCCCTGGTCGCAGGAGTTCCGGGATCAGGCCGTGGTGGTCGGCGTGGAGGTGGGTCGCGAGGAAATCCGCCTTCTCCAGGTCGACGCCGATTTCGTCGAGCCCCGCGGTCAGGACCTCGCGGCATTCGGGCCGGTTCATGCCCGTGTCGATGACGAGCCAGCGGTCGTCCTCGGCGAGGACGTAGCAGTTCACTTCCTTGAGCGGGTTCCGCGGCAGCGGCACGACGACCCGGTAGAGCGAGTCGAGGATCTTCTCGGCGACTGGTTCGGCCATGGGCGCGAAGGGTAGCAAGCGGCTACGATTCCCTGTCCGGATGAGAGGAGAACCGAGATGCCGCTGACCGAGAGCCACGTTCCCGCCGATACCAGTTCGCCTGTCCTGGAAACGACGGTCGGCGGCATCCTGCGCGACGCCGCGGCCAAGGCCCCGGACACGGTAGCGCTGGTCGAGGGCGCGCCGGGCGAGCGGCGAAGCTGGACGTACTCCGAACTCCTGGCCGACGCGGAGCGCGTGGCCCGGGCGCTGGCCGCCCGCTTCGAGAAGGGCGATCGGGTCGCCGTCTGGGCGCCGAACATCCCGGAATGGGTGCTGCTCGAGTACGGCGCGGGACTCGCCGGCGTGGTCCTGGTGACGGTCAACCCGGCGTACCAGCCGAAGGAACTCGAGTACGTGCTGCGCCAGTCCCGGTCGTCCGGCATCTTCTACCTGCGCACGTTCCGCGGCAATCCGATGGAGGAGTCGCTGAAGCAGGTGGCGGCCGGGCTGCCGGACCTCCGGGAGATCATCCCGTTCGACGAGTTCGAGGAGTTCGTCGCCTCGGCGCCGGACGATGTCGAGCTTCCTGAGGTGAGTCCGGACGACCCGGTCCAGATCCAGTACACGTCAGGCACCACCGGTTTCCCCAAGGGCGCCTACCTGCACCACCGCGGGATCACGAACAACGCCCGTTTCGTCGCCGAGCGCTTGGGTGTCACGCCCGGCGACGCCTACGTCAATCCGATGCCCCTGTTCCACACGGGCGGCTGCGTGCTGGGCGTCCTCGGTCCCTGCCAGCAGCAGGCGACCCTGGTCAACCTGGTCATGTTCGAACCCGGGCTCATGCTGGCGCTGGTCGAAGAACTCCGCGCCACGCACCTGCTCGGGGTGCCGACGATGCTGATCGCGGTGATGGAGCATCCCGACTTCGCCAACCGCGACCTGTCGTCGGTTCACACCGTCTGCTCGGGCGGCGCAACGGTTCCGGCCGACCTCGTGCGCCGGATCGAGAAGACGCTCGGGGTGCAGTTCTCGATCATCTACGGCCAGACCGAGGCGTCGCCGGGCGTCACGCTGATGAAGCCGGACGACAGCGAGGAGGACAAGGCGAACACGCTCGGTCCGGTGCTGCCGCAGACGGAGATGAAGGTGATCGACCCTTCGACCGGCGCCACGCTGCCGATCGGCGAACAGGGCGAACTCTGCTGCCGCGGCTACCTCGTGATGCTCGGCTACTTCGAGATGCCCGACAAGACGGCCGAGACGATCGACGAGGACGGCTGGCTTCACACCGGCGATCTGGTGACGATGGACGACCGCGGCTACACGAGGATCACCGGCCGGCTGAGGGACATGATCATTCGCGGCGGCGAGAACATCTACCCGCGGGAGATCGAAGAGCTGCTGTTCGAGCATCCCCAGGTCGCGGACGTCGCGGTCGTCGGCCTGCCGGACGAGCGCTGGGGAGAGATCGTCGGCGCGTTCGTTCGCGACGCGGACCCGTCGAACCCGGCGAGCGACGGCGAGCTTCACACCTACTGCCGCGAGAACCTGTCTCCGCAGAAGACGCCCAAGGCCTGGTACCGGGTCGACGAGTTCCCGCTCACGCCGTCCGGCAAGATCCAGAAGTTCGTGCTGGTGGAGGAGTGGCGGAAGGGGGCCTACAGCGCGGCCTGAGATCTGACATGATCGCCGCTCTTCACGCAGACTTCCCACCGCCGCTTGGCTGCTAGCGGCGGTTTCCACATGCAGGCTCTCAGATCCAACGTCGACGTCCGGTCGGAGCAGTTCAGGAAGAACCGCGCCGACATTCTTGAGCAGATAGACCAGGTAAACGACCTGCTCGAGCAGGTGGCCGGCGGGGGCGGGCCGGAGGCGATGAACCGCTTGCGGAGCCGTGGCAGGCTGCCGGTGCGCGAACGCGTGGCGAACGCTCTCGACCGGGACAGTCCGTTCCTCGAGATCTCGCCGCTCGCGGCCTGGAACTCCTACTACACGGTCGGCTCCGGGTTCGTGCTCGGTGTCGGCGTGATCTCCGGCACGGAGTGCGTGATCCTCGGTCACGACCCGTCGGTTCGTGCCGGCGCCTTCAACGAGTTCAACTCGAAGAAGCTGATGCGCGGCCTGGAGATCGCGCGGGTCAACCGGTTGCCCTACGTCCAGTTCGTGGAGTCCGCGGGCGCCGACCTGCGCGGCAACACGGGAGACGATCCCGACGCCCAGACGAAGCGCACCGTCGGCCACTTCGCGGAGTCCGGGCGCCTCTTCTACGAGATATCCGAGCTCTCCAAGATGCGGATTCCGACGGTGTCGATCGTCTTCGGCGCCTCGACCGCGGGCGGCGCCTACCAGCCCGGGATGAGCGACTACAACATCTTCGTCAAGAACCAGGCGATGGTCTCGCTCGGCGGTCCGCCCCTGGTCAAGATGGCGACCGGCGAAGACGCGGAACCGGAGAGCATCGGCGGGGCGGACATGCACTGCCGCGTCTCGGGACTGGGCGACTACCTCGCGCAGGACGAGATGGACGGCATCCGCCTGCTGCGCGACGTGGTCCACCACCTGAACTGGCGCAAGGAAGGCCCTGGGCCGAGCCTGCCGCCCGACGACCCGGTCCTCGACCCGGAGGAGCTGCTCGGCCTCGTCTCGCGCGACCTGCGCTCCCCGCTGGACATCCGGGAGGTCATCGGCCGGATCGTCGACGGATCGCGCTTCGAGGAGTTCAAGCCGCTCTACGGGCCCACGATCGTCTGCGGCTGGTCGTCCATCCATGGCTATCCGGTGGGCATTCTGGGCAACAACGGCGCGCTCTTCTCCGAGTCGGCGGAGAAGGCGACCCAGTTCATCCAGCTCTGCAACCAGATCGACGTACCGCTGCTGTTCCTGCACAACATCACCGGCTACATCGTCGGCACGGACTACGAGCAGGGCGGGATCACGAAGAACGGTTCGAAGATGATCAACGCCGTCGCCAACTCGACCGTGCCCCACCTGTCGGTGATCGTGGGCGCTTCGTACGGGGCCGGCAACTACGGCATGAGCGGCCGCGCCTACGGCACCCGCTTCACCTACATCTGGCCGACCGCGAAGATCGCGGTCATGGGCCCGGAGCAGATGGCGGGCGTCATGACGATCGTGACCCGGGCGGCGGCGAAGCGGCGCGGCATCCCCTTCGACGAGGAGGCGGACCGGAAGCGAGCCGCCGGCGTCATCCACTGGGCGGAGAAGCGCTCCCTGGGTCTCTACGCGACCTCCCGGGTTTCCGACGACGGGATGATCGACCCGCGCGACACCCGCACCGTGCTCGGTCTGTCGCTGTCGGCCTGCCACAGCCGGGCCGTCGAGGGGGCGAAGGGCTATGCGGTCTTCAGGATGTGAGCAAGGCGTGATCCCTCCGGCTTTCCACGACTGCTCGCTGCGACCCCAGGGGGCACGATGCTTCTTCGGTCTTCAGGATGTGAGTTCGGCGTGATGAGGGCGGCATGATCACGCGGCTCTTGGTCGCCAACAGGGCGGAGATCGCGCGGCGGATCTTCCGCTCGGCGCGTGAGATGGGCATCGCAACGGTCGCCGTCTATGCCGACGGCGACGCGGATGCGCCCTTCGTGGCCGAGGCCGATGTCGGCGTTGCGCTCGATGGCCGGTCGTCGGCGGAGACCTACCTGGACATCGAGAAGGTGCTGGCCGCGGCCGCGCGCACTCGCGCCGACGCGATTCACCCCGGCTACGGCTTCCTGTCCGAGAACGCGGACTTCGCCCGAGCCGTGACCGAGGCCGGGCTGGTCTGGGTCGGCCCGTCGCCCGAAGCGATCGCCGCGATGGGCGACAAGCTCTCCGCGAAGGAGTTGATGCGAGAGGCGGGCGTGCCCACGCTTCAGGCCGTCGAGCTCGGCGACGGCGCCGACCTGGTCGCGGCGGCCGCGGAAGTCGGCTTCCCGGTCCTGGTCAAGGCGGCGGCGGGCGGCGGCGGCCGCGGCATGCGGGTCGTCGAGTCGGAAGACGGACTGTCCGACGCCGTCGAGGGCGCGCGCCGCGAGGCGGAGGCCGCGTTCGGCGACGGCACCGTGTTCCTCGAGCGCTGGCTCGCTTCGTCACGCCACGTCGAGATCCAGATCCTGGGCGACCTGCACGGCAACCTCGTCCACTGCTTCGAGCGGGAGTGCTCCATCCAGCGCCGCCACCAGAAGATCATCGAGGAGGCGCCGTCGCCGGTCGTCAGCGAGGATTTGCGAGCCCGCATGGGCGCCGCGGCGGTGGCGGCCGGACAGGCGATCGGCTACAGCTCGGCGGGCACGGTGGAGTTCCTGGTCGAGCAGCCGGCGGACGGCTCCGCTCCGACCGACTTCCGGTTCCTGGAGGTGAACACCCGCCTGCAGGTCGAACATCCGGTCACCGAGGAGATCACCGGCCTCGACCTGGTACGCGAGCAGTTGCGGATCGCTCAGGGGGAGCCTCTCGGTTTCGGCCAGGACGACCTGGCGATCGGCGGCCACGCGATCGAAGCGCGGCTCTACGCCGAGGATCCGGCGAACGACTTCCTGCCCCAGACCGGGCGGATCGAGCGGTGGCAGCCAGTGTCCAGCACGAACGCCCGGTTCGACTCGGGCGTGGAAAGCGGCAGCGACGTCGGCATCGAGTTCGATCCGATGCTGGCAAAGGTCATCGTCGGCGCGCCGAACCGGCGCGAGGCGGCGCTCCGGCTCGCCCGGGTCCTCGAGACGACGCGGATGCAGGGCATTCGGACCAACCGCGACTTCCTCGTCGCGACGCTGCGGTCGCCCGAGTTCCTTGCCGGCGACACGACGACCGACTTCATCGAGCGGGTTGCGCCCGAACCCGTGCGCCTGCCGTCGGCCCACGAGATGGTCGCCGCGGGGATCTGCGCGGCGATGGCCGCCCAGCACGATCGCCGGCAGGCGGCCCGCATTCATCCGACGATCAGGAGCGGCTGGCGAAACACGGTCATGCCCTACGAGCGGACCGACTTCGAGACCGGCGCCGGCGACGCGCTGCGCATCGAGTACCGGATCCAGCGCGACGGCCGGTTCGATACGCGCGCTACGTCGGGAGACGATGAGCCGAGCCACCACTTGGTCGAACTCCGTCGGCGCACCGGGGATGGTGTCGAGGTCGTCATCGACGGGCGCAGACTGCGGTCGACCGTCACCTCCTCGGGCGACCGCTGGCTCGTCCATGGCCCGGAGGGCGACGTCGAACTGCGCGAACTCCCTCGCTTCCCCGTCGCCGGCCTGGAGGCAGTCGCCGGCGGCCTGACCGCGCCGATGCCGGGCAAGGTGATCACGACCCACGCCGAGGTCGGGGACCGGGTCGAGTCGGGTCAGCTCCTCCTGGTTGTGGAAGCGATGAAGATGGAGCACCGGGTGACGGCGCCGGCGCCGGGCACGGTCTCGGAGTTCCGTGTCGCCGAGGGCGAGCAGGTCGGGAACGGCGAGTTGCTCGTCGTGATCGACGAGGACGCCGCTTAGGTCGCGGGGCGTTGACGCGAGGAGGATCTGCATGTCGAACCAGCCCGGTACGGAGTGCACGCTCTACGAGGTCAGGAGCGGCGCCGCCTGGATCACGCTGAACCGTCCGGAACGGCGGAACGCGCTGTCGCCGACGCTGGTCACGGAGGTTCATGACCACCTGGCCGCGGCGCAGGCCGACGACAGCGTGCGCTCGATTGTCATCACGGGCGCCGGCAAGGGCTTCTGCTCGGGCGCCGATCTCAAACGGCAGCCCGGCGAGAGCGAGCCGGACCGCATCGTGCCCTATCCGGACGTGCTGACCGCGATCTGGGAGGGCGAGAAGCCGGTGATCGCCGCCGTGAACGGCCATGCCTTCGCCGGCGGTCTGGGCATGGTCGCGGCTTCGGACCTCGTGATCACCGCCGAGGAGGCGATGTTCAGCTTCAGCGAGGTCCGGATCGGTGTCATCCCGGCGATCATCGCCGTCGTCTGCCTGCGCAAGCTCGGGCCGCACCACGGCATGCGGCTGTTCCTGACCGGCGACCGGTTCAGCGGCGGCCAGGCGGTGGAGTACGGCCTTGCCCACAAGGCGGTGCCGCGCGACGACCTGATGGCGACGGTTCAGGAGGAGATTGACGCGATCAACCTGGGCGGCCCGAACGCGGTCGTCGAGTGCAAGAAGCTGGTGCGGGCGGTCCCCGACATCTCGCTCGCCGAGGGATTCGAACTGACCCAGGGCTGGAGCCGGCGGATGTTCCAGAGCGAGGAGGCGGCCGAGGGCATGGCGGCCTTCCGCGAGAAGCGCAAGCCAAGCTGGGCGGCGGCGGTCGGGTCCAGCGGAGAGTCGTCGTGACGATTCAGCTCTACCACTGCCAGGGCGCCCGGTCGCTGCGTGCCGTCTGGACGCTGGAGGAGATGGGCATCGACTACGACCTGCACGTCCTGCCGTTCCCGCCGCGGGTGTTCAAGAAGGACTACCTCGGCACCAACCTCCTCGGCACGGTGCCCTACATGATCGACGGCGACGTTCACATGACGGAGTCTTCTGGGATCGCGAAGTACCTGGTCGACCGCTACGGCCCGACGCCGCTGGCCGTCGACGTGAACGACCCGGAGTACGGCTCGTACCTGAACTGGCTGTTCTACAGCGACGCGACGCTGACCTTCCCGCAGACCCTCTTCCTGCGGTACACGCGGCTCGAGCCCGAGGAACGCCGGGTCCCGCAGGTCGCGGAGGACTACCGGAAGTGGTTCCTGGGCCGGTTGCGGCTGGTCGAGTCGGCGACCTCGGACGGCCGCGACTTTCTGTGCTGCGGCCGCTTCACCATCGCCGACATCTGCGTCGGCTACGGCCTGAAGCTCGCCGCCTCGCTCGGCATCGACGACTTCGGCGACAACGTGCGGCGCTACTGGACCGAGCTGCAGCAAGTCCCCTCGTACCAGCGGATCCGCGAGGTCTGAGGCTGCGCGGAGTGGTACGGCGTCGGTTGTACCCGCCCGAGGCGCGGCCGGATTGTCGGTTCGCCGGCCCTCTGGCCGGCATCTGGATCCTGGCACTCACGCTCGTCGCCTGCGGCCCGACCCAGAACCTGCCAACCCCCGAGCAGCCGATCGCCTACGACCACCAGGTCCACATCGAGGCTGGGTTGGAGTGCGTTCGTTGCCATCGCGGCGCGGAGGAGGGGGTTCATGCGGGGATGCCGTCGGTGCAGGCCTGTGCCGGCTGCCATCGGAGGGAGATTCCCGATCATCCCGAGGTTCAAAAGGTGATGCTCGCGAACGAGAACAGGGAGCCGATCCTGTGGGCGAAAGTCAACGTGATTCCCGACTCGGCGATGGTGCACTTCAACCATCGGGCGCATGCCCGGGCGGGGATCGAGTGTCTGACCTGCCACGGTGACGTGGCTTCGATGACGGTGGCGGAGCCGGTGCGCAACGTGGCCGACATGGGCTGGTGCGTCGAGTGCCACCGCGAGAACGAGGCCAGCGACGACTGCCTGGCGTGCCACCGGTGAGGACGGGATGAGCGGCGGCGACGGCAAGCGCGGCGAACCGCGGGTGACGATCGGGCGGCGGGACTTCTTCAAGGTCTACGCGGCGGCGGGCGTGGCGGTACTGGAGGGCTGCCGCCGGCGCGATCAGGAGCTGATCGAGTCGCCGGCTCGGCGGAGCACGGCTCTGCCCGGCGCCTCCGTGTGGAGGCGCTCGATCTGCGAACAGTGCGGCGCCGGCTGCGAGATCGAAGTGCGGACGGTCGACCGGCTGGCGAAGAAGATCGAGGGGTTGCCTTCCGGCTTCGTCAACGCGGGCGGCGTCTGCGCGCTCGGGCACTCCGCCCTGCAGGAGCTGTATCACCCGGACCGGGTGACGGAGCCGATGCGGCGGGGTGCTTCGGGCGAACTCGAGCCGATTCCGTGGGAGGAAGCGTTGGAAACGGTAGCGGCGGCGATTGCGGAGGCTCCCGAGCGGGCGACGCTCGTGTCCGGTTCGCCGTCGGGACCGCTGCTCGGCTTGTGGCGGCGCTTCGCGGCGGCGGTCGGCGCGTCGCCGCCGATTCACTGGCAGCCGACCGATGCCGTCGTCGAGCGCGCGGCCGCGCGCCTCGCGTTCGGTGAGTCGACGCGGCCGGCCTACGACCTGGCTCGGGCCGACTACGTTGTCTCCGTCGGTGTTCCCTTCCTCGATCGGTGGCGTAGTCCCGTTCACTTCGGCGCCGCCTGGGCCGAACTCACGGCCGACCGGCGCGGCAAGCTGGTCCAGGTCGAGGCGCGACACTCGCTGACCGCCGCCAACGCCGACGACTGGCTGCCGGTGCGGCCGGGCAGCGAGGGGTTCTTCGCGCGCGGCGTCGCCGGACTCCTGCTCGGATCGGGAGCGGTCGGGGAGGAGGAGCGGGCGGCCTACGAGGCGCTCTATCCCGAGGCGCCGCCCGACCTCGCGGCGACCGCCGAGCGCTGCGGTATCGATGCCGGCCGGATCGAGCACCTCGCCGCCGAGCTTGCTCGTGCCCGCCGGCCGCTGGTGATGGTCGGCGGATCGGCGCTCGACGGCGAGAACGGTGTCGCTGCGAGCGCGGCGGCACTCGCGCTCAACCTGCTGCTGGGCGCGGTGGGCCGCGAGGGCGGCGTCTTCGCCGGCGTCGACTTCGGTTTCGAGAACCGGCTGGCCGGTGAAGCGGCCGCGGCGCTACCGCCGGCGGCGCTGTCGGACCGGCTGGCCGGGGAGGGCGAATCGGGCGTTCTCGTCGTGTCGGAGGCCGATCCGCTGCACGGCGTACCGGGCCTCGAAGCAGCCTTCGATGGCGCCGGCACGGTAGTCGCTCTCTCCGCTTTCTTCGATGACACCACGTCGCGGGCCGACCTCGTGCTGCCAGTTCAGACCGACCTGGAGCGCTTCCAGGCGGTGGAGCCGGATCCGGTGCATGGCGTTCCGGCCCTGCTCATCGCATCGCCGGTCGTGGCGCCGCGAGGCGAGGCGCGGCATCCCGGCGACGTGGCGCTGGCGCTGGCCGCGGCCGCCGGCAGCGCTCTGCCGTGGCCGGGCTTCCAGGAGGCGGTCGAATCGGCGCTAAGCGACGCCTTCGGGGTGACGCGGGCGGCCGACGACGATGCGAGCGACCCGGCCGCCCTGCCGGCGCCGCTGATCGCCGGCGCGCTGAACGCGCGGCAGTTCGTGCGGCGGACGACGGATGCCGGCGGTCTGGTGGGAACCGGGGAGATGAGACGCGCACCCGCCGCGCTGGCTTCGGGGGATGCGGACGAGGCGCCGGGCCCAATTCCCGATCCGGCTTCTCTCCCGGCGCCGTCCGCTCCGGCGGGCGTCGAGTCCTTCGCGATGATTCCCTTCGAGTCGCCGAAGCTGGGCGACGGCCGCGGCGCCAACCGGCCGTGGCTGCAGGAGCTGCCGGACCCGTTGTCGACGGTGATGTGGGGGTCCTGGGTGGAGATGGCCTCAACCGATGCGGATCGGCTGGGCATCCACACCGGCGACATCGTGCGGTTGACCGGAACCGCGGCGGAGATCGAACTGCCGGCGATCGTGCTGCCCACGGTGAGGCCCGGTTCCGTCGGCGTGCCGGTCGGCGGCGGTCACGCGGACTACGGCCGCTACGCCCGCGGCAGGGGCGTCAATGTGAACGCCCTGCTCGATCCGGATCGCCGCGTGGCGGGCGCCGGCGCGTTCGCCCGGGGAGACGTCCGGGTGCGGGTCGAACGCCTGCGCCGGCCGCGCCGCGCCGAGCGGCCCGTGATCTACGGCCGCGGCCTGCGGCAGGCCGAGGAGATACCGGTCGGCTGGGCGCCGCACGATGGAGGGAAGGCATGACGCGCTGGGGCATGGCCATCGATCTCGACCGTTGCACGGGCTGCGAGGCCTGCGTCGTCGCCTGCGCTGCCGAGAACAACATCCAGACGGTCGGCGAGGAGCAGGCCCGCGAGGGCCGGGCGATGCACTGGCTGCGGATCGAGCGCTACTACGAGGGCGAGTTCCCCAACGTGCGCACGCGGTTCATGCCGGTGCTGTGCCAGCAGTGCGGCGCCGCGCCCTGCGAACCGGTCTGCCCCGTGTACGCGACCTACCACAACCCGGAAGGGCTGAACGCGATGGTGTACAGCCGCTGCATCGGCACGCGGTTCTGCGCCAACAACTGCCCGTACACGGTGCGCGTGTTCAACTGGTTCGACGCCGAGTTTCCGGCGCCGCTCGATTCCCAGTTGAACCCCGACGTCAGCGTCCGCCCGGGCGGAGTGATGGAGAAGTGCACCTTCTGCGTCCAGCGCATCCAGGCCGGCAAGGACGAGGCGGCTCAGGAAGACCGCGAGGTCATGGACGGCGACGTCAAGACTGCCTGCCAGCAGTCGTGCCCGACGAAGGCGATCGCGTTCGGCGATCTCGAGGATCCGGACAGTGAGGTATCCCGGTGGGCCGAGTCGCCCAGGGCCTTCAGCCTGCTCGGCGATCTCGATACGCGCCCCGGCGTCGTCTACCTGAGCGGTACGGAGTGGCGGGAGCCTGCCGAGTGACGAGCGAGGCCCAGCGGCCGGCCAGGGAACTCGACGGCGAGCTGCTCGGCCGCCTCGACCGGCGACGTCCAGGCCTGTTCGTCGGCTCCCTCGCCAGCGGCGCTCTGGTCCTCGTCTTCCTCTACTGCTGGGGCTACCAGATCGCGAACGGCATCGGCGTCACCGGCATCAACCGGCCGGTGTTCTGGGGCTTTTACATCATCAACTTCGTCTTCTGGATCGGCATCAGCCACGCCGGCACGCTGATCTCGGCGATCCTGCGGGTGACCAAGGCGGAGTGGCGGCGGCCGGTCACCCGTTCAGCCGAGGCGATCACCCTGTTCGCGCTCGCGATCGGCGGCCTGTTCCCGCTGATTCACCTCGGCAGGGTGACGATCTTCTACTACATGATCCCGTACCCGAACAGCCGGATGCTGTGGCCGAACTTCCGGTCGCCCCTGGTCTGGGACATCGCCGCGATCACGACCTACATCATCGGCAGCGCGCTCTACCTGTTCCTGCCGTTGATCCCGGACGCGGCGGTGATGCGGGACCGCGCGGCGGCCGGCCTCAAGAAGCGCTTCTACGCGGTTCTCGCGCTGGGCTGGCGCGGCACCGCGCAGCAGTGGCACAGCCTGGAGTGGGGGATTCGCATCCTGGCGGTGGCGATCATCCCGGTGGCCGTCTCGGTCCACACGATCGTGTCCTGGGACTTCGCGATGACCCAGACGCCGGGCTGGAAGAGCACGATCTTCGGCCCCTACTTCGTCGTCGGTGCGATCTTCTCGGGGATCGCGGTGCTGATGATCGCGATGGCGCTGCTCCGGCGCGGCCTCGCGCTCGAGCGCTTCCTGACCGACCGGGTGTTCAACAACCTCGGCCTCCTGTTCGTGACGATGTCCCTGGTCTGGGGCTACTTCACGTTTGCCGAGCACCTGACCGTCTGGTACAGCGGCGATCTGTTCGAGAAGAACGTGCATCACGTCCTGCTGCATGGCGACTTCGCGGTCCCGTTCTGGACGATGGTCGTGGTCAACCTCGTGATCCCGGTGGCCGTGCTCTCCTTCCCGCGCGGCCGGCGGCCGTTGCCGACTGCCCTGGTCGGCTGCGGCGTGCTGGTGGGCATGTGGCTCGAACGGTTCCTGATCGTCGTGCCGGCCCTCTCGACGCCGCGGCTGGCCTACAGCATCGGCGACTACATGCCGAGCTGGGTGGAACTGGGCATCATGGTCGGGGCGGTCGGCGTCTTCGCCTGCCTCTACTTCACGTTCACCCAGTTGCTCCCGATCGTCTCCGTGTGGGAGATGCGCGAGGGTTGGCGGCACGCGGGGAGCGGCGAAGCTGGCGGGGCGGAGTCGGACGATGCTCCGACCGCAGTCGCGACCGCGCCGGCGCCCGGTGGGGGTGCGGCATGACGGCGGCGGAGCGCCATCTGGTGGAGGCGGCTTTCGAGCAGGTCGCGGACGTGCGGGCGGTGGTGGAAGCCGCTCTCGAGTCGGGTGTCTCGGCTTCCCAGATCGAGGTGCGCAGTCCGGCGCCGCTGGAAGAAGACGAGCTGCCGCTGCCGAAGCCGAAGTCCCGGGTCCTTTTGTTCGCGCTCGCCGGCGCCGTCTTCGGCGGCCTGACCGCATTCGGGCTCGCGGCCGGGACCGCTCTCGCGTATCCGCTTCCGACGGGCGGCATGTCGATCGTCGCCGGGCCGCCGGTCGGCGTCGTGACCTACGAGGGCACCGCCCTGGGGCTCATCCTGATGACGGTCCTGCGGGTGCTCTGGGAGGGCGGACTGCTTCCGGGACGGGCCATCCGCAGCGGTCGGGGCCGAGCGTCGACGTTCGACCATCACGTCGCCGACGGTCGGTTGCTGCTGCGGGTCCACGGCCTGACCGAGAGCCGGGCGGGCCAGGTGCGGCAGTTGTGCCGGCCTCGTGCCGTCGCTCTCGGTTGAGGCGAACTTCCGGTGCGCCCGAGCCGGGCGGCTAGAGGGCTGGCGGAGCCGTCTGTCGGAGCAGACTGATCTCCCCGGTGACCTCGTCGCGCAGGCCGGCGGCGACGGTCCACTCGCCGACCGGCAGATCGAGCCGGACGCTCGCTTGCCAGGGGCCGGGCGCGCTTGGTCCCGCGAGGAAGCCCTCCCGAGCCGCGGTTTCCCGGCCCTCCGGGTCCACCACGTAGAGCCAGAGACGCAACCTGCGCTCGCTTTGCGGCGAGAGGCTCAGAAGGGTCGTGACCGCGTCGGTGCCGAGGCCGAGAGAGACCACGAGGCCGTCGGGATCCTCCGTCACCAGGAGCTGCGCCGCCAGGGGATTCGGCAGGCTTGCGTCGGGGCGCAGATCGGGTGCTCGGGCCGCCGTGCGCAGGCCGTCCGCCCATTCCTGCTGCATCGTGCGATCCATGTAGCTGCGGCGATAGTGGAGCTTCGTGCGGCGCTTCGCATCGCCGACCAGCCGGACCTCCAGAACGCGCCTCTTTCCGGTTCGCTCGTGTTGGGGATAGAAGGCAAGCGTGTAGACCGCTTCGGCTTCCTCCAGGGATCGGAGCACCGGCCTGACGACGTTGTTCGCGTTGAAGATCGTGGTGCCCCCGGTCTCCGACGCGAGCTGGGTCAGTCCGGACTGCAGGTTGGCGTCCGTGATCATCTGGTTCAGCTGGGTTCCGCCGAAGCGCGCGGCGTCCAGGGCCGCGTTGGCCTGGGACGGCGCGCCGATGCCCCTTGCGTCGACCGTCACCAGGGTCACGCGATGTGAGTTCGCCAGCCCGGCGACGCGGTGCAGGCGATTCGCCATGTTCTGGGCGCTCAGGATGCGGTTGCTCAGTTCACTCGACAGGTCGGGACAGAGGTCCTGGAGGTGCTCGAGAATGGCCGCGCCAGGCTGGAGTTCGATCCGGCCGGCAACCACGACCAGGACCTTGCGCCCCGGAAGGGCGCTCAGGTACTCGATCGCGTCACCGAGCAACTGGGCGCGCATCTCGCTCGAGGCGAGCGCTGTGGCGGAGTAGTCGTCGGCTACGCCGAGAAGCTGCGCCCGGGAGTCGATGCAGTTCGAGTGGGCGAGCACGTTCTCGATCTCGCGCATGGCGAAGAAGATGCCCTGCTGCTCGCGCACCGCGGAGGCGCGGCTCGGCTCCTGGAAGTCCGCCTCGTCGGCCATCGTCCCCTGTCCCGCCTGCAGGGTCAGGCGCCCGCGCCGAAAGTGACGGAAGACGACGAGCCCGTCGCCGTTCGGGTTGGACGGATCGGACAGTGCCTGCACCGTCCGCAGGGCGCGGTTTCGTTGGCCCGGCCCCAGGCTGACGTCGTCGATGAACACGGCGACGGTGCCGCCGCTTCCAGCCGACGCCTGCGCTCCTGGCTCCGGCAGGACGACTGGTAACGCCTCCGCCGGACGTTCTGCGTCCCCCTTGGGGCCGGCGAGATCCGGCGGCGAGAACACCGCGATCTCCACCGGTTTGCCATCCTCCAGCAGGAGGAAGTCCTCGATCCCCAGATCGGTGACGGGCTTGCCTCTTCGCTCCACGCGCACGTCGACGTGGACCAGCCGTACGTCGAGTTGGTCCGCGAACTGGGGGCGAGCCGGATCGGATGGCTGCGCCTGGATCGCGGCGGGCCATGCCATGAGCAGGATCGTTGTCGCGTACTTGAGCATCGGTTCGAGCAGCCTCCCTGTGAGCCTGGGGCTACTGACTCTTACGAGGGAAGCCGCCCGACCGTTTACACGAAGGGAGGTGGCCCGGCGCCTCGCCCCTTTGAGACGCCGGACCGATGCCGTCCGCTGACCACTGAATGGGCTCGCGAACGGCTACACAGCTACTAGAACTCGAAGCGGATGCCGGCTTCGTAGCGGCGCGGCTGCACGTAGGCCGTGGCGGCATCCAGATCGATACCGCCGGCGCAACCCTCGACTCGGGTGCAGACGGTGGTCACCTGCTCGTTGTCGAGGACGTTGAACACGGCTCCGATGAGTTCGAAGCGCACGGCGCGGCCGAAGGTGAAGGCCTTGGTCAGCCCGAGGTCCATGCCGTAACGGTCGTTCGCCTCCCGGCTACCACGTCGCTCCGTGAAGATCCGTCCGTACTCTTCGGACGCTGCCGTCGGCGCATAGACGCCGGCCGAGGACCAGAAGCCTCCGAAGGACAGCGTGAAGTCGAGCGGCAGGTCGACGTAGCCGTTCACCTTCGCGCGGTGCCTGCGGTGGTCCGACAGGTAGCCGTAGGTGTTCTCGAAGTGGTCGGGGTAGATGTCGAAGGCGACGCCGGAGTTCTGCGTGTACTCGACGTTGCCTTCCGACTCCGAGTTCGTGTACGACGCGAGGACGTGGATCCAGTCCGCGAACCGCGACTCGAAGTCGAGGATGAAACCGCTGTAGTCGCGCGTCAGCCCCGGGAGGTTGGCCATGACGTAGTAGTCGCAGTCCGCGCCGGCCGCCGGTGTAGGCAGGTTGCCGTTGCAGGTGTCTTCGAAGATGTCCGACGTCTCCTTATCGATGTAGGTCAGACCGATGGAGGTGCGGCGGGTGAGCTCGCGCTCGATGCCAATGCTCCACTGGTCGGCGTAGGTGGCCTCGAGGTCCGGCGCGATCCTGCTCGGGTCGCTTGAGAACACCGTGTTGTAGAACCAGCCGTTCGGATCGAAGCCGACTGGATCGGCGATCCAGTTCGAGAACGTCAGGCCGCCGACGGTTCGTTCGCCAGGGAAGGCGTCGCGGCAGTTCTCGCCGAGTTCGGCCAAGAATGTGGAGCAGGAGATCCAGCGCACGGTCGGGAACTGGTTGACCCTGGCGAAGCTGGGCAGCGTAAGCGCGTTGGGGTGCATGAAACGGCCCCAGTTGGCGCGGGCGACCGTCCTGGCGTCGCCACCGATGTCCCACGCAATCCCGAATCGGGGCTGCAGCTTGGACAGGTCGGCCACCTCGTCGCTGACATCGTTCTCGAACGCGACCTGGTCGTGGCGCAGCCCGAACTTGAGCGTCAGGTTCGGCAGCACGCGCCAGGTGTCCTGGACGTATGCCGTGAGCTGCCTGCCGTTGTTCTCGGCCGGCGACTCGATGGGCGAATAGAGCAACGTGTAGGGGGCGCCGAAACGATTCCCGAACGAGTAACCGCCGCCGGTGGAGTTGTTCTGGCTGGAGAAGAAGTTGCTGGCGTAGTCCACGCCCACCTGAACCTCGTGGTCTCCGGCGAAGCCGTCGGCAAACCAGGTCAGGTTGGTGGTCAGGTCGTCGCGGTCCCGGCTCGAGAACTGCTGGTTCGTGTAGTTCACGGAACTGGAGCCGTCACCCCACGAGTCGACATGCCCGATCGTCTCGAAGTCCCGGCTCTGTGGGAACGAGTTCAGCTCGCCTCGGACGGTGGCGGCCTTGACGTGCCACTGCAGGTTCGACGTCAGAATTCCGAGTGCGTCCAAGCCAAGAATGGTCTTGGGCTGTTCCTGGAAGCGAGCCGCTTCCGGTGCAACGGAACGAGAAGCGTTCGCGTTGGCGATCGTCGCGTCTTCGCCGATGTAGCGAGCTACGACTTGCCATTCCGGGTTGACCTGCCAACTGAGCTTGCCGTTGAGGTTCGTGCCCTCGAAGTCGCGCGTGGTCGGCGACTCGGTGGGCGTGTTCTTCGATCGCACCGGGTTGGCAGCGACGAGGAACCAGAGTTCGTCCCGCCGGATCGGACCGCCGACCGTGACGGCGGTTTCCTGGAACTCGACGACGTTCTCTTCCTTGTCGAAGTGCTCGCCGCTCGTGTTGAAGTCGGTATCCCGGTAGCGGACGTCCAGGCTCCCCGAGAGCTCATTGCCGCCGGACTTGGTGATGACGTTGATCACACCGCCGGTCGCGTTTCCGAAACGGGCTTCGTAGCCGCTGGTCTCGAAGTTGATCTCCTGGATCGTGTCGAAGTTCATGTTGATGTTCCAGGTCGCGGTGACCGGATCCGTCGTGTTCACGCCGTCGACGGTGAAGTTGTTCTCGCCCAGAGTGGAGCCGAACACGTTCGGGTTGGAGCCGCCGGCTACCCCGCCGACATCGGTCAGCACGCTCTGGTAGCTCCGGTTCGCGGAGCCGATGGAAGCCTTCTTCAGGTACTCGACGCCGAAGGTCTGCGAGGTCGACACCTGTTCCGGGTCGACCACGGGCGTCTCGGCGACCACCATGACTTCCTCGCTGAACTCGCCCAGGGCCATCGAGAGCTGGATCTCGGTGACCCGGTTGAGCCGGACCTCGACCTCGCTCCGTTGCTGCGGAACGAAGCCGTCCAGCTCGGCCTCGACGGTGTAGACACCTGGCGGCAGGCTGGGGAAGCTGAAGCCGCCTTCAGCGTCGGCGAAGTCGGTGCGCGAGCCCATCAGGTTGGGCGAGTTGACGGTTACGGTGGCGCCCGGAAGCGGGGCGCCCTCGGCGTCCATGACCTGGCCGGCCAGTCTGCCGGTGAGTTGCGCTGTCGTTGGGGCGGCCAGGAAAGCAAGCGCCAGGGCGGCGCCTAGAGCGAGGACCACGCTTCGGCTCAGGCCGGCGCGGCTTCCTCGGCGCTTGTTTTGAAGATGTGACACGACGGGAGATCCCTCCTGGTTGCGGGGCACGAGGCCTTGGAGCAAGGCCGGTGCCAGCCGTTGTGACGAGGGTAGGACGAGCACCTCGTCATCCCGTTTGGTGTTGTTTTCACGCGGGTTTTCGGAGTTTGGGCGTTGGTTGGCTCTCAGGCGCCTCAGGGTGGCGATTCACCGTACTGGACGGATCTCCTTCGGACTGCTGGATCCGGCGGATCCAGAATTCGGCCCTCGGATTCCGGTTCTTGAATCGGGCGTTGATCGAAACGTGGGCCGCGTCGGGCGGTGTATGGCGTCCGCCGGCCGGCTGCGATAGCTTCGCGGCCTCAAATCACAGAGCCCTCTAGCTGGGAGAAGGAGCAAGCGAGCCATGCCCGATCTCGACCCGTTCGGCATCGATGCCGAGTTGTACGACCTTTCGATGTCCGAGGAAGCGAAGCCTCTCTTGACGAAGGTCAAGAATTTCATGGCGGACTACATCGAACCGATCACCGAGGAGTACTACCGCCGCGGCGAGGGGCGGGAGGATCGCTGGAGCTACGGCGAGGGGCAGTTGGAGCTGCTCGATGGCGCCAAGGCGAAGGCCAGGGAGATGGGCCTGTGGAACTTCTTCCTGCCGGACGCGGAGACGGGTGAGGGCCTGAAGAACCTCGACTACGCCTATCTCGCGCAGGAACTGGGCAAGAACCCGCTCGCCTCGCAGTGTATGAACTGCAGCGCCCCGGACACGGGCAACATGGAGGTGCTCGAGCGCGTCGGCACGCCGGAGCAGAAGGAGAAATGGCTGGAGCCCTTGCTCAACGGCGAGATCCGGTCGTGCTTCGGCATGACGGAGCCGAACCTGGCCTCGTCCGACGCGAAGAACATCGGCACCCGAGCGACGCTCGACGGCGACGAGTGGTTGATCCAGGGTGAGAAGTACTACATCTCCGGCGCCGGCGATCCGCGCTGCAAGATCATGATCTGCATGGTCAAGACCAGTCCGGGCGGACCGGCCCACCGCCAGCAGTCCCAGATCCTGGTGCCGATGGACACCCCGGGCGTGAACGTCCTGGGGCCAATGAAGGTCTTCGGGCACGACCACGCGCCGCACGGCCACATGCACATCAAGCTGGACAACGTCCGCGTACCGAAGGAGAACATCCTGCTTGGCGAGGGCCGTGGCTTCGAGATCTCCCAGCTCCGCCTGGGCCCGGGCCGAATACACCACTGCATGCGGTCGGTGGGCCAGGCTGAGAAGGCGCTCGACCTGATGGTCAAGCGCGGCATGTCCCGTGAGGCCTTCGGCCGTCCGATCATCCAGCTCGGCAAGAACATCGAGGTCGTGTCGCGGGCCCGGATCGACATCGAGGCGATGCGTCTCATGGTGCTCCGCGCCGCCAAGGCGATGGACGTGCTCGGCAACCGCGAGGCGCGGGTGTGGGTCCACGCGGTCAAGGCGATGGTCCCCGAGCGCACCTGCCAGATCATCGACCAGGCGATCCAGATGCACGGCGCCACCGGCGTCTCGCAGTGGACCCCGCTCGCCGACATGTACACCGGCCAGCGGACGCTGCGCATCGCGGACGGCCCGGACGAGGTCCATCACCTCGTCGTCGGCCGCGCCGAGCTGCGGCGGTACACGGAGGAGAGCGCCGCGAACTAGTGGCGTCACCCGGAGGCCGCGAAGGCGCGGCGGCGTCGGTTACACCCGCCTGCGAGCGCCGGAAGGCCGTCCCTGCGGCCGCTCGCGCTTTCCTGGTTGGTGGGGTGTCGGCGCTCGCTTCGGTCGGCTGCGCTGCATGGCTTCCGAGGTGGGTGACGCGGAAAGGGGAGACGCTTGCCTCCAGCCCGCTGGGACGGCCTTCCGGCGCTCGCCCAGGCTGGAGGTCGTCTACGCGGCGTCCCGGTGGCCCGCGGTTCTGGGTTGCTGGCCGTCGAGGGGATCCGGGCGAGGAGGTAACCGCTCTACCTCACGTACACCGGATTTGAGTAGATCCAGGTCCGCCATTCGCCGTCGACTTCTAGCCAGCCTTCGACTCGGTAGACGCCCGGGCGGTCGAGGCGGTGGGTGAGGGACCGGGCTTCGGTGATGGCGATCTCCTCGCCGTTGCGGATGAGTCTGATGGTTGCGGGCAAGGGGAAGTGGGCTTTGAGTTTGGCCGCGGAGCCGGCTTCTAACATCCACTCGTCGCCCATGATGGCGGCAGTTGCTCCAGGTTCGCCAACGAAGAACTGGAAGCCGGTCGGATCGGCCAGCCAGTCGTGGGCTACGTAGACGTGGCCTGCGGCGACCGCGGTGCGGATCGATGCCTCGTCGAGAGCCGGCGCGAGGACGTGGGTGGTCGAGTTCCGCATCGACACCCAGTAGGGGTCGAGGTCGTAGCGGCCGATGACAGCGCCGCGCTCGTGGCCGCGCACGAGTTCGGGGATGCCGGGCGCGTCGGCAGCGGTTAGGACCCTCATTTCGTCGGGATCGTCGACGATCGTGCCGACGCGGACGGAGTCGTTGTCGACCTTGATCAGGACGAAGACCTGGTTGTGGTGGCAGTCGTTCGCGTTGACGCCGACGATCCGGCGGTGGGCGGTTTCCCGGTCCCACTTGTCGAGGTAGACCGTGGGGTAGTCGAACTGGGCGCCGAAGACCTCCTCGGGGTACAGCTCGACGGCCCGCGCCAGGGCCTTCGACTGGTCGGGATCGACGATCCAGGCGACCAGGGCCTGCATCGAGTCGCCGTCGTCGAGGGCGTCGGCGTGGCGGTTGTAGATCTCCATGCCGGTCAGGCCGTCCATCGGATGGTCGACCCGCTCTTCGACGTGGGAGAGGAAGGCCATGCCGGCGTCGCGGTTCACATGGCGTAGCAAGGTGGCGGCGTCGGCCGCCATGTACTCGGCGACCGACTCCCCGGGGTGGATCAGGAAACCGTGCGCCTCCGAGCCGGGGATGAACAGAACGCCGTCGCGAAGTCCGCGCCAACCGTCCATGAAGTCGCGGGGCGGGCGGTAGTGGTCGGAGAGGAAGACGACGTCGACACCGATTCTCCTGGCGTCCCGGAGCAACTCCTCAGGCGTGCCGCCGGTGTGGTCCGAATCGCCGGCGTGGGCGTGGAACACGCCTCGGTAGTCATTGAGGCCGGGAAGCGACGGCGGCGGCTGGACGGCGGCGCGTAGCCGTTCGACATCGGCGTGCGCCGACGCGAGGCGCTCGGCGGACAGGCGCTCGAGCGTCGTCCAGCGGCGCGGCGGCGGTTCGCCGGACCTCGGTTCCTGAGCGTGGCTCCAGGCGGACACCGCGGCCAGAAGGCCGCAGGCGACAGCCTGGAGCCGCCGCCTCACAAGGAGTAGACCCTGGCCGCGGTCCGGTAGAACATCGCGTCCTGCTCGTCGTCCGGGAACCCGCCCGCGATCTTCTTCAGCGCGTTGTAGAGCACGTGGTAGTGGATCGAGAGCTTGTCGACCGGGAAGTTGCTCTCGAACATGCAGCGCTCGGGGCCGAAGCACTCGATCGTGTGCAGGTAGTAACGGCGGTGGGCGGCGACGAGTTCGTCGGAGGTCGCGGGCGTGGAGCGCTCGCTCCAGCCGAAGCCGTTGTCGGGCATCGCCAGGCCGCCGATCTTGGCGACCACGTTGGGGCACTCCGCGATCTCGGCGATGTTCCGCTTCCAGGCCTCGAAGATCTCCTCGCGCTTGTCCGCGTAGGGACCGACGCCCAGCGGCGTGCCGAAGTGGTCGAGGATCATCGTCGTTTCGGGCACGGCGCGCGCCAGGGCGGCGAAGTCGCCGTTCTGGTGGTGGTAGTGCCACGTGTCGAAGGTCAAGCCGCGCTGTCCCAGTACCGCCATGCCACGCCGGAAGTCGTCGCGGGCGTACAGGCCCTCCGGCGCCCGCCCGGCGATTCGCAGGTGCTCGGGGTGCGGGTCGCGGGCGCCTGAGTGGCGGATGCCGCGGAACAGGCCGTTGCCGGCCTCCTCGTGAGCGTCCAGCACTTCGGCGACGCCTTCGCCCAGGGTCAGATTCGCGTGACTGACGATGCCGGCGATCGTCGCACCGTCACCTTTCGCGGAGGCGGCGGCAGCTTCCGCGACGAACTCCGTCTCGCCGACGCAGCGCAGGTGCTTCGGTCCGTCTTCGCGGTAGCAGGCACGGCACTCGACGAACACGGTCTTCTCGACGTTGTGGCTCTGGCCGTCCGCACCGACACCCTCCGTGTCGCCCCACAGGTCTTCCAGCAGGTAGTCGCCGGTGGGACGCCGCCAGAGGTGGTGGTGCGGATCGACGATCCGGCGCGTCGGGTCGACCGTCTCTTCCTGGACCTGGGCGAGCCACTCGGGCGTGCCGGGCTTGGGTGCTGACATTGCGCCTCCTGGGTGGTTTGGGGGCGCTACCCTAGCAACGACTTGCCGGTCGCTGGACGGCAGGTTCAGTGCTTGTAGTCGCGGTGGTGCTGGGCCAGCAGATCGCGGCCGAAATCGCCGTCGAAGTCGCGCCACACTGTGTGGCTGTGGTTCGCGCGGTTCTGGACGTTGTCGTACTCGATGACGAAGTCCGGCGCCTGGACCCGGTAGTAGTGGGGCGCGCCGGGCTCTGCCGGACCGATCCAGGCGAAGTGGACCGCGTCGCCGGCCGCCTCGACCTGGGCGCGGCGCTTCTCGGCCAGGTCCGGCGGCACGTTGCCCGCGTACTCCTCGATCAATGCGTCGAGCAGTTCGCGCTGTTCGGGCCGGAGCGCGCTCGCGGCCAGGCCCCGAGCCTCTTCGGGCGTCACTCGCGGCTGGTTCGACGTGAAGATGTCGCGGGGCGCTTCGTCGCCGATCACGGCCCGTTTGCGCTGATCGTCGTCGAGGGAGTCGAGCAGGGCGCGGGCGAGATCCTCCTCGCGGCCCAGGGCGCGCAGCCCTTCACGCGGACCGCTCGGAACGCGGTGCGGGTTGGCGCCCAGGAACAGGGGCGTGGAGGCGGTCGCCTCGCCGGCGACGACGGTGAAGTTGAGCGACACATGGTGTCCCTCGAAGCTCCAGCCCCAGTCGCCGTCTTCACTCGGTTCGCCGAAGAACGTCACGTGGTAGCGGAGCGGATCCCGCATCGACGTGAAGCGGTTGGCGCCGGCCGCTTCCTCGAGCCTGCGCAGTACGGTCTCCAGGCTCATCACGGTGGTCGTCTTGCCGTAGCCCGTGCGGCTCAGGGAGGCGCTGAGCAGGGCGTGGAGCAGGTGGTGCTGGTCGGGGCTCATGTCCAGCATGGAAAGCCCCTTGCGCTCCTTCGGGATGAAGTGCCAGTCGACGCGTTCGGCGGCGTCGAAGCCGAGCATGACGGTCGCGCGCTGCTCGTCGCTCAGCGCGGCGAGCAGGTTGTTCGCCGCCGAGGCCATCGTGTCGGAGGTCTTGTCGTTGCCGGCTGCTCCGAGGAATCCGGCCGCGCCGGCGCAGCCCAGGGCGATCAACAGCATGCGTGCGGACATCGTATGTCTCCTGCGGTCTCGGCGCCGGCGGCGATCGCCGGGCTCCCTCGTTGCCGGTTCGGACGTTCCAGCGTATCGCGCATCGGTGCGGGTCCGCTGGCGCCGAAAGCTCACGCATGGCGCGATACGGCGCAAGCCCCTAAGATTTGCGCGATGGGCGGGTTCAGCGAGCTCCGGGCAGTCTTGTGCGGTGTCGGTCTCGCGTTGCTGGCTTCTTCCCCGATCGCCTCCCAGGACCGGCCCACCGTCACGGCGCTCCAGATCGGGCAGCCGGTTCGGGTCGACGGCGAACTGACGGACTCCGCCTGGCTTGAGGCCGAGTGGGCGGGCGACTTCACGCAGCGCGATCCGAGTCCCGGCGCTCCGTCGACGGAAGCGACGGAGTTCGCGGTCGCCTACACGCCCGACACCCTGTTCGTCGCGGTGCGCGCGAACGACCGCGAGCCGGAGCGGATCGTGGCGAAGGAGATGGAGAGGGACAGCGACCTGTTCCAGGACGACTCGATCCTCCTGATGCTGGACACCTTCCACGACCTCCGCAATGGCTACGTCCTGGTGACGAACCCGAACGGCGCCCGCGGCGACGCGCTGATCACCGATGAAGGCAGGGACGTGAACTGGGCGTGGGACGGCGTGTGGCGGGTTTCGGCGCGTCGGACCGCGGCCGGTTGGGTGGCGGAGATCGCGATTCCGGTCTCCACGCTTCGTTTCGATCCCCAGGTCGAGAAGTGGGGCTTGAACGTCCAGCGGGTCATCCGCCGGCGCAACGAGGAGACCCACTGGGCGGCGTTGCCTCTCGAAGCCAGCGCCGAGGATCTGACCCAGCAGGGGAAGATCGCGGTGTATCGCGTCTCCCTGGCGGGGGATTTGATCGGTCTTCGAGGGCTCCGGCCTTCGCGTCAGTTCGACGTGAAGCCCTACGTCATTGGCGGCCGCACCGAGGACCCGGTTCTGGGCAGCGCCGACGACTCGGACGGCGGCATCGACCTGAAGTGGGGCCTGACCCGTTCGATGGTCCTGGACCTGACCTGGAACACGGACTTCGCCGAAACGGAAGTCGACGACCAGCAGGTGAACCTGACGCGGTTCTCCCTGTTCTTCCCGGAGAAGCGCGACTTCTTCCTCGAGAACGCCGGTGTGTTCGACTTCGGTCCCAGGCCCAAGGTGCCGTGGGAGAGTTCGCTGATGAGGCCGTTCTTTTCCCGCCGCATCGGGCTCGATCAGGGTCGTACCGTCCCGCTCGAGTACGGCGCCAGACTCACGGGCCGCGCCGGGGGCTGGAACGTCGGCGCTCTCGGCGCGCGGACCGGGGCGCTCCTCGACGACGGCGGCGAAGTACTCGTTCCCGGGACGACCTACGGCGTGACCCGAGTTACCCGGAACATCGGCGACCGTTCAACGGTCGGCGGCATCTTCACGGAAAGGAGCCGCGAGGGGTTCGAGAGTGAACGGCTCTACGGACTCGACCTGGATTTCAAGCCGACTCAACGCCTCGAGTTCTCCGGGTTCTGGGCGGTGAGCGATCGGGGAGTCCCGGATTCCGAGCAGGAGGCCAACGAGACGCGCGGGGCCGGCTTCATCTACCAGGGGCCGGAGCTGAGTCTGACGGGGGACTACGTCGAGGTGCAGCCGGACTACGAACCGGCGGTCGGATTCCTGCAGCGTCACGATTTCCGGATGATCAATCCACGTCTCGAGTGGCGGCCGAGGATCGAGAGAGCCGGCCTCCTCAGTTGGTGGTCGGACCTCAGCTACGAGCGCTTCGAACGGAGCAGCGACGGCCGCCTCGAGAGCCAGACGGTCGGCATCTCGCCGCTGGGCCTTCAGACCCTGAGCGGCGAGTTCCTCTGGTCCGGACTCAGGAGAACGAAGGAACAGTTGTTCGTCCCGTTCGAGATTTCCCCGGGGATCGTGGTCCAGCCGGGTCTCTACGAGAACGACGGCTTCGCCGGCGGGTTCTCGACGAGCGGCAAGCGGGCCGTCTGGTTCGACAACCTCACCTTCGGCGGCGGTTTCTTCGACGGCAACTGGCTGAGAACGAACTCCGGGTTGACCTTCCGGCTGTCCCGGTTCCTTCGCGTCTCGACGCAGTGGACCTACGCGGACATAAAGCTCCAGGCCGGCAGCTTCAGCTTCGACCAGTTCCGCCAGAGGATCGATGTTTCGTTCAGCCCGAACATCCGGCTGAACCTGCTGGCCCAGTACAACACGTCCGACGAACTGCTAGGCGTCAACGCGCGCTTCCACTGGATCTACCGGCCGGGCTCGGACCTCTTCATCGTCTACAACGAGAACTGGACGGCGGAGACGATCAGCCGCCGCGAGCCGCTGGGCCGGCAGTTGATCGTCAAGGTGAACTACCTGCTGCAGCGGTAACTCAGGCGACGCTGGGGTCCGGCTGGACCGCCAGCTCCCGCACCACGAAGGACGAGCGTCCGCTGTTCTCCTCCCAGATGCCGACCGCCAGTCGGTAGGAGCCCGGCGGCAGCAGCACTTCGCTGCGGACGGCGATGTACTGGCCCGCCGCCTCCTCGAGTTCGGCGACCGGCACGTTCAGCTCGAAGTCGAAGTGCTGGGGAGGCATTCGGCTGCCGTCGTCCCGCTGGACCTGGACCACCACGCGGAAGAAGCCGCTGGCGACCGGGTTGCGGGTCGCACGGGTGGGCGCGAGCTCGAGGTCACCGATCGGCAGGCTGGCCCTGACCTCCAGCGGCGTTTGCCCGGGTTGGTCCGGCCGTTGGCGCGACGTGGACCTCCTGACCTGGACCTCCATGCCGTGGTTGTTCTCCTCCCAGCCGAACAGCAGCGTTCCCCAGGCTCGGCTGGCGAGGTTCTGCTGGATCGTCACCGGCGCGTAGCTCGCCCGGTAGCGGAGCGAGCCGTTCCGGGCGAGAGGCCGCTGCCGCAGCCGGAGCGTGATCTCGCGAATGCCGGTGTCGCCCATCGAGTCCGGCGGCGTGAAAGAGAGCGAGTAGTAGGTCGAGATGTCGGTGCGGGTCGACTGCAGGAACTCGGCGACGCCGGTATCGGACACGAAGGAGAGGCCGCCGGTCAGTCCGGCGAGACTGTTCAGACCGGAACGCACGTCCGACAACTCGACGATCGAGCCCCGGTCCCTGGCGCTTTCTCCGAGTTGGCTGATCGCCGTGTCGATGACGGGTGGCTTGAGGGGATAGAACGTGACGCGGTGCGTGTTGGCCAGGGCCGCGAGTCGATCGAAAGCTCCCGCGCAGCTCAGCTCGGCCGCCAGCGTCTGGAAGGCGAACGCGCCTCCGTCGTCAAGCTGAGGGTTGTTCGAGGCGAGGCCCATGTCGTCCGCCCGGTCAACGCCGAACGGCAGGTGATTGCGGTCGTGCATCTGGAGGGTGCCCGGCGTCCTCATCAACTCGTCGCCTTCAAGCTGCCTTGATGCGCCGGCGAGCCGGTCGTACATCGTCTTTGCCGCGCTGTCCAGGGGATGGCGTGGCAAGCCGTCGCTGACGAACAGGATGGCCTTGCGACCGGGCACGAAGGCGAGGGCTTCGACCAGCGAACGCACGGCGCCGATCGTCTGCAGGGTGTCGAGTTGCAGCGTCTCGCCGAAGCTCCGCAGGTTCGACAGCACGCTGGCGAGCGAGGCTTCGCCTAGCCGGTAGCGGCTGCCCTTTGCCGCCAGCATCCGCAGCGTTTCCCGTACCTCCACGGAAACGGAGCGCTGCTGGGCGCGCAGAGTTGTCGCCGCGATGTCCCGGTCCATGACGGCTTCGATCGCTCCCCGCACGGCGTCGCGGTCACGGGTTGGCGACAGCAGCGGTTCGAGCCGCTCACCGAACGTCGCGGCAGCCACCCAGGTCGGGTTGGTCGCGATCTCCGCGTCGAGGGCTTCCGCGATCTCGGTCAGGGCGGCGTCGCGGTGCGTCCGCTGCAGATGGCGTTCGTCGATGAACAGGAGAATGGTCAGTCGCCCGGTGACGGTGGTGCGGAGATCCTGTCCCGCCGCCACGCTCAGTATCTCGACCGGCTCGTTCTCGACCTTGAGTTCGAAGTCGTCCTTGGTGAGACCGGTTACCGGCCGGTCGGAGGAGTCGGTGACGACGGCGTCGAGGCTGATCAGCCGGACGTCGATCGACTCGCGGAGCACGATGTCCTCTCGGATCTGATGCTGCCGCGGCGAACGGTCCTGCGCGCCGGCCGCTGCGGGGACCGCGAAGTGGGACGCGGCCGTGAGCGCCATGGCGGCGGTGGTGACCAGCAGCCCTGGCGGCCGGCGGTGACATGCGGAACCGGTCAACGGACCACCATGTTAGCGCCAGCCCTTCGTTGCCGGGTCGTGGCGGAACCGGGCGAACGGGCTGCTATTCTCACCGTTCGCGACCAGAGCAGGCCCTCATCGGAGGAGGCAGATTGTGATGAAGCGGGTTCTCACGGAACGGGCGGTGTTGACGCGGCTTGCGGCGTTGTTGCTTGCGGCACTTGTGCTGGCGGCGGCGCCCGCGGCGGCGCAGGACACCGACTACAGGGCGCCACGCACCCACGACGACAAGCCGGATCTCAACGGGATCTGGCAGGCGTTGGGAGCGGCCCATTGGGACATCGAACCGCACGCCGCGCGCCACGGTCCCGTGGTTGAGATGGCCGCGCTGGGCGCGATTCCAGGCGGTCTCGGCATTGTTGAAGGCGGCAGGATCCCGTACCTGCCGGAGGCGCTCGAGAAGCGCGATCAGAATCGCGAGAACTGGCTGGCGCTCGACCCGGCGGTGAAGTGCTACATGCCGGGTATCCCGCGCGCCAACTACATGCCCTTCCCGTTTCAGATCGTCCAGACGCCCGATCATGTGCTGATCGCTTACGAGTTCGCCAGCGCCAGCCGTGTGATCTACATGAACCGGGAAGGCTTCGAGGCTCCGTTCGACACCTGGATGGGACACTCGATCGGACGCTGGGAAGGGGAGACGCTGGTGGTCGACGTGACGAGCCAGGTGCCTGATACCTGGCTCGACTCGAGCGGCAACCACCACACTGACGCGATCCATGTCGAGGAGCGCTGGACCGCGATGAGCCCCGATCACCTCCAGTACGAGGCGACGATCACGGACGAGAACGTCTACAGCCAGCCCTGGAAGATCAGCCTGCCGCTCTACCGCCGGGTCGACCCGAACATGCAGCTACTCGAGTTCAAGTGCGTCGAGTTCGCCGAGGAGCTGATGTACGGCCACCTGCGCAAGGGCGCCGACGCGGGCCCCTGACCGGCGCCGCCACGAAGAGGAGAACAGCGATGAAGTTCCAGCGAATCGTCCTACTGGCAGCAGGCCTCGCCCTGGTGCTCGCCATCCCGCTCGCCGCTCATCACGCCTTTTCGGCCGAGTTCGACGCCGACCGGCCGCTCCAGCTTCGCGGCAAGGTGACGAAGATGGAGTGGATCAATCCCCACGCCTGGATTCACCTGGAGGTGATGAACGACGACGGCACCTCGACCGTCTGGATGGTTGAGGGAGGAACGCCAAACACGCTCGCGCGGCGCGGCTTCACGAAGAGATCGCTGCTGCCCGGGACCGAGATCGTCGTCGACGGCTACCAGGCGAAGGACGGCTCGAACAAGGCGAACGGCCGCGACCTGACCTTCCCGGACGGTCGCAAGCTGTTCATGGGTTCGTCCGGCACGGGCGCGCCGCGCGACGGCCGGGATCCGACCGAGCAGTAGCTGCGGTCACTAACCCGCGGCAGCTACTGGCCGCCGCTGGCCGCGCTGCGCGTCTCGTCCTCGAGCAGTCGCGCGCCCCTGAGGATGTTGCCCATGGCGTAGTTCCCCTCGTGGCAGGCGTACTCGTACACCTTGGCCGGCGTGCCGGGCCACAGGTACTCGCCGCTCCAGGGGGCGCTCCACACGGTCGGATCCTCCACCGTGAAGGCGTAGAGCAGATCGTCGGCGTTGACCCGGGTGAAGCGCTCGGTCACCTTGAGGTTCCGTGAGGCGAGGAAGAGCGCCGGACGGTCGATGAAGTTCGTCGTCTCGACCACGAGCGTGTCGCCCTCCCACTAGCCGATCGAGTCGCCGAGCCAGCGGCGCTCGTCCTCCGGGATGTGCTCGCCGCCGATGCGGACGATGCGCGCGTCGTGGACCATCTCGACCAGGATCATCAGGTGATCCTCGGTCTGCACGATCCGTTTGGCGTTGTTGTAGAGCACGGGCAGCATCGGCGGTCCGCCGGTGGAGCCGAAGCCGATCAGGCAGCGTTCGGGTACGCCCAGGGTCTCCGGGCCGTCGTACGGACCGGGGCCTTCGACATCGAGCCACCAGGCGGTGCCGTCGTTGCCCTGCCGCCGACCGCGCCGCTCGGACAGTCGCTGCATCATCTCGGCAGTCAGTTGCGGCATCCGGCCGTTCGGCGGATCGACGATGATCGAAGTCCGGAACCTGCCGTCGATCGAAAACACGTCACTGCCGCGATCGGTCCAGAAGTTGTTGTAGCCGCCCACGTTGCCGGCGCCGCTTGCCTCCCGGAACTCGTCGCCCAGGCCGATCGGCGGCGCGCCGCCGGGCGGGGGTGGTTCGTCGATCTGGCGGACGGCGGCCCGGGCCGCTACCCTCTCCCGCTCCCGTCCGACGATCTCTTCCGCCTGCTCGGACGTCAGGTACAGGTTGTCACCGAACTCCCGCGGACGCTGCAACGGGGTCAGCGTGGCGATCTCGTAGTCGCCGGTGAAGTCGGGACGTCCGGAGGCTGTGCGCGGAATCGCCTCGTCGTCGGCAGGTGCGGCGGGCGGCGCGAGGAGGGCAATGGCGGCGGCCGTGGCGACAGCGAGGGAGGCTCTGCTCAGCATGGTGGCTCTCCTCAGCGGGAGGTTGGCGCCGGGCCTTGTTGGTCGCCATGCACAGTGGGCACGAAACGCCCCGCCTATTCGCCGAGCGCCGGGAGCGACCCGGCGCCTGGTGTCGACTGTTGTATTCGGCAGGAGACCCGGCTCGCAGGCCCACGGCGCGACGACAACCAACGGCGAAAAGCTACCGCGCGGTCGGTTGTCCGTCAAACCGAACCGGCGCGTCGGCCGGGCTAGGTCGGCATGAGTCGGGCTGCCAGACCAGTCGTCGCGGCCGCGAAGGCCGTCGTCGCTGCCCAGTAGATCGCGGCCAGCAGCCAGGCCTTGCGCTGCGGGATCTCGAACACCGTCGCAGCGCCCAGGGCGAGCAATGCGAGAAACCAGACCGTGAACGGGTTGATGCTCGCGTAGACGACGTTGAGCGTCGCGTTGTCGCCGGCCAGCAGAAGGTCGAGTCCCATCGGAGCCTGGAGGTCCAGTTGCGAACGGATGGCGTCGGTGCCGCGGACGTGGAGGAGAAGGAAGTTGGCCCAGCTCTTGAGGTGAACGATTACGGCCAGGTGGGCCATCAGGGAGAGGGACTGGACGAACCGGAGCCGTCCCTGGAGCGCGATCGCCAGCAGCCAGACGAAGACCGTCTGGACGGCGAGTGCGATGGCCAGTTGCAGGGGGCCGGTCGCCATCGCCAGCCAGCGCGTTGCCGCGGCTGCCTGCTCAAGCTGCGCCATCATGGCGTCGACCTGTTCCGGGCTGCCCGGCATCCGTTCCGTCAGTTGGTTTCGCATCACCTGGAGACCCAGTGGCGCCGAGGCCATCGCCAGGGCGGCGCTTCCGGTGACGAGCAGAAGCAGCGGTGCGAGCCATGGGGTGCGGCGCCGGATGATCTCGACGCTCCGCCGCGGCGACGCGAAGATCCCGATCAGTGCCTCGAACCAGGCGTTCCGGCCCTCTGAGTGGTCGCCGCTGGTTCCGACGTTGCGTTCGTCGTGGCTGGTGCCCGGGTGTTCGGTCATGTCGCGCTCCTGTTGCCGATCCAGGAGAGGCGGGAGAACCTCTCGCGCCTGGAGATACTGAGAATGAGGTTTTCGAGCCGCCCAGCGCCGTCTTCTCCCTCGGCGGCGGGCAAGTCGCGGAACTCCTCGCGGGAGCACGACAGGAGGACCTTGCCGTCCCTGACGACGGCGATGTGGGTCGACACGCGCTCGACGTAGTCGAGCATGTGGGAAGTGAGAAAGATGGCTGCTCCCTGCTCGGCCATCTGCTGCAGGATCGACATGACGGTCCGGGCGCTCAAGGCGTCCATTCCCTCGAACGGCTCGTCGAGGAAGAGGACCCGCGGCGCGTGGAGCGTCGACGCCGCGAGGCGGATCTTCTTCCTCATGCCGTGCGAGTAGGTCGTGATCGGTCGCCTGGCGGCGTCTTCGAGATCGAAGACCGAGAGCGCCTCGTCGGTTCGCTGCCCGGCGTCCTCGCGGCTCAGGCCGTAGATGCGGGCGTACGACAGGAGCAGCTCCTCGCCGGTCAGGCTCTCGAACATCACGCTGTGGTCCGGCACGATGCCGAGTTGTTGCTTGAGCTCCGTGTCGTTGATGTCCATCGGCCTGCCGAGCAGGCGGACCGTGCCGCTCGTGGGATTGAGCACCCCGGTCAGCATGGACCAGGTCGTTGTTTTGCCGGCCCCGTTGGGACCGACGAAGCCCAGGATCTGTCCCTCCCGGACGTCCAGGTCGACGCCGTCGACGACGACATTGCCTCCGTACGACCGGGTCAGGTTCTCTGCCTTGATTGCTTCCATCCGTGAGTTCTTCCTTGTAGTTGCAGGGGTGGGAGAGGTAGGGGCAGGGGTCTAGTGGGACGGGTCCTTGAGCAGAAGTTCGCAGCTGCGAGCCGCCAGCATCCGTCTCTGCTTTCGGCGTGAGGCGTAGGCGGCCGCGCCTGCGAGGAGGAGGACTGTCACCGCGATGATCCCGGCCGTCAGCATCGTCACGCGCTGGCGTTCCAGGAGCGCCCAGAACAGAAAGGAGAGGGCGCCTGGCAGGCCGACGAGGTGTGCGGCCACCAGGGCGGCGCCGAGCCTGGCGCCGTCGGGGTCGTGCAGGAACCCCTCGGTGCGTTGGGGCCAGCGAAGCTGAATCAGGCCGTACGTTGCGGCGGCCATGAGGAATCCCGCGACCATCAGGCAGACGGCGACGAAGAAGAATGGCCAGCCGAACCACTCAAGCGGCGTCAGTCCCAGGATGAACGCGGCGGCGAAGAGAATGACGACGTTCATCGCACGACCGGGTGCGCTGAAGATCCCCCGGACCGGGAACGGCAGCGGGAGCGACTCCCGCCATACATGGCAGGTCGGGGGCTGCTTTCCGATGCGAAAGTCGTTCAGAAAGATGGCGAAAAGAGCCGCCGGCCCCACCGCGAAGCCGCCTGCGGTGGGCACCACGACGAGGGAGGTACCCAGGACCAACGCGAGAACCAGACGTGCCGGCTTCAGACGCAGGAGGCACTCGATCTCGACCAGCGTCAGGACGCGCCTCGGAGTGAGACGCTTCGCCTTGCGGAGCAGCCTGGCAAGAGGCAGGCTTCCGGAAGCCGTGCGCCGGTCGCCACCGGGACGTTCCAGGTAGCCGCGAAGCAGGAGCCGACTCTCGAGCACGGCCAATACGCCGAGAACGGCCATCAGGACGCCGAGTCTCGCCAGATTCGACGCCGAAGGCCCCGGTTCGTGGACGATGCCGGCGACAAGGCCGGGCGGCGTGTAGCCGAGGCCGCCGAGAACGGCCGACTCCTCGATCGCCCGAGTGAGCCCTTCGGAAGCGATCTCCCCGCCGAAGGCCAGCACCCCGAGCATGATCGCGCCCTGGCACGCGGCAACGATCGCCACGATGGCCAGGGCGCCGAGCTTGCCTTCGACCGGCCGGTTGACAAGAAGCGACAGGATCGCCGCGGTGCGGCCGAAGATCCAGATCAGGCTCAGAATGGCGAGCAGGGTGATCGGCGCTCCGCCGACGCCTCCCGATCTTGCGACGGCGAGGTAAACGCCGGCGGGACCGAGAACCGGGAGCCAGTAGCCGATCGTGCTGAGAGCGAAACGGAGCCCGTACAGGTCCCGGAAGCCGACCGGCAGCCGCAGCAGGTCCTCGAGGTCGAGCAGCCAGGTGACGGGCACTCGCAGCAGCACCTGTGCGAGCAACGCGATCGCCGTTACGGAGCAGGCGATCAGGCTCAGGAGGTTTCTTCGCAGGGCGTCGCTCTCGATGGCGAAGATCGCCGGAAGCAGCCCCAGAGTCAGGACAGTCGCAAACGCGAGGAAGAGGACGGCAACGAAGATCACCACCGCCAGCGGCTGCTTGCTCCGCCGGACCGCGTCCGGCAAGGCCAGCCGCGCGAGCGTCAGCAGGAGATCGGCCCGGCTACCCGGGTGCGTGAACGTCGCCATCGAGTCCTGGGGTGTCGCTCTAGCCGGCTCTGAGGAAGGGTGGGCCGGCACCTGGACTGGTGGCGGGCCGAGTTGGCCGCTCCGCGCAGGAGAAACGAGACCCCCCGCCGACTTGCCCGACGCAGGGAGCGACCCTGGGCCCAGGGGCGACGGCTAGGTCTGGCAGGGGGTCCGGCTCGCAGGCCCACTGCGCCTCTGACGACCAACAGACGGACGCTAGCGCGCCGGGGTAGCGTCCGTCAAACATCTCTGCGGGGTGGCCGGCGGGTGGAGAGCCGATGGCAACGAAGAGGGGGCGGGAGGTCGACCTGACCGAGGCCGTTCCGGGGTTCTCCGTTGCCATCGGACTCTCTCTACGCCGATCTACCGTGAGTGAGAGCGGGGCCTACTTGCAGAAAACCAACGCAAGGGGTGCGTAGGCTCCGACGACGGCCAGCCCGACACCGCCGGTGCCGGCGCCGGCTCCGAGCGCGAAGAGGCTAAAGCCGAGGACGGCACCGACGCAGCTCCAGTTCGTTCCACCGTTCGTTGCCGAGAGAAACGGTTCGCCGGTCTGTTGGACTTCGGTCGGGTAACCAGCCTCCGGGACCGCGAGGTCCGGAGGGTTGCTGGCACCTGCCGCTGGGGTGAGAGCGAATACGAGCGCGAGGAGAAGAGTTGCGGATACTGCTTTCTTGAACATTGTCGTTCCTTTCGATGAATCAGGGTGTTTCCGTTCAGGTCTTGGTTCGTCTTGCGTGTGGCCGGACTCAGAAGAACATGGCGCAGACCATGCCGGCGCCTGCGAGCGCCAGACCAGGGCCTGCACCGACGCCGCTGAGGGCGAGAGCGAAGCCGGCGCCAGTGGCCGCGCCGCACAGGAAGTCGGAAGTGGGCCCTGTTCCCGCTGTCTGCGCCAGAACCTCGTCGGTAAGGGAGTGCTGGACGAGGTCAGGGGCGGGCTCGAGAACAGGCACGGCTGGGCGTACGTCGGACTTCTCGGGCCCAAAGGACGGAGAATCAAGTGCCTGACCTGGTCCGATGGCAAGCAGCGAGGTACACGCAACAACGGTCAGAAGGGTCTTTGTCATAGGAGATCTCCTTTCTTTCTTTTTTTCTCTTGTGCTTGTCTCTGGCTAGAGGAGGCAAACGGCCAGAAGCGCGTAGTTGACGTAGTAGAAGCACTCGGAGGGGCCGAGGCACACGAGCATCTGGCTTAGTGCGGTGTTGAGACAGGCGATGTTCACGCCGCCGACTGCTTCTTGAAGAGTCGAGTCCGCGACGGACGTGTTTGCGATCGCCGCCAGGAGGTGGTTTTTCATCGCCGTCTCGCTTCACTGATCACAGCTTCGACGCTCACGACTAGAACGGGCAGGGGCCGCAGGGACCATTGGGCGGGAACGGGTTGAAGATCGTTGGACCTCCGGGCAGGGGCCACGGAATCGGAAACGGACAGCCGGGAATCGGTGTGCAGCCGCAGGGCCAATAGACGGCCAGTTCAGTTGGTTGCTGGATGGGCGCCTGTGGGCCGAGCGCGTAGCCGTAGGCTGGTGCGGCGACCGCCCCGAGATCCCAGTCGGTCACCAGGGTGGCGCCGCTTGGGTCCCGCGCCTCGCCGGTGGTCGGCGTTGCCAGCGCAGCGCCGGCGAGGAACAGGAAGAGGACGGAAAGGAAGGCAATGCGGAGTTTCATTGAGGGCTATCTCCTTCAAGGGTTGTAGGTTGCGGGTGAAACGGACGGCATCGTGGCCGTCCGGGAAATCGGTGGCGGTCCGCTGGTAAAGGCGAGAACGACGCCGTCCCAGGACCGTTCGAAGGTCCTGGAACTCATGCGCAGCCGCCCGAGGGATGGGTCGTCGATGACGAGTTCGTCGCCGGCGCTCCGGATGACGACGAAATGGTCGCCGTGCACGTGGGCGATCGCGGGAAGCGGGATGTCGCGGAGCCGCTGGACGGGAACCCGGAGGCCCTGGCTCGTCACGCCTCGCTCCTCCGCGGCCTTCTTGAGCGCCAGCAGGCTCGTGCCGTCCGGCCCGGTTCCGGTGGCGATCTCGAGTTCGGCGAGGGTCGTGTCCTGGATGCCCCAGTGGTCGAGGACCATCTTGAGGGCCGCCGGGCCGCAGTCGGCGCGCCTCTGCTGGCGAACGATCTCGCCTGGGGCCGGCGCCGACGGGTCGAGTGTGGCGGCCCAGGCCAGCCGGTTCATGGTCGGCCCCAGGGCCCGGGCCGCGACCGTCACGAGGCCGGCCGCAAGCAACAGACCGGCGGCGGCCGCGTGCGGTGGGCGAATCCGGAATCGCTCAGAGTGCATCGCTGCCGGATTCCAGAAAGGAGCGCCAGGCGGTTTCCGGCCGTTCTCCGGTGGTGACCGCGAGGACCCGGGACTTGCCGTCGACCAGGAACACCAGCGGTACGTGGACGACGCCGAAGCGCCTGGAGACGGCGCCGTCCGGATCGGCGATGGCCGCGTGGACGCCGTCGCCGTCGAGTTCGGGCGAATCCGAGCCGGCGACGACCGCGATCAGGTCGAGGGCCGGACCCTCGGTCCGGGCCATGCGCCGCAGGGTTGTGATGGTGCGGTCGCAGTTCCCGCAGCCGGCCCTGGCGAAGGTCACGACCCGGAGCCGGCCGGGAGAGGCCGGCAAGGCTTCACCGTCCGCGAAGCCCGGCAGCGCGGGGAACAGTGTGCCGACTTCGGGGCGCTGAGCCTGCCGGGCGCGGATCCCTGATTCGATCCAGAGCAGCCCTCCCAGGGGAGCGAGAACGGCCACGACGACGGTGACGAGGGCCAGGCGGCGACGGTTCATCGGCGCGTCCCTCCCGCGGAGCCGGCCGCCCGGCGACGGACCGAAGATCTGGTCCGGCTGTGCAGCATGGAGATCAGTGGCGCGGACCGTTCGCCGAGCATGCGGAAGGCATGTGTCAGTCGTGCTTCGAGGGCGCTGGCCGGAGGATGGGAGAGAGGAGGGCTCCATCCGTGTTCCGGATGAGGCGCGCGCGGACCAGTTCGCTGTTGGCGGAGATTCGGAGGAAGGGTTGGGGACGTCATCGTCCAGCTCCAGTGGTGCCGTTGGTGCCGGCCGGAAGACCGGTTGGTGTCGGGTCGTCTTGATCGATGGCCGCCGTTCAGCGGCCGCGTGTATCGACTAAGACGCAAAAGGGCCCCCGGAACCGATGGCGGTTCCGAAGGCCCTGCGATACAGCCGGCAGGACCGGCTCAGCTGGTGCCCGGCCCTAGCTCAGCAGGAGCCGGAGATCGTCGGCGGTGAGATCCCGCAGGGACGATCCGCCGCCTTCGAGGATCGCGTCGGCGATCTGGCGTTTCGAGCGCTGGAGTTCCAGCATCTTCTCTTCCACGGTGTCGCGGGCGATCAGGCGATAGGCGAATACGGGCTGGGTCTGGCCAATGCGGTGAGTGCGGTCGATGGCCTGCGCCTCGACGGCCGGGTTCCACCACGGGTCGAGCAGGAAGACGTAGCCGGCGGCGGTCAGGTTCAGGCCGACGCCGCCCGCCTTCAGGCTGATCAGGAAGATGTTCGTGTCCGGGTCGCTCTGGAAGTGGTCGACCACCTCGCCGCGGTTCCGGGTCTGGCCGTCGAGGTAGGCGTACGGGACGCCTTGCTCCTCGAAGTGGCTCCGTACGTAGGCCAGCAGCGACGTGAACTGCGAGAACACGAGGCACTTGTGCCCCTCGTCGAGCACCTCGGACACCTGCTCGAACAGCGACTCGAGCTTGGCGCTGCCGGCGTCGTTCCAGGATTCGTCGATGAGCCCCGGGTGGCAGGCGACCTGCCGCAGGCGGAGCAGCGCCTCGAGCACCTGCATGGCCGATCCGCCGACCCCCTTGTCCTCGACCTGCTTCAGCAGGCTGTCGCGGTAACCGGCCCGGAGCTGGTCGTAGATCTCCTGCTGCTTCGGGTTCAGGGTGCACTGCAGGATCTGCTCGGTCTTCTCCGGCAGGTCCGGGAGCACCTCCCGCTTGCTGCGGCGGAGGATGAAGGGCCGCAGACCCTTGGCAACGAGGGCGAGTTCCTGTTGGCTCGGCACCCGGCCGCCGGCAAGCACGTCCAGGGCCGGCAGTCGGCCGAGCAGACCCGGGTTGAGAAACTCGAAGATCGAGCCGAGTTCGCCCAGGTGGTTCTCGATCGGAGTGCCGGTCAGGGCCAGGCGGTGCTGGCCGTTCAGCAGGCGGCAGGCCTTGGCGGTCTGCGAGGTCGCGTTCTTGATCGCCTGGGCTTCGTCGAGGATCACGGTGTCGAAGTCGACCGTCGCGAGGTAGCCGATGTCGCGGCGGACGGTGCCGTAGGTCGTGACGACGAGGTCGGCCGAGGTGACCTCGTCTCGGAGTTCCTCGCGGTCTCGACCGGCGTACTCCAGCACCTTGAGATCCGGGGTGAAGCGGGCGGCCTCGTCGATCCAGTTGTACACCAGGCTGCGCGGCGCGACGACCAGGTAGGGCAGCTTCGTCGTCCGCGAGGCGGTTCGGTACATGCGGAGCAGGGCCAGCGCCTGGATCGTCTTGCCAAGCCCCATGTCGTCCGCGAGCACGCCGCCGAGGCCGAACTCGCGCAGGAAGCACAGCCAGCCCAGGCCGAGGCGCTGGTAGTTGCGAAGCGCGCCGACGAAGCTGCGCGGCTCCTTCTTCGGCTTGATCGACGAGAAGGTGCTCAGTTTCTCGCGCAGCTCCGCGAAGGTCTTGCTGACGTTCACGGGCGGCGTCACTGCCAGGAGCGCGTCGACCAGCAGGGCCTGCGAGGGCAGGAAGCGCAGTCCCTCTTCGCTCGACGCTTGCGCGAGCTGGCTGAGCGAGCCATAGTTCTCGACCCAGGCCGCCGGTAGGAGTCCCTTCGAGCCGTCGTCCAGCTCGACCGATCGCCGGCCTTCCGAGATCGCCGACAGGATCTCCGAGAACTCGATCTGATCTCCGCCGAAGTCGATCTGGCCGGTGAGCTCGAACCAGTCGACACCGCTCTCGATGCGCAACGCCGGCGGGCTCGGCGGCCGGATCGAGGCGCCGTGTGCTTCGACCTCCCAACCCTCTGCGAGCAGGGGCTCGGCGACCGCGGGCAGATCGCGCGGCTCGAGCTCCAGGCTGTGGCCGGCCTTGGATGCGACCGGCTTCAGGCCGAGCTCCAGTAGACGGACGAGCGCGTCCTGTTCGACCGTCAGGTCGCGCCGGACGAAGCGGTGTTCCTCCCAATCGACCACCGCCGACCTCGGATCGCCGGCGTCGACGGTCAGGCTGCCGTAGCCGAAGGAGAGCCGGGCCTCGAGCTGGGGGTTCATCCACTCCGGCGCGTCCTCCGGCTCGAGTGCCAGTCGGGGCTGGGGAACCGGGGACTCTTCCGAGAGGTAGACCTCTTCCGGAAGTTCCAGAGGGGGCAGGGTGGGCAGCTCCAGGAGGCTGGTAACGGCTGCTTCCAGGTCTTCGTCCGGGATGACCAGGTCGCCGCTCGCGCCGAGCAGGGAGTACCAGGGCTGGTCGCGTTGCGGTTCGAGGTGCAGGCGGCCGATCGAGTTGTCGAGCAGCAGCAGCGTGTTGCCGGTTTCCGCCGCGTCGGCGCCGGACGTGGCGCCGTTGCCGTTGGGGAACGGCAGCACAAGGGCCGCGCGGCTGAGAGGGGTCGTCTCGTCGCCGCGCTTGAGCAGCCCGCGGAGGCGGATCCGGCTGGCGGCGGCGATCTCAAGTTGCAGGGTGAGGTGCCAGGCCTCGCCGTCGTCGAAGCTCACCGGGTGCAGGTTGGCGAGGGAGCGGCCATCCCACCAGAAGAGCTGGCCTTCCGCGCTGAGGCGCGGCAGCAGGTGATCGACCCAGTTCAGGGGCACGAAGACGCGCTGGATCTGAGGCCGACCCGAGGGTCGGCCACGCCCGGCCTTGCGCTTGCGGCCCTGGCGCTGCGGCGCCTCGGGCGGCAGGG
>JAPPFP010000027.1 GCA_028877275.1 Acidobacteriota bacterium
TGTCCAGCGCCTCCGCCGTCGCGGCGCGCAGGAAGCGCGTACCTTAGCAGGTTTCGCCGGTAGTGTTCCCGGCAGCAGAATCACGTCCGCGAGAATCACGTCCGCGCAAACATTCGCTCAGGTTCGCTAACAAAAGCCCCTTGACCCTCAGGGCGGACTCCGGCAACGTGGCGTCGAGAATCTACAGGCATCTGCGGCAACTGCGAAGGGAGGTGTGTGTCATGGGTGGAGCATGCGAATCGGGATGTCTCGCGGCGAAGCGGACTCCGACTCCAGGGATCATCAGAGGGGCGGCGGTGATGGTCGCACTCGGCGCCATGACCCTCGCTTCAACTGTCCAGGGCTCGGACTGGCCGCAGTGGCGCGGCCCGAATCGCGACGGCCAGGCCGTCGGCGGCGAACTACCCGCCGAACTGCCCGCAGCGCTCCACCAGCTCTGGAAGGTCCGTGTCGGCGGCGGGCAGTCCTCGCCCATCGTGGTCGGCGACCGCGTCTTCGTCCACGCGCGCCAAGGCGAGGAGGAGGTCGTGCTCGCCCTCTCGGCGTCGACCGGCGAGGAACTCTGGCGGCACAGCTACGCCGTTTCCTACGAGCCCAGAAACGCGGCCATCCAGTACGGCCCGGGCCCGAAGTCAACGATGCTCGCTGAAGGCGATTCGGTCTACAGCTTCGGCATCCGGGAGCGTCTCCTGGCCCTGGACGCCGGTTCGGGCAAGGTGCGCTGGGAGAAGACGTTCGAGGACCTCTACGAGGCGCCGTACCCGGTTTGGGGAACAGCCTCGTCGCCACTGATCGAAGGCGACCTGCTGATCGTCCCCATCGGCACCACGGGCAACGAGGAGCAGGGAGATGAGGGTGCGTTGGTCGCCTATGACAAGACGACCGGCAAGGAAGTGTGGCGCGTCGACGGGCCGCCGGCGTATGCGTCACCTGTGGCGTTCGACCACGGCGGTGTGCGCCAGATCGTGACGATGGACGACGTGTCCTTCTTCGGAGTCGGTGCTACCGATGGCGATCCGCTGTGGTCGGTCGACTTCACGACGGCCTTCCAGCAGAACACGCCGACCACGATCCGCTACGACGGCAACTTCATCCTCTCCGGGTACCAGTGGGGGACTGCCGCGATAAAGGTCGAACCGCCGGCCAAGGCGAACGACGCCTGGTCGGTAAGCGAGGTCTGGAAGACGACTGACGCGGAGCTCTACATGGACTCCGCCGTGCTCGTCGGCGACCATCTGTACTTCCGCTCGAACAAGAGGGCCGGCACCTTCGTCTGTCTCGACCCCGCCACCGGGGAAGTCGTCTGGCAGGGGCCCGGCCGGTGGGCCTCGTACGCGTCGGTGATCGCGGTGGACGACCGCCTACTCGTCCTCACGGACGAGGCGGAACTCAAGGTGATCGCGGCGGATCCGTCCGGCTACAGGGAACTGGCTTCCTGGGAAGTGGCCGACAGCACGACGTGGTCCCATGTAGCGCTCTCCGGCTCCCGGGTCTACGTGAAGGACGAGGAACACCTGGCGGCTTTCGACCTGGCTTCGACCCGGGTCACGGAGGTGGGGGACCAGCCGACCGGAACGACCCCGGCATCTGCTGACATCGCGGCCGGATCGAAGGAGGACACGGAGGCTGTGAAGGTCGCCGTGCGCGCGATGCTGAAGGCCATGGCGGCGGGCGACATGGACCTGATGTGGACCTATCTGGGCGAGGACTTCAGGTCCTACAGCGGCGCCGACAAGGATGTCTTCCGCGACTACCTCGGGTCGACCACCGGTAGCGAGACGAAGAGCGGCGAGATGGTGGTCGAGTGGGAGAACGGCACGGCCAAGGTCACAGGCACACGGTGGATCACTTCCACCGGACTGGACTTCGGACTGGAGATGCTGGTGAACAAGCGCGATGGCAGGTGGCTCGTTACCTGGATGGACTTCGACTCCAGGCGTATCCACGGTCAGGAGTAGCGATGGGCGGATCTCGTCGCCCACGGTCGGCGGGTCGTCTACGGGCGCCGGCGCACGACCATCGCCACTTCGGCGAGCACGTCGAGAGCGAGTCCCTGATCGCAGAGGTCGCGCAGCGCCGTTGCGACGCCGTCACCGTGTTCTCCGGCGAGAACGTCGGGGAGCCGGTCCCGGAGGTCGCGGTCGCACCAGCGATCGGCGACCTCGAACCCGAGGTCTTCATAGACCGAGGCTGGATGGCCGCCCATGAGCACACCAAGGGGACGGAAGGGGGGCAGGGCCTTGGCGACGGTCGCCTCGACGCCGGTGGCGTCGGCCCAGCGCACGAACTCCTCGAGGAGCGCCACGCCGATTCCGCGCCCCTGGTACCCGGGATCACGGGAGCTGCCGCTCGCCAATTGGCCCACGTGGTAGCAGAACAGGTTCAGCGTCCCCGGTGGCAGGGACGGGGCGTTTGCCTGACCGAAGTCGCCCCAGTACGACGGGTCCATGATGCCGGCGGGAGACCGTAGTGCCCGGTCGTAGCGGCGGAACTGGAGTTGGCCCACGTGTTGCTCGTCGTCGAAGGCGAGGATCGCGCTCGCTCCCAGGTCGGCGATTCGGGTGCGGACTGTGGCCTCCGCCCCCTGGCAGTCGATGGGGACGTTGCCGATGTCGGCTGTCGTCATCGGGCGGTAGTGAATCACCGCGAAGGAAAGTATCGCGTCGGCAGAGTTCCGTGCAGTTGCCGGCATCACCACCAAACGAGACCTGACAGTCAGGGAAGGGAGCGCAGCGATGGACATCATGCAGGCAACCGAGGCTCACGCCCAGAAGTGGGCTGACGAAGTCGCCGATCTGGTCTATGAGACCGGTCCGTCGACCTACGAGTACCAGTTCGGGGGGCGGGAGTACTGCGACGAGATCGTCAAGGCCTCATGGCCTGTGGCCGGCACTCTGTTCGGCTACGACTGCACGACGATCGCGGTCGAAGGCGACGAACTGCTGGCGATCGAGATCGGCTTCCGCGGGCCGGAGTTCGCAGCGCGCAAGAAGACCCTGGGGCCGCTTTGGGCGCCGCTGATCGAGTCGGGGCGGGTGACGAGGGAGAGACTCGCCGAGATCGGTCGGGCCGCCTATCTGTGCAGCTACCTGAATGTCGCGATTCCGTCGGCCGTCTACTACGTTCACGCTCTCGCCGTGGTGGAGTCGCGCCGCGGGGAAGGGATCGGCAAGCAACTGATGCTTCGGGCGATCGACGACGCGAAGAGCGCCGGGCTGCGCGGCCTGCATCTCGACGTTCTCTCGGGTACTCCCGCTGTCGGCTTCTACGACTCCCTGGGGATGGAGTGCCTGACCGAAACGGTGGCGCCCATCCCCCACCAGAACGGCATCCCGATGGAGATGCGGATGTCGCTGGACTTCTAGCGGTCCTGCGCGGTCCTCGCTAGGGTCGGTTGGGCACGCTTCCGGGCGGGAAGAAGATCGTTCCGAGGCCCTTCTCCAGTTCGGCGCAGGCCGCGGCTTCGCCCATGTTGCAGGCGGTGGAGAGGAGGTCCTGGGCCAGCGGGATGTCCTTCGGTACGCCGTGCCCATGCACATGGGCATAGCCGAGCAGAAAGCAGCTCATGCTCTCGCCGTCCTCGCAGGCGGCCGGTAGGCGTTGGAGCGCGTCGGCCACGCCCGCGGAAGTCATCGTCACGTTGCCGTCGAAGACCGCCTGGATGACGACGTTCTGGCAGCCCTTGTGAAAACCGCCGCGACACGCCTGGTCGAAGTAGGAGACGCCTTCCAGCGGGTCGAGTGGCACGAGTTCTCCCCGATTGAACAGCACGCCGAGCATGTTGCACTCTTCGGCGCCGCCGTTGTCGCACGTGAGTTCGAGCTTCGTGACCAGGTTCTCGCACGCGAACCGCTTGCCCTCGTCACAGGCCGTCTGCCAGTACCGGAAGTCGTCTCCCTCGTGGGCGCGGCCGACGAAGTTCGATGCCAGCATCCAGCCGAAGAGCCCGATCCAGACGGTCATGAAGGCGTAGTTGACGCGGCGCGGCCTGGTCGCCTGAAGCAGCACGGAGAGACGGAAGCTCTCCACGCGGCGCGACTTCCCGAGCCGGTCGAGCAGCGGCACGCACAGGTTGAGAACCGGTACGAACAGCAGCTTGTCGTAGAACAGGGGGACATCCACTTGGCGGAGGAACTCGAAAAGGCCGAAGACGCTCAAACCGTACAGGGCTCCGAACACCGCGCTTCCCAGCCTGCTGCGGGGCGACGTCGAAGGATCGGTGACGAGCAGGTGAAGTCCCAGGAAGACCGCGATGGGGATGCTCGCGTCGACGAAGAAGTGAACGCCGGTGACGCTGGAGTAGATGAGGTTGGCCGCCACCAGGGCCGCCGCAGCGAACAGCGTCACGATCGTCACGGAGAAGAAGAACTGGACGACCAGGCCGGCCATGAAGATCGCCACGTACATGTGGGGCGCGTTCGCCAGCGTCGTCGCGATCTCGGCGCCCCAGGTGAGGTCCGTCGTTCCGGAGAGAATCAGTCCAAGCGAGAAGACGGACAGAGCGAATCCCGACGGGTTGAAAATGTGCCGCTTGCGGCCGTCCCGGTTCCAGCGGAAGTACTCCTTGCCGAGGATGCCGACGGCGATCATCGTGAACTGCAGGTAGAACCACTCTTCCTTGAAGCAAAGGAAGAAGTTCGTGCTCAGAATGATCGGAAACTGCCCGAAACCCAGGTGCCAGGTCTTTCGCCTGGACCAGCCAACGAGCATGTCGAAGGCGTAGGCGAAGATGATCTGCGCGAGGATGAGCGCCGCCTGGTGGCGCATCTGCTCCCAGTAGAGGCCCCAGTAAACGTAGATGCAGGTCTGAACGAAGGCCTGCACGTAGTGCGAGGGGATGAGCGAGACCTGCAACTTCAGCTCGCGGCCGTCCTGGCTGGTGGCGGCCAGGAGACGACCCTGCAGGAGAGCAAGGACGGCGCAGGCGCCCCAGAGAGACCACGTCAACTCCGGGCTTGCACGGAACTGCGGAAGCAGCGAGAAGGCAAGCAGCAGGAGTGTGAAGGACGCGGGCAGCCACCAGGCCGGCGGCAGCCTCCGGGCTTCCGTGATGTCGGTCATGCCGGTGCTCTTTCGTTCACACTATAGCCATCGCGCGGCGTGCCGGGCCGGTCCCGCTCCGGGCTATAGTCGCTCGGAGTCCTCTGGCCTGCCTTCGAGGAAGGAGAGCGATGCGAGCAGGGGCGGGAACGCGACGCCGCCGGGTCGGAAGCGCTCTGGTGGTACTGGTGGTGCTTGCCGCCGCGGGAGTGCTGGTCGGTGGCGCCGTTCGTGACAGTCGCGCCCGACAGGCTCTGACCGACGCCCTCGTGACGAGCCAGGTCCCGGGCCGGGAGCAGGAAGCGAGGCGAAGCTTCGAACGTCTGATCCGGGACTACGACGGCAGTGCGGCCGCGTGGGCGGCCCACGGTCATCTTGCGATGCTGGAGGCGGCGGACGGCGGGCTCCATGAGGCGCGGTCTCTCTGGCAGCGGCTGGCGGAGGGCGGACCGGACGAACTCGCGGCGGAGGCCGAGATGAATCTGATCTACCTGGACCGCGAAGAGGGGCGGCTCGATGAGCTGGCTGACCGGTTGGAGGGCCTGGTGGAAAGTGGGGAGAGCCATCTTCCGGAGGCGGTGCTCCTGTTCGAACTCGCCGAGACGCTCGAGCGACTGGGGCGTGGTGATGAGGCCCGAAGGATCAGGCGTTTCGAAGAGGTCGTACCGGAGAAACCCAGGGTTCAGCGGTGAAGCGTGCGGTCGTTCCCGCCATGTGACAACGGGGCCGTACCGGAGGTCGCGACACGGGGGTCGTTTACACCCATGCCGTCCAGCAGCTCGAGATAGCGGGGCTCTGAGCGCAGTTTGTCGAAAGCGGGGTGCACCTTGACCCACATCGCCAGACCGCGTCGCGCCTTGAGCGCTTCCTCGAGCCAGCGCAGCGCGGGTTCCTTCTCATCGAGCCAGGCGTGAAGAACCGACAGGGAGGCGTAGTGAGCGTCCTGGCTGTCGACGTGTTTGAGTAGCTGCTTCGCGCTCCAGCGCAGGACTCCCGGCTCGCCTTCCCTTTCGAAGATCCTGCCGATCGTGTCGGCGTCACGCGGCCGGCCGGCGTTTCGCATGTAGACCTGCCGTTCGCGGACCGCGTCTTCCGGGCGGCCCATCGCGCTGTAGCACGCCGCAGCCAGTGCCCGCGTCGCGGGGTACTCGCCGTCGAGAGCCAGTGTGCGGCGAGCCTCCGCGAGTGCCTGCTCGTAGTTGCGGGACAGGTAGTGGATGAAGCACAGGCTGCGGCCGAGCATCGGTGCGAGCGGATCCAGGTCCGTGGCATCCCTCAGCTCCAGCTCGGCTTCCTCCAGCCGGCCGACCGGCGCGAGAAAGTAGTGGCCGTAGGAAAACCGGGCGTTCGGGTTCCCGGGGTCAAGCTGGATTGCTCGCAGGTAGGCACGCTGCGCTGCCGGCCAGTCCCACTGGAGTGCGGCGCGGAGAAGGCCGCATGCCCGGTACGCAATCGCGATCGTGTCGTTGAGTTCGAGTGCCCGCTCCACCGCCTTCTCGGCCTTGGGCACCGCTTTCTCGACGCTCAGAAAACCGTCGACGGCGAGCACGCCGTAGCACAGCGCCAGCAGAGCATGACCGTGAGCGAAGTCCGGCTGCATTCCGAGCGCGCGATCCAGCAGCGCGATGGCCTGCTTCAGGCGATCGCCCTTTTGAGTGCCCAGGTGGTGCCTGGCCTCCAGGTAGAGACGGTACACCTCCTGGTTTCGCGTCGGGCGTGGCACGACGAAACCGCGATGCGGCGCCAGGAGCTTCCTCTGCACGCGATTGACGATCGCGCGCGCGATGTCCTCCTGGATCTCGAAGACGTCCCCGAGTTCCCGGTCGTAGTGCTCGGACCAGAGCTGGGTGCCGTCCGACGTACGGATCAGGTACGCGGAGATCCGGAGGCGTTCGCCCGCCTTCCGCACGCTGCCTTCCAGGATGGCCGAAACGCGTAGCTTCTCTCCGACTTCCGGGCTGCTGAGGTCCCTCAACCGGCGGTCGAAGGACGACGTTCTGCCGACGACCCGCAATCCGTCGACGCTCGCCAGCGCGTCGATGAGTTCCTCCGCCACTCCGGCGCAGAAGAAGTCCTGTTCCGGATCGGGGCTCAGGTTGGAGAAAGGCCGGACCGCCACGGACCCCTCAAGAGGAGCTTCTACCGGCGCGATGAAGCGGTAGCCGCGACCCGGAAGGGTAACGATGTACCGCGCCTTGTCGTTCTGTCCGAGGCTCTTGCGCAGTACGGAGAGGTTGTGCGTGAGGTTGCTCTCGTCGACCGCGGTGTCGGGCCACACCAGCGCCATCAGCTCGTCCTTGTGGAGAAGGCGGCCGTGGTTCTCGACCAGTGCTCTCAGAGTGTCGAAGATCTTCGGCCGGAGAGGAACCAGCTTCCCCTCGCGGGTTAGCCGGCGCTGCCCGAGATCGAGCAGGTACGGCCCGAAGAGGTACGTGCGGCGATCGGGAGGAAGAGACACGGCCGGACAGCCTCGAAGAGGCAGAGCCTAGCAGCAGCGTCGGCAGTTACGGCCGCTGGCGACGTCCCGGCGAACCGGCCGCTGGATGGCCTCAGTCGTTCTGAGGCGGCCGGGGAAGATCGGCGACGATGCGCCGGCGCACTTCGGTCGGGTTGGTTACCGGCTGGCGGCGTAGCCGTCCCACTTCGGCCGCTTCGTAGGGCTTCAGGTCCTTCGCGTTGTCGGGATCGAAGTTCCTGACGATCCAGTTCATCAGTCGCGCCAACGCCTCGTCGTCGATCAGAGCCTGGGAGGCGCCAGGCACCTGGACGAGATAGTCCCGCCACTCAGGGCTGTAGATGTACTTGCCCACCTCCCCAGGTAGCGGAGGAACCGTGCCCTCCACGCCCGAGCCGTCGGCCATGTGGCAGCCCTGGCAGTGCAGCATGTAGTCGAGGCGCGCCAGACGTTCGTTCTCGGCCTGCTCGGCCGCCGCCGGCCCGGTCCACAGAAGACCGGCCGCGACCAGCGTCGCCGCTCTCGGCATTCTCGGTCGCTTGAGCATTCAGGCGCTACTCGGCGACGGCGAGAATCCGGGACATCGTGCAGTGGTAGCCGAACGGGGCGCCGCCGTTGCCGCACCACAGGACGGAGTTCGAACGCTGGGGGTGGTAGCGCATGGTGTCGCCCTCGTTCGTGTTGCAGTAGCAGCGCTGGCATGGGAAGGCGCCGCAGCAGTCGTGGTAGGCGACGACGTAGCTCTTGCCGTCGGCCGGATTCTGGCAGGTGCCGGTCCAGGTGATCGGCGCCGCCTTCGACCCCGGCGGGCAGGAGTTCGTCGAGCCGCCGCAGCACCCGCACAGCCAGCCGTCGACCGAGCAGTATGCCCAGTAGTCGCACTGCATGGGATCCTGCATCGGCTCGGCCGCGTCTTCGGCGGCTTCCTGCGCGAACGTCCGGTCCACGGGCAAGAGCGGCAGCAGGACACCGCCGGCGATGGCGCTGCCGATCGAACCCAGCACCGATCGTCGCGAGGTCCTGTCGGCCAGACGGGTCGCCGCGCGAATCGAGATGTTGTCGAACCAGTTCATGGCAAACCTCACGATGGTTGTTGTGAACCCCCTGCAATGAGCACCCGGCCTTCTTCCCGGTGCTCGAGAAACTCCTGTATCGAACTGACGCCCAGCCGTTTGGCCTCGAACAGGCTCTCAACGTGCTCCCTGCTGTTCGTGAGCCCCTGCGCGGCGACGAAGCCGTTCTCGTCCAGCAGCACGCCGTACGGGAGCTTGCCGATCTCGTAGGTCATGCCGAGCTCCGGCGAGAGCACGTAGGCGAAGTCGTCGAGCCGGCTCTTGCGTCGAAACTCCGCGTGCTGGGCCGGGTGACCGTCGCTCGCGAAGACGAGTCGCAGCCAGTCCGACTCGTCGCGCGCGATGGATCGAAGCGCCGGAAGGAGCTGGGCGCAGACGGGGCACTTGGGCGTCAGGAAGGTGATCAGCGTGCTCTTGCCGTCCGGATCGGCGGCGCCCAGGACGATCGCTTCTCCGTCCAGGGTGTCGAGTTGGAACTCCGGCGACTTCTCGCCGACGCGCACCGTCCTGCTGAGGGCCAGCGCGCCGACCGGGCCGATCCGCTGGTGGATCACGCCGACCTGGCGGGCGAGCGCGAAGGTCACCACCGCCAGACAAAGGATCGCGAAACCCATGATCGCGAACAGGATGCCGACGGAGGCCGTCACGACGTTCCCTCCCGGAGCAGGCCGTGATTGGCGATGAGTACGTCTGCCGTAGCGTACATGGCGATAGCGAACAGACCGAGCGAGAAGGCGCCAGCATAGTCGGCGACGTCGAGCGGCCGCGTCGCTGCCTGGGGCGCGAGCAGCAGGCCGACGGCGATCAGCACGAGGTTCCTCAGCACCAGGGCCCATCCGGCCGGCTGCGCGGATGTCCCGGCCCACGAACAGCCGCAGTCCTCGGGCGCGATGCCGCGGGCGATGCTCACGGACATGCCGAGCGCGTACACCCCGAGCAGACCGGCGACCAGGCCGGCGGCAGCTGCTCCCGAGGGATAGAACGCGCAGAGTCCGGCGGCTGCCAGCTCCGCGGCAACCAGCCCCGCCGTGACGACGGTGGCGAGCACGGGCGAACCCGGCAGGCTGAAACTCCGCAGATAGCTGGACGTGATCGTCGCGGTCGTCCGCAGGTCGCGCATCTTGTGCACGGCGGTGCCGAGAAACAGCAGCGTGAGCAGAACTCGCGCGGCGATCTGGACGACCGGGTCGATGCCAAGGCTCATGGACGAGTCAGTCCCATGGTTGCATCAGGACGAGGACGCCTCTGACTTCCACATCGGGGTTCAGGGTGCGCGTCAGCTCGCCCGTGCTCGCGTCGTAGATGTCGACGTGGCTGTAGGTCGAGACATAGAGGAGCGGCGCGTCGTCCTGGCTCACCGCGACTGCGGCCGCGGCCTTGTCCATCTTGTAGCGCGCCAGCCGTTCACGGCTCTTGATGTCGAACACCCAGGTCTCGAAGCCGAAGCCGCGGTGGAAGTCGTAGCCGCCGGGCTTGCGCTCGAGATCCGGCACGGAGGACATCAGCAGGAAGAGGCGGCCCGACGCTTCGTGGATCGCCATGTGCTGGTTCGGCGCGGCGGGCACCCAGACCCCCGCGTCGTCCTCGTCACGGAACGTCCAGGGCTCCTGGAAGCTGATCCCGCCGCCGCTCGTGTCGACGGCGTGCATCACGCCGCGCACCGAGGCGAAGTACCACACGTCCCCCGACCTGGCGCCCGTGGGGTGGAGGGGGTCCCCCTCGGCGTCGAAGAAGCCCGGGTGGGTTTCCCTTCCGCTCTCGGCGCCGTTCTCATCCAGGTCGACGGTCAGCACGGATCCGTCGCCGCATAGCGACAGGAACCGGCGGGATCCGGCCGCCATCGTGTGCGCGCAGCCGCCGGTCTCGATCTCGCCGACGTACTTCCGTTCCTGGAGGTCAACGACGCCGAAGCTCAGGGCGGGCGTGAAGAACGACTGGATGAGGAAACGATCGTTGTCGGTCAGGGTGGTGAGGTTGCTGCTCGCCAGACCCCGCATCGCCTTTGGCGGGTCGATCGGGATCTCCCCCTTGATCTCGAGCGTCTTCGCATCGAAGATCTCGACCACCTCGACAAGATCGCCGTGGTAACCGCGCGTCATGTAGACGGCGTGGTTGTAGAACTCGTCGCCCGAGCCGGGGAGCTGCGGCAGGAGGCCCTGATAGCCGAGTTCGATCGAGCCGAGAAGCGTGCCGGAGTCGGCGTCGATGAGGTCGGCGTGCGCGTAGTTCGCGAAGGACGCGATCCAGACCCAGTGCGCGCCGTCCGGCTTGTCCGGCAGGGTGGCGGTGATCAGCGGCTCCGGCAGGGAGGCCGGATCGATCTGTGCCGAAGCGGGAACTCCGGCGAACCCCATCGAGGCGGCAAGCGCCAGCGCGAAGAACGTCCTCTTCATACCTATTCCTTTCGGGTCCAGAACAGCTCGTACTCGGTTTCCCAGGTTTCCCCGCCGTCGGTGGAGAGCACGGAGAGCTCGCGCAGCCGGCCGTCGGGCAGCGTGAAGAAGCTGAAGCGGCCGATCGTCCCTTCGTCCAGGTCGGCGGTCTCGAACCGGAACTCGTTCTCCACCATGTTCCCGTTCTCGAAGCGCATCCGCTGGCCGCCCGGCTTCGCCGAGGCCGAGAGATAGCTCCAGTTGTCCCGTGTGTCGCTGTAGACGAGAACGCAGAAGAAGTCCCGTATGCCCTCCATGCGGGTCATCCACTCTTCGACGAGGTAGCAGCCCTCGGGTCCCAGTTCCCACACGACTTCGGCCATCAGCGTGCCGTCGCCCGTGTGGACCTCCCATTCGCCGACCAGGTGGTGCGCGGCCTTGCAGGCGGCGTTGGCCGGCTCGCTGGAGTCGGCGGCGGCCGCAGCCGGGGCAAGGAGCGTGACCGTTACGGATCCGCAGGCGAGAAGTCGTGCCAAACCCATGTCGTCCTCCTTCGGAAGGCGGCTCGCGACCACGAGGCAACGCCTTCGCGACTCTGTCTTTGTCGATTCACTGTGCCGGACGAAAGCGGGGGAAGTCAAGGCAGATGGGGACCTTTTCAGGTTCGCTCAGATTCACTAAGAAAAGTTCCTTGACTACGGATGGGGCCGGCGCAAAGCTGACGGTGCCACGTGCCAGAGCAAGGAGGTTCAGATGGTGCCTTCCCCTAGTTTCGCTCCGAGAATCTTCGTCGCCGTCGGTGTGCTTCTGCTCCTCGCGTCGACCGCGGCGTACGCCCAGAACGTCGGCACGGTCCGCGGCACGGTCCGCTCGGCGGACGGAGAAGCGCTGCCAGGAGTGCTGGTGCAGGCTGTGGGCGACATCGTGCGTGGCGAACGCACCTCCGTATCCGGTGTCAGCGGCGAGTACCTGATCGCCGGGCTCCCCCCCGGTGTCGTGACGTTGACCGCGACGCTCGAGGGGCTGGAGCCGGAGTCGGTGGAAGGCGTCCGCGTCTCGATCTCCGGTGTCGCCGTCGTGGACTTCTCGATGCGGGTTGCGGGAGTCGAAGAGGCGATCACGGTCACCTCGGAGGCGCCGCTTCTTGATGTGACCAGTTCTTCGGCCAGCGTCAGCTACTCCGCAGAGCTCATCGACGCGAAGCCGACCAGCCAGCGCAACTTCCAGGAACTCGCCCTGATGGCCCCCGGAATGAGCATGCCCGGTCGCCTCGGCAACGTCGGCGCCTATGCGGGGCACCCCACGGGGTACGGCCGCGATCAAGCCTCCGTGGCCTGGAACGTCGACGGACTCGACAGCAGCTTCCCGGACAGCGGCAACATCTTCGGTGGCTGGACCGATCCCGACACGATCGCGGAAGTCCAGGTACTTGGCGTCGGCGCCCCGGCGGAGTACGGCAACATGACCTCGGCGGCGGTGAACATCGTCACCAAGTCGGGGACCAACACCTTCCACGGGCGCTTCGCCCATACCGGTGAGTTCGAGGGGACGACCGCCACCGGAGCCACGACCGAGAACGCGGCCGGGGAGGAGCAGGGCTTCCTGAGAGACACCTTCGAGAACAACAGCCTGTGGTTGGGCGGGCCGCTGAAGACGGACAAGCTGTTCTTCTTCGCCGCCGCCACGACGAAGGAAGACCTGCTGATAGAGCCGGGCGAGATTGCGGAGTTCGTTCGCAGCGACAAGGCCACGCATACCAGCCTGAAGCTCGATTGGTCGATCAACGATTCCAACACGTTGACGGCTCACGGTCGCCTCGAGGATCTGGAAATCCAGTCAGGCGGTTCGGGGACCTTCAAGACGAATCCGGGGGCCTTCAGCCGGGAGTACGAGGAGATCCCGTACTGGAGGATCGGCTTCCAGTCGGTGGTGGGCCAGAACACGGTGCTCGAGGCCAACTTCTACGACATCATCAACAAGGATCGCAACGTGTCGGCGACCGGCAGCCTGGAGCCGCCGCTCATCGACTACAACACCCCGGTTCCGACCCATAGCGGCGGCCCCACCTATCCCTACTTGTACCCCGTCTGGTGGCAGCGCGGGCACGCCAAGGTGACCCACTTCGCCGACGACCTGAATGGCAGTCACGAGTTCAAGTTCGGCTTCCAGTACAGCAACACCGGCGAGCAGGCCGGAGCCGTCTACCCGGGTTTCGGCGGAAAGTACTACTACAAGTTCGGGGCCAACTACTACATCTACACCCGGGCCGCGCACTACTACGGCGGCGACACGGAGTCTCTCGGGTTCTACGTGGACGACTCGTGGCGAATCGGCGACCGACTGACGCTGAATCTCGGCGTGCGCGCCGATCAGGACAAGGGGGAGATTCCCTCCGAACCGATCCTCGAGTCCTACCTCTGCAGTGAACTCAACTGCGGCGTGACCACCGGAGAGTTCACGCCCCACTATCCCGACGTCATCGATTACTCGAGCGTCGACCCCCGTCTCGGCCTTGCCTACCAGGTCGGCGAGGGAGACCGGCAGGGCGTACTGCGGGCCTCCATCGGCAGATACCACGAGATGAACGTCGTTTCGATGTGGAACCAGCCGCATCCGAACCGGCCGCCCGCGCACTTCGGTTACAGCGCCAACCGCCACGGCCCCTTCACGTACTTTAGGACGGTCGACAACGACGACTTCGATCTGCCGGTCAAGGGGATGAAACGGCCGCAGACCGACCAGTTCGCCGTGGGCTACGAGCAACAGCTCGGCGAGTACGCACTCGGCGCCCAGGTCGTCCTCAGCGAGACGACCGACCTGATTGGCTGGCAGATCCAGGGCGACGGCGAGTACGAGGATGTTCCCTACGTCAACCCTCTGACAGGGGAGACGATCATGCTCAAGAACCTCGTCACGCAGCCGACGCTGCGCAAGGCCAACGACCCCGGCGCGTCGGCCAACGCCCCACCGGGAACGAAGTTCGAACAGGACTACAAGGGAGTCTTTCTCACGTTCCGCAAGCGCCACACGGGCCGCTGGTCTCTCGACTCGTCGCTCGGCTGGTCGGAATCGAAGGGAGTGCAGCCTCGCCCGCTCCAGCAGAACGGGAACGTTGCTTTCTACACCAGTTCGGAAGGCAGGGACCCCAACCATCATCTCTACCAGGGAGGTTTTTCGCAGGGCGACCGGCCGTGGGTGTTCAGGGCTCAGGGAATGGTCGACCTGCCGTGGCAGCTCAAGGCGGTCGGCTCTCTCAACTATGAGGAGGGCCGCCCCTGGCGGCACGCGGCACGTGTCCGCCTGAGCCAGGGCGTGGTGACGGTGCCGCTCGAGCCATACACGGGCGACCGCCGGATGCCGGACAAGACCTTCATCGATCTCGCTCTCTCGCGGCAGTTCCCGCTTAGCGATCGCGTGAACCTCGGCGTCGACCTGCAGGTCCTGAACGTCCTGAACGACGACGGTTTCTACTACTGGTCGAATGCAAGCCTGGGGCGGTATCCCACGGAGCCGGTACCTAACGTCTACTACCTGCCTCGGCGGTTGGCGCTGCGAGTGAGTCTGGGGTTCTAAACTCTCAACGAAAGGTGGATTGCTGACATGACGACCAGGCCCGAGAGGTCAGTACCCTTCGACCGCCGCGCTCTTCTGGCCGCGGCCCCGCTCGGAATCCTCGCGTCGGCCTGCGCCCCGGCGGAGGAAGCCGGAGCCGCGGAGGAGGAAGCCGCTGCCGCGGCGGACCAGACCGCCTCGGCGGGTGCCGACGACGGTCTGACGGAGGCGGAAACCGCGCACCGGCAGACGGCCCGTGATTTCGTGAAGGCGCTGGAGACGATGGACTGGGAGCGGTTCTCGGCCCTGGTGGCCGATGACGCCCGGTTCATCACCCACGCCGCCGAAGGAGCGTGGGCTCGATCAATGACCGAAGGCGGCGAGGCGATCCTCGCGAGCATGCAGCAGCTGATGCCCGGCCTGACCGATCCGAAGCTCATGATCACCCGGGAACGGGTGCTGGGACACCTCGTCATCCATGAGCGGGAAGAGAGCTTCACGACCGACGAGGGTCCCAGGACCTCGAACATCACGGCCATGTACCTCGTCCACGACGGCAAGGTGCAGGTCTGGTTCGAACTCGTGGGCGAGTTGCCGGTCTAGCGTCTAGCCCCGGGCCTGCAGGCGCCGGCCGTTCTCGACTGCTTCCCGCGCCTCGGGCAGGCGTCCCTTGCGGTTGAGGATGTCCGCCAGCACGAAGTAGCCGAGGGGTCCGAAGCCGCCCTCCGGATCGCGGCGCAGGCCCTCGCGTACCAGCAGTTCCGCGCGGTCCAGATCGTCGCCGCGATCCATGTGCAGCTTGGCCAGGTGGTAGTAGCCGAGAACGAACTCCGGGTTTGACCGGATCGCCGCGCGCCACATCTCCAGGTGATCCTCCGGCCGGCCGAGCCGGCCGTACAGGTGTCCCAGGTTGAACTGGGCGCGGTAGTGGTAGGGCGCGCGCTCGATTGCCTGCTCGTAGGCCGCCGCAGCCTCTCGGGGGCGGCCGGCTTCCTCGTGTGTCAGCGCCAGGTTGAAGTAGGGCTGGCCGATCTCCGGGTTCTTGGCGATCGCCTTCTCGAAGTGGACGGCCGATTCCCGGCTGCGGCCCAGGAGGGCAAGCAGTTCGCCGTGCTGGTTGTGGATCCATGCCGGCGCCACGTCTTCGGCGGCTGCCGCTTCGACCACGCGGAGGGCGTCGGGAAGGCGGTCCAGATCGGCGTAGATGTCGCTCATCGCGATCGCCGCGTTCGATTCGTAGGGCGCGAGTTCCACCAGCCGGTGAAACCCCACCAGCGCCTCTTCGAGGCGGCCGAGTCGCCAGTAGCTCGTTGCGAGTCCGAGCAGGGAGGCCTGGTGTTCCGGGTTCAACGCGAGCGCCTGCTGGTAGAGCTCCAGCGCCTGGCCGTTGAGTTCCGCCGAGTCTGCTTCGTCTCCGCGCCGTGAAGCCTCGTCGGCGCGCCGTCCGATGATCCCGCCCAGCATCTGGTTCGCGTCGACGATGCTGGCGTCCAGATTCAGGGCGGCGCGCAGGTACTCCTCGGCCCCCTCTTCATCGCCTTTCCCGATCAGGCTCTGCGCCTCCATGATCGCCCGGTGGACCGCGATCCTCTCCTTCGGATCCGTTCGCTCGACTCCGTCGTCCTCGTCGACCGCTGCCGTGACCCGGCCGGCCAGGTAGCCCAGGGCGCGCAGTTGGGCCAGCGTCTCCGTATCGAGGTCGGGGCGGCCGCCGGGCCGGTCGCCCGATGACCTGAGGTAGCGGGAATAGGCGAGGAGACGGTTGCGCAGAGACCGGGCCAGCTCGCGGTTCTGGAGAATGACGTTGCTCTCTTCGTCGGCGTCGTCGAGCAGCAGGTAGAGCTCCGGGTTCGTCGTTTCGATGAACTTCTCGGACTCGGTGCGGATCGAGCGCAGGGGCGCCCAGTTGTAGTGGTAGAGGGAGTAGTACGACTCGGTGTAGACCTCCCGGGAGGATGCGGGTTCGCGGTCCAGCAACAGCGGCAGCAGATCGACACCCTGCACCTCCGACGGCACGTCCTGGCCGACGATCGAAAGGACGGTCGGCAGGATGTCGACGTGGCTGACCGCTTCGTCGACGACCCGCCCTTCGAAGTCTCCGAAAGGCAGGCGCAGGATGAGCGGAACGTGGACGGTCGAGTCGTAGATGTAGTAGCCGTGGAATCCCTCGCCGTGTTGCCCCAGTCCCTCCCCGTGGTCGGAGGTGAGGACGAACACCGAGTCGTCCAGCACGCCGCGGCTTTCCAGGCCCTCGCGCAGCAGGCCGACGAGCGAGTCGGTATAGGCCACTTCCGCGTCGTACGGGCGGTCGGGATACTGGGACCTGAAGGGCTCGGGCGGTGTGTAGGGATCGTGCGGCTCGAACAGGTGGACCCAGAGGAAGAAGGGAGAGTCCCTGGGCTCGTCGAGCCAGGCCAGGGCATGCTCGATCGTGTCCGGCCCCTCGTGCTGAACCTGGCCGATGTTGACGGAGGGCTTCCGCGGGTCGAGCTGGAAGTCGTCGCGGTAGCGGTCGAAGCCGCGGCCGATGCCCCAGCGCGAGTCGAGCACGAAGGCGCTGACGAACCCCGCGGTTTCCCGTCCGGCGGCGGACAACTCCTCGGCGAGCGTGGGGAGCGTCTCGTCGAGGGAGTAGCCAACGTTCTCCCTGACGCCGTGGTACGGCGGATAGGTGCCGGTCATGATCGAGCAGTGGGCCGGCAGCGTGAACGGCACCGCGGTGGCGGCGTTCGCGAAGCGCACGCCTTCGCGGGCGAGCCTGTCCATGTGGGGTGTGGAGACCTCTTCCGAGCCGTAGCTCGAAAGCCGGTCGGCGCGCAGCGTGTCGATCGTGACCAGGATGACGTTCAGGCCGCTCGTCCGGACGTCGCCCGCGAGTTCTCTCCAGGTCGGAAGAGACTCCTGTTCAACCTCGGAAACGGGCTCCTGAGCCTCGCGCGGGCCGTCTCTGGGCGCGCAGGCGAGCGGCAGCCCGAGGGCAAGAGCCGCCGCCAGAGCGCGCACTCCGTTCACGGGTTGATCAGATCGTCCAACTCGCGAACGCCGGCGTCGAAACGCTCGAACGCACGCTG
>JAPPFP010000004.1 GCA_028877275.1 Acidobacteriota bacterium
GGGCGCACGGATGACACGCCGGCGCACCCAGTCTGGAGCGCGGCTATGTCGTCCTGCTCTTGCGGCGGGCTTGTCGTTCAGCCCGTACGGCGCGGAGGACCTCAGGCACGGTGGCTGGTTCGGCGCCGGCGCGGATGCGCTCTTCCGCGAGGACGAAGGCCATCCGCCACTGCCGCCGCAGGATCGCGTGGGCGGCGAAGAAGCCGTAGCGGGGGTCGTACATGTGGGTGGCCTCGGAGGTCACGCCGTTCACTTCGAGAACCCTGAGGTCCTCGCCGCGTTGGAGCGCCTCGGCGCTCGGGACGCGCACGTCGAAGCGGCCGAAGTCGAAACCGTCGTAGGCGGTGCCGATCGCGTTCATCGCCTGTTCCAGTTCCGGCGTGTGCAGGTCGTTGGCGTCCAGGAAGATCGTTCCGCGCGAGTGGGCGCCGACCTGGGTCAGTTCGAGCTGCTCGCCGGCGGACGGGACGTGGGTCGCCGCTTCGGGGTGTTCGCGCCGGTAGATGTGCGCGATGGCGACCGCGCGCGGATCGTCCAGGATCAGCCGTTCCAGGGTGCTGGTGCCGTCGCCGGTCACTGTGGGGCGGACCTTGTGGGTGATCGAGAAGACGTGACCGTCGCGTCGGCCCGGGTGGCGGGCCCAGAACACGCCGTACTCCTCGCCGTCGACGTACTCCTGCGCGAGCGCGGGCCCGGGGGTTGCTTCGAAGAACGTCGCCGCCTCGGCCTCGGAGCGCGCGACGGCGACGCCGCGGCCGCGTTCCCCGGTGTCCGGCTTGAGCACGACCGGATGGTCGAGGTTCTTGTCCTCCAGGAACCGGTCTAGAGCCGCGATGCGTTCCTCCCGGTTGCCGGTAGGCAGGCGCCTCCAGGCGGGCAGCGCCTCGCCGATGCCGGCCAGGTCGTCGAGGATGTCGCTCTTCGACTCGCCCAGCAGGCCGCCCAGGGGCATCGCGGGGTTGATCGCGGTGAACGCCGTCAGGCTGCCGCGCCGCAGGCCCTGCCAGAGGATGTAGAGCGCGAGCGGCGGGTAGAACGCCCACATCGGCCAGAACTCCCAATGGCGGATGCGCAGCAGCCGGCCGCGCCAGAGCCGGCGCCCGCGCCAGGTGAACAGCGGCACGACGACGCTTCGGACGGTGAAGATGACCAGAGCCAGAGCCAGCACGGCGCCTAGAAGGCCCCCCGGCAGGCGGCCGCCGAAGCGTTCGACCGCCTCGCGCCCCAGGAGCGTGTTGACGCCGACGAAGGCCGGAGTCCAGATCGCCACCGCGACCGCGAAGTAGAAACAGAAGCGAAGCAGGCTCGTGCGCAGGATGCCGGCGGCGAGACACGTCGGCAGCCGCGTTCCGGGCAGGAAGCGGCTGGCCAGAACGACGACCAGGGCTCGCCGGCGCAGCCAGGTGGAGGCTTCTTCGAACCTGGCCTCGCTGACCCACCACTTGAAGGGCGGCAGCCTGAGAGCGGGCCGTCCCAGGACCCGTGCCAGCCAGGCGATCCCCAGGTCGCTGCTCAGGATGCCGACGTAGCAGGCGGCGACGGCGACCGGGAAGTCGAGTCGGCCCTGGGCGACGAGCAGGCCGGCGGTGATGCAGGTCAGATCCTCGCTGGCGTACGCGGCGAACACGAGGAGCAGGAAGACGATCAGCAGGGCGGGCCCGGTGAACGGCGGCAGGTCCAGGTCGTCGAATGGCAGCGCCGCCCGTCGCAGCCGTTCCGGTTCGGCATCGGGGCGGGTCGGCGCCTCGCCGGCTTCGACGCGCTCCAGAAAGTCCTCGATTCGGGCCGCCAGGAGCTCGCCGCCGCGGAACAGGAAGAAGTGGCTGTCCGGCCGCATCCACAGCTCGCTGTGCGGCACGATCCGGTGGTGCTCCCGCGCCGCGGCGGCCGGCACCAGCGGATCCTGCGCGCCGTGGATGATGAAGACCGGCGCTTCGAGGGACTCCAGGATGCCGCGCAGCGGGCGCTGGTCCGTGTCGTAGAAGTTCCGGGCGTAGGAACGGGCGAGGGCCATGTCCAGGGCGCCGAAGTGGGGCACGAGGTTGCGAACTCCCCAGAACAGCCCGAGCTGCAGGCCGTGCAGACCGTGGTTCACTCCGTAGTCGCCCAGGAGTTCGAGTTCCTGCACGCCGATCGAGGACATGAGGATGACGGAGGCGACCCGGTCGGGCGCCTGGTCGGCAAGATGCAGGGCGACCGCTCCGCCCATGCTGAAACCGAGGACGTGGAATCGCTCGACGTCCAGCCGGTCGAGCAGTTTGAGCGTCGAGTCGGCGTGGCCGAGGGAGGAGTAGTCGGCGACCCGGTGATCGGATGCACCGAAGCCAGGGAGGTCGGGTGCGATGGACCGGCGAGAGATCGACCGCGACATCAAGCCGTTGAAGTTTCCCGCGCTGCCGGGCGATCCGTGCAGGAGCACGAGGGGAAGGGCTTCGGAGTTGGGGGAGGACGCCTCCTGCCACGCGATTCTCAGCGTGCCTTCGCCGCTGGGCGTGGAGATCTCCATCGTCTTGCGATCTTCCGGCAGCGGCTGCGGGTCCTGCCCAGTCAACCGTATGACGGTCGAGACGAGAAGCGCCGCGAAGTAGATGCCCAGCGCGACCCGTAGCCACTGCAGCCGCCGCCTGAGGATCGTCATGGGAAGCGGCGGTCGCCGACCGAAGCAGCAGCCTTCTCGCTCGAGACCATGGGCCGGAACGCGACCGCCATCCGCTCACGCAGCAGGCTCGCGAGTTCCTTGCGGTTGGCGTGTCGGAACGGTTCGGCTCCGAACTCGAGCTCGGCGTCGATCCGGCTGAGCTTGAGCAACTCGGGCGCGTGGGGCGTCATCGGCATGTCGCCCCACCAGGCGACGCTCAGGAAGGCGGGATCCTCGTCAGCCGGGGTCTCGTAGCGCAGAACGGCCCAGTGGACGGGCAGTTGTCCGGCGGCGGCAGGGGCAAGCAGGGAGGGCTTCAGCGTCGCCACCGCGTCGCCGGGTGTCGAGGTGCCCTCAGGGAAGAGGATCACCGGGTCGCCGGCCTCCAGGGCTTCGGCGATCTGCTCGCCGACCCGGGTCACGTCGCGGCGCCGGCCGCGGTCGACGAAGAGGATGTCGACCGTCCGGCACACGGTTCCGGCCAGGGGCCAGTCAGCGATCTCGGCCTTCGAGACGAAGCGTGCGGGCGAGTGCGCGGCGAGGACCAGGATGTCGATGTAGGAGATGTGGTTCGAGACCAGCAGGCAGGGCGACACCGGCGGCGCACCCCGAACCGTGATCCGGCAGCCGAGTGTGGCCAGGCACGCGCGGCCCCAGCGGCGCATGATGCCGGAGCGGACCTGCCGCCAGATCGGGTAGCGGCGACCTGCGAGAAGCGGCTTCAGGACGAATAACGGCAGCCACGCGGCAAGGGTGAGCAGGAGGAACGCCGGGCCGCGCCAGGCCAGCCGGCAGACGCGCAGGAAGCGCATTCCCTCAGGTGTCGGCGGCGTGCGTCGCCGACGCGGCCGGCGGAGCCTGGTCGAGTCCGAAGATCAGACGGATGCGGCGGTTGAGCGTGGCCGTGTCCATCAGCACCAGGTAGTCGATCGTCTTGAAGTCGCGGTCGATCGCCGGCCGGCTGCAGACAAGGGCGCCGTAGCGCAGGTACGTTGCGAACAGGGGCGGTACGTGGACCTCAGGGCCTTTCTCGACGATCTCGGGCGGTGCCTCGCAGCGGGCGTGCTCGAGGACCGGTACGTCCAGGTCTGGCCGGACCCTGCCCGCCGCGACGAGCTGGCGGTAGAGGCGGATGCCGGCGGCCTGGTCCTGGCTGGTCAGGGAGCAGCAGCCGAACAGATAGCGGAGCCGGTTGTGGACCATGTAGCGGGCCAGGCCCTGCCAGAGCAGGAAGAGAACGGTCCGCTTCCGGTGCCGGCGATGGATGCAGGCGCGGCCGATCTCCACCGACTCATCGAGCACGGCGCGGGGCAGGGCGTCCAGGTCGTACTCGGTGGCCGAGTAGAAGCCGTTGCCGCGGGCCGCCATCGCGGCCGTCTGCATCCTGTACGTCCCGATCATCGTGCCGTCCGTCTGCTCGACCAGCATGTGGTGACAGCTCGCGTCGAAACCGTCCATGTCCCGGCCGGTCTTGAAGGACTCATCGAGCCCCTCTCCGAGTTCGAGGTTGAAGACCTCGAAGCGGAGCGCGAGCAGCCGATCGATGTCCGCGGCGGTACGGGCAAACCGGAGCCGGTACGTGCCGCTTTCGATCCGGCCTTCAGGCAGGTCTTCGGGGCTGGGGATCGGGCTGCCGCCGCTCAAGCCCGTCGTCGAATCTCGGTCGCGAACCGGTTCGGTCATCGGCCTTGGGTTGCCGGAGTTGGGTTCGTTCGGGCGGGGGGGACGACGTGCGGGGCCGCGATGCGGGTCGGTTGGATGAGGAAGGCCCGCAGCAACAGGCGATTGTCGCGGCTCTCCAATGTTCCCGTCACTTCCACCGGCTCACCCACCCATTCGAGCACCTCAGGTCCCATGGGCTCGCCGCGCCGGTTCAGCAGGTGAATCAGATGGCGGTCGCCGCTCTCGGTTCGGACCAGCAGCCCGGCCGGTATGCCGCCGCGGATGCAGAGCGAGGCGCAGTCCCGGTGGGGCTTGCCGCGCCCTGGCTTCATGGCGCCGAGATAGCACTTCGTGTCCACGATTTCGCCGAGCACTGCGTCGCCTCGCAGGTGGATCACGTTGGTCTCCGTGTCCGGTGCCGGATCCGTGCCCGGCGTAGTGGGTCCACCTCGCGTGCCTTCCTCGGTGAGCTCGAGCGAGTGCACCTCGAGCATCGCCGCTTCCGGGTTTTCGATCAAGGTACCGGAAACCTGAGCGCTCGTGACCGATGACGGCGGGGCGGACCCGCCGTTCACCTCGAGTCCGCGCTTGCCGACGCCAACCAGCAGGTAGCCCGCCGTCGGTCCGTCCGTGGTGAGCAGCCGCGGAAGAGGATCGACGAGCAGTTCGCCTTCGTACTCCCGCACCAGACCGTACTCGAAGACTCCCTCGTCGAAACCCTCCAGCAAGAGCGCCAGACCGGCTCCGAGCACCGCCGTCGCCAGCAGGAGTGCGACGACGGTTTGGCGTGCGAAGCGCGCGACGCCCGGCGGCGTCTCGTCCAGATAGCCGACGTAGAGACCGTCCTGGCCGCTGTCGTTCATGTCGTCGCTTCCGGTCCAACGTCGATCCGGGCCGGCTCCGCGTGACGACCCGGCCGGTTCGGCTTCGGATCGACCAGCACCCTGCCGGCCTCCACGCGAACGTTGAAGGTCGGGATCGTCTCCCTGAATGGCGGCGGCGAGCAGCCGTCCTCGGGGCGGTACTGGTAGCCGTGCCAAGGGCAGGTGATGCAGCCGTCGATGACCCGGCCTTCACCCAGCGGGCCATTCTGGTGCTGGCAGACGTTGGAGACGGCCGCAATCCGTTCGCCGTCGTCCTCGCGATAGCGGAACACGGCCACCCGCTCGCCGCTGAGGAGGAAAACCCGGGCCCGGTCGAGCGGGATGTCGGAGACCGCGCAGACGTCGACTGCGGAGCCTTTCGCCGCGGCGGCCGGCACCCGCGCCCGTTCGCGCCAGCCGGCCACGAGGTGCAACGAGGCGATGCCGGCGAAGCCGAGGCCCAGCAGGGCGGCGAGCACCGGCGGTCGCTCCGGGGCCTGCAGGCTGCCCAGTGCGACGTGCACGAGGATCAGTCCGTACGCGACGTAGACCAGCATGTGGAGTGACTTCCAGACCGGCGCGGTCAGGTTGGTCAGCCAGAAGTCGTGCGAGGTCGCCGCCAGCAGGAACAGGATGACGAGCGCCAGGAGGCCGAGCGCCTGAAAAGGAAACTGCGTCAGGCTGTCGTAGTTCCCGTTGCTCGCCAGGACGCTGACCAGCGGATGCAGGACCCCGAGGCCGTGGAACTGGACGATCGAGAACCCGCCGTGGGCGAGAGCCAGCGCGAACGCGCAGACGCCCAGGTGGCGGCGGTTGTAGAGCAGGGGCAGGAACCGCTCGTCCAGCCGGCACAAAGGACCGATCGCGAGCACTACGTGAAGCAGCAGCAGGGCGCCCGCGCCGAAGCCGCGGATGAGCAGGGTCTCGATCGTCGCCTGCGGGCGAGTCGCGATGCCGATGCCGACGAAGCTGCCGAGGAACAGCACGACTCCGACCGCGATCGTCAGGTCGTAGAGCTTCTTGTTTCGGTTCCAGAGGATCGCCTGGTACTCGGCGCTCACGGGCCGTCCTCCGCCCGTGTTGGGCTCTGCGAAGGTGTCGCCGTTTCGGCCTGAGACTCACGGGCGACGGGTGCTTCGTCCATGAGGGGCGGCGCGGGTCGGGAGAGCAGCGCGACCGCCAGCAGGATGGCCAGGATCGGAAACAGCACCGCCCAGGTGAGTCGGTGGCGCCGGCGCAGGCGGCGGATCACCTGGACCCTCGCGCAGGTCGAGCTGAGGCGGCGTCGCGGTGCGCGTTGCGTTCCGCCGCCGGCGGCCGGCCGGCCAGCCACCGGCGAAGCAGTGCGGGCCACAGCGCGGCGACGCCGGGAAGGACGATCAGCCGGAAGCCGAGTCCGGCCGACTTCGCGGCTGGATCGACGCGCCCCACGCCGCGCCAGACGAAGAACGGAGCGAAGACCAGCCCGCAGGCGATGTACACGGTGCAGAGCAGCACGACGACCTCGGCGGCGCGCACGATGGACATCGCCGGGAGTATACGCGCGGAGTTTGGAGGTTCGATCCCGTAGACTCCGGCCGCTTCGACGCCTTCGGCGAGGAACCAGGAAAACGGGGAGAAGAACATGCCGCTCACATCTCGTTCGAACGCGTCGACACTCTTCGGTGGTCCGAGCTGGCTCCTGCTGGCCGCCTTGCTGCTCGCGGCGGCACTGCCGGCCGCCGGCCAGGAGATGACCGTGGAGGCCTACGAGCCGCGTTCGACGCTCAAGGTGCCGGGCGGTCCGGTGACGCGCGCGAAGTTCCCCTTCGTCGACGCTCACGGCCACCTGCGGGGCGGCGATCCGGCCCGGATCGACCAGATGGTCAAGGAAATGGACAAGATGAACATGGCCGTGTTCGTCAACCTGAGCGGCGGCTCGGGCGAGCGCCTCAAGGCGAACCTCGCCGCGACGAAGGGCCGCTACCCGAACCGGTTCGTCGTCTACGCGAACGTCGACTTCTCCGGCATCGGCGAGCCGGGCTGGGGCGAGGCGGCCGCGGCGCAGCTCGAGGCGGACTTTCATGCCGGCGCGCAGGGGCTCAAGATCTACAAGAACCTCAGCATGTTCCAGACCGACGTCGACGGCAACCGGGTGGCGGCCGACGATCGGCGCATCGATCCGGTGTGGGCGATGGCGGGCGAGCTCGGCATCCCGGTCCTGATCCACGTCGGCGAGCCGTCGCCGTTCTGGGACCCGTGGGACAAGCACAACGAGCGCTGGCTCGAACTCAAGATGTTCCCGAACCGGCGGCGCGACGACGCGACCCGCTTCGCTCCGTTCGACCAGACGATGGAGGAGCAGCACAACCTGTTCCGCAATCACCCGAACACGACGTTCATCAATGCCCACCTCGGCTGGTTCGGCAACGACCTGGGACGGCTCGGCAAACTGCTCGACGAGCTACCCAACGTCTACACGGAGCTCGGCGCGGTCCTCGCCGAGCTCGGCCGGCAGCCGATCACGGGCGCCGCCTTCATGGAGAAGTACCAGGACCGCGTCCTGATGGGCAAGGACTCCTGGGATCCGATCTGGGGCTACCACGTCTACTTCCGCGTACTGGAGACGCGGGACGAGTACTTCGACTACTACCGCAAGCGCCACGCCCACTGGAAGATGTACGGGCTCGGCCTGTCTGACGAGGTACTTGAGAAGGTCTACTTCCGCAACGCGCTGAAGATCATCCCCGGCCTCGACCGGAGCCTCTTCCCGGAGTAGGCCTGCTGCGTCAGGGCCCGGTCGCTTCGCTGCCCTCCATGGCTTCCGGCTCCGGCGTACCGGTGCAGTCGCCGCAGTGGACGTCGTCGACCGCTTCGCCGGCGGCGAGTGACGCGACCCAGTCGCGGATCTTCACGCCGTCCGACTCGTACGTGTAGAACTGGGGCCGCAGCATGATCGTGTGCAGTTCGCCCGCCGCGATGTAGCTCCGGTAGTTGTCCTGGCCCTCGAGCGCCGCGTCAATGTCGGCCTCGTTGGCGTCGAGCAACGGCTGCAGGCCGCCGCTGACATCGGTGCCGGCGATCTCCAGGAACTGAATCTGGACATCGTCTTCCGCGGTGTCGTAGCGCGTGAACATCGCCTCGGGGTGGGCCTTGGCGGCCTGGATGTATAGCGTCTCGAACGAGAAGCTGTCGCTGTCGACCTCGTTCATGTTCTCGAAGTGGGACAGAGCAGCCAGGGTTCCCCAGGATTCGTGCGGCCGGCTATCGGTGAGGTTGCGGTAGCCGCCTGCGCCGTCGCCGAGCGCGGTGACGCGGGCGTCGGGGTAGCTCTCCGCGAAGTGCCGGGCGTAGACCGGCGAGGGGATCGAGCCGGCGCTCGAACCGGTGATGAACACGGTCTCGGGCCCGAGGAAGTGCTCGTAGGTCCAGTCGAGAGCCGCCCTGCCGTTCGTGTAGCCGCGGTGGTGGATGGTGAACTCGCGCGCCGGCGCATCCTCGGTGGCCGCGGCTTCGTAGACCGTGTCGCTGTCGCCGATGTGGACGTCGCCGGTGCAGTAGGGCACGAACACGAAGCTGTGGTCGGCGAACGGGTTCTCCGGGTGGCTGAAGGCGGCGATGCCGTGGGCCGCGCCTTCCTCGGGCTCCGTGCCGCTCGGCGAGCGCATCTCCTCGATCGCGGTCATCGTGTAGGTCGGCCGGCCCTGCGGGTCGCAGGTGCCGGCGTTCCAGCAGCCGCCGCCGCCCTGCAGGTAGAACACGAGTTGGGTCGGATCGGCCTTGCGGACGAAGAACCTGAACGGCGAGCCGTCCGAGCAGGTCGTGCTCCCGCCCGGTGTGATCGTGTTCCAGCCTTCCGCGAGATCGGCGAGGGGAGCCTCGAGGTCGATCGGTTCGGGCGCTTCCTCGGCCGGCGTGCAGGCGAGGGCGGCCAGCGCGAGCAGCGCGGCGGGCACGATGACGGTTGTGGCGTGGCGGGTCTTCATGGTCGTTGTCCTTCCTTCGATTGCGGGCGTCAGCCGCGGGGAGCGAGCCTCGCCAGGGCGTCGAGGTCCGCTCCCGGCTTGCCGTCTGGGCGGAACGCCTGGATGCAGACGTGGTCGGCGCCGGCGTCCCAGTGGGCCTGGATGCGTTCGCGGATCTGATCTTCTGTTCCCCAGGCGACGAGGGCGTCGACCAGACGGTCGCTGGCCTGGAACTCATGCCAGTCGTCTTCGGTGTAGCCCAGCTCGAGCAGGCTGTTCTGGTAGTTCGGGGCACGCAGGTAGACGTAGAGGTTGGCGCGGCCGATCTTGCGGGCCGCCGCGGCGTCCGTGGTCAGGATCACCTTCTGCTCGGGACAGAGGAGCGGCCCGTCGCCCATGATCTCGCGCGCCCGCCGTGTGTGCTCGGGCGTCACCAGGTAGGGATGGGCGCCGTCCGCGCCGGTGGCGGCGAGCTTCAGCATCAACGGCCGCAGCGCGGCGATGACGATCGGCGCCTCCTGCTCGGGTTCGGGGCCGCGGTAGAACGCCTTGCCGACAGCCTCCAGGTACTCGCGCATCTTCGGCACCGGCGGCTGGTACTCGTGTCCGCGCAGGTTGGTGACCAGGTGCGGGTGGGAGACGCCGAGGCCGAGGACGAAGCGGCCCGGCAGCATCTCGGACAGCGTCTTGTGGACCGCCTTCGTCGTCATCGCGTCGCGGGCGTAGATGTTCGCGATGCCGGTGGCGTGAGTGATGCGCTCGGTGCGGGCGCCGAGGTAGGCGACCAGAGCGAACGGGTCGCGGCCGATCGCCTCCGGCGTCCACAGCGCGCCGTAGCCCTGGGCCTCGATACTGGCGGCGAACTCGGCCGCCTGGGGCGCGGAGAGGCCGTCGAGGCCGGCCCAGACTCCCAGCCGGCCGAGGTTGTGTGCCGATTCCGTCATCTTCGCCTGACTCCTCCGTCGCTGAACCGAGCGCAGACCGTATCAGGGGCATGCTGGGGTAAGGGCCTCCGGTGCTAACGTCCCGGCGCGATGACAACCGCCGACGCCAGGCGTTCCTGGGCCTGGGAGCATTGGTTTGGTTTGACGGGGCTGGCCGCGCTGATCGCGGGCGTCTACGTCGGGCTGTTCGTGGCGCCCACCGAGCGCTTCATGGGCGAGGTCTACCGCATCCTCTACGTCCACGTGCCGCTGCAGTGGAACGCGCTGCTCTGTTTCTTCGGCGCCGGCTTCGTGGGCGCGGCTTCGCTGTGGAAGCGCAAGGCCTGGATCGACGGCATGCTGGTCGGCGTGATCGAGGTCGGCGTGGTGCTGGAGACGGCCGGCCTGCTCTCCGGCATTGTCTGGGCGAAGCCGACCTGGGGCGTCTACTGGGCCTGGGATCCACGGCTGACCTTCACGTTCGTCATGTGGCTGACCTTCCTCGGCGTGCTGGCGCTGCGCCGCTTCGCCGAAGAGCACCGGCGCGCGCCGTGGACGGCGGCGGCGAGCATCGTCGCCTCGGTCAACGCACCCCTCGTCTACTACTCCGTCAACTGGTGGCGGAGCATCCACCAGATGCAGTCGTCGCCGGAGACGGTCCACACGACGATGATCCTGCCGCTCAGGATCAACGCGGTCGCCCTGTTCCTCGTTTGCGTCTGGTTCGTGGCGCGCCGCGCCCGGATCTCCCTGGCGCGCCGGCAGGCCGAGGCAACCGCTCCGCCGCCGCGCATTCTCACCACGGGCTGATCGGGAGACCATTCATGACCGCGTCGAATTACGAACAGATCCTGGTCGAGGACCGGGGCCGTACCCGCATCCTCACTCTGAACCGGCCGGACAAGCTGAACGCCTGGACCCGGCAGATGAACTTCGAGCTGGTGGACGCGATCGAAGCCGCCAACGAGGACCCCGAGTTGGCGGCCATCGTCGTCACCGGCGCCGGACGAGGGTTCTGTGCCGGCGCCGACATCGGCGCGCAGTTCAAGGCCCGGCTCGACGGCGGCGAGGCCGCGGAGGAAGCCGACCGCAGGCCGACGCGCCCCTGGGTGGAACTGGTGCGGGATTCGAAGCCGATGATCGCCGCGATCAACGGCGTCGCCGTCGGTGTCGGGATCACGCTGGCCCTGCCCTTCGACGTCATCGTGCTCTCGGAACGCGCCCGCGTCGGCATGTTCTTCGTGCGGATGGGGCTGGTGCCGGAACTCTGCTCCTCTCACTTCCTGATGCAGCGGGTCGGCTGGGCGAAGGCGAGCGAGATGTGCCTGACCGGACGTCTCTACGACGCCCCGGAACTCGAGGCGATGGGCTTCGCGAATGCCGTCGTGCCGCACGAGGAGACGCTGGATCGGGCGCTCGCGATTGCCGACCGGATCGGCGAGAACGCCGACAGTTCGCTTCGCGCCGTCAAGCGGTTGCTGACCAAGAACGGCTCATCGCACGACCTGGACGAAGTCCACCGCCGCGAGATGGAAGAACTGAACGCGGCCTACGCGAGCGACGCTCACCGCGAAGCCGTCGCCGCCTTCATGGCGAAGCCGTAGCCCCGGGTCTTCTGACCCGGGGGAAGAGAGGGCGCCGGCCGTTAGGGCCGGCTCCTTACTTGCAGGCGACACAGCAGCGTGTTCTGCGTCTCCAGGTCGGCCGACCAGATCAGGCGCGCGTCGCTCCGCCAGTCGATCGCGTCGTAGCCGCCTTTCGGCCTGACCGCGGCCGCGCTGTGCTCGATCGCTGACGGCCATTCGCTGTCGTCGAATCCAGGCTCCCGCCATCCTTCGGGCTCCGGCGTTGCCGCGAACTGGCAGAGGCCGACGCCGGCCTCCGGATCGGCCTCGTCCTCGCAGGCGCGGTCGAGCGGCGCTTCGTGGATCACCAGGCAACGCCAGTCGTCGTTCGTCACGGCCACAGGATCCCCTGTGGCGGCGTCCGTGAACTGCGCGATGAGTCCGCCGTCGCCCATCTGCTGGTTGCCGCGGCCGATGTACTCCAGGCCCGTGTCGTTCTCCTTGAAGTCCTTGGCGACGAAGTTGAGTTGCAGGGGGTACTCGGCGTTGAAGACGAACGCCTCGGCGTTGAACGACCGCTCCGTCGTGATCGGCACGGAATCCTCGATGATCAGGCGGTCGCCCAGGTAGAAGGCGAACCAGTTGTCGGCCCAGACCTCTCCCTTGAACGACGCGGTTCCCGGACCGTCGACAAGCGTGACTTCGGGCGGGGCGCCGCCACCGCCGCACCCGGCGAGAGCGGCCGAGAGGATCGTGAAGGTCAGGGCCTCTTTCATACTGGTCAGGACGCTCCCGTGGGACGGTGTGTTTCGGGAAGCGTCAAGGCAGCGCGAACGCCATCAATTCCGGCACGCCGTCCGTCTCGCGCCTGCCGGCAACTGTCAGCGCGATGTACTGCCGGCCCTCCCAGAGGTAGGTCATTGGCGTGCCGAGTCCGCGTGCGGGCAGGGGCACCTCGGCGATCACGTCGCCGGTCCGCTTGTCCCGGGCGACGAGGCGGTTGCCGCCGTCGTCCTCCGGCGCGTGCTGGCCGTGGATCAGCAGCGACTTCGTCAGCAGCGGTCCGGTGTAGGTGTCGCCGCCGAGCGGAGGCAGGTCGAGATCCTTCAAACGAGGATGGTTACGCAGCCTGTCGTTGTTGCCGAGCGGCTTCATCCACACGTGCTCGCCGGTGAAGAGGTCGATCGCCGTCATCCGCGTGTACGGGGGCTTGAACAGGGGCAGACCTTCCGGCATCGCGGGACGCCGGCCGCGGCCGCCGTGGGTGTAGCGGAGGGTGCCGCCTTCGAGCGGGTCGGGCGTGTAGAACGTGACCATGCTGAACGCGTTCCGCGACGGCACGTAGAGCCAGCCGGTCTCCGGATCGACCGCGGCGCCGTACCAGTTCGCGCCGCCTCCGGCGGACGGCCGGAAGATCGTGCCCCGCTTGCCGCCGGGTTCGGGCAGGGAGGGCGGCGTGTAGAGGGGTCCGATCCGGTAGTCCTTGATGACGTCGAGGGCCATCTGCCTGATCTCGGGCGTGAAGTCGGCCAGGTCGTCTTCCGTCACGCCTTGGTACTCGAAGGCCGCCGGCTTCGTCGGGAAGGGCTGGGTCGGCGCGGCGGTGTCGCCGGGCATCGTCGCCGGGGGCACCGGCCGGTCCTCGATCGGCCACACGGGTTCACCCGTGACGCGGTCGAAGACGTAGAGGAATCCCTGCTTGCTGACCTGGGCGACGATCTGTCGGGGGCCGGCTCCGTCGCGACCCGGGAGGTCGATGAGGGTCGGTGCGGCCGGGAAGTCGTAGTCCCAGAGTCCGTGGCGGACGGCCTGGAAGTGCCAGAGCTTCTCCCCCGTCTCGACGTCGACCGCGACCAGGCTCTCGGAGTAGAGGTTGTCGCCCGGGCGATGACCGCCGTAGAAGTCGTTCGTCGCGGTGCCGATCGGCAGGTAGACGATGCCGTTCTCGTCGTCGCCGGAGAGCATCGTCCAGACGTTCGCGTTGCCCGAGTAGCGCCAGGATTCGTCCTCCCAGGTTTCGACTCCCTCGTCGCCCTCCTGGGGCACCGTGCGGAACACCCAGCGGAGCTCGCCCGTGCGCGCGTCCCAGCCGCGCACCCAGCCGGGGATCGACTCCTTGGTGATCCGGCGGTCGGCGATCGACGCGCCGGTGACGACGACGTCCCGGACCACGACCGGCGGCGACTGCATCGAGTAGAGCAGCGCGTTCAGGTAGTCCCGCTCACCGCGGTTCGCGCGCGGCAGACCCTCCATCAGGTCGACCCGGCCGCCGTCTCCGAACTCCTCGTTCGGGCGGCCGGTACGGGCATCGACCGAGAGCAGGTAGCCGTCGCCCGTACCCCAGTAGACGCGGCTGTCGGCGTCGGGCCCTTCCTCGCCATTGGTCCAGTAGGCGACGCCGCGCTGGTTCCAGACCACGGTCATCGTGGTGGTGCCGCTCTCGTAGCTCTTCGGGTTGTACGCCCAGACCGTCCGGCCGGTGCCGGGATCGACCGCGGCGCCGATCGAGATCGGCGTGTTCAGGAACAGCAGCCCCTCCCGCATCAGCGGCGTCGCCTTCAGGTTGCGGATGAAGGGAGCGCGGCCGGCGCGCCAGAGCAGCGGATCGTCGTCCTTCAGCCGGCTGAAGATGACGTCGCGGTCGGCGTACCACTCGCCGCCCGCCTCCGACTTGCTGAGGAAGCCGTCCACTGACCGCCAGCGCCAGGCGACCTCGAGTTCGCCGAAGTTCGCGGCGTCGATCTGATCGAGCGGCGAGTACTTGGTCGACCCTGCGTCACCGCCGTAGCTCGGCCACTCGCCGGCCGGGGCGCCGCGCTGGGCGGTCGCGGCCGCGGTGAGCAGGAGGGCGACCAGGCCGCCGGCGGCAATCATCTTTCCTGGCATGTCGGCTGTGCATCGTATCCCTCGCTCAGTCCGCGCCTCGCACCCGGCCGAGCCCGACTCCCGCGGCCGCGCTCACGAGTGCGAGTAGTCCGCCCAGTACGCCGAGAGGCACAGTCGCACGGCGGGCGACGTCGGTCGATCCTTCGTCGGCGACGCCAAACCTCGGCACGTTGGGAAGGACGCTGGCGTTCATCTGCTCGTCAGCGAGGATTGCGGGTACGAAGAAGTCCCGCCACTGCTCGGCGAACGCTCGCACCTGGGACTGGAAGTGGGCGAAGCGCGCGTCACCCGTCCCCGCGGCGTCGAGCAGCGCTTCCTGGGCCAGGAGCGCCGGCGACAGGAAGCGATAGCGGCGCACCAGAGCCGTCTGTTCGGCGCGGCGGGCATCGTGCTCCGCCGCGACTTCCTCCAGGCGGCCGTTCACGGCGTCAGTGGCGGCCCAGGAGAGTGCGCCCAGACCGGGCTCGTCGGCGACCACACCTTCCGCCATCTCCGGATGATCCTCCAGGTAGCGCGCGAGCAGCTCGCTGCGCCGGTTCACGGCGTCGTTCGATGCCTCGCGCTGGGCCGTCACCATCTCGACGCGCGACGGCTGCGGGTGCAGCAGGCCGGCCGCCGCGTTGATCGCGGCCGGCAGCACCACGACGAGCACCAGCCACGCGCCCACCAGGACCGTCGCGTTCCAGGCCGAAGATCGGCCGAGCGCGTTGACCCACGCCGCGAGCGCGAACCAGAAGAGCGAGTAGGCGACGACCGTGACGCTCCAAAGGAGAAGCCGGCCGGGCGACCCGAAGCCTCCCGTGGCCAGGGCGCCGAGCAGCGAGACGCCAAGCACGATTCCCGCGACCACCAGCGCCCGGAACGCGAGCTTCACGGTCACGACGCTCCGGGCCGACACCGGCTGCGAGAGCGTTAGCGCCAGCGTGCCCTGCTCACGCTCCTCCGACAGGACATTGAAGCTGAGGGCCAGAACCAGCAGCGGCAGCAGGTAGACCACCGCGAAGGCGAGGTCGAACCGCCCAACCATCAGGTTGAGTGGATTCTCGACCTCGCCGTTTTGTTGAAACGACGCTTCGTTGGTGTAGATGTTGACGTCGTAGTAGTACGGGAGGAGATCGCCCTGACCGATCGCGAGGGCGGCTAAAGGGCCCGGCGCCAGCACGGCCGTGTGGCTGCCCGAAGGTCCACCCAGCACGCGGGGCGAGCGAGGGTCGGCGAAGGGCGAAGAGGGCTGACCGCCGGCCTCGATGGCTTCCAGTTCCTGCTGCAGGGCGCTGGCGCGCTCGACGTTGCCGCTCGTCGTGGCCTCCACGGTGCGTTCCTGGAACCGCAGCCAAACGACGCCGTTCGTCAGCGCGTAGCCGAGCAGGACGAGGAAGAGCCCGAGGGCGATCTGGAGCGGCCGATCGGCCATCAGCAGACGCCACTCGTTCTTCAGCACGGTTCGCGCCGTCACCTAGGCCACCTCCGCCCGCCGGACCTGAGCGGACGCGAGCAGGACGGCGCCCGCCAGCCACGCGCCGAGCACGGCAAGCGACAGGATCCGGTTGCCCAGCACCCAACCCAGGGGCGGAGCTTCGTACTCCAGCGGAGGCACGGATTCCCAGAGCTCGGCGCCCGCGGCGTACGAGAAGTCGCCGGTCAGCGAGTTCTCGGTCATGTCGCCGTTCATCTGCCGCATGAGATCTCGGCGGTAGGTCTCCGCGGCTTCGGCGAAGTGCCTGTGCTGCTCGACATCCGTTCCCGCCAGGCCCATCGACAGCGTGCGAACCGCGATCGACGGGGCCGCCGCCGCCAACGTCTCCTGCAGGATTCCCTGGCGCCTGAAGGCGTCCCACAACGCGCCGTAGTTGCGGTCGAAGATCCGGTTGCCGAACTCCTCGCTCTCCTGCAGATAGACGCCCACCGCGTTGATGGGCAGGTCCTCGACCCGTTCCACTCCGTACTCGGCGAGCAGCCGTTCCGTCGACTCGTCCCGGTCCGGAGGGGCGATGTCCTCGACGCCGTCGGCCATCTCGCGTTCGACGGTACGAGCGAACTCGAAGGCGGAGGGCGTCGGGTAGACCCGCTTCGACAGGTCGACCGCGACCCGCGGCGCGACGAGGCCGTTGACCACCCACACGGCCAGCAGGAACACCAGCGCGGTGCGCGACGACCGTGCCCTCGCCGACACGGCGAGAGACAGCGCCAGGAAGACAACGAAGTAGGCCAGGTAGGCGCCGGCCAGGACGGCGCCCCGAGCCAGCGGCGACGCCGTCGGGCCGGGATTCGCGACGACCAGCGCCGCCGCTCCCGCCACCGCCGCCGGCACCAGCAAGAGCGCCAGCGCTCCGGAGGCGCCCAGCGCCTTGCCCAGGGCCAGCTCTCTCCAGCCGACGCCGGTGGCCAGCAGTTGGCGCAGCGTTCCCCGTTCTCGCTCGCTGGCGAAGGCGCCGAACGTCAACAGGATGATCAGAAGGGGCACGAGATGCTGCAGCACCTGCGCCGCCGTCAGAGCGCCAATCCGCTGGGCGGCCGTTGCATCCTGGGCCGGGCGCAACAGGAAGTCGTTCTGCCGGTGCGCCTCCAGCCACACCGACGTGCCGGTGAAGGGGTCCACGCCTTCGTCGACGAAGGACAGCGCCAGCCGGGGCTTGAAGGCGTAGACGCCGTAGTGCGCCGCCGAGTGAGGGTTCTTCTCGCCCTGCGTCTCCCAGTGCTCGCGGGTCGTGGCCTGCGCGGCCGCATGTTCCTGGCTTGCCTTCCGCGCCTGGACCCAGCCGTGAGCCAGTGAGACGAGCAGCAGCGACCCCACGAGAATCGCGGACCAGCGAAAGCGGCCGTCCCGGATCATGTCGGCGAACTCCTTGCGGACGATGTGGTGGATCATCGCGGTCCTCCGTTGTCGCTTACATGTTCCAGATAGATCCGCTCGAGATCGGCATGGCCGACCTCGGCGGTGCTCAGCTCCGTGACCAGGCGTCCGTAGTGCATGATGCCCACTCGGGTGCCGGTGTCCTTCGCGCGAAACAGGTCGTGAGTCGCCATCAGCACGGCGACGCCGCGATTCCTGAGCCGCTCGACCAGCGCCGAAAACTCGCTCGAGGCCGTGGGGTCGAGCCCGGAGGTCGGTTCGTCCAGCAGCAGCGCGTCGGCTTCCTTGGCGATGGCGATCGCGATGCCGACCTTCTGGCGCATGCCCTTGGAGTAGGTGGATACCCGTCGCCCGGCCGCGTCGCCGTCCAGGCCGGCTTCGACGAGAATCTCGACCAGTCGCTCCCGGCCCAGCGATCCCTGGCCGCCCAACGCAGCGAAGTACTCGAGGTTCTCGATCCCGCTGAGGTTTCGATAGAGCATCACCTGCTCGGGGATGTAGGCGAGCCGGCGCTTGGACTCGCGGTCGTGTGTGGACACGTCCAGCCCCGACACGAGGGCCTGACCCGCCGAGGGCGCCACGAATCCGAGGAAGAGGTTGATCGTCGTGGTCTTCCCGGCACCGTTGGGGCCCAGGAGGCAATAGACCTCCCCGGGCGCTATCGCCAGGTCCAGGGAGTCGAGGGCTCGCGTGTCGCCGTAGTCCTTGGTCAGTCCGCGGGCTTCGAGAAGGGGCTTGGGCCCCGTGTTCGATTCGTGCGAGTCAGTCATTCTCCTCCTCCTTCTCCGCTCCACGCGTTGTCGGTCGGCGAACGCTCGAACGACGGCCAGGCGTCGATGATCGTGAAGGGCGCTTCGGGCTTGGCGGTCGCGGGCACCGGTCCGATCCGGTGGCGCTCATCGCTGCCGTCCTCGTAGCGCTGGGTCACGTGGATGGGCACGGTGAGCGGTTCCCAACCGCCGTCCCGCCACAGCCAGCGCTGACCGGCGATCTCCACCGTGCGCCCGGACTCCGCGACCAGCACGTCGGAGGACGCGGGCGGTCCGAGCAGCGCGCGGGCGTCGTTTTCGCCGACCGCGGCCGCCAGGGCTTCGGGCAGCGCTCCGCCGGCGCGGACCGCGGCGATCACCTCGTCGATGGCCGCGACCGCTTCGGCCGGGCCGATGGACTCGACCCACGCCGCCGTGGCCAGGGGCGTGTAGTGACGAATCCACGGCACGTCGCCCGCGGCCTCGACGCTGATCGCGGGCGCATCGAGCGCGCCGAACGCCTCGATGACCTGACCACTGGCTCGGGAGTGCAGGGCCAGCCAGGCGTCCCTGCCGTCCGCGCGGCGCACGCACTCCATGCCGATCCAGCCCGACACGCCGACACGCAGCCAGTCCTCGCCGGGCTCCTTGCGCAGGCCGGCATCGTCCGCGAGCTGCCGCGCCGCGAGGGCAGCCGCGAGCGTCGCGCGTCGTCGCCAGTGGCCGAAGCCGTCGGCGGCGACGTCCCATCCCTCGTGCTCCGGCAGCCACAACAGCCCGCCGTGGAGCGCGGTCGCTCCCAGCTCACGGGGCGCCTGGAGCACGGCGCCGACGGCCGGAGCCCTTCCGAGCAGGCCGGCCACGCAGCTCCGCATCCCGGTCACGTCGTTCAGGACGACCTCGACGTCGTTCGAACGCATCGAACCGTGGTACACGGTGACGCCTTCCACGTTCGCTTCCATGGGCTTTCGCGGCCACCAGGCGGCGGCGAAGTCGAGCGGGCCGTTGACCTGACCCGCGGTCGCCGTCCGCGCCTGCCGCGACGGGTCCGCGGCTTCGCCGGTGGCGAAGCGAACCGTCCAGCGCCAGTCTCCCGCGGGGGCGACTCCCAGGGCGGCCGACAGCGCGTGGGGGTCGGCGGCGACGGGATCGTCCGGCAGCCCGTGGAGCTCGCGATCGTGCGGCGCGCGCACCAGCCGGTCGGGATCGTGACCGAGCGTCGGCAGAACGTCGGCCGCGCGCAGCCAGACGCCCGATTCGTGCAGCCACCTGCTCTCGCCGTGGTCCGCCCAACCCTGGTCGCGGACGGTCAGGTCGAGCTCCACGGTGCAGCCCTCCTCTCCCGTCCGGCCGCAGTCGCCGAGTTGGAGCGAGAACTGATCGAAGGCGACCGTCACCGCCGCCTGTTCGCCGCCGACGGATGCGTACTGGATCTCCGCGCCGTCCGGAAGTGCTCCATGAAGGAGGCCTGAGGCGGAGCGGACGCCGTCCAGGCGCCACCGGGCGGTGGCCGTGCGTCCCGCGGGATCGACGTCCACGACCGCTTCGCCGCCGGCGGTCGAGAACGGGGTCGCCGACGCCCACCAGCGCTTCTCCCACTCGGCGTCTTCCGCCGTCTCGGCGGCCTCGGACTGGTAACCGCCCAGCGTGACGAACTGCTCGTACAGCACGGCGTGGGTTCCGAAGGCCAGGACGGCGCCGGCCGCCGCCAGCACTCCCGCTCCACTCGGAATCCGACCGAGAGCTGTTCGCCAGCGCAGGGGCACGGTCAGCGCGGTGCCTCGCGGCCACGCCAACCACGCCACGGCAAGGAGTACCACCACGATGGCCAGCTTGAACAGGTCGGCCGTCAGAATGTGGTTCATCCAGGGCCCCCAGCCGGCGAACTCGGACACCGTGGCGTGCGCCGGCACGCCGAACTCCGCTGGCGGATAGGTCGTGACGGCCAGTTCGTGGTTGACCACGATGATGAACGCGCAGATGACCGAGACGGCGTGCGCCGCTCCCGCGTGGCGGATCAGCGCGTGCGCCAGCAGCACGACCGCGGCGACTTCCAGCAGCGCGGGCGCCAGCAGCAGGGCGAAGAAGGGGGCCGGATTGGCGAGGCTGAAGGCGCCGGGAAGCGCCAATCCGGTCACGATCCACACCGCCACGAGGGGAGTCAGGGCAAAGGCGACCGTCAGGCAGAGCGACGCCAGCGCCCGTCCGACGACCCGCGTGCCGACCGGCGCCGGGGTCGCGTCGCTGATCTCGCTCCAGCCGGTGCGGTCGTCGCGGCGCGCCATGACGCCGACGAAGGCGGCCACCATGAAGACGATCACGAGGTAGAAGTACTCGATGGTCATCCGCTCGACCAACCCGGAGCGGGGCTGTAGCGGACCGTCGGCGTGAAGGACGACGTGAACGAAGGCGCCGCCGACGCCCGTCGCCACCATCATGGCGAGGGCAAGCGGCGCGCCCCAGCCCCGGAACGAGAGTTTCAGGTGCCATGCCGCCTCGGTCCAGGTCGCCCGGAACCAGGACGGACTGGCCGCGGGGCCCGGCGGAAGAACGGACTCTGGCGGCGCTTTTGCTCGCGCTCCGTTCGCTTGCGACCTTCGCCGGCGTGTCGCCGGCGCCTTCTCGAGCGCCAGTTGTTCCCGGCCGACGCGCCGCAGCACGATCGCCATCAGGAGTAGCGGCGGCACCGTCCAGACCAGGCGGTTGGCGAGCAGGGGCGGCGTCAGTTCGACGACGGCGACCGCCTTCTCGCGCGGCGTCATCAGGTTCGTCTGTTCCTCGATCTCGGCGAAGCCGGAGGCGTCGAACAGGGTCGCGGCCGCCGGGCTGGCGTCGCCGCCGCGAACGACGACCATGGCCACCATCCAGACCAGCATCAGCATGGCCGCGACCGCGAAGGGCCCGGCGATGCTTCGGGTCCAGATCGCCGCGCACAGGAACAGCGCGCCGACTCCGGCCGCGGTCGGCAGGGTGAACAGCAGGAGCGAATGGGCCATCGCGAACCACGGGTGCGGCCCCACCGCGTCCGGTGGGATGATCCCCAGGGCGCCGAGCGCCGGAACCAGCCAGAAGCCGATGGCCGTTGCGACCGGAAGGAGGGTCGAGAGAGCCAGGGCGCCCAGGTAGCGGCCGAAGAGCAGGGCCGGCAGGGAAACGGGCGTCGACAGGACGACCTCGTGCAGGCTGGCGTTGCGGTCGCGGACCACGTTCAGGCCGAAGAGCCAGGCCCACACGAAGAAGATCCAGACGGCCTGGCCGGCCATCATCAGGTAGATCACGTGGGGGCTGTTGCGCGGCACCTCGGTGGCGCCCATCTCGCGCATGTAGTCGGCGTTGAGAATCACGATGAGCGCGTAGCCGATGAGTCCGGGGAAGACGATCGCCAGCAGCGGCCCGCGGCAGCCCGCCCGTAACTCCTGCCACGCCTGGGCGGCGACGAAACGCAGGGTGTTCACGCGACCCTCGCTTCCCGCCGCCGGCTGCCGTGCGCGATGGCGGCGTGGTACACGTCCTCCAGGCGGGGCGCCTGGGGTTCCCAGCGGTCGTCGGGTCGGGAAGACGCCTCGATGACGACCAGCGAGCCCGTGGGCTTCGCCGAGACGTGCAGGGCGTCCTCCGGCAGAGCCTCGCCGCGGGGAACCACGCGCGACCACAGGCGGCCTTCGAGCTCCGCGGCCAGGGACGCCGGCGTTCCTTCGGCGACGATCCGGCCCTGGTCGAGGATGGATAGCCGTTCGCACAGGCTCTCGACGTCGTCGACGATGTGGGTCGACAGCAGCACGACGTTGTCCGCCGCGATGTCGGCCAGCACCCGGTGAAAGCGGCTCCGTTCCGCCGGGTCGAGGCCCGAGGTCGGTTCGTCGACGATCAGCAGGCGGGGATTCCCGGCGAGGGCGATTGCGATACCGAAGCGTCGCAGCATGCCGCCGGAGTAGGTCGCCACGGCCCGGTCGGCGTCCTGGCTGAGATTCACCTGTTCCAGGAGTCCTGCTACCTCGCGCCGCCTCTCGGAGGCGTTCGTGCGCCCCTTCAGGTTGGCGAATCGGTCCAGGAGCTGGCGACCGGTCACCGTCGGGTAGGTCCCGATCTGCTGCGGCAGGTAGCCGAGCCGTCGCCGCAGGTAGTCCGGGTCCGCCAGGACGTCGACACCGTCGAGCAGGATCGTGCCGCTGTCCGGCGCCTGCAGGGTGGCCAGGGTCCGCATCAGCGTGCTCTTGCCGGCGCCGTTCGGGCCGAGCAGGCCGTAGAGGCCCGGCTCGACGGTGAGGTCGACGTCTTCCAGCGCCCGGATGCCGCCCGGGTAGGTCTTGTTCAGGCCGGTGACTTCGAGGCCTTCGTTCTTCTGTGGCATGGGTTCTTCTCCGTTGGATGTTGCCGGCGCTCCGCCTCCTTACCAGTTGAAGTCGATGCCGACACCGGCCGACCGCGGCCGACCGAAGATGCCGTAGGCGCCTGGCAGTCCGAACGGCGCGCCGTTGTACAACTGGCGTTCGTACTGGTGGTCGAGCAGGTTCTTGCCCCAGGCGTAGAGCGCCCAGCCGCCGCGCCGGTAGCCGAACCGGCCGTCGAGCAGCGTCCGGGTCTTCAGCCGTGTGATCTCCGGCGCCGCCAGTTCGCTGTACGCCTCGTCGGCGTAGCTCAGCGTTCCGCCGGCGAACCAGCCCGACGGCGAGCGCCAGTTCAGACCCGCGGAGGCGCTCCACGAGGGCGCCTGCGGCAACGCCCTGCCCGCGTAGTCCACGCCGTCGAGGACGAAATGCACGAACTCGGAATCCGAGATGCCGAGCGACCCGAACAGACTCAGCGCGTTGCTGACAAAGACCTCGGTCTCGATCTCGAGGCCCTGAAGAAGCGACTCGCCGGCGTTCGCGACCAGTGAGTCGAACTGCGGGAACCCCCCCGGGGGCGTGTACGGGATCTGCTGATCGGTCCAGTCGATCCGGTAGAGGTTCGCGTTCAGGATCATGCGGCCGTTGGCCGTGCGGTGCCTCAGGAACAACTCGAAGTTGTCCGTGAACTCTTCGTCGAATGGCTCCGCCAGCCCGAGCAAGAGCCCGAAGGCGAACCCGCCGGCTTTGAAGCCGCGTGCGTACGACGCGCCCAGCGAGGTGTTCGAGGCCACGTCGAAGGTCACCGAGGCGGACGGGAGCACCTGTTCGAAGTCCGTCCCGGCGTCCAGCTCGGTGATGAAGCCGTTGTTGTCCGCGAAGTTGACGTTGGCCCTGGAGTCCCGGCTGAGCCGGACGCCCCCGGTCAGGTGCACCCGATCCGTCGCATCCCACTCGACCCTGCCGAAGAAGTCGGTCTGCTCGACATCCTCGGTCAATCTGGTGGTCCGGTTGAAGGGAACGATGTTGCCCAGCCCGTCGGGGAAGAAGCCGGCGCCGGTGAAGCCGTAGCCGAAATCGGACTGCGAGTGGAAGGCGCCAAGCAGCAGGTTCACGCCGGCGCCGCGGTACGAGGCGCGGATCTCCTGGCTCGCGACGTCGTCCTGGCTCCACGCGTCGACGTTGAGGATGTCCCAGGGCGTGAAGTCGGCGTCGAAGAGCTGCGCGCCGTCGAACTCGCTCGCGCCGACGACGGCGTCGATGGCCCAGCGCTCGCCGAGGTCGATGTGCGCCTCCAGGTTCAGGAGGTCGATCTTGGAAGGATACGCGTCCTCGCGGTTCCAGACCTGCTGCCGGTCCTCCATCGTGATCCCCCGCGCCGGGTCTTCCATGTGGTAGCCCCAGGGGATCGAGTCCGAGTCGCTCCGGAGCCAGGTGAGGTCGAACCGGAGACTCTCGTCGGCCCGCGGTCTCAAGGCCAGCAGAACGCGGGTCGTCTCGACGTCCGTGCGGTGCCGGTCGTCGGCGCCGTTCACGATGTTCGAGACCGCCCCGCGGATGTAGCGGTCCTCGTGGACGACGCGCGCGGAGAGAATCTCGTCGACGAGTTCGACGTTCTGCATCAACTGGATCCGCTCCGTATCGAGACTGCCGCCCTCGACCCGGACGCGCCCGTCGTAGCCGTCGAACGCGGGCCGGTTGTAGTTGATGAGCACCGACCCGATCAGGGAGTTCGGCCCCTGCAGGGTCGACTGGGGTCCGCGGAGGATCTCCACCGACTCGGCGTCGAACAGCGACGGGTTCAGATGGTCGCTCGTGCGCGGTGCGAGCGCCAGTTGATTGACGAGGACGGACGCCAGCGCGGTGCCGTTGGAGTGGTCGGACTCCAGGCCGCTGTTGTTCACCCCGCGGATGGCGTAGCCGCCCTGCTCGGCGGCGCCGACGTAGACGTTCGCGGCCCGGTGGAAGGCGTCCTCGACGTTGACGATCGCGTCGGAGTCGATGCGGTCGGCGCCCAGATGGGCGACGCTGACGCCGAACTCCTGCCTGCCCGTGCCCAGCTTGCTGCCGACGACCGTGACCTCCTGGATGAGACTCTCGATCTGCAGGCGGACGTCCAGGTTCGCGCCGTCGACGCTGGAGACCGACACGCCGTCCCGGTTCAGGGTGTCGAAGCCGCTGAGGCTGAAGGAGACCGAGTACTCCCCGTCGGGCAGACCGCCGATGACGAAGCGCCCTTCGGCGTCCGTTCTGGCGGAGCGGCGGCTGTCGGCTAGGGCTGGGCTCTCTGCCTCCACGGTCACGCCCGGCAGGGCGGCGCCGGTCTGGTCGGTCACGGTGCCCGAGACGTCGCCGTCCCGCGCAGCGCGGGGAGCGGCAGGAGAAGGAGGAGGGTGAGCAGAAGAGAGTTCCTGGTGCGGAGAGAGTGCATGACGAAGAAGGTCCTGTGGTCGTCCGATTCGAGTCGATGGGTGGCGGTCGTTGGCTGTGGCGCCGGAGCGGCGCCGGAGTGCACCGAGCCATCGGCGGTGCGGCCCCGGCGGCGCTGCAAGGTCAGCCCTGCTGGCGGCGGCCGTCAGGCCCCCGCTGCCCCGGGCTGGAGGGGGCTCGTGTTCAGTTGGTCTCCGACGACTCCGACGCGGCTCGCGATGCGAGAGGGGGTCGGAGGCGGAGTCCGGTATCGACTCAGCCCTTGGGCGGTCCGCGGGCCGTCCGCTGCCGGTGCTCGCCGCTCTCGAACCTGCCTGGACCCTCCGACCTCAGCGCGGTCGACGGAAGGTCCATGGGCTTCGTGGCCAGGCCTTTGCCGACCTGGTTGGTCGTGGCTCGGCCGAGCTGGCAGGCGACGCAGGAATGGTCGTGCGCCGCCGCGGCCGTGCCGACGGTGGCGTGGCTCGCGGCTGCCGAGACCTCGGCGTCGTGATCGACCGTGCAGTGGGTGGCGTTCGGCTCGACGGCTTCGTGGCCGTGATTGTTCGCGTCCCAGGCGCCCGCGAGCAGGATGGCGCACGTCAGCGCGAGGGCGTTGACGAGGGCAAGCGGCGAGCCGGGCCGGTCCAGCATCGGTTGCGGAGGGTAACAGAGGCCGGTGCGGCGGCTATGCTCCCGCGAGTCGATGGCGGAGTCGCGGCAGTTGCGAGTGGGGATCGTCGGCGCCGGGTTCCTCGCCGAAACCAGGGCGCGCTGCTGGAAGCAGGTCGTCTCGGCCAGCGTCGCCGGCGTTGTCTCGCGCCGCCGCGGGCATGCCGAGAACTACGCACGACGTTTCGACGTCCCGGCCGTCTTCGACGACGTCGACGCCATGCTCGCGAACCCGGTGATCGACGTCGTCGATCTCTGCGTCCCCAACCGCCTGCACCGTGAGATGACCGAAGCCGCGGCCGGGGCGGGCAAGCACGTCGTCTGCACGAAGCCCCTGACCGCCTACACCGGCCAGGATCTGCCGGAGGACGCGAGCGACGCCGACGTCGCCGGTCGCGACCGTCGCGAGATGTTGCGGGTGGCCGACGCGGACGCGCGGGCCATGGTCGAGGCGGCGAAACGCGCCGGCGTGCAGCTCCTCTACGGCGAGAACTGGATCTACGCACCGGCCTTCCGCCGCGCTCTCGGGCTGCTGGAGAAGGCGGACGCGGTTCTGCTCGAGATGCGGGGCGGCGAGTGCCACAGCGGCTCTCACTCTCCCTACTCGCGGGTCTGGCGGCACACGGGCGGCGGCGCCCTGATCCGGCTCGCTGCCCATCCGGTCGGCGCCATGCTTCACCTGAAGCGAGCGGAAGGGCTGCGGCGGTCCGGCAAGCCGGTGCGACCTGCCTGGGTCAGCGCGGAGACGGCCGATCTGAGCGCGGTCGCCGGAATCGCCACGGACGAACTCCGCATAGCGGGCGGTTGGGGCGAGGTCGAGAACTGGGGCTGCGCCGTGATCGGCTTCGACGACGGCTCACGCGCCGTCGCCTGGGGAGGGGATCACGTCCTCGGTGGAATGGAAAGCGGCCTCGATCTGTTTGCCAGCAACTGTCGGCTGCGGCTCAGCCTGAGCCCGAACGACATGCTCCGCGCATACACGCCCGACGGGGGTGTCTTCGACGACGCCTACATCATGGAGAAGATCGACTCCGGCGCCGGCTGGACGACGCCGATGCCGGACGAGGACTGGACATCTGGTCAGCTCGGCATGTGCCAGGCGTTTGCCGCCAACCTGCTGGACGGCGTGGCCGGGGAGTCGGACGGAGAACTCGGTCTGGAGGTCGTGCGGGTGCTGTACGCAGCCTATGTGGCGTCGGCTGAAGGACGACGATTCGACTTCGAGGAACCTGGGGAGAACGAGAAATGAGACATAGAGGTTGGATGAGGGCAATTGCGTGCCTGGCGTTGCCACTCCTGGGCGCCGCTTCCGCGCCCGTGGCCGAGGCACAGAACGGCTTCTATCTCGGGTTGGAGTTGGGCGCCGCCAACGGCGCGTCCATGACCCTGGACGGCACGGACAACGACGTCGCGACGACCTGCGACGGCTGGATCGTGCCGATCGACGGCACGAACGCGGGCTGCGATCCTCCGCCTTCGGCGTGGTCTTCGGACATCGGCGGCGGGTCCGGGATGATGGGCGGCCTCGCGATTGGTTATCGCTTCGGCAACGTTCGCGCCGAACTCGAGTACACCCACTCGGCGCTCTCCTACGACTCAACCGCCGATCTGGCGGCGACTGACGACGTGACGGTGGACAAGGCGCAGCAGGAACTCGAGATCGCGGAAACCAGGATCGAGACCGTGCAGTACGAGAGCTTCTTCGCCAATGCCTACTGGGACTTCGTTCCGGGCGCCCGAGTCTCCCCTTACGTTGGCCTTGGCATCGGCACGGCGGACGCTTCGATCGACTACTTCAACCGGTGGAAGCGGAACGGCGATCCGGCGGCGATCACCACGTTCGCCGGCCATCCGGACGAGGAGAGCCTGCGGCGGATCGTCGCGGGCACGACGACGATCGCGAACACCAAGCTCCAGGACAGCGTGTCCGCCTACCAGTTGCTCGCGGGCGTCGACTTCTCGCTAGGCGACTCGGTGACGCTTGGCATCAAGGCGCGCCTGGTCGAGTACGGCGACTTCGAGACCGGCCGTCTGCACTGGGACCAGCTGCGGAGCCACCACTCGAGCCGCGGCCCCGGTGGGACTGAGGTCACCTACGTGATGTCGACCGATGACCTGAGCATGTGGGGTGTCAGCTTCGGAATGAAGTACAGCTTCTGACCCGGAACCGGGACGTTTGACCGGAGCGGGCCGCCGGACTAGGTTACGCAGCTTGGCCAGCCTGACCAGAGGACTCCACGAGCGCCCGGAGTCGTCTCCAACTCCGCCGCCGAAGGTCATCGACGTGATGATCGACGCGGCGATACGCAATCTGCTGAGCCAGCGCCGGGATGACGGCCACTGGTGCGCCGAACTCGAGGGCGACACGATTCTCGAGTCGGAGTACGTCCTGCTGCTTCACTTCCTGGGGCGCGGCGACGACCCGCGCGTCGCGGCGTGCTGCGAGCGGTTGCGCGGCCAGCAGCAGCAGGGCGGCGGCTGGGCCATCTACCCGGACGGCCCGACCGACCCGAGCGTCTCGGTCAAGGCCTACCTCTGCCTGAAACTCGCCGGCGACGATCCGCAATCGCCGCGGATGGCCGATGCGCGCCGGGCGATCCTGCGGGCGGGCGGACTGCGCGCGTGCAACTCGTACACGAGGCTCTACCTGTCGATCTTCGGGCTGTGGACCTGGCGGCGGTCGCCCGCGGTGCCTCCGGAACTCATCCTGCTGCCGCGCTGGTTCTACTTCAACCTCCACGAGATGTCCTCCTGGACCCGGACGATCGTGGTGCCGCTGTCGGTGATCTGGGCCCTCAGGCCGAGCGTGCCGCTGGATGTGACGCTCGACGAACTTCAGGGGGATTCCAGGCCCGGACGCAAACGGACGACCTTCTACGAGTCGTTCTGGTCCTTCGTGTTCGCCGGCGTGAACGGCCTGATCAAGCTGGTGGAGGTCATCGGCCCGGTGCCCAGGTGGCGTCGCCCCGCCCTGAAGAAGGCGGAGGAATGGCTCGTTGCCCACGTAGAGGGCTCCGATGGTCTGGGTGCGATCTTCCCGGCGATGGTCAACGCGGTCATCGCGTTCCGCTGCCTGGGCTACGAGGAGAGTCATCCGCTGGTCCAGGGTCAACTCCGGGAACTCGAGCGGTTCGAGATCGAAGAGGCTGGAGAGATGCGGCTTCAGCCCTGCTTCTCGCCGGTGTGGGACACGGCGCTCTCGGCGGGCGCCCTGCTCGCGGCGGACCCGGACGGGAACGAGGCGCCGATCCAGGATGCGCTGGCTTGGCTGCTTGAGCGTGAGGTCACGGTTCCCGGCGACTGGCGGGAGAAGAGTCTCCAGGAGGCTCCGGGGGGCTGGTGTTTCGAGTACCGGAACGACCTCTACCCCGACTGCGACGACACGGCGGAAGTTCTCCTGGTGCTGGGCGCGGTCCGGGGGCGGACGGACGAGCTGGAGGCGCGGCGGCAGGCCGCGGCGGCGCGCGGGAAGCGCTGGCTCCTTGGTCTGCAGAATCCGGACGGAGGCTGGGCCTCGTTCGACCGCTGTTGCGAGAAGGAGGTCCTGACCCTCATTCCCTTCGCCGACCACAACGCGATGATCGATCCAAGCACCCCCGACATCACCGCCCGGGTGATCAGCAGCCTGCTGGCGCATGGACACGATCCGACCGATGGTCCGGTCCGGCGCGCGACGGACTACCTGCTTCGCGAGCAGGAGAAGGATGGGAGCTGGCCGGGCCGCTGGGGCGCCAACGGCGTCTATGGCACCTGGCTCGCTCTCTCGGCGCTGGCGCCGCTGGCGACGCGCCCGGGCGGCCGGGGCGGGGAACGCCTGCGCCGGGCATGCCGGCTCGGCCGGCGCTGGCTGCTCGCGGTGCAGAACGAGGACGGCGGCTGGGGCGAGTCGCTTCGCTCCTACGACGATCCCGACTTCAGGGGCCGCGGGCGCAGCACGGCTTCGCAGACCGCCTGGGCGATGATGGGTCTGACCGCTTCGCTCGAGTCACGGCCCTGGAGCGACGACGCGGCCCTGACCGTGGCAGCGTTGGACCGGGGTGTGGCGTTCCTGCAGGAGCGCCAGCGCGACGACGGCTCGTGGTACGACCGCGACTGGACCGGCGTAGGCTTCCCCGGCGTGTTCTACCTCCGCTACCACGGCTACGCGCAGTACTTCCCGCTCGAGGCGCTGGCCGCGTACAGGCGTCTGAACCTGCCGGAGCCCGACGCGATGCCCGCGAACGGACCCTTCTGAGAAAGGACCTAAGCCGAGACCCATGCGAACACCGCTCCACATGGTGACCGACAACCTGAGGCACCAGGCCAGGAACGCGCTCCTGGGCAGGCGCCGGTATCCGTTCGTGCTCATGCTCGAGCCGCTCTACACCTGCAACCTGGCCTGCCTCGGCTGCGCGGTGGAGAGGCACACGGGCAAGCTCAGGGACAGGCTGCCGGTCTCGGAGTGTCTCGACGCGGTGCGCGTGAGCGAGGCTCCGGTCGTCTCGATCTGCGGCGGCGAGCCGACGATCTACCCTGAGCTCCCGGAGCTCATCTCCGGGATCATCGCCCGGCGTCGGCACATCTACCTCTGCACGAACGCCCTGCTCCTGGACACCAAGGTGTTCGATCGGGTGCCTCCGAACCGGCGGCTGACGCTGAACGTGCACCTCGACGGCATGCGCGAGACTCACGATTACGTGTGCGCCCGCGACGGCGTGTTCGACAAGGCAATCGAGATGATTCGCGCGGCGAAAGAGCGCGGCTACCACGTCACGACGAACACGACCGTGTTCAAGGAAACGCGGATCGACGAAGTCGAGGAGCTGTGCCGGTTCCTGCGCGACCTCGACATCGACGGCATGCTGATCTCGCCCGGCTACCAGTACGAGTCGGTGGACCGCGACATCTTCCTCACCCGTCAGGACACGGAACGGAAGTTCCGGCGCATTCTCGAGATTGCGGACGAGTACAAGCTGACCTCGACCCCCATGTTCCTCGAGTTCGCGGCCGGCTTGAGGGACTACTCCTGCTCGCCGTGGAGCACCGTCACGAGAACGCCGCTCGGCTGGAAGGGGCCCTGCTACCTGATCGGCAAGCGGCACTACGCGACCTACGAGGAGTTCTGGGAAGAGACGGACTGGGACTACTGGGAGTCGCGCCAGGATGCACTGTGCACGAACTGCGCGATGCACTCGGGGTTCGAAGCGTCGGTCGTGCGCGAGGTCCGCAAGAGTCCGAGAGACGCGCTGCGCCTCGCCGCCTGGCACCTGTCGGGATGATGGCCGCGGCGGTCCGGCCCTGACGGGTGACCGCTCTCGTCACCGGCGGCACCGGGTTCGTCGGTGCGCACGTGGTCCGGGCGCTGCTCGCTCGCGGCGAAGACCGCGTGCGCTGTCTCGCGCGGCCGGGTGGAGACCGCTCGAACCTCGAGGGTTGCGACGTGGAGATCGTTGAGGGCGACCTGCGGGATCCGGCGAGTCTCCGGGCAGCCTGCGCGGGCTGCGTCGAGGTCTACCACTGCGCCGCCGACTATCGGCTGTTCGTCCGCCGTCCGCGTGACATCTACGCCTCGAACGTCGACGGCACCCGCCACCTGCTGGCGGCGGCGGCCGAGGCCGGAGCGAAGCGCATCGTCTACACGAGTTCGGTGGGCGCGCTCGGGCTGGAACCCGGCGGCCGCCCCGCGACCGAGACGACTCCCGTCAGCGTCTCGGCGATGGTCGGGCACTACAAGCGCAGCAAGTACCTCGCCGAGCGCGTCGCTGTCGAGGCGGCCGCGGCCGGCGCTCCGGTCGTCATCGTGAATCCGTCGACACCGGTCGGTGAACTGGACGTCAAGCCGACGCCCACGGGGAGGATCATCGTCGACTTCCTGGCCGGACGCCTGCCAGCGTACGTCGACACCGGGCTCAACGTGATCGACGTGCGCGATGTCGCCCAGGGCCACCTGCTGGCCGCGGAACATGGCCGCGTGGGTGAGAAGTACATTCTGGGGCACCGCAACGTCTTGCTGGTCGAGATGCTGCGGATGCTGGCCGACATCACGGGGCTCCAGGCGCCCCGCCTGCGGCTGCCGCACTGGTTGCCGGTCGGCGCCGCGGCTCTGGCGACGGGTTGGGCGCGGCTGGCCGGCGGCGAACCCCGTGTCGCGCTCGACAGCGCGCTCATGGCGCGCCGCCGGATGTTCTTCGATGCCGGCAGGGCGGTCAGGGAACTCGGCCTGGTCCAGAGTCCGATCCGCGAGGCGCTCCAACGCGCGGTGCGGTGGTTCGAGGAGAACGGCTACGTGAAGGGGCCGCGCCGGTGACGACGGCAGGCGGTACGGAGCGTCCCACACTGGGTGCGCCGGCGTCCCCGCCGGCTTCCGGAGGAGAGACCGTCTACCTGGCCGCGATGAAGTCCGAGGCTTCGGCCCTCCTGCGCCGCGTGGAGGGCGCCTCCCGCGTCAGGGATGGCGCGGTCGCCGTTGCCGTTCGGGGCCGCATCGGGGACCGACCCGTCCAGGTGGCCGTCTGCGGCGTCGGCGAGCGGGCGGCGCGGCGGGCCGCCGAACGCTGCGTTCGCCTGGCGTCCCGGGGCGCGTGCGGCCGGGTGGTGTGGCTTGGCATCGCCGGCGCCCTGTCGCCGGACCTCGAGGTTGGCGATCTGGTCGTCGGCCGGACCGTGATGGCTCCAGACCAGCCGACCGTCGACCTGGACGAGACCCTGGTCGAGGCGGCCGCGGCGCGCGGTTGCCGGCGGGGGGTTCTGGTCACCGCTTCCGGTCTGATTGTCACCGCTTCGTCCCGCGAGGCGCTTTGGCGGAGCACCGGTTCTCTGCCCGAAACCGCGGTCGACATGGAGACCTGGGCGGCGGCCCGGGTGTTTCAGGACGCCGGCCTTCCCTGCGTCGCCGTGCGTGCGATCAGCGATACGTCGGCGGACCGCCTTCCGTCGTGGCTGGAGCACGCGCCGGCGCCCGGCGGCGGTTTCTCGCTGGGCCCCATGGTCCGCGGGGCTCTGATGCGCCCCTCGTCCCTGGTCCCCCTGGCGAAGATCCGCCTTCGGACCGTCCGCCTGGCCGTTCGATTGGCCGAAGTGGCCGCGTCGCTGGCCTAGTCGATGTCGGACTGCGGGGCGCGCGGTAAGGTACGCGCCCTCACCGCCCATGCCACCGCACGGAGTTCCGCGCATGCGATTCAGCTACTGGCCCGCCCCCACGATGCCCTGGACCGACCTGCTGGAGATGTCTCGGCACGTCGAGGCGACCGGCTGGGACGGGATCTGGTACGCCGACCACTTCATGCCGAACGGCGAGGACACGTCGGCACCGTGGGCGGAGAGCTGGACCACGATCGCGGCTCTGGCGGCGGCGGTGCCGCGGGTGCGCCTCGGTCCGCTGGTCACCGGCAACACCTACCGGCATCCGGCGGTGCTGGCGAAGATGGCGGCGACGATCGACCACATCTCGGGTGGCCGCGTGGTGCTGGGCCTCGGCGCCGGCTGGCAGGAGAACGAGCACCTGGCCTATGGCATCCCGTTCTACACGCTGGGCGAGCGGCTTCGCCGTCTGGACGAGGCCTGCCGACTAATCAAGACGCTGTACGGCCGGCAGGGGGCGAACTTCGTTGGCGACGCCTACCAACTTGTCGATGCGCCGCTCGAGCCCAAGCCGGTGCAGGACCCGCTGCCGCTGATGATCGGCGGCGGCGGCGAGAAGGTGACGCTGCGGATCACCGCCCAGCACGCGGACGAGTGGAACGTCTGGGGCACGGTGGACATCCTCAAGCACAAGATGGCGGTGCTGGACGCCCATTGCGAGAACGTGGGACGGGACCCGGCGGAGATCGAGCGGTCGGCCGTTGCGCTCCTGTTCCTGAGCGACGACGAGGCGTTCCTGGCCAAGATGCGGGCGCGCGGCACGGGAATGCCGTCGAACATCGGCGGCGTCGCGGAGATCGCCGACGCGGTCGGCGCCTACCGCGACGCCGGAGTGCACGAGTTCATCGTGCCGGCATTCAACCTGGGCGGCAAGGATCGCCAGAAGGAGGTCCTCGACCGGTTCATCGAGGAGGTCGCACCTCCATTCTGGTAGGTATCTGCGCTTAGAATCCACGGGTATGGGGTCACGCCCTTCCGGCCTGCAGATGTCGCAGGAAGCCATGCTGGCTCTGGCCCGCGAAGCGGCGGAGCTTGCGGTGGCCCGGATCGAGAGCCTGCCGGATGAGAGCGCCTGGGACGGAGAGTTCAAGGAAGGGCTCGAGCGCCTGCTGCTAGAGAGTCCGCCGGAGGAGGGCCGCCCGGCTGAGGAGGTCCTGCGGCAGGCCGTAGCGGACATCCTTCCGATGACGACCCGGCTGGACCACCCGCGCTGCTTCGGGTTCGTTCCGTCGGAGCCGACCTGGCCCGGTGTTGTGGCGGACTTTCTGGCCTCCGCCTGGAACGTGAACGCCTGCACCTGGCTGGTGGCGAGCGGTCCGAGCCAGGTCGAACTCGTCGTGCTGGACTGGTTCCGGCGCTGGCTGGGCTATCCGGACAGCTCGGGCGGGTTGCTGACCAGCGGCGGTTCCGCGGCCTGCGTCGACGCCTTCGTGGCGGCCAGGGAAGTGGCCGGGAAACCCGCGCGACCGAGCGTGTACATGAGCGACCAGAGCCACAGCGCGCAGGCGCGCGCCGCGGTGATCGTCGGCGTCGGGCGGGAGGCCATTCGCGAGGTCCCGACGGACGGAGCGTTCCGCCTGGACATGGGGGCTCTAGCGCGAGCCGTTGCGGAGGACCGCGCCGCGGGCTTTACACCCTTGGCAATCTGCGCCAATGCCGGGACGTCGAGCACCGGCGCGATCGACCCGCTGCATGCGATGGCCGACTTCTGTCAGGCCGAAGGTATCTGGCTCCATGTGGATGCCGCCTACGGCGGCTTCGCGGCGATCACGGAGAAGGGGAGCGAGCTTCTCAGCGGAATCGAGCGAGCCGATTCGGTCGGGCTGGACCCCCACAAGTGGCTGTTCCAGCCGTACGAGGTGGGCTGCCTGCTGGTGAAGGATGTCCGGACGCTGGAGCGCGTCTTCGGTTTCAGCACGACGGTTCTCCAGGACACCGTCTGGGGAGCGAACCACCCGAACCTCGATGATCGTGGCCTGCAACTGAGCCGGTCATTCCGGGCCCTGAAGATCTGGATGTCGATTCAGACGTTCGGCATGTCCGCGTTCAGGCGGGCCGTGTCGAAGGGAATGGAGCTGGCGAAGCGAGCCGAGCTGTACATCCGCGAGAGTCGGACCCTGGAACTGCAGGCCCCGGCGTCGCTTGGCATGGTCTGCATGCGGGTCAACCCCGAAGGCGCCGGTCTGGAGGAGGAGACTCTCGAGGACGTCAACCGGGAGGTTCTGGCGCGCCTGTTCTGGGATGACCGCGCGTTCGTTTCGTCAACCTCCCTGCACGGGACCTTCTCGCTCCGCTTCTGCATCATCAACCACTCGACCGGCTGGGACGACGTGCGGGAGACGCTGGAGGCAATGGAACGGTTCGGCAAGGACGCGCTGGCGTAGGGCCCTTGCTGGTCGCTTCTACGGGTAGTACCCCGACATCGTCCGAACCTCGGCGTCGCGGGCGTCGACGTCGACCCGCACCACCCGGAACTCGCTTTCGGGCCTGGTGCTGGTCGACTGGTAGGTGAGCAGGTAGCGGTTTCGCAGTTCCCTCTCGATCCGGGCGTAGATCGTGTCGAGTTGACTGACACCGTCGATGAAGAAGGCCTGGCCGCCCGTCTCCCCGGCAATGCGCTCGAGCACACGGCGCGTCGTTCGGTCTGCGGCCGCCTCCCGGAGGCCGATGGCGTAGATGGTCACGCCTGAACGCTGCGCGGTCTCGAGCGCGCTCTCGAACGTGAACGAGCTGTTCTCGTCCTTGCCGTCGGACAGGAGGAGCAGGGCCTTCTGGCCGCTGATGCCGTCGAAGTAGCTAAGAGCGAAGACAAGGCTGTCGTAGAGAGATGTCGTGCCGGTCGCCTTGAGGCCCGCCAGCGCCCGCGCGAGCTGACCCCTGTCCTTCGTGAACCGGCTCTCGACCCGAGCCCGGTTGGCGAAGGCGAGGACCGCCATCCGGTCCCTGGGCTCGAGAGTGTTGTCGACGAAGCGCTGGGCGGCGGCCCGGACCTGGTCGATCGAGTCCTGCATCGAAGCCGACGTGTCGAGCAGCAGGCCGGCGTGGAAGGGCGTGTCGTCGACCCACTCGAACCGGCGAACCGTTTGCTGCACGCCGTCTTCGGTGATTCGGAAGCGATTCTGCTCCAGTTCGGGAATCGGGCGGCCCCGCTCGTCGACGACGCTGGCGAAGAGTTCGACGTACTGCACGTCGATTCGCTCGATCGGGTTCGGGCTGTTGATGAAGACGACGTCCTCCGTGCTGCTGCCGTCGGCCAGAAACGCGGCTGCGCGGAGATAGGTCAGGTCCGGACCGTCGAGCACGACCGGCTGGACCCATGGGGGCTGGTAGAGCGTCGCGATCCGTTCCTCACCCAGGAACAGCTCGAGGCGCTCGATCTCCTCGCCGTCCGGTACGGCGATCTCGACGGACGCGCGCGTGCTCTGCAGGTACTGCTCGCCGGAGCGCGGTTCGATGAACCGGGCGCGGAAGCGCTGGCCGCCGCGGTTGACCGACATCTCGTCCGACGCGACGACCTTGCCGTCCTTGAGGCCTTCCACTCGAATCCGGTGTTCGGTCGGGTGCGAACCCAGGTTCAGTTCCACGCCGAACGGCGGCCGGCGCTTGCGCAGGATCTCGCGGCCGTCGAGCGAGAAGGCGACGGCATCGAAGTCGCCGATCGCATGGGTGGAGAAGCGCACCATGCCGACCCGCAGGCGCTCGTCCCGCGGCGGCACGAGGCGGAGCAGGCGTTCGCCGCGGGCCGCCGCCTGGTTGGCTTCGGCGAGGGCCGGGAAGGTCTCCAGGATGGTCTTCCGCAGCGATTGCGCCTCCTCGAGGTTCGGAACGTCGATCGTCTCGTTGACGACGGCGAACTGCTGGCCGAAGACATCCTCGATCTTGAGCCGGATCTGGACCTCTCCGGGACGCAGGTAGCGTGTAAAGACGAGCGGGATCGAGTCTTCCTCGCTGCTGCTCGCGGGTAGCTCGAAGCGGTAGCGGAACGTCTCGAACAGGCGGTCGTCGCGGATGACCTCGCCGGTCATGTGGAAGCTGTGGTACTCGCGCTCCTGGAAGCTCCTGCGGCCGGCGCTCGGCCCCGGCACCATCACCAGGCCGTGCGTGACGGTGCGCGTCTGGTTGCGGCCCGGATAGTCCCATTCGATGTCGATGTCGAAACGGGGGGCGCCCTCCGGGACGTCGGTGTTGAAGGCGGCGAAGGTCGCGAGCCATTCCTCGGGCGGCTCGGGGGGAGCGGAAACCTCTTCGATGACGCCGTTGCTGGCCAGGTCGCGCTGGACCGCCTGTGCGGCCCATCCGAACCACTCGTCACCGCACAGCACGGTGATGTTCGTGGTGGGCAGGCCGCGACGGGACGTCGGGCGGCGCACGGGGCTCTCATGCCAGAACACGTAGGGCTTGTTGCGGCTCGTGGCCAGGAAGATGGCGACGAAGTGGCGGGAGGTGCGGTCGCTGCCGCCGTAGAACCAGATCTCGAGTTCGCTCGTTCGCGAGAGGCAGTAGGAGGCGGTCCGACCGTCCGGCAGAATGAAGCGGCCCGGCGGACCGTTCAGAAGGTAGAACAGGGCGCGCGCGTCCTCCAGCGTGCCCCATTGGGTGAGCGCGGCGTCGACCCGGTCTTCCCACAGGACCTGGAGTTCGTTGAGCGGCGTTCTCGGGTCGGGGTCGCGAGCCTTCCAGAACGCCTGGATGAACGCTTCGCGGCGGTAGTCCTCGGGCAGGTTGACGAAGAAGTCCCGTTCCTCGTCGCTGATCAGCGGACCGATCCGCTCCAGCCAGCGGACGAACCTGGAATCCAGCGGCCGTGGATTCGCGGCGTCCTGCGCGACGGCTGCTGAGACCAGCAGCGACGCGGCGACGGCGGATGCGATCCTGATTCGGGCGGTCATCGGAGGTTCGTCGTCCGATTCTGCAACGAATCGGTGCGCCGGCGGATTCCTAGTGGCCTGAACCTCCCCGCTTGCGCACCTGTCGCGCGACAGAAACCAGCACCATCAGCCCGAGCACTGCGGCCACGAGGCCGAGATCCTGGGTCAGCCACGCTGTCGGGCCGAGGCCGCCGACGACGACCTGATCGACCATCCGCAGGAACAGGAATGTCGAGGCGATGAGCAGAGGGGAGTTGTACTCGCGGAGCACGACGGTCCGCCAACTGAAGCGCGTTTCCGGGGGCAGCCACAGTCTGGGCCGGGGCCAGAAGGCCGGCGTTCGCTCCGACCAGCGGCGGTGGATCACGCCGAAGCGCTCGCCGAGGAATCGCTCCTCGGCGGCGATCACCCGTTCGTAGAGCAGCCAGTACACGAGCAGTGCGATGACCACGAACCACCACGACTTCAGGGCGAGCGCGAAGCCCATCAGCACGAAGAGGTTGCCGAGATAGACCGGGTGCCGGCAGAGCGAGTACATGCCGGTCACGTTCAGGTGGCTGGCGCTCGGCGCCCTGAGGCTCCGGGTCGAGGCGCCAGGAGGCGCGGAGCCCAGGGCTGCCCACCGCACGCCGAGTCCGAGGAGGGACACGGCGAGGCATAGGGCGAGCCAGCCGAGTCCCGGGTCCGCCGGAAGCACCGCCGACCGGCGCTCGAGCACCGCCAGGGCGGCGGCGGGCAGCAGGAACACGACGAACAGGCTCCGGTACCGGAACAGGACGAGGCCCTGGTCGGCAAGCCGCCGGCTGTCGTTCATCGCTCGGATCCTTCGGCCGCGGCAACACGGGCAGCCGCTTCCGGAGTGGTCAGCAGGACGTGTCCCTGCTCGGGATCCCGGTCGCGCGCGACCTCGACCAGATCGAGCGGAGGCGACAGACGCTCCAGGTTGTCCCGTTCGACGAGAAGCCAGACGGGCCGATCCGTGCGGGCGACGAAACGTCGCAGGGCCTCCTCGTCGCCCTGGTCGTGGGCCAGGATGCCGCCGTGGAGGTCAACCGCGAACCGGCGGGTGTAGAAGAGAAAGGCCGCATCGGGAACAGGATAGATCGCGTACGGCTCGTCGGGTTCCGCCCACCGGACCAGGTCGTCCGAGAGGGCGCGGGCCGACTTGAAGGCGTCCCCCAGCGGCAGCAACCGCACGGCGGTCACCGACATGGTGAGTCCAAGGCCCGTCGCAAGACAGGCTACCAGCAGGTCGGGCCGCCGCCTGGCAGCGAGGTACAGGCCGATCAGACCGGCGAGGAGGGGGATGGCCGCGGCCGCCTGGAGCCAGGCGATGGTGCCGTCAGGGATCGAACCTTCGGGAAGGTCTCGTGCCGCGACCGGAGCCGCGGCAGCCACGACGCCGAACAGCAGGGGTACGGTCGCCGCCGAGATCAGAAAGGCCGTGCGGTAGCGAGGCCAGCGATCCCGGATCGCCAGCACGCCGTAGGCGACCAGCATCGCCAGCGGTGCCGCGAGCGCCAGCAGGTAAACGGTCCGCTTGCCGCCGGACACGCTGAAGAAGACGAAGGTGCTGGCGATCCAGATCAGGAGGAAGCGAACCGCCCGCGCTTCGCGGCCGGCCGACTCGCGGTGAGAAGCGCGGAAGGCGGCGTAGACCGTTACGGGGGCAAGCAGCGTCCAGGGAGCGAACGTGCCCGGCAGGGTCCGGAAGTAGTAGTGCCAGGGCCGGGGATGGTAGGTCGCATCGGCATAGCGCGAGACGGTCTGGTCGAGGATCAGGGCGTCGAAGTAGGACTGTCCGGCGATCCACACGGCCGGCCCGAACCAGGCCAGGACGATCGCGGCCCAGAGGAGCAGGCCGCGCCCCAACCGGAGCTCGGCGACGCCGGCCCGGTCGCGCTCTATCGCGAGCCAGGTGACCACGGCGAGGAGCGGCACGATCAGTCCGACCGGTCCCTTGGCCAGGGTGGCCAGGCCGAGGCAGGCGAAGAACGGGAGATTGGCGAGGTGGCCGCTTGGGCGCACGGGTGGATCGTCCGCGGCCCACGACCTGCCCCGCGCCCAGAACAGGATGGCGAGCAGCTCCAGAGAGGTGAGGGTCATGTCGATCTGGCCGACTCGCCCGTTCCACATGACCAGGGCCGAGGTAAGGAAGATCGGCGCCGCCAGCCAGGCGGTCCTCCGGTCGAACATCCGGCCGGCGATGGCGAACACGACCAGCACCGACCCGATGCCGGCAAGGAGCGACGGCAGACGGGCCGCCACCTCGTCGACGCCGCCGCGTAGCGCGCCGAACAGGGCGATGTTCCAGAAGTGGAGGGGCGGCTTGTGGTCGTACCGTTCGCCGTTCAGGCGCGGCACCAGGAAGTTCTCGATCGCCCGCGGTTCGAGCAGCATCTCCCGCGCGACTTCGGCGTAGCGCGGTTCGTCCGGGTTCCACAGGTCGCGGCTGCCGATCCCGGGCAGCAGCACGGCCGTCGCTGCGGCGGCGAGGACGAGGTAGGGAAGGAGGCGTCCTCGCACGGATCGATCCTGCCACAGCGGAATCGACGGCCGCGGAGCTCCGTGGCCTTCGCGGCGATAAGGTACGCGTTCCCTGCACAGATCGTCGGCAACCGGCAAGGCGGAGGATTCAGGCGATGGGTCAGCTACCGAAGTCCGTGACCATCACGGACGACACGATGAGAGAGGGTCTGCAGATCGAGAGCGCCGACATTCCGGTCGAGGACAAACTGCGGCTGCTCGATGCGCTGGGCGAGACCGGCGCCAAGGTGATCTCGATCGGCTCCTACGCCCACCCCAAGTGGACCCCCCAGATGGCCTGCATCGACGAGATCGCCGAGCGCTTCGTGCCCAGGCCGGGCGTTCGGTACACGGCGGCGATCTTCAACAAGTACGGGTTCGAGCGCGCGGACCGCTGGTACCCGAAGCTCGACGTCAGGCAGCGCCGGATCGGCACCCACGTCGAGTTGTGCGACACGTTCGCCCGCCGCAACTACAACGTCACCCAGGCTCAACAAATCGAGCGGATTCCAGCGATGATCGAACAGGCGCGTGCGCGCGGCTTCGAAACCGGCGCCGTGGCGATCGGCAATCCGTTCGGATCGAACTTCGAGGGCGCCTTCTCGCTCGAGCAGCGACTGGACCTGCTGGCGCTGATGATCGACCGCTGGCATGGCGCGGGCTTCCGGGTCACGCGCTGCTCGATCATCGAGGCGATGGGCTGGAACGTGCCGCACACCGTGCGCGAGACGCTGATCGCCATCCGCGAGCGCTGGCCCGAGATCACGGACTTCCACTGCCACCTGCACAACACGCGCGGGGCGTCGATGGTCAGCTACTACGAGGCGCTGAAGCTTGGTGTGCGTGAGTTCGACACCTCGATCGGCGGTATGGGCGGTTGCCCGTACTGCGGCAACGGCCGTGCCGCCGGGCACGTGCCGACGGAAGACTTCGTCGACTTCTGCCACGAGTTGGGGATCGAGACCGGCTACAGGCTCGACAAGCTGATCGAGGCGGCGTGGATCGCCGAGGAGGTCGTCGGCCATCCGCTCTGGGGCCACGTTTCCAAGGCGGGGCCGCGGCCTCGCGGCAACGGCGACCTCTACCCGCGGCAGATGCCCTTCGTCGAGACGCTCGACGAGGCCTCCCACTTCCGCAAGGGACCGCCGGTCTACGCCGGTCAGCGGTCACCGTGGCGGCCAGACGCCGCCCTCTACCAGGAGTGAGCGTGGCGGCCAAGGCTCCGGGAGCGGGGGTTCGGTATGAGGCGGACGAGCGGACGCCGACGCCGCTCGCCGCGACGATGGGCCTCCAGTACGCGACCCTGTGCGTCGCGGGGATCGTGCTGACCCCGGCGATCATCGTCCGTGCCGCCGGGGGCAGCGACGAGTACCTGGCCTGGGCGGTCTTCGCGGCCATCTTCGTGAGCGGCATCGCCACGATCCTGCAGGCCGTGCGTCTGTGGCGGATCGGTGCCGGCTACATCCTGCTCATGGGCACGTCGGGGGCCTTCATTGCGGTCAGCATCGCCGCTCTGAGCCAGGGCGGTCCCATGCTCCTCGCCAAGCTGGTCATCGTTTCGTCGCTGTTCCAGTTCCTGCTCTCCGCTCGGCTCCTGCTGCTGCGGAGGCTGTTCACGACGACCGTCACGGGCACGGTCATCATGCTGATCTCGGTCAGCGTCATGCCGATCATGTTCAACCAGTTGACCCTGGTTCCCGACGAGGCGCCCCGTTCCGCCGGTCCGATCACGTTCGTCGTGGCCATCGCGGTCATGGCCGGGTTCGGCCTGCGGGCGCGAGGGATCGGACGGTTGTGGGCGCCGGTCGCGGGCGTTGTGGCCGGCTCGGTCGTTGCCGCGTTTCTCGGGCTCTACGATTTCGAACAGGTGGCCGCGGCGGCGTGGATCGGCGCTCCAGCCGGCGGCTGGCCCGGCTTCGACCTGTCGTTCGGACCGGCTTTCTGGGCGCTGCTGCCGGGCTTCGTCATCGTGACGTTGATCGGCGCGGTCGAGACGATCGGTGATGCCGTCGGTATCCAGCGGGTCTCCTGGCGGACGCCGCGGGCGCCTGACTACCGGGCCGTGCAGGGAGCCGTCGCCGCCGATGGACTCGGCAACCTGCTCTCGGGCATCGCTGGCACGGTGCCGAACACGACGTACTCGAGCAGCATCTCGGTCACGGAACTCACCGGTGTGGCCTCGCGCCGGGTGGGGATGTGGATCGGCATCATCTTCCTCGGCCTGGCTTTCCTGCCCAAGGCGCTCGCCCTGATCCTCGCGATTCCCGGTCCGGTCGTCGGCGCCTACGGGCTGGTGCTGATCGCCATCCTGTTCGTGCTCGGCGCCCGCATCGCCGGTCACGGGGGGATCGACTACCGGAAGGCCCTGGTGATCGGCGTGTCGTTCTGGATTGGCGTCGGCTTCGAGAACGACCTGATCTTCAGCGACCAGCTCGGCGGTTGGGCGGCCTCGATCCTGGGTAACGGCATGACCGCCGGTGGCCTGACCGCCATCGTCCTGACTGCGTTTCTCGAATCGACCGGCCCGCGTCGCCGGCGGCTCGAGGTCGAGGTCACGCCAGCGTCGGCCCCACGGATCGGCGGCTTTCTCAGGACCCTGGCGGAACGGGCACGGTGGACGCCCGAGGCCTGCGATCGCCTCTGGTCGGCGGGCGAAGAAGCTCTGCTCAGCCTCGCCGGCCTCGACGAGCAGGAGGGCGGCCGGAAGCGCAGCCTTCTGGTGATCGCGAGAGTCGACCGTCAGACGGCCGAGCTCGAGTTCGTCGCGGCACCCGGTGGGAGCAACATCGAAGATCGACTGGTGGTCATGGCGCCCGATGCTCCCGTTCCCATCGAGAACGAACTGTCGCTGCGGCTGCTGCGGCACGTGTCGACCTCGGTGCAGCACCAGCAGTACCACGACACGGACGTCCTCACGGTCAAGGTGAGCAGCGACAGCCAGGAACCGACAGGTCAGGTGGACACGGCGGGAATCTAGGAGCTTCCCTCCTTCTTGTAGGATTCCACGGCGACTATGCCGAACCCTCACCTGACCTTCGTGGAGGAGATCCTGCTTCTTCTCCTGGACGACGATTCCGGCGCGATGAAGCGCGTCGCGCCCAACGTGATGGAGCTGCTGCTCGCCGGCGCGATCCTGATGGACCTCGCGTTGCGCGGACGCCTGGATTGCGACCTCCAGCGACTCGTCGTCGTCGATGCCACCCCGGTGGGCGAGGAGATACTGGACGGCCCGCTGGCTGAGATCGCCGAGGCCGCCGACGAGGCCGACGCCCGCACCTGGGTTGTTCGTCTTTCGGCCCGCAGTAAGCAGGTCCAGGAAGCGGCCCTCGCGCGCCTGGTCGAGCGGGGAATCCTCCGGGTCGAGGATCGGAGCTTCCTGTGGGTGTTCGGCAGCCGTCGCTATCCGATGATCGACGATCGCGAAGAGCGGGAGGTCAAGCTGCGGATCCTGGACGTGCTCCTGAGCGACCGGATTCCCGCACCCAGAGATGTCGCCCTCATCTGCCTGGCCGATGCGTCGAACGCCTTCCAGGTCATCCTGAGCGCGCAGGAACTGCGTCACGCCGCGGCCCGGATCGAGTTGGTGCGCGGCTTCGATCTGATCGGTCAGGCGATGGGCCGGGCGATCCAGAAATCCGTTCAGGACATTGCGGCCGCGACGGCGACGGCGCATCATCCGTTCTACTGAGTGCAAACAAGACGCAGAGAGGTGTGTACGTGATCGAGAGCATCAAGATCGGGAAGTCGGCGATCGGGGGCGAGACGGTTGGCGACGTAACCGTATGGGTGCCGGAAGGGCGGGTCGACGCCTCGAGTGCGCCGGACCTGGAGCAGGCGATGACGTCCGAGATCGCGGAGGGAGGGGAGGCCGTCGTCCTCGACCTGAGCCGCACCCGCTACATGAGCAGCGCCGGACTCCGGGTCGTACTGGTCGTGGCCCGCCAACTGCAGGCGCGCAAGGGGAAGTTCGCGGTCTGCGGCCTGAACGACGAAGTGAAGGAACTGTTCGAGGTTTCGGGCTTCAGCCTGATCGTGGGCATCGAGGCGGACCGGGACGCCGCGGTCGCCGCCGTCCAGCAGCCCGGCTGACCTTCGCTACAGTGTCCAGCCGGCCCGGTAGGTCGGCTCGATGTACTCCTGCGGCACCTCGACGCCGTTCGTCACCTTCAGCTTCTTCGGGTTCCAGACGATCTCCTGCTGGGTACGGACCGCCAGGTTGCCGAGCAGTGCCGTTTCGGTCATCGGACCCGCGTGATCGGCGAAGTTAGAGCCGTCGGGGTTCGTCGTGCCGGCCTTGATCGCGTCGATCCACTGCTTGTAGTGCCCCTCGGTCCGTGCGTAGACCTGAGGCAGCGGGTTCTTCGTGATCTTCTCGTGCAGTTTGGACGGATAGATCGTGGGTCTGCCGGCGTAGATGTCGGCGACGATCACGCCCTTGGTGCCCACGAAGAGCTGGCCGCTGTTGCGCGGCGGCCACTTGCCCTCCCACACCTTCGGCATCGCCGGCGTGAGGTTCCCGTCGCGCCAGACGACCGTCATCTTCGGCCGGTTGCCGCGCGCCGGATACTCGAAGGTGATTCGCGTGGCGGCCGGGGCCGACTCCTTGAACAGCGGCGTCGACTCGGCATGGATCGATGACGGATCCCGCAGGTCGAAGATCCAGAACGCCGCGTCCATCGCATGGCAGGCGATGTCGCCGATGGCGCCGGTGCCGAAGTCCCACCAGCCGCGCCAGGCGAAGGGGTGGTAGTAGTCGGGGTGGTAGGGGCGTTCCGGCGCCGGGCCGAGCCACAGGTCCCACTTGACGTGGTCGGGCACTTCGTGCACTTCCTTGGGGCGCGGTATCGCCTGCGGCCAGATCGGCCGGTTGGTCCAGTACTCGACGCGGTTCACTTCGCCGATCACGCCGCCCTCGATCCATTCGCGGATGAGGCGGGTGCCTTCGGCGGCGTGGCCCTGGTTGCCCATCTGGGTCGCCGTGCCGGCCTTGCGTGCCGCCTTGCCGAGCATCCGCGCCTCGCCGATCGTGCGGGTCAGCGGCTTCTGCGTGAAGACGTGAAGGCCGCGCTCCAGCGCCGCCGCGGTGATCACGGCGTGCGTGTGGTCCGCGGTCGAGACCATCACCGCGTCCAGGTCACCGTGGGCGTCCAGCAGTTCGCGGTAGTCGTGGTAGCGCTTGGCATCCGGGTGGGCCGCGAAGGTCTGTTCGGCGCGCTGCCAGTCGATGTCGCAGAGCGCCACGATGTTCTCGCTCGCGACGCCGGCGACGTCGCTGCGGCCCTTGCCGCCGGCGCCGATGGCCGCGATGTTCAGCTTGTCGCTGGGCGCCTCTTCGCCGCGGCCGAGGACGTGACGGGGAACGATCATCCAGCCGGCGCCGGCTGCCGCGGCGCCGAGCACGCTGCGGCGGCTCAGTTCTTGTTCGGGCATGGTGAGTTGCCTTTCTCGATCGGGGATTCGTGTGCGGTAGGTTAGCGCATTCGGAGGAGCACGAAGGATGTCGGGAACCGCGAGGATGTCGATGGTGTACGTGCGTGGCAGGTATGCGGTACTTGCCCTGCTGATCGGTTTCGTGGCCGGCGCGGCCGGGGCCGAATCCGGCGAACAGGGGCGCTCCGCCCACGGCGAGTGGCGGCATCACGGCGGTGACCACGCCTCGAGCCGCTACTCGCCGCTTGCCCAGATCGACGGCTCGAACTTCGACCGGCTGGAGATCGCCTGGCGCTGGCGCAGCGCGGACCACGAGGTGCCGCTGGACGTGCTGCCGGGGTACGACACCGGGTTCTACCGCTCCGTCCCGTTGATGATCGGCGGCCGCCTGTTCGCGCCGACCAGCCTGGGCCAGGTTGCCCTGCTCGACCCGGCCACCGGCGAACAGAAGTGGGTGTACAACCCGAGGACGTGGGAGCGCGGCGGCACCACGATGCGGCCGGTCGGCGCCCGCGGCATCGAGTACTGGTCGGACGGCGAGAAGGAGCGCCTGTTCGTCGCCACGATCGGCCGCCAGCTCGTCTCGATCGATGCCGCCACCGGCCTGGCCGACCGGGCGTTCGGCGAGGACGGCGTCGTCGACCTGGCGCAGGACCTCGGCCCGGGCGACTACGCGATTCGCCACGTCACTCACGGCGCGCCCCCGATCGTCGTCGGCAACAGCGTGATCGTCGGCTCGAAGATCTTCGACTACTCGATCAGGAGCGATGCGCCGCCGGGCCACGTCCGCGCCTACGACGTCCACACGGGCGAGTTCAAGTGGCGCTTCAACACGATCCCGCGCGACGACGAGTACGGGGTCGAGACGTGGGAGAACGGGTCCTGGCGGACGGCCGGCAACGCGAACGTGTGGGCGTCGATGAGTGCGGACCACGAACTGGGATACGTCTACCTGCCGACCAGCACGCCCTCGAACGATTACTACGGCGCCGACCGGCCGGGCGACAATCTCTTTGCCGAGAGCCTGGTCTGCGTCGACGCGGAGACGGGCGAGCGCGTCTGGCACTTCCAGACCGTCCGCCACGGCATCTGGGACTACGACATCGCCTCCGCCCCGAACCTGCTCGACATCATCGTCGACGGCAAGCTGATCAAGGCGGTCGCCCAGGTCTCGAAGACCGGCTTCACGTACGTGTTCGACCGGGCCACCGGCGAGCCGGTGTGGCCGATCGAGGACCGGCCGGTGAACCACCAGTCGACGGTGCCGGGCGAGAAGCTGGCGGAGACCCAGCCGTTTCCGACGAAGCCGCCGGCCTTCGAGCGGCAGGGCGTCAGCGAGGACGACCTGATCGACTGGACGCCTGAACTGCGGGAGGAGGCTCTCGAGATCGCCGAGAAACTGGTGCTGGCGCCGATGTTCCCACCCCTGATCGTCGGGGGCGAAGGCGGGAAGGAAGGCGTCGTGGTCGTTCCGGGCGCAGCGGGTGGTGCGAACCACCCGGGAGCGTCCGTCGATCCGATGACCGGCGTGCTCTTCGTCGAGTCCCAGCACCGGCCGACCGGCATGTCCCTGATCGAGCCGGATGCGGCCCGCCGCCCGGACTGGCGCTACGTGATCGCCTACGTCAGTACGGGCGGGCCCCAGGGCCTGCCCCTGACCAAGCCGCCCTATCGGACGATCACCGCGATCGACCTGAATCGTGGTGAGCACCTCTGGCAGGTCCCCGTCGGTCCCGGCCCGAAGAATCACCCGGCGATCGCCCACCTGAACCTGCCGGATATGGGCACCTCCTATATCGGCATGCCGGCGGACGGCGGCCTGCTCGTCACCCGCACGCTGCTGATCGGCTTCCTGGCCCTGCGGGACGAAGACGAGCCCCGCACGAGCAGCGGCGGCCTTCTGCGCGCCTACGACAAGGCGACCGGCGAGGTCGTCGCTGAGATAGAGACCGACGTGTGGCTGCACGGCCCGCCGATGACCTACATGCATGAGGGCCGGCAGTACATCGTCATCGCCGGGGGTGGCGCCCGCAATCGCCGGATCCCCGATGAACTGATCACCTTTGCGTTACCGGAGTCCCTTACCGATGCTTAAGCTCGCGGCAGTTGCCCTTGTCCTCCTGGCCGCCTCGCCGGCCCCAGCCGCCGAATGCGAACCGCGAGAAGCTGAAGGTCCCGTCACCGTCGAGTCCTGCCCGATCGACAACGCCGACTACCCCCTCGTGCGCGCCGAGATGACGGTTCCCGGCTCCATGCCGGCGGTCATCGCCCTTCTGGACGATGCGGCGGCGTGCCCGGACTGGCAGGCCATGTGCATGGAAGAGACCGCGCAGCCACTCGACGCCCCGTTCCAGACCCTCCGCCAGCGCGTTTCCGGCAAGGGCATCACGCGGCGGATCTCGATGAACAGCGCGGCGTGGTGGCGGACCGCCGACGGCCACGTTGTTGGCGACATGGTCGGTGCCGACGATCAGACGCCTGCCTTCAAGGGCAAGCGCGTGCTCTGCATGCGCACCCGCTGGTTCCTCTCGCCGGGTGACGAGGAAGGAACGGTCACGGTCGTCCAGAAGTCCGTCAGCGACCCGCAACCGCCGTTTGGCATGGGCGCCCGGGTCGTGACGCCGCGCACCGCCAAGACCCTGCTCGAGACCTTGGCGAACATGAGCACCAGGCTCGCCGACGGCCAGCACGGCGCCGGTCCGGCGATCGAGTCGCTGCCGCTGCTGGAGGCCGAACTGCCGGGAGTGGGCGAAGAGTTCGCCCGTTGCCAGGCGGCGCGCAAGTAAAGCGCCGCCGGGGCCACAACTCAGCGGTCGGCGTTCTCCGCTTCGCCGAACACACCGTCGAGCACGGCCCGCACGCGCGGTAGCAGGGGGTACGTGGCGGGGTCGGAGTCCGCGGCCGTGTAGCCGACCCACACGGCGACGACATCGCGACTCGGGTTGACGAGCAGCCCCTGACCGGCCCAGCCGCCCTTGTACACGTCGTCGTTCGTGAAGACGAGGTCCCACTGGTAGACGTTGTGCCTGACGCCGGGCGGCTTGCCGCCGTAGCGGGCGTTCTCGAGCAGTTCCGGACGGCCGCCGTGCAGCAGCAGGTCGATGTGCGTCTCGGGCACGATCCGCTCCGGTGAGACCTTGCCGTAGCTCGGCGTGAAGAGGAGTCCGAAGCGGGCCATGTCCCGTGGGCGCGCCAGCAGGCCGCCGGAAGTCAGCGCAATCCCGTACCGGTTGGCGTAGATCGAGGCATCCGCCTCGGCGCCGATCCGGGTCCACACGTCGCGGCTCAACGCGTCCTGGAACGGCATGCCGGTGACCTCCTCGACCAGCCAGCCGAGGACGAAGGTGTTCGTACCGCTGTAGTCGTAGCCCGTGCCCTGCTCGGCCCAGCGGCCGACCCGGAGGTTCGAGAGCATCGTGTAGGGGTCGTCCGGCGTCGCTTCGCTTCGCACGGCGTCGCCCAGCGAGGCCTCGAACTGGTAGTAGCAGGTGCTCCGGTCCGTGTAGTCGCCGTCCGGGCAGTCGACGCCGGAGGCCATGTCGAGCACGTCGCGCACCGTGACCCCCTCGAAGTCCGAGCCCTTGAGCGCGGGCACGTAGCGGTCGACGGGCTGGGTGGCGTCGACCAGCCCGCGGTGCTCGAGGATCGCCACCAGCGTCGCCGGCAGGACCTTGGTGACCGACCACCAGATCGGCTTCTCGTAGGGCTGCATCCGCGGGTAGCGCTCGAAGACGATCTCGCCCCGATGGAGGATGACGATGCCCATCGTCGTCGAGTGCTCGCCGTGCAGGTAGGCGTCGAACGTCGTCTCGCCCACCGGTGTCGCGACCGGAAAGTCGGCGATCTCCGCCATGGGGCGCGACGCCAGTTCGCTGACCTGTCCGGCCCGATAGACGTTGACGGTCGGCACGACCTGGTGAAGGTTCCGGTTGCGCCAGGCCATCGCCTCGCCGGTCTCCGTCCACCAGACCTCGTCGGCGGGATCGGGCAAGGCGCGGTGCTGGTGGAGATTCTCAGCGACCGTCGAAGCCGGTTCGAAGGTATGGGCGGCCTCCCGCGGGCCCGTGCACGCAGCGAGTGTCAGTGAGAGCCCGAGGACGGTGAGGATGCTCTGTCGCATCGGGTCAGTCTAAGCCCCCGGTCCGGGCAGGTACCGACTGGGTGCGCCGGCGTCCCCGCCGGCCGCCGCCGCAGGCGGCCGGAAACACGCGCCGGCCGAGAGGCCGGCATCCGCATCAGTCGATCGTGCCCAGGTAGTGCCAGATCGCCTCGAACTGTCGCGCCGCCTCGCCGTCGAAGACATCGTAGAGCGCGGTGTAACCGTCCTCGTCGACGAACTGGGGCATCTTCGTGCCCGGCAGGATGCGCTGGGGGTCGCGGAGGAACCAGTCGAAGAACGGGCGCCGCAGGCGGCGGCGGACGAGGTCGAAGTTGATTGCCTCCTCGGCGCCCTCGCCCCCCAGCGCCGGTTCGTCGCCCAGGGCGTGGCAGGCATGGCAGCCGAGGCGGTCGCCGCGGATGAGGTCGCTGCCGACCGCGGCCAGCTCGGCGTCTACGGGTTCGGGGTCGGGCGGCGACGCGGCCAGCCCGTGCTGATGGTGCAGCCCGACCGCGAAGAGGTCGGTCTCGCCGCGGGAGGCGGGCGTTTGCACCCCCGGGTGCGGGCGCGGAAGGTCGGCGGGGTGGCCTGCCAGGTAGTCCGCCAGCCAGTCTCCGCGGAACTTCTCGCCGGCCCAGGTCAGGTCCGGGGGAGCGTGGGTCGGCCCGGCGTCAGGGGCCGGCGGCCCGGAGGCGGGCGCGCCGTCCCTGCTGTGACAGACGAGGCAACCGTCTCGCCGGATTCGGCGTTCCGCGTACTCGGCCGGCACGACCCGGGCGAGAGACACGGCGTCCCCGGCAACGAGATCACGCGCCGCCCGCCGGGACCGGCCCCGGTCGAGCGCCGTGGAGACGCCATGTCGCAGGGACGCGGGAGGAACCGGCTCCTCCGGCAGATAGTCGTTACCCCAGGTGAGGCGAACCCAAGAGTCGCCGCGGGCCGGACTGCTGTAGACCAGTTCGATCGGGTTGAGGCCCTTGCTCAGCCGCACTTCGTCGGCGGTGGCGGCAGGCGTGCCGCCGCCCGGCAGAGCATCGTGCTCGAGGACGACCTGCCCGCCGATGCTCAGGCGCACGCCGCCGTTGCCGCGGACGGCGAAGTGAAAGGAGTCGTTCAGGTCGAGTTCGATCGCGCCGCGGAAGGTGGCCTCGAAGGAGCCGGGATCGAGGAACGGGCTCGGCGGTTCGCCCTTGGCTACGTAGAGAGCGGCGAGCCGCGCGACCCGGGCGTCCGTCGCATCGCCGCCGTTTGAGCGGAGGACGAGTTCCAGGCCGGACCGCTCGAAGTCGGCTGCGACCGTTTCCGTCGGTTGGCCCGCCACCGGGCCGGCACCTGCCGCCGCCAGCAGGGGCAAGGTGGCGAGCCCGCGAAAGCGCACGATGAGTCCGGCGCCCGTTCAGTCGGTGCCCGCGAGGATCTCGACGCCGTCGCGGGTGCCCAGTTCGTGGATCGTGCCATGGACGAACTCGCGGATCCGGTCGCCATCGGCGCTTCGGAGGTTCATCTCCAGGTGGTACTGCTGCACCGGGAGAATGTCCGGAATCTCGATGAAGACCGAGCGGCCGTCTCCCGAGAGAGTCGCGGACGGAACCGCGAGAACGTCTTCGCCCACTCCCTCGCCCAGGACGCGGTAGTCCTCCGAGCCGTAGCTGGCCTGGCGGAGGTACCGCCAGATCCGCATCGAGTAGTTGCCCGGGTCGGCGGCGGTCTCCGGGTCGAGTTCGCTGCTGAAACGGACGACGATGCCGTCGCGGGCGGTCTCGTAGGCCATGGGGATGCGGAGCGGCTGGTCCGTGCGCCGTACACGATAGAAGCCGCCGGGCTGGGTCCGGTCTCCGGCCCAAGCGAACAGGCCACAGACGTAGAGGTGGTCGTCGGCGGGGTTGAAACGGCCCCGGATCAGGCCGGTCGGCGCGGCCGTGACCGGTAGTTCGGTGATGGCGGCCTGGCGGGGCGGGCCGTCGCCCTCCGGGAGAGCGACCCGGGCGAACGCCTGGTCGAAGAGCACGGAGAACATCTTGCCGTTGCCGTAGGAGAGGTAGATCAGGGAGGCGTCGAGTTCGCCCCACCGCCGGCTCCGCACCCACACCGGGGCCGACGGCGATCGGTCCACGTCGTGGTGAATCCAGGTCACCGGCTGGACGAAGTCGTCCGGGTCGCGGTCGGGCTCGCGCCAGGCGCGCATGTAACCGTGGAACGTGCCGGGTGCGACCCAGTTGATCCGGTTCTCGGGGATCCAGTGGCCCTCCTGGTCGGTCACGATGACGCTCCCGTCCGGGTTGACCACCAGGCCGTTAGGCGCCCTGAACCCGCCAGCGACGATCTCGGTCGAGGAGCCGTCAGCCGCGACCTTGAGCACCGTGCCGTGCTGGGGCACACGGGCGTCGAAGTCGTGTCCGGCGCCCTTGGCGTAGTAGAAGTTGCCCTCGTCATCCGTCTCCAGGCCGACGGCGAACTCGTGGAAGTGGGCCGAGGCCTGGGCGTCGTGATTGAACGCCTCATAGTGGTCCGCCTCGCCGTCGCCGTTCAGGTCGCGTAGCCGCGTGATCTGGTCACGCGAGGTGACGAAGATCTCGCCGCCGCGCGTGTTCACGCCGAGCGGTTCATAGAGACCGGTGGCGAAACGCTTCCAGGTGACGGCCCCGATGTCTTCGCCGCCCAGGCCGTCGACGACCCAGACGTCGCCCATCCATGTGGCGACGACCGCCCGTCGCCCGTCGTCCAGGAAGTCGAAGCCGCCGAGACGCATCCAGGCACGATAGGGGTTGTCGAGCGGCGTCGTGATCGCTTCGAGCTCGAAGGGCCCGCCCCGACGGCCGAGGACACGGCTGTCGGTCGTGATCGTCTCGGTCCAGCGTGCGGGACCACCGCGGGTCAGTGGCTCGAGATCGACGGCCGCTTCGACGCCGGCCGCCCTGGCCAGGAATCCGTCGTTCGACCGGCCGCGCCGCCCGACCACGATCTTGAACCGGACCGGTTCGTCGCCGGCGTGAACTCTCAGACGGAGGTCGTCGCCGTCGTCTTCGACCCACTGGACCGGCGGTGGCGCACCGACCAGGGCGGCGACGACGGGTCCGCTTTGCTCGCCTCGATCCGCCGCGTTCGGGCGGGGCTCGCGAAAGCCGGCGGCCTCGCCGTCGCTCCAGGCCCGGCCGCCCGGCTGGTGTGCCACCTGGACGAAAAGGGCGGCTTCCCGGGGTCCGATGTTCAGCGTGCGACTGAACAGCCCGCCACCCTCGGAAGCCCCGAGTTCGAGGACCTCTGCTTCGCCGACCCGGTAGTGCAGCACCACCTGGTCGCCATGAAGGTAGTGACCGAGCCAGCGGGCCACGGCCAGGTCCTGCGGCCCGAAGCGTCGGCCACCGCGACCCGCGATGCGCGTGTCTTGGAAGTCGTCGCCTGCCCGTGACCAGCCGGGCGCATCCGGGTTCGTGAACACCAGGTCGCCTACGATCGCCGGCTCCACGACGTGTCTGCCGTTGTAGTTGATCGAGTTCCAGTCCATGAACCCGGACCCGGTCCAGCCCGCGGCCCAGCGCAACGTGTCCGTGTCGAAGAGCAGGAACTCGTTCCCCTTGGCGACACCGCCCGGACCCTTGTCGACCCTTATGGCGATGCCCTTGTTCGCGTTGTTGCCCGGCTCGACGATGTAGGAGTGGACCTTGAACGGCCCGTAGTCCATGTCAGACCACGGGTGGCCGGTCAGCTCCTGCGCGCCCAGAGCACCGGCGAGCACTACGGCGGCTGCGACCGTCAGGCCGGCGGCGGTCAGATGTCGCATCGGGCCGGAGGATTGTAACCGCGCTCCTGGCGGTTGACGTCGGGGCGGTCGGGCGCTACCTTCACGCGCACCATGAAGAAGGCCACACTCTGGATTGTCGCCGCGTTGGCCGGCCTCGTGCTGCTCGGCGTTGGCTACGGCATCGGCTGGCTTACCGGCGTGACCGGTGTGGGGCGTACCGTTCCGCTGGAGGATCTCTCGGAGCGGGAGCGGGCGTTCGCCGAGCGGATGCAGAACGTCGACCTGGTCGGCCACTTCACGATCGAGAACATCTCCGGGCTCGAAGAGGTCGAGGGTGTCAGCCGGGACAAGAACCCGGAGCGGTACGAGATCGCGAGCGTCTCGAAGCTCGAGGGAGAGGGTGACCGCTGGCGATTCGACGTCCGGGTCGTCTACATGACGGTCGACGTCACGTTGCCGGTCGTCGTGCCGATCGTCTGGGCCGGCGATACACCGATGGTCAGCATCACGGACTTCGAACTACCGGGCCTTGGCGACCAGTTCGGGGCGCGGGTTCTTTTCTACGACGAACGCTATGCCGGGACGTGGGATCACGGGCCGTACGGGGGCCTGATGTACGGTGCGATCGAACCGGCGGGGGCCGGCGAGTAGGCGACACCTACCAGGTGTCGATGTTGCGGCGCTTCTTGCCGTCGCGGGCCGGGGGCGGCGGCACGGAGTCGAGAGTGCGGGCGATCCAGCGCCGTGAGTCGGCGGGGTCGATCACGTCGTCGACGGCGAACGAGGCGCCGGCGGTGAGAGCGCTGCCGCGCTCGTAGGCCGCGGCGACCAGCTCCTCGTAACGGGTGCGGCGCTCCTCGGGGTCCTCGATCGCCGCGAGCTCGTTGCGGAAGCCGAGTTTGACCTGACCTTCGAGGCCCATGCCGCCGAACTCGGCGGTTGGCCAGGCGACGGTGAAGAACGGCTCCTTCAGGTCGCCGCCGGCCATGGCCTGGGCACCGAGCCCGTAGGCCTTGCGCAGCACGATCGTCAGCGACGGCACCGTGATGTTGGCGCCGACCACGAAGAGCCGGCAGCAGTGGCGGACCAGGGCGGTGCGCTCGATCTCCGGGCCGACCATCATGCCGGGGGTGTCGCAGAGCACGAGCACCGGGATGTCGAAGGCATCGCAGAGCTGGAGGAAGCGGGCGCCCTTGTCCGAGCCGTCGCTGTCGATGGCGCCGGACAGGAACTCGGGGTTGTTGGCCAGAATGCCCACCGGCCGCCCTTCGATCCGGACCAGGGCGGTCACCATGCCGAGGCCGAACTCGGGACGCAGTTCCAGCACGCTGCTGGTGTCGGCCAGGGTGTGGATCACTTCCCGGATGTCGTAGACGCGCAGGCGGTTCTCGGGCACGATCCGGCGCAGGAGCCGCTGGTCGGGGCAGTCCCAGTCCTCGGTGCGGCCCTGGAAGTAGGACAGGTACTGCTTGGTCGCGGCGACCGCCTCCGCCTCGTCCTCGACCGCGATGTCGACGACGCCGTTCGGGACCTGGACGTCCATCGGGCCGACCTCCTCGGGCCGGAACACGCCCAGGCCGCCGCCTTCGATCAGGGCCGGACCGCCCATGCCGATGCTCGAATCGGCGGTGGCGATGATCACGTCGCAGCAGCCGAGCAGCGCCGCGTTGCCGGCGAAGCAGAAGCGGGAGGTGATGCCGACGATCGGCACCAGGCCGGAGAGGCGAGCGAACGAGGTGAAGGTCGGCGTGTCCAGGGGCCGGTAGGTGTCGGCGCTGCGGCCCTGGCCGGCCTTGGAAGTCGAGGCGCCGCCCTTGCGTTTGCCCCCGGTGCCGGCGCGTCCGCCGCCGCCTTCCGCGAACAGGACCACGGGGCGCTTCCAGCGATGAGCGAGTTCGACCATGCGGTCCGTCTTCGGGTGGTTCAGAGCGCCCTGGGTGCCGGCGAGCACGGTGTAGTCGTAGGCCATAACGACGCAGCGCGAGCGATCGCCGGGGAAAAGGTGGCCGTTGATCGAGCCGACGCCGGTGACCATGCCGTCGGTGGGGAACTTGCGGATGACCTCTTCCTTCGGGAGGCCCGTGCCGGGCGTGAGCACGAGCTGTCCGTGCTCGACGAAACTGCCCTCGTCGCAGAGGTGGTCGATGTTCTCGCGCGCTGTCCGCTGGTTCGTGTTGCGCCGCTTCCGAACCGCCTCGGGGCGTGCGTCGTCCAGGGTCACCGCGTGGCGCTCGAGCACCTCGGCGAGATCTGGCCGGACGGCGTCGAGGTCGATCTCGCCCTCTTCGTCGCCGGTTGCGGCCGCCACGTCCCCTTCTTCGATCAGGGCGAGGACGTGTCCTTCCCAGACCGCGTCGCCGACGGCCGCGCGGAGACCGCGCAGCACGCCGCCGATGTCGGAGCGGATCTCGTGCTCCATCTTCATCGCCTCCATGATGAAGAGGATCTGGCCCTTCGCGATCTCCTGACCGGATTCCGCTTCGAGGCTGAGCACCGTGCCCTGCATGGGCGCCCGTAGCGCGGTGAGTCCCTCGGGAACCGGCGTCGAGTCGACGGGCGGCGGTTCGGCGGTCTGGAGGCCCACCGAGGGAGCGCCGGACTTGCCGTGATCGAGCACGGCGAGCGGGTCGACCGTGTCGACCTTGACCCCGGCCAGCCCGCGTCCGGGTCCTGTTGCCTGAGGGCCGTCGCCGCCCCTGGCCGCCTGGCAGGCACGATCCTCGAAGACGGTGGCGGCCTCGACCAGTTCGGGCAGCAGCTCGTCGACGAAGCGGGTGTGGACGTTCCAGGCCTGAACCTCGGCGTGTTCCAGAAGCGCGCGCAGGAGGGAAGCGTTCGTGTTGATGCCGTCGGTCCTGAAGTCGCCGAGCGCGCGGGAGGTCCGGGCCAGTGCGGGGCCGAGGTCGGCGCCCGGCGTGCGGCCCACGACCTTGGCGAGCAGGGAGTCGAATCGTGGATTCGTCTCGTAGCCGGCGTAGCCGAAGGTGTCCGTGCGCACGCCCGGTCCGGAGGGCGGCTCGAAGGCGGCCAGGACTCCTCCGCCCGGAACCACCCGGCCGTCCGCCGTCATCGTCTCCATGTTGACGCGGGCCTGGACCGCGCAGCCCCGCGCCCTGGGCGGATCCTCAGGGCCGAAGCCGAGGTCGGCAAGCAGCCGCCCGCGGGCTAGCTCGAGCTGGAGGTGGACGAGGTCGACGCCGAAGACTTCCTCGGTCACCGTGTGCTCGACCTGGAGCCGGGCGTTCGCTTCGATGAAGTAGTAGCGCGGTTCGGCGGAGGCTTCGCTTCCCGCTTCGACCAGGAACTCGATCGTGCCCAGGTTGCGGTAGCCGGCGGCGGCGGTGAGGGTGAGCGCCGCGTCGTGTAGCGCCTGTCGCAACTCGTCCGCCAGCGCCGGCGCGGGTGCGATCTCGATCAGTTTCTGGTGGCGGCGCTGCAGGCTGCAGTCGCGGTCGCCGAAGTGGCGGACCGCGCCGCTGTCGTCGGCGGCGACCTGCACCTCCACGTGGCGCACGCCGGAAAGCAACTGCTCGACGAAGACGCCATCGGTGTCGAAGGCGGCGCCGGCCTCGGAGACGGCGCGCCGGTAGGCGTCTTCGATCTCATCGGCCGCTCGGACGACTCTCATCCCGCGGCCGCCACCGCCCCCGACAGCCTTGATCAGCATCGAGGCGCCGGCCGGCAGTCCGTCGAAGAACGAGCGGGCCTGTTCCAGGGTCACCGCCTCGGAGACTCCTGGAACGACCGGAACGCCCTGGCGCTCCGCGAGGTCGCGCGCCCGCGCCTTGTCGCCGAACAGCTCCAGCGCTTCCGGCGGCGGACCGACGAAACGGATGCCGGCGTCGATGCAGGAGCGGGCGAAGCCGGCGTTCTCGCTCAGAAAGCCGTAGCCGGGATGGAGCGCGTCGCAGCCGTGCTCGCCGGCGACGCGGAGCAGTTGGCCGCCGTCGAGGTAGGCCGCCGGTCCTGTGCCGGCAAGGGCCGCCGACTCGTCCGCGCGAGACACGTGAAGCGACCGCGTGTCGTCCTCGGAGAACACGGCAACGGTCGGGATACCGAGTTCCGCCGCGCCGCGGGCTATGCGGACCGCGATCTCGCCGCGGTTGGCGATCAGGAGCTTCATGGGACGCATGCCCTCGGTTCGGAAGGGCCGCTATCCTACGCGCCCATGAAGATCCTCCGCACGCCCGACGAGCGTTTCGCCAACCTGCCGGACTTCGACTACGAGCCGCGCTACACCGTGGTGCCGAGCGGCGCAGACGGCGGCGACGGTCTTCGGATCCACCACGTGGAGGCCGGCCCCAGCGACGGTCCGTTGGTGCTTCTGATGCACGGGCAGCCGACCTGGAGCTTTCTCTACCGGCGCATGATCCCGGTGCTGGTCGAGCGCGGAATGCGGGTGATGGCGCCGGACCTGGTTGGCTACGGCCGGTCCGACAAGCCGGCCGAGCGGGACGACTACACCTACCAGCGGCAGGTCGACTGGCTGAGCGCCTGGCTGCGCAGCAACGGCATCATGCACGCGACTCTCGTCGGCCAGGACTGGGGAGGCCTGATCGGGCTGCGGATGGCGGCGCTCGACCCGGCCCGCTTCGACCGCATCGTTGCCGCGAACACCGGTCTGCCGCTGCCGATGAACGTGGCGGAGGAGACGGTGGAGAAGATCGCCAGGTTCCGGGCCGAGGCGCCGACGCCGACGATGATGGAAATGCAGCAGCAGATCTCGAAGATGGGAACCGATCCCGCGGTCAAGTTCGCCTACTGGCAGAAGTGGACCTGGGAGACCGAGGACATGCCGGTCGGGTTGATGCTCGCGGGCAGCGTCGATGGGGTGAAGCTCACGCCCGAAGAGATGGCGGCCTACGACGCGCCCTTCCCCGATCCGTCCTACAAGGCGGGGATTCGCGCCATGCCCAGCCGGGTGCCGATGCTGCCCAACGATCCCTCCGTGCCGGCTCAGATCGAAGCCTGGAAAGTGTTTTCGGAGTGGACCAGGCCGTTCCTCTGCGCCTTCTCGGACAACGATCCGGTGACGGGCGGCGCGAAGAAGCCCTTCGAGTCCAGAATTCCCGGCGCAAAGGGCCAGTCGCACCGAACGATCGAAGGCGGCGGGCACTTTTTGCAGGAAGGTCGTGGCAGGGAGCTCGCCACGATTGTCGCCGACTTCATCGAACAGACGTCGGTCGAGGGGTAGCTCGGGAGTGGCCACCAGGCAACGCAGGTTGGTTCAGGGTGCGCAAGCGGGTGCCGCCCGGGTAGTGGCCAGGTTCCACGCGGCCATCAGGCGAAGCAGGTTGGTGCAGGCTGCGTTGATTCTCGTCGCGCTGGCGCTGTCGGCGGCCGCGGGGGCTGGCGGCTACCTGCGTTACGCGCCCCGGCCGCCGGACACGACGGAAGCGAGACTGCTCGCCGGAGGCGGCGGTGAGGTCGACCACTGCGACCTGCCGGTCCTCGACGGCTCGGGCCTGACCGCGGACGAGATACCGATCGCCTACACGCCCGGCTGTGAGGGCTACACGGAGTGGCCGGTTCCGGTGCTGGCCGCCTGCACCGAGCCGCTTCTGGCCGGTGCGCCCGACCTGCGCGGCCTCTGGCTGGACCCGGACAGCGGGCACCTGGAACGCGTCGAACAGTGCGGCAACCGCGTCGTCGTGACCGCCGCGGGTCTGCTTCACGACATGCGCGCCGACGGCACGCTGCGAAATGGCGCCAACGACGTGAACCCGAGTTGCCTGCGGATCCGCAACCGGACGCGCTACCGGGACGGCGTCCTCGAAATGGACGGCTACGGCATCCCCTGGATCCGGGTCGAACGGTGGATGGAGGGCGACGAACTGCGCTGGACCCATCCCCAGGCCGGCAGTCACCGGATGCGCCGCATCTGCCAGGTGCCGCCGGAGCGGGTGATGCGGGAGCCGTACTGAAGAATCCGTCGGGAGGAGGAACACGTAGTTGCCGGGGTACGATGCCGGCATGCTCGGCACGACCCTCGATGCGTCGGCGTACATCGACCGGCTGAGAGCCGAGTTGGCGAGGATCGACACGGCGGCGGTGGAACGCTGGGCCGATGTCGTCTTCGACGTCTGGAGCCGTGGCAGCACGCTCTACCTGATCGGCAACGGCGGCTCGGCCGCCGCTGCGAGCCACCTGAGCGTTGACCTGGGCAAGGGCACGGTCGCGGCCGACTCCCTGCGCGACGAGTCGCATGCGCGCCTGCGGGTAGTCAGCCTGACGGACAACGTGCCCTGGATCACCGCGGTGGCGAACGACCTGGACTACGAGCAGGTCTTCGTCCAGCAGTTGATGAGCTCCGCCGTCTCCGGCGACGCCTTGATGGCGTTCAGCGGCTCGGGGAACAGCCCGAACGTGCTGGCCGCCGTGGACTGGGCGAACCGCCATGACCTCCGCACGTTCGGGCTCACGGGGTTCGGCGGGGGGCGGCTGAAGGAACTCCAGCAGGACGGCGTTCACGTCGACCTGGACGACATGGGCATGGTCGAAAGCGTCCACGTGTGCCTGTTCCACTGGGTCGTCGACGACCTCTACGCCCGCACCCAGAAGACCGGGCGGCACGCCTGAGGACGGAGCCGTGGACACGGCACCGAAGGGGCGCCGGATCGGCCTGCCCGGCCGTGGAGCGACCTGGGCGTACGACATCGCCGGACCGCCCGGGGCCCCCACGCTGGTCTTGTTGCATGGCCTCGCGGCCACCGCGCTTCTGAACTGGTCGACGAGCTTCGCCGCATTGGCGCGGGGCTTCCGCGTCGTCGCGCTCGATCACCGGGGCCACGGCCGCGGGATCCGGCGGATCGGCGCCTTCAGGCTGGAGGACTGCGCGGACGACGCGGCGGCACTGGCCGACCGGCTGGGCGTGGAGCGGGTGATCCCGGTCGGCTATTCGATGGGCGGTGCGGTGGCGCAGTTGTTCTGGCGTCGCCACCGCGATCGCACCGCCGGTCTCGTCCTCTGCGCGACGAGTTCGCGTTTCGGTGGGCCACGGACCAAGCGGGCCGCCTCAGCGCTGGGGCCGCTGCTTTCGCTCGCGGCTCGGGTGGCGCCCCAGTCGATGTGGGACAGCATGGGTGAGCGGATGCTCGAGAACGTCCAGGATCCCGGCCGGCGTCTGGCCCTGAAGGAGCAGCTCGCCCCGACGGAGCCGGCTTCGGTGATCGAGGCCGGCGCCGCGCTCGCACATTTCGACTCCAGCCACTGGCTGGGCGACATCGATGTGCCGGCGGCGGTCGTGCTCACGCTGCGGGACGAGCACATCCCGACCCAGTACCAGCAGGCGATGGCGGCTGCGATCCCGGGTGCGGAGGTCCATCCGGTCGATGCGGACCACTACGCCTGCGTGGCGAGGCCCCACCTCTTCGTGCCTGCCCTCGTTACGGCCTGTCGCTCGGTGGCGCTGCGCGGTGTCCCGGTGCGGGCCGTGGCGCCCGGGTGACGTGAGCAGCCTGCGCGGCGGGCTGTCGGCCCAGGTTCACGAACCAGTCCCGCGCTGTGCGGCTCCAGGCCGTGACCTTCTCGACCGACCGGTCCACGAGGTCGTAGACCACGGGGACGACCAGCAGCGTCAGCAGCGTCGAGGTCGCCATGCCGCCCATGATCAGCACCGCGATCGCCGCGCGGCCCTCGGAACCGGCGGCCTGGGAGAACGCGACGGGCAGCAGGCCGAAGATCAACGAGAAGGCGGTCATCAGCACGGGCCGCAATCGGGCCGGGCCCGCTTCGAGAATCGCGTCCCTGCGACTCTGCCCGTCCTGGCGGAGCCGGTTGATGTAGTCGATCAGGAGGATGCCGTTCTTCATCACCAGACCCATCAGCACGAGCAGGCCGATGCCGCTCATCATGTCGAGCGGTTGGCCTGAGAGCTTGAGCGCCAGGAACGCCCCGATGAAGGAAAGCGGCGCCGACATCATGATCGTGACCGGATGGACGAGCGAGTTGAAGAGCGACGCCAGGACCATGTAGATGGCGACCACGGCGAGTACGAACGCGAACAGCAGGGACAGGCCCGTCTCCTGCATGATGACCGTCGTGCCGCTTGGCACGAGCGTGTTCGGAGGAGCGAGACCGATCTGGCGGCCGTACTCTTCGATGCGGGCCGCGAGTTCGGACTGGGCGACGCCTTCCGCGCCGTTCGTGGCGATCGTGATCTCGCGCGAACGGTTCTGACGCCTGATCTGGACCGCGCCCTCGCCGAGCCGGATGTTGGCGACGTTCGTGATGGGCGTCAGTTGCCCGGAAGCCGTGCGGATCTGAATCAGATCGAGCTTCCCCGGCTCGTCCCGGTACTCCGGCAGCACCTGGACGCGGACGTCGTAGCGTTCGCCGTCCTCCTCGAACGCGCCCAGCTCTTCACCGGCGAGCAGGGTGCGGATCGTGCGCCCGATGACCGTGGCCGGCACCCCGAGGTCTGCGGCGCGGTCGCGGTCGACGTCGATCTCGATCTCGGGCTTGCCGGTCTCCCAGGACGTGCCAACGTCGACGAAGGAGGGATCGGTTCGCATCCGCGCCACGAGCCGCCCGGAGTACCGCTCCAGGTCGGCGATGCGGGGACCGCGCAGGCTGTACGAGACGGCGCGCGTTCCCGTCTGGTCCTCGCTGCCGGCGATCCAGCTGATCGGCGACACGACGATCTCCTCAGCTTCGGGGATCTCCTGGAGCAGCCGGTCGCGGACCCGGTCCATGATCGCCGCCTGGCTGAGTCCGCGGTCCCTCTTGTTCGTCAACTGGACGTAGATCGAGGCTCGATGGGGCTCCTGGCGGCTGCCGCCGCCGATCGTGGCGAAGCGGTTGCGCACATCCGGGTCCTGTGCGATCAGCTCCTCCGACCGGCGGGCGGTCTGGGACGTCACAGCCAGCGGCGTCCCGACCGGCATCTTCAGGTTGACGTTGAACTCGCTGCGATCTTCGGTGCCGAACAGGTCGAAGGGAAGCGTGAAGGCGACGAGCACGCCGCCGACCATCGCAACGACGGCGACGGCGAGCGTCAGCGCCCGGTGCCCGAGCGCCCGCCGCAGGACGATCTTGTAGGAGTGGTCGAGTGCGTCGAGGCCGCGGCCCAGGGTGCGGCTCACCGGATCGCGTCCCTGAGTCGCCTTGAGCACCCGGCTGCCGAGCATCGGTGTCAGCGTCAACGCGAACAGGCTGGACACACAGACGGCGATCGTCATCACCATCCCGAACTCGTAGAAGAACTGACCGACCGTACCGCTCAGGAAGGCGATCGGCATGAACACGGCACACAGGGCGAGTGTGGTCGAGACGACCGCCAGCATGACCTGGCTGGCGCCCTCCTTGGCCGCCTCGCGGCGCTCCTGGCCCCGCTCGATTCGCCGGTAGATGACCTCCAGCACGACGATCGCGTCGTCGATCACGACGCCGATCGAAAGAGATAGCGCCATCAGTGTCATCACGTTCAGAGTGAACCCGGCCAGGTAGAAGAACGTGAAGGAGGCGATGACCGAGGACGGAATGGCCAGCGCTGAAATGAGGGTGGAACGCGGGTTGCGCAGGAACAGCAGCACCACCAGGACGACGAGGGCGCCGCCCCAGATCATGTTGGAGAACACGGAGTAGATGGAGTCCTCGATGAACACCGCCATGTCGCGTGTGATCAGGACCTCCATGCCCGGCGGCAGGTCCCGCCCCAGCGCCTCGACCTCGGCACGTACCGCATCGGCGACGACGACCGTGTTCGCTCCGCTTCGTCTGCGTACCTCGAGCGAGACGCCGCGCTGACCGTTGAAGCGCGCGATCGAGCGCTCCTCGGCGAGACCGTCCTCGATCTGCGCCACGTTCCGCAGGTAGACCAGCCGACCGCCACGCTCAGCGGCGATCAGCGCACCGAAGTCCTCGACCCGCTTGACCTTGCCGGACGTGGTGACCGTCCATTCCCGTTCACGCCCCTCGACCCGGCCGCCGGCAGTTTCGGCGTTCTCGAGCAGGAGCGTCGAGCGCACGTCGTCAATCGACAGCCCGTAGCCGGCCAGACGAACCGGGTCGAGCCAGATCCGGACCTCCCGCCGGCGGGAGCCGATGATCTCGATGCTGCCGACGCCCGGCAGTCTCTCGAGCCGGTCCTTGACGGTGGCTTCCGCGAGTTCGGACAGTTCGCGTACCGAGACCGGGCCGCCAAGCATGACGGACAGAATCGGCGTCGCGTCCGGATCGAGCTGGGTGACGACCGGGTCCTCGACGTCGAGCGGCAGGTCGGCGCGGACCGGAGCGATCTTCTCCCGCACGTGCTGCGCCTTCACGTCGACGTCGTAGTCCGTCTCGAACTCGACGAAGATCTGGGAGATCCCCTCGGACGAGACCGAGCTCAGGTCGCGAATGCCCTCGATCGTGTTGATCTGCTCTTCGAGGACGTCGGTGACCTCGGTCTCGACCGTCTCCGGGGAAGCTCCTTCGAGCACGGTCGTGACCGTGACGAAGGGGAACTCGACGTCCGGGTTCAGATCGACGTTCAGCCGGTTCAGGGACACCAGGCCGAGAACGACGAGCCCGACGTTCAGCATCAGCGCGAAGACGGGCCGCCGGATCGAAGTGAGCGGCAGGTTCAGCATCGGCGGAACGTCCTCAGCCGCCCGTGGCCGTCTCGTCCTCCGCTTCGAGCGGCGGCGGTTCGGTGACCTCGATCGGCGCACCGTCGGCCAGTCGATCGATGACCGGTCCGACGATCAGAGCGTCGCCGGCCTCGACGCCGTTCCTGACTTCGACCCATCGCTGGCCGGTGGCTCCGACGGAGACCTCGATCTGCTCGGCTCGGCCGTCCACGGCGCCGAACACGTAGGTGCGTCCGTCGCGGTTGAGAACCGCGGTGCGTTCGACGATCATCGCCCCGTCGCGGGTCCGCGGCCGGATCTCGGCGCGGACGAAGGCACCGGCCTTGGCTTCCGGTGTCTCGCCTGGCACCGGGGCTCGCACGCGGTAGGTGCGCGTCTCCGGGTCGATGCGGGCGTTTACCGCCGTGATCGTGGAGCGGAGGGGTCTCGCCGCGCCCTCGACAATCAGGACTGCCGGGTCTCCGACCTGGACCGGCGCCGCGGCCGCGGCGGGCACGTCGAGTTCCGCCGCGAAACCCGTCAGTTCCTGAATCGTGACGACGACCGAACCCGGGCCGACGATCGCTCCCTCGTGAAGCTGACGCTCGACCACGTGGGCGTCGTAAGGGCTGATCACCGCGGTCCGCGTCAGGTCCTGTTCAGCGCTCCTCACGGCGGCGAGTTCCTGCTCGACCCGGGCCTTGGCGACCGCAAGCTGGGTCCGTTGCCGGTCGAGCTCCTGGGGTGGAGCCACCTCCTGCTCGGCCAGCCGCTCGACCCGCTCGAGTTCCTGCAGCGCCTGGGCGGCCTCGGCCTGGGCCAGGGACAGACCGGCGCGCGCCCGCTGAAGATCGATCCGGAAGGGAGCGGGATCGAGTTGCAGGACGACGTCGCCCTCCGCGACCTGGTCGCCTACGTTGAAGTAGACGGCCGCCAGTCGCCCCGAGACTTCAGGACCGAGTTCGGTCAGACGCGGCGCGACGACGGAGCCCGAGGCCGTCACCAGGGCGTCTACCTGGCCGTACCGCACACGGGTGGTCGGTGCGGTTTCGCTGCGGAACGCGGCGGCGGTTCCGGACGCTTCCGTCTGGCCGGCGGCCCGCTTGGCGCCGACGCCGTTGCAGCCGACGCCCGCCAGGCCCAGCAAGAACAGGGCGCACGCTGCGAGCGTCTCGCCGGCCTTTCCGTTCGTCGTGTTCATGGCAGTTGTACCCCGTCGGACTGGTACGCTGCCGGTTGCCGCTTTGGAAATCATACAAGCGCCGGAGGACTCACATGCGCGTCGCTTCTCCCAGGGTCACAACTCCCGGTTTCGTCGTCTCGATGGCGGCTCTGGGCGTCTTCGCCAGCGTCTCCGCGCCACTTGTCGCCGAGGACTTCGACCACGTTCACCTGGTCGCTCCGGACACGATGGCGGCCGCGAAGTGGTACCACGAGCTCTTCGGCGGCAGGCTCGGCAAGAGCGGCCCCTTCGACTCCGTCTTCTACGGCAACGACATTCTGAAGGTCCGGGAAGGCGAGCCGACCAGCGGCAGCGGCGGCACGTCGCTCGATCACATCGGTTTCTCGGTCGAGAATGTGGCGGCGACCCTGGAGAGCTGCGAGGCGGCGGGCGGCAAGGTCGTCGGCGCCGCACGACACGTGGAGGCGGCGGGATTCACCTTCGGTTTCTGCGAAGACCCGTGGGGAACGCGAATCGAGGTGATCGACGACATGGACCACGGCGGCGCCCCGGGTCTCCACCACGTTCACGTGTTCTCGAACGACGCCGTGTCGACGGCGGCCTGGTACGCGAAGCAGTTCGGCGGCGAAGTCGTGGCCTTCAAGGGGCTTGCGCCACTGCGCTCGATCCTCTACGACAACGGCGGCGATGAGACCTGGCTGATCGTCAATCAGGTGCCGGGCGAGCGGACCGGCACCGACGGCACGGTGGTCGACCACATCGGCTGGCACACCACGGAGTACGACTCCTGGCTCGAACGGTTGCGTGGCGACGGCGTGAAGTTCGTCGTCGAGCCGATGGTGCTGGACGCCGGGCACAGGATCGCCTACGTCGAGGGCCCCGACGGCACGAAGATCGAACTGGTGGAGATCCTCGCCGGGGGGTCTCCTTGAGTCAGGGGCCTGGCCTGACTTGGCGGCGGTGCCCGGGACCGGTGCGCGGCCTGGCCGTGGCGGCGGCCGTGTTCATGGCGGCGCCGCTCGCGGCCCAGGAACCGGCGACCGCGGCCGAGCGGGCGCGCTTCCACCACATCCATCTCAACGTCACCGATGTCGACCGATCGGTCGCCTTCTACCGCGACACGTTCGGTGCGTTGCCCATCGAGTTCCGCGGCGTGGCGGACGCCCTGTTCACCGAGCGGTCCTTCATCCTCCTGAACGAGGTGGAAGATGCGCCCGACGGCAGCCAGGCAAGCGGCATCTGGCACTTCGGCTGGGGCGGCGTCGATCTTCCGAACCAGTACCGGTGGCTGGTGTCCCGCGGTGTCGACATCCACACGCCGATCTACCGCCTGGGGCGCGGACATGTCATCTACGTGAACGGCCCGGACCGCGAGATGATCGAAGTGAACACGATGGGCCACCACCGCTTCGCTCACGTCCACCTGTTCGCGGCGGACGTGAACGAGACGGCCGCCTGGTACGAGCGTCACTTCGGACTGCCGGCGCGGCGCACTGCCGAAGGCAACCCGCGTCCGGTGGGCGAGGGCGCCGCGTTCGCAAGCTGGGAGGACTTTCACCGCGAGCACCGCGCCTGGGCGAACGCGTTTCGCGCCGACAACGTGAACTTCATCGTCTACAACCTGCCGGACTACGAGCCGGTGGCGCCGTGGTGGCCCGAGAACGCGGCGCCGCTATTGGAGACCCAGCCGCAACGGGAAAGGGCGATCGACCACTTCGCCTTCTCCTACCGCGACATCGAACCGGTGTTCGAGCGGTTGCAGGCAGCGGGTGTCGAGATCGTCGAGCCGATCACGTACCGGCCGGAACTCGACATGCGGAGCTTCTTTGTCATGGGGCCGGACAAGGTGGCGGTGGAGATCGTCGAGGCGAAGCCGATCCCCGAGGGTGTTTGGGACTGAGTGAGTGGCCAGCTAGCTGCTAGAGTCCGGTTGCCGACTCGGAACAACTGGTTGGAAGCTGGAGGCGCGCATGAACCGCTCGATCGCTGCACTTCTCGTTCTTGGCACGCTCGGACTGGCCTCCGTGGCGGTCGCCGCCGACAGCGGAGAAGCGGTCACGTTCCACGAGGACGTGCTGGCCATCTTCCAGGAGAACTGCCAGACGTGCCATCGCCCGGGAGGTGACAACGTGGCCGGCATGGTGGCGCCGATGTCGCTGATGACCTACGAGGAGGTCCGGCCGTGGGCGCGCTCGATCGCCCGGCTGGTGCAGAGCCGCGAGATGCCGCCCTGGGACGCCACGGACCACACCGCCGGCGTGTTCCTGAACGAGCGGACCCTGACCCAGGATGAGGTCGACACGGTCGTGGCCTGGGCGAAGAGCGGAGCGCCCAAGGGCGACCCGGCGAAGGGTCCGGCGCCCCGTGAGTGGGAGGACACCGGTGGCTTCCTGATCGGCAAGCCGGACCTCATCGTCTACATGGAGGAGCCGTACTACGTCGGCGACGACGTGGAGGACGAGCAGCCGAACTTCTTCATCACGCTGACCGAGGAGATGCTTCCTGAGCCCCGCTGGCTTCAGGCGATCGAGTACCAGCCGGACGCCGAGTTCGTTCATCACATCACCGGCCGGGCGCTGATCCCGAACGAGGACGGTGAGGTCGACGTGCTGAGCGAGAACACCTTCTCGCTCGGTTCGATCGCGGCCGGCGAGGACCCGACGATCTATCCGCCGGGCTTCGGCAACCTGCTGCGGGCCGGCATGGTCGTGCGCCTGAACGTCCACTACCACAAGGAACCGGGACCGGGCTCCGGAGGCTACGACCGTTCGGCGGTCGCCTTCAGGTTCCACCCGGTCGGCGCCGAGGTCAGGCACAAGGTGACCTGGAACACGATCGGCGCCGGCGCCTTCGAGATCCCGCCGGGCCACGGAAACTGGCGCGTCGGCTCGTCCCGGATCTTCGAGAAGGACACCGTGCTGCTGTCGCTCCATCCGCACATGCACTTCCGCGGCCAGAGCATGAAGTACACCGCGTACTACCCGGACGGCGGCACCGAGGTGCTGCTCGACGTGCCCGAGTACGACTACAGCTGGCAAACGAACTACATCTACCGGGAGCCCAAGGTGCTGCCGGCAGGCACCCGGGTGGAGATCGAGGCCGTCTACGACAACTCGGAAACCAAGCTCGACGAGTACCCCTTCCTTGACATCGGGCGCGCGGTCGACTGGGGCGCCCAGAGCACCGACGAGATGATGGCCCCGTTCCTGGCCTGGACCTACGTCGAGCCGGAAGACGCGGCCGCGATCCTGGCCAGCGGCTCCGCGGGTTCGACCGGCGGCGGCGAGTAGCGGCGACGAGTACACCCGCCCGGCGAGCGCCCGGTGGGAGGGGCGAAGGATGCGGCGCGGGCGCCTGTCGAGCAGGCGCGCGTCAGGAGCGGGCCTTGCGTCGCAGGTACTGCACGGCGATGACCACGGACGTCACCGAGAAGACGAACACGCCACTACAAAGAGAGATCATCACCAGGTCCCAGGCAGGTCGGCTGTTGATCAACAAGGTGAAGTCCAGCGTGTGTAGCCCCTTGAAGATCCAGCGCTCCAGCCGCCGCCTGTCGGTCAAGCGCTCGAGAATCTGGCCGGTGGATAGGTCGATATGAAACCACGTGGCCTCTGGATCATCGAACTCGACTCTTAGCGCTGGCAACGGGCGGTGGCGGTCGTGATGGGAGTAGTAGTAGAGATCGTAACTGTCCAGCTGCTGCCAATCCCGGATGCTGCTGCCGGGAATCAGGTTGCCGATGCGGCCGTGGATTCTCTGCTCCAGCGACTCCGTCTCCCCCGGAGCGAGCAGGTGCTGGACTTCGTGTGCGGAGCCGTAGAGGGAGACATGGGACCTGCCGCCAATCCAGTGCCACGCAATCTCCTTGACGGGAATGCCGGCATCCTGCCGGATCAGTTCTCGAATGTCCTCGCCACGGGAATAGGCGGGAGCTGACCGCGAGATGCCATCCTGCTGCTCGTAGCGCTGTCTCTGCTCAGAGAAGCTGCTGCTGGACTCGAACACGTCCCAGGGTCCCACCGACATCAGGCCGCTAAGCAGGAACGTCAGCAGGAACACCGAAGCCAGCAAGCCCAGAATATGGTGGTACCTGGTCATACCCTGATATGGCGAACAGGAACCGTTCCGGTACCTGCGTCTGAGTCGTAAACGCGTGAGACCGATGATCGCGCCCGTTATCACCGAGACCAGGCCAGCCAGCGAAAGGACGATGATGACCTGCTCCCAGGCACCGCGGTGCTCGCGTAGCTGTACCGGGTAGATCCAGTGCAGATTCGAACCCAGCCAGTTCCAGATGCGCTCGCTGCGCCGGGTGTCACGTACCACTTGGCCGGTCAACGACGAGACATACAGCTCCGTGCCCATGCCGTCCTCGATCGACACCCGGTGCAGTGGTCGGTAGGGATGCAGGCCATCAGACACTGACCACTGATCCATGTGCAGCCGCTCCAGATGCCTGCCGGTTACGGTTTCGTTGGAATGTCCGGCCCTATGGAAGTCAACTGCGGCCACCACGGCTGCCTCGGCAGTCAGTGGAGCGATGCTTGCGCCTGTATCGGCGTACGTGCCCCTCCATGAGTCGCCCTCCACCTTGAGCAGATAGACGGGCCGCCCCGCGCTGCTGGTCAGGAGCAGTTGTTCGATAAGGCCATCGGCATCGGCGAGACCCAGCGGCCCTTCAGGCGCGACGTTGACGCGATCAGCGGCGAGCGGCTCCAGCCCGTCGTAGTACTCGTCCCTGGTCAGTTCAGGGAAGCCTACGTACATCATCACCACGCCGCTGACGCACCACATGGCCAGGAACCCGCACATGCCGATGCCCAGCCACCGATGGCTGAGATAGAGCAGCCTTCTAAGGCTCATCGTGGGTCTGAACCCCACCGGCTTCATGAATCCGTCCAGTGCGTCCGACAGGATCGTTGACTAGAAGAAGTCGTAATCCAGGGTCAGGCTGACCGTGCGGGGCTTGCCGACAAGCCAGGTATTGGGCCAGTAGTACGCGGAAACGGCGTAGAGCTCGTCAAACACGTTGTCGACGCGCATGGCGACGGAAAGGTCCTCATTGAAGCGCCAGCGTGCTGAGGCGTCAACGACCGTGTACGAGGGAATCGGGTTGTCAGGATGAGCGCGCTCGCCGACATAGCGGGCGTCAGCCGAGAACTGCAGCTTTCCGAGAGGAGCCCAGACGAGCCCCAGGTTGAAGGTCTCTTCAGGCACCTCTCTTGGTGTCTCACCGGTATCCGTTTCCGCATCCAGAAGCACACCGGTGGCTGTCAACGTCAGGGCATCGGCCAGCGCGGCTGTGAGGCTGAACTCAACACCCTGGGAAGTCTGCTCCGGAATGACGATCACGTCTTCCGGGTTGAGCGAATCCGGATCGTCTTCAATCAGGTTGTTCTTGACGATGTCGAACAGGGCCGCGCTCCAGGACAGACGCCGGTCCAGGAGCTGTTGCTTGATGCCGACTTCCACCTGCTCGCTCCTGATGAAATCCACTTCCCGATTCCTCGGCGTGGTCTGCACGATACTGTTACTCGGGTGGGTCGCACCCGTGGTGTACTGGCCGTAGAGCACGGTATCGCCGCGCAGGTCAAGGGTCAGCCCCGCCCGGCCCGTCAGGGCGTCCACGCTTTGATCGAAGATCGGAGGATTGCTTACATCCTCGTAATCCGTCTCGACGTCCTCGTGGCGCAGGCCCAGGACGAGCGTCAGTGATCTGGTGAGGCCAATCTGGCTCTCGGCGAACACCGCGAGTTGGGCGACGTCGGAGATGATCTCCGTTCTGTCCTGCGCGTCGGTGATGTCCGAGAACACGCCGGGGTTGAAGTCGAAGGCGTTGACGATGTCGAAGTCATTGTTCCAGTCGACACCATTGGGGTTCGCACCGCCGAAGTTGGTCGCCCGCGCGAAGGTGAGGTCGTTGATCTCGAAGCCTGCCGAGGTCTTGACCTGGCGCCTGTCATTCCCGGTATCGAGCACGAAGTTGGTGCGGAATCCGTCGTGCTCGATGTCATGGGCGATGACCAGGGGTGAGGACCGGTTCACCGTGGCTGAGGGCCGGTCGTACTGGAAGTAGTCGAGCGTCTTCCAGAAACGATCGCTGGTGAGCCGGTACAGCTCCGACTGCATGGACAGGCGTTCACTGATGTTCCAGTCGGCTCTGAGGCGGGCAACCCCATCCTCGTAGCGGACCCGCCCGTCCGTGACATCGAAGTTGCTCTCGATCAACTCGGTTGGGAAGGCCCCGTCGACCAGTGGCGTCCCGAAGTACCGCATGGGTTCCTGGTCGCCGTGATCGTACCGGCCTGTCAGCGAGAAGTCGTCGGTGACTTGCCACAGGAGCGAGGCGGAGATCATCTCGGTCTTGCTGTCGCCCCTGTCCACCCAATTGTCGGACTGGTTGTTGCTGTAGTCGAGCCGGTAGGCGACGTTGTCGGCGAGGCCGCCGGTCAGGCCGAGTCCGAGAAAACGGGTGTCATTCTCGCCGACGGATACCCGCAGGTCGCCGCTGGGGTCCTGCTGTGGTCGCTTGGGGATGACGTTGTACGCGCCACCGATACCGCCTTCGCCGTAGAGCACGGAGGCGGGGCCCTTCAGTACCTCGATGCGCTCGATGCCCCAGGTGTCGAAGGGGAAGGTGAGGGTGTTGAATGCGTTGTAGTAGTTCGTGCCGTCGAACATCTTGGTGACGGTGCCCTGACCACGAAAGCCCCTGGCGGCGATGTTCTGGCTGCCATTGCCGGGGTGTCCATCGTTGGTGAAGCCGGCGGAGCGGGTGACGGCCTCCATCACACTCGTGTCCAGCCGCTCACGGATCGAATCTCCGTCGATGATGTCGACTGTCGCCGGGGTTTCCATGACGGTGAGCTCCAGCCGACTGCCTGTCGTGCTGGCAGGGTTGACTGGCTTGCCATAGACAGTGATCCGATCGGTCACCGTGGTTTCGTCTTGGGGTTCACCGTCGGCGGGGGAATCGACCGCGCCGACCTGGTCACCCTCGCTCGCTCTCTGGCGTGACGTGGTGTTTTCCTCGGCATCCAGTCCCGCGGCTGTGGCTAGAGCAGCGAGCAGGACCGCCGGGAGTAGATGAAACGGGTTGAGTGGGTTTTTCTGGTGTTGCATTGGTCTTTCTCCTGTGATGCAAGGGTCATGCTGTTCGTCGTCGGCGAGGCCGACGCTTGAGTCATTGCTGCGGCGATCGGGCTGCGACGTGGAGTTCGGGGCCTCGTTCAGCCGACTCGCCAGGTCGTCGCGCCGCCCTGGGCGTCCAGCGCGGCCAGCGCGCGTCCATCTGGTCGCCAGTACACGGCGCCGACAACGTCCGCGACAGGCGCGATTCCTACCGGATCGCCTTGTCCGTTGCGCCCAAGTGACCACACGACGACCGCGCCATCCCGAGCTCCGGAGGCGAGGCGCCTCCCCCCGCGAGCGAAGGCGAGCGTTGTAACCGCCCCAAAGTGAAGTTCCAGAACGCCGGGCCGCGTGCCTTCGGGGCCTTTCCCCTGGAAGCTCCAGACCGTCACCGCCTCCCCTCCGCCTGTGGCCAGGAGCGTGCCGGTGTCATCAAAGGCCAGGGCCGACGGTTTGCCGGGATAGCCCGACATCATCGAGTCCTGCTCCGTGGAGCGACGCCAGAAGTGCACCGAGTTGTCCTGGCTGCCGCAGGCCACGATGTCGCCGTCCGGGCTCAGTACCATCGACACCAGAGAGCCTTTCCACTCCAGTCTCTGGCGAACCGTCCCGGTGGACGCGTTGAAGAACGTCACCCGGCCGTAGCAGGCTGTGGCCAGTTCCTCTGCGCTGGACCACGCGACCGCGCTGACGGTGCTGGGATGAGTGTCGAATCGGCGGACCTCGGTTCCATCGGCGCCGTACGCGTGGACCTCCCGGGAGCAGGAGGCGGCCAGGCGCTGGCCGTCCGGTGACCACGCCAGGTTCTCCACCCAACCGCTTCCGACGTCGATAGCGTGGTCGACCCGACCATCGGCGGCACTCCAGACCAGGACTCGGCCATCCTGGCCGGCCGTTGCGAACGCGGCTCGGTTCGGCTGCATTGCCAGCGCGAGCACTCCACCTTCATGGGCTTCGCGCTGCGCCCAGATGGTGGCGCCGGACTTGCCGTCGAACGCGTAGACGCCACCCGCGGCATCTCCGACCACCAGCGCCTCACCGCGCGGGGTCCACCCACCGGCGATAGCGTAGTCACCGACCTCCGCTGACCAGCCCGGGCGAAGGACACCCTTCGGACTGCCGCCATTCAGATCAGGCATGCCTCGAATCCCAGCCGTATCGAGCGCTCGTCGAGGTTGCGGCCGATGAAGATGAGCTGATTGCGACGGGGAGTGTCGCCCCATGGACGATCCGGCTGTCCGTCGAAGAGCATGTGAACCCCCTGGAAGACGAAGCGACGCGCCTCATCCGCGAGGCTGATGAACCCCTTCATACGGAAGATGTCCACCCCGCGTTCACGGAGGAGTTCGCCAAGCCACGCGTTGAGCCTGCCGGGGTCGACGTCGCCCTCCGCCTCGATCGCGATCGAGCCCACTTCGTCGTCGTGCTCGTGCTGTGCGACCCAGGTTCGCTCGACCTCGGCGGGAACCGCTCCGTTGACGTGGGGGGCGCCGTTCGTCAGTTGGAGGTCGAACTCCTCCGCGGTGTGCTGGGCGTAGAGGCCCACGCTCGCCTGCGTATCGACTTCCAGGAAGAACGACTTGCGTCCCGGGGAGTCAAGCAGGAGGTTCAGGTGCTTTCCGACCGGAATCTCGTCCCCCGGACGAATGTCATCCGCGGGTTCGGCGTACCGACGCACACACCACTCCGCGCCTTCACGAAGTGCGGAGTCATCCGTGCCCTGGTCCGGCACGATGACGAGAGACATCGCCGGATCAGGTCCCTCGGCCAGGCTGAGTTCGTAGCGGCCGGTGTCGAGCGAGTAGACGCCGGTCCATTCGAACGGGTACTCCGGCTCGAGAAAAGTGGGACGACGCTCAAGCGCCTGGTCCAGGTCGAAGGCGGCGAGGTTGAGCACCGTCTCGACGGAGACGTCCGCCATCTGGCTGCGGATGACTCTCGCCATCCGGTTCATGTCCCGGAGCCGGACCTCGATCTTGTCGAGCGCGTCGTCGTCGACGAGGTCCGTCTTGTTGAGAACGAGGACGTCCGCGAACGCGACCTGCTCCGTGCTCTCGTCGCTTCGGCCGAGCTGCTGCTCGATGTGGGCTGCGTCGACAAGCGTGACGATCCCGTCCAGCTCGAACTCCGCGCGAATCTCGTCGTCCATGAAGAAGGTCTGGGCGACGGGACCGGGATCCGCGAGCCCCGTGGTTTCCACCAGGACGTAGTCGAACTTGTCCCTGCGCTTCATGAGGTTGCCAAGCACGCGAATCAGGTCTCCGCGCACCGTGCAGCAGATGCAGCCGTTCGACATCTCGAAGATCTCCTCGTCAGCGTTGATGACGAGCGCCTGGTCGATACCGACCTCTCCGAATTCGTTTTCGATCACGGCGATGCGTTTGCCGTGTTCCTCCCTCAGGATCCGGTTCAGCAGGGTCGTCTTGCCGGATCCGAGGAAGCCGGTGAGGATCGTGACAGGTATCTTTCGGGTTGCGTTCATCTAGTACTCCTCGGTTTCTCTAGACGGCGAGACCAGCCTGGATCAGCCACGGTTTCGACAGCCCTTCTGCCGTCGACCCGTCGAAGAGCACCCGCCGGTCTCGCAGCAGGATGACGCGCGTTGCCTGGGCTGGCAGTGAGTGAAGACAGTGGGTTGCCCAGACGCACGTAGCGTTCGTTCGGCGTACGGCCTCGGCAACGAGCGTGCGCAGCTCAAGGGCCGCGACGTGATCGAGCCCGGCCGTGGGCTCGTCGAGGAGCAGCAACTCGGGCTCGAGAACGAGGAGACCGGCGAGCGCAACGCGGCGCTGCTCCCCGAAACTGAGCTGATGACACGGACGCTGCAGCAGATCGTCGATGCGCAAGGCCATCGCCACCTCGCAGGATCGACATCGCGCCTCCTCTGGCGCAACGCCACGGCGAAGCAGGCCCCAGGCGATGTCCTCGGCAACCGTGCTTGCGATGAAGTGGTGCTCCGGGTTCTGGCCGAGAAGGGCCACGCGTCCGTGGAGCCGGTCGCGGAGCGTCGTATCGGGCGACACTCGGTTTCCCAAGCGCGTCATCGTTCCTTGCGTGGGTCCGTCGAGCCCCGCGAGCAGGCGCAACAGGCTCGACTTTCCGGCTCCACTTGGTCCGAGCACGAGCAGCCACTCTGTTCTCTCGAGGCGAAGTTCGAGCTGCTGGAGCACGAGGTGCCCACCGCGTTCGACGTCGATGGCATCGAGGTGGACGCCGTCATGAGGCCGAGCGTCTTCGCTGGAGGCACTACGCAGCAGTGCGTTCTCCTCCGAGCCTTCGAGGCGCGTGAAGGCGTGCAAGGCGCCTTCGCCGACCAGCGGCCCCCAGGCGGCGACAGGCAAGCGCGGTGACCCCAGGCGGACACGGGCCGCGTCACGCCGCTGGACCCACTCACGCTGGGCGAGAACACCGTGCATGAGCGCGTGGTCGAGGCTGGCCACGACGCCCTCGGGAGTCTGAATCCGAAGCAGGAGTTGTCGCAGCGACGCCCAGTCGACCTGAGTGCCCAGCCAGAGGATCCAGATGGCGCCGCACAGGACCCTGGCGCCTGTTTGGACGATGACGTCCGTGTTGGCATCCAGGGCGACCCCGCCGAGCAGTGCCAGCGCCACGACCGCCAGGGTCCACGCGAGGGCAGGCTTGATCCTCCGGCGTCCATGGGCATGTGCGACCAGCAGAAGCACCGCGCCGATCCCGGAGCCGGTCAGGGAGAGGGCGGTACTCTGCGCGCCTGCGTTGACGATCAGCACGCTGCCGGTCAGTGCGATACCCGAGGGCGCAACCCATGGGGGCTGAGGGCGCTCGAAGAACAGGGAGTGCTCAGCGTGGAAGTGCATCTCGCCCCTTTCCGAATGCAAGGGGCGCGGACACGGTGCGAACCCTCCTCAGCGAGTTCGGCAGGAGGTCTGGCCGGCGTGTGGCCAGCAGCCGTACGATGCCGACGGAGGCGACGGCTTCAAGCACCGCCAGGGGGATCTGGACCGGAGCCAACCCGATCAGCGCCGCGCCGAAGGTCGTTGCAGGCGCCGCCACATCGGACAATGCCGCGGCGAGCACGACGGCGTCCGCCACGTACACGCTCACGCCACCGACGCCGCATGCGAGACCGAGGCCGAGAGCCCCGTCGACGCCGAGCCGGCGGAGCAAGGCCCAGAGCCCAACGGTCGTCAGAGGCCCCAGCAGTCCGAGGGTCAGGATGTTGACCCCCAGTGTCGTCAGCCCGCCGTGGGCGAAGAAGACCGCCTGCAGCAGGAGCACGAAGAACGTGGGCCACACGATGCGGGGAACGCCGACGATCAGGGCGAGCACCGGCGTAAGGCAGATGTGGCCGGTTACGCCTGCGACGGGAACCGGTAGCGGCAGCAGAGTGCCGGCGAAGAGCAGGCTCGTGGCGCCCGCCATGATGACCGTGGAGGACGGCATGTCGGGTCGCGTTCGTTGCTCGTCACGAAGGCTCCAGACCACGGCGGGTGCGGCCAGGGCGCTCCAGCCGACAGCATGGCTCAGCGGTAGCACGCCTTCCGCCAGGTGCATCAGCGTCCTCCCCGGCGTGGGCGACTGTCATGCCGCAGTGCCACACCCATCGCAGGTTCCGAGCAACACCACCTCATGTCCCATCATCTGAAACCCGTCGGGAACCAGGGACTCGAGACCCTCGACGCAGCCGAAGAGGTCGAACGCGTGGTCGCAGGTCGAGCAGAGAAAGTAGTGGTGATGCTCGCGGTCCTTTGGCTCGTACCGAACGCCGCCGCCCAACAGCTCGACCGACTCCAGCATGCCTTCCTCGACACCCCGTTGGAGGGCGCGGTAGACCGTGGCGAGACCGACACCCGTTCCGCTAAGACGGCTCCACAGTTCCCTGGCGGATAGGGGGCCGTCCGCCTCGGCAAGGGCTCGCAGGACGGTCAGTTGCTGCTTGGCTCTCTCCATGGGAGAGATGATACTCGATTCTCAGTTATCTTCAAGTCCTCTCTGGGCACGGGAACCCAAGTACTCGCCCGGCCGCCGGGACGTTCTCGTTCCGCTAGGGATGCGCCGGCTGCTGCCGTTCAGGACGATAGAGCTCGCCGTCGACTTCGAGTTCCCAGTCCAGCATGCGGTCGCCGTCGAAGATGTACCGGCCTTGCGGTTTCAGGCCGCTGAGGGAGTGGGGCAACCAGAGCCGGTCGTCCTCCCACATCTCGTCGTAGGGGATGGAGTCCAGGTCCGTCCACATGGGCGTGGCTTCCTCGGTCTCGCGGAGTTCACCGCGGTACCCGCACGCCGTGAACGCGTAGACGTGGATGGAGTAGCCGTCGACGAACTGGAACAGGTTCTCGCCCCTGTACTCGAGGTCGAGTGGCGTGATGCCGACCTCTTCCTCGACTTCGCGGACCGCGCAGACGATCGGTTCTTCGCCCGGTTCGAGGCGGCCGCCGGGGCCGTTCACCTTGCCGGCGCCCAGGCCCCGCTTCTTGCGGATCAGGAGAACGCGTTCCTCGTCGAGGACGAAGGTCAGCGTTGCCTTGTCGACGGCCCGCCACGATCGCCAATCGATGTCGGCGACCTTCCTCTTGCCCGCGGCTTCGCGCACCGCCGGCATCGTAGCGGAGGAGCGGGCTACACTGCGTCGCCTATGAGATTCGGACTCAGGTACTGCAACACGGGTCGCTTCGTCGACCCCGGCCTGGCGGTGGAGTTGGCGGTTGCGGCGGACGAGGCGGGCTTCGAGTCGATCTGGACGGTCGAGCACACGGTGGTGCCCGGCGGCTACGAGTCGGCGTACCCCTATTCGCCGGACGGCAAGATGGCCGGCGGCCGCGACGATTTCGACCTGCCCGACCCGTTGATCTGGATGGCCTTCGTCGCCTCGCGGACGCGGCGGATCCGCTTCGGCACCGGGATCCTGATCGTGCCCCAGCACAATCCGGTGGTGGCGGCCAAGCAGATCGCGACACTCGACCATCTGACCGGAGGGCGGCTCCTGCTGGGGATCGGCGTCGGTTGGCTGAAGGAGGAGTTCGACGCGATCGGCGCTCCCTTCGCCGATCGGGGGCGCCGGACCGACGAGTACATCGAGGCGATGCGCGAGCTCTGGGGCGCCGAACGTCCGACCTACCACGGCGAGTACGTTCACTTCGACGCCGCGTATTGCCGCCCGCAGCCGGTCACCGGCAGCGTCCCGATCATCGTCGGCGGCCACTCGAAGCCGGCGGCGCGGCGCGCCGGCCGGCTGGGAGACGGGTTCTTCCCCGCGCGGGGGGCCTCGGCCGAACTGATCGGCCTCGCCCGGGATGTCGCCGCCGAGCACGGCCGCGATCCGGCCGCGCTCGAGATCACGACGGGCATCGGCGAGGACCTGTCGAGCCTGCGATCGCTCGCCGAGCTCGGGGTCGCTCGCGTTCTCGTTCCGGTGGCGCCGATGCCCGGGATGGGACTGCACCTCGGGCGGCCGGAGAATGCGCAGGCCGTGATGGAGCAACTCCGTGAAGCCGCACCGTAGCTTCTTTCGCGCTAGTGTTCGACGTCTGCGACTCTCAACGCCATCGACCGTCCTTCTCGCGGCGCTCCTCGTTGCGGGATGTTCCGCCCCCGGCGGCGAGCCGCCCTGGCACTCGGTCCACCTGACCTGGCAGGGCGACACGTCGACGACAATGACCGTGAACCTGGTCGTCGAGGCGGAGGGCTCGGACCAGAGACTGCCACGGGCGGCAAGCGTCGAATGCCGTCCGTCGGGGACGGAGGGTCAGGCCTCCTCGGTTGCGGGGACAGCCGTCGAGATTGAAGGCGTCCCGGGCGTTCGCGTGTTCCACTTCGAACTGCGCGACCTGGAACCCGGCGCCAGCTACGACTTCACGACAACGGCCGAGGGCCGGCCCCTGGGCAACGTGCGCAGCTTCCGTACCGTGCCGCGCGATGGCCCGGTGCGTCTGGCGGCGGGCGGCGACGTTGGCACGGAACCGCTTTCGCTGGCGCTTCTGGCTGAGGCGGCGGGGCAGTCGCCGCACATGCTCGTCATCGGCGGCGACCTGGCCTACGCGAACGGGCTCGTTTCGAGGTGGCCGCGCTGGCGGACGTGGCTCGAGTACGTCACCGAGGCACTGGTCACGCCGGAAGGCCACACGGTTCCGATGGTGCTGGCGATCGGCAACCACGAGGTCAACGTCGGCCGCGACGGCGGGGTTCCCGTGTCGGCGCCGGCGGAGCAGAAGGCACCGTTCTTCTTCGGGCTGTTCGCCCAGAACCAGGGCGTCGGAGGCGCGCCGGACGACGGCGGAGCAACGTACTTCCGGCGGGATCTGGGCTCGGTGGGAGCCCTGTACGTGCTCGACAGCGGTCACCTGGTGTCTTATCAGGACCAGGCAGCGTGGCTGGCGGCGCACATGGAGGCCGACACGGACCTGCCGACCAGACTCGCGCTCTACCATGTCCCCCTCTATCCGGCTCACCGGTCGTACGAGGGTTCGGCCGAGGGTCGGGAGGCGTGGGAGGAGGTCTTCCATCGGGGCCGGTTGACGGTGGCGCTGGAGAACCACGACCATGTCTTGAAGCGCAGCCATCCGATCCGGCTCGGCGAAGTGGTCGGGGAGGGTGAGGGCGTGCTCTACCTGGGCGACGGCTGCATGGGCATGGACGCGCGGACCGTCGACGCCGAGGAACGCTGGTACATCGAGCGCTCGGCGAGCGAGCCGCACTTCTGGATGGCCGAGCTGTCGCGCGAAGGAGCGATCTACCGCGCCTTCGACGAGGAGGGCCGGTTGCTCGACCTCGTAACGACGGGCGAGGTCGAGACGCCGCCCGACGCGGGGAGCGTCGAGCTGGAGCTCGACCGGGTCATCGAGGAGTCCGCCGACGCGGCCCTGCTCCCCGGCCCTGCTTTACTGCCCCTCGCCCAGGTAGCGGTCGCACCAGTTCAGCATTTCGGCTACGACATGTAGCACCGACTCCCGCGCCGCGTAGCCGTGAGACTCGTGGGGCATCGTGACGTAGCGCACCGTGGCGCCGTGGCCCTTCAGGGCCTGGTAGAAGCGTTCGGACTGGATCGGGAAGGTGCCGGAGTTGTTGTCGATCTCGCCGTGAGTGAGCAGGATCGGTTCGTTCACCTTCTCGGCGTGGAAGAACGGCGACATCGCGGCGTAGATGTGCTGGGCTTCCCAGAAGGTGCGGCGTTCGTTCTGGAAGCCGAACGGGGTGAGTGACCGGTTGTAGGCGCCGCTGCGGGCGATGCCGGCCGCGAACAGGTCGGAGTGGGCGAGCAGGTTGGCGGTCATGAAGGCGCCGTAGCTGTGGCCGCCGACGGCGATCCGATCGGGGTCGGCGACGCCGAGTTCGACGACCTTGTCGATCGCCGCCCTGGCGCTCGAGACGAGTTGTTCGACGTAGGTGTCGTTCGCCGTCTCTCCCTCGCCGACGATTGGCATCGTCGGTCCGTCCAGGATCGCGTAGCCCTGGGTCAGCAGCAGAAGGTGAGAGGCGCCGCGCAGGGTCGTGAACCGGTGGGGCGAGCCGGTCACCTGGCTTGCCGCGTTGACGTTGGTGAACTCGCGCGGATAGGCCCAGAGCAGCATCGGCGGGCGGTCGCCCTCCTGGTAGCTGGGCGGCAGGTAGAGGGTCGCCGACAGGCCGACGCCGTCCTCCCGCTCGTAGGTCAGCAGCCGCTTCTCGACCTGCCGGAGGATCGGCGCCGGGTCGCTGAAGTCGGTCAGGGCGCGCCGGTCGCCTGTCGAGAGGTTCGTCGCGAAGTAGTTGGGCGGCTCGGTCGTGCTCTCGCGTCGGGTCAGGAGCGAACCGCCGTCCGCTGCCAGCACGGCAACCGGCGTTTCGTAGGTCCCGGCGTCGCTGCGGAACAGGCGCTCGCCGGCCAGGGTGTCGAGGTTCAGACGGTCGACGAAGGGCAGGTCGCCTTCGGGTGACGCTCCCCGGCCCACGAGGTAGATGCTCTTGCCGTCCTGCAAGACCACGGAACTAGCGGTGCCGCCTCCAGGCCGCTGCCACGGGAAGCCCGGATCGCCGTAGCGATCCTCGGCGCTGCGGTCGAACAGCGTCCGCGGCTCGTCGCCGCCGACGTCGAGCAGGGACGTGCGGGTCCAGCGGGTCTCGCGGTCGAACTCGTTGACGAGCGCCGTGCCGTCGGCTGTCCAGGCGACGCCGGCGAAGCGGTGTTCCGTGCGCGTCAACTCCCGCGGTTCGCCGTCAAACGGCGCGTCGAGTGCGAACACGTAGTCGCGGTGCGGAACCTCGGCCTTCGGGTCGCCGCCGTCCTGCGCCTCGCTCCAGACGAGCGTGGCCGGCGCCGTGGGATTCCAGCGGTGACCACGCGGCCCGGTGGGAACGCCGCCGATCGGCACGGCGTCGGCCAGCGGCAGGGTCGCCACCGTTGCGGCGTTGCCGCCGTCCCGGGCCCACACCTCGACCGCACGCGGGAAACGGCTCGCGGGGTGCAGCCACGAGAACGGCCGCTCGAGACGCTCCACGAGGACGTGGCGGCCGTCGGGAGCGCCGGAAACGCGCATGAAGAGCCCGGGTTCGCCGATCGAGGTCCTCGATCCGGTGGCCAGGTCGACGGTCTCGATCCGGCTCGTGAAGTGGTACTCGAACAGCGCTTCGTCGTAGGGGTTGGAGAGCAGATCCTGGTAGGTGCGTACCGGCGACAGGCGCCCGTCGTGCTCCTGGATGTTCGGTCCGTCGGGCTGCCGCGGTGGCGAGGGTGGCGCGCCCCTGCCGGGCATTCGGAAGCGGCAGAGGACGCCGCTCGAATCGAACAGCCACTGGCAAGGGTTCCCCCACGTCGCATTGAGCGACGCCGAGGTCAGCGCTCTCGGCTTGCCACTTCCGATGTCGACGACCCAGAGCTCGATCCCCGTGTCGCGGAGGACGGCGTAGGAGAGGTGGGAGCCGTCGGGAGAGAACTGCGGCCAACCGAGCGTCGTGCCGCGGGGCGCGTCGATCCGGACGCCGGCGTCGATCGGCTCGCCGTCGATTCGTCGAAGCGTCAGCGCTGAGGTCTCGGGCGCCCGCCACGGGCCGCTGTTGCGCGGATCGATCCGGTAACCAGCCAGACGCTCAAGCGGCCGCGCCTGCCAGGAGATCGGCGGCATGCTCCGTCGCTCCGTCAGCACGATGACGTCCCGGTTCGGGCTGACGAGCACGCCGGGAGTCGGCGGCGCGTCGAGGATGTCGACGATCTCCCGCGGCGGGTTGAGATAGCCGCCGGCAGGGCCGGGGTGCGACTGTGCCGCGGCCGCGTCGATGAAGGTGAAAGCGAGTAGCGAGCAGGCGATGCCGATAGCTGATCTCATGGCGAACTCCCCCGTCAGGACTTCGTGAACCATACCGGCGATGTCCAACTTGCGGTCGCACCGTTCGCTAGCATCCTGCCTCCGCCGCTGTCGGCGGGCCAGCGATGAGGAGAAACCGCCGTGAACTCGCGCCTTGAGCAAGCGATCGAGGCCTTCGCGGCCATGGACATCGAGAACGCCGAGGATCCGCGGGAGACGCTCGCGCTCTCGCAGCGCGACATCCTGCGCGAGTACGCGCCGGCCTACGCCCGCTGGCTCGATGCGCATCCGGACGCGGATGAGGGGCTCTTTCCCGTCGAGCAGGAATCGGTGGACGAGCAGCGCGAGCGCATGGCGGCGCTCCGGCCGGAGCCGGAGGAGGACGTCCGCCGCTGGCTCCGCGTGCTTCGCTATCGCGAGCTGATCCGGGTCGCGGTCGCCGACTTCAGCGGCCTCGACGACTTTGCCGCGACGACGCAGAAGATCTCCCAGGTGGCGGACGTCTGCGTCCAGCGGGCGCTCGATGCGACCGGCCTGGACAGGGAGCCGTTCGCGGTGATCGCGATGGGCAAGTGGGGCGGGCTGGAAGTCAACTACAGCTCGGACATCGATGCCCTGTTCGTGGCTTCGGACGACGTCGACCAGGAGGCCCTGCACCGGTTGCAGCGGCAGGCGCCGCAGTTCATTCGCCTGATCTCCGACAACACGGGCGACGGCTTCGTCTTCCGCGTGGACATGCGGTTGCGACCGGAGGGGAAGATGGGCCCCCTGGTGCGGACGGTGGGGCAGTACCTCCGCTTCTACGAGCGCTACGGGATGAACTGGACGTTCCAGGCGCTGATCAAGGCGCGCTTCGCCGGTGGCGACGCGGCCGCGGCCAGGGCACTGATCGACGGTACCCGGCGTTTCGTCTTCGATCCGGAAAGATCGCCGGAGACCCTCCTGCGGGAGGTCTTCGAGATGAAGCAGATGATCGAGAAGTCGCTCCGCTCCAAGGGCACGGAGGTCGGCAACGTCAAGCTCGGCGCCGGCAGCATCCGCGACATCGAGTTCATCGTCCAGCTGCTGCAGCTTTACCACGGTGCTTCCAACAAGAGCCTGCGCTCGCCGAACACGCTGCGGGCCATGTCGCGGCTGCGGGCGCACCGCGTCATCACGAAGGAGGAGTACGACCGGTTGCGCGAGGCCTACATCTTCCTGCGGGTCGTCGAGCACGTGTTGCAGTTGGAACGCGACCTGCCGGTACGCCAGCTTCCGCGAGAGCCGAAACAGTGGGCGACATTCCAGTGGCGGGTTGCCTTCGCACTGCGCCAGCCGCTCGACACGCTCGATCTGGGCGGCCGCTACGAAGAGACGGCGGCCGAAGTGCGGCGCATCTTCGGCGAGTTCTTCGACGAGACGATCGACTTCCTGGAACGCAAGCACCAGGTGCGGGAACGCTGCCCCGACCTGCCGGCGGAGCTCATCGACGAGCACTTCCAGCGCCTCGAGAGTGCCTACTTTCTCGCTCACCCGGTGGAGGAGGTTGCGCGCCACGTGAAGCTGATCCACGAACTCGACGGCGAGCGATTGTGCCGGGTCGACGTGCGGCACGTCGGTTCGACCCGCCGGGTGACGGTGGTGGCCAATGACTACCAGGGGGAGTTCGCCAAGATCTGCGGCCTGCTCGCGGCCTACGGCCAATCGATCCTGAGCGGCAGTTCCTACACCTACCAGGACGCGGGCGACATGGAGTTCTACCGGCGGGCCGGAAGGGCGGAGCGGCGTCGTTCGCCGGGGACGCGCGACCGGCGCGGCCGTCAGCGTCGTCGCAGGGAACAGAAACCGCGGCCATCTATGCATGGCCCCACGCGCATCGTGTACTCCGCGGAAGTTCAGCCTGCCCCGGCTCACGCTTCCCGCGTCTTCTCGTGGACCGACTTCGAGCGGGATCTGAACAGGCTTCTCGGCCTGCTGGCCGAGGGTGACGCTCAGCGCGCCAACGAGGAACTGACCCTCCGCGTGATGGAGGCCGCCCGCCTGACCGATCCGGACGCGGATGCGGAACAGGTCATGCCTCCCATATCGATCTCGGTCGACAACGAGTCGGATGAGCACTGCACGGTTCTCGAGATCCGAAGTCCCGACAGCTTCATGTTCCTCTTCGAGTTCGCCAACGTTCTCTCGACCCGGGACTACTGGATCGACAAGGTGGAGTTCGACACGGTCGACGGCGAAGTCCGCGATCGCCTGTTCGTGACCACGCGGAGCGGCGGAAAGATCGAGGACCGCATCGGCGTCGACCATCTCCGGCTCACGGTGACGCTGATGAAGCAGTTCGCGCGGCGGCTGGCGGTGGCCCCGAACCCGCAGCTCGCCCTGCGGCAGTTCGGGGCCTTGATCGACGCGGCCTGCGAGCAGGTTGCCGATCCGACGCAGGCCCTGGCGTCGTCGCTCGACGAACTGGCGCGCGTGTTGGGGGCCGGCACCTGGCTTTGGGAGGAGTTCCTGCGCCGGCAGCACGAGAACCTGATGCCGTTACTCGAAGGCATGGCCGATCTCGACCTGGGCGCCGGACGGAAGAACCTGGAGAGCCGCCTCGATGCCGCGCTCGAAGCACAGGAGGCGCCGGACGAGGCCCTCAACCGCTTCAAGGACGACGAGATCGGGCGGATCGACATGCGGCACCTGACGCGACGCATCGAGCGCTTCAGCGACTTCGGCGAAGAACTCTCGACGCTCTCCGATGTCGTGCTCACGCGGGCGGCGGCCGAAGCGGTCGGCGAGACGGCAAGGGACGGGGCGGAGCCCGGAGCCTGGTGCCTGTGCGCGCTTGGCAAGTGGGGTGGACGCGATCTCGGGTACGCGTCGGACATCGAGTTGATGTTCGTCTGGGACGCTGAACGGTCGCGGCTGGCTCAGGCGGGTGAGTTCTACGAGAGGGCGGCGCGGCGGCTGGCGCGGTTGATCCGCGCCAAACGGGACGGGATCTTCGAACTCGACTGGCGGCTGCGGCCGGGCGGTGCTTCGTCGCCGCTTGCCGCCTCGTTTCAGCGCTTCGTCTCGTACTACAGCTTCGATGGCGAGGCCGATCCGTACGAACGTCAGGCGCTCGTCCGGCTTCGGACCGTTGCCGGCGACCCCGACCTGGCCGGCCGAGTGGAGGCGCACCGCCAGCAGTTCGTCTTCGATCCGCGTCCGCACGACGTCGCGCGGATCCGGCATCTCAGGAACCGGCAGCGGTCGGAACTCACAACGCGCGGTACGACGAACGCCAAGTTCAGCGCCGGCGGCCTGCTGGACGCAGAGTACTTCGTCCAGGTGCGGCAGATCGCGGCCGGCGCCGGCGACGCGGAGGTGCGGCAGACGAACACCCTCGACGCGGTTCACGCGCTCCACGAGCGCGGCCACCTGTCGGCTGACGAGTTCGAGCAGATCAGCGAGGGCTACCGGCTTCTGCGCGCGGTGATCAACTGCCTGCGGATCGTCCGCGGGCACAGCAAGGACCTCGTGATTCCCCCGGCGGATACGAGGGAGTTCCGCTTCCTGGCACGGCGGCTGCACAGCCTCGGACAGCTGCCGGACGAGGAGGGCGCCTGGGACCGGATCGCCGAGCACATGCGGTCGCTCGAGCGTCTGTTCGACGGGCTGTCGGACTGAAAAGGAAAGCGCGCCGGGGAGCGGCAGCTCCCGCGACGCGCCTTCCTGGTCTACGCGATGGCCGGGGCTAGCCGATCGCCACGTTCCCGGTTTCGCCCGTGCGGATCCGGATCGTCTCTTCGAGCGGCATCACGAAGATCTTGCCGTCTCCGACCCGGCCGGTCTTGGCCCCCCTTGTGATGGCGTCGATCACGATGTCGACGTAGTCGTCGTTCACCGCGATCTCGACCTTCAGCTTGCGCAGCAGGGCGCCCGCTTCCTTGTGGCCGCGATAGATCTCGGAGACGCCCCGCTGGCGGCCTCGTCCCATCACGTTGGAGACGGTCAGCAGGTGAATCTCCTTCTGTTCCAGGAGATCGAGGACCTCCTGCATCCGGTCGGGCTGAACGATTGCCACGATGTACTTCATGTCATTCCTCCTTCGGCCCTAGTCAACCAGGGTGTAGGCGTTTTCGCGGTGGTCGGTGAGGTCGAGACCGATCCGCTCCTCGTCGTCGCTGACACGCAGACCGACGATCAGATCGACGATCTTGAGCAGGACGAAGGACACGACGGCGGCCCAGACGATGGTGAAGAGAACGGCCTTGAGCTGAATCAGGACCTGTCCGGCGTTGCCGTAGAACAGGCCGTTCGCGTCGTTGCCGGGCACCATGTCCGTGGCCCAGAGGCCGGCTGCGACCGCGCCCCACATGCCGGCGACGCCGTGGACGCCGAACACGTCCAGCGAGTCGTCGTAGCCGAGCTTCGACTTGAGCCAGGTGACCGCGAGGTAGGCGAACACGGAAGCGCCGGCGCCGACGCCGATGGCGCCGATGGCGCTGACCGAGCCGCAGGCCGGCGTGATCGCCACGAGTCCGGCGACGGCGCCGGTGATCACGCCCAGGAGCGTCGGCTTCGAGTCGCGGATCCAGTCGATCAGACCCCAGGCGGCGGCTGCAGTGGCCGTGGCGACCTGGGTGACGACGAAGGCGTTGGCGGCTGATCCGTTCGCCGCGAGGGCGCTGCCGGCGTTGAAACCGAACCAACCGAACCAGAGCAGCCCGGTGCCGAGGACGGCAAAGGGCAGGTTGTGGGGCGGCGAGGTATGCACCGGATAGTCGCGCCGCCGGCCAAGGACCATCGCCGCGACCAGGGCGGAAACGCCGGCGTTGATGTGGACCACGGTGCCGCCCGCGAAGTCGAGGGCGCCGTCGCCGCCGAGGCCGAAGAAGCCTTCCGAACCGCCCCAGACCCAGTGACAGACCGGAGCGTAGACGACCAGCAGCCAGGCGGCCATGAACAGGCAGATGGCGCTGAACTTCATTCGCTCGGCGAAAGCGCCGATCATGAGCGCCGGCGTGATGATCGCGAACATGCCCTGGAAGATCATGAACAGGGGCGCCGGGATGCCGGTGCCGTCCCAGACCTCATAGCCGAGGCCGCTTAACAGGAAGTAGTCGCCGCCGCCGATCACGCCGCCGAGGGCGTCGGAACCGAAGGCGAGACTGAAGCCGACGACGACCCAGAGCACGGTCATCAGACCCATGCACAGGAAGCACTGCATGAGGATCGAGAGAACGTTCTTGCGGCGGACCAGTCCGCCATAGAAGAACGCCAGTCCCGGCGTCATCAGCAGCACCAGGGCGCTGGCGGCCAGCATCCACGCCGTGTCGCCGGTGTCCACGCCGTCCTGCGCTGCTGCCGGCGAAGCGGCCAGCAGGGCCAGGAGCAACGTCAGTCCCAGGGCCGGACCCAGACGAAACGTCCGGCCTCGCGTTCTGAAGCTCATTCGAGTACCTCCTCGTAGTCGGTTGGCCAGGGCCGAGCGTCGGCCAGGCGTACCCGCGGCGGGCTCTTCCGGGGCGGGCGTTCCCGGGAGTTACGAGAATCGTGCCAACCGCGCGGGTCGGGGACAGTTGCGGTCGCCGGGTGAGCCGGCGGCCGGGCGGCGACCCGGAAAGCCCCGGTTCAACAGGACTTGGGCTCGAACGCGAGAGCCTCCGCGCGGCCCCTGGAGAGGTTCAGGGACCGATCCGGCGAGGTGGTCGACCGCGTCCGGCGCACAGGAATGTGCGGCCGGTGTTTGGGTGCGACAGATTTGTCGCGCCCGCTCCGCGCCCGGACTCAGGGGAGATCGAGCGCCGGGTTGCGGTCGAAGAAGTCGAACGGCCGCAGTTCGAAGCCGTGCCACATCACCGGCATCACCGGCCAGTCCTCGGCGCGGGGCAGGTGGTGCATGCCGACCGTGTGCCACAGCACGAGATCCTCGTCGCTGATCGACCGGTTCGCTTCGGTCCAGGCCGGCAGGCCCATTCCCGGCTCGCTCAGAGTGGGGTGGTCACCGGCGGCGAAACGTTCGTCCGGGTCGTACGGCGTCACCCAGAGGTGATGGTCGATGAAGCCGGCGCGCCGGAGCGAGTAGTCGTCGGGCACGAACAGATGGTTGGCGTTGCGGCCCGGCATCAACTGGTAGCTCGTCGGGTAGCCGACCGCGTTCTGGCGGCTTGTGCTCAGAACCCGCCACAGCGCGGGCTTCGCGAGGTCGATGTCGAGCTGGGCGTCCTGCTCGGTCTGCGCGGCGTGAGCCTCCTGAACCCAGAGGCTGCGGCGGGGATGGTCGGCCGGAAGCTCCTGCGTGACCAGGCGGTCCGCCACGAACCGGTTGTCCGCGCCGTCGACATCGAGGTCGAGGCGGTAGCTGAAGTAGTGGTCGTGGTTCACGCCAATGACGTTGCGGTCGAGGAAGCGACCGTAGGCGTCGGCGGGCGTCGCGGCCCGGAGGGCGTCCACGGCGGCGGCGTTCACCGGGCCGGCCGTCGGGGCCGGTTGGATGGCCGACTCGGCACTCGTCGCCTTGACCTCGAGGAGGCCGGTGGCGCCTACCCGGGCTTCGATCGAGCCGTCCTGGCGGAAGATCCAGTCGAGCAGGTAGTCGTAGTTGCCGACCACGGCGGCGGTGCGCACGACGAGGTCGCGGCTCGCGCGGCTGTCCGGCTGCTCGTCCTCGTAGTGCCGCCAGGACGGGTCTCCCGTTTCGCGCTCGTAGATGCACGTGGTCCGGGGCACCGTGCGCGGCCGGCCCTGGGCGTTCGTGTTGATCGAGTCGATGTAGACCGCGTGGTCCGGGCAGTCCCGGCCTCGCAGCAGCGGCTTGGCCAATCCCCCTGCCGGAAACTCGCCGGCGTCGATGAAGTTGCGGGCGTACCAGGCGAAGGCCGGATCCATGTAGGGCACGTAGATCTCGGAGAGCTGGCCCTGATACATGACCGAGCGAGGATTCGCGTCCGGGCTCTGACGGTAGTCGACGAGGGACACCACCAGGCCGGTGCGCTGGTCGGGCCGCAGGTGGAAGCTCCAGTTCTGCCAGCTCACCTGGTAGCCGTTCATGTCGAAGCCGACGCCCTCGGGCAGATCGAGCCTGAAGGGGCCGGCGATCTGGCGCGGCTGGTCGAGCGTGGTTCGGTCGTAGTCGGCGTCGACATCCGGGATCGGCGCGACGCCGTCGTCGACGACCCTGAGCACCTCGCCGGCCGTCAGGTCGACCACGGCGGTCAGGCCCTCGACCTGCCGGGCCCAGGTGTTCCTGGCGCCCCGCGCCTCGGAGCAGCGAACGTGTCCGAGCCGCCGCCCCTTCTCCTCCTCTGTGCCGAAGTAGCCGGGCGGAATCGTCGTGCAGTCCAGGAAGCTGGTGTCGGTGATGCCCCGCTTCTCGAGGCCGGCGATGAAGTCGGGATGTTCGAGCACCTTGCCGACCACGGCGCCGAACTCTCCGAGGCTCCAGTTCGGCTGCATGCCGGCAAGCTGCGTCCAGGAAGCGACCCTTCCGGCGTTCAGGTCGACCGTCGCCTCGAACGTGTCCTCGCCCTGGCGAACGAGCGCGTAGGCGGCTCTCGGGATCTCGTCGCCCTCTCTCCAGGCGCGGACGACGTCCTTGGCCGGTTCGCTCAGCGTGAGTTGAGAGAAGCTCGTCTCGCCGTCGAGTCTCCCGGCGTCGCGGAGAATCTCGAGCGCGCGCCAGACTTCCTGGTAGCTGAGCTGATCGAGCGGATGGTCGGCAGCGGCCGCAGGGAGAGCGGCTGCCGCGAGCAGGCAGAGAGTCAGACGGAGGGTCGGCTTGCGCATGGTTGCTCCCCTTGAGGTCTCGAACGGCGAGGCCTGGTCGGTGGCTGCTCCAGGGAAAGGGTCCCTGCAGTTTACCGGTCAGGGCAGGTCGAGCGCGGGGTTTCTGTCGAAGAAATCGAACGGCCGGAGCTCGAAGCCGTGCCAGAGCGTCGGCATGACGGGCCAGTCTTCGGCACGCGGCAGGTGGTGCATGCCGACCGTGTGCCAGAGGACGATGTCCGTGTCCTGGATCGGCCGGTCGGCCTCCGTCCATTCCGGCAATCCCATGCCGGGCTCACTGAGCGTCGGGTGGTCGCCGGCGGCGAACCGTTCGGCGTCGCGCTGCGGCGTGACCCAGAGGTGGTGGTCGATGAATCCCGCGCGCCGCCGCGGATAGTCGTCCGCCGACAGCAGCGTGTTCGTGTTCCGCCCGGGCATCACCTGGAAGCTCGTGGGGTAGCCGACCGCGTTCCTGTGGTTGGTGCTCTGCACCCGCCACAGCGTGGGCCGGTTCAGGTCGATGTTGAGCCGGGCTTCGTGTTCGCTCGAAGCGATGCGCGGTTCCTGGACCCACAGGCTGCGCCGGGGATGCCCCTCGGGAAGGCCGCGGGCGACCAGGCGGTCGGCGACGAAGCGGTTGTTCGTGCCGTCGACGTCGATGTCGAGCCGGAAGCTGAAGTAGTGATCGTGGTTGATGGCGACGACGTTCTCCTGCACGAAGCGCCCGTAGGCGTCGGCGGAGGCGTTCTCGAGCAGGGCATCCGCGGCGCCGGCGTTCACCGGCCCGGCGGCGGGTGCGGGCCTGCCGGCGGAGGCGGCGGCCGTGGTCTCGTAGGCGAGGATGCCGGTGGCGCCGACCCGGACCTCGATCGAACCGTCCTGCCGGAAGATCCAGTCGAGCAGGTAGTCGTAGTTGCCGACGACGCCGCCGACCCGCACGACCAGGTCGCGGCTCCTGCGGCTTTCGGGCCGCTCGGAGGACCAGTGCCGCCAGGACGGATCGCCGGTCTCGCGCTCGTACACGCAGATCGTGCCGGGTACGGTGCGGGGATGGCCGTTGGCGCCGGTCTTCGTCGTGTCGATGTAGGCGGCGTGGTCGGGGCAGTCGTCCCCCCGCATCAACGGCTTGCCGAGACCGCCCGCGACGAACTCGCCGGCATCGATGAAGTTCATCGTGTACCAGTCGAACCTGGGGTCCATGTAGGGCACGAAGATCTCGGACAGGTACCCCTGGTAGAGCACTCGCCGGGGCGTGGCTTCGGGCCTCTCGCGGTAGTCGACCAGGGAGACGACGAGGCCGGTGCGCTGGTCGGGCCGGAGGTGGAAACTCCAGTTCTGCCAGGCGACCTCGTAGCCGTCGATCTCGAAGCCGGGTCCGAGCGGCTGACGGACCTCGATCGGCCCCGCGATCTCGCGCTCCTCGTCGAGCATCTCGCGAAAGTCCGTCGGAACCGCGCGAATCGGGCCGGGGCCCTCGTCGACGACCCGGAGGATCTCCTCGGATTCGAGGTCCACGACCGCGACCAGGCCTTCGATCGCATGCTGGCTGACGCCGTCGGGCTCGCCGCAACTCACATGGGCGATGCGGCGGCCCTGTTCCTCGTCCGACCCGAAGTAGCCGCGCGGTCCGGCGCCGCAGTCGACGAAGGTGAGATCCCTGATGCCGCGCGCCTCGAGCCCGGCGAGGAACTCGGGGTGCTCCAGCACCTTGTCGGTGAGCGCCTCGAACTCGCCCCCGTGCCAGTTCGGCTCGACTCCTTCGAGCTGATCCCAGGAGACGACCTCCTCGACGTTCAGGTCGACGATCGCCTCGAAGGAGTCCTTGTCCCTGCGCACCAGTGCGTAGGCCCTGCGGGGCATCGGATCGCCGGCCTTCCAGGCGAGGACGTCCCGCTTGGCCGGCTCCTCGAGCGTCAACTGGGAGAACTTCGTGTCCCGGTCGAGATGGCCCGCGTCGCGCAGCAGCACCAGGGTCCGCCAGACTTCCTGATGGCTCAGGGGATCCAGTGGATGATCCGCGGCGAGGGCAGGAAGCCCGACGCTCAGGACAGTGACGAAGAGAACGATCAGCGGCGGCTTTCTCATGGCGGCTCCCTCGTGCCGCGCGGCCGGGTGATTGCGCCGGCCGGCGCGATGACTCTTCCGGTCGATGGAGCGACCCTATCCCGGGCGCCGTGGGCGGTACACTCTCCTCCCGGTGAGCTTGCGCATCGTCCCGCCACCTCCGCGCTCGAGCGTGGCTTCTGCCCCTGCACCGGTTCCGGCGGCGCCGCGCCGCTGGCCCGGGCCGCAGGGTCGGGAGTTGTTCCGCCGGGCCGCGGACGGAAACAGCCCCCGCCAGGTGAAGACGAGCTTCGCGCTGCAGTTCCTGCATCGCATCCTCGGCCTGGAGCACCTGAACTTCGGGATCTGGGCCGATGACGATCCGCTCGATGTCGCCGGCCTACGTCGTGCCCAGGAACGGCTGGTGGCGCGGCTCTTCGAGTTGCTGCCGCCCGGCGTGTCCTCCGTGCTCGATGTCGGCTGCGGCACCGGCGCCATCAGCGAGCGGTTGACCGGCCTCGGCTACGACGTCGAGGGCCTGTCGCCCGATCCCTACCATGGCAGGCTGTTCGCCGAGCGGCTGCCGGAGCGACGCTTTCACCTGGGCCGGTTCCAGGAGTTCGAACCGGACCGCCGGTACGACCTCCTGTTCCTGTGCGAGTCGGCGCAGTACGTCTGGCTCGAGGAGCTCTTCGAGGCGGTCGAACGATCTCTGGCGCCGGGAGGCAGCGTGCTGCTCTGCGACTACTTCACCGTGGAGTCCGACGAGGGGAGGCCGAGGAGCGGCCACCCGCTGGACGAGTTCCTGGAACGGGCCGAGGCGGCCGGCCTGGTGCTGGAGATGGACGAGGACGTCACCTCTTCCGTGCTGCCGACGCTCCGTCTCGGACAGGCGATCGTGGATCGCTTCGGCCACGGCATTCTGAACCTGCTGCGCGATGCCTCGACGTCGCGTTTCCCCCGGCTGGGGGGCGCCGCCGGGCGCCTGGCGAGGCCGGTGACCCGCCGTCTGGACCGGCTCGACCGGCTGCTGGATCCGGAGGCTTTCGCCAGCACCAGGCGCTATCGCGTGATGCGCTTCCGAAGCGCGCCCTAGCTAGATGCGTTGGCGGAGCGTCACCGCGCTGGGCCTGTGCCTGGTGCTGAACGCCGCTGGCGCCGGCGCGTCCGGCGAGATGCCGCGGGCGGTGACCCTCGCCGGGAACGAGGTTGAGGCGATGGATGACCTGGGTGCGCGGTCGCTGCTCGTCGTCAGCTTCCATCGCGTCGCGAACGGCGGCGCGCGGGAGTGGCGGCGCGTTCTCGACGACGACCCGCGGGTCGACGGCTGGTCGGTCTACACCGTGGTCGTGCTCGAAGGAGCGCCCGGGTTCGTCCGCCGCATGGTGGTGCGGGCGCTCCGCGGCGACGTTCCCGCGGCGCGCCAGGACTCGTTTCTGGTGGTCGAGGAAGGGGCGGACGCGTGGCGGGAGCTTGCCGGCTCGGACGGCGAGGAGGAGAACCAGACGGAAGCGGTCTTCGTAGTCCGCTTGGAGGACGGCGAGGTCTGCGCCCGCTACCGCGGTTTGGCCTCAGGCGCGGCGCTGACCGACCTGCTCAGCGCCTCCTGCGAGGGCTGAGAGGCTCAGCACTCCAGACAGAAGCTGACGCCCGCAGTCACCGCCCGGGACTTATTGCCGAACCAGGGCGGAATGACCGCCGCGAAGCCTCCGGCGGGGCCGCCGGCGGCGACGATCAGCAGATCGTCCGGTGACTGGAGCGCCGCGTACTCCTGGTTCCGGTTCGCGTCGCTGACCACTGACGCCTTGCCGACTCGTTCCCAGTCGCCGCGCCGCACCCGGGCGTGCCGGTGCAGGTAGTCCCCGATGTCCGCCTTGCTCCAGCCGGCGGAGGCGAAGCGGTCCCGCAGCTGCGGCGGCAGGACCAGGCAGTGATTGCCGGCCCAGATCGAGTAGTGGAGGAGATTCGCCCGCATCTCTGAGGCGATCGTGTCCAGGATGGCCTCCGGGTCCGTCGTCCACTCGTTCATGATCTGCCGGGGCGAACCGGCGGCGAAGACGGTCACCGTCGAGGCACCGCCGGGTGCGCCGCGGTCGGACCCCGTCGACGGCCACGGCGAGCCCTCTTCGTCCTCGGCCAGGCAGTAGCTGAGCTTGCCGGGATGCCCCAGCGTGGAGCGGTCGAGTTCTCCGGGACGCACGCCGAGCAGGTTGCGGAGGATGAGCCGCACGGCCCGGCCGATGGCCAGCGAGGCCCGGTCGGCGCCGCCGAGCGCGTTGAACGTCCCGGTCATGCCGAGTTCGCGGCGGATCGGACCGTTCACGATGATCATCACGGCGCAGCCGCCGGTGCTCGAGGTGGCTCCGTGCAGCAGGAAGGCCGGATCGCACATCGCTTCCACGGCGGCGGCCACGACCGCGAAGTCGCGGGGACGGCAGCCGGCCATCACCGCGTTGATCGCTGCCTTTTGGGCCGTGATCGCCCGGCCGCGGACCGTCTCCACGCCCAGCACCTGGCCCGGCTCCAGGAGCGCGGCCTCGAGGGCGGCCGCCACGCGTTGTGGCGTCGGCGGCGCGATGGGAAGCCCGTCTGTCCAGCCGCGGGCCTCGAACAGCTCGCGGACGCTCTCTTCGCCGCCGGCGGTGTGAACCGAGGCGAGAGCGGCGGGAACTGGATCGACGGTGGATCGTTGGTCGTTCATGGCAACCGGGAGTCAGCCTACCGGGGCCGGCCTGTCGAGGGCCAGCGGGGGGTACGATCAGACGTTCCGATCGAAGGAGGACGATGAGATGTCTGCAAGGTGGGGTGAACGGATAGTGAGTGCGCGAAGGTGGAGAAGCTCGTGGCTGGTCGCGGGAGTCGCGATGGTGCTGGCGTTCGCCGCCTGCGCGGCACCTGTCGCGGACACCGAGGCAGCCGGCTCGGCCGAGCCAGTGAATCCCGATCTGGAGAATCTGGGGCCGCGGGATCAGGTGCTGTTCTGGACACCGGAGCAGCAGATCGCGGGCTACCGGAACGCGGATCTCGTCGGTGCCGCCCGCTGGTTCGAGGCCTCCGACGATCCGTACCCGCTGGCACCGGCGCCGCAGGATCTGTCGGCAGTGACCTACGACGTCGAGGGCGAGACCTTCACGGTCGAGGACTACATCCAGGATCGCCGGATCGCAGGCCTCCTGGTCGTCAAGGATGACCAGGTCGTGTTCGAGCGCTACGGCCTGGGCAACGACGAGCACAGCCGCTGGATCTCGTTCTCGATCGCGAAGTCGGTCGTCTCGATGCTCTACGGCGCCGCGATCGCCGACGGCTACATCGGCAGCGTCGACGATCCGGTGACGAGGTATCTGCCGTTGCTTTCGGGCGGCGGCTACGACGAGGTGTCGATCAGGGACGTGCTGCAGATGGCCTCAGGCGTCGACTGGAACGAGGACTACGCGGACGCCGAGTCCGACGTGGCGACGCTGCCGGGACCGATCGTTCAACAGACGCGGTACATGGCGGGGCTGGAGGAGCTCCATCCTCCGGGCGAGGTCTTCAACTACAACACCGGCGAGACGAACATGGCCGGCGCCGTGCTGCGGGCGGCGATCGGCAACAACCTCTCGACGTACCTGGAGCACAAGATCTGGGGTCCGTTCGGCATGGAGGCCGACGCGAACTGGCTGCTCCACGAACCCGGCGGCGGCGAACTGGGCGGCTGCTGCATCAACGCGACGCTCCGCGACTACGCCCGGATCGGGATCTTCGCGATGAACGGCGGCGTCCTGCGCGACGGCACACCGGTGCTGCCCGAAGGCTGGATGGAGGAGTCGACGACCCCCAGCAATGGCTACGACGGCTATGGCTACCTCTGGTGGCTGTCCGGCGACGGCGTATTCTCGGGCAGGGGCATCTTCGGTCAGCTCCTGTGGATGGACCCGTCGTCCAACACCGTCATCGTGACCCACAGCGCCTGGCCCTACGCGACCAGCCCGGAGTACAGCCGCCACCGCGCTGCCCTGGTTACGGCGCTCGCCGAGGCGGTGCGGTAGCGGCGCAGCGTCGGCGGCGCGCACCCGCCCGTGG
>JAPPFP010000012.1 GCA_028877275.1 Acidobacteriota bacterium
TCGCGAGGGCGGCCGCACGGTGGGCGCCGGAACCGTCACCGACATCGCCGAGTAGGGCGATTCAGGCTCGAGTTGGGAGATTCAGGCCAGTAGCTCAATTGGTAGAGCATCGGTCTCCAAAACCGAAGGTTGGGGGTTCGAGACCCTCCTGGCCTGCCAGACCTTCCTTCGGAGGACGTAGACGGCAAGGCAGTTTGGGCGTCCGGACGAGGCGGAGGCCGGATTTCAGGGAATAGACGAGGGAGTCGGAGGAACTCAGATGGCCAGTGTCCGCAGGCTCGGTGCCTTCCTGGGCGAAGTGCGCACCGAGATGAAGAAGGTGACCTTCCCGTCGCGGGAGGAGGTCGTGGGCACCACGGGTGTGGTGCTGATCACGAGCGTCATCTTCGCCATCTTCCTGTGGATAGCCGACGTCGTGATCCTCCGCCTCTACAACGGTCTCAACACCCTTCTCCTGGGGCAGTGATCCGGGATCGGGCCGACGGTGGGGAGCACGCGATGAGCGAAGTCGAAACGGCAGCCACGGGCAGCGCAGAGGCCGCGGAGGGTGTCGCCGGGGAGGCCTCCAGGCCGCCGCGGCAGTGGTACATCGTGCACACCTACTCGGGCTACGAGGAGCGGGTGGAGCAGACGCTGAAGCAGCGTGCCGTCGCTCAGGAGATGGAGGATGCGTTCGGCGAGGTGAAGATCCCCACGGAGACGATCGTCGAACTGAAGGGCGGCAAGAAGCGGGAAACGCAGCGCAAGTTCTTCCCCGGCTACATTCTGGTCGAGATCGAGTGCGAACCGCGCGGCGACGGGCGGCTGAAGATCTCCGACCGGGCGTGGCACCTGGTCAAGAACACGCCCAAGGTGACCGGCTTCGTCGGCACCGGCCAGGAGCCGACGCCACTCCGCCAGGACGAGGTCGAGGCGATCATCGACAAGGTGAAGACGGCCGAGGACAAGCCGACGCCGAAGTACGTGTTCGCGAAGGGCGAGCTGGTCAAGATCGTCGACGGCCCCTTCAACAACTTCACGGGCACCGTGGATGAGGTGCACCTCGAACGCAGCACGCTCAAGGTGATGGTCACCATCTTCGGTCGCCAGACGCCGGTGGAGCTCGAGTTCCTGCAGGTCCAGAAGACCTGAGGGAAGGCGTCTGGAGCAAACGGGAAGACTGGAACACAGGTAGGTAGTGATGGCGCAGAGAACGACAGGCAAGCGAGTAATGGGGCAGATCAAACTGCAGATCCCCGCCGGCGGAGCGACGCCGGCGCCTCCGGTCGGCCCCGCGCTGGGCCAGGCGGGCCTCAACATCATGGACTTCTGCAAGGCGTTCAACGCCAGGACGCAGGGCGAGCCCGGGATGATCATCCCGGTCGTGATCACCGTCTACGCGGACCGCTCCTACTCGTTCATCACCAAGACGCCGCCTGCCGCCGTGCTGCTGCGCAAGGCGGCGGCGGTGGACAAGGGGTCGTCCGAACCGAATCGGGACAAGGTCGGCACGGTGACTCAGGCCCAGCTCGAGGAGATCGCTCGCACGAAGATGCCCGATCTGAACGCGGTCGATCTCGAGGGCGCCTGCCGGATCATCGCTGGCACCGCTCGGTCGATGGGCCTGGAGATCGTCGCCTGAGCGGCGGGAGGAGAACGCGCGTGGCCATTCGAGGCAGGAAGTACAAGGAAGCAAGGGCGGCGGTGGAAGACCGGCCGCACGGGCTGGAAGAAGCGCTGCAGCGGATCAAGGACGGCAGCTTCGCGAAGTTCGACGAGACCGTCGAGATCGCGATCCGGTTGGGGGTCAATCCCAGGCACGCGGACCAGATGGTGCGCGGCACCGTGGTCCTTCCGCATGGCACCGGCCGCACCGTGCGGGTTCTCGTCTTCGCTTCGGGCGAGAAGTTGCAGGAAGCCGAGGCGGCGGGCGCGGATCACGTGGGCGGCGAGGAACTGGCGAGCCGGATCCAGGACGGCTGGCTGGACTTCGACGCCGTGGTGGCGACCCCGGACATGATGCGGGTCGTCGGCCGACTCGGTCGCGTACTCGGGCCGCGCGGCCTGATGCCGAATCCGAAAACGGGCACGGTCACCCCCGACGTGACGAAGGCGATCGAGGACATCAAGGCGGGAAAGGTCAACTTCCGCGTGGACAAGGCGGGCGTCGTCCACGCGCCGCTCGGCAAGGTCTCGTTCGACACGGAGAGGCTGGTGGAGAACGCGACGGCGTTGCTCTCCGAGATCATGCGTGCGCGTCCCAGCGCTGCCAAGGGCACGTACCTGCGTTCGGTCAATCTGAGTTCGACGATGGGGCCGGGCGTGCGGGTCGATTCGTCCGAAGCCGCAGCGGTCGAGGCCACCTAGCCTGCAGGGCTCGTCACGAGGAGGTCGAGAGAGATGGCACTGACACGGGAGACGAAGGCCGAGTTGCTGGCCAGCTACCAGGGCGACATGGCGGCCGCGCCGCATGCGTTCCTGGTGGGGTTCTCCGGCATCACGGTGGGGCAGGTCAACGATCTGAGGCGCCGCGTGCGGACGGCGGGCGGCAGGTACTCGGTGGTCAAGAACAGGATCGCCAAGCTCGCGTTCGAGGACAGCAGTCTCGGGGTGCTGTCGGATCACCTGGTCGGACCGACCGCGATCGCCTACAGCGACGACGATCCGGTGGGGCTGGCCAAGACGCTGACCGAGTTCGCGGAAGACGTGCCGGTCCTCGAGTTCAAGGCCGGCCTGGTGGACGGCCAGCAGGTGTCGGCGGAGGCGATCAAGGAGATCGCCAATCTGCCCAGCCGGGAGGCGCTGGTGGCGAAGCTCCTGTTCCTGCTCCAGTCGCCGGTCGCGCGGCTCGTGCGGGGGCTTGGGGACATCACGCCGCAGTTCCTGCGCGCGCTGAACCAGGTTGCGAACCAGAAGGAAGCAAGTCAGGAGAGTGGGGGCTGATTCCGGCCCTGTCAAGGAGGTTGGAAACGCGGCGTCGAGACGGCGCCGGTGAACCATAAGGGGAGCCAAGAAGATGGCAGTAGCAGCAGCGGATCTGATCAAACAGATCGACGAGATGACCGTCCTGGAGCTCAACACTCTGGTCAAGGAGCTCGAAGAGCACTACGGCGTTTCGGCGGCGGCCGCCGCGGTCCCGATGGCGGGCATGGCGGGCGCCGGCGAGGCCCAGGAAGCCGAAGAGCAGACGGAGTTCGACGTTCAGTTGACTTCGTTCGGCGACAAGAAGATCGCCGTGATCAAGGTCGTGCGCGAGGTCACCAGCCTCGGCCTCAAGGAGGCCAAGGATCTGGTCGAGTCGGCGCCGGTCGCGGTCAAGGAGGGCGTCTCGAAGGAAGAGGCCGAAGAGGTCAAGGGCAAACTCGAGGAGGCCGGCGGTCAGGCCGAGGTCAAGTAACCATTTCGGCTGGCGATCTTTCCCGGGGTCGGCGTAGAATCGAGCTGGCCAACCGTGACCCGGCGCCCAGGCTTCTTCCTGAAGCGAGCGCCGGGGCGGCATTCGTGCGTTTTCACCTCGTACAGAGGATCTGACGTAGAGGACATCGAAGCATGACGGACACTTCAGTTGCGCAGAACGGTCACCGCAACGGCAACGGCAACGGGCGGATCGACTTTTCGACCATCGAGACGACGCTGTCGATTCCCGACCTGATCGGGGTTCAGCGCCGCTCGTACGATCGGTTCCTGCAGATGAGCCTGCTCCCGGAGGAGCGGGCGAACCACGGCCTCCAGGCGGTCTTCACCGGGATCTTCCCGTTCTGGGACTTTCGGGAGACCTGTTCGCTCGACTTCGTGAGCTACTCGATCGGCGACTGGCAGTGCCGCTGCGGCGAGCTCAAGGGCCTCGAGTACTTGCGCATGTCGTGCGCCAACTGCGGCGCCAAGATCCAGACCGCGCACTCGAACGAGGACAGCGTCACGTGCGGGGAATGCGGCGCGGTGAACGCGAACCGCGTGACGAAGTGCGGCGCCTGCGGTCAATCCGTCGAACTCCAGCACAAGTACTCGGAGGACGACTGCCGCGCGCGGGGCATGACCTACGCGGTGCCGCTCAAGGTGACCTTCCGGCTGTTCGTCTACGACAAGGATCCGGAAACCGGTCAGAAGATGATGCGGGACGCCAAGGAGGAAGAGGTCTACTTCGGCGAGCTCCCGCTGATGACCGACACCGGCACCTTCATCATCAACGGCACCGAGCGGGTGATCGTGAGCCAGTTGCACCGCAGCCCCGGCGTCTTTTTCACGCACGACCGGGACAAGCGGGTGTACCTGGCGAAGATCATCCCCTACCGCGGCTCCTGGGTCGAGTTCGAGTACGACCAGAAGGACATCCTCTCAGTCCGGATCGACCGCAAGCGGAAGTTTCCCGGCACCGTCTTCCTGCGCGCCCTGGGCCTGGAGACGAACGAGGAGATCCTGCGCCAGTTCTACACCGCGCTGCCCCTCAGCATCGAGGGCGGCGGCGTGTACCGTCTCGGCATCGGTCCCCGGGTGCTGGAGCGCGAGCGCCTGCGCGAGCGCTCGAGCCGGGGCGTCCGCCACCGCTACAGCGTGTTCGCCGGTTTGACACTGGACGAGACGGCGGTCGAGCGGCTCGACGCCGGCGACAACATCGAGGCCGAGGTTGGGCCGCAGGAGCTCGAGCCGGCCTTCCTGATCGCGGACGTGATCGACCAGGACACCGGCGAGGTGCTGCTCGAGGCGAACGAGTCGATTCCCGAGGACCTCGACGAGCGGCTCGATGGGCGCAACCACAGCGAGCTCGAGGTGTTCTTCCCCGACTGGGAACTGTGCGGCGCGACGATTTCGAACACGCTGGCCAAGGACTCGTCCAAGGACGCCAAGGAAGCCCAGATCGAGATCTACCGGCGGATGCGTCCCGGCGACCCGCCGACCCACGAGAGCGCCCGTTCGCTCTTCTACGGGATGTTCTTCGACGCCAAGCGGTACGACTTCTCTCGGGTGGGCCGCTTCAAGTTCAACATCAAGCTCGAGACGGAAGTGCCGGTCGACCAGAAGACCCTCTCCCAGGAGGACTTCTACCGGGTGATCGAGTACCTCCTGCAGTTGCAGAAGGACGTGGGCCAGGTCGACGACATCGACAACCTGGGCAATCGCCGGGTGCGCGCGGTCGGCGAGCTGCTCGAGAACCAGTTCCGGGTGGGTCTGGTGCGAATGGAGCGGGCGATCAAGGAGAAGATGTCCGTGCACCAGGACATCGACTCGGCGATGCCGCACGACCTGATCAACTCCAAGCCGGTCATCGCGGCGATCAAGGAGTTCTTCGGTTCGTCCCAGCTCTCGCAGTTCATGGATCAGACGAATCCGCTGTCCGAGGTCACCCACAAGCGGCGGCTGTCCGCCCTTGGCCCGGGCGGACTGTCGCGCGAGCGCGCGGGTTTCGAGGTCCGTGACGTTCATGCCTCGCATTACGGCCGCATCTGTCCCATCGAGACTCCCGAGGGGCCGAACATCGGCCTCATCTCCTCGCTGGCGACCTACGCCGACATCAACGAGTACGGCTTCATCCAGAGCCCGTACAAGAAGGTGGAGGGCGGCCGAGTCATCGACCACTTCAAGGTGATCAAGCCGGGCGACGGCAGGTTCGCCCTGGGCCAGATCGTGTCGGCCGAGGAACTCGCGGCGGAGAACGATCGCCTCAAGCGGAACAAGAAGCGGCAGGTGCAGGCGGAGCCGCAGGCCTTCTACCTCACTGCCTGGGAGGAGGAGAAGTACATCATCGCCCAGGCCAACGCCAGGATCGACGACCGGGGCTTCCTCGAGAACGAGCGGCCGGTGGCGCGGGCCCGCGGCGACTTCGTGCCGGTCGACCGGGAGCGCGTCGACTACATGGACATCAGCCCGAAGCAGCTCGTGAGCGTGGCGGCGGCCCTGATTCCGTTCCTCGAGAACGACGACGCGAACCGCGCCCTGATGGGCTCGAACATGCAGCGCCAGGCGGTACCCCTGCTGCGCTCCGACTCGCCGATCGTGGGCACCGGGCTCGAGGGGATCGTGGCGCGCAACTCGGGCGCGGTGGTGAAGTGCGATCGCGCCGGCGTGGTGGACTCCGTGGACGCCGAGCGGGTCATCGTCCGGGTCGAGGGCGCGGATCCGGAGACCGGCGAGCCGCGCGAGTTCGGCGCCGACGTCTACCCGTTGACCAAGTTCCGCCGATCGAACCAGAACACCTGCGTACACCAGAAGCCGGTCGTCCGCGAGGGCCAGCAGGTGGCGCGGAACGACGTGCTGGCCGACGGCGCCTCGACCGAGGAAGGTGAACTGGCTCTGGGGCGCAACGTCCTGGTCGCCTTCATGCCCTGGCGGGGCTACAACTTCGAGGACGCGATCCTGGTTTCCGAACGCCTGGTGCGGGACGACGCCTTCACCTCGATCCACATCGAGGAGTTCGAGATCGAGGCCCGCGACACGAAGCTCGGCCCCGAGGAGATCACGCGCGACATCCCGAACGTCTCGGAGGCCGCCCTGGCCGATCTCGACGAGAGCGGCGTCATCCGGATCGGCGCTTCGGTCAGGGCCGGCGACATCCTGGTCGGCAAGGTCACGCCGAAGGGCGAGACCCAGCTCACGCCGGAGGAGAAGCTCCTGCGCGCGATCTTCGGCGAGAAGGCGGGCGACGTACGGGACGCCAGCCTGAAGGCCGCGCCGGGCATCGAGGGCACCGTGGTCGAAGTCAAGATCTTCGCTCGGAAGGGCGTCGATAAGGACGAGCGGGCGCTCGAGATCGAGGAGCACGAGGTCGGCCGGCTGGAGAAGAACATCCGCGACCAGACGCGGATCATGCACGAGGAGCGGAACAAGAAGATCGCCGATCTTCTGGTCGGTCTCGAACCGACCGCCGCGGTCGAGGACCGCGAGGGCGAGGGACTCGTGAAGAAAGGCGAACCGCTCGAGTACGGGCATCTCGAGCGCCTGACCCGGCGCGAGATTCTGGCGCTGCCCCTGAAGCAGAAGAGCAAGCTGAAGGAGGTGAAGGCGATCTACGAGGACACCGACTCCTTCATCCAGGCGATGCACGAGGAGAACGAGGAGAAGATCAAGCTCCTCCAGAAGGGCGACGAACTGCCCCCCGGCGTCATCAAGATGGTCAAGGTGTTCGTGGCGATGAAGCGCAAGCTCCAGGTCGGCGACAAGATGGCCGGCCGCCACGGCAACAAGGGCGTCATCTCGCGCATCCTGCCCGAAGAAGACATGCCGTACCTGCCCGACGGCACGCCGGTCGAGATCGTGCTGAATCCGCTCGGCGTGCCCAGCCGGATGAACGTCGGCCAGATTCTGGAGACGCATCTGGGCTGGGCCGGCAGGTCCCTGGGCGTCAAGTTCGCGACGCCGGTGTTCGACGGGATCAAGGAGTCCCGGCTCAAGGAGCTGCTGGACGAGGCGAAGCTGCCGACCTCGGGCAAGACGACGCTCCACGACGGCGTCACGGGCGACGCCTTCGAGCAGAAGGTCACGGTGGGCTACATCTACATGCTGAAGCTGTCCCACCTGGTGGACGACAAGATTCACGCGCGCTCGATCGGGCCCTACTCGCTGATCACCCAGCAGCCGCTCGGCGGCAAGGCCCAGTTCGGCGGGCAGCGTTTCGGCGAAATGGAGGTGTGGGCGCTGCAGGCGTACGGCGCCGCCTACACGCTGCAGGAGCTGCTCACGGTCAAGAGCGACGATGTCGAGGGCCGCAGCCGCGCCTACGAGGCGCTGGTCAAGGGCGATGTGCCGGAAGACCCCGGGCTGCCGGAGTCGTTCAATGTACTGGTGCGCGAGCTGCAGAGTCTGTGTCTTGACGTCGAGTTGATGAAGGTCTAGGAGGTCGCGGGTGCAACCACTGTCCAGTTTCGAGAAGACGCAGTCGGCCAAGGACTTCAACGCGATCAAGATCGCGTTGGCTTCGCCGGAGAAGATCCGCTCCTGGAGCTACGGAGAGGTCACGAAGGCCGAGACGATCAACTACCGTACGTTCAAGCCGGAGCGGGACGGCCTCTTCTGCGCGAAGATCTTCGGGCCGATGACGGACTGGGAATGTCTGTGCGGCAAGTACAAGCGGATGAAGCACCGCGGCGTCGTCTGCGACAAGTGCGGCGTCGAGGTCACGCGCTCGCGGGTGCGGCGGGAACGAATGGGGCACATCGAGCTGGCGAGTCCGGCCAGCCATGTCTGGTTCTTCAAGGGCCTGCCCAGCCGCATCGGTCACCTGCTCGACCTGAGTCTGCGCAACCTCGAGCGCATCCTCTACTTCGAGAGCTACGTGGTCATCGATCCGGGCGACGCGGACCTCGAAGAGAACGAGCTCGTCTCCGAGGAGCGATACCGGGAGCTGCGCGAGGAGTACGGCCCGGACGGCTTCGATGCCCGGATGGGCGCCGAGGCGATCAAGGAACTCCTGGCCCGCATCGACATCGATGAGCTGGCGGAGGAACTCCGGATCGTCATGCGCTCCGACACCAGCCAGATCCGCCGCCTGAAGGCGGCGAAGCGGCTCAAGGTGGTCAACGCTTTCCGGCGCAGCGGCCACCGTCCGGAGTGGATGATCCTGGACGTGATTCCGGTCATCCCGCCTGAGCTGCGGCCCCTGGTGCCGCTGGACGGCGGACGCTTCGCGACCAGCGATCTGAACGACCTCTACCGGCGCGTCATCAACCGGAACAACCGGCTCAAGAAACTGCTCGAGCTGCGCGCGCCGGAGGTCATCGTCCGCAACGAGAAGCGGATGCTGCAGGAGGCGGTCGATGCCCTGTTCGACAACGGCCGCCGCGGCCGGGTGCTCAAGGGCTCGAACAACCGTCCGCTCAAGTCCCTGTCGGACACCCTGAAGGGCAAGCAGGGCCGCTTCCGGCAGAACCTGCTCGGCAAGCGCGTCGACTACTCGGGGCGTTCGGTGATCGTGGTCGGTCCGGACCTGAAGCTGAACGAGTGCGGACTCCCCAAGAAGATGGCGCTGGAACTGTTCAAGCCGTTCATCTACAGCTGGCTGGAAGAGCGGGAGTACGTCGGCACGATCAAGGCCGCCAAGGAGATGGTCGAGCGCGAGGAGGAGGTCGTCTGGGACGCCCTGGACGAGGTCATCCGCGATCATCCCGTGCTCCTGAACCGGGCGCCCACTCTTCACCGTCTCGGCATCCAGGCGTTTCAGCCGGTCCTGATCGAGGGCAAGGCGATCCAGATCCATCCGCTGGTCTGCGCCGCGTTCAACGCGGACTTCGACGGCGACCAGATGGCGGTCCACGTACCGCTCTCGCCCAAGGCCCAGATCGAGAGTCATGTGCTGATGCAGGCCTCGAACAACATCCTGAGCCCGGCCCATGGCCGGCCGCTGGCGGTGCCCAGTCAGGATCTGGTGCTGGGCGGCTACTACCTGACCATGCCGCGGCCGGGCGCGCGCGGCGAGGGGCGGACGTTCGCCAGCGTCGACGAGGTCCTGTTCGCGCTCGAGGACGCGGTGGTCGAGACGCAGACGCCGATCCGTCTGCGGCTGAGCGGCCCGTACGTCGATCTCGGGGCGGAGCACGACACGCAGGACATCGTCCACGCCGAGCTCCAGCAGCTCGATGGCGAAGTCGTCGAGACGACGGTGGGCCGGGTCATCCTGAACGACCACCTGCCGGACGAACTGCCGTTCATCAACGGCCTGCTGCGAAAGCGCGGCCTCCAGGATCTGGTCGGCTACTGCTTCATCCGCCACGGCAGCGAGCTGGCGGTCCGGATGCTCGACGAGATCAAGGAGGTCACCTTCCAGTACGCGACCCGGGCCGGCATCTCCTTCGGCGTCGACGACATGGTCGTGCCATCGAAGAAGGAGGATCTGATCGAGGAGGCGCGCGGGGAGGTGGAGGAGATCGAGAAGCAGCGCAGCGCGGGCGTCATCACCGCCGGCGAGCGCAAGAACAAGATCATCGACATCTGGCATCGGGTCACCGAGGACGTCTCGAGCGAGATGTTCCGCGAGATGAAGGAGGTCGAGGTCGAACGGGGCGAGTTCAACCCGATCAACCTGATGGCCGACTCGGGCGCGAGGGGTTCCCGTGAGCAGGTTCGGCAGCTCGCGGGCATGCGCGGCCTGATGTCCAAGCCGTCGGGCGAGGTGATCGAGACCCCGATTCACGCCAACTTCCGCGAGGGCCTGTCCGTCCTGCAGTACTTCATCTCGAGCCATGGTGCCCGCAAGGGCCTTGCCGACACGGCGCTAAAGACGGCCGATTCGGGCTACCTGACCCGCCGCCTGGTCGACGTCGCCCAGGACGTGATCGTCACCGAGGAGGACTGCGGCACGATCGACGGGATCGTCGTCGGCGCGATCATGGAGGGCGGAGACACCCTCGAACCGCTGCGCGACCGGCTGGTCGGACGCGTCAGCCAGGAGGACATTTTCGATCCGTTGACCGGCGAGCAACTGCGCGCGGTCGGCGACGAGATCACCGAGGAGATGGCGAACGCCATCCAGGGGGCGGGCATCGAGCGGGTGAAGATCCGCTCCGTGCTGACCTGCGAGACCCGCCGCGGCGTGTGCGCGGCGTGCTATGGCCGCAACCTGGCGACGGGCCGCGGCGTCGACCTCGGCGAGTCCGTCGGCGTCATCGCCGCTCAGTCGATCGGCGAGCCCGGCACGCAGTTGACGATGCGCACGTTCCACATCGGCGGCACCGGCCAACTCGTCGCGGAACAGTCGCGCCACGCGGCCCGGAACAAGGGCTGGGTCAAGCTGATCAACGTGGCCACCGTCGACAGCCGCGAGGGCGCGCCCGTCGTCGTCAACCGGAACGGCAAGCTGGTTCTGGTCGACGAGGCGGGCCGGGAACTCGAGCGGCATCCGCTGACCTACGGCTCCCATCTCCTGGTGCGCGAAAACCAGGAGGTCGAGCCGGGGACCGACCTGGTCGAGTGGGACCCCTTCACCTCCGCCATCCTCTCCGAGGTCGGGGGCCGAGTGGAGTTCCACGACATCGTCGAAGGCGAGAACGTCAAGGAGGAAACGGACAAGGTCACCGGCCTGTCGCAGCGCATCATCGTCGAGGCGTCGCAGAACGAGAAGCGGGCGCCGGCGGTGGTCGTGGTCGGCGCCGAGGAGAAGCGCTACCTGCTGCCCGTCGGTTCCTTCCTGTGGGTGAACGACGGCGACGAGGTCCATCCCGGCGACACGCTGGCGAAGATCCCGCGCGAGACGACGAAGACCAAGGACATCACGGGCGGCCTGCCGCGGATCCAGGAACTGTTCGAGGCGCGCAAGCCGAAGGAGCCCGCGATCATCGCGGATATCGACGGCATCGTTCGCCTGGGCAAGGAGATCGTCAAGGGCAACCGGATGATCACGGTCGAGAACGAGGCGGGCGAGGCCCAGGAGTACGCCGTCGCCCGCAACGTCCACGTCAACGTGCAGGACGGCGAGTACGTCAGCGCCGGCGACGTTCTGGTCGGCGAGACGATGAACATCGACCCGCGCGACATCCTCAGGGTCAAGGGAGTGAGAGAGACTCAGCGCCATCTGGTCGACAAGATCCAGGAGGTCTACCGCTCCCAGAGCGTGGCGATCAACGACAAGCACATCGAGGTGATCGTCCGTCAGATGATGCGTTCGGTCGAGATCGACGAGGTCGGCGACACGGAATTCCTGATCGACGAGCAGGTCAACCGCTGGCTCTTCCGAGAGGAGAACGAGCGGGTGACAGCAGCCGGGGGCACCCCGGCGATCGGCCGGCCGCTGTTGCTCGGGATCACCAAGGCTTCCCTCTCCACCGAGAGCTTCATCTCGGCGGCCAGCTTCCAGGAAACCACGCGGGTGCTGACCGAGGCCGCGATCAGCGGCAGAGTGGATCACCTGCGCGGACTGAAGGAGAACGTGATCGTCGGACGGGTGATCCCGGCCGGTACCGGCATGGACCACTACCACGACTTCCACATCGAGGACGTGGTGTATCCGACGTCGGAACTGGTGGCCGACGACCTCTACAACTACGACTACCCGGAGGAGTTCATCCGCACGATGCCGCAGGTGCTGAGCGAAGGCGACAACTGAGGTTTCGGGGTTGCCCCGGATCCGACCTTTCTGCTAACGTTCGCGCCCTTGTGCGGCTCGCGCGGGGCGAGCCGCCGACACACCAGTTTTTGGCAATCCCAACTTCACTCAGCGAGTCAGGCCCTGAACCGGGTGCTAGCCCGGTGCCGCGCGCTTCCGGCGCCTAACGCGGTCGACTGGCCTGCTCGTTTTCGGTCGCCTCGGGTTGCCCCGGGTCGGCTCTGGCTGGCTCGCGCCGTGAGCGGCGGCGAGCCCGCAGAACGCCGGGCTTCCGGCACCAACGCAAAGAGAGTCTGCTGGAGCAAGAGCACTCATGCCCACCATCCGTCAACTGGTCCGAAAGGGCCGCCAACGTCAGGTCGCGAAGACCAAGAGTCCGGCGCTTCAGGCCTCGCCGCAGAGGCGGGGGGTGTGCGTTCGCGTGTACACGCAGACGCCGAAGAAGCCGAACTCGGCGTTGCGCAAGGTGGCGCGGGTGCGCCTCACGAACGGTATCGAGGTCACGACCTACATTCCGGGCGTCGGGCACAACCTCCAGGAGCACTCCATCGTTCTCATTCGCGGCGGCCGTGTGAAGGACCTTCCCGGCGTCCGCTACCACGTCATTCGCGGCACGCTGGACGCGGTCGGCGTCGACGATCGTCGTCGAGGACGCTCCAAGTACGGCGCCAAGCGCCCCAAGGCCTGAGTCACCGGAGCCTCTTCATGCCTCGACGCCGCGAAGTCCCGAAGCGCCAGATACTCCCGGACCCGCTGTACCACTCCCAGTTGGTCAGCAAGTTCGTCAACGTCCTGATGAAGGACGGCAAGAAGTCGGTCGCCGAGCGCATCCTCTACGACGCCCTGACGACGATCAGGGAACGGACCGGGGAGGAGGATCCGGTCGCCGTCTTCCAGAAGGCGATCGACAACGTGAAGCCCGCGGTCGAGGTCAAGTCGCGGCGTGTCGGCGGTTCGACGTACCAGGTGCCGATGGAAGTGCGGCCGGCGCGCAAGCTCGCCCTGGCCATGCGGTGGCTGATTCAGGCGGCGAAGGGTCGGGGTGAGAAGACGATGAGACTGCGGTTGGCCGGCGAACTGCTCGACGCCGCCGAGAACCGCGGAGTCGCGATCAAGAGGAAAGAGGACACCCACCGGATGGCAGAAGCGAACAGGGCTTTTTCCCACTACCGCTGGTAGCGAACGGCTCGGGATCCGCCGGGTGCGGGTTCCGATCGCGTTTTCCGGCCGCCGGTTGTCCACGGCCCGTCCCGTTGCGTCGCCGCCTTCCCCGCAAGGCGGCGACTCCCGCGTTGAACCTACAAAGACCCGTCACGAATCCGCCCCTCAAACCTGCTCCATCAGCAAACCTCCGATCACCGCGCCATGTCCACCGCCACGTCCAGAAACGTCCCATTGGAGAAGACCCGGAACATCGGGATCATGGCGCACATCGACGCGGGCAAGACGACCACGACCGAGCGCGTCCTCTACTACACCGGCGTGAACTACAAGATCGGCGAAGTGCACGAAGGCACGGCGACGATGGACTGGATGGAGCAGGAGCAGGAGCGCGGGATCACGATCACTTCGGCCGCCACGAGCTGCACCTGGCAGGACCACCGGATCAACATCATCGACACCCCGGGTCACGTCGACTTCACCGCCGAAGTCGAGCGCTCGCTGCGTGTACTCGATGGAGCCGTGGCTGTCTTCGACGCGGTCGCCGGCGTCGAACCCCAGAGCGAGACGGTATGGCGGCAGGCGGACCGCTACGGCGTGCCGCGGATCGCGTTCGTCAACAAGATGGACCGGGTCGGCGCGGACTTCGACCGCTGCGTCAAGATGATGCGCGAACGGCTCGGTGCTTCGCCGGTCGTTCTCCAGTTGCCTCTCGGCCGGGAGGACGCCTTCGCCGGGGTCATTGATCTGGTCGAGATGTCGTCCTACATCTACGAGGACGAGAGCCTGGGAGCGCAGTTCACGATCACCGACATTCCCGAGGAGTACGCCGACCTGGCGCTGGCGGCTCGCGAGGCGATGGTCGAGGCCGTGGCGGAGACCGACGAGGAACTGCTCGAGAAGTACCTCTCCGGCGCCGAAGTCACGAGCGACGAGCTGCGGGCGGCCCTGCGCCGGGCCACGGTGGCCAACAGCCTGCAGCCGGTGTTCTGCGGTTCGGCGTTCCGCAACAAGGGCGTGCAGCCCCTGCTCGACGCGGTCCTCCACTACCTGCCGTCGCCGCTGGACGTGCCGATGATCGAGGGGATCGTCGAGGGAGACGGGAGCGCCGTCCGCGAGCCGTCGGACGACGCGCCGTTCAGCGCGCTGGTGTTCAAGATCATGACCGACCCGTTCGTCGGCCAGCTCGCCTACCTGCGCGTCTACTCCGGCCGGATCGAGACGGGACAGAGGGTGCTGAACGCGAACCGCGGAGGCAAGGAGCGCGTGGGCCGGCTGCTCAAGATGCACGCGAACAAGCGCGAGGAGGTCAAGCGGGTCTGGTGCGGCGACATCGTTGCCGCGGTCGGTCTCCGCAACGTGACCACGGGCGACACGATCTGCGAGCCCTCCGCGCCCATCGTCCTCGAGTCCATGGACTTCCCCGAGCCGGTTCTTTCCGTCTCGATCGAGCCGAAGACGAAGGCGGACCAGGAGAAGCTGGGTCTCGCGCTCGAGAAGCTGATGCGTGAGGACCCGACGTTCCGGGTCCACACGGATCCTGACACCGCGCAGACGCTGATCTCGGGAATGGGCGAACTCCATCTCGACATCATCACGGACCGGCTGATCCGGGAGTTCCGCGTCGGCGCGAATGTCGGCAGGCCGCAGGTGGCCTATCGCGAGACGATCTCCCTGGAGGCTGCCGGCGAAGGGCGCTTCGTGCGTCAGTCCGGCGGTCGGGGCCAGTACGGTCACTGCCTGTTGCGGGTACGGCCGTTCGAAGGCGACGGGATGGAGTTCGAGGACTCCACGAAGGGCGGCGTGATTCCCAGGGAGTTCATCCGGTCGATCGAGCGGGGCATCGCCGAGGCGCTCGAATCGGGCCCTCTGGCGGGTTATCCGGTCACGGGCGTCGCGGCCGAGGTCTACGACGGCAGCGCGCACGAGGTCGACTCGTCCGAGGTCGCGTTCAAGATCGCCGGTTCGATGGCCTGGCGCGACGCCGCCAAGGATGCCGGGCCGGTGCTGCTGGAGCCGGTCATGGCGGTCGAGATCACGACGCCGGAGGAGTACATGGGCGACGTGATCGGTGACATCAGTTCGCGCCGGGGCAAGGTGCTCGGCATGGAGATGAATGGCAAGACGCAGATCGTCAACGCCCGCGTGCCGCTTGCGGAGATGTTCGGTTACGCGACCGACCTGCGCTCGGCGACCCAGGGCCGGGCGAACTACTCGATGCAGTTCGAGTCCTACGAACCGACGCCGCGTACCGTGAGCGAGGAAGTCGTGGCCAGGGCCACCGGCTGACCGGTGGCACAGATGCTGAAACTAGCCGACAGAGTGAGATAGCGAGGAGCTGAGGCATGGCGAAGGAGAAGTTCGAGCGTACGAAGCCGCACGTGAACGTGGGGACGATT
>JAPPFP010000028.1:0-8907 GCA_028877275.1 Acidobacteriota bacterium
TCCCCGCCGGCTGAGCCGGCGACGCCGCGGAGCGGTGGCGACGGAGAGAATCGTGCGAGGCCTGCGGCCTCGCGCACTTTTCTGAGGGCCGGCGAGGACGCCGGCGCACCCAGTGTGCAGCATTCCCTACAGGAGAACTACTCGCCGGCCAACCGCCGATACTCATCCTCCAGAACCCACAACCGATCCTGCCCCCAGGCAGCCACCGACCCCACACGAAACGACGGCACACCCCAAAGCCCGAGATCGAACAACTCCTCCCGGTTCCGCTCCGCCTCCTCCCGCCAGGCCGGATCGTCCAGGTATCCACGACCCTCGGTCCAGTCCAGCCCGGCCTCCTCGACGATCCGCCGCAACCCCCGGTCCGAACCCGCATCGACCGCCTGCGAGAAAGCCAGCGTCATGAACGACCGGAAGTACTCGATGCCTCGGCCCTGCTCGATCGCCCACGGCAGCAGCGAGTAGCCGCGCTCCACTGGCTTGCCGACCGGATCGGAGATGGGACCGAACTGAACGCCGTTCCGCCGCGCCTCGCGCGCCGCGTCGAGGAGGATGTACACGCGCTTCGACCGCTTCACCGGCAGACCGCGCATGACCATCGGGAGAACGAAACGGATCCGCAGGTTGACGTTGAACGCTTCGGCCAGGCGGATCACCCGCTCGGTCGAGATCCAGGTGTACGGGCTCCGGAACGAAGCGAAGAAGTGAAGGTCGGGAAGGTCCGCCGCTTCGAGAGCGTCGGCCGGCACCGGCTCCTCCAGCAGCCGCGGCTGCGCGTAGATCGGCGTCGGTGCGCCGGCCCTCTGGCCGGCATCCGCCGCAGGCGGAATCTGCTCCGTCATTGTCCCGCTCGACCTCCGCGCCCCCAGATCAGCAAGCCGCTCCTCCAGATACGCGAGCCGATCGATCCCCCACGTCCACTCACCGCCGTAGAAGCACGTCCCGCCCAGATAGTGGCCAAGCTCCGCCCGTCGCGCGGTACCCGCGCCAAGCGCAGTCCGCACAGACGCCGCACACTGGGTGCGCCGGCGTCCCCGCGACTCGCCCTCCCACAGCTCCCGGCCCAACTCCACCGCCACCTCCAGCGTCGCCTCTGACGCGGGCTCCCCTGGCGATGGCAGAGTCGCCGCCAGTCGCTCCTGCGCCTCGAGCACCGCCTCAGGCTCTGGACGCGTCTCCGAAGTCGCATGAAACCCGCCCTTCTCCGCCAACCGCCGCGCGTCCACAAGCGAGTACGACTCCAGCAACGCCCGCGCCGGCGCCGCCCAGTCCTCCGGCGGCTCGACCAGCCAGGTCACCACCTCGACGTCGTAACGCTCCCGGAGCTTCACCAGCGCCTGCGCCAGCAGATGCGAGTACGGATCGTCGACCTGGTGGAAGAACTCGATCCGATGCGGCTCCCCCTTGCGCCTACGTTCCCGCTCCGCGCGCGCCCGCGCCTTGTCGCGCCTGCGCTCGTCAAGGAGGTGGGTCGAGAACTGCTTCGAGGCGAAGGACTTGATCGACATGGCCTGAGGGTATCGCCGGATAGACGAGCCCCCACACTGGGTGCGCCGGCGTCCTCGCCGGCTGAACCGCCGCTACCGCGGAGCGGTGGCGGCGGAGAGAATCGTGCGAGGCCGAAGGCCTTGCACCTTCCTGGGACGCCTGGGAGAGTAAGGAGCGAGGCTGACGCCTCGCCCGCTTCCTGAGGGCCGGCGGGGACGCCGGCGCACCCAGTGTGAGGCTTCGTCTTCGGGCGCTACGATGTTCCAAAGCAGCCAACCGCCGACTCGGGAGGGACATGCGGTTTCCAGCTTCGCGCCCAGGGTTCGTCCTTCTGCTCGTCGCCGCGGTGTCGATCGCCGGCCTCGCCGCCACACCGCCCCAGGCCCAACCCGACCCCGGCACCACCTTCCGCGACTGCGACGTGTGCCCCGAGATGGTCGTCGTGCCGGCCGGCTCCTTCGTCATGGGCTCGCCGACGGACGAAGCGGGCCGCTACGACGATGAGGGTCCGGCGCACGAGGTGACGATCGCCGACCCCTTCGCCATCGGCGTCCGCGAGGTGACCTTCGCGGAATGGGACGCCTGCGTCGCGGCCGGCGGCTGCGAGGGTTACGACGCCGGCGATGAAGGCCGCGGCCGCGGCAGCCGGCCCGTGCTCAACGCGAACTGGGACAACGCGCGCGCCTACGTCTTCTGGCTGACCGCGGTCACCGGCAACGCGTACCGCCTGCCCAGCGAGGCCGAATGGGAGTACGCGGCCCGCGCCGGGACCTCGACCCGGTATAGCTGGGGCGACGAACCGAGCGCCGCGCACGCCAACGGCGAGCAGGACCACGGCTGGCCGGACGACGGTCACCGCTACACGGCGCCGGCCGGGTCGTTCGCGCCGAACCCGTTCGGGCTGCATGACGCGCACGGCAACGTCTGGGAGTGGACCGCCGACTGCTGGAACGACAGCTACGAGGGCGCCCCGACCGACGGCAGCGCCTGGCTCGACGGCGACTGCGTCGGCCGCGTCACGCGGGGCGGCGCCTACAACGGCGGCCCCGCCTATCTGCGCTCCGCCATGCGGGTCAAGATCTACTCGCAGTTCCGCAGCTACTTCATCGGCTTCCGCGTAGCGAGATCGTTGGCTCCCTGACTGTGCTAGCTTGATGGAACAGCGTTAGACGTTGCGGCGGCCTGACAGGTAGCGCCCCTCTGCCGATTCGCACCCCCGCTTTCAAGCGCGGGTGAGTGTTCTTTTTTCACTATCCCGGAGGGAGACTGCGCCATGAGACAGAAGTTCGCTGTTCGCTTGACGTACACCGGTGTTGCGGCCCTGGCTGTCTTCGTCTGTGCCGGCGCCGCGCTGGCGCAGGCCGGCCCGTCCGTCCAGGGCACGATCACGGAGACGGAATCGGGCGCCCTGCTTCCGGGCGCCGAGGTGGCGCTCGAAGGCACGCAGTTCCGCACCCGCTCCGGCAGCGACGGCCGCTACCGTCTCGACGGCGTTCCGGCCGGCGACTACACGCTCGTCGTGACCTACGTCGGCTTCGAGGACTTCGAAACCAGCGTCTCGGTCGCGGACGGGGAAACGGTCGCCCTGGCGATCGAACTCGACGCGCGCTACGAGTTCGAAGAGGAGATCGTCGTCCAGGCGGTCCGCTTCGGGCAGAGCAAGGCGCTGAATGAGCAGAAGGAGGCCGTCAACATCAAGAACGTCCTCTCCGAGGAGCAGATCCAGAGCTTCCCCGACCTGAATACCGCGGAAGTGCTGCAGCGCGTCGCCGGCATCGGCATTCAGCGCTCCACCGGCGAAGGCCGGTTCGTCTCCATGCGGGGCACGCCATCCGCGATGACCAACGTCACGGTCAACGGCCACCAGGTCGGCTACTCGAACACGGAGAACCGGATGGTCGAACTCGACGTCATCTCGGCGGCGCAGCTCTCCGGCATCGAGGTGACCAAGGTGCTGACCCCGGACATGGATGCCGACTCGATCGGCGGCTCGATCAACCTGAAGACGCGGAGCGCGTTCGACCAGCCGGACGGCGTGACGAACTTCACGCTGGGCGTGGGCGACAACTCGATCGCCGACGGTACGCACTCGCGCTCCTCGTTCAACTACTCGACCGTGGCGGGCGCGAACCGGAACCTCGGGTTTTCGATCGGCGTCAACTTCGCCAGCACGGCGGCCGAGCGTCACAACAACGAGCAGCGGTGGGGAGACCGGGAGACCGTCGGCGGGGCCGATCTTCCGCTCGCGCTACGGAACTCGGAGGTCCAGTTCTCGGCCAACAACCGCGACCGCTACGGCGCGAACGCCCGCCTCGAGGTCCGGATCGATGACGACAACAAGCTCGACTTCAGCGTCGTTCAGAACTACCGCGAGGACGACCAGAACCGGCAGATCACCCGCGTCCGCTGGGATCGGGGCGACTACATCAGCGCCACGGAGGTCGAGGGGCTGCGGCTCGTCAAGTCCCTGCACGACCGGCTCGAGGAGCAGGAGAGCACCACCTACAGCGTCGCCGGCGAGCACCGCCTGGGCCTGACCCTGCTCGACTTCAGCCTGTCGACGAGCTCCGCCTTCACCAAGAAGCCGGACGGGCAGTTGAGGCCCGAGTTCCAGGCCCGCGGCTACGACCTGGACATCATCGACGTCGGCGGCAAGGCGCCGCGCTGGGACCCGGCCAGGATGGACATCCATGCCAGCGACGCCTTCGAGTTCGACATCGTCGACGAGAAGTTCGAGAACACGACGAGCACGATCGACTCGGCCACCCTCGACATCACCAGGCCGATGCTGTGGGAGAGCGATAGCGGCGAGCTCAAGATGGGCATCAAGCTCCGCTCGCTGCACAAGGAACGCGCCGACCTGCGCTCGCGGTGGAGATGGCGGGGCGACGACCTGTTCCTGAGCCAGTTTGAGGGCAGCGGCTCGACGATCACCGAGGGCGGCTACAACATCGGCCGGGTCTACAACCGCGAGGCCTTCCGCTCCTTCTTCTACGGGAACCAGGGTCCGGGGGCCTTCGAGGAGCAGGTCCGCAACGACGTCAACCTGGGCGAGCCCTACGACGCCGAGGAGGACGTCACCAGCGTCTACGCGATGAGCACCCAGGAGTACGGACGGCTGACCATGCTGATGGGCATTCGGGCCGAGTTCAACGACCTCGACTACACCGGCGCGAATCTCGTGGTCAACGACGACGACGTGATCAGCAACACGCAGGAGAACGTGGTGCGGTCCTACGACTTCGTCTACCCGAACCTGCAGTTCCGCTTCCGCTTGGATCCGGAGACCAACCTGAGAGCCGCCTACACGCGCAGCATGGCCCGGCCCAACTTCTGGGATTCCATGCCGTACTCGTACACCCACACGGACGACGAGGAGATCGTGCGCGGCAATCCGTACCTCGATCCGGCGGTGTCGGACAACCTCGACTTCCTCGTCGAGCACTTCCTGCCTAACGTCGGCATCATTTCCGGCGGCGTGTTCTACAAGAACATCTACGACTTCAACTTCGTCACCGCGACGACGCAGCGCGACGGGCCGTTCGCCGGCTTCGACGTGGAGCAGGCGGTCAACGGCGGCAACGCGGAGCTGATGGGCATCGAGGTCGCCTGGGAGCAGCAGTGGGACTCGGGCTTCGGCATCTACGCGAACTACACGTACACCGATGTGATGAGCATCGACCTGGGCGAGCAGACCGACCGGGACGACATCGACGTGCTGCCGGAGCAGAGGGAGCGGCTGGGCAACCTCGCGCTCATCTACGAGAAGAACCGGATCCTCACCCGGCTCGCGCTCAACATGAACGGCCGCTGGATGACCGAGGTCGGAGAGTCGGCCGACTACGACGAGTGGAACGACTCGGCGACGTACCTCGACTACTCGTTCACCTACCTCTTCGACAACGGCCTCGAGCTGTTCCTCCAGGCCAACAACCTGACCGAAGAGGTGGTCTACCTGTACCTCGGTGTCGGCAGCCGGTCCTCCGAGCACAACATCACCGGCCGGACGTTCAACGCCGGGATGCGCTGGTCGTTCTAAGGAGGGACTACACACTGGGTGCGCCGGCGTCCCCGCCGGCTGCCGCCGCAGGCGGCGGGGGAACGGCGCCGGCCGTTAGGCCGGCTCCGCCGTCCTCCGCCTAACCCATGGACACCCCCTCCCTCCACCTCGTCGACTACCTGATCATCGGGGCGAGCCTCGTCCTGTCGGTCGGGGTCGGCGTCCGCTTCGCGAAGGCCCAGTCGACCACGTCGAAGTACTTCGCCGCCGGCCGCAACGTGCCGGTGTGGGCCATCGGCCTTTCGATCTTCGCGACGCTGATCAGCAGCATCACCTTCCTGGCCTACCCGGGCGACGGTTTCGCCGGCAACTGGGTGCGCCTCGTGCAGGGGCTGATGGTGCCGATCGTTGTGCTGCTCGGCATCGGCTTCATCGTGCCGATGTACCGCAAGGTCATCGGCCTAAGCGCCTACGAGTACTTCGAGCGCCGCTTCGGCTATCTGGCCCGGCTCTACGCCTCGCTGGCCTTCGTGCTGGCCCAGTTCGCCGGCATGGGGTCCGTGTTCTTCCTGTTGGCGCTGGCGGTGTCCAGTATGACCGGCATCGGCGTCGTGACGGTGGTCCTGGTGCTCGGCCTGGTGGTGACCGTGGTCACCCTCCTCGGCGGGATGGAGGCGGTCATCTGGCTCGACGTGATCCAGGGGCTGCTGCTGATCCTGGGCGGCCTCGTCACGCTGCTCGTCATCGCGGTCAAGCTCGACGGCGGCCTGGGCCAGGTGTTCACGATCGCGGCCGCCGAGAACAAGGTCAGCCTCGGCTCGTTCGACTGGAACCTGGTCGAGCTGACCTTCTGGGTGATGGCGATCAACGGCGTCTTCTACGCCGTCCAGAAGTACGGCACCGACCAGACGATGGTGCAGCGCTACCTGACGGCCAGGTCGGACCGGGAGGCGATCCGGGCGTCGATCGGCGGCGTGCTGATGGTGGTGCCGGTCTGGGTGCTGTTCATGTTCATCGGCACGGCGCTCTACGCCTTCTACCAGGGCCAGGCGTCACTGCCCGACGGCCTGCGCGCCGACGCCGTGTTTCCGCACTTCATCCTGAACGAGATGCCGGTGGGCGTCGTCGGGCTGATCATCGCGGCGCTGCTCGCCGCCGCCATCTCGTCGCTCGACTCGGACCTCAACTGCCTGGCGGCGGTCGCCGTCGACGACTACTACAAGAAGCTCCGGCCCCAGAGCACCGAGCTGCAGCGGGTGCGTGTGGGCAAGATCGTCGTCACCCTGTCCGGGGTCGGCTCGATCGTCGTCGCGCTGATCTACGTCGCCGCCGGCGACGCCGGCGTCCTGGCGACCGTGTTCGCCCTCTACGCGATCTTCTCGGGCGGCATCGCCGGGATGTTCCTGCTCGGCATCTTCGTGCCGCGCGTCAACAAGGAGGGGCTCTACGTCGGCATCGGCGTCTGCGTGCTGTTCACCGCCGCGGCCCTGCTCACGTCGACCGAGTTCAGCCTCGGCGGCGAACCGCGCATCTGGCTCGACCTCGGCCCGCTCAACTACACGCAGCACAACTACATGCTCGGCGTCTACAGCCACATCGTCCTGTTCGGCGTCGCCTGGGCAGCGAGTTACTTCTTCCCCGCGCGGGACGTGGACAGGAACCTGACCTATGCTGGTTGGAAGGACCGAAAGCGAAGAGGGGTGCCAACGTGATGAAGAAGCCACACACTGGGTGCGCCGGCGTCCCCGCCGGCATCAGGCGCGATGCCGCGAAGCGGCGAGCCCGAGCCCTTTCGACACTCCCCCTCCTACTGGCCACCTGCACTCCCGCCCCCGACGCCACAACCACCACCACCGACACCACCAACCCCCCCTGGAACGTAGTCCTCTTCCTCGCCGACGACCTCGCCTGGAACCAGGTCGGCTACCACGGCACGACCTTCTACGAGACCCCGACCATCGACGCCGTCGCCGCCGCCGGCATGACCTTCTCCAACGCCTACTCGGCCAACCCGGTCTGCTCGCCGACCCGCGCCAGCCTGATGACCGGCAAGAACCCGGCGCGCCTCCAGATCACCGACTACATCCCCGGCAGCCCGTACCCGTACGCGCGTCTTCTCCGACCCGCCGAAGTGCCCGGACTCCCCCTCGAAGAGGTCACGATGGCCGAGCTCTTCAAATCCCAGGGCTACGCCACCGGCCACTTCGGCAAGTGGCACCTGAACGTCGACAAGGAGTACGTGCCCGGCCGCCCGATGGACCCCGAGTCCCAGGGCTTCGACGACGTCCTGACCACCGTCAAACCGGAGTACGAGGACGACCCGCTGGCCGACGCCCACCATGCCCGCGAGATCACCGATCGCTCGCTCGCCTTCCTCGACGCGAACCGGGACAACCCCTTCTTCCTCTACGTCACCCACCACGTGGTCCACCGGCCGCTGCTGGAGGACCCGAAGCTGACCGCCAAGTACGAGGCGAAGCCCGACGCCGATGACCCCGTGAACAACCCGGTCATGGGCGCGATGATCGAGACGATGGATACCGGCTTCGGGCAGATCCTCGACCGCATCGAGGAGCACGGGCTGACCGAGCGCACCATCGTCATCTTCTACTCCGACAACGGCGGCTTCGAGCAGCTCCAGGCGCAGGACCCCTTCCGCGGCGGCAAGGCGATGATCTGGGAAGGCGGCATCCGCGTGCCGCTGGCCGTCAAGTGGCCGGGCGTGGTCGAGCCCGGCAGCACCAGCGACGACCTGATCACCTCGGACGACTTCTTCCCGACGATCGCCGGCATCCTCAGCGTCGACGATCTGCCCGCCGACATCGACGGCCTGAGCCTCCTGCCCGTGCTCGACGGAAGCGGCTCGCTCGAACGCGACACGCTCTACTTCCACTACCCGCACTACCACCACCTCGGCTACATGCCGGCCGGCGCCATCCGCCAGGGCGACTACAAGCTGATCGAGTGGTTCGAAGGCTCGATCGCCGGCGTAGGCCCCGCGGTCAGCCTCTTCAACCTGAAGAAGGACCCCGGCGAAACGACCGACCTGGCCGCCGACAAGCCCGAACTAGCCGACAGCCTCCTCCAGCAACTCGCCGTCTGGCGCGAGGAGATCGGCGCCGGCGAGATGACGATCAACCCCGGCTACGAGAAGGCACGCCACGACTGGCGCTTCGTCGACGAACACGGAGGAGACGCAAGATGAAGCGGGGAAGTGTCGGTGCGCCGGTCTTCATCCGCTGGGTGCGCGGGTCTTCTGACCCGCTGCCGCCGAAGGCGGCGACAGAATCGCGGCCCGCGCAGCCCGCGCCCCCATTACCCCGGGGGGACCCCCGAGCGGGGGGGGGCCCCCCGCGGGGGGGACGCCCCCCCCCCCCCCCCACACCCCCCGGGCGGGGGGGGGGGGGGAAAACAAAAAA
>JAPPFP010000028.1:8917-15446 GCA_028877275.1 Acidobacteriota bacterium
ATAACCCGGTGTACCCCAATGTTCACGGGGGGTTGGGGGGGGGCGCGGGTCTTCATCGGGGGGGGGGGGGGGTCTTCTGCCCGGCGGCCGCCTTCGGGGGCTACACACCCGCCGCGGGCTACGCGGGCCACCACTTTCCCCGGGCTACGCCGCTTCGCGGCTTCGCCCGCAGGCGGGTCAGAAGACCCGCGCACCCAGAGAACAGCCGTCGGCATGGCGGGGTTCCCTGCCGCAGTTGGCGAGCCCGAAGGCCAACCCGCATGACTGACCTCGACCGAAGATCCCTCCTCGCAGCCGCCCTCGGCCTCGGCGCCACCGCCGCCGCCCGCGCCTTGCCCGCGCAGCAACAACAACCCGGCCCCCTCGAACGCACCTTCGAAGACGCCAAGCCCCTCAACCTCCGCATCACCGACCTCCGCACCTTCCTCGTCGACGCCGGCAACGACGAGAACTTCGTCTTCGTCAAGCTCTACACCAACCAGGGGATCACCGGCCTCGGCGAAGGCACCCTCGCCAACAAGGGCGAGGTCGTCGCCGCCGCCATCGAGAACCACAAGCGCTACCTCGTCGGCAAGGACCCCACCGAGATCGAGCGCCACTGGCGCGGCATGTTCATCGGCCCGCGCTATCGCGGCGGTCCGGTGCTCATGTCGGCGCTTTCCGCAGTCGAGATCGCCATGTGGGACATCCTCGGCCAGGCCCTCGGCCAGCCGATCTGGCAGCTCCTCGGCGGCAAGGCCCGCGACAGGGTGCGGCTCTACTGCCACGAGGGCTACCTCGAACGGATCAGCCACCGCCAGAAGCGCCGCGCCGCCGACTACGAGGAGGAGCTCGACCTCTGGCGCCAGAAGAAGGAAGACGGCTGGACCTGCGTCAAGGGCGGCTTCTACCCGGGCGGCCGGCCGATCAACCACCGCGTGTCGATCCGCCGCGGCGTCGAGCACCTCGCCCGGGTGCGCGAGATCGTCGGGCCGGACTTCGACATCATCGTCGAAGCGCACGGCAAGCCGACGCCACTCTCCGCCGTCGAGTTCTGCAACCGGGTGGAGGAGTACCGGCCGTTCTGGGTCGAGGAGGTCACCCAGCTCGAGAACGAGGTGATCGAGGAGGTCCGCCAGATCCGCGCCCAGACCCGCGTGCCGCTGGCGACCGGCGAGCGCCTCACCTCGCGCTACCACTTCGCGCCGCTGTGCTCGGAGCGGCTCGTCGACGTGATCATGCCGGACGTCGTCCACGTCGGCGGCATCTCCGAGCTGCGCAAGATCGCGATCATGGCCGAGGGCTTCCGCGTCGACGTCTCGCCGCACAACCCGCAGAGCGAGGTCAGCACCCTCGCCTCCATGCACGTCTGCGCCAGCACCCCGAACTGCACCATCCTCGAGATCGGCAGCGGCCAAGACCCGTTCTGGCAGGACCTCTTCCACGGCGGCCACTTCTCCTACGAACGCGGCTTCGCCAAGCTCCCCAGCCGCCCCGGCCTCGGCATCGACCTCGACGAGGAAGTCGCCGCGAAGTTCCCCTACGAGCCGAAGAACTGGAGCACCCTGACGACGGAAGATGGCGCGTTCGTGGATCGGTGATGCCGCCCAGGAGGGGGCGTCACACACTGGGTGCGCCGGCGTCCCCGCCGGCATCAGGCGCGATGCCGCGAAGCGGCGAGCCCGAGTCGCTTGCACCGCACTACTGGCTGCCACCACCCTAGCCTGCACCCCCACCCCCGACCGCACCGCCGAACTGACCGCCCGCGAAGCCGGCAACCCCGGCGGCGAGAACTACGGCGAGTTCGGCCCGCCGGACGCCTACGAAGGCGATTCGCCGCACCCGTTCTACGGCGCCGAGAACGAGTGGAGCCGGCGAATGTTCGACGAACGCTCCGCCGACCTCTACTACAAGCGCCGAGGCCAGCGGCAGCTCCTGGAGATCCTTGACGGCAATCCGACCCGCGCGATCGAGCTGGCCGACGCCCGCCTCGCCGCCGACCCCGCCGACGCCGAGTCGCACTTTGTCCGCGCAGTAGCCCTGACCCGACTCGACCGGATCGACGAAGCCGAAGCAGCCATGCAAGCGGCCCTCGACGCCGGCATGCCCTTCGGCCGCTTCCTGGCCGGCCCGCGCGACCTGCTCGCTCCGCTCGCCGCGACCGCGACCTTCGCGCTGCACGCGGCGGGCCCGAACAACGAGATCGTCCATGGCCCGATGCTCGGCGCCGTTACCGAGACGACAGCCAGTGTCTGGGTCCGCACCGCGGAGGAGACCGGCTTCGAAGTTGTCGCAACAGCCGACGGCGAACGTCACACCGCCTCCGGCGCCACGACCGCCGACCGGGACTACACCGGCACGGCCACCCTCGCTGGCCTCTCGCCGGACACCACCTACAGCTACCAGGTCCTCGTCGACGCCGGCACGCCGCCAGCGCCCCAGCCCCAGTCCCAGCCGCAGTCCCACGGTGCCGGTGCTGGTGTCGGTGCGCCGGCCTTCCGGCCGGCTCAGCCGCAGGCCACGCCCCAGTCCCAATCCCCCACGTACACCCTCCGCACCGCACCACCCCCCGGAACCCCCGGCACCGTCACGATCGCCTTCGGCGGCTGCGCCGGCTACACGCCCGCCAACGAACGCATGTGGGACACCATCGCCACCCACTCCCCGCAGGCGCTGCTCCTGCTCGGCGACAACGTCTACGTCGACCTACCCGAGCAGCCCGGCCCGTTCCACGACTACACCTACTACCAGCGCCAGTCGCGCCCCGAGTTCCGGCGCCTGGTGAGCGCGACCCCGGTCTACGCCGTCTGGGACGACCACGACGCGGCGGTCGACGACATTTGGCTCGGCCCCTACGTCGACCGCCCGGCCTGGAAGCAGCCGATGGTCGAGCACTTCCGTCGCAACTGGAACAACCCGGCCTCCGGCTCGGCGTCGCACCCCGGCGTCTGGTTCCGGTTCTCCCTCGGGGACGTGGACTTCTTCCTGCTCGACGGCCGTACCTACCGGACGAACCCCTTCGTCGAGGAGCGCACCATGCTGGGCCCGGTGCAGAAGGACTGGCTGCTCGACGGGCTACGTGGTTCCGAGGCCACCTTCAAGGTGATCGCGAGCCCCGTCGCCTGGGCCGATGGCGCCAAGCCCGGTAGCCGGGACACCTGGTCGGGCTTCCCGGAGGAGCGGGAGGAGATCTTGCGTTTCGTCGAGGAGAACGACGTCACCGGCGTGGTACTGCTCTCGTCGGACCGACACCGCTCCGAGGCGTGGGCGATCGAGCGTGAGAGCGGTTACGCGTTTCACGATCTTCTGAGCGGGCAGTTGACGAACATTCATACGCACCCGGTGGAACCGGGGGCGCTGTTCAGCTACAACCTGAAGGACTCGTTTGGGCTGCTGACGTTTGAGACCGCGGGGGAGGAGCCGCGGGTGACGTACGAGATCTACTCGATTGATGATGAGTTGATTGAGACTCTGGTGATTCCGCACGCCGACCTGGCCGTCACGAAGGAGTCAGTGTAGAGATGAGACGCCATCTGCGGAAAGTCATCTCACACTGGGTGCGCCGGCGTCCCCGCGGGCCGGCCGCCGAAGGCGGCATCAGAACCGCCGCCGGCAAAGCCGGCGACCGCATCCTCCGGGCTACGCCGCTTCGCGGCTTCGCCCGGAAGCCGGCGGGGACGCCGGCGCACCCAGTGTGGAGCCTCTTCCTCCTCACCCTCGCCCTCGCGGCCTGCAGCCCACCCCCCGACGGCGCCCCGCCAGCAGTCGAAACCACCGCCCTCTGGCTCTTCGACGAACCGGCCGGCCTCTACCCGAGCCACACGCTCGACGACATGTCCGACAACGACATGGTCCTCACCCTCGGCCTCGGTGCCCAGGTCGCTCCCGGCCGTTACGGCAACGCGCTCCTGCTCGCGCCGCTGGACCCGCCGCTGGAGGTGCCACCGGCCGAAGAGAAGCCCGGTGAGTTCGGTCTCGCCCGGCTGCCGGTGCCGGAAGGCCGCACTGTCGAGCCGCTGAGCTGGTTCACCGCCCACTTCGCGGCGTTCATGACTTCCGGCGAGAACCACCTCCGCAAACAGGTCGGCCACAAGAACCCGACGACCTCCGCGCTCAACCTTGGCGACTTTGATTGGACGGTGGAGTTCTGGCATTCCCCGGGGGATGCCGCCTTGGGCGGGAGCCGGCCAGAAGGCCGGCGCACCGACACTCCGCCCGCCGCCGACGCCCCGGCTGCGGCCGACGCCTCGCCTGCCGCCGAAGCCGTCGTCTTCGAGATCGGCGCCGGCCCGCGGGGCGAGAACGACATCGTCACCCAGCTCCGTTGGTCCGCCGACCGCTCGCACTTCATCCTCGTCAACCAGCCCGCCGGCGCCTCCATCGACATCCCGACCGCCACCGCCGCCGACCCAGACGCCACCCGCGACGCACCAACCACCACCTGGCGCCACTACGCCTTCACCTACGACGCCACCACCAACCAACTCCGCCACTACGTCGACGGCACCCTCCAGCCCCTACCGCCCCGAACCACCCTCGCAGCCCTACCCGAAGGCGACGAGGCCTACTTCACCCTGGGCACCGACGCCCTCTGGAACCACCGCCTCACCGGCCTCCTGGACGAGTTCCGCGTCAGCCGCGGCCTCGTCTACACAACCGACTTCGACCCCCCGGCAACCTTCGCCTCCACCCCCGAGCCCGTCGAACTCACCCAAGGCCCACCGCTCCTCTTCGCCGACGCCTCCGCCGCCGACCTCACAGACGCCGACGCCGCCTCCAACACCCCCCTCCGCCTAGCCACCCGCAAACACCTCTTCATCGACGACGCCCTCTTCGCCGACACCGGCGACGCCACCTTCACCGTCAACCCACCACGCCGCGCCGAGCGCGTCATCGACAACATCAAGGGCACGTTCCGCAAGCACCTCACTGTCGCCTCCGGCGACGACGGCGTCATCCGCATCTACAACTCGCGGGAAGAGGACCACCTCGCCGTCTACACGTCGACCGACGGCGTCCACTTCGACCGGCCCGACCAGGGGCGCGGCGAGATCAACGGCCACCGCAACATCGTCATCCCCGACATGGTGGGCGGCCTCGGCAACCCCTTCTGGGACCCGCAGGCGCCGCCCGGCGAGCGCTGGAAGTACCTCACGGACTACCAGCGGCGCGGCCTCTACCTCTACACCTCGGCCGACGGCTACGACTGGACGCGGCGGCGCAACATCGTCCTGCCGTTTCGGTCCGGCACCCAGAGCAGCACCTACTACGACGACCAGCGGCAGGTCTACATGTCCTACCACCGCTCCGGCATCTTCCACACGCCCGGCGGCGTGACGCAGCGCAGTTCGGTGGTCACGGAGCACGAGGACCTGCGCGCGACCCAGCCGTTCAAGCCGCTGACGCAGCAGGAGTACCTCGACCTGCGCGCCGAATACCCGCTCCGCGACCCGCTGCCGTGGTGGGTGGACAACGGCCCGCTGACGCCGGGCGGTTTCGGCATGGAGTACCCGCACCTCTTCGACCCGACCCCCGAGGACCCGGTGGGCACCGACTTCTACCTCACGAAGGCGATGAAGTACCCCTACGCCCCGGACACCTACCTCGCCTTTCCGGTGGGCTACTTCCACTACTACGGCGACGGCCCGGAGGCGCGCAGGGTGCTGGGCGTGGAAGAGCGCGGCCTCGGCTCCGGCCCGCTCGAATCCCAGATCGCCGTCAGCCGCAACGGACTCGACTGGAAGCGCCACCCCGAGCCGGCCTACGTGGGCATCGGCCGCCACCAGGGCCGCGACGTGGTCACCGCCTACATCGGCCACGGCATGATCCGCCGCGGCGAGGAGCTCTGGCAGTACTACTTCGGCGAGACGCACTACCACTCGCCCCACACCCAGGACCCGGACGGCCGCGGCGTCTACCGGCTCGTCCAGCGCCTCGACGGCTTCATCTCGCTCGACAGTCCGTACGGCCACGAGACGACCGTCGTCACGCGGCCGCTCACGTTCGAGGGCGACCGCCTGCAGCTCAACGTCGACACCGACGCCGTCGGCTACCTGCAGGTCGGCTTCCTGGACGAGCAGGGACAGCCGATCGAGGGCTATACCGTCGACGACTGCGTCTACGTCAACGGCGACTTCATCGCGAAGGAAGTCGACTGGCTTACGACCGGCGCCGACGTGTCGCCGCTGGCCGGCCGGACCGTGCAGGTGGTGTTCCGCATGCGAGGTGCGAAGCTCTACGCGATGCAGTTCGTGGAAGGAGGATAGAGACCGTGAACCGTAGAACGTCACCGTTGGAATGCAGTACAGAGCCGCGCCGTCAGCACCGCCTTGTCTCTGGGTGCGCGGACCTTCTGGTCCGCTGCCGGCGAAGCCGGCCAGAGAACCGCGGGGGGGCCCCCGCGGCGCCCCGCGCGCCGGGGGGCGGCCCCCCCCCAGGGGCCCCCCCCCCGCCCCGCGGCGCCCCCCCCCCCCCCCCCCCCCCCCCCCCCCCCCCCCGGCCCGTTCGCCGACCGCCAGCCGCGCTCGGTGGCCGACATCGACGGTCCTGA
>JAPPFP010000030.1 GCA_028877275.1 Acidobacteriota bacterium
ACCACTCGCCAAAGGGCGGTAGGTCATTGCTCTGTGGGTCCCCGCCGTGACGCCGATGGTCGGTTCGAAGGGGTACTGGACGTCCATGCGGCGGCGCAGCTCGTCCATCAACTCGATCAGGCCGATGGACTCGGCGTGCGGGAGGAGGGGACTCTCGACGTCGCCGTCGCGGAGCATTCGTGCGAGTTCGAGCGCCTGGTACTCGTAGCCGTTGCACAGGAAGGGGCACTCCAGCGTGGCGACGTCCTTCGTCTCGCACTCCAGCTTGAGTTGCTGGGCCCGCCAGAAGTCCGGCATCACGATCCTTCCTCTCGCGCCCTGGATGACGCCGGTGGGGGAGAGGGTCTTGTTGATGGAGGACTCCAGGTACGCCTCGGCGCCGTCCCCGAAGCGCAGGACGATCTTGCAGTGCTCGTCGACCCCGGAGGGCGCGAGGTCGGCCCGGACCTCGATCTGCGGGACGTTGCCGCCGGTGACCCGCTCACCGAAGATCAGCGACGCCAGCGAGAGCGGGTAGCAGCCGATGTCGAGCAGGCTGCCGCCGGCCAGCTCGGGATCGAAGAGCCGGCTCTCCGGGTCGAACCGCGCATGGAAGCCGAAGGAAGCGACGACCCGGCTCGGCTCGCCGATCGTGCCCCGGGCCACCCAGTCCGCGGCCCGCAGGGTCGCCGGCAGGAACCGGGTCCACATCGCCTCGAGCAGCGGCCGTCCGCGCTCGCGGGCGATGGCGCACAGGCGGCGCGCCTCCGAGGCGTTGACGCAGAGCGGCTTCTCGCAGAGCACGGCCTTGCCGTGCCGCAGCGCCAGCGCCGCGTGCTCGAAGTGACCGGAATGCGGACTGGCGACGTAGACGGCGTCGACCGACTCGCTGCGCACCAGGTCCCGGTAGGTGCCGGCCTCGGCGTCCCGGTAGTCGCGCTCGGCGTTGAAGTTGGCCGCGCGCTGCGGGTCGCGGCTGCCGACGGCCACGATCTCGTGACCGTCCAGCCCATCGATTGCGGTGGCGAAGACGCGGGCGATGGCGCCCGGACCGATGATTCCCCAACGAACGGTTGCGACCATGATTCAGACCTTTCCGCGCAGCACCTGGAACGCCAGGTCGCGAGCGCGCCGGGGCTCGTAAATGAAGACGCGACGGATTTTGGGGCCGGTGCGGTACTGCATCCCGGCCAGCCGCCGCGGCCAGCCGGTGCGGGGACGGGCCACCGTCAGCGCATAGTGGCCGTCTCCGGCGCCGGAGCCCGCCACGAGGCGCTCCAGGTCCGCCTCCGGCAGGCGGCCCCAGTCGACGGAGGTGGCGAGCGGCGCGATCAGGTCGCCGCCGTAGGGGCGCACGGACTCGACCCGGAACCCCGTGCGGACGAGGCGGGCGATGTCGCCGGAGCGGGTGGCCCGCGCGCAGTCGCCCTCCACCGGCGGCATGGGCAGCCGCTCGAAGCGTCGTACCGCGGCCGGCAGCCGGCCGTAGGCGGCAGCGGCCGCGGCGCCGGTGCGGCGGCTCCACTGGTGACGGGCCGGGCCCACGTAGTCGTCCACGAACAGCCGGCCGCCCGGTTCCAGGGCGCCGAGCAGCGCGTCGAGGAGCCGTTCGAGGCGGAGATGGGAGGAGAGGCCGCCGATGCAGCAGACGGCCTGGTAGGCGGCGACGGGGAGGACGGGGCGGCGGGGGTGAATGGGGAGGCGGCGGATGGGGGGTTCGTCGCGGCCGGCCGCAAGGGGCGACGTGACGACGTCGACGTTGCTGGCGAAGCCGGCGTTGAGGAGTTCGCCCGCCCAGGCTTCGTCGCCGACGAGGAGGACGCGGTCGTGGGGCTTGGCGGGGGTGTGCTCCGCGATCCAGGCGGCGGGACTGGGAAGTCCGGGCGCTAGAGCCGGAGTCTCGGGCTCGCCGCTTCGCGGCATCGCGCCGGAAGCGGGTCGGAAGACCCGCGCACCCAGAGCATCGGCGTTGCTGTCAGCGGACCGCTCTACTGCAGTGGTAGCTCTGGGTGCGCGGGTCTTCTGACCCGCTTCCGGCGCAGACTCGCCGGCCGAAGGCCGACCATTCCCCGCCACACCACCACTACCCGGCCCCGCCCCAAGCTGCTCCAGCCGCTCGCCCGCCTGCTGCCGCCACTGCAGCCGGAAGTACAGCGCATGCTTGCGCTCCGAGCACGTGCGACAGGTGCCGCAGGGATTGCCGCTCTTCAGACCGTCGACGATCTCCGCCAGCAGCGGCGCCCGTTCGACTTCGCCAAGCGAGGTCTCCGGGTAGAGACCGATCGGCTGCTCCTCCCAGAAGATGCACGGCGAGACCGCGCCGTTGGGCCGGACCACCACCGTGTGACCCGGCCAGGCGCAGCCGGCGACGGCGGTGCGGAAGCGGCCGCGCAGCCGCTGCCGGTCGTAGAGTCCCGCCCGCCAGCGCATCAGGTGGCCGCGGAGGCCGATCGGCTGGCCGTTGTCGAAGTCGGGGTACGAGACGAGCCGAAGTCCGCGGGCGGCCGCGTCCTCCGCCGCGGCGGCGAGCTCGGCCCGCAGCGCCCCCGGATCCTCGTCGTCGAGCAGTTCGTCCTCGGCGGTCACGTGAGCGGTCGGCGCCACGAAGCGGACGTCCAGCTCACTGGCGCCCACGTCCTCGGCGAAGCGCGGCAGGTCGGCGAGATCGCCGCGGTTCGTCCGCATCCACACGAAGATCAGCCGCAGCCGGGTGGCGGCGCCGCGGCGGACGTCGTTCAGCAGGTCGAGCGAGCGCATCAGGCGGTCGAACTTGCCGCCGACGCGGATCGCCTCGTAGGTCCCGGCGCTGGTGCCGTCCATCGACACGCCGACCGTGTTCACGCCGGCCTCGCAGATCGCCTCGGCCTTGGCCGGCGTCAGCGGCAGCAGGTTGGTGGGGAACCACAGGTCGGGCACGCCGTAGCTGCCGGCTTCACGGACGATGTCGATGAACTTCGGGTGCACGAGGGGCTCGGCCGCGCAGCCCAGGGCGACCTTGCGGGCGCGGGGGAAGAGGTCGGCCGCGACCCGGGAGAAGGTCTCGAGCGGCATCATGCCGTTCCGGGACAACTGCCGGTCGAAGGGCAGGAACTGCAGCCGGTCGACCGCCGAGAAGTAGCACATCTTGCACTTCAGGTTGCAGCGCTCGGTGGTGTCGAGGATGACTTCGAGCGGACGGGTCATGCGGGGAGGGCCTCCAGCATCGTCTGGCAGACGCCGCGGCCGGAACTCCGCCGGCGCCATACCGAGGCGATGCTAGCCGGGTCCCGTTCGCCGCGCCGCCACGCCGCCTGTTCCTCGGCGATCGCCGCGGCCAGCGGCCCGGCGCGGTGCGCGGAGGCGACCCGGCCGTAGGCGCCGCCCTCGGACCAGCTCCGAAGGCTCGGAATCGGCGTTCCCACCACGGTCGCTCCCATCGACAGCGCCTCGCAGCCGGCGTGCGGCGCGCCTTCCCATCGTGACGAGAAGAGGATGAAGCGGCTGCCGGCCAGTGCGTCGGCGAGGACTTCCGGGTACCGCGGCCCTTCGTAGACCACGTTCGGAAAGCGCCGGCTGAGCGCGCCGAAGCGGTCCTCGCCGCCGGGGCCGAAGATCCGGACCGGATCGCCGGCCTCCTCGCCGCCGGCCCGACCGAGGTAGCGGGACAGCGCCCGGACCAGCAGCGGAGCGTTCTTCTGGGGATCGTCCCAGCGACCGATCGCCACGATGCCGCGCCGGTCCCGCCCGAGGTCGGACGACTCGCAGTAGACCCGGTGGATGGCGAGCGGCGACACGTGAACCCGGTCTTCGAGACGGTCAGCGCCGGCGGTGCGCAGGAAGCGGCGAAAGTGGGACCTCGCCTCCTCGCAGCCGAGGATGAGCACGTCGGACGACCCGGCGCTGCGGACGAACTCGGCGTCCTGCGGATCGGTGCGACGGAAGGAGAGCAGGTAGCGCCGGGCGAGGAAGCGGAGTTGCCGGAGCTGGTGGCCGCGGTCGGAAGAGCCGGAGAAGACCTTCCGGCGCAGCGTGGCCAGGGGAAACGCGCGAAGTCCCATCTGGCCGTCCGAATCGCCCATCGCGATCGTGCGCACGCCGGCGCCACGGATCAGTTCCAGGAGATCCGACATCTGGTGGAAGGACGGCACGATCGCCACGTCGGCCTCGAGGCCCCGCCAGAACCCGGCGTCTTCCAGACCGCCGCCAGCGGGCGGCGAGACGATCGGCACGGGAAAGCCGTCGTTCGAGGACTCGGGACACGCGACGAACGCCTCGTGGCCGAGCGCCTCGAGCCCGCGAACGTACTCCTCGAACCGGAAGCTGCACTGCCGGAGCGGCGTACCGTAGTTCCAGACCACCGCGACGCGCATGATCCACGACGCTACCGGACGGGGGCGTGACGGTGGGATGCTCGGGCGCTAACCAGTTTCAGTTGCAGGGGAAGGCGAAGTTGTCGCTCCTGCTTGCCGCCGTCTCGCCGAGCCGGTTGTGGTGGCTCCAGTTGGTCCCGTCGGGGCTCTGAACGTAGAGGTTGAAGGCGAGATCGGTGACCGGAGCGACGTACACCCAGCGGTGGCCGTTCAGGTGGCAGCCGTCGAGCACCTTGACCAGGACCTCCGCGTTGTCGCGATTGAAGAACCAGAGCAGGCCCGATTCGCTCGAGGCCCAGATGCCCGCCTTGCCTTCGCCGATTTCGCCGCCGGCCGTCTCATAGCACACGGCGACCTTGAATCCGCCGTCGAAGACCAGGGACGCCGTCTCCGGCCGGCAATCCGTGTAGCCGAGTCCCTGCGGTGGATCCGGCAGGGGACCGAGGGTCGTGTCCGTAGGGTCGGGCTCCGGATCAGGCTCAGGAGGCGGCTCGGGGTCGGGAGCCGGGTCCGGTTCGGGATCCGCGCCGGGAACAGGATACAGGAAGCGGGCCGCCGCCCGGTCGTCGCTGTTGAGCCGCGCCCCGCGGCCGTCGCCGTGGGCCTTCGCCCGCATCAGCGCGTCATCGGTGACGTCGTCGCACGGCCCGCTGGCGTCGTCGCCGCAGGGATGGGAGATCCCGATCACGTGACCAAGCTCGTGTCCCACGATCTCCTCGTGGGCCTTGCGTGGATTCGGCGTGGACCGGACCCACTGTTCGTACCCGTCCTGCGTGGTGAGGTTTGCCTCGATGATCGCCAGTGCCTCGACCGATTCGTTGCCCGGAATCTCGTGGGGGGCGGTCAGGGCGCCGCAATAGAAGAAGGTATGCGCGATGGCGATCACGCCGCCTTCGCCTCGTTCGTACGAACCCTCGATTTCGTCGAAGGGATCCTCGTAGCTGATCGAGTTCACGCCGTCGTCGCTGCCGACCGGAAACTCCCGGCTCGAAGTACCCTGAAGCGTCAGGTTGACGCGACTCCGCGAAACGTTGTTCCAGGCGCGCATCGCGGCCCGTACTTCGGCCAGGCCGCCGCCCGGCACCCCCGGCTGTCCTCCCGACTGGACGGTCATGCCGACGCTCTGACCGTGGTCGAACTCCTGCCAGCGCAAGGGCAGACCGGCGCGAAAGCACTCCGCTGGACTTCGAGTCACCCGGAATGGCCGCGCGAGCGAGCGCGGGCCACCCGGCGGTTCGGCCACGAAGTAGTCGGCGGGCCTTTCGAGCCCCGCCGCGCGCTCCGCGACCCAGCGGCGGAAACGCTCCGCGTCACGCGGCAAGCGACTCCGGGCCCGCTCCGCGGCAGCGGGGTCGGCGGGCATCGTCACCTCGCCCCTCAGCGAGGGTTCCCGCATCAGGAGCGCCATCTGCCCGGAGCGGACCTCGAAGAACATGCCGAGCGCGAGTTCCACCGGGCGGTAGACGTCGTTCGCCCGATCGAGAAAGAGCAGCACCCTGTCCCCCTCGGCAAGCATCGGCAGGCCAAGGACCTTCATGGCGATGCCGCCGGCGCTAGCGCCGCCTGGCTGACGGACGATGATCGTGCCGCCAGGCACCGTACCCTTCAGCACGTCCTCGACCGCGACCGCAAAGTCGGTGGAAGGAAGGCGTCCGTCCGGCGCCGGCGCCGCCCGAAGGACCTCGCCGAACACGATCACTTCCGACCGCTCCACCATCGACTCGTCGGTCGGCAGGACGTAGACGAGCGCGGCTGCGGGGGTGGCGAGGAGGATGGCGGCCAGAGCAGAGCCGGCCAGAAGGCCGGCGCACCGACAGGCGCACCGACAGGCGGACCCGGTGGCGGCTTGACGGCCGCCTAGTTGCTGCAAGGAAAGGCCTCGTTGTCACTCCTGGTGGACGCCGTGTCTCCCTGCCGGTTGTGATGGGACCAGGTGCGACCCTCGCTGTCGACCACGTAGAGGTTGAAGGCGAGGTCCGTCACCGGCGCCACGTACACCCAGCGGTGGTCGTTGTAGAAACAGCCGTTCAGCACCTTGATCAGCACTTCCGCGTTGTCGCGGGTGAAGAACCAGAGCAGGCCGGACTCGCCGGAGGCCCAGATGCCGGCCTTGCCCTCGCCGACGGTGCCCTCGCTCGTCTCGTAGCACATGCGGACGTGGTAGCCGCCATCGAAGACGAGCGGCGTCGTGTCGGGCTCGCAGTCGGTGTAGCCCTCCCCGGTCGGCGGGCCGGCGCCGGGGTCGGGGTCGGGGCCTGGATCCGGACCGGGGTCGGGCCCGGGATCCGGGTCGGGCGTGGGATCGGGCGTCGGGTCGGGGTGGTCTACCGCCAGGCGAATGCCGTAGACGCCCTCCTCCGTGTCGACCTGCCAGCGTTCCCACTCGTCGCCTTCGTTGTTGCGACCGCGAAACGCCCGCCGGCCGCCGGACCCGTCCTCGTCGACCGCCAAGAGCTTCGTGTTGTCGAACGGGTTGCCGCGCGTCCACGAAACGGCGACCCAGACCTGGCCGGCGTTCAACTCCAGGCCCGCCACGGCGCCACCGATCTCGAAGCAGGCGTAGGTTCCGGCCTCCGGCAGCCGCCCCGGAACGTCGAACGCGGCGAGAAGGGTCCCGGGCACGTTTCCGGCGCCCGAGTAGAAGCTCAACGTGAAGGGCGCGTCGCTGCTGCTGTCGCTCTGCGTCCTCGCCATGCACGCCACCGCGTACTCAACTGTCCCCGCTTCCGGCAGGCGGAACCACTGGGCGAACTCCATCTCGTAGAGAAAGTCGTTCGTGACGTTGTCGATGAGGCGATAGAAGCCCTCGAAGACGTTGTCGTCGTATTGGTAGATCTCCCTGGCCGGTTGGCGCGCGCCGGTGGCCGCCTGGTCCACGGACACCACGCCACGACCGCGCGCCGTGACGTGTACGGCGTCCGCGTGCTCGAAGAGGCTCAGGCGCTCTGCCTCGACTTCCACGCTCGACTCGGGACGCAGCAGGTCACGGCCCACCTGGGCGGCGCTTGGCGTCGCGAGGATGAGGGTCGAAACCAGGGAAGCGAGGCAACCGGTAACTAGAGTCCGACACGTCATGGGCGATTCCTCCTTGGTTGTCCGTGAACGAGCGCCCCTGCGGCACTGGGCTACTCCGCAAGAGACGTGCCAGACCGTCGCGCGCATCGTAGCGGGCAGGAGCTCGAGGCTATGCGCCCCCGCCAAGAAAAGAGCCGGCCTCAAGGGCCGGCTCGTTCCATAGGCCGCGTAGAGCGGCAACTCGTGCCTACCGCGTGCAGGGGAAGGCCATGAGATTGGCCCTGATCTCGCCCTGATCACCCAACTTGTTGTGGTAGGTCCACGTCGGGGTACGGCCGTCGTTGATGTACATGTTGAAGGCCACGTCGGTCAACGGCGCCACGTAGAGCCAGCGGTGCCGGTTGATGGCGCAGCCGTCAAGCACCTTGACGAAGACCTCCGCGTTGTCGCTCTCGAAGAAGTAGAGCAGTCCCGAGTAGTCCGACTCGTAGACGGCGCGGGCGTCGTCCATCCTGCCGTCCGCCGTCTCGTAACAAAGGCTGACCTTGATGCCGCCCTCGAAGGTGAGCGGCGCCACCGTGGGACGACAGGCCGAGTAGCCGGGGCCGGTGGGCGGTGGAGTGATCACGCCCGGATCGGGATCCGGCTCGGGCTCGGGGTCGGGGTCGGGGTCGGGACCAGGATCGGGGTCGGGGTCGGGCAAGGCCGGATGCGTGGTCTGGACCTCTAGCCTGATGCCGATCGCCTTGAGACCGCTCGCCGTCAGCGTGCGATCCCCCTGACGGGGATCCAGCCACCCCTCGTTGACAGTTAGCGGTTCGACCGGGAGTCTCCGGAACCTCACCTCCGTCTCATGGATGGCCCTGTCGTTTCGGTCCGTATCTGCCTTGTCGTCGTTCGTGTAGTGGTCCCCACCGAGACGTTTCCGCGTCCCCGTGTTCCACTCGACACCTACCCAGTGAGTTCCTTCGTCGAGCACCTTGCCGACGAGGTGGTCCCTCAAGGTGAGGCATGTGGGAACACCAGGTCGCCTAATATCCGCCTCGATGTTGTAGACCAACCCAGCCCTGGGACCGGGGTAGCTCACCCGATCCCGGACAACGTTGCTATAGAAGCGCAGCTTGAAGTCCAATGACCTGCTCAGGTCGCCATCAGGCCGGAGGAAGCACACGCTGGCACTCACCAGAGTACTGTCGTCCTCAACGTCGAACCGCTGCACCCACTCCTCCAGCTCGCCACCCCCGCGGGGCGCCAGGTTCGGGGATTCGTCTTTGAAGTTCTCGAAGTCCCCATCGTCGTACTGGAGCGTCTCGCGCACATGGGTGGTCTGAAGAACAGCGTTCGGCGCCTCGTCGAGCGTGGCCCGGACAGTTGCTACTCCCTCCAACCGGTCCTGCTCGCCGGCTCGCAGGACCTGTTCGGGGTCCAGCAGGTCGATTCCCGTCTGGGCAAGGAGCGGCGCCGAAGCCAACGCCAGCAGGGCCACGAGGCAAATGACGTTTCGTACGATGCGGCTGCTATCGAGTCTCATGCTCTTCCCTTTCCGGTGAGACACCCGGTGTTGCCTGGGAAATCTATACGTCGCCGTAGATTACGCCCAACATATAGAAGAAGGCAAATGGCTAGGGCGCTGAACAGGCGAACGCCTTCAGTTCCTGCACGGGCTGGAACGGCGTGCCCACGGGATTCCCGAACGTCCGCACCTTGCCGGTCTCGGTGTCGGTGACGGTCATCGTCACACCGACATCGGTCAGGCCGCCAGCGAACACCCAGCGGTGGCCGTTCACGCCGCAGCCGTCGAGCACCTTGAGCACCATCTCGACGTTGCTCGGCTCGAAGAACCAGTAGAGACCCGTGTCTCCCGTCAGCGGCCAGGCGACCGCGTCGCCCGTCTCGCCGTCCGGCTTCTGCCAGGTGGCGCGGACCGAGAAGCGTCCGTTCTCGAGGCAGAGGGTCTGATCGTCGGGTACGCAACTGCCGCCGTGCTGGCGCTCCGCGACGGATGCCGGCCAGAAGGCCGGCGCACCGACAGTTGGCGCACCGACATCCGACGGCTCGCGGTTGGCTGCCTGGGAACAGACGGCGAACGTGTCCTGGTCCTGGACCAGCTGGAAGGCGGCGCCCGGCGGGTTGTAGTAGGTCGCCGCGACTCCGGTCTCCGAGTCGATCACCGTCATGATGACCTCGACGTCGGTCAGCCCGCCCGCGAACACCCAGTAGCGCTGGTTGAACGCGCAGCCGTCGAGCACCTTGACCACGACCTCGACGTTGTCCGCGTTGAAGAACCAGAGATAGCCGGTGTCGTTCGTCAGCGGCACGGCCGCGCCCGCGCCGGCGTCGTCCGCCGACTCCCACTGGAGCTCGACCCGGAAACGTCCCTCGTTCAGGCACACCGTGTCCCCGTCCTCGACACACTCCGCGACTTCGCCGAGCGTCGTGGCGCCGACTTCGAGCGTGGGGCTCGACCTGCCGCGGTTGTTCGTGGCGACGACCTGGTAGGCGCGGAAGGTGGCCGGCGGAATGTTCTGGATGACGACGGACGTCGTGTTCGCCGGCAGGGTATCGATGCGCATGAACTCGCTGTCGACCATCCGCTCGTGGATCTCGAAGCCCGTCTCGTTGCCGGAGCGGTCCTCCCAGTGGAGTTCGAGTTCCGTCTGGCTGATCGCGGTGACCGTCAGGTCGGTGGGCGCCGCCGGAAACACCGGACCGACCGGTCCGGTCAGCGGATAGAGGGCGCGCACCCCGTTCCGGTCGTCGCGCTTGAGCGCGGCGCCCTCGATCAGGTCGTCGCCGATGTGCGACCGCATGATCGTGCCCTTCTCCTCGTCCGAAACGCAGGGGCCGCTCTTCTCATCGCCGCAACTGTGGCCGAGGCCCAGCACGTGACCCAGCTCGTGCGCCATGATCTGCGCATGGGCCCGGCGGGGATTCTCCGTCGAGGCCACCCAGCGGTGATAGCCGTCCTGGGTCGTGATGTTGGCCTCTGCCATTTCGTACGCCTCCACCCCCGGCCGGCCCGGAATGGTGTGCTCGCTGCACCAGTAGTACCAGTGCGCGTACGCGAGAACGCCCCCGGTCGCCGGGTCGTAGGTGCCGTCGATCTCGTCGTGAGGATCCTCGAAGGTGATCGAGTTCGTACCGTCGAAGTCCAGGGTGGGCTCCCGGTTCGTCAAGCCGCCCCGGACCAGGTTGATCCGACTCCTGGGATCCTCGTTCCATGCCTCCATCGCGGCAAGCACCTGCGACATCCCGCCGCCCGGGACGCCCTGCTGGCCGGCCTCGTGGACCACCATCCCGACGCTCCTGCCCCGGTCGAACTCCCGCCAGCGCGTGGGGAGCTCCGGTCGGGGGCAGCCGTCGGCGGGCGCCAAGTTGAAGGCGGAGACGACCCCCGTGGGCTCGTCTCCCCGATCGCTCGTGAAGTAGTCGGCCGGACGGTCGGCGCCGGCCACGTGATCGGCGATCCAGCGGCGAAACCGGATCGCGTCGCGCGGGCGCCACTCGTCGACCCGCGTGCCGGCGGTCGAGCCGTCGGCGACGGCCCCGACACGAAGCGACGGCTCGCGTTGCAGCACCATGCGGCCGGCCGCGGGCGTCTCGAAGAACATGCCCAGGGCGAGTTCGACGGTGCGGTAGACGCCATCGACCGGCCTCAGGAAGAGCAGCACCCGGTCGCCTTCGGTGAGCGCCGGCAGGCCGGCCACCCGGCCCACCAGGCCGTCAGGACGGACGCCGCCGGGTTGGCGAATGACGATCGTGCCGCCCGGAACGAAGCCCTTGAGCACCTCCTCGACCTGGAACATGACGTCGGTGGAGAGTGGACCTCCCGCCGGCCCGGGCTCGGTGGCGACCACCTCGCCGAAGGCGATGACGGGCGACCGGGCGACCATCGCCTCGTCCGTCGGCATGACGTAGACGATGGCTTCTGCGGCGGGGGCGGTGAGAAGCAGGGCGGCGAACCCAGCGGAGGCGCACCGGCAGAGATGAATCGAGCGGCGCACCTACGGGTCGGCTACTGCGCCGAGCAGGGGAACGCCTTCAGTTCCTGCACGGGCTGGAACGGCGTGCCCACGGGATTCCCGAAGGTCTGCACCTTGCCGGTCTCGGTGTCGGTGACGGTCATCGTCACGCCGACGTCCGTCAGGCCGCCCGCGAACACCCAGCGGTGGCCGTTCACGCCGCAGCCGTCGAGCACCTTGAGCACCATCTCGACGTTGCTCGGCTCGAAGAACCAGTAGAGACCCGTGTCTCCCGTCAGCGGCCAGGCGACCGCGTCGCCCGTCTCGCCGTCCGGCTTCTGCCAGGTGGCGCGGACCGAGAAGCGTCCGTTCTCGAGGCAGAGGGTCTGATCGTCGGGTACGCAACTGCCGCCGTGCTGGCGCTCCGCGACGGATGCCGGCCAGAAGGCCGGCGCACCGACAGTTGGCGCACCGACGGTTGACGCACCGACACTGCCGCCGCGCACCGCCTCCATCTCCTCGTCCCCGAGCAGGTACCGGCTCTCGCCGTAGAGGTTGGCGCCCTGCGGACAGACGGCGAAGGTGTCCTGGTCCTGGACCGGCTGGAAGGCGACGCCCGGCGCGTTGTAGTAGGTCGCCGCGACGCCGGTCTCCGAGTCGATCACCTTCATGATCACCTTGACGTCGGTCAGCCCGCCCGCGAACACCCAGTAGCGCTGGTTGAACGCACAGCCGTCGAGCACCTTGACCATCACCTCGACGTTGTCCGCGTTGAAGAACCAGAGATAACCCGTGTCGTTCGTCAGCGGCACGGCGGCGCCCGCGCCGGCATCGTCCGCCGACTCCCACTGGAGTTCGACCCGGAAACGTCCCCCGTTCAGGCACACTGTCTCCCCGTCCTCGACACACTCCGCGACCTCGGCGAGCGTCGTGGCGCCCACTTCGAGCGTGGGGCTCGACCTGCCGCGGTTGTTCGTGGCGACGACCTGGTAGGCGCGGAAGGTGGCCGGCGGAATGTTCTGGATGACGACGGACGTCGTGTTCGCCGGCAGGGTATCGATGCGCATGAACTCGCTGTCGACCATCCGCTCGTGGATCTCGAAGCCCGTCTCGTTGCCGGAGCGGTCCTCCCAGTGGAGTTCGAGTTCCGTCTGGCTGATCGCGGTGACGGTCAGGTCGGAGGGCGCGGCAGGCCCCACCGGACCGACCGGTCCCGTCAGCGGATAGAGGTGGCGCACCGCGTTCCGGTCGTCGCGGTTGAGCGCTCCGCCCCGGCCGTCGCCGTGGGCGAGCGCGCGCATGATCGCCTCGTCCGTCAAGTCGTTACAGGGACCGCTCGCCTCGTCGGCACAGGCGTGGCCGATGCCGAGGACGTGGCCCAGCTCGTGGGTCATGATCTCGTCGTGCGCCCGGCGCGGGTCGGTACTCCGGGCAAGCCACTCGCCGTAGCCGTCCTGGGTCGAGATGTTGGCCTCGATGATCTCGTAGGCCTCCGCGCGCCCGCCCCGCGGCACCGGGTGCGGCGGGTCCTCCGCGCCGCAGTAGAAGTACGCGGCGGTGATCGCGAGGATGCCGCCGGTCTCCGGATCGAACGAGCCCGGAATCTGGCCCTGCGGGTCCTCGAAGCCGATCGAGTTCTCGCCGCTCGGAGCCAGCGTGAACTCTTCGTTCGTGAAGCCGCTCTGCACCAGGTGCACGCGGCTTCTGGGATCCCCGTTCCAGGCGCGCATGCCGGCCAGCACCGAGGAACGGCCCCCGCCCGGTGCGCCCGGCTGACCGCTTGCCTGAACCACCATGTCGATGCTGTCGCCCCGCTCGAAGCTGCGCCAGCGCAGCCGGGTTCCGGGGCGCTCACATTCAGCCGGCGCGCGCGTCAGGTTGTAGGGAGACGCGACAGCGACGGGCCCCTCGGCCAGGTCGGTCGCGAAGTAGTCCGCCGGCTGCTCGCCGCCGGCCGCGTGGTCTGCGATCCAGCGCCGGAACGGTTCCGCGTGGCGCGGCAGGCGCGCCCGAACGCGTTCGTTCGACAGAGCGTCGTCCGGTACGGGCCCTCCCCAAACCAGCGACGACTCGCGCACGAGCAGCGTCCGGCCGCCGGCCCGCACCTCGAAGAACATGCCCAGCGCAAGCTCGACGGTCCTGTAGGCGCCCTCGACCGGGTCGAGGAAGAGCAGCAGCCGGTCACCCTCGACGAGATCGGGGAGCCCCATGATCCGGGCCGCCAGGCCGCCGGCGCCGAGGCCCCCCGGCTGACGCACGACGATCGTGCCGCCGGGGACGAAGCCCTTCAGCACTTCCTCGACCTGGAACATGAAGTCGGTCGAGGGGATGCCTTCCGCGGGCGCCGGCTCGGCGGCCAGAATTTCTCCGAAGACGATGACCGGCGATCGCTCGACCATCGTCTCGTCGGTCGGCATGACGTAGACGATGGCGGCGGCCGGAGCCGCCAGCAGCGCCGCGCCGACGATGCCGGCCAGGCCGGCGCGCCGGCAGAGAAAAATGTCGATGAGACGATGGTTGAACATGGCAAAGCCCGTCGCCCCTGAGTGGACGGGCGAGGGAAAAGCGCCCCGATCCTAGCATTTTCAAGGCCTTTGCGAGAGCAGTTGGCCGGCCCGCGCCGTCAGCGCGTCGAGCCTGGCGCCGAGTTCAAGCCGCGCCTCCTCGCGCTCCGCGTCCGTCGTCCTGCGCTCGAGCACCATCGGCTCGCCGACCGCAACCGCCACGCGGGTGAACGGAAGGCCGATCGTCATGCGGTCCCAGCTTCGCACCCTGAACGCGCGGGCGGCGGCGATGCCGGCGGGGACGATCGGCGCGCCCGACGTCGCCGCCAGCACGATGCCGCCGGGCTTCGCCTCGCGGGCCGGCCCGCGCGGACCGTCGGGCATGAGGAGCAGGGTCGACCGGTGCCTGCGGAGCTCGCCGTAGAGGTGGAGGGCCGCATCGCGTCCGCCCCGCGAGGTCGAGCCGCGCGTGACGCGGATGCCCCAGGCTTTGCCGATCCGCGCCGACAGTTCACCGTCGGCGGAGTGGCTGGCGAGAATGGACACCGGTCCGCCGGCGGGCAGCAGGTACCTGCGCACCAGCAGCAGGGAGAGGGCCGTCTGCTCGTGCCAGCAGGCCAGCATGGCCGGGGGCTGGAGCGCCCGCTCCAGGTGCTCGCCGCCCTCGAGGTGGCGAAGGCGCCAGGTGGCGGTCACGGCCTGGGAGAGGAACCGCAACGCCACGGCGGCGGGCGCCAGGGCGGCGCCGCGAACCTTCATGGGCGGAAGCCGGCCAGAAGGCCGGCGCACCGACAGGCGCCGTTAGCCATGGAACTGCAGGTCGTAGAGGCGCTTGTAGGCGCCGCCCAGTTCCAGCAGTTGTTCGTGGGTGCCTTCCTCGACGATCGAGCCGCGGTCCAGGACGACGATCCGGTCGGCGCGCACGACCGTCGACAGCCGGTGGGCGATGACCAGGGCGGTGCGGCCCTCCATCAGGTTGTAGATCGCCCGCTGCACGACGACCTCGGACTCCGTGTCGAGATGGGAAGTCGCCTCGTCGAGGATCAGGATGGGAGCGTTCTTGAGCAGCGCCCGGGCGATCGCGAGCCGCTGGCGCTGGCCGCCGGAGAGGTTCTGGCCGCCCTCGCCGATCACCGTGTCGTAGGCCTCGGGCATCGCCATGATGAAGTCGTCGGCGTAGGCCGCGGCCGCCGCCATCCGCACCTCCTCGAGCGGCAGGTCGTCGCGGCCGTAGGCGATGTTGTTCCGCACCGAGTCGTTGAACAGCACCGTCTCCTGGGTGACGATGCCGATCAGGGAGCGCAGGTTCTGGAGCGGCAGGGCGCGGATGTCGACGTCGTCGATCAGGACCCGGCCGGCGACCGGGTCGAAGAAGCGCGGCAGCAGGTTGACCAGCGTCGACTTGCCGGCGCCCGAAGCGCCCACAAGGGCGACGACCTCGCCGCGATGCAGATCGAGACGGATGCCGGAGAGCACCCCCTTGCCGTGGCCCGTGTCCTCGTAGTCGAAGGAGACGTCGTCGAAGCGGATGCCTCGCTCGAGGCCGGAGATCGGCGCTGCGGTGGGGCGGTCGACGATGTCGCTTTTGATCTGCATCAGGTTGTGGACGCGCTTGCCGCAGGCGACCGCTTCCTGCAGCACCAGGTTCACCTTGTTCAGTTTCCTGATCGGGTCGTACATCAGGAAGAGAACGACCAGGAACTGAAAGAAGAGCGTGAAGGTGAGTCGTCCATCCCGGATCATGAGACCCGCCGATATGACGAGCGCCGCGCCTCCGATTGCCGCCAGCGCCTCGATGACCGGGCTCGAAACGGTGGACAGGAACTGGGCGCGCAGGTTGGCCAGCAGGTGGCCCCGGGTGGCCCGCTCGAAGCGCCGGCACTCGAACTCCTCCATGCCGAACGCCTTGACCACCCGGTTGCCCCGGATGCCCTCGGACAGGAATCCCGAGAGGTCGGCCATCCGCTCCTGGCTGCGATGGGTGACCTTCCGCATTCCCTTGCCGAAGCGGGCCAGCAAGTAGCCGAAGACCGGCACCGCGAAGAGGGACACGATCGCCATCGTGAAGTGGATCGTCAGCAGATAGGCCGCGTACACCAGCAGCAGGGCGACGGACATGAAGATGTCGAAGAGCCGGGCCGCGACCGCGTTCTGCAGCTTGGCGACGTCGCTGACCACGCGGCTGTACAGCTCGCCCGATGTGTGCTGCTGATGGAAGCGGCTGGACTGGTGGATGATGTGGCGGTAGAGGTCGTTGCGGATGTCGGTCGTGAGCCCGAGGCCGGCGCGCTGGAAGGAATAGCCCGAAACGAACGCCATCAGACTGCGAAGGAGCAGAACGAGCACCAGCAGGATCGGCGAGAAGAAGACCTCCCCCCGGCCCTCGACGCCGGCCGCTTCCTTCACGTCGGCGTAAAGGTCCGCGGCTGCCGCCCTGAGGCTCTCCGTGCGCGCCTCGATGGCGTCCCGCAACCGTGCCAGGGGACCTGCGCCTCCCCCCTCGGCGGGTCCACCTCCCGGGCTGACCCTGCTGAGCTCGGACCTGACCTCCTCCTCGGAGGCGCCGAGGACTTCCTGGAACATCGGATTGATCAACCCGACGAAGGCGGCGGTGGCGATGCTGAAGAAGAGGATCCCGACGAGAGCCAGGAGTCCCCAGTGCACGTAGCGGCGCGCGTATCGAAGGAAGAACGCGAGAAGTTCCATGCGCGGGCAGCATACTTTGTGCAGGGTGAGCGGCTGCAGTAGAAAAGCCGCTGCACGCCGGGAGCGTGGCTCTGGGTGCGCGGGTCTTCTGACCCGCCCGACGGGCGGAACCGCGAAGCGGTGTAGCCCGGACAACAAGGCCGCCGGCCCTTGGCCGGCGACGATTCCTCCGCCGGCTTCGCCGGCAGCGGGTCAGAAGACCCGCGCACCCAGCGGAGCTACGGCAGAATGTCGCCGATGGCGGAGTCACCCCAGGATCGGGCCGCGTTCCTGCGCGAAGAGCTGCAGCGGCACGAACGGTTGTACTACCTGGACGCGAAGCCCGAGATCAGCGACCGCGACTTCGACCGCCTGATGGCGGAGCTTGCGGAGATCGAGGAGGAGCACCCGGAGCTGCGGACCGCCGACAGCCCGACCCAGCGGGTCGGCGGCGAGCCGACCGAGGGGTTCGAGCAGGTCGAGCACGAGCCGCCGATGCTCTCGCTCGACAACACGTACGACCACGACGAACTCGAGGAGTGGGTCGAGCGGCTCAAGCGTCTTCTTCCCGACACCGAGTTCGAGTTCATCTGCGAACTCAAGGTCGACGGTGTCTCGCTGTCGCTGCTCTACGAGGCCGGCGTGCTCACTCAGGCCGCCACCCGAGGCAACGGCCGGGTCGGAGACCTCGTGACGGCGAATGCCCGCACAATCCGGACGCTGCCGCTGAGGTTGCCGGCGGCGGCGCCCACCCGGCTGCTGGTGCGAGCCGAGACCTACATGCGCCGGAGCGCGTTCGCCGCCCTGAACGAGCAGCGAGCCGCGGCCGGCCAGGAGCTGTACGCGAACCCCCGCAACACGACCGCCGGCACGGTGCGCCAACTCGACAGCCGGGACGTCGCGCGGAGGCGGCTGGACGTGGCCTGCTACGAGTGGGTTCAACCCGCCGACGACGACAGAGAGCGCCCATCGCACGGCGAGAGTCTCGCCGCCCTGGCCGATCTCGGTCTGCCGGTCAACGACTCATGGCGCCGTTGCAAGGGCCTCGACGAGGTCGTCGCCTTCTGCGACGAGTGGCAGGAGAAGCGCGGCGACCTCGACTTCGAGATCGACGGCGTCGTCGTCAAGGTGGACGATCCCGACCTCCGGCAGCGTCTGGGCGCGACGGCCAAGGCGCCGCGCTGGGCCGTTGCGTTCAAGTTCGAGGCCGAGCAGGCCGAGACGGTGGTGCGGGCGATCAACGCCCAGGTCGGCCGGACCGGCGCGGTGACGCCGGTCGCCGAGCTCGAACCGGTGCTCGTCGCCGGCACCACGGTCAAGCGCGCGACGCTCCACAACTACGAGGACCTGGCGCGCAAGGACGTCCGCGTCGGCGACGCGGTCGTGATCGAGAAGGGCGGCGACATCATCCCGAAGGTGGTGTCCGTGTTCGAGGAGCGGCGGGGCCCGGAATCGAAGCCGTTCGCGCCGCCCGGGGAGTGCCCGGTCTGCGACGAGAAGCTGTACCAGCCGGAAGAGGAGGCGTTGCTTCGCTGCGTCAACGCCGCCTGCCCGGCGGTCGTCCGCGAGGCGATCCGCCACTTCGCCTCCCGCAACGCGATGGACATCGAGGGCATGGGCGACTGGCTGGTCGGCGAACTCGTCGGCGGCGGCCTGGTCCGCGATCCCGCGGATCTCTACGGCCTGACGGTAGACGAGCTCGCCGATCTCAAGAAGACGAACGACGCCCGACTGGGCGAGAAGGCGGCCGCGCGGACCGTCGCCAGCCTGGCGGAGTCGAGGAAGGAGCGCTCCCTCAGCCGCCTGATCTACGCGCTCGGCATCCGCTTCGTCGGCGACAGCACGGCGTCGCTCCTCGCCCGTCGCTTCCGGACCGTCGACGGCCTGGCGGCCGCGTCGGCCGAGGAGCTCGAGGAAGTCGACGAGATCGGCGCCCGGATCGCGGAGTCGGTCCGGGCATTCTTCGACTCCGAACGGAACCAGGACCTGCTCCGCCGGCTGAAGGAAGCCGGCCTCGAGTTCGAGGAGGATGCGGCCGCGGACGACGGCGCCGACCAGCCGCTGGAAGGCAAGGTCTTCGTCCTGACCGGCTCTCTCGAAGGCATGACCCGCAACGAAGCCGGCGCCCGGATCAAGGCGCTCGGCGGGAAGGTCACCGGTTCGGTGAGCGGCAAGACGGACTTCCTGGTCGCCGGCGAAAAGGCGGGCTCGAAGCTGCGGAAGGCGGAGCAGTTGGGCGTCGAGGTGCTGGACCAGGCAGGGCTCGAGGAGCTGCTGGGCGCTGGCTCCTGATAGGTCGCCGGCCATTCGGCCGGCGGCGGTTTCTTTGGGCTGCGCCGCTCCGCGGCTCCGCCCCCGAGCGGACCAGAAGGTCCGCGCACCCAGAGCTACGCCCTGCCGGGGGTGCCGCGGGTTGCCGTTTCCGCGACGACGGTGCTCTGGGTGCGCGGGTCTTCCGACCCGCTGCCGCCGAAGGCGGCCAGAAACTCGCCGCCGCGAAGCGGCGACCGCAGCGACCGCGCGCGAGCGGGCCGGCCTCGGCTAGCCCGGACTCAGAAAGCGAACAGCCGCCAGGAGCGTCTCGTCCGGACGGCCTTCGAAGACTGCCCGCCACCCGGTCAGGTCCGGCCTTCCGCCGAACAGGACGATCGTCTGGCCGTCCCGTTCACCGCCCGGTCGCAGGCCAGCGTCAACACGCCAGCCTCCGGCCGTGCCCTGCATCAGCGCAGCTGACCGCGCCATGAGGCCCGAAGATCCTGCTGACCGCAGGCGCCGGGCCTCCTCCCTGCACGCTGGGTAGGACCCGGCGTCGCCAGTCAGGGTTTCCGCGGGCAACTCGGCGCTGGCCAGGTGTTCCGACCCGATGTCGACCGCCCATAGCGACCGGCGTACATAGGACAGATCTTCGGGATCGCGAAGGTCCTCGTGTCGCAGAAACTCGGCCCAAGCGCCGTCGGGCGTATCGCTCAGGTACTGCACCGGCCCTTCACCTTCCGCGTGCCACCGGGCGGCCGGTTGCGAGCCCACGCCCTCCTCCCACAGGAATGGGTGGCGGGGGTCGGCGTTGCGCCAGGCGATCACGTGGCAGGCGACCAGACCAGGGCCCCGGCCAGGTCGCGGACCCGCCGCGGACCCGGATCCTCCGGCTTCCATTCGGCCTCGAGGAGTTCCGCCGGGCTCCGGCCGTCCAGCAGCGTGCGCGGTCGATCGAACCAGCGCCGTACGCCGATGTCGTTGTAGGCCCCTGCAAGATCGCCCGCGACCAGCGCCAGGAAGTGCAGACGCGCGGCAACCGCATCAGGCACAGTCCTTTCGCCGACCAGGTAGCGCCGCAGGCTCACGGCGGAAACCTGCAGCAGTCTCGCAAGGAGTTCACGCCCCAGCAGGCTGTCGAGCCGAGGTCCCTCCGCCGCCGGAACCGGCGAAGCCTCCAGTGCGTCGCTCAGTTGCTGAAGTTGACGGACGAACTCCTCACGCGCGCCCTCGCTCTGCGGGACGATTGCCGGTAGGTGGCGTCCCACACCGGCACGCCGTAGCCGGGCGAGCACGTTTTCCCAAACTGACGCGTCCAGCCTGTCGATGGCGCCCTTGCCCAGGATCCCCATCGCTTCCGCCCGGGTCAGCACCTGGATTCCCAGGGGCAGCGACTGGCGGTCATCGAACGGATCGCCAACGGATCGGATGCGGATATCACTCACTGATCCGAACGGTATCCGAGTCCGCGCCAGGGCGTCAACGGCGACTCACCCAAGGAGAGAGTCGCCGGCCGGTGGCCTGCTCCCCATCGCTATCCCCCCACCAACCCCCGCTCCCGGTAGTCCTTCAGCTTCCGCTGCAGCGTCCGCACACCGATCCCCAGCAGCCGCGCCGCCTCGGCCCGCTTGCCGCCGGTGCGGTCCAGCGTCTGCAGGATCGCCTGGCGCTCGATCTCGGCCATCGTTCGCGGCTCGCCGAAGGCGGTCTGGACGGCGGCTTCGGCCGGCGCCTCGGCTGCCTTGCGAATCTCCTCGGGAAGATCGCCGACCTCGATCCGGCCGCCGCCGTGGAAGACCGCGACCGTCTCAAGCACGTTGCGCAGCTCCCGCACGTTCCCCTGCCAGCGGTTCTTGGCGAGGCACGAAAGGGCCCTGCCCGAGAGCTGCATCTCGGGCTTGCCCTCGCGGGCCGCGAACTCTCTCAGGAAGTGATCGGCCAGCAGCGGCAGGTCGTCGATGCGCTCCCGCAGCGGCGGAATGCGCAGTGTCACCACCTTGAGCCGGTAGTAGAGGTCCTCCCGGAAGGCGCCGTTCTCGACCGCCTCCTCCAGGTTGCGGTTCGTCGCCGCCAGCAACCGGAAGTCGACGTCCAGCATCCTGCTGCCGCCGACCCGCATGATCTGCCGCTCCTCGAGCACCCGCAGCAGCTTGACCTGGAGCTCCGGGATCAGCTCGCTGATCTCGTCCAGGAACAGCGTCCCGCGGGCGGCGAGCTCGAACTTGCCGATCTTGCGCCCGACCGCCCCTGTGAAGGACCCCTTCTCGTGCCCGAACAGCTCGCTTTCCAGGATCTCGTTCGGGATGGCGCCGCAGTTGAGCGCCAGGAACCTCTCCTGCCGCCGTGAGCTGGCCTGGTGCAGAGCCTTCGCCACCAGTTCCTTGCCGGTGCCGCTCTCGCCCAGGATCAGCACCGACGCCCGGCTCGGCGCGACCTGGTGCATCTGCTGGAACAACTGCTCCATCGCCGCCGACTGACCGACGATGGCGTCGAAGCCGAACCGCTCGTCGAGCATCTCGCGCAGGCTCGTGACCTCGTCCCGCAACTGCCAGTTCTCGATCAGCTTGAGGACGCGGCTCCGCAGCTCGTAGAGGTCGACCGGCTTGGTCAGGTAGTCGTCGGCGCCGACGCGCATCGCCTCGACCGCCGACTCGATCGTGCCGAAGCCGGTCACCAGGATCACCGCGAGGTCGAGCTCCTGGGCCCGCACGCGGTTCAGGAACGCCAGGCCGTCCATGCCCGGCATCCGCAGGTCGCAGACCGCCAGGCGCACCTTCGGCTCCCGCTCGACGAATGCGAGCGCCGGCTCGGCGTCGTCGAACACGCGCACGCGGAGTCCGGCCCGCTCCAGGGCGATCGCCATGGACTGGCGGGAACCGGCCTCGTCGTCGATGACGATGACCCAGGGGGCTGTGGCCATGGCGGGCATCCTAGCCGGGCAACGCCGTGATCGTGGCAATGGCGGTCGCCGCTTCGCGGCGGCGAGTTTCCTGGCCGCCTTCGGCGGCAAGCGGGTCAGAAGACCCGCGCACCCAGCATTGCTTCGAGCATCTCCGTCACCGCAGCCGGCATGCCGATCAGGACCGCTCGCGACACGATCGAGTGGCCGATGTTCAGCTCGCGGACGCCGGGAAGGGCGGCCACGCGGCCGACGTTGGCGACTGTCAGGCCGTGTCCGGCGTACGCCTCGCGGCCCGCGGCGAGGCCGCGCTCGGCGGCCGCCTCGATCTTCGCGAACTCGGCGTCCGCGGCGCTGCCCAAGGCACGCGTGTAGGCATCCGTGTTCAGCTCGAAGCCGGTGACGTCGTCCTGGTCGTCGAGCGCCGCGAGCTGTTCCAGGTCGGGGTCGACGAAGACGGCGACGCGGATGCCGGCGCCGGTCAGGCGGCTGGCGGCGCGGCGCACCTGCTCGCCGCGTCCGATCAGGTCGAGGCCGCCTTCCGTGGTCACCTCGTCCGGACGCTCGGGAACCAGGGTCACCTGGTCGGGCCGGACCCGCTCCGCGAACTGGAGCATCGGCTCCTCGGCGGCGATCTCGAGGTTGAGCCGGCCCTTGACCGTCTCGCGGAGGTCGACGACGTCCTGGTCCTGAATGTGGCGGCGGTCCTGGCGCAGATGCACGGTGATGCCGAAGGCGCCGGCCTCTTCGGCGAGCCGGGCCGCTTCCAGCGGACTCGGGTAGCCGGCAAGCCGCGCCTGCCGCAGGGTCGCGACGTGGTCGACGTTGACGGAGAGATGGGTCATGGGTTGATCCTAGTAGCCGAGTTCGGCTTCGAGGATGCTGGTGATGCTGCCGCAGAGTTCTTCGATGCGGCCCTGGTCGGGGCCTTCGATCATCACTCGCGCGAGGGCTTCGGTGCCGCTGTAGCGGAGCAGGACGCGGCCTGAGGTTCCGAGTTCGCGCTCGACGGAGGCGACGGCTTCGCTCAGGCCGGGGACGCTCTCGAGCGGCTGCTTCTCGCACACCCTGACGTTGCGCAGGGTCTGCGGGAAACGCTGGAACCCGGCGGCCAGGTCCGCCAGCGAGCGGCCGGACGCGGCGACGATCGCGGCGACGGCGGCGGCGGTGAGGAGGCCGTCGCCGGTCGTGCCGAGCTCGAGGTCGACCAGGTGGCCGGACTGCTCGCCGCCGAGGCGGACGCCTTCGCGCCGCATGAGTTCCACGACTTCGCGGTCGCCGACGCCGCAGCGGACCACGTCGACGTCGCGGGCCTCGAGCGCCTTCTCCAGGCCCATGTTCGACATCGTCGTGGCGACGATGCGGCGGCCGGGGAGTTCGCCACGCGCCGCGAGGTGCGACGCCCAGGCGTAGAGCAGGACGTCGCCGTCGCAGATGCGGCCCTGGTGATCGCTGAGCAGGGCCCGGTCGGCGTCGCCGTCGAGGGCGACGCCGAGGTCGCTTTCCGTGGAGCGGGTGAAGGCCGCGATGCGCCCGGTGCAGGTGGAGCCGCAGTCGAGGTTGATGTTCCGGCCGTCCGGCCGGTCGCAGGTGACGGCGCAGTCGGCGCCCAGACCGGTGAAGAGCCGCTCGGCGTACGGAGCGCCGGCGCCGTTCGCGGCGTCGACGGCGATCCGCAGGCCGGCCAGGGGGCGGTTCGGCGGCAGCGAGGCGGCCAGGTGTTCCAGATAGCGGTCGGCGAGTTCGGGTTCGTCCTCGAGGACGCCGTCCCGCTCGGCGTCGACGGTCCCATGCCCGGCCACGCGGCTCTCAATGGAATCCTCCACGGAGGGATCGACCTTGAAGCCGTCCGCTCCGATCAGCTTGACGCCGTTGTCCGTGTACGGGTTGTGGCTGGCCGAGACGACGATGCCCCCGGCGGCGCCCAACTCGGTGACGAGCCAGGCCACCGCCGGCGTGGGCACGACGCCGGCCGAGCGCACCTCGCAGCCCGCGGCGCGGATGGCCGCGGCGAGCCAGCCGGCGATCTCGGCGCGGCTGGAGCGGGTGTCGCCGCCGAGGATCAACGCTCCGTTGCCGCACAGTCTGGCGAACCAGTAGCCGACTGCCTGGACGGTCCGCCGGTCGAGCGGCGGCGTACCGAAGACGGCGCGCATGCCGTCCGTGCCGAACAGTCTTCGCGTCAATTGGCCGCGCCGGAAGATTGGGGCAGCCTGGAGATCATCGGCACGAAGACGTCGACGATGGTCGGGAACTCGACCTGGACGTGTTCGCTGTCGAACCGCACCCGCACCTGCCTGGCCGTGAAGTCGAGACCGCGTCCCGTGAGATCGATGGGGCCGGCCAGCGCGAACTCCAGCTTGTTGATCTCCGAGCGCGCCCCCTGCACGGTGACCGACTCCGGCTCGATCCGGACGTTCTCGTCGTCGACGCTGATGCCGCCGATCGGCTCGCCGACCCAGTCGACCTGGACCGGCACCGCGACCGAGATCTCCTCGTCGACGTTCAGGACGAGCCGATCGGGCGTCACCGACACGACCTGGACCTGGTCGTCGGGCAGCACGACGTCCTCGGCGGCCAGCACGACCTCGACTTCCCGCGGGCCGCTGTAGGGACCGCCGGTGGACACGTCGTCGGGCAAGGGCACCTGGACGCGGACCTGATCGAGTTCCAGGGAGTCGATCAGCTCGTCGTTGCCCCGAATGCGGACCTCGACCTCTTCGGGCTCGATGCTCAGCACCCTCAGGCGCTCGTGATCGGGGATCGTCAGCCGTCCCGCCACGTTCGTCTCGATCGGCGTCGTCGTTATGTCGCGCAGGCGCGGGCAGAACGACGCGGGAAGCCAGATGCCGATCGCGATCACGACCGCGAGGGCCCTGAACGTCCAGCGATTGCCGCTCTCGCTCATCCGGAAGACCTGCTCGTGCCGGGCGCCAGCAACAGCTCGAAGAGCTCGTTGCGCAACTCGCGCAGGGTGAGGTCGCCGGTCAGCCGACCCTCGTGCGCGATCGAGATCCTACCGCTCTCCTCCGAGACGACGACCACCACCGCGTCCGTCTCCTCGGTGATGCCGATCGCCGCGCGGTGCCGGGTGCCGAGTTCGAACTTCTCGGTGGGTTTGGCCTCGGGGCGGTTCCGGGCGCCCTGTTCGACGGCGACCCCGACGCTGGTGGTCAGCGGCAGAAAGCAGGCGGCGGCCGCGATCCGGTCCCTCTGGACGATCACGGCGCCGTCGTGGAGCGGCGTGCCGCGGGAGAAGATCGTCAGCAGCAGGTCGTAGGAGACGGCCGCGTCGAGGGCGATGCCGTTCTCCGCGTAGTCGCGCAGACCGTCGACCCGTTCGATCACGACCAGCGCTCCGAGGCGCCGGAGAGACAGGGCCTGCGCCGCGATCACGATCTCGTGAATCCCGGACTCGCCCGTCTGGTCCGTCGTCAGGCGCAGCAGGGGGTTGCGGCCGACGCGGGCCAGCGCTCTCCGGATCTGGTTCTGGAACAGGACGACGATGACGACCGGCAGGGCCGGCAACAGGTAGTTCAGCGAGGCCTGCAGGGTGTCCAGGCGGAGCAGCGCCGCGATCCACGCCGCCCCTGCCAGCACCAGGATGCCGACCAGGATGCGAACGCCCCCGGTGCCGCGGATCAGGAGCAGAAGGTTGTAGACGACGAGGCCGACCACCAGGAGGTCGACCAGATCCCTCCAACCGAGAAGTCCGAGCGGCTGCGCCAGGTCCGGCGTCGCTAGCGCTCCGGCTTGGGCATCGGCAGGGGAACCGGGTCGGGTTCCTGCCGCTCCGCGATCGTTGCGGGCTCGGGCGTGCCGGCCACGTCGGGCGCCGGCGCGTCGTCCGCGGCGGGGGCCTCCTGACCCTCATCCGGCGGCTCGAGGTCGGGGATGCGGGTCGTTGGACGAGCCGGCGTCAGATCCTGGCCCGTGGCCTCGAGGATCAACTCGTAGACGCGGTCGCCCTCGATCGATTCGAGCTCGAGCAGCTCCCTGGCCAGCGATTCCAGCAACTCCCGGTACTCGGAGAGGATCTCGCGGGCCTTGTCGTAGCCGCGCTGGACGATGGCCTGAATCTCGGTGTCGATCGACTGGGCGGTGCTGTCCGAGTAGTCGGACCGCTGACTGAAGTCGCGACCCAGGAACACCGGCTCGCTCTTTTCGCCGAAGTTGAGCGGCCCCAGGTCCGACATGCCCCACTCGCAGACCATCTGCCGGGCCATGTCCGTGGCGCGCTCGATGTCGTTGCCGGCGCCGGTCGTGATGTCGTCCTGCGTCAGCTCCTCGGCGACCCGCCCGCCCATCAGGATCGCGATCTGGGCGTCGACGTACTTGCGGCGGTAGGTGTGCTTGTCCTCGGTCGGGAGCTGCATCGTCAACCCGAGGGCGCGGCCGCGGGGGATGATCGTGATCTTGTGGAGGGGATCGGCCTCGGGCACGAAGGCGGCAACCAGGGCGTGACCGGCCTCGTGGTAGGCCGTGACCTCCTTCTCCTGCTCGGTGAGCATCATCGTCTTCCGCTCGGCGCCCATGATCACCTTGTCCTTGGCGAACTCGAAGGAGGCCATGTCGACCTTCTTGTGGTTGCGCCGGGCCGCGATCAGCGCCGCCTCGTTGACGAGGTTGGCGAGATCGGCGCCGGAGAAGCCGGGCGTGCCGCGCGCCAGCACCTGGAGATCGACGTCGGGATCGAGCGGGATGTTGCGGCTGTGGACCTGGAGGATGCCGAGCCGGCCCGCGATGTCCGGCCGGTCGACGACCACGCGCCGGTCGAAGCGGCCCGGCCGCAGCAGCGCCGGGTCGAGCACGTCGGGCCGGTTGGTGGCCGCGATCAGGATCACGCCCTCGTTCGTCTCGAACCCGTCCATCTCGACCAGCAACTGGTTCAGGGTCTGTTCGCGCTCGTCGTGACCGCCGCCGAGACCGGCGCCGCGATGACGGCCAACGGCGTCGATCTCGTCGATGAAGATGATGCAGGGGGCGTTCTTCTTGCCCTGCTCGAAGAGATCGCGCACCCGGCTGGCGCCGACGCCGACGAACATCTCGACGAAGTCGGAGCCGGAGATGGAGAAGAAGGGCACGCTCGCTTCGCCCGCGATCGCCCGCGCCAGCAGGGTCTTGCCGGTGCCGGGGGGGCCCATCAGCAGCACGCCCTTGGGAATCCGGCCGCCGAGCTTCTGGAACTTCTGCGGCTCCTTTAGGAACTCGACGATCTCGGACAGTTCCTCCTTGGCCTCCTCGACCCCGGCCACGTCCTTGAACGTGACCTTCTTGCCGCTCGCGTTCAGCAGCTTGGCCTTGCTCTTGCCGAAGGAGAGGGCGCGGTTGCCGCCGCTCTGCATCTGGCGCATGAAGAAGATCCAGAGCCCGACGATCAGCAGCAGCGGGCCCCAGGTCATCAGCACCATCGTCAGCGTGTTTTCCTTGACCTCCTCGACCTCGATCCGCACGCCCTGCTCGCGGAGCAGGGCCATCAGCACCGCGGAGTCTTCCGGCAGCACCTGGGTGGTGAAACTGCCGTCGCCCGCGCCGTCGCGCGGCCGGGTCTTGTAGGTGCCGCTCACCCTGCCGTCCGTATCGATCTTGACCTCTTCCACGCGGCCCTTCCCGACATCGTCGAAGAAGTCGCTGTAGACGATCGCACCGCGCCTCGCGGCGCCCTGGTTGAACAGGTTGAAGATGAGGATCACCATCACGAAGATGGCGGCCCACAGGAGGAGGTTCTTGAGCGTTGCGTTCATGTTTCTGAAGGGGGTCTCACCCGCGGGGACAACGGTCCTGAAGCCCGCAGGATTCCGTAACCACTGTACGAGCGGGTCCCCGGAAGGTTGTCATTCCAGCCCCCCGACTTCAAGGGATCCAATCCCTTGATTCTCTCGCGGAGGCGGACGGAGCACCCGAAGCCGGTCGCGGCTCTGCTCCCAGCGCCAGCCGCCGCCACAGTCGCAACCGACGGACCGTCCCCTGGACTTCCGCCGCCCGAGCTGCCGCTCCAGCTCCCGGCGGGCGTTCCGCGTCGGTGGATAGGTCGCGCCCGCCAGCCGGTGCAACCGGGCCAGCGCCGCCGGCCACAGCGACGCGGGCAGGCGCGCGAGCGCCTCGACCTCGACCTCGCAGGACTGGTCGCCGGGCCGCGGCGCCAGCGCCTCGTCGAGCAGCCGGCGCACGGTGGGCTCGGCCCTCCGCGCGGCCCGCGCCAGACGGACGAGGCGGTCGCCGAGATCAGGCGTCTCCGCCGCCAGAACCGGCAACAGGCGGCGACGCACGAAGTTCCGCCGCGGCCCGGAGGCGCGGTTCGTCGGATCGTCGACGGGCTCGATGCCGCTCAGGGCCGCGTAGTCCCGCAGAGCGCCGGGTTCCAGGTCCAGCAGCGGCCGGAGCAGCGGCAGTCCGAGACGGTTCGAGACCGGCCGCATCGCTCCGAGACCGGCGGTGCCGCTGCCGAAGAGGATGCGGAGAAGAACCGTCTCGGCCTGGTCGAGACGGTGGTGAGCGGTCAGGATCGTCGCCGCGCGAGCCGAACGAGCCGCCGCCACGAGCAGCCGGTAGCGCTCGGCGCGCGCCCACTCCTCCAGGCTCCGGCCCGGCGGCAGGGACCTGGCGACGTGGACCTGGAAGGGGACTCCGAGGCGCTCGGCGATCCGGCCGGCCGCGCGGGCCCGCTGAGCGGAGCCGTCGTCCAGCCGGTGGTCGACGTGGACCGCCACGGGTCTCCAGCCGAACCGGGACGCGCCGACCCGCATGGCGCGCAGCAGCGCCGTCGAGTCGGGGCCGCCGGAGAAGGCGACGGCCAGGGGAGCGTCGCGGCCGGCCCGGGTGAGTTCCGGGCGCCCGGCGAAGAAACCGGCCACCGCGGCATCGACCGCTCGACTGGTCATCGTCGCACCGCGAGAGCCCGCGGCGGGGTGAAGTGGTGGCGGTGGAGGGACTCGAACCCCCGACACAGCGGATATGAGCCGCTTGCTCTAACCGGCTGAGCTACACCGCCGGGTGGACGCGGAACCCTACCGCGAAAAGGAGCCGGCCTAGCGGCCGGCGCGTCCTCCGGCCGCCTTCGGCGGCAGCGGGTCAGAAGACCCGCGCACCGACAGTTAGTCAGGGGCCGGGCTTGCGCAGCGAGTCCTGGCAGCTCCGGAACTGACCGAAGAAGCTGCGCATCGACTCGGACAGCGCCTCGTCGTTCAAGCGGTAGATCACGTTCTGGCCGCGCCTCTGGTCGATCACCAGGTCGGCTTCCTTGAGCACGGACAGATGGCGCGAGATGGTCGGCTGGGAGAGATCGAACTCGCCAACGATGTCGCCGACGCAACGCTGCTCGTCTTCCAGCAGCCGGAGTATGTTCTGCCGGGTCGAATCGGACAGCGCCTTGAAGACCTTCGTCATGTGGCGGGAGCGCCGGTCGCGAGGCTCCAGGCCGCTCAGCGAGCCGCCCAGGCGTACAGGCCGATGTTCTGTCTTCTGGTCCACGATCAGAGGTCTCCAAGGAATGAAGAGAGTTAGCCATTATGCCATAACTTCCGCCCGACGTGGGGCTTCAGGCGCCCGACGTGAGCCGTGCGGGCATGAGGAGACCCCGGCGCCTGAGCTCCCGGCGCATGCGGCTGAGCACCGTCGCCACGGTGGCCGGCGCCAGTTGGACCACGTGCGCCGCCTCGCGGGAGTTCCACCCATCGACCACCATGCGCTCCGTGATCCAGATGTCTCGCCGGGCCGTGCCGCCGGGCCTGGCGACGAACCCGCACTCGCGACGGAAGCGGCGACGGAGTTCCCGCGCGTAGATCAGGTCGAGCGGGCTGGAGGCCCGGCTCGGGACGTCGAAGCCGTGCACGTCCCCGGCCAGCACATCCAGGGCGTCGATGCTGAGTTCGATGGCCGGACCGCGCTTGAGCGCCCGGCGGGCGCGCAACCAGTCGATCAGGGTGCTCCGGGCGACCCGGCGCAGGTAGGACAGGATGGTCGTTTCGGATTGTCCGCGGCAGCCGCGCAACACCCTGCGATCGTTCTGAAGCAGGCGAACGTAGGTCTCCTGGATCACCTCGTCGAGGAGATCCCGGTTCAGGTACACGCCGTAGCTCCGCCCCAGGCCGGCGAGGGTGCTCCGCAGCATCGGGTCGACACGCCGAACCAGGGATGCCCAATCCGTATCGCGGGCGACGCACTGGCGCCAGAGCGCCGGAAAGTCGTACGGCTCCTTGCTCTGCTGGTGGTAAGTCTGTGGGGTCATCTTCCGCTCCATGAAAGTGGAGCGGAGGCGCCCGGGCCGGCCTACTCAGGGTTTGGCAAGGGCGGGAGAGCGTAGCACTCCCGGAGCGGTCGTGGGGGTTACCGCATCTTCTCTTAGACGAACTCGACGTGGCGGCGGATCTTCGGGTCGTACTTATTCAGCTTCAGCTTCTCCTGGCTGAGCTTCTTGTTCTTCGTCGTCGTGTAGAAGTACCCGGTACCGGCACTCGATACGAGCTTGATCTTTTCTCTCACGTCGTCACCTCCGATGCGACCGGCGGCTTCAAGGGCTGGGAGCGGAATGGCGGGGCCGACGGGACTCGAACCCGCGACCTCCGGCGTGACAGGCCGGCATTCTAACCAGCTGAACTACGACCCCGTGCGTCCGTCCTCGTCGTCTCTCCCTCGATGCTTCGTCGTCGCGCGTACTCCGGAACCTCCGTGGTGGGAGGTGGGGGATTCGAACCCGCGACCCCCTGCGTGTAAAGCAGGTGCTCTACCCCTGAGCTAACCTCCCCGGCGGCGACCCTTCGGCCGTCCGGTGGACATCGCAGGCCGCGGAATCTTAGGGCAGGCGGGGGGCATCGTCAACGAGCGACCCGGCAGCCTCACTCCGTGGCACAATCGCGGCGGCAGAAACACCTTCCCCTGAGGAGCACTCACTCATGCACGAAGTTCCCGATCTGGCCTACCCGTTTGACGCGCTCGAGCCCCACATCGACGCGCGCACGATGGAGATACACCACGACAAGCACCACGCGGCCTATGTCGCCAACCTGAACGGGGCGCTCGAAGGCCGCGACGAGCTCGCGGCGATGAGCGTCGAGAACCTGCTCCGCAACTTCGACGAGGTGCCGGACTCGATCAAGGGCGCCATCCGCAACCACGGCGGCGGCCACGCCAACCATTCTCTGTTCTGGTCGGTCATGAGCCCGAACGGCGGCGGGGCGCCGAGCGGCGACCTGGCCACCGCCATCGACATCCGGTTCGGCAGCTTCGACCAGTTGAAGGAGCGCTTCGTCAGCACCGCCATGGGCCAGTTCGGCAGCGGCTGGGGCTGGCTGGTGAGCGGCGACGACGGCCTGGCCGTGATCGCGCGGGCCAACCAGGACTCACCGCTGATGGAGGGCCTGACGCCTCTGCTCGGAGTCGACGTGTGGGAACACGCCTACTACCTGAACTACCAGAACCGGCGTCTGGACTACCTGAACGCGTTCTGGAACGTGGTTGATTGGGAGGCTGTGGCGGCGCGGTTTCGGGGGTAGAAAACTGGGTGCGCGGGTCTTCTGACCCGCCCACCGGGTGGAGCCGCAGAGCGGCGTAGCCCGGACAATAAGGCCGCCGGCCAGAGGCCGGCGACGATTCTGTCGGCCGCCTTCGGCGGCAGCGGGTCAGAAGACCCGCGCACCGACACCGGCACCGGCGCCGTTAGTTGGCGACGAAGCCGGTACTGCGGTTGCGGCCGCGAGTCTGGCGGTCCTGCCGCATGCGGCGCTCGAGTAGCTCCTCCGCCTCGTCGAGGAGTTCGAGCGCCCGGGCGAGCTGGTTGTCGAGTTGCCGTTCGGCCTTGAACCCCTCGGTCAGGCCGAACGCGGTGTTGAAGATCTCGTAGCGGAGCCGCACGCGGGCGTGGACCTCGACGGCGGGATCCTCCAGCGCCTCTTCCAGTTCCTCGGCGGAGACGAGCTCCTCCTCGACGATCCAGTTCCAGAAGCGCTCCAGGTAGCCGTCGGGCACCTGCCAGTCGGTGGAGCCGACGCCCTCGGGCACCCCCTTCTCGAAGGGGAAGCGGTGGAAGCCGCTCCGCGTCCGCAGGCGGAAGATGATGGGCGGATCGTCTTCCAGTTCGACCACGTAGTCGGGGGTCACCCCGCCGCCGCCGTAGACCTCGCGGCCGAGATCGGTGTGGAAGACCGGACGTTCCTCCTCGTCCCGCGGATCGAGCGGCGGCGCCGACTCCACGGGCCCAGGCTCTTCCTCGTCTTCGTCACCCTCGTCGCCCTCGTCGCCCTCGTCGCCGTTCGCGTCGTACCCGGTGTAGTAGTCCCAGTACGAGGAATAGTCCCGCTGGATCAGCCGGCCCGCCGGCGTGTAGTAGCGCGCCGTCGTCAGGGCGAGACCGGCGCCGTAGGACAGCTCGTAGACCGTCTGCACGAGGCCCTTGCCCCAGGTCGACTCTCCGACGACCAGGCCCACGTCGTGATCCTGGATGGCGCCCGAGACGATCTCGGAGGCGGATGCGGAGCCACCGTTCACCAGCACGACGACCGGCAGCCCGAGCGGCTCGTGGCGGCCCGTGGAACGGTACGACTGGTGGGAACTCTCGATCCGGCCCCGGGTCTCGACGATCGTCGTTCCCGGAGGCACGAACTGGTCGGAGACGGCGATCGCCTGGTCGAGCAGGCCGCCGCCGTTGCCCCGGAGGTCGAGAATTAGCCGCCGCATCCCCTGTTCCCTGAGATCGGCCAAGGCGCGCGCGACCTCGCCGCCGGTGGAACGGGAGAAGTCCGTGATCCAGAGGAAGCCGGTGTCCGGCGTCAGCATGTGGGCGTGGCGAACGGTCTCCTGCGGGATCTCGGCCCGGGTCACCGTAACCTCCAGGGGCTCGTCCAGACCAGGGCGCAGGAGCGTCACCGTGACGTCCGTTCCCTTCGGCCCCTTGAGGTTCCGGATCGCCTCGTTCGGGCTCATCTCCTCCGTCGGTTCGCCGTTGATCAGGTGGATGATGTCGCCGGCCCGGATGCCCTTCTCGTAGCCCGGCGTGCCCTCGATCGGCGAGATCACGGTCAGACGGCCGTTGCGCGTTCCGACGTAGATGCCGAGGCCGTAGAAGGAACTCTGCTGGCGCTCGCGCATCGTGTCGTAGGCCACGGGCGGCAGGAAGCTCGTGTGCGGGTCGAGGTTGCGCAGCATGCCCCCGATCGAGGCGTAGACGAGATCCCGATAGGTGACGTCGTCGACCGCGTAGTTCGCGTGGGCCGTCTCGATCAACTCCGTGAAGAAACGGACGTGGGCCACCTCTTCCGCGTCGAGGATCGCCAGCAGATTGCCGCCCGCGAGCCCGCCGAGGACCACCACCGCGGCAAAGAGAAGAAGTGCCAGATTGCGCCAGGGTTGCTTCACGGCAACCCGGGAGTGTACCAGCGCGCTTGCAGGGCGTCGCTGGAGCGGCGGCGGTGGCGTGGCGACGGCGGCGTGGCGGCGGTGGAGGCACCCGCCCGTCTTGGGGCAGGAGGGGTCGGCGCCCAGGTGACGCGCGCGCTTGAGAGGAGATGGGGAGGGTTGCGCTTGCTCCGCTTCACTCGCTTCGGTTGGGCGTCGGTTGGTGCAGCGTCGTCGGCAGTCGCTCGTTCAGAGGCACCTGGGCGCCGACCCCTCCTGCCCCGACTGGGCTGGTCGTCTTTGCTGCCCGGGGCCTTGGGCGTCGTTGGGTGCGCGGTGTCGGTGCGCCGGCCTGTTGCCGCGGGTCTTATGACCCGCGGAGAAAAGCGCGCTGCCATGAAGCGGCGCGCGCGAGTCAGTCTCCTTCCTCCTCCTCGATCCTCTTCCTCCGCCGCTGGACCAGCGCCGACGCGCCGACGCCGACGAGGTAGAGCAGCACAGTGGGCCCCGCCACGATCGTCATGTTCACCGCGTCCGGCGTCGGCGTGATGATCGCGGAGACGACGATGATGATGAGCACCGCCCAGCGGAAGTGTCGCATCAGGAACCGCGGCGTCACCACCCCGAGCTGCGACAGCATGAAGATGACGATGGGAAGCTGGAACATGACCGCCAGACCGAGCAGCACGTTGACCGCGAAGCTGAAGTAGCGCTCGATCCGGATGTCGGCGTCCCAGTTGGCGTTGAGGCCCATGTTGACCAGGAACTCGGTCGCGAAGGGCAGGGCGACGAAGTAGCCGAAGGCGCCGCCGCCAATGAAGAAGAGGGAACCGAAGAAGATGAAGGGGATCGCGTAGCGCTTCTCGCGGCGGTAGAGGCCGGGCGCGACGAAACCCCAGAGCTGGGCGACGAGATAGGGCGAGGTGACGAAGACGGCGGCCAGCAGCGCCACCTTCACCTGCACGATGAACGGATCCGCGACACCGTCGAAGACGAGCTGATCGACGTGGGGCTCGATCGGTTTCGCCAGCAGGTTGTAGATCTGCTCGGCGAACGCGAAGCAGCCGAAGAACGCGACCACGACGACGATCAGCGTGCGCAGGATGCGGCGGCGCAGCTCGTCGAGGTGCTCGAGCAGCGTCATCCTCGGAAGCTCTTCTTCCTCCTCCTCGTCGAGCTTGCGCTTGCCCAGCCTCGTCTCGGGCAACCGCTCCGGTTCCGGCGCTTCGGGCGGCTGGACCGGACCGTCGTCCTCAGACTGCGGGGTCACTCGGGGCCCCGGCGCCCGATTCGCGCGGTTTCTTCGAGCTGCCCAGGTCCGAGCCGCTGGCGCTTCTCCTGGGAGTGTCGATGCGGCGCGCCGGCGCGGGTCGCTTCTCCTCGTCGAGTTCGACGTCGATCGACCGCTTCAGGTCGCTCGTGGCGCGCCGGAACTCGGCCATGCCGCGGCCGAGCGTGCGGCCAAGCTCGGGCAGCTTCCTGGGACCGAAGATGAGGAGAGCCGCCGCCATGATGAACAACATCTCCTGCATGCCGATCGGGCCGAACATGGCTCGGCATGATACGCCAACCCGCGCCCCTGGCAGATCGAGGAGGAGCAAGAAGACTGTCCCTGCCCTCAGCCGGCAACGACGCCCAAGGCCCCCGTCGGCAACGACGTCCTGCCCCAAGACGGGCGGGTGCCGCCACCGCCGCCACGCGGCCGGCGCCGCGAGCTACGAGACGGGGCCGAGGGCGTCGATGATGCGGTCGACGAGTTCGCGGGCGGCGCCGCGGCCGCCGGGGGCATCGAGCACGAGGTCGACGTTGTCGCGCACTTCCTGCACGGCGTCGGCCGGCGCCGCGGACAGGCCGGCGGCGCGCAGCACGGGCAGGTCGACCAGGTCGTCGCCGACGTAGGCGACCTCGGACGCTTCGAGTCCGCGGCGCTCCAGCAGGTCGGCGAAGGCCGAGGCCTTGTCGCGGCAGCCCAGGAGGACCTCGTCGAAGCCGAGATCGGCGGCGCGGCGCTCGACGGCGGGAGAGTCTCTTCTGGCGCTCAGAAGACCGATCCCGAGGCCGGCCTCGCGCGCGCGCCGCACGGCCAGGCCGTCCCGGGTGTCGAACGCCACCGCCACCTCGTCACCGAGGTAGTACAGCCGGCCGTCGGTGAGGACGCCGTCGACGTCGAAGAGCAGGAAGCGGAGGCGGAGGACAACGGACGAGAGCATGGGAGGTTCCGCGGGGCTACTTCCGGCGCAGGCCCCAGAGGTCGTGAATGTGCACCAGGCCCTCGAGACGGCCGTCGGCCTGACAGATGAACAGGGACGTGATGCGGTGCCGCTCCATCGCCTCCAGGGCGACGGTGACCAGGGCGTCCGCGGGGATCGTCTTCGGATCGGGCGTCATGTAGTGGCGAACCGAGCGGTCGAGGAAGGCGCCGCCTACCGCGACGACCGCCGGCTCCGTGTTCAGCAGCCGCCGCAGATCGCCGTCCGAGATCACGCCACAGAGACCGTCCGTGTCGTCCAGGACCGCCGTGATGCCGAACGACTTCTCGGTCATCTCGAACAGAGCCTCGCGCAGGGACGCCTCGAGGCCTACGCGGGGCAGGGAGTCGCCGCGGTGCATGACCTGCTCCACCGTCATCAGGCGGCGGCCGAGCTCGCCGCCCGGATGAAGCGTCGCGAAGTCCTCCAGCGTGAAGCCGCGAGCCTCGAGCAGGGCCATCGCCAGCGCGTCGCCCAGTGCCAGGGTGGCGGTGGTCGAGGCCGTGGGGGCCATGTTCAGGGGGCAGGCCTCCTGGTCGATCGCGGCGGAGAGGTGCAGGTCGGCCCGCTCGGCGATCGTGCTCCGCGAGGCGCCGGTGATCGCGATCAGGGGAACGCCGCGGCGATGCAGCACGTCGATCATCTTGAGCAGCTCTTCCGTGCCGCCGGACGACGACGCGGCCAGGACGACATCGCCCGGCACGATCATGCCGAGGTCGCCGTGGATCGCCTCGGCCGGGTGGATGAAGAGGGCGGGCGTTCCGGTCGAGGACAGGGTCGCCGCCACCTTCTTCATCACGTGGCCGCTCTTGCCCATCCCGGTGCAGACCACGCGCCCCCGGCAGTCGCGCATCCGCCGCACCGCCTCCGCGAAATCGTCGCCGAGCTGATCGATCAGGCCTTCGATGGCCGCCGCCTCGATCTCCAGCACCTTGCGGGCGATCTCCAGGCTGCGGTTCCCGTCGACCGCGGCCGGGACCCGTTCGGCCACCTTCGACCCGGTCAAACCCAGGGACCCTCCGCCGCCCGCGAACGGTGGATCTCGAGCGCGGACAGGAGCAGCTTCTCGGCTCGCTGGAGCGGCAACTGCGTCTCACGGTCGCAGCGCGCACTGTCCGGATCGGGGTGCACCTCCAGGTAGAGGCCGGCGGCGCCGGCGGCGATGGCGGCCCGGGTCAGGGGTTCGGCGAAGCGGCGGTCGCCGCCGCTCTCCTTCTCCCGCGCCCCGGGCAGTTGCAGCGAGTGGGTCACGTCGTAGAGAACGGCGATCCCGTGCTCGGCCAGGATCCGGAAGCTCCGCATGTCGACGACCAGGTTGTGGTAGCCGAAGGAGCTGCCGCGCTCGGTGACGGCGACCCGGGCGTTCCCGGTCGCCCGCGCCTTGTCGACCGTTCTCGCCATGTCGGCGGGCGCCATGAACTGCCCCTTCTTGACCAGGAGGGCTCTGCCGGTCGCGGCCGCCTCGATCACCAGGTCGGTCTGCCGGCAGAGGAAGGCCGGGATCTGGAGCACGTCGCACACTTCGGCGGCGGCGCCGCACTGGTGCGGCTCGTGAACGTCGGTCAGCACGGGCAGGCCGGTGACCGCCTTGACCTCCTCGAGCGCCTTGAGCCCCTCCGCCAGTCCGGGACCGCGGAAGCTGTCGCCCGAGCTGCGGTTCGCCTTGTCGAAAGAGGACTTGAAGATCAGCGGCAGACCCAGACGATGGCTCATCGCCTGCAGTTCCTGGCCGAAGCCGACCAGCCAGTCGCGGCCCTCGATCACGCAGGGACCGGCGATCACCGGCAGCGCGCCGCCGCCGAGCGCGACCCCCGGCGCGAGCTCGAAGCCGTCTGCCAAGACGTCCTCAGTTCGCCTCGGCGCTGTCCGCCGGCAACTCGTCGCCGGCGCTCGCCGACGCGGCCGCGTTCCGCTCCCGCTGTTCCACCGCGGCGCGAATGTAGGACACGAAGAGGGGGTGGGGATCGGTCGGCCGCGAGCGGTACTCGGGGTGGAACTGGCAGCCGAGGAACCATGGATGGTCCGGCAGCTCCACGATCTCGACGAACTTGCCGTCCGGGCTCCGACCGGAGACGACGAGTCCGGCGCTCTGGAGCGCGCCGAGGTACTTCTGGTTGACTTCGTAGCGGTGGCGGTGCCGCTCGTGGATCAGCATCCGGCCCTCCGCTTCGTCCGCCGACCCGGCGAAGACGTCGGCCGCCAGGGTGCCCTCCTCGACGAGGCAGGGGTAGGCGCCGAGCCGCATCGTGCCGCCCATCTCCTCGACTCCGAGAAGATCGCGCAGCTTGTAGATCACCGGATCGGCGGCCGCTTCGTCGAACTCCGTCGACTGGGCGCCCGTCAGGCCGCAGGCGTTGCGGGCCATCTCGATCACCATGCACTGCATCCCCAGGCAGATGCCGAACATCGGCACGCGCTTCTCGCGGGCATAGCGGATCGCCCGGATCTTGCCCTCCACCCCGCGGGGGCCGAAGCCGATCGGCACCAGCAGGCCGTCGACCTCGAACAGCTCCTGCGGCCAGGACTCGGCCTCGAGGTCTTCCGCGTTGATGTAGACCAACTGGACTTCGACATCGTTGGCGATGCCGCCGTGCATCAGGGCCTCGTTCAGGCTCTTGTAGGCGTCGGGCAGTTCGACGTACTTGCCCACGATGCCGATCCGCACCCGGCCCCGCGGGTTGCGGATGCGGTCGACCATCCGTTCCCAGCCGGCCAGGTTGCGCGGCGAACCCGGCAGGTTGAGCAGGTCGAGGAGCGACTCGTCCAGGCCCTCGCGACAGAACATCAGGGGAACTTCGTAGATCGTGTCGACATCGCGGGCGGCGACCACGTTGCGCGCGTCGACGTTGCAGAACAGGGCGATCTTCGCCTTCGTCTCCGCCGGCAGGTCGCGGTCCACGCGGCAGAGCAGGATGTCCGGCGAGATGCCGATCGCCCGCAGTTCCCGCACCGAGTGCTGGGTGGGCTTCGTCTTCTGCTCGTCGGATGCGGCGATGTAGGGAACGAGGGTGAGATGGAGGTTGATGGCGTTGTTGCGGCCGAGTTCCTGGCGGAACTGACGGATCGCCTCCAGGAACGGCAGGGACTCGATGTCGCCCACCGTGCCGCCGATCTCGACCAGGACGACATCGGCGTCGCCGGCCACCCTCCGCATCCCGGCCTTGATCTCATCCGTCACGTGGGGAATCACCTGGACCGTGTTGCCCAGGTAGTCGCCGCGCCGCTCCTTGTTGATCACGGCCTCGTAGATCTTGCCGGTCGTGTAGTTGTGCTTCTTGCTCGTGCTGCAGGTCGTGAAGCGCTCGTAGTGCCCGAGGTCGAGATCCGCCTCGGCGCCGTCGTCGGTCACGAAGACCTCGCCGTGCTGGTAGGGCGACATCGTTCCCGGATCGACATTGACGTACGGGTCGAGCTTCATCAGTTCGACCGAGAAACCGCGCGCCTCGAGGATCGCCCCGACCGACGACGCGGCGACACCCTTTCCCAGGGAAGAAACGACGCCGCCGGTGATGAAGATGTACTTGGCCATGTCGATAATCCTCGTCTTGTCTGTCAGCCACTCACCTGGGCGAGCATGCGGCGCTCGGCCACCTCCAGGTCCCCCGGCGTGTCGACCCCCAGCGGCGCCTCGTCGACCGGCAGCACGCGGATGCGGATGCCGTTCTCCAGCGCGCGAAGCTGCTCCAGGCCTTCACAGCGCTCGAGTGGCGTCTGCTCCAGGCCCGCGAGCCTCAGGAGAACGCTCCGCCGATAGCCGTAGACGCCCACGTGCAACCGGACCGGCGCCGCCCCTTTTCCGTCGTCCGCCAGTTGCCGGCGGAAGGGAATGCCCGCCCGGCTGAAGTACAGGGCGTAGCCGTCGCCCCCGCAGACGACCTTGACCTGGTTCGGATCCCGCAGCGCATCCTCGTCGACGTCGGCGGCCAGGGTCGCCATGTCCTCTCCCGGATGAGCGCGAAGGTGCGAGGCCAGTCCGGTGATCGCCGCGGGGTCGAGCAGCGGCTCGTCGCCCTGCACGTTGATCACGGCATCCGCCCGCCACTCGCGAGCCGCCCAGGCAATCCGGTCGGTGCCGCTCCGGCAGTCCTCCGGCGTCATCTCGCAGTGACCGCCGAAACCCTGCACCGTGCGGCGGATCTCCTCGTGGTCCGTCAGCACGACGACGGCATCGAGGCCCGAGGCCTCGCTCGCCCGCCGGTAGACGTGCTCGATCATCGGTCGGCCGCAGATCGGTAGCAGAGCCTTCCGGGGCAGTCGGATCGAGTCATAGCGAGCAGGAATGGCACAGACGACGCCGACCGCGTCTGCTACGAGTCCAGCACTCGACACGGCCCACACTAACCGCGCGCCGCGCCGGGGGTCAAACGACGCCTGTAGGCTCGCGGCGTGAAGAACGCGCCTCGATCCGCGGCGGCACGAACGGCGCTTGGCGTCGCGTTGCTGGCCGTCGGGCTGGCGCAGTCGAGCTGCGTCGGCGCGCCGGCGCCGACCGGCGCCGCGGCGTGGATCTGGGCCGACGGTCCCGGCGCGGATCCGGGCCGGCCGGCGTCCTATGTACTACTGCGCGACTTCGATTTGCCGGCGGCGCCGGAGGAGGCGGCGCGGCTGTTCGTCGCCGCCGATCGCGAGTACGCGGTGCACCTGAACGGACACCAGATCGCCCGGGGCGCGTTCCGGCGGGGCGAACCGATCGACGAGTTTCAGGTCGCCCACCTGCTGCACGAGGGTTCCAACCGCCTGACGATCGAAGCACGGACGCCACACGGCGACGGCGGCGTCCTCGCCGGCATCGAACTCGACGACGGCTCGATGCCGGTGGTGACGGACGGCGAGTGGCGGTTCACCGAAGCCTGGGATCCCCGCCTGGTCAAGGGAGAACTCCCGCTCGCCGACGCCGCCCCGGCGCTCCGACCGGTCCGGGTCTGGGGACGGCCGCCGGTCGGCAGGTGGGGCCGGGTTAGCCGCGGCGACCTGCGGAAACCCGATCAGATCTGGCGCTCCGCCGGCCCCTGGCGCATCGTTCGCGTGACTGCGTCACCCGGCCTCGAGATCCGGCCCTGGATGCGGTCCTCGCACCGGGTGGACTTCGGCCGGGAGGTCACCGGCGTGCTCGAGCTCGAGTTCAGACCCGGCCGCGCCGACGCCCACCGGGAACTGCGCATCTGTCTGGACGGCGACTGCGAGCGTCGGCCGCTGGTGCTGACGTCCGGCAGGCCGGCGTGGCGCGATTCGGACCGCCGCAGCTTCGACACGGTCATCGTTACCGGCGTGCCGGGGCTGCGGATGGTTCGGGCACGACGGTAGGTCGCCGCTTCGCGACGCCGGCTACGGTTCCTCCCATTGGATGCCTGGCGGTGGTTCGAAGCGGCCGGGCGGCGCGCCGGACCGGTAGTCGCCGAGCAGGAACCGGTTTTCGTTGCCCTGGGCGTCGTAGTAGGTCAGTTCCCGCAATCGCTGGTCCCCGGCGTCGATCACGACCTGCACTTCCACCACGTCCTCGCTCGGTTCGAGCGGCCGCAGAACGAGGCGAAGGCGGCTCCCCTCGGCCGCGTCCAGCTCGGCCTCGTAGCGATCCCGCAGGTCGGTCGTCGTGAGCAGGAAGAAGTCGAGCCCGGGCGCGGGCTGTTCCGAGAGGTCGTAACGCTGTCCGACCGTCTCGCCGGGATTCCAGTGGTGGACCGCGCGACCGCAGAGCAGGAACGCCTTCTCGAACGGCGGGGAGTAGTCCCAGCGCAGGCAGCCCGGAAGGTCGATGGCGAGGCTGCCGCGCTCGGTCTCACCGTCCTCGGGAGCGAAGCCGAAGGGGACGAAGGTCTGGACGAAACCCGCCGACAGTGGCCCTGAATTCTCCAGCTCTCGCCGGAAGTCGTCGAGCACCTGCCACGGTTCGTCGGCGGCCGGCGCCGGCGCCGCGCCAAAGCCGAACGCCGAGGCGACCACCGCCGCCAGGGCCGCCGCCCGGACGGGTGACATCAGTGCTTGAAGTGACGCCGGCCGGTGAGCACCATCGCGATGCCGTGCTCGTCGGCGGCGGCGACGATCTCGTCGTCGCGCACCGAGCCGCCCGGCTGGGCGATCGCGGTGACGCCGGCGGCAGCCAGGGTGTCGACGCCGTCGCGGAAGGGAAAGAAGGCGTCGGAGGCCGCCACCGTCCCGGCGAGTTCCAGTTCCGCCTTGTCCAGCGCGATCCGGCAGGAGTCGACGCGGCTCATCTGGCCGGCGCCGATGCCCACCGTCTGATGCTCGTTCGTGACGACGATCGCGTTCGACTTCGTGGCCCGGCAGACCTTCCACGCGAAGTCGAGGGCGCGAAGCTGGGCCGCGTCCGGCTGAGCCCGGGTTGGACAGTTCCAGCCGGCCGGGTCTTCCGGCGCGGCGTCGATCTGCTGGCCGAGGAAGCCGCCCTCGATCGCCCGCAACTCCCACTGGCCGGGGACGGGCGAAAAGGCGAGACACTCGAGCAGGCGCAGGTTCTTCTTGCGGCCCAGCCGCTCGAGCGCGGCCGGCTCGTAGGCGGGCGCCGTCACCACCTCGACGAAGAGCTTCGCCATCGCTTCCGCGAGGGCGCCGTCGAACGGACGGTTGACCGCGATGATCGAGCCGAACGCCGACACCGGATCGCAGGCCAGCGCCCGTTCGTAGGCCTCGACCAGCGTGCCGCCGCGACCGACGCCGCAGGGGTTGTTGTGCTTGACGATGACCACGGTCGGGTCTTCGTCCGGGCCGTCGAACAGCGCCGACAGCTTGCGCGCGGCGTCGGCGTCCAGGAGGTTGTTCCAGGAGAGCTCCTTGCCCTGAAGCTGGCGGAAGCCGCCGAACACGCCGGCGCCGCCCACTTCCCGGTAGACCGCGGCCGCCTGGTGCGGGTTCTCGCCGTAGCGCGGCTGGAGCACCTGCTCGAGTTCGAGGCGCACCGCGTGGGGGAGCGCGTCGGGCCTGTCAACCGGCGCTGGGGCAGCTCCGTTGGCCAGCCAGTCGGCGATCGCCGCGTCGTAGCTGCGCGTGTGCCGGAAGGCCTTCAGCGCGAGCCCGCGGCGGACCTCCTCGGAGAGGCCGCCCTCGCTCTCGAGCGCCGCCAGGACGACCGGGTAGTCCGACGGGTCGACCACCACCGCGACGTTGGCGAAGTTCTTCGCCGCCGCCCGCACCATGCTGGGCCCGCCGATGTCGATCATCTCCACCGTGCCGTCCTCCGACGCGTCCGGGGCCGCCGCCGCGTCGGCGAAGGGGTAGAGGTTGACCGCCACCAGGTCGATCGGTGGAATCTCGTGCTCCTCGAGTTCGTCGCGGTGCTCCGACCGTCTGCGATCGGCGAGGATGCCGCCGAAGATGCGCGGATGCAGGCTCTTGACCCGGCCGTGGAGAATCTCGGGATGACCGGTGATCTCGGATACGGCGGTCACCGGCACGCCGCCTGCGGCGAGCTGGCGCGCCGTGCCGCCGGTGGAGACGATCTCAACACCCAGCTTCGCCAGACCCGACCCCAGATCCTCCAGCCCCGTCTTGTCGAAGACCGAAACCAGTGCGCGGCGAACGGGGAGCATCGGCGTCGGCGCAGCGTAGCACGCAGGACCGCCTCGCCCGTTGCGTTTCTACGGCGCAAACTGCTAGAAACCTCCCCTGCCGTGCGATGCGTCACGCGCGACCCTGCCCAGGTAGCTCAGTTGGTAGAGCACCTGACTGAAAATCAGGGTGTCGGTGGTTCGAATCCGCCCCTGGGCACCATCTGCGCGAGCCCCGTTACCGCGGTCATTCCAGGCCGCCGCTACGGCGAGCCTGGAGAATCCGCAGCAATTCCGCAGTGGCTTCCAGAACTTCCCCACCGGCGCCTGAAACCTGTAACTGACGGCAACGAAGCCAGTTACGACCGGCCCGGCAGTTCCGTCCCGCTACCGGCCGAAAATCCCGCCTTGACACACCCTTCACGCGGCCTGTACGTTGTTTCGCGGATAGGGACTGTGACCAAGAATCGCATCCTGATCCACCGGTCCTGAGACGCGACCTTCGGATCGGAGCCTGAGAAGGGCGAAAGTCACGTTCGCGTGGTGGGCGCCCCTTGAAGGCGAAGGTTGGAGGGTCACGACTCGGAAGCCGGGCTCGGCGGCAGGAGCCGCTTGGAGTTCGGGGGACTCGGAGGCGCAAGCCGAAGGGAAACCAGGTTCCGAACAGCTCCAGTCATCGAGTGGCTCCCGTGGCCGACAGTCTTCCCGGGAGCGGCGCCGAAGGGCGAAAGCCGGACGGAGGCGCAACTGGGAAGGCGGCTTCAGGGAAGCGGACGACCGGAAGTTGCCCGGCAGCAACGGAAAGTCGACCGGTAACTGAAGTGCTTCCGTCGGTAGACCCTACGGGGGCTTCGTCGTGAGACCCGACCAGTCGAGCGACGGAGTGCCCCGCAGGCGTCAGGTCGGCAGAGGCCAGGCTTCGCGAGTCCCCGCGGCGGCGAGCCGCAGGGCGGCAGGCTCGGAGGCGCAAGCCAAGGAGTCGGTTGCCTGAGGCAAGACGCTGCGGACCGTTCGGCCGTCAAAGCCGAAGGGGCAACCGCAAGAGCGCAAGCTTGAGCGGAAGACCCGGAGGGGGAGACGAGCGAAAGGGAGACCCGGCTGGTGGCGCGCTCGCGCTCCAAGACCCATGCCCGCCAAGCTGTAGTGGTCCAGGAGATGCGAACGGAAGGGTGAGAGGCTGAGGTCGATTCGGGTGAAACTCCTGAAGCGGTCCCTATCCTCTTTTTTGGCCCGCCGGAACCCTAGCACGGCGCGCCCGTAAGTGCAACTCCACCAGTAACTTACGGCGGCCGCTCGGGCACGCCGAGGCCTCCCGGCCCCGCGAACGGGCGCCTACCGGAACCCCGTCGCCGGCGACGGACGTCCGCCTGCCGGGCGCGCATCTCCGTGGTCAGAGAGCGGTCAGCCAAACGTCACGCATCGTCCGGAATGCTCCGAGCGTAGTGTTCCTTTAGAGTTATCGAAAACTCGGGAACCTCCGCCCCACGCAGTAGTCGAGAAGCCAGCCCATGCAGCCCGGTAACGGCACGCCGCAAGACGCAGCGCCCAGGCGCGGCAGCGGCCGGGGCACCGCCAGCCGCCTGTCTCGCCGCCTGCGCTTCGGCGACTTCGAGTTCGACCCCCAGACACTCGAGCTGCACAACGACCGGGAGACGATCCGGCTCCAGCCCCAGCCCGCCAGGCTGCTTCACCTGCTGCTCGCCAGCCGCGGCGCCGTCGTATCGCGCGAGGCGGTTCGGCGTCACCTCTGGACCGACGAGATCCACGTCGAGTTCGATCAGAGCATGAACTCCTGCGTCAAACGCATTCGAGCGGCGCTCGGGGACAGCGCGGAGGCTCCGCGCTACATCGAGACGCTGCCGCGAATCGGCTATCGATTCCTGCAGCCCGTGATCGAGGTCCCGGACAGTGATCCGCCGCTCCAGGCACCGCGGCCCGCGCCGCCGGCCCCGAAACCCCTCCCGCGATCGCGACGAGTAGCGGCCGCGGTGCTCGCGGCCGTGGGCGCGGCTGTCGGGATCATCCTCACGGTCCTGGTCTGGCATTCACTGGATTCCCGGCCCGGCACCGCCGACGAGCCGCCGCGCCACGTACTGGCGATCCTGCCCTTCGCCGCCCTCGAGAACTCGGCGGGCGCCGAGCCCTTCCGCCAGGCCCTCGCCCAGGAGCTCATCACGTCCCTCGCCCGCCACGGCTCGCAGAACCTCGCGGTCGTGGCCCAGAACGCCGGGCCCGACGTGGAGACCGGCGTGTCGGTGCCCGGCGTCCATGCCGACTTCGTCCTCGACGGCCGCGTTCAGCGGGAACAGGGCCGGCTCCGGGTGTGGGCGCGGCTCCTGCTCGCGAAGGATGGCACCGTGCTGTGGACCGAGGCCTACGATGGCGCCGAAGAGGAGATCCTGGTCTTCCAGACCGAGGTGAGCACGCGGATCGGCGACGCCGTCCTGGGCCGACTGGCGCAGCTCGTCGAGGAATCTCCGGCTCCGCACCGCCAGAGCTAGGAATCCCGCCAGGAACCGGAGCGGCCCGGCAGGTCGACGGCGGCCGCCAGTTCACCGAGGAAACGCGTCCGCGGGACTTCTTCGGCTCCAAGTCGCAGGAGGTGCTCGGTGACCTGCTGGCAATCGATGAACGCGAAACCCCAGCTCCGCAGACGGTCGACAAGGTGAACCAGGGCGACCTTGGAGGCGTTCGAATGCCGCGCGAACATCGACTCGCCGAAGAACACGCCGCCGACGGCGACCCCGTAGAGACCGCCGGCCAGCTCGCCATCCGCGAGACACTCGACCGAGTGAGCGAATCCCCGGCGGTGCAGGCGATCGAACGCATCGATCAGGGGCCGGGTGATCCAGGTGCCCGGCCTGCCCGGACGGTCCTCGGCGCAGGCGGTCATGACGTCCCGGAAACGCGCGTCGACCGTGACCTCGAAGCGGCCGTGCCGCAACTCCTTGCGAAGGCTCCGCGAAACCCGAAACCGCTCCGGATAGAGCACCAGACGCGGATCCGGCGAAAACCAGAGCATGGGCCCGTCGACGCCCAGGAGCGGCCAGGGGAAGATGCCCGCCCGGTAGGCGGCCAGCAGGCGCTCCGCTTCGAGGTCGCCGCCCACCGCCAGCAGGCCGCTCGGATCCGCGAGCTCCGGAGGCGGAAAGTCCACGCTCCGCTCGTCGAGCAGGAAGGGGCCCCGCCGGTTCACTGCCGGCAGGCTACACGTTGAAGCGGAAGTGAACGACCTCGCCGTCGCGCACCGGGTATCCCCGGCCCTCCAGGCGCAGCGTTCCGCGGTCCCGGCAGGCCGCCAGCGAGCCGGTGTCGATCAGCTCCCGCCAGTCGACGACTTCGGCGCGGATGAAGCCCCGCTCGATGTCCGAGTGAACGGCCCCCGCCGCGGTTCCGGCCGTGTCGCCACGGCGAATGGTCCAGGCACGCACCTCGTCCTCGCCGACGGTGAAGAAGGAGATCAGCCCCAGGAGGCGGTAGCCCGCCCTCACCACCCGGACAGCGCTGGGCTCGTCCAGGCCCGCTTCGGCCAGGAAGGCGCCGCGGTCCTCCGGTTCGAGGCGCGAGATCTCTTCTTCAAGGGCGGCGCTGACGGCCAACACGTCGGCGCCCGGCGGAAGCTCGAGGCCGGCGGCTGCATCCCGGTCGCCCGCGACCTCTTCGTCGACGTTCAGCACGATCAGCATCGGTTTCAGCGACAGCAGTCCATAGCCTCGCAACTGCTTCTCCTCCTCGTCGCCGAACTCCATCGACCGCAGGGACGTCTCCGCTTCGAGCGCGGGAAGAACACGCTCCGAGAGCAGGGCGCGCTCGCGCTTCTCCTGGTCGGTGAGGCCCCGCTTCTGGGCCTGGACCAGCCGTTCGAGCCTGCGCTCGACCAGTTCGTAGTCCGCGAGGATCAGCTCCAGGTCGACCGCGGCGACATCACGGGCCGGGTCGACGCCGCCGGCCGGATGGACGAGTTCCGGATCCTCGAATGCGCGCACGACGTGAACGAGCGCGTCCATCATTCGCAGCTCCGCCAGATCGAGGGTCTCGCCCCGGCCGCGGTCGATACCGGGGACGTCCACGAACCGCACCTGCGCCGGCACGCAGCGCCGCGGGCTGTAGAGCTCGCGGAGCCGCTCGAGGCGCGGGTCGTCGACGTGCGCGACGCCGAGGTTCGTCGTCCTGGACGCCTTGAACTTGCCGGTTTCCTGGCGCGAAGCCGTCAGCGCGTTGAAGAGCGCCGTCTTGCCCGCCTTCGGCAGGCCGAGGATGCCGAGCTGCATCCGCGGCGTCCTTCAGACGCCGGCGCCGAAGTTGGCGGCGAGAATGGCCAGGTCCTCGCCGTCGACCTCACCGCTGCCGTCGACATCGGCGTCGGCGTCGTAGCGCCGCGACCTCGCGCCGGCGCCGAACGCCAGGCCGAGGCGGACCAGATCCGAGCCGGCTACCCGTCCGTCGCCGTCCACGTCGCCCGGCGGCACGACCGCGCCGTAGACCGTGAAGCGCCCGAGCAGCCGGTTGTAGACGTTGCCGTTCAGGTCCCACGCGCGAAGGGTCATCGTGACCACGCCGCTCAAGGGGACGGGCGGCTTGTAGCTCCAGCGCAGGCGTCGTCCTTCCTCGTCCACGACAGGGGCCGGCGCGGGCGCGCCGCCGACCACGAGCCTCGCCGAACCTTCCACGATGTCGCTGCCGAAGTCCCTCATCTCCACTTCCACCGTGACTTCGGCCGGAACCTGACTCGCGCCGTGCGCCGGTGAGAGTCGAGTCGGAACGGGCGGCACGGTATCCGTCGCCAGCAGGGCGTCGGCGAAGACCCTCGCCAGCAGGTCGTAGCCCGGTCCGTTCGGGTGACCCACAGGATCCTCCTCGCCGGCGTAGTAGTACTCCCGGAACAGCCGCGCCCGGGTACTGAACACCTCGAAAGGATCGACCAGATCGCGGCCGTGTTGGGCGGCCAGCCGACGGATCGCCTGCGCGAGGTCCTGGTTCCGCACGTTGTTCGGGTCGAACCGGGCATTCAGCAGGCGGGGAATCAACGTCGCGTGGTAGGGCGTCCGGCCGGCGTCCGCCGCCCGGGAGGCCATCCGGTCCAGGTTGAACAGGGTCGTCTCGGGCGAGATTCCGCGGCTGATGTCGTTCGTGCCTTCCATCAGCAGCAGGCAGTCGCCGGGCTCGGCGAGCACTCCGTCGATGCGCGCCAGTCCTTCCGGCGTCCGTTCGGCGCCGACGCCGCGGTTGTCGACGACCAGCCCGGGAACCAGTTCCTCCAGGCGCGGCGGGTAGCCGGGCGCCTCCCGCTCCGGATCGTCGCCCACGCCCGCCGTGATGCTGTCGCCGAACGCCTTGCAGCGGGTCGGCGTCTGTGCCGTTGCGCCCGCGGCGAGGACGACCGCGATGGCAGTCGTTGCGGCGGCGAGCCGGAGCGCCCGCGGGGCGCTGCCAGGGGGCCCGATGAGGTAGTTACCGGCCAATGGGCGGCCATCCTACAAGCGTCGGTTCGGACCGTTCGACGGGTTCCTTCCCCCTCTTATATGTGCTATTCTGCATGTTTTAATCATGAGGCAAACCTTCGGTCTGGTTCTCGCCGCGGCGGTCGGAGTTCCCGCCGCTCTTTCGGCACAGGGCACGTCATACGTCCTGATCGGCGACAGCGACGCCTCCAGAGAGGTTCTGCTCAGCGTTCACAACCCGACCGACCAGGCCCAGAGCTTCGACAGCCTCCCGATCGAGGCGGGAACCAACGGCGTCCATCGCTCGGCTGCTGCGACGCGCATCGACGTACCGGCCGGCCGCACGATGGTCTACTCCGATCTCGCCGGCGGCGGACCCGCCATGATCGAGCTGACGGCTCACGGGGAACTCACCTTCCAGGCCTATCTGATGCCCCTGGACTGGATGAGCAGTCGGGTCGGTCTGCGCCAGCAGATCCCGATCGTCGACTCGGAGAGCCTCATCCGCGGCGGTAACTGGGCCTACGTGAGCGGGCTGCGCCGCGACGTCAACGATCGCTCCGACTACGCGATCCTGAACCTCTCCCACTCGACGAACAGATGCGAGCACCGCGTCCGCAGCCACGAGGGCTACTGGACCCGGGAATCGAGCGTCCTGGATCACCCGCCCCTGTCGCTGACGTACGTGGCCGACGTGCTCGCGGTGGTCGGCGTGGAGCTCGGCGACCGCTACACCATCTCGACCAACTGCGGCGACAGCTTCTACGTGGCGGCGCTTGTCTCGGACGACAGCGACGACAGGCTGACGGTGCTGGAACCGTCGCAGAGCGGCGTATCCAGTCTGAGGCCGCCCGGATACGGCGAGCCGCCGGCGACACCCGACCCCGGGACGCCGGATCCGCCCCCTTCCGGCTGCACCCAGGGATGGGTCTGTGTCGACCTGAAGGGGACCTTCCACCGCGCCACAAACGCCCGGCCCAGCTACGAGACCAGGCTGAACACCCCGGCCGGCACGTACGGTCGCGTGGTCTTTCGCTTCAAGGTCCACCACGGCGGCTGGAACCGCGTGTCGTCCCGCAACCAGAACCTGTTCTGGCTGGCTCGCGAGAAACACGTCGACCTGTTCGGCTTCGGAGTCGCCAAGGGCCCCGGCGGCCCCCCCCAGGTCTTCTACCGCACGGACTGGGGCATCAATCACGTGAACAAGCAGCGGGTGGTGAAGCACTACCTGATGAAAGCCGGCCAGACCTACGACGTGAGGTACGACTTCGACGCCGCCGGCGGGCGCATCACGCTGACCCTGACCGACGCGAACGGTAACGAGGTCATGAGGTCGGAAGGGCAACCGAACATCTCCGAGATCCCGTTCGCCGAGGGCCAGCGGATCGCCGTCGGTTTCGGCTTCCGCGGCGAGCACGACAACGAGCCCGCGCAGCCCGGCTGGCGCTGGTCCGATCTGCACATCGAACTGCTGCCCAGGTAGCGCCGCCGCGGGGCCGCCATAAGGTTGCCGGCATGAGGCGACGGTCGGCGGCCGGAAAGCGACTGGCGGCGGCGATCCTCGTGGCGGCCCTGTGGGCAGGCTGCGCCGAGGCGCCGCCGGTGCACCGCGGACCCATCGTGCTGATCACGATCGACGCGTTGCGCGCCGACCTCGTCGGCACCGGCCTGCTGCCGAACCTGGATGCTCTCGCGGCCGAAGCGGACTGGGCCGGCGCGGCGATCACGACGTCGAGCTGGACGGTGCCGTCCATGGCATCCCTGTTCACGGGCCGCCAGCCCTGGCGTCACGGCAGTTGGCACAGCGCCCGCGCCCACCTGCGCGACGACCTGCCGACCCTGCCCGAGCTCCTCCGTGAGCTCGGTTACGAGAACGCGGCCTTCCGTTCGAACAGTTGGCTCACCCAGACCTTCGGCTACGTCCGCGGCTTCGACCGCTTCGGCCCGGTGAGCCGGATGGAACGGGTCGCGGAGGTCCTGGCGGCGCTCGACGGGGGACAGCAGTTCGTGTGGATGCACCTGCTGCCGCCGCACGCGCCCTACCTCCGTCACGCCCGCTACCTCGACCGCCTGGACGCGCCGCGCGACGACCTGCCGCAGCGACTCACGCCACTCGACATGCGGCCGTTCGCGGACCCGGACCGGCCCCTCGATCCGGATCAGCGGGAAAGGGCCTGGCAGCTCTATCAACTGACCGCCGCCCACGCGGACAGCGAGGTCGGCCGGATGCTGGACGCGCTGCGCGACAGCGGGCACTTCGACGAGGCCCTGATTGCCGTGACCTCCGACCACGGCGAGGAGTTCGGCGAGAACGGCCAGGTCCTGCACGGCAACAGCCTGCACCGCGTGCTGATCGAGGTGCCGCTGATCGTCAAGCTGCCGGCGGACTGGCCCCGCCCGATCGAACCCGGCGTGACGGTGGCCAACCACCGCCTGTTCTCCACGCTGATCGAGGCCGCCGGCGGCACGCCGCCGCCCGGCAGTCCGCCGAGCCTGTTCGAGCCAAGCGCGGACGGCGCCCTGTCCGAGCTCTACCTGGGCAATGGCGTGAACCGGATGTCCCTGGTCGAAGGGGACAGCCAGCTCCTGTGGACCAGCCGCTTCGCGCCCGCGGAGGAGCGCTACTACGACGCGATGCTGGCGCTCGCGGGCGGTGAGCCTCCGTCGCCGCTGCCGGAGGCGCCGGAGGAGCTGACGGCTCGCCTCGAGCGGGAGTTCGAGGACGCGCCGCCGCTCATGGGGGCGCCCGGAACGCGGCCCGGGCTCAACGCCTTCGAGTGGGGCGCCGACGGCACGGTCGAGCCGGGCGCCGTGGAAGACGACTTCGCGCGCCGGTTGCAGGATCGCTGGCAGGCGGAGAACGGTTCCGACCTGGCAGCCCGGCTCGCCGAGCGCGGCGAGCCGGAGATCAGTCCGGAAGAGATGGAACGACTCCGCGCGCTGGGCTACGTCGTGACGTCACGCAAGCCGGCGCCGGACGGCGAGTAGGGCGCTACAACCGCGGCTTGCTCGCGGGCCGGAGCCGCAGGTCGTAGACCTCTGCCGACGGCGGCAGCGCGGCGGCGTCGATGATCGCGGTCGCGACGTCCGCGGGGTCAAGGAAGCGCTCGGCGTCGTAGTGCTGGCCGAGACTGCGGCAGACCTCCCGTTGCATCCGGCCGCGGGTCCTTCCGGGGTAGACGCTCAGCACCCGGACACCGTCGGCGTTCACTTCGGCGCGCAGGCCGTCGGCGACCGCCCGCAGCGCGTGCTTGCTCGCGGCGTAGGCGGCGCTGCCGGCGCCCGCCCCGAGGCCTGCCGTCGAGTTGATGAACACGACCAGGCCACGGCGGGCACGGAGCGCCGGCAACAGTCGCTGGGTGAGGAGGTACGGAGCCCGGACGTTGACGGCGAGCTGGAGATCGAGGTCCTCCGCCGGCGCCGATTCGACCGGGCCCGCGCGGAACGCACCGGCGGCGTGGACGAGCAGGTCGACGCCGTCGCCCAACGACTCCGCGGCCGCGCCGGCCTGCGCGACCGCCGAGGCGCCAGTGAGGTCTCCGGCGACGGTCCGAACGGCGCCGCCTCCCGTCTCGAGTTCCGCGCCGATCTCCCGCAGCCGCGCCTCGTCCCGGCCCAGGAGCAGCAGCGACGCCCCTTCCCCGGCGAGAGCCCGGGCGACCGCCCCGCCGATCGCTCCGGTGGCCCCGGCCACGACCGCAACTCGATCGGCAAACCTCGACACGCGCGGAGCTTACCGGCCGGTAAGCTGCGGTTGATGCCGAGGTCGCTTCGCCTGACGCTGACGATCCTCGCCTTGGCCGCCGCATCCCCCGCGGGAATCGCCGCCGATGGGCTCACCGCCTACCGCGGATCGGCCTGGGCGCACCTGCAGGCGACCTCCGAACCGCCCATCCTGTGGCTGGGAACCGAACGCTCCGTGGAGTTGCCCGCGGCCGGCGCGACGGTCGCTTCTCACTACGACGACCTGGTTCTGCTCGACCCACAACCTGGCGGCCCGCAACCTGACGGAGGGGCGGAGTGGGCGGTCGCAGGCGTGGCCCGGGGCGCGAACGGGCCGCGCTTCCTGCTCTACGCGGGTCGCGATGGGGAAGTGACCGCCCTGCCGGCGCCGGAACGGACGCGGCCGGAGAACCGGCTCGTCTCGGCCCAGTGGCTCGCGGCGGGCGGCCCCGAGCCCCTGCACGGCCTTGCCTGGCTTGAAGCGAGCCGTCCCCGCGGCCAGGAGGTCTGGCTGGCGCCCTGGCGCGACGGCGCCTTCGAGCCTGCCGTGCGCCTGGTCGCGGACGGCCCCGGCTCCCAGACCGCTCTGGACGCAGCGGTGCTCACCGACGGTTCCTGGCTGCTCGTGTGGTGCGCCTTCGACGGCGAGGACGACGAGCTCGTCTGGCGGCACCGGCAACCTGCCGGAGACTGGGTGGGCGGCCGCGTCTCACCCGACAACGGCGTGCCCGACATCACGCCGCGGCTCCTCGTCACCCGGGACGGCGCCGCCGTCGCCTGGAGCCGTTACGACGGCAGCGTCTACCGGGTGCGAACGGCGCGCTTCGAGGACGGACGCTGGAGCGACGAAGACTGGGCGGGTCCCCCCGACTCGCTCTATCCCGAGTGGGCCGGCGCCGACGACACGCTGCTCTACCTCGAAGGCGCGACCCGGACCTGGACCGCGGCCGGGCCGGCGTCGACGCTGCGGTTCGAGGCGGCGACGTCGACGACGCCCGTTCTCGACCGGGACCCCGCGTCGGGCCTCCTGCGCGCGCTCTGGCCCGGGACGTCCGGCTGGCGCGCCGAACCCGGACGGCCTGCCGGGGCACGGCCGTGAGGGCCGCCATCCGGGCACTGGCCGCGCGTGCCCAGGCCCAACTCCGGAACCGCGAAGGACTGTTCGCGAGCCGCACCGCGACCGTGACGCTGGCGGCCCTGAGCTGCTTCCTGCTGGCAGTGCCGCTGACTACGGCCAAGCCGGGCCAGCCGGCGACGCTCAAGGCGGACGAATCGGCGTACTACCTGATGGCTCTCAGCCTGGCCCGCGACTTCGACCTGAGCTACGAGCCGGCCGACGGCGACCGGCTGCTCGAGGAGTTCCCGTTCAGTTCGACCGGCAACCTGATCCTGATGACCTCGGACGACTGGCGGACCGTCCACTACGGCAAGCCGCTGGCCTACCCGCTGTTCGGGGCGCCCTTCGCCGCCCTGTGGGGAGCGAACGGGCTGCTGTTCCTCAACATGGCGCTGTTCGTCGCCATGCTGTGGCTGGCCGCGGTGTTCCTGGCGCGTCGCGCCTCGCCCGCCGTCGCCGCCACCTTCGCCTGCGGCCTGCTCCTGCTCTCGGCCTGCTCGCGCTACGTGTTCTGGCTCCAGCCAGAGGTGTTCAACATGTTCGGGGTCTTCGGCGCCCTCTACTGGGGCTTCGAGAACCGCCGGCGCGCCTGGTGGCTGACGGTCCTCTCCGGCGTGCTGCTGGCGCTGCCCGCCTACAACAAGCCGATGTTCGCCGCGATCGCCTTGCCGCTCGCCGGCGCCTATCTGCTGCGACGGCAGTGGCGCACGGCCGCCCTCTGGATCGCCGGCTTCGCGGCCACGCTGGCGCTGCTCTCGGCGATGTCGCTCGGCTGGACGGGCCAGCTCCTGCCCTACCTGGGCTCCGACGTGCGCGCGGCGGTGCGCGTGTGCGAGCCGGGCGGCTGGCCGCCGGAGATCGTCGAGGCGCGCCGGATCGCGGCCGGAGCGGCGCCGACGACCGGCGAAGCGGCCGCCGCGGTGACCATCCCGGACTCGCCGACCGGCAACACGTTCTCCTGGCTCTTCCGCGTTCCCCGCCAGTCGTTCGGCGAAGTGATCGAGAACGTCGGCTACTTCCTGGTCGGCCGCCACGCCGGGTTGCTGCCCTACCACCCGTTCGCGGTCATCGCCTTCGGCCTGTTCCTGTTCAGCGGCCGCCGCGACCGGGACCGCTGGCTGCTCGTCCTGGCGCTGGCCGTGATCGCGGGATACTTCCTGCTCTTCATCGGCTGGAACTGGCAGGGCGGCGGCGGCTTCATCGGCAACCGCTACTTCGTCAGCGTGATGCCCGCGTTTCTCTTCCTCGTGCCGGGCCGGATCCCGCCGTGGACGCTGCCGGCCGGCTTCCTGGCCGCCGGCCTGTTCGTCGGCGCGATGGTGCTCGCGCCCTTCGGCGTCACCGTGCCCGCGCCGACGCTGCAGGCGCACACCCGCAACGCGCCGCTCCGCTACCTTCCCTTCGAGTTCTCGCTGCGCAACGTGCCCGGCTACGAGCGGAGAAGCATCGCCGGCATGACGATCCTGGGCCGGGCCGACCGGGTGCTGGAACGCGGCGGCTCCTGGTGGGTCGCGGCCCGCGGTCCGAGCGAGCTCTTCATCGAGTCCCGGCACCGGTTCGACAGCCTGACGCTCTTCGTCACTTCGCCCGTGGCGCCGAATCACGTCCGGCTGAGGCTCGACGGAGGTCCGGCGGTCGATGTGGAGTTCGCCGAGGCCGGCCGGCGCCAGCGGGTGACTCTCGCTTCATCCAGGCCGCACAAGACGCGTAGGCGCGACGGCCACCGCAGCTACGTCCACCGCTTGCGCGTCGAGACGGACGGCGGCGCGCCGACCATCTGGACCAGGGTGCGGCCGCCGGCCCCGTGCGCCGTCTACGCCTGGAACCGCGAAACCGACGAGACCTTCTACCTCGGCGCCGAACTGCGCTTCCTCGGCAGCGAGGAGCACATGAACGCGGAGGTCTTCGCGGCGCGAATCGGCACCGTCGGCCTGATGCCGGCCACGCTTCCGGCCGGGGCGGAGGTGGAACTCCCGGTCGGTGTGACGAACGAGTCCCAGGTCACCTGGCGGCGCCAGGGCTACGTCGGCGTGAACCTCGCCTCCCGCTGGCGGCAGGGCACCGCCGGGCCCGAAGACGACGGCTCGGAACGAGGCCCCCAGGTCGGCCCGGAAGGCCGCCGCAGCCTGCTGCCGGAGCTGGGTCCGGGCGGCTTCGAGACGGTGATGCTGCCGGTCCGCGCACCGGACGAGCCGGGCGACTACACCCTGGAGATCGACCTCGTGTACGAACACGTCGCCTGGTTCGAGCAGCGCGGCGGCGTACCGCTACGGCTGCCGGTCCGGGTGGAGGCGCCCGGCACGCCCGAGTAAGGCTCCCTCAGGCCAGCTCTTCGAGCAGTCCGGCCTCGCGCAACGCGTCGGCCGCCTCGCCGACGACGCCTGGCGGCAGGCCGGAGCGCTCCGCGATGTCGTCCAGGGAGTGCTCGCCGTCGCTCTGGTTGAGCACCCAAAGCATGGCGATCTCGAAGTCCTTGCGGCCGGCGCCGCCGAGGCCGCCGTAGAGGCCGCGGCGGCCGAGCTGGGGTTCGCCGAAGGGCTCGAGGTTGCGGTAGCGGCGGCCGCCGGCGCTCTTCCGGCCGCGCTTGGCGGCAGCCGGTGGGGGCGCCGGCTCACCCTGTCTCTCCTCCAGCGCGGCGGCGGTCGCCAGGTACGCGGCGAGCGAGCCGGCGAGGGCTTCCGCGCTGATGAACGAGAGGTCGTCGGCGGAGGTGTGGTACTCGGGGTAGCGACCCCAGGGTGTACGGGTCAGGACGCCGACGGGCAGGTCGAAGCCCGGGGAGCAATACTGGCGCTCGTCGTAGCCGAAGGGGAAGAAGTCCTCGGTGACGAGGTCCTCGCCGAGACCGGCCAGGGCGGCGACCACGGCGCGGTCGATCTCGTGGTCGCCGTAGCGACTCCTCTTGTAGTGAAAACCGCCCCCGTCGCCGAGGTTGGCCGCGATCAGGCCGTGGCGAAAGCTGGCCAGGCGGTCGCGGTTCCGGGCCAGCCAGGCGATCGCGCCGATGGCGCCCGGGGCGAACAGGAAACGGTAGCTGTAGCGGCGTTCGGGCACGGCGGCCACCGCTTCGGCCAGGTGGACCGCGACCGCGATCCCCGAGAGGTTGTCGTTGGCGAGCTGCGGGTGGCAGACGTGGCTCGAGATGAGCACCTCTTCGGCGCTCGACCCGGGGAGCAGGCACTCGCCCCAGGTCATCGAGCCGTCCTCCAGCGAGGCGTCGACGAAGACCTCGTACGCGCCGTCCGGCAGCGATTCCAGGAGACGATGAGGCAGGCAGAAGCCCCAGGTTTCCTCGTAGTAGGAGGTGCGGTAGGGGATCAGGTCCGGCTGTTCGGACAGGCTGTGGAGGTGCGGCCGCAGCTCGTCGAGCCTCATCGTGCGATGCACGGGGACGCTGTAGCCGACGAGGTGAAGGTTGTGGTCGGCGAAGTCGACGACGCGGCGGCCCGAGGGACCGCGAATCCACGCCTGACGCGGGTTCCACTCCCGCGGCACGGTCCAGTCGAGGACCTGCGTGCCGGTGGGGAGTTCGTGGACCTGCAGCGGGATGCGGCGGGCGATCCGGTCGAGCGTGGCACGGACGCCGTCGCCGGTGAGGCTGCGGCGAATGGGGTAGAGCCCGGCGGCGAGGTCCATCATCGACCGGCCGGCCGCGTCGCGGTCGAGGGCGGTGAGCGCCTGCCGGATGGTGGACATGGACCTATTCTGCGCGAAGCCTGAATGGAGCCGGCCTGGCGGCCGGCGCGCGTCACTGGCCGCCTGCGGCGGCAGCCGGCGGGGACGCCGGCGCACCCAGTGTGCGGCAGCGCCGGTTACAAGTACCCCATCGCCTTCAGCCGTTCGATCTCCTGCCGCGTCCGCTCGACGTCGGTGCCGCCTACCGTGTCGACCGGCTGCCAGGCGTCACGGTAGGTCGCAACCCGCCGCGCCGAGCCAGCGTCCAGCGGCATCTGGAACGCCCCCTCCAGCACCCTGCCCTCGGCATCCTCCGGCAGAGGCAGACCCAGCAGCGCCAGCATGGTCGGAAAGACATCGAGCACATGGCTTTCCTCCAGCCGGTGGCCGCGGCGGATGCCGGGGCCGTACATCAGCAGGACGCCGTCCGGGCCGTGCCGGTGCTGGGTGTACAGCCGGTGGACGAAGGTCGGCGACTGGCCGTGGTCCGAGGCGACGACGAAGACCGTCTCCGGACCCAGGGCCCGGCGCAACTCGCCGACCAGGCCGTCGATCTGCCGGTAGACGTAGGCCACCGCTTCCCCGTGCTCTTCGATGCCCGCCCGAGAGACGAACGGGAAGAACTCCGGCTCGGCCCATCGCCAGCGCTGGTGCGAGACGGTGTCCGGCTCATGGGTGTAGAGGTTGAGGAAACGCGGCGGCGGCTCGCCCTGCGCGGAGCGGTGCTCCAGCAGGGCGATCACGGCCCGGTGCTGCCAGTCGAGGTCCGGCCGGCCGGCGGCCGCGTCCATGACCTCCTGGGGCAACTCCGGCGGCTGGGCGAACCACTCGAGCGTCGTGTCCACGGTGCCGGACGCCGCCAGCGTGTCGTTCAGGCCGTAGCCGAGAAGCCGGCTCGACGGATCGAACATCCGCTGAGCCGGAAACGAGTAGAAGTAGCCGTCGACGACGACGGTCGGCAGCCCGGCCCGATCCGCGATCTCCCAGATCGGCGGCGACGCCAGATCGAGCCGGTTGACGAAGCGCCGCGAGATCCCTGGCACCCGGGCCACCAGGTCGATCAGCTCCTTGAAGCTCGTACGGTGAACCGGAAACAGGCCGGCGCCCGAACCGGGAAAGCGAATCCGGTAGAAGTCGTGGACGCCGTGCCGCCGGGGCGTCTCGCCGGTGTAGATCGACGCCCAGATCACCGCGGAGTTGGCGTCGCTGATCGTCCCGAGCCGGCTCGACGTGCCCTCGCGGACGAACTCCGCCAGGTTCGGCAGCTCGCCGTCGTCGATCAGGTCCTGGAGCATGTCAGGGTCCACCCCGTCGAAGCCCAGCAGGGCCACCGGCGGCCCGTCGCCGGCGACCAGCGCCGTCGGGTCGAAAGACGCCGCCTTCTCTTCCGGAACGAGCCGAAACGCGATCGGCAGCACGATGTGGACCGCGACCAGGGCCAGCGCCAGCGCGCCCACGAGCCGCGGCAGTCGACCGGCGCCGGCGAGACGGGCAACCCGAGCCGCCAGCATCCGGGTGACGATCCAGATGGCGGCGGCCGCCAGACCGGCGGCCACGGCAAGGAACAGCGCCATGCTCCGGAAGCTGGCGGGCGTGAACCACGGGACCTGCCCGTAGGTCAGGCCGTAGAACAGGACGAGTTCGAGGAAGACGAGGTTGAACAGGCAGGCGGCCAGGACGGCCGGATTACCCGCGGGCCGGCCGCGCAGTCGGGCGAGCGTCCGCCACAGCAGTCCCAGGCCGCCGAATGCGGCGCCGGCCCAGATCCCGTAGAGCAACGCAAAGAGCAGAAGCGCGGCGATGCCCGCGACGGCGCTGTCCGTCCGGTTGTGCACCAGGTGCAACAGCGAGATCGGGCCGCCGAACAGCAGCGCGCCGAACAGCAGGCCCGCGCTCAGGTCGCGGCCGCAGGCGACCAGCAGTCCCCGAACGAAGGAAGCGGCGCCAGCACGTTCGGCCACGGCCGGGATGATAAGGGACTGCCGCGCTGCTAGGGTCGCGCTCCCCGCGTCGGCGCGATGCGGGCCGAACCGCGAGTTGCCTGAAGGAACCGGACATGGCGAACGTAGCCGTCGTCGGCATGCAGTGGGGCGACGAGGGCAAGGGGAAGATCATCGATCTCCTCTGCCCCGCCTTCGATGCCGTGGTCCGCTTCCAGGGCGGCAACAACGCCGGCCATACGGTGAAGTTCGGCAGCGGCGAGGGCGACGAGCACTTCGCGCTGCACCTGATTCCCTCCGGCATCCTGCACGAGGGAGTGGCCTGCTACCTGGGCAACGGCATGGTGATCAACCCGGACGCCTTTCTCGCCGAGGTCGCCCAACTGGAGCGACGGGGCATCGAAACGGCCGGCCGGCTGCGGCTCTCCGACCGGGCGCATGCCCTGACGCCGGTCCACGTGGCGCTCGACATCGTCCGCGAGGAGGCGCGGGGCGCCGACCGCATCGGCACGACGGCCAAGGGCATCGGCCCGGCCTACGAGAGCAAGATCGGCCGCACCGGCATCCGCCTGGCGGAACTCGTCGCAGGCGGCGAGGCGATGAGGAACCGGCAGATCGTGCGGGTCGCGGACTTCGAGCGCCCTGCCGCCGAAGGCGCCGAACTGGACCCCGAAGCCGCCGCCGAAGACTTCACCCGCTGGGCCGAACGCCTGTCTCCCTACCTCTGCGACCTCTCGGTCGAGCTCGACGGTCTGATCCGGAACGGGCGCACCGTGCTCTTCGAGGGCGCGCAGGGCGCCCTGCTCGACGTTGACCACGGGACCTATCCCTACGTGACGAGCTCGAACTCGACGACCGGCGGCGCCGCGACCGGCAGCGGCGTGCCGCCGACGGCGATCGACGGCGCGATCGGCGTGGTCAAGGCGTACACGACCCGGGTGGGCGAAGGACCGATGCCGACCGAGCTGGTCGACGACGTCGGCCTGCACCTGCGGGACCGCGGACACGAGTTCGGCACGACGACCGGCCGGCCCCGGCGCTGCGGCTGGCTCGACCTGGTCGTCCTGCGCCACGCGAGCCGCGTCAATGGAGCGCGCTGCCTGGCGCTGACCAAGATCGACGTGCTCGACGAACTCGAAGAACTCCGGGTCTGCGTCGCCTACCGCATCGGCGGCGAGGTCGTGCGCAACCTGCCGGCGGTGACCGACCGGCTGGAGGCCGCCGAGCCCATCTACCGCACGTTCCCGGGCTGGAAGCAGGACACGCGCGGCGTGCTCGACCGGAGCGACCTGCCACAGGCCGCCCTCGACTACATCGACTTCCTGGAGCAGGAACTCGAGGCGAGCGCGGATCTGATCTCGTCGGGGCCGAGGCGCGAGGAAACCGTCGTGAGCGGCGGCGGCGCGCTCGGGGAGTGGTTGGGCGATCGTTTCGGGACGGTGCAGGCGGCCGTCGGCGGGTAACCAAGAGGAATCCGCCTGCGGCGGATGCCGTTCAACCGCGGGCCAGAAGGCCCGCGCCACTATACTGCGCCGGGCCGTTAGCTCAGTTGGTAGAGCAGTGGACTTTTAATCCAAGGGTCGGGGGTTCGATCCCCTCACGGCCCACCAGAGCGAACGCTCATCGGGGCGCGTAGTACCAGATCGGCGACGACCAGGCCCGCTCCTGGATCGTCGCCGGAACGCCGGCTCGCGGCTCGACGCCGGCCCGCAGCGCGTCCCAGGTGGTCCAGCGGCAGGTCGGGTTCTCGAGCACGCGGACGTAGTAGACGGCGTCGGTGCCCGGGTCGAAGTCCGGGTCCTCCCAGACCGCGGCCAGTTCGCCCGCGCCGACGTCCTCGCTGAACGAGCAGTCGGACAGATCGACGGCCGCGCCGTTGTCGGGACAGCGATGGGTTTCCGGATCGACCGTGCCGCCGTCCGAACAGGCCACGTCGTAGACCTGCTCGCGGGTTTCCTTGCGGTAACCGCTGTCGTACCAGCCCTTGACCACCTGGAGCCGCTGCAGCGGGGCGCTGAGCCTGTCCTGCTGGGCCCAGACCAGGAAGCGGGGCGCCGCGTCGCTGTCGGCGACCAGGTCGCCGCCCATCGGCACGCCGCCGGCGTAGGCCTGTTCGATCAGGTCCGGGCTCGCCGGATCGAGGCCGTCGTAGTCGAAGCCGCCGAAGAAGCGCAGCCGGATGCGGGTGCCGGAGGTCGCGTAGGTCTCCTTGCGGCGCATCCCCTGGAAGATGGCGTCCCGGGTGTTCTCCTCGGCCCACACCGCGGCGAGGCCGGAGGCCGAGAACTGCGCGCTCCGCATGCCGAAGTAGGGGCCGAGCTCGTCGTCGACGACGGCGCCGCGCGCCCGCGCGGCGGGCGGCAGGCCGGCGATGTAGTCCAGCCGCTCCTCCGAGACCGGCACCGCGCCCCGGTTCTCGGGACTCACCGAGGTCGGCGCGGAGCCGAAGTAGTTCGACTCGTCGAAAGAGGGCGCGCCGTTGTGGGTGTCGCTCGAACCGACGAAACCGATCTTGAACGGGTTGCCGCGACCTTCCTGCTCGAGGGCCAGACCGTTGGCCAGGGCCTGCCGCGCGTAGCTGCCGTCCGGATTGCTATGGGCGGTGATCCTGCCTTTGCGGGTGTTCAGGATCTCGAAGTTGGCCCACTCGTCGTCCGGCGAGAGCCTGGGGTGGGTCTCCGACGTGCCCTTGACCTGGGTCAGTTCGACCAGCGGCTCGTTCCGCATGCGCTGCTCGGCGAAGGCCTGGTCGACGGCGCGGCCGTCGGAGTACTTGAGCCGGAACACCTGGCCGTGGGACTGGTTGGAGTTGTGCGGGATCGCCAGGCTGTCGACGCCCTGCTCCCGCAGCCGGTCCATCCAGCTCCAGAGCTGTTCCGGCTCGTGCGAATCGATGCGGGTGAACGGCCGGGCCGGCGCCCTGGACCCAGCGAAGATGACGTTACGGTGGTACGCCGCCGACTCCGGCGCCGGCGTCGACGAGGTCCACTCGTAGGCGATGAACGTAGTGAAGTTGCCCGGGTCGTTGTGGCGCTCGGCGGCGAGGATCGAGTCCTCCCAAGCCGAGCGGTGGGCGCCGTCGTCGAAGGACGCGTACTGCATCTGCGGATGATTCGCCATTCGCGCCCGCTGGCGCCGCAGGAAGCCGCCGTCGGTCCGCATCTGCCGGCCGAAGCGCTCGCGAAAGAGGACCGAGCGCGTCTGCACCGAGTAGGGGTGCAGGTTGTCGCCCTCGTTCACGCCGTGAAACTCCTCCGCGCCGGGAAGCTGGCCCACGCGGGTCGACGGATCGGCCCACTGGGGCACCATGCCGAGAAAGAACCCGTGGTCCGAGACAGCGAAGAAGTCGAGGGGCTCGCGGAGCTTCATCTCGTTGCCGAAGGAGCTCTCGATCGCCTCGCCCCTGGCGAACCGGTAGCTCTCGTCGGGCGTCACCTCGGTACCGAGGAGGTAGGCGTCGAAGGAGTAGCGGGTGTGGACGTGGACGTCGCCGAAGTAGACGTTGCGCTGCTCGTTGTAGCCCTCCGTCCGCGAGGCCGGCGCGGGCGCCTCGGCGTAGTCGTCGATCGACAGGGACGTGTCCGTGCAGGCCAGGACGGCGAGGCTTAGGCCCGCCGCCAGGAACGGTCCGGCCAGGAGCCGGCCGCGGTCAGGGAACTTCGGAGAGGTCGTTCGACGCTTTGAAATGGGCATCTCCACAGGGTAGCGCGCCATAGGATCGCGTCCATGCGAATCCCATCGATGGCCCGGTTCATCCTCCTCGCCACGTTGGCGGCCACGCTCGCTCCGGCGGCGGCCGGCGCCGACGACCGCGGCGCCCTGCTCGAACGAATCGACGGACTCGTTTCCGAGTCGATGGAGGCCACGCAGACGCCCGGCATCTCGGTCGCCGTGCAGCATCGCGGCGAGCTGGTCCTGGCCCGCGGCTACGGCCTCGCCGACGTCGAGAACCGGGTGCCCGCGACGGAGCACACGGTCTACCGCATCGGTTCCGTCACCAAGCAGTTCACCGCGGCGGCAGTGATGAAGCTCGTCCTGGACGGGAAGGTCGCCCTCGACGACCCGATGACGAAGCACTTCCCCGACTACCCGGTCGGCCCGTTCCACATCACGGTAGGCCAGTTGCTCGATCACACCAGCGGCATCAAGGGCTACACCGAGATGCCGGCCTTCTGGGAGCAGGGCCGCCTCGACCTCGCGCACGAGCAGATGATCGAGCTCTTCTCGACCGTGCCGTACGAGTTCGAGCCGGGCGACCGCTACCAGTACAACAACTCGGGCTACTACCTCGCGGGCCTGCTGATCGAGAAGGCGAGCGGCAAGAGCTACGCCGAGTACCTCGAGGAGGCCTTCTTCCGGCCGCTCGGGATGCGGGAGTCGCACTATCTCTACAACGACCCGATCGTGGCCAACCGCGCCGAGGGCTACCGGGTCGAGGACGGCGTCCTGCTGAACGACGAACCCCTGTCCATGCACCTGCCGTTCGCAGCGGGAGCACTGGGCTCCAGCGTCCTCGACCTGGTGCGCTGGATCGTGGCGCTCGGCGCGGGCGACGTGGTGGAACTGGACGGGCTCGAGGCGATGACGACCCGGCGGCGCCTGCCCGGCGGGGACGAGATCGGCTACGGCCTCGGCCTGTTCGTCGGCGAGATGGCCGGCCGGCCGAAGATCGAGCACGGCGGCGGCATCAACGGTTTCCTGAGCCAGCTCTCCTGGTATCCGGACGACGACCTGATCGTCACGGTTCTCGCCAACTGCACCTGCGCCGAACCCGGCCCGCTGGAGGCCCGCATCGCGAGGGCCGTGCTCGGCGTGGCGGAGCCGGACCACGCTCCGGTCGCGCTGGACGAGGAGGAGCTGAAGCGCTACGCCGGCATCTACGACTTCGGGCGGAGTCCGCTACCCGTCGCGGTGAAGGACGGCAAGCTGCTGATCGCCGGGCGAGAGACCGTGCCGATCGGCGAGCACCGCTTCGGCGGCACACGCGACAAGGAGCAGATCGCGATCTTCGAGATGGACGATGCGACGGGGCGGGCCAGCCACCTCCGCCTCGAGCGCTGGGGTCAGGTGCAGCGCGGCAAACGCGCCGGCGCGGAGCCGTAGCAGCCTCAGATGTGCCACTCGATCGTGTCGCCGTTGTAGGTCGTCGTCGCGCGCCGCGAAGGTGGCGAGACGCGGCCGTCCTGCATCTCCTCGTTCCAGCGCGCGAACGCCTCCTTCATCTTCGCGACGACGTCCGGGTTGACGGCGGACAGGTCCTCGGACTCGCCGGGATCCTCGTCGACGTCGTACAGGCGAATCCGGTCGCCCGCCATCAGCAGCTTCCAGGAGCCGTGACGGACGGCCGCGTTGGGCCCGGAGCGCCAGAACAGGTAGTCGTGCGGCGCGCCTTCCATCTCGCCTGACAGGTAGGGGATGAGGTCGACTCCGTCGAGACGGTAGCTCTCGACGTCCGGGACGCCCGCCAGGCTCGCAGACGTGGCGAAGAGATCGAGTGAGCTGATCGGGTGTTCGTAGACGGTGCCGGCCGGGATGCGGCCGGGGAAGCGCATCAGGAACGGAACGCGGATGCCGCCCTCGTACAGGTTCCGCTTGTGGCCGATCAGGGGCCTGTTGTGGATGCGCTCCGTGTCCTGCGTGGACATGGCCCCATTGTCGGAGGTGAAGATGACGAGGGTGTTGTCGGCGAGGCCGTGCTCCTCGAGCTTCGCCAGCACCATGCCGACCGCGTCGTCGAGGGCACTGACCATCCCGGCGTAGACGCGACGATACGGGTCGTCGAAGTCCGGGAACCGCTCGTAGTGCTCGTCCATCACCTGCATCGGGGCGTGGACCGCGTAGAAGGCGAGATAGAGGAAGAAGGGCTCGTCCCTGTTGCGATCGATGAACTCGATCCCTTCGCGGGCGAGTTGCGTGGTCTGGTACTCCTTCAACTCGTCCTCCTGGCGGCCCTTGAACATGGCCACGATGCGGTCCGGGTTGCCGCGAGTCACCGGCTTCATCTCCAGCGCGTGCGCGCCCGGCCAGTTCGGGTCCACGTAGTTCATGCCGGACGGCATGCCGTAGAAGGTGTCGAAGCCGCGGTCGAGGGGATGCAGGAGCCGCCGCATGCCGAGCTGCCACTTGCCGATCGCCGCGTTCGTGTAGCCGGCGGTCTTCAGTGCGTCGGCGATCGTGCGGTGATGGATGCCGAGCGTCCCCCGGGCGGCGCCGATCGGCGGCACGGTCTGCGAGTTCAGCTCCTTGCCCCAGCGCTGCTGGTAGCGGCCGGTGATCAGGCCGTTGCGCGACGGGTTGCACACCGGCGCGGTCATGTAGCCCGAGACGAAGCGGACTCCCTGCTCACCGATCGAGTCGATGTGCGGGGTCGGGATGCTGGCGCCGCCGTAGGCCGAGACGGCGCCGTAGCCGAGGTCGTCGGCGAACAGGAGGACGATGTTCGGCGGATCCTCGGCGATGGCAGGCAACGCCAGCAGGAAGGTCAGGAGGACGGGAGTGAGCCTCTTCATCGGATCGTTCCCCTTTCAAACCGCGTTTGAATCTGGTTCGCTCAGGATACATGCGACTCCGCCGAGGAACGAGTCTCCGACGAGCAAGTACGATTGCCCGCCATGCGATCCACCAGACCTTCCCCGGCCCTGACCGCGCCCCTGGCGGTGGCGCTGCTGACCGCGGCCTGCGGTCCCACCGACGAAGACTGGCCCGTCTACCTCGGCGACTCGGGCCGCCAGCACTACAGCTCGCTAACCGAGATCGACCGGGACAACGTCAGTCAGCTCGAGGTCGCGTGGGTCTACGACGCGGGGGAACCGCGCGGCCCCGGCGCCACGATGTACACGAGCCCCCTGGTCATCGACGGCGTGCTCTACGCGCTGTCGCCGAAGCTCGACGCGTTCGCCCTGAACGCCGCGACGGGCGAGGAACTCTGGCGCTCCGACCTGGAGCTTCCCGGAAACGCCCAGCGGGGACTCATGTGGTGGGAGGACGGCGCCGACCGCCGCCTCTTCTACACGCACGGCAAGGACCTGATCGCGCTCGACGCCGCCGACGGCAGCCTGGTCGACAGCTTCGGCGACGGCGGCCTGGTCGACCTGACGCCGGACGTCGACCGCGCCGGCGTCATCTTCGTCACCGTGCCGGGCCTCGTCTTCGAAGACAAGCTGATCCTGGGTTTCTCGACGAACGAGGACGCGAACGCGTACCCGGGTTCGATCCGGGCCTTCAGCGCGGTGGACGGCAGCCTGGTCTGGCAGTTCGACACGATTCCGAAGCCCGGCGACACCGGCGCCGAGACCTGGGCCGAAGGCTCGCTCGAGCGCGCGGGCGGCGCCAACGTCTGGACCGGCATGGCCCTGGACGAAGAGCGCGGCATCGTGTTCGCGCCCACCGGGTCGGCGACTCCCGACTTCTACGGCGCGAGCCGTCTCGGCGACAACCTGTTCTCCGACGCCCTGGTCGCGGTGGACGCGCGCACGGGCGAACTCAAGTGGCACTTCCAGGTCGTCCGCCACGACCTGTGGGACAAGGACAATCCGTCGCCGCCGACCCTGGTCCGGCTCGAGCGCGACGGCCGCACGATCGACGCGGTAGCGATCACGACGAAGACGGGGCAACTCTACGTTTTCGACCGGGAGACCGGCGAGTCGATGTACCCGATCCACGAGATCGAAACGCCGATCCCGAGCACCCTGCCGGGCGAGGTGACGTCGCCGACCCAGCCGATGTCGGCTGTCGTGATCAGCCGGCAGGACTTCGAGATCACGAACCGCACTCCGGAAGCGCGCGCGTTCGTCGAGGAGCGGATCAAGGACTGGGACCTCCGGCCCTGGGCGCCGCCGAAGGTCGGCACCGTCCTCTTCATGCCGTGGTACGACGGCGGCGGCGAGTGGGGCGGCTCGGCGTTCGATCCGGCCAGCAACCACCTGATCGTCAACGCGAACGACGTCGCCGGCATCCTCGAACTGACCGAGGTGCCGGTCGGCTTCAGCCGCTACGGCACCTACGCGCTTCACTGCGGCCGTTGCCACGGGCAGAAGCTCGAGGGCACCGACATGGGCGGCCCCCTGCTCGGCGTCGGCGACCGCCTGTCCCGAGGCGAGATGCGCCGGATCATCCGCGAGGGCAGCGGCCGGATGGAGGGTTTCGCGCACCTCAACCGGATCGAGCTGGGCGCGATCGAGGCCTACATCCTGTCGCCGGAGCCCGAGGAAGACGAGCCAAGAGGGGAGCTCGCCTACGCGCTCGGCGGCTACGTCTATCTCCGCGACCACGAGAACCTACCCGGCAACTCGCCACCCTGGGGAACGCTCAACTCGATCGACCTGGCGACCGGCGAGATCGCCTGGAAGGTGCCGTTCGGCGACTACCCAACGCACCCCGGCCTCGGCTTCGGCGCGGTGAACTACGGCGGCCCCGTGGTGACGGCGTCGGGCCTCATCTTCATCGGAGCGACGCCGGACGAGATGTTCCGCGCCTACGACACGCGGAACGGCGAGATTCTCTGGGAGACGAAGCTGTCAGCCGCGGGCTACGCGACGCCGGCCGTCTACAGCGTGGACGGCAAGCAGTACGTCGTGATCGCCGCCGGCGGTGGCCGGACGGGCGGACCCTCGGGGGGCGAGTACATCGCGTTCAGCCTGCCGGAGTGATCGCCGCCAGACGGTGCGCCGGCACCTCTGGCCACTTTCCTCGGCAGAAATCTATTGCATCCGGGGAAAAATACGGCTATTTTACCCGCATGTACGACCGACTGCTGGCTCCGGTTCTGCGCTCATCGCAGCGCAGCGCCCTTGTTCTCGGCCCCCGCCAGGTTGGCAAGTCGACCCTGCTGGCCACGCTCGAGCCGGACCTGGTCGTGAACCTGGCCGACCCGGGAGCATTTCGCGACTACGTAGCCCGGCCCGAGCGCCTCTCTCGGGAACTCGCCTCTGCGCCTGAGGACACGACGACGGTGTTCCTGGACGAGGTGCAGCGCGTCCCGGCTTTGCTCGATGCCGTCCAGGTGCTGCTCGACCAGAAGCCGCCACGTTTCCGGTTCCTCCTGTCCGGATCGAGCGCCCGCAGGCTACGCCGCGGACAGGCCAACCTGCTGCCGGGCCGGATCCACGTTCACTACATGCATCCGTTGCTTGTCACGGAACTCGGTTCAGACTTCGGCCTCGACCGCGTGCTGGCCCACGGCAGTCTGCCGGGCATCTACTCGGAGACGGACGACGCGACCCGTGCGCTCGATCTCCGGAGCTATGTCGACACCTACCTGCGCGCCGAGATCCAGGCCGAGGCCCTGGTGCGCGACGTCGGCGGTTTCGCCCGTCTGCTTGACCTGGCGGCGGCCGCTTCGGGCCGCATCCTGAACCTGAACTCGCTGTGCAAGGACGCCGGCATCTCCTACGAGACCGCGCGGCGATACCTGGACGTCCTCGAGGACACACTGGTTGCCTTCCGCGTCCCGGCCTGGAGCGGCTCAGACCGATCTTCGCTGGTCCGCCACGGCAAGCTCTTCCTGTTCGATCTCGGCGTACGGAACGCCCTTCTGCGCCGGCCCCTGGATCGTCCGCTCGACGACGAGCGCGGCCTGCTGCTCGAGCACCTCGTCGCCTACGAGCTGCAACGCCGGCTCGGCACGCTATGGCCGGAGGCCGCCCTCTACCACTACCGAACCCGCCACGGCGCCGAGGTCGACTTCGTGCTGGAGGTGGGCCGCGAGGTCTGGGGGGTCGAAGTCAAGGCGAGCCGCCGTGCGGATCGCTCCGTGCTTCGCGGCTTCCGCTCTCTGGCGCAGAGGACCGACCGCCTGAGGCGCCGGATCGTCGTCTACCTGGGGGATCGACCGCAACGGATCGAGGGCGTGGAGGTGCTGCCGTTCGAAGAGTTCGCGGCGCAACTGCCGGCGTAGCGAGCCGGCTAGGGCGCCAGACCGTGGCGGCGCAGGAAGGAGAGCAGCAGCTCGACGGTCGCATCGCCTTCCTTCGCCATGTTCGGCCGGATCGAGTTGTGCGTGCGGTCGACCAGCCACTCGAACTCGACTTCGGCGCCCGCGGCCTTCATCGCTTCGAACATGTCGACGTTCTGCTGCCGGCGGTTCTCGGTGTCGCCGTCGGCGACGGTGATCAGCATGGGCGGCAGACCGGAAGCGACGTAGCGGATCGGCGAGGCTTCCCGGACGAGTTCCGGGTCGGCACGCCAGGTCAGCAGGTGGCGTTCGCGGCCGGCGCGCTCGGCGTTCATCAGGCCGGTGATCGGCAGCGACACGCGAATGTCGCCGAGATCCAGATCGTGGGCGCGGAGGTAGCGCTCGTCGACCGAGAGCAGCGCCGCGATGTGGCCGCCGGCGGAGCCGCCGGTGACGGCGATGCGGTCCCGGTCGCCACCGGAGTTCCCGATGTGGTCCCAGACCCAGCGGAACGCCGCGGCCGCGTCCTCGATGTAGGCAGGGTAGGCGTACTCGGGCGACAGCCGGTAGTTCGGCGCCGCCACGAGATAGCCGAGCGACGCGAACCGCGGTCCCAGGTCGGCGAGGCTGTACTTGTCTCCGTTGTAGAGCCCGCCTCCGTGGAAGAAGACGATGACGGGGTGCGGGCCATCGCCGGCCGGAATGTAGAGGTCGAGCTTCCCGCGGCCGCCGGCGTACTCGGGGCCCTCGGCGTACTCGAGGTTGCGGACGATCCGGATTCCGTTCGTGGTGTCCTCGGCGAAGTCCCAATTATCGGGGCCGCGCCGGGTCTTCCGGCCGCGGCCGGCGCCGCCCTTCCCGATCGCGTTGAGTTCCTCGGCTGAGAGGATGCCGTCGTCGTCGGCGTCGAGCGCGAAGAGGAGGACGCGCCTGGCCTGGGCGGGGAGTTCGGACGCCGTCAGGGTGCCGTCCGCGTCGGCGTCCAGGGCGGCGACGAGTGCCGCCGGGCTGTCGGTCTGCGCCGGGCTCGGCGCCGGCAGGAGGGCCAAGGTCAGAACGAAGGTGAACGCACGGATCATCTGGACTTGATGGTAGCGCCACCCAGAGAGCCGGCCAGAAGGCCGGCGCACCGACATTCGCACCGACAGTGGGCGACGATCAGCCGGCGAGCAGGCGACGGGCGCGTTCGGCAATCGCCGCGGCGTTGATGCCGAGGTTCTCGACCAGAGCCCCGTACGGGGCGGAGGCGCCGAAGCGGTCGAGGCCGAGGACGTCGCCTTCCGAGCCGGTCCAGCGCTCCCAGCCCAGGGTCGCCGCGGCTTCGACGGCGAGCCGGCGGCGGACGCCGGGCGGCAGCACGTGGTCGCGGACCTCCCGCGGCTGCGCGGCGAACGCCTCCCAGGAGGGCATGCTGACGACGCGGACGGCGTGGCCTTCGGCGGTGAGCTCGGACGCCGCGTCGAGAGCGGGAGCGACCTCGGAGCCTGTGGCGATCAGGACCAGGTCGGGATCACCGGCGCTGTCGCTCACGATGTAGGCGCCGCGGGCGACGCCCTCGAGCGCTCCGTCTACTGTCGACTCCAGCACCGGCAGCTTCTGGCGGGTGAGGACGAGAGCGCAGGGGCCCGGCGTGTCGAGCGCCAGCGCCCAGGCGGCGGCGGTCTCGTTCGCGTCCGCGGGCCGAACGACGACCAGGCCCGGCACCGCGCGCAGGTGCGCCAGGTGCTCGATCGGCTGGTGGGTCGGCCCGTCCTCGCCGAGGAAGACGGAGTCGTGGGTGAAGACGTAGATCGCCCGGAGCTCCATCAGGGCGGCCAGCCGCAGGCTCGGCTTGAGATAGTCGAGGAAGCAGAGGAAGGTGCCCCCGTACGGACGGAACAGGCCGGACAGGGCCAGGCCGTTCATCGCCGCGGCCATCGCGTGCTCGCGCACGCCGAAACGGAAGTGCCGCGTCGGCGCGCCGGCTGCGTAGTCGCCCTCGCCCTCGAGCAGTGTGTTGTTCGAGCCGGTCAGATCGGCCGAGCCGCCGGCGAGTTCGGGCACCAGGTCCTTCAGCGCGTTCAGGGTGACCCCGGACGCGGAACGGGTGGCGACCGGGCCGGCCGCCGGGTCGAAGCGGGGCAGTGCGTCGCGCCAGCCGTCCGGCAGGCCGACGGCCAGACGGCGGTCCAGCTCGGCCGCAGCCTCCGGGTACTCGCGGCGGTAGGACTCGAGCAACCGGGCCCACTCGGCCGCCGCCTCGGACCCGAAGTCCGCGGCCGGCGCGAACGCCGCGCGGGCCGCGTCGGGCACCAGGAACTCGGGCTCGAGCGGCCAGCCCAGGGCTTCCTTGGTCGCCACCACCTCGTCACCGCCGAGTGGCGCTCCGTGCGAGGCGGCGCTGTCCTGCTTGTTCGGACTGCCGTAGCCGATGTGGGTGCGAACCTGGATCAGGCTCGGCCGGCCGGTTTCGGCCAGCGCCGCTTCGAAGGCCGCGTCGAGAGCTTCGATGTCGTTGCCGTCCTCAACCGACAGCGTGTGCCAGCCGTACGCCTTGTAGCGACCGAGCACGTCCTCGCTGAAGCTCAGGTCCGTCGGACCGTCGATCGTGATCCGGTTCGCGTCGTAGAGCACGTTCAGCTTGCCGAGACCGAGGTGGCCAGCCATCGAGCAGGCCTCGGAGGCGACGCCTTCCATCAGGTCGCCGTCGGAGGCGAGTACCCAGGTGCGGTGGTTGAACAGGACGTGGCCCGGACGGTTGAAGCGCGCCGCGAGGAGTTGCTCGGCGATCGCCATGCCGACGGCGGCCGAGATGCCCTGGCCGAGCGGGCCGGTCGTGACCTCGACGCCCGGTGTCAGGCCGTGTTCGGGGTGGCCCGGGGTGAGCGAGCCGTACTGGCGGAAGTTCCGGATCTCGTCCAGGCTCAGGTCGTAGCCGGCCAGGTGCAGCAGGCCGTAGATCAGCGCCGACGCGTGGCCGCAGGAAAGGACAAAGCGGTCCCGGTTCGGCCACTGGGGATCCCCGGGGGCGAACCGCAGGTACTTCGTCCACAGCAGCGCCGCCATCGCCGCCTGGCCCATCGGCGCGCCGGGATGGCCGCTGTTCGCCCGCTCGACCATGTCGACGGCGAGGAAGCGCAGCGTGTCCGTCGCCACATCCAGCGGCTGACGCTGCGGCGGCCCGCCGGTCTCGGGCGTTCCGGCGGCCTCGACCTGACTCATCGACGCGTGGTTCCTGTGAGTCGTGGGCGCGGCGGACGAAGGCGTAACGAAGGGCCGGTCAAGCGGCGCCAAGCATATACGTCGCGGCTCAGGGCTCCTGAAAGCTGGAAAAGCTACGAGAGCACGGGTTCTCCAGGTCGAACTGGGCGAGTTCGACCGCGCGAGCCACGGCCTCCTTCAGTGCATCGGGGGTAGCAGGATCGTCGGCATCGAACCCCACGAGGTCGGTCAAATCGATACCCATCGTTTCGATGTGCAGGCTGAACAGGGCTTCCCCGCGCAGGATGCGCTGCAGTCCCACGTTCACATCCGTGATCGCCCCGACAAGGCGCGGGTAGGCCTCAAGGTGGGGGAGCAGATTGCCCTCGTCATCGTAGTAGCGACGGTCGCCGTCTCGCTCCATCGGCGCCAGAGTCGCGGTCATGAACACGTTCAGGCGGTCGACGTACTGTCCGAGGGACAGGAGCAGGACTCTGCCCCTCACGACGGCCTGTACCAGGAAGCTGTCCAGCGACTCGAAGTTCTGGCTGTCGAAAGCGGCATGGAGGACCCGATCGTCGTGCTGGTAGTAGAACTCGCCCAACGGAATGTCCGGTTCCAGGCCCTCCTCGATCTGCCGGACGACCTGTCTGTGCGGCCGCAGATCCTCCAGTTGGTCGTGCAGGAACGAGACGAGCATCTCGAAGTCGCAGATGAGGACTTCGCGGTACTTCAGCGCGACTTCCTGTTCGCGCGCCGCTTCCTGACGGTTCCCAAGGAGGAAGGCCAGGTAGACGCCGACGAAGACGACCAGGAGTTCGATGGCGAAGAACGGCAGGTTCCTGCGCAACCTGGTGCCGAACCCCGGAAGAGTCGACGGTGTCTCAGCCATCTCGTCTTCCTGGACGCGTCGCAACCGGTTCCAGAACATCGCTGAAGTGAGTACGGCGAGCTAGTGAACTGAGATTCGCTCCGGATGCCGGCCAGAAGGCCGGCGCACCGGCACTCGGCCAGCCCGGCAACGACCGCTCCGATTCCTCAGGGCCTTGAATCAAGGTAGCGGTCGACGGCCTTCTCCAACGCGGCGCTTCGCAGTCCGTTCTCCTTCGCGCGGCTGCGGGCCTCTTCCCGGTCCACGCCCTTTCGGGCGACCAGATAAGCGTAGTAGAGGGCGCCGACCCGATTGCCCGAGGCGCAGTGGACGAGCACCGGGCCGTCCACCTTGTCCATCGCTTCGATGAAGCGCTCGAAGGTCTCGGGTTGTTCGAGGCGTTCCGCGTCCACCGGCACGTTCAGGTAGGGCACGTCCAGGCTCCGGAGCGCCGCGGGCTCGTCGAAGCCCCGGTTCTCGCCCTCGGCGCGCAGGTCCAGAACGAAGGACAGGCCGTCGGCCGCCATCGACTTGAGCTGGTTCTCGGTCGGCTGCCCGCCGAAGAGGACGCCCGGTTCCGGGTGCTTCGCGCCCCTCAGACCGTGGTCCTTCTGTTCGGCTGCCCCGACAGGGGCGGCGAGGACCAGGACCAGGGCGGTCGTAACGGGTAGGTTGCGCATCAGAAGAACCCCAGTTCCAGTTTCGCGGCCTCGCTCATCATCGCCGGGTTCCAGGTCGGGTCCCAGACCACCTCGACTTCGGCGCCTTCGACGCCCTCGACGTCGCGAACCGTCCGTTCCACGTCGCCGGGCAGCGACTCGGCGACCGGGCAGTGCGGCGAGGTCAGGGTCATCTGCAACTTGACGTGCGCTTCCTCATCGATCCGCACGTCGTAGATCAGGCCGAGTTCGTAGACGTCGACCGGAATCTCCGGGTCGTAGACGGTCTTGAGCGCCTCGACGATGCGGGCCTCCAGGGCCGCCATGTCCACCGGCACTCCGGTCGCGGCGGTGTCGTCCATATCTCAGTTTCCTCCTGTCGCCGTTCCAGCCTACTCGGTGGTCACGGCCTCCGAGTCCCCGCCCTCGAGCGCGGCCCGCAAAGCGTGCCAGGCGAGCGTCGCGCATTTGATCCGCACCGGATAGTCCTTGACGCCGCTCAGCACCTCCAGCTTGCCGAGATCGACCTCCGCCGCGCCGTCTCCGTCGCCGGTCATCAGCTTCAGGAAGGAAGCGATCAGCGCCTCCGCCTGCGGCCGTTCGAGGCCGCGGACCGCCTCGGTCATCAGCGACGCAGAGGCGGTCGAGATCGCGCAACCGACACCCTCGAAGGTCAGGCCCTCGACAAGGTCGCCGTCGGTGCGCAGGTAGACCTTGACCTGGTCGCCGCAGAGCGGGTTGTAGCCCTCCGCGCAGGCGGACACGGGCTCGAGAGCGCCGAAGTTCCGGGGCGCCCGGTAGTGGTCGAGGATGACCTGCTGGTAGAGATCGCGGAGATCGGACATCGCGTGCGCTGCGTAGCCTACGCCGATCAGCCGAAGATCCGCCGCACTTCGTGCAGGCCGGAGACGAGCAGATCGACTTCCTCGTGGGTGTTGTACAGCCCGAACGAGGCCCGCACGGTGGCCGGGACGCCGAGCCGTTCCATCAGCGGTTGCGCGCAGTGGTGGCCGGCGCGGATCGCGATCCCCTGCTCGTCGAGAATCGTTGCCACATCGTGGGGGTGAGCGCCGTCGATCACGAGGGATACGACGGCGGCCCGGGGCGAACCGGCTTCCGTGGCCTGCCCCGGCACACGAACCCAGGGGAGATCGTTCAGGACTTCCACAGTATGGGATAGCAGCTCGTGTTCGTGCCGCTCGATCCGATCCAGACCGACCGACTCCAGGAACTCGACCGCGACGCCCAGACCGATCGCCGGCGCGATAGCAGGCGTTCCCGCCTCGAAACGCTGCGGCGGCGCCGCGTAGTCGCTGCGCTCGAAGGTGACCCGAGTGATCATCGCCCCGCCGCCATGGTACGGGGGCATGGCGGCGAGCAGGTCGCGCCGGCCCCAGAGCACGCCGATACCGCCGGGGCCGTACATCTTGTGGCCTGAGAAGGCATAGAAGTCGCAGCCGAGCGCGGCCACGTCGACGGCCATGTGCGGCACCGCCTGCGCACCGTCGACCACCACGGCCGCCTCCGAGCGGGCGCGGGTCAGCTCGACCACGGCCGGGATGTCGTTCACCGTGCCGAGCGCGTTCGAGACGTGGGTCACCGCCACCACCCGGGTGCGCTCGTTGAGCATGCCGGCAAAGGCCTCCAGATCGAGCTCGCCGTCGTCCGTGATCGGCGCCGCGCGCACGCGGGCGCCGGTCTGCTCGCAGACGAGCTGCCAGGGGACGATGTTCGAGTGGTGCTCCATCTCGGTCAGCAGCACTTCGTCGCCGGGCTCGAGAAGCGGCCGGCCGTAGCTCTGGGCAACCAGGTTCAGGCTCTCGGTCGTGCCGCGCGTGAAGACCACTTCATGGCTGTCCGGAGCGCCGATGAAGCGCGCGACCTTGCCGCGCGCCGCTTCGTACGCGTCGGTCGACTGCTCGGACAGCGCGTGGACGCCGCGGTGGGCGTTGGCGTAGTAGGTGCGGTAGCAGTCGTTGACCGCGTCGATCACGACCTCCGGGCGCTGCGCGCTGGCGGCGTTGTCGAGGTAGACCAGCCGGTGTCCGTGAACCTCCCGGGCGAGGATCGGGAACGAGGCGCGCAGCCGCTCGACATCGAGCGCCGTCATCTGCCTACCGCGGTCCGCCGCCGTTGAGGCTCGCGAGCAACCGCCTCTCCAGGTCCTGCCGGAGCGGCTCGTGGGACGCCTTCTCGACCAGCTCCCGGGCGAAGGCGTAGACCAGCATCGCGTGGGCCTGTTCGCGATCGATGCCGCGGGAGCGCAGGTAGAAGAGCGCTTCCTCGTCGAGACGGCCGATGGTCGAACCGTGCGTGCAACGCACGTCGTCGGCGAAGATCTCGAGCTGTGGATTGCTGTTGGCGAGCGCCGACTTCGACAGGAGCAGGTTGCGGTTCGTCTGCTTGGCGTCCGTCTTCTGCGCCGCCTGGTGCACGTAGATGCGGCCGTTGAACACCGAGCGCGCCCGGCCGCCGAGGACGCCCTTGTAGAGCTGGTGGCTGGTCGTGTGCGGCTGCCGGTGCTCGACCCGCATGTGGTTGTCCACGAACTGGGAACCGTCGACGACGTAGAGGCCGTCGAGCGTGCAGTGGGAGCCCTCGCCGTCGAGCAGCCCCACCGTGTCGTTGCGCACCAGGCCGCCTCCGAACGCCAGGGACGAGGAGTCGAAGGACGCGGAGCGCTCGAGCTGCGCGTGCTGAAAGCCGAGGTGGAACGCGTCGGTCGCGTCGGCCTGAAGCCGGGTGTGGTGGAGCACCGAGCCCGCGCCGCAAACGAACTCGGACACCGGGCAGACGAAGTAGCCGCCGGCCTTCGGGTCGACAGCGGCGAAGGTCTCGATCACCGAAGCCTGGCTGTTCTCGCCGGCGATGACGAGCAGGCGCGGAAAGCTGACCTCGACGGCGGGCGTTTCGTCGCCGGACTCCGCGGCGCGCGCCGCGGGAGCGTTGAGCCAGAGCACTTGCAACGGCTGCTCGACGACGGCTCCATCCGGAATCACGATCGCCGCGCCGTCCTCGAACAGGCCGGTGTTGAGGGCCGCGAACGGATGCACGCCCGCGTCGGCGCTGCACGAGGCGCGGCCGGAGGCGTAGGCGCCGAGATGCTCAAGGACCGGTTCCGTGTCGCCGCCGGCGCCGAGTTCCGCCAGAGCCACCGCGGTGACCTGCCTCGGCGGCGACGAGACCTCCGGCGCGTAGCTGCCGTTCATGAATACCATCCGGGGACAGTCCGGGTAGAGAAAGCGGGCGGCCTCGCCGCCCTGGAGCGGGCGCCGCGAAGCCGCTGCCGGCGCCGCGCGCAGCAGCGAACCGAGGTTCGTCTGCCGCCACTCCTCGTCGCGGGCGGTCGGGAAGCCGGCGGCCTCGAAGCGCTCGATCGCCTCCTGGCGCCGCGCACGCAGAACCTCCGGCTCGCCGCCGCGGCGAGCGTAGAGATCCAGGTATGGCGCGGTGGAGCGGCCGCTGACGACGGTCACTGGCTCAGCCTCCGGACGAACCGTTGGTCAGGCCGGTGTAGCCCTTCTCCTCGAGTTCGAGCGCCAGCTCGCTGCCGCCGGAGCGGACGATCCGCCCATCCAGGAGCACGTGGACGTGGTCGGGCACGATGTAGTTCAGCAGTCGCTGGTAGTGGGTGATGACGACGAACGCCCGGTCCTCGCTCCTGAGCGCGTTGACCCCGGCCGCCACCGTCTTCAGCGCGTCGATGTCCAGCCCGGAGTCCGTCTCGTCGAGGACGGCCAGCCGGGGTTCGAGCACCGCCATCTGGAGGATCTCGTTCCGCTTCTTCTCGCCGCCCGAGAAGCCCTCGTTGACGGGGCGCCTGAGCAGCGCCTCGTCCACGTCGACGAGTTCCGCGCGCTTGCGCAGCAACTGCAGAAAGTCCATCGCGTCGAGTTCGTCCTCGCCCCTGGCCTTCCGGATCGCGTTGAGCGCGGCCTTGAGGAAGTAGCTGTTGCCGACGCCCGGGATCTCGACCGGGTACTGGAAGGCGAGGAAGAGGCCGGCATGGGCTCGCTCTTCAGGCGCCATCTCCTGCAGGTCGTCGCCATCCAGTTCCAGCGAGCCGGCCGTGACGTCGTACTCCTCCCGGCCCGCGAGCACCTGGGCCAGCGTGCTCTTGCCCGAGCCGTTCGGTCCCATCACCGCGTGGACCTCGCCGGCGTTCACCTCGAGATCCACACCCTTCAGGATTTCCTGTTCTTCGACCTTCGCGTGAAGGTCACTCACCCTCAGCATTGCTGTATCTCTCCGTGCGGCGTCTTTCCGGCCGCTTGCGGTCCTGGCCAACCCCGGCCCCCCGAAGGGTCAGCCGACGCTGCCCTCGAGGCTGACCTCGAGCAGCTTCTGTGCCTCCACGGCGAACTCCATCGGGAGTTCGCGGAACACTTCCTTGCAGAACCCGTTGACGATCATGGAAACGGCATCCTCGGTGTCGATGCCGCGCTGGTTGCAGTAGAAGATCTGGTCTTCGCCGATCTTCGACGTCGACGCCTCGTGCTCCATCTGGGCGCTCGGATTGGCGACGTCGATGTAGGGGAACGTGTGGGCCCCGCAGCGGTCCCCGATCAGCATCGAGTCGCACTGCGAGAAGTTCCGGGCGTCCTCAGCCGAACGGAGGATCCGCACCGACCCGCGGTAGGTGTTCTGGCCTTCGCCGGCCGAGATCCCCTTCGAGATGATCGTGCTCGAGGTGCGCTTGCCGACGTGGATCATCTTGGTCCCGGTGTCGGCCTGCTGGCGGTTGTTCGACACGGCGACCGAGTAGAACTCGCCCACCGAGTCGTCGCCCCTGAGGATGCAGCTCGGGTACTTCCAGGTCACCGCCGAACCGGTCTCGACCTGCGTCCAGGAGATCTTGCTGCGCCGGCCTTCGCACAGGCCGCGCTTGGTCACGAAGTTGTAGATGCCGCCGACGCCTTCCTTGTCGCCCGGGTACCAGTTCTGCACCGTGGAGTACTTGATCTGGGCGTCCTCGTGGGCGATCAGCTCGACCACGGCCGCGTGCAACTGGTTCTCGTCGCGCATCGGCGCGGTGCAACCTTCCAGGTAGCTGACGTAGCTGCCTTCTTCCGCGATGATCAGGGTGCGCTCGAACTGGCCCGTGTTCATCGCGTTGATCCGGAAGTAGGTCGAGAGCTCCATCGGGCAGCGGACGCCCTTCGGGATGTAGACGAAGGAACCGTCCGAGAACACGGCCGAGTTCAGGGCGGCGAAGAAGTTGTCCCGCCGCGGCACGACGGTGCCGAGGTACTTGCGCACCAGTTCCGGGTGATCCTGCACCGCCTCGGAGAAGGAGCAGAAGATGACCCCGAGCTCGGCCAGCTTCTCGCGGAAGGTCGTCGCGACCGAGACGCTGTCGAACACCGCGTCAACCGCCACGCCCGCCAGCATCTCCTGCTCCCTGAGCGGGATGCCGAGCTTCTCGTAGGTGGCCAGGATCTCGGGATCGATCTCGTCGAGGCTCTTCGGCCGGTCGTCGTCGCTCTTCGGCGCAGCGTAGTAGCAAATCGACTGGTAGTCGATCGGCTCGTAGCGAACGTTCGCCCACGTCGGCTCGGCCATCTTGAGCCAACCCCGGTAGGCCTGGAGCCGCCAGTCGAGCAACCACTGCGGCTCGTTCTTCTTCGCCGAAATGAAGGCGATGATCTCCTCGCTCAGGCCCGGCGGCGCCGTGTCCTGCTCGACGTCGGTGACGAAGCCGTACTCGTAGTCGCGCTCGGCGAGCGCTCCGATCGTGTCGGCGGCGGTCGGCATCAGGTGCCGCTCCCCAGCGGAATCAGGGTAGAGGCGGCGGTCCGGCCGCCGAGGAAGTCCGGGCGCGCCATGTCCTCGATCGTGACTCCTTCGAGAGCTCCGCGAACGGCCCGGTCGATCCGCTGCCAGTTCTCCCGTACGCGGCAGAACGCCTCGTAGGAACATTCGTTGTCCGAGTGCTCGCTGCACTGGGTCAGGGCGATCGGGCCCTCGAGCGCGAAGATCACGTGCGCGACGCTGATCTCCGCCGCCGGACGCGCGAGTTCATAGCCGCCGTGCACGCCGCGGTGAGAAACCAGCAGGCCGGCCCTCGCGAGCATCTTGAGGATCTTGCTCACCATCGCGGGCGGCAGGTGCGTCTGCAGCGCCAGCTCAGCCGCCGCAGTCTGGCCGGTCAGAGCCAGTTGGCTCATCAGGACGATCCCGTAGTCGGCTTGCTTGGTCAGACGGATCATGGCGGCGAAACGGGGACCCGAATAGTCCCGATTCGGAGAGTAGCAGCTTGCGCCTTGGAGCGCTACCGTGTGAGTCGCCGTGACGAGTTCGGCCATTCCCGTCTACTTCGATGTCTTCGGCGCGATCGTCATGATCTGGTGCGCGCTGACCGTGCCGGTGCTGGTCTACGGCCTGGTGGGCAAGGACAGGACCGGGCGGGTAGGCGGCAGGACCTGGGGACCGAACGTCGACCCGCGCTGGGGTTGGCTCCTCATGGAGATCTCGGCCCTGGTTGTCTTCCCCGTCGTCTACCTCGCGGCCGGGGAGCGTCACCGGGTCGGCGACCTCCTGGTCGGTCTCTGGCTTGCCCACTACGTTCACCGCACCCTCGTGTGGCCGTGGATCGTCCAGCGCCAGGCCCGTCCCTTCCCCGCCGTCACCGCCGTCTCGGGCTTCGCGTTCAACCTCGTCAACGGTGCGCTCCTCGGCTGGTTCATGGCCCGGGTCGCCGACTATCCGGGGGACTGGTTCTCCGACCCGCGCTTCCTGGCCGGGGCGACCCTGTTCATCGCCGGGGCCGCCCTGAACATCTCCTCCGACTACCGCCTGTCGGCGCTGCGAGCCAGGGCCTCGGGAGGCGCGATCCTGCCTCGCGGCGGCGGTTTCGACTACGTCTCGTGCCCCAACCTGACGGGCGAGATCGTCGAGTGGATCGGTTTCGGGCTGATGAGCTGGTCGCTCCCGGGCCTGGCGTTCGCGTTGTGGACGGCAGCGAATCTGATCCCGCGGGCGCTCTGGCGGCACCGCTGGTATCGCGAGAGATTCCCCGACTACCCCTCGAACCGCCGGGCGCTCTTCCCCGGCCTGCTGTGAGGCCGGGTTAGGGAACGAGCGTCCGCGCCACGCGAAAGCCGATGTTCAGGCCGCGCTCGCCGACACCCACGCCGTTCCGGCCCGCGGCCCGGAGAAGGGCCGGCCGGTTATTCCAGGAACCTCCACGCACGATGCGCCGGGAGCAGTCCCCTTCCGTCAAGGCGCTGCCGTCGGTGGGCGAACCCTCGTAGTTTTCGTTCCAGCAGTCCTCGACCCATTCCCACACGTTGCCGTGCATGTCGTGAAGGCCCCAGGGGTTCGGTGCGTAGCTACCGACGTCGGCCGTCTCGAGCGCGACCCGGTCAGAGCACAGCGTGTTTCGCCACTCGAGGCGCTCGGGAACGCTCACATCCGCGTGGTTCCCGTAGCGGCAAAGCTCCATGGGGTGATCGCCGAAGTGGAACTGGGTCGTCGATCCCGCACGCGCCGCGTACTCCCACTCCGCCTCCGTCAACAACCGGTAGGCGCCGCCGGTCTCCCGCGACAGCCAGGCCACGTACTCCTGCGCGTCGGACCAGGAGACGTTCACCGCCGGGCGCCGACCCCGGTCCCAGCCCCCGTCGTCCACCAGCGGACGTCCCGTCGCAGCCGTGTAGCGGTCGACCTCGTCCAGCGTGACTTCGTGCAGCGACACCGCGAACGGGTTGGCGAAGGACACGTCGCGGATCGGCCGCTCGCGGCTGCTGCAGCCCATGCCCGACACGCAACCCATGTAGTACCGGCCGGAGGGAAGGACGATCATCTCCGGCCCGCGGCCACCCGAGGCGAGAGCGTCCGAGAACCTCGCTCCCACCCGCCACGACGAAGCCGACACGGGCTCCGGCCCGCTACGGGGTGGTTCCGCATCCTCGGCGGGCACGACGGCCGGCGGCACGCTTGGCGCCGGGACCGCGGCCGAAGCCTTCGCCATCGCCGCCAGGACGTCCGCGTGGACCCCCGCCTGGGCGAGAGCCACGAGCTGTTCCACGCCGGTATCGAACGCCGTGGCGGTCGTTTCGATCTTGGCCACGATGACCTCGGCAGGGAGGCCCGCTTCGGTGAGATTGACGATGTCCTCGTTGTCGAGCACTTCGGTCTGCCCGACGGAGGCGGTCGGAAGCGACAGCACGACGAGAAGGACGACACCGAGGCCCGGGTCGATCGACTTCACTCCTCTTCACCCCCGCCGGCCGCCGGCGCCAGACGCTCCGCCTCCCGGCTGTCGCCGAGCAGCACGGCCACCCAGCGGAACTCCTCCGTGTTCTCGAGCAGGATCTTGACCACCATCGTCAGCGGCACCGACAGCAGCATCCCGACCGGTCCCCACACCCAGCCCCAGAAGACGAGGGACAGGACGACCACCAGGGCGGAGAGGCCGAGCCGCCGCCCCAGGAGCGGCGGTTCGATGAAGTTGCCGATCACCATGTTGACGACCAGGTAGCCCAGGGCGACGAGCAACGCGCGGCCGACGCCGATCTGGACCATGGCCAGGAGCGTCGTCGGCACCGCCGCGATGATCGAACCGAGGTTCGGGATGAAGTTGAGGACGAAGGCCACCAGACCCCAGAAGACCGCGAACTCAACGCCCAGCACGCCGACCCAGATGCCGATCAACAGGCCCGTGGCCAGGCTGATCACCGTCTTGATCCCCATGTAGTGCTGGATATCGTGCATGGCGCGGGCGAAGCGCGCCTCGGCGCCGGCGCTGCCGAAGGCCGCGCGGACCTTGGGGCCGAAGGTCGCCGCCTCGAAGAGGGTGAAGATGACGATCAGCGAGATGACGAGGAACGAAGACAGGGCGGCCGTCGTCGCCCGCAGCGTGCGGTTCACGAAGTCGACCAGGAAGCCCGGCTCGAAACGCGAGAACAACGCAAGCGGCAGGGAGTCGTCGCCCGCCAGCCCGCTGGCGACGGGCACTCCCCGGGCCTCCAGCCACTCGCCGCCGTCTTCGATCCACTCCGTGAGCGTGGACTGGATCTCGCCCATCTCGCCCGCGACCTGGTTCGCGGTGGAACCGACCAGATAGCCGACCAGGGCGAGCACCAAGAGGTCCATCAGGATCGTGCCGAGAACGGCGACGATCATCGGCAGGCGCTGCTGCAGCCAGGTCAGGACGGGCAGGCTGATCGCGGCGATGAAGACCGCGACCAGGAAAGGGATCATGATCGACGACGCGGCTCGCAGCCCGGCGACCAGGACGACGACGCAGGCCGCGACCAGCAGCAGGCGCATCGGCGTTCCGATGTCTCTTCGCTGGTCGTCCTGAGTCATGGTTCAGCTCGTGGCGGCGCGGTGGTCCTCGACCAGGCCATCGACGACCGCCGGTTCCGCCAGCGTCGTCACGTCGCCGAGGTCTTCGTACTCGCCCGCCGCGATCTTGCGCAGCACGCGGCGCATGATCTTGCCGGAGCGGGTCTTCGGCAGACCGCCGGCGACGTGGATGTGGTCCGGAGTGGCGATCGGTCCGATCACCGTGCGCACCTGCTGGCGCAACTCGGCCACCAGTTCGGTCCGCTCCCGGCTCTCCGCTTCCGGCGTGATCAGCACGTAGGCGTAGATGCCGACGCCCTTGATCTCGTGCGGGCAGCCGACCACCGCGGCCTCGGCCACGGCGTCGTGCGCGACCAGGGCGCTCTCGATCTCCGCCGTGCCCAGCCGGTGCCCCGACACGTTGAGCACGTCATCCACCCGACCGGTGATCCAGTAGTAGCCGTTCTCGTCCCGGCGGCAGCCGTCCCCGGTGAAGTACATGCCCGAATAGGTGCTGAAGTACGTCTCGACGAAGCGCTGGTGGTCGCCGTAGATCGTCCGCGCCTGCCCGGGCCAGGATCGCTTCAGGCACAGGTTGCCGCTCCGGTCGTTGCCTTCCAGTTCGTTGCCGTCGGCGTCCACCAGCACCGGTTCGACGCCGAAGAAGGGAAGCGTCGCCGAGCCGGGCACGAGCGGCGTGGCGCCCGGCAGCGGAGTGATCAGGATGCCGCCCGTCTCCGTCTGCCACCAGGTGTCGACGACCGGACAGCGGCTGCTTCCGACCACGTCGTGGTACCAGTTCCAGACCTCGGGGTTGATCGGTTCGCCAACCGAACCGAGAACCCGCAACGAGCCGCGGTCGTACGCGGTGACCCACTGGTCGCCCTCGCGGGCGATGGCCCGGAGCGCGGTCGGGGCGGTGTAGAAGAGAGTCACCCCCAGGTCGTCGACGACCTGCCAGTAGCGGCCCGGGTCCGGGTAGGTCGGCACCGACTCGAACATCACGCTCGTGGCGCCGTTCGCCAGCGGGCCGTAGACGATGTAGCTGTGTCCCGTGACCCAGCCGATGTCCGCGGCGCAGAAGTGGATGTCGTCGTCGTGGTGATCGAAGATCAGCCGGTGCGTCATCGAGGCGTACAGCAGATAGCCGCCGGTCGTGTGGAGCACGCCCTTCGGCTTCCCCGTCGAGCCGCTGGTGTAGAGGATGAAGAGCGGCGCCTCGGCGTCGAGCCGCGCCACCGGCGCGGTCGCCCGCTGCTTCGCCGTCTCCTCGTGGAGCCAGAGATCGCGCCCCGGCGTCATCGCGACCTCGGTGTCGGTGCGCCGCGCGACCAGCATGTACTCGACCAGGTCCAGTCCCTCGACGGCCTGATCGCAGGTCGCCTTGAGCGGGATGGTGCGGCCGCCGCGGAGCCCCTCGTTGGCGGTGACCAGCAGCCGGCAACCGGCGTCGACGATGCGCTCGCGCAGGCTGTCGGCCGAGAAACCGGCAAAGACCACCGAGTGCACAGCCCCGATCCGGGCGCACGCGAGCATCGTGTACGCGAGCTCCGGGATCATCGGCAGGTAGATGCAGACCCGGTCGCCCGCGCCGATTCCGAGCGAGGTCAGCACGTTGGCGACCCGGCAGACGTCCCGCTTCAGCTCCCGGTAGCTGATCCGGTGGTAGCGGCCCGGCTCATCCTCCACCCAGATCAGGGCGGTCTTGTCGGGCCGGGCGGCGGCGTGGCGATCGACGCAGTTGGTGCAGGCGTTCAGGACGCCGTCCTCGAACCAGGCGAAGTCAACGGCCTCGAAGTCCCAGCGCCCCGCCGACCGCGGCTCGGTGAACCAGTCCAGGGAGCGGGTCTGTTCCAGCCAGAAGCCGTCCGGATCCTCGATCGACTGCTGGTACAGCTCCCGGTAGGCCTCCAGGCCGTCGACGTGGGCGCGGCCGCTGTCCGAGATGGCGGTCTTGACCGGGATCATCCGACTCTCCTTACACGGCGACGCGGGGCGCCGCCGCCAGTACGGCCTCCGAGGCGCCGCCGCCCAGACCCTCGAAGTTCTCGGTGAACATCCGGGCCAGCCGGCGCGCGTACCGATCGTACGCCTGGGGATCGCTCCAGCCCTGTCGCGGGTCGAGCACGTCGCCGGGCACGCCGTCGACGACCGTGGGGTAGGTCAGACCGAAGACGGGATGGGTGCGCACAGGCGCGTCCGTCAGGCTGCCGTCGAGCGCGGCGTGGATCATCCGCCGCGTGTACGCCAGCTTGATCCGGCTGCCCTGGCCGTACGGCCCCCTGGTCCAGCCGGTGTTGACGAGCCAGACGTCGACGCCGTGGCGCCGCACCTTCTCGCCGAGCAGCTCCGCGTAGGTCGACGCCGGCAGGGGCATGAAGGGGGCGCCGAAACAGGCGCTGAACGTCGCCGACGGCTCGGTCACGCCGCGTTCGGTGCCGGCGACCTTCGCCGTGTAGCCCGAGAGGAAGTGGTACATCGCCTGCGACTCGTCGAGGCGGCTGATCGGCGGCAGCACGCCGAACGCGTCGCAGGTCAGGAAGACGACCGACGTCGGATGTCCCGCGTTGCCGCCGCAATCGACGTGCTCCAGGTGGCTGAGGGGATAGCTGGCCCGGGTGTTCTCGGTGAGGGAGTCGTCGTCGAGGTCGAGTTCCCGCGTCTCGGGATCGAAGACGACGTTCTCGAGCACGGTCCCGAAGCGCCGGGTCGTGGCGTAGATCTCCGGTTCACCCAGCGGATCGAGCCGGATGACCTTGGCGTAGCAGCCGCCCTCGATGTTGAAGATGCCGCGGTCGGACCAGCAGTGCTCGTCGTCGCCGATCAGGGTGCGCTCCGGATCGGCCGAGAGGGTCGTCTTGCCGGTGCCGGAGAGGCCGAAGAACAGGGCGCAGTCCGAGGGGTCCGCCCCGTAGTTCGCGCTGCAGTGCATGCTCAGCACTCCGCGTTGCGGCATCAGGAAGTTCATCACGCTGAACATCGACTTCTTCATCTCGCCGGCGTACTCGCTGCCCCCGATCAGGGTCAGATGCCGCTCCAGGTCGAGGGCGATGAACGTCGTGCTGTTCGTGCCTTCGGTTTCGGGATCGGCCAGAACGCTCGGGATGTCGACGACGGTGTAGTCCGGCCTGAAGTCCTCGAGCTCCGCGTCGCTCGCCGCGCGAAGGAACATGTTGCGGACGAACAGACTGTGCCAGGCGCGCTCGCTGATCACCCGCACGTTCAGGCGGCAGGCCGGATCGGCGCCGGCGAAGCCGTCGAAAACGAACAGGTCGCGATCCGCGGCAGCGGCGAGCATCTTGCGATGGAGGCGGTCGAAGTGCTCCGGAGCGAGCGGCTTGTTCACCGGTCCCCAGTCCACCAGGTCCGCCGACGGCGCACGGCGCACGACGAACCGGTCGTTCGGGGAGCGCCCCGTGTGCTCCCCGGTCGACGCGACGAGCGGGCCCTCGGCGGCAATCGCGGCCTCGCCGCGCCGCACCGCTTCCTCGTAGAGCCTGGCCACGCTCAGCCGCCGGTGAACGACGCGCCGATTGGCTGACAGGAACTCCTCCGAAACCTCGACCATCTCAACTACCTCGCCACGGTCGAGCGCGAGAAGCGGTCCCGCCTCACCGTCCAGGCCGTGAACAGTGGCTCCTCGGGAGGGATTCGAACCCCCAACATTTCGGTTAACAGCCGAACGCTCTACCGTTGAGCTACCGAGGAAGAATCCGCCTCAAGGCAAACAGCGGCGGGCGACACAGAGTTCATCTTAGGGAGGCTTCAAGCCGACTGTCAAACCCCGCGCGGATGGCCGCTACAGGCGGTTGCGGAAGGGGCTCAGTTGCCCCGAGCGGCTCGGGTGGCGCAGCTTGCGGAGCGCCTTCGATTCGATCTGCCGGATCCGCTCGCGGGTCACGTTGAACGAACGCCCCACGTCCTCCAGCGTCGACTCGGCGCCGTCGCCGACTCCGAAGCGCATCCGGAGCACGAGTTCCTCCCGCGGGCTCAGGGTCTGCAGGACCGCTGCGGTCTGCTCACTGAGGTTCTTCAGGAGCAGCGAGTCGAGCGGCGAGACGGCGCTCGCGTCCTCGATGAAGTCGCCGAGGGAGGAGTCCGCCTCTTCGCCGATCGGCGTCTCGAGTGAGATCGGTTCCAGCGCGATCTTCATGATCTCGCGGACGTGCGACGGCTCCATGTCCATCTGCTCGGCGATCTCCGCGACGGTGGGCTCCCGTCCCAGCTCCTGGACCATCGCGCGGCTGGTCCGGGTGAGCTTGTTGATCGTGTCGATCATGTGGACCGGGATGCGAATCGTCCTTGCCTGGTCGGCGATTGCCCGCGTGATCGCCTGGCGGATCCACCAGGTTGCGTAGGTCGAGAACTTGTAGCCGCGGCGGTACTCGAACTTCTCGACCGCCCGAATCAGCCCGATGTTGCCGTCCTGAATCAGGTCGAGGAGCTGCAGCCCGCGGTTCGTGTACTTCTTGGCGATGGACACGACCAGACGGAGGTTCGCCAGGATCATCTCGGAACGCGCCTGCTCGCAGATCGCCTCGCCTCGCCGCACCTTGTTCAGCGTCGCGGTCACCTGCGCGAGGGTCGTGCCGTAGCGCTCCTCCGACGCCCGGAGGCGCGCGCGGTACTTCTCGATCCGGCGCCGGTGCAGCGCGCCGAGCTCCGTATCGCGCTCCCTGTCGAGCGCGATCTGCGCCCGGCGAATGTCGCGGTCGTGACGCGAGATCTCCGCGTAGAGCTGCTTGAGGATTTCGACCAGGCGGCTGCGCGTCTGCGCCGTCAACTCGATCGAACGGATCTGCTCGGTGATCTTGCCCGCCGTGCGATCGATCTCCCGCTCGATTTCCGCGAACCGGTCGCTGCCCGACCGGCAGCGATCGCTCTGCCGCCGCAGGCGGCGTACCTGCCGGTCGAGAACCTCGATCGCCCGGAAGATCCGCAGGTTCTTCGCGATCCGGTCCCTGGCGCTCTGGTCGAGGTGGGCGCCGCCATCGGCCAGAAGCTCCCGCATCAGGCGCCGGTCGCGCCGCGCCAACTCGTTGATCCGCAGCAATTCCCGAAGCACGACCGCGTTGTCGCAGAGCGCCTCGAACACGATCCACTCGCCGCGCTCGATCCGCTTGGCGATCTCGACCTCGCCTTCCCGATCGAGCAGATCGACTCGTCCCATCTCCCGCAGGTAGACCCGGACCGGATCCGTCGTCCGGTCGTGGTGCGCGAGAACGGCGGCTTCCGGCTCGCTCCGTTCGACGCCGCCGATGGCCGGCAGCGGATCGGAGTCGACGACGTTGACGAAGGCCGGCGGCCGGCGGATCACCCCCGTGCCCATCGACACCAGGCGCGACCAGATCGCGTCCATGTCCCGCGGCTCGGCCAGCAGTTCCTCGGGCAGCCGGGTCTCGAGCTCGTCCTGAAGCAGGTACCCCTTCTCGCGGCCCAGGTTGAACACGCTGCGGACCGAGCTGTGGCGCTGCTCGATCGGCTCGATCTCCTCGGTCCGCACGGCCGGGGTGTTCAGGGCCACGACATCTCCTCAGCTCCCCGACGGCCGGTAGAGCTCGCGGCTGAGTTGCTGCTTCTCCTCGATCATCCGGTGCAGGGTCTCCATGTCACCTTCACGCTGCGCGCGATTGATCTCCCGTGCGAGCAGGTTGAGCCGCTGTCTGGCGAAACGTCGACCCAGCTCGACGAGACTGATCCGGAGTTCTGATTCTGAGAAGGCAGACGACCGTTGTAGCAAAAGCCCGGCGATCCGGTCAACAGGTCGATCGGTCTGGTCGTTCGCGGCGTGGCGGCGCCCCAGGACGTCCACGAGCGCGCCGGAATCGATCCGTTCCGCCCCGGCACGGGCCTGCTCCCGCATGGCCTCGTAGATGGCGCGCAGGGCGGGATCGAAGAAGATGTCCGGCGCCCGCCACTCGATGCCGCGAAGGTCCGGGGCGGCGGCCAGCAGACGCAGCACCTGCTCCTCGATCGACGCGGTCAGCGGGGCGCGGGGGGTGCCCGCGGGTTTCGTCGAACCCGGCGCTGGCTGTTGGTCGTCCCCGGCGGCCTCGCGCATCAACTCCGGGCTGAGTCCGAGGCGCTCGGCCGCGATCTTCTCGTACTCGCCTCGCACGATCGGGTTCCGGATCCGGGAGATCAACGGCAGCACCCGTCGGGCCTCGCGCGCCCTCAGGCGAGGGTCGAGCTCGCCCCGGTCGGGCAAGTCGTCGATCTCCAACTGCACCGCATCCTGGGCCTCGGCAACCGTCGCGCGGACCGCCTCGGGCCCGTCATCGAGCCGCAGGGAATCCGGATCCTGGCCGGCCGGGAAGCGGGCCCGGCGAACGTGAAGCCCGGCGCCCAGCATCAGCGCCGCGGCCTTGCGGGCCGCCTCGATGCCGGCGCGGTCGCCGTCGTAGCCCAGAACCACTTCGTCCGTGTAGTGGGACAGCAGCCGCACCTGCTGCTCCGTGAGCGCCGTGCCCATGCTCGCGACCGCCCAGTCGATGCCGGACGCCGCGGCGCCCAGGACATCGAAGTAGCCCTCCACCAGGAGCGCCCGGCCCTCTTCGCGAATGCTGCGGCGAGCCGCGTCGAGCCCATAGAGCAGCCTGCCCTTGCTGAAACGACTCGTCTCGTTCGTGTTGACGTACTTGGCCTGGTCGTCGCCGAGAGTGCGGCCACCGAACGCCACGACCCGGCCGGAAACGTCACGGATAGGGAACATCAGCCGATTGCGGAACCGGTCGTAGGGACGGTCCGGCGCCTTCCGGCTGCGGGCGACCAGCCCCGCGGCGTCGAGATCGGAAACCGGAATGCGCTGGCCCAGATCCTCGATCAGCGTCCGCCATGCGTCGGGCGCGAAGCCGACGCCGAAACGCTCCGCCAGCTCGGTCGGGACCTTGCGCCGCCGAAGATACCTCTGGGGCACGGGCTCCGTCCTGAGCTTCGTCCGGAAGAAGTCCCAGGCGGCGTCGAGCGCGGCCTGGATGCGGCTGTTGCGCTCCCCGCGGGCATCGCCGTCGGGCCCGGACGCCCGCTCCAGAGGAACTCCGTAGCGCCGGGCGAGGTGCTCAAGCGCAGTCTTGAAGTCGTCGCCCGTGAGCTCCATGTGGAACCTGAAGGCATCGCCGCCGGCGCCGCAGCCGAAGCAGTAGTACAGGTTATTCTGGCGATCGAGAGACAGCGAGGGCGTCTTTTCCTTGTGGAACGGACAGAGCGCCACGAAGCGCTCGCCCCGGCGCTCCACCCTCGTGTGCTCGCTGACGAGGTCGATGATGTCGACCGCCTCGCGCACCGCGTCCACCGCTCCGTCGGTGAACCCGGATCGCCGTTGCACGACCAATCATGCTACAGCGGCGGAGGCCGGGTTCGGCCCCGGGAACTGACGTCCAGCCCGTCTCGGGCTCAGAAGGGGTTCACTCCCAGGTGCCTCTGAACGAGCGACGGCCGATGCCTTCCCGAAAGCCGACGCCGAACCGGAGCGAGTGAAGCGGAGCGAGCCCATCTCGGGCGATAGCCCATGAAGTCCAAAGAGTGCGGGAGAGAGTCGAGGCATGGCGGTTTCCTCCAGTAAGTACGGTCACTTATGAGGGTTCGCTACACGTTATCGGAGGC
>JAPPFP010000031.1 GCA_028877275.1 Acidobacteriota bacterium
TCGCCGCCTGGAGCGGCACGAAAGGGTCTCCCATGTGCCGGCCTGTTTCAGGCCGACGGGAGGGTCGCTCACGTCCAGATTGATCCCTGCGGGAAGGCTCGGAGACCGGAGGAACCGACGAGTACCCTCTCGGCGGTGCTGCCAGCCGACCGTAAGCAGCGGAAGCGTGCTTCGGCCACTCCGACAATAGGCTCGGCCGCGGCAACTCACCCGCAAAGGAGGGATGAAACTGTGACCGAGCTTCACTGGACCGGCTACGTCTCGGTGGCAACACCCATCATCGTGGTGCTCCTTGGCTGGCTCCTCCATCAGAAGTCAGAGCGAAGGTGGAAGGCCACCGAACAGCGCTGGAAGGAGGAGGAGCGACTCCATCCCGACCGAATCGAGGTTTACAACGAGGCCCTAGAGCCGTACATCGTGCTCCTGATGTCCGAGTCCGAGTGGGCAGCCGCTCAAGACAGCCGCCCGGAGTACGGCGGGATGTCGCGGGACGAAGCGGCTCTCGCTAGCGTCTTCTCGCTTGCCCATAGGCGAAACTCGTTCAAGCTGATGCTGATAGGCGGCGACGAGGTCGTGCGAGCGTACAACGACCTAACGCTGTTCCACTCTCGTCCCAGGGATGCACCCATGACCGAGGCGGAGTGGGAGGAGGGTCTGAGGCTATTTGGCCGACTGGTTCTGGCCATCAGGAGGAGCGTGGGCAACGAGGGGACGAAGCTCGATGCCTGGGACATGTTGTACTGGGGTTGGTCCAACGTCGAGGAGATTCGGGCGAAACACCGCCCCTAGAACGTGGGGCAGCCGCGCACTGGCACGATAGCTAGGAGAAACCAGCACCGCCACTGCGCCGAGGGTCTCTCGACGTTTGGTGCAGCACGGCCGTGCCGCTTGTGCATGGCCGCGGCGAGATTCACCTGAACTACATCGACCACCGAAGTGGAAGCAGACGGCGGCACAAGCCAGGTTGCGTCGGGTCAGAAGGAAACCGAGTTGAGGAAGAGGCTTCTCGGAGCCGGCTACATGGGGGGATCTGGTGGGACCGCTTCGTCGTCGGCAGTCGACGGCCCGGTGTTTTCAGGGAGATTGTGCCGGGGAGGCCCATCGGGTTCATGGGAGGAGGCTGGCGGGGCTTCGTCGAGGACACCGTCAGTGAGGCCATTCGCTGGCCGAGTCCCCGACTTGGGGCGTTTCGGCGTCGCCACGGCCGTGCCGTTCGTGGCCGGTCTGATCCTCGGGGACGACCTTCCCAAGCTCCAGTGCCGATGCGCCTGCGACGCGAAAAGGAGTGCTCTCGAAGCAGACCGTGCGCCGCCGGAAGCGGCCGGTGGATCTTGGAGCGGTGTCGGTGAGCTGATTCCAGGCGCGGTCGACCGGGGCCGCTACGCGATCTCGCACGGCGGCAACGGACCGGTCCGCCTGCAGAGCCTGACGATCTGGAACCTGGAGGAGGCGCGGTCCGCGCTGCGGAAAGGAGAAGCGCCGAGGATCGCCGACCTGATGGAGGCCACCGCCGACACGTTTTACGGCGTGCGAGCGCAGCACTACTACGGCTTCTCCTGGCTCCTGACCCACTTCCTGCAGCACGGCCGGAAGAACTGGGAAACCGATCAGTCCTTCGCCCGGATGCTGCTCTATCTGGCCGAAGGCTACGCCAGTCGCGACGCACTCGCGGCGTGGTCGTGGGACTGTCCTGGGGGACGATCGCGACGCTGGCCCTGAGCGCGCGGGCCTGGCGGAGCTGAGCGAGCCCGAGGCTTCGTAGCGGTGTGCTACGCTAATGGGTCATTTCCGATTGACAGTCTCCATGGGTCTGCGTGGCGAGCATGGCTGGTTCTCGCCGCTTGGCTTGGAGGGTAAACGGCATGCCGCACTTCCCCCCCCCGAAGAGTTCTCGCCGTAGAGAACGCGGCGGCGTGAGCCGGCGACTGGCGGCTTGCGCCGCGACCCTCCTCGCGGCACTCGCGCTCGCCTCCCCGGCGGTCCCCGCGCGGAACCTCGCCGCGGACGGCGGGCGCCCGGGACCGTCCGAAGACGGAATGACCCGCGGGGCGGTCGGCGACGCCGGCGCCGCCCCGGCTTTCGAGCGGCTCGACCGGGAAGCCCCGGCCGGTGCCGCGGCCGGCTCGGCTGGCGCCGGGGAGTGGCCGGACTGCGTGCCCTCGGCGCCGCTGGTCACGTTAGACGGCGGCGTCACGGTCAGCATGTGCTTCGAGCACGAGCGGGAGGGCGCCATCGAGCGGGCGGACGCGCTGGACTTCGGGCTGGGGAGCGGCAAGTCCGCCCTGCTCTACTTTTTCGAGCGCGACAACGCGGAGGTGCTGGTCAAGGTCCTCGACGGCTGCGCGATCAACGGCCACCGCTGGGTGTTCGTGGCGCCGGTGACGACGCTGGCCTTCAACCTCCGGGTGGACGATCCGGCCAGCGGCCGCTCCTGGACCCACGGCAACCCGCGCGGCGGCGGCACGGCGGCGACGGCCAGCGACCTCGCTGCCTTCCCGTGCGCCGGCACGGCGGTCGTTGGAAGTTCGGCCGCGGGCCTTGAAGTGGGAGCGGGCGGCGGTGCCGGTCCACTACCGGCCGCGCGGGCGCCGGCCGGCGCCGGGACGGCGGACCCGTTCCCGGCCTCGGCGCCGATTCGCGCCGGCGAGAGCGCGACCTGCGTTCCCGTGCCGGTCGTGACCCTGGACGGCGGCTACACGGTGAGGATGTGCGTCGAGTACGACGGCGACGGCGAGACGGAGGCGCGGAACATGCGGGACTACGGTCTCGACTCCCGGCGGTCGGCGCTGCTGTACGCCTTCGAGCGGGACAACGCGGAGGTACTGGTCAAGGTCCTGGACGGATGCGCGATCAACGGCCGCCGCTGGGTGTTCGTGGCGCCGGTGACGACGCTGGCCTTCAACCTGTCGATCGATCCTCCGGGCGGCGGCGCGTCCTGGACGCACTCCAACACCTTCGGCCGGACGGCCCCGGCGAGGAGCGACCTGTCGGCGTTCGACTGCGCCGCCGAACCGGCGCCTGAGCCCGGAGGGCCGAACTCCTACCGGGCCCGGATCACGGGCTACTCCGGGGATCCGGAGGACGTGGAGGCGCTGCTGACGGCCGAGGGCGTCCTGCGCTCCGCCACGCCGGACGCGCTGGGCTGGTTCGAGTTCGCAAACCTCCCGGCCGGCGAGTACGCCGTCAAGATCCACGCGAAGGGCCATCGGACGTTTCCGGCCCGGCTGATCCGGGTCCCGGCCGGCGCCGCGGCCGAGCCGTTCGACCTGACGCGGATTCCCACGGACCCCTTCGTCTACCACTGGGAGGAGGACCAGAGCACGGCGGGGACGGAGTACTCGGCGGCCGTGAACCGGCCGATCGAGGTGGAGTTGGATGGCCGGCCGACCGCCGTGGTCGATCACACCGCGGCCAACCAGTTGCGCCACGCCTACAACGCGCTCCTCGTGGACACGGACGCGGCCCGCTGGACCCAGGAGCACGCCTGGCGCCTGCTCAAGACGATGCGCGCCATTCCGCGGGACGAGAGGAAACCGCACGTGGCCCAGTACTTGCCGCCTTCCCGCTGGTTGCTGACGCACCGGCATCTCGAAGGCGACATCGAGGTGAGCCGGCGCGGCGGCGAGACGACGGTGCGGCTCTCGACGGCCGCCTTCGTCAACGCGGAGCGCCGGGTGGCGAGGGTGGAGGGCAAGCGCGGCGTCTGGTTCTCGAAGCGGCTGCATCACGCCCTCGTGCGCTACGTGACGGACGAGGGCCGCGACGAGGATGCCTACGAGCGCATCTTCCGGGAGCGCTTCGGCGTAACGACGGTGGTGGAGGACTACGCGGCGCTGACCGCCGGCGTGACGGACGAGGACGCGAGCAAGTTCCAGAAGTTCCACCCGCGGGAGATCCTCGCCCTGCTGAACGCGTTCGAGGAGTACCCCAGCGGCATGCACAAGACGCCGGGCCTCGACTACCTGGTCCGCCGCCTCGACGGCCTCCCGCACCCGCGGTACCCGCAGGCGGGCGCGGTCGCCTGGACCCGCGCCGGCTACGTCGAGTTCATGGAGAAGGGTCTCCGGCAGGGCATCGACGGCATGCAGCGGCTGGTTCTCCACGAAAAGGCGCACTTCCTGTGGGAGCATGTCCTGGACGACAAGACCAAGGAGGACTGGACCGAGATCGGCGGCTGGTACCGGACCGGGCGGGACGAGTGGCGCACGACGAAGCAGACCGAGTTCGTTTCGGCCTACGCCCACGCGCACAACCCGAACGAGGACATGGCGGAGACGATCTCCTTCTTCGTCCTCAACCCGGACAAGCTCCGCTCCCGCTCCGCCGCCAAGTACGAGTTCGTGCGGGACCGGATCATGCAGGGCAGCATCTACGTTTCGCGCATCCGCGAGGACCTGACCTTCACCGTCTACAACCTGTACCCCGACTACGTGTTCCCCGGCAAAGTGCGCCGCGTCGACATCCGGGTCGAGGGCGCGCCCCACGAGGACAAGCGGCTCACGGTCGAGATCGAGCTGCACGCGGCGGACCGCGTTCTCGAGGGCGCTTCCCGTGCCGAGACCCGCGTCTTCAGCGACGCCGGCACCTTCTTTGACCTCGTACTTGTTCCCCGGGACGCCTCCGGGATTTGGCGTGGGGGCGTCGGAACCGTTCTCAGTGCCTCGATCACGCTGAACCGGTCCGCCAAGGCGGGCTACTGGATCGCGAAGCAGATCAAGATCGTCGACCCGGCGGAGAACGAGCGGTTCGCCGGTGCCGAGGACTTCGGCTGGAAGCTCTACCTGGAGAACGAGGAGGAGGACTTCGTCGCGCCGAAGTATGTGCCGGGGACCGCTCGGCTGGAGCATGGCCGGGACGTGGTCGAGGGCCGGGCGGTGCAGATGCTCCACGCGAGCTGGGGCGTGAAGGAAGACGGCGGCATGCGCTCCTGCTGGGCGTTTCTGAACGACGAGATCGCGACCACCTTTTCTCATCAAAACAGGGGCAGCCACGATGCCGTGACGAATGAGTGCGTGGTGGATTTTCCCATGCCCGAGTACATGCCCTCGTCCAGATACACCCTGAACCGCATCGACATGGAGGACGCCGCCGGGAACCTGGGCAGGGCCGAATTCCAGGAGGGCGGGCCCGGTGAGCAGCCCCCGAGTGTCCGGCTTCGCACCAGCGATCCGGACACGGAACCGCCCGAACTCGACCTGAATCGTATCGAGGTCGACGCCAAGCCCACGAACCCGGAGGCCCCGAACGGCGAGACGATCGTGACGATCAGGTTCCGGGTCAGGGACAACATCTCGGGCTACCAGATCGCGTACCTGAAACTCCGGGACCCGCAGGGGGCGACGCACTTCGCGTTCCACACTCCCCCGGACTACGGTTCGCTGTTCTCCGCCAGGGACCCGACCCAATGGACGACGCTCGTCCACACCCACATCCTGCCCGCCGGTTCCGCGCCGGGACTCTGGGGGCTCTACGAAATGGACCTCCGCGACAGGGCGAGCAACTTCGTCTCGCACAACTTCACCGAGGTGGTGCGCTTCGAGGTGGAGTGACGCTCTCGGACATCAAGACACGGCCCGACTACGCCGTCACCTGCGGAAACGGTCTGACCGGTTTCATCGAGGTCAAGGCGCCCGGGAAGGGCGCCGACCCGCGCCGCTTCCGCGACCCGCATGATCGAGAGCAGTGGACCAAGCTCCAGACCCTCCCGAACCTCATTTACACGGATGGCAGCGGATTCAGTCTCTGGCGTAGCGGCGAACTGGCTGCCCAGGTTCCGTTGGCAGGTGATGTGGAGACCGCTGGTGCCAAGCTGTCCGCCCCAGATCGTCTCCTGTCCCTCTTCGCTGACTTCTTCCGGTGGGAGCCGCAGCCGCCCCGTTCGGCCAAGGAACTCGCCGACACGACGGCCCGCCTATGTCGCCTGCTTCGTGAAGAGGTAACAGAGCAGTTGGGGCGCGGGTCGGCCTCTCTCACGAATCTCGCGGAAGACTGGCGCAAACTCCTCTTTCCGAGCGCCTCGGACGAAGCCTTCGCGGACGGTTACGCACAGGCCGTCACCTTCGGCCTTCTGATGGCGCGGGCACGCGACATCCGGCTCGCCGATGGTCTGCACCAAGTGAGCCGCGAGTTGCGCGACACCAATACACTCATCGGTAGCGCACTCGGCATACTCACGGACGACGCAGACAGCGAGAAGGCGCTCAAGACCTCGCTCGCAACCCTGACGCGCGTGCTCGACGCTGTTCACTGGTTCGCTGTCAGCAAGGGCGAACCGGAAGCGTGGCTGTACTTCTACGAGGAGTTCTTGAGTGTCTACGACAACGACCTGCGCAAGAAGACGGGTTCGTACTACACGCCTCCCGAGGTGGTCAGCGCGATGGTTCGACTCGTCGACGAAGCGCTACGTTCCGGGCAGCGATTCGCACTCCCGGAAGGGCTCGCCTCGGAGAACGTGACCGTCGCCGACCCGGCAGTCGGCACCGGCACTTTCCTCCTCGGCGTCCTGCGACGAATCGCGCGGACGACGGAAGCCGACCAGGGACCGGGGGCGGTGCCCGGAGTCGTGGAGGCGGCCTCATCCCGGCTGATCGGCTTCGAGATGCAGTTCGGTCCCTTCGCGGTGGCGCAGTTGCGCCTCCTCGCGGAGCTGCGATCGCTCCTTGACGACCCGGAAGCGGCACCCGCAACGCGGCTCTTCGTGACCGACACGCTGGGTAATCCCTATGCCGAGGAGGAGTACCTACCGAATGTCCTCGTCCCCATTGGGGAATCCCGCCAGCGTGCAAACGCCATCAAGCGGGAGGAGAAGATCACCGTCGTCATCGGCAATCCCCCGTACAAGGAGAAGGCGAAGGGCCTCGGCGGCTGGATCGAGAGGGGATCGGCAAGCAGTGAAGCTGCCGCCCCGCTCCGCCGGTGGATGCCGCCCGCGGAATGGAACCTCGGCGCACACACCAAGCACCTTCGCAATCTCTACGTCTACTTCTGGCGCTGGGCGACATGGAAGGTCTTTGGTGATGCGGACCTGGCTCGAATCGAAGACTATGGGCCGGATGGCACCGTAGACGGTGACACGTCCCGGACGGCACGCACCCGACCGGCGGACCGCCGTGGCATCGTCTGCTTCATTACCGTGGCGGGCTTCCTGAACGGGCGCGGCTTTGAGAAGATGCGCGCGGAACTCCGCCGGGACGCGGACGAGATCTGGGTCATCGACTGTTCGCCTGAGGGGCATCAGCCGGACGTGCGAACACGCATCTTCCAGGGTGTGCAGCAGCCGGTGTGCATCGTCATGGCGATTCGCACCACCGATGCGGGCTCGCCCGAGCCAGCGAGGGTCCGTTGTCGGGCTCTACCGTGCGGGCACCGAACCGAGAAGTTCGCGGCGCTTGGCCAGGTTACGCTCGACGACGACGGGTGGACCGAATCCCCGTCAGATCCCCGCGCCTCGTTCTTCCCCCGGTCTGCCGGGGCGTGGCGCGAGTTCGTGGCCCTCAAAGACCTGTTCGACTACGACGGCTCCGGCGTCATGCCGGGGCGAACTTGGGTTGTCGCGCCCGACCAGGGCTCGCTGGAGAAGCGGTGGAAGGCGCTGCAATCCGAACGCGACACAGAGACGCGGGACGCTTTGTTTCATCCGCACCCGCAGGGAGACAAGCATGTCCACAAGCCGTTGCGCCGGGGGCTACATGGCCACGAGTTTCGCTCTGGCTCCGTCGCTTCGGACACCGGAGCCGTAGTGCGGCCCGTTCGCTACGGTCACCGTTCCTTCGATCGACAGTGGATCATCCCTGATGGACGCCTCATCAATCGGCCGAACCCGACCCTCTGGGCGTCCTATTCGAGCGGGCAGGTACATATGACGGCGCTGCAAGCGCATGCGCTCACGGCGGGACCCGCCGTCACCTTCTCCGCATCGGTACCGGATCTGCACCACTACAACGGCCGGGGCGGTCGCGTGTTTCCCCTCTGGGCCGACCGCGAGCGCCAGACGCCCAACTTCAAGGCGAGCCTTCTCCGCGAGATCACTGGAGCCTTGGGAGTTGCCGTCGGTGCTCCCGACCTCATGGCCTACTTTGCGGCGGTCGCGGCACATCCCGCTTTCGCCGCACGGTTCCGATCTGATCTGGTGAAGCCAGGACTGCGGTTCCCGATGACCGCCGAGAGTTCACTCTTCGCCGAAGCGGTCGAGATCGGGCGAGAGATCATCTGGCTCCACTGCTTCGGGGAGCGATTCGCCGCCGTTGACGCGGGTCGGCCTGGAGGTCCGCCGCGAATTCGGGAGGGCGAGCGTCCCTTCATTCCCAAGGACGGCGCCATCCCGACCCGTCCGGACCGCTTCCCCAACCGCATCGACTACTACCCCGCCGCCCGGCGCCTGAAGGTCGGCGACGGTTTCATCGACAATGTGCCGCCGGCTGTGTGGGCGTACGAAGTCTCGGGACAGCAGGTTCTGGTCCAGTGGTTCAGCTACCGTCGCGGCGACCGCTCTCGGCCCATCATCGGAAGTCGGCGGCCGCCCTCTGCGCTGGAGAGAATTCAGCCCGACGGGTGGCTGGCCGAGTACACCACTGAGCTGATGAACGTGCTCCATGTCCTCGGCCGTCTAGTTGCGCTCGAACCTCGCCAGTCTGATCTCTTGAGTCGAATCTGCGACGCACCCGTTCTGAGCGCCGACAATCTCGACGCCAACGGAGCCTTTGCGTCCGGCACCGTCCGCCGCGGACGCGAAGAGGATGGGCAAGCGAGTCTCCTCGAGAATCCGCCAAGGATGTGGCGTTAGGACTCGTCTCATGCTTCGCCCGTCGGCTCTTCGAGGATAAAGCGCAGGCGCTCGTACTGCTCCTTGATCCAGGCCACCGCGTCGGGCCAGTCCTCGTCGTCCTCGTAGGTCCCCAGTCTCTTCAGCCAGACTGTTCGGCCCTCCAGACACGCCGCGTGCGGCTCTCCCTCGATCCTCTGGTCTCCCATTTCTGAGCGGATCCTCCCTGAGTAGCGAAGAAGCCGTCTAGTGAGTTCAGCCGATGTCCCCTGGCCCCAGGGCTTCCGAATGCACAGATAGAGCGCATCGTCGACAACTACGAGGCCAACCCGATCACCGTGAGGATTCAAGGGCTTGGTCCACTGATTCTTCCCGCGCCAGACGTCCGTTTGCCCCGGCAAACCACCTGTCCGCTGCCGCAGGAAACGGTAGAACGCCTGTCGCCGATGAAACTCCTCTACGCCCCTCACTTCGACGTTCACGCCGCAGTGTTGGCCCATGCCGCGGCATCGCTTCGCGCTTGCGAGATGGTGCCGGTCGTAGGGGTAGAGGACCCAGGCGTCGTGACCGGGGACTCCCCGCATCGTCAGGCTGCCGGCCTTCGATCCGGCCGGATAACGTAGGGCCGACTGCAGATTCGTGCTGAGTGCGTTGCCTGATAGTCTCTCCGCATTCTCCGGGTCGCGATCCAGAAGGGCCGCTGCCACGTTGAGGACCATCTGGCTTGCGCTCCCTTCGGCGCGCCACGGGCCGCCCTCGATCCGCCACTCAAGTGGTCCCGACCTGTCTGATGTCTCCGTCTCGGCCTCGGTGCGCCCTCGCCATGGCCAGAGCCTCAACACACGTTCGGCGAGCCCACCGGCACGGCGTTCGAGAGCTTCCCCGTCCCACTGGTCCTCTTCGGCGATCTCGCGGGTCAGCCCAATCGGGCTGTTCTCGTAAGTTGAGCGCTTCTCCTCGAACGTACCCGTCCCGAGTTTGGCGTTCGTGATATCGCCGCTCAAGGTCAGGTTCGCGAGGCGGTGAAGCCAGCGCTCGTGTGTCTCGGCCGCGCCATCTCCCAAGGCATCTTTCCAGGCCCTGGTCAGTTTCTGTGGCATTACGTGCTCGATTGTTAGGTGGTTCCGAGCGGGCGACTCCTCTCCGTGCTCGGCCTCCATGAGCGCGCAGAGAATGGCTGTCGAGGACTGCGTTGCGCTTCCCCCGTGGGCCTTGCGCGTGCGCACTCCGCGAGTGACGTCTTCGTCGTTGGGTACGCCGACCCGCGTGTTCTGGCGCCGTCGAATCTGGCTCATCCAGTACTCGACGTAGTCTTCATCTGGTCCCGGCGCCTTGAGGTTCGCGAGTTCGGCCGCTGCTTTGTTGATTCCGGCCATGGGACGCTCCGCCAGCCACATGCGGGTGAGCCACGTTCCAATGGCGCTCAGGGACTTCGCTAGTTCTAGATGCGTCGGCGCCGAATCGTCCTTCGAGGCGTCGTCGAGAAGCCGGAGACTCAAGGGTCGATGAACGTGAAAACCCAGAGTTCTCAGATGACGAAGCTCCAACTCCACGCGTCGGTCGCGGTGAGGTCCGGCCGAGCCGGTCAGGATTCCGTAGAGCCGGGCCAGGCGGGCGAGCTCGCGACAAATCGACGCTCGGTCATCAAGGCTGGTCGCCTTCTTCCGAAGCGCCCAACGCCGAAGGCCCTCGTAGGCTTGGTCCTTGCCTCGTAGCTCCCCGGTGCGCCAACGGAGGACGTCGCGTAGGAACAGGTCGATCGGTTCGGTGGTATGGCTGGCGCCGAGGAGTCGTTCGATCGGCAGCCAGCAATTGTCGTGGAGGTCCCGCTGCACGTTTTCTTCGGGCTGACCCATGAGCAACCAGTTCTTGACTTTCTCGCTCTCGGCCAACGGCCGCCCGGTTGCGTTGATGCTCTCGAAGATCTGCTGTGGATCCTCATGGGGGTCGAGTGAAATGCTCACCACACGGAAGCGTCCGAGGCCTTCGAGAAGCTGGGCGACGTCGCTCCTGGCGACCAGCCGACGGACGATCTTCCAAGCCTGCGTGACCGCTCCACTCCCGTTCGGCTTACCGTCTAGTAGGCCCCGGCGATACTCTTCATCATCGCCCTGTTGAAGCCGCAATTTGCGGAACTTGTCCTCGCTCTTGCCGGGATTCGTGAGCCGGTCGTCGCGAATGATCTGGGCGGTCCAGTCGCCGCACTCGCCATCAGGTCCGAGCCGCTCTGCGATGCATGCGAGGAGGATGCTGACCGTGGTGAGGCGCTGCTGGCCGTCGACCACGCGAACCCTCTTCACCACACCTTCAGGTCCAGGTTCGGGGAACGTGAGCAGGGCGCCACCGTAGTGCGCCGTCTGGGAGTCCGTCGCCGCGACGGCGAGCAGGTCCGCGACCAAACGTTGAATGTCGGCTTGCCCCCAGCGATAGCGGCGCTGCCAGCGAGGAACGATGTACTGGACCGTGCCGTTGAGCAGGTTCAGAAACGGGATGTGGGCCGTTTGCATACGGAGTGATGATCGCCACGTCGACTACGTGGTTCCACCAAGGCAGTGCTGCCCCAGAGCGCGACGATCCTACATTCAGTGTCCTGGGCCCGCAGTGCCGGGATCGAGGTCTGGTCTTTCCCGGAGTTCAGGGAGGGATGGTTGGGGCCGCCGTCTTCGGTCGGCTCCTGAAGGATCTGAAGATCGATTGCAGCCCGCACGGATTCCGCAGTTCGTTCCGCTCGTGGTGCTCCGACGAGGGGATCGACCGCGAGCTGGCCGAACAGGTCTAGACTCACGCAGTCGGAAGCCAGGTAGAGCAGTGCTACGCGCGTAGCGACGTGCTGGAACGCCGGCGAGAGGACTCATCGCCCGTGGTGAGCGTTCCTGGTCGAGTAGATCACCGAAGAAAGGGAGCGACTCTTCGGACCCAGGCGCGGTAGCCAAACCCCGATGGACGTTCCGGCGTAGGCACGGCTCCGTCCCCCGGCTCAGCAGGACCTTCGGGCCTGCCCTGTCACCGCGGCGAGACGCGCTGGCCTGCGCGGTGTTCCCCTTTGGACCTCCCTAGTCGCCGCCGAGCATCCGCTGGATCCAGTCGATCCGCATAGCCCAGAGGATCAGGCCGCCGAGTAGGGAAAGCAACGCCAGCCAGCGCGCCCGGATCTTCCTGAGAAAGGCGAAGACGCGCCGCAGGCGGCGGGCAAGCCGTAGTTCCTCGGGAGTAGCGTCTGCTAGATCGGCGACTCCGCTACCACCAACCGTGACCGAGAACGGCTGTACACCGGTTTCAGGGTCGACCGCACCGAATTGGACCGCGATCTGGTCGGAGGAGACGGCTCCAGCAACCGTCACCTTGACGTCACCGGTGGCGACTTCGAGACGCGATTCAGAGCGCGATCGAGACGGCGGCCTCGGCACCGTTGTAAACGAGCACGGCGTGCTGAAGGGCATCGCGTCCGAGCAGAACTATCAAGCCATCGTCCTGCAAGGAGGCTCCGAAGGCCCGATCGGCGTCGAAGTTACCCAAGCTGTGAACGGCAATTCTGCCGGAGTAGACCGGGCGTAGGTCGCGGCCCGTCGCCGACGAAATCCAGCCGCGGTCGACAATGGGCATGGAGAGTTCGGTCGCAACCTCTTGGTCGAAACAACTGAACTTGGCGCCGGTGTCGATCAACGCCAGCCCCGACCGCTTCTCGTGTGTGACTCGGTTCACCAAGTCGACTTGGACGACCGGCCCCCGGTCCTGTAACCCGAAGGGAGCAGCCGTCCCGGGCGAATCAGTGACCGAGACCCGCAGATTCAAAATGGGCACTCAACAACCCGTGCTTGAGAACGTGGACGGTCTGGGCGAGTTCGTTGGGCTGGGTTGTCTGGCGTACCAGGAACGGACCGGCCTTGAAGCGGCGAGCACCCTCGTTCACCGCTTCGTCGAATGTGCCGTAGTCCCCGTGGAGCTTGCGCCCGTGGATGAGGAGGTACCGCCCCGGAAAACGCTTCTGGAAGTCCGCCAGATGGGACTGGAAGAAGGTCACTTCCGTCTCGAGCAACTGCTTGTCGTTCATTGGTAACGCCTCCACTGGATGGGTGACAATGGGAGTCTCCTGGTGGGATTGCGGGCGGCGCTAGGGCTAATCGGCCTGCTGGCACGCATACACGCCCCACAAACTTGTGGTGAGTGACCTGTGGAACCCCTGTTCCACAGGTGGGGAACCTCAGTCTACACCCCCCTGTCAAGTCCCTGTCAAGGGTCATGGCGAAGGTAGGCGATGTGGGGTACAGGAACCCAGTCTAGCCGGCTCCGGCACCAACCCCGAGAGGTACTGACGCCCAAGGCTGGAGTCGATGAACCGAGTGGCCTACACTAAGCCACTGACGTTCCGATCGTGGTGCTCGGACGAGGGGATCGACCGGGAGTTGGCGGAGCTGGCCCTGGCTCACGCGGTCGGGAGCCAGGTCGAGCAGTGGCTACGCTCGCAATGACGTGCTCGCGCGCCGGCGAGACGTCATGGAGTCTTGGGGGGCCTTCCTGGTCGGGTAGCCGCCGACCCGGAGCGGCCGGCCTGGGTCCTCCACTCGCCCAACTAGGCCGCGGTGACGCGGCAAGCGCGCGATCACGCAACGGCGTGGCCATGTCTGGGGCTAGCTTGCCGCAGACGACGGCGGCGGCCACGCGCAGCATTCCACTTCCACAGAAGAGGACGAGAGAGTAACCTCTCTCCTCGCCGGCCAGGGCCGCACGGCTGACGCCATCCAAGGTGGCCCGCTCCGCGGCTCTGCCTCCCCGCCCAACACCCTCGCGGTACGAGCCGTCTCCATGACTGGTGCGACAAACGGGACCGTGTTGGGGGACAACCTCCAACCGTCATTCTCGGCAAGTGCCTGCATTCTCTGACACTTCGCCAGACTCCGGGCGAGAAGCAGTGATCCAGTCTCCCGACTGGGGAGAGGAGCACTCACGGCACGTCAGACGGCTGCTG
>JAPPFP010000025.1 GCA_028877275.1 Acidobacteriota bacterium
GGCCGGCGCTTCGCGCCGGATGCCGGCGGGGACGCCGGCGCACCCAGTCTCAGCCGTGCAGGTGTCGGAACGCCTTCTCCGTTCCGGCGAGTGCCTGCTCGATGTCGGCCTCCGTGTGCGCGACCGACAGGAACATGTTGTGCCAGGGGTGCAGGTAGACGCCGTGGTCCAGGGCGGCAGTGCAGAAGGCAAACCCCTTCTCTCGCCTGTCGTCGTCCTCGAACAGGACCGCCGGCATCTGCGGCGGTCCGGTCTGGCGGATCGGGTGACCGTAGCGGCGCGCCTGCTCCTCCAGGCCGTCCCGGAACTGCTGCCCCAGACGCTCCACGACGGCCGGCGCGTCGACTTCGGCCAGCAGGTCGAGCGTCTCGATCGCCGCGGCGAAGGGCGCGGCCTGATACCAGAACGAGCCCGTGACGAAGACGCGCGTCGCGGCCTCGCGGTACGCCTCGTTGCCGAGAATCGCGGCCACGGGTTCGCCGTTGCCGATCGCCTTGCCCCAGGCCGAGAGGTCCGGCTGGACGCCGAACTGTGACCAGCTCGCGTCGAGCGAGAGGCGCAGCCCGGCCCGCACGTCGTCCAGGATGAGGGCCGCGCCCTCGGCGTCGCAGATCTCGCGGACGCGGCGAGCGAAGGCGAGGTCGGGCAACTCCTGGTCGTGGCCGGCGTCGTGCCTGAAGGCGGAGACGACGATGCCGGCGAGGTCGCCAGCCACTGCCTGGGCCGCCGCGTCCAGGCTCTCGATGTCGTTGTAGCGGTACGTCGGGAAGTGGACGTGATCCTCCTCGGGCGTGCCCCTCGACATCCGGTTGGCCCATGGCGCCGCGCCGTGGTACGCGCCCTCGGCCACGAGGATCTTGCGCTTCTCGCTCCGCGCGCGAGCCACCATGTTGCAGACGGTTGTCGCGTCGTTGCCGTTCTTCGCGAAGATGGCCCACTCGGCGTGGCTGACCTGGCGCACGAAGCGCTCGGCCAGGTCGACGATGAGCGCCGGGGGACCGTTCGCGATGTCGAGCCGGTCGCGCTGCGCGTCCGCGGCGGCCCGAATGCGCGGATTGCCGTAGCCGGCGATCATCGGACCGAACGAGCACATGAAGTCGATGTACTCGTTGCCGTCGGCGTCCCATAGCCGGCAGCCCTCCGCCCGCTCGAAGTACTGCGGGTACCGGGGCGGCAGGAGGCGGTACGTGGACATGTGTCCGTACATACCGCCCGGGAGCACCCGCTCGCCCCGGGACTTGAGCGCCCGGTTCCGATCGAGCAAGAAGATCAGCCCGCCTTCTTCACCTCGAACGGCACCGCGAGCCTCTCCCACTGCAAGGCGACCCACGAATCGACGATCACGAACTCCATCTCCTCCACGTGCTGTCCGATGGACTTCGGCGTGGCGGTCACCCGCAGCGCGTCCTGACCGGCGTCATGCCGGAAGGAGCCCCACTGCTTCGCGACCTTGTTGAAGATGACGGTCCATTCGTTCTCGCCCGGCTCGGTGAAGAGGGCATAGGTGCCGGCGGCCAGCTTCTTGCCGCCGATCTCGACATCGGCGCTGAAGGTGATCGTGGTCGCCTCGTCGGCGCCGGTCCGCCAGACCTGACCGTAGGGAACCAGTCCGCCCCAGATCGTCCGGCCCTTCACCTTGGGGCGTCCGTACTCCACCGTGATGGAGACGCCGTCGATCTTCCCCTTCACCATCCCGTTCTTGCTCGCCCTGTCGGCATCATCAGCGCGCTGCGCCATGGCGGGAAGCGCGGTTAGCAGGAAGGCCGCAAGGGCCAGCGGGATCATTGCTCGGTACTTGTGCATTCTGTCCTCCAGCTAGAGAGTGTTCTGTCTGCTCGCGACCGTAGGATAGACGGAAATGCTGAAACAGTTCGCTTCTCTTGTCGCCGCGCTGCTCGTCGCGGTCCTCGCGTGCCAGACGGCAACGGCCGATTCTCCGCCCAACGTCGTCCTCCTCATGGCCGACGACATGGGCTGGGCGCAGACTGGCTACTACGGCCATCCACTGCTCCAGACGCCCCATCTCGACGCGATGGCTGGCGCCGGGCTGCGCATGGACCGGTTCTACGCCGGCGCGCCCAGTTGCACCCCGACACGGGCGACGGTGTTGACCGGGCGCACGAACGATCGCACAGGGGCCTTCCGCGTCGGCGACTCGATCAACAAGCAGGAGAAAACGCTCGCCGCGGCCTTCCGGCAGGCTGGTTACGCAACGGCTCACTTTGGCAAGTGGCACCTGAACCAGGTCCACCCGAGCGGCGACAATCCGCTCCCCGGAGACGACCCCCACAATCCCGGCGAACTCGGCTTCGGCTACTGGCTGAGCCACACGAACCAGTTCAACCTGGACCCCGTCTTCAGTCAGAACGGAGTGCCGAAGCAGTTCGAGGGCGACTCATCGGAGATCCTGGTCGCCGAAGCACTCCGCTACATCTCGGAGCAGCGGGAGAACGGGAAGCCGGTGTTCGCGGTGATCTGGTACGCCTCACCGCACCGGCCGTTCGGCGCGTTCCCGGAAGACGAGGAGCCGTTCACGCAACTCGACGACGCCTCCAGGACGCACCACGCCGAGCTCGTCGCCATGGACCGCTCGATCGGCACCCTCCGCGAGGGGCTGCGTGAACTCGGTATCGCCGACAACACGCTGGTGTGGTTCACCAGCGACAACGGCGGGCTCCCGGACATCGACTACGGCCCCGAGAATCCCGGCATCCACCCCGACACCACCGGCTACCTGCGGGGCTTCAAGAAGGACTTCTATGAAGGCGGCCTGCGCGTGCCGACGATCATCGAATGGCCAGACGGCATCCCTCCGAGGATCTCCAGCTTCCCCGCCAGCACGATGGACATCTTCCCGACCCTGATCGAGGTCGCCGGGCTCGACCCGGAGTCGATCAACGACGTGCACGACGGCATCTCCATCGCAGGCGTGTTCGAGTCCGAGCCCGCTCGCCGGGAGCAGCCCATCGGCTTCCGCGCCAGCGGCGGCCTCGCCTGGCTCGACAACGACGTCAAGCTGGTGCGGAACTACTTCTCCGACCCGACCGATCCCTTCGAGCTCTACGACGTGATCGACGATCCCGGGGAGCAGCACGACCTGATCGAGCAGCAGCCCGAGGTCGCAGCCCGCATGCGGGCGGAGCTGGAGGCCTGGAACCGGTCCGTCGACGCGAGCGTCACCGGGGTCGACTACCCGGAGGGCAGGGTGCTGCCGTCTGGGCGGGACAGCTAGGAGTCTGTGCCGGAGAACCTCGACCGTCCAGACTGGGTGCGCCGGCGTCCCCGCCGGCATCCGGCGCGCCAGCGCCGGTTCCGACTCCGCCAGGGCACCAAGCGTCATCTACTACTCCAGGCGCTTCCCCAACTCCTCGTTCTCGCGCATCGAGTCTTCCAGATGCCGCAGTACGTCCGGCCGTGCACGGCGTCGCGCCAGGTACTCCTCGATTGCCTCCGAGAGCACTTCTGAAACGCTCCGTTTGGTTTCCCTTGCCAGATTGCGAAGCTCGTTCCAGACGGCTTCGTCCACCTCCAAACTGATCTCGGTCGCCGTCATCGGTACGCCTCCGGTAATCGTCCGCCCGGGTGAGCCTGAGGTGTCGTGGCGCGTCAAGTCCCTTGCCTCTCATCGCGAGGCCACTTAGGGCTTGCCTCCTCCCTCAGGTCGAGAAGCGGAGCTTCAAGCCACAAGCCGCCGTCACCTTCGCGAGCGTGTCGAGCCTTGGGTTTCGCCGGCCTGACAAAGCGCGGGAGAGTGCTACCCGGTCCAACTGTGCTTCGCGGGCCACCGCCGACACGCCACCCTGGGCCTCGGCCACGTTGCGAAGGGCCTTCATGAGCAAGCGCGGATCATCGCCCATCTCCTCCAGCACCACATTCAGGTAGGCAGCCGCATCCTCGGGCGACTTGAGATAGTCACTGGCCTTGTGTGCCTTCACGGGCATTCCGCTTCTCCTGTTTGTACGCTTTCAACGGCCTTGTGCCGCCACGATGTCGCCTGTCTGGCTCTTCTTCACGCCGCCACCCAACAGAATCACGAGCGCTTCGCCATCGCGCCCCAGGTAGAGCCTGTATCCGGGGCCGCTGTCGATCCGAAGCTCCGAGACCCCCCTACCCACACTCTTGTGGTCTCCGAAGTTGCCGAGTTCCATACGGTCGATCCGTGCCTGGACCCGAGCCCGAGCCTCACGTGGCAGTCGCCGAAACCAAGCATCGAAGTAGTCTCTCCCCTCCTCGGAGACGTAGTGGACGACCCTGTTCAAGGGATGAGAACTGTAGCCAATTGGCTACAGACCTGTCAACTGCCTGGGTTCCCGGCCACGCGCCGTCCGAGGGTCTCAACGCAGCGTCGACGAGCAGCTCCCCATTGGCGTGGACCCCATGCATGCCTAGCGTGTGCTCATGGACGTCACACTCTCCATCGACGAGCGGATTGTCGCCGAGGCCCGACGGATCGCGTCTCTGCGGGGAACCAGCCTGAACCAGCTCGTGCGGGACTACCTCCACGACTCACCCGAACCGACGAGGCTGAAGTCGTGGTCGTAAAGCTGGACGCGCTCTGGGCCGAGGGGAACTACCGTTCAGAGGGTTCCTGGACGCGCGAGGAAGTGCATGAGAGGTAGTGAGTTCCTCGACGCCCACGCCCTGGTTTAGACCGAATCAGCGAAGTCCACGATCACCGGAGCGCTGGCCGGCCAGGTCCTGCCAGGCAGCCCGTCTACCGGGGCCCGGTACTCCAGATCGACACGCTCGGAGGCCACGGAGTCCGCGATGCTCTCGCTTCCGAGGACAAGTTGCAGCCTCGTCGTGGGCGGAAGCCGGCGATTGAAGCCATAGTTGAGGCCCGGTTCCGGAACCGGATTGACGCGCCGGTAAAGATCCACGAACCCGGTCTCGAGGATCGTCTGCAATCGCTTCTGCTCGTCCAGAGTGCAGTTGAGGACTCCGCGTTCCGCCGGAACATCGGGCAGCACGTTGAAGTCGCCGCAGAGCAGAGAACGGTCGGACTCAATCCTTCGCCCCTTGAGGTGAGCGATCAGGCGATCCAGCCAGGCGACCTTGTACGCAAGAGCACCTTCCTTCCCCCGCACCGCAGGATTGCCGTAGGGTGCATAGACGGACGAAACCACGAGATCACCGATTCGGGCAGTCAAGAACCCGTCATCGTCCGGACTGTCGCCACTTGGTAGTCCGCGATCCAGAATCTCGAGCGCGGGCAGACCGTGTCGGCTCAGCAAGGCAACGCCAAAGCGGGACTGCCGGCGAAGGGGCGCGGACCGGTAGCCGACTCGACCAAGCGCCTCCGTTGGGAAGTCCTCTTCCGAAACGCGGATCTTCTGAAGCGCCACCACATCGGGACGCCGGCGCTCCAGCCAGTGGCAGAGAACGTCCAGGTAGCCACGCACACCGCCGATGCACCAGGTAGCGACCCTCATCTGCCGAGCCGCTCGTCCCGGAAGACGGCCGGCAGCTCCCTCGAGTTGATCTTGATCTTCCACATCCCTGCCTCGCCGCTCGCCTCGAACCAGCGAGAGCTACAAGGGCTAGCTTGGAACGACGTCGTCCAGGCAGGCTTGATCACGCTGTCAGGCGAACCTCGAAAACAGGATGCCTCCGTGGCCGCTCACCCGGCACGTAGTGCCCCATCAAGAAGACTCGATCGAAGTTCTCTGGAGCGCGCACTTCCGTCTCGTCCAAGTACTCGGCCAAGTGATCCTGCAGGTAGAGCTCGGGCGTGAAGATCAGCAGAAGACTGCCCTGCAGGCGAGAGTCGAGCGCGTTTACACCGTCCTTTCGCATTCTCTTCGCTTTCTTGGCTCCGGCCTTCTCGTCCGAGTCAAACTCAGCGCCATGCCAGCGGAAGTCAAGTATGCCGTTCTGCCGCTTCTTCCACGTCAGAGTCGTCACTCTGCGATCGGACGTGGCGAACCGGATCGCGTGCTTCTTCGGATACTCCACCAAATCCGTCACCTCGATGCCGACCAGCTTCCCATCTACTCTGGCCAGGACGTCCGGCGGGTCGTCGCGGTTCGACCGGATGCAAGAGATCGAGTACCCGACCTTCTCCATTTCCTTGGCCCAGTCCTGGACCTTCTCTACTTCGGCAAGCTCTCTGTAGTCATGGATGTTGTCTAGGTAGGGCGAGTAGGGACTGCTCTTTTCAGCGATCCGCTGCATCTCCTCAAGCACTTCAGCATCGACTGCGGCCTCTTCGCACCGCTTCTTCTTTCTGTCCGGCATGGCTTCCTCCAGTAACGGGGGGACCAACCCCGCGTTGCGTGACTAGGTAGCGACATTCGCTTTCACCCTGTCATGCGGACGCTTAGGCGGAGTCCGTTACGTAGCAGGCTGCCCGTCGGCATAGCAAGATGGTCGCCGCTTCGCGGCGCAGCTTCCTCAGAAGCCGGCGGGGACGCCGGCGCACCCAGTGGGTGGCATCAGTGAATCACCCCCCGCAGCCGCGGGTCCAGCAGGTCCCGCAGCGCGTCCCCGACGCAATTGAACGAGAGCACCAGCAGGAAGATCGCCACGCCCGGGACGATCGACAGCAGCGGCTGCTGCTCGAGCATCGGGAAGGCCTGCTGGAGCATGTTGCCCCACGTCGGCGTGGGTGGCTGGATGCCGACGCCGACGAAGCCGAGGGCGGCTTCGGTGAGGACGGCGTAGCCCATGCTGAGGGTGCTCTGGACGATCACCGGGGCGATGCAGTTGGGCAGGATGTGGCGGACGATGATGCGCGGGTGGCTGAGCCCCAGTGACTCCGCGGCCTTGACGAAGTCCCGCTCGCGGATGGAGAGCCCCTGGCTGCGGACGATCCTTGCCATCCAGGGGACGTTGGCGATGCCGATGGCGATGATCACGGTGCGCAGCGAGCCGCCGAGGGCGGCGGCCAGACCGACCGCGATCAGCAGGCTGGGGAACGTGACCAGTGCGTCCATGAGCCGCATCAGCACGTCGTCGACCCGGCCGCGGAAGTAAACCGACAGCAGGCCGAGAGGTACCCCCAGCAGCACACCGAGGCCGACCGCGCCGAGGCTGACCAAGAGCGCGATCCGCGCACCGACGATCAGCCGCGCCAGCGTGTCGCGGCCCATCTGGTCCGAGCCGAGCCAGTGCGCCGCGCTGGGACCCGAGAGGAGGTTGTCGAAGTCCATCTCCTCGGCGTCGACGGGGACGATCCAGGGGGCCAGCACCGCCGCCGCGCCGATCAGCGCCAGCACGACGAGCCCGGCCAGCGCCTGCGGCACGGAGGCTAGCTTGCGCAGCAGCTCGAGGGTCGGGTGGCTGGGGGCTGCGGAGCCTTCAGAGACCGGCGCTTCGCGCCGGATGCCGGCGGGGACGCCGGCGTACCCAGTGTTGCGCCGCACGTTCCTAGCCATCGAACTTGATCCTCGGGTCGAGCCAGGCGCAGGCGAGGTCGGTGACCAGGTTGGCCGCGAGCACGGCGACCGCCATCAGCAGGACCGCCGCCTGGACCACCAGGAAGTCGCGGGCGAAGATCGCCTGCACGATGTACTGGCCGGTGCCGGGGATGCCGAAGAGCGTCTCGATGACGATCGCGCCGGCGAAGATCCGGCCGGTCTGCAGGCCGAGGATCGTGATGACCGGCAGCAGCGCGTTGCGCAGCGCATGCGACCAGATCACCGTGCGCTCCCTCGAGCCCCGGGCGCGCGACGTACGCAGGTAGTCCTGGGCAAGCACCTCGAGCATCGCCGACCGGCTCTGCCGCATGATCAGCGCGCAGCTCGTCACGCCGAGGGCGAACGCCGGCAGGACCATGTGGCGCAGGCTCTGGAGCGGGTCGTCGAAGAGGCTGACGTAGCCCTGGCTCGGCAGCCAGCCGAGCCCGACGCCGAAGAGCAGGATCGCCATGATGCCGAGCCAGAAGTTCGGGATGGCGACGCCGCCGATCGAGACGACCGTCGCCGCGTAGTCGATCGGCTTGCCGCGATAGACCGCTGAGGCAATGCCCGCCGGCACACCGACGAGCACAGCGAGGATCCAGGCCGCCAGGCCGAACTGCAGCGTCACCAGAGCCCGGCCGCCGAGTTCCTCCGCGACGGGGCGCATGTTCTGGGTCGAGCGGCCGAAGTCGCCCTGGAGCACGTTCCCGAGCCAGATCAGGTACTGGACGATGACGGGTTCGTCCAGGTGGTGACGTTCGCGGATGAGCTGCAACTGCTCTTCGTCGAGCGCCTCGCCGGGCCCGATGAACGCCCGCGCCGGATCGCCCGGAATCGCGAGCATCAGCGCGAACACCAGGAACGTGACCAGGAGGAGGACGGGCACCGCCTGCAACAGGCGGCGCGCGAGGTAGCTGCGCATGTGGCTGGTGCTACTCCTCCAGCCAGATCGTCGCGAAGTTCATCTTGCCGTCCCAGCCCATCAACTGGTCGAGGTTGCGCACCCGCCCGGGCGCCGCCGCGAAGGTCACGCCGTAGAGCAGCGGCGTGAACCAGGCCTCGCCGAGCACGGTCCGGTTGAGCTCGACGTAGACCTGCTTGCGGGCCTCGTTGTCGTAGAGCGAGGCGCCCAGTTCCACCAGCTCGTCGACGTCCGGCCTCAGCACGTTGCCCGGGTTGTAGTAGCCGTCGCTCTTGTAGGCCAGCGAGGCCATCCAGTCCGGCTCGGGATAGCGGCTCCAGGAGGTGATGAACATCGGGTACTCCTGGCCGTGGTTGAACCTCTCGGTCGCCGGGCCGCTCGACAGCACGTCGATGTCCATGTGGACGCCGATCTTCTTCAGCATCGCCCGCACGACCTCGGCACTGGAAACGAGCAGCGGATTGTGGTGCGTGACCGCCGTGAACTCCAGGCCTCTCTCACGCCCGGCCTTCGCAAGATACTGCCGGGCCTTGTCGAGGTCGTAGGTCGGTCGTTCGCCGTCCGGCTCGTGGACCCAGGAACCCACCGGCCACATGCCCGCGTCCGCCTCGATCGCCCGGTCGAAGAAGATCGCCCGGTTGATCACGGCCGGGTCGACCGCGTGCGCGATCGCCAGCCGCACGTTCACGTCGTCGAGCGGCGGCTTGTCCACGTTGAAGACCAGTGTCAGCGCGATGCCGCCTCCCGGCATCGTCTCGATCCGGACCCGCTCGTCGCGCTCGAAGGTCGACACGTCCTTGTAGGGAAGGTAGGTGACGTCGATCTCGCCCGTGCGCAGGGCGGCGGCGCGGACGGTCTCGTCGCGGATCACCCGGACCGTGACCTCGTCGAGATACGGAAGCTGGTTGCCGTGCTCGTCGCGGCCCCAGTAGTCCTCGTTCCGCACGAAATGCACGAGGGTGCCGGTGATCACCTCCTTCACCCGGAACGGCCCGGTTCCCGACGGGTTCCAGCCGTAGTCGGGGCCGAGCGCCTCGATCGCGGCCGGCGAGCTCATCACGCCGCCCCGGTCGGCCAGCATCCCGAAGCCCGCGCCCCACGGCCCGGCCAGATCGAAACGCACCGTGTACTCGTCGATCACTTCGACCCCTTCGATCACCGCCAGCGAGGCGCGCGGCGTGGCGACGGTAGCCGGGTCGAGAATCCGCTCGATGTTGGCCTTCACCGCATCGGCATTGAAGGGGGTGCCGTCATGGAAGACGACGCCTTCACGCAAGTGGAAGGTGATCGAGTCGGGATCCGTCCCGATCTCCCAGGAAGTGGCGAGCGACGTCTCCGGCCGAGGATTGAGCTGCGGGTCCGCGTCGACCAGTTGATCGAAGATCTGCCGCCAGAAGTAGGCGTCGGCGCCCGACCGGCCGAGGATCGCGTCGAGCGACGTGGGCTCCAGGGAGTGGCCCACCCGCAGATGGCCGCCGTAGCGTGGACCGCCGACGGCGGGAGGTCGGGGCGCCAGGGCGGCGGACTCCAACCGGTCGGCACGACTCTCGGGCGCGCAGCCGACGAGGAAGCTCGATAGCGCCGCAAGCAGAAGCAGCGACGCGGATACGCTCGCCCTCAACGGCGACGGCAACGGAACAACGGACATCTCGGAATCGTGCAACTCTAATGACTCGCGGGACGCATGCGATGAGAAAGCAAACCGGACTCCTGTTGCTCGGCGCACTGCTCTCGGTACCCTGCGCCTCGCAGCCCGCCGACCGGTCGGACCAGTTGCTGCTGGCGGCCGCGGCGCCGAACCGGCAGACCGACCTCGACGAGCGCCCGAACGTCCTGTTCATCGTCGCCGATGATCTGAACGTCGCGCTCGGCTCCTACCTCGACTCGGCGCCTTCCCCGCAGTACGCGGGCGCGAAGACCCCGAACCTGGACCGGCTGGCCGCGGAGGGCATCCGCTTCGACCGCGCCTACGTGCAGAACCCGCTCTGCAACCCGTCGCGGACCTCGTTCCTGAGCGGACTGCGGCCGCCCACAACCGAGATCTACAACGGGCAGACCCCTCCCCGCACGAAGATCGGTGACGACTTGCGCCTGCTGCCCGAGCACTTCCACGACCATGGCTACTTCACGGCCCGGGTCGGCAAGATCGCGCACAACATCTTCGAGCATGCTGTGACCTGGGACGTTTCGGCATTCGCCCTGTCGCGAGAGCCCGAACTGCGCCTTCACCTGCCGGGTTACCTGCCCGGCGTCGACCTGTCCGCCGAACGCGACAACACCTGGACGGACGGCTCCGAGGACGGCATGTCCCGCGCCGACGTCCTCAGAACCCTGGGGCGGCCGGCGGGTCTGCCCCTGTCGTGGCGCGCGACGCGTGAATCGCCGCGCATGACGCCGGACGGAACGACCGCAACGCGGATCGTCCAGTTGATGGCCCGGAACCGGGACAAGCCCTTCTTCATCGCCGCCGGCTTTCACAAGCCCCACCAGCCGTGGGTCGGCCCCGCGGAGTTCTTCGACCAGCACCCGGTCGATGAGATCCAACTGCCGCAGACGCCGCCGGACGACACGGACGACCTGCCCGCCGCAGCGTTCCGGATCCTGCCGGACGACGCCGCCCACACGGAGAGACAGCGCAAGCAGGCGATCGCCGCGTACCACGCGATGGTCACGATGACCGACTTCTACGTCGGCCAGTTGCTGGACGCCCTGGAACTTCTCGATCTCGCCGACTCCACGATCGTCGTGTTTACCAGCGACCACGGCTTTCAACTGAACGAGCACGGCGGGCTGTGGCGCAAGACGGTCCAGTTCGAGGAGTCGACCCGCGTGCCGCTCCTCGTGCGGCTCCCAGGCGGCGGGCAGGCCGGCGAGGTCGCGGGCGGACTCGTGGAACTGGTCGACCTGTACCCGACCCTCGTCGAACTGTGCAACCTCCCCGCCCCCGCGCACGAACTCGAAGGCACGAGCTTCCAGCCGCTGCTCGATGATCCGGCCCGCCCGTGGAAGTCGGCGGCCTTCTCGGAGTCGATACGCGAGGGCTTCCACGGCCGCACCCTGCGAACCCAGCGCTACCGGTACACGGAGTGGACCCCGCTCGGGGCGACCGGCGGCGAGGCGGAGCGCGAGCTCTACGATCTCGAGGAAGATCCCTTCGAGTACGAGAACCTGGCGTCCGACCCGGGTCGCCGCGAACAGATCGAAGAACTGTCCCGCCACCTGCGCGCGGGCTGGCGAGCGGCGTTGCCGGAGTCGATCTGACACAGCCGGCAGCCGCCCCGCGACTCCCGGGCCGCCGCCAAACGTGGCGGGCAAGGCTCCGAGAGCGAGAGCAAGCGCTCGACCGTTCGGCGAGCACGCTCGACACCCGGACCGACATCCCGTTCCGCGAAGTCCTGCGCATCTTCGGACGGGCCCTCTCCTACATGCGCCTGTTCAAGGCCCGGGTCGCCACGAAGTTCGGTTTCGTGACCGCGGAGATGGTGTTCCGGCTGCTCGTCGCGCCCTGGCCGGGCAAGGTCGTCGTCGACCACGTCATCCTCGGCATGCCCATCGTGGATGCGGCCGGCTTCCCCTCCTACCTAAGCCCGTTCGTCATGTTCCTGGCCGGGAAGGGCCCGTTGGAGATCATGGCGTGGGTACTCGTCCTCGGCGTCTTCATGGTGACCGTGTTCGGGTTCACGACGAACCGGGGCACCGTCAGGTCCGCGACCGGGATGCCCACCGGAGCATCCGCGGCCTCGTCGGGCGGCGCCACCGTCCTCCTCCAGCAGGGGCACGGCACCCTGGCCCAGGGGCACGACACGGCCACCCGGACCGAGAACGAGGCCAACCGGGGCTCCGGCCTGATGGCCGGCATTCTCGGACTCCTCGACTTCCGGGTGCACCTGCGCCTGACGCAGTCGATGAACCACCTGCTCAGGACGAAACTCGCCGGGCGGATCAAGCGCCTGCCGATGACGACCCTGGACGACCAGCGGATCGGCGACAGCATCTACCGCGTCCTCTACGACACGACGAGCGTCAGCCGCGTTCTCTACGAGGTGGGTCTCGAGTTCTACTCCCACGCGCTCGGCATCACGATCAGCGCGATGATGATGTACACGTACTTCGGCGACGCTCCAGAGGTCATCCTGCTGGCCGCCCTGTCGCTGCCGATCATGCTCATCTTCGTCGGTCCATTCGCGCGGATGGCACGGCGCAGAAGCCAGGCCAGCCGCGCCTCGGGCGCCGCCACGACGGCGAACATCGAAGAGGGCATGAGCAACGTGCTCGCCGTGCAAAGCCTCGGTGGAAACGAGCGGGAAGGCCAACGATTCAGGAAGGCCAGCGAGGAGTCCTTCAGGCGCTTTCGCATCGAGTCGCTGCTCAAGCTGACCTACCAGCAATTCGGCAGCCTGGCCTTCCTGCTGAGCCAGGTCCTGTTCTTCGTCGTCATCGCCGGACGCGTGATCGACGGCACCTTCACGGCCGGTGACTACTTCGTCCTCAACTACTACTACTTCGTCCTGAGCGCGACGTTCAGCGGGATGGGCTTCATCTACCCGGTCCTGCAGGACAACATCGCCGGACTGCGCCGCGTGTTCTTCCTGATGGACCTGCCGTCGGAGAAGACGAGCGAGGGTGTCGAACTGCCCCGAATCAGCCGCGGCGTCGAGATGAGGAACGTAGGACTGACGTATCCGGACGGACGCCGGGCGCTGCGCGACATCAACCTCGAGGCCCGCCTGGGCGAGATCGTGGCGTTCGTCGGCCCGACGGGCGCGGGCAAGACGAGCCTCGCCTACATGGTGCCGGCCTTCGTTCAGGCGACCGAAGGTACGGTGACGATCGACGGCGTCGACCTGAAGGACGTGTCGGTCGACAGCCTCCGGGAACAGGTCTCTTACGTCTTCCAGGAGACGCAACTGTTCTCCGACTCGATCCTCGAGAACATCCGCTACGGGAACACGGACGCGACCGAGGCGCAAGTCGAGCGTGCCGCGCGCGTCGCCGGGGCGCACGACTTCATCGCCGCCCTGCCGGACGGCTACCGGACGAACCTCGGCACCGTGACCAGCAAGCTCTCGGTGGGGCAGAAGCAGCGCATCGCCATCGCCCGGGGGCTCCTGCGGGACGCGCGCATCCTGATCCTGGACGAACCGACCTCCGCGCTCGACCCGGAGACCGAGGCCTACCTGGTCGACGCCCTGCACGAAGCGGCGAAGGACAGGCTGGTCATCATCATCGCCCACCGCCTGTCGACGATCGCCAACGCCGACCGGATCTACTTCCTGGAGGAAGGCGAGATCCGCGAGCAGGGAACGCACGAGGAGCTGATGGCGGTGCCGGACGGCCGCTACCGGAGGTACGCCGCGTTGCAGGCAGGGGGCCACCAATGACGGAACGCACGATCGATACATCGTGTGCGAGGGTCGAGGACGCGGTCCTGGCAGCTTTGCGTGCCTACGACGCGGCAACGAGGGCCGGTGACATCGAGGGACAAGTCGCCTTCTTCGCCGACTCCTGGCGAAGCAACTCCGGCACGACCAAGGCTGATCTCCGGGAGTATCTGCGGAAGCAGGTCGACGGACCGACCGATCGGGAGAAGCGCTTCGTCCTCGACGACGCCGAAGTGGTGTTCGACGGAGACATTGCCGCCGTCGACCCGGTTGCGCTGCGTTCGCCGACCGGGGGCGGCTTCTTCGAGTTCAGGATGACGAGGGAAGCAGACGGCGCTTGGCGTTGCGTGTCCGTCGCCGGGTCCAGGAGGGCGGATCGACTGGCCGAGAACGCTCGCGAATTACGCGAACGCATCCTGAACGATCCGGCACGGCCCGGCTACCACTTCGTGATTCCCGAAGGCGTGGCGATGCCCTTCGACCCGAACGGAGCCATCTACTGGAAGGGCCGCTACCACCTGTTCTACATCTTCCAGGACACGCGGCTGGGCAAGCGCTCCGACCACTGGGGCCACATGTCGAGCACGGACCTGTTTCACTGGCGCCACCACCCCACCGGCCTGCTCGACGGCATGTACAGCGGCAACTGCTTCCTCAACAGAGACGGCGTGCCGACGATCTGCTACCACCAGCACGGCCTGGGCAACGCTATGGCGGTAGCGCTCGACGACGACCTGAACGAGTGGAAGAAGCTCGACTCGAACCCGATCACGCCGAAGACCCGGGAGCGCGACGAGTACCACGGCAGGTACCGGTCATGGGACCCCTTCGGATGGCTCGAAGGCGACACCTACCACGCCATCTTCGGCGGGCAGCGACCGGCCGTAGCCAAGTCCCCGGCACTCGAGGGCAAATGGAGGTACGCCGGCGACCTGTTCGCCCACGGTGTCGAAGGCGTATCCCTCAACGAAGACGTGTCCTGCCCCGATCTCTTCGAACTCGGCGGCAAGCACGTGCTCCTCTGCATCAGCCACCGGCTCGGCTGCCGCTACTACGTCGGCGAGTGGAGGAACGAACAGTTCCATCCCGAATCCCACGCCCAAATGAGCTGGGTCGACAACTCGTTCTTCGCGCCGGAGAGCCTGGTCGACGACCGGGGCCGACGCATCATGTGGGCCTGGATTCTCGACGAGCCTCTCTTCGGCGCGCGAACGAAACACGGCTGGTCCGGCACGTTGAGCCTGCCGCGGGTGCTGACGCTCGGGGACGACGGGCTGCTCCGCATGGATGTGCCGGAGGAGATCGAGGCGCTCCGCTACGGCGAAGTGCGGAAGGGGCTGTTCGTCGTGCCGGCCGACGAGGAAGTGCCCATGGACGGCGTCGCCGGCAACAGCCTCGAGCTGCTAGTCGAGATGGAAGGCGCGGAGGCATCGCACTTCGGTGTCAAGGTCTGCGCCTCGCCCGACGGCCAGGAAGAGACCTCCATCTTCTACGACGCCGGAGAGAGGCTGCTGAAAGTCGACACACGCAGATCAGGCCCTGACGAAACGCCGAAGGTAGTGGAGGCGGCTCCGTTCGGATTGAAGCCCGGCGAGCGACTCAAGCTGCACGTCTTCGTCGACAAGTCCGTGGTCGAGGTCTTCGCCAACAGCCGCCAGGCCATCGCACGGCGCATCTATCCATCTCGCCCGGACAGCATCGGCGTTAGGGTCTTCTCCGCCGCCGGCGACGCCCGCGTGCACTCCCAAAAGGCCTGGAAGATCACGCCTTCGAATCCCCACTAGAGCCGACGCTAACGACATAAACGATGCCGCTTGCGTCACCGGCGACCACCGTCTGGCCGTCGAGCGAGACGGCGCAAGGGCGTACACGGTCGTTGCACTCGACGGCGGCGAGCTGCTGCCCTGACTCGAGGTTCCAGAGGCGCAAAGTCCGGTCCGTGGAGGCGGAGACGGCGCGCCGGCCGCTCGGCATCAAAGTCACGGAGAAGACCGGTCCTGTGTGGCCTTCAAGCACTTGGTGACCCCGGCCTGCTTGGAGATCCCAGACGCGCAGTGTTGCATCGGCGGAGGCGGAGACTGCTGTTTCGCCGTCCGGTGCCACTGCCACGCCATAAACCTCTGCCCTGTGTCCTTCGAGCGTGTGCAACGCGCGGCCCGAGTCGAGATTCCAAAGCCGCAGCGTCCGGTCTCCGGACACGGAGATGGCTCGCGCGCCCTCCGGGACGACGGCGACGGCGTGGACCGCGTCGGTGTGTCCTTCGAGGGTGCGCAGCTCCAGTCCGGCCTCCAAGTCCCACACCCGGACTGTCTTGTCCCAGGAGACGGAAACGGCACGAGTGCCGTCGGCGGTCAGGGCGAAGGACTTGACGTCGTCCGTGTGCCCCTCCAAGACGTGCACCTCCCGGCCCGTCCGGGAATCCCACACCCGGAGCGTGGTGTCCGCGGACGACGAGACGGCGCGCCGGCCATCGCCCGTCACCGCCACGGAGTAGACCTCAGTGTCGTGTCCCCGGAGCACCCGAAGCGTCCGACCGGAAGCCAGGTCCCAGACCCGCAACGTAGCGTCGAAGGAACCGGATACGGCCCGCCTGCCATCCGCCGTTACGGCAACACACCAGACGCCGGCGCCGTGGCCTTCGAGCGTGTGCAGGGCCCTCCCCGATTCAAGGTTCCAGACACGCAACGTCGCATCGGCCGACGCGGAGACGACGCGCCGGCCATCCGGCGTCACCGCGAGGGCCTCGACCCTCCCGGTATGACCCTCAAGCCTGTGAACCAGCCTGAAGCGACACATACTCGCGGTACCGCCCATCCGGCATCGCCATCAGTTCCTCGTGCGTACCTGACTCCCGCACTTCGCCGTCCTCCAGAAAGCAGATCCGGTCCGCGTTGGCGATCGTCGACAAGCGGTGGGCGATGATGATGACGAGCCGGTCCTTCGCCGCTTCGTGCAGTGCGTCGACCAGGTAGGCCTCCGTTCCCGGGTCGAGAGCCGAGGTCGGCTCGTCGAGAATCAGGATGCGGGCTTCCCGGAGAAGCCCCCGGGCGATGGCGATGCGCTGCTTCTGGCCGACCGACAGCTTGCTGGTCACGGTGCCGAGGTTGGTCCGGTAGCCGTCCGGCAGCGCGGCGATGAAGTCGTGAGCCCCGGCGACGCGCGCGGCACGCTCGACCTGCGCTTCCGTCGCGGCCGGGTTGCCGTAGCGGATGTTCTCGAAGATCGAATCGGAGAAGAGCTGGGTTTCCTGGAAGACGTAGGACACCTGCTTCCTGAGGCTCTCCACTGCCACGTCCTTGAGATCGACGCCGTCGATCGACACCATCCCCTCGGTCGCCTGAACGAAGGCCGGCACCATGTAGGCGAGGCTCGTCTTGCCGGCGCCGGTCGGGCCGACGAACGCGACGATCTCGCCGACCCTCGCTTCCAGGTCGACGTTGCGGAGCGCGCGGCGGCCGTCCGGATAGGTCAGCCCCACGCCCTTCATCTCGACGCCGCGCTCGATCCTGGCCAGCTCGATGCCGGCGCGCGATCTCTCTTCCGGCAGGTCCATCAGGAAGAAGACCCGGCGCATGCCCGCAACGTAGCCCTGCCACTCCGTGTACACGAAGCCCCAGGCGCCGAACGTCGCACTGAGGACGAAGTAGTAGTACGTGAGGACGAAGTAGTCGCCAGCGGTGAACGTGCCGTCGATGACGCGGCCAGCCATCACGATGAAGAACAGGACCTGGCCCAGCATCAGCGCCAGACTGAAGGCCTGCCGGACCGTGAGGACGAGGAACCACTCTGTGCGGAAGCGCTTGAACGACTCCGCGCTCGCCCGCCGGAATCGCCGCGCCTCCCGCTCGTTCCCGCCGAGGCTCTGCACGGCGAGGACGTTGCTCATCCCTTCCTCGATGTTGCTCGTCGTGCTCGAGCCGGAAGCGCGGCTGGCCTGACCCCGGCGCCGCGCCATGCGGGCAAAGGGGAACTCGAAGAGGAACACGATCGGAAGGGCCAGCATGCCCAGCACGATGACCTCCGGTGCGGCGCCGAAGTACGTGAACATGATGTAGAGGGTGATCACCACGCCGAGCAGGCCGGAGTAGAGCCCCAGCGCGATGCCGTGCAGCAGCATGTTGGCGCTGGTGGTGTCGTACAGGACGCGGTAGACGCTGTCACCGATTCGCAGGTCGTCCAGGGTCGTCATCGGCAGCGACCGCAGCTTCCCGGCCACCCGGGTTCGGAGGAAGTGGTTCATCGACTGTGAGAGGCGAAGATGCACCCGGAAGTCGATGAACCCGAGGATGCCCGCCATCAGGCCGGAACCGAGGTTCGCCTGGTTCTCCGTCTGCGTGGCGATGTCATGGCCCTGGGCCAGGGTGCCGAGGCCCTGCGGCGTGAGAGCCGTGGCGCCCCCGGAAGAGCCCGCCGAGGCCCCTGTGGGCGCTCCGCTGGGAGACCTGCCCGCGCCCCGGCTCGTGGTGAACCCGAAGACCGTCACCATCAACACACCGAGCAGGAACACCCAGAGCATCATCTCTACCGGCCCCATGCCGTCCAGCAGCAGCACGGCCGGCGCCAGGTAGGCCGGGAAGCCCGACGCGTCCCCGATCGGCATGCCCAGGATGACGTGGTCGACGACGACCTTGCCCGGCCAGGGCGCGACGAGCAGTCGAAAGGCCAGCTCCACCGTGATGAAGCCGAGCTTCGCCGCGATCCGCCCGGCAAACAGCCGGAAGGTCGAGATGACCCGCGCGAAGATGCGCAGGACCTCCCGGAACCCGATATCCGTGCCCAGGTCGAGGACGCTGGCCGCGCGGTCGAGTTGCTTTTCGTGCTCCCGCAGCGACGGTCGCGACGCCCGGGCTGCTTCGGCCATCAACCGGCCTCGCCGGCCCGTCTCGACAGTCTCGCCTCGGTTTCCACGAATGACCGGTAGCGCCCGCCGTCCACTGCCATCAGCTCGTCATGGGACCCGTTCTCGACGATCCGGCCACCGTCGAGATAGAGGATCCGGTCCGCCTGCTGAATCGTCGAGATCCGGTGCGTGATCAGGAAGATGGCGCGGCCCTCGCCCCACGCCGACAGGCGCTCGAGCACCCGGTGTTCGGTGTAGGCGTCGAGCGCGGCCGTCGGCTCGTCGAGAATCAGGATCGGCGCGTCCTTGACGATCGCCCGGGCGATCGAGAGGCGCTGGCGCTGCCCAGTCGACAGCTTGCCGCCGCGGTCGCTCAGGACCGTGTCCAGGCCTTCCGGCAGACCGGCGACGTACTCGTCCACGCAGGCCACGCGGGCCGCCTCCAGGACCCGCTCATCGCCCGCGTCGGGGACGACGTAGCGGATGTTGTCGCGAACCGACATGCCGAACAGGACGTTCTCCTGCAGGGCGACGGAGACGTTGCCGCGCAGGCTGTCCACATCCAGCTTGCGGAGGTCGACGCCGTCTATCGACACCGTTCCGGCGTCCGGATCGAACAGCCGGAGCAACAGGCTGACCAGCGTGCTCTTGCCCGAGCCCGTCGGCCCGACGATCGCTGTGATCGTGCCGGGTTCGACAGCGAGACTGACATCGCGCAGAACGGGACGGTCCGATTCGTAGGCGAAGTCGACATTCTCGAAGCGAATCTGGCGGCGGAAAGGCCCCATCGGCACCGCGTCGGGAGCGTTCTTCACGTCGGGCTCGATGTCGAGGATGTCGAAGGACCGGTCGAGCCCCATCGCCATGTCCTGGGCCTGCGACCATAGGGTCACGACGTTCCGCACCGAGACGCTCGACGCGCCGATCTGCTCCTGGGCCCAGTTGTACGCGGCAAGGTTCCAGGTCACGAAACTGAGACCGACGAGGGCGACGAGCGCCGTCGCGAACGTCTCCCGTTCGCCGTTGGCCCAGACCGCCATCAGGAACTGCGCGCTCAGGAGCGCCGCGGCGGCGATCGAGAAGGTGACAATGCCGACGACGGCCATCAGCGACCGGACGCGGAAGGACGCGTTGAACGCCCTCACGGAATCGCGCTCGAGCCGCTCCTGCTCCCGGTCCGCTGCGCCGTAGGCCTTGATCACCCGGATCGCGGCGAACGTCTCCTGGACGCGCGAGGTGAAGTCCGAGCTGGCCTCCCGGGCAGCGAGGGATCGCTCGCGCATCCGCGGCGAGAACCAGCGCCCCCACAGAACGGCGAGCAGGACGATGCTGAGCGCCATGCCGCCGAGGATCGGATCGAGCGCGGCCAGGAAGACGACGCCGATGGCGTAGGTGCTGAGCATCTGCATCGACTGCGTCACGTTGCCGATGACGGCCGTGACCTGGGCGCTGTCCTGGTAGATGCGGTAGACCGAATCGCCCACCCGGTGGTCGCTGTGGTAGCGCAGAGACAGCCCGAGCCAGCGCTCCACCAGCGCCATCCGCAGGTCCTGGTTCACACGCTGCATGATGAAGATGTAGTAGTACGGCAGCAGCATCATCACGGGGAGCTGCGCGAACCACCCGAAGACCATGAAGACCGCGTAGATCCACTTCAGACTGTGCCGCTGCTCGGCGGTCAGCGGCGCCAGGTCGATGTTCGGTTCGGCGGCGGTAGCGTCGGGCGACGCTTCGCCGGCAAGTTCCGACCGGCCGATGAAGTCGGCCAGGAACGGGGTCAGCGGCTCGGCCTGCAGGATGGACTGGCTGATCAGGTCGACCGAGAAGAGGGCGATCACCATCGTCAGCAGGGTCGAGGCCCACACCAGGACGAAGTAGTAGACGAGGTGGCTGCCGAGCCGGATACGGAAGCGCAGCTTGACGCCGTCCACCCTGTACTGGAGCACCCAGATGCCGACGCAGGCCGCCGCCACGAGCCCGACGTAGAGGCTGTCGGCGAGGCCTTCCACGCCGAACAGCGCGAACAGGAACGTCGCCGTGCCGGCGAGCACGAGGGCGAAGGACACGCCCAGATACGCGCGGCCCCGGACGAAGAGGAGCACCCACACGAGGACGGTCATCAGGACCGTGCCGGCCAGCAGGAGGTCGTGCCGCCAGTCCGTTCCCGGGGGCGCCAGCCACAGGAGCGGCCCGAGCGCCGTCAGGACCGTGACCAGGGGTGGAACGTGGCGGAAGCTCCACGCGCCGTCCGCGGCGGCGTCGCCCTCGGCGCTCTTGCTGCGCGGCAGCTCCCGCCAGCGGCCGACGATCTGGGGCCACAGGTAGGGCCACGTCCGAACGAAGATCCGGAAGACGGCGACGAAGCCCTGCTCCTCCGGGGCCTTGCTCGGGGGCTCCGGAGGCGTGTCCCCCTCGCCCCAGAAGGGGAGGGCGCGTGCCTGCTTCAGATCGTCCACGCCTGCGGGGAGCTTACGCCGCGGCGCTAGGGATCCGCCGTTCTCCTGCGACCCTCGACCGCGTAGTCGCCCTCGGGTGGCACGTCGAGGCTCAGGGCGCCGCGGAAGCTGTCGCCCCGGACCCGCAGCCAGGCGCTCAGCCTGCCGACCGATCCCTTGCCCCAGTTCACCTGGGATCCGGACGCGACGTACTCGTAGCTCAGGATGCCGTCCTCGAACCGGACCGCCGTGACCTCCATCGCGCCGTCCACCTCGTCATGAAGCGTCGCGTCGAGCGCGCCGTCCTGTTCGGAGACGGTCAGCACGCTGCGGCGAAACTCGCCGAGGACCTTCGTCAGAACGTCCCACTCGCCGACCACCGCGGCGGGATCCGCCGGCTCTCCGGCGCCCACGACACCGGGATAGTCGCGCCAGAGCCACCGCAGCGTGTCCGGGAAGATGGCGCCGCCGTGCCTCAGGTCGTGGCCGCCCGTGCCCATCTCGAAGCGGTAGTCATAGCGCGCGAACATCAGGGCCGAGTCCATCTGGAGGTTGGCCAGCGCCCAGTTCCCCTCCGCGAGGTTGATGTCGTTCTCGCCGTCCTGGAGGAAGACGCGGATCGGCTTCGGATTCCCGCGGGTCTTCCGGATCAGGTACGGGTACCGGGACCCGCCCTGCAGCCTGGTGTAGCTGCCGACGTGGCTGACGACCTTGCTGAAGGCGTCGGGACGCTCCCAGGCGACGGTGAAGGAGACCAGGCCGCCGTCGCTCATGCCGGCGATCGCCCGGCCGGCCGCCTCGTCCGTCAGGTTGTAGTCATTGCCGACCTCCGGGAGGATCTCCTCCAGCAGGAAACGCGCGTAGGTGTCGTCGAGGGGCACGTACTGTGCGTCGCGCTGATCCCAGGGGATCTCCTTCATGCCGGGGTTGATGAAGACCCCGATCGTCACCGGCATCTCCCCCTTGTGGATCAGGTTGTCGAAGACGGTCGGCGCCCGGACGGGGCCCTCTGGCTCCACGTAGAACTGACCGTCCTGGAAGACCATGACGGCCGCGGGTACGGCGTCCGTGTACTGGGCCGGGACGTACACCCAGTACTCGTGAGTCGTGCCCGCGTAGATACTGCTCGCGTCCCAGGTGCGCTTCTCCACCGTGCCCGTTGGGACGCCTTCCTGCGGCAGGGAGTCGGGACCGAGCACGTACTCGGCCCCTCCGGCTCCGGACGCCACCAAGAGAATCAACAGGGGGATCGGAAAGCGTCCGATCCCCCTGCCCATGACTACAGTGCCGGTGACGCTAGTTGAACGGCCGGAAGCGGAGCTGCATGCCGACCTCGCGGGGAGGCGTCACGAAGCCGATCGCGGGAACGCCGCCGTTCCCGGAAATCGGCAGGTACTCGAGGACCGCAACTTCGTCCATGATGTTCTTGACGAACAGCGAGATCGACCACCTGTCGCTCGGAGCGCTCCAGGTACCGCCCACGTCCAGCCGGTCGAATCCCGGCAGCTCCCAGATGTCGACGTTTCCGATGCTGGGGAACGCCGACTCGGTGTAGGCGTAGGTCGACTGGAACGAGAGGTGACCCGCGGAGACGAGCGGCTTGAACCAGGACGCCGTCAGCGCCAGCTTGTTCTGCGGCTGCTTCGGCAACCGGTTCCCGGTCTGATCCGTCGGCAGGTCGTACTCGCTGGTGGCCGGCTCGCCGGTGTCGAAGTTGATGTAGTTCCAGATCGCCGTCTGGGCATCAGGATGGCCGTCGATCACCGAGGAGTGCGGACCGATCTCCGAGTCCTGCCAGGCAAAGAAGCCCCGGAGACCGAAGGAGCCGATCCGATAGCTGAACTCCAGGTCCACACCCTGAATCGTCGTGTCGGGAATGTTCGCCGTGTACTCGACGAGCGGCGTGGAGGAGTAGATCGAGATCGGAATGTCCACGCCCGGCGGCGGCGCCTGCGTGGCGGCGAGCTGGTAGTTGTCGAACTGGTTGTACCAGAGTCCGGCAGAGAGCTGCAGGCGCGAGTCGAGGAAGAAGCCCTTCGCCCCCAGCTCGTAGTTCACCAACGTCTCTTCCTCGATGTACGGGGGCACCTGGCCCGGCAGACCGATGTTGAACCCACCGGAGCGGAAGCCCGTGGAGATCCGGCCGTACACCAGATGGCCGGCGTCGGTCGTGCGCTCCAGAGCGAGGTGGCCAATCGGCCGCGACCAGGTCTGTGGGTAGGGGTTGCCCTCGCCTGAAAGCGCAATCGTGACCGGGGCGCCTCCCAGAGCCAGCGTGAAGAACCCGCCCTGGTCCTCGGGTTTCTGCTCCTTCTTGTCTTCGGTGTAGCGAATGCCGCCCGAGAGCGCCCAACTGTCGTTGAACCGGTAGTCGGCACTGAAGAACACGGCCTCCGTCCAGTTCTTGCCCCTGTTGAAGAAGCTGAGCAGATGGCTGAGATCGTCGCCCTCAGGGCAGTACCAGTAGAGGCCTTCCTCGTCGCCCGCCGGGTCGCTCGTGCCGATGCCGAATCCCTCGACGATCTTGGTCAGGACATCCTGGCAATTGTTGACCTCGACGAAGCCCCAGACCGGCGAAACCCTCCGGGCCTGCTCATCGGCCGTCCCGAAGCGGTACGGGATCTGCAGGTCATGCCGGTGAATCGTCCCGGACCTCGTGTTCTTGTACCTGAAGAATCCGCCGATGAAGTTGAAGTCGCCGGCGTAGCTCGACCTGAACAGGAGCTCCTGCGAGTCTTCCTCGTACTCGAACGGAAGGTCGTAGAACGAGTTCGAGAACTGCACCGTGCCGTCGGGGCACAGGCCGTCCCAGCGCCCCGGCGTGCAGGCCGTCAACGTGTGGTCCAGCGAGTCCGCAGTACCGCCCAGGCCGTGACCGCCCGGGGGCGTGCCGATCGGCACCCGATTCGTGTAGTCGGCGTCCCGGAGCGCCTGCTGCACCGTCTCGCCGCTGCTCGCGTTGAAGCTGATGCCGAAAGACCTTCCGACCTGCCAGTCGGCCCGGAGTACGCCGAAGTCGCTTTCGCTCTCGTTGATGCCGGGGTAGTTGAGCGCCACCCTGTTCCTGATCTCGCCGGGGCAGTTCCACGCCGGTGTGTCGAGGCCGCAGTTTGGATCGAGGGCCGGATTGGGCGTCTCCCAGAGGTAGTAACGGTCCCGGGAGTAGCCGCCAGTCGTCCGGTCGACGTTCGAGAGCTGCACGAAGGCCCGCGGCGTCCCACGATCCTCCACGTGGGACACGCGCAGCCTCGCGGAGAACCGATCGGTCTCGGCACGAAGCTGCGGCGAGTAGAAGGTCTGATCGGGTGCGTCATGGTCGCCTCCCGACCCGACGTTCTCCTGTCTGCCGTCGCCCGTGTGCGTGCCGCCCGTCAGGCGGAAGCTGAAGGGACTGTCCCCGAGAGGGCCGCCGATCGCCGCGTTCAACCGCTCCTGCGTAACGTCGGTGACCTCCCCCATCAACTCGGCGTCCCAGTGATCCGTCGGGCCCTTGGTGACCACGTTGATCGCGCCCGCGATCGAGTTGCGGCCGTTCAGGGTTCCCTGGGGCCCACGGGCCACCTCGACGCGTTCGAGATCGAAGCCGCCGCCGGGCGTCGTGCCGTAGACGCCCAGCGTGTAGGCGCCGTCGACGTAGGTGGCGACGGCATAGTCGGCCTGGTCGTACTGGGCGTTCCTGGTGCCGATGCCGCGGATGACCGTCCCCTGGCCCTGCTGCTCGATCTCATCGCCGAACTGAAGGCCCGGAACCAGGTTCTGCAGATCCGTCCTCTCCTGGATCACGAGTTCTTCGAGAAGCGCCGAATCGAACGCCGAGATCGTCATCGGCACTTCCATGAGGTTCTCCTCGACCCGCTCCGCCGTGACGACGACCGTGGCGTGGTAGGCGGGGCGGATCTCGAAGTCGACCGAAGCGCCGCTCGCACTCACCTGCACGGACTGGCTCGACGACTGGAATCCCTCGAGGCTGGCCGTGACGGTGTGGCTGCCGGCCGCAACGCCCGAGATCGAGAAGGCGCCGTCCGCGTCGGTCATCGCCTCGCCGCCGCCCTCGACGCTAACGGTCACGCCTGGAAGCGGATCGCCGTCGGCATCGGAGACGGTTCCGGAAACCGTGCCGCTCTGAGCCAGCGAGGGCAAGGCCAGGAGCAACAAGGCGAGGGTCGAAAGGGTGAAGACTCTGAAGGTCTTCCATACGGCTCCAGGTCTGCTCTCCATGGCGGTTCTCCCTATGTTGTGGCGCCGGCGACGGGGCACCGGCGAACTGGCTCATGATCCGCCGAACATGATACACCGTTCAATGTTCCACATGGAAACTCGGCAGCGCGGATCCAAGATCATGAACACGCCTCTCCCGCCCGACTACGCGGAACGCGTCTACGCCGGCGTGCTCGGCAAGGTCATCGGCGTCTACCTCGGTCGCCCTTTCGAGGGCTGGCCCTACGAGTGGATCCGCAAACGGCTGGGCGACATCGAGTACTACGTCCACGACCGGCTCGACGTGCCCCTGATCGTCACCGACGACGACATCACGGGGACCTTCACGTTCCTGCGGGCGCTCGAAGACCACGGCGCCGGCGCCGATCTCAGCTCGCGGGAGATCGGCGAAACCTGGCTCAACTACCTGATCAGGGAGCGGACGGTGTTGTGGTGGGGCGGCCTCGGCAACTCCACGGAACACACCGCCTACCTTCGTCTCAAGAGCGGAATCGAGGCGCCCGAGAGCGGCTCGATGGAGTTGAACGGCAAGGTCGTGGCTGAGCAGATCGGCGCCCAGATCTTCATCGACGGCTGGGCGATGGTCGCTCCCGGCGATCCGGACCTGGCGGTCCGCCTGGCTACCGCGGCCGCGCGGGTGAGTCACGACGGCGAAGCGGTGTACGGCGCCTGCGTCCTCGCGGCGATGGAGTCCATGGCGTTCGTCGAACGGGACACGGACCGGCTGATCGACGCCGCCCTCGGCTACATCCCGGCGGAGTCAGTAGTCGCCCGGATGATCGGCGACCTGCGCCGCTGGCACGCCGCCGACAGCGACTGGCACGCGAACCGGGCGCGGCTCGCCGAGCGCTACGGCTACGACAAGTACGGCGGCAACTGCCACATGGTCCCCAACCACGGCCTGATCATCCTCGCGCTGCTGCACGGCGATAGCGACTTCGCCGAGACGCTGAAGATCGTCAACACCTGCGGCTGGGACACCGACTGCAACTCGGGCAACGTCGGCTGCCTCCTCGGGATCAAGGAGGGTCTGGCCGGTATCGAGAGGGGTCTGGAGAAAGGGCTCGACTGGCGCGGTCCAGTCGCCGACCGCGTCTACCTGCCGACGGCCGACGGTGGCCGGGCGATCAGCGACTGCGGCCAGGAAGCGCTCCAGATCGTCAACATGGGGCGCCGTCTCGCCGGCAGGGAGACGCTGGCGCCGAAGGACGGCGCGCAGTTCCACTTCGCCTTTCCCGGTTCGGTCCAGGGCTTCCAGGTCATGGAGGGCGAGGCCGAGGTCAGGAGTGTCACCTTGTCGTCCGGCGAGAGCGCCCTGCGCATCGAGGGCAAAGGCGAGGCCCGGGTCAGCTCGCCCGTCTTCATCCCCTCGCTGGAGACAGCGAAGTGGTTCGAGGGCCGCGTCTATCCGTTGATGGCTTCGCCGCGGATCTTCCCCGGCCAGACCGTCGAGGCGACGCTCAGCGCCGGGACGGAAGCCGTGCGGGCGAACGTCTATCTCGGCTACTACGGCGAGAACGACGAGACCGCCACGTTCGACGACGAAGTCGTTGAACTCGGACCCGGCAAGAGCAGGCACGTCTCCTTCACCGTCCCGGACCTGGCCGGCCCCGTCTTCTCCGTGGGCGTCCGCGTTCAAGGCCCGGCCGGAACCGTCTTCCTGGAGTCGCTGAAGTGGTCCGGCGCACCGACGTTCCGGCTCGAGCGTCCTGCCCACCGGGGCACGATGTGGCGACGCGCGTGGGTCAACGGCGTCGACCTGCTGACCAAGGGAACGGAGATGTTCCGGCTGGTCCAGAACGCCGGCATGGGCCTGCTGATGCAGGGCACCCGGGACTGGCGCGACTACTCGGTGACCGCCGACGTGACGCCCCACCTCGTCGAGAGAGCCGGCGTCGCCGCCCGCGTCCAGGGTCTCACCCGCTTCTACGGCCTGCTCCTGGCTCCCCGGAACCGCGTGCAGCTCGTGCGCATGCTGCATGCCGAAGAGGTGCTGGCCGAAGCGGATGTCGAGTGGCGACTCGGCGAGAGCTACGAACTGGCCCTTGAGGTCCGCGGCGACCGCCTCGCCGGCAAGGTCGACGGCGCAACGCTCGTCGAAGCGACCGACGACGCCCTCGCTTGCGGCGCCGTCGGCCTGGTCATCGAGGAAGGGCGGCTGGGGGTCGACCGGGTCGAGGTCCGCCCTGTCGCCTAAACTGAGTCAACACTCACGATATGATCGGGTTCGACCGCGAGCACCCCGAACAGGCAAACAGAGGCTCCCCATGAACAAGCGAGCGCCCCGCATCCTGACCACGACCCTCGCCCTTCTGGCGCTTCTCGCCACCGCCCTGGTCGCGACATCCCCGGCCGCCGCCGCCGACGAACCGACCTACACGCGCGACATAGCACCCATCTTCTTCAAGAACTGCGTGCAGTGCCACCGGACCGGCGAGGTCGCTCCGATGTCGCTGATGACCTACCGGGAGGCGCGGCCCTGGGCCCGCTCGATCGCCCGCGCGGTCGAGAACCGCGACATGCCGCCCTGGAGCGGCGAGTCCGAGAACCACGTCTGGTCGAACGACCTCTCGCTGACCGCTAGCGAGATCGAGACGATCGTCAACTGGGCGAAGTCCGGCGGCCCGCAGGGCGACCCCGCCGACCTGCCCGAAGCGCCGACCTTCCCGAAGGGCTGGAAGCTCGGCGAGCCCGACTTCGTCGTCACGCTCGACAGCATCGAGGTGCCGGCCGAAGGCGACGATCTCTTCCCGCAGCAGGTGATCGAGGTCGATCTCGGCGAGCCACGCTGGGTCCGCGCGATCGAGTTCCTGCCGGAAGACTCTCGCGTCACCCATCACTTCCTGACGACCTATGTGAGCGAGCTGAACGAGGGCGATCCGGCCGCCTCGGGTGTCCTCGGCATCTGGACGGCCGGCATGCCGCCCTACGTCTTCCCGGACGGCGTCGGCCGCCGCTTCGGATCGAAGATCCGCATCATCGTCGATCAGCACTACCACCCGATCGGCGAAGCGACCCGCGACACCTCGCGGATCGGGCTCCACTTCGGCGAGGGCGAACTCGAGAAGGAAGTCATCACGATTCCGGTGACGAACACCGGCCTGCGCATCCCGCCGGGCGCCGGCCACCACGCCGAGAACGCCCACTACCTGTTCGACAAGGACGTCCAGATCCTCGCCTTCAGCCCGCACATGCATGTCCGCGGCAAGGCGATGAGCTACGAGGTCACCTACCCGGACGGCTCGAAGGAGATGCTGCTGGACGTGCCGAACTACGACTACAACTGGCAGTGGCTCTACTACCCGACCAGGCCGATCGACATTCCGGCCGGCAGCCGCCTCGACGTCACCGCCGTCTGGGACAACTCCGAGGACAACCCGGCCAACCCGGACCCGACGCAGGAGATCATCTACCGCGGCGACACGTTCAGCGAGATGTTCAACGGCTTCATCGAGGTCACCCGGAAGGAGGGCGTCCTCTTCGAGCAGCAGAACCAGAGGGAGCAGATCCTCGACCTGCTGGCGCTGCACCCGGCGAAGAACTCCTACGTGTCCGGAGCCTTCATGGGCTTTCACGTACCGCATGAGGGCGAAGGCTGGCTCTACATGGGCGGCATCTACTCCATCGTCCTCGACGACTTCGAGTGGCAGGGCGACGCCCTCCGGATCACGACGCAGTTCCCCACCCTCAACGCGAGCGCGACGACGACCGTGATCGAGGGCCGGCTCAACGAGCAGGGTCAGCTTCAGGGGACGGTCACGATCGGCGCGGACACCGACCGGCCCCAGCAGATGCCGCTATTCGCCGAGCCGGTCGGCGGCGGGACGGCGTCCTCCGCTGGCCCCTAGCCCGCCTCCGTCGCCCGATTCAGCCGGTCGCGGATCTCGCCGAGCCGCGACCACTCCTGGAGCGCGATCGGCAGCGCGATGCTCGACTCCACGAACTCCCAGGAGTAGCTGAGAATCGCGAAGATCGCGCCCGCCGTGATCATCGGGATCGTCGCGGAGATCCACACGTTGCCGAGGACGAAGGCGAACATGGCGGCGAAGATCCCGCCGTAGAGGACGGCCTCCGTGTCCGACAGACGGACTTCGCTTCGGCGCAGCTTCCTCAGGTGCCCCACGAGCGACTCCACGCGGCGCTGCTCCAGGATCGAGACCTGGAGTTCGGTCTGCGCGTTCAGTTCGCCGTTCAGCCGGTAGAAGCGGCGGTGGAACAGCGCGTAGACCAGAACGATCGCGCCCAGCGCGCCGAGGGCGGCGAGACCCAAACGGCGGTCGAAGCCGAAGAGCACGGCGATGCTCACGAGCAGTTGCACGACACCGGTGAGCACTCCCGGAACGTGCTCTTCGAGGAAGTCGACCATTTCCCGACTCATGCCGAGACGCGCGTTGAGACGCGAGACGGGCGCGTCCCGCGACCGGCGTACGAGTTCGCCTCCGAAGCGGACGCGGATCGTTCCGTAGCAACGGGTGTCGTAGAAGCGCCGGACGGTAGCGACCACGATCAGCGCCGACAGGATCGCTGCCACCTCCCAGAGAGCGCTCGGACGCCGCTCGAGCAGAGCGTCGATGGCGCGGCCGATAAACAGCGGCACCAGGGCCCAGAGGATGTTCTCGAGCAGAACGAGAAACCACGTGACGAGAATGCGTCCCCTGAAGTTGCGGAACAGGAGACCAACGCTGAGAGCACCTTCCATTTTTCTTCCCCCGCAGCCAAACCGCTAACGTCGCGAGGCTACCGGGCCTCCACGGGGCCAGCGCCGGTCATGGAACCCCTGCACACCGAAACGCCGCTCTTCGAGTCGAGGCCGCTGTCCGTCCTCACGGGCCGCAGCGTGTGGCTGAAGCTCGACGCGCTGCAGCCGCCCGGCTCGTTCAAGATCCGCGGCATCGGCCACGCCTGCCAGGAGTACGTTCGGCGGGGCGCCGGGCGCCTGATCTCCTCGTCCGGCGGCAATGCGGGGATCGCGGTCGCCTACGCCGGGCGGCATCTCTCGGTGCCCGTCCTGATCGTGGTGCCGGAGACCACCTCCGGGCTGGCCAGGGCCCTGATCCGGCGCGAAGGCGCCGAAGTCATCGTCCACGGCGATTCCTGGCAGGAAGCGAATGAACTCGCCGAGTCGAGGGTCGAGGAGTCGGATGTCCTGGTTCATCCGTTCGACGATCCGCTCGTCTGGCGGGGCCACTCCACCCTGATCGACGAGGTCGCGGGATCGGGCGTCAAGCCCGGCGCCGTGGTCGTCTCCGTCGGCGGCGGCGGGCTGCTGTGCGGCCTCGTCGAGGGAATGAAGCGGAGCGGCTGGGCCGACGTTCCGGTAATCGCGGTCGAAACGGAAGGCGCCGACTCCCTGGCGCAGTCCGTACGAGCGGGCCACCGGGTCGAGCTGCCCGCCATCACCAGCCTCGCCATCACGCTGGGGGCCAAGAAGATCTGCCAGCGGGCGTTCGACTGCACGCGGGACCATCCTCTTCAGAGCATCGTGGTGTCGGATCGGGCCGCCGTCTCCGCCTGTCAGCGTTTCCTTGCCGACCACCGGGTGGTCGTCGAGCCGGCCTGCGGCGCCTCGCTCGCCGCCGTGTACGACGGCGCACCGGAGTTGGACGACCTCGAGTCCGTCCTGGTCGTCGTCTGCGGCGGCGCTACGACGACGCTCGAACAGTTGGCAGAATGGGCTAGTGCCAGCGCTTGATTCGGCAGCAAGGTTGCCGCTGCGATCCACACTGGGTGCGCCGGCGTCCCCGCCGGCCGCCGCCGAAGGCGGCCAGAGACTCGCGCCGGCCGTCAGGCCGGCTCCGCCTTGGGCGGCCGTCCTCCTCTTCGTCGTCGCTTGCGCCGGCCCCGCCGAGCCGCCCGCCGGCGTGGAGATCGGCGCCGACAATCCAGCCATCGACGCGATCTTCGCTTCGTGGGACAAGCCCGGCTCGCCGGGATGCGCGCTCGCCGTGGCGCGGGGCGGCGACCTCGTTTACTCGCGCGGCTACGGCTACGCCAACCTCGACTACGACATTCCGGTCACGCCGCAGACGGTCTTCGACGTCGCCTCGGTGACCAAGCAGTTCGTCGCCGCGGTCGCCAACCTGCTGGCCCAGGACGGCACGGTCTCCCTCGACGACGGGGTCCGCCAGTGGCTTCCGGAACTGCCCGAGTACCCGTCGCCGGTGACGCTTCGGCACCTGATCCACCACACGGGCGGCCTGCGCGACTATCTGAACCTGTTCCCGCTCGCCGGCGCCGGCGACTACTACTCGGTCTCACGCGAGCAACTCCTGGCGATGATGTCGCGGCAGCGCGCGCCGGTGTTCGCTCCGGGCGAGCGCTACGAGTACAGCAACACCGGCTACATGCTGCTGGCGCACGCGCTCGAACGCGCCGCCGGCAAGTCGGTGGGCGAGCTGGCCCGGGAGCGGATCTTCGAGCCACTCGGGATGGACGGCAGCCTGATGTACGAGAACCGCGAGCGGATCATTCCCGGGCGCGCCACCGGCTACCACCGCGACGACGACGGCAACCTGCGGATCGTGCACAACTACAACTTCGAGATCGCCGGCGACGGGCAGCTCTACACGACGGTGGAGGATCTGCTGCGCTGGGACGACTACCTGCACGGCGCCGACAGGCCGGCGATCCATGAGTCGATGCTGACCGAGGGAACGCTCAACAACGGCGAACCGATCGGCTACGCCCACGGGATCACTCCCGGTGAGTATCGAGGTCTGCGCACGGTTGGGCACAGCGGCCATTCCTGGGGGTTCCTGACCGAACTCAGGCGATACGTGGAACCAGGCCTCTCGATCGCCGTCTCCTGCAACGCCGAGTTCGGCGATCCCGGCGAGCTGGCGCGGCGGGTCGCCGACCACTACCTGGCGGATCAGCTCGGACCCGAAGAGAGCGACGATGGCGAGGAGGACGACGCCGGCGAAGAGGATGAGGACTCGCCTCCCGTGCCCTCCCTGTCATCCGCCCAACTGGCCGAGTTCGCCGGCAGCTTCTTCTCCTCCGAGCTGGACGCCACGTACCGGTTCACTGTCGCGGACGGCGGCCTCGCGCTGCGCCTCGAGCAGCAACCCGCGCTCGACGTAGAGCCAGTCGCCGAAGACGAGTTCCGCGTCGAGTTCGAGAGCCGCGGCTGGGCGGCGTCGCCGGCGCGGCTGGAATTCGGGCGTGATGGGTCCGGCGCTGTAAGCGGGTTCAGCCTGAGTTCGGGCTCGGAACGGGGACTGGTGTTCGAGAGACAGCCGGGGTTGGAGCTTCGATGAGGACGGTCCGGCGCACCCAGTGTGTGGCGATGTTGCTCGCCGCCGGCTTCGCCCTGACGGCCTGCGTTCCCGGCGACTCGACGCCCGCCGGCACCGTCATCGTCAACGCCCGCGTCATCGACGGCAGCGGCGGACCGTCCCGTGACGTCAACGTCCGCATCGAAGGCGACCGCATCGTCGCCGTCGGCGACTTCGAGCCGTCTTCCGGGGACACCGTCCTCGACGCCGAAGGCCTGGTCCTGGCACCCGGCTTCATCGACGTCCACAGTCACCACGACTCCAGACTGTTCGAGCTGCCAGAAGCCCTGGCCGCGGTCAACCAGGGCATCACGACGATCGTGGCCGGGCAGGACGGAGGTCACCAGTACCCGCTCGGCGAATTCTTCGCCCAACTGGAGGCATCGCCCGCCGCCGTCAACGTGGCGTCCTACGCCGGTTTCGGGACCTTCCGCGAAGAAGTCATGGGCGAGGACCACCAACGCCACGCAACGCCGAACGAGGTAGCCGAAATGGCGGCTCTGCTGCGGACCGAACTCGAGGCGGGCGCACTGGGACTCTCCTCCGGGCTCGAGTACGACCCGGGGTCCTTCTCCGCCACCGAAGAGGTGGTGGAACTCGCCCGCGTGGCGGCCTCCCACGGTGGCACCTACATCAGCCACATCCGCAGCGAGGACCGGTACTTCTGGGAAGCGATCGAGGAGATCATCCGGATCGGCCGGGAAGCCGACCTGCCCGTCCAGGTGACCCACACGAAGCTCGCGATGAACCGCTGGTGGGGTCAGGCCGAGCGGCTCCTCACCAGACTGGACGAGGCCAGGGCCTCAGGCGTCGAAATCACGGCGGACATCTATCCGTACCGCGCCTGGAGTACCTCCTTCACCTGGTTCACGACCGTGTTCCCGGACCGCGACCTCGACCGGAGAGACGGCGCGGAGTACATCCTCACCGACCTGATGTCGCCGGACGACGTCCTCCTGCCCGACTTCCTGCCGGAACCCGCCTACAACGGCCTGACGCTCGCCGAGATCGCCGAAGTGCGCGGCTCAGACGCCGAGACGACCCTGATGGACCTGCTCAAGGCCGACACCGAGATGGGCGGCGAATCCTCAATGATCGGTTTCGCCATGGACGAACCGGACATCGAGGCGATCATGGCCTGGCCGCACACCGTGATCTGCAGCGACGGCGGCCTCGCTGGTTCCCATCCGCGCGGGTTCGGCGCCTTCACCCGCTTCCTCGGCCGCTACGTTCGCGAACGCAACGTGGTCAGTCTCGAGGAAGGTATCCGCAAGATGACCTCACTCTCCGCCGAGCACCTGAGGATCACGGATCGCGGCGCGATCAGAGAGGGGTACTACGCCGACCTCGTCCTGTTCGACCCCGAGACCGTCATCGACCGTTCGACCTACGAGGACCCACAGGTTCCGTCCGCGGGGATCGAGAAGGTCTGGGTCAACGGCGAAGTCGTGTTCGACGGCGGTGAAACGACCGGCAACCGGCCCGGCAGGGTGATCAGAAGGTGAGCCGCAGAGTGGCCCCCATGGTTCGCGGCGCCTCGAGGAAGGTACTGCGGCTGCCGACGCGCAGCGGCGTGTTGAACGTCACGTTCTTCGTCTGCTCATCCGTCACGTTGTTGCTCCAGAGCTCCACCGCCCATCGGCCGGAGTAGCCACCGAGCCCGACGCGGACGTTCGCCTTGGTGTTCGCCTCCTGGATGTCGAAGGCGAGGTTGGGCTGCGTACTGGTCCGCCGGTCGTCCTCCCAGCGCCCGTTCACCGACGCGAACACCAGGAACCGGTCGCCGACCGTGTCGTCCCAGTTGGCGCCGAACGAGACGACGTTCTCGGGCGCGTTCGTCAGCTTCGCGCCGCACAGCGACCGGACGGAGGCCGCGTCGAGGTCGCCGGCGCAGTCGTCCGGGTACTCCGAATCGGCGAAGGTGTAGCCAAAGTTCAGCGTGACGTGCTGACCCGCGACGGCGGAGAGCTCCAGCTCGGCGCCCCGGCTCTGCGCCTTCGGCACGTTGAAGGTCCTGAACTGGACGCCCGTGAACTCGAGCACCTGGAAGTCCTCGATGTCGTAGTCGAACAGCGTGGCGTTCAGGCGCACGCGGCGGTTGGCGAACTCCGATTTCACTCCCAGTTCGAGCGCGTCGATCTTCTCCGAGTCGAACCGGGGGTCGGCGCCGCCGACGGCGGCGGTCGAATCCAGGTTGAAGCCGCCGGACTTGAAGCCGTGGGTGTAGCTCGCGTAGCCCCTGACGGTGTCGCTGAACTCGTAGACCGCCTGCGACGTGTAGACCAGTTCGTCGTCCTGGAACGTGTCCGCGAAGGTCGCCGGGAGGATCGGCACGCCGGTATCCGCCGGCGTGGCAAAGGGGAAGCAGTTGAAACCCGCGTTCAGATTGCCGATCGTCGTCGCCACCGGAGCGAGCGGCGTTCCCGCGGCGCCCTCCGTCAGGGCCCGCGCGTTCAACAGGGTCGCAAGACAGCCGGGGTTGCTGGCGGCCGGCTGCCTGAAGCTGCCGTCCTTCGTCTCGTCGACGTACCGCAGCCCGGCGACCAGCGAGAAACGATCCGACAGGCGGAAGGTGTTGTGCGTGAAGACCGACCACGACTCGCCTTCCTGGCGGTAGACGTTGTTCGCGAAGGCGCCGCCGACCGGGATACCGCCGGAGAAGGCGAGCGCCTGGTTGTCAGCCGCCAGCACGTCCCCGAACGTTCCCCCCGTGGCCAGGGGCACGCCGCCTAGCAGTTGCGCCGGGGCGAGCGCCGGGGCCAGGGCGTAGTTCCAGAGAATCGCATCGACGAAGGACGAGAAGTCCCCCAGGAGGCCGAGGCCGATGTGCTCGAGAATGTCCTCGCCCGAGGCGAAGCCGCCGACCAGCCAGCTCACCCGCTCCGTGTCGCCGGTGAGCCGGAACTCCTGCGTCCACGATTCGATGTCGTCGAACGTGTCGAAACCGTTGGCGGCCTCCGGAGAGACACCGTAGACGCCAATCCCGACGAAGTCGTTCTGGATCGACGAGGCGAAGAAGTCGCGCCACGAACCCAGCCAGGTCAGGGAGACGTTGTCGGTCAGGTTGTAGTTGAGCTCGGCCGACAGTCCCTTCTGATCGAAGGGGTTGACGAACCGTCCCGAGTTCGAGCGGCGCGCCTCGAAGGCCGACGGACCGAAGGCGGAGACGCCGCCATCGGCCGGGAGTCCGGCGGCCGCGAACGAACCGAGCGCCGCCGCCGGCGATTCGAGCAGGACGACGGCGTCGCAGCACTCCTCGTCCGCGTCCGAGTAGTCGCCGATGATCCGCAGCGATCCGCGGTCCATGAAGTTCCACAGCAACTGCCCGCGCAGGAGCGCCCGGTCGCGCGTGTAGCTCTCGGCTCCCGAGACGCTCTCGACGAAGCCGTCCTGGTTGCGAACGGCGGCCGAGAGCCGGTAGGCGACGCGGTCGGAGAGAGGGCCGCCCACACCCGCCTGGAGATTGAAGGCGTTGAAGTTGCCCGCCGTCAGATTGAGGAAACCGGACTGGTCCGTCAGGCTCGGCCGCCGCGTGCGCAGGTTCAGCGCGCCAGCCGAGACGTTGCGGCCGAACAGGGTGCCCTGCGGGCCGCGAAGCACCTCGATCGACTCGACATCGAGCTGATCGCCGAGCGCGATCCCCGGCCGGCTCAGGTAGATCCCGTCGAGGAAGACGCCGACTGAACTCTCGAGCCCGATGTTGTTGCCGGTCGTGCCGACTCCCCGAATGCGCAGCGTCGTCCCTTGCGACTCCGTCTGCGACGAGTTCATGTTGAAGCTCGATGCCAGCGTCGGCAGGTCGCGGATGTCCAGCATGCCGGCCCGCTCGATCTGGAGCGGCGTGATCGCCGTGACGGCGATCGGGACGTCCTGCAACGACTCCTCGCGCTTCGTCGCGGTGACCGTGATCTCCTCGACGAACAGGTCCTCCTCTTCCTGCGCCCACGCCAAGCCTGCGGTCAGAAACAGCGGAACGAACGTATACAGAAACAGTCTTCTCAGCTTCACGGGTGGCCCCCTTGGAGTAGTCCATTGCGGAGGGGCCGCCGCAACGAGTGTCTACCGGCCAACACCCGGCCGGGAGCGGCTATTCCACCGGGAAGCGCCTCAATCAGGAAGCGCCTCTACGGCAACGCGAACACGAACAGATTGCTGCCGCGACCCGGGCGGAGTTCGGGCGTCATGCGTGCGTTCGTCAGCCGGCCCGGACCGGTGTTGACGGCCACGTACTGGCGGCCCGAAACGGCATACGTGACCGGGAAGCCCATGACCGGAGCGCCCAGGTTGATCTCCCAGAGCACCTCGCCGGTCTCCTGGTCCAGGGACCGGAAGCGCCCGCCCTGGTCGCCGCCGAACAGGAGACCGCCGCCGGTCGCCAGCAGCGAGAAGGTCGCGGCCCGCGTCTCGTAGACCCAGCGGGTCTCGCCCGTCTCCGCCGAGATCGCCCGCACCGTGCCGAGCTGGTCCGTGCCGGGCGCCACGACGTGGTTGGCAGCCAGAGCGTAGTGCGCGACGATCTGGTCCAGCGCCTTAACCTTCTCGCTCTTGAAGTCGGTCGTCACGAGCATCTCCGCGCAAGCCTGACGCAACGGGAAGTACATCGTGCGCGTGAGGGGGCTGTAAGCGCCTGCTTCCCAGTCCTTGCCGCCCGCCCACGATGGGCAGATGAACATCACCTGCTCGAGTTCGCGGAAGATCACCTCTTCGTTCAGGCTCACCTCGCCGGTGGCGCCGTCGATGCCGGTGATCACGTTCTGCCGGACCGTCGGCGTCGCCCAGAGAAACTCGCCGGTGGCGCGGTCGAGGGTGTAGACCAGCCCGGTCTTGCCGGGGATGCCGGTGACGACCCTGCGGACCTCTCCCGCCTTCAACCGCGGGTTGATCCACTCCACCGCTTCCGGGTCCGGCGCGACCGCCGTATCGACCAGGATGCGCTCGAAGACGTGGTCGAGGTCCCAGGAGTCGTTCAGGTGCTGGTAGTACCAGCGGATCTCGCCGGTCGCGACGTCGAGCGCCAGGGTCGAGTTGTGGTACAGGTGCGTGAGATCGGTTCCGCCGAGCATGAACCTCGGCGCCGGTGCCGTGACGCCCGTGCCGATGTAGACGAGTTCGAGCTCCGGGTCGTAACTCGGCGGCATCCAGGTCCCGACGTGCCGGCGGTCCTCGTAGGGCACGGCGCCCCAGGTTTCGTTTCCCGGCTCGCCGGGTGCAGGCAACGTGCGACGCCGCCAGAGTTCCCGGCCGGTCCGCGCGTCATGGGCGAGGATGACGCACGCGTCCGGCCCACCGAGGGGTCTGCAACTCCGTCCCGAAATCAACCTGCCGTCGGCGACGATCGGCCCGGCGCTGTGATGGGCCGGGTTGACCTTGTAGTCCAGGATCCGCGTCTCCCAGGCGAGTTCGCCCGTCACGGCACTGAGGGCGTAGGCGTAGTGGTCGGCGCTGGTGCCAAGGATGTACTCGCCCCAGATGGCGATGTTGCGCGTCTTGCGGGCGAGCGGGCCGGTGTAACCCCAGATGTCCTCCGGCAGGTCCCGCCGGTACTCCCAGATCAGATCGCCGGTCTCGGCCGAGAGGGCCTGGATGACGTCCTCCCTGTTGGCGACGTAGAGGACGCCGTCGTACGCCAGCGGCGTGGTCTCGGCGCTTCCATCGGCCATGGTCCTCGTCCACTCCATCCGGATCCGCCCGACGTTCTCCCGCGTGATCTGGTCGAGCGGGCTGTAGCCCCAGGCGTCCAGGGTGCGGCGGAAACTGAGCCAGTCCTCCGGCGCCGGGTTCTGCAGCATGGCGTCGGTGACCGGGACGAAGTCGCCGGCCGGAGACTCCTGCGCGCTCTGTGCGTCGGCGGTGGTACCCGTCATGAGCGGCCACAAGACCGCGACGACGGTCCACAGCCCGAGGAAGCTCACGTTGCGCCTGTTCATCTGTCTCCCACCGTCCCGGAACCCCAACCCGGAGTACCTCGATCGTAGCGACTAGGATCGACCGCTCCACTGCACCGTAATCCCGCAATGAGCGTCTCGGTATGTCTGACCTTTGACTTCGACGGCATCTCGTCGTGGTCCGGCGGCGCGCGCCGGACGAAGTCACCCAACCTACTCGCGCGCGGCGAGTTCGGCGCTGTGGGAGCCGAACGGCTGCTCGACCTGCTGCAAGACCGGCGGCTCCCGTCCACCTGGTTCACCCCCGGCCACACGATCGACACCTGGCCGGACCTGTGCCGGCGAATCGCCGAAGACGGCCACGAACTGGCCTACCACGGGTATTGCCACGAAGCACCCTCGAGCAAGCGGGCCGAGGCGGACGAACGAGCGATCCTCGAGCGCGGCATTGCGTGCATCGAGCGGGTCTGGGGCCGGCCTCCGCCGGCAGCCGGAACCCGGGCGGCAACCTCGGTCCTCGTTGGGTCGATCTGCTCCTCGAGTACGACTTCTCCTACGACTCCTCAATGGCGCCACATGACTTCCAGCCGACCTGGGTGCGCAAGGGCGACGTCGCCCGCACGGACGGCCCGCACGTCTTCGGCGACCCGGTCGACCTCGTCGAGCTCCCGTTCGACTGGGCCCTCGACGACTGGCCTTACTTCAGCCCGAACCTCCCGCAGTCGGAAGGTCTCCGGCCGCCCAACGAGGTCTACGACACCTGGGCCGCGGAGTTCGACTACCTCCACCAGCGGCTCCGCGACGGCGTGTTCGTGCTCTGCCTCCACCCGCAGTGCATCGGGCGAGGCGCCCGGATGCTCATGCTGGAACGTCTCCTCGACCACATGACGGAGGCCAAGGGCGTCGCCTTCCGGACGATGGAAGACGTGGCGGCCGAGTTCAGGGCCGCTCAGCAGAGGATCCACAAGGCCGGCACCGTAGACGACCCTTCAGATCCGACACTGAATTGGGAAGATGTCAGGAACGACCTACTCGACCGGGATCGTGGCGAGCGCTAACGACGCCCGACCGGGTCGATGAAACCGCTGGCTATCAGCACACAACTGCATGCTATTGTGTTCTCCATGAGCAAGACCATCACCCTGAGACTGGACGAAGGCACGTACGAGGAGTTGAAGGAGGCGGCGCAGGCAGAGAATCGGCCTTTGTCGAATCTCATCGAGACGGCGGCGCTCGCCAAAGTTCGCGAGCAGCAGTTTGTCGACGACGCCGAGATGGCCGAGATTCTGGAGAATGAGTCGTTGCTGAAGCGGCTTCGGGCGGGCTCGCGCGAAGCCTCGCTGCGCAAGGGCTCATTCGTTGAATGACTATCGGCTGTTCGAGACCGAGCAGTTCAGGCGAGACCTGCGCAGAATCTCCCGCGGCGGCCATCAAGCCATCGTCGAGAAGCTACGAAGAGTGGTGTACCCACAGTTGCGTCAGCATCCTCACATGGGACCACACATCCGACGCCTGAAGGGCTTTGAGCCGCCTACCTGGCGCTACCGCATCGGGGCCTGGCGCTTCTTCTACGAGGTCGACGAACACCGACGGATTGTCTTGCTTCACACAGCGGCTCACCGCAGCGCGGCGTATCGCTAGCGAAATGGCACGGGGATTCACCGACCGCGACGTCCCCGACCAGTCGGGGCGGACGTTTCTCGTCACCGGAGCGAACACCGGCATTGGCTTCGAGACGGCGAAAGTGCTGGCGAGGCGGGGCGCCCGCGTGCTGCTGGGGTGCCGCTCCGAGGAGCGAGCCGCTGGTGCGATCGCCAGGATTCAAGCCGAATCCCCGGAGGCCGACCTCGAGTTCCTGGCCCTCGACCAGGCTGATCTGGCCAGCGTGCGAGCGGCCGCCGAGAGGGCCGCCGCCGAGCCCCGTCTCGACGTGCTCGTCAACAACGCGGGCATCATGGGGGTGCCGCGTACCCTGACCGTCGACGGCTTCGAGGCGCAGTTCGGGGTCAATCACCTCGGCACGTTCGCGCTCACCGGACAGCTTCTGCCGAAGCTGGAGGAAACCGAGGGCAGCCGGGTCGTGATCACGGCCAGTGTCGCTCACCGCGGCGCCCGGATCCATTGGGAGGACATCGACGGCGCGAAGCTCTACTCGCGCCAGACCCGCTACCAGCAGAGCAAGCTGGCCAACCTGATGCACATGGTCGAACTCGACCGGCGGCTAAAGGCCCGCGGGTCCCGAACGATCGCCGTCGCCTGCCATCCGGGCCTGGCGCAAACGGACATTGGCCGCCGCTTCCCTCTGATCCAGATGGCCGCACCTCTGGTCCGCACGTTCTTCAACAGCCAGGCGACGGGCGCCTGGCCCACGCTGCTGGCTGCGACCGGGCCCGGCGTCGAGGGTGGCGACTACTACGGACCGTCGCGGTTCGGAGAGCTGAGCGGTCCGGCCGTCAAGGCCTGGTCGAATCCGGCCAGCCGGGACCCGGAGCTGGGCAGGCGGCTTTGGGAGCTGTCGGTCGAGATGACGGGAGTGGATCCGGGGATCTAGCGGAGCAGAGGTCCAGAAGCCGGCGCTTTGCGCCGGATGCCGGCGGGGACGCCGGCGCACCCAGTGGGGAACGTCGTAGTGAACGCCAGGCCCATCGAGACCCAGGTGCTGATCGTCGGCGGCGGTCCGATCGGCCTGATGGGATCGCTGCTCCTGTCCCGGCTGGGCGTCAAGTCGCTGGTCGTCGACTTGCGAGGCCGCACCAGCACCCACCCGCGGTCACGGCTGCTGGATGCTCCGTCGGTCGAGTTGATGCGGGAGGTCGGCGTGGAGCAGCAGGTGATCGACACCGGCCTCGGCCCCGACTGGACCGAGTACAACCGCTGGTTCGACTGCCTCGCGGGCGAGGAGATCTGCCGGGTCCCCACACCGTCCTTCCACTCGGTCCGCACCGACCGCAGTTCCTCCATGCCGGTCATGACGGCGCAGGACTACGTCGAGGCGATCCTCTTCGACAAGGCAGCGTCGGACCCGAACGTCGACCTCCGCTTCGACACGACCGCGAGCGAACTGGCCCAGGACGGCGCCGGCGTCTCCTGCACGATCCGCGACAACCGCACCGGCCGCGGGACGCTCGTCTCCGCCGGGTTCGCCATCGGCGCCGACGGTCTCCGGAGTTCGACGCGCGCCGCCATCGGCACGACGCTGGAGGCGGACTTCATGGACGTCTTCTTCCAGGACGTCATCTTCGAGGCGGACTTCTCGAGCCACACCAGCGACCGTCAGGGCGGCCTGCTCTTCATCGCCCACCCCATGGGGAACGCCGTCTTCCAGCCGCTCGACGGCGTCCGACGCTGGCGCTGCCAGATCGGCGGATTCGACCGCACGCAGCAGATGACCGCGGAGTTCGCCGAGAACTGGATCCGATCGGCCCTGGGGGCGGAAGACCCGGTCCCGATCGAAGTGCGCACGATGACGGAATGGCAGTTCCAGCCGGGCCGCGCCGGCCGTCTCGGCAAGGGCCGCATCTTCCTGGCCGGCGACGCCGCGCACGTCTTCATTCCGACCGGCGGCCTCGGCAACAACACGGGTTTCGTCGGCATCCGCAACCTCGCCTGGAAGATCGCCTTCGTGCTCCGCAGCGCCTCGCCCGCTTCTCTGCTCGAGACGTACGACCTCGAGCACCAGCCGGTCGCCGAGCAGCGCGTCGCGGCCGGGCGGCGCAACGCCCAACTGTCCGGAGGGATCTTCCGAGCGTTCCACGAGGGCGGCGACACGGAAGCGGCCGCCCGGAACTGCCGCCAGTACGGCGAGTACGAGGGGCTGATCTACGGCTACGAGTTGACGTCGGAGCTCTGCGCACGCGACGAGGAGCCCGCGCCCGAGGTCGAGAATCCCGTCTGCGACTACGTGCCCGTCGTGCGTTCCGGCCGCCGGGCGCCGAACCTGTGGCTGGACGAGAGCTGGACCCGTTCAGTGCTCGACTGGAACGGGCTGGGCTACACGGCCGTCCTGGGAGCGCACGTGGACCCCGGGCCGTGGCGGGCCGCGGCCGGAGCGGTCGCGGCGAGCGGGTTTCCCGTTCGGACTGAGGTGTTGCCCGAAGTCGACGCCGCATCGCCCTACGACAACGGGGAGATCGTTCTCGTGCGCCCCGACGGCATCGTCGCCGACCATTGGGAGGCCGGCAGCGAGCGTGCCGGCGAGGAGACGGCGCGCCTGCGGCGGATGCTGCCAATGGCAGAGTGAAGCGGAGCGAGGCTGGCGCCTCGCGCGTTTGCCGGGGCCGGCGGGGACGCCGGCGCACCCAGTGTGGGGCAGATCAAGAGCTAGTGAGCAAACTTGCCCGCACTTCCCTCTTCATGATCTTCCCAACGGCGTTCTTCGGCAGTTCCGGCTGGACCACGAAGCGGCTCGGGATCTTGAACCGGGTCACGAAGTCCGCGGTGTGGGCGCGAAGCTCCTCTTCGCTGGCGGCGGCACCGGGCTTGAACACCACCGCCGCCCAGATGTCGTCGCCCCAGGTCTTGTGCGGCACCGCCACGACGGCGACTTCGGAGATCGCCTCGTGCTCGTAGAGCGCCTCTTCGATCTCGCGCGGTGAGATGTTCTCGCCGCCCTTGATGATCAGGTCCTTCTTGCGGTCCGTGATCCGCAGGAAACCGTCCGCGTCCAACACACCGATGTCGCCGGAGTGAAGCCAGCCGTCGCGGACGGTCTCGGCGGTGGCCTCCGGTTTGCCCCAGTAGCCCTTCATCACGTTGCGGCCGCGGATGCAGACCTCGCCCGGCGTCCCGGCCGGCATCCGGTTGTGGTCGTCGTCCATGACCGCGACCTCGACGCCGTCGACCGCGCGGCCGCAGGAACCCGCGCGGTACTCGTCGCTGTCCGAGTAGGCGGTCGCGACCGCGGTCGACTCGGTCAGTCCGTAGCCGTCGCGGACGGTGCACTCGAACTCGCGCTCGAAGTCGACCCGAACCTCGTTGGCGAGCGCGGCGCCGCCCGACCACACCCAGTTCAGTGAACCGATGTCGAACCGTTCCCGCTCGGGGAAGTCGAGCAGATAGGTGAGCATCGTCGGCACCATGCCCATGCGCTCGATCCGGTGCCGCTCGATGTTCTCGAACACCTCACGGGTGTCCCAGCGCACCATGACCGTCGCCCTGAAGCCCTTGACGAAGCCGACGCACATCATCAGAACGCCGAAGGAGTGGGCCATCGGCATCACGTGCAGGATCGGCATCCCTTCCGGCATCTCGGCCATGCCGCCGACCTGCTGCGACGACCACAGGATGTTGTCGTGGGTGAGCATCACTCCCTTCGGCCGGCCGGTGGTGCCCGAGGTGTAGAGCAGCAGGGCCAGATCGTCGCCCGCCCGGTCGACCACGGAGTCGACGGGTTCCGCCGCCGCGATCTCGCCCGTGATGTCGGTCGCGCCGGCGACTTCGGTCGGGCCCAGGCTGAGGAGCGCCTCGCAGCTCGGCGCGCCGCTCCGGGCCACGTCGACGATGGGCGCGAGCAGCGGCGCCACCAGGGCGACCTTCGCCCCCGAGTCCTCGAGCAGGTAGCCGACCTCGCGCTCGCCGAGTTGCGGCATGACCGGCAGGATGACCGCGCCGATCTTCCACACCGCCTGGAAGGCGCAGAAGATCTCGGGGCAGTTCGGCATCATGACGACGACGCGATCGCCGGGGCCGACGCCGCGCGCCCGGAGCACGGCAGCCAGCTTGCGGGACAGCAGCTCCTGCTCCTCGTTCGTCCTCGTGCTGCCCTCGAAGCGCACAGCGTCATACACGCCGAAGCGGGCGAGGCTGTCGATGGCGAGTTGTGCTGCGTTCATCCGGAATGGGCCTTCCTGCGGGTTCGATGCGTAGACTGGAGAGCCTACGTCCAAAGGAGGTCTGGTCATGCACCGAGTTCCGGGAGCCACCGCTCTTCCCCTGCTCGCCGTCTTCCTGATCGCCACGGCGAGCCACGCCCAGGAATCCAGCCTGACGAACCACCCTCTCGCCAGCGACCTGGTGCCCGGCGAGCCGCGGTTCGACCTCCTGCTGCCGCCTGCCTATGATCCAGAACGCACCGAGCCCTACCCGCTCCTGCTCTGGCTTCACGGCGGCTCCAGCGGCGAACGCCAACTGGAGCGTCGTCTTCGCGCCCATCTCGAACGCGCCTGGGACGAGGGAACGATCGAGCACATCGTGGTCGTCGCTCCGATCACGGGCAACTCCTACTACATCGACTGGAAGGGCGGAGGAAGGAGCTGGGAGACCTTCATCCTCCAGCAACTGCTGCCCCACGTCCGAAGTCACTACAACGTGGCGCAGGACCGGGCCGGCACCGTGCTCGGCGGCGGCTCCGCGGGGGGTCAGGGCACCCTCCGGATCGGCCTCCGCAACCCCGAGACGTTCGCGGCCGCGGCGGCCCTCGAACCGGGATTCCCGCCGGTGGCCTCCTTCGCCGACCTCGACCTCACGCCCTACGGTCCCGGCGCGATGCGGTTCCTGCAGGAGCGTTTCGGCGACCCCTTTGATGTCGAGTACTGGCGGGCCCGGCATCCGCCGACGATCGTGATCGACAACGCCGACCGGCTCCGCGCCTCCGGACTGAAGCTCCTGGTCGAGGCCGGCGACGAGGACGCCAACCTGACGTACCTGAGCGCCGAACTGCTCCACCGGCTGCTCTTCGACGCCGCGATTCCGCACGAGTACCACCTGGTCCAGGGGGGCGCCCACACCGGACGCTCGATCCCGCGACGGATCACGAACGTGCTCGCCTTCTTCCAGCGCGCGCTGCGTCCTCAGGGACCCGATCCGCAGGCAGAGGACCACCTGGCCAGAGCCAGGCAGAGCGGCCGTTACGCGCCGCGGGTTCCCAACCAGCTCGACTTCGACACCGTCGACTTCCGCAGCCCGCCGCCTTGAGGATCGAACGCCTCGAGCTGTACCACGTCAGGTCGCCGCTGCCGGCGCCGCTCCACGTTGCCGCGCAGCCCGGCCACGGACAGACGCACAACGAACTGACCTTCGTCCGCATGGCGACGGACGATGGCGTCGTCGGCGAGTCGGCGGGGATGACCCTGAGCCGGTTTCACGCCGGCATCGGCGACGCTCTGGGACCGTTCATTCTCGGCCGCGACCCGCTCGACATCGAGGGCTTCGGCAGCGTCCTCGACGCCGGCGAGGCGCTCGGCATCCGCCTGGCATGGCTCGAACCGGCGCTCTGGGACATCGCCGGCAAGGTCAAGGGCCAGCCCGTGTACGAGCTGCTGGGCGGCGGCAGGGACAAGCTCAGGGCCTACGCATCGACCTCCGAGCTTCGATCGCCCGCCGAGCGAGCCGAGAACCTGCTCGAACTGAAGGAGATGGGCTTCGCGGCCGTCAGACTCCGCGCCCACTACCCGGACTGGCGCGACGACGTCGCCGTCATCGAGCGGGCCCGTGAGGCGGTTGGACCCGACCTGGCGCTGATGGTCGACGCGAACCAGGGCTTCCATTTCTCGCTCCTGCCCGGCGCGCCGCCGAAGTGGGACGTGGACATCGCCGCGGCGTTCGCGAGCGCCATCGAGCCCTGCGACATGACCTGGATCGAGGAGCCGCTCGACCGCAACGACTACGCGGCCCTCGCCGAACTCCGCCAGCGCACGTCGATTCCCCTCGCCGGCGGCGAGTTGAACTGGCGGTTCAACGAGTACGGGCTGCTAGTCGAGAAGCAGTGCCTCGACATCCTTCAGGCCGACGCGATGTTCTTCGGCGGCATCGCGGGATGCCGGAAGGTGGCCGCCCTCGCCGAAGCCAGCGGCCTCGCCTTCGCCGCTCACACCTGGAACAACGGCTTCGCTTTGCTCGCCAACCTGCATCTCATGGCCGCCAGCCCCAACTGCGAGTGGTGCGAGTTTCCCTACGAGCCGCCGGGCTGGACCACCGAGGGCCGCGACGCGCTGCTGGCCGAAACCACCGAGATCGATGACGACGGCTATGTCCATCTGCCCCAGCGCCCCGGCCTGGGCATCGTGATCGACGAGGACAAGCTGGAGCGCTTCGGCGAACGGTTCTACGACGGGCGGGCGTAAGCCGGCGCGAAGCGAAGCCGCTGTCAGCCGCCCGGCGGCAGCGGCAGGTGCCGGCTCTCGGACTCTCGGGCCGGAGAGAAGGCTCGCCGGGGCTCGGCGCTGCGGACCTGTTCGAGCCAGAAGACGCCGTCGTAGCGGCCGCTGTTGCCGCGGGTCGCCACCAGGTCCACGTCTTCGTCCTGGTCCATGTCGAGGACGACGAATTCGTCGAACATGCCGCGCACGCGGCGGGAGACGTCGTGCCGAATCCACGCTCCGGCCGGATCTCCCGGGTTCTCGAACCAGCCCAGACGGCCGGCCACGCTGGCGGCGGTCTTGTCCTCGCCGTCGCGGTCGCGCGGCCATGAGCTGTAGCCACCGCTCCAGAGATCGAGGTCGCCATCGTCGTCGACGTCGAAGAGCGCGAGACCGGTCGGGTTGTCCGGCGCCGTGTCTCCGATCACGTGGATCGTCCACGGTTCCGCGATCGCATCGGCCGGCTGCTCGAGCCACACGTTGAGCACGGGCGTCTCCTGGAGGACCATGTCGAGCCGGCCGTCGTCGTTCAGGTCCGCGAACTCGACGTTCATGCCGGTAAGGCGGCGCGGGCCGCGCTGCCAGGGTTCCGTCCTGCCCGTGACCTCGATCGGATGTTCCTCGAACGCGAGTCCCGATCCGGTTTCGAGCAGGTTCTCCAACCAGAAGATCCTCGCTTCCGAGCGGCTGCCGGCGAGGATGTCCAGGTCGCCGTCGCCGTCCAGGTCGACGGGCCGCGAGTTCATCGGCACGGTGACGGTCGCCAGCACCGTCTCCTTCCAGCTCGAATCGACCAGGGGATCGCCGTCGATCTCGAACAGGGAGACCTCCTCGAGCGGGAAGGTGTCCGGCACCGGTTCGCCCTCCGGTTGCTGCGCGCCCTTGTTGGGTGCGACCGCTTCGACCTCGCCGTCCTGATCGAGGTCGGCCAGGTAGACGCGGATCCAGGATCCCCGCCCCGCCGTAACGGAGGGAATCAGCCGCGGCCAACGGCCTTCCCGAACATCCTGCCCCGGGTTCTGGAAGTAGGTCAGGTGATCGAGCTCGCACGCGACCAGCAGGTCGAGCAGACCGTCGCCGTTCACGTCGCCTATGGCTACGTCCTCGGCCGCGGCAGCCTCCTTCCCTTCCGCCAGGGTCACGCTGATCCAGCGCCCCGGATCACCGCTGCCGAAGTGGAGCCGGACGTGGTCGCTGTCCTCGTGGACGGTCACGATGTCCAGGTGACCGTCGCCGTCGAGATCGGCCATCTTCAGGCCGTCGGCGCCGCGCATCGGGACGCCGCCGGCGAGCTCCTGGTCGTCGATCCGGTGTTCCCGCCAGGAGATGAACTCGCCGCCTGCGGACTGCGCCGAAGAGAGGGTCTCGGCGACTGTGAGCAGCATGTCGGTCGCGGCCGGCTCAGCGGGCGCGCAGGCGACGAGAACCGCCAGTACCGGCGCCAGCGCGCCGGCAGCGAGTCGCGCGACCCGCTTGCGCTCAGCCCGGGCCGACACGCTCGATCCGTCCGTCGACCTGGGGATGCTCATGCCAGTCTCCCCACTCCACATGGCAACAGCCCTCGCTGCTCAGTTCCCCGACATTCTCCCACTCCGGCTCGGAGTCGTCGCCGCTGCGCCCCACCCGTTCCAGCAACCGCAGCCGGCAGCTCGCCAGATCGCTGTGCAGGCAGAAGCAACCAGACCCGTCCGGATCGGTGTACGGCGCTTCGAGGATCAGCTCCAACGGACAGTTCACCTCGAACTCGACCCGCTCGCGCTCCGATTCGGCCGCGAAACGCCACCGGCCCGGCGCGGAATCGCTGACCGCCCGCGATCCGTCCAGCGGTGCGATCAGCCGCACTTCACGGCCATGAACGCGCGCGATCAGCACGTGGACCGGCGGCGGCCCGTCCGCCGAGGCCGGGATGCAAGAGACCTCCAGGTAGCCGCTCCGATCGTCGTCGAACCGGTTGCAGTGTGCCCAGAGCCAGTGCGCTGGGTGCTTCCGACCCCAGATGTGGCTCTGCTCGCCCGGCGCGTCCTCGATCACAAGTCGGCGGTCTCCGATCTCGATCGTCCCGGTGAACCGCGTCGCCGGGTACGGGTAGAGCATCGCTCCGGGCACGTCTCCCGAGCTGTAGAGCGCTTCGGGGAACGGCAGAACGGGTTCGGAGTCGACCGGCCACTCCAGATGCCATCGAACCCGCCGGCCACCTCGACCGATTCCGCCCCGGGCCAGGCCGTTGCGCAACTCCGCCGGCACGAAGCGGCGCCCCTCGACCAGGCCGCCGTCGAAGCGCAAACGAAATGGCGCGGCCCGGGCGTCGAGCCTCGTCAGGGGACGGCGCTCGAACACACCGAAACTCCGCTCTGGACTCCGGCGATCGAAGCAGGCGAACCAGAGTTCCAGCTCGGCGGGGCGCTCTGTAATCTCGGGCGCCTGGACGACGTATCGAATCCAGTAGCCCGTCTCGCTCGCCAGGTCGTTGAGGGTCAGGTAGTACACCTCGTAACAACCGCGAGCGGCGCCGGTCCACCGGAGGGCGTTGGCCTGGTCGAGGTTCATGCGCGGTTCGGAGGGCGAGGCGGCCGGAGCAAGGCGTTCCCGTCAGTTCGAAGAGCAATGTACAGCCAATGAGGAGAGCAGGAATCGCCGGGGGCGCAGCCGCGCTCCTGCTGTGCGCCCTTGTCGTGGCTCTCGGCCTCGTCGCGGCCCGTCTCCTCCGAGACCTGGACGTCGCCCCTGATGTCGCCGCCTCGCAGGCGATTGCCCGCTCACCCGCGACGTCGGCGGCGGCCCACAAGGGCTTCCTCTACGGCCGCGTCACAAGCGGGAGCGGCGCAGCCTACGAAGGGCGGCTGCGCTTCGGCGGCGACGAGGAAGCGTTCTGGGGCGACTACTTCAACGGCTTCAAGGAAGAGAACCCCTGGGCCGGGGAGGTGCCGCCCGAGCGGCTGACGGAGAGCCGGCCGGTCACCGTTCTCGGCGTGGAGATCACGCGGCGCGAGCGAAAGCCCAACCTGGGCCGGCCGTTCATGGCACGCTTCGGCGACATCCGGCGCGTCGAACCGAGCGGCCGCGAACTGCTTGTGACGCTCAAGAGCGGGACCGGATTCGTCCTCAACCGCTTCGATGCCGACGACTTCGCCGACGGCGTGCGGGTGTGGGACGACAAGCACGGCGTCGTCGACCTCTCCGAGCGCAGAATCCGCAGCATCGAGTTTCTTCCGACCGCCGAGTTGGACAGCGTCGCGGACCGGCTGCACGGAACCGTAAGCACGTCCCAGGGGAGCTTCACCGGCTTCGTCCAGTGGGACCGGCAGTCCAGCCTCGGCTCCGACGAGCTTCAGGGCCGAACCGCCGACCGCGAAGTCAGCCTGCGGTTCGACGCCATCGGCACCATCGCGCGCGATTCGGCCGACAGCGCCCGCGTGACCCTGCGCGACGGCGGCGAGGTCCTCCTCTCCGGCACCCGCGCCGTCGGCCGCGGCAATCGCGGCGTCTACGTCGACGACCGGCGCTACGGCCGCGTGCTCGTCTCGTGGGAGGCGTTCGAACGGCTCGACTTCAGCAAAGCCGACGGCAGCGGCCCCGCGTACGACGACTTTCCGCCGGGCCAGCGGCTCTCAGGCGCCGTCACGACGCGCACCGGCAGTCGCCTCGCCGGCCGGCTCGTCTTCGACCTCGATGAGAGCGAAACGACCGAGACACTCGACGCACCGGCGGGTGGCATCGACTACACGATCCCGTTCGGTTTGGTCGCGTCCATCGCGCTCCCGGACCAGGAGGGGTGCGGCGATGGCCGGCATGCCGGCGTGACGCTCCACAGCAGCGAGACCCTGGAACTCGAGTGCGCAGGCGACCTCGGCGAGGGGAACGGCGGCATGCTGGTCTTCGCCGAGGGCCGCGAGCCGCCGGACTACCTACCGTGGAACGCGGTTCAACGGGTGGACATCGACCACTCGCACGGCGAGCCCTGAGACTCTGGCTCGCGGCCGTGCCATACGGGGCATAGGCGTAGACGTAGGAATCCTCGCCGTCGACGACGTAGACCACGCCATTGAACTGGACGATTCCGCGCGGATCGGCATTGCTGGCGGAGAAGTTCACATCGGCCGAAGGCCGCCGCTGGAGGCCGTACGCGTAGGCCTTTTCGTCCGCACTGTCCACGACAAGGAGGACGCCTCCTCCCCCGGGATCGGCGAAAGAGATTCCCTCTGGGAACGCATTCTCGGCAGCCAGGGGAAAATCGTTCGAACGCACCCAGTTTCCGCTGAATGCGTCGTACACGTACACCTTTTCGTTCCCAGCAGTCCAATCCACTACGAAGAAGTAGTCGGTCTCGCCGAGCGCCGCATCGGCAATCCCCCGAGCATCGGCGTTCTCGAAGGCCAGGGTGAAGTCGAAGGCAGGTTCGTGCCGGCCTGTGTCGGCCTCGTATGCGTAGACCTCCCCAAGATTGTCCACTACGAACAGATAGCCACTCCAGTGCGTGATTCCCTCGGGGAAGACGTTCGACGGGTGCAGGTTGAAGTCGCGGGCATGGTCACCGGCAGAATTACCGGCTTGTGCGACTCGATCAGGCGAACTCTGAAGCCGCCAACACCACGCGCACCAGGTCCACCTGCCGACGGACGCCGAGCTTCGCGTAGATCTGCTCCAGGTGCCAGTAGATCGAGCGCTTTTGCCGTCGCGTCGCTACGGCGATCTCAGCTACGGTCCTTCCTGCCGCCAGCCAGCTGGCGATCTCACTCTCAGCGCGGGTCAGGCCAAGCACGGCAGCCAGATGGTCCACATTGACGCTAAGCGGAAGCAACGGATCCACGATCAGTATCAATGCGGCCGCGCGGCGGACACCGAAAACAGCTTCACCGGCGAAGGTAGGCTTGACGTGGATGATGAACCGCCGATGCGCGGTCCCACGGCAAAGCGCCATCGAGCCACCGACAGCGATGGACCCGCCTTGCGGCAGCGCGCTGGCTAACAACTGAGCAAGCCGGGCACGATCTGCCGGCCGACGCGCCCGCAGGAATCCATCCCGATCAGACAAACCGTCGCCCTGCCGAAGAACTTCGCGTGCGCTGTCGTTCGCGGCCAGGATGCGCCCTCGCCGGTCCAGGAGAACCGCGCCCAACCGTCGGGCGTCCAGCAGCCCAGCCAGGGAGCTACCCAGCGCTCCGGCATCAGCCAGCGTCTGACGTACGAACACAAGTTGCCGAACATGGGGAACAACTCGTCTGATCATTTCGATCTGACTGGAAGACCAAACGCCACCGCGCCCTATCGGATCGCAGATGGCCCACGTGAAGTGCGAGTAGCCCACCGGCCCTTCAAGGCGCACAATCAACCCATCCTGGCTACTCGTCCGGCTGTAGAACTCGTTGAACGCTGCTGAGGTCTTCAGCTCGTCCCTGGAGTAGAGATCCGCGATTCGCACCAGGTGGCCGTAGGGCTGTCGGCGGAAACGCGCCACGCATTCGTCTATGGAGTGGTAGGTCTCGACGTACTCTCGCTCCAGGTCCTCGCGGCGCTGTCCCCGCTGGTAGAGCCCAACCATGTGAACCTCCACGGATTCCTCCGGGCCTTCACCAGCCATGAGGGCACTGCCCCTTGCCCCACAAGCCTCTTCGATCAGGGTCGACGCGGAGGGCCAGTGAGCGCCGTCGAGCATGGCGGAGTACAACGACGCGAGAATGCGTTTGAACTCGTCTAGTTCGCTCACGACGGACACGGACGGAGGCTCACCGACAGGTACGCACTCGCAAAGGAAGTGTGGACCAGCATGAGAGGTCTGCGCACCGGTAGAACTACCGGGATGGGGGCGACCGGCACTCACGTTGCGGCTCTGCGCACCCGAGCGCGGAACACCGAGCCTTCGCGGCTCCAGTGCCGGGGCGGGGCGACCGCGGCATGTGGGTAAACAAACGGCGGCTGGTTGATGTTCCGGCGGCGGGGACGCCGGCGCACCCAGTGTCAGAAGATGAGCTCGATCGCCTCGTCGTCGACCGTGCCGGCGGTCCCCCGGTTGCTCCACCATCGCGGCTCGACGAGTTCGCTCTCCCAGGCATCGAGGGCGCGTTGGAGTTCGTCGAGGACGGCCTGCTCGTCGTCGGCGAGGGGGATCCGCTCGCCGACGTCGTTCTCCAGGTCGTGCAGCCGGTTCAACTGGCCGAGCGGCGACCCGTGGGGCGCTTCCCAGTCCGGGAAGAGGGCGCCGAGCAGGGGAAGCGACGCGACCTGTTCCTCCGAGGCGCGATTGACCTGCCAGAGCTTCCAGTCGCCGCGGCGGACGGCCCGGTTCGGGCCGGCCCGCCAGAACAGGGTCTCGTGGGGAACGCCGTCGATCTCGCCGCGCAGGTAGGGAAGGAGGTCGACGCCGTCGAGCGGCTTCTCGGGAAGCGGCGCGCCGGCAGCGGCGGCAAACGTCGGCAGCAGGTCGAGCGACGACACCGCAGGCCGGTAGACCTGGCCCGGCTCCACGGTCGCCGGCCAGTTCAGCAGGAAGGGCACGCGGATGCCGCCCTCGAAGAACCAGCGCTTGCCACCGCTGAGCGGACCGTTGGTGCACCCGCCCTGGAGGTAGAAGGCGCAGCCGTTGTCGGAGAGGAAGACGATCAGGGTGTCGTCCTCGACGCCGTGCTCCCGCAGCCGGGCCCTGACCTCGCCGACGCTGTCGTCGACGGCCGAGACCATCGCCGCGAAGATGCGCACCCTCGGGTCCTCGATGTGGCGGTAGCGGTCGAGGTACTTCGCGGTCGCCTGCAGCGGGGTGTGCGGCGCGTAGTGGGCGAGGTAGAGGAAGAACGGCCGGTCGTGGTGCCGGTCGATGAAGTCGAGCGCCTCGCGAGTGAGGACCTCCGTCAGGTACTCACTCTCCTCCACGACCTCCCGGCCCCGGAAGATGGGGCGCTCCCGCACCTCGGCGAGCGGCAGCGGGCTCCAGTTCTCCACGCCTTCGGCGGACGGCTCGATGTAGATCGTGCCGCTCTGCATGCCGAAGAACTCGTCGAAGCCGCGGTCGAGGGGGTGCTTGCCGTCGCCCCAGCCGAGCTGCCACTTGCCGACCGCGCCGGTCGCGTAGCCGGCGGAGCGCATGACCTCGGCCAGGGTCGTCTCGTCCGGGTTCAGGCCGTAGTCCCGGCCCGACGGGTTGAACTCGTAGCCCTGCCGCTGCGGGTAGCGGCCGGTCATCAGGCCGGCCCGGGACGGGCTGCAGACCGCCGCGGTGACGTAGCCGGCCTCGAACCGGACGCCGCCGCGGGCCAGTTCGTCGATGTTCGGCGTGTCGATGATCTCGCTGCCGTAGATGCCGACGTCGCCGTAGCCGAGGTCGTCGGCGAGGATGAAGACGACGTTGGGCGGACGGCTTGCCTGTTCGGTGGCCGGCTCCGCGGCGCAGCCGAGTGCGGCGACGAGGATCGCCGCCAGTACGAAGTGTTCACGCAACACGGTATTCCTCCGGATCGATCTGCGACACGGCCTCGAGCACCGCCCGGTTGCCCGGTAGCAGCTTGTGACGCCACACCGGCAGGTAGTCCTCCATGCCGGCGAGCAGCTCGTCGATGGTGAAATGGCCGGCGATCAGGTTGTACAGCCCGAGCATCCCCATGTTGGCGAGGCCCGGCGCTCCGCCGTCGCGGGCCAGCTGGAAGACGGGAACGCCGTACGAACGGACGCCTTCGAGCGCCGGCGGATTCCGGACCCGGGAGCTGTCCCAGAGGATGAGCCCACCGGGCTCGACGCCCGGGCCGTACGACAGGTAGCCGGCGTGGTCGAACGCCAGCACCGCGGTGTAAGTCTCGATCACCGGGTTGTCGATCGGTTCGTCACTCGAGAGGACGACCGTGCCCTCGACCAGACCGCCCCGGGTCTCCGGGTTGTAGTCGGAGGTGTAGGCCATGTGCCAGCCCTTGGCGGCCGCCGCGTAGCCGAGCGTCTTCAGGCAGGTCAGCAGCCCTGCGCCGCCCGTGCCGGCGCCGCCGACCCGCTCCACGACACCGCTCATCGGACGCGGATCGGCGGGTAGCCCTCGGGCACCGTCGCCTCACCCATCTGGAAGTACTTCATGATCTGGTCTTCGATGAACTGGTTCGAGCTCTCCGGCGTGAACGTGACGCCGCCGCCCTTCCAGTTCACGTTGCAGTTACCGAGGCAGTCGATGACCTTCATCCCCTTGATCCCGGCGAGGTGGATCTCGAACGCGCGCCGGATCATCCGGCTCGCCTCGCGGTAGCGGACGCCCGAAGTCAGGGCGCAGCGCCCCGCGTACACGACGCCGGGGAAGTGCTCCAGCGTCTTGATGATGTCCATGGGATAGCCCATGACCTCCTCGTCGCGGCCGCCCTGGAAGGTGGTCGTCGGCACTTCCTTCGTCGTCGTCGGACCCATCTGGCCGCCCGTCATGCCGTAGGCGTTGTTGTTGTAGATGACGACGATGAAGTTCTCGCGCCGGTTGCAGGCGTGCATCAGGCCGGCCAGGCCGATGCCGCAGGCGTCGCCGTCGCCGGAGTACTGGACGACGATCCGGTCGGGGGCCATGCGGGAAACGCCGGTCGCCGTGTCGCTGGCGCGGCCGTGCGGCGAGAGCACGGTGTTCACCTCCATCTGCGCCGCGATCGTCGAGCCGCAGCCGACGCCCAGGGCGAGAATCGTCTTCTCCGCCAGGTCGAGTTCGGTCACCAGGTCGCAGAGGATCTGGCTCACCGAGCCATGCCCGCAGCCTGGACACCAGGACGACGGCAGCCCGGTGTGGACGTCGAGTTGGGGCGAGATCTTGCGCGCTTCGACGCCCTCGGGCGGCGTGTAGCGCTCGGGCCTGCGGGCGGCTGGTTCAGTCACGTCCGACCTCCGGGATCACGGTGTTCTTGCGGATGCCGAGCAGGTTGTCGAGCATGGCCTGGGCTCCCTCCTGTCCGCGACGGGCGGCGAGCTGGTCGAGCATCTGTTTTCGCGCCGGCGGATGGGTGTCGGCGAGGTGAAAGGCGGTGGGATGGACGTCGTGGAAACCGCGCGGCTCCACCGGCTGCCCGGCCGCCATCTGGCGGATCGCCTCGAGCACGGCCCGCGCCGGGATCGCCAGGGCCGGCTGTCCAAAGAACTGGACGGGGCACCGGCCGGCGACCGCCAGGCGCACGTCGGTCAGCACCTGGCCGAAGTTGATCTCGACCGTCAGCACCTCGCGGGCGCTGGAAGCCAGCTCCCCGAGGGCCGCCTCCGGGAACGGGAAGAGGGTGATCGGCCGGAACAGTCCGACCTTGATCCCCTCCTCGCGTGCGTTCCTGACCGCTTCCTTCGCGATCCGGGCCATGATCCCGTAGGCCACGACGACGAACTCCGCGTCGTCGCACCGGAAGCTGTCCCAGCGCGTTTCCTCGGCTCGCATCCGCTCCAGCTTGTGCTGGATCTCGTAGCAGACCATCGTGTCGAGTTCGGGCGTGCGGGCGGCGCCGACGACCCGGCGCTTCTCGCGCAGGGAGCGGTCGAGCGCCCAGGTCTTGTCCGGCAGGTCCCGCTCCGGCACCTCGAACGGCTGCAGCGTCTCGATCATGTTCGCCATCTTGCCGTCGATGCAGACGACGGCCGGGATGCTGTACAGGTCGGCGACGTCGAAGGCCTCGGCCGTGAGCTGCACCGTTTCGGTGATCGTCGACGGCGCGAAGAGCGGCAACTGGTAGTCGCCGTTGCCGAGGCCGCGGAGCATGCGGATGTCCGACTGCGCCGGATAGAGCCCGCCCGAGACGCCGACGTGGGCGCGGGTGAGCGCTCCCAGCACCATCGGCGTCTCGGCGCCGGCGGCGTTGGTCAGGCCGTCGATCATCAGGGTCAGCCCCGGGCCGACCGACGCGGTCATCGCCCGCTTGCCACAGGCCGCGGCCCCGAACACCGCCATGACGCTCGAGATCTCGTCGCCGAGCTGCTGGAAGACGCCGCCCTGCTCGGGCAGGGCCTCGGCGACGTACTCGAGCAGCTCGGTCTGCGGGGTGATCGGATAGCCGGCGAAGTAGTCGAGACCGGCGACCATCGCGCCGATTCCCATCGCGTGGGCGCCCATCGTCGGCTTGCCGACCGGCGGCACGAAGGGCTTCTCGCTCATGGCAGCTCCTCGTGCGGGACCGGCTCGTCGAAGCGGAAGACCTCGATCGCCTGGTCGGGACAGACCATCGCGCAGAGGTTGCAGCCGATGCAGTACTTCATCAGGTCCGCCTCCACGACGACCGGCCGCCAACCCATCATGTTGGCGCCGCGTCCCGGTTCGATGATGCGCACCGGACACGCCGGAATGCAGAGGTCGCAGCCCTTGCAGAGCTGCTCGAAGATCTCGATGTAGCCGCGCTGGACGTCCGGGCGCGGCACCTCCTTCGCCTCGATCAGGTGGCCCGATGCGCCGTCAGCAGACACGATGATGCGGCTCCTCTCCGCGCAGGACGCGGTCGACGTTGGCGATGCTCTCCCGGATGGCATCTATCACGCATTCGTTCGTGCTGCCGCCGCTGTGGGGAGAAAGAAAGGCGTTCGGCGCGCCGAGCAGCGGGTTGTCCGCCCGGATCGGCTCGACGCTGAAGACATCGACGGCGGCGCCGGCGATCCGGCCCTTTGCCAGCGCGTCGGCGAGGTCGCCCTCGTCGACGATGCCGCCGCGCGAGGTGTTGACCAGGAACGCTGACGGCTTCATCAGCGCGAGCTCCGGTGCGGCGATCATGTCTCGCGTCGCCGCGGTCAACGGCACGTGGACGCTGACCACGTCGGACTCCCGCAGCAACTGCTCGAAGGGGAGCCGCACAACGCCAAGTTCGCGTTCGCCGGCGCTCGGCGCCAGCCCGCGCTCGCGTTCGCGCTCCGGAGTGCTTGCCGAGAGCAGCTCCATCTCGAGCGCACGGGCCCGCTTCGCCACTTCGTGAGCGATCGCCCCGTAGCCGATCAGCCCGAGCTTCTTGCCGCGCACCTCGTGGCTGCCCCTGGCGAACAGCGCCGGGTACGGGTTCTCCAGCCGGCGCAGCGCCGCCGTCGCATCCTCCAGCCGGCGCAGCAGGAAGATGCACGCCATGATCACGTACTCAGCGACCGACACGGCGTTGGCCTGCGGCACGTTGCAGACCGGAATCCCGAGTTCACGGGCCGCCTCGACATCGATGTTGTCGACGCCGACGCCGACCTGCTGCACGAGTTCCGCGCCGTTCAGGAGTTCCAGTTCGGCTCGCCCCACCACATACGGATGCGTAGTGAGGAGCGCGCGGGCGCCGTTTGTGACCTGGGCGGTCAGGTCCTCGTTGCGGTGGACGAAGCAGGCCTCCCAGTGCTCCGGGAACCGGGCGATCCGGTCGCGCGGACCCGGCGGCACCAGACAGATCACCTTGCTGCTCCGGGGTTCGCTCACTCTCCTGCTGACCCAGCTTCGCTATCGCTACACTCAGCATCCTACTCCCAACCACGTTCGAGGGATCGCTCAATGAGATGGAAAGGTCTTGCGGCTGGCGCGCTTCTCGTTCCGGCCCTGGCCGCCGGCTGCGGGGCGCCGGCCGGCGACACCGGCGACGGCGCGGACGCGCCCGACCAGGCGACCGCGCCGCAGCCGAATCCGCTGCGCAACGCCTACTACGGCGACCTGCATGTCCACACCCGCTTCTCGATGGACGCCTACATCTTCGACGTCCGGGCCACGCCGGACGACGCCTATCGCTTCGCCCGCGGCGCGCCGCTCGTTCACCCCGCCGGCCACACGATGCAGCTCCGGCGGCCTCTCGATTTCCAGGCGGTCACCGACCACGGCATCCTGCTCGGCGTGCTGCCGGGGATGGACGACCCGGACGACCCGCTGTACCAGGTCCCGCTCGCCAGGGAGCTGCGCGAGCTGGGGCCCTCTGAGGGCTTCCAGCGCGGGCTCCAGGCCTACCAGGCCGGCGAGTTCCACAAGATCGACGGCAGCAAGGCGAACCGCGACGCCTGGCAGCGCATCGTCGAGTCCGCCGAGCGGCACAACGACCCGGGCGCCTTCACCACCTTCATCGGTTACGAGTACACGACCACCGCCGCCGACACCGGCAACCTGCACCGCAACGTGATCTTCCGCGGCAGCGAGGCGCCAGAGGTGCCCTTCACGGCAATGGACTCGGACAACCCCGAGGACCTGTGGGCCTGGCTCGACAACCTCCGCGACAACGGCGTCGAGGCGCTGGCTATCCCGCACAACTCGAACGGCAGCAACGGCAACATGTTCAGCCCGCTGACTTTCGGCGGCGATCCGCTGGACGCCGAGTACGCCGAGACGCGGATGCGCAACGAGCCGATCGTCGAAGTGACCCAGGTCAAGGGCACGTCGGAGGTCCATCCGATGCTGTCGCCGAATGACGAGTGGGCCGACTTCGAGATCATGCCCTACCGGGTCAGCAGCACCCTGCCCAGCGAACCCCAGGGGAGCTACGTGCGCACCGCGTACCTCGACGGACTGCTGCTCGAGGAGACCGAGGGCTTCAACCCCTTCCGTTTCGGCCTGGTCGCCGCCACCGACAGCCACAACGCCGGCGGCACCCCGGACGAGGACGACTACCACAGCAAGGTCGGCAGGCGCGACGGGACGCCCCAGCTTCGAGGCTCCGTGCCGCTCGACGAACCCAACCCGGACGGCTCCCCCGCCTACGCCCAGACCTACTTCCAGATGTGGGGCGCTTCCGGCCTGACCGGCGTCTGGGCCGAAGAGAACACCCGCGACTCGATCTACAACGCGTTCCGGCGCAAGGAGACGTTCGCCACGACCGGGCCGCGGATCCAGGTCCGGTTCTTCGGCGGCTACGACTTCGACGCGGATCTCGCCGACGACCCCGAAATGATCGCGAAGGCCTACGAGCAGGGCGTGGCGATGGGCGGCGACCTGCTGGCGGACGGCGAGCGCGCGCCGAAGCTGCTGCTCTGGGCGTCGGGCGACCCGGAGAGCGCCGGTCTGCAGCGGCTCCAGGTCGTCAAGGGCTGGGTCGACGGCGGCGAGGCCCACGAGGCCGTCATCGACGTCGCCTGCTCCGACGGCGGCACGCCCACGGGCGATCCTCCGCGCTGCCCCGACAACGGCGCGTCGGTCGACCTGTCGGACTGCAGCTTCTCCGAGGACCTCGGCGCGGCCGAGCTCCGCGCCGTGTTCGAGGATCCGGAGTTCGACCCGGGCCAGAGGGCAGTCTACTACCTGCGGGTGCTCGAGAATCCGACCTGCCGCTGGTCGACCTGGGACGCGATCCGCGCCGGCGTCGACCCGCGTCCCGGCGTGCCGACGACGATCCAGGAACGGGCCTGGTCGTCGCCGATCTGGTACCGACCGTGAGAGCGGCGTTTCTCATCGCCGCCGCTGCTGTGACGCTGCCGGCCTGCCAGACCGCCGAGACCCCGGCCTCGAACCTCGTCGCCGACATGCCCACCCGCGCCCAGTCCGCCGACGGCCAGTGGATCTCCTGGCGCGAGCACATCATCGACGACGTCGCAGTCGGCGGCGTACCGATCCGCGGCGGCGACGGGCTCGAGATGGCCGATCTCGACGGCGACGGCGACATCGACGTCGTCGGCGGATCGACGGGCGAAGGCCGCATTTTCTGGTTCGAGAACCGGAACGCGGGCGACGGCGACGTCGAACTCGTCGAGCACCCGATCCGGATCGAGGGGACGACGACCACCGCCGACACCGTGCGGCCGCCGAACGCCCCGCCGACCGGCGCGCTGCTCAACGGCTTCAACATGGCCTTCGTCGACCTCTCGGGCGACGGCCGGCTGGACCTCGCGACGGTCGAGTTCGGCGGCGTCCTGGTGTGGCTGGAGCGACCGGCCGATCCGGCGGACGCCTGGCAGTTGCGGCCGATCGGCCGCCTGACCCCGGACAACCTCGTCGGCTTCGCGTTCGCCGACATCGACGGCGACGGCGACCTCGACGCCATGTCGGGCGCCTACAGTCGCAGCGGACGGGCGGCCGACCAGGAAGTCCAGCTTCATACGCCGCTCGGGCGGCTCGCCTGGTTCGAGAACCCCGGCGATATCGACGGCGAGTGGGCCCCGCACGACATCTCGCGGCGCAAGCGCGGCATGTTCGACAGCTTCGTCGCCCGCGACATGGACGGCGACGGCGACGTCGACTTCGTCGGCACCCGCGGCAACAGCGCCGAGTTCGACGGCGTCTTCTGGCTCGAACAGGTACGCAGCGATGAACCGGTCGCCGCCTTCGACCAGGCCCGCGAGGTCGAAAGCGAGCAGATGCCGCTGCCGTGACGGCCGGGACGCTGGAGCCTGCCGTCCGATCGACGGCGACGGACCTTGCCATCGATCTGGTCGGATTCGCCTCGACTGCCGACCTGGAACAGCGCCTCGGCGAGCGCCACCGCCCCTCCACGCTCAGCGCCGAAGCCCGCACCCTCATCGTCCTCGGCAAGCGCACGCTCCGCGGCGTACTCTGGGCAAGACACCTGCCCAGCAAGCAACTCGCCGGTGGTCGCACCCTGCGGGCCCTCGAGTTCGCTGCCGAGCGGATCGCGTTCGACCTCGAACGCCGCGGCGCGCTCGCGCTGCCCGTCTCCCCGGCGTCGCTCGACTTCGAGAAGAGGACGCCGGGCGACCTGCTGCCCGCAGGCCAGGCCTCGCCACTGCTGCGCGAGGGCGCGGTCCTCGCCGGACTCGGCACGCTCGGCCTGAACCGGATGGTGCTGACGCCGGAGTACGGGCCGCGCGTCTTCTTCGCCGGCGTTCTGACCTCCGCCGAGATCGAACCGGGCACCGAACTCCCGGAAGAGCTCTGCCTCGGCCTCGAAGAGTGCGGTCGCTGCGCCGCGATCTGCCCGGCCGACGCGATCCCGCGGCGGGCGGCGCGCGGCGCCGGACTCGCGACGATCCGCGGCCTCGACGAGGGCGCCTGCGCGGCCAGCTGCCAACCGTTCGGCTTCGAGGCGTTCAGCGACCACCTCGCCTCGATCTTCGAGGCGCGCACCGGCGACGAGATGTGGCAGCGGATGCGCGGCCGCAAGTCGGGCGAGATCTGGTCCGAGATGGCGATGATGAAGGAGGCCGCGCTCACCGGCTGCAGCGAGTGCGTCCAGGTGTGTCCCGTCGGCCGCGATTACGACCGGCTCCGCTCGTCCGTCCACCGCCGCCACGACCTCCCCGACCGGCTGCCGCGCAGCGAGGTCGACGGATTCGTCGAGATCGAGAATCTCGGGCCGCAGATCCGCCGCCGCACGACCTGGGAGCAGGAGCGCCGGTGAGTCTGAAGCAGGACCTCGCCCGCCACGCCTTCGAGCGGGGCGCCGATTCGGTCGGCGTCGCCGATGTCGCGGCCTACACCGCCGTCACCCAAAGCGGCCAGGTGCCCGACTACCTGTGCGAGGGAATGAAGAGCATCGTCGTGGTCACCAAGCACCTGCTGACCGGTGCGATGGCGCTCCAGGACGTGGCGACCCAGTCGACGAACTCCCACCTGGCGCTCGACTCGGCCGAGGAGACCACCTGGGAGATCGCCGAGTGGCTCGAGGACCGCGGCCACTGCGCGCTGCCGGTCTCCGGCGAGTACGCCGACCTGGACCTCAAATGGACCGGGGCGGGCCTGCTCGATCTCAAGTGGACGGCGGAGTTCGCCGGCCTCGGCCACGTCGGCCTCAACCTGAACTTCCTGACCCCCGAGTACGGCTCGCGCGTCTACCTCGGAGCGCTGATCACCGACGCCGAACTCGAGCCGGATGCGCCGCTCGACCGCGACCTCTGCCCGGGGCTTCGCTGCGGCCGCTGCGCGGTGATCTGCCCGCCGAAGGCGATTCCGCTCAAGGCCTCGAAGGAGGAGAGCGTCAACGACATCCGCGACCTCGACCAGCGGGGCTGCTCGCAGGCGGCGATGCGCATCAGCATCCGCTCGCTCTACGTCGTGCTGCGCAAGCTGCTGGGTGCCGAGGTCGACCTCGACGTCTCCCAGGTGCTCGACAACCGCTACTGGCGGGACTTCTTCCTCGCCACGAACAGCAAGCGCGGCGCGTTCGCCGCCTGCTTCGAGTGCATGTACATCTGCCCGGTCGGGTCGCGGGACATCCGCAAGATCATGCGCATCCCCTACCGCCGGCAGGACCTGCCGCCCGGCAGCGTGGTCCACATCCGCGGCGACGAGGAACACGAGCTCGTCTTCCGCGGGCCGCCTGGTGAGCGCGATCCGGAGTACATCCGCGACCGCGACTTCGACCATCTCGTCCACATCGGCGGATGAGCGCTCCGGCGAGCGGCAACGGCGCGGTCCCGGCCATCGACGCCGAGGCGATCAGGACGCAGGCCAGGACCCTGGGCATCGACCTGGTCGGCTTCTGCTCCTGGCGGGATCTCGAGGCGGAGGCCCCGGACTACGACAAGCCATCGCAGCTCTCGACCTACCTCACGCGGCTGATCGTTCTCGCGAAGCGCTATCCCACCGGCGTCGCCCGCTCCCCCGACGCCGCCTTCCGCCAGTACGCCAACGGTCGCGTGGCGCGCCATCTCGAGGAAGCCGCGGGGGGGCTCGCCTACTGGCTGGAGGAGCACGACGCGATCGCCTGCATCCTCTCGGCGGCGATTCCCGACCTGCGGCGCCAGCCCATGGCCTACGCCGGACCGGGCGGCCAGGGCTCCCTGCTCCTCAGGCAAGCCGCGGCCGCGTCAGGCCTGGGCACGCTCGGCCTCAACGAGATGATCCTGACGCCGGAGTACGGCCCGCGGGTCTTCCTCGCCGGCGTGCTGACCGACGCGGATGTCGAGTGCGGACGGCCGCTGGCCGACGAACTCTGCCCCGGCCTCGAGGAATGCGGCCGCTGCGCCGAAGTCTGCCCCGTCGCGGCGATCCCGAAGTCCGCGCCGCCCGACACGCCGCTGGCCGAAGTCCGCGGCCTGGACGCCGAGGCCTGCGCCCGGGCCTGCCAGCCGTTCGGTCCCGATCGCATGGTCGAGCACCTCGCCGATCTGTTCGCCTCGAAGTCAGCCGCCGAGGCGGTCGAGATCGCCCGGAGCCCGCTGACGCAGCAGATCTTCTACAACCTGGCCGTGCAACGGCAGGGCGCCTACACCGGCTGCCAGAGCTGCCAGTTGGCGTGCCCCGTCGGCGAGGACTACGAGAGGCTCGACCGCTAGCCCACCGGGTGGCGACGGAACACACCGGGTGCGCCGGCGTCGGCTACGAGGCCGCACACTGGGTGCGCCGGCGTCCCCGCCGGCTTTCGGGCGACGCCGCGGAGCGGTGGCGACCGAAGGTGAGTCGTGAGGCCGAAGGCCTCTCCTTACTGAGAAGCCGCAGAGAACAAGGAGCGAGGCCTGCGGCCTCGCGCGTTCAATCAAGGCCGGCGGGGACGCCGGCGCACCCAGTGTGGGGCTTAGTCCGTATCCGGCCGGTCGTCCGGGACGAAGCCGTCGCGGTTCGGCATCTCGATCTTCGGCAGGCTCTCCCTGTCGAGCACGTCCTCGTCGCCGACGAGTCCCATCAGGTTCAGCAGATGGGCGACGACAGCGTAGATCTCGTCGTTCGTCAGCGATCCCGGCGACTCGTAGGGCATGGAGCGGCGGACGTAGTCCCAGAGCGTCGTGGCATAGGGCCAGTAGCTCTCGACCGTCTTCCGCGGACGCTCCGAAGTCAGGCTGCCGCGGCCGCCGACGAGCGCCGCGGCCTCGTCGCCTTCGGCGTTCCTGCCGTGGCAGGCGGCGCAGAACTGCTGGTAGACCGCCTTACCCTCGCTGACGGTGCCGCGGCCTTCGGGCAGGCCCTTGCCGTCCGGGAACACGGTGTAGCCGGCGGCGCCGAGCTCCTCGGCAGTCGGCTTGCTGCCGAGGCCGGTCTGTTCGGAGTCGTCGGCGCGTGCGGCGACGACGACGAAGAGAAGAGCGAACGCAAGTCGCGAGCTACGCCTCCGCATTCGTCACCTCCCCCGACTCGTGCACCTCCCAGGCCTTGATCCGGTTGTTGTGGTAGATGGTCGACCGGCCTCTCGTCTCGAGCAGCGCAGCCAGTGTCGGCTGGACGTAACCGGTGTCGTCGGTGGCGCGGGACATCAGAACGTGGCGGCCGCCGTCCCAGCGCCAGGGCGAGCGGAAGCGGGTGAAGGCCTTCGCATAGCGCGGGCCTTCGATCTCGGCGTCGACCCAGGAGTCGCCACCGTCGGTCGATACCTCGACCCGGGAGATGGTGCCGCGCCCGGACCAGGCCAGGCCGCGAATCTCGACGAACCCGGGCCCGTCCAGCTTCTGTTCGCCCGAGGGCCGCGTGATGACGGATTTCGCGTCCATGACCAGCGTGAACTGGCGGGCCTTGCCGTCCGGCAGCAGGTCGGTGTACTTCGAGGTCTCGTCCCGCGCCATCGACGGCATGTGCGCGACCTCGATCCGGCGCAGCCACTTGACGCTGATGCTCCCCTCGCAGCCCGGCACCAGCAGCCGCAGCGGGTAGCCCTGTTCGGGGCGGACGGCCTCGCCGTTCTGGCCGTAGGCGATCATCACGTCGTCGAGCGCCCGCTCCAGCGGCACGCTTCGGCTCATCAGTCCCGCGTCCGCGCCTTCCGCGACGATCCAGCTCGCCTCCGCCTTGAGCCCGACTTCGTCCAGCAGGTCGGCCAGCAGCACGCCGGTCCACTCGCTGCAGCTCGCCAGGCCGTGGCTCATCTGCACGTTCGGCGCGCCGGCCGGCGACCACTCGCGGGCGCTGTTGCCGGAACACTCGATGAAGTGGAAACGCGACGCCGACGGCATCCGCACGAGGTCGTCCATCGTGAAGACGAGCGGACGCTCGACCAGCCCGTGGATCGTGAGCCGGTGGGTGTCCGGGTCGATCGCCGGCACGCCCGTGTGGTGACGCTCGAAGTGGAGCCCGGACGGCGTGACGATGCCCTCCAGGTCGGCGAGGGGCGTGTTCGAGGACGACGCCGTGGCGTCGGGAGCGCGGCTCCAGCGCTTCGAGTCCTCGAACGGCGAGGGCCGGCCGTAGTCGCTGGGCGTCTCGCCGAGATCGCGGATGGCGTCCGCCGTCTGCGCGCGGGCCGCGGGATGGAGCGAACCCGCCGCGGCGGCCCCGGCGAGTCCAATGAAGGCGCGGCGGCTCGGCCGCTGCGAACCGCGCTTACCGGTGGTCATCGCTCTCTCCTTCAGGCTGTGTTCGGTGCCCCAAGCCTAGCCGCTGCCCACACTAGGAACGCCCCACACTGGGTGCGCCGGCGTCCCCGCCGGCTTTCTGGGGACGTTGCTACAGTTGCCGCTCACGCCACGCCAAACGATGTCCACACACGACGAAAGCACAGGCCCCGAGGGCTACGACCAACCCGCCGTCGAGGCCTGGATCGCCGAACACGTCGACCGCCTGACGCCGCCCCTCCAGTGGACCCGGCTCCAGGGCGGTCACTCCAACCTGACCTACCGGATCGACGACACGGAGGGCCGCACGGCGGTCATCCGACGGCCGCCGCAGGGCAAGCTGCTGCCCAAGGCGCACGACATGAGCCGCGAGTGGGCGCTGATCTCGGCGCTCGGGCCGACTCCGGTGCCGGTGCCGCCGGCGATCGCCTTCTGCGAGAGTCCGGACGTCACCGGCGCCTGGTTCTACGTGATGGGCCTGGTCAACGGCCGGCCGCTCTACAGCTCGGATCACACGGAGGAGTGGGTGCCGCGGGAGCGCCGGCCCAAGCTGGCGCACTCGTTCATCGATGTCCTGGCCGAACTCCACGGCGTCGACCCGGACGACGTGGGGCTCGGTGAGCTCGGCAAGCGCGACAGCTACGTCGGACGCCAGCTTCGCACCTGGTACCGGTCGTGGACGGCGTCGATCGAGCCGGCGCAGCTCGACGACCCGCGGGCGCACGAGCTGCAGCGCTACTTCCTCGATCACCTGCCGGACCAGGGGCCGGCGCGGGTCGTCCACGGCGACTACGGGCTCCACAACTGCCTGGTCGGGCCGGACTCGACGATCGCCGCCGTCGTCGACTGGGAGATCTCGACCCTCGGCGATCCGCTGGCGGACCTGGCCTACGCGATGAACCAGTGGATGCCGGCGACGGACACGATGCCCACCGGCTCCGGGGGCGCGACCGCGGCGCCCGGTTTCCCGGCACGCGAGGAGCTACTGGACCGCTACGCGGAACGGACCGGCCGCGACCTGTCGAATCTCGACTACTACGTCGGCTTCAACCGCTGGAAGTCCGCCGCGATCGTGCACGGCGTGTATGCCCGGTACATGGAAGGCAAGAAGAGCACCGAGGGTGTCGACCTGCCCGAGATGCGCCAGCGCATCATCCGGACGCTCGACCTGGCTGAAGAAGCGGTCAACCGCCTCTGAGGCGCCGGCCTCACCTTCCCTACGGCAACCGGAAGGCGAGCAGCTCTTCGGTCGCCGTCACCGCCACGTACTGCCTCCCGTCCGCCGCCAGGTAGGTCATCGGGTTCGCGTTGCCCTGGAGCGGCAGCTCCGCGGACCACAGCTCGCGCCCCGTCTCCACGTCGAGCGCCCGGAAGCGGCGGTCGTCCGTTGCCGCGATGAAGGCGAGGCCGGCGGCGGTGACGATCGCCGAGGCGCGGCCGGGGCGGCCCGTCTCCCGCTTCTCCTCGGGCAGCCCCTCCGTCACGCCGACTGGCCGCCGCCACGCGACTTCGCCGGTATCGGCATCGACCGCGGTCAGCGTCCCCCAGGGCGGCTTCTGGCACGGCCAGGACACGTCGCCGACGCGGACCGCAAACGAGAAGGGCCGGGCCACCCGCAGAACGTACATCGCGGAATCGGCCTCCGCGTCCTGCTCGACCCAGCCCATCGTGCCGACGTCCTGACTGAAGGCGAGCAGCCGGCGCGTCGCCGGGTCGAAGGCGACGCCGCCCCAGTTCGGGCCGCCGGCCAAACCCGGGAACAACAGGGTGGCGCCCCGGTCGTCGGCGCCCCGGTGGATCCAGGGCGTGTACGGACCCGCGTTGTGAAGCGGTCCGGCGCTCTCGACCACCTCCGCGCAGGCCTCCGCGTGCTCGGCGGTCGTGTCTTCAGCGCTCACCAGGTCCTCCGGCTCGTAGCCGACCCGTCCCAGCGCCGGCGTCACGCTCGGGATCGGCTGGGTCGGGTGGGTCCGCTCGCCCGGCACCTCGCTCGCCGGCATCGGCCGCTCCTCGACGCCGAAGACGGGTTCTCCGTTCTCCCGGTTCAGAACGAAGAGATAGCCCGACTTCGTCGTCACGGCGAGGGCATCGATCGTCTCCCCGCCCCGCTCGACCTCGAACAGCACGGGCGGCGCCGGCGGGTCGTGGTCCCAGATGTCGTGGTGGATCGTCTGGAAGTGCCAGCGGTACTCGCCGGTGCGAAGGTCGACCGCGACCACCGAGTTCGCGAACAGGTTGGCGCCGTGCCGGTCACCGCCATAGGCGAAGGGAATCGGGGCGGCCAGCGGCAGGAACACGAGTTCCCGCTCCTCGTCGACCGTGAAGAAGAAGGGCCAGGCGTTCCCGCCCAGCCGGCCCCGCCAGCTCTCGCCCTCCCAACTCTCGTGGCCGACTTCGCCCGGCTGCGCCACGGAGTTGAACTCCCAGAGCTTCTCGCCGGTGGCCGCGCTGAACGCCCGGGCGTTGCCGATTCCGCCCGCCGTTCCCGGCGGCGTGTTCGCGCCGACGACGACGATGTCCTCCCAGACAAGGGGCACGGAGTTGTAGGGAACGCCGATGTCGACCGTGCCGCCGTCGCCGAACTCCGTCACCGGCGCGCCGGTGGCCGCGTCGAGCGCGATGAGCCGCGTACCGGCGCAGAACACGATGCGGGGCGCCGCTCCGTCCGCGCCGCCGCCCGGCCAGTACGAGACGCCGCGGCGCGACGGGGCGCCATCCGCGACCGTGTGGCGCCAGATCTCGTCGCCGGTCGCAGCGTCGAGCGCGACGACGGCGTCGCCGGCCGGCAGGTACATCAAGCCGTCGACCACGATCGGCGTCGCCTGCGAACGGGCCGGTCGCCCGCGGTCCCCGGCCGCGTCCTCGCCGGGCGAAGAGGCGAGGGCATAGGTCCAGGCGGGCGCCAGGCCCGCGACGTTGGCGGTCGTGATCTCGGACAGCGCCGAGTATCCGGTTCCGGCCGCGTCGCCGCGGTACATCGGCCAGTCACCATCCTCCGCCCCGTTCGACGTCGGTCCGCAGGCAATCAGCACAGCTCCGGCCACCGCCGCCGCGGCCGCGATCTTCGCCTCCCGCTTCACTGCTTCACCGCTTCCATGCTTTCGCGTCCCCTCGCCGACAATCGCTGAGCCGCTGCCCAGAAAACGGGCTACACTGTAGCCGAGACCCGCTGCGAGCAGTCGACCGCTGACCCGCCGCGGGTCTCATGGCTTGGAGGGGAAGAACAAGGGTATGCAGGCGCGCCGTTCGTTCACCATTCCGCTGGCGTTGCTGGTCGCCGCCTCGGTCGGAGCCCCACCCGCGAGCGGCCAGGACGAGGAGAAGGTCGACTACCTCACTCAGGTGAAGCCGATCCTCGAAGCGTTCTGCTACGAGTGCCACGGCGAGGACAGGTCGCGCCGCGAAGCGGACCTCCGGCTCGACATCAAGGAGCTGGCCTTCAAGGACCTCGGCGGCTTCCCCAACATCGCCCCCGGCGATCCCGCCGACAGCGAGCTCTACATCCGGGTGAGTTCGGAGTTCCTCGAGATGCGGATGCCGCCGTACGAGGCCGGCACCCAGTTGACCGAGGAGCAGATCGAGACGATCCGGCTGTGGATCCTGCAGGGGGCCGAGTGGCCGGAGGACGACGGCGCACCCAGTGCGCAACCAGGAGATTCACAATGACGAAGCTGACCAAGACACGACTCGTGCCGCTCCTCGCGTTTCTCCTGGCGGTCGCCCTTGCCGCCCAGGCCGTCGCCCAGACGGGATACGGCCGCGGCCGCAGCGGGCTCCCCCGCGTCGAACTGCCCGACGAGCCGTGGATCATGAACACCCATCTGATCCCCGAGGTGAAGGTCTCCGTCGTCGCGCGCGGCATCAACCGCCCGTGGTCCCTCGCCTTCCTGCCCAAGGGCGACATGCTGATCACCCAGCGCGGAGGCGACCTGCGCCTGGTCCGCGACGGCGTGCTCGTCGACGAGCCGATCGCCGGCGTCCCCGACGACGTGCTCGCCCGCAGCCTCGCCGGCATGATGGAAGTCGCCGTCCACCCGCACTTCGCGGACAACGGCTACGTCTACCTCACCTACACCCGGCAGGTCTCCGGCCGCGAGGGCACCGTCGCCCTGGTCCGCGGCAAGCTCGACGGCATGTCCCTCGTCGACGTCGAGGACGTCTTCGTCGCCGAGCCCTGGGGCGGCTCGATCGCCGCCGCCCGACTCGCCTTCGTGCCCGGCGAGGACATCATGTACATGACGATGGGCGGGGCCTTCGGCGCCGATCTCGTCGACGGCACGCAGAGCTTCTTCGGCCACGCCAAGCTGGCCCAGGACCCGAACAGCCACGCCGGCAAGACGCTGCGCCTGCGGCTCGACGGCAGCGTGCCCGACGACAATCCCTTCGTCGGCAAGGAGGGACACAAGCCCGAGGTCTACTCGATGGGCCACCGCAACCAGATGGGCCTGGCGCTCCACCCCGAGACCCACCAGCCCTGGACCACCGAGCACGCCCCGCAGGGCGGCGACGAGCTGAACGCGATCGAAGCCGGCAAGAACTACGGCTGGCCGGTCGTTTCCTACGGCCGTCACTACAACGGCGTGCGCATCTCCGAGCGCTTCTGGGCCGAGGGCATGGAGGAACCGGCGATCTTCTGGCTGCCCTCCATCGCGCCCTCGGGGCTCATGTTCTACACCGGCGACGCCTTCCCGGAGTGGAAGGGCAACCTGTTCGCCGGCGCGCTGATGACGGGGCGGATGCCGAACACCGGCCACCTCGAACGGCTCATCTTCAGCCCGAAGGGAGAGGAGCTGGGACGCGAGTGGCTCCTCAAGGAGATCGGCAAGCGCATCCGCGACGTCCGCCAGGGTCCCGACGGGTTCATCTACGTCATCACCGACGAAACCGACGGCGCGCTACTGAAGCTGGAGCCGGTCGAGACGGCGGAAGAGGGAGAGACGACTGCGGGGTAGCCCACTGGGTGCGCCGGCGTCCCCGCCGGCTTTCGGGCGACGCCGCGGAGCGGTGGCGACCGAAGTCGAATCGTGAGGCCGAAGGCCTCTCCTTGTGCCGAAGGCCTCTCCTTGTAAGGAGCGAGGTTCCAAGGGGTCGGACCAGCTATGATCCGGCCACGCCCCACCGACCCACTCTCGCCAGACGGCGAGGCTATTGACCACAACGGGCGACACCAGCGCGGCCACGGCGCAAGCAGCGCGCATGGCTGCGAGGCTCATGGCGCGCTACCCGGACTTCTGGCCCGAAACGGTGCGCGGCCTGTTTGTTCATTCGGCTGAGTGGACACAGGAGATGAAGACCGCTACCACCGGCAGATCGCCCGGCGACCGGACCCGCCTTCTCCTCCGCCGCTACGGCTACGGCGTGCCTGATCTCGAACGGGCAAGCTGGAGCGCCTCGAACCTGCTGACTCTCGTCGCCCAGGACTCGTTGCAGCCCTTCGAGAAAAGGGATGGCCGAGTGGTTACGAAGGACCTCGGCCTCCACGCGCTCCCATGGCCGCGGGAAGAGCTGTCGAGCCTGGGATCCGAGACTGTGGAGCTACGCGTAACGGTCTCCTACTTCATTGAACCGAACCCGGCTCGGCGTGGCTGGAAGTACCGGCACCGCTATGCCTCACACGGTCTGAGATTCGCGATCAAAGCGGCGACTGAAGAACTCGAGGACTTTCGCGCTCGCGTCTCGAAGAATGCCCAGAGCGAGGATCGGCCCGGTACGACTCCCCGAGACCCGGGATGGACCATCGGCCCCACACATCGGAATCGAGGCTCCATCCACTCGGATTGGTGGACGGGAGCGGCAGCCGACCTCGCAGAGCGAGGGTACCTGGCGGTCTTTCCGGTCGGCGGCTGGTGGAAGGAGCGACCGCAGCTACAACAGAGACCGGTCCGCTACTCAGTAATCGTCACCGTCAAGACACCCGAGACGACACTCGATATCTACACCCCGGTGGCGAACCGGATCGGAGTAGAGGTCCCCTTGTAGGCCTACCGCTCAAGTCGTCGCCGAAGCTCCGAAGGCTGGAGAAACGGTACCGGAACTGCCAATTCTGCTGCGGATCTGGCGGTAGAGGTCCCAAAACGGCAGCATCCGCGGTCGGAAGCGCCTGCACACTGGGTGCGCCGGTGTCCTCGCCGGCTTTCGGGCGACGCCGTGGAGCGGAGGCGAATCGAGATTGAATCGTACGCCAAAGGCCTCTTCTTGAAGGAGCGAGGCTGACGCCTCGCGCGTACTCATAGCCGCCTGCGGCGGCAGCCGGCGGGGACGCCGGCGCACCCAGTGTGGAACTACGGGGTGTACCAGATGGGCGAACTCCAGGCCCGTTCCTGGTGCGTCGGCTGTAGGTCGGGGTTCGGTTCGATGCCGAGGCTGAGGGCGTCCCACGTGGACCAGCGGCAGGTCGGATTCTCGAGTACGCGGACGTAGTAGAAGGAGCGGGCGCCGGGGTCGAAGTCGGGGTCGGTCCAGGTGGTCCGGAGTTCGACGGCGCCCTTGTCCCGGCTGATCGAGCAGTCGTCGAGGTTGACCTGGGCGCCGTTGTCGGCGCAACGATGGGTCTCGGGGTCCGGCTCCAGGCCGTCCGAGCAGGCGACGTCGTAGACGCGCTCCTGCGTTTCGCCGTCTTCGAGCCAGCCCTTGATGACCTGAGCCCGCTGCAGCCAGGCGTTCTCCGGGTCGCGCAGCGCCCAGATGAGGAAGCTGGGCGCAGAGTTTCCAGATGCCGGCGGGGACGCCGGCGCACCCGGTGTGCGACTCCCCGGTCCACCGAGGTCGCCACCCATCGGGACGCCGGCTTCGTACGCGGCGGCGATCGGGTCCGCGGCACCGCCGATCGCCTCATCGAGCCCGAAGCCGCCGAAGAAACGGACGCGGATGCGGGTGCCCGAAGTCGCGAACGACTCCCGGCGCTTCAGCGCGTCGAAGATCGCGGCGCGCGTGTTCGACTCCGCCCATACGCCGGCCAGGCCGCCGGTGCCGTGGGTGGCCTGGCGTGGCGTCCAGAAGTTCTCCCAGCCGCCGTCCTCCTCGCGATAGGCGGAGCCGCGCGCCTGGGGCGTGTTCGTCCTCGACGTGAAGCGGTTGTCCTCCTCGAAGGAGCCGGCGGAGACGTGGCTGTCGCTCGAGCCGACCGCGCCGAGGGCGTAGGGGTTCACACCCAGGCGCTCTTCCATCTCGAGCCCGGTCAGCAGCGCGTCCCGCCAGTAGCCGCCCTTGAAGACCGAGATCGGGTCCGTGTTGTTCACCCGGTCCAGGTAGTACTGGACGATCTGGAAGTCGGCCCACTCGTCGTTCGGCGACAGCGACGGATGCACCTCCGACGTGCCCTTCTGCTGGCTGATTTCGGCCACCGGCTCGTTCCGGATCCGCTTGGCCGCGAACTCCGCGTCGATCTCCGCACCCTTCCAGGTCTCCCGGTCGGGAAAGGCCAGGCCGTCGCTCTGGTTCATGTTGTGCGGCATCGCCAGCGCTTCGATGCCCTCCTCGCGCAGGCCGTCGAGCCAGTTCCAGAGATCCTCGGGGTCGCCGTCCAGGGAACTGAAGGGCAGCTCCGGCGCCTCGCGGCCGCGGAAGATGACGTTCCGGTGCACGTGGCGGCCCCCCACCCCCATCGTGTACTCGTAGCCGATCAGGGCGGTGAACCGGCCCGGATCGTTGTGCCGCTCGGCGGCCTCGATGACCCGCTGCCAGGCGCTTGCCCGCACCTCCGGGCCGTTGATCGGGTCGCCCGCGCGGCCGAGCTCCCGCAACCGGCTCAGCGCTCCCAGCCGCGCGCGAGCGTCGCGACCCTCGCCGCTGAACAGATCCTCGGTCAACGGGTGCCCGTAGGTCGGACTGTCCGGATCGATCAGCGCCGCCAGGGCGCCCAGGTACTCCGCGTGGTCCGTCACCGCGAGGAAGTCGAGCGGCGCGCCGGAAAGGCGGATCGACTCACCGGACGGATGAGGGATCGCCTCCCCCTGGGCGTACCGGTAGGCGTCGTCAGGGGTCGTGCGGACCGTTCCCATGAACGCGTCGTGGGAGTACATCGTGTGGATGTGCATGTCGCCGAAGAGGGCGACGCGGTCGGCGGGGGCGCTGGAAGCGGCGCCGGCGGCGCCTGCGCGAGGCTGGCCGGAGGCTTCGTCGCCAGACGGAGCGGCGCAGGCGAGGGCGATCAGGGCGAGAGCGGGCAGACCGGTTCTGGTCATCGGCGTTACTCCGTCTTCTTTACCACCACGAACGTGATGTCATCCTCGGGCGCGGCGAAGGCGAGCAGGTCCTTCCTGAGCGTCTCGCAGATCTCCGGCGCCGACTCGCCGCGGACCGCCTCGAGCAGGGCCTCGGCGCGGTCGTCGAGATACCGGCCGCCACCGTGCTCGGCGAAGCCGTCGGTGTACAGCAGGAGCAGATCGCCGGCCTCCAGCAGTTCCACCTCGCTGACCTCGTAGGGCCGCTTGTAGCCGAGGGGGCCGGGGTCGACGCGCTCGTCCATGTAGGCGTTCGACGCGAACATGCCGACCGGCGGGAAGCGGACGAGCTGGTCTTCGGGCAGGTGCTCGATCCGGCCCGGGCGGCCGGCGAACACCAGGGGCGCCGGGTGGCCGGCCGAGAAGAAGCGGAACCTGCCCTGCTCGGACACCTCTCCGTAGACCATCGTGAGGTACTTGTTCAGGGTGGTCGATTTGTAGAAGCGCTGGTTGATGTGCTCGAAGAGCCGGGTGGTGATCTCGCCGAAGAGGTCCAGCTCGTAGTACGCCCCGAGCAGGAAGGCCTGGTGGAGCATGGCGGCGACGAGGGCGTCGGTCACCTTGTGCCCGGAGACGTCGGCCACCAGGACGCCGGTCCGCTGCTGGCACTTGCGAAGGCCGGCGACGACCTCCGCGCGGCCCGCCTCCTCCGCCTCGCGCAGCCGGCGGTCCAGGTCGTAGCGCTGCTTGAAGTCGAGGTAGATCAGGTGGTCGCCGCCGATCGCCCGCAGCAGCGGTATCGAGATCCCGTGCACCTCCACGCCGCGCAGGCTCGGCAGGTCGCCTGGTTCCGGCTTCGTGGCCAGGCCGATCTCCTCGAGATTGGCCAGTTCGGCGCGAATCTCGGCCTGCCAGGTGTCGGTCGGAATCTGCGGCACGGCGTGGTCGACTGTATCGCGCAAAGAAGAGGGGCGGCAGGCTGTGAAGCCAACCGCCCCGACTAAGGTTGGCAGCGACGAAGAGCGGGTTATGCGCTATTCATCACTCAGGTTTTGTTGGACAGACGGCCTAAGCTTGAAACTCCATCGCTGCCCGGTTGCGTCCCGGGGCAAGGAGTCGGATGCTGGTGATCATCCGATGAACCCCCAAGGACGCTACCGTGTCAACCTCTTGCGTTCCCCTACTCGAGAGGACAGTGCACCTGCAACGCCGTCGAGGCGTTGAGGCCGGTTCTCCAACCAGGACCGGGGTGCTGGTAGAGCATCGGCGTCACCTGGTCGCCGTGCGCGGTGTTCGCCGAGTACGCGAGGACGTAGACAATTGCCGTCCGGTTGTTGTCCGAGTTGCAGTACGTCGTTGTCGGCGAGATCGAGATCGTCGCGCCCACGTACCGCGTCGTCGACTCCGAAGCAGGAGCCGGCATCGTGGCGCAGACCACCGCAGGCAACATCACGTCCGTGTTGTCTGCAGACTCGTCCACGTCTGCGGTGTCCGCGTTGTCGGCGAGGACTCCATCGGCCCCGACGCCCACACGGGCGGACACGACCTTGATCTTCGTGTTCGGCGGCGTGTTGTTGTGCGTGGTGACCCACGTAGCCAGAGCGTCGTAGCTCGCATCGTTGGCGAGGCCTGTGACCGCGCCTGTAGCGTCGTCACCAGTGATCTGAATGTTCACTGGGTCGCTGCCGCTGGCAGCCTGGAACTGGAGGTAATAGGTCGAAACTCCAGCGCCATCCTCGACCTCGTGGACGTTCTGAACACACTGCGGCGTGTGCGTGGTGGTCGACATGTAGAAGCCGTCCTCACGCGCCGGAGTCGCTGTGTCGTTGCCCGTCTCAGGAGCCGGGACAATGTCAGGCTCGCCAGGGGTGGTCACCAACCTGCCAGCCTCGAGGCTGACGCCCGCATCCGACAGTCCAGTACCCAGAACGTCATTGGGATCCAACGAAAGGAAGAAGTTCGTCTGGAAGGGCTCCGGCTTCGGCGAGTACCAGGAAGGCACGGACAGGTCCCATCCGAGATGGGGGTTCATCGTGTGGCTGACATGGCCCGAACCGTTGCCCCAAAGGTCGAGAGCGACCTCGACGTCGCTGCCGCCCCTGGGATTCCGGTGGACCATGCTCACCGGGGTGGCCGAACGCCCGTCGGACGTCATTCTGGTCATGGCGATCTCGGTGCCACCGTCGCCCAGCATGCAGTCTTCCTCGTTGGCGTAGAAGACCTGCCTGCTGGAGTTCCACTCGGGCATGCAGACCGTAGCCGGCACCGGGTCCGGAATGTCGACCGGAGCCGACGGCACGAAGTGCGGCAGGATCCCCACACGACCGGAGGCCGCGTGCTTGACGAGGGAGCCGTACGCTCCCGCGGACAGATCGACGCCGCCCGGATCGGTCGGCATCACTTCCATCCCCGCGAGAGCATCCTTGGCGATCAGCGGCGAGACGGCGGAGTTGGCCATGTCGTTGATCCAGTACCAGCCTCCATCCATGAGGCCGT
>JAPPFP010000029.1 GCA_028877275.1 Acidobacteriota bacterium
CCGTTGCGTCTCTCCGTGGCGGGCCGCTCTAGTTTGGCTCGGCTTCGTGAAACCGGCTGTCAATGGCAACCGAAAATGTCCCACTTGTGGCAACTGAAAGTGTCTCACGTTCTCCGTGGTTGGCGAGGCAGTAGCAGCAGTGCGGTCCGCCCCGTGGGCTCCGGTGTCGGCCGTAGGGATCGGAGCGACCGGAGACCGACACCGGCCGCGTCGGCCCGGCCGTCGTCCAGAACACCGGCTGCCATGATCGGGCCGCAGCCAGGGGGTTGGCAGTCACGACGGTTCCACCTTCCGCAGCGCCTCTCCTGTGCGGTCCAGAGGAGGTCCTGGTGCGCTCTCATCCGGTAGCTGTTGCCACGGATGTTGACGATGTGGCAGTGGTGCAGAAGGCGGTCGATCAGTGCCGCCGCCATGATCTCGTCGCCGAGCACGCCGCCCCACTCCTCGAAGCCCTTGTTGGACGTCAGGACGGTCGACGCCCGCTCGTGTCGGGCGTTGATCAACTGGAAGAAGAGCACGGCGCCGTCCTGCGTGATCGGCAGGTAGCCGATCTCGTCCGCGACCAGCAGTGCCGGGTGGGTAAGCACCCGGAGCCGGCGCGACAGGTTGCCAGCGGCCCTGGCCTCGGTCAGCGACTCGATCAGGGCCGCCAGCGGGCTGGGGGCGCGCGACTCGGCGGCGGCGATCGCCAGACTGATGGCCAGGTGGGTCTTGCCCACTCCCGGCGGGCCCAGAAGAATCACATTCTCGGCGCGCGCCAGGAAGCCCAGCTCGTGGAGGCTCTCGATCTGCTCCCGCTTGATGCTGGGCTGGAAGCTGGAGTCGAACTGGTCGAGCGTCTTGACCGCCGGCAGGCGCGACGAGCGCATCGCCGCCTGCAGTCGGCGGTTGTTGCAAAGCACGATCTGGGCGGATCACTCCTTTCCGCCCGGAATCAGTCGAAGTCTCTAGAACAAGAGCGCTTGCGGCTAATCGCGGTGACTAACTGTCCCCCAACGTGGTCCTGTTCGCGAAGTCGGGAATCGATAGGAACACTGCCACCTCCACTTCGAGGGGCAACTAGCCCCACTCAGTCTAGGAGGCGCAGTGGCGCGATCCAGCGCCAAAGCTCGCGCGTCAGCCGGGGGACAGGGATCTCGCCGTGGTCCACCGCCCCTGGGGGAGGCGCGCGATACCCGCGCTTAGCCGTCGATGGACACCCCTTTCCTCATGGAAAAAGGTGTTATCGTTGAAACGTCGCCCAGGTTTGCGGATCCCGGCGGATCTACCCCTTCCTCGTCGCCGAGTGTCCTCCGACACCCCGCCCCACCTGGCGGTCCGGGTCGACCACGACTTCGAGGCCGACGCCGCCGCGGCGGGAAGGCCAGGCCCACCCACCCGCCTTCGTCGCCGCCGACCAGCTGGGGCGTGGGGGAGGCTACCGATACGCAGACACCCCGACTGGCGAAACCGCTGGTGGGCCGATTCGCACGGGATGATCGTTCTCGGCCAGCGCCTGTCTACCCTCGCCATTCCTCGGTATACACCCGTCCGAACCGATCTGTGGCTTCGACCAGGACGACTCGCTCACGGCCCGTCAACGCGACGCGGAAGAGATGATCCGTGGGGACCGGCTCGACCCACTCGCGCCGCGGCGGCAGGTCAGGCCCGGTGTGCAGCTCCACACTCAGGGGATCGAGTCCGCGGTGGCGCTCCATCTCGCCTCGAGGCTCGCCGTCGACGAACCAGCGGACCGTCCATTCGGGGTCCCAGTCCCAGATGTTGGCGATCAACTCGCCGGGGGCGGCCGGATTGGACCCCGTGCGGTAGAGACGCATCTGGTGATCGGCGGGGTAGCCGGTGGCCTTGTAACGCCAACGCACCTCCTCGCCGCGGATCGAGTAGACGCAATAGCCGTTGGGGGTGCCGTCGTAGCAGATCGGGCCGCTCCACCAGGCGCCGCAGACGGCCGCGGTGACGTGCTCGTGCGTGCCCTGCTCGAAGACGTGCTCGCTCTCGTGCGTGTGACCCGTCAGGATGTGCGCGTTGAAGGGCTCGAGGAGGCGGTAGAGCGCGTCGCGGTTGACGACCGCAAGGTCGGTGCGCGGCTTCTCGTCGCCCATGCGAGTGTGCAGGCTGCCCAGGACGGGAATGTGGGTGGCGACGATCACGGTCGAGCCTGGTTCCACCCTCGCCAGGTCCTGCTCCAGCCAGGCCAGGACGTCGGCTCCGAGGTATCCCAGATATCCCTCGCCGTACCAGAAGACGTCATCGAGCACCACGTAGTGGACGGCGCCCCGGTTGAAGGAGTACCACGTGGGCCCGAAGTGGTCGCTGAAGGTCTCGGCCGACGCGCGGTCGGTGAAGCTGTGGAAATCGAGGTCGTGATTGCCGACCACCTGGAAGAAGGGAACCTCCATCATCCGCACCCCGCGCTCGTAGTCGGGATAAAGGTAGAGGTTGTCGTACATGATGTCGCCGCACGAGATGCCGAAAGCGTGCTCGCCGCCGAGCCCGGCGATCGTCTCGCTGATATCGGGCACCGACTGGCCCAGGAAGAGGCCGGTCTCCCGCTCGTCCTGCGCCTGAATGTCGCCGAGGAGGAGCAGGGTGTGGTCGTCCTGGGGCACCGGGTCGGGTTCGAGGTCGAAGGTCGCTGTTTGCTGCTGCCGGCCCGACAGCGCCTGGTAGAAGCGGGCGGTCCCGGGGCGGTTGAGGGGGATGCGGTAGCCGGATGGCGGCGTGAACCACACGAACCCGCGCTCGGACCGGGTGAGGATCTCGAAGGTGCCATCTGCGTCAGTGTCCACGACCTGAACGCCGTCAGAGACCGGGACCCGGGGGATGCCGCGGCCGCGGGAGCGCACCACGCCCTGAACGACGATGGGAGAGGAGCGGGTGGTCGGCGCGGCTGGAATGCCGGGCCGAGTCGGGGTCGGCTGGGAACCGAGCGGGGCGTAGGGATCGGCGAGAAGCCCTTCCGGGCGGAGTGCCGCGCCGGCGAAGGCTGCGGCGCCGGTCCTGAGGAAGGTGCGGCGGGAGGTGGCGTGTCGGTTCATGGATCGAATCTGCTTTGCGACGTTACCACTGAGTCGTGGTGACCACCGAACTGACGCCAAAACCCAGCCTGCCGGCCATCCTCACGGACGCCGACAACGCGGTCGCCTTCGCGGCCGAGGAGTTCTTCGAGGCCAAACTCTCGAACGAGCACACCCAGGCCGACAGGCCGGCTTCCAGCACGGCGTCCGCATGAACGCGCGTGTCCCGGCCCCACAGTGGGAACAGGTCGCCGAAGGCGACGCAGTCTGCTTCGCGCCTCCGCAGTTCTCCGAAGCCTAGGGCGAGGGCGGCATTTCGCTCAGTCGTCGTACCCGTCGGGTCCAGCGGCAAGAACCGCAGCGGCAGTCCGACCGTCTCGGCCTGGCGCTGGAGCAGCGAGTGGCGTACCGCGTGCAGGATGACGCGACCGTTCTGCTCGTTGACAAGCGCGATCAGGCCGCAGACATCGAAGCGGGATCCGCCCGGAGTTCCTGGAAGCGGCTTTCCGCGCAACAGAACGGCACTCTACACCCTCGACTCGGAGCGGATCCTTCGCTCCCCTCTCTAGGGCAGAAACCGCGTCCGCTACTTCTACTCGTTTCGTCGCTAGGGAGCCAGATCCGATTTCACCAGCGCGAACATGCCGCCGGCCGGCTCCGCGGTGTGGATCTCGGCCATCGCCCACACGGCCAAGGCCAGCAGCGCGCCGGCGAGCAACGGATCGCCCCACCGCGACCGGGCTCGAACGATCTTGCGGAAACGCGCTGCGCGGCGCGCCTCACGCTGGAGTCGCGCCACGTCCAACGAGCGAGAATGAGGGTTCATGCTGCCTCCCTTTCGGCGGCGCCGACCGCCGCCCGACGGTGCTCGGTAGATGCGATTGGTGGAGGACGCCGCGACCACGGGCCAGGTGCTTTCCTCAGGCTCCTATCTTCGGAGGGAGAGCATGCGTAAGGTCTCGGGCCACCTTGGTCCTCTTCAACTGGCCCGTGCGCCGCGACCTCCACCCTGTAACTCTGAGGCAGAACGCCGAAGAAGAAAAGGACGCTGGTTAGCGGATTCCGGCCAGATCTGCGCAATACCGGCCAGATCCCGGCACGTCCGAGGGACTCAGCTTCCGGTCGAACCGAGCCACGGAAGCGCGTCTGCCGGAGTCGAACAACAGGCCCCACCTTGGTAGATCCGAGCGCCATGTTGGAGGTTGCCTGTCTCGGTCGCCTTGCTCGCTACGGCTTCATGGACCGCCGGCGTTTTCCTCGCTCGTTCCCTCGTTCGCATGACCGCTGACTTCTTCGATGCCGTCGAAGATGAGCGCCGCCACTGATTGGCCCGACCGGGACCCGTCGAGTACGTAGTTCGTCGCCGGCCGGCCCCGACGCTCTCCCGGTGCCGCGGACCACTGCGTGCCGCATTCGAGAGAAACAGACTGTCATGGTGGACTCCCCCGGAGGCGTCTCTTCAGGCCCGGCACGGGTGGCGCTTAGCGCGCTCGAGCAGTTGTTGCCGGTGTTCTACTTACCCGACACGGACTCCACGCAGGCTTCACTTCATGCCGACCTACTCGTCCTGCGGTAGTGCCGGCCGGAATCGAAGCTCGACGTAGTCCACATGAGGTCCCATGCGAACACGTAACTCGCCGTCATCGAGAACGCTGCGAGTCAGCGTCACCCATCCGTTGCCCCGGAGATCGGACTCGAAGACATCGTTTTCCCAGACCTGAATCGCCAACTCCTCTCCTGCATGTGCCGTGACGAGCGGAACGTTCGAGAAACTCAGGGTCTCGTGCGTCACGTCCCTCATCTTGTATGTGCTACCGGTGGACAGGTCTTTCAACCGTTCGGTCTCGCGTTCCTTCTTTCTGCGTTCCTCGTTCAAGCTGGCAATCTTCGCGGGCAGCGAGGCGATAAGACCGGATTCGGCGCTGGTCAACGGCTCTCCGGGAACGAATTCGCTCAGTGCCCTCAGCTTGACCAGATTGGTCAGTTCGCGGCACTTCGCGTCGGTCATCGATGACGGTGTCCCGCGGCAGGCGTCTCCTAGTTCGTCCTGAAGTTCCCGGAGGCGCCCTGATTCCTCCCGCGAGAGCGATTCACCCGGCACGATTCGGCTGGCGGCATCCTTATCCTTCAGTCTCGACAGATCCGCGGAGGCGGTACTGCTCTCCGCCGAGAGCGAGGACACCTCCTTGTTCAGTTGATCCAGCGTCTTGTCGATCTCCGGATTGTGGCTCGCCAACGCGGTCGGCGTGGCCCAGCTGTTGACGACGACGCGCCGGGAAGACTCGCGATGAAATGCACCAGATCCGGCTTGTGCCGCCTCTTGAGGGCCTCGACCGTCGGGCTGAACTCGAATTCTTGGTGCCACTTCTCCGCGAATCCGTTCCACAGATAGTGTCCGCCGTTGGTGTCGGGGCGGGGCGACCGCTCCGGGGTCCACTCGACCGGAATCAGGTTGGCGGTCGCCGGAACCGCTCCGTTGCGGAAGACCATGTTCAGGTAATCGGCCAACTGCTGGACTCCCACGGCCGGACCGCCCATGTCCCGCCACCAGCGGGCCGTTCCCTCGCTGTAGACCAGGAGAATGTCCAGGCTGCCGCCGTTCGACCCGGAGACCGCGGGTTCGAGTCGATGCGCCGTCGCGGCCGCGCCCCGAACCTCGTCGCCGCGCGGACCGGCCTCCGCGCGGCACCAGTCGCCAACCGGCCCAGTTTCGATCGAGAACGATCCACGGCCGTCCGGTCCCGCGTGGACGGTGTGCTTCGGCCCTCCCGGCACCCCGAACCAGCCGACGAGATGTCCGTCCTGCACCGTGAACAGGACGCTCTCGTAGCCCGCGCCCGGGACTTCGCCGGTCCACATCAGGTTGCCGTTGCCACGGTCCTCGAAGACCGCGTTCTCTGCCGCTATGACGGCGCCGTTCGCCAACGGCAGTTCCAGATACCCCATTCCGAGACGCGTGTACTACATAGGTACATCTCCTTCCGTCCGCTCGAAGGTCAGGACGATGCCGTTCCAAGCGCGGTCGAAGGTCCTCGCGCTCATTCGCAGCCGGCCGATCTCGGGATCGTCTACGATCAGTTGTTCGCCGGCGCGACGAACGACTACGAAGTGGCTGTCGTGCACGTGGGCGATCACCGGCATGGATACGTTGCCCAAGTCTTGGACGTTCAGTCGCAGACCTCGGCTCGCCAGTCCGCGCTCTCCAGCCGCCTGGCTGAGCGCCAGGAGACTCGTGCCGTCGGATCGGATTCGGAGCGCGGCTTCAAGCTCGTCTAGGGATGCCCCCTCAATGCCGTGATGACTGAGGACCATCCCAAGCGCGGCGGCACCACAGTCGGAGCGCCCACGTTGCCGAATCACTTCATCAGCGCCTGGTGCTGCCGGATCGTGCGACGCGAGCCAAGCCAGGCGATGAAGCACGGGAATAGCGAGGCTTGTTGCCGCCATTGCGAGAGCGGCGCTGTGCACTAAGCCTCCGGCGGCCGCCCAACACCATCTGGCACGTCGATTCCTAGGCACCGAGCATCTTCTCTCGACGCTCAGCCCTGGAGAACGTCAGGGCAATGACGGCGGCGACGATCAGCGCGGTGCCGATTCGGTTCTGGAGGGACAGGGCCAGCAAGCGTTCCGGGTCGATGTCCTCTATCGCCGAGGGATTCCAGAACGGGGAAATGCGAATCTGGATGGCGCCGAAGCGCGCGATAAGGCCGTTGAAGGCGAGCAGGCCCACGCTCGCCAGAGCGCCAGCGACTTCGCTGCGGAAGAGCGTGGCAAGACCCATGGAGGCAACGAGGTAGAAGACCATGCCTTGAATGGAGCCGTAGAGCGTCTGGAGAAAGGGGAAGGGGGTGAAGAAAATGTAGGTGGCGACAGCCATCAGTCCCACACTGGCGCACAGGAGGATTCCCGCAGCTGCGAGCTTTCCGAGCCAGACCCGATGCGTCCCGCCGGGGACGGTGTAGGCAATCTCCAGGGTGTGCTCGTCGAGTTCGCCCGCGACAATCCGTCCGCCCAGAAACACCGCGAGAACCGCGACGGGTACCCCAATCAGGGCGTTCTGGGCCGCATCGGGTTAAATCCCTGGACCACCAGCAAGCACCAGTGCAGCTCGAGCGGCCAGCCAACTAAGAGGCAAGAACGGCAGAATCCAGTACCTCGGTCCCGCTAGCACCAGAAGGGAGAGAGGAATGACGCCTCGATGCATCACGGTAGGAGGGTGGCATCGGCCCGGTTCCGGAACCGCAATCGATATCCCGGGGTCGTACAGGAGTTGGCTATGGATCGTCCCCGCCTCGCTCCCTTCTCACACGGAGTCCGGCGAAGTACAAGAGAACGCAGGTACTTTCGAGAGACGACGCTCAAGGACCTTCCCCCAACGGGTCCCGCTTACTACAGAAACGCAGCCTACGGTCGTTCGGCTACGGCCTAGAATCGCCTCGATCCGGACATCCACCTCACCGTCACGGCCGCCGCGCCGTCGAAAAGCCGGACGACCACTTGCCAGAATCTCCGCGGGGAGGTACGCCTATCTGCGAAGGGTACAGCGCGAGCTAGCCCTGCCGGCCTCTTCGCTAGCCTTGCCCCTTTCTGGCGCGATTCATGATCCAGCCACGCGAGTTCATCATCTTCCCGTCCGGTTCTGGTGCTGGCAGCTTCAGTGCTTCTCTTAGGCCGCGATGGCGGATGGCGATGCGATGACACTGCTCTTCACCGAACCCGATCTGCCGGAGGGAATAGACCCTCATCGCCGCGACAACGAACCAAAACGTCTCCAGCACGCCCCTTCCTGCTGGGAGCGGGTCGCCGTGAGCAGACATGTTGCGCAGGTCCCCGAGCCACTTGTCCATGGCGGTGACATCGACACCCCAAGCGTACAATCCCAAGTCGCGAAGGAACCGCTCATACTGGTTCTTTGGGGCGAGGCAGTTACTCCGGCCAACGAACTTCTGAATGGCACCAACCGTCAGCACGACAGCGGCGTCCGGACGGGATCCACTCGTCATGATCCAGTCGAGGATACCCACAGCGTAACGCCTCTCGGCATGGACGCGGAACCACCGCTCGAAGATCTCCGCCTCGTGACCTGCGATGTCCCGTTGGTGCACGAGCATGTCTCCCCATCCTTGTAGCTGATGTTCAGGATCGGGGTTCATCAGGCCCATGCCAACTCTTCGATCCGCATGGGACTCATCGGCCAGTTTACGATCGTGGCGGTGGAACGCCAGCCCGCGAGCGTGACAGTCTTCGCCGGACATGAATCGGATGAAGTCGGTGAGGCAGTTGGCGAGATCGATCAGGACCGTTGGCTCGATCAGGTCGTTAGAGGAGATCGTGGCGATCGTGGCTTGCCGGACCCGCAGATCGAAGAAGCCCTTGTCGCCCCAGTAGAGGTGATTCTCCAGGGAGAGAGAGACACCTTCGCAGATACGTGCTGTGCATGCTGGCTGATCGCAGGTCGCCTCCACAGTCGGAGGCGAGTCGAGGGGCCTCCTCATTCCCGAAGGGTGCTGCGGGGTCGCTTGAAGTACGACTGGTGAAGTGGGCGGCAGGGATCGCTCTGGCGTCCGTCGCCCCCTTGGTCGCTGCCGATGGCGTGCTGCCGTCCTTGCTGCTTGGCTAGACGTCGCCCACTGCCGTAACGGTAGGCAGGACGACGGGCTGGGTCCGATCAGGGGTCGAGAATCGCCATTCCCAGGGGCGTTGTGTCTCCTGTGGGAACGGCGTAGCGGCGTGGCATGGGCTATGCCCACCTAGATGCACAGGGGCCGCAAGTCGCCTAGCGACGAAGATGGCCGAATTGCGAGTGCCTAGCGCATGGTCCGTTTCCGCTTCCGGCGGGTCTCGTGAGCCCTATAGGCTCGCTCTGAGTTCTTCCGTTGCTCCCTCTCCAAGGCGCGGATAACATGTCGGAGATGCTCCTGCTGCTGCTTGAGCCTGTCGATCAGATCCTGTCTTTCGGCGGCCTTCATCAAGAAGATCCTACCACCGCCCCACGGCCAACCACGTGGAGGTCACCTGTGGTAGGCTTGTCAGGGTCGCGCTCCGAAAACCCGCTGCGGGCGGTTCCCGTGTCGTGGTTGATCGCCGAGTGAATGGACAGGCGTTACCGCATCGTCGCGGCGTGCGCCGCTCTCGACTATCCCAATTGAGCTTGCAGCGATCGACAGTTCCGGGCGGACCGTGGACGCCTTTCGCGGAACGGTGCGGCTGAGTGGCTTGGACGCTGCCCTTAGGGCCGCGAGCACTGAAGGTTGCACTGGCAACTGGAATCGCTACTGAGTCTCGCCCTTATAGGGCCGGACCAAACGCCGCAGGGTCGCCAACTTCATCGAGGCTGAAGCCCGCCGCCGCTCGACCCGCTTGTTGTACTGCGGGTCGTAGGCGTGGCTCGTCCCTTGCCATCAAACCCTAGCCTTCGGGTTCTGGGGAATGTGGGAGGCTCCAGCCCTTCAGTGCCTTGGGAGGACGCTTGGTGGCGGCCGGGGTCGCTTGCACGCTCACCGTTCTCTCCTCCCCTAAGGGAGGTCGTTCCTGGACTGTACAGCAGCTAGGGGTTTGCCCGGTTTGTGTCGGAGAACGTTGTCGAGTTCATCGACCGTCAATCTCGGCCTCAGCATGCCCATGAGCAACCCCTCGGAGAGTTCTTCGACCAAGCCATACGTCGCGACAAACCCAGTCAAATCCACGGCCTTTACTTTGACCCTTCCAAGTCGGGCTTCGAGGCTGGACTTGATGAAGTCACCCAGCCCAGAGAGGTCCGGATAGCCGATCCACTCTCCACGGATCGCGTACCCCCGGCAATCGTCCTGCAGGCCACGCTCAAAGTGCTGAGCAGCGTCCTTGTGGCGAAAGCGGTATAGGTGCACGAAATCGAGTGTCCGGTGGTTGCCTGTCTGGAGCGTCAATAGACGCTGTGCCGGCGCTGCCGACGACCCGATCTTGTAGGCCTCGTAGCCGCCCCCATCGGGCGTCTGCGCTCCAATGACGTAAACGAAGTGAGGGTTGCTCGTCACGCCGGCCTCTCAGTCGGCCGAGGAGTCATGGCGCAACGCCGATGATGGCCAGAGCGACCGCCGGCAGGAACTCTGGGGCATCGGGACACCGTAATCTCGGGCCGATACTCCGCGTGGCGTCTGGGAGACATTCCCTGCTAGCGGCGCCCTCCGAAGGAGAAGTAGGCGCCCATCTGGAACAGGAGGATGTCCTTGCCGCCTGAGACCTCGCCGTGCTGCGCCATGAAGCGGGCGCCGTAGCGCCGACCGAACGTAAGACTCAGTCCGGCCGTCGGCGATGTGTCGCGTCCGTCGTACTCGACTCCCGCCCGCAGCGCCGGACGAACGAGCCAATCCGATGGCCCGAGCCGAACCGAAGCCCCGATCCGATTGGCCGAGCCGGCGAAGTCGGCGCAGCGATAGGTCTCGACCATGCCGTAGACGGACACCGGCCCCGCGACTTTCCCCTCGATGCCGACGTACTCTCCGGGGCAGGCAACGCTGTTGCCGCCCACCAGGCCGGCCTCGAAGATCAGCCGGTCGGCTCGCTCCGCCGCCAGCGGCACCTCCCGGGCCTCCTGCGCCAGCAGCGGCATCGACACTAGGCACAGCAATGCGAACGTCCCGACTCTCAATGGTCTCCCCGCTCGCAACGATACCTTGGCGCCAAGAAACCCCTCGGCGCGCCATGGCAGAGCCCGACACGCGGGCCAGCCGGTACGCGGTCTCCGCGACCGTACCGGGGACCCTGGCCCTCAGAGTGTGCAGTCTTCGGTTGCCATTGACAGCGTCTGCCCTCCGAGCCTTCCCGCAGGGATCGATTCTGGACGTGAGCGACCCTCCCGGCGGCCTGAAACAGGCCGGCACATGGGAGACC
>JAPPFP010000009.1 GCA_028877275.1 Acidobacteriota bacterium
TCGCGAGGGCGGCCGCACGGTGGGCGCCGGAACCGTCACCGACATCGCCGAGTAGTCGGAACCCGGTGCGTCAGGCGATCGAGGAAGGTTGGGATTCGAGGGAACGATGAACGAGAAGATTCGCATCCGGCTCAAGGCCTTCGACTACCGCATCCTGGATACGTCGACCCACGAGATCGTCGATACGGCCCGGCGCAGCGGCGCGCGTGTGGTCGGGCCCATTCCGCTTCCGACCCACATTGCCCGCTACACGGTGAACCGTTCCCCGCATGTGGACAAGAAGTCGCGGGAGCAGTTCGAGATCCGCACCCACAAGCGGTTGCTCGACATCTTCGAGCCCACCAGCCAGACCGTCGACGCGTTGATGAAGCTGGAGCTTCCCGCTGGCGTCGATGTCGAGATCAAGGCGTTCGGTGCCTGAGGCGCCAAGGACTGAGGCACGAGACTGAGGAGAACGGGCGGTGAGCGCTGACAACAGCCAGGCGAAGGGACTGCTGGGTCGCAAGATCGGCATGACGCAGATCTACACCGAGGACGGGGCCGCGGTGCCGGTGACGGTACTCGAGGTGGGCCCGTGCCGGGTCGTCCAGCGCAAGACTGAAGCGTCCGACGGTTACGAGGCGGTGCAGATCGGCCTGGTCGAGAGCCGGCCGCCCAGACGGATCACGGAACCGCGGCGGGGCCACTTCAAGAAGGCCGGAGTCGATCCGATGCGGCATCTGGCCGAGGTGCGGGTCGACGCGGCCGACGAGTCCCAGCCGGGCGACGAGATCGAGGTGTCGATCTTCGAGGTCGGTTCCCGGGTCGACGTGATCGGCACAGGCAAGGGCAAGGGATTCCAGGGCGTCATGCGCCGCCACGGGTTCGGCGGCGGTCGCGCGACCCACGGCTCGATGTTCCATCGCGCCCCCGGCTCGGTCGGGCAGTCCGCGAGTCCCTCTCGCGTGTTCCCCGGCATGCGGTTTCCCGGCCGGATGGGCGGCAAGCGGGTCACGACGAAAAAGCTGGTGGTGGTCAAGGTGGATGCCGAGAACGGCCTCCTCTATCTGCGCGGGGCGGTTCCGGGCGCCCGCAGCGGTCTGGTCATGGTTCGGAGTTCGGTCTGATGCCGGAAGTTGCAGTCAGGAGTCTCGACAACAAGGCCGTCGGCAAGGTCGACTTGCCGGAGGAGGTCTTCGCCTACCCGTACAAGGAGCATCTGATCCACCTGGCGGTGGTCGCCGTGCGGGCCGCGTGGCGCGCGGGCACTCACAAGGCCAAGGGCAGGCACGAAGTCCGGGGCTCCGGGGTCAAGCCGTACCGCCAGAAGGGCACCGGACGCTCGCGTGCCGGCAGCCGCCGCTCGCCGCTCCGGCGCGGCGGTGGAGTCGTGCATGGACCTCATCCCCGCAGCCATCGCAAGAAGCTGTCCCGGAACGAGAAGCGGAACGCGCTCAAGTCGGCGCTGTCGAGGAAGCTCCTCGAGGAGAGGATCATGGTGATCGACTCGCTCGAACTCGAGAGCCACAAGACCGGCGCCTTCGCTGAGCGGATCAAGGGTCTGGGCGTCGACGGCAAGGCGCTGATCGTTGACGACCACGGCAACCGGAACCTGATGCTGGCCTCGCGCAACCATCCGCAGCTCAAGGCGGTCGATGCGATGGGCGTCAACGTGTACGACGTCGTCGACCGGGGCTACGTGCTCTTCAGCGAGAACGCGATCGGGCGTCTCTCCGACGTGCTCCAGCGGCAACGGCGACGGAACGGGAGCGAGTCAGGCCCCGGCGGGAGTGAAGAATGAGAGTGCAGGACGTGCTGCGGCGCCCTTTGATCACCGAGAAGTCGACCGAGCTCCGGGATGGGAGCAACATCATCGCCTTCGTGGTCGACTCGCGGGCGAACAAGATCGAGGTGCGGAAGGCGGTCGAGACCCAGTTCGCGGGCGTCAAGGTCGCTGAGGTCCGGATCGCGAACGTGCACGGCAAGGTCCGTCGTCGCGGCCGGTTCGTCGGCCGAACCCCCGATTGGAAGAAGGCATACGTACGGCTGGCCGAGGGCCAGATCGATCTCTTCGACAACGTGTAGCGAGAGCCGCGATGGCGATCAAGAAACTGAAACCGACAAATCCTGCCAGCCGCTTCCAGGAGTACGCGCGGCGGGAAGAGGTCACGACGGACAAGCCGCACAAGCCCCTGGTCGAGGGCAAGAAGCGGATCAGCGGCCGGAACAACAAGGGCTGGCAGACGATCTGGTTCCGCGGCGGCGGCCACAAGCGCCGCTACCGGCGGATCGACTTCCGGCGCGACAAGGTCGGCGTGCCGGCGAAGGTGGCCAGCATCGAGTACGACCCGAATCGCAGTGCGTTGATCGCTCTTCTGCACTACGCCGATGGCGAGAAGCGCTACATCCTGCATCCCCAGGGTCTCAAGGTCGGGGCCACCGTGCAGTCCGGAGAGGGATCGGAGATCGATGTCGGCAACTGCCTGCCGATCCGGTTCATCCCCCTGGGCACGGTCATCCACAACATCGAACTGAAGATCGGCGCCGGCGGCCAGATGGTGCGCAGCGCCGGTGCCGGCGCCCAGTTGATGGCGAAGGAGGGGGCCTACGCCCAGGTCCGGCTTCCTTCGGGAGAGGTACGGCGGGTCCACATCGACTGTTCGGCCACGATCGGACAGGTCGGCAACTCGGAGCACTCGAACATTTCGCTCGGCAAGGCGGGCCGGAATCGCTGGCGGGGTCGCCGGCCGCACAACCGCGGCGTGTCCATGAACCCGGTCGATCACCCGATGGGCGGCGGCGAGGGCAAGGCGTCGGGCGGCCGGCATCCGACGACGCCCTGGGGCAAGCCGACGAAGGGCTACAAGACGCGGAGTAACAAGCGCACGACCGGGATGATCGTTCGGCGGCGGGGACGCCGCAAGTAGGTCGGCGGCAGCAACGGAACAGAGGACAGCATGGGACGTTCACTCAAGAAGGGCTTCTTCATCGACAATCACCTGTACGACAAGGTGGCGGCGATGAACGCGACCGGCGATCGCCGGGTCATCAAGACCTGGTCGCGCCGGTCGACGATCATCCCCGACATGGTGGGGCACACCGTTGCCGTCCACAACGGCATGAAGTTCATTCCGGTCTTCGTCAGCGAGAACATGGTCGGCCACAAGCTCGGAGAGTTCGCCCAGACGCGAACCTTCCGGGGTCATGCGGGCGGCAGGCGGGAGCGCAGGGCGCGTCCCCGCTAGCCCGGGCCGAGATCCCCACAGGCAGAGAGAGAACGATGGAAGCAATAGCCCGACTCAAGTACCTGCAGGCGTCGCCGCAGAAGGTGCGTCTGGTCGCGGACCTGATCCGCGGCCGTGACGTGGAGGAGGCCTCGACCCTGCTTCAGCTGAGCACCAAGTCGGCGGCGCGGCCGGTCTACAAGTTGCTGCGGTCGGCCGTGGCCAACGCCGAGAACCGGGAGCCGGGAGTCGATGTCGGCGATCTCTACGTGAAGGAGATCTTCGTCGACGGCGGACCGACCCTGAAGCGGCTGCGCCCGCAGCCCATGGGTCGCGCCTTCCGCATCCTCAAGCGGCAGAGTCACGTCACGATCAAGGTCGATTCCCGCGGCGGTCAGCCAGCGCCGAGCCAGGACTAGGAGCGTTCATGGGTCAAAAGACACATCCCTACGGTTTTCGTCTGGTCTACAACCAGGGCTGGCACTCGCGTTGGTACGCCGAACGCGACTACGCCGGCACGTTGAAATCGGATATCGAGCTGCGGACCGGATTGAAGAAGCGGCTCATGCATGCCGGCGTGAGCCAGATCGACATCGAGCGCGCAGCGGACAAGCTGCGGGTGACGATCTACACCTCGCGTCCAGGGATCATCATCGGCCGCAAAGGTGCCGAGGTGGACAAGCTGCGCGACGACCTCAGCCGGCAGATGGGCCAGGAAGTCCACATCAACATCCAGGAGATTCAGCGCCCGGAACTCGACGCTCAACTCGTCGCGGAGGCGATCGCCGGGCAGCTTCTGCGCCGGGTCGCTTTCCGGCGGGCGATGAAGAAGGCGATGGAGTCGGCGTTCCGGTTCGGCGCCAAGGGCGTCAAGATCATGGTGTCGGGCCGGCTCGGCGGCAACGAGATCGCCCGCACCGAGTGGTACCAGGAAGGGCGTCTGCCGCTGCACACCCTGAAGGCCGACATCGACTACGGATTCGCCGAGTCGTACACGACCTACGGTGTGATCGGAGTCAAGGTCTGGGTCTACCGGGGCGATCTCTCGCGGGAGCGCGGCCGCCGGACGGCGGCCTAGGACCGGGTAGCGGAAGCCGAAGGAGTAACGAGCGATGTTGATGCCGAAGAAGGTCAAGTTCCGCAAGCACCACCGCGGCCGTCGCCGCGGTCTGGCCAAGGGCGGCAACGTGGTGTCCTTCGGCGAGTACGGGCTGCAGGCGCAGGAGGCCGGCTGGGTCACCGCGCGCCAGATCGAGGCCGCCCGAATCGCCATTACCCGCCATATCAAGCGGTCGGGCAAGGTCTGGATCCGGGTCTTCCCGGACAAGCCGATCACCAAGAAGCCACTGGAGACGAGGATGGGCAAGGGCAAGGGCAACCCCGAGGAGTGGGTTGCGGTGGTGCGCCCGGCGCGCATCCTCTACGAGCTCGAGGGTGTTTCGCCCGAGCTCGCCAGGTCGGCGATGCGGCTCGCTTCCCACAAGCTTGGAATCAAGACGAAGTTCGTGGCCCGCCACGGCGTGCAGATCTGAAGGTGGCGAGGCGATGAAGGCAAGCGAACTCAGGGACTTGACGGAGGAGGAACTGCGCCAGAAGGAGGATGAACTGGCCGATCAGTTGTTCGCTCTGCGGCTGCAGAAGTCGATCGGACAGCTTGAGAAGCCGAGCAGGATCAGGAACGCGCGGGTCGAACTGGCGCGGGTCCTGACCGTTCTGCGCGAGAAGGCGAAGTGAATGACATGAAGGCTGAACAGGAAACAGCGCGGGGCCGCCGGCAGGTCCGGGTCGGCAAGGTCGTGAGCGCGAAGATGGACAAGACGGTCGTGGTGGCGGTCGAGAAGACGGTCATGCACAGGCTCTACCACCGACTGATGAAGAAGTCGTCCCGGTTCGTCGCCCACGATGAAGCGAACGATTGCCGCGAGGGAGACGTCGTGTCCCTGGTTTCGACCCGACCGCTCTCGCGCCGGAAGCGCTGGCGTGTGCAGCGAGTCGTCAAGCGGGCGGAAGGGTAGGCAGGGCCAATGATCCAGATGGGAACAATGCTCGATGTCGCCGACAACTCGGGAGCGAAGCGCATCTCGTGCATCACGCTGCGCGGCGGTTCCTCGGGCCAGTACGGCGCGCTGGGCGACGTGATCACGGCCTCGGTCAAGGAGGCGACGCCGGAGGGCACCGTCAAGAAGGGCCAGGTCGTCCGCGCGGTCATCGTCCGCACCCGCAAGGAACGGCGCCGTCGCGACGGTAGCTACATCCGGTTCGACAACAATGCCGCGGTCCTGATCAACGAGGCGCGCGAGCCGATCGGTACCCGCGTCTTCGGGCCGGTCGCTCGTGAGCTCCGGGAGCGGCGCTTCATGCGGATCGTCTCGCTGGCGCCGGAGGTGATTTGACATGCGCCCAGGCAAGAACAGGAAGAGACTGAAGATCAAGAAGGGTGATGAGGTCCTGGTCATCGCGGGCCGCAACCGCGGTACGCGCAGCCGGGTGCTGCAGGTGCTCCCGGGTTCCAACCGGGCGATCGTCGAGCGCGTGAACATGGTCAAGAAGCACGAGCGGCCGAACCCGCAGCGCCAGGTCCAGGGCGGCATCCTGGAGCGGGAGGCGCCGATCCACATCTCGAATCTCAAGGTGATCTGCCCGGACACGGACAAGCCGACGCGAGTGGGCCGGCGACGCCTCGAGGATGGGAAGCTGACCCGGTACGCGAAGGTCAGCGGAGCGGTGTTGAGCTGATGGTTCCCCGACTCAAGGCTCTGTACCAGGAGGAGGTCACGAAGAGCCTCCAGCAGGAGTTCGGCATCGGCAACCCGATGGCCGTGCCTCGGCTGGAGAAGATCGTGCTCAACATGGGCATTGGCGAAGCGATCCAGAACATCAAGGTGTTGGAGAACGCGGTTCCGGAGCTGGCGCTGATTGCCGGCCAGCAGCCGGTGATCACCCGTGCCCGGAAGTCGATCGCCGCCTTCAAGCTGCGCGCGGGAATGCCGATCGGCTGCCGGGTCACCCTGCGCCGCAACCAGATGTGGCACTTCCTCGATCGGTTGATCACCGTCGCGCTGCCGCGGGTGCGGGACTTCCGGGGCATTTCGGACCGGAGCTTCGACGGTCGCGGCAGCTACACGCTGGGCATTCGCGATCACCTCATCTTCCCCGAAGTCGACTACTCCAAGAGCGACGGCTCCAAGGGAATCAACGTGACGCTCGTGACGTCGGCGGAGTCGGACGCCCAGGCACTGCATCTCCTGCGGGGTCTGGGCATGCCGTTCGCGAGCTGAGCGGCTGCCGGCAGGAAACCAGGCAACTCGAGTAATCCAAGGACGGATCCGATGACCGTAACCGACCCCATCGCGGACCTTTTGACCACGATCCGCAACGCCCTGATCGTCAAGCACGATCGCACCGAGGCGCCCTCCTCGAAGCTGAAGCTCGCGTTGTGCCGGGTGCTTCGCGACCAGGGCTACATCAGTGACTATGAGGTGTTCGACTCGCCTCCCGGCCGGACGCTGCGGATCTTCCTTGCCTATGACAAGGAGGGCGTGCCGGCGATCACGAGACTGCGCAAGATCAGCAAGCCGGGGCGCCGCGTCTACCGGGCGGCCGACGATCTGAAACCGGTGCTGAACGGCCTGGGAGTCGCGATCCTCTCAACCTCGCAGGGCCTTCTGACCGACGCCCAGGCGCGACGGCAGCGGGTCGGCGGCGAGGTCCTGTGTGAGGTGTACTAGAAGATGTCGCGTGTAGGAAAAGCGCCGATTTCGTTGCCGGAGAAGACGACGGTCGCGGTCAACGGCGGTACGGTGACGATCGAAGGGCCGCGGGGCAAGCTGCAGCAGCCGCTCCAGGCGGGGATCGAAGTGCGGGTAGAGGACGGCGTCGTGACTCTGCACCGCTCCGGCTCGACCGGCGAGGAACGGGCCCGGCATGGTCTGGCGCGCGCCTTGCTGGCGAACGCGGTCGTCGGCGTCACGGAGGGCTTCCGAAAGGAGCTCGAGATCGTCGGCGTTGGCTATCGGGGGCAGGTCAAGGGTCGCGAGGTGCATCTGGCGCTCGGGTACTCCCACCCCGTGGTCTATCCGGTTCCGGATGGCGTTGACGTGGTGATCGACGAACGAGCGAACCGCATTGCCGTCTCCGGGAACGACAAGCAGCAGGTGGGGCAGGTCGCTGCCGACCTGCGCAGCCTGCGCAAGCCCGACGCGTACAAGGGCAAGGGCATCCGCTACCGCGACGAGGAAATCCGGCTCAAGGTCGGCAAGGCGGCGGCGACCGCATAGGAAACAAGGCATGAGTGACCTGCGCAGAAAGAGAACGCTTGACCGCGGCCGCCGGAGGCAGCGGGCGAGATACCGCGTCCGCAAGAAGCTGCGTGGCTCGCAGGAGAGGCCGCGTCTGGCCGTGCACAAGAGCCGGCGCCATATCTACGCCCAGCTGATCGACGATCGGTCGGGCAACACCCTTGCGTTTGCGAGCTCGCTCGAGTCGGATCTCCGGGGAGCGCTCGAGGGTTCGACGGGAAGCTGCAAGGCGGCGCAGGCGGTCGGTCAGGCCCTGGCCGAGCGGGCCAGGGAAAAGGGCTTTCGTGCGGTCATCTTCGACCGTGGCGGATTCCTGTATCACGGCAGGATCCAGGCGCTCGCCGACAGTGCGCGCGAGGGAGGCCTCGAGTTCTGATGAACCGGACGCGGCAAGAGAGCAAAGGAGTGAACAGTGGCTAGGGACATCGATCTCGACAGCGAGTTCTTCGAGCAGGTTGTCGACATCAACCGCGTGACGAAGGTCGTCAAGGGCGGAAAGAACTTCTCGTTCACGGCCCTGGTCGTTATCGGCGATGGCGCCGGCCGCGTGGGCTACGGCTCGGGCAAGGCGAAGGAGGTTCCGGCCGCCATCCGGAAGGGAATCCAGATCGCCAAGCGCAACCTGGTGCAGGTGCCGCTGGCCGGAAGCACGATCCCGCACGAGACGGTGGGCGTCTTTGGCGCCGGCCGGGTCATGTTGAAGCCGGCGTCGGAGGGGACGGGAGTGATCGCCGGCGGAGCGGTGCGCGCCGTGGTCGAGGGCGCCGGTATCCAGGACATCCTGACCAAGTCGCTGGGGACCACGAACCCTCAGAACGTGGTCAAGGCGACTTTCGCCGGGCTCATGTCGCTCCGCAACGAGAAGCAGGTTCGAACGCTGCGGGGCCTGGAGTCGCTTGACGGTCTGGCTGGCGGTTCGGTGAATGGAGGCAGTTCAACAAGTGGAGGTGCCGAAAGTGGCAGGCAAGACGATACGGATTCAGCAGGTGCGGAGCGGGATCGGGAGGCCGAGGCCGCAACGTGACGTGCTGCGCAGCCTGGGTCTGAGGCGTATCCGCCACGTCGTCGAGCGCGAGGACACCCAGGCAGTACGCGGCATGGTGCGGAAGATCCCGCATCTCGTCCAGGTCCTGGAGGACTGAAGTGAAACTGCACGATCTCAAACCGGCGAAGGCAAGCCGCCGCCCGCGGAAGCGGATTGGCCGTGGTCCGGGTTCGGGTACGGGCAAGACCGCCGGGCGCGGCCACAAGGGTCAGCGTTCGCGGTCCGGCTTTTCGAGGCGCCCAGGCTTCGAAGGCGGTCAGATGCCTCTGATTCGCCGGGTGCCGAAGCGGGGGTTCACGAACATCTTCCGCACCGAGTACACGGTCATCAACGTCGGCGATCTGGAAGGTCTCGGCGAGACGATCGATGTCGAACTCCTCGTCTCCCGCGGACGCGTGCGCCGAGGCATGAAGCTCAAGGTCCTCGGCGACGGGGACGCGCCGTCCGGGTTGACGGTGCGGGCCCACCGGTTCAGTGCCTCCGCGCGCGCCAAGATCGAAGCCGCGGGCGGCGTCTGTGAAGTGATCGGCTGACGGAGTAGCTCGTGGGCGTCGAGAGTTTCCGCAACATCTTCGCGATTCCGGATCTCCGGAATCGGGTGTTGTTCATGCTGGGTCTGCTGGCGGTCTACCGGATCGGCTGCATCATTCCGACTCCGGGCATCGACCCTCTGGCCCTGAGCGAGTTCATGGAGCAGATGCAGGGCACGGTGCTGGGTTTCGTCAACACCTTCACCGGCGGCAGTCTGGGCCGTGTGGCGCTCTTCGCCCTCGGCATCATGCCCTACATCTCGGCGTCGATCATCCTGCAACTGTTGACCGTGGTCGTGCCCTATCTCGAGAAGCTCTCCAAGGAAGGCGAGATGGGTCGGCGCAAGATCACCCAGTACACCCGCTACGGGACCGTGGTCATCTCGATCATCCAGGGGACGACCATCGCGTTCTTCCTGGAGAACCTGACCTCGCCCGGGGGCGCGAACCTCGTCCTCAACCCGGGCCTCGGGTTCAAGTTCGTCACCGTGCTCTCGCTCACGACCGGCTGCGCCTTCGTGATGTGGCTGGGCGAGCAGATCAGCGAACGGGGGATCGGGAACGGCATCTCGCTCATCATTTTCGCCGGCATCGTGGTCGGTCTGCCGGGCGCCGTGCTCGGCCTCTTCGGCCAGCTCCAGAGCGGCGCCATGTCCCTGATCAAGATCCTGTTGCTGTCGGTCTTCATGCTCGTCGTCGTGGCTTTCATCGTCTACATGGAGCGGGCGCAGCGGCGAATCCCCGTGCAGTACGCCAAACGGATCGTTGGCCGCAGGCAGTACGGCGGACAGAGCACCTACCTTCCGCTGCGCGTGAACACGGGCGGTGTGATTCCGGTCATCTTCGCGAGTTCCGTGGTGACTGTGCCGGCGACGGTCGCCGGGATGATCCAGTACGAACCGATTCAGCAGATCGCTACCGCCCTGCAGTGGGGGCAGCCCGTCTACTACCTGCTCTACGTGGCGGCGATCATCTTCTTCTCGTACTTCTACGTATCGATCATCTTCAACCCGAACGACCTCGCCGAGAACATGCGCAAGTACGGGGGGTTCATCCCGGGCATCCGCTCCGGCCGGCGCACGTCCGAGTACATCGACCGCGTGCTTACCCGTCTGACCCTGGTTGGTTCCCTGTACCTGGCGGGCGTGTCCGTGCTGCCCGAGTTCATGATCGCGGGCTTCAAGGTCGGAGGGATACCCTTTGTCGGCTCCACCCTGGACAACTACGCGCCGCTCTGGCTCACCGAAGGCATGGGGATCAACTTCTACTTCGGTGGTACGTCGCTTCTGATCGTGGTCAGCGTCGCGATGGACACGCTCCAGCAGATCGAGAGCCAGCTCGTGATGCGGAACTACGAGGGCTTCATGAAGCGAGGCCGGATCCGGGGGCGCCGTGGCTGATTCACTGCGCATCGTGCTGCTCGGGGCGCCGGGCTGCGGCAAGGGTACGCAGGCCGCGCGCCTGGCGGAGACGCTCGGCATTCCGGCTATCTCGACGGGTGACATGCTGCGCGCGGCGGTCGCCGCCGGCAGCGAGCTGGGTCGACGGGTCGAGGGCGTAATGGCCTCGGGCGCGCTGGTCGACGACGAGCTGATGGCCGAAGTGGTTCGGGACAGGCTGAGCCAGCCGGATGCGGACGCTGGATTTCTGCTCGACGGCTATCCGCGGACCGCGCCGCAGGCCGGAACGCTCGAGGAGATCCTCAACGGGACCCGGATCGACCACGTCGTGACGATCGATGTGCCGGACGAGGAACTGGTTCAGCGCATCGTCCTCCGGGGCCGCGGCGCGGACGACCGCGAGGATGTCGTGCGTGAGCGGCTGCAGGTCTACGCGGCGCAGACCGAGCCTCTGATCGCTCACTACGAGGGCCTGGGGCTGCTGCGCCGGGTCAACGGCAACGTCCCGATCGAACAGGTCACGGTTGCGATCGAGGCCGCTCTGGCCGGGACGGCGAGGGTCTGAGACAAGTAGAATCGGCCTGACATGAGGTGAATCGGGCAAAGAACGAAGGGAACGCTTAGTGAAGAAGGAAGAGGCGATTGAAGTTGAGGCCACGGTAGTGGAGACGCTGCCGAACGCGGTCTTCAAGGTCGAGCTTGACAACAAGCATCAGGCCTTGGCCCACATCTCGGGCAAGATGCGCAAGCACTTCATCCGCATTCTTCCGGGAGACCGTGTGCTGGTCGAGCTCTCTCCCTACGATCCCGGTCGCGGCCGGATCGTCTACAGGCTGAGAACCTGATGGCCGGTTCGGTGTCAGGTGGCGTTCAGAGGAGTCCATCATGAAGGTACGAGCGTCAGTCAAGAGGATGTGTGTCAAGTGCAAGGTGGTCAGGCGCCGCGGTGTGATCCGCGTCATCTGTGAGAACCCCAAGCACAAGCAGCGGCAGGGCTGAAGAGGACCAGGAGAGTTCGTATGGCAAGAATCGCGGGAATCGATCTACCGCAGAACAAGCAGGTCGGCATCGGCCTGACCTACATTTACGGAATCGGGCGCTCCCGGGCTCAGTCGCTCCTGACCGAGGCCGGCGTCGAGGTGACGGTCAAGGTCAAGGACCTGACCGAGGACGAGACCGGGCGCATTCGCCAGGTGGTCCAGGACGCCGGTGCCGTCGAGGGCGACCTGCGCAAGGAAGTCACCCAGAGCATCAAGCGGTTGATGGAGATCGGCAGTTACCGAGGGGTCAGGCATCGCAAGAGCCTGCCCGTTCGCGGCCAGCGCACCCACACCAATGCGCGCACCCGCAAGGGACCGCGGCGCGCTACCGTGGCCGGCAAGAAGAAGGTCGGGAAGTAGGCGAACGAGGGCCAGAGAGGGCGAAACACATGGCAAAGGCGAGAAAGGAGAAGCGCGTTGTGCCCCACGCAGTGGCGCATGTCAACGCGACCTTCAACAACACCCTGGTCTGCATCACGGATCCGGACGGCAACGTGCTGACGTGGTCGTCATCCGGCCGCAACGGTTTCAAGGGATCGCGCAAGGGAACGCCCTTCGCCGCTCAGGTGGCGGCCCAGGCGGTCGGCTATCAGGCCAAGGACATGGGCGTGCGGACGGTCGACGTGCTGGTCAAGGGGCCGGGCGGCGGCAGGGAGTCCGCGGTCAGAGCGCTGCAGGCGACCGGCATCAGCATCCGGTCGATCCGCGACGTCACGCCGATTCCGCACAACGGCTGCCGTCCCCGCAAGCGGCGTCGGGTCTGAACCCGGCTCCGCCCCCCGCATCGCTAGCGAGTAATCAACGTTTCCATCTGGAACGCAATCGAGATAGGTAGGAGTGAACATGCTCTGGAAGGGATTCCAACGCCCCAAGCGCGTCGAAATCGACACCGAGACTCTGACCGACAGCTACGGGAAGTTCTCGGCGCAGCCGTTCGAACGCGGCTTCGGCGCGACGGTCGGTAATGCGCTGCGCCGCAGTCTGCTTTCGGCCATCGAAGGCGCCGCGATCACGGCGGTGCGCATCGATGGCGCGCTGCACGAGTTCTCGTCGCTCGAGGGCGTGGTCGAGGACGTCACGGACATCATTCTCAACCTGAAACAGGTGCCGCTCCGGTCTCTTGACGGCTCGACCCGGGTGATTTCCCTGGACGTCACGGGTCCGCGCGAAGTTGCCGCCGGCGACTTCGAAACGGATGCCAGCGTCGAGATCCGGGACGCGGCGAGCAAGGTGGCCACGCTCAACGAACGGGGCCGCCTTCGCCTCGAGGCGCAGGTCAAGAACGGCCGCGGCTACGTCAGCGCGGACCGCAACCTCGAACAGTCGATGGGTATCGGCTGGATTCCGCTCGACTCGGTGCACAGTCCGGTCAAGCGCGTGAACTACCGCGTGGAGGCGGCCCGGCTGGGTCGGACCACCGACTATGAGCGGCTGATCGTGGAAGTCTGGACCGATGGCACGGTGACGCCCGAAGAGGCGATGTCCCGCGCCGGGACCCTGTTGCGCGACCACCTGACGATCTTCATCAACGCGGAGGAGAGCCTGATCACGGACGCCGTGGCCGAAGAGGAGATCGACGGCGGCGACCTGGGCGTCCTGCTCCACAAGGCGATCGACGACCTGAACCTGAGCGTTCGATCGGCGAACTGCCTCCGGAACGCGAACATCAACACGGTCGGCGACCTGGTGGTGCGCAGCGAGAAGGAGATGCTCGAGACCAAGAACTTCGGGCGCAAGTCGCTCGAGGAGATCCAGGAAGTACTCGACAAGATGGGGCTGTCCTTCGGCATGGAGGTTCCCGAGAACGCGGAGAGCGGACTGCAGGCCTAGCGGGCCGCGGACCGTTCCCTGGCTTCCCCGGGAAGGAGCGAAGATGCGTCACGGAGTTGGCTACAAGAAACTCGGCCGGACGACGGCCCACCGCCGGGCCATGTTCCGCAACCAGCTTGCCTCGCTGGTCGAGCACGGCCGCATTCAGACGACCCTGGCCAAGGCGAAGGCCCTGCGCCCGGTCGCCGAGAAGATGATCACCCGCGGCCGCGAGGACACCGTCCACGCCCGGCGTCTCGTCCGCCGCTGGCTCCCCAACCGCGACCACGTCAAGAAGCTCTTCGACGAGATCGCCCCCCGCTACGCCGACCGCCCCGGCGGCTACCTCCGCATCACCAAGCTCGGCCCCCGCAAAGGCGACGCCGCCGAACGCGCCGTCATCGAGTTCGTCGACACCGACGAGTAGCTGCCCCGCGCTGCTACGACGGCGGCGTGACGGCGTCGGTTGGACCCGCCCGCAGCGGGCCGAAGGAGGGGGTTCCTGCGGACGCTCGCACTCACTGGGTGAGGGGGACGGGAGTGCTCGCTTCGGTCGGCTGCGTTTCGCGTCGGCGGTGGTTGCGGGCACCGCGCCGGGAGTCACTTGCCTCCAGCCCGCAGGGACCCCCTCCTTCGGCCCGCGGCAGGCTGGACGTCGTCGCGCAACGTGTCGCTATGTCCGGCGCGTGCTCGACCGGCCCAGTGAGGACTGGACGTTGCCAGGCGTCGGGACGCCGGTTGCCGTGGAGCAGGGCGCCGGCCGCGGCCGCACTGCCAGGTTTCTTTGACAGAGAGGCGCTTTGGCGCCTCTAGGCAGGTCCGGCGAGCTACACCGCAGCACCTGCCGCCCCGGGTCAAGTCCACGACGTTTGACAAACGAGTCCCCAATGCACTCCAGTGGGATCCGAGCCGATGCTTCCACGGTGACGGCCGCGGCTTCAGAGCAGAAACGCTTGACGCCGGGACAGAATCGACGTCTTGCGTGGGGTTGGACCGCCCGACGACGACCAGCCGGCCCAGGGCCCGAGGAGAGGGGTCCCAGGGGGCTGGAGGCAAGTGACTCCCGGCGCCGTATCCGTAACTGACGCCGACGTGAAACGCAGCCGACCGAAGCGAGCACTCCCGTCCCCTTCACCCAGCGAGTGCGAGCGTCCCCTGGGACCCCTCTCCTCGGGCCCGCCAGCCGGCGTGTGCATCCTCCGCCGCCACGCCGCCGCCGTCACGTCGCGCCTCCGCGCGGCGCTAGCTAGCCGTCTTCGTCTTCGCGTTTCGCTTCGGCGATGATCCTTTCCTGGATCTGGCGGGGGACTTCTTCGTAGTGGGAGAAGGCCATCGTGAAGCTGGAGCGGCCCTGGGTCATTGAGCGGAGGGCGGGGGCGTAGGTGAGCATTTCGGCCATCGGGACGGTGGCTTTGACGACCTGGGCGTTGCCCTTGGCCTCCATGCCCTGGGGGCGGCCCCGGCGGGAGGAGAGGTCGCTCATGATGTCGCCCATGAAGTCCTCGGTCGTGTTGATGTCGACCTTCATGACCGGTTCGAGGAGGGTCGGCGCCGCCTTCGCCATCGCGTCCTTGAAAGCGAGTGAGCCCGCGACCTTGAAGGCCATCTCCGACGAGTCGACGTCGTGGTACTTCCCGTCCTGGAGGCGGACCCGGAAGTTGCCGACCGGGTAGCCCGCCAGGTAGCCGCGGTCGGCCGCTTCGAGCAGGCCCTTCTCGACCGCCGGGCGGTAGTTCTGGGGAATCGAGCCGCCGAAGATCTCGTCGACGAACTCGTACTCCTCCGGAGTGGCGACCGGTTCCATCGTGATCGTGCAGTCGGCGAACTGGCCCCGGCCGCCGCTCTGCTTCTTGTGCCGGCCGTGGCCGACGGCGGTTCTCTTGATCGTCTCCCGGTAGGGCACCTTCGGCGGGTGGAGGATGACCTCGACCTTCGACCGGCTCTTCAGCTTGGAAACCGCGATCTCGACGTGAAGCTGGCCGGCGCCGGAGAGCAGGAACTCTCCGGTCTGGGGGTCGCGACCGGCGCGGAGGCTGGGATCCTCCTCGACCAGGCGGGACACCGCCTCGCCGATCTTCTCCTCGTCGCCCTTTGTCTTCGGCTCGATCGCGAACGAGATCGCCGCGACCGGGGCGGAGGGGAAGTCGAGCTTGACCGGCCGCTCGCGGCTCGTGATCGAGTCGCCGGTCGTGCTGGTCTTCAGCTTAGCGACGCCGCCGATGTCGCCCTCGACGAGCCGAGGAACGTCCTCCCCGTTCTTGCCCTGCATGTGCATCAGGTGGCCGATCCGTTCCGCCTCCTCGCGCCCCGCGTTCCAGTAGACCGTGTCGGACCCCATGTTGCCCGCCGCCACGCGAAGAAGGGAGATGCGGCCGGTGAAGGGGTCGTTCATCGTCTTGAAGAGGATCGCGCTCACCGGTGCCCCGTCGCCTCGATCCAGTTCCACGGGCTCGCCGCCGAGATCGGCCGCCGGGATCGTCGGCGCGTCCACCGGCGAGGGCAGGAGCTGGACCACGGCGTCGAGCAGGGCCGAGTTACCGATGCCGTGGCCGCCGGACGACATGGTCACCGGAAACAGGGTACGGGATTTGATCGCGGCCTTGAGCCCCTGGATCAACTGCTCGTGGGTCAGATCCCCGTTCTCGAAGTAGGCCTCCATCAACTCGTCGTCGCTTTCAGCGACCGCTTCGGTCAGCTTGTTGCGCCAGTCGTCGATCTGGTCCGCGAGGTCCGCCGGCGGTTCGGCCGCCTGGCTCCGCCCGGCGCCGTCCCGGTCGTACGTGTGGGCCTTGCGGCTCAACAGGTCGACGACGCCGGTGAAGTCCTTGCCTGCGCCGATCGGGATCTGGACGGGCAGGGCCATGCGGTCGAAGTTCTCCTGGAGTTCCGCGATGCAGCCGGCGAAGTCGATGTTGTCGCGGTCCATCTTCGTCAGGTGGAACATCACCGGCTGCTCCATCTCGCCGGCGATCTCCCAGGCCTTCTCGGCCATGACCTGGGTCGGCGAGGCGGCGTTCACGCAGAGGAGGGCGGCGTCCGCGGCACGCATGCCGGAACTGCTCTCGTGGACGAAGATGCCGGAACCGGGGCAGTCGATCAGGTTGATCTTGTAGCCCGTACCCGCGGCGGACCAGGGCGTGTAGCAGACGGCGAGGCCGATCGAGATGCCGCGCCGGACTTCTTCGTCGTCGAAGTCGGTCGCCGTGTTCCCGTCTTCTACCCTGTTCTGCCGGTTGAAGACGCCGCCGGTATAGAGCAGGCCGGCCAGCAGTGTCGTCTTGCCGCTGTCGTTGTGTCCGACGACGGCGAGGTTGCGTATTTGTTCCGAGTTCTCGAGTTGCATCGACGCTCCCGTCGCAGGCGTGGAAACAGCCGCAGAAGATACCACGCAACCGGCGTGTTCGGCGCTCAGCCGGCCGCCTGCACCTCGGTGGTTCCGAGCCCTTCGAGCCGCGGCAGGAGTTCGTCCGCGGGACCGACGGCGATGATCGTCAGGGCTTCGGGAAACAGGTGGCGACGGCAGACCTCGAGGACGTCCTGGCCCGAGGTCGCGCGCACCCGCTCGGGCCAGCGGTCGTACTCGTCGCGGTCAAGGTCGAAGACGGCGAGCGTCTGCAGGCGGGAGGAGAGGCCCTGGATCGTCTGCAGGGTGTAGGGGAAGACGCCGACCATGTAGTTGCGGGCGTCATCGAGTTCCGCCGCGCTCGGCTGTTCGGCGCACATCCGTTCGACTTCCTCGATCGTCTTCCGACAGGCGGCGCCGGCCGCGTCGTTGGCCACCGCTGTCGAGATGACGAAGGGGCCCGGGCCGCGACGGAAGTCGAAGGCGCTCGAGACGCCGTAGGTGTAGCCGTGCTTCTCCCTGAGAGTGAGGTTCAACCGGCTCATGAACTTGCCCCCGAGGATGGAGTTCGCGACCTGGAGCCGGACGCGGTCGGGGTGACGTTTCGGTACCCCGGAATGGCCGATCCGCAGTTCAGTCTGCGCTGCGCCGGGCCGGTCGACGACCACGACGCGGCGTGCCGACGGCGAGGGGGGCGAGGGCTCGAGGTTCGTCAGCGCGGCCTCGAAGCTGCGGGCGTGGAGCCGGAGCTGCGGTTCGACCGTCTCTTCGATCGCCCGGCGCACGCGACCGTTCCCGAGTTCGCCGACCGCGATCAGGTGGCACGAGCCTGCGGCGAGGGCCCGGGCGTGGAACCCGGCGATGTCCTCCCGGGTGATCGTCCGGGTCGTTCTCCGGTCGCCGATCGCGGGGTACGCGTAGGGCGTGTTGCCGTAGATGGCGCGGGCAAAAGCGATTCGGGCCTGCGCGGACGGGTCGCTGCGACGCCGCTCGATCTCGGCCAGGCGGCGCCGCCGCCGGCGTTCGACTTCTTCGTCGAGGAAGGCCGGTTCGGCGGCGGCCTCGGCGACCAGCTCCAGGCCGGCGGCGACGTCCCCGGAGCCGATCGTGGTGCCGACTGCCGCGTTCTCCCAGCCGCAGGAAGTCGAGATGGTGGTTCCGAGGTCCTCCGCGGCGGCGGCGAACTCGAGTGCGTCCCGGCCACGGGTGCCGGCGCCGCGAAGCCCCGCCGTGAACGAGGCGAGGCCGGCGCGCTCGGGAGTGTCGAGTTCGGCGCCGCCGGGCATCAGCAGCACGACGGTGACCAGGCCGCAACCCTGGACATCGAGGGTCCACAGCCGCGCGCCCGACTCGAGCTCGTCGACCTCGAAACCCGGAAAGGAGCAGCTCCGGCTGGGACCGGGAACTGGCGGCCGGCCGCGGTCCAGCGCGGGTCGTCCGTTCGCGGTCACGCTTCCGGCACCACGATGATGGCGGCGCGGCGTTCCGCGGCGAGGGCGCGCCGCGCCAGGTCCCGAACCTGTTCGCGGTCCACCTGGAGCAGGCGTTCGGGTTCGGAGAAGATCCTGGACGGATCGTCGAAGTAGGTCGCCGCGCAGGACAGGCGGTCGGCGCACAGGGCCAGATCCTGCCGGCTGTCATGGTGCGCGAGCAGCAGGCTCCGACGCGCCCGTTCGAGTTCCTCGGCAGTCGGACCGGCCGACCGGATCGCCTCCACGTGCTCGAGCACCGCCCGTTCCAGGGCCTCGACGTTCGCCAGGGGGTCCGGCTCGCGGTTCTGGCAGGTGGCGATGATGGCAAAGGTCGCACAGATCTCCGTGGGCAGGATGACCGTCGAGATGGACTGCGCGATCTGGCGTTCGTAGACGAGGTCTCGATGGAGTCGGCTCATCTTCCCGGAGGAGAGGATCATCGCCAGCAGCTCGCCGGCGTACCAGTCGTCGCTCCCGTAGCCGTCGACGCACCAGGCGGAGTAGCAGCGGGGCAGCTCGATCGAGTCCTCGAGGATCTCCCGCGTAGCGCCGCGGGGACCGATCTCGCACGCCGGCTCGACGGTGGGGGCCGGAGGCAACGCTCCGGCAGGTATCTCCCCGAAGTAGCGCAGGATCTGCTCGAGGGCGGCTTCGCTGTCGATGTCGCCGGCCAGCGTAAGGACCGCGTTGTTCGGCCGGTACCAGGTGCGGAAGAAGTCCTCGACGCTGTCGAGCGTCGCGGCCTCCAGGTCGTCCATGTAGCCGATCACCGGCCAGGCGTACGGGTGATTGGCGCCGTTCGGGCGCCGGTAGAGAAGTTCGCTCAGACGTTCCCCGGCCAGGCCGTATGGCTGGTTGTTGACGCGTTGAAGGCGCTCGTTCATGACCACCGACAACTGATTCTGGAACTTCTCCTCGGTGAGGGCCTCAAGCAGGAAGCCCATGCGGTCGGACTCCAGCCACAGACCGAGTTCCAGGTGGTTCGCGGGCAGGGTCTCGTAGTAGTTCGTGCGGTCGTACCAGGTCGAGCCGTTGGCGACGCCGCCGACCTTCTGGATGTGCTCGAAGTGGCCGTTCTCCGACACGTTCGCCGATCCCTGGAACAGCATGTGCTCGAACAGATGGGCCAGGCCGGTGCGCCCCGTCTCTTCGTTCTTCGAACCGACGTGGTACCAGACGTTCACGGCCGCCAGGGGCAGCCTTCGGTCCTCGTGGAGAACGACGCGCATGCCGTTCGGGAGTTCGTGCTGCTCGAGGTGCTCTGGCATCGGCCGCGTAGTGTATGCGGCCGGGTCAGGAGCGACGGCCGGTGGGAGGCGGCGGCGGTTGTCTTACGCTCGGTTTGCGTTACCATTGAGCATCCATGGACGATTTCCTGACCGAGCGCCAGAAGCAGATTCTCGACTTCGTCTGCGAGTTCCACCAGACGCGGGGCATCGCGCCCACCCACCTGGAGATCCGCCGCCGTTTCGGCTACCGGTCCTACGGCACCGTCCACAAGCACCTGAAGCTCCTGAGGCAGAAGGGCTACCTGCGCGGCGGCTGGAATCAGAAGCGCGGCCTGGAACTGACTGAGAAGACGCTGCGCGGCCGGCGGCCGGTCGCGAACGCTGTTCCCTTCCATGGCCGGATCGCCGCCGGCCGGCCGATCGAGGCCGTGCCCGGCGTCGACGACCTGCCCGTGCCGGAGCACCTGCTCGAGCGCAGCCCGGCCGGCCGGCACTACGTGCTCGAGGTGGCAGGGGACTCGATGATCGACGACGGCATCTGCGACGGCGACCTCGTCGTCATCGCCGAACGGGACGAGGCGCGGTCGGGGCAGGTGGTCGTCGCGCTGATCGACGACGAGGCGACGCTCAAGCGCTACTTCCCCGAAGGCGATTCCATCCGGCTGCAGCCGGCGAACCGGGAGATGGAGCCGCTCCACGTCTCCGCGGATCGACTGCGCATCCAGGGGGTCGTGGTCGGTTTGATGCGCCGCTACTGATCGTCGCGGCCGCGCCCCAGCAAGAGTCGCGGCCTCAACTGCCGGCGGTGACGCTGCGCTCGACTCGCGTGCCGGGCACGCCGTAGTAGGACAGGATGCCGTCCACGATCGCCTCGGCGACCCGCTGGCGGTAGGCGCGGGTCTTGATCAGCCGGCGGTCCTGATCGTTGCTCAGGTTGCAGACCTCGAGCAGGACCTTGGCCGGTATCCGGTTGAAGCGGAGCTGCGCCGGCACGTAGACGCGGCGTCCGCGCCAGATCCGATCGCGGATCGGGTTGTTGTGATGAACGCTCAGGTCGGCGCGGCGGAAGCTGCCGAGCAGGTGCTCGGCGAGATCCCGCGACAGGCCCTTGCTGGTCGTCCGTTCGGTTCGCGTGAAGGAGACGCGGGGTTCGGCCCGCACTTCGCGGCGCGCGTTGTACACGCTGCCCGACTTGCCATAGTTGTTCGTGATGCCGACCAGGCCCGGAATGTAGACCATGGCGCCCTTCAGCGACGGGTGCAGCGAATCCGCGTGAATCGAGATGAAGATGACCTGACCCGGCTCGGCGCCGGCCTGGCGGCGCTGCCGGTAGACGGAGTTCGACAGGTACCACCGGAAGTTCGTTGCCACCGCCGCGTTGTCGATGCGGTATGGCGGGTTCGTGAGCACAGCGTGTCCACGGGAATGCGGCAGCACGTCGGCGTCCTGGATCCGGAACGTCGCGCCTTCCCGCGTGGTCGGCACGACGGTGGCGGCGGTGCGGCTCTCCAGCAGCCTCTTGGCGCGCAGCATGATGTCGTAGACGTACACGCTTTCCCACAGGCCGCCGACCGGCGCCCCGGTGTCGCGGCCGCCGTGGCCGGCGTCGAGCACCACCGTGACCCCGTCCAGATCGAGGGCCAGCAACTCGTTCTCGATCTGTTCGGAGGCGGAGCGCTGCGCTTCCCACTCCCGGCGCTGCGGATGATCGGGTGGTAGATAACGGGCCGAGAGCAGGTCGAGCGGGATCTTGACCTCGTAGCCGACGGGGAGGTCGCGCACGTCGCGGATCGCGTTGCGCTCCCTGATCTGGTCGACCAGTTCGTTCACGTCCGTGGCGAGGAGCCGGCCGGTGAAGCGCATGACGACGCTGGAGTAGAGGGCTTCGCCGGCCTTCAGGCGGTAGCTGGCGTAGTCGCCTTGGCCGTCCGAGCCGTAGCGGACGAAGGGCCCATCGCCAATAGAGGAGCCGGCTCCCGAGTCCGCCGCAGCGACCACTTGGCGGGTCGCGGCGGCAGGCAGCATGCCGGCATAGGGCTCAGAGAGCATGCCGCGCGGGATGAGAATGACCTGACCGGGTCGGATGACGTTGCTGGTCAGGCCGTTCGCCTGCCGCAGCGTCCTGTGGTTCTCGCCCGAGCCGGTGAACCATTCCGCGATGCTCCACAGACTCTCCGACCTGGCGCCGCGCGAGGCGGAGGCGACACGGTGCCGCCAGCCCTCGGCGGTGGCCTGGTCCCTCGGCAGCAAGGCGCGAATGACGGCCTGCTGGTGTCGCGCGGGCAGCAGCTCAAAGGGCACCTTGTACCGGACACCGCGACGGAGCCCTCGGACGCCTCCGTTCGCCCGGCTCACGGCTGAGGCGTGCCGTGAGCTGCCGCAGAGCCGCTCGGCGAAGGCCAGCAGGCCTTCATTCCGCCGTGGCTTCGCCTCGATGTGGATTCTGCCTGAGGCGGCCAGCACCGCGACCGGACTCGGCGATCCGATCTCCGGCACGGCCATGCGCCGGGTGGCCGCGTCGCTCGCCGCGGGCAGGAGCAGGGCAAGGACGACCGCCGCGAGGAGCCAGGCGCGAGCGCTCATGGAACCGGCTCCGGCCGGCACTCGAAGCCCGTTTCCCGTTCGAACGCCCGGGCTGCCCGCAGCGCGGTGCCGTCGGCGAACGGACGCGCCAGGATCTGAAGCCCGAGGGGTAGGCCCCGACTGTCGAGACCGCAGGGGACCGAGATGCCCGGTATGCCGGCCAGGCTGGTCGGCGTCGTGAACACGTCCGAGAGGTACATCGCCAGCGGATCGTCGACCCGCTCACCGAGCCTGAAGGCGCCGCCGGGGCTGGTTGGCGTCACCAGCAGCTCGGCTTGCTCGAAGGCTTCGGTGAACTGCTGTCGCAGAGCCCCGGCGATCCGCGCCGCGCGGCCGTAGTAGGCGTCGTAGTAGCCCGAGGACAGCGCGAAGGTCCCGAGAATGATCCGGCGCTTGACCTCCGGGCCGAAGCCCTCGCTTCGGCTGCCGGTGTACATCTCGGTGAGTGAACGGGCGCCGGCGGCGCGGTGGCCGTAGCGACTGCCGTCGAACCGGGCCAGATTCGCGCTGGCCTCGCTGTTGGCCAGCACATAGTAGGTGGCGACAGCGGTTTCGATCAGTGGGACGCTGACCTCGACCAGTTCGGCGCCGCAGCGCGCGAGTGCCTCGAGCGCCTGTTCGAAGCCGCGCGCCGCGTCGCCCGCCAGCGCGGAGGTCCTGACCTCGCGGATGGTGCCGACTCTCAACCCCTCGATGCCGTTCTCGATCGGTTGCAGGAAGTCACCGGCGGGCTCTTCGCTGCAGGTGGAGTCCCGCGGGTCGGGTCCGGCGATGGCTCCGAGCGCAAGCGCCGCGTCGCGCACGTTGCGGGCCAGCGGTCCGATCTGGTCGAGCGAGGAGGCGAAGGCGACCAGACCGTAGCGCGAGACGCGGCCGTAGGTCGGCTTGACGCCGACCACGCCACAGAAGGCGGCCGGCTGCCGGATCGAGCCCCCGGTGTCCGAGCCCAGCGCCAGGGGCACCTCGGCGGCCGCGACGGCGGCCGCCGAACCGCCGCTCGAGCCGCCGGGCGCCATGGCCAGGTTCCAGGGATTGCGGGTCGTGGCCAGGGCCGAGTTTTCGCACGACGAACCCATGGCGAACTCGTCCATGTTCACGCGACCGACGGGCACGGCGTCGGCGGCGACGAGCCGCTCGACGGCGCCGGCCGTGTAGGGCGCGCGGTAGCCGGCCAGGATGCGCGAGCCGCAGTTCAGTTCGTGCCCCGCCAGGGACAGGTTGTCCTTCAGGGCCGTCGGTACGCCGGCGAGCGGACCGAGAGGCAGTCCCTCGTCCCGCCGGCTGTCGATTTCGGCGGCTCGTTCGGTCGCTTCATCCCTCCAGAGTTCGAGAAAGGCGCCGACGGAGCCATCGACCTCGTCGATCCGGGCGAACGCAGCTTCGACCGTGTCGACCGCATTCCGCTCCCCTGAACGGATCGCGGCTGCCAGCTCCTCCGCGGTTGCCGGTTGCATCACTCGTCGCCGCCCGGCGTTGCCTTGACCTGCGGTACGAGCAGGAAGCGGTCGAGGGAGGCCGGCGCGTTGTCCAGGAACTGGTCGAGCAGCGTAGGTCCTTCCCTGTCTGCGGGGCCCGCCGCGTCCGCCGGCCGGGGAATGTCGTTGTCGGCAGCGTCACTGGCCGCGTCGCTGTCTTCGAGGGAGGCGGCGCCGTTGTCGAACTCCCGGAGCTGATCGATGTAGTCGACGATCTCGGAGAGCTGACTGGCGAACGTCGTCTCCTCGCGGGCCGAGATCCGCAGTCTCGCCAGCTCGGCAATCCGCCGCACCTCATCCACGCCTAGAGACACTTCGCTATAAGTCTAGCAGGTGCGCGGGTCCTCTGACCCGCTGCCGCCGCAGGCGGCCAGGAAGCGCGCCGGCTGTCAGGCCGGCTCTATCTTGGTGGCGTCAGGCGGCCCCTAACCGCTTGCCGGGAGCGTTTCGATCGTGCGCAGAGTGAAGGTCTCGCCGTCGAGCTCTACACGAGTGCCCGGCTCCGACCCGAGCAGACGGCCGGCGAGATCCGACTCGTACGAGATGATGCCCCGTTCCGGCGCGCTCTCCCAGGGACCGAGGATGGCCAGGGTGAGCTGTTCACCGCTGTCCGACTCGAGCGTTGCCCGGTTGCCGATACGCAATCGGTCGCAGGCCGCGCTCGCGACGTCGATCGGCGTCGAGCGCTGCAGGTCCTGCTGCAGTTGAGTCGCCAGGGCGGTGAGGTACTCGTGGCGTTGCCGCGCGGACTTGTACTCGAAGTTCTCGCGCAGGTCGCCCAGGGCGCGCGCCTCCTCGATCGCCTTGCGGTTGGCCGGAATCTCCTCCTCGACCAGCTCTCGCAGTTTCTCGCGCTGCGCTTCGATCGAGGCCGGCAGCGCGTAGAGGTCGTCGCTGCCGCTGTCCTGGTCCGCCTGAAGGCCGGGGAACTTCAGGTGGAGGGCCGCCAGCAGCGGTTCCCGGCGGTAGTCCTCGAGCGCTGCATGACGAATCGCGACGTCGGCCTGGCGGGCCTCGTCGAGGCTCAGTTCCGGAAGCAGCTTGGGCGCCGTGCCGCCGGAGTCGAAGAGCGCCTTGATCCGGGCCCGGAAAGGTGTGAAGGCGTCGTGCCGCAGCGCCTGGATCAGCAGGTTCAGGAGTCGACTCTGCCGACCCTGGCGCAGCGACGGCTCGGAGGCGGCCCGTTCGACGAGCCAGGTGAAGGCCGCGGGGGTGCGGTGAGGCTGGACCTGAGCACGAGCGGCGCAGCGGCTCAGCGTCTCCTCGTCCATCACCGCGGCGATCGCGTCGATCGCTTTCGTGTCGGACTCCAACAGGAAGCGTCGTTTGAGCACCTCGAGCCAGTCGTCCCGGCACGCCGGGAGCAGGGCGTAGCCCTGTTCGCGGGCGGCGCGCTGTTCCAGTGACGCAAAGAAATCCAGCGGATCCGGCAGGTTCCGCAGCAGATCCTCGGCCGGCCAGGAGGGCGCGGCGCCGAAGCGCTCGAGAGCGTAGCGGACCTCGAAGGCGAGCGCGGGCTGAGCGTCCCTGAGTACGCGGCTGAGGCGATCGAGGGCCTCCGCCATCCGCCCTCGGAGTTCCTGCGACTGATTCGCAGCGCGCCGCAGGAGGCCGACCTTCTGCCGGTTCGGTGCGGCCTGGAACTCGCGCCACAGCGACTCCTCCGCGTCGGTCGCCTCGAGCCACCGGTAGGTCTGCCGGGGGCCGCCTGATGACAGAACCTGCGCCTGCTTCCTCGCGCTGGTCCACCAGCTCGACCACCGGCGCTCGGGGATGATGCCGACGACGATGACCTTGACTTCGGCGCCGGTCAGCGGTCGGTCGTAGCTCTTGAGGGTGCGCTCCAGCAGTTCCGTGGGCTTGAGTCCCTCGAGCTGCTCCGGTTCTTCCAGCTTCTGGCGGAGCACGTGCCCTTCGGGCAACAGTCTGAGCATCTTGCCGGCTGCCCGGAAGCCGACCGACACACCCTTTACCTTCTCCAGGTCCACCTTGAAGACATGGAGGGGCATGTTGACCTCGGCGATTCGGCCGGCGCCTCGGCCTTCCATCTCCACGATGTCGCCAGGCAGGAACGCCAGCAGATTGCGAAGCCGGTCCACCTTGTCCCAAAGCTTGTTCGCGTGCCCACGTCCCTGATCGAGGTTGAGATCCTGAAGGAGGCCGTTCAGATCGGACTCACGGTCGCGGTAGAGCTCGTGCAGGGTGTCGAGGACGGTGTCGTAGACCTGTCCGCTGCGCACGAAGTAGTGCGCGGCTCCGCGGATGAGGTCCAGGCGGGCGGCCCACATGCCGCGCTCCCGCAGTTGATCGTCGAGCAGTTCGAGGAGCGTTCCCACGCGATCCTCTTCGCCCAGTCGGACAAGGCCCTTGGTGATGGCGAGGAACTGCTCGACCTCGATCTCGCCTTCGATCGCGGCCAGCCAATCCGCTTCTACTGCGTCGATATCACCACGCGCCAGGCTGTCTTGAGTGCTCTGCGGGATCCTCATGCGTTAGCCGGCGGCCCGGGCGCGTGTGGAAGCGCACCCGCGGCAGCGGTGCCTCAACAGGACCGGTGATCGTATCAGCAGTGGCAGGTCTGGATGGGTCCGCGGCCAGGGTTCTTCACGGAGTACAATGGCGTCGAGCGTATGCCACGCTGGGCAGGGCGGCGAGATGAGCGAGCAGGATCCGGCGCCTGAGGAACTTCAGGCGTCCGAGCAGAACCAGGCGCCCGAGGCCAGGTACGAGCGGGAGTCTTTCGGCGCCTGGCTCCGCGGCCAGCGCGAAGTGCGCCGCGTCGATCTGGAGACGATCGCGCAGTCCAGCAAGATCAACATCCGCTACCTCAAGCTACTGGAGGAGGACCGCTTCGATCTCCTGCCCGCCTCCATTTTCGTCCGTGGTTTTCTGCGCGAGTACGTCCGGATCGTCGGCCTCGATCCGGACGAGGTCCTCAACTTCTACCTCGTCGCCTCCGCGGGCGGCGAGTACGAGGGCTCCACGGAAGCCGCCGGAAGCTCCACACTGACCTGGCTGGTCGGACGAACGGTCGGGGTCCTTGTCGGCCTGGCGGCGATCGCGGCGGCGATCGTCTGGTTTACGGCAATGGACCGGGACCCGGGAGAGGATGTGGAGACGATGGCCCCCCCGGTGACGGAGACGGTGCCGGAACTGCCGCCGGCCGAGCCGCTGCCGGAGAGCGCCTTGCGGGTGACGATGGAGTTTCAGGGGACGAGTTGGGTCGACGTCTACGTGGACGGCGATCGAACGGTCAGCGAACTGCGGGTGCAGGGGGAGTCCCTGACGGTCGCCGCCGACGACGAGGTGCGACTCACGCTGAGCAGCGTGGCCGTGACGACGATCGAGGTGAACGGCGAGCCGTTCGAGCATGGAGCGGTTGACGACGAGGAGATCGTGATCTCCGCCCCGCGGCCGGACGCCACGCCATAGCGCTTTCCTGGTGGGTCGCCGAACGCTGGACTTCCGGGCTGGCTAACCGTATTCTGCGGCGGCCATTCGTGCGCCCGATGACGGACGCACGAACTGGGACGCGAATGGCGCGGACCGCGCCGTTCGGCTTCGGTGCAGCGGGGCGTAGCTCAGCCTGGTAGAGCGCACGGTTCGGGACCGTGAGGCCGGAGGTTCAAATCCTCTCGCCCCGACCACTGTTGCCGCCGAATGCCAACCCCGTCAAGTAGACTGTTGGCGATGAACGCTCCGGAGTTGGCAGGTTCGGCGCGGCTGATCCTCGCCTTCATCCTGATACTCCTCCCGCTGGCGCTGCTCGCCGCGGGACCGGTGTCGGAAGAAGAGGAGGGTGTTCCCGTCGAGGCGGAAGCGGGGCCGGAGTCGGAGGCGGGAACGCCGGCCGACGGGGACGCGGCGGACGTGTCCGATCTCGAGGCGGAGACCGGACCGGAGGTCATCGTCGCGAGGATCGACTCGGCGATCCAGGTCGTCGTGGCCGAGTTCATGGAGCAGGTGACCGCCGAAGCGGACCTGGCCGGCGCCGAGGCGCTGGTTGTGGAGCTGTCGACCCCGGGCGGCGAGATGCAGGCGATGCGAGCCGTCTTCACCGCGTTTCTGGAGGCCGACACCCCGGTCGTCGTGTATGTCTCGCCGAGCGGCGCACAGGCGGCGTCGGCCGGTTTCTTCATTCTGCTCGGCGCCGACCTTGCCGCGATGGCGCCCGGCACGAACACGGGCGCCGCCCACCCGGTGGCCGGCGGCGGCGGCGACATTCCGGGCGCGATGGGCGACAAGGTGACCCAGGACGCGGCGGCGACCGCCCGTTCGCTCGCGGCTCGCCGCGGCCGCGACCAGAAGCTCGCGGAGGAGGCGGTCACGGAGAGCCGGTCGTTCTCGGCCGAGGAGGCGCTCGAAGCGGGTCTCGTCGATCTGGTCGCCCCCAGCCTGCAGTCGCTGCTGGTCGAGCTCGATGGCCGCGTGGTCGAGAAGCGCGGCCAGGAGAAGACGCTCAGGACCCGCGACGCTTCGGTTCGCCGTATCGAGATGTCCGCCTTTCAGCGGATCCGTTCGACGATCGCGCACCCGAACATCGCCATCCTGCTGATGTCGCTGGGCTCGATCGGTCTCATCTTCGAGATCACCCACCCGGGTGCGATCTTCCCTGGTGTGGTCGGCGCCATCTGCCTGATCCTGGGGCTCTGGGCGATGTCCGTGCTGCCGATCAACTATGCCGGTCTTGCGCTGCTCCTGCTGGCCGGCGTTCTCTGGGTGCTGGAGATCAAGATCCCGAGCTTCGGCATGCTGACCCTGGCCGGCGCGATCTCGTTCTGCCTGGGGGCGATGATGCTGTTCCGGGACGCCGATCCGGCGCTGCGGGCGAGCCTGAACCTGATCGTCGCGATCGGCATCACGATCGGGCTCGTGACGCTCGCCCTGGGCCGCCTGGCGCTCAAGGCGCAGTTCAGACAAGTGGCGACCGGCAGCGAAGGCCTGCTCAACGAACTGGGTCTTGTGAGCAGCGGCATCGCCGTCGGCGCGCCGGGCAAGGTCCGGCTGCACGGCGAGATCTGGAACGCGGAGGCGGATGTGGCGGTCGCCGAGGGCGACCGCGTTCGGGTCGTCCGGGTGGACGGGATGACCCTGCGCGTCGAACCGGTCGGGGACACCTGATCACACTCTTGAAAGGACCTGAACCCGTATGACCACCCTTCCGTTCATTGGCTTCCTCGTCGTGGCGGGCCTCTTCCTGCTCACCCGGTGGATCAACATCATGGCCGAGTACGAGCGTGCCGTCGTCTTTCGGCTTGGTCGGATCCTGGAAAAGCCGAAGGGCCCCGGCCTGGTGCTCATCCTCTGGCCGATCGACCGCATGGTCAAGGTTTCGCTGCGCACCGTGGTGCTCGACGTGCCGCCCCAGGACATCATCACCAAGGACAATGTCTCCGTGAAGGTGAACGCGGTCGTCTACTTCCGCGTGCTGGAACCGACCAAGGCGATCGTGGAAGTCGAGAACTTCCTGTTCGCGACCAGTCAGTTGGCGCAGACCACGCTGCGCTCGATCCTCGGCCAGACCGAACTGGACCAACTGCTGAGCGAGCGGGAGACACTGAACGACCAGCTTCAGACGGTGATCGACCAGCAGACCGATCCCTGGGGGATCAAGGTCTCCATGGTCGAGGTCAAGCATGTCGACCTGCCGCAGGAGATGCAGCGGGCGATGGCCAAGCAGGCCGAGGCGGAGCGCGAGAAGCGCGCCAAGGTGATTCACGCCAGTGGTGAGCTCCAGGCCTCCGAGTCGCTCGCGCAGGCGGCCAATGCGATCAGCGCGAATCCGGTGACGCTCCAGTTGCGCTATCTGCAGACGCTTTCAGACATTGCCACGGAACGGAACTCGACCATTCTCTTCCCGTTGCCGCTTGAGCTGCTGAGGGCCTTCGGCTCCTTCATGAGCGGGGGACCGCAAGAACCCAAAGAGTGAGCCGCGAAGCCTACGAACCGTATGAGGTCACCCTCAGCAACACCCAGATTGCGGCGTTCGTAGCGCTTCTGGTCCTGGCGATCGTGGGCGCCTTCGCGGCGGGAGCGTGGTGGGGTCAGTCGAACGCCACGGACGTCGCCGGAGTGCAGGAAGAGGAACCGGTCGTCCCCGAGCCGGCCCTGCCTCCGGCCGAGCCGCCAGACGCGGCCGCGGAGCCGGAGCCGGCTGAGATCGTCCGCTTCTTCGGCGCGACCGACGATGAGGACACCGGCGCCGCCGACGCTGCGAGCCAGGCTGTGGCAACCGCCCTGGTCGTCCAGGTGTTCTCGAGCGCCGACGTCGAGCAGGCGGCCTCGGTGGAGCAGAAGCTGCGGGCCGACGGCCACCGCGCGTTCGTGTCGCCGCAGACGCTGGACGGTCAGGTGATGCAGCGGGTACGGGTGGGGCCCTTCGACGACCAGGCCGCGGCCGCGGCCGCGGCGGAGCAACTCGCCAAACAGTACGGACTCGAGACCTGGATCACCCCGAACAACTGAACGGCGGCCCGGTCGAACCGCATGGAGTTCCGCGGGACGGGCGGCCGTCGTCGCTCCGGTCGCTCTGGTTCCAGCTCGCCCTGAGCGCGGGAGGCGGGGTCTGGTGGGCGTTCTGCTTTGACCAGCGGCCCGGGTTGCTGTTGCCGCTCGCCGCGGCGGCGCCCCTGTTCGCTGTCGCCGCGGTACCTGGCGGTGCATGGCGACGGCTGTGGCTGGGCTGGTTGCATGGCGCCGTGGCGTGGCTGGTCGCGATACCGTGGATCGCCGGTACGCTGGAGATCTACGGCGGTCTGCCCGGCGTTGCGTCGGCGCTGCTCCTGGGCCTGCTCGCCCTTTACCTGGGGCTTTACCACGGCCTGTTCTGCTGGCTCGCGGGCCGGCTGCTCGCGCGCGGCGACGTGCTGTCCCTGCTGCTGGCGCCGGCCGTCTGGGTCGCTCTGGAGTGGGTTCGGGGGCTCGGCCCTGCAGGGTTCCCATGGAACCTGCTGGCTTACTCCTGGGTGGACGTCCCCGGGGCTCTCGACGTGACCCGGTGGATCGGGAGTCACGGCCTGTCGTTCCTGATTGCGGGCACCGGTCTCGCCCTGTTTCTCCTCGCCGGCCGGGAGAGCCGCCGCGGGGCCGTGGCCGCTCTGGTCGCGGTGGCGGCCCTCCTCTCGATCGCCCGCTGGACCAACCTGGACCGGCGGCCCGGGGATGAACGCCGCTTGGACGTGGCGGTCGTGCAGCCGAACATCCACATGGCGACCGCCGCGATGGTCGACGGAGGACCGGACGAGCAGTTCGCCAACCTCGCCTCGAACTACGAGCGGCTCTTCGCGCTCAGCCGCGAGGCCTGTGAACCCGGGCGGCTCGTCGTCTGGCCGGAGAGCGCCGGCTGGCCGTACCAGCTGGATCGGGACGGCGCCTTCGCCGCCGATCTCGAGGAAGTCGTTGCCGGGGGCTGCTCCCTGCTGCTGAACAGCGCGCGCTGGGACCGCTCTGGCGAAGAGGCCCGGGCGTTCAACGCGGCCTATCTGCTGACGCCAGGTCCGGTCCGCGCCCAACGTCAGACCTACGACAAGATGCACCTCGTTCCATTCGGCGAGTACGTGCCGTTCGGCCGCCTGCTGCCGGCGGTGCGCGAGTTGGCGCGCCAGGCGGGCGGTTTCTCTCCCGGCGACGAGGTGCGCCTGCTCGACGCGGATCCCGCGCGGCTGGGCGTGTCGATCTGCTTCGAGATCGTCTTTCCGGAACAGGTGGCGGCGCGCGTGCGGCGCGGAGCGGATCTCCTGGTCACGATCACGAACGACTCCTGGTACGGCCGAACGTGGGCGCCTCACCAGCACCTGCGACCTGCCCGTTTCCGCGCGGCCGAGAACGGCCGGCCGCTCGTCCGGGCAGCAATCACCGGCATTTCGGCCGTGATCGACCGGCGGGGTCGGGTGCTTGCCGACTCGCCGATCGACGAGGCCATGGTGATGAGGGCGCAGATCGTTCCCCTGAGTGGTCTGACTCCCTTCGCCCGGGCGCCGCTGCTCGTGCCTCTGCTTTGCGTGGCGCTTGCGGGCTTTGCCATACTGCGCCGATGATTGCGGCTGACGCGAACCGCTCGCTCTCCGATCTGAGGATCCGTCTGAACGGCCTGCGGAGGTATCTTTGACCCGGCGGAGCTCGAGGAACAACTGGCGGCACTCGATCACGAGATGCAGCAGCCGGGCTTCTGGGACGAGCCGCGGAAGAGCGCGCCGCTGCTGCGCCGCCGCCGCGCTCTCGAACGCCGGCGGACGACCCTGGAACGGCTGAACGCGGACCGGGACGAGATCGACGCCTGGCTGGAACTGCTGGCCGAGGATGCTCCGGGAACCGAGGACGACGCCGAGCTCGGTTCCTTCATCGACCGGGTTGGGCGCGAGTCGGCGGCGCTCGACCTGGAACTCAAGCTCTCGGGAGAAGACGACGACCGTAGCGCCCTCCTCGCCATCCACCCCGGGGAGGGGGGGACGGATTCCCAGGACTGGGCGGAGATCCTCCTGCGGATGTACCTGCGATGGGCCGAACAGAGCGGCTTCGACGTCACGTTGCTGGAGCGGCTCGACGGCGACGAAGCGGGGCTCAAGAGCGCGACGGTGGCGGTTCGGGGCGAGTACGCGTTCGGCCGTTTGCGAGGTGAAAGCGGCGTTCATCGACTGGTGCGCATCTCGCCCTTCGACGCGGCGAAGCGGCGCCACACCTCGTTCGCTTCCGTGTACGCGTACCCCGAGGTCGAAGACGACATCGACATCGAGGTCGAGGACAAGGACATCCGGATCGATACCTTCCGGTCGTCCGGGGCCGGCGGTCAGCACGTCAACGTGACGGATTCCGCGGTACGGATCACGCACATGCCCACCGGCATCGTGGTCAGCTGCCAGAACGAGCGCAGCCAGATCAAGAACCGGTCGATGGCGATGAAGATCCTGAAGGCGCGGCTCTACGACAGGGAAGTGCAGAAGCGGCGCGAGGAGCAAGCGGAACGCGAGGGTCAGAAGATGGAGATCGGCTTCGGATCCCAGATCCGGAGCTACGTGCTGCACCCGTACCGCATGGTCAAGGATCACCGGACCAGGCTCGAAGTGTCGGCGGTCGAGAAGGTGCTCGACGGCGACCTCGATCCGTTCATCGACGCCTGGCTGGGTCAGCAGCTCGAAGTTCCCGATGGTGGCCAGCCCTAGAGCCCCAGCGGTCGACTTCGTGTCGCCGCTGCCTCCGGTCAGGTCGGGGATCGCGGACTACAGCGTCGACCTGCTCGAGGAGCTCGCACCCCTGTGCGACCTGCGCCTGATCCGCCTGCCGGGGCAGGAGGTCGCGTCCGAGATCATGGATCGCTATCGGGTCGTCGACGCCGCGGCCTTCGACCCGGGTGGACGACTGCCCTTCTACCAGATGGGCAACAACGTCTACCACGAGGGCGTCCGCCGGCTGGCCCTGGATTCTCCAGGCGTCGTGACCGTGCACGACCTGCGCCTGCACCACCTGCTGGTCGAGTCGACTCTGGCTTCCGGCGATCTCGACTCCTACGTCAGCGATCTCGGCGAGGAGCATGGCTGGGAGGGTGCCGCCGCGGCGCTTTCGATTCGTTGGGGCGGCCACGGCCGGGCGCGGCTGTTCGAGATGCCGGCGCACCGGTCCCTGCTGCTCCGGCAGCGCGGCCTCCTGACCCATAGCGACTGGGGTCTCCGGTTCCTGGAGGAGGAGCTCGGGGAATTCGCTGAAGGCCGGCTGCCGCCGATGCGCCGGGTGCCGATGCCGATGCCTGCCCCCGCTTTGCCCGAGCCCGGACAGGCGGCGGCCTTTCGGCGGCGGACTGGCGTTTCTCAGTCGGCCGTCCTGATCGGCTCTTTCGGCTTCCAGACGCCGATCAAGCGTACGGACGTGCTCCTGCGCATTCTCGCCGAGCCGGGGATGGAGCAGGTGCACGCGCTAGTGGTGGGAGATGTCGCGCCGGAACTCGATCTCGGCGCCCTGGCCCGGGATCTGGGGATCCAGGGCCGGGTCACGACGACAGGATTCCTCGAACCGGCTGACTTCCCGACCGCCATTGCCGCCTGCGACCTGTGCCTCAACCTGCGTTTCCCGAGCGCGGGCGAAACCTCGGCCTCGCTGCTGCGCATCCTTGCTCTGGGTCGGGCCGCGGTGGTCTCCGACTATGCCCAGTTCGTTGAACTGCCGGACGACATCGTGATCAAGGCTCCGCTGAAGGACGATCCGGGCGCCGAGGCCGGCGCGCTCGCGGGCTTGCTGCGGCGTCTTCTCACCGAGCCGGACCGGCTGGCCGGGATGGGCGCAGCGGCCCGAGCCTTCATCGAGCGCGAGCATCGGCCGGCGTCGGCGGCGCGGAAGGTCTTCGAGGCCCTGGACGAGTGGTCGCGCCTGGCTGGCGGGAAGCCGCCGGCGCTGCGGCCGCCGCGACCTCCAGCCCCGACCTCGTTGACCTGGGGCTGGCTGCCGGGGCGGATCGAGGTGGAGGGCTGCGACGCGCCCTGGCCGGATGGCGAGCGCCGCTCGGTCGAGCTCGTCGTCGCGAACACGGGCTTCGCCACCTGGCTCTCGGGCCGGAACCAGGACGGCGGCGTGGTGCTCGAGCCCCAGCTCTGGAGCGGTGGCCGGGACCTGTTCCGGGGCAGGCCATGGATTCCGCTGCCACGGGACCTGCCGCCGGGCGACGCCTGCCGGATCCCCCTCAAGCTCCGGCGACCGATCGGCCGGGCAAGGCTCCGGTTCGAGCCGCACCTCTTCGGCGGCGGTTCGATGACGCTCTGCGGCGCAACGGCTTTCGACCGCGAACTGTGATCCAGGGCACGGTGGCGCGGCGGTGGTCCTGGATCCTGCTCGCTGGGCTGCTGCTCGCCCTGTTCATCGTGACGATGCGATCGGATGCCGTCGTGGCCGGGGAGCGGGAAACCACGTTTCGGATGGCCGCGCTCAGCCTGGCCTGGGATGGCGATCTGACCTACGGTCGCGCGGACTACGACCGGTACGTCCGGCTCTTCGGGGCCGAGCCTGAGGCGATCGCCCTGGAAAGCAGCAGTGGCGGCGCCCGGATCGGGTTCGCGCGGCCGCCGGCATACATGGTGGTGGCGGCGCCCTTCGTCCGCATCTCTCCCCTGCGGGGGCCGGCGTTGCTGAACTGGCTGCTGCTGGCTGCCGCGGCGGCCGGCTCGGCCCTGGTGCTCGAGCGTCGCGTGGGTTCCTGGGCGCCGGCCTGGATCGCCGTGTTCGTCGCCGGCACGACGGCGTTCACGCTGTTGCCATTGCCCTCACCGGGGACGTTCCGTCTCGCGACGTCTGCTCTGGCATGGGCGCTCGTCGTTCACGAGATGCCGGCCGCAGACCGGCGACCGCTTCGAGGCGAGGTGCTCCGCTGGTCTCTCGTCGGCTTCCTGCTTGTCCTGGCCACGGTCGCTTCGGTCGATGGCTTGAGCCTGTTGCCGGCACTGGCGGCGGCGGCCTGGCTGGCGCTGCGGACTCCGCGCCGGGGAGTCGCCCTCCTCGCCCTCGCGGTGGCGGCGGTGCTGACCGCCGGAGCGTCTCTTGGCGTGTCGGCACTGGCGTGCGGGGGTTTCACGCCGGTGGAGCGGGCGGTCTTCGATCCTTCGACCGGTTTCCCGGCGGTCGACTTCGAAGCGGAGGAGTGGCGCCTGGATCCGGCATCGGCCCGGGCACGGTCAGTCCGTCCCGCGCCGGACGTCCGGGCCGTGGCCGCCATCGGTCCGGAAACGCTGCTCCATGCGGTCGCCGGCCGAACGATCGGCATCGCCCCGTATTCCGCGCCTCTGGTGTGGGCGGCGGTCGGGGGCCTGTTCGCCGCCGGCTGGCGCCGGGCACTCCTGCTTGGCGCGGTCGGGTCGATCGCCACGCGCGTGCTCCTCTTTCCGTTCGACCTCGGCGACGAGTCGGCGCTCACCGGGCCCGGCGGCGTCGCCGCCGTGCTGCCGATGTTCTGGTTCCTCGCCGGCCGGCTCGATCCGGCGCGGCTTGCCGCAGTCGCCGTTTCCTCGGCGCTCTTCCTGTACCCGCTCTGGTTGCGGCCGGGCGCGGCGTTCGAACGGTCGCCGGCGCCCGAGGGCGCGCTGCATCGTTTCCTGCCGGTGGAGACCGGCCAGCGTCCGCGAGCCGGAGAGCCGGCGGACCTGTTCGCCGGCGGCGTCTGGCTGCGGCCCGTCGCTGGCAGGATCACTCCGTTCGGCGAGTCGGGGCTCCTGATCGAGGGCGGGTCGGCGGAGTTTCTCGTCGCGTGGGAACCGGAGGTAACTGGCAGCCGGGAAGCGGGCGGGGAGGCACGGCGGTCGCGCCTCCGCATTCTCCTCGAGCGGGAGGACGCGGTCCTGGAGGTCGTGGGCGGCGAAGTCGAGGAGAGCAGGCCTCTTTCATCGGGGCGGACGTCGGTACGTCTGCTCCTGGACCCGCCCGTGGCGCGCCACCGGATGTGGTGGTCGAGTGGATCTGTCGACCTGTTTCGGCTGGGCCTGACCCTGGACGGAGGCGAGGATCCGACTTCGCACCGCGTGCTGGGGATAGGGTCGGTTCCGTGAGCTGGATTCTCCAGATTCAGCGTCGACTCGAGGGTTCGAAGCGGCTACCCGCGGCGCCGGACGGCGAAGGCACGAGCGTCGCTGTCGTCTTGCCGCTGTACGTCGAGTCGGCGGAACTCTGGACCTTGCTGCGGGAAGAGCCGAACGAGTCGCCTCCGCTCAGTTTCCCGGCAGCCGCCTTCGAGGGCGACGACCCCTGGCCGACCGTGGCTCGCCTCGGCAGCGTGGGTCTCGGTGTCGACCCGTCGCGGATTCTCCGGCTCGGCGAGCTGGACGAGGTCGGGGGCAGTGGCGGTTTCCGGCTGCGGGCCTGCGTGGTCGCGGTTCCGTCTCCGGAGGACGACGGCAGCAACACCGAGGCGCGGAGCGTGCGGCTCCCGCTCTCCGCGCTCCGGCATCCCCGGCTGGTGGAGGAGCGGACCTTCGAGATCGAAGGGCAGCAGGTGCCGCTCGCCGTCTACCACCTCGGACGGCACCGCTTGTGGGGGCCGGCTCTCGACGTGCTGCTCCAGCTGCTGGAGTTGCTTGAACGCCCCGAAGCGGCGCGGGAGCCACAGGCCGCCAGCCTGAACTGACTCACACTAGAATGCGCCCGACCCTGCCGGGTCTCTGAACCAGGGGGAGAACCATGGCCGATACCGCGCGCATTGAAGAGCTTCTGGGCAGTGAGGCGCAGAGCCTCCTCGGACACGTTTGCACCGGGATCCCGAAGGATCACCTGACGGTTCCGGGGCCCGACATCGTCGACCGGGCGTTCGGGCCTTCCGACCGCAACAACCGCACTCTGGCGAGCCTGGAACGGCTGCTCGGGCATGGCCGCCTGGGTGGCACCGGCTACGTCTCGATCCTGCCCGTGGACCAGGGGATCGAGCACTCGGGAGCTGCTTCGTTCGCTCCGAACCCGATCTACTTCGATCCCGAGAACATCATCAGGCTGGCGATCGAGGGCGGCTGCAACGGCGTCGCTTCGACCCTGGGCGTGCTGGGCAGCATCGGCCGCCGCTACGCCCACAGGATCCCCTTCATCGTCAAGATCAATCACAACGAGAGCCTGACCTATCCCCACACGTACCACCAGGTCCTGTTCTCGCAAGTGGAGCAGGCGTGGGATCTGGGCGCCACCGCGGTGGGCGCCACGGTCTACTTCGGCGCCGACGTCTGCCGCGAGGAGCTCGTCGAGATCGCCGAGTGCTTTCAGCAGGCCCACGAACTCGGTATGGCCTGCATCCTCTGGTGCTACCTCCGGAACAGCGCGTTCGTCGTCGACGGCGTCGATTACCACGACTCGGCCGACCTGACCGGGCAGGCGAACCACATTGGCGTGACGATCGAGGCGGACATCGTCAAGCAGAAGCAGGCGACGAAGAACGGCGGCTACCCGGCGGTCGGCTTCGGCAAGACCCATGACCTCGTCTACAGCGACCTGGTGTCCGACCACCCTGTCGACCTTGTGCGCTGGCAGGTCGCGAACTGCTACATGGGCCGGATCGGACTGATCAACTCCGGCGGTTCCTCCGGCGGCGCCGGCGACCTGGCGGCTGCGGTACGGACGGCGGTCATCAACCGCCGCGCCGGCGGCCAGGGCCTGATCTCCGGCCGCAAGGCGTTCCAGCGACCCATGGCGGAGGGTGTGGAACTCCTGAACCACATCCAGGATGTCTACCTCAGCGAGGACATCACGATCGCGTAGGCGCTCCTCCCAGGAGGGCGGAGATCTCCTGGTGACGCGCCTCCGCGTCCCTTTCGCCGACCTCGATCAACGCCCGGATGTAGTCGGGCTGGAACATCAGGAGACTGAGCAGGTCCGGGCTCTTCGTGTCGCGGGTGCCGAGACCGCGGGTCATGAAGCGGAAGGCCTTCGGCAGCCGGGGCTCGAACCGGCTGGCGAGCCGGCCGAGGTCCTCCGAGGGCCGCAGCAGCACCAGGTCGACGAGCCGGAGCGAGCCACGTTCCGACTCCGGCATTCGGGCCAGCAGGCCGTTGACGAGTTCCATCCGGTTCGCGTCCTGGTCGAGCTGGTCCAGGAAGACGGCGTTCAGAAGCACGCCCGCGAACTGAGCCGGCGGCGGGTAGGCGGCTGCTGCCGCCCTGGGCGCCAGGGGCTCGTGGCGGGTCGAGACCGCGATCAGGCGATCGCAGCCCAGGTGCAGGGCCGGCGACAGCGGTGAGGTCAGGCGGACGCCGCCGTCGCCGTGCCAGGCGTCGCCGATGCGGACGGCGGGGAAGATGAACGGCAGCGAGGCGGAGGCCAGGACGTGGTCGAGGGTCAGCCGCGCGCGCTCGGAGCGGCGCTTCGGTCGTTCCCAGGTGTCGATTTCGCGTCCCTGGACCCAGGTGACCGTGTGCCCCGTCGACCACTCGACTGTGGTCACGGCCACCGCGTCGAGCCGGCCGCGCTTCAGGTTCCGGGCGATTCCCGGCAGTACGCGGCCGCTATCCGGTTCGACGTGCAGCACGTTCGCCAGGTGGTCTCCGAGCGGTGACGCGTCGACCAGGCCGCGGACCTGCGGCCGGTAGCGGAGACCCCCCGAAGCCAGGTTCAGGAGCCAGCGGACGACGATCTTGCCCAGCGACCAGCCGTCGTCGCGGAAGACGTGATCGGGCGTCAGTTCGAGCCAGACCCGGCTCAGTTCTTCCGTCGCCTCGACGGCGTTGCCCGGATGCGAGGCGAGGAAGGAGGCGTTGATCGCGCCGGCCGAAACGCCGGTCAGGACGTCGAAGTGGAACTCCGGAAGCCGTTTCGCCAGGTGCCGGACCAGCCCGACCTGGTAGGCCGCCCGCGCCCCGCCACCGGTGAGGACGAGGCCGATTCGGGGCTTCCCGCCGTCGTTCCCGGGTCCGTCGCCGGCAGGCGGGCGCTCGGGTGTTTCTCGTGTTGGCAGCGGCACGCGCTCAGCCCTCGATCCTGCTCTCCGGCTGCCTCGTTCAGATCAGTTCGATGCGGCCTTCGAACCCCGGAGCACCGGCAAGCCTCTGATCCGCTGTCAACAGGGTGGTGGAGAGGGCTTCGGCCAGGGCGACGTACACCGCGTCGTACGCCGAGACGTTGTGGCGGAGTGCCCAGATGCGGTCCAGGAATCGACGATGCTCGTAGCGTTCCGCCCGAAGGTGGCGCCAGCGCCGCAGGGCTCGGGTTCCCCGGGCGGCGTCGAAGGCACCTTGGCGCACGTAGCGCCGAAGCGCGTGCGCGATCTCCAGGTCCACGACGTGAGGAACGTGGATCTCGACCGACTCGGCCGCGAGTCTCGAGCTCAGGCGGCGGCCGGGCGCGGTGTCCAACAGCATCTCGACGGCCGCGGAGGCGTCGATCACCACCGGCGGGATTCTCTGGCCTCCCTCACTACATCAGCCGGGGTCTTGTCGAGCGCCACGGGGGGTTCGCTGCGAATGGCGTCCAGTACTTCCCGGCGGCTTGGCCGGCGGACGATCCGCTCGATCTCGCGCAGTACGAAGTGGGACATGGACACTCCCTCCAGTGCGGCGCGGCTCTTCAGAAGGCGGTGGGTCTCCTCGGGGACGTTCCGGATCTGGAGCATCTTGGACATGCGTGGAACAATAGTTTCATGTGAAGAACATGTCAACTGCGGCCGGCCGACGACGGGAGGAGCGCTCCCGGTGATAGGAATGGAAGCGGTGGAAGTGGCGTTGGAGCAGGCGCTGCCGGGTTGAAACCGGAACGAGCTGACCGACGATGGAACTAGGTAAGGGTGCAACGATCCGCTCCGTCTATCTCGGGCGAGTGAGCTATGAGGCCGGCGTCGAGCTACAGCACCGGCTTCGGCAGGAGCTCCTGAACGGCGAACCCGACGCGCTGGACACGTTGCTTCTGCTTGAGCATCCGCCCACCTACACCGTCGGCCGGAACTGCGATCGGAGCGATGTGCTGGCGGAACCCGACTGGTTGCGGCGGCGGGGAATCACGGTCGCCGAGTGCGACCGCGGCGGGCGCGCGACCTACCATGGCCCGGGACAACTCGTCGGCTACCCGGTCATCGATCTGAGGGCCGATGGGCGGAACGTCCGCGGCTATGTGCGGGACCTGCAGGAAGTCCTGGTTCGCACCCTGGCGGCATTCGGCGTTGCCGCGGCAGGCGGCGAAGAGCGGGAGCGAATCGGCGTGTGGGTCGGTCGCCGGAAGATCGCCTCGATCGGCATTCACCTTCGGCGCTGGGTCACGACGCACGGCTTTGCGCTCAATGTCTGCACCGACCTGGACGACTTCGCCGGCATCCTCTCCTGCGGCTTCGACGCCGGTGTGATGACTTCGATCGAGGAGCTCACCGGTCGCCGGCCTGGTCTGGAGGATGTCGCCGGGTGCTGCGCGGAGAACTTCGCGCACGTCTTCGAGCGCCGTCTGACTCCGGTAGAGCCGGCCGGGATCGGCTTCGGGCCGGCGTTGCGCACGGCTAGGATCCGAGACGATACGCGGCCGCTCGAGAGTCGGTCGCCTGTGTCGTAACGCGCATGGACGAACTCGTTTCCATCGGCGCTCCGTCGACCGTCGGCGGCGTGTCGCGCCTGCCGCGGCCGGACTGGCTGCGCATCCGGCTCAGCACGCCGGAGCCCTATCACCGCGTCCGGCGGCTGATGGAAGGGCTGAACCTGAACACGGTGTGCGAGGAGGCGCGTTGCCCGAACATCTACGAGTGCTGGGGCGAGCACGGCACGGCGACGTTCATGATCCTCGGCGACACCTGCACGCGGCGCTGCGGGTTCTGCGCGGTGCATACGGGTCGTCCTGCGCCCGGCGTCGACGCGGACGAGCCGGCCCGGGTGGCGGAAGCCGCCGCGGCCATGGGCCTGCGCCATGTGGTCGTCACCTCGGTGGACCGGGACGACCTCCCGGACGGCGGCGCCGGGCACTTCGCGGACACGATCCGCGCAATTCGGGACCAGCTTCCGGAGGCCGCGGTCGAGGTGTTGACTCCGGACTTCCGGGGCGTCGAAGACGCTCTGGACATCGTGCTCGAGGCCCGACCGGAGGTCTTCTCTCACAACATGGAGACGGTTCCGCGGTTGTACCGGCAGGCGCGGCCCGGCAGCAGCTACGATCGGAGCCTGGCGCTGCTGGCGGAGGCGGCCGTCAGGAGAGGCGGCGGCGTCTACGAGGGCAGGGTGAAGACGGGTCTGATGGTCGGCCTGGGCGAGACGACGGCCGAGCTCGAAGCGACGATCCGGGACATCCGGTCGGCGGGAACAGAGATCCTCACGATCGGCCAGTATCTGCGGCCGACCCGCGACCATCTGCCGGTCGACCGCTACGTGCACCCGGACGAGTTCGCCCGCCTGCGCGGCATCGCCCTCGGTCTGGGCTTCAGCCACTGCGAGTCGGGGCCGCTCGTGCGCAGCAGCTATCACGCTCACGAGCACGTCGGCGCTCCGGCCGCCGGCGCCTGATGGAGACGCCATGACCGTCTTCTCGAGGGTCGTCGGCTGGTCCCTGCCGCTGATGCCGCCGCCCCTGGTGCGCTGGGCGGCCGCGCCCTATGTGGCCGGTGACGAGCCGGCCGACGCCCTCGACTGCGCCGCCGCGCTCAACCGCCGCGGTCTTGCCGGGACGCTGGCCCTGCTCGGCGAGGAGATCGACAGCCCGAAACTTGCCGCCGAAGGAACGAATCTCTATCTCGACCTCGTCGACGCGCTCGCCGATCGGGGGCTCGACTGCAACGTGTCGGTCAAGCTCACGCTGCTGGGCCTGAAGGTCTCCCGCTCTCTCTGCCGCGACCATCTCTTCGAACTCGTTCGGCGGGCGGAGGCCCGCGGGAACTTCGTCCGGATCGACATGGAGGATCACACCTGCACGACGGCGACCCTGGACCTCTACCGGGAGGCCGTGGCCGCCTCGCGAACGCGCGCCGCGGTTGGGGGGCCGACCGGTTCCGGCGCCGGTGGCGACGCGGTCGGCGTCGTGCTCCAGGCCTACCTGCATCGCACGCTGGCCGACATCGCCGCGCTGCCCGAGCGCGCCAACGTGCGGCTATGCAAGGGCATCTACGTCGAGCCGCCAAGCGTGGCGATCCAGGACTACGGCAAGGTGCGCAGGAACTTCCTGGCGGCCCTCGAGGCCCTGTGCGACCGCGGCGCCTATGTCGGCATCGCCACCCACGACGACTACCTGCTCCGCGAATCGGCGGCGATGATCGAGCGCCGCGGCCTGGCGGGCGACCGCTACGAGTTCCAGATGCTGCTGGGGGTGACCGAGGAGCGGCGCGACCGGCTGGCGAGGGCCGGGCACCGCGTGCGCATCTACGTGCCCTACGGCCGCCAGTGGTATGCGTACTCGACGCGCCGCCTGCGCGAGAACCCGAGCATCGCCGGCCACGTGGCGCGGGCGTTCTTTCTGCGCCTGATGCGCGGGCAGACGGGCGCTGACTGGGGCAAGTAGGGCAGAATCGTCGCCTTCCGCGGGCGCGCCTGTTCCGCGGTTCATCTCAGAGGGAGACGGGAAGGTGACTGCGAGTATCGACAGGGACGCTGCCCGAAGCGGCGAAGCCCGCGTCGCCGTGATCGGCGCGGGCGAGATGGGCCGGACGTTGATCGGCGGCTGGCTGGATGCCGGCGCCGTCGCCGCCGGGTCCATCTTCGCCACCGCCGGACACGAGGAGCGGATCGCGGCCGTGGGCGAGAAATTCGGGATCGAGGGCGCGGTCGACAACCGTCGCGCCGCCGAGTTCGGCGACATCGTTCTGCTGGCGGTCAAGCCGCAGACGGCGGACCAGGTGCTTCAGGAGATCGGCGACCTGCTCCATCCTGGCCAGGTCCTCGTCTCGATCCTCGCTTCGGTCCGAACGTCCTACATCGAGGATCGCGTGCCGGCCGAGGTTCCGGTGGTGCGGGCGATGCCGAACACGCCGACGCGGGTCGCCGCCGGCATGACCGCGCTGTCGCCGGGCCGTTTCGCGTCCGCCGACCACGTGGCGCAGGCGGAGCGCCTGTTCCTGCCGCTCGGGCGTACCGTGGTGGCCGACGAGAAGCACATGGACGCGATCACCGGCCTGTCGGCTTCGGGCCCGGCGTTTCTCTACATCGTGATCGAGGCGCTGGCCGAAGGCGGCGTGAAGGCCGGCCTGCCGCGGAAGATGGCGATCGAGCTCGCGGCCCAGACCTGCCTCGGCGCGGGCAAGATGGTGATCGACACGGACCGGCACCCGGCCCTGCTCAAGGACGAGGTGACGACGCCGGCGGGCTGCACCGTCGACGGCATTCTGCGCCTGGAGGAGGGTGGCCTCCGGGTGACGCTGATCAAGGCGATCATCGAGGCGGCGGCGCGCGCCCGCGAACTGGTGCCCGACGAGTAGGGTCGGCCATGCTTCGCTCCCTGCACGTCCGGAACCTGGCCGTGATCGAACGGGCGGAGCTTGAGTTCGGCCCCGGGCTGAACGTGGTCACCGGCGAGACGGGAGCCGGCAAGTCCCTGGTCGTCGATTCGCTCTCGCTGCTCGCCGGAGGGCGCGCGAGTTCGGAGATGATCCGCACGGGTGCCGGCACGCTGGCGGTGAGCGGCGTCTTCCAGCCCCCGGGCGCCGCGTGGCGCGGTCAGCTCGAAGAGGCCGGTGTGCCGGCGGACGGCGAGGAACTCCTGGTGCGCCGGGAGGTCACCCGGGAGGGACGCAACCGGGTGTTCGTCAACGACCATCCGGTCACCGCGAGGCTGCTTTCGACGGTCGCCCACGGTCTGATCCGCATCTTCGGCCAGCGGGACGAACTCGGCATGCTGTCGGCCGACCTCCAGCGGGCCTGGCTCGACCGCTCCGGCGGCGACTCGCTGGCGGCGCTGGTCGATTCATGTCGCGAGGCCTGGGGCGCCTACCGCGAGGCTGCCGACCGGCTCGAGCGGCTCTCCCTGGACGATCAGCTCCGCCAGGAACGGATCGATCTCCTGAAGTTCCAGACCTCGGAGATCGAGGCCGCGCGTCTGCTGCCCGGCGAGGACGAGGAGCTGCGGGCCGAGCGCGAAGTGCTCCGCCACGCCGAGGCGATCGCCGGCGCGCTGCACCAGGCGATCGCCCTGCTCAGCGACGACGAGCGGGCGGTCGACGGTCGAGTCGCGCAGGCCGGAAACGCGCTCTCGGACATTTCGCGCTGGCAGCCGGAGGCCGCGGCGTGGATCGAGACTCTGGCCGGGGTCGGCGCGAGCGTGAACGACCTCGCGCAGGAGTTGCGGAGCCGGGCGGCCGGCTGCGAGTCGGACCCCGCCCGTCTGAACCAGATCGAGGAGCGGTTGAGCGTGATCGAGCGTTTGACCCGCAAGCACGGGGGCAGCAGCTCGGATGTCCTGGAGCACGGCCGCCGCCTGTCGGAGGAACTGTTCGAACTGGAGACCGCGGATGTTCGCCGGGAGGAGGTGGAGCAGGAAGCCGCGGCGCGCCTCGCCGAGTACGCCGGCCGGGCCGAGGCGCTCTCCGCTGCCCGGCGGGAACGGGCCGGCGCCCTCGAGCGCGAGGTCCACGGTCATCTCCTGGACCTGGCCTTCGAGCGGGCGGCGTTCGAGGTCGAGATCGCCCGGGAGCTTCGCGACGGCAGCCCGCTCGAACTTGATGGCGAGCGGGTTGCCTTCGACGCCCAGGGCGTCGACCGGGTCACCTACCGGTTCAGCGCGAATCCGGGCGAGGATCTGCGGCCGCTGTCGCGGGTCGCTTCGGGCGGGGAGCTGGCGCGTCTGTTCCTGGCGCTCCAGACCGCGGTTCGCGGCGGCGGCCCGGCCGAGGGCTCGACCCTCGTGTTCGACGAAGTGGACTCCGGCGTCGGCGGCGCCGAGGCGGCGATCGTCGGACGGAAGCTCCAGCGGCTCGCCGACGGCGGCCAGATCCTGGCGGTGACCCACCTGCCCCAGGTGGCGTCCCGCGGCAACCGCCACCTCGAAGTGAAGAAGGAGGTCCACGCCGGCCGCACCCGAGTCGACGTCCACCGCCTCGACCACGAGCACCGCATCGAAGAAGTCGCCCGCATGCTTGCCGGCGAACACGTCACCGACGCCTCCCGCTCGGCCGCCGCCGAGTTGCTCGCCGCCGGCGTCGAGTAGCTCAGCGCCGTGCTGGACGTGTGGCCCTGGGACGGCGACCTGAACGAGGTGAGAGCGGCCCTCTCCAGAGGGCGGATCCTGGCGATCCCGACTGAATCCTCCTACGGCCTGGCCGTCGATCCACGTTCGATAGCAGGCGTCGAGGCGATCTACCGCCTCAAGGAGCGGGAACGCGGCAAGCCGCTGCCGGTCGTGGTGGCCAGCCTTGAACAGGCCATCGACCTCGGCCTCGAACCGAACGAGGCGATCCGCTTTGCCGAAGCCCACTGGCCGGCGCCGCTCACCGTGGTGGCGCCGCTCCGCGCCGGCGTGTCCCTGCCGGCGGCCGCCGGAGGAGACACGCTCGCGGTGCGGGTGCCGGACGACGACCGACTCCGTGCGCTCCTTCAGGCCCTCGGTCATCCGCTGACCGCGACCAGCGCGAACCGGAGCGGCGAGCCGCCCGCGTGCGACCTGGCCGACCTCGAACCGATCCTCGACGCCACCGGCGCGCTGGTGATTGGCGGCGGGCGGACCCCCGGGGGGCTGGCATCCACCGTGGTATCTTGGACTTCCGCCGGTTTGCGGGTGTTGCGCCGCGGGCGCTTCGAGTTCTGATCCCGCGGCCCGCGCAGTCGTCAGGTCCAAGACTCAAAGACCGTGAGCCGATCCGCCGTCTCCCTCGTCGCGATCCTTTGCGCCTGGAATCTGCCGCAGGCGGCGCCGGTAGAGGCTCAGGAGCCGGTCGCCGCGTCACGCACCGCGGGAGCCCCCGCGGTCGACCTGGACGGCGACGAGATCGGAGTCGACGAAGTCTCCCGCGGCCAGACCGGCTACGGCCTGTCCGTGTTCGCTGGCAGCGAGCCGGAGCGTTTCGGCGTCGAGGTCGTCGGTGTCCTGCGCGAGATGGACCCCGGTACGAGCTTCATCGTCGCCCGGTTGAGCGGCAAGGGGCTCGAGGAGTCGGGCGTGGTGGCCGGAATGAGCGGCAGTCCGGTCTACATCGACGACCGTCTGGCCGGCGCCGTGGCCTACTCCTGGGCGTTCACCAGCGAGGCTCTGGCGTTGATCACGCCGATCGCGGCGATGCGGCAGTTGAGCTCGCTCGATCCGGGCGAAGCGGCCGGCGGCTCGCTTGGTCTGTCCGCTCCGGGAACTCCCGCGCCGTTCGAGCGCTCGGTGCGGCAGATCCTCGAACCTCCGGAGGACGTGGCCGAAGCGGTCCGTGAAGTCGTGGCCGAACAGCTCGGAGCTCTGCTGGCACCGGCCGACTGGGGCGGCCGCGGCGCCTCGATCGCCACGCTCGGCTTCGGCGAGCCGGTGCGCCGGATGCTCGCCGCCGCTCCCGCCGGGCGCGCCGAACCCTCCGACGCACCCGACCTCGGCGCGGGCAGCGCGGTCGCGGGCGTCCTGATCGACGGCGACCTGAAGCTCGCCGTCGGCGGCACGGTGACCCGAGTGGAGGATGGTGAAGTGCTGGCCATGGGCCACCCTTATCTCGGTGTGGGGCCCCTGGGGGTGCCGATGGCGACGGTCGAGGTGGTCGGCGTTGTCCCCCGGCTCAACAGCTCGACCCGGCTGAGCAACATCGGTCCGGTGGTCGGCGCCTTCGACCAGGACCGCTTCGCCGGGCTCAGGGGCACGCTCGGCGCCGAGGCCCGGACGATCCCGATGACGATCGACGTCGAGACGCCGAACGGCGAGTCTCGGCGCTTCGACCTTCGGCTCGCCGACTTGCCCATCATGTTGCCGTCGCTGGTCGGCATCCCCACGATGCAGGCACTCGATTCGGCCTCGTACGGCGCCGGCGAGAGCAGCCTCGACATGTCCGGCACCTTGCGGCTGCGAGGCCACGACGACGTGCCGCTGCGCCAGGTCTTCGACGGTTCGAACCCGGGCACCCGCGCCGCCTTCTACCTGATCGCCCTGGTGGGCGCCCTGGTCCACTCGGACTACGAGGCGGTGGAGGTGGAGGGCGTAGACCTGACTCTGAGGCAGGGCCACGCCCCGCGCACGATCACGATTGAGCGGGCTCAGGCGTCGTCCACGCGGGTCCACGCGGGCGACACGGTCCAGGTCGTCTTCGATCTGCGCCGGCACCGTGGCGACCGCTTCCAGGAGACGCTGGACGTGGTGGTGCCCGAGGATCGGCGCCCCGGCCGTTACTACCTGTTCGTGGGCGACGGCGTCAGCATCGACGCCGCCCGACTTCAGCTACAGCCGGGCAAGGCCTCCTCTCTCGAGGACGAGTTGAAGCTGCTGCGGTCCTTCAAATCCCAGAGCCGGCTCGCCGCGCTCGGCGTCGTACCGGCGCGCGGGCTGATCGTCGAAGGTCGGCCCATGCCCGACCTTCCCGCCACCGTGCGGTCGATCTGGCAGGCGTCGCCGCTACAGGGAGAGCCGAGGGCCCTGAACCTGGCGATCGTCAGCGAAGACGGTCGCGATCTCGGCACGCCGCTCGACGGCCTGTTCCGGATCGACCTCCAGATCCTGCCAGGAACCACACCGTGAGGAGACGGCACCGCACCGCCGCGGCGACCGCCGCGGCCGCGATGGCGCTCGCCGGCGCCGGGATCGCCGCCGCCTCGGAGGTCCAGATCTGGCGCGCCGACAGTCAGGCCACTTTCCTTGCCGGTGAACTCGTCGACGTCAGTGTCGATCGTCTGGGCGTTCTGAGGCTGGCCCAGCGCGCGGAGCAGTTCGCCACCCTTTCCGAGCCTTTCCTGTTTTCCTTCTCCGGCGCGAACGGCCGCTTCGCGGCCGGGACCGGCAACTCGGGCAAGGTGCTCGAGATCAGCGTCGGCGCGGACGCCGGCTCGGTGGCGGAACTCTTCGCTGCCGAGGAACCGGAGATCTTCGCGGTCTGGGTCGACGGCGACGGCATCGTCTATGCCGGCTCGTCGCCGGACGGCAAGGTGTACCGCAAGCGTCCCGACGGGGATGTCGAGGCCATCTTCGACCCGGAGGCGAAGTACATCTGGGCGCTGCTGGGCGACGGCAACGGTGGTCTGCTGGTGGGCACCGGCCCGGAAGGCAAGCTCCATCGTCTCGACCTGGGAAGCGGCGAGTCGACGCTGCTCTACGACAGCACGGATCTGCACATTCGCTCACTGGCCCGTCGCGCCGACGGAACGTTGTTCGCCGGCACGGCGGGCGAGGGCCTTCTGCTCGAGATCGACACCGAGGGCGCTGCCCGCACCCTCTACGACGCGGCCGGGCCGGAGGTGCTGGCGATCGTTCCGGGCGAGGAAGGCGCCTTCTACGCGACCGCCCTGGCTTCCGAGGCGAGCTTCGTCGACCTGAGCAGCGCGCGCCGATCCTCCTCGAGCGGCTCGTCGAGCGGGGCGACCAGCCGCACCGGCGGCAACGGCGGCAGTTCGACGGAATCGAACGACCAGACGACCCAGGTCACGGCCCAGGCGGGCGCGATCTCGGTCGGCAGCCGCGCCGCCTCGTTCAAGGGTCCTCGTTCCGAGGTGCTGCGGATCGATGGGAGTGGTTCGGTCGAGTCGATCTGGAAGTTCGAGGCCGAGACGGTGTACGCCCTGAGCTACCAGCAGGGCAGGCTCTGGGTCGCCACCGGCCAGGAGGGCAAGCTGTTCAGCTACCAGAACGAGCAGATGGTGCTGGAGAAGGACCTCGACCAGGGCCAGATCGTCGGACTCGCGGAGGGGCCCGCGGGCCCCGTCTTCGCGAGCACGAACGCGGCGGCCGTCTACGGCTTCGTGGGCGGCGCGTCCGCCGGACTGGCGGAGCGGGGCACGGTGACCGCCAAGCCGCTCGACGCGTCGTCCGTGGCGAGCTTCGGCTCGATCCGCTGGCGCGGCCGAGCCGGCGACGGAGTCGAGGTCGCGCTCTCCGCCCGCAGCGGCATGAGTTCGACGCCGGACGAGACCTGGTCCGGGTGGACCGCGGCCTCCGTGGCGCGGGAGGCGCCGCTCTCCGACCTGCCGCCGGGTCGCTACCTGCAGTGGCGGGCCGAACTGCGCGGCAGCGGTGACCGCACGCCCGAGGTCGTGGCGGTCGAGGTCACGTACCGGCAGCACAACCGCAAGCCGGAGATCAAGAAGCTGGACGTGCTGCCCGCGGGCACGATACTCGTGCCGACGAACTTCAACCCCTCCAACCAGGCCTACGAACCCGCGCACCCGAACCGCGATCGCATCTTCACCGTCGTCGGCGACCCGGCGCAGACCCAGAGGGGCTCCACCAAGGCCCTCTGGAAGCTCGGCTACAGGACCCTGCGCTGGGAGGCCGAAGATCCGAACAAGGATCGTCTCCGGTACCGGCTCTCGTTCGCCCGCGAGGCGGCGCTGGCTGCGTCCGGAGAAGAGGCGGCCGACCCGGAGGCACTGTGGCTGGAAGTGGCGGACGACCTGAAGGCGACCTTCTTCAGCTTCGATGCCACGGTGCTGCCGGACGGCGTCTACCGCTTCCGCGTGGAAGCCAGCGACCGGCTCGACAACGTCGCCGGCGAGGCGCTGGAGGCGGAGGAGATCTCGGCCGCGGTGATCGTCGACCACAGCCCGGCCAGGCTCGTCTCCGCGAGCCGCGACGGCGACCGGGTCACCGCCGTGGTCGAGGACGCCTGGAGCCCGTTGCGCGAAGCGGTGATCAGCGTCGACGCGGACGAGTGGCGTTCCGTCCGGGTCGAGGACGGCCTCCTCGACAGCCAGCGCGAGACGCTCTCCATCGCGGCTCCGGAGGGCGCCCGCCTGCTGCTGCTGCGGCTGACCGACGCCGCCCACAACGTGACCACGATCGACCTTTCAGGTCAGCTCGGGAGCGGCCAGTGACCCAGAGAATCGGTGTCTTCCCGGGTTCCTTCGACCCGGTCCACAACGGCCACGTCGATTTGATCGAGCGCGCTCGCCGGCTGTTCGACGTGCTCTACATCGCCGTCCTGTACAACGAGCAGAAGCAGGCCCTGTTCTCGGTGGAGGAACGGATCGATCTCCTGCGCGACCTGGTCGGCGATTCGGGCGAGTGCCGGGTCGAGAGCTTCAGCGGCCTCCTCGTCGACTACGCCCGCGAACGGAACGCAACCGCCGTCGTCCGCGGCCTCCGCTCCGGCGCCGACTTCGACTATGAGCTGCCGATGACCCTGATGAACCGCCGCCTCGCCCCCGGCATCGACACGATCTTCCTGCTGCCGGCGCCGGAGTGGATCTACCTCTCGAGCCGGCTGACCAAGGAGGTCGGCAGCCTCGACGGGAACCTGTCGGGCGTCGTGCCGCCGGTGGTGCTGGAGGCGCTGCGGCGGAAGCTGGGCTGAGGCCGCGCGCGGCCCTCCGACGCCCTAGATCGACTTCGGGCCGACCTTCCCCGTCGAGGTCAGGTTCGTCCCCGTCAGGGGGTCGTGCACCGTGATCACGTACGAGTGCTCGCGGCGGCGGAGCTGCAAATCGGTCTCGTAGTAGAAGAACTGGCCGGGCTGCGGCTCCTCGAGGCCGGTGATCGGGACCTTCTCGAAGGACACCTCGGAGCGGTTGCCGCCTTCGTCCATCGCCGTCACGCGAACCTCCACCACGCTCAGCCATTCGCCGGCCATGGGCAGGAGCTGGATCTCGTCGAGGGGGATCGCCACCTCGACGTTCACCGCCATCTTGCGCAGGCCGGTGCGAACCGGTTTGGAGAAGTGCACTTCAAGGGGTAGTGCGTCGGGCGGATTCCCGAACAGCAGGGCGGCCTTCGCCGTCATGTCGAGTTCGTGGTCGCGCGACATGTCGACGTAGCCTTCGCGTGCGCGGGCGTTGAGGTCGGCGCGGCCTGCGAGCCGTACCGCGATCTGATGGAACCTGTCGTCCTCTCGCCGTCGAGGCTCGAAGCCGAGCCAGTAGTACGAGCGGGTATCCGCGACGACGCTGGCCAGCGCCACGTCCCGCCGGAAGTTGACGAGCGGGACCCCGCCGGTCGAGCGGGCCAGCAGATGCAGCGTGCTGTGCACCGTGTCTTCCCTGTCGAGCGCAGCGGTAAGCGCGTCTGCAAGGTCGACTACTCCGTCCGCGCGCACCCCGCTCGACGCGTCGCCCCCGAAGCTCCTCGCGGGGCCAGGCACGTCCACCGGGTAGAGCGAAAAGCCGATCAGGTTCGCCGTCGACACCAGAGGACCGTAGAGGTCATCCTCGCTCATTATCCGGCGATCCAGCGGCAGGCCGCCATCGGGCAGCCTCGCTCGCGTGTAGATGGCCACGGACCTGGGCCAGCCGCCAGCAAGGAGCAGCATCACCTTGCGGCCGGGCTGGCGGGAGAACTGACGCATCGTAGCCATCGCGGCCAGCACCGAACTCTCCAACTGGTTCGTCAGGCGCTCCCTGTAGGAGTGTTGCGCTCTGGAGAAGAGGGAGGCAAGGCTCCTGGAGCCTTCGGGCTGGACCGCTTCGACATCCGCTCGCACTTGCCGGTCCGTGTCGGCGAGGCTCCGTGCGGTGAGCTGCTTCATGCCGCGAGTCGGCCGCTCGCGCGCCCGGTCCAGCGCCTCCTCCAGCTCCATCGAGCTCGGCGTCCAGCCCGTCAGCGTCTCGGCGCTCTTGCCGTCGAACGCGACGATGGCCACGCGGTCGACCGGACGCAGCGTTCCGAGGTCGTCCCTCAGGCGGTCGAGCACCCTGTTCCGGTCGCGCTTGATCGAGAACAGGTCGTCGATGAAAACCAGGAAGTTCGTGCCCACCGGCGCGTTCGGGTCCACGCTTGGCACCGCGGCCATGTCGCCATTCCGGGCCCCCGTGGCGAGGCCGTCCTCGATCTCCGTGAAGTAGTCGATCGGTGTGGGCTTGCCGTCGACGAGGAGTTCGAAGTCCGAGGCCTCCAGGCCCTGGACGCGGTTTCCCTGACGGTCCGTGACGACCACTTCGACGTTGACGACGCGAACGTCGATCGTTTCCGAAAACACTTCCGGAATCTCCACCTCCTGGCCCGGTGCCGGGGCAACCGCCCACACCAGGGTCGCGAGAAGCCAGGCGACCTGGAGCGTTCGCCGGGACTTCACTGACGCTCGCCGCCTACCTCAGTTGGCGCCGCGGTGAACGCTGCCGCCGGCGTCGACGGTCCAGGTGTCCGTGCCGTGGATCAACTGGTCGAGCGTCTGGGGCCGCGCCGTCGTCAACTCGTCGATCTGGTCGATGACGCCGGCATCGTAGGTCGGGGCGTCGACCGCGCGGAGGACGCCCAGGGGCACCGGGAAGTCGCCGAGGCCGTCGCCGGTCGAGATGCTGGCCATCTGGAACGCTAGGGACGGATTCGCGTGCTTCTCGTCCCACACGAGGCAGTCGTCGGCGGTCTTGCCGTTGCCGAGATCGATGACCTCGAAGTCCGTTCCGGTGAAGCGCAGGCCCTTGTCCTGGTTGTCGCCGAACACCAGGGGCTTGCCGTGCTCCAGGTAGAGGCCGTTCTGCTGCCGGCCGGTCTTGTCGGTCAGGGCGGCGAACGCCTTGTCGTTGTAGATGTTGCAGTTCTGCATCACCTCGACGAACGCCGACCCCTTGTGGGCCGCAGCCCTCTTCAACACCGACTTGAGATGCGGCATGAAGATGTCGACGCTGCGGGCAACGAAGGTGGCGCCGGAGCCAATCGCGATGTTCAGCGGGTTGAAAGGGAAGTCGACCGAGCCGTGGGGCGTCGACTTCGTCCGCTTGCCGAGCTCGCTGGTGGGCGAGTACTGGCCCTTCGTCAGGCCGTAGACCCGGTTGTTGAAGAGCAGGATCTTGACGTTCACGTTCCGGCGGAGCGTGTGGATCAGGTGGTTGCCGCCGATCGACAGGGCGTCGCCGTCGCCGGTGACGACCCAGACGTCGAGGTCCGGCCGGGTCATCTTGATCCCGGTCGCCACGGCCGGCGCGCGGCCGTGAATGGAGTGGAAGCCGTAGGTGTTCATGTAGTACGGGAAGCGGCTGGAACAGCCGATCCCGGACACGATGACGAACTTCTCACGGGGGATGCCCAGTTCCGGGAACACCTGCTGGACGGCTGAGAGGATGGCGTAGTCGCCGCAACCGGGACACCAGCGGACTTCCTGATCGCTCTGGAAGTCCTTCCGGGTCAGCGGCGTTGCTTCGGTCGCAGGCATCTCGTCAAGCTCCGGCCATCTGCTGGGCAATCGCCTGGATCCGATGGAGGATCTCGTCTCGCGTGAAGGGCTTGCCTTCGACCTTGGAGTAGGTCTCGATGTCCTTCAGGTAGCGGGCGCGCAGCAGCAGGGCCAACTGGCCCAGGTTCATCTCGGGCACGAGAACGCGCTCGAAGCGATCGAGCACGTCGCCCAGGTTGCGCGGGAAGGGGTTGAGGTGCTTCAGGTGGGCGCGACTGACGGTGAGGCCGTCGGCCCGTGCCTGGTTCACGGCGCCTGTGATGGCGCCCAGCGTACTGCCCCAGCCGAGGACGAGGAGCTTGCCGCTCTGCGGTCCTTCGACCTCGATCTCGGGAATCTCGTTCGCGATCCGGGCGACCTTCTCGGCGCGGAGCCGCACCATGTGGTCGTGGTTCTCCGGTTCGTAGTTCACGTTCCCGGTGACGTCTTCCTTCTCGAGACCGCCGATGCGGTGCTCGAGCCCCGGAGTGCCTGGGATCGCCCAGGGCCGGGCCAGGGTTTCCTGATTCCGCATGTAGGGCATGAAGCCCTCGGCCTCCTGGTGGAAATCGACGCGGAGGTCGGGGAGATCCTCGACCTCGGGGATGCGCCACGGCTCGGCGCCGTTCGCGATGTAGCCGTCCGAGAGCAGCACGACCGGAGTCATGTAGTTCGTCGCGAGGCGCACGGCCTCGAGCGCCGTATCGAAGCAGTCGGCGGGCGAGGAGGCGGCGATCACCGGTACGGGCGACTCGTTGTTGCGCCCGAACATGACCTGCAGCAGGTCAGCCTGCTCCGTCTTCGTCGGCAGACCGGTCGACGGCCCGCCCCGCTGGATGTCGCAGATCACGAGCGGCAGCTCGACCATCACGGCGAGATTGATGCCCTCGGCCTTTAGCGCGATGCCGGGTCCGCTCGAGCAACTGACGCCGAGCGCCCCGCCGAAGGACGCGCCGATCGCGGAGCAGACCGCGGCGATCTCGTCCTCGGCCTGGTAGGTGGTGACGCCGAAGTGCTTGTAGGTCGCCAGCTCGTGGAGCACGTCGCTCGCCGGCGTGATCGGGTAGGCGCCGAGGAACAGCGGCAGGCCGCTCCGGCGGCTCGCCGCGACCAGACCGATCGCGAGCGCCGAGTTGCCGTGGATGCTGCGGTAAGTGCCGGGCTCGAGCCTGGCCGGCTCCACGTCGTACCGGACCTGGAAGGCGTCGGTGATGTCGCAGAAGTTCCAGCCCGCCTTCATCACCTTGACGTTCGCCTCGGCGATCTCGGGCCGGCGCCGGAACTTGACCCGCAGCCAGTCGATCGTCGGCTCGAGGGGCCGGCTGAACAGCCAGTAGATCATCCCCAGGGCGAGGAAGTTCTTGCACCGGTCCTTGGAACGGACGTCGAGCTCGCTCTCCTCCAGCGCTCGCCGGGTCATGGTGGTCAGGGCCACCTGGTACAGCCGGAAGGCGTTCAGGCTGTCGTCCTCGAGCGGGTTCGACTCGTAGCCGGCGCGCTTCAGGTTGCGCGGCGTGAACTCGTCCGTGTTGACGATGATCACGCCGTTGTCCCGCAGGTCGCGGAGGTTCGCCTTGAGCGCCGCCGGGTTCATCGCGACGAGCACGTCCGGCGCGTCGCCGGGTGTGTGGATGTCGTGGTCGGCGATCCGGACCTGGAACGCCGAAACACCCGGCAGGGTCCCCGCCGGGGCCCGGATCTCGGCCGGGAAGTCGGGCAGCGTGGACAGGTCGTTGCCGATCAGCGCCGACGTGTTCGTGAACTGGGTCCCGGTGAGTTGCATGCCGTCGCCCGAGTCGCCGGCGAAGCGAATGACGACGTCGGAAACCGTCGCCTCAGCGGCTTTGCCGGCATCCGTCTGCCCTGCGATCGGGAGGGTCATGGTGGTTCTTGGGATGTGGCAGCCGGGCGCTAACGGGGAGCGGGACCTTTGCCCGCCGCCGCGCCTGCGGGCTCCGTCCGCGGGACAGTCTGGGGCAGATAGTACCATGACGCTGCCCCGCGCAACGCCGAGAACCTCAGGTGCCCAGTCGCGAGAAAAGAGCGAGCCGAAGCAGGCCACGGCGGCGAGTCGCCTGGCTGTCCGGGGCGGCTCTCGCCCTGGCGCTTTCGATCGTCACGGTGTCGCTGAATGCGCCCCTGGCGCTCAAGCTGCTGGCGTGGACCCTGATCACGATCGTCGGTGGTGCAGTCGGTTGGACTCTTCTGGTCTGGCTCCAGCGGAGGTTGCTGTGGCGGGTGGGCCGGCGACTCGCGTTCAGCTACGTGCTGCTGGGTCTGCTGCCGTTCCTGCTCAGCCTGGTGCTCGTCGTCGTCGCCGCCTATCTGCTCTCCGGCTTCTTTCTCGGTCATCTCTATCGCGACGCGGCGATCGGTCTCCACGAGGAACTCGAGGCGGTGTCCGGGTTCCTTCTCCAGCCTCTCGAGATGGGGCTTCTGGATCCCTCGGCGCTGCCCGCCGCGCAGGGTGGCGCCGCGCTGGCGTACTACCAGGGCGACCTCCGGGTGGGCGGGGATTCGCGGGCGCCGGCGTCCTTTCCGGCGTGGCTGGAGACGGACCGGGCGACCGACGGCCAGCGGCGGCGGAGCAGGGTACCGCCGCTGGTCGTACTGCCCGACGGTTCGGCCACCCTTGCGGCGGTCTTTCGCCGGGGAACCTCGGGGGTCGTTGCGTTCTACGACCCGGCGGCAAGGGGGTTGCTGGAACGGGAGCTGAGCCGGCGAAGCGACGTCTGGACCCAACTCCGCGGTCCGGGCGAGACGGAAGGTGGGGGCTGGACGGTCCAGATCGGCGGGGACGCGCAGTTCGTGCTGCAGCCGTTGGCGCGGACCGGCGGAGGCGCTGAGCGGCAGGCGTTCTTCGAGTCCCTGAATGCGAGCTCTCCCTTGAGCATCGTCGGTGTCGAGATGGCCGGGCCACTCCATGCGTTCGTCGACGGCGCGCCGGTCTCACCCCCGGTCTCAGCGTCCCTGGCGGCGACCCAGCCGATCGTCTTCCGCCATCTCTTCTCGGCCTCGGGCCAGGTGGACACGCTGGGCTGGTTCTTCTTCGGCCTTGCCACTTTCCTGCTCTTCGACGTCTTCGTCGCGGCGACGGTCATGGCCATGTTCATGATCCTCGGGCTCAGCCGGGCCGTGAACCGGCTGAGCGCGGCCACCGGGGCCGTGCAGGCGGGCGACTTCACGGCCCGCATTCCCGTGCGGCGCAAGGATCAGCTCGGCGCTCTCCAGCGGTCGTTCAACGAGATGGCTGCGGGCCTCGAGCGCCTGATCGCCGAGCGCACCGCCCGGCGCGCCCTGGAGCGGGAACTCGAGTTCGCCCGCGAGGTCCAGAAGAACCTGATCCCGGGCCAGGGACTGCAGGTTGAGGGCGTCGAGTTCGCCACTTTCTTCGAGCCTTCGGCCGCGATCGGGGGCGACTACTTCGACATCCTCAGGCTTCCCGGTGAGTGGGAAGGGGACAGGGACCGGCTTGGTGTGGTCATCGCGGATGTGGCCGGCCACGGCCTCTCGGCCGGCCTTCGCATGGCGATGCTCAAGGCTGGCCTGCTGACCCTGGTGGAGGAGGGCAAACCGGCGCGGCAGTTGCTTCCCGCGCTGGACGGCCTCGTACGCAAGGAGAGCGACCGCGTGTTCGTCACCGCGAGTCTCTCCCTGATCGACGTGTCGACCGGCGTGGTCGAGATGACGAACGCCGGCCATCCTCCCGCCTACCTGCTGCGGAACGGCGAGATCGAGGAGATCCTGCTTTCCGGGTCCCCGCTCGGCGCGCTCGGCGCGGACTACGGCTTCCGGCGGTTCGAACTTGAGCCCGGCGATGTCATGGTCTGGCTCTCGGACGGCTTCATCGAGGCCGCGGACGCCGACGGCGAAGTCTTCGGCTACGAGCGCACGATCGACTCCCTCAAGGGCTCGGCTGATAGCGCCCTGGAAGTGCGGGACCGCATTCTCGGCGACATCCGCCGCTACACCGAAGGCGTGGGTGCCGAGGATGATCTCACTCTGGTCGTGATGCGTTACCAGCCGGAGGCGGCGACCTCCGAAACGCCGGTCGACCAGGAGCTGCTGCGGGCGGCCGGCGGCTGAGGAGAAGCGGTGCGCGTCATCGTCGGGGTCGCGCTGGCGGCCACGGTTCTGCTCGCGGGCGCTGGGGCGGCCGGCGCGGAACTCGCGATCCTGACCAACGGTCATCGCTACAAGGTCACCGGGTGGGAAGTCCAGCACCGTGGCGAGGTCGTGGGCGCCGAGCGGATCCGGCTGATCCTCGAGAGCGGAGGCGCGGTCACCCTGCCGCTGATGCAGGTCGAACGCATCGTCGATGACGAGATCGTCGAGGAGCCGCCACCGGACTCACCGGCTGAACCCGGTTTCACGTTCGACTACCGGGCTGGGCAGACGGCGCCGGCGACGCCCTACGGAGAGCTCTTCCTCCAGGTCGGCCGCGAGCACGAGCTGAATCCCGATCTTCTGGCGGCTCTGGCGAGGGCCGAGTCGAACTACGATCCGGGCGCCGTGTCCTCCAAGGGTGCCCGCGGGCTGCTCCAGTTGATGCCGGCGACAGCCGAGCGGTTCGGCGTGTCGGCGCGGGAGCTTCACGACCCGGCCCGCAACGTGCTGGCGGCGGCCCGCTACCTGACCTGGCTTCGCCGCCGCTTCGAGGACGATCTGCCGCGCGTGCTCGCCGGCTACAACGCCGGCGAAGGCGCCGTCGACGCCCATGACGGCGTTCCGCCCTACCGCGAGACGGTGACCTTCATCGGCCGCGTCTACGGCTTCCTCGGCCTGTAAACACTGGGTGAGCCGGCCTTCTGGCCGGCATCAGCGCGATGCCGCGAAGCGGCGAGCCCGAGCTACTCCGCGTCTTTACCGCGCCCGCGGGTGGTACTGGTCGTACAGCGTCCGCAGGCGGTGCTCGTGGATGTGCGTGTAGATCTGCGTTGTCGTGATGTTCGCGTGTCCGAGCATCACCTGGACGGCGCGCAGGTCGGCGCCGTGTTCCAGCAGATGGGTGGCGAAGCTGTGGCGCAGCACATGGGGGGAGAGATCGGGTATCCCGGCCCCCCGGCCGTAGTTCCTGAGCAGCTTCCAGAATCCCTGCCGCGTCAGGCCCTGGCCGCGGTAGCTCACGAACACGACGTCGTGCCTGCCTTTCGCCATCTCCGGCCGCACCTCGAGGAGGTAGCGCTGAAGCCAGTCCTCGGCCGATTCGCCGACCGGTACGACCCGTTCCTTGGCCCCCTTGCCGAACGCGATGAGGTACCCGGCGTCGAGCTGAAGCTGGGTGCGCTCGAGGCCGACCATCTCACTGACGCGGAGGCCGGTGGCGTAAAGCAGCTCGATCATCGCGCGGTCGCGGACCCCCGCCGGCCGGCTGACGTCCGGGGCGTCGAGCAGCGCCTGGACCTGATCTTCGCGCAGCACCTTGGGTAGCCGGCGCGGCAGTCTGGGGGGGTAGAGGTTGACCGCCGGATTGTCGCCCCGGTCGCCTTCGTTCACCAGGAACGCGTAGAACCGGCGCATCGAGACGAGGGCGCGGCTCACCGAGCGGGGCGACAGCCCGTCCCGGCGCAGGCGCCGCAGGTGCCGGCCGAGCTGATCGACGGACGCCGTCAACAGGTCGCCGCCGGCGTCCTCGAGGTTGCCCGCCAGCCGCACCAGGTCGCGCCGGTAGGCATCCACGGTGTGCTGGGAGAGGCCGCGCTCCACCAGCAGCCCGTCGAGATAGCGGTCGAGCGTCCGCTCGCTCTCGGACACCTTTGCGGGCCTGCTCAGCGTGTTCGTAGCGGCCATTCCTATAGCCAGCAATCTATCAGTCTCCGCGCTACGATTCCCGCATGACGAAACGAACTCTCGCGCTCCCGGTTTCGCTTCTTCTTTGCCTCGTCGCCTGCGGACAGCCGGCGCCCGATACCGCGACCCAGCTCGCCACCTGGATCGCCGACCTGTCCGACGACGCGATGGAGGGCCGCGGCCCGGGTACCGCCGGTGACGTCATGGCGCGGCAGTACATCGCCGACGTGATGGCAGGGATGGGCCTCGAACCCGCCGCCGCGGACGGCGGCTGGGAGCAGCCGTTCGACATCGTCAGCGTCGACGCCACCGTGCCCGCAACCTGGACCTTCACCTCGGGCAGCGGCGACAGCGTCGAGTTCACCTTCTGGGACGAGTTCATCGCGCACAGCGGCGTGCAGTCGGAGCAGGCCGCGATCGAAGACGCCGAGGTCGTGTTCGTCGGCTACGGCATCCAGGCGCCCGAGTACGGCTGGGACGACTATGGTGATGCGGACCTCGCCGGCAAGGTGCTGGTCATGCTGAACAACGACCCGGACTGGGATCCGGACCTGTTCGAAGGCGACCGCCGCTTGTACTACGGTCGCTGGACCTACAAGTACGAAAGCGCCGCGGCCCAGGGCGCTGCCGGCGCGATCGTCATCCACACGACCCCCTCGGCCGGCTACCCGTTCCAGGTCGTGCAGACCTCCTGGACCGGCCCGCAGTTCGAGTTGCCCGACGAGGGCGAACCCCGCACCCAGATCAACGCCTGGCTGACGGAAGAGGCGTCACGCCGCCTGTTCGAACACGCCGGCGTCGACTACGACGAGACGCTGGAGTCGGCCCGCAGCGCTGATTTCAGGCCCGTGTCGCTCGGCCTGTCGACGAGTCTGGCGCTGACCAACACCGTCACCAGCGAGCAGACCGCCAACGTGCTCGGCGCACTGCCTGGCAGCGACCCGGAACTCGCCGACGAGTGGATCGTCTTCACCGCCCACCACGACCACCTCGGCGTTTCGCCGGACGAGAGCCTGGAAGACCGCATCTACAACGGCGCGCTGGACAACGCGGCTGGGGTCGCCCAGGTGCTCGCCATTGCCAGCAAGCTGGCGGCGCAGAGTCCGGGTCCGAGCCGCTCCATGCTGTTCGCCCTCGTCGGCGCCGAGGAACAGGGTCTGCTCGGATCCGAGTACTACGCCGCTCATCCCACCGTGCCCCCCGGCAAGATGGCCGCGAACATCAACTACGACGGCGGCAACCAGTGGGGCCGGACCAGCGACGTCACCTACATCGGCTACGGCAAGTCGAGCCTGGACGCCGTCGTCGAGGCCGCGGCCGCCGAGCAGGGCCGCACTGTTCTGCCCGACCAGTTCCCCGCCAACGGCTACTTCTACCGCTCGGACCAGTTGAACTTCGCCCGCATCGGCGTGCCGGCCATCTATCTCGACAACGGCACGGACTTCATCGACCAGCCCGAGGGCTGGGGTCGTGAGGTCCTGCAGGCCTGGACCGAGAACATCTACCACCAGGTGTCAGACGAGTACGGCGAGGACTGGAACCTCGACGGCATGGTCGACGACGTCGAGCTCGGCCTGGCCTGCGCCCTCGCGATATCCGGGAACCCCGAACTCCCGTCCTGGAATCCCGGCGACGAGTTCGAAGCCGCCCGCCTGGCGGCACTTGCCGCCGTCGAGTAGCCGGCGGGTTACCAGGAGAGGACTCAATGAGCGAAGCCCGTATAGCAGCCCGCGAACCCGCCAAGATCGAACTCGAAGCCGGCACCTATTGGTGGTGCCGCTGTGGCCGATCAGAGAACCAGCCCTTCTGCGACGGCTCCCACCGAGGCACCGAGTTCGAGCCGATGCGTTTCACTCTGGAGGCCGATCGGCGCGTCGCGCTCTGTCAGTGCAAGCGGAGCGACAGGATGCCGCACTGCGACGGCAGCCACCGGTTTCTGGACTGAGGTGGCGGGCGAGCGGGCGGTCTAGCGGCAGACCGCCGGAGGATCCGTCGGCAGTCGTGCGGGGCCGATGCCCAGACGCTCCATCGCGGTGTACTTCGCCGCTACGTAGCCGTCGAGCAGCTCGAGCACACCGGCGGGGGCCTCCGCTGGAACCAGCGACAAAGCCGGATTGTCGAAGAAGTTCTGAATGAAGCCGGTCCGGGTAAGCCGTACTTCGGTCAGCCCGCCAGTCCGCGGATCGCGCGTGACGCGACTGACCATGTACTCGCGGCCGCGCAGGGAGGTGTACTCCTCGTTCGCGACCATGCCGCTTCTTGCCGTCGCGTTGCGCCAACCGGATACGAGTGACCCAGTGCGAGCCGGGCCGGAATGGATGAGCACGAGTGCGGCTCCCGAGTTCCAGATCTCGGAGAACGCGGCGTTGTAGTCGTAGCCGTACTCGGTGACGCGCACGCTTTCGCAGGCGCGCCAGTAGAGGGCTTCCTGCTCGCCCGCCAGTACCTGGAGACGAGCTACCAGGTCCTGTCGTTCAGACTCCGGAAACAGCAACAGGGCAACGGCGTCACCCCTCCCGGAGGCGGCAATGGGCGTAGCCCAAAGAGCCATCCGGGTTCGCTTGACCGTCCCACGGTACTCGCCCGCCAGTTCGTGGAAGGGCCCCGATGCGGTTGTCTGTGCACTGGCGACGGCCGCCGGCCAAAGCAGCACGAGCCAGAGTGCTGTGGTGGGGCGGCGGGTGCTCGCTGTCATGTTTGTTGAGGATCACCGGCCACGATCATCGCATCGTGCCCGCACCACACAAGACCAGACACCAGCTTCGGTAGAAACCGCGTCGACTTGGGCGGCAGCAGGTCGCCGTCTTCGGTGGCCAGCGCGAACTGCTTCGGGGTCATCGGCGGCAGGAAGACGCCGGCGGTGATCTCGGAGTTCTTCAGCAGGGCGACGATCTCGTCGGGGTCGGCCTCGTAGGCGATGCTGCCGTCGGTGGCGGACTCGATGGGCACGCCAGTGGTCTTCAGCAGGTGATGGTGGAGCAGGACGGCGGGCAGGTTCGCCTTGCGGCCGGGAGTGTCGGCCGGGGCGGCGTCCGGGTCGAGGGTCCAGAGTTCGGGGGCCTCGTCGCCCTGGAACCAGACGGCGAGCGCCGGCTGGGGGGCCGCGGCGACGCGGGCGGCGATCTCCTGTCCCTCGATCGCTTCCAGCGGTTCTCTGACGAGCGGCAGGGTGGACATGGCCTCGCGGTCGACCGGCACGCGGACGCCGCGATGGACCGGGTCGATCCGCAGGTTCGCGGAGGCCAGGCTGGTCAGCACGACCATCTTGCACGCCGCGGCGGTGCCGCCTGCGGCGCCCTCTTCGGCGGCGTAGGTCTGGGCCACCTGGGTGCGGTGGTGGCCGTCGGCGATGGCGGCGCGAGCGCCCGCGAGGGCGCCGGCGTAGGCGGCGATCCTCTCGGTGTCGGTGAGCCGGTACAGGGCATGAACGTCTCCGGTCCAGGGATCGGTGTGGCTGACCAGAGCTTCGCCCGCGCCGCCGCCACAGTCCTCGGTGAGCAGGCGTTCCAGGGTGCCGTCGTCTTCGGCGAGGTAGAACACGGGCTCGATGTCGATCCGGGTGAGCCGCAGCAGGTCGAGGCGCTCGGCGATCGACTTCGCGACGGTCTGCTCGTGGGGCCAGAGGTCTGCTTCGCGTCCCGGCTCGACGCCGACCAGGGCGCACAGACCGAGGCGACTCGATCCGTCGGGCTGGGTGATCGCGTACGGATAGACCGATGGGGTTTCGTCCCTGGTGACGACGCCTCGTTCGAGCCACTCGCGGTGGAGCGCCGCCGACCGCTCGTGCGGCGTCTTGCCTTCGTCGCCGGCGGGCTTCGTCACCCGGGCGAACTGGTGCGGCGACTGCGCGTGCAGGCGGTCGCGGAGGGTCTCGTCGATCTGGTCGAACGGAGGCGCCGCCTGCGCGGCGGCATCGACGACGGCGGAGTTGTAGCGGTAGCCCTGGAAAGCGTAGAGCTTCATGTCGGTTCCTGGGAGTTCGGGCGTGGAGGGTGCTGTCTCAGGCGGCGCGGTTGCCGTCGCTGGTCGCGTCGGTCTGGCCGGACGCGGACTCGCTTCGGATCGCGAGGCTACCGTCCTCCACGTCGATCAGCACGCGGTCGCCGGAGCCGATGTCGCCGCCGACCAGGGCGCGGCCGACGCGGGTCTCGACTTCGCGTTGCAGGTAGCGCTTGAGCGGCCGCGCTCCGTAGACCGGGTCGTAGCCGGCGCGGGCGGCGAACTCGCGCGCAGCCGGGCTCAGCTCGAGGCCGATGCCCTGCTCGCCGAGCCGCTTCGCCAGGTCGGCGGTCAGCAGGTCGACGATCTGTTCGATCTCCGAGACGGTGAGCGGCGAGAACAGGACGACCTCGTCGATCCGGTTGAGGAACTCGGGCCGCATGGAGTGGCGGAGTTCGGTCATCACCGCGTCTCGGGCGGCGTCCGTGATCTCGCCCGCCGGCGTCACGCCTTCGAGCAGGATGGGCGAGCCAAGGTTCGACGTCATGATGACGACCGTGTTCTTGAAGTCGACCGTTCGCCCCTGGGAGTCGGTGATCCGGCCGTCGTCCAGGACCTGGAGCAGGACGTTGAAGACGTCCCGATGGGCCTTCTCGATCTCATCGAAGAGAACGACGGCGTAGGGCTTGCGGCGCACGGCTTCGGTCAACTGGCCGCCGTCCTCGTGACCGACGTAGCCCGGCGGCGCGCCGACCAGCCGCGACACGGTGTGCCGCTCCATGTACTCGCTCATATCGATGCGGACGATGTTGTCCTCGGTGTCGAACAGCGCCTCGGCCAGCGTCTTGGCGAGTTCCGTCTTGCCGACGCCGGTTGGGCCGAGGAACAGGAAGGAGCCGATCGGGCGCCGCGGGTCCTTGATCCCCGAGCGGGCGCGGATCACCGCGTCCGCGACCAGTTGGACGGCTTCGTCCTGGCCGATCACCCGGCGGTGGAGGATCTCGTCGAGCCGGAGCAGCTTCTCGCGCTCTCCCTCGACCAGGCGGGTGACGGGCACGCCCGTCCACTTCGACACGATCTCCGCGATCTCGTTGTCGGTCACCTCTTCCCGCAGCAGCCGTCCCGCTCCGTCCGTCTCGCCGGTGGCCTGCTCCTGGGTTTCGAGTTTCGCCATCAGGCCCGGCAGCACGCCGTGGCGAAGTTCGGCGGCGCGGTTCAGGTCGTACTGGCGCTCGGCGACTTCGATCTCGTGCCGAACCTGCTCGACCTGCTCGCGCACCTTCCGCTCGTCGTCGATCGCGGCCTTCTCGCTCTCCCACTGGCTGCGCATGGCGGCGGCCCTGGTGCGCAGGTCGGCGAGTTCCCGCCGCAGCGTCTGCAGGCGCTTCCGGCTCGACTTGTCGGTCTCCTTGTTGAGCGCCGCCTCCTCGATCTCGAGCCGCATGACGCGCCGGGTCGCTTCGTCGAGCTCGGCCGGGAGGGAGTCGATCTCGGTGCGGATGAGGGCGCAGGCCTCGTCGACGAGGTCGATCGCCTTGTCGGGCAGGAACCGGTCCGAGACGTAGCGGTCCGAGAGCGTGGCCGCGGCGACCAGGGCGTTGTCCTGGATGCGGACGCCGTGGTGGACCTCGAACCGTTCGCGCAGGCCGCGCAGGATGGACACGGTGTCCTCGACCGAGGGCGCGTCGACGACGATCGGCTGGAAGCGCCGCTCCAGCGCCGCGTCCTTCTCGATGTACTTGCGGTACTCGTCGAGCGTCGTCGCGCCGATGCAGTGGAGCTCGCCCCGCGCGAGCATCGGCTTCAGCAGGTTGCCGGCGTCGGTGGAGCCCTCCGTGCGGCCGGCGCCGACGATGTTGTGGACCTCGTCGATGAACAGCAGGATCCTGCCCTCGCTTTGGGCGATCTCGTTCAGCACCGCCTTCAACCGCTCCTCGAACTCGCCGCGGTACTTGGCGCCGGCGAGCAGCGATCCCAGGTCGAGCGAGAACACGCTCCGGTCCTTCAGCCACTCCGGCACGTCGCCGCGGACGATTCGCTGGGCCAGCCCCTCGACGATCGCCGTCTTGCCGACTCCGGGTTCGCCGATCAGCACCGGGTTGTTCTTCGTTTTACGGGACAGGATGCGGATGGCCCGGCGGATCTCTGAGTCGCGGCCGATGACCGGGTCCGTCTTGCCGCTGCGCGCCTGGGCGACCAGATCGACGCCGTACTTCTCGAGCGCCTCGTAGGCCGTCTCCGGGTGGTTGCTCGTCACCCGGTGCGATCCGCGCACGGCCTTGAGAGCGTCCAGCAGCGGCTGCCGGGAGAGGCCGGCCTCCGCGAGCGCCCGGGCGGCGCCGTTCTTGCCCTCGAGGGCCGCCAGCAGCAGGTGCTCGACGGAGACGTATTCGTCGCCGAAGGTCTTCGCTTCGTCTTCGGCCCGCGCCAGGAGCTGCTCCAGGTCGGCCGTGATGTAGATCTTGCCGGCCTCGCCGCCGCTGGTCGAGACCTTTGGCCTGCGTTCCAGGTCGGCCTGGATGCTGGTCCGCAGCGCGTCGGCGTCGACTTCGAGGCGATTCAGGATCCGCGGCGCAAGACCGTCCTGCTGCTCGAGCAGGGCCAGCAGGAGATGGTTCGCGTCCACCTGCTGGTGGCCGAGGCGCAGCGCCCGATCCTGGGCCGCGGTGAGCGCTTCCTGCGACTTGATGGTCAGCTTGTTCGGGTCCATATCGTTCAGGTTCTCCCGGAGGCGTCGTAGGCCGGCTCGAACGCGGAGGTTTCGGCCAACTGCTCGAACAGGGCTTTCTCCTCGTCGGTCAACTGGGTGGGAACGACGACCTGGATCTCGGCGAGCAGATCGCCGTCGGGGCCCTTTGGGTTGGGCAGACCACGGCCCCGCAGTCGCATCTTCCGCCCGGTGGAGGAACCGGCGGGGAGCCGCGCCTCGGCGGTTCCGGCAAGGGTCGGAATCCGCACCTTGCCGCCGAGCGCCGCCGTCCACGGTGAGACCGGAACGTCGCAGTGGAGGTCGCGATCGCGGCGCCGGAAGACGGGATGCGGCAGGGCTTCGACCCGAAGCAGCAGGTCGCCGTCCGGTCCGCCCGCGCCCTTTCCGCCCTGGCCGCCGAGCCGGATCGACTGGCCCGGCAGTACGCCCTTCGGGATCCGGACCTCCAGTCTCCGGGTCCGGCCGTTGGAACGGTCGAGGAACTCGATCGTCTGCGGGCCGCCTTCCGCCAGGTTCTCGAGGCTGAGCGGCAGGGAGACCTCGTGGTCCCGGCCCCGGCGAGGAGGGGACCAGGTCGACTGCCGGCCGCCGCCAGGGAAGCCCTGGGGTCCCGCGCCGCCGAAGAGCATGTCGAAGAAGGAGCTGAAGCCGGAGCCACCGCCGGCGCTCCGGAACTCGAATGGACTGTCGCCGCCGAAGTCGAACCGGAAGCCTTCCCAGCCGGGCGGTGGAGCGCCTCCGGTCCGGACCTGCTTCCAGGCGGCGCCGTACTGGTCGTACTTGCCGCGCTTGTCCGGGTCCTTCAGCACCTCGTAGGCCTCGCCAACGTCCTTGAAGCGGGCCTCGGCGCCCGGGTCCTTGTTGACGTCCGGGTGGAACTGGCGCGCCAGCTTCCGGTACGCCCTCTGGATGTCGGCAGCCGTCGCTTCCTTGTCGACGCCGAGCGTCTGGTAGTAGTCCTTGTACTCCACTTGGTTCCCTGTTCTGAGCGTTGGCCTGAGCGATTTCGACCCAACTTCGACAGATAGTTTAGTCTAACGCACTCAACTTTGGAAGCGTACGCAGTCCACATGCACGAAGGGCGCGACCTGCGTCGCGCCCTTCGGAACTCGCGTGGACCGGGTCAGCCCGTCACGGCGGGTCGAAGCCGAACGCCGTGTAGTTCAGCGCGATGTACTTCTCCTGGCCCTCGGGAACTTCCTCCAGGGGCAGGATCGCCTGCACCGGGCAGGCATCGACGCACAGGCCGCAGTCGATGCACTCCTCCGGGTGAATCAAGAGCAGTTCCCAGTCGTCATCGTCGTAGATGCAGTCGACGGGGCAGACATCGACGCACGAGGTGTCCTTCACGCCGATACAGGGTTCGAAGATGATGTGGGTCATCGGACTCTTCCTCGCGGGCCGCGTGCCGCCCCGGGCTCTTGTCTGGACGGCCTTGAAACGCGGCAGACAGTAACAGAGTCGCCCTCAGGAGGAAAGACGCTCGGCGGCAGCAAAGCGGCCCGGGAGCATGACTTCCGGAATGGCCAGCCAGGGGTCGTCAGGCTGCTGGTCGAGTACCAGCGGGGCGATCATCCTCGCGGTGAGCGGGGCCAGCAGGATGCCGTTGCGGAAGTGGCCGGTCGCGACGTGCAGTCTCTCGCTCAATCGGCCGACGATGGGCCACGGGTCGGGCGTACCCGGCCGCAGGCCGGCCCAGTGCTCGACCGGCTCGCGGTCCTTCAGCGGCGGGAGCAGGGCTGCGGCCCCCGCCGCCAGGTCCGCGCCGACCTCGTCGCTCAGGCTGAGATCGAAGCCGGCGTGTTCGACGGAGGCGCCGATCAGCAGGCGTCGTCCCGCCCGGCGCACGGCGTAGAACGCCGGCGTACGGATGGCTCCGGTGAACGGCCAGTCGATCCCGTCGAAGGCGATCATCTGGCCCTTGACGGGGACGATGGGGAGGGCCGGCAACCCGTGGACCCGCGGAGTCCAGGCGCCGCCGCAGACCACGAGGGCGCCGGCGGCACGTTGGAAGCCGTCGCCCGACGCGACGACCTGGCCGGGCGCCTCGGCGACGCTCTCGACGGTGGCGCGGTGGACGACGACGTCGCGGTGGCGCAGCGCGGCTGCCGCCGCCATCGCCGCCAGACGGTTGTCGACCCGGTGCTCGCCCGGCAGCAGCAACGCTTCCTCGATCCCGGGGCGCAGATCGGGCACCAGCTCGCGTAGCTCGATCGGGTCGAGATCCCGGGCCGCTTCGCCCAGGCCAAGCGCCCGCGCCTTGATCCCATCGAGGACCTTGCGGCCTGCGGGATCGAGGACCGGCAGGAGCGAGCCGGAGTCGTCGTAATCGATCGACATGCCGCTCTCCTGTTCGAGCGCGGGCGCCAGATCGCGCCAGAAGTCGCGCGACCGGATGGAGATCCGGGCGAACGCCTGGTCGGCGATGCTCTCCGCGATCGGCGCGATCATGCCGGCCGCGTTGGGCGACGCGGCGCCCTCCTGCCGGTCGTCGACGACCTCGACCCGGGCGCCCGCGAGGGCGAGTTCGCGAGCGATCAGCAGCCCGATCAGGCCGCCGCCGACCACGAGGACGTCGGGCCGCGGCCCCGTCGCCGAGGCATCCCGCCGCGCCATCAGTTGTCGGCCAGCGCTGCCGCGTGCAACCGGGCGCGCGGCGCGATCTCCGGCCCTGCGTCGGCTCCGAGCCGCCCGCGTTCGGTCGAGGCAAGCGCCTCAAAGACGTCCCGGGCCCGGCGCCGGTACTCGTCCCGCCCCTCCTCCGCGAGGATGGTCAAGGCCAGTCCCAGCATGTACTGGACCGTGTCGCGGCCGAGTCCGCTGCGGCCGGGGGCCTCGATGGTCCGAAGCTGGCGGACGGCCTCCGCCGGGTCGCCGCCGGCCAGCAGCAGGTTCGCCAGATCGAGTTCCAGAAGCCACCGCGGGACGTCTCCGGTGCGCTCCAGCTCCTGGTGCAGCCGGGCCGCGACGGCCGAAGGCAGCAGGTCGGGATCGAACGCGTCGAGCAGGGTCCATCCCCATGCCGGTTCGACCCTGCGGACCGTGGTTCCGTCCCCGCCGCGGGTGACGAGTTCAATCGCCTCGCCTGCTTCGAGGCGTTCAACGGCGTTCGTCAACTGGATCGTGGAGGATGCCGGTTCTCCTGCGATCGTGGTGACTTCCATGCCTGGCACGAGCCCCGCCGCCGCGGCCGGACCGCCCGGCTCGACTGTGGCCACGATCGGCACGCCTCCGGCTCGGGAGTCGATAAGCACGGCTCCGAATCGGGGCGTCCTCCTCCCGAGGTCCGGATCGAGGGCTGCCGCCAGTTGCTGCAGCGCGGCGTCCTCGATCCGCCGGTTCTCGATCCGCAGAGTCCGGACGTCGGGAGACGGCGGTCCGGGAACGGCGGGCCACCACCACAGGTCGACCGCGTCGGCGACGAGGTCGTCGTTCAGGACGGCGGCGACATAAAGCGCCGCCGGCAGCCTCGCCTGGACCCGTCCCTGGATAGCGGCCCAGTCGAGCTCCCGTTGAGCCGTGCTTCGAGCACGCAGCGTGTCGGCGTCGACGCCCAGTTCGGCGAGCAGGCCGGTTCCCTCCGCGTTGCGATCGAGGACGGTGTACGTGCCGGCGCCGCGGAGCGCATCGAGCGCGAGCTCGACCGCGCGTACCCCGGCGGGGTCGTCGCCGAGCACGCCGAGGTAGACCAGTGCCGGCCGCAGCTGGACGTCGATGTCGATCCGGCGCCGGTCCTCGGCCACCACCGAGGTTTCGAAGTAGCCGAGGGCGCCGTGGGTCACCGACAGGTCGTACGCGCCCGGCGGCAGGCGAACCTGGGGTGGAGACCTCGTCCAGTCGGGCCGGAGCACCCGGCCGTTGCCGAGGACGCTGGCGCCTTCTGTCAGGCCGACCAGGCCGATCACCGCTTCCTCGCGCTCCAGGACGATCGGCGGCAGCTCGTAGTCCTCCAGGTCGGGAATCTGAAGACTGGTGCGGAAGCTCCGGAAGCCGTCCTTCTCGATCTCGATCCGGTAGCGGCCGGCCGGCAGATCGTCGAGCCACAGTTCGCGTGAGAAGTCCTCGGGCGGGTGGTTCGCCACCGTCCCCTCCGGCCGGAACCAGGGCTCGGCCTGGCCCTCGGTCAGTCCGCGCTCGATCCCGTCGATCATCACGGCGGCGCCCGTCGGGGCGGTGCGCAGCCTGAGGACCGCGCTGTCGCGCTCCAGCTCGACCTCAACCTCGAGGTCCCGTCCCCCCGCGATGGCGAAGGCGGCAGTGGTCGGCAAGTAGCCAGGGCGTGACACCTGGGCCAGGTAGTCGCCGACCAGCATGGCGGTGGGCTCCGGCGGAACGAACGCTTCGGATTCGGGCTCGGCCGCGTCCTCGGGAACGGAATCTTCGGACTCGCCGGAGTCATCGGTTTCGCCGGACGGTTCCCCCTCGGCGAGCGGCGGCTCGGGGGGTGGCGCGGCGTTCTCGAACGCCAGGTCGCCGACGCGGATCTCCGCGTCCAGCGGCGTCACCAGGAAGGAGACCCGGCCGACGAGCTCCTCCTTCCTGCCCTGCAGCCGGTCCGTCAGTTGCCTGCCGGCGGTCTCCGCGTCCAGCTCGAACAGGGGGTCGAGCCGGATGATCCGGTCGAGCGCCTGATCGGCGCCCTCCCGGTCATCCAGCGTCCACCTGGCGGCGGCCAGGTAGAGCCAGGCAGTGCGCAGCGTTTCGAAGAGGCGTGGGTCGTCGCCGGCGAGCTTCCGTCCGCCCCCGGCGTCGGCGGCGAGCGGTTCGAGCGTGTCGATCACTTCCTGCAGCAGCGGAACGGCGGCCTCCGAGTCGCCGTCGGCATAGATGTCGCCGGCCTCGCTGAGAGCGGCCGCCGTCCGGGGTGGCAGCCGGGTCGATCGCTCGATCTCGAGGTCGCTTCGGCCGATCTCCTGGACCCCGATTCGCTGCGCGGAAGCCGCGCCGGGAGAACCGGCCAGGACCGTCAGAACGGTCGCGACGACGAGCAGGCTCCTGGACATCATCACCTACTCCAGGACCAGAACCTGGCCGAGCCGGCTATCGGCAACGAAGACCCGCGCCTGACCGTCGACCGCAACGTCTTCCGGGGCTCGAAGCTCCTGACCGCCCGGCAGGACGGGCCCGAGGGCGGCCAGGGGCGTGGCAAACGGGTCGTATACAAGGACCTGCAGCGTGCCGGCGTCGAGCACGTAGCGGTTGCCGAAGTCGTCGACGTCGAGCGCGACGGGTCGCCTCCAGTCGACCCGGAAGGCCTCCTCGAAACGCCCGTCGGCGGCGAATCTCAGGACCGACGGCGGAGTCGAGCGAGCACCGGCATCGAGCACGTGGATGGCGCCGTCTCTGCCCACGGCCAGGTCGATGGGCTGGCTCAGTGCGGCGACGCGCAGCGTCTCGAGTGGTCGGCCCTGAGGGTCGTAGCGGAGCACTTCGGCGGAACGTCTCGAGAGCACGGTCCAGTTGCCGAAGTCGTCGCGGTGCGCGGCGACGATGCGGTCCAGGTCGCCACCGCCGACCCGGCCGAAGGTGATGCTCCCGGGCTCCTCGATCCCGGTCACGCCGTCGGCGGTGACGACGCCGGGAGCGCCCGCCGAGGCGTGGCTCGGCCGGACGGCGCCGCGGAGGTCGCGGGCGGACCTCGGCGCTCCGTCGGCGTCGAGGAGCGCGGCCCGGTTGGTCTCCGTGACGACGAGTCGGCCGCCGGCCCCGGCGGCGACGCCGCGGGGCCGCTCGATGCCGGTTCGCGCCGGCAGGTAGCTGCGGGAGTCGAGCCAGCGCTCCTGGCCGGCGAGCGGCCGCAGGATCAGGCGATGAATCAGGGTCATCCGTTCGAGCGCGTCGCCGGCGACGTTGCCGCCCCCGCCGGGCGCGCCTTCCCGGGCCAGCCGCAGGTGCCGGGCGGCGTTCTGCCAGTCTCCCTGCATCAGCAGCAGGTCGCCGAGCTCAAAGTGGGCGCGCGGGGTCCAGTCGCTCCCGGCTTCGCGCTCCAGCACCCGCAGGAGTTCGCCGCCGGCTTGCCGCTCGAAGCCTGTCCGGCGGCCGAGCGCGGCGGCTTCTACCAGGGCCTGGCTGCGGAGCTGGAGCCCGGGATGTTGGCTCTGCGGAAAGCGCCTGGGGACCTCCAGGAACTGCTCGCGCGCCCGCGCGAGATCGTCGACGCTCGCGGCGTCACGGGCAGCGGCAAGGGCGGCCTCGACGAGTACCGCGGCTTCCCGTTCGGTCGCTTCGTCCTGCGCCGGCAGGACCGCCGCGAACAGGGTCAGGCCGACGACGCAACCCGCCCCGCAGCGCCTACGCGTCGAGTTCCTCTTCGAGCCGCTCGTCACTGAGCCGTCGGGCGGTTGGCGAGAGGGGGGCATGGGTGAGGATCTGATTGGCGCGCGCAATCGCCTTCGCCGCGTCGCCCAGGTCCTGGTAGATCACCATCTCCTTGTAGAGCAGGTCGGCCAACTGGTTCAGCCGCTCCTCGACCTCGTCCGCGTGGGGCCCGTCGGGGAAGCGCTCGAGATACTCCGAACCGCTTGTGATGTCGTCGTAGCTGCCGGCCAGCTTGCGCAGGCGATCCTCGGCCCGCTCGCCGAGTTCCGGATCCCGTTCCTGCAGGGCCAGGTGTTGGAGGGAGCCGAGGCGGGTGAGCACCGGCGTCAGGTTGTGCAGTCCCCGCTGGGCTGCGGCGGCGGGACTGTCGCCGTCCTCGGCGATCTCGCCGGCAGGCTCCGATTCCCAGGCCTTGAGGAAGTTCTCCACGGCGTCCGTTTCGCGGCCGAGCCGGCTGTAGGCGGTCCCGAGCAACAGCGCCACCTTTGACGCACGGGGGGAGTCGGGGTAGTTCGAGAGGAAGGCCTCGAGGAACGGGGTCTCGAACACGCCGCGGTCGAGGATCCCGATGGACTGGCCGTACAGTTCCTCGCTCTGGCGCCGGAGTTCGGCGAGTTCCTGGCTGAGCACCGCAAGGAACGGCGAATCGGGCTCCAGGGCGCGGACGGTCTCCATTGCATGGCGGTAGGCGGCCGTGAGGCTGCCGTAGTCCCTCGACGTTGCCAGCCGCTCGAGTTCGCGGTCGCGCAGTTCGTGCAGCCTCTCCAGCCGTAGGGACTCGGCGGCCTGCCCCGCGGGCCAGGCGTTGAGCGCCATGGTGTTCAGGAACCGTAGCGCCGGCGGCACGCTCGTCGACTCCGGTGGACCGGCTCGTTTGAGCCGTTTCGACGGGTTCGCCGCGAAGTCGAGCAGGCTCTTCTGGGTCGCCTGGCGGTAGGCCTCGATTTCCTCCCCGGGCGCCGCGTCGAGTGTCGCCAGATAGCGGCCGCGGGCCGTGGCGGCCTGGACACGCGAATCGAAGAAGGGATGCGTCTGCCAGTAGCCGTACGCCTTCGACTGCGGGATGCGTTCGCCCATCTTGGCCATCAGCAGGCTGAGCGCGTTCGGATCGTAGCCGGCGGCCGCGGCGAAACGCTGGCCCTCCTCGTCGCTTTCGTCCTCGTGCTCGCGCGAGTAACTGCGCATGACGAGTTCGGTGATGGCCATGCCGCCGACCAGCACGGCCTGGGCTGCCGCCTCGGTCGGACTCTGGTCGCGTGTGTAGCCATAGGGGCCGACGTACCCGTCGTCCCGGTCGGAGGCGCTCGCGGCGAGCAGGCCCACTCCGAGCAGCGAACTCCACATGTTGAGTCTCGCCGCCCGCTTCTTCTGCTTCAGGAAGTGCTCGGAGGTGACGTGTGCGATCTCGTGGCCGAGCAGGGTGGCGAGCATGTCGTCGGACAGGCCCAGGTCGAGCATGCCCTTCGTCACGAAGATCTGGCCTGCCGGAAGGGCGAAGGCGTTGGGGATCGGCGTGTCGACCACCGCAAAGGTGAAGGGATAGCGGTCGAAGTTCGCGTGATACGCCACCTCGTAGCCGATCCGGTTGACCCGTTCCTGCACTTCCGGATCGTCCAGGAGCCCGTACTGGTTTGCCGCCTCCGCCGCGGCCGCCACGCTCTTCTCGAACAGGGCGGGATTCGCGATCTCGATCGCCGGCGCCGCGTTCGCCCCGGTCAGGATCAAGGCCAGCGCGACGGCGATTGCCGACCGCGTCACGCTGCCGGTTCGGGACGATTCGTGTGCGCGCTTCATGGGGGGACCAAGGGCAACGCCATAGGATACCCCCGTGGCGGCGTCACAGGCGCGGGAAGCCCTGGCGGCCGCGGCCCGTAGCCGCCGCGGTCACGAGCCGTGGCTGTTCTACCCGCGAGACGGGCGCTGGCGCTGGTGGTCCTTCGAGCGCGGGTGGACCGAAGTCGAGCGTTGGCGGGCCGTGCTGGAACGGGGCGAGGGACCGGCCGCCGGCGACATTCCGGCGCCCGAGTCCTCGCCGGAGGCCCTCTGCTTTCACGTTGCTGCGTCGGCCGGTGATTCCGCGGAGGCGATCGCCGCATTCGACTGTCTGCTCGCGCGCGATGCTCCGGCGCGTGAGATTGTCGTGGTCACTCCGCCCACGGAACCGGCGGCGCCGGCGGACCGTGTCGCGCGGTTGTGGCTCGACTGGTGCTGCGCGAACCTGGCGGTGCTGGCGCTCGAACCGAGCCGCCGCGCTCTGGTCGGCTCGGTGCTGTGGTGCCGGCCGACGACGCTGCTCGTGGACGTGGAGCAGGAGCGGTCGTTGGCCGCGGCGGTCGGGGAGCGAAGCAGGGGACGGGATCGGAGGGCGGCCGGGTTGCTCGACCGGTTGCGTCTCCTTCTGGTTGCCGCGGATGAAGGGGACGACGGCGAGGTCAGGCCGCCGGCGGCCAGTTGGCGGGCGTGGGGTGTCGAACGTCGCTTGGTGGAGGAGTGCGAGATCGGCCGTTGATACAGTGCCGTCTGGTGGACACTGCCAGGCCATACGTCCGGTTCCTGCCGCTGTTTCTGGTCGCCGCGCTCGCCGCGCAGCCCGCCGCCGGTGCCGGCTTCGCGGTCAAGATGGCGACGCTTTCGCCCGACGGCTCGCCCTGGGACGGCTTCTTCGAGACGATGGGCAGGGACTGGGAAGCCGGTACCGACGGCCGGGTCACTCTCACGATCTACCCCGGCGGCGTCGCGGGCGACGAGCCGGACATCCTGCGCAAGATGAAGATCGGCCAGTACCACGCGGCCGCTCTCTCGGTCAGCGGTCTGGCCGACATCTCGAAGGACTTCACCGTCTTCGAGATCCCCCTGTTCTTCCACGATGAACAGGAGATGTTTCACGTGCTGCGGGAGCTGACCCCCGGCCTGCGGGCGACGCTGGACGAGGAGGGGTTCGTGCTTCTCGGCTGGGGCTACGTCGGCCAGGTCCACTTCTTCACGAACGAGCTGGCGCGCACGGTCGAGGAGATGCAGCGGCTCAAGATCTTCACCTGGGCCGGCGACGAGGCGATGACGAGCTGGTGGCGCGAGGGCGGTTTCAAGCCGGTGGCGCTGGCGGCCACCGACATCGTGACCGGGCTCCAGACCGGGATGATCGACGCGCTCGCCGTGCCGCCGATCTACGCGATGCAGGTCCAGTTCTTCAAGCAGGCGAAGTACTTCGCCGACATTCCGCTGATCCCGATGATGGGGGCGATCCTGGTCACCAAGCGGGCATGGAACCGGATCTCCGAAGACGACCGCAAAGTGATGGTCGCCGCTGGGCAGCGGGCCGAGAACCAGATCTTCGAGACGATTCCCGCGATCGAGCAGACGGCCGTCGGGCTGATGGGCGGCCAGGGTCTGGAAGTCGTACCGATCGTGGGCACCGAGGTCGAGGACGACTGGGTCGAGATCGCCAACGACTTCGCGGCCAGCATGCGCGGGAACACCGTTCCGGAAGCGATCTTCGACCGGGCCACGGCGGTTCGGGACGCTTATCGCCGGCAGTCTTCGGTTGACTGAGAGCGCCGCCGCGGTCCGTCCCTGGGCCCCGGTGCGCGTCCTCCACCGGCTGGAGGATGGCGCCTCGATCGTCCTGCTCGGCGCGATGGTGCTCCTGCCCCTGGCGGAGATCGTCGTCCGCCAGCTTGGCACCGGCATTCCGGGCGCGCTTCCGTTCGAGCAGCACCTGACCCTGTGGGTCGCGTTCCTGGGAGCGGCCCTGGCGGCGAGAGAAGGACGCCTGCTCGCCCTGGCCACCGGCAACTTCCTGCCGGAAGGCCGGTTTCGGGCCGTTGCCGCGGTGTTTACCGGCGGCGTCAGCGCGATGATCGCGACCCTGTTGGGCGCGGCCAGTCTCGACCTGGTCCAGATCGAACGCGAGGGCGGCATCGAGATGGCGGCCGGCGTGCCGGTCTGGGTGGGGCAGGCGATCATGCCGGTCGGTTTCGCGATCCTGGCCCTGCGCCTGGCCTGGAAGTCGTCGGATCTGTGGACGGGCCGAGCGTTTGCCGGGTTCGGCATCGTGCTCGGTCTGTGGATCGGCGCCAACGCGGACTCCTTCGCCGATCGAGCGGCCACGCCGTGGTTGGTTCTGATCCTGGCCTCGACTCTCCTCGGCGGCCCCATCTTCGCCGCCCTCGGCGGCGCGGCGGTGTTCCTGTTCCTTTCCGACTTCGTGCCGCTCGCGGCGATCCCGGCGGAGAGCTACCGGCTCGCCGTGTCGCCGACACTGGCGGCGATTCCGCTGTTCACGCTGACCGGCTTCCTGCTCGCCGAGGGCGGGGCGTCGGAGAGGCTGCTCAGGGTGTTCCGCGCCCTGTTCGGCTGGGTGCCGGGCAGTACCCCGGTCGTGTGCGCCGTCGTCTGCGCGTTCTTCACCGTTTTCACGGGTGGTTCCGGTGTCACCATCCTGGCGCTCGGCGGCGTCCTGTTCGCTGCGCTGTCGGCTGATGGCTACCGTGAGCGCTTTTCACTCGGCCTGCTGACGTCTTCCGGATCGCTGGGCCTGCTGCTGCCGCCAGCCCTGCCGCTGATTCTCTTCGGCATCGTGGCGGAGGTGCCGATCGAGGACCTCTTCATCGGTGGCCTGCTGCCGGGCCTGCTGTTGATCGCCCTGATCGCGGCCTGGGGAGTAAGGGAGGGTCTGCGCCGCGGAACCGGCAAGGCCCGGACTGCCGCGGTGGAGGACGACGGCGGCATCGCGCGTGCGCTCTGGGCCGCCAAGTGGGAACTGCTGCTGCCTGTCGTCATCCTGGGCGCGTTCTTCAGCGGCTACGCGACCCTGGTCGAAACGTCGGCCCTGGCGGCTCTCTACGCCTTCGTCGTCCAGTGCCTGGTGCATCGCGACGTGAGGCTGGGCAAGCCTCTTCTGGCCGTCTTCCGGCAATGCGCCGTGCTGGTCGGCGGCGTGCTGATCATCCTGGTGGCGGCCATGGGTCTGACGAGCTGGCTGGTCGACGCCCAGGCGGCTCAGGCTCTCGTCGAGCTGGTGCAGAACAACATCGAGTCGAAGATCGTCTTCCTGCTCGCACTCAACGTCTTCCTCTTGCTGGTCGGCTGCTTGATGGACATCTTCTCGGCCACCGTCGTCGTCGTGCCGCTGATCATCCCGCTCGGTCTGGCCTTCGGCGTTGACCCGATCCACCTCGGGATCATCTTCGTCGCCAACCTGGAGCTCGGCTACCTGACGCCGCCGGTGGGCCTCAACCTGTTCCTGGCGTCCTACCGCTTCGAACGGCCGCTGCTCGCGGTCTATCGGGCCGCGGTTCCGGCGCTGGTCATTCTCGGCTTCGGCGTCCTGCTGATCACGTACGTGCCGGGGCTGACCCTGGGCCTTCTCGACCTGTTGGGGAGAACCTGATGAAGCCAGGAGTTCGTCCATGAACTGGAAGCGGTTGCAGAGCATCGCCGTCGTCTGGTCGGCGGTCTTCCTGGGGCTGGCGATCCTCACGGTCGCCGGTATCCAACTCATCCCCCGCGACATGCCAGGCCTGGTCTGGGTCCTGCACGTGCTGGTGGCGGCGATCGGCTTCGTGTCCGGCATCGCGGCGACCCGGCGCCGGGCCGAGATCGACGTCGAGCGGTGGAAGCTCGTGGACGACTCGGACCTCACGTCGGGCGAGCGGGAACACGCTCACCGCGAGGCCGAGTCCCAGTTGCGACGGGCCAGCGCCCAGTTTCTTCTTGCCGGCGTGACCCTCGGCGGCTGGCTCGCCTACCAGTTGCGCTCCGAGCGCCCCGAAGCGGGAGCGGCGGTCACCCGGGTTCTTGGCGGCGACACGCCGGACGTGCCGTCCCCGGACCAGACCCTGACCGAGGCCCTCGCGGCAGAGCCCGTGTACACCCTGAGCCCCTCCGATCTGCTGATCGCGACGCCGCTGATCGCCTTCGGCCTCGGCATGATCTGGGCCCGCTACCGGGCTGGACGATCCGGCTAGCGCAGCCGAGCCACCGTGGCACCCCAACCGCCCCCGCCCGGCCCGCCACTCCTGAACGAGACGACCCGCGGATCCCGCTCCAGCACCTTCCGAACGATCTGCCGCTGCACACCGATGCCACGCCCGTGGATGATCCCCACCTCCCGGAACCCCTTCTCGTACGCAGCATCCAGATAGCTCTCGACCACATCCTTCACCTCCCGCGGCTGAAACGGATGCAGGTCCATCTCATCCCCGATGGGAACTTCTACGACATCGTCGGGTGTGAGTTCGTCTTCCGGGCTCATTTCTGAAGAGATGCGGGCTGGGCTGTTCGAAGAGACTCGCGCAGTGAGGGGATCGGGAGGGGAGGCTCCCAGCGGGCTGGAGCCAAGCGACTTCCGACGACCTTACGGCAACCGCCATCCTGGCGAAGCGCCGGCGACCGAAGCGAGCGCTGACTTACCCTCTACCGAGAGAGCGCGAGCGTCCGATGGGAGCCTCCCCTCCCGATCTCCTCACTGCTCCGCTCAGAACAGCTTCAGCACCGCGATGAAGGCGCTCCAGCCGTCGTCGGGGCCGGCGAGGGCGTGGCCTATGTCCATGTTGACGACGGTGCCCCAGGGGCCGATGAAGGTGCCGACGATGCCGGCGCCCGCGAGGAGTTCGCGGTCGAGGCCGGAGGCGGGGTCGGTGGCCCAGGCCGCGTCGCCGACGAGGTCGATGCGGAAGATCTCGCCGAGCTCGAAGCCGTAGCTCACGTGGGCGGCGGCCGCCCGTTCGGCCCGCACCTTGTCGCTCTGGTAGCCATGGACATTGACGTCCGAGAAGAAGCCGAACTCGTACTTGCTGAAGCGGTCGAGATCGCTGCCGTCGACGTACTCGAGGGCCACGCCGAACTTCTGGAACTTCGGCAGGTGCCAGGTCTTGGCGACGCCGACGTTCCAGAGGGTGTAGCTGTCCGGGGTCAGGTTGGCGGCGCCCAGGCCCCAGGGCTGCCACTCGTCCCGCAGGTTCCACGAGCCGCCGGCGACGAGCCGGTAGCCCGAGCGGATGTACCGGACGATGGCGCCGACGCTGTGGCTCAGGTGGTCCGACGGCAGAACGAAGTTCTCGCCCGTCTCGTCGGCGCGCTGGAAGTTGTGCCAGGACAGCTCGTAGCGGAGGTCGAGCTTGGTGAAGCTGCCGAGCGGGCGCCCGAGGCTGAAGTCGATGTTCGGGCGCAGGCGCTCGACGTTCTCGGTCGGCGATTCGACGCCTTCCCGGTAGAGCACGTCCTCGCCTGCGAACGCGAGCGCGAAGACGTCGACGCCGGCATCCCAGCGGGAGCCGAACAGGCTCGGGTTCGCGACGTCGGCCAGGATGAGCGGCCCGGCGATGAACAGGTCGGCCTGGGTGCCGGTGCCACGCCAGTCGAAGGACAGCCAGTTCACGCCGCCCAGCGGCAGCGGACCGGCCTGGGCCTCATCGTAGAAGGCGCCGCCGAGCAGGAACATCCGCGTCTTGTCGTCCTCCTTGACCACGCGTTCGCCGGTCTCCTGGTCTAGCTCCAGGTAGCGGAGGCCCACCTCCGTGTCGCGCACCATCGTCGCTTCGGAGGCCAGGGTCGCGTCGCGTCGCGCGTCGAAGTCGGACGGGTTGATCCGGATACCGGTCAGCTCGATCTCCCGTTCGACGATCGTCGTCGCGTTCAGGACCGAGAAGAGCTGCTGGCCGATGACCCGGGTCGGCAGCCAGTAGGACGACCGGTCCCACGCCGCCTGCTGACCGCCGGCGTCCACGGGGGTGTAGAAGGTGGTCTCGTCGTTGGACAGCACGTCGCCGGTCAGTCCGAGCTGAACCGCGCGCGTCTTCACGCGCGCGTAGATCTCACGGTCCACCCAGACCGTGCCCCGAAACAGGCTGCGTCCCTCGGTCAGGGCCTCCGCCGGCTCGAAGTCCACGACCCAGGTGTCGCGGTCTTCCACGGTCGCCGTGCCCCGCAGCCGGTAGCGGTACTCCCTGGTGAACGTGATCTCGGCCGGCATCGCCGCCGCCTTCTCCGGCTGGATCAGGGGGATCTCGGGGATCCGCTTGCGTCGCCAACGGATGCCGTTGACGTAGAAGTTGTCCCAGGCCCAGTCGAAGCCCGCGCCCTGGCGGAAGAAGAAGGGGCCCTGGAAGGTCGCGTCGACCGACTGGACGCCGGTGCCGAGCTGGAACCGGAGCGACGTCGTGTTCGTGGCGCTGTAGTTCGCGACGCGGCGTGATTGATCGTCCTCGAAGGCTTGCAGCCGCCGCAGGATCTCGCCGACCGGGATGCGGCGGGTGTCGGCGACCGTGAGCGCTTCCTCGACGCTCTCGGCGCCGTCGAGGCCGACCGCCAGGTCCCGCTCCAGGCGGAACACGAAGGGCTCGGCGGCGTCCCTCAGCTCGAGTTCGTAGCCGTTGCGGGTGCGGCGTCCGCCGAAGACGAGGTCCGACTCGCCGGTCGCCGGGTCGAAGCGCGCCGGCGACCCGATCTGCCGGTCGCTGAAGCGGAGCGTCAACGGTCCGCCCTCCGCGGGCGGTGACACGACGATCCGCAGGCTCAGATCCTCCCCCCGGACGAAGCTCCAGGCCTCGGCGCCCGCGGGCGTGGAGTAGGGATCGAAGGTGACGTCGCCCGAGAACTCCTGGGCGATCAGCCGGGCGGCACGGACCGTGCCGACGTCGGCGCCGGCTTCGCCGGAGAGCGGGAACAGGGAGAGCGAGGCGCCTGCCTCGGCCTCGGCCGCGGCCCGCACCATCGTCGCACCCTCGCCGCCTGCGGCAGCGACGTTCGCCTCGAGCGCGACGAGCGCGTCCGGGTCGAGCTCCCGGATGAGCTGCTTCAGTTCCGCGACGCCAGTGGCGCCAGCCGCTCGCCCGCGCCGGAACGCGACGCCGTCGAGGTAGGCGTCGAGTTCCTGGGCGTACAGCGCGCGGACCAGCTCGGCGTCGGGCGGCAAAGGCCCGGTGACGACGGCGGCGTCGGGCTGCGCTCCCGAGACGGCGACCGATGCCCGCTTGAGTGCGAGCGCGTATTCCTGGATGGCCTGCGGCTCGTTGAACAGCTCCCCCGGCCAGTCGAGCTGAAACAGGGACCCGGCCTCGGCGGTGCGAGCAAGGTCGGCGAGCCGCTCGAGCTCCGCCGTCAGGTCGTCGCCTCGCTCGGCCGGCGGCGGCGGCGCGGCGAATCGCACCGCGTACCAGGGCAGCGCTCCCACGGCCCTGAGCGCTGAGGCGGCCTCGCGGGCGGCCGTTACCGTTGCCTCGTCGGCAAGCTCCACGTGCCACTTGACGACGAGCACGGAGTCCTCCGGCAGTGCCGGCAGCGTCCCCAGAGCGTTCGCTACGGCAGCCGGGTCGTCGGTCGTCAGGCCGACGCACGGGCTGCAGGGCAACTGCGCCATGGCCGGCAGAGCGCTCGCAAGGAGGAACAGGATCGCTGCGGAGGTTCGTCTGAGCATGGGCGTTGGGATCGTCGGGGCGGTTGGGGCGAGGCTCTGGCCGGGATAACAGCGAAGGGAGCCTCAGATTCCCGCTACGGCGGCGCGGCGCCAGAACTCGTCCGCCAGATCGCCCGCGAGGACGATCTCGGGGCGCAGTTCGACGTTGAAGCGGTCCCGCACGGCCCGGTGGGCCGTGATCATCAGATCGAGGACGTCGGCGGCTCGGGCGTTCTCCCGGTTGACGATCACGTTCGCGTGGCGCTGGCTGATCTCGGCGCCGCCGCTGCTCGCGCCCCTGAGACCGCAGGCCTCGATCAGCCGGCCGGCGAAGTCGCCCTCCGGGTTGCGGAACACCGAGCCGGCGTTCGGCTTGCCCGATGGCAGGCTCTCCCAGCGCCGGCGATTCAGTTCGTCGATCCGCTTGAGCGCCGCCTCGCCGTCGCCCCGGCGGAGTCTGAATTCGGCGCGGGTGACGACCGCCTCGGTTCCCTGGAGGCTCGTCGTCCGGTAGGCCGGTTCGAGGTCCGCGGTGGCGAGCGCTTCGACGGGGCGGCCGGGCCGCGCCACGCGCACCTCGGCGAGCACGTCCCGGATCTCCGTGCCGTAGCAGCCCGCGTTCATGACGACGGCGCCGCCGACGGTCGATGGGAAACCGGAGAGCGCCTCGAGGCCGAGCAGGCCCTGTTTCGCCGTGTCCCGCGCCAGCCTGGCGAGGGTGACGCCGGCCCCGGCCCGCACCGTTTCACCCTCGACCTCGACCTGTTCCAGTTCCCCGCGCAGGCGGCAGACGATTCCTGGCATGCCGCCGTCCGGGAACAGGACGTTCGAGCCGTGGCCGTGGAGGTGCAGGTCCAGCGCTGCCTCCCGGGCGACGGTCAGCACGTCGGTGAGCGCCGACTCGGACTCGACCCGCACGAAGAGCTCGGCCGGGCCGCCGATCCGGAGAGTGGTGACGGAGGCGAGGCGCACCGCTTCGCGGACCTCGACGCCGGGGATGGAGGCGAGCCGATCCCGTGTCTTCAGGTTGACGCCCTCGGGGGGCTGCAATACGCTGACCGCGCCCTTGTCGATGCTGGCTGTCACGTTCTTCCACGCCACGTCGCCGAGCGTCCGCAGCGGCCAACTCCCGACCTCCGTTCAACCGTCTGACGATCCAGGGGAGCGCCGAACCGGTCGCGCGGGAGTATAGCCACGCGCACTCTCCGGCCATGCCGGAACGGTGCCGTGACCGTCTCCAGGGCGTGACGTTCGCAACCCATCTGGCACGCCAAGCCTCCACCACACCCTCAGGAGAAAGCAACCCATGAAGCAGGCCCGCGCGAACGCACAGAAGGGAGCCGGCCGCAAGGAGGCCATCTCGGGCGCGCTCACCCAGATCGAACGGCAGTTCGGCAAGGGCGCGATCATGCGCCTCGGCGAACAGGAGAACCTCGGCATCGAGTCGATCTCGACCGGATCGCTCGCCGTCGACCATGCAATCGGTACCGGCGGTTTCCCGCGGGGCCGTGTTGTCGAAGTCTACGGCCCGGAGTCGAGCGGCAAGACGACGCTGGCTCTCTCGGTCACCGGCCAGGCCCAGCGCGCCGGCGGCACCGCCGCCTTCATCGATGCCGAGCACGCCCTCGACGCCGAGTACGCGGAGAAGATCGGCGTCAACATCGACGAACTCCTCGTCTCGCAGCCGGACAGCGGCGAGCAGGCGCTCGAGATCGCCGAGATGCTCGTGCGCTCGAACGCGCTCGACATCGTGGTGATCGACTCGGTCGCCGCGCTCGTGCCGCGGGCCGAGCTCGAAGGCGAGATGGGCGACTCCCACGTCGGCCTGCAGGCGCGGCTCATGTCCCAGGCGCTCCGCAAGTTGACCGCGATCGTCGCCAAGTCGAGGACGACCCTCGTCTTCATCAACCAGATCCGCGAGAAGATCGGCGTCATGTTCGGGTCGCCCGAAACCACGACCGGCGGTCGCGCGCTCAAGTTCTACTCCTCCGTCCGCATCGACATCCGGCGCATCGCCGCGCTCAAGGACGGCGACCAGGTCGTCGGCTCGCGGGTCCGCGTCAAGGTCGTCAAGAACAAGGTCGCCCCGCCCTTCAGGGTCGCCGAGTTCGACATCGACTACGGCGAGGGCATCTCCCGCGTCGGCGAGTTGATCGACCTCGGCATCCAGCACAAGCGGGTCATGAAGAGCGGCGCCTGGTTCTCAGCCGGCGACACCAGGCTCGGCCAGGGCCGCGAGAACGCGAAGCAGTTCCTCCGCGACAACACCGACCTCGCCGACGACATCGAAAGCCACCTCCGCTCCGAACTCGGCCTGCCGCCCATCGTCGTTGCCGCCTCCACCGACCAGGCCGCCGCTGCCGGGTAGCTGCGTCGGCGGTTCGACGTCGGTGCTTGCCCGTCCGCGGCGGGATGCGGGGGGAGGGTCCCAGCGGACGCGGCATCCGCGCGTCCGCGAGCGGACGCACGGACTGCGACGCACGTGACGCGGATCGCGCCACGTGGGTGCACCCCAGCTTGGTGGGTGGGGGGATGGGGGTTCGCTTCGGTCGACTGCGCTTCACGCCGGCCTGGGTTGAGGTGAGGTTCTCGACAGGCGCTTGTCTCCAGCCCGCTGGGACCCTCCCCCCGCATCCCGCCGCGGACTGGACGGCGTCGGACTCCGCTGTCGCACACTGGGTGCGCTCCTCATGAGCGCGGCTTCCTAGTTCTCGGCGTCGAACTCGGCGTAGTCGCCGCGTTCCTCCATCGGGATCGGGTGACGGACCTCGACGTGGAAACCGTCACCCTCAACGTAGGCGACATCGGTCAGTTCATGGGCAACCTGCCGCTGGGAGCCCTTGGTCAGGCCGGTGGTGTCGACCCAGAGGAGATGGCGTTCTTTCTCGTTGCCGTCCGGGCCGGCGATCGTGAGATCGACCGTCACGCCGTCGAGCGTTCCGGAACCCTCGTTGTGAATCAGGAAGTCGAGCAGGACGGTAACCATCGCGGGTTCCGCCGGTGCGGCAGCTTCCTCAGTGGCTGCAGCGTCGGCCTCCGCGTCTTCCGCCGCCTCCTCGGCCATCGCAGGCGCCTGCACAACCGAGAACGACCCCATTTCCGCGATGTACCCGGCACGCGCCCCGGAAACGCCTCCCTCGCCCGCGCAAGCGGCCAGCAGGAACAAGGTGACCACAGCAAACGCGAACGCACCCAATAGCCACCGACCCTCAATCCTCTTCATGCCCTCTCCCTTCCCTCGATCCGGAATCACTTCGCCCGCCCAAGAATAGCCTGTTCGACCCTCACTCGGTTCAAACCGTGCTTCTCCGACAACCCTCCTCAATGGGGACGCCGGGTTGGGGCGCCCATGAACCGAGTGTCAGGCGAACCGACACCGACCAGTCTGCGGCGGGATGCGGGGGGAGGGTCCCAGCGGGCTGGAGGCAAGCGACTGCCGACGACCTTCCATCTACCGCTAGCCTGACGGAGCGCAGCCGACCGAAGCGAGCCCCCATCCCCCCACCCACCAAGAAGGGGTGAGCGTCCGCTGGGACCCTCCCCCCGCATCCCGCCGCAGACGGGTAAGCACCGACGTCAGTAAGCGTTCTTCGTCAGGCCGCGGCGGAGGGTGAGCCAGAGGATCTGGAGGTCGAGGCGGAGGCTCCAGTTCTCGATGTAGTAGAGGTCGTACTGGATGCGTTTGCGGATGGAGGTGTTGCCGCGCCAGCCGTGGACCTGGGCCCAGCCGGTGAGGCCCGACTTGACGCGGTGGCGGAGCATGTAGTTCGGGATCTTGTCGCGGAACTCGCGGACGAAGGTTGGGCGTTCGGGGCGGGGTCCGACGCAGGACATGTCGCCGAGGAAGATGTTCCAGAGCTGGGGCAGTTCGTCGATCGACCAACGGCGCAGGAAGGCGCCGATGCGGGTGCGCCGGGGGTCGTCCTCCGTTGCCCAGACGGGGCCGGTCGAGGATTCCGCGCCCACGCGCATCGAGCGAAACTTGAGGATCATGAAGGAGCGGCCGTCGAGGCCCATGCGCTCCTGGCGGTAGAAGAGCGGGCCCCGGTCCTCCAGCTTGATCAGCAGCATGACGACCGGCAGGAACGGGAGGAGCGCGACCATCGCGGCGGCGGAGAGAACGATGTCCATCACGCGCTTGGCCAGGCTCGACCACCCCTCCATCGGCACGTGCGAGAGGTTGATGACCGGCGTACCGTCGACGTCTTCGATCTCGGCGCGCAGCGTCGCGTACTGGAGTACGTTCGGGACGAGGCGGATCTCGATCAGTTCGTTGCCGATGCGGTCGAGGAGGTCGAGGATCTTGCGGTGGGCGGCGAACGGCAGGGCGATCATCACCTGATCGACGCCGTGCTGTTCGATCGTCTCCTCCAGGTCGTCCAGGGTGCCGAGGACACCCACGCCGCCGATTTCGGCGTTCAGCTTCTCCGGATCGTCGTCGAGGAAGCCGACGACTTCGTAGCCGAGCTCCCGGTGGCGGACCAGCTTGGCCGCGATCTCCTCGCCGCTGTCGCCTGCGCCGACGATCAGAATGCGGCGGACGTTGTGGCCGCTGCGGCGGACCGTGCGCAGGACGGCGCGGGTCACCAGCCGGAGAAAGGCGACGAGAAAGATATCGGTCGCGACGAAGAGGGCGAAGAACGCCCGGCTGTAGGAGAACGGATCGTCCGTTCCGGCTTGGGTCAGGCGGTCGAAGGTCAGAACCGAGGTCAGGATGACCAGCGCCAGCACGGTGGCGACGACGATGCTGACCATCTCGTCCACCCGGCTGTGCCCGCGACGGATGCGGTAGAGGCCGTGGAAGTAGTAGACGGTGGGCCAGATCAGGACGATGAACGGCAGCATCCTGAGATAGGGCTCGAAGTCGGGCACCGACTTCGTGATCTCGATCACCGGCTGGACGAACCGCAGGTACCAGGCCAGGAAGAAGGCCGCGACGGTCGCGGCGATGTCGCTGCCCAGGTTCAGGCCGGCGGTGACGCGAAGTTGCCTGTGAAGCACGGTCTTCAGTCCTGCGAGGCCGGCGCCGCTCGATCGCGCGGGCGCCGGATGCTACCAGCCGGCGTCACGATGAGGAGCCCAGCCGCGGAGCGCATCCGGGCCGTCAGTCACCAGCCTCCCGCAGGACCTCCCGGTAGATGTCCAGGGTGCTCTCGGCGGCCTCTTCCCACCGGAAGCGCGCCGACCGTTCGCCGGCGCGGTCGGCCAACTGCTTCGCATGGTTCCGGTTGCCCATGCAGCGCTCGATCGCCCTGGCGATCTCCTTCACCTCGAGCGGATTCACGAGTTCCGCGTAGCCCTGGGCGATCTCCTTGAGCGATGACGTGTTCGAGGTGATGACCGGGACGCCCGAGGCCATCGCCTCCACGACGGGCAGTCCGAAGCCTTCGTAGAGGGTCGGGTAGAGGAACAGACTCGCCCCCTGGTAGAGGGCCGGAAGGAGCTTGCCGTCCACGTGGCCCAGCAGGCGGATGTGATCGCCGATCCCGACCTGGCGGGCACGGCGTTCCAGCTTGAAGTCGCTACCCGGCCGCGCGCCTACGCAGACGAGCGGAGCGTCGAAGCCGGCCCGCGCCTGGGCCTGCGCGTAGGCCTTGATCACCCGGTCGAGGTTCTTGTGAGGCTTCGGGTTGCCGACGAACAGCAGGTAGGGCCGGCGCACCCCGACTTGGTCGAGGGCGGCGCGGAGTTCGTCTTCCGGCAGCGGCCGGCGGAAGCGGTCCTCCACGCCGTTGTAGACGACGCGGACCTTGTCCTCGTCGACGTTGAAGTAGTCGAGGACGTCGTTGCGCGTGTTGTTCGACACGGCGACGATCCGATCTGCCCGGGCGACGCTGTGGCGGAACATCCCCTGGGCGTAGAGGGACGCGGCGCGGTTGGGCAGGAAGCCGGGATAGAGCAGGTGGATGATGTCGTGGATCGTGACCACGGTCGAACACGGCACGACCGCCGGCAGGACGTAGTGGGTGGCGTGGTAGAGGTCCAGCCGCGACCGCCAGATGCGCCAGCTCATCCATCCGATCTCGCGCAGCGAGTACACGGGCGAACGTTCGACGACGCATTGGAAGTTCGGCGGCAGGTCGGCCGCGAAATCCCGGTCCTCGGGCCGCACGAACAGGAGGTACTCGTTGCCTGCTGCTGTCTCGTTCGCCCCCTCGACGCGGGCCAGACCGTGGATGAGGTTCGTCACGTAGACCCCGATGCCGAAGTCCCGCACTTTCCGGGCGTCGATGCCGATCCTTGCCACGGCGCAAGCCTAGCCGCCAGGGCGCGAAGGCGTTGACAAGTGGTGGTAACGATTCGTAGCCTTTGGGGTTTGCGCGGTTCCGGGACGGCAGACGCCTGACGGTAGACCTCGGATGCACCTGCAGCTCGACCAGGCCCGTAACGGCCCCCTCCGTTGGCGCGATGCCGTCAGCGTGGCGGCTCCCGACCTGCGTCGGGACGAGGCGCTCGTTCTGGGCAGCGTCGACTGCGAGGGCAGCCTGACCTACACGGGACCGGACTTTCTGCTCCAGACACGGCTTCGCTACCGCCATCGACTTCGCTGTGACCGTTGCCTGACCCCGTACGAGGAGGATGTCGACCTGCCGCTCGCGTTTGTCGTGACGGCGGGCGGCGTGGACGGTCCGGCTGTTGCCAGTTGCGCCGGGGACGCGCACGGCGCCCGCGAACTGGAGCCGGAGGATTTCTCGACCCTCGTCGCGACCGATGGCGCCGTCGACCTGTTCCGGCTGGTCTGCGAACAGGTCGAACTCAACGTCCCGATGAAACCGACCTGCGAACTGCAGTGTCGGGGCCTTTGCCCGCATTGCGGAGTCGACCGGAACCGGGAGACCTGCACCTGCGTCGCGGAGAGCGTCGATCCCCGCTGGGCCGGCCTCGAAGCGGTGCGCGAACGGCTTACCGGTAATCTGACCTAGCTAGCTACCAAGCCAGAAAGGAAATAGAAGGAATGCCCAATCCCAAACGGCGGCACTCGAAGGCCCGTCGGGACCGGCGACGGTCCCATGACGGCCTGAAGCGTCCCGCCGGCTCACTCTGTCCGAACTGCGGCGAAACCAAACTGCCGCATCGCGCCTGCAGCCACTGCGGTCACTACCGCGGGCGCGACGTGATCGACGTCGAGGACGTTCTCTAGGAGCCCGACGCCGGCGGCGCCGCGGTCCCGATGACAAACCGACCCCCTGCACCGGACCCGACGGTGATCGCCGTCGATGCGATGGGAGGCGATCACGCCCCACGGGCCGTGGTCGAGGGGGCGCTCCTGGCGGCGCAGGAGAACGGGCTTCGGTTGCTCCTCGTCGGCCGGCGGGAAGTGCTGGAGCGAGAGATCGAGGAACTCGAATCCGTCGCCTCCGACCTCGACCGGATCGAGATCGTTCACGCACGCGAGGTCGTGGGCATGGGCGAGTCGGCGCTGGCCGTGCGCCGGAAGCGCGACTCCTCGGTACGGGTCTGCGCCCGCCTTGTCAGGGAAGGCCGGGCCGCGGCGATGCTGACGGCGGGTAACACGGGCGCCGCCCTGGTCGCCGGCAAGATGGTCATCGGCGTGGCGCCCGGCGTCGACCGGCCGGCTCTCGCCGTGGCGCTGCCGCGCCGCGATGGCAGCACGATCCTGCTCGATGCCGGCGCCAACGTGGACTCCAAGCTCCACCAGCTTCGCCAGTTCGCGGTGATGGGGCACTACCTTGCGGAGCAGCTCCTGAGCCTGGAGTCGCCGCGGATCGGCCTGCTGTCGATCGGCGAGGAGGTGGGCAAGGGAACGGAACTCGTCCGCGAGGTGTTCAAGGCACTCGACGCGACGGGGCTCAACTTCGTCGGCAACGTGGAGGGCGGCGACGTGTTCAACGGCACGGTCGACGTCGTCGTCTGCGACGGTTTCGTCGGCAACGCGATCCTCAAGAGCGCCGAGTCCCTGGGCGAGTTCGTGAGCGGACAGTTGCGCCACGAGTTGGGAAGTACGTGGCGGGCGCGCGGCGGCTATCTCCTGGCTCGGCCGGCCTTCGAGCGCTTCAAGCGCCGCCTCGACTACAGTGAGTACGGTGGCGCGCCGCTGCTCGGGCTGCGGGGCGGCTGCTTCGTTGCCCACGGCCGATCGTCCGCCCACGCGATCCACAGCGCGGTGCGGCGGGCGGTAGAGTTCTGCGAAGCGGGCATTCACCTCAAGGTCAGTGCGAAGCTCGCCGAAGTCGCGTACGAAACGCGCTCGAAGGCGGTGGTGGCGGGATGACGAACGGTTTGCGGGGAGATTCCTCGAACGGGACGCGCCGGGTCCGGATCGCGGGCACGGGCCGCTCCGTGCCCGAGCGGATCCTGACCAACGCCGACCTGGAGCGCATCGTCGACACGTCGAACGACTGGATCATCGCTCGAACCGGCATCGAGGAACGTCGGGTCGCGTCGGACGATGAGTACACGTCGGTCTTCGCCATCGACGCCGCCCGCAAGGCGATGGAGATGGCTGGGGTCGAGGCGTCGGACGTTGACCTCGTCCTGATCTCGACGGTGACGCCGGACATGCCCTTTCCGGCCACGGCCTGCCTGGTGCAGGAGGAACTCGGCGCGAAGGACGCCACCGCCTTCGACCTGAACGCCGGCTGCACGGGATTCGTCTACGGGCTCTCGGTTGCGCACCAGTACGTGTCGAGCGGCGCTGCCTCCACGGCCCTGGTCATCGGGGCCGAGTCGTTGACGAAGTACACGGACTACGAGGACCGTTCGACCTGCGTGCTGTTCGGCGACGGCGCCGGCGCGGTGGTGCTCCGCGGCGAGGACCCGCCCGATCCGTCCAGCGAAAACGGGCTCCCGGGCATTCTCTCGGTGGCGATCCACAGCGACGGCTCGCTCGCTCACCTGCTCGAGATGCCGGGCGGCGGCAGCCGCAATCCACCGAACCGTCCCGAGACCCTGGAGGCCCGCCTGCCCTTCATCCGGATGCTCGGTAACGAGACCTTCAAGGTCGCCGTGCGCACTCTGGCCGAGGTCTCGGGCGAGGTCCTCGAGGGCGCCGGGCAGCGTCCTGAAGATGTCCGGTGGCTGATACCCCATCAGGCGAACCGCCGGATCATCGATGCCGTCGGTCGCAGGATCGACGTGCCGGCCGATCGCGTCTACGTCAACGTCGAGCGCTACGGCAACACGTCGGCCGCTTCCATCCCGATCGCCCTCGACGAGCTGAATCGCGACGGCCGGATCGATCCCGGCGACCTGGTCCTGATGGCGGCCTTCGGCGCGGGCCTCACCTGGGGCGCGGCCGCGGTGCGCTTCTAGGACCTGTGTCCTTTCGGTTCTGACCATGAGCGGGGTGGCGTACGTCTTTCCGGGCCAGGGCTCGCAGCGGGTCGGTATGGGCCGCGCGTTGGCCTCCGCCTTTCCCGAGGCGCGGGTGGTGTTCGAGGAGGCCGATGACACGCTCGGCTTCTCGTTGTCGGGGCTCTGCTTCGAGGGTCCGGAGGACGAACTCCAGCTAACGGCGAACACTCAACCTGCGATCGTCGCCATGTCGGTCGCGGTGCTGCGCTGCTACGGCGCGCAGGATCCTTCGCCGGATACGCCGGCCTTCGTCGCCGGTCACAGCCTGGGCGAGTACTCGGCCCTGGTGGCGGCCGGAGCCCTCGAGCTTGCCGACGCCCTGCGGCTGGTGCGGGCTCGCGGACAGGCGATGCAACGGGCGGTGCCGGTGGGGGAGGGCGCCATGGCCGCGATCCTTGGGTTGAGCGAGGAAGACACCGCCGAGCTGGCAACACGGGCGGCGAGCGACACCGGCGGCGTCTGCCAGCTCGCGAACCTGAACGCACCGGGACAGATCGTGATCGCCGGGGCGACCGAGGCGGTCGGCAGGGCCATGGAACTGGCTGCTGAGCGGGGTGCGCGGCGGGCGATCCCATTGCCCGTATCGGCTCCCTTCCACTGCGCCCTGATGGCGCCGGCGCGCGCCGCGATGGAACCCCTGATCCGGGACGTACCGATGGCGGATCCGGACGTCCCGCTCGTGTCCAACGTGGATGCGGCGGAAGTAGCGACCGCGGCTGAGGCCCGGGACGCGCTGGTCCGGCAGATCGACGGCGCCGTGCGCTGGTCGGAGTCGGTGGCATTGATGGCTTCCCGAGGCGTCGAGCGACTGGTCGAGATCGGACCGGGCAAGGTGCTCTCCGGGCTTGGCCGCCGCATCGAGCGGAGCCTGAAGGTCCGGGCGATTGCCGAGCCTGAGGATCTGGCCGCGTGACCGTCTTCGACTTGAGCGGCAGGACGGCGCTGGTTACCGGCGCGTCACGTGGCATCGGCCGTGCGGCCGCCCTGCTGCTGGCGCGTCAGGGCGCGCGGGTCGTTCTTGCCGCCCGCAGCGAGGGACTTCTCGACGAGGTAGCCGGCGCGGTGCGGGAGGGCGGCGGTGAGGCTCATGCGATGGCGCTCGATCTCGCGGATCACGATTCGATCCCCGGTGCGGTCCGGGGCCTGCCTTCGGAGTTTGCGGCTGTCGACATCCTGGTGAACAACGCGGGCATCACGGCCGACAACCTGCTGGCGCGGATGACCCTGGACCAGTGGCAGCGGGTGCTGGACGTGAACCTGACCGGCGCCTTCGTCCTGACCAAGGCGCTCGTCCGCGGCATGATGCGGCGCCGCCACGGTCGAGTCGTGTCCGTGTCCTCGGTGGCCGGGGTGGTCGGCAACGCGGGCCAGGCGAACTACGCCGCCTCCAAGGCCGGCCTGATCGGGTTCAGCAAGTCGCTTGCCCGGGAGCTCCTGAGCCGCGGGATCACGGTCAACGTGGTGGCGCCGGGCTTCATCGAGACGGACATGACCGCTGCCCTGCCGGACGGGGCGGGCGAACGTTTTCTGGAGCAGCACGGCCTGGTCCGGCTGGGTACCGTGGACGACATCGCGGCCGCGGTGCTGTACCTGGCGAGCGACGAGGCGTCCTACGTCACGGGCGAGGTGCTGAGCGTCAGCGGGGGCATGACCTAGCGGAGTCGGTGGCGGCAGGACCCGGCATTGGACGGATGGCCCCGGTGGTGGCATAGTCTTCCTTCTGCCCGCGGGTCCGAACGCCAACCCTGCCCTTTACCCTCGAGAGGAACCAGAATGTCCGTAGTCGAAAAGGTCAACAGCATCATCGTCGAGCAGCTCGGAGTCGATGCCGACGAAGTCACTCCGGAGGCCAGCTTCACTGACGATCTCGGTGCAGACTCGCTCGACATCGTCGAGTTGGTCATGGCCTTCGAGGAGGAGTTCGGCATCGAGATTCCGGACGAGGACGCCGAGAAGATCGGCTCGGTCAAGGAGGCCATCGACTACATTCAGGCCCACGGGTCCTCCAACTGATCTCCGTTTGACCGGCTCGGGCCGGTCCCGACCATGAGCGACCGTAGACGCGTCGTCGTTACCGGCGTGGGGCTGGTGTCTCCACTTGGCGTGGGCACGGAGGCGACGTGGTCCGGCCTGATGGACGGGCGGAGCGGCGTCGGTCCGTTGACGCGGGTCGACGCCGACCTGTACACGACGAAGATCGCCGCGGAGGTGCGGGACTTCGACGCTGAGCAGTTCATGGGTCGCAAGGAGATCCGCCGGGTCGACCTGTTCATCCAGTTCGCTCTCGCCGCCGCGACGCTCGCTCACGAGGACGCGGGGCTTGTGATCGACGACGCCAACCGGGATCGCGTCGCCACCGTCGTCGGTTCGGGCATGGGTGGCCTGCCCCTGATCGAGCACATGCACGGGATCTGGCGCGACCGTGGTCCGCGCCGGGTGTCGCCGTTCTTCATCCCCGGCCTGATCGCGAACATGGCCTCCGGCCAGATCTCGATCCGCTTCGGCGCGCGCGGCCCGAACACCTGCCCGACGACCGCCTGCACGACCGGCCTGCACGGAGTCGGCGACGCGTTCCGGATGATCCAGCATGGCTACGCCGACGCAGCCTTCGCCGGCGGCACCGAGGCCACTACATCCGACCTGGCGCTGGCCGGTTTCGGCGCGATGAAGGCGCTGTCGGTGCGCAACGACGAGCCGGCGAAGGCGTCGCGGCCATGGGACAAGGGCCGCGATGGCTTCGTGCTCGGGGAGGGAGCGGGGATTCTCGTCCTGGAAGAACGTGAGGCGGCGCTGGGGCGCGGCGCCCACGTCTACGCCGAGATCGTGGGCTACGGCATGAGTTCGGACGCCTACCACGTCTCGGCGCCGGAGCCGGAGGGCGACGGCGCCGCCCGGGTGATGCGCGCGGCCCTCGACGACGCCGGGCTGGCGCCCGAGACGGTGGACTACGTCAACGCCCACGGCACCTCGACGCCACTCGGCGACATCGCCGAGGTCCGGGCGGTCAAGCGGGTGTTCGGAGACCACGCCTATCGCCTGGCGGTTTCCTCGACCAAGTCCTCGACCGGTCACCTGCTGGGCGCGGCGGGCGGGGTCGAAGCCGGCATCCTGGCGCTGGCCGTGGACCGGCAGGTGCTGCCGGCGACGCTGAATCTCGACGAACCGGGCGAGGAATGCGATCTGGACTTCGTGCCCCACGAGCCGCGCGAGGCGAAAGTCGACGTGGCGCTGACCAACTCCTTCGGCTTCGGCGGCACGAACGGCGCTCTGGTCATGGCTCGCGCCTAGCGGACTGCTAGTATCTCCTCACATTCAGTCACAGCAGGTGCCGCGCGCCAGAAAGGAAGTGGACATGGCCCCATCCACCACGTCGAACCCCGTCACCAGGCAAGGAGGGTTGGCCCTGATCGTGGGTGTCGTCCTGCTGGTGCTCGCTTCGCTCCTGTTTCCCGGGGGCGTAGTGGACCCGGTAGACCAGACCGACTTCTCGGCCGCGCTCGAGGCAGCGGCGGCGAACGCCAGTCTCGCGCATCTGGCGTCCATGCTGTCGATCATCGGGATGTTCCTCTACGGGTACGCCGCCTTCACCTGGCTCCGTCTGGCCCAGCAGGGCGCCGGCGGCTTGTGCCTGCGGCTGGGGGCGTATGTGAGCGTGTTCGGCTGGAGTCTCTACGTCGTCGCGATGGGCATGCGGCAGTTCAGCGTCCACCTGATGCAGCGTGGCATGGAGGACTTGGCCCTCGACACCTACGTATCGATGGCCGGCATCGTCATCGCGCTGGTTTCCGTCTATCCCATCGGGTCCATTCTGGTCGGCCTCGGCCTTTCCTCCCGCTTCGGCTCAATGAGCATCTTCAAGCTGGCGTCCTACGGATTCGTCCTGCTGGGGGCCCTGGCAATCATCAACTTCCTGGTCCTGCAGCACGTCTCGGGGATCGAGCCCCGGACGCTCCTCACGAACGACAACGCCATGCAGGCGTTCGGTTCGCTCTGCTTCGTCATCATCGGGGTGGGGATGTACCAGGGGAGAAGCGAGCTCACTTCGGAGGCCTAGGCAGGCCGGCGCACCGGCGCGGAAGCTGCTTGACAGTCCGCACCTTCCGGTGCAGTATCCGGCCTCCCGGAGCCATTCCGACCCGTTCCACCCTCACCGCGTCATGAACTCACAGGACAGCACTTCCGCGTTCGTCGCTGCCTCCGTCGCTCCGGCGACCGGAGTCGTCGCGACGTCTTGGTGGGCTCACGGTCACGGCAAGGGCTGAACCCGGGCCAGGTCCCGGTACGCACGGTCCGGGACGAGGGTTAGAGAGAAGACCTCCTTCCGGATCGAAGGAGGTCTTCCCGTTTGAACCCGACAACCGACGAACCCCGAACCGCCACCCTGGTGGCGTCGTTGACCGAGGCGCCCAGCGCGTCCGGCGACGAGGTACGCGCGCTCTCGGAGCTGGCGGACTGTCTGGAGGTGCGGGCGGATCTCGTCGGCGATGTGGCCGTCGAGTGGTTGCGGGAACGCTTCGCCGGCGACCTCCTCTACACGCTGCGGAGCGAAGCGGAAGGCGGTCGGGGCACGGTTGAGCCGGAGCGCCGGGCGGCGTTGCTTTCCGCGGCCGAGGGATACGACCTCGTTGACCTGGAGGCGGACCGCGACCTCGGCAGGGCCGTCCTGGACGCCGTCGAACCTCGGCGTCGCGTCGTGTCATGGCATGGCCGGGCGCGGAACCTACGGGTCCTGCGGGGCCGCCTGAGACAGGTTTCCGGGGTTGAGGCGCGGCTCTACAAGCTGGTGACCGAAGCACGGGACTCTGGCGACGAGCTGGTGCCGCTCGAGCTGCTGCTGGGCGCGGGCCGGGCCGACATCGCCGCCTTCTCCATGGGCGCGGTCGGCGCCTGGACACGGCTGGTGGCGCCGCGTCTCGGCGCGCCGTGGATCTACGGCGCCGCCGGGCCGCTGGCCGCGGCGCCCGGCCAGCCGTCGATCGAGCGGTTGCGGGTCGACTACGGCCTACCGAAGCTGCACCGTGCATCGCGACTGTTCGGCGTGGTCGGTCACCCGGCGGCGCACAGCCTGTCGCCCAGGCTCCACAACGCCGGCTACCGCGATCGCGGTGAGGAAGCCCTCTACGTCGCCTTCGATGCCCCGAACTTCGAAACCTTCTGGCGCGAGATCGTGCTCTCCGACTTCTTCGACCGGGCCGGCCTGCCGCTCTCCGGCCTGAGCGTGACCGCGCCGCACAAGGCGGCGGCGCTCGCGGCCGCCTACGAGGCGGGGCCGCTGGCGCGCGGGACCCAGGGCGCGAACACCCTGTTGCCGGGCCGGAATGGCGCCACGAGCAGGCGATGGAGGGCGGAGAGCACGGATCCCGAGGGGGTCACAGGTCCGCTCCGACGGGGCGGCATGGACCTGCAGGGCCGCGAGGCGGTGGTCATCGGCGCCGGCGGCGCCGGTCGGGCCGCCGCTCTCGGTCTGGCGACGGCCGGCGCCCGAGTCGCGCTCGCCAACCGCACGGAGACCGCTGGACGGGCAGCCGCGGAGTCGCTCGGCGTCGCCTTCGTGCCGCTCGAAGAAGTGAGGCCCGGCGACTTCGACATCGTGGTCAATGCGACGTCTCTTGGTCACCGGGCCGACGATCCGCTTCCCTGCGCCCCGGCGGCGCTTCGAGCCTCGGCGGTCGCGGTCGAGCTGGTCTACGGCGGCGGCCCAACACCCTGGAGCAGGGCGCTTTCGGCCAGAGGGCTGGTGGTCGTCGACGGCCGGGAGGTGCTTCTGCATCAGGGACTCGCCCAGTTCGAGGCGATGACGGGCGGAACGCTGCCGTTTGATGTCGGAGCGGCAGCGCTCGGATTGGAGTCGACACGATGAAGATCTCCGCCGGCTTGCCGACCGGAGTCTCGGCCGCGCTGTTCGACAGCGCCAGGCGGCGCCGCCGGCTCGAGGCCCGCCTTTCCACGCTGCTGGAGGAGCGTGGTTTCGCCGAGGTCCTGCTGCCCATCCTCGACTACTTCGAGCCCTACCGGCCGTTGCTCACGGGTCGGCGGCTGGAGCAGCTCTACCGTTTCGTGGACCGCGACGGTCAGCTGCTCGTTCTGCGGGGCGACTTCACCCCGATGCTGGCGCGGCTGCTGGCGCCGCACCTCGACGAGCTGGAGTTGCCGCTACGCCTCTACTACCGCGGCGATGTCGTGCGTCACCAGCCCCTGCGACCGGGCCGGATGCGCGAGTACTCCCAGTTGGGCGCGGAACTCCTCGGCGGCGACGAGGCCGAGGCGGACGAGCGCATGCTGACCCTGTTTTTCGACCTGCTGCTCGAGGCGCGCGGGGAGGCCCCGGTGTCTGGCGACGGCGAGGAGCACACCCTCCGCGTCGTTCTCGGCGTGGCCGGTGCGCTCGACGAGGCTCTGCTGGCGGCCGCCGGCGAGCGGGAAGCCTCCGACCTCGCCCTGCGCATCGCCAGCCGCGACCGGACCGCGGCGCGCCGGGCCGGTCTGGCCGACGTCGTCGAACGCGGCTACCCGGCGGACCTCTCGGTTCTGGGCGGCGCGGGAGAGGCGGTGTCCGAGCTGCTCGGTTTGCGCGACCGGTTGTCCTCCGCGTATCGCGATGCCGGCGTCGAGATCGAGGTCGACCTCGCCGAGTTCGCCGCCGCCGCCCTCGACCCGCGCATCGGTGTCGGCGATGGCCGGCGCGGCTACTACGACGGGCTGATGTTCGCTGCCTACGCGCCGGGAACCGCCCTGGCTCTCGGCGTTGGTGGCCGCTACGACAAGGTGTTCCGGTCGCTCAGCGGCGATTGCTCGGCGGTCGGCTTCTCGTTCGGTCTCGACCTGCTGCTGGAACTCGGCGCCGCGGAGGCGCGGTCGTGATCACGTTCGGCCTGCCCAAGGGGCGGAATCTGGGACCCGCGCGCGCCTCTCTCGCGGCGGCCGGCCTGAATCTCGAGGGCCTCGATTCCTCGCGCCTCCGCCAGCGGTTCCCGGACCAGAACGTGCTGGGGACTCCGGTCGAGGTGTTGCTGCTCAAGGACTGGGACCTGCCGCTCTACGTCGAGCACGGGATCGTCGACTGCGCGATCGTCGGTTCGGACGTGCTCGAGGAGACGCAACCCGACGTCTTCCGGCCGCTCCAGTTGAAGGACGGAAGGAGCCGCCTGTCGCTGATCGCCGAGACTCCCGAGCTGCCGAAGCGGAGCGGCCAGCTTCGGGCGGCGACCCGCTATCCGGCCTGGGCGGCGCGGCTGCTGGCCGCCCGGAACCTCCACGTCGAGGTGATCCACCTCACCAGCTCGATCGAGCTTGGGCCGCTGCTCGACCTGACCGACGTGGCGGTCGACATCGTTCAGACCGGCGGCACGCTTCGAGCCCACGACCTGCACGAGATCGAGGTGCTAGCGACGGTGGCGCCGACCTTCGTCGTCAACAGGGCGTCGTTCCACGCTCACCGCCGCCGGCTGAGCGGCTTGCTCGGCGCGCTCGAAGAAACGGAGACCGGCGATGACTGAGGCCGGCGGCAGTGCGCTTCGAGTCCTCGCCGCCGGAAGTTCCGCCGGACGGGAGCGTCTGGAGCTCCTCGACCGGCGGGGCCGCGGCGGCATCGCGGCGGAGATTCGCCAGACGGCGGCGGAGATCGTGGGCCGGGTACGGATCGGCGGCGACGCGGCCCTGCTCGACGCAGTGCACCGTTTCGACGGCGATGACGCGCCCTCGGCCGCCGCGCTGCGTCTTGACGGTCCGGGTGCCCGCCCGCGAGCCGCCGGCGGCGAGGTGGAGCCGCCAGTCCTCGTCGCCATCGAGCGCGCCCGGAGCGCGATCGAGGCGTATCACCGCGCCTTGCTGCGCGGACCCGGCGTCGAACGCGTCAACCGGGACGGCGTCCAGATCGAGGAGCGTCGCGTCGCCATTCGCCGGGTCGGCCTCTACGTGCCCGGCGGCCGCTTCCCCTATCCGTCATCCGTGCTGATGACCGCGGTGCCGGCCCGGCTCGCCGGCGTCGAGGAGATCGTCGTCGCCACGCCGCCCCGGGCCTACCGCGACAGCCCGGTGCTTCGGCACGTTCTGGATCTCGTCGGAGTGGACGAAGTGTGGGGCATGGGTGGAGCCCACGCGGTCGCCGCGCTCGCCTACGGCACCGAGTCGATCCGCCCGGTCGATCTGATCGCGGGCCCGGGCAACGCCTGGGTGGCGGCGGCCAAGCAGCAGGTCGCGTCGGATGTCGGCGTCGACCGGGACGCCGGGCCGTCCGAGGTCGTCATCGTCGCCACCGCCGGCGCTCCGGCTGAGTGCGTCGCCGCCGACCTGCTGGCGCAGGCGGAGCACGACCCGCTCGCGGTCGCCGTTCTGGTCACCGACTCCGCCGGGCTCGCGGAGAGCGTCCGCGCCGAAGTCGACTCGCGGCTCGCCGACCTGCCGACCGCCGAGACGGCCGTGGCGGCTCTAGAGCGGCACGGCGCGGGCTTCGTCGTCGCCGACCTGAACGAGGCGATCGCGCTCGCCGAGCGGATCGCCCCGGAGCACTTGCAGTTGATGGGCGAGGCGGCGGAGGGACAGGCCAGCGAGATCCGCAACGCCGGTGCGGTATTCGTCGGCGCGTCGGCGCCGGTCGTGTTCGGTGACTACGTCGCCGGTCCGAGTCACGTCCTGCCCACGGGCGGCAGCGCGCGCTTCGCCTCCGGCCTCGGTACGGACGACTTCCTCCGGCGCAGCCACACCGTCCGGTTCTCCGCCGAGGCGGCGGCGGCCTGGGCTGGCGCCGCCGAGACGCTGGCGACCACGGAAGGTCTGTCCGCACATGCCGCGGCGGCCAGGTTGCGCCGGGGATCCGAAGACCGGGAGACCAGGCCATGACCGGCCCCGCCGAGCGGGCGGCGGCCCTGGTGCGGCCGGAGGTGCGCGACCTGTCGCTCTACTCGCTGCACCAGGTCGAGGCCCGCTACAAGCTCGACCAGAACGAGGCGCCCTGGGACCTGCCCCAGTCGCTCAAGCGGGAGGCGCTGGCCCGGCTGGCCGACCGGCCCTGGTCCGAGTACCCGGACTTTCACGCCGACCGGTTGCGCCGGCTGATCGGCGACCTGCACGAGTGGCCCCTGGAGGGCGTCCTGGTCGGCAACGGCTCGGGTGAACTGATCACGACCGTGCTCGAGGGAGTCGTCCGCCCCGGCCAGGAGGTGCTCATCTGCGACCCGAGCTTCAGTCCCTACAGGACGTTCGTCGGGCGCGCCGCCGGCGTGCCGCGGCACCTGGAGCCGGCTCCCGACCTGGGCCTGCAGATGAACGAGCTCCAGGCCGAGGTCGAGCGCGACCCGCGGCGGCCGGTGCTCCTGTGCACGCCGAACAACCCGACCGGCGCGGCGGCGGATCCCGGAGCGGTGGAGCGCGTGGCGCGGTCCCTCGACGCGGCCCTTCTGCTCGACAACGCGTACGGCGAGTTCTGCCGTCACGACTACCGGCCGCTGCTGCGGTCGAACCCGAACGTCATCCTGTTCCGGACCCTGTCCAAGGCCTGGTCCCTGGGCGGCATTCGTCTTGGCTACCTGCTCGCCGCGCCGGAACTCGTCTCCCAGTTGATCAAGGTCAAGCTGGCCTACAACGTCGGCCACGCGGCGGCCGTCATCGGTGAGGTGGCGCTGGAACACGCCGACCGTTTCCCGCGTCGGGTTGCCGTCGTGCGGGCGCGGCGGGAGCAGTGGATGGCGATGCTCCGGGAGTTCGGCTTCGAGGTCTTCGACTCGGAGGCGAACTTTCTGCTCGCTCGCCACCCCCGCTGCACCGAAATCCGCGACGGTCTGGCGGCGGCCGGCGTACTGGTCCGGGACGTGAGCCGGTACCCAGGACTTGCTTGCTGCATGCGGATCGGAGTTGGTGCCGGGCCGGCCCTGCGGGCGACACGGCGCGTTCTGGCGGAGATGTTGCCGACGCCTGATGCGGGAGGGAAACGATGAGAACAGCGTCGATCGACCGGAAGACGTCCGAAACCCAGGTCCGAGCCGACCTGTCGCTCGACGGAGGCGACCGCCGGATCGACACTCCAAACGGGTTCTTCAGCCACATGTTGGACGCGTTGACGCGCCACGGCGGCCTGGGACTCGACCTGGTGGCGCGCGGCGATGTCGAGATCGACCTCCACCACACGGTGGAGGACACCGGGATCGTGCTCGGCGACGCGCTCCGGGAGGCCCTGGGTGACCGCGCCGGGGTGCGCCGCTTCGCGCACGCCTTCGCGCCGCTCGACGAGGCTCTGGCGCGCGCCGTGGTCGACCTCTCCGGCCGGGGCTCGTTCCACTTCCGGCTGCCGCCGGACCTCGAGCAGGCCTGGGTCACGACCGAGTTCCCACTCACCCTGGTCGGCGACTTCTTCGGCGCCCTGGCCGACCGCGGACGGCTGACCCTGCACCTGGACGTGCTCTGCGGGCGCAACCCACACCACGTGGCCGAGGCCTCCTTCAAGGCGGTCGCGCTCGCGCTCCGGGCGGCGGTGTCGCTTCGGGCCGGAGCGGTCGCAGAAGTGCCGAGCACGAAGGGGAGCCTGACGGTATGACCGGCACCGCAGCGACGGTGATCGACGCCGGCGTAGGCAACATCGGCAACCTGGTGCGGGCGCTCCGGCATCTGGGCGCCGAGGTCGAGATCACCTGCGACCCCGAGACGATCCGTGCCTCCCGCTGCCTCGTGCTGCCGGGAGTCGGCGCCTTCCGGCCGCCCCGGGAGGTCCTGCGCGGCGCGCCGGAGGAGGCCATTCGCTCCGCCCTCGACGGCGGCGCCACGCTGCTCGGCATCTGCATCGGCTACCAGCTCCTGTTCGACAGCAGCGAGGAGTTCGGGACGACGGACGGCCTTGCTCTGCTCCCCGGCGGGGTCACCGAGTTGCCCGGCGGCGTACCGCTGCCCCACATCGGCTGGAACCGCGTCTTCGCGGTCAGGGATCATCCCCTGCTCGCCGGCTCGACGAACGACGACCACTACTACTTCGTCCACTCCTTCGCACCCCAGGACGTGCCGGAGGAGTGGGTGCTCGGGCGCTGCCGGCATGGCCGCAGTTTCCCGGCGATCACTGGTCGCGGCCGGATCGCGGGCACCCAGTTCCACCCCGAGAAGAGTGGCGCCGCGGGCCTGCGGCTACTGGGCAACTACCTGGCCTGGGCCGGCGACCTGGCCGCCGGCGCTGATGGAGGAGCCCCGGAGGGCCATGGAGGAACACATGCAACTGCTGCCGGCCATTGACCTGCGGGGCGGCCAGGTCGTGCGCCTTATGCGCGGCGACGACCAGCGCCGCACGGTCTACGACGCCGATCCGGGCAACGCGCTCCGCCGCTACCGCCAGGCTGGACTTGCCCGCGTCCACGTCGTCGACCTGGACGCGGCGTTCGGCGGCCCGCCACAGCGCGGCGTCGTCCAGCAGCTTGCGCGGCAGGCGGAGAACGGGCCGAACGGCCGCGGCGGTATTCAGCTCGGCGGCGGCCTGCGCGACCGCGAGGCGGTCGAGTGGGCCTTCCAGGCAGGCTGCGAGCGGGCCGTCGTGACTTCGCTCATCGTGCGCGACTTCGACGTGTTCGCCGAGCTCTGCCGGCAGAACCCGGGGCGCATGGTGGCGGCGCTCGACATCGACGGCGGAGAGGTCCGGCTCGCCGGCTGGACCGAGTCGGCCGACCGGTCGCCGGCCGCGCTTTGCGCCCAACTCGCCGATCTGCCCATCGCCGCGGTTCTCGTTACCGACATCTCGCGCGACGGGATGATGAAGGGGCCGAACATCGAGCTCGCGTGCCGGATCGGCACGATGGCCGGTGCGCCGGCGATCCTGTCGGGCGGTGTGCGCTCGGCCGCGGATCTGGAAGCCGCGGCGCGGCGGCCGGAGATTGCGGCGGCGATTGTCGGTCGGGCGCTGTACGACGGTTCGCTCGGTCTGGACGAGGCGATCGAAGCCTGCGGGGCCACGCCATGAGGGCCACGATCGAGCCGACCGGCCTCACCCGGCGCATCATCCCCTGTCTCGACGTAGCCGCCGGGCGCGTCGTCAAGGGAGTGCAGTTCAAGAACCTCACCGACCATGGCGACCCGACGGAGGCGGCTGCGCGCTATGCCGCCGAGGGCGCCGACGAGATCGTCTTCCTCGACATCACCGCCGCGCCCGAACGCCGCGACACGGACCTCGACTGGGTGCGTCGGACCGCCGAGCAGGTGTTCATTCCCCTGAGCGTCGGTGGCGGCGTCCGCAGCGTCGACGATGGCCGCAAGCTGCTCCTGGCCGGCGCGGACAAGCTGGGGATCAACACCGCCGCGGTGGCCGAACCGGAGCTGCTCACCCGCCTCGCCGAGCGCTTCGGCAGCCAGTGCGTCGTCCTGTCGGTCGACGCGAAGCGGCGCGAGGGCGATGCGGCCGCCAACGGCCCGGGCTGGGAGGTCGTAACCCACGGCGGCCGCACGCCGACCGGGCTCGATGCGCTGGAGTGGATCGGGGAAGGGATCGAGCGCGGCGCCGGTGAGATCCTGCTGACCAGTATCGACAGCGACGGCACCCAGGCGGGCTACGACCTGGAGCTCCTGCGGCGGGCGTCCGCGTTGTCGCCCGTGCCGGTGATCGCCTCGGGCGGTGCCGGCACCCTCGAGCACCTCGCCGACGCCCTGGAAACGGGCGCCGCCGCCGTCCTCGCAGCCTCGATCTTCCATCAGGAAACCTACTCGGTGGGCGCCGTCAAGGAGTACCTCGGCCGGCGCTACCCGATCCGCATTCAGACAGGAGCAAGCAGGTGACGAAGACAACGATCGACCCGGCCGCGCTCACCTACGACGACCGGGGTCTGCTGCCCGTCGTGGTCCAGGACGTGCTCTCGGGCGCCGTCCTCATGCTCGCCTACGCGAACCGCGAAGCGGTCCGGAAGACGCTCGAGACCGGTCAGGCCCACTTCTACAGTCGGTCCCGCCAGGAGTTGTGGCGCAAGGGCGCCACCTCCGGCAACACCCTGGCGGTGGTCGAGGTGCTCCAGGACTGCGACCGGGACGCGCTGCTGGTGCGGGCGCTGCCCGCGGGGCCGGCCTGTCACAACGACACGCGGAGCTGCTTCGAGCCGAACGCCGCGGAGTTCGAACTCGGCTGGTTGCGGCGGGTGCTCGCCGAGCGGGCGTCGGCCTCGTCCGGAGAGAGCTACACCGCGCGCCTGCTCGCACAGGGCGTGGACCGGATCGCCCGCAAGGTGGCGGAGGAAGCGGGGGAAACGGTGATCGCCGGGGTCCGGGCGGACGCTGAACCGGAGTCCACCGAGCGTCGCGGCGACCTCGCCGCCGAAGTTGCCGACCTCGCGTACCATGTGCTGGTTCTGCTGCAGGCGACCGGCGTCGAACTCGCGGAGGTCGCCGCCGAACTCGGTCGCCGCCACCAGGATTCCGGGAGGGCGCCGTCATGAGCCGCCCCGCGTCCGCGATCGCCCACACGCGGGAGTTCCTCGCCGACACGTCGACCCCGCTCGGCGTCTACCGGAAGCTGGCGGCGCACGAGGACGGCGACGGCTCCGCCCGTCGCTTCCTGCTCGAAAGCGTCACCGGCGGCGAGCACGTCTCGCGCTACAGCTTCCTCGGCGCCAGCCCGTCTCAGGTCTGCCGGGTGCACCTCGACCGGATCGAGGTTGAGGATCTCCGGAACGGCGGCGGTGTTCGGGTCGAGGCGGGCGAGCCCCTGCCGCGGCTGCGGCGCCTGCTCGACGGCGTGGCCGCCGATCCCGCGCCGCCGCTCCCGTTTGCGGGCGGCTGGATCGGCGCCTTCGGGTTCGACGCGATCCGGCTGGCCGAGCCGTGCCTCGTCGACCACGCGGCCGGCCGGCCGCCTGATCCCTTCGGCCTTCCGGTCGCCATCCTCGCGCGCTACGACGACATCCTCGTCTTCGACCACGCCCGCCAGCGAATCGTCGCGGTGGCCAACGAGATCGAGGGCGAGAACACGGCCGCCGACGCGGAAGCCCGGCTCGACGGGCTGCAGGCGGTGCTCGAGAGCCGGGGCGAGGCGATCGCGGCACGGGTCGAAGACCGGGGAATCAAGGCGGAGACCGCCGACCCCACCCTGAGCGACGAGGAGCACGGCCGAGCGGTCAACGCCGCCAAGGAGTACATCGCCGCCGGCGACATCTTTCAGGTCGTGCTCGCCCGGCGCTGGGCGCTTGACCTCGACGTGCCTCCGCCGACCGTCTACCGGGCGCTGCGCCTGGTCAATCCCTCGCCGTACATGGTGCTGTTCGAATCGCCCGAGGTGTCGCTCATCGGCGCGTCGCCCGAGATGCTGGTCAGGCGGACCGGGCGCCGGCTGGAGGTGAGGCCGATCGCCGGCACCCGGCCGCGCGGCCGCACTCCGGCCGAAGACCGGGCTCTGGCCGAGGAGTTGATGGCGGACCCCAAGGAGCGCGCGGAGCACGTGATGCTGGTCGACCTGGGCCGCAATGACCTCGGCCGGGTGGCGAAGCCGGGCGGGGTCTCGGTCGAGGAGTTCATGGTCATCGAGCACTACAGCGACGTGATGCACATCGTCAGCTCGGTCGAGGCGGAGCAGTCGGACGGGGCGGGCAGCGGCGCCGGCTCGGCGCTGGACGCCCTGCTCGCGTGCTTTCCGGCCGGAACGCTGTCCGGGGCGCCGAAGATCCGCGCCGTGGAGATCATCGACGAACTGGAGCCGGAAGCGCGCGGCATGTACGGCGGCTCGGTGGGCTACTTCTCGTTCGGCGGCGACATGGACGCCTGCATCACGATTCGTACGCTGGCGATCGTGAACGGAGAAGCCTCGATCACGGCCGGGGGCGGCATCGTCGCCGACTCGGATCCGGTGCGCGAGGCGCAGGAGACGCGCGACAAGGCGGCGGCACTGCTACGGGCGGTCGCGCTGGCGCGCGAGCTGGAGGGCCGGGCGTGATCCTCGTCGTCGACAACTACGACTCGTTCACCTACAACCTGGTCCAGATGCTGGGTGGCCTCGGCGCGGAACTCGAGGTCGTGCGCAACGACGTCGAGACGGTTTCGGACCTGCTCGCGCGCGACGCCGACGGGATCGTCCTGTCGCCGGGCCCCGGCCGCCCCGAGGACGCCGGCGTCTGCATCGACCTGCTGCGGGCCCGGCCCAGGACACCCCTGCTCGGCGTCTGCCTCGGGCACCAGGCGCTGGGCTCCGCGTTCGGCGCCACGGTCAGCCGGGCGAAGACGCTGATGCACGGCAAGACGTCGAAGGTCGAGCACCGGGGAGTGGGCCTCCTGGACGGCCTGCCGTCGCCCTTCGTGGCAACCCGCTACCACTCTCTCGCCGTGGAGGAAGGTAGCCTGCCGCCCTCGCTCGAGCCCCTGGCCTGGACCGGGGATGCGACGTTGATGGCGATGCGGCACCGGGAACTCCCGTACTGGGGAGTTCAGTTCCACCCCGAGTCGGTGTTGACCGACACCGGGCCGGATCTGCTCCGGAACTTCCTTGACTTCTGCGAGGCAACGAATGAGTGATCTCGACCTTTCGGCTCTGCTGCGAACGGCGATCGCCGGCGAGGATCTACCGGCGGCGACGGTGGAGGAGCTGTTCGGCCGCCTGATGGACGGCGAACTCTCCGAGGTCTGGAAGAGCGCGTTCCTGGTGGCGCTGGCGGCGAAGGGCGAGTCGGTCGGCGAGATCGCCGGCGCCGCCCGGGCCATGCGGGCGCGCGCGACCCGGGTCGAGCACTCGAGCTCGGGTGTGATCGACACGTGCGGGACCGGCGGCGACGGCCGCGGGACCTTCAACATCTCGACCGCGGCCGCGCTGGTCGCGGCGGCGGGCGGCGCCCGGGTCGCCAAGCACGGCAACCGGGCGGTGTCGAGCCGGTCCGGCTCGGCGGACGTGCTGGACGCCCTGGGAGTGACGCTCTCAGGCGACACGGCCGCGCTTGGCCGCTGCCTGGACGAGGTCGGGATCGCCTTCCTGTTCGCGCCGATGCTTCACCCGGCGATGGCCCAGGTCATGCCCGTGCGAAGGGAACTCGGCGTGCGCACGCTGTTCAACGTGCTGGGGCCCCTGACGAACCCCGCGGGCGCGAAGCGCCAGTTGATCGGCGTCTTCTCGCCCAACCTCGTCGAGCCGATCGCGCGGGTGCTGCTCGAGCTTGGCAGCGAGCACGCCCTGGTCGTTCATGGCGAAGGCCTGGACGAGATGACGACCACGGGGCGGACCGCGGTAGCCGAGGTCCGGGGCGGAGAGGTCAGCACCTACGAAGTCCGTCCGGACGACTTCGGCATCGCCGAGGCGTCACCGGAAGCGCTGCTCGGAGGGGAACCGGAGCGGAACGTCGAGCTCATGCGCGGCGTGCTCGGCGGCGGTGGAGGGGCGCTGGCCGACATTACCTGCCTGAACGCCGGGGCGGCGCTCTACGTTGCGGGGAGCGCGGACAGCCTCGCTGCCGGTGTGGTCGCGGCTTCCGAGGTCCAGGCTTCGGGCGCGGCCGCCGCGAAGCTGGCCGAGCTGGTCGGCTGGACCGGTTGGGACGATGGAGGCGACGGAGACTGAAACCGTGTCCGAGGTTCCCGACATCCTGCGGCGCATCTGCGAGCAGCGGCGCCGGCGCGTGGCCGCCGGAGACGCGGGCGTATCGCCCGCACGGCGCCTGCCTGCCGAGGGGCCCGGCCGCCGCTTCCTCGACGCGATCTCCGCGCGCCGGGGCGGTGCCGTGATCGCCGAGATCAAGATGGGGTCACCCAAACTGGGCGACCTGCGCGGCCGCTTCGATCCGGTCGCCCGAGCGGTGGCCTACGCGGATGCCGGGGCGGCTTGCCTGTCCGTCGTCGTCGAGCCGGATCACTTTCACGGCGGCTACGACCTGCTGGCCGAGTGCGCAGCCGCGTCCGGTCTGCCCGCGGTGGCGAAGGACTTCGTCGTCTCCGATGTCCAGCTCGCGTGGGCGCGGGACGCCGGCGCCTGCGCGGTGCTGCTGATCGCGGCCCTCCACGATGCGGCGGAGCTGCGCCGTCTGGCCGGGCTCGCCCGCGGTCTCGGGCTGGTGCCGCTGATCGAGACCCACGACGATGCGGACTTCGAGAAGCTCCGTCCGATGGCCCACGAAGATGGCGGGAATCAGAGCGCGAAGTGGGAGCTGGTCGGGATCAACAATCGCGACCTGCGCAACTTCGCCGTCGACCTGGAACGCAGCGTCGAACGCATCGGTCGCCTGCCGTCGTCCGCTCTCAAGGTCGCCGAATCGGGCATTCACACGGGCGCCGACGTGGCGAAGTTGCGCCGGGCCGGTTTCGACGCGTTCCTCATCGGCGAGCGGCTCGTGCTTGCCGGCGACCCGGCCGCGGCGCTGGCCGAACTACTGGGTTCGCCGGCGCCGCAGGAGGTGATCCGGTGAAGGTCAAGATCTGCGGCGTCACAACGCCCGCCGACGCCGGTCTCGCCGTCGACCTGGGTGCGGACTTCATCGGCCTCAACTTCTACCGTCCGAGTCCGCGCTGGATCGACGTCGACGAGGCGGCCCACATCCGGCGCCGCATCGGGGACCGGGCCCGGGCAGTCGGCATCTTCGTCGACCCCACCCGCGAGGAACTCGACACGATCGACCGGAAGGTGGGTCTCGACTACATCCAGTTCAGCGGCGACGAGAGCCCGGGACTGGTCGCGGAGTTCAGCGACCGCGCCATCCGCGTCCGCCGCGTCGGCGGCGCGACCCCGGACGCGATCCCCGAGGAGGACTGCTGGGCGGTCCTGATCGACCGCGCCCATGCCCACCTCTACGGCGGTTCCGGCGAGAGCTGGGACTACGCCGCCGCGGCCGAGCTCGTCCGGTCGCCGGCCGGCGACGGCGAGCCGCGGCGCCTGTTCATTGCCGGCGGCGTGCGCCCCGGCAACGTCGCCGAGGTCGCGGCGGCGGTGCCCGGCGCCTACGCCGTCGACACCTGTTCGGGCGTCGAGTCGGCGCCCGGCCGGAAGGACCGCGGCAAGCTGGAGCGACTGTTCGCCAATCTCAGAGCGGGAGCAGCACGATGAAGGTAAGGAAACCCCTCTCCGCCGCTGCCATGGAGCCGGACGAGGGCGGACGCTACGGCGTCTACGGGGGGCGCTACGCCCCGGAGACGCTGATGGCGCCGCTCGAGGAGCTGAGTCGCGCCTACGACAGGCTGCGCCGGAAGCGGACCTTCCAGCGCCGGCTCAACCACCTGCTGGAGCACTACGTGGGCCGCCCGACGCCGCTCTACTTCGCGGAACGGCTGACGGAGCACCTGGGCGGGGCGCGCATCTACCTGAAGCGCGAGGATCTGCTCCACACCGGCGCGCACAAGATCAACAACGCGCTGGGCCAGGTCCTGCTGGCGAAGGAGATGGGCAAGACGCGGATCATCGCCGAGACCGGCGCCGGCCAGCACGGCGTCGCCACGGCGACGGCCGCGGCGCTTCTCGGCCTCGACTGCGTCGTCTACATGGGCGAGGAGGACATGCGCCGGCAGCGCCTGAACGTCTACCGGATGCAGCTTCTGGGCGCCGAGGTCGCTCCGGTCGATGCCGGCAGCCAGACGCTCAAGGACGCGATCAACGAGGCGTTTCGCGACTGGGTGGCGAGCTTCGCCGACACTCACTACGTGCTCGGCACGGTGACGGGGCCGGAGCCGTATCCGCGCATGGTCCGCCGGTTCCACAGCGTGATCGGCGCCGAGGCGCGGCGTCAGTTGCGGCGCTTGGCCGGCACGCCGGCCCCGGACGTGGCGGTCGCCTGCGTCGGCGGCGGCAGCAACGCGATGGGCCTGTTCTCCGCCTTCCTCGGCCAGCCGGACGTCCTGCTCGTCGGCGTCGAGGCGGGCGGTCGGGGGCCCGAGCTGGGAGATCACGCGGCCCGGTTCTCGGGCGGCACCCTCGGCGTGCTTCACGGCGCCCGGACGCTGGTGCTTCAGGACGAGGAGGGGCAGGTCGTCGGCACCCACTCCGTATCGGCGGGCCTCGACTATCCGGCGGTCGGTCCCGAGCACGTGTTCCTGCATGAGCAGGGACAGATCGAGTTCACGTCCGCGACCGACCAGGAGGCGATCGAGGGGTTCCACCTCCTGTCGGCGACGGAGGGGATCCTGCCGGCGCTCGAGTCGGCCCACGCGATCGCCGAGGTGACGCGTCGGGCGCCCGAAATGGAACCCGACCAGGTCATTCTGGTCAACCTCTCCGGCCGCGGCGACAAGGATGTCGAGTCGGTGCTCGAGTACGACGCAAAATGAGTCCCCGACGCAAACGCCGCCCCCGCAGCGCCATCGCCGCCGCGTTCTCCCGCTGCTCCAAACGGAAACGCTCCGCCTTCATTCCCTTCCTCGTCGCCGGCGACCCGTCGCTGGAGGCCACGCCCGACCTGCTCCGCGCCCTGGTCGCCGGCGGCGCCGACGTGATCGAGCTCGGCGTCGCCTTCAGCGACCCGATTGCCGACGGCCCGACCATCCAGCGCGGCTCGCACCGCGCGCTCGCCGGGGGCTCCTCGCTCAGCGCCGTGCTCGGCCTCATCGAGCGCCACCGCGAGGAACTCGGCGTCCCGATCGTCCTCTTCACCTACTACAACCCGGTTCACGCCCGCGGCGTGGAGACCTTCGCCGCGCAGGCCGCCGACAGCGGCGTCGACGGTGTCCTCTGCGTCGACCTGCCGCCCGACGAGGGCCTGCGCGAACTGCAGCCGGCGCTCGAGGAGCGGGGCGTCGACTCGATCTACCTGATCGCCGCCACCAGCACCCGGGAGCGAATCGACCGCGCTGCCGCCGCGTCGAACGGCTTCGTTTACTACACCGCCCGCTCGGACGTGACCGGCGAGCGGGAGGACCTGATCCCCACTCTGGCCCGTGAAGTGAAGCGCGTCCGCCGACGGGTGCGCCTGCCGGTCGCCGTCGGCTTCGGCATCTCGACCCCGCAGCAGGTCGAGGAAGTGGCAAAGGTCGCCCACGGCGTCGTCGTCGGCAGCGCCCTCGTCCGGCTGGTCGAGGAGAACGGCGCCGAACCGGATCTGGCGGCGCGCCTGGAACGCCGGGTCGGCGAACTGACCGCACCGCTTCGCGGCTGACGCGCCGCTTGCCGGCAAGTCGCCGGGAAGTGCCCGGATCTGGCCGGTCTGGCGCGGATGTGGCCGCATCCTGCTAAGTGGTGGCCGGTCTTCCGGCGGTTTCCTCTCTAGAGTGGTTGGTGGAGAGGAGGTACGGATGTACCGTTACTCACGATCTCTGGATGCCGCGCAGTTGCGGCGTGGCCTGCGCCGAGCCGATCGTTTCGGCTTCCTCGTGCGCTTCTGGTCGCGGTGGGGCGATCCCCTGCTCGCCGGCGCGCTGCTGGCGTTGATGGCGTGGGCGATCGCGCACGGCTACACACGCTGAGCCGGAGTCGAAGGATGCGGGCTAACATGCCGCGCATCCGTGGTCGGGCAATCGTTTCCCTGGAACGCCAGGCCCACCTGGCTGTGCTGGTCGGGCGGAAAGGACTCCGCGTGGGCTCTCGGGGAGCTTCGAGCCGATCCGTCCTTCGAGGTCCGGGGGTTGATCAGCCTCGTGAACGAGAAGAACGGCCGGGTGATTCTGCACGGCGTCCGTCATACGCTGCTTCAGCGGCAGGCGGAGGCGGTCGGGCTGCCGCTGCGGTTCGTTCCGCTCGACTGGACGTCGTCGAGAGGCGAACGGAATGCTGCCCTGTCCCGGGGTTTCGGAGAAGTGCGGGCGGACGGGGCGGCTTGTGTCGCCTTTGGCGATCTGTTCTCGGTGGAAGGCCGCGACCGACGTCTGCTGGTGACTGCCGACACGGGTCTCGAGGTCGTCTTTCCACTCTGGAATCGGGACACGCGGGCCCATTCGGCGGAGATGCTGGAGGCCGGACTTTCGGCCTGGGTGTGCTCCGTCGATACCGGGTTTCTGCCGGCGAGCCTCACCGGACACCGGTTCGATGCGGACTTCGTGGCCGGATTGCCCGAGGGCGTCGACCCCTGCGGCGGGAACGACGAGTTCCACACGTTCGTGGAGTGGGCGCCCGGCTGGGAGAGCCGCGTGGAGGTCGAGCCGACTCGCTCGATCGAGGTCTACGACTTCGCGTTCGCGGAGATCGAAGCGGCGGATGGCTCGGCGCCGCGGAGGATCGATCCGTTCAGCCGCTTCGCGAGACTGGACCGCGTGCGGCGCCACGTCGACCGCCACATCGCCGAGGATCTGAACGTCGACGCGCTCGCCAGGGTCGCCGCGATGTCGCGCACAGGATTCTCCAGGTTCTTCCGGGAGCATGTCGGGATGACGTTCGCGAGCTGGCTGGCGCACCGCCGGATCGAACGCGCGTGCCAGCTTCTGCGCGAGAACAACGATGCGGTGAGCCGGATCGCCGAAGCGGTCGGCTTCCACAGCGAGAGGACGTTTCGCCGCTCCTTCCACGAACAGATGGACTGCAGCCCTTCGGAGTACAGGAGGAAAGCGCTTGAGGAGTAGCCAGGCGCTGGCGGTAGCCCTCGCGATCCTGGCGTCGACGGTCGTCGCGGCCCAGCCCGCGGACCAGGTGGAACTCACGGTTCGTCTGGACGCGGTCGTTTCGGGCGACGAAGCGCCGGCCGGCGACGTGACGATTCAGAACGGGTTGACGACGGTCAGCGATTCGATCTCCTGACCGTCCTGGAGATCTTCGCTGTAGAGCACCTTGCAGTCCGACTCCAGAGCCGCCGCGAGGATGAGCGAATCGTAGAAACTGAATCGCCACCGCCGGTGGAGCGAGAGCGCCGTCTCGTAGAGGGAGATGCTGGGGAAGACGGAGCAGAGCGGATCTAGCACTTCACGCAGGTAGCGAAGCGCCTGTTCGTCCGAGAGAGGGCGCTCGAACTTCTGTACGGCTACGTTCAGGAATTCCTGCACGACCTGGGAACTGACCACTCCGTCGCCGGTCCCCAGCGCCTGCTCCACCAGGGCGCGGGCGCGAGCTTGCTTTTCCGGGTCGCGTCGATCGAAGGTGTAGACGAAGATGTTGGTGTCGAGGAAGAACTCAGCGGGCATTCATCTCATCCCGCGAGAATCGACGGCCAGCCGAAACCTCCGTCGTCGCCTCCATGAATCGGCGGTAGTCCTTGACCCGACGTTCGCCCTGCTGCTTGCGGGCATACTGTCCGAGCCAGACACGGAACTCCGCGTTCAAAGTCGTCCTTCTCCGGCGGGCTTCTTCGCGTGCCGCGTCGATGAGATTCTCGTCAGCACTCAGGGTGATGTTTCTCACGCTGCTTCCTCGCGGTGGCAGTGTACACGATGGCGTAGTGTACACGAACTAAGTGTAGATCGTTCGAAGCAGCTCCGGCGGCGCAGCCTCCTAGCCGCTCACCATCCGCAGTACCTTCTCCGCGACGGTGTACACCGCGAACGCGATGTACATCACCGAAGCGATGCTCACGAAAAAGATGTTGATCCAGCCGGGCCGCGCCGATTTCGGCAGCTTCGTCAGGTTCATGTAGAGAAGCAACGGCACGTAGACCGCCATGGCGAATCCGCCGATCAGCGCGGAGTAGAACAGGAAGTCGAGTCCCGCCGTCCCTCTTTTCTCGAAGAAGGCGACGCTGGCCGTTCCGACGACGATCGTTGCGCCCACCAGGACGAGATACCACTTCTCCAGGGAGAGCCGGCGCCCGAACCTGAAGCTGGTGTGGAGCATGTCCGCGAAGATCCTGCTCCCGCCGTCGACGCCCCCCAACTGCGAACTGAACAGCGCCGCCATGCCCACGAACAGGAACAGGTAGTGCCCGGAGGTTCCCATGCTCTCTTCCAGAATCCCTGCCAGGTCCCACACGAGACTTCCGCGGCTGGGAACGAGACCTTCGGGATGCAGCACGGCGAGTGAGCCGAAGATGAACAGGAACATCGTGAAGCTGCCGAGGATCCAGAAGCAGAAGACCTGATCGACCCAGACATACTTCATCCAGTCCCGGAAGCTCCGGCGGTTCTCCTCAGACTCGGGATAGACGTAGCCGGCGTCCATCTCCTTCACTTCGTGCTTGTGCGTCGGGCTCATCAGCGGCGGCATCCGCTGTCCCATGCCGATCTTCTTTTCGCGCAGGTAGTAGGCGTAGTAGAGATTGCCGAGGCCGCCCAAGCCCGCGAACACGAGCGCGCCGAAGAACTGGCTGAAGGCGAATGGCGGGCGTGCTTCGCCGTCGACCGGCGGGATCTCGACGGGAAAGTCCGGGAAACGCCCGACGTTCAACAGACCGCGCCACATGTCACCGAAGAGTTCCGTGGATCCGATCTCCCAGACGACGTAGACGAGACCGACCACGATGATGGCCACGAGCCCCATGATGCAGCGTTCGACCGCGGTGTAGATGACCTTGGGTCCGAAGAGAATGGCGGCGATCACGGCGAAGACGATGGCGGTCCACACCCACTCGGCCCAGAGCCACTCGGGGAGCCTCGTGTTCTCGACGCCGAAGATCAGGCTCCGAAGGGAGACGCCGGTCTCGCGAGCCCAGCCCGGAAGGAACTTGCCGACGATGACGAGAAAGACCCAGAGATAGACGATCAGCTTGACGACGCGGACCATTCCGATCAGGGGGCTTTCGCCGGTGACCACGGTCCAGCGTCCGACTTCGACGTTGATCCAGAGTTGGAGGAAGATCCCGATCGCGGCCGCCCAGATGAGTTCCGCGCCAACGATCGATGTGATCCACGGCCACATGATCAGTTCGCCGGAGCCGATTGCGATTCCGGCCATGACGATGCCCGGGCCCATCATCTTCAGAAGCGCCGTCTTGCGCTTCGGCAGGTCAGCCTGTTTCAGAGGCGGGACGGGTACGGGCATGGATACCGCCTCGCCGGATCAGACGAGCGTGGCCGTGAAGGGATTCACGAGTGCCACGCCGCAGCCACTGAAGTCGCGGGTGTTCCGGGTCGCCAGGGGGAGCTGATGTTCGAGGGCGGTGGCGGCGATCAGCATGTCGGCCTGGGTTCGCGTCTCGCCCGCCGCCTGGAAGCGACCCCTGAGGTCTCCCGCACGGCGCGCTACGGCGTCGGTGACGGGAAGGAGACTACAGAAGCCGGCCAGGAACTCGCTGAACCAGAGCTCAGCACGTGGCGTCGGTCGCCACGAGAGTGCGTACCGCACCTCTTCGAGGCTCACCACGCTGAAGCCGAAAGGCGGCTTGACCGTAGCGGCCCAACGCTCGACCACCGGGTTCGGACTGGGACGGCTGAGTTCGGCCACGATGTTCGTGTCGAGCAGGATCACCTGGTGCCTGCGCGCGAGCGGTCGGCCGCTTGGCCGTCCTCGCCTTCCAGGTCCTCACGCCAGCCTTTCCGGTTCCGGCGCTCGCCGACCTGGACCTCGTACCCTTCATCTGCACAGATGGTGCGAAACTCGGCGAACAGATCCGCGAGCGTCCTTCCGGGCTGCTCGCCCTGCGGCTCTTCCAGCTCGTTGAGGATCTCTGGACTCACGACGGCCGCAACGAGTTGATTCCGGTTGTAGATTCTCTGGGGCTCGGTTTGGGACCTGCGGACGACTTCGGAGAACTGCTGCTTTGCGGCGCCAATGCGCCAAGAAGTTGTGTCCATGATGGACACGATATGCGTGCAGATATGGACAAGTCAAGCCTCTGCTGTTCTTCTTCGTGGGCGCGGCGTCCAGTTCGAGATGGCTGAGATGACGTCCCGCTTCTCGGCGGCGCTCCAGGCGATCGTCGCCGGCATCCTATTCTCGACCGGCGGCGCGGCGGTCAAGGCGACGGAACTCGACGCCTGGCAGGTGGCCGGGACGCGCTCCCTGATCGCGGCCGCCGTGCTGCTGATCGCGATTCCCGCGGCGCGGCGATGGGCCGGTGGGACGGGCCAGTCGGGTTCCGTCGGTACCGCGGCGTGGTGGCATGACCCGGCGCGACGCCGGGCGCTCCTCCTCACCCTGGGGACCGGCAGTGCCTACTGCCTGACGCTGGTGCTCTTCGTCCACGCGGCCAAGCGGACGACGGCGGCCGAGACGGTCTTCCTCCAGTCGACGGCGCCGCTGTTCGTCTTGCTGCTCTCGCCTCTCCTGCTGCGGGAGCGACCGAGCGGGCGCCAGCTTCTGTTCGTGCCGCTGTTCGGCGCGGGCCTGGTGATGGCTCTCTATGGCGGCGCCGACGCCGCCGTCACCGCGCCGGATCCCCGGACGGGCAACGTGCTCGCTGTGTTCTGCGGACTGGCGTACGGCCTGACCCTGATCGGCCTGCGCGCCGCCGGCCGGCCGCGGCCCGGGGGACGAGCTTCCGCTGCACCTGGGATATCGGCGGCGGCCTGCGGCAACGTGATCGTCTGCCTCGCGTGCCTGCCCGTGATGGCGTCGCTCGGTTCCGCCGCTCCCCGGGATCTGGCGATCGTGGCGTATCTCGGCCTGTTCCAGGTTGCTCTCGCCTACGTGTTCGTCACGCGTGCCGCCCGCGTTCTGCAGGCCCCCGTCGTCGCTCTCCTGCTGCTCCTGGAACCGGCGCTCACACCAGTGTGGGCGATGTGGCTCCACGGTGAACAGCCGCACCTGCTCACTTGGTCGGGCGGCGGCCTGGTGGCCCTGGCGACGGTGCTGCTGGCGGCGGTGGTGCGGCGCGAGGGCTAGTCGGAAGGGCCGAGCCGCGCTCTTCTCTGCTAAACAATCGTCCGTTGCGGCGTCTTCACCACTGAACCCACCCCGGGCGCCGGCGCCGAGCCGGCGCGCCAGGAGCCAAGGAGGCGCCGTTTGACGATTGCAAGCGTTTCGATGACCGAAGTGCCGCCCGCAGTCCCTCCGGCCGCGCCGGCCGCCACCGCGGACGGCCTCCGGGGACTCTTCGAGGAGCACCACCGGCTGATCTTCCACACGGCCTACCGCGTCACGGGCAACGCGTCCGACGCGGAAGACGTCCTGCAGACGATCTTCCTGCGGCTGCTCAACCGGCCGCCCGAATCGCTCGACACGGCGAAGGCCGGCGGCTACCTGAGGAGGGCGGCGATCAACGCCTCGCTCGATCTGATTCGTTCACGCAAGCGCTCGCGCCTCGTGGCGCTGGACCAGCAGGTTCTCGAGGAAGTGGGACCGTCTTCCGCCGTGGAGAGCGATCCGGCGCGGCGCTTCGCCTCGCTGGAGTTGCGTGACCGGCTCCGACGGGAACTTGCCAAGGTCAACCCTCGGGCGGCCGAGATGTTCGTGCTGCGCTACTTCGAGGGCTACCGGAACTCGGAGATTGGGCCGATGCTGGGTACGTCGCGCATGACGGTGGCGGTGACGCTTCACCGGCTGCGCAAGCGCCTGGGCGCGGCGCTCGCGGAGGAAGATCAGGACGACCAGGAAGAAACGCGGAGGGTGCTGCAATGAGCGACCGCAACCAGTTGAACCAGACTCTGATCGAAACCGCGCAGGCGATCGCCGCGGAGCGGCCGCCCGCGGACGTCGAGACCGCCGCGGCCGACCGCGTACGGCAGGTCCTGGCCGCAGCGGCCGGAACCGATGCGTCCGAGGCCGGTATCGACGCGAACTCGACGCTGACCTCCTGCGCCGACTACCAGGCGCGGATGCCGGCTCTGGTCGCGGGCACGCTGCCGGAGGCGCAGCGCCTTCTGGTGGAGGACCACACGCGCGAGTGCATCCCCTGCCGCAAGCACCTGCAGGCGGTGCGGGCCGGACGCGCGGTGTCCGACGCGCCGGGAGGCCCCGCCGCGCCGGCGCGGGTCGGCCGCTACTACGCGGCTGCCGCGGCAGTGGTCGGCGTCGCCGTGGCGGGCGTCTGGCTCAGCCAGCGGGTGCTGCTGCCGCCTCAGGACGGCATTGTGCAGGTTCAGAGCGTCGATGGCCGGATGTTCGTGGCCGGTGACGACCGCGGAGCGGATCTCGTCCCGCTCGGCCCCGGTGACGCAGTCGACGGCGGCGACCGCATCCGCACGGGCGCCGGCAGCCGCGCGGTACTCGAACTTGCGGACGGTTCCCGGGTCGAGGCCGCGGGACTCACCACCTTCCGCGTCGACGCCCGGCGCAGCGGCCATCGCGTGCGGGTCGACCGAGGCAGCGTGATCGTCCAGGCAGCTCAGCAGGAGAACGGTTCGCTGATCGTGTCGACCGAGGAGATGCTGGTGGCGGTCAAGGGCACGATCTTCGCCGTCACGCACGGCGTCAAGGGCTCGCGGGTGTCGGTGATCGAGGGCGAGGTCGAGGTCGAGAAGGGACGCGAGCGCCACAGCCTGCTCGCCGGCGATCAGTTCCGCAGCCGCCCGACGCTCGTGGCGATGACGCTGCAGGAGGAAGTCGGCTGGAGCCAGGACGCGGACCGCTATCTCGCCGTACTCGAGGAGTTCAAGTCGCTGCGCAGCGAACTGAACCAGTTGATGGGGGCGACGCCGGCGCGCCACTCGACCCGGCTGCTCGACCTGATGCCGGCCGACACGAAGATCTATGTGGCGATGCCGAACGCGCCGGCGACGCTGAGCGATCTGTTCGAGTTGGTGCGCTCGAGGATCGAGTCGAGCGAACTGCTCGCCGAGTGGTGGGCCGAGTTCGAGGCCTCCGGCGCGGTCGGGACGATCGACGACGTGATCGGAGTGCTGGGCGAGCTCGGCGAGACGATGGGCGACGAGACGGTCGTCGCGCTCGCCGGCGGTATCGCCGACAACACGGCCCGCCCGTTGATGGTCACGGAAGTCGAAGACGCCGCGGCCCTGCGCGAGGCGCTCGAGGGACACCTTGAGGAGCTGGGCGATGCAATGGGCGAAGAGGGCACGCCGGTCATCGTCGAGGATCTCGATGCGGCGGAAGAGTCGGACGGCGTGCTCCTGGTCTGGATCGCCGACGACCTCGCCGCGGCCTCGCCTTCCCTCGCCGCGCTTCGCACCGTGGCGGCTCACCGGGACGGCGCCGCCAACCCGTTCGTCGGCTCGCGGCTGCACGGTCGGCTCGCAGACCGCTACGCCGCCGGCGCGGAGCTGCTGGCCGCGGTCGAACTGGCGACGGTCGTGGCCGAACTGGCGGCCAGCGAGGACGCGGACGGCGATGACGGGGATGCCAACGGGTTCGCGTTCAGCGGGCTCGACCACGTCGAGGATCTGGTCGCTTCGCGGACCCAGGACGGAGATCGGGCCAACGTCACCGCGACCCTGAGCTTCGACGGCCAGCGGTCCGGAATGGTCTCCTGGCTGTCGGAGCCGGGGACCAACGGCGCCCTCGACTTCTTCTCTCCGGACGCGTCCTTCGTCGCCGCGGGCGTGATCGAGGATCCGCTGACGATCTACGACGAGTTCCTGGAGTTTCTCGCCGGGCTGGGCGGGGAGATGGACGGGCCGCCGGCCGAGATCGAGAGCGAACTGGGCATGTCGATTCGCACGGACTTCCTCGAGCACCTGGGTGGCGAGTATGCGGCCGGCATCGACGGTCCGGTGCTGCCCACGCCTGCCTGGAAGGCGGTGGCGTCCGTCTACGATGCGGAGAGCCTGCAGAACTCAATCGAGACACTCGCCCTGAAGGCGAACGAACGGATGGCGGACGGGGGAGTGGGCGCGGCGATCACGATCGACGAGCAGGAGTCGGGCGGCCGCACGGTCTATCGTCTGGCCGTCGAGATCGAAGACGGCGATGACGACGGCGAAGACTCGAGCGACGGGGACGAGGACTCCCTGGAGGGGGTCCTCGAGAGCCTGGTGGAAACTCCCGAGATCTTCTACACGTACTTTGATGGGTACATGGTGAGCGCGTCCAGCGTGGCAACGATCGACACGGCGATCCGGTATCGCGGCAGTGGCGCCTCGCTGACGTCGAGCCAGCAGTTCCTCGATCTGCTGCCCGAGAACGGATACGCGGACTTCTCCGCGGTTGTCTACAACCGGCTCGCCGAGACGGCCGGCGAACTCTTCGACCTGTTGCCGACGGAGGTCGTGGGTGACGATCAGCAGGCCGTCGTTCAGGCGATCGAGGAGTCGATTACCAGCCAGGGACCGTCTCTCTACACGGTGTACGCGGGCCGCAGCGAGATCGTCGTGACGTCCAGTGGCCCGAGCCTGCTGGCCTTCACCGGTCTTGGTCCGCTGCTGGGACTCCCCAATCTTCTCCAGGGCCTGGATGCGATCGACGACACGGCGGAGGAGCCGGAACCGGAGGCGGAGACTGGTCCCGATGTCGATGTCGTCGCCGGCCTGGCGGCCGGCGCACCCAGTGGAAGAAACCTACGGCCTGCCGCCTGATGAGTGAGGCGGCGCCGGTCATCGACCTCGACGGTCTCGGGGTTCGGTTCGGCCGGCACCAGGTTCTCGACGATCTGCGCGGCGCCTTCTCGGGCCGCGCGATCGGTCTTCTGGGTCCCAACGGCGCCGGCAAGACGACACTGCTGAACACCCTGCTCGGCTTCTACAGGCCGACTGCCGGCACGGCCCGCCTGTTCGGCATGGACATCACCGCCCAGGGCCGGGAACTGCGGCGCCGGGTCGGCTACATGCCGGAGCGGGACGCCTTCATCGCCGGCATCTCCGGCGTCCGCTTCGTGCGGCTGATGGCGGAGGTGTCCGGGCTGCCGCCGGAGGCCGCGCTGGAGCGCGCCCACGAGGTGTTCTTCTACGTCGGCCTGGGCGAGGCGCGCTACCGCAACGTGGAGACCTACTCGCTCGGCATGAAGCAGTTGCTCAAGCTGGCGCAGGCGATCGCCCACGGTCCGAGCCTCCTCTTCCTCGACGAGCCGACGAACGGTCTCGACCCGCCGGCCCGCCTGCGCATGCTGCGGCTGATCCGGGAGATCCGGGACTCGGGCAAGGCGCGGATCGTCGTGTCGTCGCACCTGCTCCGGGACGTCGAGGAGTGCTGCGAGGAAGTGCTCGTGCTGAACCGGGGCAGGATCGCCACTTACTGCAATCTGACCGAGGAGCGCCGGGCCAACCGCCGGTTCCTCGAGCTCGATCTGACCGCGGAGCGCGAGGGCGCGGGGAGCGGCTTTCGGGCCGCGATCGAGGGGCTCGGCTGCGAGGTCGCGGTGGTCAACCGTCGCCGGATCAAGGCCGTGCTGCCACCGGGAGTCGAGGTGCGCCACATCTACGCCTCGGCGATCGAGCAGGACGTGACGATTCTCCGCCTGGACTACAAGCGCACTTCGCTGGAGGACATCTTCCTCCAGGCGATGGAGGGCGACGATGGCCGTCTATGACCACGGCTACAAGGGCTACGACGGTCCGCTGATGTCGGCGCGGAGCCGGTTCCTCGTCATCAGCCGCTACGGCCTGCGCGAGGTCTTCGCGTCGCGGCTCTTCCTGGCCTTCTTCGCCTTCTGCTTCGCCTGGCCGCTGGTGCTGCTCGGCGCCATGTACCTGCGCTACAACGCGGAGGCGCTGGCCCTGATCAACCTCGACTCGGCCGATCTGCTGGACTTCGTCCAGGTCAACACCTGGTTCTTCCAGAACCTCTTCCTGCGCGTCCAGTTGTACCTGGCGTTCATCGTCGTGCTCGTCGTGGGGCCGTCGCTGGTGTCGGCGGACCTGCGCAACCGGGCGATGCCGCTCTATCTCTCGCGGCCGCTGACGCGGACCGACTACGTGCTCGGCAAGCTCGTCGTTCTCGGCGTCCTGGTTTCGGCGATCACCTGGGCGCCGGGGCTGCTCCTGTTCGCGATCCAGGCATCGCTCGGCGGAAGCGAGTGGCTACTGGAGAACTGGCGGGTCGCGCCATCGATGGTGGTCGTGTCGGTCGTGTGGCTGCTATGCATGTCGCTGCCGATGCTGGCGATCGCGGCCTGGGTGAAGTGGAAGCCCTGGGCGCGGATCCTGTTCATGGGCGCGATCCTGACGGGCACGGCGTGCGGCCAGTTCTACAAGGAGTTCTATGACTCCTGGCTGGGCAGCATGGTCGTGGCGTTCGACGTGACGGACGCGCTCTCCGCCTCCGTCTTCGGCACACAGGGAGCCGTTCAGATGCCGGAAACGGCGGCCTGGCTCGCCGCAGCCGCGCTGGCCTCGCTGTCGGCGGCCCTGCTCTACCGGCGCGTGCGCGCCTTCGAGGTCGTCAAGTGAGCGGCGAGCGCAACATCGTGATCCGGGACGTCTCGAAGTTCTACGGCGACGTGCTCGGCGTCAACCGGGTCGACCTGGAGATCGAACCCGGCATCACCAGCCTGGTGGGCCCGAACGGGTCCGGCAAGAGCACGCTGATGAACCTGCTCGCCGGCCTGCTGCGGCCCACGCGGGGCGAGATCAGCATTCTCGGTCTCCCGGTGACCCGACCGCAGGATCTGTTCCGCCGCTTCGGCTACTGCACGCAGTACGACTCCTTCCCGCGCGGCGCCACCGGCTGGCAGTTCGTCTTCTCATACCTTCTGCTGCACGGCCTGGACCGTGGTGAGGCGGAACGCCTGACCGCCCAGACGCTGGAACGGGTCGGCCTGGTCGACTCGGCTCACCGACGGATCGCGGGCTACAGCAAGGGCATGCGGCAGCGGATCAAGCTGGCGCAGGCGATCGCGCACGGGCCCCAGGTCATGGTGCTCGACGAGCCGCTCAACGGCCTCGATCCGATGGTGCGCGCCGAGACGATCGAACTCTTCCGTCAACTGGCCGGCGAAGGCCAGCATGTCGTCATCTCGAGCCACATCCTGCACGAGGTCGACCTCCTGTCGGACCGTGTGATCCTGATCTCGAACGGCTACATCGTCGCGGAGGGCGAGGTGCCGGGCATGCGGGCGGAAGTCGAGGAAGTCCGCGAGCAGCCGCTGCAGGTGTTCGTACGCTGCGATCGCCCGCAGTGGCTCGCCGGCCGCGCCTTCGAGCTCGACCACGTCACCGAGGTCCAGCTTCACGACGACGGCGGCGGGCTCCACCTGCGCACCCGCGACGCGGACCGGTTCCTGCGCCTGGTCGCCGAACTCGTCGCCGAAGGCGGCGTGGAGGTCGAAGCGGTGGGCCCGGCCGACAGCGACCTGCAGGCGGTCTACCGCTACCTGGTTGATGAAGAGGAGGAGCCGTCGTGACGGTGGCCCAGGAGACGGCGGCGCGTCCTCGCATCGACTGGGCGCTGCTGGCGCGACAGCTCGGCGGACTCGTGCGGCTGGAGCTGCGCCGGCTGTTGTTGACCCGCAGGGCGGTGATCCTGGGGCTCGCGTCGGCGGTTCCCGTGGCGATCGTCCTGCTGGTCGGCTCGATACCCATCGGCGGCCAGACGGTGTTGGAGCGGTTCGGCAACCGGATCGTCTACGAGACGATCTTCGAGACGGTCTTCCTGGGCGCGATCCTCTTCTTCGGCTGCCTGTACGTCTTCTTCAACCTGTTCCGGGGCGAGATCCTGGAGCGCAGCCTGCACTACCTGCTGCTGACGCCGCTTCGCCGCGAACTGGTCGTCGCGGTCAAGTACGCCGCGGCGGTAGCCGCCGTGACGGCGCTGTTCATGGCCAGCACCGTGTTCAGCTACATGCTCATCTACTTGCCCGTTGGCTTCTCGGGAGCGGTCGAGGACCTGACCGCCGGCCCGGGCGGTCGGCATCTTGTGGCCTACCTCGGCGTGACCCTGCTTGCCTGCATCGGCTACGGCTCGCTGTTCACGCTGGTCGGCATGGTGTTCCGGAACCCCATCATCCCGGCCGGCGCCCTCTACGTATGGGAGATGCTGCACTTCCTGCTGCCGCCGGCGCTCAAGAAGCTCAGCGTGATCCACTACCTGAAGGGCCTGCTGCCGGTGCCGCTCTCCGACGGCCCGTTCGCGGTGGTCGTCGAGCCGCCGCCGCCGGCGGTCTCGGTCCTTGGGCTGCTCGCCTTCGCCGCCGGCGTGCTCGCCGTGACCGCCCTGATCATCCGTCGCATGGAGATCCGGTACACCGAGGACTGATCTGCCACCATAGGTGCATGGCCACGATCGACATCGGCGGCCTCGCCATCCCCGAGCGCGCGCTGACGTTCAAGTTCGTCCGCGCTTCGGGCCCGGGCGGCCAGAACGTGAACAAGGTGGCGACGGCCGCGCAGTGCCGTCTGGACCTCGACGCGGCCGGCATCGAAGGCGGGCTGCGGCGTCGCCTGGAGGCATTGGCCGGGAAGCGGCTCACCGTTGCCGGTGAGATCGTCGTCTTCTGCGACACGCACCGCACGCAGGCCCGCAACCGTGAGGCGGCGCTCATGAGGCTTGCGGCGATGATCGAAGAGGCTGCCGCCGAGCCTCGGCCGCGGGTGGCCACCCGACCGTCCGCCCGCGCCCGGACGAGACGGCTGGAGGCCAAGAGGCAGCGTGGCGCAACGAAGCGGCTGCGCGGTCCGGTCGGCGCGGACGAGTAGGTTCTACCTCAGCCCGCCGCGGCACGACACCGTCGTGAACCGGCCGCGGTCCGCCGTCTCGAGGTCGATCTCGATGTCCTGACCGCGGGTCAGTTCCTCCCAGACCGGATGATCGAGCGGCGGGCAGGCGATCTCCGCCGTCATGCGCTCCCTTTGACGACCGGGCATGATCATCAGGTCGCCGGCGAACTCAGGGATCACGATGACGCGATGGATGAGCGTGTCCACACGCTCCAACTCCCTGCCGACCCAGACCCTGGTCCAGCCCTGGCGCAGGCGCTGCGGCGACGGGAAGTCCAGGCTGTGCCGGTAGACGAGATCGGCGCTGACGTGGGGCGGAGAGCCGCACGAGACGGGCGCCAGTGCGGCGACGATCAGCGGTAGAAGCAGGCGGCGCATCGCGGCGGACAAACTACCTCACTCCGCAGGAACGTGACAGTGCGACACGCCGTCGCGGTGGCTGACGCTGCCTCCACACTGGGTGCGCCGGCGTCCTCGCCGGCATCCGGCGCGAAGCGCCGGCTTCCGGCCGCGCCCCACGGCTATGCTTCGCCCCATGAGGACGGCAGCGCTTGTCGTGGCATCGTCAGTCGCCTTCGCGCCGTACGCTGCCCACGCCGACGACTGGCCGCAGTGGCGGGGCGCCGAGCGCCGCGGCGTCTGGCACGAGGACGGCATCCTCGAGCGCTTCCCCGAGGACGGCCTCCGCTTCGTGTGGCGGGTACCGATCGGTCCGGGCTACGGCGGCCCGGCAGTGGCCGCGGGCCGCGTGTTCGCGACCGACTTCGAGCGACTGTCGGGCAATCGGGGCCGGGAACGCCTGCTCGTGCTCGACGAAGCGACCGGCAAGCAGCTCTGGGAGCACGCCTGGGAGACCAACCTCGCCGGCCTCATGCCCGCCTACTCGAACGGCCCGCGGGCGACGCCGACCGTCGACGGCGACCGCGTCTACGTGCTCGGCTCGGCCGGCTACCTGGCGGCGCTCTCGGTCGAGGACGGCAGTTTGCTCTGGCGGCACGACCTGGTAGCAGAGTACGAAGCGCCGGTACAGGCCTGGGGCTTCGTCGGCGCGCCGCTCGTGGATGGCCGGCAGATCATCACCCTGGTCGGCGGCGAACCCGACGCCATGGTCGTGGCCTTCGACCGGGAGAGCGGCGCCGAGCTCTGGCGCTCGATGGAAGTAGGCAACGAGCCGGGCTACAACCCGCCGGTCATCTACGAACTCGGTGGCCGGCGGCACCTCGTCGTCTGGCACCCGAAAGGCATCGCCGGCCTCGACCCGGACGGCGGCGAGGTGTTCTGGCAGTTCCCCTACGAGGTGGAGTACGGGCAGACCATCGCCACGCCGATCCAGGACGGAAACCAGCTCCTCGTGTCGTCCGCCTCGCACGGCTCGACGCTGATCGAGGTCGCCGCCGCGTCAGGCGGCAAGCCCGAGGCCAGGATCGTGTGGAAGGGCAAGAGCAGCAGCAAGCAGGACCTCGACGGCCTGCACGCCTTCAACTCCACGCCCGCCTTCGACGGTGACATGATCTACGGTATCGGCGGCCAGGGCGCGCTACGGGCCATCGACCGCGCCACCGGCAAGGAGGTCTGGGCGACCTTCGAGCCCAGCGAGGACGCCCGCATCGCCACCGCGTTCCTGGTCCGCAACGGCGACCGCTACTTCATCAGCAACGACCGCGGCGAACTGATGATCGCCCGGCTGAGCCGAGACGGCTACCACGAGATCGACCGGACCCGTCTGCTCGAACCGACCACCCGGAGCGTCCGCATCCGCCGCGAGCTCGGCAAGCTCCTCTGGGTCCACCCCGCCTACGCGAACGGCCACATCGTGCACCGCAACGACCGGGAGATCGTCCGGGCCTCATTGCTGGCTGAGTGACGTCACACACTGGGTGCGCCGGCGTCCCCGCCGGCATCCTCGCCGGTTGCGGTCACCGCTTGGGCATTCCCGACCGCCGCTGCTTCCTTTCGCCTTTGCCGGGTCCGTGAGACCGCGGAACTCACCAGACCCGCTATCAAGCCCACCAAGGGAAAGAGAAGCCACACGATGGCCCAGGGCGAGGCCGGGTCCTCCTCGATCTTCTCCAGTCCGTCTCGGGCGACATGCAGCAAGGCGATCGAGCCAGCGGGCACACTGAACCAGGGATCACGAAGTGCGGCTCCGACGGCCGACTCTTCCTCACCCGAAGTGGCCGCCTCCTCTGGGTTCGCCGGCTCGTCCTTCGGCCGCTTCTTCGAGCCGGTGGGGCCAATCAGCCCGAAGGCAAACGCGAGCGTTGCGATGCCCAGCCCCGCCAGGAACCAGACCGCCTGGTCGGTCCTCGGCGGCTCGGTGACCAGGTTCAGGACGAACCTCGAGAACAGGATGAACACGCAGAAGATCGCGGGAACCTGGTACCAGGGGTCGGTGAACAGCGTCGACTCGTGCCAGACCGGGCCGGTTCGCGGCGCTTCTGTTTCCAGTGAAGTGCCGTCCTGGGCACCGCGACGCAGGGCGACCAGCGTCGCGACCGCGGCCGTCGCCAGCGCGACCGCATAGACCATCGAGAGAGGCGAGGCGCGGAGCGCCTCGATGCTCAAGAGACCGGTGTCGCCGCCGGTGATGAGGAGCCCCATCAGCACGATGAGTCTGGGGCCCGGCTTGGACTCGTCGTACTTCTCCTTACTCTCAGTCATTGGTCAGGAAGCCTCGGTGACGCACTGCTCCACGAACGGCATCATTGCCGCGACGCACTCCGCCGGCTGCTCAAGCTGGAGGAGGTGCGTCGTGTCCGGCACGAAGTCGTAGTCGATGGCCAGGATCTCCCTGAGGTCCACCGTGGGGAGAAACGAGAAGGGAACCACGGGGTCGGAGCCGACGATCTTCACGGGGCACGAGACGCGGCTCAGATCCGCTGCTTTGGCCCATCGGGGGCCCTCCAGCGAGACCCTCGCTTCGTACTCTCGCGGGCAGCGCAGTTCGTATCCGTCGCCGCTCGATGCTTGCCGAAGCGTGGCGCGTGCGATGAGTTCGGGCGCTCCGGGGCAGAGAAGCTGGAAGCCGGGGGCGCGAAGGACGCGATCCATGAACTCCTCGAGGCTCGCGAAGCGTTCGCGACGCTTCAGTGCGGCCTGACCCAGTTGGCCGAGCACTTTGTCCACCTTCTCGACATCCTCGGGCCGGCAGCCGGGCGGGCAGACGACCGGGTCGAAGAGAACCAGCGCCGAGTAGGCCGACTCACGACTGGCATGGATGAGCGCCGACTGGCCTGAGACGGAGTGGAACACGCCGATCTTCGGCTTGTCGCCTAAGTGGCGGTCGATCGCCTGCGCGATCGTCGCGTGGTCTTCGACGAACGTGCCGACGTGGTGATCTTCGCCGCGGCCGACCGGGTTCCAGCCGTGGTTGCGGAGGTCGAACAGGACGACGTCGAACCTGTCCGTGAGCAGCGACCAGAAGGGGTAGTAGGCGTCGGCGGCGAACCCGTTGCAGTGACTGATGACGAGCCTGGGACCGCTGGTGTTGCCGTGCCGCCTGAGAACGATGCGGCTGCCGTCGGCCATGCGGGCTTCGGCCGTCGCCAGGGGCTTCGGCACTTCCCAGCGTTCCGGTTGGCTCATGGATCGGGCAGGCCAGGCGGGAGTGCGTCGGTCTCCGCCGGCTCCTTTCGCCGCCGGCGATACTGATCCACCAGCGGCATGGCCGCGGCGAACGCCATAGTCAGGAGCGGCGCCAGGAGCCACCAGGTCGCTTCGCCTGAAGAGGGGTCTGCCTCGATCGACTCCAGTCCGAACCGGGCCATCTCGACGGCGCCGAGGACCGCGCCCGGGACGACGAACCATGGGTCGCGGAAGACCGAGGCGGCTTTTGGCGCCGGGTCCTGTTCCTCCTTTGAAGAAGCCTCCAGGTGCGTCCTTTCGAGGCTCACACGCTTGCTGGCGCTTACGGGTACGACCACGGACATTGCTGCTACGCAGACCAGGAACAACACCGCCTGAACGGATGCCGGGGGATTCGCTGCCAGGTCGATGACGAGCTGACAGAGGAGAACGAAGACGCAGTAGATCGCGGGGACCTGGTACCACGGGTCGGTGAAGAGCCTGGCCTCGTGCCACACCGGACCGGTCCGGGGCTCCGCTATCGGCGTCGGCTCGCTCAGATAGCCACGCAGCTTCTGAAACGCGAACACCAGCACTCCCAGCCCCATCACGGCGAGGGCGACGGCGTAGGACTGCGCCAGCGGCGACGAACGCAGGGCCTCCGGCGACAGGAGGCCGTCGGCGAGCTGGAACGTGACGAGCCCCATCAGGATGGCCACTCGGGCCGAGAGCTTGGACTCGTCGTACTTCTTTGCGAGGGACCTCATCGTGTGGCTTCGGGTTTGCGCGTGAGACGTGAGATCAGGGCGAAGGCGACGAAGGCGGCAGCGCCAATGGCGGCAACCAGGCTGAACCAGGCAGCTACCGAGGACGGCTGGCTGTCGATGCGAGCGACTCCTTCGCTTGCGAGCATGAGCACGCTGAAAGTGACGAGCGTTGCCAGAAAGACCGGGTCGGAGAGAGGGCCTGTTGGTGGCGGTTCGTCCCGGGGCTCTCTCCAGGTTCCTCGGCCACTCTGGTTTCGGCTGCTCCCGTTTCCGAACTGTCCGATGACTCCGACGAGGACGCTGAAGCCGAGGAGGGCCACGAACCACCTCGACATGGTGGACTCGGGCGGCGCGGCGAGCAGACTGGAGGCGTAGTCGATACCGACGACGATCATGCAGAAGACTGCCGGGATCTCGTACAACGGTTCGCTGAACAGACCGTGGACACGCCTTGGCGCCTCCGAAACTGGCGAGGGCTCTTCCGTGTCGGGTTCCTTCAGGGCCTTCCTCCAGAGGACGGCCACGAATCCGGCCATGCCCAGGATGGCCCCAACGTATGCCACTGTGAGGAGCGTCGCCCCTAGGGTCCTGAAGGAGAGGAGATCGGCTTGCAGCGCCCGGCTGAAGAGGACCAGGATCAGCAGTAGCCGGACCATCGGGCCGAGGCTTCTAGACTCTTCTTTCTTCTCTTCGGTCACGGACGCCTGGTGCATGTGGTCCCGCGACACTAGCTGAGAGCGGCTCAGGTCGCTTCCGCCGAACACCTCAAACCGGGCCCACCGTGCCAAGCGTGGCAAAGCACTCCGGATTCGAGCCGTGTGCTGTGTGCTAACTTCGGCCCATGAGATTGCACATTGCGCTCGACGACCATCTCGTGGCCGAACTCGACCGGCGTGCCGGTCCCAGGCAGCGTAGCGCCTTCATCGCTGAACTGATCCAACGGGGGCTCGACGACGAACGGCGCTGGGACGACATCGAAGCGGCGCTTGGCGGCATCTCCGACACCGGCCACGACTGGGACGACGATCCGGCGGAGTGGGTGCGTCGGCAGCGGCGTGGTGACCGGCGGCGCTCGGGCTGATCTTGAGCCGCCTGCTGCTCGACTCGACCGTACTCATTGACGCTCTCCGAGGCCGCCGGGCGGCTTCGCAGGTGGCGGCCCTGCGCCGCGAAGGCACCGAGCCGTGGGTGTGTGTCATCTCGGTGGACGAAGTGTGGCGGGGAATCCGACCCGGCGAAGAGCTGGCGGCGAGGAGGCTGTTCCGGGGCCTTCGTCTCGCTCCCCTGGGCAAGGCCCAAGGCATGATGGCCGGCCGTTGGCGCCGGGAGTTCGCCGAGCGAGGCGTGACCCTGCACCAGGCGGACTGCCTGATCGCCGCGGCCGCCGTTGGGGTCGGAGCCGCGTTGGCCACGGCCAACGTGCGGGACTACCCGATGGCGGCGGTCGACGTTAGGGAATGGCCTGCAGGCTAGCCACGATCGATGTGTTTCTGGCCTCAGAACCGGTATCGAAGCCCCGCCGACACCCCCACATACCCGATCCCATCGAACCCCAGGTCGCTAGTGAACGGCGTCGTGCCGTCCGCCTGGACGGGTTCGTGGCTCCGGACCACCTTCCACAGGTCGCTTCCGCTGAACTCGTCGAACCGGGTCCAGCGCGCCTTGATCGTGAACGATGCGCTGTCGCCGAGGGCGTGCTCCAGACCGGCGAGGACCTGGTAGCCGGAGAGGGTGTCGCTGAACTGGCTGTCGAACAGGCTGATCGTGCCGGCTGCCGCCGCTGGACGGTCGGCCAGGGTGAGGGGCCGATCGATGTCCTGGTAACCCTGTGCGAGCGTCTTGCGCAGGAGGCGGGTCCTGTAGCGGAGGCTGACGCGGGTCTGGCCGACCCCCACGCCGACGAAGGGGGTCCAGGAGGTGGAGTTGTCGAAGTCCCAATAGGCGTTGACGAAGAGCTCGCGGGAGTCGAAGTCCGAGACGGTCACGCTGGGAGGATCGACGGGACTCCACTCGGACATCTTGTCGTCGAAGGTCGGGTCGCCGGTCGTCGACAGGAAGTAGATCGTGCCGCCGTCGTGCTGCCGGGCCGTGTGCTCCACTTCGACGCGTAGTCTGCCCAGGTCGTATCCGATGCCGAGGCTGCCGGTGAACCGGGAACCCAGGTCGAAGCGATTGGTGACGGTGGGCGACGAGCCCGGTCCGCCGCACGCGGGGTGGCCGGTCGGCGCCATGGCCGGGTCGGCGTAGAGCAGGACGTCGCACCTCGTCGGATGGTCGGCGCCCGAGATGGCGGCTTCCAGGGTGGAGGCGTCGACGAGGCCGGCCTCGAACGCGAGGTAGAAGCCGCGGTCCGGCTGGGCGCCTGCGGCTCCGGCGGCGCCGAGGAGGCAGACGTTGAGCGAAAGGACGAGAAACCGTGGCACGGTTACCTCCGTTTGCAGACGAGCAGCTCGTACTCGCCCGGTTCGATCTCCGAGTGGTCGCAGGGCACAGCTTCGGCTTCGAACCCGACGTCGGCCAGCAGGTCGAACCAGTCGGAGCGGCGGAAGAGGCCCGTGACGTGCCGGTCGTGCACGACCTCGACGCTGCCGTCCTGTGAACGCAGCACGAAGGCGTAGTCGGTCGTGATCATCGTGTCCGTTGGGTCCGGATCCCAGGTGTTCTCGAGGTAGTGGGCGCTCCTGTCCTCTCCGTCGCAGCCGCCGCAGTCGGTCGTGGGCTGGAAGTTCTCGCGCAGATGGTCGGGCGCGAACAGGGCGGCGCCGCCGGGCCGGCAGTGGACCCAGGCGGTCTCGATGGCGGCGCGGAGGTCCTCGAGCGTCGTCATGTAGTCGATCGCGTCGTGGACGAAGACGCAGTCGAAGGTCCGGTCGAGCCGGACCGTCCGCATATCGCCCTCGACGTGCCGGCACTCGGGATTGAGCTGCCGGCTCATCGCCAGCATCCCGGGCGAGAGGTCGACCAGGGTCATCTCGAAGTGCGCCTTGAGGTGGGAGGCGTTGTGGCCGCCGCCGCTGCCGAGTTCCAGGACGGTCCGGGGAGTGACGTTGGACGCTTCGAGCAGGTGGCGGCGGTAGATGCCGGCTTCCTCTTCGTACTCCTCGGGCGGTGAGATCAGCGGCCACCAGGGGGCTATCTCGGCGTAGAGCTTGGGCAAGGTCAGCTGGAGTTCGAGGAGGTCGATGCGGCGATGATGGCGGGCATGACGGCCGCCGCCATGACGGCGGCCTGCGCGGCTTCGACGGCGCCCGCGGTGGCGCGGCCGATGACGTCGCCCTTCACGAGGCTCTTCAGACGCTGCTTGCGGGGCCTCAGTTCGCCGCGGCCGAAGGTGGGGTTGAGCAGACCCACCGCGTGCGCGAGCGCGGTCAGGACGACCGTCCGCGGTTCGACCTCCCGGTCGTCGCTGAAGATCGCGGCCCGCAGACGTTCGATGATCTCGCGTTCCGGCCCCGGGTCGATCTCCGGGAAGACGCGTCGCTTGAAGATGAGCAGGATCTCCTGCTCGTCCGCCCGCAGGATGCGCCGTGCACAGAGTTGTTCGGCGACCCGGTGGTGGAGCTTCCTCATTGAGGAGAAGCGTGTGATCCACGTCTGGATGGAGGCCCGCCGGTTGGCGGACCGGATTCTCTTCAGGCACTCGTTGAGGATGGAGTCGTCGGTGCGGCGGCTGTCGCGGACCTCGACGAGCTTGCGCCAGCGGCGCGACTCGTCGATGCGGATGCGTTCCTGCAGCAGCAACTCGGCGGCGATCGCGCCGCCGAGTCCGATGCTCGTGTGGGCGCCGCCCAGGGTGCCCTTCGTGTCGTGCAGGGCGAGGAGCAGGAGCTCTTCCTGGAGATGGAGTTGGTCGGCTTGCATAGGGGGAGTCTAGAAGGCTTCGCTCCAGGGCCGGCTGAGCCGTAGTGCCGAGTTGATCAGGCCGACCATGGAGTAGGTCTGGGGGAAGTTGCCCCAGAGTTCACCGGTCTCCGGATCGAGATCCTCGGAGAGGAGTCCCACCGGGTTGCGCCGTTCGAGCATCTGCTCGAAGAGTTCGTGAGCTTCCTCGCGGCGGCCGAGGGCATTGATCGCGTCGATGTACCAGAAGCTGCACACGGCGAAGGACGTGGCCGGGGCGCCGAAGTCGTCCTCCCTGTAGCGGAAGAAGTTGTGGCCTGAGCGGAGCGATTCGAGGGATTCGACGGTGGCCGCGAAGCGGGGATCTTCGGCGTCGAGGAAGCCGAGGTCGTGGAGAAGCAGCAGGCTGGCGTCGATCCCTTCGCCGTCAAGAGTGGCGGCGAGACGGCCTCCGGTCTCCGCGTTCGTGAGGATGTGCCGGCGGATGGAAACGGCCCGGTTCGTCCAGTGCGTGTCGCGGTCGGTGAGGCCGAGGACCCTGGCGATGCGCGCCAGCCGGTCGCAGGCAGCCCAGCACATGACGCTTGAGAAGGTGTGTACCGCGCTCCGTTGCCGGAACTCCCAGAGGCCGGCGTCGGGTTGGTCGAACAGGCCGGCCGCCTGGTCGCCGAGCTGCTCCAGCCAGCCGAACACGCGCCGGTTGCCTGGCTTGACCAGCCGCCTGTCGAAGAAGCTCTGGGTGACGGAGAGGATCGCGCTGCCGTAGCTGTCGTTCTGGAGCTGGCGCCAGGCGTCATTGCCGACTCGTACCGGCCCCATGCCGCGGTAGCCCGGCAGGCCGTCGACGGTGCGTTCGGTGAGTTCCCGCTCGAACTTGATCCCGTAGACCGGCTGCAGCACGCCGCCCTCGGCGGCCGCGGCGAGGTTCGTGATGTAGCCGAGGTAGCCCTCCATCGTGCGGGTGGCGCCCAGGCGGTTGAGAGCCTGCACGACGAAGTGGGAGTCCCGCAGCCAGCAGAAGCGGTAGTCCCAGTTGCGCCCGCTGTCCGGCGCTTCGGGAATCGACGTGGTCATCGCCGCGAGCACGGCCCCGGTCTCCTCGAAACTGCAGAGCTGGAGCGTGATCGCGGCCCGGATCACCGCCTCCTGCCACTCGAAGGGGACCGCCAGGTGGCGCACGAACTCGCGCCACCAGGTTTCTGTCCGGCTCCGGAACTCACGCGCCACGGAGTCCACGGGCTCGGTCAGGCTCTCGTCCGGACCGAGCAGCAGGGTGAGAGGCTGCTCCAGGACGAAGGAGATCTCGTCGGTGATCAGCGAGACCGGCGCGTCGGTGGTCAACCGGAGCGTCAGATCCGGTCCGACGTAGCGGATGTGGTTGCTGCCACGCGTCAGTTCGGGGCGGCGCGAGCCGTGGTCGAAGCGCGGCCGCAGCCGGATGCGGATGCGGGGTTCGCCGGCGACTCGTTCGATGGTGCGGATGATCATCGTCGGCCGGAAGGAGCGACCGAACTGCTCGAACCGGGGCGCGAAGTCCGTGATCCGGACCGCGGCGCCGTTGCCGTCGCGGAGCGTCGTCACCAGGATCGCCGTGTTGTCGAGGTACTGCTGCTCGCTCTCCCGGAATCCCTCGAGCAGGATGTCGAAGAAGCCGCCAGCCTCCGGATCGACATCGCTGTCGCCGTTGCCGCCCAGGAGTGAATGGAACACGGGGTCCCCGTCGAAGTGGGGCAGGCAGGCCCAGCAGATCCGGCCGCGCGGGTCGATCAGTGCGCCGAATCCGCAGTTGCCGATCACGCCGCCGTCCAGCGGCCGGACGCCGTCCCTCGTCATTCCCTCTCGAGCCTCTCGCCGACCGCCTCCAGCCAGCGGTGCAGCTCGCGCACGCCGCTCAAGCCGTACTGCGCGTTGCTCGTGCGCCTGGTTTCGCGTTCGAGTCCCACCACGATCGCGGCGCCGCCGTAGCTTTGCGCGGCGGCGAATCCGTCCTCGTCCGTGATGTCGTCGCCGATGAAGACGGGCACGCGGTCGCGGAACGGCGCCTCGGCCATGAAGTCCTCGACGACGGTGCGCTTGTTCGGGCGACGGGGCTTCAACTCCAGCACCATCTTGCCCTCCTGGACTCCGTAGGCGGGACCCAGGGAGGTACGGACTCTCTCCATCACCTCACGCGCCGCCGCCTCGGCGCCGGCCGCGCGGCGGAAGTGGAGCGCCAGGGTCGCGGTCTTGTCTTCGAGCAGGGTGCCGGGGTGCGCGGCGGCGAATCGCTTCAGCTCGCGGCGGGCCGGGCCGAGCGCAAGGGCTCCATCCGTCCGGTTCACGTGACCGTTGGCGGACCTGCGTTCCAGCCCGTGCAGCCCGGCCGCCGGCAGCTCCAGCGGCGCGAAGAAGCGGTCGAGAACGTCCAGGGGGCGTCCGCTGGCAAGCGCCAGCGCGCCGTCGAGACACGCGCTGAGCCGCGCCAGCAGGCCGCCGACATGCTCGTCGACGTGGACCGCGTCGGGCGCGTCCGCGATCTCGATCAGCGTGCCGTCGACATCCAGGAACAGCGCCCACGACGCCGGCGGGGGCATCTCGGGACCCGCTTTCAGGAGCTCCCATGCGACGTGCGGAGGATGCGCTTTCTGGTTCACACGGGAGAGCCTCCGAGATCCCTTACGATACTGAAACCGATGGGTTCTCAGAATGTGCCGGCTGCTCAGCAGTCGGAGCTTGTGATCGTCGCGAACACCCTCCCGGTGCGTCGCGAGGAAGTCGATGGCGAACTGGGCTGGGCGCAGAGCCCGGGCGGCCTCGTCAGCGCCCTGTCGCCGATCGTCCGCGAGGCGGGCGGGTCCTGGGTCGGTTGGACCGGTGGAGCCGACGACGCGCCGGAGCCGTTCCGCCACGAGGGCATCCTGAACGTGCCGGTGCCGCTATCTGCCGCCGAGGTGGCCGGCTCGTACCAGGGGATGTGCAACTCGACCCTGTGGCCGCTCTACCACGACGCGGTGCGTCCGCCCGAGTACCACCGCCACTGGTGGAACCCCTACGTCGCGGTCAACCGGCGCTTCGCCGAGGAGGCCGCGCGCCGCACCGCGCCTGGGGGCCGGGTGTGGATCCAGGACTATCACCTGCAACTCGTACCGCGCATGCTGCGCGAGCTGCGGCCGGACATCAGCTCCGGCTTCTTCCTGCACATTCCGTTCCCGCCGATCGAACTGTTCCTGCGCCTGCCCTGGCGGCGGGCGGTACTGGAGGGCCTGCTCGGCGCCGACGTGATCGGCTTCCAGACCCCGGCCGGCGCCTACAACTTCACGCGGCTCGCGGACCGGCTGATCGAGGCGGAGCCTCAGGGCGAGACGATCCGCTACCAGGGACGTGACATCCGCGTCGGCGCTTTCCCGATTTCGATCGACACGGGTCGCTACGCGAACGCGGCGCTGTCGCCCGGGATCCGGGAGCGGGCCGAGCAACTCCAGCAGCTTCGCCGCGGCCGCAAGATCATCCTCTCCGTCGACCGTCTCGACTACACGAAGGGCATCGACCTGCGACTCAAGGCCTTCCTCGAATGGCTGGGGCGCGAGGACCGGTCGATCCGCGACGCGGTGATGGTCCAGGTCGCCGTCCCAAGCCGCGAGCGCATCTCTGAGTACCAGATCCTGCGCCGCGACGTCGAGGAACTCGTCGGCCAGATCAACGGGGAGTACGGCGAACTCGGCGTCGTGCCGGTGCAGTACTTCCGGCGCAACCTGCCGTTCGAGGAACTGATCGCCTTCTACCTCGTCGCGGACGTCATGCTGGTGACGCCGCTCTGCGACGGCATGAACCTGGTCGCCAAGGAGTACGTCGCCACCCGGCTCGAGGACGACGGCGTCCTGGTGCTGAGCGAGTTCGCCGGAGCGGCCGCGGAACTGCCCGACGCGCTGCTCGTGAACCCGCACGACGTGAATGCCATGGCCGCGACGATCGAGCAGGCGATCACCCTCGACCCCGACGACGGGGCGCGACGAATGAAGGCGATGCGCGAGGTCGTGCGACGGCATTCCGTCCATGAGTGGGCGGCGCAGTTCATCGAGGCCTTGACCTGACGCGCATGGCACGCCCTGTCGACGATGCCGAGGCGGGCTTCGAGGTAGGGGAGGGTTTCGAGCGCTTCTCGCAGAAGGACGACATCTTCTGTCGTTCGTTCTGGGACCCCGAGGTGAGGACTTCCCGCTCGGACATGTTCTACGAGACCTACCGCACGCCGGAGCTGCGGTGGCGCCCGGTCGAGGGGTTCACGCGGCGCGACTACGCGCTCCGCAACGCCTCCTGGCACGTCACCGATCTGTTCGCGGAGTTCAGGGAAGGCGCGGACCGTCGCGAGGGCTTCCTCGACCCCTACACGGTGCTCCGGGACGGTCCGGGTCCGCCGGACGAGAGCGCCGAACCGGAGGAGGTCCTCGCCGCTCGCCTCGCCGTCGATCTGAAGACGGCCGCCCGCGCGCTGGGCGCCGACCTGATCGGCATCACCGGTTACGACGAGCGCTGGGTGTACACGCACGCGTACTCGAGGGAAACGGAAACGGAGAAACCGCAGGAGCTCCCGGGCGATCTCGGGAACGTCGTCGTCATCGCGCAGGCGATGGACCGGAAGCTGGTGCAGACGGTGCCGTCGGCCCTGAGCGGCACGGCGACGGGGGTCGGCTACAGCAGTGACACGGTGGTGCTGCTCGCGATCGCCCAGTACATCCGGAACATGGGCTACGACGCGGTGCCGACGATGAACGACACGGCCCTGGCGATTCCGCTCGCGATCAAGGCGGGGCTGGGCGAGTACGGCCGTCACGGTCTGCTGATCACCAGGGAGTTCGGCCCCCGGGTACGGCTCGGGAAGATCTTCACCGACATGCCGCTGGCGCACGACCGTCCGCGGCGTTTCGGCGTGCGCGAGACCTGCGAAGTGTGCCGCGCGTGTTCTGACGCGTGCCCGCCGAAGGCCATCGCGATGGACGCGCCGTCGGACCGCGTCTACAACGTCTCCAACATCCGAGGCGTCAGGAAGTGGACGACGGACGCCGAGAAGTGCTTCCGGTTCTGGTCGAACCAGAACACCGACTGCTCGATCTGCGTCCGGGTCTGCCCCTACAACCGGGACTACTCCCGGCGCCTCAGCCGGATCTGGCGGTGGATGGCGGGGACCCCCCTGCGCCGGCTCGCCCTCTGGCTCGATCGCCTGAGCGGGCGCGGACGGAGGGTTGCGCCGGACGCGTGGTGGGGCGGTGTCCGGCTGGTAGGCTTGAACATGGCGCCCGGCCGCGGAGCGCAGGAGAACAGGAGGAAACTCCGAGCGGAATAGCGACTCTGCCCGTCCCGTTCGGATCCAATGCGATGTGGATCAGAAAGTACGACCCCGCCCGTTACCTCCCCTCCGATTCCGGGATCGCGCTGCCGAGCCTGGAGGCGACGCCGCGGGAGGTCTACATGGACCGGCGCAAGTTCGTGGCCGCGGCCGCCGTCGGCATCGCCGGCGCGTCGCCCCTGGCCGCCCAGTTCCGCCAGCGCCAGCAGGTGCCGGCGCCGCCTCCGGCGCCTCCGATCGAGGACAAGCTGAAGCCGGCGCTCGAGCGGCCCGATGTCTACGGCGCCGAGCTCAGCGCGCGGCCCAGGCGCAACACGAAGTTCGCGGGCCCGCCCGAGAGCGTCGGCGGCGACCTGACGCCGCGCGAGGCGGCCGGCAGCCACAACAACTTCTACGAGTTTCTGCCCGGCCGTGGCGGCCCGGTGTGGAAGTTCGCCGGCAAGTTCACCGTCGAGCCGTGGAAGGTTGAGGTCACGGGCCTGTGCGACAACCCGATGACGCTCGATCTGGACGACATCTTCGGCTTCGAGCACGAGGAGCGCCTCTACCACTTCCGCTGCGTCGAGCGCTGGGCGATGAACGTGCCCTGGAGCGGCTTCCCGCTCAGCAAGCTGATCGAGAAGGCAAAGCCGAAATCGTCGGCCAAGCACGTTCGCTTCTTCACCGCTCTCAAGCGGGACGAGATGCCGGGCGTCAGGGAGGCCCACTGGTACCAGTGGCCCTACTTCGAGGCCCTGAGACTGGATGAGGCGATGAACGAACTGGCCTTCGTCGCCACCGGTATCTACGGCGAGCCTCTGGTCAAGCAGCACGGTGCGCCGCTGCGGCTCGCGGTGCCCTGGAAGTACGGCTACAAGAGCGCGAAGTCGATCGTCAAGATCGAGTTCGTGGCCGAGGAGCCGAAGATCTTCTGGCAGATCCAGCCGCACGAGTACGGGTACCTCTCGAACGTGAACCCGAACATTCCACACCCGCGCTGGAGCCAGGCGACCTCGCACTGGCTGCACAACAGCCAGCCGTTCGAGACGCCGATCTTCAACGGCTACGGCGAGTACGTCGCCAAGCTCTATCCCGACGAGCCGACGACGATGCAGCGCGCGCTGCGGACGGGCCAGGTCGCGCGGTAGCCCTACGGTTCATCTCTTGCCGCTACCAGCGCGGCTCCAGCTCCATGGCGTGCCGCCTGCACCGCAGCGGCGAACAGTCCGATCGCGGCGCTGAAAGCGATCAGGCCGGCCAACTGGATCCAGCCGAACATGTCGGCCGGGGTCGCGATCGCGAGCAGCGCCGATCCGAATCCGAAGTCAGCGAACTCGCCATCGCCCACTGCCTCGAGGGCGGCCAGACCCGTGAGCAGGAGGGCCCCCCCGGCCAGCGTAAGACTGCCGTACGTCAGGCCGTGGGCGACGAGTTGCGCCGGCGACCGCGGAGGCAGGGGCTCCTGACGGCGGACCTCGAACTCGGGCTCACGCTGGCTCGGCTTGACGAAGCGGCTGAGCATGTAGAGGCCGGGCAGGCCGAGCGGGATCGTCAGCAGGAAGAAGTTGGACCACCCCACCGAGTGGACCATGAAGCCGGCGACCGGCCCTGAGACGATCCGCCCCATACCGAACAGGGTGGAGAACAGGGCGTACTGAGTAGCCGAGAAGCGCTTCTGGGTCATGCGCAGCAGGAGGACGGAGAAGGCGCCCGTGCCCAACCCCTGGCATAGCGATTCGAAGCCCATGGCGCCATAGAGGAGACTCGGCTGCATCGGCAGGTTCGCGAGCAGGATGTATCCGACGTTGGAGAAGATCTGGAGAAACCCGAAGATCCAGAGCGCTCTGCCGAGGCCCATCACGTTGGTCCCCAGGCCGCCGGCGATCGAGCCGACGATCGTCGCTGTCGTGCCGACCGTGGCCAGGGCGACGCCACGATGGTCCGCTGAGTAACCCATGTCGACCAGGAAGGGCCGGAGCAGGCCCTGGGCCATGTTGTCGCCGAACTTGAACAGGATGACGAAGGCGAGGATCTCGACCGCTCGATGGCGGGAGAGGAAGCCCAGGAACGGCTGCCAGACGGCATCCCGAAGCGTTTTCGGAGCCGGTGGCAGGTTCTTCGGCTCGGGCGCACGAATGGTGATCACCAGCATGGGCAGGTAGAGCACCGCCAGGCCGACGCAGACGAGCGGCCATGAGGTTCTGCCGGCAACCGTGATGGCGGTTCCGCCGGCGACGAGCATCGCGATCCGATAGAGCCCGATGCGGGCACCGACCGCCGCGCCCTGTTCCTCCTTGCGGAGCACGTCCACGGCGTAGGCGTCGACCGCGATGTCCTGGGAGGCGGCCGCCATGGCGATCGCCAGGGTCAGGGCGAGAGCCAGCCAGGGGGTGTCCGGGTGATCGCCGACGCCGGACAGGCCGAGAGTGCCGAGGAGCAGGCCGACCTGGGCGATGGCGGCCCATCCCCGACGCCGACCGAGGAAGGGCGGCGGGAAACGATCCATGAGGGGCGCCCAGACGACGTTGAACGTCCACGGCGCCTGGGCCAGGGTGAACAGGCCGACGAGCCGGATGTCGATGCCGGCGTCGCGCATCCAGTCCGGTATCGCAATCCAGACCAGGCCCAGCGGCATCCCGGAGGAGAACGAGAGCAGGACGACCGACAGGGTCCGCCAGGAGCGGACGGCCTGTGCAAGGCTCCGCAGCGTTCCGAGCCGGTCCGGAGCCTGCCCTTGCTCGGCCATCGGACGCATCCTATGCGTAACCGGCTATGAGTCCGCCGAAACTGGCGAGCTGGAACCCAAGTGGCACAGAATCCGTAGTTGAACGTGAGCAGTCTCTCTCCCAGGAGGAACCGACCGTGACCGCGACAGCCACCCAGTCCCGTCCCCTTCATCGTTCCGGGTCCGACCGCCTGATCGGCGGCGTCTGCGGCGGCATCGCCGCCTGGCTGGGCTGGAACCCGACCGGTGTCCGTCTGCTCTACATTCTGATCTCGATCCTCTCGGTCGCCTTCCCCGGGATCATCGTCTACATCCTGCTCTGGATCGTGATGCCGCTCGGCGACTGAGCCGCACACCGGGTGCGGCGGCCGTTGGTAGGCTGACGGGCCATGGCCACGGCCGACGCAGCCGACTTCCTCGACGCGCTGACACGGTGCCTCGGGGTTGACCGCGTCCTCACCGGCGCCGCCCCGATGGCGGCCTACGAATCGGACGCCCTGACCGCGTTCCGGGCCCGGCCCCGGGCCGTCGTGCTGGTCGATTCAGCGGAAGAAGTCGTCGACGTGGTGCGGCTCTGCGCCGCCGCGGACGTGCCCTTCCTGGCGCGCGGAAGCGGCACCAGCCTGTCCGGCGGTTCGCTGCCGGTCCACGACGGCGTGGTCATCGCGATGAACCGGCTGAACCGGATACTCGAAGTGGACCCCGTGCGGCGGACGGCGGTGGTCGAACCCGGCGTCGTCAACCTCGCGGTGTCCGATGCCGCGGTGCCGTACGGTCTCTACTACTCGCCCGATCCGTCGAGCCAGTCCGTATGCACGATCGGCGGCAACCTGGCCTTCAACTCCGGCGGCGCCCACTGCCTGAAGTACGGCATGACGAGCAACCACGTACTCGGTCTCGAGGTGGTGCTCCCTGACGGCGAGGTGATCGAGATCGGCGGCGACAGCCTGGAAGGCGTCGGCCCCGACCTGGTCGGCCTGTTCGTCGGCTCCGAGGGGCTCTTCGGGATCGCCACGAAGATCACGCTGCGCCTGCTGCCGAAGCCCGAGACGTACTTCACCCTGCTCGCGGCCTACGACTCGCTGGCGGCGGCGGGCGAGGCGGTGGCGGCGGTCGTCGCTTCGGGTCTGCTGCCCGGAGCGATGGAGATCATGGACAACCTGGCGATCGAGGCGGCCGAGGCAGCGGTCGGCGCCGGCTACCCGCTCGACGCCGAGGGGCTGCTGATCGTCGAGCTGGAGGGCGAGAAGCAGCAGGTCGCCGCCGAGAGCGAGCTGCTGCTCGATGTCGTGCGGAAGTCGAATCCCTACCTGGAGCACATCGCCAGCGATCCGGACGACCGGATGCGCATCTGGAAAGGCCGCAAGAGCGCCTTCTCGGCGGTGGGGCGGCTGAGTCCGGACTACATCGTGCAGGACGGCGTCGTGCCCCGGTCCCGCCTGGGCGAAGCGCTGACGAAGATTCAGGATCTTGGCGAGGAGCACGGCATCCGGGTGGCCAACGTGTTCCACGCCGGCGACGGCAACCTGCACCCGCTGATCCTCTTCGACGGCCGGGTCGAAGGCGAGCTGGAGAGGGCCGAAGAGCTGGCCGGCGAGATCCTCCGGCTCTGCATCGACCTCGGCGGTTCGATCACCGGTGAGCACGGTGTCGGCATGGAGAAGCGGCAGTACCTCGGCGAGATGTTCGGCGAGGCCGACCTGGACGCGATGCGCCGCATTCGCCTGGCGATCGACCCCGGCGAACTGGCGAACCGGGGCAAGATGTTCCCGGACGCCGAGGCGCCGGCGCTGCTGAGCCACGCTCCGCATCCTCTCGAGGCGGCGGGGGTCATCTCGCGCGAATGACGGGAGCACCCAGCCGTCCGGGTTCGGCGGCCGAGGTTGCCGAAGCCGTACGCGGCGCGGAGCTGGTCCTGCCGCGCGGCGGCGGTACGAAGCCGGCGCTGTGGTCGGCGGAGGGCGCCGAGGTGCTCGACGTGTCGGCGCTCAGTGGCATCACCGAGTACCTGCCGAGCGAGTACACGGTGACCGCGCTGGCCGGCACCCCGCTGGCCGAGGTCGAGGCGCGGCTGGCAGCCGAAGGCCAGTACCTGCCGTTCGACCCGCTGCTGGTCGCTGCCGGCAGCACGGTCGGTGGCGCGGTCGCCGCTGGCGCCAACGGCCCCGGCCGGCTCCGCTACGGCGGGCTGCGCGACTTTCTGCTCGCGGTGACCTTCATCGACGGCCGCGGCGAGATCGTCCGGGGCGGGGCCAAGGTGGTCAAGAACGCCGCCGGCTTCGACCTGCCGAAGCTGATGGTCGGCAGCCTGGGCCGCCTCGGCGTCCTCACCGAGTGCACGTTCAAGGTGTTCCCCCACCCGGAGAGTTGCGCCACCCTGCGCGTCCCGGGCATGGCTGTCGACGAGGCCATCGAGGCCGCCGGCCGCGTCGGGGCCGGCGCGGTGGAAATCGAGTGCCTCGATCTGGTTCATGGTCTGGCCGGCTGGGACCTGGAGATCCGGATCGGCGGCCGCAGTTTCGCCCTGGACGCCCGTCTGAAGCGCGCCGCCGATCTTCTAGACACGGACGTCACTACTCTCTCCGGCGATGCCGACGCGAGCCTCTGGCGAACCCGCCGCGAGTTCGGCTGGGCCTCGCCGGACGCCTCCGTTCTCAAGCTCCCCCTGACTCCCGCCACGGCCGGCGCCCTGGAACAGGTCCTCGCCGACCTCGACGCTTCCCACGTAGGCAGGGTCTACAGCGCCGGCGTCCAGCAGGCCTTCGTCGCCTGGCCCGCCGAACGGGTTGCCGACCTGCCGGCCCTGGACCTCGCTCTCACCGAGGCGAAACTGACTGCCCTCGCGCTGCGCGCGCCGGCCGACGCCGCGCCTCGGCCGATCCTCGGCTATCGCACCGGCGGCGAACTGCTACGCCGGGTCGAGCAGGCGCTCGATCCGGCCGGCCGGTTCGGCCGGCTCAGCTCGCCTTCGGCAGCGCTCCCATCACGGCCTTGACCTCGAGGAACTCCTCGAAGCCGAAGTCGCCCCATTCGCGGCCGTTGCCGGACTGCTTGTAGCCGCCGAAGGGGGCGCCGAAGTCGGCGGGGGCGCCGTTGATGTGGACGTTGCCGGCGCGGATCCGGGAGGCCACGTTGCGGGCGTGGTCGAGATCGCCGGACTGGACGTAGCTCGACAGGCCGTAGACGGTGTCGTTGGCGACCTGGATCGCTTCTTCCTCCGTCTCGTAGGGGAGGATCGACAGCACGGGCCCGAAGATCTCTTCGCGGGCGATCGTCATGTCGTTGCTGACGCCGCCGAAGACGGTGGGACGGACGTAGTAGCCGCTGTCCAGGCCCTCGGGGCGGTCGGTGCCGCCGGTGACGAGTTCGGCGCCCTCCTCGATGCCCTTGGCGATCAGGCCCTGGATCTTGTCGTACTGGACCTTGCTGACGACGGGGCCGATGGCGACGCCTTCCTGTCCCGGAGGGCCGACGGCGGTCGCTTCAGCGGCGGCTTTGGCTACCTCGAGGGCGCGGGCGTGCGATGCCGCCGGCACCAGCATCCGCGTCGGCGCGTTGCAGGACTGGCCGCTGTTCAGGAAACACTGCCGGGTGCCGGCCTTGACCGCCCTGTCGATGTCGGCGTCCTCGAGGACGATGTTGGGCGACTTGCCGCCGAGCTCCTGCGAGACCCGCTTGATCGAGTCGGCGGCGGCCTTGGCGACCGCACGGCCGGCCCGGGTGGAGCCGGTGAAGGACATCATGTCGATGCCGGGGTGGGCCGACATCGCGGCGCCGACCTCGGGGCCCTCGCCGTTGATCAGGTTGAAGACGCCCGGCGGCACGCCCGCGTCGTGGAGGATCTCGGCGAGCAGGATGGCGTTGAGCGGCGCCACCTCACTCGGCTTGAGGACCATCGTGCAGCCCGCGGCGAGCGCCGGGGCGACCTTGCAGGCGATCTGGTTGATCGGCCAGTTCCAGGGCGTGATCAGGCCACAGACGCCGACCGGCTCCTTGACAATGTTCGTCGTGCCGCGGGTCTCGACAAAGTCGTAGCCCTTCAGCACGTTCAGGGCGCCGGCGAAGTGTCCGAGGCCGGACGGCGCCTGCGCGGCCTTGGCAAGCCATGCCGGGGCGCCCATCTCCATCGAGATGGTCTCCGCCATCTCGCCGATCCGGGCCTGGTAGCCGGCGACGATCCGGCCCAGGAGCTCCACGCGCTCGTCCTGGCTGGTCTGCGAGAAGGACTCGAAGGCGGCCCGCGCCGCGGCCACGGCCTTGTCGACGTCGGCCGCGTTGCCGAGGCTGATTCGGCCGATCGCTTCTTCCGTCGACGGGTCGATCACGTCCATCGTCTTCGGGGTCACCGGGTCGACCCATTCACCGTTGATGTAGAACTGCAGCGCTTCCTTCATGGGGACTGTCTCCGAGAGTGTTGAGCTGTTGGGACGGGTGAGTGTAGCCCGGTTTGATGCCGCACCCGGTTTCTGCCGCGCTAGTTGAGCAGTTGACGCGCCGCGCTTTCGCCGCATTCCGCGCCGACGGCGATGGCACGGCTCAGGCCGACGCCGTGGAGAGCGTTGCCGGCCAGGTGGAACCCTGTGATCGGGTCCAGGGCGGCGTTGATCCTGGCCACCCGCTCAGGGTGCCCGGGCGCGTACTGCGGAATCGCGTGCGGCCAGCGGGCGACGCTCGTCCAGGTCGGTTCCGCGTCGATGCCGACCGTCCGGCGCAGTTCGCGGCGCGTGAGGTCGATCAGGCCGTCGTCATCCAGCTCGGCGGCCTCCGGATCGACGCTGCCGCCGAACATCGATCGGGCCAGGAACGCGCCGTCCGGGCCACGGCCGCGGAAGGTAGCAGTCTCGTACTGGCAGCCGAGCATGCGGATGCCCTCGCCGCGAGCGACGAGGAAGCCGTAGGCCGGCTCGATGTGGGCCGCGGCGGCGGCCTCGAAGGCCGTGTGAACGACCGCCATCGGCGGTGACTCGATCTGCCGCAGCTCGCGCGCCACGTCAGCCGAGACGCCTTCGACGAGGTCTGCGGCGGCGGGCAGGTCGGCCGCGACGACGACCGCATCGGCGGCCACGTCGCCGGTGGACGAGACGACGGTGAAGTGCTTGCCGCGGCGCTCGACAGCGGTCGCGCGCCGGTTGCAACGGACCTCGATCCCGGGCAACGCGGCAATCCCCTGCGGCAGGCTCTGGATGCCCTGAAGGAACGTCCGGTGGCCGGGCGGCGGCACGCCGCGTCTGCGGCCGGCGCGCATCGCCTTGAACAGCGAGCCGTAGGCCCGCTCCATCGCGACCAGTCTCGGCAATGCGGCCGCGGCCGAGAGCTGCCTCGCGTCGCCGGCGAAGATGCCGAGAACGACTGGCGAGATGAGGCGCCGGGCGGCCTGCCGGCCCATGCGGCGGGCGGCGAAGTCGAAGAGCGATTCGTCTTCGCCGGCGGTGCCTTCAGCGTCGCCGTTCCGCCGGCCTGGGACGAGGGGCTCCATCGCCAGCCTGGCCAGGCCGATGGGCCCCAGCAGACCGCTCCTGGCGAAGGCCAGCGGGCTGCGCGACAGTTCCCGCAGCCTGCCGCCGCGGTAGATGTAGCGGCGGTTCGCCGCCGGTTCCGGTGCCAGCACGTCGCTCTGGAGGTCGCAAGCGTCGATCATCTCCCGCAGGACGGGCTGATCGTCGAGAAAGCCCTGCGGCCCGGTCTCGATCAGGAAGTCCGCGGCATGCTCGGTGCGCGCCTTGCCGCCGACCTGGTCGTCGGCCTCGAGCACGACGATCTCCAGCGATGCGCCGGCGCGGTCCGCCTCCACGGACGCCTTCCAGGCTGCGGCCAGTCCGGAAGGCCCGCCGCCGACGACAACCAGGCGACCGGCCGCCGGCGGTTCGCTCAAGCGTCCTCCGCCTCGGCGTGGACGGTCTCGACCAGGGTCTGCACCGCCTCAAGCGGCGTTTCCGGCAGCACGCCGTGGCCGAGGTTCACAATGTGGCCGCGGCGAGGGAGGCTCCGCAGCAGACTCGTCGCTTCGCGCCGGATCGCATCGGTACCGGCAAGCAGCACCGCGGGATCCAGGTTGCCCTGCAGGCAGAGCTCTGGCCGCCGCCGGCGCAGCGCTCCCAGGTCGGTGCGCCAGTCGACGCCCAGCACCTCGCAGGGCAGGTCGGCGTAGTCGTCGACCAACTGGGGCGCGGCGTGGAGGAAGAGGATCCTGGGGATGCCGGCGTCGCCCAGCCGCCGCAGCAGCCGATCCAGGTGCGGCCGAACCCTCCGCCGCCATTCGGCGCGCGGGAAGAGGCCTGCCCAGGAGTCGAAAACCTGCACCGCGTCGGCTCCGGCGCGGTGCTGGCTCAGGAGATAGCGGGCGCAGAGCCGGCCGAGACGGTCGAGCAGTGCATCGAATGCCGCCGGCTCCTGGTAGGCGAATGCCCGCAGGCGGGGAAAGTCGCGAACGCCGCGGCCTTCGACGAGGTAGGCGGCGAGGGTCAACGGCGCGCCTGCGAAGCCGAGCAGCGCCGTTTCCGGGCCGAGCTCGGAGCCGACGATCCGCTGGGCGGCCGCGACCTCCGGAGCGATCGCGGCTTCGTCGAGTTCGTCGGGATCGGGCAGGGCGGCGACCTCCCGCGCGCTTCGAATCGGCTCGGCGATCACCGGGCCGGGGTCGAAGCGGAAGTCGACGCCGAGCGCCGGCAGCGGCGACATGATGTCGGCGAAGGTGATCGCGGCGTCGAACGGGAAGCGCCGAAGCGGCATCAGGGTCACTTCGGCGGCCAGTTCCGGGTCGCGCGCGAGACCGGCGAAGCCGTGACGCTCCTTGAGCGCACGGTACTCGGGCAGGATGCGCCCGGCCTGGCGCATCATCCACAGCGGCCGCCGTGGCGTGTCCTCGAACCGAAGGGTTCGCAGCAGCAGCGGGCCGGCCGGCGGGCCCGCGCCTCGGGCCGGGCCAGGAGCCTGCCCGGACGCCGCCGTGGATGTGGCGTTCACTCGCCGGCCGTCCAGCGGGTCGATGGCTCGGTCGTGCTGTCGGCACGCCGCTGTTCGAGCAGCTCCGGCGCCGCGGCGGCGAGGAAGGCGTCGACGCCGTCCTGGCCGATCTCGATCGCCACCGCGCGCAACCCCACGACGGGCAGGTGGCTCAGGCGTTTCGCCATCACGGCGGTCCATGCCCGCAGCGCCTCCCGCTCCGCCTCCGAGAGGCCCTTCAGGTCGCCCTGCAGAAGGCGGTCCAGGTTGGCGCCCAGCGAGTCCTGGTACTTGGCGCCGATCGCCCGGATGGCGCCGGCCACCGAGCGGGTGGCCATCGCCTCGCGGTAGGCGTCGAGTTCTTCGTCGACCAGCACCCGGGCCTCGGCAGTGCGCTCACGCCGGTCGCGGAGGGTCTGCTGGGCCAGTTCGTTGATCCGGTCCATGCCGATCCGTTCGAGGCCGGCCGCTTCGGCGTCGCCGGGGGCCACATCGGCCGGGATCGCCATGTCGATCACGAACGGAGGCGCTCCGAACCGGGCGCGACTCTTCGCCGCGAGACCCAGGAGAGAGCGCCGATCGATCACGGGACCGGGCGCGCCGGTCGAGAACAGCGCCGCGGTGACCGCCGGGGGCCGGCTCGTGAACTGCTCGAGACTCATCGTTTCGACCGCCTTTGCGGATCCGTTCGGCCCGGTCGTGCCGCCGGTTCTTGCGGCCAGGTCTTCGGCCTTCGAGCGCGTGCGGTTGACGAGGACCAGGGGGATCCCGCGAGAGCGCAGTCGCTCCGTGCATGTCTCGGTCATCGCCGCCACGCCGACCAGGGCGACCGGTCCCGGGTTCTTCGCGGCGCGCTCGGTCAAGAGGTCGGCCGCGATCTCCGAGAGCGAGGTGCGCCCGGCGCCGACACCGGTCTCCCGATGGACCCGCTTGCCGGCCCGGAGCGCCGATTCGACCACGCGCCCCAACTCCGGGTCGACCGTTCCGCTGTCGGTCGCCTCCTCCAGCGCGTCGCGCAGTTGCCCGCGGATCTCCCGCTCTCCCGGTTGGGCCGAGTCGAGGCCGGCCGCGACCAGATACAGGTGCTCCACCGCCCCCTCGCCCTCCCAGCTCCGGAACACCCGCCGCGCCGCGCCCTCGCCGGCCAGCAGCCGCAGCAACTCCCGCCGGCACGAGGCGAGGGTCGCTCCCGGTTCGGCCGAGAAGATGAACGCGGCCCGATTGCAGGTGGCGAGATAGATCAGCCCCTGAGCGCCGATCCGCTGCTTCAGGCGTCGCGTCTCCGCGGCCCGCCGCTCGTCCGGCAGCGTGTACCGCGCGATCTCCTCCGCGCTGGCGTAGCGCCAGGTCGCCGCGACGACGCAACAGTTGTCCATCGGGCGATTCTGACTCAGTTCCGCGTGCGGATTGTCACAGGCTTGTCAGCCTGTGCGCCACTCGCGGGTGTTGCGGAGGATCAGGTCGGCGAGGGCGTCGAGATGGTCGGGGCGGTCGTTGAGGCAGGGGATGTAGCGGAGACGCTTTCCGCCGGACTCTTCGAAGTAGCCGCGGTTCTCGACTTCGATCTCCTCGAGGGTCTCGATGCAGTCGGCGGAGAAGCCGGGACAGGCGACGTCGACGTTCGTGAGGCCGGCTTCGGGCAGCTCGCGCATCAGCGCGTCCGTCTTGGGGCCGATCCAGAGCTCGCGGCCGAACTGGGACTGGAACGTGCTGATCACGCGCTCCGCGTCGATCCCGAGTTCCTGCACTAGCAGGCGCGTCGTCTCCAGGCACTGGCACTGGTAGGGGTCGCCGTTGTCGATGTAGCGCTTGGGGACGCCGTGGTAGGAGAGGACGAGGCGGTCGGGCTCGCCCTCTGCCCACGTCTCGCGGATGCTGGTGGCCAGCGCGCGCAGGAAGCCGGGGTCGTCGTAGTAGCTGTTGATCGTCCGGATCTCGGGCACCCAGCGCCAGCGGCGAGCCTGCTTCGCCAGCATGTCGATCGTCGAGGCGGTGGTGGCAGCGGAGTACTGGGGGAACAGGGGGAAGAAGAGCAGGCGCGTGCAGCCCCGGTCGCGGAGCCGGCCGAGCGCGCTCTTGATGGACGGTTCGCCGTAGCGCATCCCCAGCGCGACGTGGAAGGGTGGGTCGCCGTCGGCGCTGGCTGCTCGCAGCCGGCCCTCGATGCCCTCGACCTGGCGTCTGCCGATCGTCAGCAGCGGCGAGCCTTCGTCCGTCCAGATCTTTCCGTAGAGCTTTGCGACCCGCTGCGGCCGCGTCGTCAGCACGAACAGGTAGAGGATCGGCAGCCACTTCCAGCGCGGCACCTCGGCGATCCGGAGATCGCTCAGGAATTGCCGGAGATAACGGCGGAGGGCCTTCGCCGTCGGGGCCGCCGGCGTGCCGACGTTGGCGAGCAGGACGCCGATGGCGCGGCGGTCCACGGAGGCGTCGACGCGCGGTTCCGGTTCGTAGAGAGAGGTGCCGGTGGTCATGGGTTGGCCGGCGGGATCCAGTCGCGGCGGACCAGGAACTCGGAGGCGAGGCGGGCTTCGGGGGAGCCGGGTTCGGGGGCGTAGTCGTAGCGCCAGGCGGCGAGCGGCGGCAGGGACGCGAGAATCGACTCGGTGCGCGCCCGCGCCTGCAGTCCATAGCGGGTGCCGCGGTCGTACACGAGATTGAACTCCACGTAGCGACCCCGGCGGTAGAGCTGGAAGCCGCGTTCCCGGTCGCCGTACCGTGTGTCCTTGCGACGCTTCAGGATCGGCAGATAGGCGGGCAGGAAGTGGTCCCCGATGCTGCGCCCGAAGGCGAAGCAGCGTCCGAACGGGTCGAGTTCAGCGGGCCGCCCGAGCCGGTTCAGGTCGTCGAAGAACAGGCCGCCCACGCCGCGCATCTCCTGCCGGTGGGGGAGGTAGAAGTAGTCGTCGCAGGCGGTCTTGTAGCGCGCGTAGAGGTCGGCGCCGAACGGAGCGCAGGCCTGAGCCGCGGTGCGATGCCAGTGGACCGCGTCCTCTTCGAAGCCGTAGTAAGGGGTCAGGTCGAAGCCGCCGCCGAACCACCAGCCTTCTTCCTCCTCGTTCCCCGCTGTTTCCGGCGCGCGACCTTCCGGTGGATGCGCGATGAAGAAGCGGATGTTCGCGTGGCTGGTCGGGGCGTAGGGGTTGCGCGGATGGACAATCAGGGAGACCGAGGTCGCCTCGAAGCTCCGGCCCGCGAGTTCCGGCCGGCGTTCCGTCGCCGCCAGGGGCAGCGAGTCGCCGCGGGAGTGGCTGAAGTTGACCGCGGCCTTCTCGATGACGTCGCCGTCCGTCAGTACCCGCGGCCGGGCGACGCCGCCGCGTTCGCCGCGCAGCTCGCGGGCGTCGAAGGCGCCGCCGTCGACCTCGACCAGGGCGTCGCAGATCCGGTCCTGAAGCTCCCGGAAGTAGCCGGCGACGGTCTCGGCTACGGGCTGTTCAGCCGGAGGCGTGGACGTCACGGTGCCGGGATCTCTGCCAGCGCCTCGCCGACCGCGCCGGCGAAACCGGTCAGGGTGTGCTCGTCGTGGGCGAGCGACAGAAAGCCGACCTCGAAGGCGGACGGCGCGAGCATGTAGCCGCGTTCGAGCAGCGCGCGGTGGAGGAGCCCGAAGACCTCGGCGGTGTTCGGGTGAAAGCGGTCGGCCCGGCGTGGCGGTTCGCTGTCGCCGTAGGCGAGCCAGAAGATGGAACCGCAGCGGACGAGCCGGTAGGGGTGGCCGCTCGCGTCGAGGACGGGGCCCAGTCCGCGCTCGAGCAGCGAGCCCAGGTCTTCCATCCGCTGCCATCCGTCGTCAGCTTTCACTGCGCGAAGCGTGGCGAGCCCGCCGGCGACGGCGAGCGGATTTCCGGACAGCGTGCCGGCCTGGTAGACGGGTCCTAGCGGCGAAAGCCGGTCCATCAGCTCCGCCGGTCCGCCGTAGGCGCCGACCGGCAGTCCGCCGCCGATCACCTTGCCGAGAGTGACGAGATCGGGCTCGATGCCGAGCTGGGCGCCGACGGTGACCCCGGGGACCCGGAACCCGCTCAGCACTTCGTCGAAGATCAGGAGAGCGCCGTGCTCCGTGCACAGGCGGCGCAGAAGGCGGAGGTACTCCGGCCGCTGGACCAGCAAGCCGTTGTTGGCCGGCAGGGGCTCGATGATCGCGGCCGCGAGCTTCGGGCCGTGGCGCCGGAAGGCCGGCTCGAGCGCTTCGTCGTCGTCGAGCGGCAGAACGATCGTGTCGCGGGCGGTCGCCGCGGGGATGCCGGCGCTCGAGGCGATTCCGAAGGTGGCGAGACCGCTCCCGGCTTCGACCAGCAGGGCGTCGACGTGACCGTGGTAGCAGCCCTCGAACTTGAGCACCAGGTCGCGGCCGGTGCAGCCGCGGGCGAGCCGGATCGCCGACTGGGTCGCCTCGGTGCCGGAGTTGACGAAGCGGATCTTCTCGATGACCGGCACGAGTTCCTTGACCATCCGCGCCAGCTCGACCTCGCCCTCGTGCGGCGCGGCGAAGGAGGTGCCGCGGGCTGCCGCCTCGCGCACGGCTTCGACCACGGCCGGGTGGCTGTGCCCCAACACCAGGGGTCCGAAGGAGCCAACGAAGTCGACGTAGCTCGTGCCGTCGACCGAGCGCATGACCGCTCCTTCGGCCTCGGCGATGAAGGGCGGCGTGCCGCCGACTGCCCGGTAGGCGCGCACCGGACTGTTGACGCCGCCCACCAGATGGCGCTGCGCCTCCTCCCAGAGATCCTGGCTGCTTCGTCCGGCGCTCATCCGTTTTCCCTCGGGTCGCGATTGGCTTTCGGCTGGGCGCCCACTTCGTCGAGCCACAGGCGTTCGATGCCGGCGGCGGTCGGTTCCTGGGCGCACTTCACGTTGCCGGCTCCGGCGCTGCGGAGCGCCGCGGCTGTGGCGGCTCCGATCGCCCAGCAGCTTCCCGGCCAGTCCAGGCCGGACGCTACGAAGGCGGAAACCGCCGATGGAGCGGTGAAGAGTACGCGGGCGTGAGCCGCTTGCCAACCTTGGGGCCAGTCGAGGTCGTCGTTCGGATGCACGGTGTAGGCCTGCCAGGCCGTGACCTGGCGGCCCGCCGCCTCGAGCGCTTCGACGAGCGACGTTCCGCCGCGGGCCGAGTGCGGCACGAACAGCGGGCAATGAGGGTCGAGCACCCGGGCCGCGTAGCGGGCGAACTCCTCGCCGCCCGAGGCCCGCGCGGCCAGGTTCGGCGGCACCCCAGCCGTTAGCAGCGCGCGGGCGGTGCCTTCGCCCAGCGCGCACCAGGGCAGGCGCCCCCAGGCGGGTTCGCGCACGGCCCGCTCGGCGACGACGCGCGCCGCGGTCGGCGAGGAGACCAGCAGCCAGGGCCACTGGCGGCGCGGGCCGTTCAGGTCGATGCGGTCGGCAGGCCATGCGGTGTCGAAGACCTCGACTGCAGTCGCCGGCAGGGGTGCTACCCGGACGGCCGGGTCCAGTCGACGGGTCAGGCGTCGCACGGTCGCCGGACCGGAAGTCACAATGAGGTCCGGAAGCCCCACACTGGGTGCGCCGGCCGCAGGGTCGGGGGCCACTTCTCCGAGATCCCGTTCGATCCGCCCAGCCACGGCGTCGAGGTCGACCGGGCCGTCCGCTGCCGAGGCCGCGGCGCGCACGGTGGTCGGCGCCTCCCCGACTCCAGCCGGTTCGCGCCAGTCATCCGCCGCAATCAGGGCATGGACCTCGTGCAGCGCCGGTCCTGCCCCCCTGGCGGCGCGCGCGTCCGCCCAGGCGCCGAACGGTCGCAGGCAACCGCCGCCGAGCCGGCCGAGCAGGGAGCGCTCGGCGAACGCCGCTGCGCGGCTCGGGGCGTCGTCGAGCGCGGCCATCGCGGGGTGTCCGTCCAGGCGGCCGCCGCGCAGGATCTGCACGGCCAGGGCGCCCTGGCCGGGAGCGCAGGGCCAGGAGCGGAGATCGAGCCGGTAACCGCGGATGGCGGCGCCGGGCGCGTCGAGTTCGTCGCTTCGTGCCAGGCGCAGGACGCCCGCCTCCGCCGCCAGCAGGGCGTCGATCGCACCACTCTGGAGCCACTCGAGCCGCCGGCCGACGGAGCCGCGGACCGCGCAGCAGACGAGATCCGGCCGGATCGCCAGCGCGCCGGCCTGCCGCCGTGGTGATGAGGTGCCCAGGCGCGCGCCCGGAGGCAGCGGCGCGAAGGCGTCGGCGGCCGCGGCCACGTTCCGGCCGGCGGCGTCGTCACCGGCGTCGAGCAGGGTCGCGAGTTCCGGCGCCGCTTCGCTCGCCGCTCCGTCTGCGACGGTCCGGAGATCCGGCGCGAACAGCAGCAGATCGAACGGTCGCTCCCGCTCCGGCACCGCGACGATCACCAGGTCGGGCTCGTCCTCGACCGGCAGGTCCTTCAGCGAGTGGACGACGAGATCCACGGAGCCGTCGCGCAGGGCCGCGGTCAGCTCGCCGGTGAACACGCCCTTGGACTGGGCGAAGCTGCCCCCGAGGCTGCGGTCGCCCTGGGATGACATCGCTCGGATGGCCGTGTGCACGCCCAGTTCACCGAGCCGGCGTGCAACCAGGTCGGCCTGAATCCGCGCCAGTGGCGTAGCCCTGGTGCCGATGACGATCGGAGCCATCGGATCGGGATTCTACGGAGCCGCGCTGCGGCATGCCGGCCCGGAACCCCTGACATAGAGTCGATGGTCGGTCTCGCTGCTAGCCGCTTGGAGCCGCTCGATGCCTGGAACCGATGGGGAGGACTCGCCGTGTCGCTGACTTCGCTTCAAACCCGCCTGCGCCCCTTCTACGTGCCGCTGGCCGCCGCCGCGGCCGTCTTGCTCGCTGGCTGCGCGGGCGACGCGCGGCCGTCCGCGGCCGAGTTCACGGCGGCGGCCGAGGAGACGATTCTCGAGCACTACTACGACGGCAGCCGCGCGGCCTGGGTGCAGTCGACGTACATCAACGAGGACACGACCGCCCTGGCCGCCCGTGCCGGAGCCGAGGCGCTGACCCGCTCGATCGACTTCGCGCAGGAGGCGGCGACCTACGACGCGGCCTCGGAGCGGGACGAGGTGGCGCGGAAGCTGAACCTGCTGCGGGGCGGCCTGACCGTGGCCGCGCCGGCCGACGAGGCGAAGATCGAGGAACTGAGTCAGATCGCGACCGGGATGGAGGCGGCATACGGCGCCGGCGAACACTGTCCAGGCGGGCCGGATTCCTGCCGCACCCTCGACGATCTGGAGGACGTGATCGACAACAGCCGGGACGCGGGCGCGCTGCTCGACGCCTGGGAAGGCTGGCGGACGATCTCGCCGCCGATGCGGGCGGACTACCAGCGTTTCGTCGAGCTCTCGAACGAAGGCGCTCGGGGCCTCGGCTACGACGACACCGGCGCGATGTGGCGCTCGGGCTACGACATGGCGCCGGATGACTTCGCCGCGGAGACGGACCGTCTCTGGGAGCAGGTGAAGCCACTCTACGACGACCTGCACTGCCATGTCCGCGCCGAACTCGCGAAACAGTACGGTCCGGACGTCGTGGACCCGGAGGGCGCGATCCCGGCGCACGTCCTGGGCAACATGTGGGCGCAGTCGTGGTCCAACGTGTTCGACCTCGTCGCGCCGGAGGCGGCCGATGCCGGATACGACCTGACGGAGATTCTCCAGGAGCGCCAGACGTCGGAGCGGGAGATGGTCGAGATTGCCGAAGGCTTCTTCACGTCGCTCGGGATGGAGCAGCTCCCCGACACCTTCTGGCGGCGCTCCCAGTTCCTCCGTCCGCGAGACCGCGACGTCGTCTGTCACGCCAGCGCCTGGCAGCTCGACCTGGACGAGGATGTCCGGATCAAGATGTGCATCCAGATCAACGCCGAGGACTTCTCGACGATCCACCACGAACTGGGCCACACCTACTACCAACTCGGCTACCGGGAGTTGCCGCCCCTGTTCCGGGACAGCGCGAACGACGGGTTCCACGAGGCGCTCGGCGACACGATCTCCCTGTCCGTCACCCCGGGCTACCTCGTCGACATCGGTCTGCTCGACGAGGAGCCGCCGGCCGAGGCCGACCTCTCGCTCCTCATGCGGATGGCGCTGGACAAGGTCGCCTTCCTGCCCTTCGGCCTGCTCGTCGACCGCTGGCGCTGGGGGGTGTTCTCCGGCGAAACGCCGCCGGAGGAGTACAACGCCGCCTGGTGGCGCCTGCGCGAGCAGTACCAGGGCGTGACCGCTCCGTCGGCACGAACGGAGGAGGACTTCGACCCCGGCGCGAAGTACCACGTGCCGGGCAACACCCCCTACACGCGCTACTTCCTGGCGCACATCCTCCAGTTCCAGTTCCACCGCGACCTGTGCGCGGCGATCGGCTACGAGGGGCCGCTTCACCGTTGCTCGATCTATGGCAACGAAGTGGCCGGGAGCCGCCTGCGCGACATGATGGCGATGGGTCTCAGCCGCCCATGGCCGGACGCGCTCGAGGCGATCGGCGGCAGCCGCGAGATGGACGCGACGGCCATCCTCGACTACTTCGCCCCGCTCGCCGACTGGCTCACGGAGCAGAACGCCGGCCGATCCTGCGGCTGGAGTTGACGGCTTGCTGATCGCGACCTGGAACATCAACGGCCTGGGAGCGCGGTTCGACTTCCTCGTCCACTGGCTCAAGGCGCGGCAGCCGGACGTTGTTGGCCTCCAGGAACTCAAGGCGACCGCCGACAACGTCCCGATGGAGGATCTCGAGGAACTCGGCTACCACGTCGCGGTGTGCGGCCAGAAGGCGTGGAACGGCGTCGCCGTTCTGTCGCGGCATCCGATCGAGGAAGTCCAGTCGGGGCTCCCAGGCGAGGAGGAAGCCGGCTCGCGATTGATCCGCGTGCGGACGGCCGGGCTCGACTTCACGACGGTCTACTGTCCGAACGGCAAGGACATCGACCACCTGGACTATCCGCGCAAGCTGGCATGGTTCGACTCGCTCCGCGACTACTTCAGTGCTTCGCTCCAGGCGGACGAACCGGCGGTTCTCTGCGGCGACTTCAACATCGCGCCGACGCCTCAGGACACCCACGACGAGGAGCGTCTGGCGGGGGGCATCCATCACACCGAGGCGGAGCGGACGCGGTTCCGGGCGCTTCTCGATCTCGGGTTCGTCGACCTGTTCCGGGAACAGCATCCGGACACGGTCAAGTTCTCGTGGTGGGACTACCGCTTCGGCGCCTTCCATCGCAACCTGGGGTTGCGGATCGACTTCCTGCTGGCGACCCGAAGAGTCCTGGAGCGGGTGAAGCAGGTGGAGACCGACAGGGACTACCGGAAGAAGAAAGAGGGGCTGATCGCCTCCGACCACGCACCGGTGATGGCAGAGCTGGGGCCGTAGCCCGGTCAGGCCGCTTCGATCACCTCGCCTACCGCCTGCGCGCGCTCGATTCGGCTGCTCTCCTCGGCCGCCACGCTGCGGCCGGCGAGCCAGAAGAAGATCGCGCCGAGGACATACGCGCCCAGGCTGGCGAGCATCGCCAGTTGCAGCGAACGACCGGAGTCGGCGCCGCCGGCCTCCAGGGTGGTGCTCAACCAGCCCATGAGGAAGGGCCCCAGGGCGAGCCCGACGAAGGTCATCATCAGGATGTAGAACGCCGACGCGGTTCCGCGCATCCTGGGCAGCACGAGGTCGTTGGCCAGGGCGACGGCTGAACCGATCCAGGCCGATCCGATGACCGTGTAGACGAAGTTGAGCACGTAGGCGGTGGTCACGCTCTCGGTCAGTACGAAGGACGCCCCCAGCGGGATCGAAGCCAGGGCGATGATGAGCCCGCAGAGCGGCCGGGCCTTCGCCGTCTTCTGCTTCATCCAGTCGGAGAAGTAACCGCCTCCGGCGACTCCCATCCAGCCGGCGACGGCGGCCGTGAGACCCAGGATCAAGCCGGCTTCGCCGGCGCTTTGATCGTGTACCCGCCGGAAAAAGGTCGGCGCCCAGAAGCCGAGGCCGTAGCCGACGAACGCCATCCAGCCGAAGCCGAACATGCCGTAGATCATCGAGCGGGATCGGTAGACCAGCTCGAACGTAGGCCTGTCTCTCAGCTTCAGCCCCTGCACCCAGGACAGGAAGGCGTAGGCCCCGATCGCGAGCGCGATCCACTGCACCGGGTTGCCGAAGACCTGGATGAGGCCGAAGCAGGCGACGGCGCAGCCGACCGCGATAAGGAGGTTTCGGGCCACTGTCCGGGCGCCGCCGGCACGCTGCAGGGAAAGCAGGGTCAACGGCGGCAGAATGGCGGCGGTCTCCTTCCCCAGTTCCTTGAACGGTGCGGGGTGATCCTTGGTGACGATGCCCTCCTGCAGGCCGCGGATCGGCTCGCGCAGGGTCCATACCCAGATCGCCATCAGCAAGCCCGGCAGGCCCACGGCGAAGAACGCGACCTGCCAGCCGACGAGGCCGAAGGGCGCCCCGCCGTCGGCGAACGCGTTGTTCCATCTGTCGACGATCTGACCGCCGATCAGGATGCCGAGGCCGGCGCCGATGTAGACGCCGCTCGAGTACATCGCGGTCACCGTGGCCCGCAGCCGGGGCGGGTAGTAGTCCCCGAGCATGGAGAAGGCCGCCGGTCCGGCGCTCGATTCGCCGATGCCGACGCCGATTCGGTAGGCGGCCAGGGAAGCGAAGCCGCGAGCGGTGCCCGACAGCGCCGTCATCAGGCTCCACGCGGCCAGGCCGATCGAGATCAGGCTCTTGCGGGTCCACATGTCGGCCAGACGGCCGATCGGAATCCCGAAGATGGCGTAGAAGACGGCGAACGCGGTGCCGTAGAGGAAGCCGAGCTGGGCGTCGCTGACGCCGAGATCGTTGCGGATGTCCTCGGCGAGGATCGAGAGGATCTGGCGGTCGATGAAGTTGAAGACGTAGACCAGGACGAGGACGCCCAGGACGTAGTTGGAGTACCGCCGGCTCGGCGCCTGCGGGGCTGGGGTCTGGCGATCCTGGTCTGTTGACGTCATTCGGCTCCCGTGGTCATTCGGCTCCGTCCGCTCCTGGTTCGGCCATGGCGCCGGGCACGGTGCCCTTCGCGAGTTCCTGGTCGATCATCAGCATGCCGACGCCGTCGCCTCCCACCAGGCGCAGCCGGCCAAGCAGCGTGCGCGCGACGTTCTCCTCTTCGACCTGCTCGTTGATGAACCACTGGAGCATGATCGAGGCTGCGCGATCGTGGACCTTCTCGGAGAGGTCGTAGAGTTCCTCGATCGCCGCAGTCACCCGCTGCTCGCTCCCGAGAATGTCGGCGACGGCGGCTTCCGGCGATTCCCACTCGGTCGGCTGGGCCGGAATCTCGGGGATCTTCACCAGGAGATCGCGGTCGGCGAGGTGATCGATGATGCGGTGGGCGTGGCCGAGTTCGTCGGCCGACTGACCGCGCAGCCAGGAGCCGAAGCCGGGCAGGTCGATGCGCTCGAGCCAGAGCGCCATGGACAGGTAGCGGTGGGCGGCCTCGAACTCGAGCCCGAGGTGTGCGTTCAAACGGTCGTGGAGGGTCTGGTCCATCGGGTCCTCCGTGTCGGGCGATTGGGTGCGATGGGAAGCGGACGCCGCCAGCATAGCGCCGCCCGATGGAGAACGGGTGAAGGGGGACCGGGCCGCCCGCGCCGGGCTACGGCAGCAGTTCTTCGACGCCGGCGCGTTCTTCGAACAACTCGTCGAGCGTCGCCTGCATCCGGCCACGGCTGAACTCGTCGACGTCGAGGCCCTGGACGATCGAGTAGTCGCCATCGCTGGTGGTCACCGGGAACGAGTAGACGACGCCTTCGCGCGTCCCGTAGCTGCCGTCGGCAGGAATCGCCATGCTCACCCAGTCGCCGTCGGGCGTTCCCTGGACCCAGGTGCGGATGTGGTCGATCGCGGCGGCGGCCGCCGAGGCCGCCGACGAGGCGCCGCGCGCCTTGATGATCGCCGCGCCGCGCTGCTGAACGGTGGGGATGAACTCCTCGCGGGTCCAGGCCTCGTCAACCAGCTCGGGCGCCGGTCGGCCCTCGACGAGGCCGTGGTTGAGGTCCGGGTACTGGGTCGCCGAGTGGTTGCCCCAGATCGTCATGCGGCGCACCCGGGTCGTGTGGGCGCCTGTCTTCTCCGCGAGCTGGCTGATCGCCCGGTTGTGGTCGAGCCGCGTCATCGCCGTGAACTGCCGCCGGTCGAGGCCCGGCGCGTTGCTGGCCGCGATCAGGGCGTTCGTGTTGGCCGGGTTGCCGACCACGACGACTCGCACGTCACGGCTCGCGTGCGCGTTCAGCGCCTTGCCCTGAACCGAGAAGATCGCCGCGTTCGCCTGCAGCAGGTCCTTGCGCTCCATGCCCGGTCCGCGCGGCCGCGCACCGACCAACATCGCCATGTCCACGCCGTCGAAGGCCTCGTCGGCTTCCGAGCTCGTGACGACCTCGTGGAGCAGCGGGTAGGCCGAGTCGCGGAGCTCCATGACCACGCCGGCGAGCGCATCCATGGCCGGCGGAATCTCCAGCAGGTGCAGGCTGACCGGCTGCTCCGGCCCCAGCATCTCGCCGGCCGCGATGCGGAAGATCAGGGAATAGCCGATCTGACCGGCGGCTCCGGTGACGGCGACTCGTACGGGTGTCTGCATGGCCTAAGCTCCCTCTCAGATCCGGCGCGCGATCGTAGCACCGGCCAATAGACTCCACCGCATGGCGGAGCGGGTTCTGGTCACCGGCGGAGCCGGCTTCATCGGCAGCCACACCTGTGTCGAGCTTCTGGCCGCCGGCTGGGACGTCACGGTCGTCGACGACCTTTCGAACAGCTCGCCCGAAGCGCTGCGCCGGGTCCAGGAACTGGCGGGCCGGAGCCTGCGCTTCGTCGAAGGGGACCTACTCGACGAGGATGTGCTCGAGCGCGCGTTCGGCGAGGTCGGCTGCGCGGCGGTCATCCACTTTGCCGCGAAGAAGGCGGTGGGTGAGTCCTGCGTCGACCCGCTCGGCTACTACCGGACGAACGTGGCGGGCACGATCAGTCTCTTGCGGGCGATGCGTCGTCACGATGTCCGCCGGCTCGTGTTCTCGTCGTCCGCGACGGTCTACGGCGACCCGGAGCCGGGCGCCTGTCCGCTGGCGGAGAGCGCGCCACTCAGACCCTCCAATCCCTACGGCCACACGAAGCTCCACGTCGAGCGCCTGCTGCGCGACCTCGCGGCGTCGGAGGACGACTGGCGAATCCTGTCGCTGCGCTACTTCAATCCGGCCGGAGCCCACCCGAGTGGCCGGATTGGCGAGGATCCGCGGGGCCTGCCGGAGAACCTGCTGCCTGGGGCCATGCAGGTCGCCGTGGGCAGGCTGCCGCAGCTACGGGTGTTCGGGACGGACTATCCGACCCGGGACGGCACGGCGATCCGGGACTATCTCCACGTCGTCGACGTGGCGACGGGGCACCTGCGGGCCCTGGACCACCTGCCGGCGGTCAACGGCTGCGCCGAGTACAACCTCGGGACCGGTTGCGGGGTCACGGTGTTCGAGGTGCTCGAGGCCGTGAGACGGGCCAGCGGCCGGGAGATCCCGACGGTGCGCGAAGGGCGGCGGCAGGGTGACGCGACGGAAGTATGGGCGGATCCGACGCTCGCGGGTCGCGACCTCGCGTGGAAGGCGGAGCGCGGCCTGGACGACATCTGCGTCGACGCCTGGCGCTGGCAGAGCGCGAACCCCGAGGGGTACGCGAGTTGAGCGGAGACGGCGGGCCGGCCCCCGGGAATGCGCCGCTCGAGGTGTTCGTCTACTACGACTTCGCCTCCAGCCTGAGCTACGTGGCGCACCGGGTGCTGGCGCGGATCGACGAACCGCTCGCGGCGGAGCGCGTCGACTTGCGGTGGAAGGCGATCGACCTGACCGGGGTCGGGAACTTCCAGCGCGGCAGGCTTCTCGACCCGGCGCGGCGGCAGAGTCTGCTGAGGGTAGCGGCGGCGTTGGACGTTGACTTCGATCCGCCGGCGCGCTGGCCCGACTCGCGCCTTGCCGGCGAGGTCGCGGTGGTCCTGGACCAACGAATCGATCGCGGACTCGAGCCGGCGATCGAACGGGAATGGCGGGATGCCGCCTTCGCGGCGCACTACGAGCAGCGGAGCGAGATCGAAGACCTGCTGCGGGACTTCGCGCGCCGCGTCCCCTTCCCGCTTGGCGCCGCCGACGATCTCGCTTCGGGCCGCCGGCTGGCCGAGGTCACCCGCAGCGCGGTGGCGGCCGGAGTCGAGGGCGTGCCGACCCTGATGCTCGACGTCTTCCCGCTGTGCGGCATCCACGACGAGGAGACGATGCTGGGGATGATCCGGCGCTACGCCCGCCGGCGCCGTCGGCTGGAGGCGGACGCCGCTGCCGGGGTCAATTGATGCGGCTTCTCGCTTTGGTCGCCGCTGCATCTGCGATCCTCGGCTGTGCGCCGGAGGAAAGCGCTCCAGAGCCGGCGGCAGCGCCGTCGACGGACGTGGCGGCCGAGGGCGGCGTGCGGTTCGTCGACGTGACCGCCGAAACCGGCCTCGACTTCGTCCACGCGACCGGCTCGGCCGGGATGTTCCCGATGCCGGCGATCATGGGCGGCGGCGTCGCTGCGTTCGACGCGGACGGCGACGGCCTTCTCGACCTCTACTTCCCGAACGCGGGTACCGAGATCGCCGGTGAGGCCGGGCGCAACCGCTTCTACCAGCAGCGGCCCCGTGGCCGCTTCGTCGACGCGACCGCGGGGTCCGGGCTCGACAACCCGGGCTACGGCATGGGCGCCGCGGTCGGGGACATCGACAACGACGGCGATCTCGATCTCTACGTGACGAACCTGGGCCCCGACGTGCTCTACCGGAACGAGGGCGGCGGTCGCTTCGTCGACGCGACGGAGGAGTTCGGTGTCGCCACCCCCGGTTGGTCGACCTCGGCGGCGTTCTTCGACGCGGACGTCGACGGCTGGCTCGACCTGTACGTGGCCCGCTACGTCCAGTGGAACGAGGCCCGTGAGTGCCAGGTCCAGGGCGGCCGGGTCGACTACTGCGGTCCACAGCAGTTCGAGGGCGAGGCGGACGTGTTCTACCGGAACGAGGGCGGCCGGCGCTTCGTCGATCGCAGCCGGGACGCCGGCCTTTCGCTGATCGAGGACGCCGGCCTCGGCGTTGTCGCCGCCGACCTCGACGAGGACGGACGGCCCGATGTCTACGTCGCCAACGACGCCGATCCGAACCAGCTCTGGATCAACCGTGGCGACGGGCTCTTCGAGGACGACGCGGTGCTGCTCGGCGCGGCCTACAATCGGTTCGGTGTCGGCGAGGCGGGAATGGGCATAGCACTGGGTGACATCGACGGGGACCGGGACCTCGACCTGTTCCTGAGTCACCTGATCGAGGAGACGAACACGCTGTACGTGAACCTGGGCGGAACGCCGGGGGCGACGGACGGCTTCGAGGACCGGGCAGCCGAGGCCGGTCTCGCGGCGCCGAGCACGCCGTACACGGGCTTCGGCTCCGCTTTCTTCGACGCCGACAACGACGGGGATCTGGATCTGGCCGTGGTCAACGGAGCGGTCAAGCGGCGCCCGGAGGTGCTGTCGGAACGAGACGACTGGTTCTGGCGCGGATACGCCGAGCCGAACCTGCTGATGCTCGGCGACGGCGCCGGCGTCTTCGCCGATGGCAGCGCCGCTTCCGGCGACTTCGGGACGGCGCTCGACGTGAGCCGCGGCCTGGTTCCGTTCGATCTGGAAGGCGACGGCGATCTGGATCTGCTGGTCAGCAACCTCGAGGGACCGGCGCGCGTCTACCGCAACGAGACGATCACGGAGGCCGAGACGGAGGCTCGAACCTGGACCGGATGGGTGCGGTTGCGCGTGATCGACCCGGAGTTGCGTCGCACGGCGATCGGCGCCTCGGTCTTAGCCAGGATCGACGGCCGTCCGCTCCGGCGCCTCGTACTGCCGCTCGGCGGCTACCTGACCGGCGGCGAAGCGCCAGTCCACATCGGCCTCGGCGACGCGGCCGCCGTCGAGCACTTCGAGGTGACCTGGCCCGGCGGCACGCTCGAGACCTTTGACGGCGCCGCCAGCGGCAGCGAAGTGACTCTCCTCCGCGGAGAAGGCCGATGAGCAGCGCGCAGCGTCGCTCCGACTGTCGGTGCGCCGGCCTTCTGGCCGGCATCCGCGGCGGCGTTATCGCTGCAAGCCTCCTCTCCCTCTCCGCCGTCAACGCTCATGCCGCCGAACTCCCCACCCCCGATCTCACCGCCGTCGAACCCCGCGTACGCGCGGCCATCGAGAAGGAACTCGCCACCGCGGCCCGCGAACCCGACTCGCCCTCCACCTGGGGCCGGCTCGCCATGGCCCTCCATGCTCACCAGTTCGACGACGAGGCCGCGGCCGCTTACACCGAGGCCGCGCGGCTGGCACCCGGCGACTTTCGCTGGATCTACCTGCGAGCGAACGTCGAAGAGGCGAGCGATCCGGTCGCGGCGACGGCGCTCTACCGTCGGGCCGTCGAAATCGACCCCAGCTACGCGCCGGCCCACATCCGGCTCGCTTCTGCTCTGGAGAAGATCGGCTTCGCCGCCGATGCGGACGAGCACTACCGCGAAGCCGCCCGTCTCGAACCCGACAACGCGGTGGCCCATCTCGGCCTCGGCCGGCTCGCCCTCGCGCGCGGTGACGTCGATCAGGCCACGCGGCACCTCGAACGGGCATACGAACTGAGCCCCGAGACCCAGGCGATCGTCGCCATGCTGTCGCGCGCCCGGCACCGTGCAGGCGACCGCGACGGGGCGAGGCGTCTCGCCCAGGCGGCGCGCGAGCTGCCGCCGTTGCTCCACCAGCGCGACCCGCGCCGGGCCGAGGTCGATCTGCTGGCGGTGGACTCGGAGAGCTTCCTGCGCCGGAGCAAGACCTACCGGGAAACGGGGCAGTTGCAGGCTTCGCTCGGGGAACTGCGGCGGCTGCTCGAACTGGAACCCGGCAACGCCCAGGCGCACTTCGCGGCGGCCGGCGTTCACGACCGGATGAACCGCCCACGGGAAGCGGCCGCGGCCGCCCGCCGCGCTCTCGAACTCGATCCCGATCTGGCGGGTGGGCAGGCCGTGCTGGCGGGCGCCCTGTTCAAGCTCGGACAGTTCGGGGAGGCGGCTGCCGAGGCCGAGCGCGTCCTTGCCGAAGACCCGGCCGACATCCACATGCTGCTCGTCACGACGATGCTGGCGATGCGGGAGAACGACGTGGCGCGGGCTCTCGAGCGGCTCGACCGAGCGGCCGGGGTCGGCGCCTCCGAACCGCGGATGCGGGAACTGATGATTCAGCTCCAGCTCGAACTGGCGGACGCCCTGGGTGGCGCCGGCCTCTACGACGACGCGGCCCGCCGGATCGAACAGGTGGTCGAGACGCTCGAACGGGCCGGCGCCGACGACGGCGAGCTGCAGGTACACCGGCGGCTGCTCGCCCGGTATCGCGAGAGGGCACGCGGATGAGCGCGCCGGGACCGGAGACCGCAGTGCCGGTACGGGTCCGGGTGGCGCCGTCGCCGACCGGCGACCCCCACGTCGGCACCGCGTATCAGGCGCTCGTCAACCTGGCCTTCGCGCGCAGCCGCGGCGGCGTGTTCGTACTGCGGATCGAGGACACGGACCGCGCCCGCTCGAGCCGCGAGTCGGAGGCGGCGATCCTCGACGCCCTGCGCTGGCTGGGCCTGGACTGGGACGAGGGCCCGTACCGGCAGAGCGAGCGGCTGGAGTTGTACCGCTCGGAGGTCGACCGTCTGCTCGCGGACGGCAGCGCCTACCGCTGCTTCTGCACCCGGGAGCGGCTCGACGAGATGCGCCGGGAGAACCGCGCGCAGCAGCGTTTCCCGGGCTACGACCGCCGGTGCCGGGACCTGCCGGTCGCCGAGTCCGAGCGCCGAGCGGCCGCGGGAGAGCCCCACACGATCCGCCTGGCCATGCCGACCGAGGGCGAATGCGTCATGCGGGACCTGCTACGCGGCGAGATCCGCCGCGAGTGGGAGCTGATCGACGACCAGGTGATCCTCAAGGCCGACGGCTATCCCACCTATCACCTCGCGTGCGTCGTCGACGACCACGCGATGGGGATCAGCCACGTAATCCGCGGCGAAGAGTGGATCAACTCCCTGCCCAAGCACCTGCGCCTGTTCGAGGCGCTGGGTTACGAGCCGCCGGTCTTCTGCCACCTGCCGCTCCTGCGCAACAACGACGCGAACCGGTCGAAGCTCTCGAAGCGCCGCAACCCGACGTCGATCACCTGGTTCCGGGACGCCGGCTTTCTTCCCGGTGCGCTGCTCAACTTCCTGGGACTCATGGTGTCGAGCCGCGCCGAGGGCGAGGAGAAGTTCAGCCTCGACCAGCTCGTGGACGGGTTTCGCCTGGAGGACATCTCGCTCGGAGGCCCCGTCTTCGACCTCGACAAGCTGCGCTGGCTGAACGCCCGCTACCTGCGCGAGGACTACGACGCCGACGGCCTGGCGGACCTCGTACGGGACTGGTCGATGGGGCAGGAGCGGCTTGCCGCGATCGCCGCCCTAGCGCAGCCGCGCCTGGAGACGCTCGGCGACTGGGGCCGGCTGACGAGCTTCCTGTTCGTCGACGCGCCCACGGTCGATCGGGAGAAGCTGGCGGTGAAGGGGCTCGAAGAGACCCAGATCGCCGAGACGTTTCAATTCATGCTGTGGACGCTGGAGCGCGAGCAGGAGTTCACTGCCGACGTCGTCCAGGGCCACTTCCGGCACCTGTCCGAAGTGCTCGGACTCAGTCTGCGTGACCTGACCCGGCCGTTCTACGTCGCCATGTCGGGCGAGGCCGCGTCGCTGCCCCTGTTCCAGTCGATGGAGATCCTCGGCCCGGACCTGGTGCGTGCCCGTATTCGCCACGCCATCGAGGCGCTCGGCGGCATCTCCGGCAAGCGGATGAAAAAGCTGCAGAAGCGCTTCGAGGCGCTAGCCGGCTGACGCTTTCTGTGCCCGTTCGATCTTCGCCCACGTATCCCGCAGCGTCACCGTCCGGTTGAACACCGGCGCGCCGGGCGCGCTGTCCGGATCGACGCAGAAGTAGCCGAGCCGCTCGAACTGGATCCGGTCGCCCGGAGCGGCTAGGGCAAGGCTGGGTTCGAGCTGGCAGTCCCTCAGGACCTCCAGGGACCCGGGGTTCAGATGATCCTCGATCTCGCCGGCCGCGCCGGCCGGATTCGGGTGGTTGAACAGCCGGTCGTAGAGCCGGACCTCGGCCCGGATCGCGTGCGCCGCCGATACCCAGTGCAGGGTGGCCTTGACCCTTCGACCGTCGGGCGCGTCGCCGCCGCGGGTCGCCGGATCGTAGGTGCAGCGGAGTTCTGTGACGTTGCCGTCGTCGTCCTCGATCACGTCGGTGCAGGTGATGAAGTAGGCGTAGCGGAGCCGCACTTCCCGGCCCGGTGCGAGCCGGAAGAACTTCCGTGGCGGGTCGCGCCGGAAGTCGTCGCGTTCGATGTACAGGACCCTGGAGAATGGCACCTTGCGAGTGCCGGCCGAGGCGTCCTCCGGGTTGTTGATCGCCTCGAGTTCCTCTTCGCGGTCGTCGGGGTAGTTCTCGATCACCACCTTGAGCGGCCGCAGCACGGCCATCGCCCTCGGCGCGGTCCGGTTCAGTTCGTTGCGGATCGCGAACTCGAGCTGGCTGAGGTCGACGACCGAGTCGTTCTTCGTCAGGCCGACGCGCGCGCAGAGGTCGCGGATCGCTTCGGGCGGGCAGCCGCGGCGGCGGAGAGCGGTCAGCGTGGGCATCCGCGGATCGTCCCAGCCGTCGACCAGGCCTTCGTCGATCAGCCGCCTCAGCTTGCGCTTCGAGGTCAGTGTGTAGGTCAGGTTGAGGCGGGCAAACTCGATCTGCTGCGGCAGGTGGATGCCGTCGATGTGGTCGAGGAACCAGTCGTAGAGAGGCCGGTGGTCCTCGAACTCGAGGGTGCACAGCGAGTGGGTCACGCCCTCGATCGCGTCGGACTGGCCGTGGGCCCAGTCGTACATGGGGTAGATGCACCACGTGGAGCCCGTGCGGTGGTGTTCCGCGTGCAGGATCCGGTAGAGCACCGGGTCGCGCAGGTTCATGTTCGACGAGGACATGTCGATCTTCGCGCGCAGTGTGTGCGTCCCGTTCGCGAACTCGCCGTTCTTCATCCGTTCGAAGAGGTCGAGGTTCTCCTCCACGGAGCGGTCGCGGTAGGGGCTGTCGCGGCCTGGCTCGTTCCAGCGCCCGCGGTAGGCGCGCGCCTCCTCCGGACTCAGGCTGCAGACGTAGGCCTTGTCCTTGCGGATCAGTTCCAGCGCCCACTCGTAGAGCTGGTCGAAGTAGTCCGACGCGTAGAGCGCCTCGCCGCCCCAGTCGAAGCCGAGCCAGCGCACGTCACGCTCGATCGCCTCGACGTACTCCGTGTCCTCCGCGGTCGGGTTCGTGTCGTCGAAGCGCAGGTTGCAGTGACCGCCGTACTCCTCGGCGACGCCGAAGTCGAGGCAGATCGCCTTCGCGTGGCCGATGTGCAGGTAACCGTTCGGCTCAGGCGGGAAACGCGTGACCACTCGGCCGCCGTGCTTGCCGGCCGCGACATCGGCGCGCACGCGTTCACGGATGAAGTCGAGGGGCCTGGTACTGGCGGAATCGTCGGACATGGCGGGCGGCCGGGGCGCTTTGCTGCGAAGCAGCGAAGGTTATCGAATCGCCCCCAAACGGCGATCCGTCGTCAGCCGTCGAACCGATAGCCGAGCCCGTGCACCGTGACGATGAACTCGGGCCGGCCCGGATTCGGCTCGATCTTCTGGCGCAGCGACGACACGTGGACGTCGACGGTGCGGGTCGTCGGCGTCGCGTCGTAGCCCCAGACCTCGTCGAGCAGGCGGTCGCGGTCATGGACCTGACCGCGGTGCTCGATCAGGAACCTGAGCAGGCGGTACTCGAGCGCCGAGCAGGCGATCTCGGCCTCGGAGCCGTCTGCCGCTGTTCGCCACACCTGGGCGCGGTCGAAGTCGACGCGGACGTTGCCGAAGCGATAGCCGCGGGCGGCGTCGGCCGCTGTTGGCGATGTCTGCGTTTCGGTCTGGCTCCGCCGCATCAGCGCCTCGATCCGAGCCAGCAGCTCCAGCGTCTCGAACGGCTTGGCGAGGTAGTCGTCGGCGCCCAGTTTCAGGCCGAGGACACGGTCGACGAGTTCGTTACGGGCCGTCAGCATCAGGATGGGAATGTCGGTGCCGTCCCGGCGTAGGTCCCGGCAGACATCGAAACCGTTCTTGCCGGGGAGGTTGACGTCGAGCAGGACGACGTCGAAGCCGCCGTCCCTGGCCGACTGTTCGCCCGACGGGCCGTCGGCCGCGATGACGACCTCATAGCCTTCCGCGGCCAGCCGGTCGCTCAGGGTGCGGGCAAGGCTGGGTTCGTCCTCGACCAGGAGCAGGCGCGCGCTCATGGAGTGTGCACCGGCAGCACGACGCGGAAGGTCGTGCGCCCAGGCTCGCTGTCCACGGTAATCGAGCCGCCGTGGTCCTCTATCGTGTTGCGCGCGAGGCTCAGGCCCAGGCCCGAGCCAGGCAAGCTGCTCTCGGTTGCGGCGAGACCGCGGACGAAGGGGTCGAAGATGCGCCGCTGCTCCGCCTTCGGGATGCCGGGACCGCCGTCGGTGACGGCGACGGTGACCCCACGCCCGTCCGCGTCGCCGCTCGCATCGATTCTCACCCGCACCGCGCCGTCGGCGCCGCGGCCGTACTTGGCCGCGTTGTGCAACAGGTTCATGAAGACGGTGATCAGGCCCTCGCGGTCGCCCGGGAACAAGGGGAGATCGTCCATCCCTTTGAGCTCGAGTTGGACGTCGTTCTCCTCCAGAAACCACTTCGACTCGGCGACTGTCGTGCGCAGCAGTTCGCCGAGGTCGATGTCGGCCGTGGCTTTCCGCGCCGTACTCCGGCCGATGCCGGCCCACTGGAGCGCCTGCTGAACCAGCTGCGACAGTCGGCGCTCCTCGCGTTCGATCAGCTCGCCGTAGCCGCGGACATCATCTGACCTGTGGACGATTCCGCTCCGCAGGTTCTCGCCCGCCGAGCGGATCGCCTGGAGCGGCGTGTTCAACTCGTGGGAGACGCCGGCGACGAAGTCGACCTGCTGGGCGGCCAGGGCCCGGGCGCGGCGGGCGGACACCAGGACCAGGGCGAAGGCGACGCCGATCAGGAACAGGGCCCCGGAGCTGTGGTAGAGGTTCCTCCGGCGGGCCGCGCTGGTCGCGGCCTCGAGCGACCCTCTGCGATGGGTGATGCGGACCAGCCAGGGTCCGCCGGGCTGCACGAGCCCCGGTCGAGCGCGTTCTGCTCGTTCGGCCCGGCCTCGGCTCCCGGGTCCGAAGCGACGGCCACTCTCGCGCTCGACCGCGCGGAACGCCGCGAACTCGATGTCGGCCGTTCGCGCCGCCGCATCAGCGCCATTCTCGGCCCGGTCACCGGAATGCGGATACAGGAGCCGGGGCGGGGAACTTGTCGTGTCGGTCACCGTGACCAGGTACGTGGGTGCAGCGCCGTCCGCGGTGGCGCCGAAATGCCGCTCGATCAGCGCCGGCAGCATCTGTTCCTCGATGGCCGTGGACCTGAGAGTCGCCACGATCAGGCCCGCCGGGCCGGGCGGGCCGTCGCGCGCGCCCCGCCCGCGAGCCGGAATCGGCATGACCAGTCGGTCGGTCCGCGGCGCCGGCGCGGGACTGCCAGGCCGGCGCAGGAGACGCTCCAGTTCATCGAGGACGTCAGGGTCCGTCTCGGCCTGGAGTTGGCCGCTTCCCTCGTCCAACCGGAAGACCCCGCGCGTCGAACGGCGGTCTGCGAACACGATACGCGTCCGGTCGAGGATGGCCGGAAAGTCGGCGCGTTCGCGCCAGTCCTGGAGGAGCCGGGAGAGCGTGTCGGCGAGCAGTACTGATCGCTCGTCGCCACGGGCCTGCCGTGGACTGCTGGAGGTTGCCGCTCGCAGCAGGGTCAACTGGAGTTCCGAGAGCTGGCCGTCGATGTCGTTCGCGAGCAGGCGGCTCGACTCCTCGAGGTTTGCCCGCATCCGCCGGTTCGCGGCGTCGCTGAGCGCACCAGTCCAGTGGTACTGGAGCACCGCCAGCGCTGCCAGGAGAGCGGTGGCGATCAGAGCGATGACGAGGAGCCAGCGGTCGCTCGAACGCCGCCTGCGGCCGGAGATGCGCCGATCAGCCATTGGAAGGCAGTGTAGCTACAGGGGGCGTGGTGGAAACCGTACCGGCGAGAGGCTTTACAAGCGTTACAGACATCTTGCACCGGCTTGATGACTGGCAGGGCCAGGGCTCGTACTGTCTCTTCACGTTTGATCCCTCACACCCCTAAGAGGAGGTGCTCGAAATGAAGACAACCCTGAACCGTTCGATCCGTATCGCCCGCACCCTGCTTCCCGCTTTGCTCGTCGTCGCGGCAACAGGGCTCGCGGCAGTCGAGGAGGGCGAAGACCGCCAGTCCAGGCGAGGCGCCCGCGGCGACTTCGCGGAGCGCGACGCCGAGCGCATGGCGCGGGTGCTCCAGTTGACGGAGGACCAGAAGGAAGAGTGGCGCCGTCTGCGCGAGGAGCACGAAGCGAGCGTGCGGCCTCTGGTGCGTCAGATGCGCGACATCACGGAGCGTCTCGAGACCGAGGCGAACCTCGAAAACCCCGACCCGGCCGTCGTCGGCCAGTTGGAACTCGACCGCCGGGCGGTTGCGCGTCAACTGAGGGACTCGAGAGTCCAGGCTCACGAGGATGCGACACGGTTGCTCGACCGTGACCAGCGGATCCGCTGGGAAGCCCTGCAGGAGAATGGTCGCGGCGGCTTCCGCGGACTCTCCGGTCCTGGTGGCCGCGGTCCTCGTCATCGGAACTGAACGCGCAGGCACAAGCCTCCGCTCCTCGGGCGGGCGTCCTTCGGGCGCCCGCCCCCCTTGTTTGGGGACGGCTAGGATCGCGCCTCATCGATCAAGTTCGGGCGGCGCGACTCGCGGCCTGAGGAGGTAGTGGTATGGCAGACGTAGCGTTCGTCGGACTTGGAGTCATGGGCTACCCGATGGCTGGCCACCTGGCGGCAGCCGGACATCGCGTGACGGTGTTCAACCGCACCGCGGCCAAGGCGGAGCAGTGGGTCGAAGAGCACGGTGGCAAGAGCGCCTCGACACCGGCCGAGGCCGCGGCAGGCGCCGAGTTCGTCTTCTGCTGCGTCGGTAACGACGACGACGTGCGGGCGGTGACGCTGGACTCGGGCGGTGCCCTTGAGGGCATGGCCGCGGGCAGCGTCCTCGTTGACCACACGACGGCGTCGGCGCGGCTCGCCCGTGAACTCGCCGGCGCCTGCACGGACACGGGCTGCGGCTTCGTCGACGCGCCCGTCTCGGGCGGTCAGGCGGGCGCCGAGAACGGTGCGCTGACCGTCATGTGCGGCGGCGAACCGGACGTCTTCGAGCGGGTCAACACGGTCATCGACTGCTACAGCCGTGCGGTCACCCTGCTCGGCCCCGCCGGCAGCGGCCAGTTGACGAAGGCGGTCAACCAGCTCTGCATCGCCGGCATCGTCCAGGGCCTGTCGGAAGGCATCCACTTCGCGGAGAAGGCCGGTCTCGACCCGTTGGCGGTGGTCGGTGCCATCTCGACCGGCGCCGCCGGGTCCTGGCAGATGGACAACCGCGCCGAGACGATGGTTCAGGGGAAGTTCGACTACGGCTTCGCGGTCCAGTGGATGCGCAAGGACCTCGGCATCGCGCTGGAGGAGGCACGCCGGAACGGCGCGCACCTGCCCCTGGCTGCGCTGGTCGACCAGTTCTACAGCGAGGTCACCGCGCTCGGCGGTCTGCGCTGGGACACGTCGAGCCTGGTCGTGCGGCTGCGGGCGATGAGCGAGGGCGGTGGCTAGGAGGCCCGTGGCCGCGCTCGCTGACTCGCGCGGTCCGGGTTCGCAGGTGGCGCGAAACGCGCCACCTGGGTTCAGGGGCGCGGTCCCCTGGACACGTTCGCGTCGCCGGCGACGTAGAACCGCCAGAGCCGGTTCGGGGCTCGCGTGACGCCAATGCGGCCGCTGCGGCCCGGGCTCTCGGGAGGCGGCGTGCCGTCGTCGACGATGAGGATCGGCAGGCGCTGCCGGGGATGAGTGGCGGAGCCGACCAGATCGACGCCATCGTCGCGACGGTCGAGGCCGAAGGCCTGGCACAGGCGGGCGGGTCCGGAGCAGAGGTCGACCACGCGAAACGGCTCGGTTGAACGCCTGCGGCTGGCCGCGTTACGTGCGCGGCGCATGGCGCCGGCGCCGTCCAGCGGTGCGGCGGCGCGCAGCAGGACGGCCGAGCAGACGCCGTCCTCGCCGCAGACGACGTTGGCGCAGTGGTACATGCCGTAGGTGAGGTAGACGTAGAGACGTCCGGGCGGCCCGAACATCGTCCGGGTGCGGTTCGTCATCCCGCGGTGGCCGTGGCTGGACGGATCGTTGGCGCCCTCGTAGGCCTCGACTTCGACGATCCGGGCGACGCGGCTGCCGCGGACCAGGACCTTGTTCAGGAGCCGCGGCGCCACGTCGAGCGCCGTTGGCGTGTAGAACGAGCGGGGGAGCGGCGGGAGGCCGGCGTCCGGCCTCAGGCGCGCGCCTCGTCCAGGTCGGTCTCCGGTCCCATGTAGGCGCGGATCTCGGCGGGCGTCTCCATCTTGGTGTACTCCGGCGCGTGGACGCTGACGTAGAGGACTTCGGCGGTGAAGATGAGCCGTCCTTCGTGGCTGCCGCGGTAGCCGAGGGTCCAGGACGTGCGGCCCCAGTGGCGTATGGCGAGGTCGATGTCGAGCAGGTCGCCGTCGGTGACCGAGCCCAGGAAGTCGATCGTCGTGCGGCGGAGCATCATCTCCCAGCCCAGCTTCGCCCGCACCTCCCTGATGCCGAGCAACCAGTTCTCCAGCGCGTCGTCCATGTACGCCATGTAGTGGGCGTTGAACACCACGCCCTGCTTGTCGACCTCGCCGTAGCGGACGCGGATCGTGTGCCGGTAGGGCGTCGCCATGGTGTACGGGCGCCGCTAGAAGCTCGGTTCAAGGCCCAGCGCCCAGGCGGCGAAGGCCCACTGGTCGGCGACGTCCTCGATCTGCATCCAGGTCGGCTTGCCGGCGCCGTGGCCGGCCCGCGTCTCGACCCGGATCAGGACCGGATTGTTGCAGCCCTGCGCCTGCTGCATCTCGGCGGCGTACTTGAAGCTGTGCCAGGGCACGACCCGGTCGTCGTGGTCGGCGGTCGTGATCAGGGTCGGCGGATAGCAGGCGCCCTCCTGCACGTTGTGGAGCGGCGAGTACGCGTACTGGGCCCGGAACTCGTCCTCGTTTTCGGAGAGGCCGTAGTCCGTCGACCAGTTGCGGGCGTTCGCGCTCGGCAGGTGGTAGCGCAGCATGTCGAGGACGCCGACCGCCGGCAGGGCCGCCGCGAACAGGTCGGGCCGCTGGTTGAGCGTCGCGCCGACCAGGAGGCCGCCGTTGCTGCCGCCCTGGATCGCGATGCGGCCGGCGCTCGTGTAGCCCTCGGCGACCAGCCACTCGGCGGCGGCGATGAAGTCGTCGAAGACGTTCTGCTTGTTCTCCTTCGTGCCGGCCAGGTGCCACTCGCGGCCGTACTCGCCGCCGCCGCGCAGGTTCGGGATCGCCAGCACGCCGCCCATTTCCAGCCAGGCAAGGCGAGAGGAGGAGAAGCCGGGCGTCAGCGAGATGTTGAAGCCGCCGTAACCGTAGAGGAGAGTCGGGTGGTCGCCGTTCTTCTCGAGCCCGGCACGATGCGTGATGAACATGGGGATGCGGGTGCCGTCGCGGCTCTCGTAGAAGACCTGTTCCGTTTCGTAGCCGTCGAGCTCGGCGTCGATCGCGGGGCGGCGGATCAACGTGCTTTCGCCGCTGGCCACGTCGTAGCGGTGGATCTGGGACGGGGTACCGAAGCTGGAGTAGGAGTAGAACGTCTCGGTGTCCTCCCAGCGACCGCCGAAGCCGCCGGCGGTGCCGATGCCCGGCAGGTCGACCTCGCCGGCCGGCGTCGCTGGCTTTGCGCCGTTCGGCTCGGCCAGGCGGACGACGGTGCGCGCATCGTGCAGGTAGTTCAGAACCAGTTTGCCGCCCACGGCGGAGGCGTACGAAAGCGTGTCCCCGGCTTCAGGGACCACCTCGTGCAGCATGGGGTTCCCTTCGGGCGATTCGTCGTTCAGATCGACCGCGACGATCCGGTTGCGCGGCGCGTCCTTGTTCGTCTCGAACAGGAACACCGGGCCCACGTTGACGATGTAGCCGTAGAGAGCGTCCCACTGGTCGAGGAGCGGGCGGATCGCCGAGTCCGGCTCGTCGATCTCGCGGTAGTGGACCGCGTTCTCCAGGTAGCCCTCCTGGAGGCTGACCAGCAGGTATGCGCCGTCCTCGGACACCGAGGCGTACGGGTTGCGGCGCGCGTGTTCGGGCTGGCTGAACACGAGCCGGTCGTCTGCCTGGTCCGTGCCCAGGGCATGGAAGTAGACGGAAACCGCCTTCGAGCCGTCGCCTCTGGTCGGGTCGTCCTCGCGCGGGGGATAGCGGCTGTAGAAGAAGCCCGAGTTGTCGGGCATCCAGGAGATCGACGTGAACTTCGTGAAGTCGATCAGGTCGCCCGTGTCCTCGCCGTTCTCGACATCACGGACCTTCCACTTCCGCCAGTCCGAGCCACCGTCCGACTGCGCGTAGGCGACGTAGCGGCCGTCCCGGCTGGGCGCGAACCCGGCCAGCGCCACCGTCGCGTCGTCGCTCCAGGTGTTCGGGTCGAGCAGCACGTGTCCGGGCGGCTCGTCACCCTCCTGGTCCATCGACTCCGCGACGTAGACCACGCTCTGGTCCTGGAGTCCGTCGTTGTGGTTGTAGAAGTAGCGCTCGCCGCGCTTGCCGGGCGTACTCCAGCGCTCGTAGTTCCAGATGCTACGCAGCCGGTTCTCGATCGCTTCACGGCCGGGGAGCGCCGCCAGGAACGGCTCCGCGACCTTGTTCTGAGCGGCCACCCAGGCCGCCGTCTCCTCACCGTCGAGGTCTTCCAGCCAGCGGTACGGGTCCGCGACCTGGACGCCGAAGTAGTCGTCGACCTGGTCTACCTGGCGGGTCTCCGGGTACTCCACCGGCCCGGGGTCGAGGGTGTCGGAGGAGCAGGCCAAGAGGGGTAGGACGAGAGCCGGCAGAAGCCGGCGGGGAGTCGGTTTCATGATGGGGCCGGATTATAGGGGGCGCTGGCCGGTGCTCCGGCTCCCGTCCGACCCTTAGAGGGCGAAACTGACGATGTACAGGGCGGTTCCGCTGGCGGAGGTCAGAAACAGGCCGACGAAAGTCAGCGCCCCCGTGCGCCGGTGCGGCCCACCGAACGAACCAGGCAGAGTGAGGGCGAAGCGCCGCCAGGACAGGGCCACCAGCGTGAACCAGGCGATGGACGTCGCGAAGGCGACGACGAGGTGGCCGTAGAAGAGCCAGGCCCGCCACGGACCGGTCGCGGAGCTCAACGCGAAGGCCTCCTGCGCGCTACCGAAGCGGATGCTGCCCTCCAGGGCCAGCACGGCGACTATGCCCGCAATCAGCAGGATCACCTGGAGGTTCCGGTGTTGGCGGTACCGGCGCTGCCGTGCGAGTCGAATTGCATAGGCCATCAGGAACGGCGCCGCGACGAGAAAGACCATCGCGGAGTCGACGAAGGCGTCGGCCCTCGTGCCGAGGAAGCCTGAGCCGAGCATGTCGGCAAGGTATCACCGGAGATGACGCCGCTACTGTCCGGAGCGACCTACAGGCCCAGCGCGTCCCGGCACCACTCGCTGACCGCCTCCGCGACCTTGTGGTCGACGTCCTCCTGCCGGCGGCCAGACCGCTTCAGCACGTGCAGGCTGTGGTCGCCGCCTTCGACGAGGTGAAACGTGGCGCGCGGGCCGAGTCGCTTGCAGACGCCGGTCAGGAGATCCGGGTCGGCGAGCCGATCACGGGTGCCGTTCAGGAAGAGCATCGGCTTCTCGCCCTGACTCAGGTGGTCGGCACGCGACGTTCCGGGCTTGCCCGGCGGGTGCAGGGGGAAGGCGTGGAACACGAAGCCGGCGACGTCGAGAGCATCGACGGCGTCGGCTCCGGAGGCCATGCGGCCTCCCATCGAGCGTCCACCCGCGAGGAGCGGCAGTTCGGGGCGCATGGCCCTGGCGTGCGCGACCGCCGCCCGAACGGTTCGCTGCAACACGAGCGGCGGGTCCGGTCGGCGGCGGCCCGCTTCCGTGTAGGGGAACTGGAATCGGAGCGTGGCGATACGGAACGCGGTCACGCCTCGGGCGAAGGTCTCGATCGTCGCGTGATGCATACCGGCGCCGGCCCCGTGGGCGAAGACGAGCAGGCAGCGGGGCGTCTCGGGCTCGAGCAGCAGGGCGCTGACCCGCCGGTCCTCACTGACAGCGATGCTGGTTTCGCTGGCCCGCGTCACAGCCCGAACGTCTCCGCCGCCCGGTCGGCCAGGGTGTCGCCGATCGCCAGCGACGCCGTCGCCCCGGGCGACGGGGCGTTCAGGACGTGGAGCATTCGCGGGCTCGTCTCGATCGCGAAGTCGTCGACCAGGTTGCCCTTGCGATCCAGGGCCTGGGCACGGACGCCCGAGCCGCCGGGCATCAGGTCGGAATCCCTGAGATCGGGGACGAAACGGCGCAGGTCGCGGGCGAAGCGGGCGCGGCTGCCGGAGCGCGCCATCTCGCTGATGCCGACCTTCCAGAAGCGGAGGGCCATCTTCCAGAAGCCGGGGTAGCTCAGGCTGCTCCAGGTGTCGCGGGCGTCGAAGCTGCCGCGGTCGTAGCCCTCGCGCTTGAGCGCCAGGACCGCGTTCGGGCCGGCCTCGACCGAGCCGTCGACGCGCCGGGTCAGGTGCACTCCGAGAAAGGGGAAACGGGGATCGGGGACGGGGTAGATCAATCCGCGCAGCAGGTGGCGGCGCTTCGGAGCGATGTCGAAGTACTCGCCGCGGAAGGGGACGATCCGCACGTCAGGATCGAGGCCTGCCATGCGCGCCACGCGGTCCGATTGAAGGCCGGCGCAGTTGATCGCGTGGCCGGCTTCGAACTCGCCGGCCGTGGTCTCGACGACGACTCCGTCAGGGCGTGGCGCGAGACCGGTGACGCGCGTCCGCAGATGGAGGGAGACACCGGCCGCCTCGAGTTCTTCGGCGTAGGCGCGGGCCACGGCCTTGAAATCTACGATGCCGGTCTCGGGAACCCAGAGCGCGTCGACGCCCGTCGCGTGCGGCTCGAACTCGGGGATTCGCTCGGGAGGCAGGCGCTCGAGTCCGGCAAGGCCGTTCGCCCGGCCGCGACGCTCCAGTTCGTCGAGTCGGGGGATCTCCTCCGGGTCGGTCGCGATGACGAGCTTGCCGCAGATGTCGTAGGGGATTCCATGCTGGTCGCAGTAGTCGATCAGCCGCTTGCGGCCGCCGACGCAGTTGCGCGCCTTGAGCGAGCCGGGCTTGTAATAGAGGCCGGAGTGGATGACGCCGCTGTTGTGGCCGGTCTGGTGAACGGCGGGCCTGGGCTCCGCCTCGACCACGCGGATGTCGAGGTCCTCGAAGCGGCGGGTGAGGCTCCGGGCCGTAGCGAGGCCGATGATGCCGGCCCCGATGCAGACGACGTCGGCGCGGTCGGGCAAGGCGGGCTCAGGCGCCTTCGGCCGCCGCGTCCTCGGCTGGGCGTTCGGCGGGCGCTGGCGGCAACGCGCTCGGATAGGTGCCGAGGATGCGGAGCTCCTTCGTCTTCGCTTCGATCGCCTGGAGCGCCTCGGTCACCGGCACCGAGGCGGCGTGCCCCTCGATGTCCAGGTAGAAGCAGTAGCGCCAGGGCGTTGCCGGGATCGGCCTGGACTCGATCTTGGTCAGGTTGACGCCGCGCCGCGAGAAGCTCCGCAGCACGTCGCCCAGGTCGCCCGGCTGGTGCCCGGTGACCAGAAGAAGCGAGGTCTTGCACGGTAGGTCGGGCGGGCAGGGCGCCGCTTCCGCGGCCACTTCCACGAACCGGGTGAAATTCCCGGCCTGGTTCTGGATGCCATGAGCGAGGATCTCCAGGCCGAAGACCCGCGCCGCCGGCTCGCTGGCGATGGCGCCGACGGATCGGTCGTTGCCTTCGCGGACGCGGGCGGCCGCACCGGCGGTGTCGAACTCGGGTTGCGCCCGCAGCCAGTCGTGGTCGTGGAAGAACTGGTCGCACTGGCGGAGCGCCTGGGGGTGTGAGAGCACGAGCCGAAGATCCTCGATCTTCGTCCCGGGCAGTGCGAGCAGGCAGTGCGCGACCTTGCTGATGACTTCCGCGGTGATCACCAGACCCCCTTCGGCCAGCAGGTCGTAGGTCTCGTTGATGCTCCCGGCGGTACTGTTCTCGATGGGCAGCAGGGCGATGTCGTGGCGGCCGTCGCGGACGCCCTCGGCGGCGCTCCGAAACAGCTCGTAGCCCTGGAGCACGACGCCTCCGGGCCGTCCGGCGTACTGCCGCTGGGCGGTCAGGTGGCTGAACGAGCCCTCGACACCCTGGTAGGCGACGCGCAGCGGCGCCCGGTCGAGATCGCGGATGTAGCCCTGCTGCGCCGCGATCGACATCTCGATCAGCAGCCGGAAGATGCGCTCGGTCTGGTGAGGGTCGAGGTCGAGTTCGGCGGCGATCGTCCGCACCCGGGTCAGCAGTTGCTCCTCGCGCAACTGGTCCCGGAACGGGAAGGCGGCGGCGATCTTGGCGCCCGCGACCTCGCGCGACAGTTCGACGCGGCGCCGGAAGCCCTTCAGCAGTTCCTCGTCGATCCGCTCCAACTCCTGGCGGACCGCCTCGAGATCGGGCAACAGGTCATTCTCGGCAGCGGCCATGAGGTGCTCGACTTTCGCGGCCTCTGGTGGCCGCGGGGCGCAGTATACGGCGCTCTTGCGTAAACGCTTGTCCTGACAGTCAGTTGGAGTGCGGCCGTATGGCGACCTTGAGGGCGTGCCGGGCGATCATCAGGTCGAGAGCGTCGGTTAGCCGCTCTAGGGGCAGCTCGCGTTCCACCAGTGCGCCGTAGCGCTCCGGCGCGCCGATCAGCCGGTCCAGCGCCGCGCGGAACGACGAGGGCCGATGGTGGTAGACGCCCAGCACCGTTTGTTCCTGGTAGTGCACCCGCTCCGCGTCGATCACGAGGTCGGTTCCAGGACGGCAACCACCGAACAGGGCGGCGACGCCGCCGGGAGCGAGCGACTTGACGGCGTAGTCCCAGCCGGCGGGCGTACCGGTCGCGTCGATCGCGAAGTCGAAAGAGTCTTCGGCCGCCGGGCCGCTGCCATCGCCGGCGCGGCCCAGACGCGTCTCGGCCGCGCCGAAGGAGCGCGCCTTGTCGAGGCGGTGGCTGTGCGGGTCGGCGGCGCAGACGTGAGTCCGCATGCTGTGGAACAGGTCGATCAGCATGAGTCCCAGCGGCCCGCAGCCGATGACCAGGGTCCGCGCCTCCGTGGGCGGAGCGCTCCAGGCCCCGAGGCAGCGTTCGAGGCAGTGAACGGCGCAGGCCAGAGGCTCCGCCAGGGCGGCGACCACGGGTTCGAGCCCGTCGGGGCGCGTGTGAACGCTGCGCTTCGCGACGGTTTCGGGTATCAGGAGATAGTCGGCGAAGGCGCCGTTCAGGTAGACGAGGTTGCGGCAGAGGTTCTCCCGTTTGTGCCGGCAGGGTGTGCACGCACCGCAAGAGGCACTGTTGGCGATGACGACGGCGTCGCCCTCGGTGTGAGCGGCCCCGGCGCCGGCTCGGACGACGGTGCCGGTGACCTCGTGGCCGAAGGGCGATGGCAGGGCCAGCATGGTCGGATGGCCGCCACGGCGGTAGACCTTGACGTCGGTGCCGCAGGTGGTCGCGGCGTCGACCCGGATCAGCAGTTCGCCAGCGCCGGGTTCGGGCATCGGCAGCCGCTTCAGCTCGACGCTCTCTGGGCCGGTGAGAAAAGCCTGGGTCTGGCGTTTCGGGATCATGCGTTCACGGGTGCAGCAGCACCTTCAGGGCTGCCCGCCGCCGGCACAGTTCGACGGCTTCGGCGGCGCGGTCCAGGGGCAGGCGGTGGGTGACCAAGGGCGTCGGGTCGAGCGCTCCCCGGTGGAGCAGATCGAGCACCCGCACCTGCTCGGCGGGCGAGCCTGAGTAGGCGCCGATCACCTGGCGCTCGGACTTGAAGACGGCGTTGATGTCGAAGGTGACGCGGGCGTCCCGGGCGGCGTGCGCGAAGAGCACGACACGGCCGCCCGGCCGGGTGACCTGGAGCGCCAGGTTGAAGGCTTCCTGGCCTCCGGCCGTGTCGAAAACGGCGTCGGCGCCGCCTTCCGGCAGGTTGCCCCGGGCCATCCCGGCGACTTCTGCGGGGGCTGCGGCGGCGTCGGCGCCCAGCTCTAGCGCGAGCGCCCGGCGCTCCGACGCCGGCTCGGCGACGACGACTCGGGCGCCGGGAAAGACCGCTCTCAGCACCAGCAGGTGGAGCAGACCCATCGAGCCGGCGCCGATCACGACGATCTCGGGCGTCTTCCGGAGAAGGCCGGCGCGTTCGATTCCCCGCAGCACGCAGGCGGCCGGTTCGACGAACGCGGCCGCTTCGTCGGCGAGCCCGTCGTCGAGCTTGCGTACGGTGCGTTGAACCGCCCGGGCCTTGAGCCGCAGGCGCTCACTGAAACCTCCCGGGTCCAGCAGATTCTCCGCGAACCGGGGGCACATCGTCTCGGCGCCGGACCGGCACAATCGGCAGTCGCCGCAGGGGGCGTGATGCGGAGCGATGACCCGGTCGCCGGGTGCGAGCGAGTCGGCGCGGCTCGCGATCACCCTGCCGACGACTTCGTGCCCGAGCACCTCTCCCGGCGTCCCGCCGGCGTCGGCCAACTTGTAGAGATCGGTTCCGCACAGGCCGCAGTAGACGAGTTCGATCAGCGCCTCGCCGGTATTGATCGGCGGCTCCGGCGCCTCGGCGAGTTCCAGACTCCCGTCGGCGGTGGTGCGCGCGACCTTCACTTGTCTGCCTTGATCCGGTTCAAGCGCGGCATGTCGTTCCCGACAGGCATTCTAGTGAGGCGAAGGGCGGGGCGGCTTTGACTCGGAGGTCGGGGTCGTGTAGGTTGCGTCTTCCGCCGGGTCCAGCTCGCAGTCCCCTGGTCGCCATTGCGACCGACAACGCTCGATTGCCGCGCCAGGGTTGATGCAGCGGTGGACGTGAGTCCTCGCCCCTGCTTGCTCGCCCGCGCCTCAAGACCGCCTCATCACACTCTCCCGACCCGAGGAGTTCGTTTCCCTATGCCCAAGAAGTCTCGCCCGCGCGGCTGGCGTCCATCCGGCCGAAGGTCGCAGCAAGCCCACGATGCCGTGTGCACCGAATGCGATAGCCCGACCACCGTTCCCTTCAGGCCCGCGCCCGGCAGGCCTGTGTACTGCCGCTCCTGTTTCACCAATCGTCGCTACAGCGCCGGGGCGCCGGCGAAGGCCTCTCCGGCCAGCCGAGCGGTCAACGGCAGCCACCGCCCGGTCGAACCCGCGGCCGGTCGTGGAGAGGACGCCCGTTCCGGCGCCGTCTTCGCCGGCATGGCGGTGAGGCCCGCGATCCGGGCAGCGATCGGCCGTATGAACATCTCCGAGCCGACGCCGATTCAGGAGCAGTCCATCCCCTCTCTGCTGGCCGGCAGGGACCTGGTCGGCCAGGCGCAGACGGGATCCGGCAAGACACTGGCCTTCGCCGTGCCCATCGCCGAAGTCTGCGATCCGTCGGTTCGGCGGGTTCAGGCGCTGGTGCTGGTGCCGACGCGGGAGCTTGCCCTTCAGGTCGCCGAAGTTGTCTCCGGTCTGGCTTCATCGCGGGGCGTGTCCGTGACGCAGCTCGTCGGTGGCCGGTCGATAAGGCGTGAGCAAGCGGCGTTGAGGCGAGGAGCCGACGTCGTTGTCGGCACGCCGGGGCGCACCCTGGACCATCTGCGACAGGGGTCCCTGGACTTGGGTGCCGTGCGATTCCTCGTCCTGGACGAGGCGGACGAGATGCTGGACCAGGGCTTTGCCCGCGATGTCGAGTCAATCCTCAGCCGCACCCCCGATGCACGACAGACGGCCCTGTTCTCGGCCACCATGCCGAACTGGGTGGCGAACACGGCGAAGCAGTACCTGCGCAACCCGATCAAGGTCGAGATCAACGACGGCCTCCGGGAGCCAACGGTGGAGCATCTGGTCTTTTCGATCCAGAGGGACGACAAGATGAACGCTCTCCGGTCGTTGCTGGATCGCCGCAATGGTGACCCGATCCTCGTCTTCGGTCGCACCAAGCACGGCGTCAGGAAGCTGGCGAAGAAGCTCGATGCGCTGGGTTATCCGGTGGGGGCGCTTCAGGGCAACCTCAGCCAGGGCGCGCGCGAGCGCGTGATGAGGGGCTTCCGTTCCGGCGCCGCGCCGATCCTTGTGGCGACGAACGTGGCCGCCCGGGGGCTCGACGTGAACGGTATTGGCCAGGTCATCAACTACGACCTGCCGGACTCGGAGCGACTGTTCACGCACCGCGTCGGGCGGACTGGCCGCATGGGGCGTTCCGGGGAAGCGGTCACCTTCGTCACGCCGGACGAAGAGCGGAAGTGGCGTGAGATTCAGCGCGGGCTTGGCCGCCGGTTCCCGCACCGGCCGTGGCGAGCGCGGCCGCGGTCCTCGTCAGTCGGCAGCGGGCTCGGCTAGGCGGGGTTGCCGCGAGGGCCGCCCTTCCTTGATGTAGATGTCGTGCTTGCTGTACGGGATCTCGATGCCCGCCTCGGCGAATGCCGTGATCGTCGCCTTCACCAGCTCGTGGGTGACGATGCCGCGGAGCACCGGCTCCTCGACCCAGCACAGCAGCTCGTAGTCGATCGACGAGGGGCCGAAGCCGCGGAAGCGGACGCGCGGTGTGGGTTGCTTGCACACCTTCTCGTTGTCGTCGGCTACCTGAAGCTGCAGGGCCTCGACCTTCTCGACGTCGCTGGTGTAGGCCACGCCGACCCGAACGCGGATCCGGTACTTGACGTGGGGCCCGCCACTCTCGTTGTTGATCTTCGCGTTCCCCATCACCGCGTTGGGGATCGTGACCTCGATGTCGTCGCGGGTCAGCAGGCGCGTGCTGCGGATGCCGATCTCGGTGACCATGCCGCGTTCACCGGTGTCGAGGGTGATGAAGTCACCGATCTTGTAGGGCCCGTCCGCGAAGATGAAGATGCCGGCGAAGAGGTTTGCCAGCGTGTCGCGTGCCGCGAAGCCGACCGCGAGGCCGGCGATGCCGCCAGCGGCGAGGAGCCCCGAGACGTCGGCGCCCCAGGCCTGGATCACCAGGTAGGCCCCCAGGATCACGATCGCTACCTTGGCCAGGTTCTCGAACAGCGGCTCGGTGTGTCTGGAGACGAGAGCGCCGTCGCTCCGGCGCCGTGCCAGGGCCCGTAGCAGGACTCCCGAGGCACGCAGCGCCGCGACGACCCAGAACAGCAGCGCCACGGTCTGCAGCGCATCGACGATCCTCTGCTCGGTGACGTCGGCGAGCTGCAATCGAGCAACGCCCATCCGCAGGCCGATCAGGAAGACCGAGACCCAGAGCGGCCAGTGCGCCGCTTCGAGCAGTCGGTCGTCGACTTCGGTCTTCGTCTTCCTGACGAGTCTCGCCGCGCCGAACTTGAGGATCCACCAGACCACCCAGGCGCTTAGCGCGGAGGCGAAGGCGATAGCCAGCAACTGGAGCCACGCGCCCCATGTTTCGTGCACGTAGATCGGAAGGAGCTCAGCGAGCCGTCCTTCCAGTGCGGTCAGTTGCGCGTTCACGGGTCCAGTGCCCACGCCCGGTGACTGGGCGTACCGGTTGTTACGATAGCCGACGCCCGGAGGAGGCCGCCGTAGTGAACTGGCTGTTTGTGGGATTGTTGATGTGTGCCGCCTCGGTGGGGGCGGGCGCCTTTGGCGCGCACGGCCTGCGGTCCGCGCTCGACGCCGAGCACCTGGCGCTGTGGGAGACGGCCGCCCGTTACCTGATGTACGGCGGCGTCGTGGTGGCGCTGCTCGGGCTCGCCGCCCGGGGTTCGAACGTCGACCTGCGGCTCACCGGCTGGCTGCTGTTCGTCGGCTCCCTGATCTTCTCCGGAACCGTCGCGGTGATTGCCGTTGGCGGACCGCGATGGCTGGGCGCGATCACTCCGATCGGCGGCACGCTGCTGATCGCCGGAATCCTGGTTTTCGCCTGGAGGATGCTGGAGGGTCAGGGGACTTTTTGACCCCCGCGGCGGGCGGTTTATGCTGCGGCCCCGACCGCGCCAGGCGGTCCTCACATTCCAGGAGATCAACTGAAATGCCGAATGGCACCTTGCAAGTACCCGCACCCCGCAACGAACCCGTCCTCGACTATGCGCCCGGTTCCGCCGAGCGCGCCGCCCTCGAGACGCGATTGAAGGAGATGCTCGGCGAGCGGGTCGAGATTCCGGTCCTTGCCGGCGGGCGCGAGATCCGCACCGGCCGTACGCAGGACGTCGTTTGCCCTCACGACCATGGTCATGTTCTCGGCACCTGCCACCAGGCCGGCGCCGCCGAAGTCGAAGCGGCCGTAGCGGCCTCCCAGGAGGCCTGGCCGGCCTGGTCCGCGATGCCGTTCGAGGAGCGCGCGGCGGTCTTCCTGCGCGCTGCCGAGCTTTTGGCCGGTTCCTGGCGGTCGACGGTGAACGCCGCCACCATGCTGAACCAGTCGAAGACCTGCTACCAGGCAGAGATCGACTCCGCCTGCGAACTGATCGACTTCCTGCGCTTCAACGTGGCGTTCGCGGAAGAGCTCTACGGTCAGCAGCCCGTGTCGTCGCCCGGGATCTGGAACTACGTCGAGTACCGGGCGCTCGAGGGCTTCGTGTTCGCGGTCACGCCGTTCAACTTCACTGCGATCGCCGGCAACCTGCCGACGTCGGCGGCGATCATGGGCAACACGGTGCTCTGGAAGCCGGCGTCCACCTCGTTGCTCTCGGGCTACTACGTGATGAAGCTGCTCGAGGAGGCCGGGCTGCCGCCGGGGGTGATCAACTTCGTACCCGGTCCGGGCGCCACGGTGGGCGATCCGGTGCTGGCCAGCCGCCACCTGGCGGGAATCCACTTCACCGGTTCTACGCCCGTGTTCCAGCGCATGTGGCGGACGATCGGCGACCAGATCGAGAACTACGACACCTATCCGCGGATCGTCGGCGAGACCGGCGGCAAGGACTTCGTCTTCGCGCATCCATCGGCGGAGCCCGCGGCGCTCACCACGGCGCTGATCCGCGGCTCCTTCGAGTACCAGGGCCAGAAGTGCTCCGCGGCTTCGCGCGCGTACATCCCGGCATCGCTTTGGGGCGAGGTGCGGGAGCGCCTGTGCGACGAACTGGCGACCGTGAGAATGGGCTCGCCGGTCGACTTCTCGAACTTCATGGCCGCGGTCATCGACCAATCGTCCTTCAACAACATCTCCGGCTACCTCGCTGATGCGGAGAATGGAGCTCCGTACGAGGTCGTTTCCGGCGGCGGCCGGGACGACGCGGCCGGCTACTTCGTGGAACCCACCGTCGTCCGTAGTGAGGACCCGCGCTCGCGCCTGATGAGCGAGGAGATCTTCGGGCCGGTGCTCACGTTGTACGTCTACGCGGACAACGCGCTCGACGAGGCCTTGGAGCTTTGCGACACGACGAGTCCGTACGCGTTGACGGGCGCCGTGTTCGCCAACGACCGGGCGGCGGTGGCCAGCGTCGGCGATCGCCTGCGGCACGCCGCCGGGAACTTCTACATCAACGACAAGCCGACCGGCGCCGTCGTCGGTCAGCAGCCCTTCGGCGGCGCGCGGGCGTCGGGGACCAACGACAAGGCGGGCTCCATGGCCAACCTGCTGCGCTGGACTTCCCAGCGCGCCGTGAAAGAGAACTTCGCGCCGCCGACGGACTACCGCTACCCGCACATGGGCTAACGGAGGCGCTTCACCGCGGCCATCATCGACTCGACGTCGGTGTACTTCTCGCGGACCTTGTTCTGCGCCTCTCCGAGGCGAACTTCGTCCTCGTCGAGCCGGTTCCAGTCGTCGAAGCTCACGAAGTCGACGCCGCGTTCGCGCAGCAGTTCGACGATCCTCTCGGGGGCCCTGGCGGCGTCGGCCGGGGCCCTCACACCGTCGATGTCCTCGAGCATCTTCTTGACGGTGGCCGTCGAGTCGGGGCTGTTCGTGCCGATCAGGCCGGTCGGGCCGCGCTTGGCCCAGCCAACGACGTACTGGCCCGGCACGATCTCGCCGTCCGGCTCGGTCTGCAGGCGGCCTTCGTCGTTGGGCAGGATGCCCCAGCGCTCGTGGAACGGCACGCCCGGCAGGGGGACGCCGCGATAGCCGACGGCCTTGAACACCAGGTCGACGTCCAGCGTTTCGGTCTCGCCGGTACCTCGGGGTCTGGGCGTGCCGTCGTCGGCGGCGTAGAGCTCGTTCTTCTCGATCACGACCCGGCCGACCCGGCCGTCGTCGCCCGCCTGAAGGTCGATGGGCGAAACGAGGAATCGGCAGGTCACGAGGCGGTCGCCGTCGCCGGCCGCGGCGCCGGCGGTTTCGGTCAGATAGGTCACGTTGCGGCGCGCGCTGGGCGCGGCGCTTTCCTCGAGCCAGGTACTGCTGATCTCGTCGAGGTCCATCTCCGCTTCGGACACCAGCAGGCTGACCCCGTCGAGCGATCCGATTTCCTTGATCTCCTGGGGTGAGAACGCCGCCTGCGCCGGCCCCCGGCGGCCGAGCAGGATGACCTCCTCGACCCCGCTTTCCCGGAGCACGGCGAGCGATTCGGCGGTGATGTCGGTCGGAGCGAGTTCGTCCGGGCTGCGCGCCAGAACCCGGGTCACGTCCATCGCCACGTTGCCGTTGCCGACGACGGCGACGCGCCGCGCCGCGGCCAGGTCGAAGCTGCGATCCTGGAAGTCGGGATGTCCGTTGTACCAGCCGACGAACTCGGTTGCCGAGTGGACGCCAGGGAGTTCCTCGCCCGGGATCCCCATCTTGCGGTCCGACTCGTTGCCCGTCGCGTAAACGATGTGGTCGTAGTGCCTGAGAAGGTCGTCGACCGAGATATCGCGGCCGAGTTCGACGTTTCCGAAGAAGCGGAAACGCTCATGCTGCGCGGTGCGGTTGTAGACCCTGATGACGTTCTTGATCTTCTGGTGATCGGGAGCGACGCCGCCCCGCACCAGACCGAACGGAGTGGGCAGGCGGTCGAACAGATCGACATCGGCCTCGACGCCGTCCGTCTTGAACAGCGCGGCGATCGCGTAGAAGCCGCTTGGACCGGAGCCGATCACGGCCACCCGCAGCGGTCGTTCACTGCTCCCGAGAGGCCAGCTTCCTGAGGTCTCGTGCACTTGCTCCTCACCTCCGCGCCCGGCAGACGCGGTCTTCATTACCGGTGTCGGGACTGGTTGATCGGTCGGGAATCATAGCGTCGCGCCAGCCGGTGCCGTTACAGCGCCTGGCAAGGCTGGTCGGCGGCAGTTGTCAACGCGTCTAAGTGTTGACATGATTAGACATACGCTGCTCCGGCCCGCTCGGTCAAGCGGACCGCGGTGAGGAAACTCTGGGGGAGAATGCCATGTCCCGTCGCCGTTGGCTCGCTGAGTACGCTGCCACCCGCACTTCGCTGCGGTCGGCCCTTATCCTGTGCCTGCTCGCGGGCCTGATCCTGGCCGCGCCAGCCGCCGCCCAGCTATGCGAGGGGGCGTCCTCGATCACGCGCCTGGGAGGCGCCAACAGGTTCTCGGCGCCGGTCGAGGACCAGGAGTCCCTGCAGGCGTTGTTCGTGAGTCAACGCGAGGACATCCTCTCGCTGCTGGCTGAAGCGAACTGGTCGGGCGATCCTGACGATCTCTTTGCCGCCGTGGCCGCCTGGCGGGGCGTGACTTCGACCACGTTCGACCCCGGCCAGCGAGTCCAGTGGATGTTCTTCCGCGAGCGCGGCCAGACCCCGACGCTCGGCACGAACCTCTGCTGGGCCGGCGGCGAGGCGTTCGCTGCCTGGGAGATCCGCTTCAACTCGAACGGGCGCTGGTACTCGATGATCGTTCCCGAGTCCTGCGGCAACCTCGCGCTTCTCGCCGAGCAGCCGCTGCCGAAGGTGACGCTCGATCTCGACATCGGCGGCCTTTCCTGCAGCGACCGGACGTTCGACTTCCAGAGTTCCTGCGCCGACGGCGAGAGCGCCGTGACGGTCCGGATGCCGGACGGCGGTGAGCGTTCGGCGGCCTCCGGCAGCGTGTCGTTCCCGTTCACCGCCGAGGGTGACTACACGGTCACCGCGACGTGCTCCGCGATGTCGTCCCGTGGCGACCGGCTCGAGGACTCGGTCAGCCGCACGATCGCCGTCGGCTGCCCGAGCTGCAGCGTGACGGCCGCGCCGGCCGAGGTCGACCTGGGCGAGTCGTCCACGCTGACGGTGGCGCCGAACGCAGGCCACGGCGCGGAGGTGTCACGGGTCCTGCTGGACGGGCGACCGCTGGCGTCTCCTTACACGCGGGAGATGACGCACGACGGAGCCGACGCCTTCACGCACACCGTGACCGTCGAGACGAGCACAGGCCAGAGCGCCCAGTGCTCGACCGGGATGAAGGTCGCGCCGACGGTCACGATTTCGATCGAGCCGGACCGTGTGCTGGTCCGCCAGACGGCCGTCGTCACGGTGGCGCCCGAGAACGGCAACGGTGCGCCGGTCACAGTCGCTCTGGACGGCCAGCCGCTGGACCAGCCTTACCAGCGCGAGGTCGTTCACGCGACCGATGGCGAGTTCACCCACACGGCGACGGTGGAAAACGCCGGCGGCAGCAACGAGGCCTCCGCGACGATGAAGGTCGATCGCCGGTGGACCCTGATGCCGACGCTCAGTTTGCTGAGCGGAGACGACGTACACATCTCCGTGCTCGGTCCGGACACGCGGGACAGGCTCAAGGCCTGCGTGGACGGCGTCGGCGTCGGGCTTGCCGCCGAGTACCGCCTGAGCTATCCCGTGGGATTCATGTTCGGGGCGAACACGATCAACTGCGAGGTCGACTGGTGGCTGCACCCGGGCGGCCGGACCGGTTACGCCGGCGCGGACATCGAGATGAAGAAGTTCTTCGTCGGGCTGAACTTCCACCTGACCCGTCCTGGCAGCCGCGTGGACTGGTGGCTCGGTCCCGTGATCGCCCAGCTCGACTACAGCTCGCCCTCCCTCGTGCCGACCGGAATGGATGGCGCGTCGGTGGACGCCGTCTATCGTCCCGAGTGGCCCGGCGAGACCGTTCTCGGCGCCAACATGGGACTGAAGATCCCCTTCAAGACGGATTGTCCGGTCGGCCTGTATCTCGGCGCCTTCTGGTTCGACTCCTCGATGAAGGCGAAGAGCTCGGAGATCCGGGGAGATGACGGAGCTCTCGCTCCTGCGTTCGAGCTGCGCAAGACGCCGGTCTACGTGCACGCTGGAATCTCTATCGAGTTCTGACGGTTTCCACCAGGGTTCGAGCGGGGAGCCTGCCGTGAAGCCGACGGAACTCGAAGAACGCTACGGCGCGCGGAACTACGCGCCCCTCGACATCGTCATCGACCGCGCCGAGGGCGTCTGGGTCTGGGACATCGACGGTCGCCGCTACCTCGACTGTCTCGCCGCCTACTCGGCGGTCAACCAGGGGCACTGCCATCCGCGGATCGTCGAGGCGCTGATCCGGCAGAGCCGGAAGGTGGCGGTTACGTCGCGGGCCTTCCACAACGCCGAACTCGGGGCGTTCTTTCGGGACGTCTGCGAACTGACCGGCTTCGAGCGGGCGCTGCCGATGAACACCGGCGCCGAGGCGGTCGAGACCGCGATCAAGCTGGCTCGAAAGTGGGCCTACACGCGCAAGGGCGTGCCTTCGGGCGAGGCGGAGATCCTGGCGTTTGCCAACAACTTCCATGGCCGCACGACGACGATCGTGGGGTTCTCGAGCGAGCCGCAGTATCGCGAGGGCTTCGGCCCCTTCACGCCCGGTTTCGAACTGCTGCCCTTCGGCGACGCCTCCGCGGCAAGGGCGGCGGTGGGTCCGAACACGGCGGCCGTGCTGGTCGAGCCGATCCAGGGCGAGGGCGGCATCGTCGTGCCGCCGGACGGTTTCCTTGCCGAACTGCGCGAGGTGTGCAGCGAGCGCGACGCGCTCCTGATCGTCGATGAGATTCAGTCCGGCCTGGGGCGCACGGGGCGGATGTTCGCGCACGAGCATGACGGCATCCGACCGGACGTGATGCTGCTCGGCAAGGCGCTCTCCGGCGGTTTGTATCCCGTGTCGGTGGTCGTGGCGGACGCTGAGATCATGGATGTGTTCCAGCCGGGCGACCACGGTTCCACCTATGGCGGCAATCCGGTAGGGGCGGCGGTCGCGCGCGCCGCGCTCGCTGTCCTGCAGGACGAGAGATTGGTCGAGAACTCGGCCCGGCTCGGCGAGTACGCCCTGGGGCGGCTGAGGGGCGTCCGCTCACCGCTGGTGCGCGAGGTCCGTGGCCGTGGACTGTGGATCGGAATCGAACTCCATGAATCCGCCGGCGGGGCCCGTCCGTATTGCGAGAAACTGGCTACTCAGGGACTGCTGTGCAAGGAGACACACGACCACGTGATTCGGTTCGCGCCGCCGCTGGTGATCGGGCGGGAGGAACTGGACTGGGCGCTGGACCGGATCGAGGAGGTGCTTCAGCCTTGACCGGCGGCGGGAGAAGCGCCGACGAGCGGGTACGGGCGATTCGCCGGCCCCATCCAAAGCTGCTGCGCTACTACATCCTCTTCTCGCTGATCACCGGACCGGCGTTTCCCGTCGTCTTCACCATCCTGTTCCTCCGCTATCGCACGTTGAGCTATCGCTTCGACGACGAGGGCGTGACGATGAGCTGGGGCGCGGTGTTCAAGCGCGAGATCAGCCTCACCTATAGCCGCATTCAGGACATTCACGTGCAGAGCAACGCGGTGGAGCGCTGGTTGGGTCTTTCGCGCCTGCTGGTCCAGACCGCGAGCGGTTCGGCGAAGGCCGAGATGAAGGTCGAAGGCCTGCTGGAGCTGTCGGCGGTCCGTAACTTCATGTACAGCCGGATGCGCGGCGCCCGGACGGCCGTGCCGGCCGCCACCGGTGCGCTTCCCGCTCCCCCTGCCGGGGACGATGCCGCCGCTCTTGCCTCGACTCTCCGGGAGATCGCCCGCGAAGTCGCGGAAATCCGGAGCGCTCTGGAGCGCGAGCGATGACGCCGGCAGGCGAGAAGGGCGCCCCTGGCGGCCGGATGCCCGCGGGCCTGAAGCGTCGGCTGTTGGCGCTGTTCCGCGTCGAGGAGCGGCCGGAACCGCCGCCTGGATCGCCGGAATCGCTCCGCACGTTTCGCGCGTCGCCGCGGTTCTTCCGTTACAGCCTGCTGAAGTGGGGCCTGGGGCAGACGGGGGCGCTCTTCGGAGTGGTCGTATCGACGCTCGGCTTCCTGCCGATCGCGTTCTGGGCGGACGAGGGCTTCGAGTTCCTGGAGTTCGGGCCGTGGTCCGACTTGACGAGAGCGTTCGGGCCGTTCCTGATCGTTCTGTTCGTCGTTCAGGTGCCGCTCTCGTACCTGGTGCTGCGTCTGGGCTACGAGATGCGCTGGTACATGGTCAGCGACCGGGCTCTTCGCATCCGCTCCGGCGTCTACAGCGTCAGGGAACAGACGATGACGGTCGTGAACATCCAGAACATGGCGGTGAAGCGCGGTCCCTTGCAGCGCCTGTTCGGCATCGCCGATCTGGAAATCCGTACCGCCAGCGGCGGCGGTTCGGACGATGACGACGAGGACAGCCTGAGCCGGGGCCTGCTCCAGGGACTGGACAACGCGGACGAGCTGCGCAACCTGCTGCTGGCCTCGCTCCGGCAGAGTCGGGACGCCGGTCTGGGCGATCCCGACGACCGGCCGGGCATGCCCGCTGTGGAGGCGGCTCCAACGAAGGCCCGTGCTTCGGGCGGAACGGAGAACGCTTCGGTTCTCGCTGCGGCCGGCGACCTGCTCGCCGAGTGCCGGGCTCTCCGACGAGCGGTCGCCGGGTCCGCGGAAGCGTCGTGATCCGTCCGTTCCCTGCCGACTCGTAGCCTCGCATGCCGGAGCTCCCCGACGTCGAGGTCTACTGCGAGGCGATCGAGCAGCGCGTAGCGGGCCGCGAACTCGTCCGCGTGCGCCTGCGGAGTCCCTTCCTGCTCCGTTCCGTGCATCCGCCGCTCTCCGAGGCGGAAGGGCGGAGGGTCGTTGCCGTGCGCCGCGTCGGCAAGAGGGTCGTCTTCGCCCTCGAGGGGGAGCTGTTCCTCGCCGTTCACCTGATGATCGCCGGCCGGTTCCGCTGGGCCGGACCGTCGGCGAAGATGCCGGGCCGCGTGGGGCTCGCCGCCTTCGACTTCGGCTACGGCACCCTGCTGCTCACCGAGGCGGGGAGCAAGCGCAGGGCCGCGATGCACCTGGTCGCGGGTGAAGACGGCCTGGCTACCCTGGACCGCGGCGGGCTGGAGGTACTGTGCGCCAGTGTGGAGGCGTTCACTGAACGGCTCAAGGCGGAGAACCACACGCTCAAGCGGGCGCTCATCGACCCCCGGCTGTTCAGCGGCATCGGCAACGCGTACTCGGACGAGATCCTGCATCGCGCGCGCCTGTCGCCGATGCGCTGGACCTCCCGGCTCAACGACGAGCAGGTCGACCGGCTGTATCGGTCCGCCGTACAGGTGCTGACGGAGTGGACCGAGCGCCTCAGGGAACAGGCCGGGGGTCGATTCCCCGCCAGGGTGACCGCCTTCCACGACGAGATGGCTGTTCATGGCCGCTACCGCGAACCGTGCCCGCGTTGCGATGCGCCGGTCCAGCGCATCGTCTACGCGGAGAACGAGTGCAACTACTGCGCGCGCTGCCAGACCGGCGGCCGCCTGCTCGCCGATCGGGCACTCTCGCGCCTGCTGAAGAAGGACTGGCCGAAGACGGTCGAGGAGCTTGAGGAGCGCCTGGGCGGACGCGCCGGGGAGCCATCCGGCTGATGGGCGTATCGCCCGGGTTGTCGGGTCTGACCGACTGCCATGCCCACCTGTGCGACGGTTCGTTCGCGGGCGACCTCGGCGAGGTGCTCGCGCGGGCCGGCGACGCCGGCGTCGCGGCGGTGGTCGCCGTCGGCGAGACCCGCGCCGACGCCGAGCGGAATCTCGAGTTGGCGGAGGCCTTTCCAGGCATCGTGCGACCGACCGCCGGCTTGTACCCGACCCATCTCGATCCGGCGGAGGCGGAACAGGTGGCTGACATGATCCGCCGGGAGCGTCCGCGCCTGGTCGCCATCGGCGAGGTCGGCCTGGACCGCTGGAAGGTGCGCGACGAGCGCGACCTGGCGGTGCAGCGCGAGATCTTTGCGTCCTTCATCGACCTGTCCGTCGAACTCGATCTCCCGCTCAACGTCCACTCGCGCTCCGCCGGCCACTACGCGATCGACCTGTTGCGAGAGCGGGGGGCGAGGCGGGTGCAACTCCACGCCTTCGACGGGCGCGCCGCGCGGGCCGAGCCGGCGGTGGAAGCGGGCTACTTCTTCTCCGTACCGCCTTCCGTCGTGCGTTCGCCGCAGAAGCAGAAGCTCGTCCGCCGCCTGCCGCTGTCCTGCCTGCTGCTGGAGACGGACAGCCCCGTGTTGGGTCCGGATCGAGACCAGCGCAACGAACCGGCGAACGCGACGGTGTCGCTCAGGGCCATCGCGGAGATCAAGGACCTGCCGGTGTCGGAGGTGGCGACGGCCGTCAAGGCCAACACGGCGTGCCTCTACGACTAGCCCGTCGCTAGCGAGCGGTGGCGATCGAGGCTGGCTCGCCGAGCCATAGCGCGGGGTCGACCCGTTCACCCTGCCAGCGGATGCCGAAGTGCAGGTGCGGGCCGGTGGATCTGCCGGTGGAGCCGACGGTGCCGATCAGGCGCCCGCGTGACACCTCGTCCCCCTGCTCGACGAACACCTCGTGCAGGTGGAAGTACATGCTGATCAGGCCGTTGCCGTGGTCGAGAAAGACTGCGTTGCCGGAGAAGAAGAACTCCCCGGCCAGGGCGACGACCGCGTCGTCGACGGCCAGTACGGGTGTGCCCTGGGGCACGGCGTAGTCGGCGCCGGTGTGGGGCGAGCGCGGCTCGCCGTTGATGATCCGCTTCGCGCCGAAGCGACCGCCGGCCGGCATCTCCTCCAGCGGTGCGCCCAGGGGCAGGGAGAACCTCGGTTTACCCTGCCGGCCCCACAGTCTGGCGATCAGGGCGTTCTCGCGCTGCACGCGAGCGAGGTTCTCGGGCGACAGATCCACGCGACTCCGGTCCTTGATCTCGAGTCGCTGCACCGAGTAGGGGTACTCGCCAAGACCGATGTTCAGCCTCTCCCGCCGGCCGTTTCGGTCACGCTCCGCGATCACGTCGGAGGTTCGGGTCAGACCGACCGGCACCAGGCAGCCGGATTCTCCGCCGACAACCGTGGGCGCGAAGGTCCGGTCGCCGACCAGGCAACGTTCGATGCTCTCGCCCGGCCAGTGGACGAGGCTTCCCGGAGCCGCGGTCTGAGCCCGTAGCGAATCCGCGCCGGCGCCGGCTAGGACGGCGGTTGCGCTGAGGGCGGCGACGAAACGGTACGGGACCATTGCGCAATCATAGCCAATCGTGCATAGATAGTCTGACCACGCCGGAAGGACGCGGTACGCTTGCCCCTTGCCGGCGAACGACCTGCCGGCCCGGGAGGGTGCCCTTTGAGTCTGAAAGCCACGTATCTGGCCAGCGACGGGTTGGCTTTGGCCGAACTGCTGCGGACCGGCGAGCTGGACCCCGGCGAGGCCGTGGAATGCGCGGCGGAGATCGCCTCCGAACTCGACCCGGAGCTGAACGCGGTCGTTTGCGCGGACTTCGAGCGGGCGGCGGCCGCGGCGCCCCAGGTCGTGGCGGCTGGCGGGCCGTTCGCGGGCGTCCCCTACCTGCTGAAGGACCTCTACGCGAACGCGGTGGGCTTGCCGCTGACGAACGGCAGCCGTCTCTTCGAGGGCAACGTGCCGGACCACGATTCGGAGATGGTGAGCCGGTACCGGCGCGCAGGTCTCCTGATCGCGGGACGTACCGCTTCACCCGAGTTCGGGCTGACGACAAGTACCGAGTCCGCGGTCTTCGGGCAGACGCGCAACCCCTGGAACCTGGAGCACATCGCGGGCGGCTCCTCGGGCGGTGCTGCGGCGGCGGTGGCGGCCGGCATCGTGCCGGCTGCCCACGCCAGCGACGGCGGCGGATCGATTCGCATCCCGGCCTCGTGCTGCGGGCTCTTCGGACTCAAGCCGAGCCGCGCCCGGGTTTCGCTGGCGCCCGACGCGGGCGAGGGTTGGGCCGGTTTCTCGGTGCAGCACTGTGTGAGCCGCACGGTTCGGGACAGCGCCGCGCTCCTCGATGCGGTTGCCGGCCCGGTCGCAGGAGATCCGTACTGCGCGCCGCCGCCTGAACGGAGCTTCCTGGACGAAACCAGCCGCGAGCCGGGCCGGCTGCGGATCGCGCTGGCCCTGGAAGCCTTCAACGGCGCCCCGGTCGATGAAGCGTGCGTCGCCGCGGCCCGCGGCGCGGCCGAACTCTGCGCGGGACTCGGGCACGAGGTCGCCCACGCGGCGCCGGAAATCGACGCGACAGCACTCGGCCTCGCGACCCGGCTGATCGTCGGCGCGAACGTGCGCGCCACGATCGCGGAACGCTGCGAGGTCCTCGGCCGCGAAGCCCGGGACGACGAACTGGAGCCGCTCACGTGGGCGACAGCGGCCACGGGCGAGCAGAGCGACGCCGCCGCCTACGCGCGGGCGACCCGCACGGTTCACGGAGTGGGGCGCCGGCTGGCGGCGTTCTTCGACGCGGGCTTCGACGTGCTGCTGTCGCCGACGATGGCGGCGCCGCCGGCGAAGCTCGGCGTGCTGTCGCTCTCGAACCGGGGCGACGACTACATGCCGGCGCTGCTGCAGACGATCGGCTTCACCCAGTTGATGAACGTCTGCGGGAATCCCGCCGCCTCGGTGCCGCTCGGGTGGGGTGGAGCGAACGGCGGCCTGCCGATCGGTGTCCAGATCGCCGCCCCGGTGGGCGGCGAGGGAGTGCTGCTCCGACTGGCGGCGCAGCTTGAGCGGGAGCGTCCCTGGATCGACCGGAAGCCGCCCTGCTCGGCGTGGCGGAGCGGCTAGCGACCGGTGGCGGGACCGCGGCCGAGAGTTCGGAAGCCGGCGAATCTCGCGGCGCCGGTACTCCTCCTCGCTTTCGCATGGCCGGCCGCGGCCGCCGACCCGCCCTGGCAGCGACTCGAGTTTCAGGCAAAGAAGCTGTTCCTGTCGGCGGACGCCGCGGTCGAGTTCGATCCCGCGGCTCAACTCCCGCCGGACGAACGCTGCGAAGGCAAGCCGCCGATGCCCGGCTCGGCCGCGCGGATCCGGATCGAGTCCACGATGTTCGGCCGTCGCTCCGAGTCCTCCCTGTGGTTCGATCCGGAGAGCTTGAAGGCCCATCTTCGCGTCCAGGAAGAGCGGGGCAGCCGGAACCGCTACAAGCGGTACACGTTCTGTCACGGCAGCGTGGAGGCGGAGCGCGCGACTCCCAATCCCGGCGAGGCCGGTCTGCCGGTCGCGGAGTGGACTCATCGCTATCCGCTCCATCATCCTGTTCCGGCGGGCCTCGAGGCGCCGCTGTCAGAGCCTTCGGCGCTGCTGCACCTGGTCGGGCGGTTGGCGGCGCTCTCGTACGGGGCGGGGGAACAGACGTCGTGGACGGTGCCGATGTTCTCGAACCGGAGGGTGCTGGCGGTGCGGATCGAGCGGGACCCGGAGATCCTGACGGCGCCCTCCTCATTCTCGGTGACCGGCGGCCAGGCGCCGGCGCAGTTGACACTGGTGCGCTTCGCGATGACGCCTGAGGTGTACGGACCCGAGGGCAGCGCGCAGGACTTCGAGTTGCTGGGACTCGAGGGCGCCATCGAGATCGTGGCGGCGAAGGAACTCCAGGTGCCCGTGTCGATCAGCGGTCGCCTTCCGCCCGCGGGGAGGGTCACGGTCCGGCTGCGTCACGTGAAGTTGCGTTAGGGTGCCCATCGTGAGCGTTGAACGCGCCGAGAGTGTGGATCGGGTTCGCGAGGAGTTCGTGCAACTCTGGGGCGCTCTGGGCACCTTTTGGGGTGTGCCGCCGACCACCGCGCGGGTCTTCGGCTGGCTAATGTCCCGCAGCGAGCCCGCCGATGCCCAGGAGATCATGGCCGGTCTGGAACTCAGTCGCGGCGCCGTCTCGATGGCCTGCAGGGAACTGCGCGAGTGGAAGCTCATCTCGCCGGAGCGCGTCGCCGGTGCGCGCCGGGTGGTCTACCGGCCCGAGACCGACCTGGAGCGGGTCCTCCGCAACGTCGTCGAGATCCGCAAGCGGCGGGAGTGGGACCCGATCCGTGAGAACATGCGCGACTGGATTCCGGCCCTGGAGGCCGAGTCTTCCCCCGAGAATGCGGTGTTTCTCAGGCGCCTTCGCGCCATCGATCAGGTCATGGAACGCGTGGACTCGATCGCGGAGTTTCTGCTCAACGGCGGCACGGTGACGGACTTCGGACTGAAGGCCCTGCTGGGAGCGGGAGCGGTCGCCGCGCGGCTCGGCAATCTCGCGCGCCGGGAGGCGCAGTCGTTCTCGGGCAAGTCCGCTCCGCCGGCGGAGCCGGTGCCGGACCTCGACCCGGAGGAGCAGGAGAGTTGACCGTGCTCACGGATCGCGGCGCTGATCCCCTGTCGAGAAACACGGCCGTCGAAGACGAGGTGCTGGGACGCCTCCGTGACCTCTGCGATGTCGGTGGGCTTCGTGACCTTGCCGCGACGATCGACGACCTGGTCGGTTTCGTCCGCGACGATCTCGCGTCGGTGGAGGAGGGACTGGCGACCCTGTCGACAGCCGACTCGCTGGTCGGCGAGGCCGGAGCCTCCCTGGTTCACCTCGGCGGCAAACGGCTGCGTCCGCTGTGCGTCGTCCTGGCGTCGCGGATCGGATCCGCGCGGGCTTCGGCGGTGCGCGACATCGCGGTAGCGGCCGAGCTCGTGCACAACGCCACGCTGCTGCACGACGACGTCATCGACCACGCGGACCGGCGTCGCGGGCGGCCGACGGCACGGGTTGAACTCGGCAACGCGGCCTCGATCTTCGCTGGCGACTACCTGTTGATCGAGGCGCTGCACAGGGTGCAGCGCGCCGGTGTGCCGGGCGTCATGGAGGGCCTGCTCGAGACGATCGCCGAGATGATCCGGGCCGAGTCCCTTCAACTCGAGAACCGCGGTTCACTCGACGCGTCCGAGGACCTCTACTTCGAGGTTGCCCGGGGCAAGTCGGCGGCGCTGTTCAGTTGGGCGTTGGGCGCTGGCGCCTTGAGTGGCGGAGCGTCGCCCGAACTCTGCCGGGCGCTGCGGGCGTATGGCCAGTCGATCGGGGTCGCGTTCCAGTTGATCGACGACCTGCTCGATCTGGTCGGGCACCACAGCAACACCGGCAAGACGCTGTTCAGTGACCTCTCGGAGGGAAAGATCACGTATCCGCTGATCGTCGTGCTGGATCGCGAACCGGCGCTTGTCGAGACGATCCGCGCGATAGCGGCCGAGGCGCCTCCTTCGTGGGGCGGCGAGCGCCTCGCCCTCCCCGGCTCGAACGGGGACGGTTCGGCGAACGGCCACCCCGGTGGTGCGAACGGGGCGGGCCGGGAGCGTGAACGCGTCCTCGAGGCGATGGTTCGCCACAACGTCGAGTTGACATGCCGCGAGCTTGCCGCGAGCTACATAGACGAGGGGATCGAAGCGCTGGCCGAGGTTCCCGACGGCCCCGCTCGCCGCGCGTTGACGGTTGTCGCTCGGGCGAGCGTGCTGCGGGAACGATGATGGCCCTGGCCGAGCCGCTTGCTGGCCGGAGTGACGGTTCGGGCGCGATGTTCGACCGGATCGCGGCACGCTACGACCTGCTGAATCGCTTGAACTCCCTGGGCCTCGATCAGGCGTGGCGCCGGGTCACGGCGGAGGCCCTGGCGCCGGCCGCCATCGCCGCCCGGCCCCTGCGCGTCCTGGATGTCGCGTCCGGAACCGGAGATCTCGCGATCGCGATCGCGCGGCGGTTTCCGTCGGCGGTCGTAAGGGGTGTCGATACGTCGACGGCGATGACCGTGATCGGGCGAGAGAAGGTGGAGCGTGCCGGCCTCACGGAGCGTGTCACGCTGACATCCGGCGACGCGCAGGAACTCGGCTTCCCCGATCGCTCCTTCGACGCGGCGGCGATCGCGTTCGGCATCCGCAACGTCCCCGACCGGATCCGGGCCCTGCGCGAAATGGCGAGGGTCACCCGCTCAGGGGGCCGGGTCGCGGTCCTCGAGCTGAGCGAGCCGACCTCGGGCCCGCTGGCCGTGTTGGCCCGCTTCCACATCCGTGTCCTGGTGCCATTGATCGGGGCTCTTCTGGCCGGGAGCGCCGAGTACAGGTACCTGCGACGGTCGATCCGCGCCTTCCCGCCGCCGGACGACTTCGCTCGAACGATGGCCGTCGCCGGCCTGCAGCCCGTCGAAACGCGGCCTCTGACGTACGGCGTGTGCAACCTGTTCCTGGCCAGTCCGGCCGCGGAGCCGGCCACGGGAGGCGCTCGTCGGTGACGTCTCCGGTGATCAGACCACGTTCGGGTCGGGAGACGCGTGCCCCCCGGCCCGGCCTGCTGACCGTTGCCGTCGAGGCGCCGGGAGTAGCTCCCGAGGAGTTTCTCCGGCGGGCTTCGCGGAGGTTTCGCGAGCTCGGTCCGGTGGGCCACCTGTGGTCGCCGTCCGGCGGCATGCAGTGCGCCGGCTGGGGCGTGGCCCGGCGTTTCGAGATCGCCGGCGGCGTCACGCTCGACCAGATTGCGGTACGGGCGTCCGATCTGTTTCGCGGACTGGCCGGCGGGGGCGAGTTGCCGCTGCGGCTCTTCGGCGGCCTCGCCTTCGATCCCGGACCGGACGGCGCCGGCTCCGGGGCGTCCGATTGGAACGAGTTCGGCTCCGGTAGCTTCGTCCTGCCGCGGCTGGGATACGTTGCCGACGGGGACGCCGGACATCTCTACGCGGTCATCGACGCGACCGCGGTCGCGGAAGCGCCGCAGTGGCAGCGACGTCTGCGGCGCCTGGCCGAAGACCTCGACCTGACGGGCGGCTTCGGGAGCGGCGCCAACGGCAACGGACACCTGGGAGAGCTGCCGGAGGCGGTCAACTCCCGGGAGGCCTTGCCGGGAATCCTGCGGAGCCTCGATCGCCCGGCCGCTTCGGAGTGGCTCAGGCGCGTCGAGGAGCTTCGCGGAGACGTGCTCTCTGCCCGCCTGCAGAAGGTCGTGGCCGCGCGGGCCGTCGAGCTCGAGCTCGACCGGCCCTTTGGCATCGACGATCTGGCCCGCATCGCCGGGCGCCTGCGACAGAGCATGCCCACCTGCACGCGCTTCGCCTTCCTGCGTGGCGGTTCGATCTTCTTCGGTGCGACGCCGGAGCTGCTGGTCCGTCGCCGGGGCCGCCGGATCGAGACGCAGGCGCTGGCCGGTTCGATTGCCAGCGACCCTTCGCCTGTGCGGCGGCGCGAGCTGGAGCGGCGTCTGCTGGAGAGCCGGAAGGATCGGCTGGAGCACGACGTCGTCGTGCGCTACCTGATTGAGCGCCTCGACCGGAGCTGCGGAGCGGTCGCGCCGCCTGCCCCGCCGGAAGTCCGTGTCCTGTCGAATGTGATGCACCTGGAGACGCCGATTCGCGCCGCGCTGCCGGAGTCCGTCGAGCCCCCGCACGTGCTGCGGCTGGTGCGGGCGCTTCACCCGACCCCGGCGGTCGCGGGTAGACCGACGCCTCTCGCCCTGGCCGCGATCCGGCGTTCGGAGGACCGGGACCGCGGTTGGTACGCGGGCCCGGTCGGCTGGTTCGACGGCAACGGCGATGGCGAGTTCTCGGTTGCCTTGCGTTCCTGTCTCGCGACCCGGCGTCGAGGCCTGCTCTACTCGGGCAACGGCATCGTTGCCGACTCCGACCCCGCGCGCGAGCTGGCTGAGACCAACCTCAAGCTGGACGCGATCCTCGGAGCATGGAGCTAGCGGGGGCCGGCGCGGGCGAGGCGCAGTTTCAGCGTGCGCGGCTCCTGGTCGGCGCCCTGATGCAGGCCGGCGTCCGGCGGGCGGTCACGAGCCCGGGTTCCCGCTCGACGCCGCTGGTGCTGGCGGCGCTCGATGCCGGGGGCCTGGATGTCGCCAGCATCATCGACGAACGGGCGGCCGGGTTCTTCGCGCTCGGCCAGGCACGGGCCACGGGCTTGCCCACGATCCTGATCTGCACGTCGGGGACGGCGCCGGCGCACTACCTGCCGGCGATGATGGAAGCCCGCGAGGCGGGTGTTCCCCTGATCGCCCTGACCGCCGACCGGCCGATCGAGTTGATGGACTGCGCCGCGCCCCAGACGGCGGATCAGACGAAGCTCTTCGGCTCGGTCGTCAACCACTTCGCCGAGGTCGATCTCGGGGGTCCGGTCGATCCGCTCAGCCTGCGGGCGATCCGGCGAACCGCCGCTCAGGCCGTGTTCCGCTCCCGTTGGCCCCGACCGGGCGCGGTGCATCTCAACGTGCGGGCGCGCAAGCCGCTCGAGCCGGAGGCGGGCGCCGGGAACGGTCCGCTCGCGGCGGCGGTCGACGCTCTGCTCCGTGAGCCCATCGAGGCGGCTGTAGCGGCGGCGCAGCCGGATCCGGCGGCGCTGGACCGGGCGGCGGCGCTGTGCCGGCGAGCGGAGCGTGGCCTGATCGTCGCCGGGCCGTTGCCGTTGCCGTCGCCAGAGCGCCGGCGGGCCGGTGATGCCTACGGTCTCGCGAAGCTCGTGCGGCGTACCGGCTTTCCGCTACTCGCGGAGGCCACGAGTCAGAGCCGGTTCACGGAGGGAGACGCCGTGGCCGACGCCGCGCGGCTCGGCGCGGCCTGGGCAGCCGACGGCGGCGAAGGCTTGCATCTTCCCGATCTGATCCTTCAAGTCGGAGCGACGCCGGTCGCGGCGGGCGCTCAGCGACTGATCGAGGCCGCGGGGGCGCCTCAGATCGTGCTGTCGGACGGCCCCTGGACCGATCCAGACGGACTCGCTTCGGTGTTTCTGTTCGGAGACCTCGGATGCTCGACGTCAGAGCTCTGTCGACGGCTGGAGGATCTGGCACCGGGCGTTGGCGCGGACGGTTGGCGTGAGGCCGTTCTCGGGTTGTGCGGGCGATTTCGGGCCGCGGCGGGGCGCCCTGCCCCCGACGGTCCCGGATTCCACGACGGGGAAGCGGCCGCAGTGGCGGTCGCGGCCACGCCCGCGGACGCTCTCCTCATGCTGGGCAACAGCCTGCCCGTGCGCCTGGTCGAAACCTGGGCCGCCTGCCCCGGTCGCCGGGTCTGGGTCGCCAGTCAGCGGGGCTTGAGCGGGATCGACGGTCTGGTGGCGGGCTTCCTTGGGTCGCTCAGCACGGGCGGTTTTCCGGCCGGCGTGCTGCTCGCGGGCGACGTCAGCCTGCTGCACGATCTCGACGGCCTGGCGATCGCCCCCGAGTACGCCGACGGTCCGCCGGCCGTGGTCGTGGTGATCGACAACCAGGGCGGACGCATCTTCGATCGACTCCCGATCGCGCAGGCCGGGATCTTCCGTGGCCCGGCAGGCAGGCACTGGTTGACGCCCCACGGGGTCGACTTCGGCGGCCTGGCACGAGCGTTCGGGGTACCTTATGCGCGGGTCGAAGATCCCTCGGCGCTCGCGCGGGAGATCGGGGCGGCACTCGGCCGGAGGGGTGTTTCCCTGATCGTTGCAGGGGTCGCCCCTGGGGCCCTGGCGGCGGCCGAGGAGTCGTTGCGGCAGGCCATGGCTGCGTCGTCGTCGTTGCGATGACGACGGCCGTTCTGATTCACGGCTTCTCGGGCAGTCCGGCGAGCTGGCGTCGCGTGGCAGCGCTCCTCGAGGTGCCGAGTCACGCGCCGGCGGTCTGCGGTCATGGTGGCGAGAGTCCGCCGGCGATCTCCAAAGGCTCGGCCTCCTTCGAGGCGGAGGTCGATCGGCTGGCCGCGGTCGTCGAGGCCGAAGTGCCGGCGCCTCGCCTGGTGGTCGGTTACTCCCTGGGCGGGCGGCTGGCTCTCGGCCTGCTGGTCCGTCATCCGGACCTGTTCCTCGGCGCTGCTCTGATCGGCACCAACCCGGGCATTGCCGACGACCACGAGCGAGCCGAGCGCCGTGAGGCGGACGGGACGTGGGCGCGCCTGATCGAAGAACGAGGCCTGTCGGCGTTCGACCGCGAGTGGTCGAGGCTGGCCCTGTTCGCGAGTCAGGCCCGGCTTGCCCCCGAGGCACTTGAAGAGCAGAGGAGGATTCGGCTTGGTCACAGCCGGGCCGCCCTCGTTTCGGCGATGAGGACACTCAGTCTGGGCGCGATGCCGGACTTCCGGCCTTTCCTGCCCGCGATTCGCTGCCCGATCGAGCTGATCGCCGGTAGTTTGGATACGAAGTTCAGTGCCCTGGCGCGCCAGATGGCAGGACTCCTGCCGGCCGCCACGGTCCACATCGTCGACGGAGTTGGCCACAATGTTCCCCTGGAGGCGCCTTCCCGCCTGGCACGGCTTCTGAACGACTCGGCGATTGCGTACGGCGTCGCTACCAGAGGACCGGTGCCGGATAGGCGGCCAGAACGCGGTCGCGACTGATCAGTGTAGACCCCTCGCACGCCGCCTGGGCCGCGAGCATGCGGTCGAACGGATCGCGGTGATGCCAGGACAGCGAGGCGACGCGCTCACAGTGAGCGGTTTCAAGCTGCAGCCAGCGCGCGCCGAGCGCCCTGCGGCCTTCCTCGATCATGTTCAGCCAGTCCGGAGCGAGCTGAAGCCGTCCGATGCTGATCTTGATCGCAATCTCCCAAAGACTGACCACGCTGATCGAGACGACGTTCTCTTCGTCGATGAGCGCCTCGCGCGCGTCCTTGCTCAGCCGATCCGGCGCGTTGAGCGCCCACAGGAGCACATGAGTGTCGGCGAGGAGGCGCAACTCACGAATAGTCGTCGAAGTCCTCGAGCGGCGCGTCGAAATCCTCGTCCATCCGGACGATGAGCCCGGGCACGGTGCCCAGTCGGCGGGCGCCGCGTGCTTCGGGAAGCACGTCCAGCCGGACGAGAGGACGGTTGCCCTTGGCGATCACGACCTCCTCGCCCTCGAGCGCCTCCCGAATGAGGCGTGAAAGGTGCGTCTTCGCTTCGTGGATGTTGACCTGGTGCATTGGGCGGCGGCGGGGAACCGGTGAGTTGACTAATCTACATGACCAAGTCGATGTGTGACAACCCGTTCCGATGATGGGCGCCGTTGTAGTGTCGCCGATCGAAGGAGGCACGGGGGATGAGCGGAGAATCGCACCAGGAATGGCGGAGTGGCGGTGACTACACGGACATACGCTACGAGAGGTCTTATGTCGACGGTGAGCCGGAGGGGATCGCCAAGATCACGATCAACCGGCCGGAGGTGTGCAACGCGTTCCGGCCGCTGACGGTCCAGGAGATGAGTGCGGCCGTGGACGTGGCCCGCGATGACGGCGAGGTTGGCGCGGTGATCCTCACCGGCGAGGGGCGAAGCGCCTTCTGTTCGGGCGGCGATCAGCGCATCCGGGGCGATGCCGGCTACGTGGGCGACGACGGCGTGCCGCGCCTGAACGTCCTCGACCTGCAGCGCCAGATCCGCACGTTGCCCAAGCCGGTCGTGGCGATGGTCGCCGGCTACGCGATCGGCGGCGGCCACGTGCTGCACATGGTCTGCGATCTGACGATCGCCGCCGACAACGCCCGCTTCGGCCAGACCGGGCCACGGGTGGGCAGCTTCGACGGCGGCTACGGCGCTTCATACATGGCGCGCATCGTGGGCCAGAAGAAAGCGCGGGAGATCTGGTTCCTGTGCCGCCAGTACAACGCCCAGCAGGCGCTGGACATGGGGCTGGTCAACACGGTCGTGCCGCTCGAGCGGCTCGAGCGGGAGACCCTCCAGTGGTGCCGGGAGATGCTGGCCAACAGCCCGATGGCGCTCCGCTGCCTGAAGGCGGCGATGAACGCGGACTGCGACGGCCAGGCCGGCCTCCAGGAGCTGGCGGGGAACGCGACCCTGCTGTTCTACATGACGCAGGAGGGGCAGGAGGGCCGGCAGGCGTTCCTGGAGAAGCGGAAGCCGGACTTCTCAAAGTTCCAGCGCTATCCATGAGCCCGGGCGGGCGCCGCCCCGGCAACCTCGGGGCGTGGGCGCAGGCGATTCGTCCGAAGACGCTGTGGGCGGCGCTGACGCCGGTCGTTGTCGGCAGCGCCTGTGCCATGTCCGTGTCGGGCTTCCGCTTCGGCCCGGCCCTGGCCGCGCTTGGCGTCGGGGTCTTCATCCAGATCGGCACGAACCTGTCGAACGACGTGCTCGACTTCGACCGCGGTGCCGATACGGAACGCCGGGTCGGGCCGGCGCGGGCGGTGCAGTCGGGGCTGCTCAGCCGCGGTCAGGTGTGGCTGGGGGCGTCGATCGCCTTCGGTCTCTGCATGGTCTGCGGCCTCTACCTGGCGGCAGTCGCGGGCTGGCCGGTGCTCGTCCTCGGCGCGGTCTCGATCGCGTCGGGACTGCTGTACACGGCCGGCCCCTGGGCGCTGGCCTACCTGGGCCTGGGCGATCTGTTCGTCTTTCTCTTCTTCGGTCTGGCCGCCGTGGTCGGAACGACGTACGTCCAGGCGCTCGAGGCGCCGGCCGTGGCCTGGTGGGCGGGGATCGCGGTCGGCGCGCTGGCGACGGCGATCCTCGTCGTGAACAACCTCCGCGACCGCGAGACGGACGCGGCAGCCGGCAAGCGGACGCTGGCAGTGCGCTTTGGCGCGCGCTTCACCCGGCTGGAGTACGCGGCGCTGCTCCTGGTCGGGCATGCCGCCGCCTTGCCGCTCGCCGTCCGGTTCGGTCCGTGGCCCATGCTGTCGTGGCTTTCCCTGCCGTTCGCGGTCGCCTTGCTGCGGTCGGTGTGGCGTAGCGAGGGCGCGGCCCTCAACGCGGCCCTCGCGGCGACCGCGCGCCTGCTCCTCCTGTTCGGCGTGCTCCTGTCGATCGGCATCGTTCTGGGGGCGCGGAACTGAGCGGCGAACTGTCGGTTCGAGCGGCTACCCGCGAGGGGCGCGGGCCGGCGCTGGTTGACGGTGGCCACGAGGTCGGCTGGATGGAGCTCGCTCGGCGCGTGGATCGGACGCGGGACGCGCTACGGCGGCGTCTGGACGGCGTGACGGCGCCGGTCGTCGCTGTCGTGGGCGGCGCGGGACCTGAGGCAGTGGTCGCGCTTCTCGCACTGCTGGAGGACCGGGTTTCGTTCGTACTGATCCATCCCCGATGGACGCGGGCCGAACGCGACCGCGCGATCGCGCTGGCCGGGGCCAGCCTTCGCCTTGAGAGTGGTGGAGCCCTGGCGACCGTGCCGGCGGCTGCCGCGGTTGACAACCCGAGCCTCAGGCGGGGCGCCGGAATCGTCTTCACGTCCGGTACGACGGGTCAGCCACGGGGCGCCGTTCTCAGTCGGGCGGCGTTTCGCGCCTCGGCTCGCGCGCACGCACGGGCCATGGGTTGGCGCGCCGACGATCGCTGGCTTCTGAGCCTGCCCACGGCCCATGTGGGCGGGCTGATGATCGTTGTTCGTTGCCTCCATGCGCGACGGGCGGTGGTGGTGGGCGGGCGTCGGGCGGCCGGGAACTTCGAAGCAGGCGAGACTCTCCGGGTCGTGGAACGAGACCGGGTGACCCTCCTGTCCGTCGTGCCGACGATGCTCGCGCGGCTGCTTCGGACGACGAAGAGGCCGCCGCCGAGCCTGCGCGCCGTGCTCGTAGGCGGCGCCGGCGCTCCGACGGCGTTGATGGAGCAGGCTAGAGAACACGGTTGGCCGGTGTTCGCGACGTACGGGCTGACGGAGGCCTGTTCGCAGGTCGCGACGGAGCGGCCGGGCGAGCCGCCGGGAGGCGTGGGCACGCCGCTGCCTGGGGTCGAGGTGCGGGTTGCGGCTCCGGACGGCTCCGCGGGCACGATTCAGGTGCGGGGCGGCCCGCTGTTCGACGGCTATCTGGGCGCGGAGCCGGGCGCGCCGCTCGAACGGCCCTTCGAGGCGGACGGCTGGTTCGATACGGGCGACCTGGGCGCGATCGGCGAGGACGGCCGGCTCCGGGTCGTGGGTCGCCGCACGGACCGGATCGTGACCGGCGGCGAGAACGTCGATCCGGCGGAAGTCGAAGCGGCCGTCGTGGAGTGGCCCGGAGCGGCGGACGTCTGCGTCGTCGGTCTGGAGGACGAGGAGTGGGGCGAGCAGGTGGGCGCCGTCCTGGTCCCGGCCGCCGGTTTCGAGGCGCTTGGCGGACTGGACGGACTGGGTCGGCACCTGGGTGGGCGTCTCGCCGGGTTCAAACGGCCGCGGTGCTGGAGTGTCGTGGATCGTCTACCCATGGCCGCTTCCGGCAAGGTGGACCGAAGTGCCTGCGCTCGACTCCTGGTCGAGTCACCGAGCCAGCGGGCGGGGGAGGCCGAGCAATGACCGTCGACGCCGCGGTGGCGGAGTTCCAGGACCGGCTCGACCTCGAGCGGCGGCTCCGGCCCTTCGAGCCGCTTCGCTATCGGGCGAGCGAGGCGGGAACCAGGGCCGTTCACCTGGACGACTTCGCGGCGATTCCGTTCCTGGACGGTGTGACGGGCGTCGAGCACTACCAGCACCGGGCCCGTCTGAGAGCGCGGGGAGGCGACTGCTATGTGGCGTCGACGCCCGCGTCGGCCGGCTACGAGCGCTACTGCCGGGAAGTCCTCGGCCTCGGCGGCGTGGAACTCCTGCCCGTCGACCCTGGCGGCGACCGGCTGGCGATCGCCCGCGCCTGCATGGAGAACCGCGCGCTCCTGGAACGGCTGGGCGTGCTGGCCCGCCGCGGCGGCCTCGTCGTTGAGCCCTTCCTCGGCACGGAGGCGATCTGGGAGCTCGCGGCGGCCGTTGCCGCCGGGGCCGGCGCCCCGGTACGGGTGCTGGCGCCGCCACCGCCGGTGACCTGGATCGCCAACGACAAGGGGAACTTCGAGGATCTCGTCACCGCGGTCCTCGGTCCCGGCTTCTTCCCCGAGAGCCGCCGGTCGGCTTCTGCGGAAGGGCTTGCGCGGGCGCTGCTCGAGCTCTCGGAAGCGGGGCCATCCGTTGCGCTCAAGCGGCTGCGCTGCGCTTCGGCGATGGGCAACGAGGTGTTCGACTCCGAGGCGCTCCGTCGCCACGGACTCCGGGGCGTCCTGGACATCGTCCGGGGTTTCCTCGAGAGGACGGGGTGGAAGGGCGACGAGGACGTGCTCGCAGTGTGCTGGGAGCGGGCGACGTCCTCGCCTTCGACGCAGTGGTGGCTGCCGCCGCCTGGCGGCGGCGAGCCGATTCTCGGTGGCGTCTACGAGCAGATTCTGGCCGGTAAGGAGGGCGTCTTCGTCGGCAGCCGGCCGAGCGGACTCGCGACGGAAACGGAGCGGCGGATCGTGTCCCAGTCAGGCCAGGTGGCGGACGCGCTACAAGGTCTGGGCTACGTCGGCCGTTGTTCGTTCGACCACCTGGTGCTGCCGGACGGGCGGGTCGTGTTCACGGAGTGCAACGGACGCTGGGGCGGCACCAGCACGCCGATGAACCTGGTCGACCGGCTCCACCCGGGGGGCCGGCCGCCGTACCAGGCGCAGGACTTCGTCCACCCGGACCTCATCGGGCTGACCTTCCGGCAACTCCTGGCGCGGCTTGGCGACACCGTGCTTGACCGCGGTCCAGCGGCGGGCCGGTTCCTTCTCTACAACGTGGGACCGCTGGAGCAGTTCGGCAAGTTCGACGTCGTCGCGCTGGGCTCGAGTCGCGCCCACGTCGAGGAACTGATGACTCGGGAGCTGCCGCGCCGCCTCGGGGTGTCCTGACCGCGGCCCAGCGGCGTCAGACAGGGTCGCCGTCGCTGCGGAGGCTGCGGTCGAGCGCCTCGCTCATCTGGCGCAGACGCTCCGCCTCGGCGTGCGACAGCACGCCGCCGTCCTGGCAGGCCTCGATCGTCGAGGTCATCTCGTTCAACCGATCGAGCGCCTCGTCGGACGCACCGCGACGCTCCGGCGACGCGTGAGCCGCCGCGAACAGGAGTGTCGATAGCGTCAGGGCAAGTCGGCGCAGACGCTGCCGCGGCGGCGCAGGGACGGACTCCGGCTCGGCGGTCGCGTCGTAGATGTCCGCCAGCAGGATGCGCGAGATCGCGTATGCGTCCTTCATCTTCCTAGTCGCTTTCCCCGAAGGTCCGGTGCCCCATACCGGCTCGGGAGCCTCTATTGGTTACAACGAACGGGAAGCCCGGTTGGTTTCCGGGTTTCGATCAACCATCTTCTCCTGCAGCACGTGACGGGCATCGTCCAGGCGTACGGCCGTCAGCTTGCCGCCCCAGACGCAGCCGCTGTCGAGAGCGATCAGGCCGGGACGCAGGCGCAGACGCAGACCGAGGGCGGCCCAATGACCGACGACCGCCGTATGGTCCGGACAGCCTCGGGGTTCCACGTCGAACCAGGGCTGGAGGCAACGCGGCGCTTCCTCGAGCCCGCCGTTGTAATCGTGGGGCCGGCCCTTCCGGTCGAGCATCCGGGCGCGGGTGAACGTGACCAGCGACATCTTTTCCCGCCGGTACAGCAGTCGCGTCGCCTCCGGGCCCTGAAGCTGCCGTTGGAGCCCCCTGGCTGCGGTGGCGGCGTCCTCTCGGGACCAACCTGGTCGCAGTCCTGCGTGCACGAGGACGTAGTCGCGGCCGGCGACCCGTTCGAAGTGGACGAAGGGACGCCGGCGTAGCCAGTCGATCAGCTCGGGTGCTTCCGCAGCCTCGCGGACCTTGTTCAGGGTGTCGCGCGGTCTTTCGCCGGCGACTCCAAGATGGCGGGCGATCAGATGCAGGTCGTGGTTTCCGAGCACGACCTGGAAGCGATCGCCCATCTCCTCGTCCAGCGAGCGCGCCCACCGGAGCACCTCGAGCGAGCACGGCCCTCTGTTTACGAGATCGCCGACCATCCAGAGGCGGTCCCTCCGAACGTCGAGATCCATCCGGCCGAGCAGGGCCTGGAGCGTCCGGTAGCAGCCATGGACGTCGCCGATCGCCCAGGTTGCCACCGGAGTTCCTGAACGCCGGCCCTAGTCGACGATGGCCTGGTAGGTCAGGCTCTGAAGATCCTGCCGGATGTTCAGGTGGGTGTAGGGCCGGACCTGGGTCATCAGGATGCCGATCAGTTCCTCTTCGGGATCGACCCAAAAGACGGTGCAGAACGCTCCGCCCCAGGAGTAGGACCCGACCGAGGCCGGCATCGCCGAGGCGCCCTTGTCGGTCACGACGCTGTATCCGAGGCCGAAGCCGTATCCGGGACCGCGCAGCCAGAGGCCGTGGTCGCCGGTGTGGTTCGACGTCATCAGTTCGACCGTCTTGCGGCCGAGGACGCGCTCGCCGTCCAGCTCGCCGCCGTTCAGCATCATCTGGTGGAAGCGGTAGTAGTCGGCCGCGGTGGAGACGAGGCCCCCGGAACCGCTGAAGTACCTGTGGGGCTCGCGCACGTGCCGGGCGTTCACGTTCGGCGCCTCGGTGAGGACGATCCTGCCGTCCTCGCCCGGCCGGTAGAGCGCGGCGAAGCGGCCGACCTTCGCTTCCGGCAGGTAGAAGTACGTGTCGACCATGCCCAGCGGCCCGAAGATGCGCTCCTTCAGGTACTCGTCCAGCGTCTGGCCCGACAGCACCTCGACCATTCGGCCAACGACGTCGACGGACGGGCCGTACTGCCAGGCGTCGCCCGGGTGGAACTCCAGCGGCAGCTCCGCGAGGGCGGTGACGAAGTCGCCGACTGTCCACTCCGGGTCCCGGTTGTTGCGCAGCTTCGCGTACTCGGCGCCGAGCAGTCCGCGGTAGCTGTTCGCGAAGCCGGCGGTGTGGGTCAGGATGTGCTGGACGGTGACCGGACGGGCTGCCTGGACCAGCTTGTAGGGGGCGCCCAGGTACTCGTCGGCGTCGGGCACTGTCGCGACCTGCATCTCGGCGAACTCGGGCAGGTACTTCGCGATCGGATCGCGAAGCTGGAACCGGCCCTCCTCGTACAGGGTCATCAGCGCGACGGAAGCGATCGGCTTGGTCATCGAGGCGATCCGGAAGATCGTGTCCCGGGTCATCGGGGCGCCTTCCTCCGGCCAGCGCTCGCCCTGGGCCTGGAAGTGGACGACCTTGCCGCGGCGCGCGACGAGGGTGACCGTACCGGCGACCTGCCCGCGGTCGATGTAGGCGCCGATCGCCTCGGAGAGCCGCTCGAGACGTTCGCTCGACATGCCGGCGCTCTCCGGTTCGGCGATCGGCAGCGGAGACGCCGCCGTCTGGTCGGCGGCGGCAGGAGGCGCACCCGCGGCTCCGGTTGGCAGCAGCGTCAGGAGGGTGAGCAGGAAGGCGAACGGGCCGGTGGGACGATTGAGGTTCATCGGGGCCTCCTTGGGCTCAGCGTCTCGCTCTGGGCGTCAGCGTCGTTGTGTGACGCTCGCCGTCGCGCAGGTAGACGACTTCGATCGATTCGTCGATCTTCACCGCGTCGAGGGCGTAGGTGTAGTCGTAGATGTTGGCGATCTTCTGGCCGGCGAACTCGACGACGACGTCGCCGGCCTCAAGGCCGGCCTCGGCGGCCGGGCCTCCCTCCATCACGCCGCCCAGCAACAGGCCTTCCACTTCGCTCGCGTAGTCCGGGATGGTGCCGGTGTAGGCGCGCACGGTGTCGCGGCTGCCGCCCTGCTGAAGGGTTCGCTCGACCCTGGCGAACTCGAGCGGCTCGGCCTGGTTCGCGGCGCGGCGCGTGAGCAGGGCGGCGAAGCGGGCCACGCGCTCCAGGTCGTCGTAGTTGATGCGATCCGCCGTGTCGGTCGGCCGGTGGTAGTCCTCGTGGGAGCCGCTGAACAGGTTGACGGTCGGGATGCCGGCGCCGTTGAAGCTCGAGGTGTCGGTCGGCAGGTACGGGTCGGTCTGCATGCCGAGGTCGAACCCAACCGGAACATTGGCGGCTTCAACCAGGCCTGCCCAGTCGGGACTCGAGCCGACCGCCTGGACGGTCAGCCGGTTCTCGCGGACCCGGCCGACCATGTCCAGGTTCACGTAGGCAGCGATCTGATCGGCCGGTATGACGGCGTCGTCGACGAAGTCCGCCGAACCCAGCAGCCCCAGTTCCTCACCGGACCAGAAGGCGAGCGCGACGTTTCGGTCGTGACCCATCTCGCGCAACTGGCGCGCGGCCGCGAGCACCGCCGCCGTGCCCGAGGCGTTGTCGTCGGCGCCGAGGTGAATGGCGTCCTTCTCGTCCGGCCGCGCCAGCGAGTTGCCGCCGCGGCCCCGGCCGAGGTGGTCGTAGTGCGCGCCGACGACGACCCATGGCTTGGCGAGGCCCTCCGCCTTGCCGCCGGGCAGGACGGCGACGACGTTCCGCGCCGTGCTGCGCTCCCGCTCGATCGCCGTCTTCAGGGTGACGCGGACACCCGGAAGCTGGAACCCCGCGTTGTGCGGGTTGCCGTCGTCAAAGCTCTTCTGGATCTCCTCGAGTCCGCGGCCGGTGCCGGCAAACAGGGCGTTCGCGGCATCTGCGCCGATGCTGGCGGCGGCGACGCCGGAGCCGGCCGCGGCGGTGTCGAAGGCCATCGGGATCGTCTCGCCGGCGTTCGGCGAACGCGGCCCGGTCAGGACCAGGAGCCCCACGGCGCCCGCTTCCCGCGCCGTCAACGCCTTGTAGCGGAGTCCCGAGTAGCGATTGAGGATGGAACGCGCCTCGCCCTCGAGGTCCTCGGGGACGTAGCGCAGGACGACGGCGATCTTGCCGCTGACATCGAGCGTGGCGTAGCTGTCGTAGCCGAAGTCCTGGGAGTCCGGTACGCGGATGCCGTAGCCGGCGAACACCACCTCGCCTTCGACTTCGGTCGAATCGGAGAAGCCGAGGGCCTGGATCTGGGTGTGGTCGCTGAACGCGGCGGCGCCGTCTTCGGTCTCGATGCGGATGGTCGATCCCGTATCGCGGGCGCCGGAGGTGAACTCGAAGTCGAGCAGCAGATCGTCCTCGCCGGGCAGCGGCTCGGCGCCGAGCGCGGCAAGCTGCCCGGCCAGGTACGCGGCCGCCCGCTGCTCGCCTTCCGTGCCCGTGAGGCGGCCTCCGAACTCGGGCGAGGCGAGGGTGGTGACGTGGCTTTCGAGCGCGGATCGTGGATCGGCCGGCGGGCCAGAAGCTTCGCGGTCCGGGGAGGCGGCGAGGGCCGCCAGCGCGGCCTCGTGGTTCCAGTCGGCGATGTAGAGCTGGCCGCCGTCGCCGCCGTGGCGGCTGGAAGTCCAGACGAGCCGCCGGCCGTCCGGCGACGGAACGGGCAGGCCGTCGAAGCGGTCGGTGTAGGTGACCCGGACCGGTTCCTTCGTCCCTTCCGTGTCGACGATGAAGACCTCGAAGTTCTCGAAACCGAGCTTGTTCGACGCGAAGAAGATGTACTGCCCTGAGGGGTGCTGGTACGGGGCCCAGCTCATCGCTTCGAAGTCCGTCAACTGCCGCTGGTCGGAGCCGTCGGGGTTCATCGACCAGACGTCGGCGATCAGGCCGTCCTCGCTGAAGCGTCGCCAGACGATGCGGGAACCGTCGGCGAAGAAGAAGGGGCCGCCGTCGTACCCGGGCACGTTCGTGAGCCGGGTCTGTTCGCTGCCGTCGGCGCGCATGACGTAGATCTCGCCGAAGTAGGCGGGGTCGACCTCGAGCAGGTTCTCTTCGCGCTCGGAGAGTCTTCGGTTGAAGGCGTCCCGCGTGGAGGCGAAGACGATCCACTCGCCGTCCGGGGAGTAGGCGCCCTCGGCGTCGTAACCGCGCGCGTCCGTCAGGCGGCCCGGCTCGCCACCGGCCATCGGCACGGTGTAGATGTCCATCTCCGGGTCGTAGTCCCAGGCATAGCGCCGCTCCTGGCCCGAGGCGCGGAAGTCGAGTTCCTGCCGTTGCAGTTCGGCCGAGCGGGGGTCGTGATGGGTCGATCCGTACAGGATCTCGGTACCGTCTGGACGAATGAAGGCGCAGGTGGTCTTGCCGATTCCGGTCGAGACTTCGCGGGTGTCGCCGGTGGCCAGATCGAGCAGGTAGATCTGGTAGAACGGATTCTCGGGTCGCCGTTCGCTCTGGAACACGAGCAGCCCGCCGTCGGCGGAGAAGTAGCCCTCGCCTGAGCGCCTGCCCTCGTAGATCAGACGCCGGGTTCGTTCCAGGAACGTGCCTTCCTCGAGCTCGCCGTCCGAGGCTTGGACCGGGGCGGCGCTGACGGCGAGAGCCACCGCTAGCAGTGCGGCGGTTACGGACTGAAGTCTCGGCACGATGGATCTCCCTCGCCAGTTCTCGACGGGCCTGCGAGGCCAGGAGATCCCGCCGCGGAACGAAGTCGGGCGAGTCTACTAACGGTGCTCGCACACGCCGGGATCCGTGCCATACTCAGGAGGCCATCTCGCCGGTTCTCCGGGGCGCCTCGTTGGAGGCAAAGGGACATGACGACCGCGAACGTGACGACCGCCGATCCGCCCCGGACGGACGACTGGGTTGCGTGGCGCGCCCGGATCGACGAGCGCATGCAGCACATGGCGACCAAGGCCGACCTGGCTGATCTCAAGGTGTGGATGCTGAAGACCATGGTTACGACGATGGTCACGACGATGATCGGCTTCGGCGCCTTGATCGTTGCGGCGATCAGGTTGCTGCCGTAAGCCGCCTGGTTGGGGCACCACGGCTAGCCTGACGGTGGTGGCCAGCGGCCGCCACTACTACGGCGGCGTCAGCGGGGTCAGGGCGAAGGCGCGGCTGGCGATGTCGATGGCCTCCTCGATGTCGTCCGGCTGGTGCGCCAGCGACAGGAACCAGTTGAGCCGGGGGTGGAAGATGGCGCCGAGCCGGGCCGCTTGGCTGCCGAAGATGCGGGCGCGCTTGGCCTTCACATCGCCGCGAAAGAGAAAGGTGGGCATGGTCGGCGGCCCGGACATGACCACATCCTCGTGGCCTTGCGCCCGTCCGGCGGCGACGATTCCCTCCCCGAGCCGCGTGCCCATTCGCATCATGTGCTCGAAGACGTCCTCCCGCTCGTAGATCTCGAGCGTCTTCATGCCGGCGCGGAAGGCGACCGCGGAGAACATGTAGGTCGCGGTGAAGGCGATCCGTTCCGCGCCCTCCCGCAGTTCGTTGCGGCCGAGTACGGCCGAGACGGAGTAGCCGTTCGCCAGGGGCTTGCCCAGGCAGATGAGATCAGGCTCGAGGCCCATGCCGAGGTGGGAGCCCTTCGGGTGCATCCGGAAACCGGCGCGGACGTCGTCCAGGGCCACGCGGCACCCGGTCCGTTCGCGCGCGGCGTGAATCGCCGCGACGATTTCCGGGCTCGCCTCCCGCGTCTCCTGGCTCGGGTTCTGGTCGAGGGGGCTGATCATGATGCCGGCGAGGCGGTCTCCGAGTTCCTCCACCGCGCGCTCCAGGGCCCCGGCGTCGTTCCAGGGGACGCGCGCGACGTGCCGCTGCTCGCCGGTGGCCGGGGTTTCCGGGTGGAGCGCGATCTCGGCCCCGAAGCCGTGGTAGGAGTCCCGAAAGAGGATGACGCAGGGCCGGTGGGTCGAGGACCGCATGGTGCGCAGCGCGAGGTTCGTGCTGTCCGATCCGTTCTTGGTGAAGATCGTCCAGTCGAAACCCGCCACCGCTTCGAGCAGTTGCTCGGCGTAGAGCGGCATCGTTTCCGGGAAGAAGGCGCTGAGGTCCATCGCGCCGGACTGCTCGGCTGCCGCGGCGTCGACTTCGGGGTGGCAGTAGCCCAGGATGTTCGGCCCGTTCCCGCAGTTGAAGTCCAGGTAGGAGCGGCCGTCGGCGTCCTCGATCCGGCACCCCTTCGCCGAGCGGATGAACCCTGGCAGCACGTCCCGGCCAGCGAAGCGCGCGGACCGGGTCAGGTAGATGCCGCCGCGGGGTATGACCGCGTCCGTTCTCTCCCACAGTTCCCGGCCTCGCGGACCGTCGACGGAGTCGTTCATCGGGTCAGGCTCCTTCCGTTCCGGCCTCGGTGGCGCGCGTAGCCTCCGCTTCTTCCGCGTGGATGTCTCCCTTGACGCCGGGGCCGGCTCCTCGCGGCGGGACGTGAGGGCACTTGGCGACGGAGACGTGGTAGTCGCGCATGAGCCCGTTGATCGGCTCCGCAATCCAGGTGTTGGGTTCCATGATGTCCCACTCTTCCTTCGGGTCCTGCTCGACATTGAACAGCTGGGGGTTGTTCAGCGAGATGCGCGTGCGCCGTCCCGCTTCGGGCTGGAACTCCACGAAGTGCATCTTGAACTGCCGCCACTTGATGGCCGCGAGTTCGTCCTTGATGAAGCACAGAAGGTGCTCGCGCGGTCCCTTGTCGGTGTTCCCGAGGAAGACCTCGGACTGGTCCACGCTGTCCAGGACCCGGTCGTCCGGTACCAGGTTCCCGGCGTCCGCCAGGTGGGCGAGGGTGCGGTAGAAGTCCATGACGCTTACGATCTGATCGCTGACGGCGCCGGACGGCACCCGGCCGGGCCAGCGCAGGATGCAGGGGGTCCGCAACTGGCCTTCGTAGGCGGTGCCCAGGCAGCCGCGCCAGGGGCCCGAGTCCGCCTGGGGGCCGAGACTGGGGATCAGCACCGGCCCGTTGTCGCTGGCCCACACGACGAGCGTGTCCCGCGCGATACCGGCCTCCTCGATGGCCTCGAGGACCTGGCCCGAGCGATGGTCGCACTCCACCATGCAGTCGGCGAAGTCGCCGCCGCGGGTCCGGTCCTTGAAGTCGGGGTGTGGCATGGCCGGATGGTGCACGAGCGAGTAGGGGATGTAGAGGAAGAAGGGCTTGTCCCCGCCCGCGTGTTCGTGGATGTAGGCCACGGACTTCTCGGTGATGATCGAGTCGACGAACGGGCGGCTTTCCAGGTTGTAGGGCTGCACCGGCACACACGATTCGCCGAGGCGGCCCTCCCACAGCATGGGATTGTCCATCTCGTCCGGATCGAAGCCGATCAGGTCGCCGTAGATGGCGGGCGCGGTGCTGTCGCGTACGCCCCACCACTCCTCGAAGCCGAAGCGGGTGGGCATGCGCGTCTGGACGTTACCCAGATGCCACTTGCCGAAGATGGCGCAGCGATAGCCGGCATCCCGGAGCAGCTCGGCCAGGGTGTACTCCCAGGGCGCCAGCCCCTGCTTGATGCCGGGTGGAATCACCCGGTGGCAGCCGGTGCGGATGGGCATTCGACCGGTGAGCAGGGCGGATCGGGTCGGCGTGCACTCGGCTTCCACGTTGAAGTTCGTCAGTCTCAGGCCTTCGGCGGCCAGTGCGTCGAGGCGGGGAGTCGGGGCGCCCCGCGTGATGCCGCCGCCGTAGCAGCCCAGGTCGCCATAACCGATGTTGTCGGTCAGCATGAAGACGATGTTGGGTGGTTTCATGCCTGCCTCTCGTTCCTCGTGCGGTGGCTGCCGCGAGGTGTCGCCGTGCGCCGTGCTGCCGGATGCGGACTGATCCTGCCACGGCGACTGCTAGCCTGACGGCCCATGTGGGCCGGCCTGCCGATCTCGACCTGGGCTCTGCTCGCGGTGTCGGTCGGCGGCGGACCGGCTCTGGTCCTGCTGCGGTGGTGGCTTGAGCGGCGTGGTCGCCGCCGCGGTCACGGGACCGCGCGGAGCGGTGCGGCGTGACGGCAAGCGCGCTGGTCCTCGTCCCCCTGGGCCTCTACATGCTGGTCCTCATCGGCCTCGGCCTGTGGGGCCGGCGCGAGGGGGGGAGCCTGGAGGGCTACTACGTGGCGGGCAAGAAGCTGCCCTCGTGGGTCATCGCCTTCAGTTCGAATGCCACCGGCGAGAGTGGCTGGCTGCTGCTCGGCCTGACCGGGATGGGCTACGCGGTCGGCTTCCACGCGCTCTGGGTCGTGTTCGGCGAAGTGATGGGCGTCGCGATCGCCTGGACCCTCGTTTCGCGGCCGTTCAAGGAGTACACCGACCGCTACCGGGCGATCACCGTCCCCGACTACCTGGAGCAGCGGTTCCGCGACCGCCGGCAACTCCTGCGCAAGCTGAGCATCGCCATCATTCTGTCGATGGTCGCGGTGTACTGCTGCGCCCAACTCGTCGCGACGGGCAAGGCCTTCTCGTCCTTCCTGGGGTTCAGCTACGTCACCGGCGTCTTTCTGGGAGCGGGCGTCACGATCGTCTACACGGCGGTCGGCGGCTTCAAGGCGGTGGCCTACTCGGACCTGGTGCAGGGCCTGCTCATGGTGGGCGGGCTCGTCATGCTCCCGATCGTCGGCGTCGCGGCCGCGGGCGGCTGGGACGAAGTGATCGGGGCCCTCAGGACGGCCGATCCCAACCTGTTGCGCGCGATGGGCAGCCACGGCGCGACCTGGGCGGGGGTGCTGTCGGCTGCGAGCTTCGCCGGGATCGGGCTCGCCTTCCTGGGCGTGCCGCAGCTCCTGACCCGGTTCATGTCCGCGGCTTCGGGCCGCGAACTGGTGCGCGGCGGACGGGTCGCGGTCGTGTGCATGGTCCTTTTCGACGTCGGCGCGGTGTTCACCGGAATCGCCGGTCGGGCTCTGTTCCCGCTGCTCGACGATCCGGAAACCGTGATGCCGACGATGAGCGCGGAACTGTTCCCGGCCCTCTTCACCGGCATCTTCCTCGTCATCGTTCTGGGCGCGATCATGTCGACCGTCGACTCGCTGCTGATCCTTGCCTCTTCTTCGGTCGTGCGGGACTTCGGCCAGAAGATCCTCGGCGCGGCCCGCGGCGGGGGTCGCCTGTCGCGCTACGGCAAGTTCGTCACCGCGCTCGTGGGGCTCGTGGCCATTCCCTTCGCCCTGTCCGAACCGCCGCTGCTGTTCTGGTTCATGCTCTTCGCCTGGTCGGGGCTGGGGGGCGCCTTCGTTCCGGTCGTCCTCTGCTCTCTCTTCTGGAAGCGGACGACGTTGCCGGGCGCCCTGGCGGGGATGGCTGCAGGGTTCGCGGTGACGGTCGCCTGGGTCGTGTTGTTCAAGGCGTCCTATTACGACCTGTACGAACTGATTCCCGGACTCATCGCCGGGACTGCCGCGACGGTGATCGTCAGCCTGTGGACGAGTCCGCCGGAAGGCGCCGCGGCGGAGTTCGAGGACGTTCACGCGACGGTGAGGGGTTCCTAGGGCTACACTGCCCGCCATGCCCAGATTGCCCTTTGCTCTCCTGCTGGCTGGCGCGCTGGCGCTACCGGCAACGGCCGAAGAACTCTCGTACTACCTGCCGGACGCCGGGAGTCCTTCGGCCTACGATCCGGACGTGCCCCGGCCGTCCGCGGTACTGGGCTACGAGGTGGGCGAGTGGCACGTTCGCCCCGACCAGCTCAATGCCTACATGCATGCCGTGGCGGCGTCCTCCCCGCGTGTGAGCATCTCGGTGCAGGGGAGAACCCATGAACAGCGTCCCCAACCCCTGCTCACGATCACGTCGCCGGAGAACCACGCCCGGCTGGACCAGATCCGCGAAAGCCGGCACGGCCTGGTCGATCCGCGGCTGCCCCTGGCGGAGCTCGAGGATCTGCCGGTGGTCATCTGGCTCGGCTACAGCATCCACGGCAACGAGCCGAGCGGCGCGAACGCCTCGATGCTGGTTGCCTACCACCTGGCCGCGTCGCTCTCCGACGTGGTCGCCGAGCAGTTGGACCAGGCGGTCATCCTGCTCGACCCGAGTCTGAATCCGGACGGGATCGGCCGCTTCGCCCACTGGGCGAACACTAACCGGGGCATGGTGCTGAATTCCGACCCCGGTCACCGGGAACACCGGGAACCGTGGCCGGGCGGCCGCACGAACCACTACTGGTTCGACCTGAACCGGGACTGGCTCCTGCTGCAGCATCCCGAGTCGCGGAACCGCATGGCGACCTGGAAGGCGTGGCAGCCGAACCTCGTCGGCGACTTCCACGAGATGGGCTCCGACGCCACCTTCTTCTTTCAGCCTGGCGTCCCGAGCCGGCGAAATCCCCTGATTCCCGAGCGCAACGTGGAGTTGACGGAAGCGGTCGCAGCCCATCACGCCGCCGTGTTCGACGGCGCGGGCCGCCTCTACTACAGCCGGGAGGGATTCGACGACTTCTACCTCGGCAAGGGCTCGACCTACCCGGACGCCCACGGGGCAGTCGGCTTCCTGTTCGAGCAGGCGAGCGCGGAGGGACACCGGATCGAGACGGCGAACGGCGAACTCGCGTTCACTTTCGGGATCAAGAACCAGTTGCTGGCTTCCCTGTCGATGGTCGAAGGCGGGGTGGCCAAGCGTCTGGAACTGCTCGAGCATCAGCGCGACTTCTTCCGGGGCGCTCTCGCCGCGGCCGAGACCGAACCTGCGGCCTACGTGTTCCACCTGGACGGCGACCGCGGCCGCGCTCACCGGATGCTCGACCTGCTGGTGAGGCACGAGATCGAGGTCTACGGAACGACCGAGGCCATAGCGGTCTCCGGCCGGGTCTATACGCCGGGCACGTCATGGCTGGTGCCGCTGGCGCAACCCCAGTCGACCCTCGTGCGCTCCTTCTTCGAGATCGTGACCGAGTTCAACGATTCCGTGTTCTACGACGTTTCGGCGTGGACCCTGCCGCTCGCCTTCGACGCGGAGTACGACCTGCTCGAGGGTGGCGCGTACCGGCCCGAGTTGCTCGGGACGGCGGTCACCGACGCGGCGATCGAGCCGGGGGCGTTCGGCGTCCCTCCCGGAAACACGCCGACCTACGCCTACGCTTTCTCCTGGGACGGCTACTTCTCGGCCCGCACCCTCAACCGTCTGCAGCGGGCGGGCGCGCGGGCTCGGGCGGCGACGGGTTCGTTCATCGCCGAGACACCGGACGGCCCCCGCGCTTTCGAACCGGGCGCGATCGTCGTGCCGGTAGGCCGCGAGGGCGAGCCGGGCGCCAACGCGGAAGTCGACCTGGAAGCGATCCTGGCGGAAGCGGCTACCGCGGACGGTGTCGACATCCATCGTCTGATCAGCGGGCAGGCCGCGGCCGGGATCGACCTCGGCAGCCCGAGCCTGCGGCCTCTGGTTCCGCCGCGTCCCCTGCTCGTCAGCGGCCGGGGCGTTCCTGCGTACCGGGTCGGCGAGGCCTGGCACGTTCTCGACGAGCGCTTCGGCGTCGAGGCCTCGCTGGTCGACCTCGGAGCGCTCGGCAGCGTGGACCTGGACCGCTACACCCACGTCGTCCTGGCCCTGGGCGGATTCGGCGGCGGGGCGCCCCGGGAAGAGGTTCGGGATCGTCTCCGGACCTGGGTCCGAAGTGGCGGCGCGGTCGTGGCGATCGGCGCGGCGAGCCGCTGGGCCAGCGCCGAACTCCTGGGCCGCGAAGAGGAGGTCGACGAGGCCGCTGACGACGGTGAGGACGCGGGCGCGGAACGCCACCGCTACGCCGACTACCGTGACCAGCGCGCCGAGCAACTCATGGCCGGCACGATCGTCGGCGCCGAACTGGATCTGACGCATCCCCTCGCCTACGGCTACAGACGGCCGGACCTGGCCGTCATCCGAACCGGCGAGTGGGTCCTGCCGCCCAGCTCCGATCCCTTCGAGAACGTCGCCCTGTACCGGGACCCGCCGCGTCTCTCCGGCTGGATATCGCCCGAGAACCAGCGTCGTCTGGCCGGCAAACCGGCCGTCATCGCCAGCCGGATGGGCCGTGGCGTCGTGATCCAGCTCCTCGACAACCCGAACTTCCGCGCCTACTTCTACGGCTCGAATCGGCTGTTCCTGAACTCGATCTTCCTGAGCGGTCTGATCGACTCGACGTCGGCGCCGGACACCTGGTAGATCGGCTCCGCGGCAACTCGCGATGGTTCTACTGAGGGAGTTTGCCCCCGCCAAGTAGAGAAGTCGCGCAAACATCGCTTGTATGCGCTGTCTCATCGCGAGAACTTCGCTTTCCATCGCTACCCTACGACCGGTGCCCGAACGAGAAAGGGGTTTCCGATGGAGTGGAACAAGACCGTCGAGCATGTGACGAAGGCGTTGGTCGTCTTGCTGGTGGCGGGAGCTTCGTATCTGACGAACGAACTGAATCAGGCAAAGAAGAAGTCGTCGGCGCTGCAGGAGAGTCTCGAGACGACGAGAGCGGAAGTGGAGAGACTTCAGAGCGAGAATGCGGGGAAGGTGGAGGAGTTGCAGGAGACCCTGGCCGCGATGGCTGCTGAGGCCGGGGAGCTGAAGATCGATCTTTCCCGTTGGAAGCACGACAAGCGCATGTCGTTGTGTCAGAACACGGTCGGGCGCCTGACCAGATGCCAGAGACTGATCGAGGAGCTGGACTCAGGGTCGAACGCCATGTTTCGGCGCCTGAGAGCCGAGCATCGGGACAAGCTCTCCGACCACTGGTCGTTCAGCGACTTCTCTCCGGTCATGGGTGGTCCCAGAAGCTAGGTCCGTTCTCCATGAGCGGAAGGAGACCGCGCCGATGAGAGTCGTCATGGGTCCGGTGCTGAGTTTGCGCCGCGCGGAGGTAGACCGCTGGCTCGTGTCCGCGCTGGTTGTCGCCGCCAGAACACCTGCCGTCCAGCCCCTTGAGGTCAAGTGGGGAAACTCTCACGCCGGAGCTGCAGTGGAGGTTGCGGCGAAGGAGCTGTGGGTCCACGGCACCGAAGCCGTCTATCGGTATGACATGGCGGTTCCGCTGGACGCGAGACGGGCGACCCATGTGGAGTACCGGTTCGCTGGGAACGAAGAGTCGTGGTCCTTTTGCGTTCCTGCCGCCGATGGCAAGCCGAAGATGGCGTTTGTCTCATGCAACGGGTTTGCGTCGGCCAGTGAGATGAAGAAGGTCGAGGACAAGAACCGGCTCTGGAGGCGTCTGGCGGCGCTCCATGCCGAAGGTCCGTACCACGTCTTGATCATGGGCGGAGATCAGGTGTACGCCGATCAGCTTTGGGAAGAGTGTTCCGCGATCAAGAGGTGGGTCGAAACGTCGTTCGAGAAGCGCAAGCGGAGGCGATTCACGAGGGAAATGGCCACGCAGGTCAGGCGCTTCTACTTCAACCTCTACAGGGACCGCTGGCGGCAACCGGAAGTCGAGCGCATCATGTCGTCGGTTCCGACTGTGATGATGTGGGATGACCACGACATCTTCGATGGTTGGGGCTCGTACGAGCCTGACATTCAGACCTGTGATGTCTACCAGGGCATCTTCGGCGTCGCCAGGGAGCACTTCGCGGTGTTCCAGCAGCAGATCGATCCCAGAGTCGGCGAGGACCACCCGAGCCGATTGCAGGGTGGAGGTGGATTCACACTCGCATTCGAGCTGGGCGACTATGCGGTCCTGGCGCTCGATGCCCGCTCCGAACGGTCCCGGAAGCGCGTGCTCAGCCGCGATACGTGGGACGCGGTGTGGTCCTGGACCGAGACCTTGCCGGTCGCGGGCGAGGGCGGTCCCCGGCACCTGCTTCTGGTGGTTGGCGTACCTGTGCTACATGCGGACTTCGGGGCGCTGGAGAGGGCGATGGGCTGGCTTCCAGGCGACCAGGCACTGGAGGACGACGTCCGCGACCACTGGCAGAGCCCCGGCCATCGCACGGAACGTCTGCGCCTCGTCCATCGGCTCCTGGACCTGATGAGAACCAAGAAGATCCGCGCGACGATCGTCTCGGGTGACGTTCACGTGGCCTGCCTTGGCGCCATTGAATCGGAGCGGTCCGGTGTTCGTGGCCAGCGATCGAGCGTGATCAACCAGTTGACGGCGTCGGGCATCGTGCATCCGCCGCCGCCGAAGCTGCTCGGCTACCTGCTCGAACGGCTCAGCGAGGAGGCGGAGCCGATAGACCGGGGGATTACCGGGACCATGCTGGCCTTCCCGGCCAGGCGGAAGAAGTTCGTCCTCGAACGGAATTTCCTCAGTCTCGAACCGGATGAGCGGGACGATCGGCTCTGGGCGAACTGGTGGGTGGAAGGGGATGAGGACGGGCCTGCCACGAAGGTGATCGGGCCGGTGCCATCGTAAGGGCGCGTGGGAGTCGGTAGCCGCTGGACCGGCACGAGTTGGCCGGAATCTTGCGCTCCGTGGCTGGGTTGTGCTGAGATCCCGCGGCGAAAGCTGGGTCCAATCTGTCCACTGTCCACGGAGAAAGTCGAGAGTGACCGAAACCGACCACCCCGACTCTGTCCCACCCGCGGCAGAGGCGGAGGCCGGAACCGCGCCGCCCGGGGCCGATGCGCCGGGCGAGGTCCTGGTTTCCGTCGCTGACCTGACCAAGCACTACGGTGCGATCCGCGCCGTCGACGGCATCAGTTTCGAGGTGCGTCGCGGCGACGTGCTCGGCTTCCTGGGGCCGAACGGCGCCGGCAAGACGACGGCGATGAAGATGATCACCGGCTTTCTGGAGCCGGACCGCGGTTCGATCACGGTCGCCGGCATCGACGTCGCGGCGGATCGCCTCGCCGTCAGCCGGCGGATCGGCTACCTGCCGGAGGACGCCCCCGCCTACGGGGAGATGACCGTCGAGGCCTTTCTCGGCTTCATTGGCGAGGCGCGGGAACTCGAGGCGGCTGAGGAAGCGATCGAGAGGGTTCTGGAGACGGCGCACCTGCGGAGCGTGCGCGGCCAGACGATCGAGACCCTGTCCAAGGGCTACAAGCGCCGGGTCGGTCTGGCCCAGGCGCTGATCCACGATCCGGACGTGCTGATTCTGGACGAGCCGACGGACGGTCTCGACCCGAACCAGAAGGCGGTGGTCCAGGACCTGATTTCCAGCCTGTCCTCCGATCGTTGCATCGTCCTTTCGACCCACATCCTCGATGAGGCGGAACGGGTGTGTAATCGGGCGGTGATCCTCTCGGAAGGACGCATCCTGGTCGATTCGACGCCGAGCGCTCTCGTGACCCAGGCGCCGGGGCACAACGCTGTCCGCTTCCGCGTGACCGAGGGCGATCCCGCCGACGTGGCGGAGACGCTGGCCGCCGCCGACTGGTGCGCCGGCGCCCGCGTACTGCCCGGCGGCGAGGTCGAGGCCGAGCCGAGGGACGGCGAGAACCGGCTGAACGACGTGCTCGCGGCGGTCGGCGAGCACCGGATCGCCGACGTCAGGGTGCGGGAAGGCCGGCTCGACGAGCTGTTTCGCGACGTGACCAGGGGGGTGGCGGCATGAGCGCGCTGGCGCGCCGGTTTACCGGCATGAGGGCGGTGCTACGCCGGGAGTTCCGCGGCTACTTCGCTTCTCCTCTCGGCTACATCTTCATCGTCATCTTCCTCATTGCCAGCGGCTATCTCATGGTGTCGCGGGACTTCGGCCGCTTCCTGGAGCTGCGCGAGGCGAACCTCGACGCCCTCTTCAGCTATCTGCCCTGGATCTTCGTCGTTCTCGTGCCGGCGGTGGCGATGAGGCTGTGGGCGGAAGAGCGCCGGTCCGGCACGGTCGAACTGCTGCTCACCCTGCCGATCACGCTCGAAGGTTCCTATCTCGGCAAGTTCCTGGCGGGCTGGGCCTTCCTTGCGGTGTCCGTGTTCCTGACCTGGCCGGCGGTGTTCCAGGTGGCCCGGCTCGGCGACCCGGACTGGGGCGCGATCTTCGCCAGCTACGTGGCGACCCTGCTGGCGGCCGCCGTGCTGCTGGCGATCGGCCTCTTCTTCTCAGCGCTGTCGAAGAACCAGGTGGTCGCGTTCATCCTGGCGGTGGCGGCCTCCGTCGGCTTCCTGCTGATCGGCGTGCCGCAGACCCAGGAGTTCGTGGGCAAGTGGTTCGGCGGCTACGTCGAGCGGGTGGTGTCCTCCTTGAGCCTGCTCGATCACTTCGAGGCGCTGACCCGCGGGCTGTTGCAGTTGAACTCGTTGCTGTTCTTCGTCCTGTTCACCGTCGGTTGGCTGGTCTGTGGCATGTTGGTGCTCGGCCAGACGAAGACGAACTGAGGGCTGGCAGATGACTGACGAACCGAAGCTGACGACCGTGGCACGGGCCCGGACGGTGACCCTGGTCCTGATCGGTCTGATGACCGTGCTGTCGATCCACGTCGCGAACGAGTGGTTCGAGGGCTTTCGCGTGGACCTGACCGGCGACGACCTCTACTCCCTGACGGACGGCTCCCACGCCATCCTCGACCGGATGCAGGAGGAAGGGGTCAAGCCACTCGACATCCGGCTCTACTTCTCCGAGACCACGGGCAAGACGCTGCCGAAGTTCGTCAAGGACTTCATCGGCTACGAGCGCTACCTCCGCAGCCTGCTCGGCGAGTACGAGAGGGCGGCGGCGGGGAAGATCCAGGTCGAGTGGATCGACCCGATTCCGGACAGCGACGCCGCCGACCAGGCCGTCGCGGACGGTCTCGACGGCAAGCTGATCAACCAGAACGGCGACCTCTTCTACTTCGGCCTTGCCTTCGAGACCCAGACCGGCAGCCGGGAGACGATCGAGTTCCTGTGGCCGCAGGAGCAGGAGAACGTCGAGTACGAGATCTCGAAGAAGATCCACGGCCTGCTCTGGCCGACGCGCCAGCGGGTGGGGGTCCTCTCGAGCCTGGAGGTGTTCGGCGGCGGCCAGGATCCGATCATGGCCCAGATGCTGGCCGCCCAGGGACGGACTCCGTCGCAGAAGTGGATCCTGATCCAGGTTCTGGAGGAGCTCTACGATGTCTCTCAGGTTTCGGCCGACGTCGACGAGATCCCGGGCGAGGACTACGATCTCCTGGTCGTGATCCACCCCAAGGCGCTCCCGGACAAGACGGTCTTCGCGATCGATCAATGGGTGGCCGGTGGCGGCAACACGCTGCTCTTCCTGGATCCCTATGCGCTGGGTGACACGCCGCCCCAGAACCCCCAGCAACCCTGGGCTGCGCTCCAGTACCAGCCGGCCTCGAACCTCGCGCCGTTGCTCGATGCCTGGGGCCTGGAGCTCCTGGACAACGAGTTCGCGGCCGACTTCGAACTGGCGGCGCGGAGGCCGATGAGTCAGTTCGGCGCGTCGGAGTCCGTGATCATCGACCTGGTGGTCGACTCCGCGCAGCACGATGACGTGCTGGACGGCGAGAGTCCGATGCTGCGGGGCCTCTCCGAACTGCGCTTCTTCCTGTCCGGAGTTCTGCGCGAGGCAGACGGTGACGCGGCAACGGACACCGGCGCCGAGCTTCGTCCCCTGATCTCGACCACGGCCGCCGGCAACACGCTCGAGGTGCTGCCCGGCTTCGGCGGCGGCGATGCCCTCGCCTACACGGACCTGAACGACGGGGCCAAGCTCCGCGATGCCTTCACGCCGGGTGAGGAGCCCCTGGTCCTCGCCTACGTCGTGCGCGGCAAGCTGCCGACCGCCTTCCCGGATGGCGTGGACTATCCGGACAGGGAGGCGGTGCGGCCGCCGAACCTGCCGCCGGAGATCGAGGTCCCGCCGCCCGACGACGTGGAGATCATCCACCGCGATCCGCTGCCCGACGACGAGCGGGAAGAGGCGGCGGTGGTCGTGTTCGCGGACGTGGACTTCGTCCACGACCAGATCGCCTTCCTGCAGAACCCGTTCGGGATCGTCCAGGCCCAGAACGACAACCACAAGGTCGTCCTCAACAGCATCGACTATCTTCTCGGCTCCCAGGACCTGATGGCGGTCCGCGCGAAGAGCGGCCTGAGCCGGCCCTTCCTCCGCTTCGACGAGATCGAAGCCCAGGCGGAGCTCGACACGCTCGACCGCGAGCGGCAGATCCGCGAAGAGATCGAGAGCTTCCAGGAGGAGCTCCGGGAGAAGCAGGGCGAGATCACCCAACGCAACGCGGCGCTGTTCGAGCGGAAGCTGCAGGAAGAGGTCGACGAGTTGAACGAGAGGATCCTGGAGGCGAACCGGGAGCTCAGGGACATCCGCAAGGGCCGGCGCGAGGCGCTGGAGCGTGAAGAATCGGCGGTGCGGTTCGCGGTGATCGGATGGATGCCGATCATCGTGCTGCTGGTCGGCCTGTACCGGGCCCGCCGGCGCTGAGGATCGAGGGAGTCAACCGGCATGAACCAGATGAACCAGCGACTGGCGGCGGCCGCCGCTGTGCTGCTCGCCCTTTCCGTTTTCAGCTACTGGAACAGCGTGTCCCGCGCGGAGCGCTTCGAGAGCGGCCAGAAGTTCCTGCCCAACCTGAACCCGGACGAGATCGCGCAGTTGGCTGTGATCCAGGGCGGCGAGCAGGTGACGCTGACCCGGGACGGCGACCGGTACGTCGTCGAGGAGACTCACGACTACCAGGCCAGGAACGAGGGAGTGAACCGTCTGGTGCGCAACCTGCTCGACATCGAACTGGCCAAGGAGGTCGGCTCCGGCGAGAGTCTCGCGGCGGAGCTCGGGATCGAGCCGCCAGGGGAGGACACGGTCGAGGTGGCCCTCAGGAACGCGGCCGGCAGCGACATGGTCCGGTTGCGGGTCGGCGACCGGTTCGCCGATGGCAGCGGAAACTACGTGCAACGACTCGACGGCGAGGGCAACCCGATCTACCTGACCGAGGCGACCGTGCTGATCGACAGCACCGCCGACCAGTTCCTGCAGAAGGAGATCGTCGACGTCGCCTCAGGCGACGTGGTGCGCATCGAGGGTCCCGACTTCACCTTCAGCAAGGATGGCGAAGAGGGAGCGGAGCTCGCGCTCGAACGGGTGCCGTCCGGGCGTCGCGAGAAGACGAGCGAGGCCGGCCGGGTCAAGAACTTCCTGTCCAGGTTGCGGTTCTCCGAGGTCCACCTCGCCGATGCCGAAGAAGTGGCCGATCTCTCCTTCGACAGCGAGTTCCGGTACGAGCTGGAGGACGGTTCCGGCTACCTCGTCGCGGTCGCCGCGCAAGACGACGATCGCTACATCCGCATCGGCGGCTACCACACGGTGGAGCAGGTGGAGATCGAGCGCGACACGCCCGAGGAGGAACTCCAGGAGAAGGCGGACATCCTGAACCGGGCGGAGGAGATGCGGGAGTTCAACGAGTACCACGGCTCCTGGGTTTACAAGCTGGACAGCTTCACCGGTGAGAAGCTCGAGCTCCGGCGCACCGACCTGATCGAGGACGAAGACGACGAGGACACCTAAGGAGATCGATTGATGATTGGTTACTGCACGATTGGCGTGAACGACATGGAGCGGGCGACAGCCTTCTACGATTCGCTGCTCGGCGAGCTGGGCGCGAAGACCATGTTCGACATGGGTCGAATCAAGGGCTACGGCGTCGGACCGGGACAGCCGATGATCGCCATCTGCATCCCCTACAACGAGGAGCCACAGGTGCCCGGGAACGGGAACATGGTGGCGATCCCGGCGGCTTCGCAGGAGCAGGTCGACCAGCTTCACGCCAGGGCGCTCGAACTGGGCGGCACGGACGAGGGCGCGCCCGGAACGCGCGTGGCCACGTTCTACGGCGGCTACGTTCGGGATCTGGATGGCAACAAGCTCTGCTTCTTCAACATGGGCTGAGTCCGCGACTCCGGAGTGACCCTCCGGAACAGATCGGCCGACCGGTCCGGTTGCCATCTACAGCATGGGATGGCGACTCAAGGGGAGAGCGGGACAGTTCTTTCGGTGGATCCCACTTGACATTTCGATAAGACGAAAAATAGGATTCGCCGGCATGGAACGGCGTTTCAGTCGCGGACCCGGTGCACGAAGCGCCGGAGGGTTCGTCGCCTTGGCGGCTCTGCTTGCGCTCATCGGGGCCGCGCGGTCGGCGGCAATCCCCTGTCCGGCCGAGACCGGCATCCACGGTGTGGTTGTCGCTGCCGCGGGGCGGCCGGTCGCCGGCGCCGCGGTCACGCTGACGACGATGTCCTCGTCCGTCGTCACCTCGGAAGACGGTCGCTTCTGCCTGCACCCGGTCAACGCGGGCGAGCACCGCCTGGTCGTCTACGCGGAGGGCTACGGTCTGGCCGAACGGGAGTTCGTCGTCGAGGACGGGCGGGCCCTGAAGGTCGAGATTCGGCTGCGCGCGGCGTTCGGTGAAGAGATGGTGGTCACCGCGACGCGTACCCGGAAACGGCTCGCGGAGGTACCGCTCCACATGCAGACCGTGCCGCGATCACGAATCGAGAGTGTCGCCGCACGCACCCTGGCGGACGCCGTTGAGTGGACACGCGGGGTGCGCGTGGAGACGACCTGCCAGAGCTGCAACTCTTCCCAGATCCGGTTGCTCGGGCTCCGGGGACCCTACGCGCAACTCCTCGTCGACGGTCAGCCTACGCTGTCGTCTCTGGCGATGGTCTACGGCATCGAGCAGCTGCCGGCGCGCCTCATCGACACCATCGAGGTGGTCAGGGGAGGCGGCTCGCCTGCCTATGGCGCGGGCGCGGTCGCGGGCGTGATCAACCTGATCCCTCACCATCCGGATCACACCCATGTTGAGGCGGACGCGCGTTCGGAGAGGATGAGCGGCGCCGCCGGTGCCGCCGAGACCCCGTCCTACAGCCTGGTAGCCGACTGGACCCCGGGCTCGCAACGCGCGGTCACGTTTCACGGCCAGGTCGACCGGGTGGCGCCTGTCGATGTGGACGGCGACGGCTTCAGCGACGTGTCAATCCGCGATCTCGACGCGGTCGGTGCGCGCTACCACGAGTTCTTCCTCGAGGGTTCGGCGCGCCTCGCGGCCGAGGTGAACCAGATGACCGAGTTCCGGCGGGGTGGCGACCGCCTGCACCTGCCGCCCGAACAGGTCGACGTTGCCGAACAGCTGGACTCCAGCCGGCGAAGCGCCAGCGTGTCCTGGCTGCACACCGTGTCGCCGCGATGGGACTGGCGCGCCACCGCGTCTCACGCCGCAACCGGGCGCGCCAGCTACTACGGCGCGGGCGGGGATCCGGGCGCCTTCGGCTCGACCCGCAACCCGCTCTGGGTCTTCGACTCGCACGTCAACCGTGGCGGCGCCCAGGGCACGGTGAGCTTCGGCGTCCAGGGCGCGGCCGACCTGATCGACGACCGGCAGCCGGCGTACGGGCGGGTGATCCGGGAGACCTACCGGAGCGTCTCGGGCTTCGCCCAGGACGACCGCCGGATCGGCGACCGCGTGACGCTGCTCTATGGGCTGCGGGTGGACCGGCACAGCGCCGTCGACGGGCCGATCGTGTCGCCCCGCGCCGCCCTCATGTGGACTCCTCGCAGCGATCTGACCGTCCGCGTTTCCCACAGCGCGGGTTTCCTGCCGCCCGCGGTGTTCGACGAGGAACTGCACATTGCGCTTCTGGGCGGCAAGGCGATGGTGGTGCGCGACGATCCTGGACTGCGGGAGGAGACGTCCGCCGCGCGCATGGTGAGTCTTGAATGGCGGCCGGAGGTTGGCCGGCGCACGTCGATGGTGGTCGACTCGACCCTCTTCGACACGCGGATCGACGACCTGTTCCACAGCCTGGAGGCCGACGACCCGGCAACTCCGGAGCTGGAGTTCGTGCGCACGAACTTCGGTCGCGCCCGTGTGCGCGGCGTCGAGGTCGGTTGGGGCCTCCGTCGCGGGCGCCTGACCGTGGATGCCGGCTTCGCCTGGCAGCAGGCGGAGCTCGGCGACGCGGAGCCGGACTTCGGCAGCAGGATGATGTTCCGCACTCCGGAGGAGTACGGCACGGTGAGCGTCCAGTGGCCATTGCCGCGCGCGTTCGACCTGTTCGCCGGTCTCCGCTACACCGGTTCGATGCTTGCGCCCCACTACGCAGGCTACATCCCCGAGGATCGGCTCGAGGTCACCCCCAGCTTCCTGACCTGGGACCTCGGCCTGTCACGGCGCTTCGCGCTGGGCGGCGATCGCCGCGTCACGGCCACCGTCGCGGTCAGGAACCTGACCGACCTGTATCAGCGCGATCTGGACCGCGGACCGTTCCGGGATCCGAGCTACGTGTACGGGCCGCGGTTTCCGCGCAGCCTCGTCGTGGGCCTGAAGGTGGACCTGTAGTGCCGCGGGTCGACGTTCTCCGACTGGCCTTCGCGGCGGCGCTGGGGGTGGCAGCGCCGACGCCGACGGCGCTGGCGCTGGACGACGGGGAGACTCCGACGAGGGGAGAGGCGCCAGTGCCGCTACCGGGCGTTCGACTCGCTGAACTCTGGACGGGTCTGGAGGTGCGAGACATTGACGGCCGGCCGTGGACCACGGCCGACTTCGAGGGACGCGTCGTCCTGCTTGACTTCTGGGCCACCTGGTGCGCTCCGTGCCTTGCCGACTTTCCGCGTATCGAGCGTGCCCGGGCGGCATACGCCAGTCGGGGACTCGTCGTCGTCTCCGTCTCGTTGGACCGCTGCTCACGCCGCGACCTGAGGAGTTTCGGCCGGCGGCAGGGCATCACCTGGCCCGTCGTTTTCGATGGACTGGGCGCGGCCGGAGCCGTCGCCCGCCGGTTCCAGGTGGACTACCCGCCGCGGTCCCTGCTCTTCGACCGGGATGGCCGGCTGATCGCTCTCGATCTCCGCGGAGCGACGCTCGACGCGGCGCTGAGGGTCGTTTTCTCGACGGAGTGACTGCTACGCTGACTGCCCGTGTCAGGCACCGCCGTCCTCCTGCTGGTCGTCACCTCGACGGTCGCTCCGGGCTGGGCCGTTCCCGGTCAGGTTGAACCCGCGCCCCGCGATCCGGTCGAGGCCCTGGCGCAGGCGCGAGCGGCCGTCGAGCGGGCGCCGTCGGAGTTCGAACCCGCTCTCTCCCTGGCCCGTGCGCTTCTGACGCTCGAGCGCACCGGCGATGCCCTGGCGGCGTTTGCTCGAGCACGGGAGCTTGAGCCTGAGGGCGCCGACGACGAAGTCGCTTCGGCCTACCTGGCGCCTGCGCTGCTGCTACGCGACCTCGATCGTACCGGCGAGGCGATCCGGCTTCTCGAGGAAGCCGCGACGCGGGCACTCGGCAGTTCCGACGTCTACGAACAACTCGCCCTGCTTCGCCTGTCGGACGGCCAGGCGGATCAGGCGCTGGCGGCCGTTTCCGCTGCCGCCGCCGAGAACCTCGAAAGCCCGGGTCTCGACCTCGTTCACGGACTGGCGCTGGCGCGCGATCCGGACCGCCGCGTGGAGGCTCTGGGGTACCTGGAACGCGCTCTCGACGCCGGCGCGGGCGACGTGGTCGTCGTCCACCTGGAAGCGGCGGAAGCCCTCGCGGCCGGAGGACACTTCCCGGAAGCAGTCGACCACCTTCGCGCTGCCGCGGAATCTGCGCCGGACGAACCGGAAGTGTTCTATCGCCTGGGGCGGACACTCGCTGCCGCCGGCGACCGCGAAGCCGCCCGGGCGGCGCTCGAACGCCACCGGTCTCTGGTGGAGGCCCGGGAACGCGCGGCGGAGGCCGAGCGTCTGGCCTCCGCGGAGACGGCGTCGGCCCTGTCCGACGCGCAGCGGTTGGCGGAGGCGGGCGATCTCGAAGCCGCGCTCGAGCGCTTGGCCGGCCTGCCAGGACGATCGGCAGATTCGCTGGGCGCGGACGTTCACTCCCTGCGGGCCAAGGTGCTGTTCTCCATCGGCCGGGTCGACGAGGCCGCGGCCAGTGCCGCGGAGGCCCGCCAGCTTGAGCCGAACCGGGTCGAGCACCACTACCTCGAGGGGATGTTCCTGCACACGGGCGAGCGCACCGAGGACGCCGCCGGTGCGCTCGAACGCGCCCTGGCGCTCGATCCCGGCCTCGGCGAGGCTCACGCCCTCCTCGGCATGATCGCCGCGGAGGCCGGCCGTCCGGCGGAGGCGGCCGAACGAATGGGGCGGGCGATCGAGCACGGGCTCGACGGCAACGCGCCGCTTCGTTTCAACTACGCCCGGGTACTCGAGAGCCTGGGGCGCAGTGAAGAGGCGGCGGTGCAGATGGAGGTGTTCGAGCGGTTGCGGGCTGGCAGCCGGCCGTAGCCGTTCGCGCCGCTACTCGCAGGCGAACGCCTGATTGTTGGCGACCGGCTGGAACGCTTCGCCCAGCGGACTCGTGACGACGTGTCGCCGCTGGGTCACCGGGTCGGCGACTTCCAGCTCGACCTCGACGTCGGTGAGGCCGGTGGCGTAGAGCCAGTACCGGTCATTCAGGGCGCAGGCGTCGAGGACTTTCAGCACGATCTCGACGTTCGCCGGATCGAAGAACGTGAAGTAGCCGGTGTCGCCGGTCAGTCGGGTGCCGGTCGCCTGGGCGCCGTCCTCCCCGGCGGCGGTGGCGAAGCGGGCCCGGACCCGGAAGCGGCCGTCGTTGAGACAGAGGGTGGTCGTGTCCGGGACGCATTCCCCGATCGGCTCGGTCGGAGCGTCCGGCTCGTCCTCGACCCTGACGACCATGCGGCGCTCGCCAAGAGCCGCGCCGCCCAAAGGGTCATGGAGTTCCAGTTCGATCGTCTCCGTGCCTTCGCCCGCGCCGTCCTCGAGCAGCCGGAGCGTGAACGTCCGGCCAGCCGAATCGCCGTGAGCCCAGGCGAGCGTGTGTGCGATCGGCTCGTAGTCGGTCCCCGCGGTGGCGGAGCCTCCGGCGGTTCGCGCGGAAACGGCGACCGCCCCGTCGCTGCCGCCGGCGCGGACGACGCTCACCGTGATCTCGCCGTCTGCCTCCTGGGCCGTCACGGACGGTCGGGAGAAGCCCAGCGTGCCGGGATGCTGCTCCGGCAGGTCGGAGGCCAGGGAAAGGGCGACGAGTTCGGCGTCGGAGGATCCGGCGCCGACCGCGACGACGACGTACTGTCGACCGTCCACGGTGTAGCTCATCGGGGCGCCCGAGGCTGGCGCAGGCAGCGGGATCGTGCGGAGCACATCGCCGTTTGCGGGGTCGAGAACGGTCAGGGAGGACCGGGACCGGTTGGCGTAGAAGAGCAGATCCTGTGAGGCGAGCACGGACGGAGTGCCGGCATAGCCGTTGACGCCGTCATTGGCCCGCTGCCAGAGGATCTCGCCGCGGTCGAGGTCGTAGGCGGCGACGTGTCCCCAGGGCGGCTTCAGCAGATAGCGGTTGCCGGAGGCCCACAGGATGCCCGACTCGTACAGGTAGTAGCCGGAAATGGCGGTCCGGTAGAGGCGGATCCAGAAGGGAACGACCCCCTGGACGGGGACGTACAGCCTCGATCGGACGGGATCGAAGGCGGCGCCGCCCCAGTTGGCGCCGCCGCCGAGACCCGGGTAGATGACGGCGCCGCGGGTGGACAGGGGCGTGTAGATCGGCCCCCAGTCGAGGTCGGCGAGCACTTCCTCGGCGCCGTCGCCCAGATCCTCCCGCGCGATCCCCAGCCGGTCGAAGGGCGGCGGTTTCGTCGGCCGCGGCTGGGTCAGCGCGGTGCGCTCGCCGGGCACGTTCGATTGCGGGACAGGAACCTCGTGGATGGGCCACACCGGCCTGCCGTTGCGGCGGTCGAAAACGAAGACCCAGCCCTGCTTCGTGACCTGCGCGACCGCGGGAATCTCGCGCCCTCCGACCGTGATGTCGACGAGGTTGGGCGGTGCCGGGAGGTCGAAGTCCCAGACGTCGTGGTGGACGATCTGGTAGTGCCAGACGCGGCGGCCGGTCCGCGCGTCGAGGCAGACGATGCTGTTCGCGAACAGGTTGTCGCCCCGGCGGTGGCCGCCGTAGAAGTGGTTCGACGGGGCGCTGACCGGCAGGTAAACGTAACCCAGCTCCAGGTCGGCGGTCATCGGTGGCCAGACGTTGGCGCCGCCGACCCGCTCGGCGGAGCCGTTCTCCCAGGTCGAATAGCCGAACTGGCCGGGGCGCGGCACGGTATGGAAGGTCCACAGCATCCTGCCGGTGCGGGCGTGGTAGCCGCGGACGTCGCCGGGCGGCCACTCCGGCTGCGGCGCCCAGTCCATGACCGAGGAACCGACGACGACCACGTCGCCGACGACGGTCGGCGGTGAGGTGTGGCCGTACTGGTCGGAGCGGCCGTTCAGGGAGCGGATGCCGGCAGTGAGGTCCACCGTCCCGCGGTTGCCGAACTCCCGCCGGGGCGTGCCGGTCGCCGGGTCGAGCGCGATCAGGCGCGCGTCGCCGGTCGCCAGGTACAGGCTCTCCGTCTCGCCGTCCGTCCACCAGGCGAGCCCGCGGTGGAGGAAGCCGTTGTTCGGAGGCCGTCCCGACTCGTAGCTCCTCGGGTCGTAGACCCAGAGCTGCCTGCCGGTCGCGGCGTCGATGGCGGCCGCCTGGCTGAACGAGGTGCTGGTGTAGAGGACGCCGCCCTTCATCAGCGGTGTCGCTTCGAAGGCGACGATCTCGAGACCGGCGTCGGGATCCGCGATCGCGTTGTCCGGCGAATCCCAGCGCCAGCGGATCGCCAGATCGCCGACGTTGCCAGGGTGAATCTGCCCGAGCGGCGCGTACTTCGTGCCGCCGGCGTCTGCGCCGTACTCGCGCCACTCGCCTCCGATCGCGCCGTGCTGTCCGGCCGCCGGCGCCACGGTCGCCGCCGCGGCGAGAAGCACGGCGGCCGGCGCCCTCGGGGTCACGGCGAGTGGAGCACGTAGCGGATCAGATCCTGGACCTCGGACGGCTGGAGGGTGCTGAGCAGGCCGCTCGGCATGGGCGAGAGAGAGGACTCGTCGAGACTCTCGATCTCCTCGCGGGGAATCGTCTCGACATGGTTCGGGTCGAGCGGGTTCGAGCGGATACGCACGGCTTCGTCGTTCGATTCAACGAGCAGACCGGAGTAGAAACGGCCGTCGCGGGTCTCGACCAGGGTCGTGCGGTAGTCGTCGGCCACCTCGTCCGAGGGCTCCAGGATGTGGCGCAGGGTGTCGAGGGCTCCGAGGCGCTCGCGCACGTCGTCGAGGGCCGGGCCGATCTCGCCGCCGGCGCCGCCGAGCTGGTGACAGGTGGCGCAGCCGGCCTCGAGGAAGAGTCGCCGGCCGCGCTCGAGTTCCTCGTCGCTCGCGGGCGGGGCGGCTTCCAGAGGAGCGACGTCGGTCTCCAGCATCTCGTAGCTCCAGTCGGCGACGAAGGCGCGCTGGGGAAGGTCCGGTGCGAGTCGGGGGGCGGCGTAGCGGGTGATCGCCGAGCCGTCGAGCCGCTCAACCACCCGCATCGTGCCCTTCATCAGGATCCAGTGTCCCGGGAAGGTGCAGACGAAGGGATAGAGGCCCGGTTCCCTCGGGGCGTTGAAGCTCAGGACCTCCGTTTCGCCCGGCTGGACGAGGCCGGTCCGGAACAGGACCAGGGGTGTCTTCGGGACGTAGCCGGAGGCTTCGGCCCCGGCCGGGTTGCGTTCCGCTTCCGCGTCGGCGGCGCGGCCGACTTCTTCCAGCGCCCCGGGCCTGGTGACGACCACGTTGTGAGGCATCACGTCGATGTTCTCGAACGTGATCTCGACCGGTCCTCCGGCGCGCGCCGTGAACTCCTCGAGGTCGAAGAGCATCTGGTGGGGGACGGGGCGCAGTGTGACGATCGCGGCGCCCAGGTTGACGATCTCTTCGCGGAGGTCACCGCCGCGCTCGCCGTTGCTGCGATCGATCCGCCGGTCGGCGACGCGCAGTCCCAAGTCGTGGATGCGACGGTAGCGCGGTGAGGTCAGTTCGCGCACCGGCGCGTCGCGGAGCGCGGCGAGAATCGGATCGGCAAGCGGGTTCTCGCTGCCGCCGGCGGGCCAGGCGTCGGGAGCTTCGGCGGTGAGTTGCCCCAGGCCTTCGAGCGCCGCCAGCCCGATCGCGGGATCGGAGACGAGATCGGTCAGTCTCCGGAAACTACGGCCGGCGTCCCGGGTAATGCCTGCGAGCGTCCGCACCGCCGCGTCGAGGACGCTCCGGTCGCGCCCGCGGCGTTCGTCGAACAGGGAAGAGACGGCAGGGTAGGCCTCCCCCCGGAGCGCCGGCGGCAGGGTGTCCACGGCACGCAGCCAGTCGACCAGTTGATCGTCGGTCGGCCGGCGTGGCAGGACGCTGCGCGGCGAGGGGTCGCCGGCGGCGACGATCAGGGCGGCGATCGCGGCGCTTCGTGTGCCCTGCCTGGCGCCGTTCCCGGCCAGCGCTTCGAACTCGTTGCGGACTGCGAGCAGGGAGGATACGTCCTGTTCCATGAGGTGCAGGACGATGCGTTCGAAGCGCTCCGGGTCGGCGGATCCAGCCTGGTCCAGCTCCGCCAGTTCCCCGGCCAGGAGCATGGCCGGCGTCTCACCGACGAAACGGCTGCCTCGCTCGCCACTGGTCAGGCTCGTGAGCGCCTGACGCTGCCGCTCGACGCTGGCGTCCGCACGACGGAGGACGGCCCGGTCGGTGAGCGGGTGCGCGGGCAGGCGCTCGAGCTTGCGGGTCGACAGACGGCTCAACAGGTAGCCGGCCTCCGGCGGCGCCAGGGTGTCGAGCAACGGCGGCTCGCGGTCCAACTCGAGCGCCGGGAGCCAGGAGTCCTCCAGCGTGTCGATCGTCTCGCCCAGGACGTAGTCGAGGTAGTAGTCGGTCCGGTGGTCCAGCGTCTTGAGCGCCGCCAGGGCCGCAGGCTCCGATTCCAGGTAGCTCAGACCGAGCAGTGCTTCCAGGCGGGTCCGCGGGAAGGAATCCTCGGTGCGGGCGGCCAGGATGGCCAGCGGATCGTCCAGTTCGCGCCGCCAGAAGCGGGCGACCCGGGTCGCGGCCGCGCGCGCCCGCGGCTCGGGCGAGCCGAGCATGCGGTCGAGCAGCTCGGGTTCGACGACGTTCAGGTTCTGGTAGAGCCACAGGGCTTCCAGGCGGTGGTGCTCCAGATCGGAGACATTCGCGCCGTCGCCGCCGTCCCGTTCGGGGGCGTCGACGTCGTCCAGCCAGGCCTCGACCGCGGCCAGCACCTCGTCGCGCGGGCGCTCCCGGAGCTCGCGGCGGACGCGGTACCGCGTGCGGTCCTCGTAGCTCTCCAGGAGCCGGACGAGCGCCGGCGTCGAGGCGGTCGCGATCTCGGGCGGGTCGAGCAGCGGCCGCGAACCGTGCCGCACACGCCAGATCCGGCCGTGGTCGTGGTCGCGGCGCTCGTCCCGGAGCGAGTACTGCATGTGGCCGATCAGCGGGTTGAACCAGTCGACGACGTAGAGCGAACCGTCCGGTCCGAACTGCAGGTCGACGGGCCGGAAGTTGATGTCGGTCGAGTAGAGGAGGGGCTCGACCTCCTCGGAGGTGAAGCCGGAGTCCTCCTCGACCACCCGGTGCTGCTTGATGCCCTGGAAGCCGATCGTGTTGTTCACCAGGAAGTTGCCCTGCGCCTCGTCCGGGAAGTGGCGCGAGCTGACGATCTCGCAGCCTGACGTCGGCCGGACGATCGAGGTGAACACCTTCATCCGCCGCCGCTTCGTCGGATAGGGCGCGTTGCCGGTGATCGGGGCGCCGAAGTAGTTCGCGCCGCCGGAAGCGTCGGCGATGAAGTTCTGTCCCCAGCGGTCGAAGATGTGCCCCCACGGGTTGGCGAAGGGGTAGGAGACGAAGACTTCCAGGTGGAACCGCCGCGGCTTGTAGCGGAAGACCCCGGCGTCGACCAGCCGCACCGGTCCGTAGGGTGTCTCGACCTGGCTGTGGTGGAACGTTCCCTCCTGGAAGTAGAGCGCGCCGCCTGGTCCCCAGGTGAAGGCGGAGATCGAGTGGTGACTGTCCTCCGTGCCGAAGCCGTGGAGGATGACCTCGTAGCGGTCGGCTACGTCGTCGCCGTCGGTGTCCTCGATGAACATGACGTTCGGCTGTTGGGCAACGTAGACGCCGCCGTCGCCCAGTTCGAAGCCGGTCGGCACGTGCAGGCCGCGAGCGAAAACAGTGTGGTGGTCGGCGCGGCCGTCGCCGTCGCGATCCTCGAGAATCACGATCTTGTCGTCCGGCTCCTCGTCCGGGAGCCGCTGAGGGTAGGAGGGCATCGTCGCTACCCACAGCCGGCCCCGGGAGTCGAATGTCAGCGCCACCGGGTTGCCGATCGGGAAGTCCTGCTCGGAGGCGAACAGCGAGACCTCGTATCCGTCGGCGGGGTGCAGGTGTTCCAGCGCGTATGCCGGATCCCGGGCTTCGTATCGGGCCTCGCCGCCGAGGTTCGGTTCCTCGTCGGCGACGTTCTGGGCGACCGCCGGGCCGGCAGCGAGAGCCACCGCCAGGAGCGCGAGGAGCGGAACGCGGTTCATCGGTCGACGCGCTCCAGGCGCCAGACTTCGTCCGAGCGCGCCAAGTCGCGGGCTTCGTCGTCGAGTTCACCGACCAGGGCGTCGAAGCGGGCCATCTCGGGCGGGAAGGAATGGACGCCGAAGGGCTCCTTGCGACCGCCGTAGATGTAGTAGCCGTTCACGGCGCGGTAGCGGTCGAAGAACAGCCGGCTCTTGTGCAGCACCACGCGGCGCAGGCCGTCGCCGGCTTCCATCAGCGCCGTGATGGCCGACGGCGCCTCAAGGTCGAGTCCGTTCGCCCAGTCTCCGTCGCTGGCGGAGGCCAGGGTCTGGTCGCCGCGTCGCAACGCGTAATAGCCGGGAGGAAGATCGTGGACGCTGATCCGGAGGCGGTTCGGATTCCTGTCGGGCCCCGGCGACAGAACCGGCGGGCGGATCTCCAGCCCCGCGGCGCCTTCGGCCGAGGCGACGACCGTACCCGGCGCCGAAGCGCCGAGCGCTTCGAGGAGTACCCGGGAGGCATGCCAATAGCCGGCCTCGTTCAGATGCACGCCGTTGACCGTCAGCGGCGCCGGTTCTCCAGCGAACGCGGCCGCGACGCCGTCGAAGATGTCGAGGAAAGGCACGTCGTTCTCAACCGCGACGGCTTCGGCCGCCTCGGCGTAGGCCCGCAGCTCGACGTTGCGGCGTTCGACCGCCGCCGCCTCGAGCCCGTGGCCGGAGGGCAGCGCCTGCTGCGGTATCGGTGAAACGAGAGCGATACGCGCCGGCTCGGAGCCGTTGTAGAGCTGCTTCGAGACGTGGCGGAGCAGCCGCCCGAGGTCGTTCCTGAACGCGGGTAGACCCTCGTCGCCGGCGAACGACTCGTTGGCGCCGTAGAAAAGCAGCACGACGTCCGCGCCCTGCGCCTCGAGATGACGGTCGACCGCGCCGAAGTCCAGCGGCCGCGGCCGCAGCGCCGTTTCGTCCGCCGACCAGGCGAGGTTGCGCACCGACAGCTCCAGGTCCGGGAAGGCGGCGAGCAGCCCGCTCTCGAAGTAGCCGAAGAGCTGGAATCGCTCGGCGAACGTGTTGCCGACCAGGCAGATCCGGTCGCTGGCTCGAAGTTCCAGAGCCGGTTCCCCAACTGCGGGAGGGGCGGCCGAGGCGACGAGGAGCAGGAGAGCGGTCAGGTACTTCACGCGCGAGGGGGGATCCTACGCGATAGGGTCCCGCCTTGATGAGTAAATCAAGAGCGGTCAGCGTGGGTTCCGCGCTGCTCGTGCTGGTCGCGTTGGTCGCCTGTGCGCCGCGCCAGGATTCGCGGGAGCAGCTCTACGCGCTGTTCGACGAGGACTGGGCGGCGAGGCTCACAGAGAGCCCGCAGTTCGCAACGAGCGTCGGCGACCACAGCCGGAACGACGAGCTGGCCGACGTCAGCCTGGAGGCGATCGAACGCCGGGTGGAACGGCGCCGCGACGTGCTGCGGCGGTTCGAGGAGATCGACGTCTCCGGGCTCAGCGCGGCGGACCGGATCAACGCGCGGATGTTCGAGCGCCAGCTTCGGAGCAGCGTGCAGGGCTTCGAGTTCGGCGGCTACGAGATGCCGCTCAACGCGGACTCCGGCTTCCACATGGGGTTCGCCCGCATGTACCGCCCGATGCCCTTCCAGACGGCGGACCACTACGACGACTACATCGCTCGGATGAGGGCGATCCCGGCCTACTTCGAGCAGCAGCAGGGCCACATGCGAGCGGGGATCGAGCGTGGCTTCACCCTGCCCCGCGTGACGCTTACGGGCTACGAGGACACGATTTCCGCTCACATCGTCGACGACCCCCGGGACAGCGCCTTCTGGGCGCCCTTTGAGGAGGTGTCGGCGTCCGTCGGGGAGATGGACCGCGAGCGGATCCTGACGGATGCCGAGGCGGCGATCACCGAGGCGGTGGTGCCCGCCTACCAGGGGTTCTACGACTTCTTCGTGGGCGAGTACCTACCGGGCGCCAGGGAGACCGTCGGCGCCTCCGACCTGCCCGACGGCGAGGCGTACTACGCGGAGCAGGTGCGCTGGTTCACCACGCTCGACGTGACGCCGCAGGAGGTCCACGAAATCGGTCTCAGCGAGGTCGCGCGGATTCGGGCCGAGATGGCGGAAGTGATCCGGGAGACCAGCTTCGAGGGTTCGTACGCCGAGTTCCTCGACTTCCTGCGCACCGACCCGCGCTTCTACCCGAAGACCGCGCAGGAGCTGCTGGAGCGGGCAGCCTGGATCGCCAAGACGATGGACGGCAAGCTGCCGTCCCTGTTCGCGACCCTGCCGCGGGTTCCCTACACGGTTGAGCCGGTCCCCGACCACATGGCGCCGAAGTACACCGCCGGCCGCTATGTGTCGGCCCCCTACAACAGCACCCAGCCCGGCATCTACTGGGTCAACACGTACAACCTGCCGAGCCGGCCCCTCTACGCGCTGGCGGCGTTGACCCTCCACGAGGCGGTGCCTGGTCACCATCTTCAGAACGCGCTCGCGGCCGAGATCGACGCCGGGCCGGAGTTCCGCCGCCACGACTACCTCTCTGCCTTCGGCGAGGGTTGGGGCCTGTACTCCGAGTACCTCGGGCTCGAGGCGGGCATCTACGAGGATCCGTACAGCAACTTCGGCCGCCTGACCTACGAGATCTGGCGCGCCTGCCGGCTCGTGGTCGACACCGGGGTGCACGCCTTCGGCTGGACGCGCCAGCAGATGCTCGACTACCTGGCCGAGAACACGGCGCTCTCGCTGCACGAGGTCACGACCGAGACGGACCGCTACATCAGTTGGCCGGGCCAGGCGCTGGCCTACAAGATGGGCGAACTGAAGATCCGCGAACTGCGGGCAAGGGCCGAGGAGGCTCTGGGCAGCGACTTCGATGTGCGCCACTTCCACGACGCCGTGCTCGCCAACGGCTCCGTGCCGTTGGACATTCTCGAAGAGCTGATCGACGCCTGGATCGAAGAGCAGCGCCAGTAGCGCCTCGGCGGGGTGATCGACTTTCTGATCTGGCTCGAGGAAACCCGGCCGTCGACCTGGATGCGGGAGTCGGGTGGCGCGTTCTTCTCGAGTCTCGTCTTCCACTCGATCGGGATGGCCTTCGTGGCCGGTATTCACGTAGTGACGGACCTCCGCATCCTGGGCGTCGCCCCGGGCGTGCCCCGGTCGCTCATGCGGCGCTACCTGCCGGTGCTGTGGGCGAGCCTCCTGGTGGTCACGTTGTCGGGACTCGCGCTGCTCCTGGCGTACCCCGCGAAGGCGCTGACGAACCCGGTCTTCTACTTCAAGCTGGCGGCGATCGTCGTGGCGCTCTGGATCATGAGAGCGCTGATGCGCGGCGTGCTGGGTGATTCACGCCACGACCCGTTGCCGGCGCCGAGGAAGGCGAAGGCGCTGGCCGCGGTATCGCTCGTTCTGTGGGTCGCCGTCATCACTTCCGGCCGCTTCCTGGCCTACACCGCGAAGGTCATGCTGGCCTCGCACCTGTTGTACTGAGGCGGGACGGGCAGAGGCCATGGAAGACCTGCTGTACTCGATCGGCCAGAAGAGCGGCATCTACAGCTTCATGCACACCTCCTGGGGCTGGCCGACGGTGGAGTCTCTCCACTTCCTGGGCCTCTCCCTGTTGATCGGCTGCATCGGCCTCTGGGACCTCCGCCTGCTTGGGGTTGCCCGGGGCGTCCCGATGGACGCACTGCACCGGCTCGTGCCCTGGGGGGTCGGTGGCTACGCCCTCAACGTGTGTACCGGCTTCCTGTTCGTGGTCAGCGCTCCGAACCAGTATCTCTACAACCCGGCGTTCCAGGTCAAGCTGTCGCTGATGGCGATCGCCGGCCTGAACATCCTCGTGTTCTACCGGTTCGCCTTCCGGCCCGTGCGGGTGGCTGCGGCCGGAGCCCCGGCGCCGGCGAGCGCCCGGACCGCGGCCGCGATCTCCCTGGCCTGCTGGGTCGGCGTCATCGTCTGCGGCCGGCTGATTACCTACTTCCGGCCGCCCTACCACTGGTGCTTCTGGTGCTAACCGGGCGGGTCGTCGGGTTCCTCGTCGATGAACCGGAACGGCGGCCGATCTTCGGGGTCGCCTTCCTCGACGGGCGCCCGCTCTTTCGGTTCGGCCGGCGTTTCAGGGGCGGTTGGGCTGCCGGCGCGGGCGAGTTCGGCCTCGACCTGCTCGATCAGCTCTTCCGCGGATTGCTGCTGATCGAGCCCGGCCGCGGCGAGTTCCGCGTCGATCAGGGCGAGCAGTTCGTCGGTCGTCAGATCGTCGAGGTGCTGCAGTTCGCTGCCGGTCGGAGCCGGCGACACGGGCGAAGTCGCCGGCGCGGGCTGGCTGCTCGGCGCGGCCTCGACGGCGACGTCGACCACCGGAGCGGCAACCGGGCGAGGCGCTGACGTTGATCCCGGAACCGGCGATTCCCCGATCAGAACGCCGGTCGCCGATGGTGGCAGGGTGCCGGAGCCAAGACCGACCTCGATGAGTCCTTCCGACTGGCGCACCTGGTAGGTCGGCAGGGCCGCCCGCAAGTCGACGACGACGCGCAGGAAGTCGGCATGCTCGCCGGTACGCACTTCGAACGCCGAACTGCTCTGCGGCGGTTCCGGCAGTTCGGCGGCGGACCGGCCGATTCCGAATAGGTCGATCACCACCCGTGGTGGGCTGGCTAAGGGGAAGTGACGCACGGCCTGCGGGTCCGCGGAGACGTCAAGCCGCAGTACATCGCCGTCCAGCTTGGCCGACGTCAGCCGGTTCGGTTGTGCTGCGACGGCCGAGCTCAGGAGCGCGGAGACAAGAAGGATGAGAACTCTCATGATGGGTCGTACGGGATGGCACTCTAGCACCCGCCTGCCGTGGATCCTTGCGATAGCGTGCCGGTCACCCATGCGCCGCTTCCCGCCTGCCGCCCTGGTCGTTTCGGTCTTCCTTGCTGCCGGGGCGATTTCGGCGCAGGAGACCCATCCGTTCTCGGTCCACGACATGCTGGCGATGGACCGGCTCTCCGACCCGCAGATGTCGCCGGACGGGTCGGCGGTTGCCTTCACGGTCCGGACAACGGATCTCGAGGCGAATCGCGGGCGGACGGACATCTGGATCACGCCCCTCGACGACTCGGGACCCCGCCGGCTCACGACCAACGAGGCGGCCGATTTCCATCCTCGCTGGACGGCGAATGGCGATGGCCTGTTCTTCCTGTCGACCCGCTCCGGCAGTTCCCAGGTGTGGCGCCTGCCCGTCTCCGGTGGCGAACCGCACCAGGTAACCGACCTTCCGCTCAATGCCGGCAACCTGGTCGTCTCGCCGGACGGCCGACGCATCGCCCTGACGATGGATGTGTTCGTCGACTGCGAAACCCTGGACTGCACGGCCCAACGGCTCGAGGAACGGACGTCCGGGAAGACCACCGGCGTCGCCTACGACGACCTGTTCGTTCGCCATTGGGATGTCTGGAAGGACGGCCGGCGATCACACGTCTTCGTCCTGGAACTCGACGACTCGGGGTCCGCAGCCGGAGAGCCGGTCGACCTGATGCGGGGACTCGACCAGGACGCGCCGCCGAAGCCCTTCGGCGGCGCCGAGGAGATCGCCTTCGGGCATGGCGGCGCCGCGGTCATCTTCGCCTCGCGGCTGGGCGGCACGGAGGAGGCGTGGTCGACGAACTTCGATCTCTATCTCGCTCCGGCGGACGGCAGCGCGCCTCCGGTCAACCTGACCGCGTCGAACCCGGCCTGGGACAGCCACCCCGTGCTGTCGCCGGACGGCGACACGCTGGCCTGGCTGGCGATGGAACGTCCCGGCTACGAGTCGGATCGCTTTCACGTCCGGCTGGCTCGCCTCGAGGGGGCGCGGCTCGAGGACGAGCGGGCGCTGACCGCCGATTGGGATCGTTCCGTGTCGGGCCTGGCCTTCTCGGCCGACGGCGGGACGCTGTACGTCACCGCGGCCGACCTCGGCCAGCGGAGTCTGTTCGCGGTCGACGTTGCCGGCGGCGAGGTGACCAGGCTGCAGGGTGAGGGCGCGATCGCCGGTCTGGCGGTGTCGGAGGACCGGCTCGTGACCCTCCACAACGACCTGGCAGGTCCGTCGGAGCTCTACGTGAGCGCGCCGGACGGCAGTGGCCGGAAACCGCTCACCGCGATCAACGCGGAACGACGGGCGGCGGCCCGAATGGGAAGCTATGAGCAGTTCACGTTCGCCGGCTGGAACGAGGAGACGGTACATGGCTACCTGGTGCGGCCGGTCGACTTCGACCCCGACCGCCGCTATCCGGTCGCGTTCCTGATCCACGGCGGGCCGCAGGGTTCCTTCGGCAACAGCTTCCACTACCGCTGGAACCCGCAGGCCTACGCCGGCGCCGGCTACGCCTCGGTGATGATCGACTTCCACGGCTCGGTCGGGTACGGGCAGGAGTTCACCGATTCGATCCGCGGCGACTGGGGCGGCAAGCCGCTCGAGGACCTGCAGAAGGGACTCGCCGCGGCGCTCGACCGCTACCCGTTCCTCGACGGCGACCGGGTGTGCGCGCTGGGCGCGTCGTACGGCGGCTATATGGTGAACTGGATCGCCGGGGCCTGGCCTGACCGGTTCCGCTGCCTGGTCAACCACGACGGCGTGTTCGACCTGCGGTCGATGTACTACACCACCGAGGAGTTGTGGTTCGTCGAGTGGGATCACCTCGGGAGCTACTTCGCCAACGCGGACGGCTACGAGCGCCACAACCCGGCGCTGCTGGTCGACCGCTGGACGACTCCGATGCTGGTGATCCACGGCGCGCTCGACTTCCGGGTTCCCGAGACCCAGGGGTTGGCCGCCTTCACCGCACTCAAGCGGCGTGACGTGCCGGCTCGCCTGCTTTACTTCCCGGACGAGAACCACTGGGTGCTCAATCCGGCGAACAGCATTCAATGGCATGAGGAGGTGCTGGGATGGCTCGCCCGCTGGCTCGAACCGTGACGCCTGTGACGATGGCGCGCCTGCTCGCCGCGGTCGTCGGCCTGACGATGACGGCGCCCTTCCATGCGATCGTCTCCGCCCAGACGCCGGACGAACCGGGCACCTACAAGGGCAGGAAGATCGCGGACGTCATGTCGTTCCGCGGCGCCGGCTGGCTGGAGCGCGCCTCGCGGATCGAAGAAGAGAACCCGGACGCGCTGATCGCCGCCCTTCCGATCGAGAAGGGGATGCTGGTCGTCGACATCGGCTGCGGCTCGGGCTACCACGCGCGCCGGTTGGCCGCGGCAGTCGGCCCCGAGGGCAGCGTGCTGTGCAACGACATTCAGCCGCAGATGCTGCGGATCGCGTCGGAGCTCGCGGCACGTGAGGGGATCACGAACATGAGCATGGTCCTGGGGACCGAGGACGATCCGAACCTGCCCGAGGGCGAGGTCGACCTGATGCTGATCGTCGACGTGTACCACGAGTTCTCGCAGCCCGGGCCGATGCTCCAGGCGATGCGGAAGGCGCTGGCGCCGGACGGCGTCATCGCCCTCGTCGAGTTCCGTCTCGAGGGCCGCAGCGCGGCGCACATCAAGCTCGACCACCGGATGTCGATCGAGCAGGTGATGAAGGAGTGGATCCCGGCGGGCTACGAGCTGGTCGAACGGATCGACTCGCTGCCGACGCAGCACCTGTTCCTGTTTCGCGCCGCCCGCTGACGGCGCGCCTCCCCGCAGGGGCCTACCGACGCGTCGGCATCGCTGCCGACACGGACTCGCGCCAGGCGTGGAGCCGGTCCCGCAGCTCGGCGGCTTTCGCGGGCTGCGCTGCGGCGAGGTCACGCTGCTCGCCCGGGTCGTTCTCCAGGTCGAAGAGCTGCACGGTGCCGTTCTCGAAGTACTCCAGCAGCTTGAAGGCGCCATCGCGGACCGCACCGCCGGGGCTCTGCATCCCGTGGTTGCTGTAGTGCGGGAAGTGCCAGTAGATCGCTCCGCGCTCGAAGTCCTCGCCCCTGACCGCCGCGGCGAAGCTCGCGCCGTCGAGGTGCTGGTCGGGCCGGGCCGGCAGGCCTGCCATCTCCAGCAGCGTGGGATAGAAGTCGGGGCTGATCACGGGCTCGTCGTGGACCGCGCCGGTCCGGCCCGCGCCCGGCCATCGCACGATCAGCGGAACCCGGATCCCGCCTTCGTACAGCCAGCCCTTGGCGCCGCGGAGCGGCAGGTTCGACGTGGAGTAGGCGACGTCCAGCAGGTCGGGCGGCACCTTCCTTGCGGGATTGCCGAAGTTGGCCGCCGCCATCCCTCCGTTGTCCGAGTAGAAGACGACGATCGTGTTCTCGCTCAGCCCCAGCCGATCGAGTGTGCTCTGCACCCGCCCCAGGCTGTCGTCGACGGCGGTGACCATCGCAGCGAACTCGACGTTGTCCTGATGTTGTTTGATCTTGACGGTGTTCCGGGGCAGTACCCCGTGGTCCTGATGCGAGGGCTGTTCCAGCAGGGCGTTCAACTGAGCGCGCGAGAGCGGCTCGGGATCGTCGGGATTGCCTTCCAGGAGAAAGGCCGGCCCGACCGGAGGCTCCGTGCGCGCGGCCTTCTCGCGGTACTCCAGGACGAGGTCCGGGCGTCCCTCGATCGGGTCGTGCACGGCGAAGTGCGACAGGTAGAGGAAGAAGGGGCCGTCCTGGCTCTGTTCGATGAACTCGACGGCGAAGTCGGTCAGGCGGTCGGTGAGGTACTCGTCTTCCTCGCCTTCGACGACCAGGCCCGCCATCAGGTACGGCGGGAAGTAGCCGCCGCGAGGGGTCGAGCCGGGGAAGTCGGGCTTTTGCACGTCGAAGCCCTGGTTGAGCGGACCTGCCTCGCCGGTGCCGAGGTGCCACTTGCCGAAGATGGCGGTGCGGTAGCCGTGTTCCCTGAGCGCCTCGGCGAGCGTCACTTCGTGAAGCGGCAGGGCTGCCAGCTTCTCGGCGCTCAACAGCCGCTCGAAGTCATGTCCTCTTCGCCCTGGCAACCAGTCCGTCAGCCGCAGTCTTGCCGGGTACTTGCCGGTCAGGAGTGAGGCGCGCGTTGGCGAACAGACGTGCGTCGCCGCGTACGCGTTGCTGAAGCGCACGCCCTGCTCGGCGAGAGCGTCGATGTGGGGCGTCTTGTAGAACGTGCTGCCGAAGACACCGACGTCGCGCCAGCCCATGTCGTCGACCAGGAAGAAGACGATGTTCGGTGGTTGCTCCGAGGCAGCCGACGATGGTGCCGGCGCATCGGGTTCCGCCGCGCAGGCTCCCAGCGCTACGGCGACGCTCAGCGGGACGAGGCAGGCTGTGAACAGGCGGCGGTTCACTGGGCGCTGAGGACCTCGGCACAGCGACGCGCGAAGTAGGTCAGGATCATGTCGGCCCCGGCACGGCGGATCGCGGTCAGGGTCTCGAGCATCAGGGCGTCGCCGTCCATCCAGCCGTTCGCGGCGACCGCCTGGATCATCGCGTACTCGCCGCTCACCTGGTAGGCGGCGACCGGCAGGTCGACGGCCTCGCGGACCGCGCGGATCACGTCGAGGTAGGCGAGGGCGGGCTTGACCATGAGGACGTCTGCCCCCTCCTCGGCGTCGAGCCGCGCCTCGCGCACCGCCTCGCGCACGTTCGCCGGGTCCATCTGGTACGTCTTCTTGTCGCCGGCACGGGGTGCCGAGTCGAGGGCGTCGCGAAACGGCCCGTAGAAGTTCGAGGCGTACTTCGACGTGTAGCTGAGGATGCCGACCTGGTCGTGGCCGGCGGCGTCGAGTGCGGTGCGAATCGCCCGCACCCGGCCGTCCATCATGTCCGAGGGGGCGATGACGTCGGCGCCGGCGTCGGCCTGGGAGACCGCGGTGGCGGCGAGGATTTCGAGTGTCGGGTCGTTGACGATCTCACCGTCCTCGACCAGGCCGTCGTGGCCGTCGCTGGAGTACGGGTCCATCGCCACGTCGGTGATGACGAGCAGGTCCGGCAACGCGGACTTGAGTTCACGCACGGCGCGCTGGACCAGACCGTTCGGGTCCAGGGCGCCGCTGGCGGTGCGGTCCTTCAGTTCGTCGTCCACGGCCGGGAACAGCGCGACGGCCGGCACGCCGAGCGTGTGCGCGGCCCGGCTCTCGGCGACCAGACGGTCGATGGTCAGGCGCGCCTGCCCGGGCATCGAGTCGATCGGTTCGGCCGCGTCCCTGCCCTCCATGACGAAGAGCGGGTAGATCAGTCGGTCAGCCCCGAGGTCGGTCTCGCGGACCAGCGATCGGATCGCCGCCGAGCGGCGGTTCCGGCGGGGGCGGATGGACATCGGCTGCATGGCCGGGGGATTCTACGCCGGACCCATTCGCGACGGTCGTGACTCCTATACTTGCCCGGATGGGTCTTCAGGAGATCTGCGCCGGCGTCTGGTGCGCCGAGCATCGCCAGAAGTTCGGCTTGGGTTTCGTCGTGCCCTGCCGGATGACGGTCGTGCGGCTGGCCTCTGGAGGGCTGTGGATTCACGCGCCGGGACCGATGGACGACGCGCGGGCGGCCCGGATCGGCGAACTGGGTCGCGTGGAGTATCTCGTTGCGCCGAACCTGTTCCATCACCTTCACCTGCCGGCGGCGGTCGAACGATTCCCGGAGGCGGAGGTTCACGCGGCGCCGGGGCTGGAAAGGAAGCGGCCGGACGTGACGTTCGCCGGTACGCTGGGAGTCGCGGCGCCCTGGGGCGACGAGATCCAGCCGATCCCGATCGATGGCATGCCGAGTTTCAGGGAGGTCGTGTTCGTTCATCGTCCGAGCGGTTCGCTGCTGGTGGCGGATCTCCTCTTCAACCTCAGGCGGCGGCTGGGGCCGGCCGTCATGACCTACTTGCGGCTCACCGGCGGCTACGGCCGGGTGGCGCAGAGCCGGGTCCTCCGGCTGGCGGTGCGGGACCGGCCCGCGGCAGCGGCGAGCTGCCTCCGCGTGCTCTGTTGTCCGTTCGACCGCCTCGTTCCCTGCCACGGGGAGATCGTGGAGCAGGGCGCGAAGCGGCAGGTCGAGAAAGCCCTTTCCTGGCTGCTCCGGGACCTGGAGCGACCGCCCGATGCGCAGTCGGTCAATGTCGCGGTGCCCGAGGTCTGATTCCGACCCATGTCACTCCCCCTGGCGGACCTGCGGGTCCTCGACCTGACGATCGCCCGCGCCGGGCCGACCGCGGTGCGGCAGCTCGCGGACTGGGGCGCCGACGTGGTGCGGATCGAACGCCCGCCGGCGCCCGGCAAGGACATCGGCATCTCCCGCCGGCTTGGCCACGACTACCAGAACCTCCACCGCAACAAGCGCTGCCTGACCCTGGACCTGAAGAAGGACGAAGGCCGCGAAGTGCTGCTGCGCTTGGCCCGCGACGCGGACGTCCTGGTCGAGAACTACCGCGCCGACGTGAAGCACCGGCTCGGCTTCGACTACGACACGGTGCGGGCGGTCAACCCGCGCATCGTCTACGCCAGCGTGTCCGGCTTCGGCCAGACGGGACCCTACCGGGAGCGGGGCGGCGTCGATCAGATCGCCCAGGGTCTGGGCGGGCTGATGTCGGTGACGGGGTTGCCCGGTCAGGGTCCGGTGAGGGTGGGCACGGCGATTTCGGACCTGGCGGCTGGTCTCTACCTCGCCTTCGGCATCATGGCGGCCCTCCGCGAGCGCGAGCGGTCGGGCGAAGGGCAGTGGGTGACGACCTCGTTGCTCGAGGCGATGATCGGCATGCTCGACTTCCAGGCCGCGCGCTACCTGGTCGAGGGCGAAGTTCCCGGCCAGCAGGGCAACCACCACCCGACGATCGCGCCCATGGGGACCTTCCCGGCGGCCGACGGCTGGGTCAACATCGCGGCGACCAGCAACAGGCACTTCCGGGGCATGTGCCAGGCGCTCGGTGGCGAGGAACTGCTCGAGCGGCCGGAGTACGGGGATTCCGCCGGCCGCGTCGCCAACCGCGCTCGGCTCGAGGGGGAGGTCGCCGACCTGACGCGGCGTTTCGACGTGGAGGAGATCGTCGAACGCCTGAACGACGCCGGTCTGCCGTGCGGTCCGGTCTACGACCTGGGCCAGACCTTCGCCGACCCCCAGGTCCGGCACTCCGGCATCGCCGTGCCGCTGGAGCACCCGGACCTCGGGCCGGTGCGGCTCGTGGGCCAGCCCGTCCAGCTCCGGCGGACGCCCTTCGAGTTGCGGAGCCGGGCGCCCGGTCTGGGCGAGCACAGCGACGAGATCCTCGCTGAGGCGGGGCTGGAAGAGGCCGAGATCGAGGCCCTGCGGGCCGCGGGAGTCGTTACGTGAGCGCGATCGAACTGGCGACGACGAAGATCAGGGCCAGGATCGAGGACGGCGTCGGCTGGCTCACCTACAACAACCCCGAGCGGCGGAACGCGCTCTCGTTCGAGATGCAGATCGCACAGGCGGAGGTCCTGCGCCGGTTCCAGGAGGACGAGGCGGTGCGGGTCGTCGTGCTGCGTGGCGCGGGTGACCGGGCGTTCGTCTCCGGCGCCGACATTTCCGAGTTCGAGAAGCTGCGGACGACGGTGGAGGCCCGTGAGCGGTACGACCGGGCCGGCCGCGAGACCGGCCGGGCCTTCGCCGCGCTGGAGAAGCCGCTGATCGCGATGATCCGCGGCTACTGCCTCGGCGGTGGTCTGGCCACGGCCCTCAACGCGGACCTGCGGATCGCTTCGGAGGACTCGCTGTTCGGGATTCCGGCCGGCCGGCTGGGCGTGGGCTACGGTTTCGCCGGGATCAAGGTGCTGGTCGATCTCGTGGGGCCGTCCCGCACCAGCGAGATCCTGCTGACCGCGCGGCGGTTCGACGCCGCCGAGGCGCTGCACATGGGGCTGATCGACCGGGTGACCGCCGTCGATGAGCTGGAGGACACCGTCCGCGATCTGGCCGGCAGGATGGCGGCCAATGCCCCGCTGACTCTCCGCGCCGCCAAGTTCGCGATCAGGCAGGCCACGAAGGACCCGGAGCGCCGCGATCTGGACCGGGTCAAGCAGCTCGTCGAGGCCTGCTTCCGCTCCGACGACTACGTCGAGGGCCGGAAGGCCTTCCTCGAGAAGCGGCCGCCGCGGTTCCGGGGGCGGTGACGGCGCCGCTGCTCGAACTCGCCGGCGTCACCGTCCTGCGCGGCGACCGGCGGGCTCTCGACGGCGTCACGCTGGCCATCCCGCGCGGGCAGAACACGGCCGTTCTCGGGCCCAACGGCGCCGGCAAGTCGACCCTGTTGCGGATGCTGAACGGCGAGTTCTTCCCGCTTCGCCGGCCCGGTGTCCGGATGCGGCTGCTGGGCCGGGATCGCTGGAACGTGTTCGACATACGCCGGCAGCTCGGGGTCGTGTCGCACGAGCTACAGGCGACGCACCACGGCTGGCTCTCGGGTCTGGACGTGGTGTGCTCCGGATTCTTCGCCAGTGTCGGCGTGTACCGGCACCAGGGGTTGACCGAAGCGCAGCGGAGCAGGGCCGGGGCGGCGGCGAGGAGCCAGGGCGCGGGCGATCTGCTGGAGCGCCGCTTCGACACGCTGTCCTCCGGTGAGCAGCGTCGGCTGCTGCTGGCGCGGGCCCTGGTCCACGAGCCGCATACTCTGCTCCTCGACGAGCCGGCGACGGGCCTCGATCTGCAAGCGGCCTTCGGATTGATGCAGCGGCTACGTGCCCTGGCTGCTGCCGGCACGACGCTGATCATCGTCACCCACCACGTCGAGCAGATCCCGCCGGAGGTCGAGCGGGTCGTGCTGCTCAAGGCCGGCCGGGTGTTCGCGGACGGACCGAAGGACGAGGTCCTGACGAGCGAGACGCTGTCCGAGCTGTTCGAGGTCGGCGTGCAGTTGGTCGAGCGGGACGGCTGGTTCCAGGTACTGCCAGGCTAAGGCGCCGCGCTACGATGCCGGCAATGCCTACACGACGGTTGACTGGCGTAGCGATCGTCGCGTTCCTCGCCGTCGTCGCGCCCCTCGCCGCCGCCGACAGCCCGGGCTGCTCCTCCGCCGCCGGCCTCGCATCGGCCGCACCGCCGGGCACAAGCGTCGACCTGGAACTCGCCCACGACGGCCTGATCCGCGGCTACCGCCTCCACCTGCCTGCCCGCTACGACGGCGCCTCCCCGGCGCCGCTGTGGCTGCACGTACATGGCTACACGGGCAGCGCCCGGCACAGCGACGGCTGGACGGGCTTGTCGGAACTCTCCGACCGCGAAGGCTTCGTTCTCGTGTTCCCGCAGGGAACGTCGTTCGAGGCGTCGCTCGGCGATGGGGCGGGGGGCCGGAGGGCCGCGATCACGTCCTGGAACGATCTCGCCTGCAGCGCGCCGCTCCAGCCGGAAGCGCCGGCCTGCCGCGAGGACGCCGATCCGTACCCCTGCCCGCCGGAGTGCGGAACCTGCGGACCGTGCAACTGGTGCTCCTGCCACGACGACGTCGGCTACGTCGCGGCGCTCATCGACCACCTGGCGGCGGAGCTCTGCATCGACACGGACCGCGTCTTCGCCTCCGGCTACAGCAACGGCGGCATGTTCGTTCACCGGCTCGGCTGCGCCCTCGGTGACCGTCTCGCCGCGGTCGCACCGATGCATGGCTACCTGGCGCGCGGCTTCAACTGCGCGGCCGAAGCGCCCGGCCCGTCGATGCTGCTGATCGGCGGCACGGCGGACCGTACGGTGCCGATCGACGGTTCATTCGCCAGCGACGGGTACGTCTACACGTCACAGCACGGCGTGGCGGCGAGGTGGGCCGAGTCGCAGTCCTGCTCCGCCGAGCCGACTGCCGTGGAGACGCCCTGGGATGGCCGCCGCGAGCTGAGCTGCGTCGAGCACCTCGGCTGCGCCGGCGGCCGCGCCGTCCGGAGTTGCTCCTGGAATGGCGCCCACGTCTGGCCGCGCGACGACGCCGGCAACTTTGGCGGTGAGTTGCTTTGGCGCTTCTTCAGCGAGGCGGAGCGCTAGCGACCGCTTCCAGCCGCCCGGCCTCCACTCCCAGCCGGTCGCCGGCGGCGACGATCTGACGCCAGGACTCGGCATCGACCGGGATCGCGTCGGCGCGTTCGATCCGGCTGGCCCGCTCGGGGTCGCCGGGCACCAGCACCGGCTCGTCCGCATCGGCGGCGGGCGACGCCTTGACGTGGGCGACCAGGGCGGCGAGTTCGTGCTCCATCGCCGAACGCGGGATCAGCCGGTCGGGGTCGAACACGATCATGAACATGTTGTTGATGATCGTGCCCTCCATCTCGTGCTCGGGCTGGGCCGTGCGGCCGCCGCTCATCATGCCGCCGAGGAGTTCGCAGAAGACGGCGAGTCCGTAGCCCTTGTGGTCGCCGAACGAGGTCAACGCGCCCGTCGGCTGCCGGAAGAGAACGCTCGGGTCTCGGGTCTTGCGGCCGCGGTGGTCGATCAGGGAGCCCTCTGGCGCCTCTTCGCCCTTGTTGTGGGCCACCCGCGCCTTGCCGTGGGCGATCCGGCTGGTCGCCATGTCGAGAAGGACCGGCGGCTGCGCGTTGCTGCCGGGTAGCGACAGGCAGATCGGATTCGTCGAGTAACGGGCGTCGGTGCCCCGGTAGGGGGCGACCAGGGCCTGGTGCCCGACCACGTTGACGAAGTGGAGCGAAGCAAGGCCGGCGTCGGCCACCTGCTCACCGTAGGTGCCGATCCGCCCCAGGTGGTGGCAGTAGCGGACCGGCGCCACGACGACGCCCGTGCTCCGGCAGCGCTCGATCGCGGCCGCGGTCGCCTGGCGGCCGACGACCTGGCCGTAGCCCATGCCGCCGTCGAACATCATGACCGCGCCGTCGTCACGGACCAGTGCGACATCCTGGTTCGGGTTCAGGGTTCCGTTGCTGAGGCTCCGCTCGTAGGCGGGAAGCATGCCGATGCCGTGGCTGTCGTGGCCCGAGAGGTTCGCCAGCACCAGATGGTCGGCGACGATGCGAGCCTCGTCGGGTCCGCTGCCGCCGGCCTCGAGGATCATCGTGGCTGCCTCGCGCAGCGCCCGCGGATGGATGTCGATCGAATCCAAGGGTTGCCTCCTTCTGTCTGCCCGAGGGCGGGAAGCGGCGATCCTATGCGGGCCGATCCCGGCGGCTGCACCAGGACGCTAAGCTGACGCACCTATGCGCCCCTCCGCAGCCTCGTCGTTCCTGCCGGCCGGTTTGCTGGTTCTTGTCGGTGCGGCTGCACCCGGGCTTGCCCAGCCCAATCCCGATTCGGGCTGGGTCGACCTGACCGCCGGCGGCATCGAAGACGGGTGGCGGCAGCTCGGCGGCGCGGCCGAGTACGCGCTGGAGGACGGGGTCGTCGTCGGCACTGCCGTGATCGAGACGCCGAACTCCTTTCTCGCCACGACGGAGGAGTACGGTGACTTCGCGCTGCAACTGGAGTTCAGGATCGACGAGGGACTGAACGCGGGAGTCCAGATCCGCAGTCACAGCGACCCCGAGTACCGCAACGGCACGGTGCACGGCTACCAGGTCGAGATCGACCCGAGTGCGCGGGCGTGGAGCGCCGGCATCTACGACGAGGCCCGGCGCGGCTGGCTGTTCCCGTTATCTGTGAACGCGGCGGCGAGTCGGGCCTTTCGGCCGGGCGACTGGAATCACCTCTACATAGAGGCCATCGGCCCCGAGATCCGGACCTGGCTGAACAACGTGCCGGCGACCTTCCTGATTGACGAGATGACGTCGCGGGGTTTCATCGCCTTGCAGGTCCACTCGGTCGGGCCGGAGCAGGGAGGACTTCAGGTCCGCTACCGGAACGTGCTGCTGCGAACTGAAGACCTCGCGCCAAGCGGGCGGTCGTTTCCGTACGTTGTTGACACGCGACCGAACGGGCTCTCGGCGGCGGAGGCCGCAATGGGCTGGGAACTGCTGTTCGACGGCGAGAGCACGGAGGCCTGGCGCGGCGCCCACCGCGAGGACTTCCCCGCCACTGGCTGGCAAGTGCGCGACGGCGAGTTGACGGTGCTCGGCTCGGAAGCAGGCGGGAAACGGGGTGGCGGGATCGTGACGAGAGAGACCTTCTCGGCGTTCGAGCTCCAGTTGGAGTTCCGGATGACAGAGGGTGCGAACAGCGGCATCAAGTACCTGGTGACCGAGGGCTACGGCTCGGCTCCCGGCACGGCGGTAGCGTTCGAGTACCAGATCCTGGACGACGCCCGTCATCCTGACGCTCAGGCCGGCCGCGACGGCAACCGGACCCTCGCTTCGCTCTACGACCTGCTGCCGGCGACCAGGCACTGGAGGTTCGTGAAGGGTCCGGGCCGCTACAACCACGCGCGGATCGTGGTCCGGGCCGACGGCACCGTGGAGCACTGGTTGAACCATCAACTGGTGCTGGCGTTCGACCGGAAGTCGGCGGAACTCGACGAGGCGATCGCCCTGAGCAAGTTCGCCGGTCGGGAAGGGTTCGGCAAGTGGCCGGAGGGCCGCATCCTCTTGCAGGACCATGGCGACGAGGTCGCGTTCCGCAGCATCAAGGTGCGCCGGCTCGACGGCACGGAGTAGGCGGTCCGGAGAGACCTGGGATTCCGGACATGCGCGTGCGCCTCGCCTACGGCCGCGGAGGCCTCACGATTGACGTCCCACGTCACCGGACGACGGTCATCGTGCCGGTCCAGGCGCCCGCGCTCGCGGATCCCGACGCTGCCCTGACCGCGGCGCTTCGTGCTCCGGTGGCCGGCCCGCCGCTGCGGGAACTGGCGAGCCCCGGACAGACGGTGGCCATCTCGGTCTGCGACGTCACGCGGGCACAGCCGCGGCGGGAGATGGTGGGCGCGGTGTTGCGGGAACTCGAAGGCGTCGTCCGCCCGGAGGACGTTACCGTCCTTGTAGCTACCGGCACCCACCGGGCGAACACGCCGGCCGAACTCCAGGCGATGCTCGGCGACGAGATTCTCGGCTCCTGCCGCGTGATCAACCACGACGCTCGCGATGACTCTTCGCTCGTCGACCTGGGGGAGACCGGCAACGGCGTTCCGACGCGGCTCTGCCGGCACTGGCTGGAGGCGGACCTCCGGATCACGACCGGCTTCGTCGAGCCGCACTTCTTCGCCGGCTTCTCAGGCGGCCCGAAGATGGTGGCGCCGGGGCTCGCCGGGCTCGACACGGTGCTCACCCTGCACGACGCCGCCCGCGTGGGCGATCCGCGCTCGACCTGGGGTGTCATCGACGACAACCCGCTCCACCGCGACATCCGGGCGATCGCCGCGCGGCCGGAGGCGAAGCCGCACTTCAGCGTCGACGTGCTGCTGGACCGGCAACAGAGGATCACGCACGTCTTCGCTGGCGAACTCTTCGAGATGCACCGCCGTGCCTGCGCAGCCGCGAAGCCGATCGCCATGCGGGAGACGAGCCACCGGTTCGAGGTCGTGGTGACGACGAACTCCGGCTATCCGCTCGACCAGAACCTCTACCAGGCGGTCAAGGGGATGTCGGCGGCGGCGCAGGTGGTCGCCGACGGCGGAACGATCCTCTGTGCGGCCGAGTGCAGCGACGGCATCCCGGACCACGGCCGCTACGCTGAGCTGCTCGGCCGTGGCGGCTCACCGGAGGAGTTGCTCCAGCAGATCGAGGCCCGTCCCGTGACCGAGCCGGACCAGTGGCAGGTCCAGGTCCAGGCGCTGATCCAGCGTCGCGCGCGGGTGCTGGTCAAGGCGGACGGGTTGAGCCGGGAGCAGCTTGCCGCGGCGCACTTCGAGCCGGCGTCGGATCTCGATGCCGCGCTCGCCGAGTGCGTGGCGGCACGGCCCGACGCTCGCATCTGCGTGCTGCCCGAGGGGCCGCAGACGATCCCGTACGTCGCGGACTGATCGTCGCCGCTTTGCGGCGCAGTCTTTTGGCCGCCTTCGGCGGCAGCGGGTCAGAGGACCCGCGCACCCAGAGAAAGGGCCTCCCCGTTGCCGGGGAGGCCCTGAGTCTTCGGCCACGGCCTCAGGCGCCGTGGCTTCTTCTGGAGAAGCTCAGCCTTAGAAGCTGAACCGGCCTCCGATCTGCATCTGGCGCGGCCTGGTCGTCAGGAACGACGGGATGCCGAGCGTGTCGGGAACCTCTCCGTTTCGGATGTTCCGCTGCCCGAAGCCGACGCCGAAGCTGTTCTCGTCGAACAGGTTGAAGGCCTCGACGAAGACGTCGAGCCGCATGCCGTCGCCGAAGCGGAAGAACTTGCCGACCCGAACGTCGATCGTCTGGATGGACTCGTTCCGCTCGGTGTTCCGGCCCACGACGAGGCCGCCCATGACCGCCCGGTAGTCGGGGCAGTTCCAGCCGACCGAGCTGCAGTAGGCGAAGTCGACGCCGGAGTCGACCAGCGTGTACGGGTAGCCCGACTGGTAGTTCAGGATGCCCGAGATCTGGAAGTCGGCCGGCAACTGGATCATGCCGGTGACCACCAGCCGGTGCTCGACGTCACGGTCCGAGAGGCCCCAGTCGTAGTCCAGGTTGCCCGTATCGGAGATGGTGACGCCGGTTGCCGAACGCTCGTTGGAGTCCGTGTCGCGATCCTTGCCCCAGGTGTAGTGGGCGCCGAACGTGTAGCGGCCGGTGAAGCGCCTGTTCGCCTTGATCGTGATCGCCTGGTACTCGGAGTCGCCGCGGGACTGGCGGACCAGGATCTCGGCGCACTCGGCGCCCGGGACTCCGGGGCAGCCTTCGTTGCGGCCGTTCCACATCGGACGACCGTACTCGTCGTAGCCGCCGAAGACCCGGTTGAAGTCCGTGTTGCGCTGCAGGCCTGTCGCTTCGGCGTACACGGCGTCGATGCCGGCGCTCCAGCCGCTGCCGAGTTCCCGTTCCCAGCCGACGCTTGCGCGCAACGTCTGGGCGTCGTCGAACTCGGGATCGACGTAGGAGATCGCCGGGATGATGCCCGGCGGCGGATTCTCGTTGTTGATCGGCGTCCCGAGCGGCACGTAGCCGTTGTCACCCGGGCGCACGTTGATGCGGCCATAGTTCGGCGGCACGCCGTTGGCCTGCACCTGGTTGGCGAACAGAAGGGTCGGCGTCCGGCCGAAGAAGAAGCCGATGCCGCCGCGGAGGACGGACCGGCCCTCGTCCTGCGCCAGGGCGAAGCCGAAGCGTGGCGCCAGGTTCTCGGTGTCCGGAATCTCGCGACCGTCGGGATGCAGATGATCGAGACCGTCCGGGTTGTCCGTCGACGTGTACCGGAGGCCGTAACTGATCGTCATGTTGTCCCGCTTCAGGCTGTCCTGGCCGTAGAACGCGAGCGCCGCCTGCGTTTCGTCGTAGTTCGGGTACGTCGAGTCGCCGAACCAGATCCGCGCGTTGCTCGCCTCGTTGTTCAGGAAGTCCTCGGGCGAACGGAAGTCGTAGCGGCCGTCGCGGCTCCCGGCGAAGAGCTGCGCCAGGTCATCCTTCGAGTAGTCGACGCCGAACTTCATGTCGTGGGCGCCGAACAGGTAGGAGAAGTCGTTCTTGACCTGGAGCTGCTCCTCCTCGACGAAGATCGGCAGGAAGTCGAACTTGCCGACGCTGTCGCGGGAACCGAACCGGAACCGGACCTGCGCCTCGATCGGCGTGCCGACCCGCAGCGACAGGCGGTCCAGGTTGTCCGTCGCGGACTGGAACCTGAACTCGTTCACGCCCCGGCTGCCGACGACCGAGGTCATCGACGCGATGATCGACAGAGTGTCTTCCGTCTTCAGCGACTCCTCGTCAAGGTAGGAGCTCTCGCGCTCGAAGTCGGTGAAGTTGGCGCGCAGGGTGATCAGGTTCGCGTCGCTGATCTGGTGGTCCAGCTTGCCGAACAGGATCTGGTTGCTCACGGAGCGCAGGAACAGGCCGGTGGCGGAGCCGTCGGGGTTCCGGTCGAAGCCGTCGACCAGGGCCGCGAAGGCGGGCTCGTTCTGGGCACGCTGCATGATCAGGTCGTAGGTGCTGAAGTCACCGGTCGAGCGCAGCGAGCGCGTGAACGGAATGTCCTGGTCGCGCTGGTCGATGCCGAAGTAGTAGTGGGTGCGGTCCTGCTTGAACGGTCCGCCGATCGAGAACCCGTAGTTTTGGGTGTCGAACGTGTCCACCGGCCTCGAACCGTCGTTGCCGAAGTGGTCGTCCAGCGGCGAGGACGGCAGGTCCTCGGCCAGGCTGTCGTCGCGGAAGAAGTAGAAGGCCGACCCCTTCACTTCGTTCGTGCCGGACTTGGTGACGACGTTGACGAAGGCGCCGCCGTGCCGGCCGTACTCGGCTGAGAAGCCGTTGGTGATGACCTGGAACTGGCGGACCGTGTCCTGAGCGACGATCAGGCCGTCGTTCTCCGTCGCCTCGCCGCCGCGGCCGTAACCGAAGAACGTGCTCTTGTTGTCGGCGCCGTCGACCGAAAGGCCGCTGTACATGCCGCGCTGGCCAGCCATGGTCAGGAAGCCGCGGGAGCGGTCGCGCTGAACGCCGGGAGTGAGGATCGCGAAGTCCGTGAAATCGCGGCCCACGGTGGGCAGGCTCTCGATCGCGACTTCGTCGATGTAGTTGGCGGCGCCGGAGCGGCTCACCTCGATGATCGGCGCCTCGGAGGTGACGGTGATCACCTCGGAGGTCGACTCGACCTCGAGCGTCAGGTTGACGTCCTTGATCTGGCCGACGAGGACCGAGACGTCGCTCTGCTGCGTCGTCTGCATGCCGGAGAGCTCGGCCGTTACCGAGTAGTTGCCGACCTGCAGCGCCTTGGCGCTGTAGAAGCCGTTGGCGTCCGAGATCACGGCGCGCGCGATGCCGGTGTCCTGGTTGGTGACGGTCACCGTGGCGCCGGGAATGGCGCCGCCCTCGACATCCGAGATGTAGCCCTGGACGGTGCCGGTGATGGTCTGGGCAAGGCCGGCGCCGCCGATCAGGAAGGCGCAGGACGTTGCCAGGAGGATTGCAAGAAGACGTGCCCGCGGGCGGGTCGACTGCATGGTTGGGGTTCTCCTCTGTGTCTGAGTAGGCGCCGTCGAACTCAACACGAATTCACCGGCGTGCTGTTCACGCGTGGAAGGTTGTCGATTTGTTGGGGTGGGTGGCGGTGGTGGGGCGCTCGCGCGCAAGGCCACGAACCGGGTCTGACTATAAGGGTCGCTTCGCCCTCCGTCAAAGGACGGCGGCTCGCTTCAAGATGTTGAATCGGACGGCAGGGGCAGCTCGGTGCCGCCGGTCAGGTACTCGTCGATCCGGGCCGCGGCGCCGCGTCCCTCGTTGATCGCCCAGACGATCAGGCTCTGGCCGCGGCGGCAGTCGCCGGCGGCGAAGACCCCCTCGACCGAGGTCGCGTACCGGCCGGGCTCGGCCGCGAAGTTGCTGCGCTCGTCGGTCGCCAGGCCCAGTTGCTGACCGAGCGTGGCCTCCGGCCCGAGGAAACCCATCGCCAGCAGCACGAGTTCGGCCTCGAACGTCTCCTCGGTTCCCGGCACCTCCTCCATCGTGAAACGGCCGGCGCCGTCCCGCTGCCAGGCGACGCGGACCGTCTCGATGCCGGCGACGCCGCCGGCGCCATCGTCCACGAAGCGCTTGGAGAGAACGGAAAACACGCGCGGGTCGGCGCCGAACCTGGCTGTCGCCTCGGCGTGCGCGTACTCGACGCGGAAGATGCGCGGCCACTCCGGCCAGGGGTTCTCGGGCGAGCGGTCGTCCGGCGGACGGTCCAGCAGTTCGAAGTTGACCAGCGAAGCGCAGCCGTGCCGGACCGCGGTCGCGATGCAGTCGGCGCCTGTGTCGCCGCCGCCGATCACGATGACGTTCTTCCCGGATGCGTGAATCGGTGCTTCGATCGCGCGGGCGCCGTCGCTCGGTAGATCGGCGTCGAGGAGCGCGCGGGTGTGCTCGGTCAGGAAGTCCATCGCGAAGTGGATGCCCGAGAGCTCGCGGCCCGGAATCTCCAGGTCGCGAGGATGGGTCGCGCCGCAGGCGAGCAGGATCGCGTCGTAGTCCCGGCGCAGATCTCCGACCTCGACATTCACGCCGACGTGCGCGCCGGTCACGAAGTCGATCCCCTCCGCGCGCATCAGGTCGATCCGCCGGTCGACGACCAGGCGCTTGTCGAGCTTCATGTTCGGGATGCCGTACATCAGGAGGCCGCCGATCCGATCCTCCCGTTCGAACACCGTCACGGAGTGGCCGACGCTGTTCAGTTGCGCCGCCGCGGCGAGTCCCGCGGGTCCCGAACCGACGACCGCCACCTTCCTGCCGGTCCGCCTGGCCGGCGGGCGGGGGACGATCCAGCCCTCCTCGAAGCCGCGGTCGACGATCGCGTTCTCGATGTTCTTGATCGTCACTGCCGGATCGGTGATGCCGAGCACGCACGCGCCTTCGCAGGGCGCCGGGCAGACGCGACCCGTGAACTCGGGGAAGTTGTTCGTTCTCTCGAGCCTCCGCAGCGCTTCGCGCCAGCGGCCCTGGTAGACGAGGTCGTTCCACTCCGGAATCAGGTTGTCGATCGGGCAGCCGTCGTGGGACTGACAGAAGGGGACGCCGCAGTCCATGCAACGGGCGCCCTGTGTGGCCAGGTGATCCTCCGGCACCGGCAGCAGGAACTCGCCGTAGTGACCTAGCCGGATCAGCGGATCCTGGTAGGGAACCGCGGAGCGCGCGTACTCCTTGAAGCCTGTGTCCTTGCCCATGCCTTCCGCCCGTGGCCGCCTGCGCCGCGCCCGTCCGCCGACTCCGCCGCCTTCAGGCCGCGGCCTCGGCCTTGGCGACCGTTGGTTCCTCAGCCTCGCTCTGTGTCAGGAGGACGCGACGGTAGTCATGGGGCATGACCTGGGTGAACTGACGCACGGCTTCGCTCCAGCGCTCGAGCAGCCGGCGCGCCACCGTCGAGCCGGTGTAGCGGGCGTGCCGCGCGACGAGTTGCCGGAGTTCGCTCCGGTACTCGTTGCCGACGGGTTCGAGCCCGACCATCTCGAAGTTGCAGTTGTGGGCCAGTTCCTTGTCCGGGTCGAAGACCCAGGCGATGCCGCCGCTCATGCCGGCGGCGAAGTTGCGCCCGGTCGGCCCCAGGATGACGACGCGGCCGCCGGTCATGTACTCGCAGCCGTGGTCGCCGATCCCCTCGATGACCGCGCGGGCGCCCGAGTTGCGGACGCAGAAGCGTTCCGCCGCGCGGCCGCGGAAGAACGCCTCGCCGCCGGTGGCGCCGTAGAGCGCGACGTTGCCGATCAGGACGTTCTCTTCGGCGACGAAACGGGACCGGCGCGGCGGGTAGAGGATGAGCCTCCCGCCCGACAGCCCTTTGCCGACGTAGTCGTTGCCGTCGCCCTCGAGTTCGATCGTGATGCCGGGCGCGAGGAAGGCGCCGAGGCTCTGGCCGGCGCTGCCGGTGAGCGCGATGTGGATCGTGTCGTCGGACAGGCCGTGCTCGCCGCGCGCCTTCATCAGCTCGTGGCTGAGCATCGTGCCGACGGTGCGCTGCGTGTTCTCGATCGGCAGCTTGATTCGTACGCGCGCGCCCCGCTCCAGCGCCGGTCGGGCGCGGTCGATCAGTTCGTTGTCGAGCGCGTACTCGAGCGCGTGGTCCTGCTCGATTGTCTGCACCACCTCGACGCCTTCGTGCCTGCGCACCGCCGGTTGCAGCACGGCGGTGAGGTCGAGGCCCTCGGTCTTCTCGTTCCGGACCGCGAGTTCAGACTGGAAGAGGTCGGTCCGGCCGACCAGCTCCCGCATCGTCGCGACGCCGAGGCTCGCCATGATCCGTCGCGTTTCCCCGGCGACGAGGAAGAGGTAGTTGACGACTTCTTCCGGCGTGCCCTCGAACTTGGCGCGCAGCTCTGGATCCTGGGTGGCGATGCCGACCGGACACGTGTTCAGGTGGCACTTGCGCATCATGATGCAGCCGATCGTGATCAGCGGCGCGGTGGAGAAGCCGAACTCCTCGGCGCCCAGCAGGCAGGCGACGACGACGTCGCGGCCGGTCTTGAGCTGGCCGTCGGTCTGGAGGATCACCCGCGAGCGCAGGTCGCTCAGCACCAGGGTCTGGTGGGTCTCGGCGATGCCGAGCTCCCAGGGCAGGCCGGCGTGCTTGATGCTGGTCAGCGGCGAAGCGCCGGTGCCGCCGTCGTGGCCCGAGATCAGGATGTGGTCGGCGTGCGCCTTGGCGACGCCGGCGGCGACCGTGCCGACGCCGACCTCCGACACCAGCTTCACGCTGATCCGGGAACCCGGGTTCGAGTTCTTCAGATCGTGGATGAGCTGCTTCAGGTCCTCGATCGAGTAGATGTCGTGGTGGGGCGGGGGCGAGATCAGCCCGACTCCGGGGGTGGAGTAACGGGTCCGCGCGATGATCTCGTCGACCTTGTGGCCGGGCAGCTCGCCGCCCTCGCCCGGCTTGGCGCCCTGGGCGATCTTGATCTGTAGTTCGTCCGAGTTGGTCAGGTACCAGGAGGTGACGCCGAAGCGGCCCGAGGCGACCTGCTTGATGGCCGATCGGCGCAGGTCGCCGTTGGCGTCCGGCGTGAAGCGAGACGGGTCCTCTCCTCCCTCGCCGGTGTTGCTCTTGCCGCCAAGGCGGTTCATGGCGATGGCGAGCGTCTCGTGGCTCTCCGCCGAGATCGAGCCGAAGCTCATCGCGCCCGTGCAGAAGCGCTTGACGATCTCGCTCGCCGGTTCCACCGCGTCGAGTGGCAGAGGTTCCAGGTCCGTGCGGAACTGGAGCAGACCGCGCAGCGAGCACTTCCGGGTCGTGTCCTCGTTGGCGAGACGGGCGAAGCTCTCGTAGGCCGCCGTGCTGTTGGTGCGGGCCGCGTTCTGAAGCTGCGAGATCATCTGCGGGTTCCACATGTGGCGCTCGCCGCCGGCGCGCCAGTGGTAGTCGCCGGGGTTTCCGAGCTCGGCGACGCGGTCGCGCTCGTCCGCGGGGAAGCCGCGGCCATGCCGGCGCAGCGCGTCCTTGGCCAACCGTTCGAGTCCCGCGCCTTCGATCCGGCTGGCGGTGCCGGCGAAGCAGCGGTCGATCACTTCGGTGGACAGACCGACGGCCTCGAAGATCTGGGCGCCCTTGTAGCTCTGCAGCGTCGAGATGCCCATCTTGGCCATCACCTTGAGCATCCCCTTCCTGACTCCCTTGCGGTAGCGGTCGACGACGGCCTGGTCGTCGGCGGCGGCCGGCAGCCGGCCCTGGCGGCGCGCCTGCCACAGCGCCTCGAAAGTCAGGTAGGGATTGATCGCGTCGGCGCCGTAGCCGACCAGCAGGCAGTGATGGTGTACCTCGCGGGCCTCGCCGCTCTCGAGCAGCAGGCCGACCCGGGTGCGCTTGATCGTCCGCAGGAGGTGGTGGTGGACGGCGCCGCAGGCGAGCAGCGTGGGCACGGGGACGCGCCCGGGGCCGGCGGCCCGGTCGGACAGCGCGACGAAGCTGCAGCCGTCGTCGACCCCCCGCTCGGCCTCCGCGCACAGGCGGTCGAGTGCGTTGCCTAGCCCGGCGGCGCCCTCTTCGAGGGGCCAGGTGGCGTCGAGGGTCCGGCAGGAGAAGCCGGCGTCGCCGGCGTTGGCGAGCGCCGCGAACTCCCGGTTGCTCAGGATCGGATGGGGCAGGCGGACGCGCCGGCAGTGGTCGGCGGTGGTCTCCAGCAGGTTGCGTTCGGGGCCGATCGTGCAGTCGACCGACATGACGACCTCTTCACGGATCGAGTCGATCGCCGGGTTCGTGACCTGCGCGAAGAGCTGCTTGAAGTAGTCGTAGACCGGGCGGTCCTGGTCCGAGAGGAAGGCGAGGGCGGTGTCGTTGCCCATCGAGCCGATCGGATCGCGCTGCTCCTCGATCAGCGGCCGCAGCATGAAGCGCATCGTTTCGCCCGTGTAGCCGAACGCCTGCAGGCTGCGGGTCAGCGTGTCGTCGTCCATCGCCGCCTGGTTCGCTCGACCGTTGCCGTTGCTCCGGGCATGGGCTACGAGTTCGGCGAGGTCGGTGCGGTGCTCCAGCCACTTCGCGTAGGGGCGTCTGCTGGCGAACGTGCTCTTCAGCTCTTCGTCGGCGACGATGCGGCCGAGATCGAAGTCGACCAGGAACATCCGACCGGGCTTGAGCCGTCCCTTGCGCAGCACCCGCTCGGGCTCGACCGGGACGACGCCTGCCTCCGATGCCATGATGACCAGGTCGTCGTCGGTGACGTAGTAGCGGCTCGGGCGCAGCCCGTTGCGGTCGAGCACCGCGCCGATGTAGCGGCCGTCGGTGAAGGCGATCGATGCCGGGCCGTCCCAGGGCTCCATCAGGCAGGAGTGGTAGTCGTAGAACGCCCTCTTCGTGGCGTCCATGTGCTGATCGTTCTGCCACGCCTCCGGGATCATCATCATGACCGCCTCCTGGAGAGTGCGGCCTGTGAGCAGCAGGAACTCGAGCACGTTGTCGAAGCTGCCCGAGTCGGAACAGTCGGGCTCGACGACCGGGAAGGCGAGGGGGAGGTCGTCACCGAACAGGTCGCTCTGAAGGACGCCCTCGCGGGCATGCATCCAGTTCATGTTGCCGCGCAGCGTGTTGATCTCGCCGTTGTGGCTCATGAAGCGGTTCGGCTGGGCGCGGTCCCAGGATGGGAACGTGTTCGTGGCGAAGCGGGAGTGGACCATCGCCAGGTGCGACTCGTAGTCCGGCGCCGCCAAGTCCGGGAAGAACGGCACGAGCTGGCCGGAGGTCAGCATGCCCTTGTAGATGATCACCCGCGTCGACAGCGAGCAGACGTAGAACATCTGCGCCTGCGTGAGGGCATCGTTGCCGCGCAGGCGGATCGTTGCCTGCTTGCGGATCAGGTAGAGCTCGCGCTCGAAGGCGTCTTGGTCGAGCCCGTCGGCGGCGCCGATGAAGAGCTGCTCGATGATCGGCATCGAGTCGAGCGCGGTGGCGCCGATGTCGGCGACTTCAGGGCGGGTCGGCACTTTGCGCCAGCCGATGAGCTGCTGGCCGCGGCTTGCTACGACCTCCTCCACGACCCGCCGGCACAGCTCGCGTTCGCCGTCGTCCTGGGGCAGGAAGAAGACGCCGGCGGAGAAGGTGCCGGGCGCTCCCAGTTCGGCGCCGAACTCGTCGGCGGCGACGCGCCGGAGCAGGGTGTGCGGCAGCGCGGTCAGCATGCCGGCGCCGTCGCCGGTGTTCGGCTCGCAGCCGCAGGCGCCCCGGTGGTCCATCTGAGTGAGCATGTGCGCCGCCTGCTGCATCAGCCGCTGGCTGCGCTCGCCGCGTACGTGGGCGATGAAACCGACCCCGCAGGCGTCGTGCTCGTAGGCCGGGTCGTACAGTCCGATCTTGCCCGGACGGAGCTTCATGCCGCCTCTCCGCGCTCTACGCTTTCCTCGTCGTCGGCCGGCATCGGCCCGGCGTTCTCGGTCAGGAACGCGGCGAACTCCTCGGCGGCCTGGCGCAGGCGGCCGCGGGCGTAGACGATTCCCATCGGCCGCTCGAGCTTCGGTTCGAGCGGCACCGCGGCGAGCAGCCCGGCGCGCACCTCGGCGTGGAACGTCCTGACCGGCAGGATCGCGGCGTAGTCGGTCGCCTGCAGCATGCTCTTGAACGTGTCGATGTTGTCGAGCCGCTGGGCGAACACCGCTTCCGCGCCGTTCTCGACCAGGTAGCTGCGAATGTGACGCGCGGCGGGGAGTTCGTGGGTGAAGTGGATCAGCTCACGACCGTCGAGGTCGGCGGCGAGCACGCGCTCGGCGCCGGCCAGTTCGTGGTTCACTCCGCAGGCCAGGCACATCCGCTCCTCCCGCAGCGGGCGCGACTGCAGGCCGGGCCACTGCTCCGGGTAGGAGACGATGCCGAAGTCGCAACGGCCGGTACGGGCCGCCTCGGCCACCGCGGCGGGCGGCTCGTACTCGATCTGCACGTCGAGTTCCGGACGCTGGAGCTGGAACTCGGCCCGCAACTGGTTGAGCAGCGCGATGCCCGCGGAGTAGATCGCGTGGACTCGGACCGTCCCGCCGCGCTCCGGATCGAGGCGCGAGACGCTCCGCGCCAGGGCGTCGTAGCGGGCGACGAGTTCGCGGCCTTCGCGGGACACGAGCTCGCCGGCCGGAGTCAGCACGAAGGGCCGCTTGGAGCGGTCGAGGAGCCGCGTGCCGAAGAGCTCTTCCAGGTGCTGGATACGCTGGCTGACCGCCGATTGGGTGATCCCGTGGAGTTCGGCCGCGCGGCTGAAGCTGCGCAAGTCCGCGACATCGCAGAAGATCCTGAGCCCTTGCATCGTAAGGGCCGGATCTTACATTAGGTCGATCTCATGGAGCAACCGCAGAGCATTAGAGAAGCTGATACAGGCTGGGTGCGCGGGTCTTCTGACCCGCTGCCGCCGAAGGCGGCCTACGACTCGTCGCCGGCCTTTGGCCGGCGGCCTATCCCAACCGCCAGTAGAACACCACCAGATACGCCGCGAGCAGCACGGCGACCCACAACGCCATCGACGCCGTGAGCCACGAGCGGCCCAGGAACCCCTGAGGACCCAGGTGGCGCTGCGCTGTCTCGAGCGCAGCACCGGTAAGCCGCCCGGCAGCCGCGTACCCGGCGCGGTGAATCGTGACGAATGCCGTCGCAACCCCGTCCCAGATGCGAAGGCCGACCCGCCGGTACAGCCAGTCGGCGTCCAGGTTCACCGAGCGCAACTCGGGGGGATAGAGGCCGGTGCGCATGAGCGTCGCGAAGGCCAGCGCCGAGAAGAAGAGGAGCTGGCTCTGGGTGATGACGTGGGTCTTCGTGTACACCTCGTAGTCGACCGGGTAGGGCAGCAGCTCGTAGAAGGGATTCGCGACGCCCAACCACATCTCCGCCAACGGGAACAGACCGATCGCCATGCTCGCGGCGGCCGCCAGCACCATCGCGACGATCATCGACCGCGGCGCCTCCTTGCAGCGGATGCCGGAGTCGTGGTGGAAGAACGCGAAGAACGGGATCTTGATCCCGGCGTGGTGGAAGACGCCGGCGGAGGCGAACAGGAGCACGAGCCAGAGCCAGAAGTACTCCTTGTACACGGCCGCGCTCATGATGAGCGACTTCGTCGCGAAGGCGGAGAACAGCGGGAAGGCGGAGATGGACGCCGCGCCGATGATGCACAGCCCGGTCGTGATCGGCATCGACTTGTAGAGGCCGCCGAGATCCGAGCCGTTCACGTGGCCGACCCGGTAGAGGACCGCGCCCATCGCCATGAACAGGAGCCCCTTGAACAGAATGTCGGCGAAGGCATGGGCGACGGCGCCGTTGATCGCCAGCTCGGTGCCGATGCCGATGCCGACGACCATGAAGCCGAGCTGGTTCGTCATGCTGTAGGCGAGCACCCGGCGCAGGTCGTTCTCGATCACGGCAAAGAAGATCGGGAACGCGGTCATCAGCGCGCCGATCCAGATCAGTTCGGACTGGCCGGGGAAAGCGCGGGCCAGGGCGTAGATCGCGAACTTGGTCGTGAACGCCGACAGGAACACGGCGCCGGCCGGGGTCGACTCGGGGTACGCGTCGATCAGCCAGCTGTGGAGCAGCGGGAAGGCCGCCTTGAGGCCGAAGGCGAGGAAGATGAGAGTCGCTGCCAGGTTCGAGAAGCCGAGTCCGCCGTCCTCTAGGAAGCCCGTCAGGTTGCGGAACTCCGCCCAGCCGGGGGCGGCGCCGACTTCGTGACGGAGCAGCACGATGCCGGCGAGCAGCAGGACGCCCGAGACCATCTGCATCCCCAGGTAGCGGAGTCCGGCGCCGGCCGCCCTGCCGCTTCTCCGGACCCAGACCAGCAGCGCCGACGACACCGCGGCCACCTCCCAGAACAGGAAGAGGGACCAGAGATCGCCGGCCAGCACGACGCCGAGAGCCGATCCCGCGTAGAACACGCCGACGAGCGGCTGGAAGTTGTCCTTGACGTAGAACGAATAGATGCTGCCGATGAGCGCCGCCAGGTGGAAGATGACGACGAAGATTCGGCTCAGCGGATCGATCCGGACCAGCGTCAGGGTCTGGCCGAAGAGCTCGAACTGGGCGTAGTCGCCGAGGTCGAGGCCCCAGAAGCGCCAGAGGGAGTAGACCGGCAGGGCCAGGAGCAGCGCGCGCAGCACGGTCCACGGCAGCACGTTGCGCGGCGCCGCGGCCAGGGCCACGCTGCCGAGCATGAGCAGCAGCGGCGGCGACAGCAGGAAGTCCGCCATCCGGGACTCAGGAAGCTCCGCCGTCGCGGCGTCGCTCGTAGTAGTCCTCGGACCGCATCAGCACGCGCCGCATCTGCTTCGCCGCCAGCACCAGCAGGAAGGCGCCGACGAAGCCGTAGACCGGGTAGAAGCCGAATCCGCCGTCGGCCCAGCCGCCCCAGGCGTCGAACTCCGCCTTCTTCTTGTAGAGGAAGTCCGCCGCCAGCCACAGGACGTCGACGGCGATCAGGGCGTAGAAGACCTTGGCGACGTTTCCTTTCTTGTCGAGCCAGTAGCTCTTGCCGCCGTGCTTGCCGTGGTCGTGGTGCGCCATCGCTGGGCGGCGAGGTTAGCAGCCGGACTCGGGCTCCACGGGGCCGCGCGCGGCGCGTAGGATGACCCGTGGACTCGTTCTCGGAACCGGTGCGCCGGTGGTTCGACGACTCGTTCCCCGGTCCCACCCGGGTGCAGGAACTGGGCTGGCCGGTGCTGACCCGCGGCGGAAACGCGCTACTGGTGGCGCCCACCGGCAGCGGCAAGACACTCGCGGCGTTCCTGTGGGCCATCGACCGGCTCAGCCTTGGCGACGAACCGGATACGCCCGGTGTGCGTGTCGTCTACGTGTCGCCGCTCAAGGCCCTCGCCTACGACATCGAGCGCAACCTGCAGGCGCCCCTGGAGGGCGTCGTCGGGGAGGCCCGCAAGCTCGGCGCAGCCGTGCGGCCGGTCAGCGTCGACGTGCGCACCGGGGACACGCCGCCCGCCGACCGGCGCCGCCAGCTACGCAAGCCCGGCGAGATCCTGGTCACGACGCCGGAGTCGCTGTTCCTGGTCCTGGGGTCGCGGGCGGCGGCCAATCTGCGCACGGTCGAAACCGTGATCGTCGACGAGGTTCATGCGATGGCGGCGACCAAGCGCGGTGCCCACCTGGCGCTGTCGCTCGAGCGGCTCGCGGAGTTGGCGGAGGCTCAGGATCCGCAGCGGATCGGTCTCTCGGCGACGGTGCGGCCCATGGACCTGGCGGCCGGGTTTCTCGGCGGCGACCGGCCGGTCGACGTCGTCGACGCTTCCGAGCCCCCGAACATCGATCTCCAGGTCGTCGTGTCGGTGCCCGACATGGAGGCGCCGCCGCCGGCGCCCGAGACGTTGGCCGATGGCGGTGGCTGGCCGCGCGGTTGGGAAACCGCCGGCCTGTGGCCGTCCGTGTTCCCGCGCATCCTGGAGGCGGTCCGGCGCCATCGCTCGACGATCGTCTTCGTCAACAGCCGCTCCCTCTGCGAACGGCTGGCGCAGCGTCTGAACGAGCTGGACGACCGGACCCGTGGCGACGCGGACGACGAAGAAGCGGACGACCGCGAGCCGCTGGCCCGTGCCCACCACGGCAGCATCTCCCACGAGCGGCGACGGGAGATCGAGGGCGCGCTCAAGGCGGGCCGCCTGCGCTGCATCGTGGCGACCAGCTCGCTCGAACTGGGGATCGACATGGGCAGCGTCGACCTGGTGCTCCTGGTCGAGGCGCCGGGTTCGACGGCCAGCGGACTGCAGCGGGTCGGCCGCTCTGGGCACGCGGTCGGCGAGCGCAGCCGCGGTTTGATCTTCCCCAAGTTCCGTGGCGATCTCCTGGAGTGCACGGTGACCGCGATCCAGATGCAGCGCGGCGCGATCGAGTCGATGAAGCTGCCGGAGAACCCGCTCGACGTGCTGGCGCAGCAGATCGTCGCGATGTGCTGCGGCCGGGAGTGGACCGTTGACGGGATCCTCGCGCTGGCCCGGCGCGCCCGGCCCTATCGCGGTCTGACCCGCAACCTGCTCGCGGCGGTGCTGGACATGCTGGTCGGCCGCTTTCCGTCGGAGGAGTTCGCGGATCTCCGGCCCCGGCTGTCGTGGGACCGCGGCCGCGACATGCTGACCGCCCGACGCGGCGCCGACTTCCTGGTGCGGATGAACGCCGGCACGATTCCGGATCGCGGCCTGTTCACGGTGCATCTGGGGCCGGAGGGTCCGCGGGTCGGCGAACTCGACGAGGAGATGGTCTACGAGTCCCGCGCCGGCGACACCTTCCTGCTCGGGGCCTCCGCCTGGCGGGTGACCGAGATCACACGCGACCGGGTCATCGTACGGCCGGCACCGGGCGAGCCGGGGCGGATGCCCTTCTGGCACGGCGATGGCCCCGGCCGGCCGCTGGAGCTGGGTCGGGCCCTCGGCGCCTTCGTGCGCGAACTGGGCCAGAGGCAGGGTGAAGCGGCCAGACGCTGGCTCGCAGACGAAGCGCCGCTCGACCCGCATGCCGTCTCGAACCTCTGCGCCTACGTCGAGGAGCAGCGTGACCGCACGGGCGCGCTGCCCACCGACCGCGCCGTGACCCTGGAGCGGTTCCGGGACGAGATCGGCGATTGGCGGGTGTGCATCCTGACCCCGTTCGGGGTCCGCATTCACGCGCCATGGGCGATGGCGCTGGAGCGCCGGATCGGCCGGCGCTTCGGTTTCGAGGTGCAGACTCTCTGGACGGACGACGGACTGGCCCTCCGCTTCGCCGACACCGACGAGTTGCCGGCGGCGCGGGAGTTCCTGCTCGAGCCCGACGAGGTCGAGGATCTGGTCGTCGAGCAGGTCGCTTCCTCGCCGATGTTCGCGAGCCGGTTTCGCGAGAACGCCGCCCGCGCGCTGCTTCTGCCGCGCAACCGACCCGGCAAGCGGACGCCCCTCTGGCAGCAGCGCCAGCGGTCGAAGAACCTGCTCTCCGTCGTCCGCAGGTACCCCGACTTCCCGATCCTGCTCGAGACCTACCGCGAGTGCCTGAGCGATCTCTTCGATCTCTCCGGCCTGGTCGACCTGATGACGCAGGTCGCGGAAGGGGAGGTCCGGGTCGACGACGTGGAGACCCTGGCGCCTTCTCCCTTCGCCCGCTCCCTCGTCTTCGCCTACGAAGAGCGTTTCCTCTACGACCAGGACGCGCCCGCGGCGGAGCGCCGGGCTCAAGCGCTGACGCTCGACCGGGAACTCCTGCGTGAACTGCTCGGCACGGCCAGCCTGCGGGAGCTGCTCGACCCGGACGTGATCCAGGCGGTCGAGGAGGAGTTCCAGGGGCTTTCGCCGGACCGCGGCCCGCGCCACGAGGACGATCTCTACGATCTGCTGCGACGAACCGGCGGTCTGACTTGGGAGGAGATCGGCGCGCGGGCGGCGGGCGAGGCGGGCGAGTGGCTCGCAGACCTGGAGCGGCAGAAGAGGGCCGTCGAGATCGACTTCAAGGGCGGCGCGCCTGTGTGGACGGCCGCGGAGGACGCGGCGCTCTACCGCGACGGCCTGGACGCGACGTTGCCCGAAGGCCTGCCAGGCGAGTTGCTGGCGCCACGGCCGGCGCCGCTCGAGAGTCTGCTGAGACGCTACGCCCGGAGCCGGGGCCCGTTCACAGCCGCTGACACGGCGGCCCGTTTCGGCCTGCCGGTGGCGGCGATCGAACCCCTGCTGACCAGTCTCGAGGAGGCCGGCCGGTTGACCCGGGGCGAGTTCCGAAGGGAAGGCGGCGGGGTCGAATGGTGCGACCCGGAGGTGCTCCGCCGGATCAAGCGGCGGACGCTGGCCAGGCTCCGGCGCGAAGCGGAGCCGGTCGACGGAGCGGCCCTTGCGCGGTTCCTGGGTCGCTGGCAGGGCGTCGACACGGAGGCGGCGGCGCCGACTCTCCCGGCGTCGCGGGCCCGGGGGCGGGCAGTAGCGGCGGCATCGTCGGATCGCGCCATGGTTCGTCTGCGGGAGGCCGTAGCGCAACTCGAAGGCATGCCGCTTTCCTGGCGGAACCTGGTCGGGCACGTCCTCCCTGCCCGTGTGCCGGGATTCCGTCTCGAGATGCTGGACGGACTCGCGGCGGCCGGAGAGCTTCTCTGGGTGGGCGAGGGCAGGCTCGGCTCGAGAGACGGCCGGGTAGCGATCTACCGTCGGGAGCGGTTCCGGGTTCTGGCGCGCGGGAGCGAGTCGATCGGAGCCCCGGATGAGGGGCCGGCCGGAACCCCGCACGCCGCGGTCATCGAGCGGCTGGAGAGGCGCGGCGCCTGCTTCACGTTCGACCTGGTCGGCGGGGTGGTCGGTGACGGCGACTGGGGCGAAACCGACGTCGAAGCGGCGATCTGGGACCTGGTATGGGCCGGCCGCGTCACCAACGACACCTTCCTGCCGCTTGCGTCGCTCGGCAGGCGCCGGCGGTCGCCCGCCGGTCGTTCTCCCCGCGGACTTCCTGGCGGCTGGCGTCGCGGGCCGCGGGCCGGGACCGCGTCGGCTGCCATGCGGGCTCGCGTATCGGGCGCCCGCCGCGGCCGGGCCGGGATGCTGGCGGGCGGCCGGTGGTCGCTCGTGAGCGATCGGGCCGCGCCGGCCGGGCGGATAAGCGACACGGAGTGGGCTCACGCCACGGCGACGCTGCTGCTCGACCGCTACGGCGTGGTCGCGGCCGAGACGGCCCGGAACGAGAACGTCACTGGCGGGTTTGAAGCTCTCTATCCAGTGCTGCGCGAGATGGAAGAGGCCGGCCAGGTCCGCCGCGGCTACTTCGTTCATGGTCTGGCCGGCCGCCAGTTCGCGCTGCCCGCGGCTGTGGAGCGCCTGCGGCGGGAGCGGCGAGCACCAGCGAAGCGTGGGCCGATCGGGATCCTGCCGGCTATCGACCCCGCGAATCCGTGGGGCGCCGTGTTGCCCTGGCCCCAGCCTGGAACCGAAGTGGATCCTCGAAGGCGGGGCCCGCGCCGGGTTCCCGGCGCCTGGCTCGTCCTCCGGGCCGGCTCTCCCTGTCTCTACCTCGAGGCCGGCGGCCAGGGCGTCTGGACCTTCGCCGCCTTGGGCGCCGACCCGGAACCCGGGGACGCCTGGGCCGCCATGCGTGACCTCGCCGGCCGCCGCAGGCGCCGGGCCCTCCGCCTGCTGCGGATCGACGGCCGCCCGGCCCGCGAGTCGCCGTGGACCGCGACGCTCGATGCCTGCGGCTTCGAGAAGGACCTCGACGGCTACCGGGTCAGCCGGCTGCTGCCGGCGGTGTAGCCGGGCAGCCGCTGTTCAGGTCGACGAACGGAACGCCCCGCGGAGCGCGGCGCAGGCCTCGTCGACCGCCTTGCGACCGCCGCCGAGGATCGGGGAGAGCTGGAAGAAGACGTGGACCTGGCCCTCGTAGTTCGTGAGGGTGGTCGGTACGCCGGCGCCCTGGAGCGCCTCCGCGTAGTCCCTGCCTTCGTCGCGGAGTGGGTCGAACTCGGCGGTGATGACGAGGGCGGGCGGCAGGCCGCTGTGGTCGGAGGCAAGCAGCGGCGAGGCGCGGAAGTCGGCGCGGTCGGCGTCGGAGCGCAGGTAGTGGCCGCGGAACCAGATCATGTGGTCCCTGGTCAGGACGTAGCCGTCCGCGTTCTCGTCGATCGAGGGGCGGCTGAAGTCCATGTCGACGGCCGGGTAGACGAGGAGCTGGAACGCAAGGCTGGGACCGCCGGCGTCCCGGGCGAGCAGGCTCATGACGGCGGACAGGTTGCCACCGGCGCTGTCGCCGCCGACCGCGACCCGGGCCGGGTCGCCACCAAGACTCTCGGCGTTCGCGGCAACCCATTGCAGGGCGGCCCAGGAGTCGTCGACCGCGGCCGGGAACTGTGCCTCCGGGGCCAGGCGGTAGTCCACGGAGACGACCAGGCATCCGGCGCCGGCGCAGAGTTCGCGACAGGCGTAGTCGTGGGTGTCGAGGTTGCCGATCACCCAGCCGCCGCCGTGGTAGTAGACGAGGATCGGCGGGGTTTGGCCGGCATCCCGGGGCCGGTAGATGCGGACCGGAATGTCGCCGGCCGGGCCGGGAACGTCAGAGTCCTCGGTGGCCACGTCGGGGCCCTGTCCGAGCATTTCAGCGACCGCGAGATAGCCCGCCCGGGCCATCTCGACGGTCTGCTCGGTGATGGGCGGAACCTGATTCTCGATCGCGGCCTGCGCCTGGGCTTCGAGGAAGGCCTGTACCTGCGGGTCGACTGGCATTCTGCGCGCTCCGTTGGATCGTGGGACGAAGCGCGTAGCCTACGGTATGGCGGTCCCTAGTCGATCGCTTCCCGGGCTTCAGCGGCTTCCTGTGCCGCCTCCGCTGCTTCCTCGGCGGCCTCCGACGCTTCCTCGGCGTGCTCGACCGCCTGCTCGACTGTTTCGCTGACGAGATCGGCGAAGCCGCTCCAGTCGGCGGACTCGACGCTGGCTGCGATCAGTTCCGCCAGTTCGCCCATCTGCTCGCCGAGCGCGCCGAGCGCTTCACCGAACATCTCCCAGTCGGCGCCTTCCATGGCCTCCCCGAGAGATGTGCCGAAGCGTTCGCCGAACTCTTCCCAGAACTGTTCGAAGCGATCCCAGTCGACCTCGCCGTCAGGATTCTCCATGTCCTCGAACTGCTCCGCCCAGGCGTCCCATTCCTCCTCGTCGAAGGCCTGCTCGAAGGACGCGGCGAACTGCTCGCCCCATTCCTCCCAGCGCCTGCCGAACTCTTCCCAGTTCTGGCCGTGGGACTCCCAGTCGGCGTCCTCGAAGCTGCGGCCGAAGCGCTCGCCCCATTCCTCCCAGCGCTGACCGAGCTCTTCCCAACGCTCGTCGTGACCTGGATCGGCAGGCTCCTGGGCGAGGAGCGCGCCGGGGACGAGGGCGATCAGGAAAGCGAGCGCCAGGGTCGCCCAGCGATGGCGGTGAAGGTGTTTCATGTTCGGTCTCCTTGCTGCTTCAGAGGGGCAGGCGGCCTGACAGGCCGCACCTCCCTTACAACGTCGCGGCGTCGCGCGAGTTTCAGGGAGTGGGCGAATCGGAAGAGCGGCAGCTCGCGGCGGCGTTCCTGTGGTCAACTAACCGCGCGATGGACGCTCCCGCACACATGCCGCGCTCCCAGTTCGTGATCGAGGGCGGTCGACCGATCTCGGGGACCCTGCGGGCGCGGGGCAACAAGAACGCTGCGCTGCCGCTCCTCGCGGCCGCTCTCCTCACGGACGAGGAGGTTGCGCTCCGCAACGTGCCCCGGATCCGCGACGTCGAGGCACAGATCGGGCTGTTGCGCCAGCTCGGCGCCGAAGTGGCGTTCGTCGGTAGCGACACGGTGCGGGTGTGCGCCGCGGGTCTCGGCGACGACGATCCGGACCCGGACCTCTGCCGGGCGATCCGCGCCTCGATCCTGCTGGCGGGGCCGCTGCTGGCGCGACGCGGACGCGTGAACATGCCGGCCCCGGGCGGCGACGTCATCGGCCGGCGGCGGCTCGACACGCACCTGCTGGCCCTCGAGGGCCTGGGCGCCGGCATCGAGCTCTGCCCGCGCGGCGGGCTTCAGTGTCGCATCGAGGGTTCCGGGGAGCGCCTACGCGGCGCCGAGATCTTCCTGGACGAAGCCTCGGTGACGGCGACCGAGAACGCCGTGATGGCGGCTTCCCTGGCGGAGGGCGAGACGAGGATCCTGAACGCGGCGAGCGAGCCCCACGTGCAGGACCTCTGCCGCCTTCTGAAGGCCATGGGGGTGCCGATCGAAGGTGTCGGAACGAACCTGCTCGTCGTCCGCGGCGTGGAGCGGCTGGGCGGAGCGGAGTTCGAGATCGGACCTGACTACATCGAAGTCGGGTCGCTCATCACGCTGGCGGCGGTGACTGGCGGCGAGCTACGGATTCCCCAGGCGCGGCCGGATGAGCATCGGTCGACGCGGCTCGCCTTCGGCCGCCTGGGAATCGACTTCCAGGTTTCTGAGGATGGCCGTGACCTGTTCGTGCCCGGCGGTCAGGAGCTCCAGGTCCGCACGGATCTTCAGGGCGCGATCCCGAAGATCGAGGACGCGCCGTGGCCAGGTTTCCCGGCCGATCTCACGTCGATCGCGGTGGTGGGCGCCACCCAGAGCCGGGGGTCGGTACTGATCCACGAGAAGCTGTTCGAGTCCCGCATGTTCTTCGTCGATCGCCTGGTGGCGATGGGCGCCCAGATCGTGCTCTGCGATCCGCACCGCGTCGTCGTCAGCGGGCCGTCGAAGCTCTACGGACGGGACATGGTGAGCCCGGACATCCGGGCCGGCATGGCCATGCTGATCGCCGCGCTGTGCGCCGAGGGCCGCAGCGTCATCGACAACGTGCAGCAGATCGACCGCGGCTACGAACGGATCGACGAGCGGCTGCGATCGCTGGGCGCCGATATCGAACGCGTGGGCTAGGGTTCGGGCCATGGCGGGCCTCTACTACGAGCAGTTCGAAGTCGGTCAACGGTTCGATCACGCGCTGCGGCGGACGGTCACCGAGGCGGACAACGTCTTCTTCACCGCGATGACCCACAATCCGGCGGCGCTCCACCTCGACGCCGAGGCGATGAAGAAGAGCGAGTTCGGCGAGCGGATCGTCAACAGTTGCTTCACCCTGAGCCTGATGGTCGGCATTTCGGTCGGCGACACGACACTCGGGACGACCGTGGCCAACCTGGGCTGGAACGATGTCGTGTTCCCGCGGCCCGTCTTCCACGGCGATACCCTGCGGATCGAAACCGAGGTGAAGGACAAGCGGGAGAGCCGGTCGCGGCCGAACGCCGGCATCGTGACCTTCGAGCACCGCGCCTACAACCAGCGTGACGAGCTCGTCGCGCGCTGCACACGGCTGGGGCTGATGCTGAAGCTGCCGGAGGGAAAGGGCTCATGAAGTTCGTTGAACTCGCCACCTTCGATTCCCGGCTCGAGGCCGAGACGATCGGCCACGCCCTGGACCAGTACGAGATTCCGTTCCTCGTGCAGAGCGCCGGAGTCGGCATGTTCGGCATGGGGATGATGGGCAAGTCGCCGGTGCCGGTGAAGCTCTGCGTGCCGGACAACCGGCTGGACGAGGTGAAGGAGCTGCTGAGCTGCGTGGCCGGTCCTCTGGAGGAGGGCGAGGAACCGCCGGGCGACGGCTGAGGCTCAGTCGGCGAGTACTTCCAGGACCTCGGGCAGCAGCCGGCGGGTCGTGCTGAACGCCCGGTCGCCGTGGATCGTCTCGTTGCCGTCCCAGTCGCCGAAGTAGCCTCCGGCCTCGCGCAGGATGACGGGGAAGGGGCCGCAGTCCCAGGCGCTCATCTTCGGGTCGACCATGAGTTCCAGCCGGCCGGTGGCGACCAGGGCGTGACCATAGGCGTCGGACCAGCCGACGCGGTAGGCGGCGCCCTCCATCATCCGCTGCCAGGCCTTTCGGTGGCGGGGGTCGACGAAGAGTCCCGGGTCGCCGAAGGAGACGTAGCCGTCGGCGAGGCTGGTTGTTTCGCGGACCTGCGCCGGCTCGCCGTTCAGCGTGCAGCCCTGGCCGGAAGCTGCCGCGACGGTTTCGCCGATGCCCGGGAAGTGGGCGACGCCGACTTCGACTCTGCCATCGACCTCCAGGCCGATCAGGATCCCGTAGAGCGGCACGCCACGGACGAAGGAACGGGTGCCGTCGATCGGATCGACGTACCAGTGGCGTTTCGTGGCATCTGGCGAGCCCGGCTCGCCGTCGCCCGCGCCGAACTCCTCGCCGACGACGAGATCTCTCGGGAACGTCTCGGCGATCCGTGAACGGATCAGTTCCTCCGCGCCGCGGTCCGCTTCGGTGACCGGCGTCCTGTCGCTCTTGAGTTCCGCCTCGACGCCGAGCCGGAAGAACTCGAGGGTCAACTGGCCGGCGATCCAGGCGGTCTCGACGGCGAACTCGAGTTCGGCTTCGTAGTTCGAGGACACGGTGACTGCCTAGAAGCTCTCGATGGTCCGCTCGTCGCTGTTGGCGGGCAGCGCGATGTGCATGCCGTCGGCGCCGACGACCGCGTCGTTCGGGGCGTCCGCGGCCCGGCCGCGCATGAACACGCCCTCCGCCTGCGCCGCGGGCAGGGGCGGCACGAGGTGGCTCAGCACCAGGAGCTTGACCTTCGCGTCGGCTGCCAGGGCGTGCACGTCGGCCGGGAAGGTGTGGTAGTCGAGCGTGTCCCGGAGCATCTTCGCCGTCCGTGCGTTTCCGGCGCTCTCGAGCGCCTGCGCGGCCCCGCCGATCAGGGCGCCGGACAGGACCTCGTGGACCAGGACGTCGACGCCCTGGCTCACGGCCTCCAGGTTTGCCGAACGGATCGTGTCGCCGCTGACCACGACCGAGCGGCCGCCGTAGTCGAGCCGGTAGCCGACCGCCGGCGCGATCGGTTCGTGCTCGACCAGGAAGGCCGTGATCCGGAGGCCGTCCTCGTCGTAGAAGACACGCGAGGGCGCGTCCTCGGCGAGTTCGATGGCGTGGCCGTTCGCCTTGCCGCCGTCCGGCGGCAGCAGGTCGGCGCCGTGGTGGGCGACCCGGTAGGAGACGTCGAGTTCGTAGGCGGTCTGAAAGCCGGCGACGACCTGTTCGACGCCCGCCGGCCCGTAGACGTCGAGGGGCACGGCCCGGCCGCCGGTCCAGCTCGCGAAGATGACCTCGCCGAGTTCGCCGATGTGGTCGGAATGGAAGTGGGTCAGCAGGACGCCGGTGAGACTGCCGACCGGTAGTCCCCACAGCCGCAGGTTCTCCGTCGAGCCGGGGCCGACGTCGATCAGGAACATCCGGCCCCCGGCGATCACCGCCGTGCAGGGTCCGGCACGCTCGATGCTCGGCAGCGGCGATCCACTGCCGCAGATGACGACGTGGAGGGCGCCGTCGTCGAGCAGGGACGAGCGGTTGGGCGGCAGGTTTCCGAACTGGGCCGCGGCGGCGGAACTCAGGAGCAGGAAGGTCACCGTCAGCACAGACACGATGGCCGCTGGGCGATGTCTCATGGGCTTGGCTCTCCTGGCGGGTCCGGCTCGGGAAGGTGGCGTCGGAAGATAGCAGCCGACGCAAGCTCGTAGACTCCCCGCAATGGCGGAGCAGGCGCTGATCAACGACCCGACCGCGCTGCTCGTCTTCTTCGCCGGCTTCGTGGCCCTGATCTTCGCGCTGGCGCAGACCCGGCCCTTCGACCGGCTCTTCAGGTACCTGCCGCCGATCGTCTGGATCTATCTGCTGCCGGTGGTGCTGACCACGGCCGGCATCACGCCGGCGGAGTCGCCGTTCTACGACTGGTGCACGGACTATCTGATGCCGTGCTCGCTGCTGCTCCTGGTGCTGGCGACCGACGTGCCGGCGATCAGGCGGCTGGGACCGCTCGCGGCGGCGATGCTGCTGTCGGGGTCCGTTGGCATTGTGATCGGCGGACCGATCGCGCTGGCCATCTTCCAGCCGTTCCTCGACGACCCGCAGATCTGGAAGGGACTGGGAGCGCTGTCCGGCTCCTGGATCGGCGGCCTCTCGAACATGATCGCGATCAAGGAGGGCGTCGGGGCTCCCGATGACGTCTTCTCCCCGATGATCATCGTCGACTCGGTGGTCGGCTACGGCTGGATGTCGATCATCATCCTGCTCAGCGGCTACCAGAACCGGATCGACCGCTGGAACCGGGCGCGCCGCGACGAACTCGACGCGCTGAACCAGCGGCTGCAACAGGTCCAGGCGGAGAACGCGCGGCCGATCACGCTGCCTGCCTTCGCCTCCATGCTCGGCGTCGGCCTGGTGGCGAGCTGGCTCTGCATGCGCGGCGGAGAGCTGCTGCCCCAGGTCGGCTCGGTGCTGTCCCACTTCACCTGGGGCATCCTGCTGGTCGTCGCGGTTGGCCTCGCGCTGTCCTTCACGCCGGTTCGTCGTCTCGAACATCGGGGAGCGACGCCCGTGGCCTACGGCGGCCTCTACCTGATGGTCGCGACGATGGGGGCCGGCGGCGATCTCGCTGCGATCGCCGAGGCGCCTCTGGTGCTGGCCGTCGGCGCCGTCTGGATCGGCATCCACGTCGCCTGCCTGTTCCTGGCGATGCGTCTCCTGCGCGCGCCGGTGTTTCTCTTCGCCACCGGCAGCATGGGCAATGTCGGCGGCGTCATCTCGACCCCGGTCGTCGCCGGCGTCTTCCAGCCGGCCCTCGCCGCGGTTGGTGTACTGATGGGCGTTCTCGGCAACCTGGTCGGCACGCCGCTGGGTCTACTGTGCGCCCAGCTCATGGCCTGGGTCGCGCGGGCGTACCACGGCGCCGCTTCGCTGTAGGGGCGTCTGCTCGGCTAGACGCGCTGCCGGTCGCGTCCGGGCTAGGCGGGTTCTGCCTCGGGCTCCTGGTCGTGGTCGCCCGCGGTGAGCGCTCTGAAGAGATCGATCTCCGTCTTGCAGGTCTTGACCACCCAGGCGATGACGGCGGCGTCGTCGAGGAAGCCGGCCACCGGGATGAAGTCCGGGATCACGTCGATCGGGATGACGAAGTAGAGCACCGCGCCGGCGATGAGGATCAGGGTCTCCTTCCTGAGGCGGTAGGAGCCCCGGGCGACCGCCCGGAGCAGCTCGAACATCGTCTTCAGGTCCTCGAGCACACCGCTGAGCGGGCTCGTGGCGCCGCCGGCGGAGTCGGCCTTCTCCCTGGCTTCAGCGACCATCGCCCGGAGCTTGTCCGGTGACCGGACGATCTCGGCGGCGCGGTTGCGGGCGTGAAGCGGGAGCTCCATCTCGCCGGTCTCCGGAGGCGCGGAGGGCTGTTCGGAAGCCCCCTCGACGTTGCCGCCGGTCAGCTGCCGATCGGATGCCATGTCGTCTTCACTTCCTGGAGGTCGGTGATTTCGTAGGGGCTCTGGACGTCGGCCCAGTCCTCGTGGGCGCGGACCGCGACGCGCTTCAGGTTGTGGACCGCTTCGATCTCGGCGGATCTGGCGACGTCCGGGTCCGGGGAGCAGAGGAGCACCGCATCGACGTCGCGATGCGCGGCGAGCGGCGCGAGCATCTCGTCCCGGCGGCCGGTCAGGATGTTGACGACGCCGCCGGGCACGTCGGAGGAGTTGAGGACCTCGCCGAAGGTCGTGGCCGGAAGCGGCTGGCTGCCGGTGACCAGAACGACGGTCGTGTTGCCGCCGGCGATCGCGGGGGCGATCGAGGAAACGAGACCGAGCAGAGGCGACTGGGGTGCAAGCACGCCGACGACGCCCATCGGCTCGAGGATCGAGAAGTTGAAGTGCGACGTCGCGACCGGGTTGACGCTGGAGAAGACCTGCTGGAACTTGTCGGTCCAGCCGGCGTAGTGGAGGAGCCGGTCGGTGGCGGCCTGGACCTCGACGGCGGCCTCGTCCGGCGCCCTTCCACCGGCCGCGAGCAGGGCCTCGAACTGGCCGCTTCGGCCTTCCAGCATCTCGGCGATCCGGTAGAGGATCTGGCCACGGTTGTAGGCGGTGCGGGCGGCCCAGCCGGCCTGTGCGGCGCGGGCCGCGGTCACCGCGTCCCGCACGTCCTTGCGCGAGCAGCGGCAGATGTTCGCGATCGGGGTGCCATCGGGCGCCAGGGCCCGGTCGAAGCGGCCGGACTCGGAGCGCGGGAACTTGCCGCCGACGTAGACCTTGTGGGTCTTGAGCACCGGCAGGCGGTCGGCCGCGGCGGCGGATCGTCGCTCGCTCATGCTGCTGCCTCCGGTTGCAGGTAGGCGTGGAGCCCGGCGAGCCCGCCCTCGCGGCCGATGCCGCTCTCCTTGTAGCCGCCGAACGGCGCCGTCGGGTCGAACTTGTTGTAGGTGTTCGCCCACAGCACGCCGGCGCGGATCCGGCTGGTGACCCGGAACGCCTTGGCGCCCTTGTCGCTCCAGACGCCGCCCGAGAGACCGTAGGGCGTGTTGTTCGCCATCGCGATGCCTTCGTCCACGGTGCGGAACGTCTGCACCGCGAGCACCGGTCCGAAGATCTCCTCCTGGACTACGCGGTGCGACTGGGATGCGTGCAGGAACAGGGTCGGCCGGCACCAGTAGCCGCGCTCGGGCACTGGACACGAGGTCTGGAACGGTTCCGCGCCCTCGGCCTCGCCGATCTCGAGGTACTCCTCGATCTTGTCGAGCTGGGCGCGGGAGTTGATCGCGCCGATGTCCGTGTTCTTGTCGAGCGGATCGCCGACGATCAGGGTCTCCATCCGGTCCTTCAGCTTGGAGATCACCTCGCCGGCAACGGATTCCTGGACCAGCAGGCGCGACCCGGCACAGCAGACATGGCCCTGGTTGAAGAAGATGCCGTTGACGATCCCCTCGACCGCCTGGTCGACGGCGGCGTCCTCGAACACGAGGTTGGCCGCCTTTCCGCCGAGTTCGAGCGTGTAGTGCTTGCCGCTGCCGGCGAGCGCGCGGCGGATCAGCTTGCCGACCTCGGTGGAGCCGGTGAAGGCGACCTTGTCGACGTCTTCGTGCTGGACGACCGCCGCGCCGGTCTCGCCCGCGCCGGTGACGATGTTGACGACGCCCGGCGGCACGCCCGCGTCCCGGATGATCTCGGCCAGCTTGAGCGCGGTGAGCGGCGTGGTCTCGGCCGGCTTGAGCACGACCGTGTTGCCGGCCGCGATGGCGGGCGCGATCTTCCAGGCCGCCATCAGCAGCGGGAAGTTCCAGGGGATGACCTGACCGGCGACGCCGAGCGGTCTGGCGCCGCGGCCGGGGAAGGCGTAGTCCAGCTTGTCGGCCCAGCCGGCGTAGTAGAAGAAGTGCGCGGCCGCGAGCGGAATGTCGACGTCCCGTGACTCGCGGATCGGCTTGCCGCCGTCGAGCGACTCGGTGATCGCGAGTTCGCGGCCCCGCTCCTGGAGCACCCGGGCGATCCGGTAGACGTACTTGCCGCGCTCCCTGGGCGCCAGCTTCGACCAGACCTCGTCGTAGGCGTGCCGGGCGGCCGCCACGGCGGCGTCGACGTCGGCGTCGCCGGCCAGGGCGACGTCCGCGATCTTCTCCTCGGTGGCGGGGTTCGCGGTCTCGAACGTGCGGCCGTCGGCCGCGTCGGTGAACTCGCCGGCGATGAACAGGCCGTAGCGGTCGCGGAGTTCCACGTGGTCGGTCGACTCCGGCGCCGGCGCGTAGCCCCAGCCGTCGTCGCTACCGTCGCGGAGGCCGAGGCGGAGCTTCGGGGCCGTGAGTCCGGTCGGTGGCGTGGAATCCGTCATGGTTCTGGCCGCTGCGCGCTCAGAGCGAGAAGTCGTCGAACGACTGGTAGATGCCGCTTCGCTGCTTGACGATCTGTCTCAGGACGTCGTTGGCCAGGGAACTCGCGCCGAACCGGTACAGGTCGGGATCGAGCCAGTCCTGGCCGAGCGTCTCACGCACCATGACCAGGTGCCGGATCGCGTCCTTGGCGGTCGAGATGCCGCCCGCCGGCTTCATGCCGATCTTCTGGCCGGTGCGGCGGTAGTGATCGCGGATCGCCTCCAGCATGACGAGCACGACGGGCATCGTGGCGGCCGGTTTGATCTTGCCGGTCGAGGTCTTGATGAAGTCGGCGCCGGAGCGCATCGCGAGGTCCGAGGCTCGGCGGACCGCGTCGAGGGTGCCGAGCTCTCCGGTCTCCAGGATCACCTTGAGGTGGGCCTCGCCGCAGGCTTCCTTGACCGACGCGATTTCGTCCGCGGTGTAGGCGAAGTCGCCAGCCAGGAAGCGGCCCCGGGAGATGACCATGTCCACTTCGTCGGCGCCTGCCTCGACCGCGCGCCGGACTTCGAGGAGCTTGATCTCGATCGGCGCCTGACCGGCGGGGAAGCTGGTGGCGACCGAGGCGACGTTGATCCCGCTGCCCTCGAGCGCCCGTTTGGCGACGCCGACCAGCGCCGGGTACACGCATACGGCGGCCACGTGCGGAAGGTCGGGCAGCGCCGCGTGAAGCTGGAGCGCCTTGGCGCAGAGCTGCCGCACCTTGCCCTCGGAGTCGGCGCCCTCGAGCGTCGTCAGGTCGATCATCGACAGGGTCAGGTGGAGCGCCTGGAGCTTGGCGTCCTTCTTGATCGAGCGCGAGCAGAGCCTCGCGACCCGCTCCTCGACGCCGACGGCGTCGATTGGCGGCGACTCGAACGACGCGGTGGCAGTCGAGATCTGCATCACCCGTCAGTCTACGCCGGTTCGACCCGCAGCGGGGCTGTGGCAGAGTCCTCGTGTCATGGCTGGGAACACGTTCGGAACCGCGCTGCGGCTGACCACCGCCGGCGAGAGCCACGGGCCGGGCTACGTCGGCATTCTCGACGGGGTGCCGCCGGGCCTGGAACTGTCCGAGGCCGATCTGCAGCCGGACCTTGACCGCCGTAGGCCCGGTCAGTCGAAGCTGACGACGCAGCGGATGGAGCCGGACGAGGCCCGCATCCTGTCCGGCGTGTTCGAGGGCAGGACGACGGGCACGCCGATCGCCTTCCTGATCGAGAACCGCGACCAGCGGCCGAAGGACTACAGCGAGATCAGGGACAAGTACCGGCCCGGTCACGCCGACTACACGTTCGACGCGAAGTACGGCTTCCGCGACTACCGGGGCGGCGGCCGTTCGAGCGCTCGCGAGACGTCGGTGCGGGTGGCGGCCGCGGCGGTGGCGAAGAAGCTGCTACGGGAGCGCTGGGGAGTCGCGATCGTCGGCTACGTGAAGAGCATCGGCGACATCGAGGGGCGGATCGACGATCCGGCCGCGGTCACCCTGGAGCAGGTCGAGGCCAACCCGGTGCGTTGCCCGGACCAGGAGGCCGCCAGGCGGATGGCGGACCTGATCGAGCGGATGCGATCGGAGCGCGACTCGATCGGCGGCGTTTCGGAACTCGTTGCGACCGGCGTGCCGCCGGGCTGGGGCGAACCGGTGTTCGACAAGCTGAAGGCGGACCTGGGCAAGGCGCTGTTCAGCCTGCCGGCGGTGTTGGGCGTCGAGTACGGCGCCGGCTTCGGCGTAGCGACCGCTCGCGGCAGCGAGAACAACGATCCGTTCGAGATGCGGGGAGGCAGCGTCGCCACTCGCGGCAACCGCCACGGCGGGATGCTGGGCGGCATCTCGTCAGGTCAGCCGATCGTGCTGCGCTGCGCCGTCAAGCCGACCAGCAGCCTGCCGCAGCCCCAGGACACGGTGACCCGCGCGGGTGAGCCAACGACGATCGCGACCAGGGGCCGTCACGACCCGTGTCTGCTGCCGCGCTTCGTGCCGATGGGGGAGGCGATGATCGCCCTGGTGCTGGCCGACCACGGCCTGCGCCAGGTCGCCGTTACAGACGTGCTGGACTAGCGCGGGCCGCTTCGCGGCCGCGCCCGGATGCCGGCGAGGACGCCGGCGCACCCAGTGTTGAGGCTACGGGTCGATCTTTGCCGTGGCCTTGCCCATCACGACGACATCCCCATCCTGGTTCACCGTCGTGACCGACAGGTCGACGAGGCTCTGGCCGTCCTCGTCGCGTACCGCGTCGACCTTCGCCGTCGCCGTCAGCGCGTCGCCCGGCCAGACCTGCCGCGTGAAGCGGACGCCGTAGGCGGTCAGCCGGCCGTCGCCGACGAAGTCGGTGACCATCCGGCCGGTCATGCCCATCGTCAGCATGCCGTGGGCGAAGACGGTCGGGTACTTCGCTACCTTGGTGGTGAAGATCTCATCGGAGTGGAGCGGGTTGTAGTCACCCGAGGCGCCCGCGTACTGGACGATCTGGGTGCGGGAGAGGTCGTCGGTGAGCTTCTGGGTGTAGGTGTCGCCGACCTGGACCTTGCTTGCCTGAAGTGCCATTCGCTGTCTCCTCAGTCGCTCTCGACGACCTTCTCGGTGCGCACGCCGACGCCGGTGGCGCGCACGACGAGTTCGCCGGATTCGTCGTAGTACTCGGTGATGTTCTCGCTGAACTTCAGGTTGCCGCCGCGCTTGCCCTGCCGTTCCCAGCTCTTGCCGGGCCGGGTCTTGAGGGTCAGCGTCTCGCCGGGGCTCACGTGCCGGAAGTACTCGAAGCGCTGCTCGGCGTGCAGCCCCGTGCCGCCATCGCCGCCGGTCCGCGTGGGCGGCACGCCGGTCGGCTCCTTGCCGGAGCCGAACCACGGCTCGCCGATCTTGGGGCGCAGGAAGTAGTCGGGGTCGAACTGGGCCGAGGCCTGGTAGAAGGTGGGCGGCGCGATGGTCTTGCCGGGTTCCGTGTCCGCTGCCGCCTCGGCGTCGTGATAGATGGGGTTCGGGTCGCCGACCGCGCGGGCGAACATCATGATGTGGCCTGCCTCGACCGGGAACTTCTTTGCTGCCATTCCGGTTCCGTCCTCCTCTTCGAGTGGTCTCTGAAGCGCAATCTCGTGCGTGGTTTGAGCGCGTGACTGTAGCAGCATGAACCTGCTTCTGTTGGAGGACGCGGACTTCGATCGGACGGCCGGCTCAGGTGCGCGCGCGGTCGTGACCGGGGAGCGCCTGAAGCACGTCCGCAAGGTTCTGCGGGCGGAGGTCGGCGACACGCTCGAAGTAGGTCGCTTGAGCGGTGGCATTGGCCGCGGGCGGATCGTCGAGTTGAGCCGCGAGTGCGTCGTGCTGGAGTTGGGTCCGCTCGACCTGGAGCCGCCGCCGGCGCTGCGAGTGACTTTGGTGCTGGCGTTGCCGCGGCCCAAGTTCGTAGGCCGCATCCTGCAGGCAGCGGCGGCCATGGGGGTCAAGCGGATCCTGCTCGTCCACACGGCCCGGGTGGAGAAGAGCTACTGGCAGAGCTCCGTGATGCTGCCGGATGCCCTGCGGCGTCACCTGATGCGGGGTCTGGCGCAGGCGCGGGACACGGTGCTGCCGGAGATCGAGTGCCTGAGAGGGCCGCGGGACCTGACCGAGGCGCTGCCCGGCCTGGTTCAGGACCACGAGCAGGTCCTGGTGGCCGATGCCGCCGGTGACGAGCCGTGTCCGCTGGGCGTCGATGGCCCGACGGCGCTGCTGGTCGGTCCCGAAGGCGGCCTACTGGACGAGGAGCTTGCCTCGTGGGGACACGCCGGCGCCACAGTCGTGAGTCTCGGCCGGCGGGCGCTGCGGGTCGAGCACGCCGTCGTGGCCCTCCTGTCGCGCCTCGCCTCCTGAGCACGCGGGCGGCGCGGGCTCCCGGGCCCTACTCGCGGAGCTTCGCGCCGACGGACCTCTCGACCTGTCCCAGGATGCGCCGGCGGAGCTTCTTCACGTCGCGGTCGCGGAGGGTGCGGTTCGGGGCCCGGAAGGTGAGGTGGTAGGCGAGGCTCTTCGAGCCTTCGCCGATCGCCTCGCCCCGGAACACGTCGAACAGTTCGACGGCGGAGAGCAGGGGCCTGCCGGAGGCGAGGAGGGCGGCCTCGACGGCCGCGGCCGGTGTCGCCTCGTCCACGATCAGGGCCAGGTCCTCGCGCACTTCCGGATAGACGGGCACGGGCTCGACCTGGAGGGAATCGGGGACGAGCTCGAGGATGCGGTCGAGGTCGAGTTCGGCGGCGAGGACGGGGTGACCGTCCGCGGGCTCCAGATCGAAACGGGCGGCCACCGCCGGCAGGACTTCGCCCAGCCAGCCGACGGGCTTCGAGTCGGCGCCGATTCCGATCGCCGCGGAACGTCCGGGGCGGTACGACGGTGGCGTTGAGTCCGCCTCCGGCGCGCTGAACTCGACCGCCAGGCCGAGCCGGTCCAGGACCGTCTCGACGACGCCCTTGATGTCGAAGAAGTCGAAGCAGTCATCGCTGGCGCCGGCTGCCTGCCAGTGATCTGCCCGGCGCGGACCGGTCAGCACGATCGCGGCGCACTCGCGCTCCTCGGGCAGCGAATCGCCTTCGGCGACCGGGAACACGCGGCCGACCTCGAACAGGGCGAGCCGGTCCGTGAAACGGCTGTTCGACGCCGCGGCTTCCAGCACAGACGCGAGCAGGCTGCGGCGCATGACGACGCGGTCGAGGGTCGAGGGATTGGCGAGCCGGAGGTAGGGCGGCGGCTCGCCGTCTTCGGGTTGCAGTTTCGCTTCCGCCTCCGGCGTCGTCAGCCGGTAGCTGACGATCTCCTGCAGCCCGAGGTCGGCGAAGGTGTCCTTGATTCGGTCCTCGAAGGCCTGCTCCCGGTTGCCGCGCTGCGGCGGCAGCACGTCGCTGAGCACGGTCGAGGGGATGCGGTCGTAGCCGTAGATGCGGCACACTTCCTCGACCAGGTCGTGCTGACCTTCGATGTCGAGGCGGTGGTCCGGGACGGTGACCCGTAGATCGGCCGCGGGGTCCTCGATCTCGACCTCGAACTCGAGGCGTCGTAGCAGGTTCGCGATCTCCTCGGCGTCGAGATCGAGACCACTCAGCCGGCGCAGATAGCCGAGGTCGAAGTCGATTGTGACGGCCGGGGCCGGTTCCGGGTAGTGATCGACGATCCCCTCGGCGATCGTGCCGCCGGCGTGAAGCCGGAGCAGTTCGGCGGCCCGCCGGGCGCCGAGCAGCGCCTGGGTCGGGTGGACGCCGCGACTGAAGCGGAACCCGGCCTCGGTGTGGACGCCGAGCTGGCGTTGGGTGCGCCGGATGCTTCGCGGCTCCCAGGCGGCCGCTTCCAGCAGCACGTTGCGGGTTTCCGGACCGATCTCGCTGTCCCGGCCTCCCATCACGCCGCCGACGCTGAGCGAGCCGGCGGGGTCGGTGACCATGATCTGGTTCGTCCGCAGCTTCTGCTCGGCGCCGTCGAGCGTCGTCAGACGTTCACCCTCGTGGGCCAGTCGCGTGACGATCCGCACCGGGCCGCCGTCCGCATAGCTGTCGGCCCGCTGCCGCAGCAGGTCGTAGTCGAACGTGTGGTTCGGCTGGCCGACCTCGAGCATCACGTAGTTGCTGACGTCGACGACGTTGCTGATCGGCCGTTGCCCTGCGAGCTGCAACCGGTGCTGCATCCAGTACGGAGACGCACCCTGCTCGATGCCCTCGATCAGCAGGGCGACGAACCGCGGATTGAGTTCGGGGTTCTCGGTCGCGAGCTCGACCCGGTCGGCGATCGGCGGTCCGTCCATCGTGAGCGGGACGGCGGGCGGCCGGAACGCGGCCTCCGTGAGCGCCGCGACCTCGCGCGCAACCCCCAGGATCGAGGCGCAGCGGGCGATGTTGGGAATCACGTCGATGTCGAGCACGACATCGCCGAGCACTTCGGCGAGGGGCCGTCCGGGGCGAAGGTCCGGGAGTTCGTCGGCGGGCTCGAACAGGATGATCCCCTCGTGGTCCTCGCCGAGCCCGAGCTCCGCGGCCGAGCACAGCATCGCGTCGCTGGTGATGCCGCGCAGCTTCTTCGGCTTGAGCCGGGTGATCTTCAGGTCACGGTAGGGGTTGCGGTAGCTGGCGCCGGCGAGCAGCAGGGCGCCCCAGGGACCCGCGTCGCCGAGGTCCTGGCCGAGGAGCGGGAACAGGTTGGGGGCCCCGGTGATCACCTTCCGGGTGGAGTCGGCGCCGTAGTCGACGGTTGCGAGCACCAGGCGGTCGGCGTCCGGCACCGGGTCGACGCGCAGGACTTTCGCCGCCATCACCAGGTCGGCCGGCCAGGGCAGCTCGGCGCCGTTGACGCCGAAGCGTTCGATCGCCTTGACCTCCAGGCCGGCATTGGTGAGCAGCTCGGCGAGGTCGTCCGGGGAACCACCGAGCTCGACGAAATCGCCGAGCCAACTGAGCGGAACGCGCATCAGACGAACCGCTGGAACTGGCGCAGGAAGCGCAGGTCGTTGGACCAGAAGTAGCGGATGTCGCGGATGCCGTGCCGGAGCATGGCGATCCGCTCGGGCCCCATGCCGAAGGCGAAGCCGCTCCACTCGTCCGGGTCGTAGCCGCCGTTCCTGAGCACGGTCGGGTGGACCATGCCGCAGCCGAGGATCTCGAGCCAGCCGGTCTCCTTGCACAACTGGCAGCCCTTGCCGTCACAGAGGAAGCAGGCGATGTCCATCTCGGCGCTCGGCTCGGTGAACGGGAAGTAGCTGGCCCGGAAGCGGGCGCCGCGGCCTTCTCCGAACAGGCGGCGGGCGAACTCGGTCAGGGTGCCCTTGAGATCGGCGAACGTGATCGCCGGGCCCACCGCCAGCCCCTCGATCTGGTGGAATTGGATCTCGCTGCGGGAGGTGATCTGCTCGTTGCGGTAGCACATGCCGGGCAGGATGACGCGCACCGGCGCCGGGTGCTGCTCCTGCATCGCCAGGATCTGCCCACCGCTGGTGTGGGTGCGGAGCACCACGTTTGGATCCGTCGTGTAGAACGTGTCCTGCATGTCACGCGCGGGATGGTCGGGTGGCATGTTCAGGTCGCCGAAGTTCAGCCGGTCGGTGACCACGTCCGGGCTTCGGTAGGTCTGGAAGCCCATGTCGCCGAAGATGCGCTCGATGCGGCGCATGACCAGGGTCGACGGGTGCAGGCCGCCGAGAGTGGGCCGGCGTCCGGGCAGGGTGACGTCGAGGCGGTCCGCGTCGCCGTCGGTTTCGTGCGCCGAGCGCTTCAGTGCTTCCTGGCGCGCTTCGAATGCGGTCTGAAGGGACGTCTTGATCTCGTTGATCCGCTTGCCGAACGCGGGCCGGTCGGCGGGGTCGATCTCGCCCATCCGGCGGGTCAGAAGCTGCACCTCGCCCTTGCGGCCGATCGTCGCCCGTCGCCACTCCTCGAGTGCGTCCAGATCGGCCGTGGCGTTCAGTGCCGCCGAGACCCTCGCTTCGATGTCGTCGAGCTGGTCGATCATGGCGTCAGGCGGATCTTCGTTCGGCGCCCTGGCTGCGGCGCGGCGCGGCGCCCGACTCTACAAGCCCGCGCCGGAGAGCTGCGGCGAGCGCGTCACTTGGGTCAGGCGCGGGTGGCGGCCAACAGGATCTCCAGGATTGCGCCCAGGAAGAGCAACAGGGGGAGAATCGCCGCGAGCAAGGCCGCCTTCGATGCCTTGATCCCCTGGATTGCGTGAAGGCCGATCGCGAAGAGTCCTGCGCTTCCGACAATGGCCAGAACGTCACCGGCAACGGGGATGGCTCGGAGCAAGAAAGCGACGGCTGCGTAGCAAGCGGCTACCCATGTGCCGCGAAAGCCCTGCGGCCGTGGCGAGCGGGTGACGATCAGAAGCAGGTGCAGGAATCCGGCGCTGATGAGCGGTCCGAGCAGGCTGAGGACGAAGACGAACGGAAGGGACAGCAGGAGGAGCTGCAGACCGATCAACGGGACGATCCGCGCGAGGAGGGGATTCCCTTCCAGGCCGGAGAGGTCAGCGGTCTCGCCCAGCAACTCCATCCGGGTAACCAGTTCCAGTGTCGCATCGGGCAGCGTCATCGCGAGGACGAAGAGGACCAGGCCGTCCAGAAGGACGCCCAGCATTCCGACCAAGCCGGCGAAGAGAAGCGGCCCCCACCAGCCCGCATCGACTCTGGTTCCTCCAAAGAACCCGCGTGGAGAGGTTGCCAGGAGAGCCACAGTGGAAAGCAAGGCCGCCACCCGGCCACGGTCCTTCCGCTCCTCCCACGGATTGACGACCTCGACGCTCGCGTCGGCGCCGGTGTTATCGTCCCCGGAGTTCACGCGGAGCACCTTACCGGAGCGATCCTGATGGCGGACGCCCGACAGCAGCGAACGGCGGCAGTGCGCGACGTCGGCGCCGGTGCCGGTGCCCTCGTCGTCGGCGTCGCTGCCTCCAGCGCCTTCAACGAGTTCGTGCCTGAGGGGCACCGGCCGGAGGACGTCCTTCCGGGTGCGAAGAGCGTTGTCGTCGCGGGAAACCAGGGGCCGACGGCGGGCGCCTGGCGCAGTCCCGATCACCGGGTGATGGAGATCACGGGCTACGACTTCCGCGAGAACGTCGCGGTCCACGTGATGTGCGACTACATCGAGCGGGAGCACGGCCACCGCGCCCTCCAGGCGCCGTCTCTCCCCACCGCCGGGCACAACCCGCCGATGAGCATGATGCTGGCCGCGGTGCTGGCCGGTCTGGGCACCCGCTCGCTGGCGGCCAACATCATCCTGCACCCGCGCTACGGCCTGCTGTACTACGCGGCCCTGGTCACCACGCTGGACCTCGAGCCGGACCATCCGCTCGAAGAGGATGTCTGTCCCTCGAAGCCTTGCATCCAGATGTACGAGAAGCTGGGCACGACGCCGTGCCTCGCCTCGTGCCCGAAGGATGACGGCGGCTGCCTGGACGGCGCGATCGACGAAGACGGCCGGATCAGCTACTCGACCTACGACCGCGAGCGCTGCACCTCCCGGTCGATGAACTTCGGCATCGGCTCGATCCAGAAGTCCCTGGTCCAGATCACCTCGGAGGAAGACCGGGAGCGGCGCAAGTCGATGATCTACTCCGACTTCTTCAGCCAGTCGCTGTCGTCGCTCAGCTACTACAAGGAGAGCGTCGCGCAGTGCTTCGAGTGCATGCGGGTGTGTCCGGTCGGCATGCACGAAAGGCGCCTCCAGTGACCATGTCCGCGCCGGCGGCGCCGAGCGCGGATGAGACCGCGGCAGCCCGCGGCCGGCTGGCCGCCATGGTGGAGCGTGGCGGTGCGCTGGCCTGGGGCGTCGCCGACGCCGACGCCTTCGACGAAGCGCCGGAGGGCTTCCGTCCCGCCGACCTGCTGCCGGGCGCGCGCCGGGTCGTGGTCGTCGGCGGCAGTCCGCCGCGGGCCGCGGACTGGGCGAGTCCGGTCCACGAGCACCTGGAAACGATGGGCACGAGCGACCGGATCAACTCGCTGGGCCTCAAGACGGCGAAGTTCATCGAGGCGGAGTTCGGTTTCTACGCGCTGTTCGTGCCGCCGGGCGTCCGTCGCGGCAACCGGCCCTTCCTGAGCGTCGCGCTCGCCGCGGAGCTCGCGGGCTGCGGCTCGCGCAGTCTGGCCGGGCCCGTGCTGCATCCCGAGTACGGCCTGCTGTTCTACTCGGCGATCATCACGACCTATCCGTTTCCGTTGACGCCGCCGGTTGCCGAGCCGGCCTGCCCGGCGCCGGCCTGCGTCGAGATGTGGGAGGCGGAAGGCGCCACACCCTGCACCAGGGTGTGTCCGCTCGGCGACGGCGGCTGCCTCGACGGGCGGATCGAGAACGGCCGGTTGGTCGAACGCCGCTACGACGCGGCGCGCTGCACGTCCCGCGTCTACACCCACTGGATTCCGGGCTTCCAGAAGGGGCTCGAACTCGCCCTCGACCAGGACGACCCGGAGGCGCGCAAGATGGTCCTCTACTCGAGCCACTTCACCAAGACGCTGTGGTCGATGACCTACGCGGCGCAGAGCCAGGGCCAGTGCTGGGAGTGCATGCGGGTCTGTCCCGTGGGCGCCGAGTTCCGGCAGAAGGCGTAGACCCGAGCGAGGAACGGAACATGGCTTTCTTCTTTGTCGATCCCGAGACCTACCGCCGCCATCGCGAGGAGATCCTCGAGCTGTCGAACTCGATCCAGGTCGACATCCACGAGCATCTGCCGGGCGAGAAGCGGCGCCGCGGGCTGTCGGACCGTGAGATCGCGGAACGCCTCGGCCTCGACGAACGAACGGTGCGCGAGATCCGGGTGGTCGCCGAGCGGGACTACTACGACATCGAGGAGTGGGACAAGGCGGTCGAGTTCAAGGACAAGGCCTGCCGCGCCTTCGCCGAAGAGGGCCTCTCCTACGTGTTCAAGGACCGCCGCGACGTGTGAGAAAGTAGCGCGCCGATGAAGTCCGCGGTGCTCCAGTTCTTCTCGTGGCCTGACCGCCGAATCCCGCTGGAAGAGGTCTACCGGCGGGCGTTTCAGCGCATCGACATCATGGATCAGACCGGGTACGACGCCGTGTGGTTGGCGGAGCACCACTTCAGCTCCTTCAGCATCTGCCCGTCGATCCACATGATGGGGATCGAGGTCGCATCGCGCACGAAGAACCTGCGGATCGGCACGGGTGTGTCCCTGGCGCCGTTCTACAACCCCCTGCGCCTGGCGGAGGAGGTGGCGCTGCTCGACGTGCTCTCCGGCGGCCGGGTCAACTGGGGCGTCGGCCGCGGTTTTGCGGAGGGGGAGTTCAGGGCTTTCGGCGTCGACCCGCGCTACAGCTATCCGGTCTTCCGGGAACACGTCCAGGCGGTGGTCGGCGCCTGGACGAACGAGCAGCTCACCTTCGAGGGAGAGCACTTCCAATGCCAGGGAGTCGAGGTGCTGCCCAAGCCGGCACAGAAGCCGCATCCGCCGGTGTGGCTCGCTTCATCCTCGCCTGAGTCGATGACCTGGGCTGCTCAGAACGGCTTCTCGATCATGCTCGACCCGCACTCGGCGCACAGCCGGATCGCCGAGAAGCGCGAGCTGTACCGGGAGATCCTGGAGCAGCACGGCCATTCGATCGATGGCCGGGAGATCCCGATGGCGCGCCTCATCGCGTGCGCGCCGACACGGGCTGAAGCGCAGGAGATCGCCAGGCGCGGCGCGCTGTGGACGGTCAGGTCCCACAGGCAGAAGGGCACCCGGGCGGTCGCGACCGATACGCGGCGCAACCTCGAGCGCCCCGAGCTGGCCGCGCGACCCTTCAGTCAGGGCGGCGAGGAGGGGGCCGCGGTCGCTCGATACCTCGATGGTGTCATCCTGTACGGCACGCCGGACGAGTTGGTCGACGAGATCGCGCGTCTGAAGGAGGAGATGTTCCTCGACTACCTGCTGTGCGCGCCGCTCAGTCACAGTTCGTTCGTGCTCTTCACGGACGAGGTTCTGCCTCGGATCTGAGTGACCGTCCCTGATCCCTTCGACCGCTTCCGGGACCTCTTCGAGAGCGCCTCGGCCACCGGTCTGACCGAGCCGAACGCGATGGTCCTCTCCAGCGCCGACGAGGAGGGCCGCCCGTCGTCCCGGGTCGTGCTGCTCAAGCACTTCGACCGCGAGGGCTTCGTGTTCTACACGAACCTCGAGAGTCGCAAGGGCAGGGAGATCCTGGCGCGGCCGGACGTGAGCCTGAACTTCTTCTGGCGCGAACCGAAGGAGCAGGTGTGCATCTTCGGTCGTGCGGAACGGGTCAGCGACGCCGAGGCCGACGCCTACTTCGCGACTCGGGACCGGAACAGCCAGCTCGGCGCCTGGGCCTCGCGGCAGAGCCGGCCGCTCGCAAGCCGCGAGCAACTGCTCGGCGACTTCGAGAACGTTACCGAGCGGTTCGCGGGCGGCGATGTGCCGCGCCCTCCGCACTGGACGGGGCTGCGGGTCGTGCCCCGGCGCTTCGAGTTCTGGGTAGCGCAGGAGCACCGGTTACATGACCGGACGTTCTACGAGCGGCACGGCGACTCGTGGCGGTCGGGCCTGCTCTACCCGTAGGAACTGGCGCGGCCTTCAGTACACCCGCGGCACGATGCGCCACGGCACGCGCCGGCGGTACTCGTCCCACAGGGCTCCGTACTTCCTGGCGCAACGCCGATCGTCGTCGCGTTCGCGCGGCACGAGCAGCAGGACGTAATAGAGCGGGTAGAGCCAGGGAGCCAGGAGCGCCGGTTGACCGAGGCTGAGCGCCAGGCCGGTCGCCATCAGGACCTCGCCGAGGTAGTTGACGTGGCGCGACACGCCCCAGAAGCCGCTGCACAACACGCGGCGCTCGCCATCCGAGATCGCTTGGGGGCGGAACCGGCCGAGGAAGGTCCGTTCCGGGTCGAGCTTGAAGTGGAACTTCTGCATGTTGGCGCCGCGGGCCAGTGACCAGCCGGCGAAGAAGACGAGCGCCGCCAGGACGAGCAGCCAGACGGGCGCATGCGGGTTGGGCAGGTCGGCCGCGGCCCAGAGTCCGACCCCGTAGAAGGTTGGATAGAAGAAGAGGCAGCCCCAGACGAGCTTGAAGCCGACCCGTTCGGCGAACAGGTCGTAGGTGTAGAGGTGGACCCACTCGAACAGGAGGTACTCGCAGAGGAACCACGTGAAGAGCGCGACGTAGAGGACCACGCCGGGCGCCGGGTCCTCGGGGAAGGTCAGGAAGTGATGGGCCGCGAACGAGAGCAGGTTCAGTTCGAGGTAGGTGGCGCCGAACACGTAGAGGAACATCTTCGCGTCGACGCGGCCGGCGAACATGCGCGGGTTGGCGCGCCTGCCGAGAAAGAACTCCTTCAGGAGTGATTCGCCGCGGCTCGGCGCCGTCCGCACGACAGCGGCAGAGGCGACGATGCCGAGCGCCAGAGCCCCCGCGGCGCCGCTCCAGCGGTGGGTCCACAGCCAGTCCCAGGGCATGACGCCGCTGTAGCCGGCAACGAGCCACAGGCCGATCGTCACAAGGAACACCGGCAATCCGTTCAGACGGTACTCGAGGGGCATTCCCGTCCCCTCGTCCCGGACGTAGCCCGTGACCCGACGGGCGGGCAGCAGGGCGCTCAGCATCAGCACGAGGGCCGAGGCGAGCCAGGGCGCGAAGAAGCCCGGTAGATAGCCGGTCACGTGCTTGCGGAGTCTTGGGGCCCTATGCCTCGGCCAGCTTGACCCACTCGAAGTCGCCCGGCTTGTGGTTGATCCGGATTCTCGGTTCGGCGATCCAGGAGGCGTAGTGGCCGGGCCGGAACTCCGGCTTCATCAGGGACTCGATGAACGCACGGTCGCTGTCGTTCGGCAGCCACTCGTGTCGCCGCCGGCTCCATTCGTCTTCCGGGACGATCTCGCCGTCCGGCGTGGCGTGCAGGTCGCGGTAGACGCCGATCTGCCGGTGGAAGGCGACGTGGGGCAGGGTGATCTCGAAATCGACTCCGGTCTGCCGGATCGTCTTGTTCCAGCGGCCGACGCCGAGGTTGCAGTCGTCCGTGAAGTCGTCGCGCAGGCGGGCGTTCAGGGCGTTGAGCGCCGGGTGCTGGACGATGTGCCAGCCGCCGTTCGAGCGGGCGCCGTTCGACGGTTCCAGGATCCCGTAAGTGGCGTCCAGCAACCGGTGGTCGTCCTCCAGCCGGTGCTCGCGGAAGCGGCCCTTGAGCCCGGCGTTGAAGAAGTTGGCCGAGTTCGTCGACAGCTCGGAGCCGAAGAGGTCGAGGGTGAGCGAGTAGTGGAGGTTGACCTTCTTCTGGATCGTCGGCAGGTCGATGACGCCTAGCGCGCGCACGGCGTCGACGTCGGAGGGGTCGTCCATGCCAGCCGCCGCCATCGCCTCGCAGGTTCGCTGAACGATCCGGGTGACACCGCTCTCGCCGACGAACATGTGGAAGGCCTCCTCCGTCAGCATGAAGCGGCAGGTGCGCGACAGCGGGTCGAAGCCGGACTGGGCCAGCGATTCGAGCTGCATCTTGCCGTCGCGGTCGGTGAAGAAGGTGAACAGGAAGAAGGAGAGCCAGTCCGGCGTCTCCTCGTTGAAGGCGCCGAGCATGCGCGGGGCGTCGTCGGAGCCGGACCGGCGGCGCAGCAGCTCGCCGGCCTCTTCCCGCCCGTCGCGGCCGAAGTACTTCTGCAGCAGGTAGACCATCGCCCAGAGATGCCGCCCTTCCTCGACGTTGACCTGGAAGAGGTTGCGCATGTCGTAGAGCGAGGGCGCGGTCTTGCCCAGGAACCGCTGCTGCTCGACGGATGCCGGCTCGGTGTCGCCCTGGATGACGATCAGGCGCCGGAGCATCGCGCGGTACTCGCCCGGCACTTCCTGCCAGGCCGGCTCGCCGACGTGGCGGCCGAACGGGATCGTCCGGTCCTCGGCCTGTGGCGCGAGCAGGATGCCCCAGCGATAGTCGGGCATCTTCACGTAGTCGAACACCGCCCACTTGTCAGCGCCCTTCGACTCGACCCGGACCGCGGTGCGGAGGTAGACATCGGAGGTCTGGAAACCGTCGGGGCCCATGTCCATCCACCAGTCGATGTAGCCGGGGTGCCAGCGTTCGAGACCTCGGCGGACGCGGGCGTCCGACGCCAGCGCGACGTTGTTGGGGATCAGGACGTCGTAGTCGACGGTGCTGTCTAGCGTCGTCATGGGCTGTTCCTAGATGCGTTCGCTGTCGAAACGCGGTCGGCGGCCGGTGCCGTAGAGACGGAGCGCTCCTTCCTCGCCGACCGCGTTGGGGCGCTGGAAGATCCAGTTCTGCCAGGCGCTGAGCCGTCCGAAGATCTTGCTTTCCAGGGTTTCGGGACCGGGGAAGCGGAGGTTGGCCTCCAGCGCGGTCAGCGCGTCGGGCGAGAAGCTGGCCCTTTCCTCGAGCGCGATGCGCACCTCGTCCTCCCAGTCCAGGTCGTCGAGCACCTCGGTGACCAGCCCGGCGCCTTCGGCGTCTTCGGCTTCCAGAGGCGTCCCGATGAGCGCACGAAGAGAATCGATCGCGTCCTCCTCGCGGAGGAATCGGGTCTCGAGGCGGGAAAGCCCGTTGGGCGTGGGGAAGGCACCGAAGTTCAGTTCGCCGACCTCGATGGAGGGCGCCGGCGCGCCGTCTTCGCTCTCGCCTTCGAACATGTAGGCGCGGTCGGAGGCCAGCGCCAGTTCGAGCAGCAGACCCGCGAAGCAGCTTCCCGGCGTAATCAGCGTGAAGACGCTGCGTGCGGTGAGATCGAGGCGCTTGAGCACCCGTTTCCAGTACAGCAGCACCTCGTGCAGGAACCAGTGCTTGCGCTTCCGGTGAAGGAACGCGTCGAAGGCGGCCGCCGTGCCCAGGTCGCCTTCGGACTCGATGACGAGCTGCCCGATCCGGGTTTCGTTGAGGCGCAGGTGGAGCAGGGCGTCGTCGAGTTCGCGCGCCAGGACGAGAGGCCAGAAGCCGGCGCTCCCGGCCAGTGCTTCCGAGGCGTCGCCCGGCGGCGGCCCCGTTGGGCCGAGCACGGTCAGGTGCGCGGCGCCGAGCGCGCGGTCGAACTCGATGCGAAGCGTGCTGTAGACGATCGAGTCTCCTTCCAGCTTCGGGTCGACGTCGGGCCAGTCGGCGCCTTCGGCCGCGGCGGGGCGGTCGCTCGAAGCGGCGAGTTGCAACGCCCGCTCCTTTGCGCCGTCGTCGAAGGACGAACGGGGCAGCAGTTCATCGACCAGGTTCCAGTCCACGGCGCGCCTACCCTTGACGCCTTCCTCCAGGGTGCAGAAGAGATCGGCCCGGTCGCGGCGGACGCGGCGCTTGTCGAGGAGCCGCGTCAACCCGCCGGTGCCGGGAAGCACTCCCAGGAGCGGCACCTCGGGGAGCGAGACGGCGGAGCTGCCGTCGTCGGCGAGCAGGATGCGATCGCAGGCGAGCGCCAGCTCGTAGCCGCCCCCGGCCGCCGTGCCACGGACGGCGCAGAGGTAGCGCTGGCCGGAGTGCTGGCAGGCGTCCTCGATCGCCAGGCGGGTCTCGTTCGTGAACTTGCAGAAGTTCACCTTCAACTGGTGCGAGGAGGAGCCGAGCATGCCGATGTTGGCGCCGGCGCAGAAGATGCGCTCGCGGGCGGAGCGGAGCACCACGGCGTGGACCTCCGGATGCTCGAAGCGCAGCCGCTGGGTGGCATCGTAGAGCTCGAAGTCGACGCCCAGATCGTAGGAGTTCTGCTTGAGCTGGTAGCCGGGCCGTAGCCCCGCCTGCTCGTCGACCTCCAGGGTCAGGAAGGCGAGCGGCGGCTCGATCCTGAGCCGCCAGTGCCGGTAGCGGTCGGGGTGAGTGCGGAAGTCGATGGACCCTTCCGGGACGGTCTCACCGGCCGGGTGCCCGGAGGGTCCGTCCGCGGTGACCTGCTTGGACATCTGGTTGGTAGGGGAGCGCAGTGGCGGTTCGTGAGTATAGTCACGGCTCGTGAGCGTCCCGGCCCCTGACGATCGCGGCGAGAGCAGCGTTCCACACGTCGAGTTCGTTGGGGTAGACAAGAGCTACGACGGCGAGAACCTGGTCGTGCGCGGGCTCGATCTCGCCGTGAGGCGGGGCGAGTTCCTGACCCTGCTGGGTCCCTCCGGCTCGGGCAAGACGACCTGCCTGATGATGCTCGCGGGCTTCGAGGCGCCGACCGCAGGCACGATCCGGATCGCCGGCCGGCCGATCCAGGATCTGCCGCCGCACAAGCGCGGAATCGGCATGGTCTTCCAGAACTACGCCCTGTTCCCCCACATGACGGTGGGCGGCAACCTGGCCTTTCCGCTCGAGGTCCGCGGCGTCGAAGCGGCCGTGCGGCGGGAGCGGGTCGAGCGGGCCCTCAGTCTGGTGCAACTGGAGGGACTCGAGGACCGGCGACCGGCGCAGCTTTCGGGCGGTCAGCAGCAGCGCGTGGCGATCGCCCGCGCGCTGGTGTTCGAGCCCGAGATCGTTCTCATGGACGAGCCGCTCGGCGCTCTGGACCGCCGGCTCCGGGAGGAGATGCAGTACGAGATCCGGCGCATCCACTCGACCCTGGGGGTGACGGTCGTCTACGTGACGCACGACCAACAGGAGGCGATGACGCTCTCCGACCGGGTGGCCGTGTTCCACAACGGCGTCATCGAGCAGGCGGCGTCGCCGGAGGTCCTCTACGAGGAACCCGAGAAGGCCTTCGTGGCCCGGTTCATCGGCGAGAACAACCGGCTCGACGGCGTCGTGGTCAGCGAGGAGGACGGCGTCTGCGAAGTCGACATCGGCGGCCAGTCGATCCGGGCGATGAGCCTGGGTCTGTGCCCGCCGGGCGCCCAAACCACGGTCGTCATCCGCCCCGAGCGCGTCGCGGTGGCGCCGCTGCCCGGCCGCTACCGGAACGAAGTCGAGACGCGGATCGACGACATGATCTTCCTGGGCGACCATCTGCGCCTTCACATGACGGTCGGAGGCGCCTCCGACTTCATCGCCAAGATCCCGAACGTGGTCGGTCACGGCGCCGTGCTGCCGGGCGACACGGTACGGGTCGGCTGGGCGGCGCTCGACTGCCGGGCGCTGGTGCCCGAGAAGCTGGCGGAAGGCGAAGAAGAGTGGTGAGGGCGGCCGCCGTCGCGGTCGCCGCGCTGCTGGCCGGCTGCGCGCCCCAGGCGGGAGATGGGACGGAGCAAGCCTCTCCGGGCCCCGAGGCCAACGGAGAATCGATCACCGTCGTCTCCTACGGCGGTTCCTACGCCCGCGCCTGCGTTCTCGGCTACCACGAGTCCTTCACCGCCGAGACCGGCATCCAGGTCAACCTGGAGGACTTCAACGGCGGCCTGGCGCAGATCCGCGCCCAGGTCGAGGCCGGCGCCGTTCACTGGGACGTCGTCGATCTGGGCGTCGCCGATACCGTGACCGGTTGCGACGAGGGCGTCCTGGAACTGATCCGCCCCGAGCTGCTGCCGCCGGGTCCGAACGGCGAGGCGCCGGCGGACGACTTCCTCCCCGAGACGAACACGGAGTGCGGCGTGGGCACGCTGCTCTACTCCACGATCTACGCCTACAACCCGGAGACTTTGCCGGGTCCCGCGCCGAGCACGCTCGCCGACTTCTTCGACCTGCAGCGCTTCCCCGGGCGCCGGGGCATGCAGCGGAAGCCGGAGGCGAACCTGGAGTTCGCGCTGATGGCCGACGGCGTGCCGAAGGAGCGGATCTACGAGTTGCTCGGGACGCCGGAGGGCCTCGACCGCGCATTCCGGAAGCTGGACACGATCAAGGCCGACGTCGTGTGGTGGGAGGCGGGCGCGCAGCCGCCGCAGCTCCTCGCCGACGGCGAGGTCATCATGAGCACCGCCTGGAACGGACGGATCTTCAACGCCCAGGTCCTGGAGGAGCAGCCCTTCGTCATCGTCTGGGACGGACAGATCATGGACCGGGGCCAGCTCGTCGTCGTCGCAGGCACTCCGCACCTCGAGGGCGCCCTGCGGTTCATGCGCCATGCCGCCCGCTCCGAGTCGATGGCGGGCGTCGGGAAGTACATCGCCTACAGTCCCGCGCGCCGTTCCGGCCAGGCGCTGATCGACCGGCACGCGGAGACGGGCACGGACATGTGGCCGCACATGCCGACGAACCCCGCGAACATGAAGAACTTCCTGATGGCCGACTGGGAGTGGTGGGCCGACCACAGGGACGAGATGCAGGAGCGGTTCGCCGCCTGGCTGGCGCGATGAGGAGTTCGGGCGCAGTCGTCCTGAGCGTTGTCCTGGTCGCCGGCTGCCGGCTGGCCGCGGACCCGCCTCCGGGTGCGGCGCCGGGCAGCGAGGCGGGTGAGCGCTCGATCACTGCCGTTTCCTACGGAGGCTCCTACGCCCGCGCCGTCGTGAGGGGGTACCACGAGTCCTACACGGAAGCGACCGGCGTTCGGGTCGACCTGGCCGACTTCCAGGGTGGACTGGCCCAGGTCCGGGCCCAGGTGGAAGCCGGCGTGGTCCACTGGGATGTCGTCGATCTCTCCGTGGCCGAGGCGGTCAGCGGTTGCGACGAAGGCGTCCTGGAGTTGATCGACCCCGCGATCCTGCCGGCGGGTCCCAACGGCGAGTTGCCGGAGGACGACTTTCTGCCCGAGATGAACACGGAGTGCGGCGTGGGCAACCTGCTGTTCTCCTCGATCTTCGCGTACAACCGGGAGGTCCTGACGGGACCGCCGCCGACCCGGCTCGCCGACTTCTTCGACCTGGAACGGTTTCCCGGGCGGCGTGGCGTGAGGCGGTCGCCGGAGGCCATTCTGGAGATGGCGCTGATGGCGGACGGGGTTCCCAAGGACCGCCTGTACGAGGTGCTGAGCACGCCCGAGGGTCTCGAGCGGGTGTTCCGGAAGCTGGACACGATCAAGGACCAGGTCGTGTGGTGGGACACCTCCGCCCAGGCGCCGCAGTTGCTGGCGGACGGCGAGGTGCTGATGACGATGGCCGCCAACGGGCGCATCTTCAATGCCCAGGTGCTCGAGGGGCAGCCGTTCGTCATCGTCTGGGATGGCCAGGTTCTGAACCGCGGCCAGCTTGCGGTCGTCGCCGGTACGCCGCGACTCGAGGACGCGATGCGATTCGTCCAGCATGCGGCCCGCGCCGAGTCGATGGCGGGTGTTGGCCGCTACATCGCCTACAGTCCGGCGCGCTACTCGGCGGAGAAGCTGATCGACCGGCACTTCGAAACGGGCACGGAGATGTGGCCGCACATGCCGACGAACCCCGCGAACATGAAGAACTACCTGATGACCGACTGGCAGTGGTGGGCGGACCACGGCGACGAGATGCTGGAACGCTTCGCCGCCTGGCTGGCGCGATGAGGGTTGGGATCGAGCCGTGACCTCCCAGGAGTCTCCAAGCGTCGGCCAGCCGCCTGCGCGGCCGCTATGGCGGCGGGCGCTCGGCCCGCGGTTGCGCGCAGCCGGTCTCGCCCTGCCGCTCGTGGCATTCGTCAGCGTGACCTTCCTCGGCCCCATGCTCAGCCTGCTGACGAAGAGCTTCCATGATCCCGAGGTCGCCGACGCGCTGCCCGAGACGATGGCCGCGTTGCGCGGCTGGGACGGCCAGGGGACGCCGCCCGACGAGGCCTTCGCGGCCGTCGCCCGCGAATTCGTAGCGGCGCGGACGGAGCGCACCCTCGGACGAACGGCGAACCGCGTGAACCGCGTCGTCAGCGGAATGCGCAGCACGATCATGGGTGACTCGCGTGAGATGGTCGATGCGGCCGCGGCTGCCGAAGCGGCCGGCGCGGTGACGGACGGCGCGTTCTGGCGGGAGACGATGATCGCCATCGACCCCCGCTGGGGCGGCCCGGAACCGTGGCGAGCCCTCGAGGCCGCCGGCCAGCGGTTCACGGCCCGTCACTACCTCAAGGCCCTCGACTTCGAGCGGGGTCCCGACGGCGGCTACGTGCGAGCGCCGGAGGTGTGGCGGATCTACGTGCCGCTCTTCTGGCGGACATTCCTGGTCAGCCTCGGCGTCACGCTGCTGTGCCTGGTCATCGGTTATCCGGTGGCGCACATGATCGCCAACTCGCCGCCGAAGCGCGCCAACGTCCTGCTGCTGCTCGTTCTGCTGCCGTTCTGGACGTCGCTGCTCGTGCGGACCACCTCGTGGATCGTGCTGCTCCAGAACCAGGGCATCGTGAACGACTTCCTGGTCGCGATCGGCCTGATCGGCGACGAGGGCCGGATCGCGATGATCTACAACATGACCGGCACCTTCATCGCGATGACGCACGTGCTGCTGCCGTTCCTGGTGCTTCCCCTCTACTCGGTCATGCGGTCCGTTCCGCCGGCCTACATGAACGCGGCCGTGTCGCTCGGGGCGACGCCCTTCCAGGCGCTTCGCCGGGTCTACTGGCCGCAGACGCTGCCGGGCGTCGGCGCCGGCTGCCTGCTCACCTTCATCCTGGCGATCGGCTACTACATCACTCCGGCCCTGGTCGGCGGCCAGAGCGGTCAGTTGATCTCGAACATGATCGCCTACCACGTCCAGACCTCGCTCAACTGGGGTCTGGCGGCGGCGCTGGCGGCGCTGCTGCTGGGCGGCGTGACCCTGCTCTACGTCGTGTACGACCGCCTGGTCGGCATCGACCGGATCGGGCTCGGATGATGGCCGGCACGGCTGTCAGCCCCGGCTATCGGGTCGCCCGCTGGGGCTACGTGGCGTTCTGCGTCGCCGCCTTCATCTTCCTGATCGCGCCGATCCTGGTGCTCGTGCCGCTCAGTTTCAACGCCGAGCCCTACTTCACCTTTACCGAGGGCATGCTGCGGTTCGACCCGGAGGCGTATTCGCTCCGCTGGTATCGCAGCGTCTTCGACGGCGACGAATGGACGCGGCCGCTCGCCAACAGCCTGGTCATCGGCCTCTCGGCCACCGTCGTCGCCACCGTGCTCGGGGCCGCCGCGGCGCTCGGCCTGGCCCACCCGGCGATGCCGGGCCGCAAGATCGTCACGGCGCTCCTCATCTCGCCGATGATCACGCCGGTCATCATCGCCGGCGTCGGCATGTTCTTCTTCTACTCGAACCTCGGGCTGGCGCAGACCCACGTCGGGATCATCCTCGCGCACGCCGTGTTCGGCGCGCCCTTCGTGGTGATCACGGTGAGCGCGACGCTGGCCGGCTTCGACTGGACGGTCATGCGCGCGGCCGCCAACCTGGGCGCGAACCCGCTCGTCGCCTTCCGCCGGGTGCAACTGCCGCTCATCCTGCCCGGCGTCATCTCGGGTTCCCTGTTCGCCTTCGCGGCGTCCTTCGACGAACTCGTCATCGTCCTGTTCATGGGCGGTCTGGAACAGCGCACCCTCCCGCGCCAGATGTGGTCCGGCATCCGCGAGGAGATCAGCCCGACGATCCTGGCCGTCGCCACCTTCCTGATCGTCTTCGCGTTGCTGGCGTTGAGCACGGTGGAGTGGCTCAGGCGGCGGGGCGCGGCCCAGGAGTGACGCGCCCGGCGCGGGCCCGACGTTCAGGGCGGTGAGCAACGACGACCATGGCATCACGCTGGCGGCGGTCGAAGAGACGCTTGCGCTGATCGCTCCTCACATCGTTGAGACGCCGGTCGTCGAGTGGTCGGGGCCCGAGATGCGGACGATCCTGCCGGGAGGCAGCCGCGTCCACGCCAAACTCGAGCTCTTTCAGCGCTCCGGCACGTTCAAGGCGCGCGGGGCGCTGTCGAACGTCCTGCGATTGAGCGCCGGACAACTGCGGGCCGGCGTGACGGCCATGAGCGCTGGCAATCACGCGATCGCCGTGGCGTATGCAGCGAAGGCGGCGGGGACCAGTGCGAAGGTCGTCATGCAGCGATCGGCCAATCCGGCGCGTGTCGAGCTGGCCAGGGCGCTAGGCGCCGAGATCCTGATGGCGGAGGATGGCCCGAGCGGATTCGAGATGGTGGCCGCGATCGCGGCGGCGGAGGGCCGGGCGGTGATCCATCCATTCGACGGCTTGGCAACGGCCCTCGGCGCGGCGACGCTCGGTCTTGAGATGTATCGGCAGCTTGGCGACCTCGATGTGCTCGTCGTCGCCATTGGCGGCGGCGGTCTGGCCGGCGGCGTGTCGGCGATCACGAAGCGATTGAACCCCGAGTGCTTCGTCGTCGGCGTGGAACCCGTGGGCGCCGACGTCATGCACAGGAGCTTCAGGTCCGGCAGACCGGAGCGCCTCGAAGGCGTGGACACCATCGCGGACAGTCTGGCGCCGCCCATGACCGAACGGCTGCCCTTCACGCTCTGCAGAAGCAACGTGGATCGGCTCGCCCTGGTCGCCGACCGCGAGTTGGCTCAAGCCATGGGGCTCATCTTCCGCGAACTGAAGCTCGCCGTGGAACCCGCCTGCGCCGCCAGCACCGCTGCCTTGCCGGGTCTCGCCGGGGAGCTCTCGGGTGCCCGCGTGGGGCTGATCCTCTGCGGGTCGAACATCGACCGGGATACGTACGATCGGTACTGCGAGCTCGGCGAGGGTCGCTTTCGTTCCTGATCGGCGCTCGGGCGTCACGGCGTCAGGACGACCGGTACCGCCACAACCCGGTCGCCGCCATGCTGTAGGCGAACAGCAGCACCGACGCCGCCATACCGGGGACCAGGCCGGCGAGGGCGCCGTACTCCTCGACGATCCAGCCCAGGATGACGGCGCCGATCAGTGGAGCGCCGAGCAGGCCGAGGCCGAAGACGGACATGACGCGGCCCCGGGTCTGCGGCTCGGCGGCTTCCTGGACGATTGCGCGGGCGAGCGTGGTCGTGACGCCCATGTTCAGGCCCCAGGCGACGCTCGCCGTCACGACCAGCCACCAGGCCGGTTCGATCCAGATCAGGAACAGGACGAGGATCCGCGAGAGTTGCAGCACGACGAACCAGCGCCCGGGCTGCTGAAACGGCATGAACCGGAGCATGATCAGGTTGGAGACGACGGCGCCGGCGAAGAACAGGATCATCAGCCAGGACAGGAGTTCCGCGTCGCCGTCGTAGACGCGCAGGACGACGAAGGGGAGCACGGTGAAGAAGGCGCCGGCATTGAAGATGCTGGAGACGAAGTTCACGGTCATCGCGTCGAACACGGGCCGCTGGCGGTAAGAGGCCCGGAAGCCCTCGGCGATGCGGCGCCAGGCGGGCGCGCCGGCCTCCCCGTCGTTCACGGGCTGCGATCCGATCCGGCGGATCCAGAGAGCCGCGGCGGCCAGGCAGAGGCTCTGGGCCAGCAGGACCTGGCGTAACCCGAAGGAGTCGAGTTGTCCGGCGACCCGGAGTCCGATCATGTAGGTGAACATGCTGATCGCGGTGGCCGCGGTCACTCCGCGCTGCAGGTCGCGCCCCGCGATCCTGTTCAGCACCGCCTGCTGCGCCGGGCTGGAGAACGACAGGGCGGCGCTGAGGCCGAGTCCCCAGGCGGTCACCGTCCATACGTTGAGTCCGCCCAGTTCCAGAGCCAGGACCAGACCGAAGGGAACGAGCGCCGCGGCGCCGAACACGCGCGTCAGGATCGCCCTGGCGTCCGTGCGGTCCGCGTTGGCTCCGCCCCAGAGCATGATGATCACACCGGGCAGGCCGATTGCCGCCTGCAGCGGCCCCACCCGGTCGGCGGGCAGAGCGAGTACGCCGGCGAGCAGCCAGACCAGCAGGAGCTGTTGCATCGCGAGGCCGGCGCTCGAGCAGGCCCACGACCCCATGTACGCTAGGAGGCCCGGTCGGCGCCACAGGCTGACGGCAGGGGTGGCGGGAGAGACGATGACGCGGATCTCGGTTGGCGGCGGTGTCCGGAAGAGCCTGCGAAGGCTACACGCGGGCCTGGGGCGCCGGTCGGCGGCCGGCATTCTGGGCGTTGCCGCCGCGTCGGCCGTCGGCCTCGCAGGCTGTACGGCGTCGGCCCAGGAGGCGGTCGACTTCGCGGAACTGAGGCGGCGCATGGTGCGCGACACGATCGCCGAACCCCGCGACGGTCGACCGCCGGTGCTCGACGTGCGCGTCATCGACGCGATGGAGAAGGTCGAACGTCACCTCTTCGTGCCGGAGGAGATCCGCGAGTGGGCCTACCGCGACTCGCCGCTGGGGATCGGCTGGCAGCAGACGATCTCCCAGCCCTACATCGTGGCGCTGATGACCGAGCTCGCGGAGCCCGACCCGGAGGACAGGGTGCTCGAGATCGGCACCGGCTCGGGCTACCAGGCCGCGGTGCTGGCGGAGATCGTCGATCAGGTGTTCACGATCGAGATCGTGGAGCCCCTCGGGCTGCGGGCGGCGGCGGCGCTTGACGCGGCCGGGTACGGGAACGTGACGACCCGGATTGGCGACGGCTACGCGGGGTGGCCCGAGGAGGCGCCCTTCGACGCGATCGTCGTCACGGCGGCGCCGGACCACGTGCCGCAGCCCCTGGTCGATCAGCTGGCCGCCGGCGGCCGGCTGGTGCTGCCGGTGGGGCCCGATGGCGGCCGCCAGGAACTCCAGGTGCTGGAAAAGCAGGCGGACGGGTCGGTGGCTCGGACCCGCGTCATTCCGGTGCGCTTCGTGCCGCTGACGCGAAGTCGCTAGCGGCGCCTACAACGGCACTTCCTCGCCCTCGCCTTCGATGACCAGTCCGAGGGTCACGCCGCCGAGGGGTACGGCCAGTGTGGGCTGGTCGAGGTCGTTCCAGAACATGGTGGCGCTCTCCGTGCCGTCGTAGTTCTGAAACAGGGCCATCGTCATCGGGTGGGTGGCGCCCTCGATGATCGTGATGCTGGCTTCGACCAGGGGCTCCTGCTCCGGGAAGCCGTAGGGATCGAACGTGTCGAGAGTGACCGGAATGAGGACCACGAAGTCGCGGAACCAGGTCTGCCCGGTGTGGTCGCCGTCCGCCGGCTGTACGGCGTAGCGGAGGGTGTAGGTGCCGGCCGGCACGATCTGCTTCTTGTAGGTGCTCCAGTCGTCCGTCGTGCGCATCAGGCCGACCAGACCGCCGGGAGGCAGGGTCGGATACTCGACCCCGAGTTCGGCCGAGGGGTCCTGCATGGGGAGCGCGGGCGGGAACCAGAACTCGATCGGCTGGCCCTCGTCGCGGACCACCCTGTAGCCGGCCGGATCGAGGAGCGGCGACAGCCAGCCCGGCAGATCCGGAGGCAGCTCCGCCGTGCGCTCGAGCGAAGGATCGGCGGCAAGCGGCGCCGCGAGCAGCAGCGCGGCGAGCAGCGGCCCAACGAGCGGGAGACCAGCGCTCCTCACTCGAAGTTGATCAGGTAGTGGCGGAAGTTCTCGGGCCCCACCTCGTCCAGCATCTGCAGGAACAGGACCAGCGGCTCGATGTCCGCGTCCGAGATGTTGATCTCGCCGAACAGCGGGTCGACGCCTTCCTGTTCGCTGTCGGCCGCTTCCGCCAGCGCCATGTGGGCCCGGATCGCGTCTTCGAGGGTGGCGGCGCTGCCGTCGTGCAGGTACGGGTCGGTGCGGGCGAGGTTCCGGAGCGGCGGCGTCTTGAAGTCGCCGGCGCCGGTGCCGTGGAGCGCGTAGTCGCTGAAGGTCGGCGGCACGTGGCAGCGGACGCAGTTGCCGACGGACTCCACGTCGAAGGCGCGGAAGAAGGTCTTGAAGCCCTCGTAGGCCGTCTCGGTGAACCCCTCTGGCCGCCGGATCAGGTTCCGCCCCTCCTGGTTGAAGATCCGGCTCTCGATGCTCGCCGCGTAGTTCAGCATGTCCTCGTCGTCGTTCGGCTGCTTGCGGAAGCGGTTCTGCTCGGCGAACGCGTCCCAGCGCGCGGTCATCGTGTAGCTCAGCGTGCGGGTGTAGTCGGCCAGGGCGCGGGCGGCGGCCGCGGCCACCTCGGGCCGCGGCAGGGACTCCAGGTCCAGGCCGTAGACCTCCTGGAACTGATCGAGATAGGGCACGCCGGAGATCGCGTTGTGGCCCTCGTTGAGCAGCACGTAGGTCGCGTTGTCCATCCCCGCGTCGCGGTCCTCGTCGCTCCAGCCGTACTGCTTGCCGACCAGCTTGTCGAGGATCATGTCCTCCATCGAGTCGTAGGCGCCATCCCAGCCGAACACCTCGGCGCGGGAGGCGTCGGCCAGTGTCTGCGCGTTCCGCTCGGTCGTCTCGCGGTTCGCGGTCAGGCTGGTCGGCGTGTAGTCGGCGTAGTAGCGCTCCGACTTGCCGGGCACCGACTCGCCGATGGCGTGGCACACGGAGCAGGCGATCGCGAAGCCCGTTCCCTGGTTGTTGAACAGGAGCTCGGCGAACAGGTCGTTGCCGAGCTGTTGCAACGTCTCTGACGGTTCCTCCTCCTGGGCGGCGGTCGCGGCGCCGAACAGGAGAGCGGTTGCCATGGCGAGCGCCGCCGGACCGATCACGCTTCTTCGCTTCATTGTCGTCCTCCGTGATTGCCGAGAATAAACGATCCGATCAGTGGCACACTAAGCCGCCATGGCGAGGGCGCGAACGGTTCCCTGGGCGGAACTCGACACGATCTTCTTCGACGCCGGCAACACCTTCCTGTCGATGGACTTCGACCGGGTCGCGGCGGTTGCGGCCAGCCTCGGCGTCGAATGCTCCGGACGGCAGCTGGAACGAGCCGAGGCAGCGGCGCGGCCGGTGCTCTCCGCGGCCCTGGCCGAGCGGCGGACGACCGAGGGAGGCGGGGCCTTCCGGTTCTACCTGGGAGCAACTCTCGAGCGGCTGCCGGCGTCCAGCCGGGTCGATGTCGAGCTGGAGGCCGTCGTCTCCGGGCTCGCGGAGCGGCTGTTCTCGCCCGGCCACAACGACCGGCTCTGGAACCGCAGGCTGCCGGGCCGGAGGGAAGCGCTCGAGCGAATCCGCGCGCTCGGCTACCGCATGGTGGTGGTCAGCAACTCGGACGGCAGCATGGCGCGGACCGTCAAACGGATCGGCATGGACCATCTCTTCGACGGCCTGGTCGACTCGACGGTCGTGGGCTTCGAGAAGCCGGACCCCCGGATCTTCGAGGTTGCTCTCGAACTGGTCGGCGCGCGTTCGGAACGGACGGTGCACGTAGGCGACCTGTATGCCGCCGACGTCGTCGGCGCGTGGGCCGCCGGCGTTCACGCCGTCCTGCTCGATCCCTGGGCCGACTGGCCGGAGATGGACTGCCCGAAGGTGGCCGACCTGGACGAGCTGGCGTCGCTGTTGCCGGGGCCGCCGGGACGAGCGTGAAGCCCGCGGATGTCCGTCGGCACCGCCATCGGTTCTACGAGGCGGCCGTCCAGAACGTGGAAGTGGACATCGACTTTGTCGAGCGTGTCTATCGTCGCCTCAACGGGCGGCTTCCCGCGACCCTGCGGGAGGACTTCTGCGGCACGGCTTCGCTGGCGAGCGCCTTCGCGGCGCGCAGGCCGGAGAACCGCGCCTGGGGCATCGACCTGCACCGCCCGACGCTGGACTGGGGCTGGCGCAATCGCGTCGAGGCCAGGTGTGTCGAGGACAGAGTGGAGCTCGAGTGTCGCGACGTCCGCCTGGCGCCCGGCCCGGCGGTCGACGTGCAGGTCGCCTTCAACTTCTCCTTCTTCCTGTTCCCGGGGCGCGGTGAGATGCTGGACTACTTCCGGGCGGCCAGGCGCTCGCTCGAGCCCGGAGGCCTGTTCGTCCTGGACGCCTTCGGCGGCACGGACTCGTTTCAGGCGACAACCGAGGACACGGAGATCGAGGCCTCGGTAGGCGTCGACGGAGTCGCCCTGCCGGCCTTCACCTACAGTTGGGACCAGCTCGCCTTCAACGCCGTCGACCACTGGATGCGCTGCGCGATGCACTTCACTCCGGCGGGCGGGGAGAAGGTGCGCAACGTGTTTCGCTACGCGTGGCGAATGTGGACCCTGCCCGAGATCCGGGAGCTACTGGCCGAGGCCGGGTTCGACGACATCGACGTGTACGGCGAGGGCTGGGATGCCGGCACCGGGGAAGGGAACGGCATCTTCCGGCGCCGCACGCGAATGGCGAACGAGGGCAGTTGGGTGGTCTACCTCGTCGCGCGCTAGGGACTGCCTTCACTACCGGCCAAACGCTGCCAGTCCTCGTCCCGGACGTCGTTGGCCAGAGTCAGGCCGCCGTCCGAGCCGACGAAGACCGGGTCCTTGACCACGCGCACACGCCCGCCGCCCAGCTCGCCGAGCGCGTTCTGCAGTGCCGCGCCAAGGCCCCGAATCAGCCCGGATCCGCCGGTCAGGATGACGTTGTTGCGGACCCGGCTCTGGTACTCGGGCTCGACGCGGGCGATCAGGTCGAGCATCGTCTCCCGCAGCGGCTCCAGGAGACTCTCGCAGGCCGTGCGCATCGGCTCGGTGATGTCGATCCGGGTCGGTCTGCCGCTTACCGGCGCGTCGACCACGACCGGGCCGCCTCCGCCCACGAAGGAGTGCTTCTCCTTCCATGCGCGCGCCATGTGGATCGACACCGAAGCGTCGGGGAAGCGTTCCTCGATGCGCGCGTGCAGGTGATGATCGACGGCGTCGCCGGCGACGGTCAAGGTCCGCTGATCGCTCTCGGTCGGAAAGCGGCCCATGAGAACGCAGAGGTCCGTTGTCCCCGCGCCGATATCCACGACCATCGTGTGGACCAGGGCGTCGAGGCCGTAGGCGACGGCGAACGGTTCCGAGACGATCATCGTGCTCTTGACCTGGCCGTCGAGGATGCGGCGCAGGTTCTGGCGGTTGACCCGGAGCGTTTCGGCCGGCACGCCGACGACGGCGTGGATCGCCGGCTTCGGGTTCCGTCCCGCGGGCACCGCCAGTTCGAGCAGCCGGCGGACGATCTCGCGCACCGCCTGCTCGTCGCGGGCGGACCCTTCCTTGATCAGGCCCCGCTCGAGTGGCCGGCGCAGATCGAGCATCGGTCGTTTCTCCAGTGCCTCGATGCCCACGAGCACGTCGCGCTGGAGGACCTTTCGGGCGACCATGTCCCGCGGCCAGCCGACGTAGCTACGCACCATGTGGCGCTCGCCGTTCGCGGCCGAGATCGAACTGCGCGACGTTCCCAGGTCGATGCCCACCTTGAGTACCGGCGGATCGGGCATGGCGGCGGTCTGCGTGGTCATCCTTCGGCCTCAGGCGCCGGTGAGCCCAGCCTCGGACAGCAGAGACTCGGCATAGCCCTGGATGCCCGCATCCAGGGCTTCGGCGATCGACTGGATGTAGTTCCCGTCCCTCAGTCTCTCGACCTCCTTCGCGTCTGAGAGGCAGGAAACCTCGGCCAGTACCGCCGGCATCTCCGCCCCGATCAGGACCACGAAGGGCGCGGACTTGACGCCCCGGTCCCGGAGATCCGGGTTCTCGGCCCGCAGGCGTCCGAAGAGCGACTGCTGAATCGCGGTTGCCAGCGCCCGACTGTCGTCCTGCCGAGCCTGCGCGTACACCCCGTCGAGGAGCCGGCGCAGGTCGCCGAGGGAGTAGCCCTGGGCCTCGGAGTTCTCGCGCTCGGCAAGCGCGGAAAGCTCGGGATCGTCGGTGGGGCCGAGATAGTAGGTCTCGACGCCGCAGGCCCGGTTCGCCGGCAACCAGTTCACATGGATCGAAACGAATACGTCGGCGCCCGCCCGGTTGGCGATCAGGGTGCGGTGGTCGAGGGCGACGTTCATGTCGGTTTCCCGGGTCATCGCGACCCGGTAGCGGTCGTCCAGGAGGTTGCGCAGCCGGTAGGCAATGTCGAGGGCCAGGGCCTTCTCGGTCAGGCCGTCGGCGGCCGTGCCGGGCGAGGAGCCGCCGTGACCGGGGTCGAGCACGATTCGTTCGACGGGCAGCGGGAACACGCTCACGTCGACGGCCTCCGGGGGACCGGTGAAGCGGATCTCGGGCGTCTGTACGGCCCCGTCCACCTCCGCCGCGGGCGGAGGGTCCGGCACCGGGCGCTTCAGTTCCAGGTAGCCGAGGGCGGCCGCAGCCGCGATGGGAAGCAGCAGCAGGAGGCTCCATGGCGATGCCCGGCGCGGGCGGCGAACCGGCCCGATGTCCGGCTCGTCGCGCGACCCGGGCGCCCTGTGGCCCAGGGCCTCGTTGTCGCGCACGGCGGCCTCGATCAGGCCGCGTTTGAAGCGCGGGCCGCCGTTTTGCGTGCCGGGTGTCACACCGCCTCCGCAGACATGAATCGACGCTACATGATCGACTCACCGCACGTAACCTCAAGTAGTCTCGCGGGTTGGTGCTGTGCGATGAGCGTTCCCCAATTCTCCAGGGCCGCGTTGGGTGCGGGCCGCGTCCGGAGGGCTTGGGTTGTTGCGGCCGGCGCCGTGGCGCTACTGGGCTGTAGCGGGGTTCGGGCGCCGGAGCTCGAGGCGCCGGCGCCTGCCGGCTACGGCGACGATGTGGGGGCTCTGGAACCAGGGGCCGAGGCGGGTTCCCTCGACGCGGAGTGGTGGACGGCGTTCGGCGATCCCGTGCTGTCCCGGTTGATCGTCGAGGGGCTTGAGCACAACTCCAGCCTCCGCGCCGCGGCGCTGAACGTCGACGTCGCGCTGGCGCAGGCCCGCCTCGACGGTGCGGCGCGCAACCCGGAGCTGGAGGCGTCACTCGACCCCGGGCGGCGCAAGCAGAACACGGCGCAGAGCGGGCTCACCGAAGCGATCCCGATTCCCATTCCCGGCTTCGAGCCCGGCGGCGTGCGGAGCTTCGCCTTCACGTCCTACGGCCTCGCGCTCAACGTCCGCTGGGAGGTCGACCTGTGGGACCGGCTCGGCGCGCTGACCGCCGCCTCTCTTGCCGAGGCGGCCGCTTCCTCCGCCGACCTCGACGGAGCCCGGCTCTCGATCGCGGGCCAGCTCGCGAAGGTGTACTTCGGCACGGTCGAGGCGGCGCAGCAGGTGGAACTGGCCGAGCGGACCCTAGCCAGCCGCGAACGGACCCGCGATCGTGTCGAGGCCCGCTACCGGCGCGGCGTCGCGGCGGCGCTGGAGGTGCGGCAGGCGCGAACCCAGGTCGCGACCGTGGAGGCCTCGCTGGCGGCGCAGCGGCAGACGCTCGACGGATTGCGCCGGCAGATGGAGGTGCTGCTCGGCCGCTATCCCTCCGGTGAGATCGAAGCGGCCACGGGGCTGCCCGACCTCCCACCGCTGCCGGAAACCGGAGTGCCGGCCGCCCTGCTGGGGCGGCGCCCCGATCTGCGGGCGGCGGAGTACCGGGCGGTCGCCGCCTCGGAGCGGCTCCGCGCCGCCCACCGGGCGCTCTATCCGAGCTTCACGCTGAACGGCTCGGTGGGCACGTCGAGCGGCGAACTCCAGGACCTGCTGGATGGAGACTTCTCGGTCTGGAGTCTCGCCGCCGGATTGCTCCAGCCGCTGCTTTCCGGGGGCCGTCTGCGCGCCGGCCGCGACCTGGTGGAAGCGGGGCTCGGCGCCGCGGAAGCGACCTGGCTGCAAACGGCGCTCCAGGCCTTCGCGGAAGTCGAGTCGGGTCTCGCCGCCGAGGGGATGCTGAAGGAGCGAACGGCGGCGCTCGAACGAGCCGCGACCGAGAGCCGGGAAGCCGAACGCCTGGCGGAGGGTCGTTACCGGGAAGGGCTCGTCGGCTACCTTCAGGTGCTCGACAGCCAACGGACGTCATTCCAGTCCGAGAGCCAGTTGCTCGCGGCGCGACGCCAGCAACTGGAGTCGCGGACGGACCTCATCCTGGCGCTGGGCGGCGGCGTCTACGCGGAACAGGCCGTGCCGGCTGTGAGTGGGGGACCCTGATCGTGATGAAGTGGACCCTGCCGGGCGCGATCCTGGCGGTGGCCGCTCTGGTGGTCGTCGGCCTGCTTCGGTCGAGGCCTGTGGTCGAGACGGCGCCGCGCGAGATCGCGCCGCCGCCGGTCCGCGTCCTGACCGTTGCATCGACCGAAGTCGACCTGGGCGTCAGTTCCCAGGGATCGGTCATTCCGGTGACCGAGGCGGACCTGGTCTCGGAGGTCGCGGGCACGATCGTCTGGACGTCGGAGAGCTTCGAGGTCGGCGGCTTCTTCGATGCCGGCGAGGTCCTGCTGCGGCTTGACCGGCGCGACTACGAACTGGCGGTGGCGAGCGCCCGGGCCGCGCTCGCGCAGGCGGGAGTCGGGCTGGCTCGGGAGCAGGCGGAGGCCGATGTGGCCCGCGAAGAGTGGGAGGAGCTCGGAGCCGACGGTGAGCCGGGGCCGCTGGTGCTGCGCCAGCCGCAGTTGGCCGAGGCGAGGGCGCAGGTGGAAGCGGCGCTCGCCAACAAGAGGCGCGTCGAACTGGACCTGGAGCGGACCGCGATCCGGGCGCCCTTTGCCGGCAGGCTTCGCGCCAAGAGAGTCGACCGTGGCGAGTTCGTGAACCGCGGCGTGCCGCTGGCCACGATCTACGCGGTGGACGCCGCCGAGGTCGTCCTGCCGGTGCCCGACTCGGAGCTCGCTTTCCTCGATCTTCCGCTCGGTAGCGAGCTGGCCGAGGCCGGGCCTCGGGTCCTTCTGCGAGCGCAGTTCGCCGGCGGCCGGCACGAGTGGGAGGGCCGGGTCGTGCGCGTTGGCGGCGAGATCGACCCGGCGACCCGAATGGTGAACCTGATCGCGCGGGTGGACGATCCGTACCAGGCGTCCGGGAACCGGCCGCCCCTGTCGGTGGGCCTGTTCGTGGACGCGGAGGTGGTCGGCCGATCGGTGGAGTCCGTGTTCCAGGTGCCGCGCGGGGCGCTGGTGGGAGCGGATCGCGTGTGGCTGGTGGAGGACGGCAGGCTGGTCCTGCGTCAGGTCGGCATCCTGCGCGCGGACCCGGAAGTCGTGATCGTGTCGGACGGCCTGGCGGATGGGGACCGGATCAGCCTCACGATTCTCGAGAGTGCGGTGGACGGGATGCGGGTCACGCCGCAGCCGGAGTCTGAGGGCCTCGGGACCGGCGGGAGCGCGCCATGAGCGGGATGATCGCCTGGTTCGCTCGCAACGGGGTAGCGGCGAACCTGTTGATGGTGCTGATCGTGGCCTGGGGCGTGCTCGCCCTGACCGGAATCCCGATCGAGGTCTTTCCGAGCATGGAGACCCAGAGCATCACGGTCAATGTCCCCTACCTCGGCGCGGCGCCGGAGGAGGTCGAACAGGGCGTGTGCCTGCGGATCGAGGAGGCGGTCCAGGACCTCGAGGGAGTCGACACGATCCGGTCGACGGCAGCCGAAGGTTCCGGCACGGTCGTCATCGAGCTGGAGACGGACGCGGACACACGCGAGGTGCTGGACGAGGTCAAGTCGCGGATCGACGCGATCACGACGTTTCCGGTGGAGACCGAGAAACCGATCATCCAGGAGGCGCTCATCCGCCGCCGGGTGATCACGGTTGCCATCTATGGCGACGTCGAGGAGAGGGCGCTCAAGGCGGTCGCGGAGGAGGTCCGGGAAGGGCTCTCCGACCTGCCGGACATCACCCAGGTTGAACTCGACGCGGTGCGGCCGTACGAGATCTCGATCGAGGTCTCCGAGGAGACCCTGCGGCAGTACGGCCTGACCTTCGACGAGGTCGTGCTCGCCGTCCGGCGCTCGTCGGTCGACCTGCCGGGGGGGGCCGTGAGGGCGCGGGGCGGCGAGATCCTCCTGCGCACGATGGGCCAGGCGTACCGCGGCGCCGAGTTCAGCGACATCGTGCTGCGAGCGCGGTCCGACGGCAGCCGCCTGGTTCTCGGCGACATAGCGGAAGTGAGAGACGGCTTCGCCGAGACCGACGTGACGTCCCGGTTCGACGGCCAGCCAGTCGCCCTGGTGCAGGTCTACCGGGTCGGCGACCAGAGCGCGCTGCGGCTCGCGCGCCAGGTCAAGGGCTTCGTCGCGGAACGTCAGGCGGCGCTGCCGCCCGGCCTGTCGATGACGACCTGGCTCGACGACACGGTGCCGTTGCAGGACCGGTTGCGGGTGCTGATCGAGAGCGGTCGCCTGGGTCTGCTGCTCGTGTTCCTGGTGCTGGCGCTGTTCCTGAAGTTCCGGCTGGCGCTCTGGGTGTCCGTGGGCATCGCGGTGTCCTTCATGGGCGCTCTCGGCCTGCTGCCGCTGGTCGACGTCTCGATCAACGTGATGTCCCTGTTCGCGTTCATCCTCGTGCTCGGCATCGTCGTCGACGACGCGATCGTGGTCGGCGAGAACATCTACCGCCACTTCGAGATGGGCAAGTCGGGTCCGCGTGCCGCGATCGACGGCGCGCGCCAGGTAGCGACTCCCGTCACCTTCTCGATCCTCACCACGCTGGCCGCGTTCTCGCCGCTGATCAACTCGGTCGAAGGTCCGTCGGGAGCGATCGCGAGGACGATCCCTCTCGTCGTCATCGGTTGCCTGGCGTTCTCATTGATCGAGTCCATGCTGGTGCTGCCGAACCACCTCTCCCACCTGACCCACCGGCACGAAGAGGGAAAGGGCGGACGGTCTCTCTGGGGCTGGGCGCTCTTCCAGGGCTTTTTCGCCAACCGGATGAAGTGGGTGATCGAGCGCGGCTACCGGCCGCTGATCGAGCGGGCGATCGAGTGGCGATACTCCACGGTCGCGATCGGTCTGGCGGTTCTGTTCATCACCGCGGGCTACGTGTTCTCGGGCCGGATGAAGTTCGAGTTCTTCCCGGACGTCGAGGCCGACAACGCGGTCGTCCTGCTGACGATGCCGCAGGGGACGCCGGCCTCGAGCACGCTGGCCGCCGTGCGCCGCATCGAAGCGGCCGCGTTCGAACTGGAAGCCGAACTGGAGGCCGAGGGTCACGCCGGCCTGTTTCGCCACGTGATGGCAACGGTCGGGTCGCAGCCCTACGCGGCGCTCCAGCAGGCAAGCGGACCGACCGCGGGCTTCGAGGTGGCGGTCGCGGCGCCGCACCAGGGCGAAGTGAACATCGAGCTCGCGTCCTCCCAGGAGCGGACGATTCGAGCCACGGAGGTTGCCCGTCGCTGGCGCGACAAGGTGGGCCCGGTGGCCGACGCGGTCAGAGTCGAGTACACGGCCAGTCTGGTCAGCTTCGGCTCGGCCGTGGATGTCCAGCTCACCGGCCGCAACCTCGACCACCTGCGGGCGGTGGGCGAGGAGATCAAGGCGCGTCTCGCCGACTATCCGGGCGTCTTCGACATCTCGGATTCGTTCCGCGCCGGCAAGCGGGAGATCCGGCTGGAGCTCGACCAGCGGGCGGAAGCGCTCGGCCTCAGTCTCGAGGATCTGGGCCGCCAGGTGCGACAGGGTTTCTACGGCGCCGAGGCGCAGCGCATACAGCGCGGTCGCGACGACGTGCGGGTCATGGTGCGCTATCCGGCCGAAGAACGCGAGACGCTGGCGTCGCTCGAGGACATGCGGATCCGGACGCCGGCCGGAGCCGAGGTCCCGTTCTCGTTCGCGGGCCGCGCCGAGTTCGGCCGCGGCTTCGCGACGATTCAGCGGATCGACCGGCGCCGGGTGCTGAACATCACGGCGGATGTGGACCCGGCGGTCGTGACCGCGAACGAGGTCGTCGGCGACCTGGAGGCCAACGTGCTGCCGGCGATTCTCGCGGGCTACCCGGGCGTCGACTTCTCGTTCGCGGGCGAGCAGGAGGAGCAGCGTCAGACGTTCGAGGGCCTGTTCCGGGCCCTCGGCCTGGCGCTGATCGTGATCTACGCGCTGCTCGCGATTCCCTTCAAGTCCTACCTGCAGCCGCTGATCGTGATGAGCGCGATCCCCTTCGGCCTGATCGGCGCCGTCCTCGGCCATCGGCTGATCGGCATCAACCTGACCATGCTGTCTCTGCTCGGCCTGATCGCGCTGACCGGAGTCGTCGTCAACGACTCGCTGGTCATGGTCGACTTCATCAACCGGCGGCTGCAGATCGGCATGCCGGTCCACCAGGCGATCCACGATGCCGGCGCCGCCCGCTTCCGGCCGATCGTCCTGACCTCGCTGACGACGTTCGTGGGCCTGCTGCCCCTGCTGCTGGAACGGAGTTTCCAGGCCCAGTTCCTGGTCCCGATGGCGGTGTCGCTCGCCTTCGGGGTCCTGTTCGCGACCGCGATCACGCTGTTGCTCGTCCCGTCTCTCTACGCCATTCTGAACGACTTCCGTTCCCAACTGGCGATCCACGGTGCGAAGCCCCCGGCGGCCCCGCCGGCGGACGCCGAGCCTGCGCTAGGAGCCTGATATGCCCCTCGCTCACACGACTCGACTTGCCTCGTGTCGGTGCGCGGGTCTTCTGACCCGCTGCCGCCGAAGGCGGCCAAAGAGACGCGCCGGCCGTCAGGCCGGCTCCGTTCTGGCTGTGGCCGCCCTCGGCCTCGCATGCGCTGCAGAGCCCGCCAGCTACGACGTCGTCCTCGCCGGCGGCCGCGTGATGGACCCGGAGACGGGTCTGGACGCCGTCATGGATGTCGGCATCGCCGCTGGCACGGTGCGGGCGATCTCGGCGGAGAGCCTCGAGGGGACAGAAGTCGTCGACGTCTCCGGTCACGTCGTGGCGCCCGGGTTCGTCGACCTCCACGCCCACGGCCACGATCCGTTCAGCCGCGACCTGCAGGTGCGTGACGGCGTGACCGCGGCATTCGAACTCGAGGGCGGGGCGTACCCGGTCGACGAGTGGTACGAGGAGCGGGAAGGCTCCTGGCGGATCCACTTCGGCGCCACGATGGCCTACGGCGCGGCGCGCGTGCTGGCGTTCGGTGAGGACGAGCAGGAGGCGACCTACCAGGCGGCGAGCGCGCAACAGATCGAGGCGATGCAGGAGACGCTGAAGGACGGCCTGGCCCACGGTGCGCTGGGCATCGGCCTGCCGCTCCAGTACCAGCCCGGCGCCTCGAGGTCCGAGATCTTCCGCATGTTCCAGACCGCGGCGGAAGCGGGGGTGACCGTCTTCTCCCACATCCGCTACGCGGGCGTTGTGGAGCCGGAGAGTTCGATCGCCGCGGTTCAGGAGATGATCGCCGACGCGGCCGGCTCGGGGGCCTCCGTCCACATCGTCCACATCGGTTCGAGCGGACTGGCCCAGATGCCGACCGTCATCGAAATGATCGACCGGGCGGCCGCCGGGGGCGTCGACGTGACGACCGAGGTCTATCCGTACGCGGCGGCCTCGACCGACATCCGGGCCGCGATCTTCGATCCGGGCTGGCGGGAACGGTTGGCCGCGGACTACGGCGACATCGAGTGGGTCGCCACCGGTGAGCGCCTGGACGAGGCCGGGTTCAACGAGCGGCGGGCACTTCCCGCGTCCGAGCAGGCGACCATCATCGCGCACATCATTCCGGAGCGGGAACTCGGCGACGCGATCGCGCATCCCGCCGTGATGATCGCCAGCGACGGCGTCGGCTACGTCGACGGCCGGGCCCATCCCCGCGGCGCCGGCACGTTCGCCCGCGTGCTCGGCCGCTACTCGCGCGACGAGGGGCGGCTCAGCCTGATGGATGCGATCCGGAAGATGACCCTGGCGCCGGCCCGCCGGCTCGAGGATGTGGCGCCGGCGATGCGCAGGAAGGGCCGACTGAGCATCGGCGCCGACGCCGACATCACGGTGTTCGACCCGGAGACGGTGATCGACCGGGCGACCTTCGCCGAACCCGCCTTGCCCTCGGCGGGTATCCCGCACGTGCTGGTGGACGGCGTGTTCGTGGTCCGTGACGGGGAACTGGTCGAGGACGCGCTTCCGGGTCGGGGGATCCGGTCCGGCGTTGTCGAGGCGGACTGAGGTCACTGCCCGAAGCGCGGCTCCCGCTTCTCCATGAACGCCCGCACGGCCTCCTTGTGGTCCGCCGTCCGCACCGAACGGACCATCCCCTCCGCCTCGATGGCGAGCGACTCCCGCAGACTCCCGAGCACTGCCCGGTTCACGTTCCGCTTCATGTAGCCGAGCGCCGCCCGGGGTCCGTTGGCCAGTTCGAGCGCGAGCCTACGCGCCTCCGCCGCCAGGTCGTCGAAGGGCACGATCCGGTTGACGATCCCAAGCTGCAGGCACTCCTCGGCCGGAATGCGGCGGCCGGTCATCAGGAGCTCCTTCGCCACCGCGGGACCCACGAGGCGGGTCAGGAACCAGCTCGAGCCGTAGTCGCCGGACAGCCCGATGCGCCGGAAGGCGGTCGTGACGAAGGTGTCGTCGGCCATGATTCGCAGATCGGCGGCGAGGGCGATGGACAGCCCGGCGCCGGCCGCGGGCCCAGGCAGAGCGGCGACGATCGGCTTGTCCAGCTCCGCCATCCGCAACGTAAGCGATTCCTGCTTCTCGATCAGCGTGGCCACGGCTTCGTCGACGGTCGGCGGCGCCTTCGGCGCTTCATCGTTCTTCCCCCGGTTCGACCCCATCCCCGAGACGTCGCCGCCGGCGCAGAACGCCCGGCCGGCGCCGGTCAGAAGGATCGCGCCGCAGCGCTCGTCCGCTTCGAGAGTCAGCAGGATGCTCCGGAGCGCGGGCGTCAGGATGTCGCCCAGGGCGTTCCGCTTCGCCGGCTTGTTCAGCGTCACCGTGGCGACGCCGTCCTCGAGGTCGCAGAGGAGTTCGTTCGTGCCGGTCTCGATCTTGGTCATCACTACGCCTCCTGGAACGGTCGCGGGTCGAGTTAGCGGGCCACGATACCGGCGCCCGCGCCGACGCGGCAGGTGTGGATCTCCGGCCGCCGGCGGAAGCGTTGCTCGAAGGCCGCCGCGGTCCGCTCGCGCACGTGAGCGGCGGCGGCTTCGCTGGTGATCGCGGTCACGCAGCCGCCGAAGCCGGCGCCGGTTAGGCGGGCGCCGTAACAGCCTTCGGCGCCGGCGGCAGCCTCCTGGAGGACGTCGAGTTCCTCGATGCTGACGTCGTAGTCGTCGCGGGAGCTGCGGTGGGACTGGGCCATCAGGTCGCCGAGCCTGTGCAGGTCGCCTTGTCGCAGCGCTTCGGCGCCCTCCAGGACGCGGCGGCACTCGGTGACGACGTGGCGGGCGCGGCGGTCGAGCGGCGGCTCGAGCACGTGGCGCAGCCGGTCGAGGTCGGCCGGTTCGAGGTCGCGGAGCGTGGAGAGCCCCGGCAGGTGGGGCCGCAGCAGGTCGACGGCGCGGAAGCACTCGGACTTGCGGTCGTTGAAACCGGTGCCGGAAGCGAGGGCGCGGCGGACGCCGGTGTCCGCGACCAGGAAGACGAGGTCTTCGGGGGTTGGAATCAGCTCGTGCTCGAGCGATCGGCAGTCGAGCAGCAGCGCGTGTCCTTCGCGGCCGTGCACGGAGGCGAACTGGTCCATGATCCCGGACTGAACGCCGACGTACTCGTTCTCGACCTGCCGGCCGATGCCCGCGCGCTCGATTCCATCCAGTTCGAAGCCGCCGAGTCGCTCCCAGGCGACGAGGAACGCCATCTCGACGGCCGCCGAGGAACTGACGCCGGCGCCGATCGGCAGGTCGCCGCCGAAGACGGCTTCGATCGGCGGCGCCTCGATCCCGCGCTGGCCGAGCGCCCAGGCGAGCCCCCGCGGATAGTCGACCCAGGAGGACGGCCCGTCGCGCTCCGAGACGGGCGGCTCGGGATTGACGACATCGAGCGACGCCTCCTCGCCGAGGTCGAGTGCCGCAAGCCGGGTCTCCGCGCCGCGTGCCGGTCGGGCGGCGACCCACACCGCGCGGTCGATCGCCGCCGGCAGCACCCAGCCCTCACTGTAGTCGACGTGCGCGCCCAGCAGGTTGGCCCTGCCGGGCGCGCGGGCGACGACGTCGGGCTCGGCCCCGAAGCGATTCCGGAACGCGTCGACGAGGACGTCGACTTTCACTCGAGCGCCTTTGCCGTCAGGCGAGAAGGTGGTACATGTCGGTGCGTAGTTTGGCCGGGTCCTCGTGCCAGTCGCCGTAGACCTCCCAGCACGGACCGGCGAGCACGAGGTTCTGCTCGGCGCACCACCGGTGGATCGCCTGGTGGACGCCCGGGATTCCGCTGTAGTCGCCGTAGAGCACGGCGTGGGCGCACCGGCCCGCCGGCGTCGCCGAGCGGACGAGGCCGTCCGCGGCCCCGGTCGAGGCGGGAACCCGGACGGCCACGTCGACCTCCATCCGGTCGCCGCTGACCTCGCGGTAGAACCAGACGTTCTGGCCGGCGCCCTCGACGCCGTGTTCCCGCACGAAGGCGCCGACCCGCTCCATCAAGGGCAGGAGCTTGGCGGGAATCTCGGTGAAGGTGGCGCTGGTGCGCGCCGCCAGCAGGGGCTGTTCCTCGACGGTGACGATCGAGATGTCGGTCACTTGGTGTTCTCCTCGGGGGCACGCGCGGTGGATCAGGTCGCCCCGGAGGCTAGATCGCGTCTGCCTTGCGATCAAGAGTCGACGATGGCCGCCGCTCGCAGCAGAAGATCCTGAGATTCCCGCAAGCCGCCCTCGCGGCTGGTGGCGAGCCAGACGTCGGGGAGGTCGTCGGCGATGTCGCGGAGGTCGGCGCCGAGGGTGGCGCGGACCTTCGGTGGGAGCTGGCCGGCTAGCAGGCCGCGACCGGCGGCGAGGCGTGCGACGCCCAACTGGCAGCACCACATCATCATCCGGCATGTCCAATCCAGCGCGGCACGGCTCGGGTCGCTCTCGATCTCGTTCAACCGGTCCCTGATGACTGCAAGCGCCGCGTACGTCCGCTGCAGCGTGGCGATGCTCAGCCGCCGGAAGCGCCGGTGGGTGAGGTCGTCGTCGATGAACCGGAGCAGATAGAACAGGGTTGTGCCGTTCATCACCGGACCGCCGCAGTCGAGGTCGAGTGCGCCGAGGTCGACCACCGTGCGCGCCAGCGTCTCGTCTCCGTCGAAGACCAGGCGGACAGCGTGGTCGAGCCAGGCCGCTTCGTTCCTGTCCGGACCCATTGCCGCTTGGCGCGCCGCCTCGACCGACCAGGCGAAACCGGCACCGATGGAAAGCGGCAGCTCGGCTATCGTGGGTGGCTGCAGGTGTCCGTGGTCACCCCAGTCGGTGATGAGGAAACCTTGGGCACCGGCTTCCGAACCGGCCGTCGCGGCGAGCGCCAGGTTGCCGGCGGCGTTCTGCAGCCGGCCGCCGAAGCTGTGCCAACTGCTGGTGCCGGGGCACACCCAGAACTCCCTGCCTGACGCTGCGAGCCGAGCGCACTGGTGCTCGAAGGGGTGATTTGCCTCGTAGCCCCAGCACAGCGCGACCGCGTCTTCCGGGACCTGGTCGATCAGTTCGGGGTGCTCGAGGATGATGTCGCCCCAGAACAGCATCTGCCGGTCGCGCTCGGTGACGAGATCGTGGACCTGGCGCAGGAAGTCGAGGTACACGGCCGGCTTGCCCCGCTCTTCGCACGCCTCGGCGGAGCGTCCGCGGCCCAGGTCGAACGTCTCGTCCAGGCCCACGTTGAAGCGTCGGCTACCGAAGTGGGGAAGCAGTTCGGCGTAGAGGCCCGTGAGCAACTCGAGGACGCGTGGGTCGGTGGCGCACAGGCTGAACGGCTCCGGGTCGATGGAGAAGGGGTGCTGGAAGCCCTCGGGCACTTCTGCCAGCGGCCGGTACCGATCGTGGATCAGCCAACGGTGGAAGTGGCCGAAGCTGTTCTGGTTCGGCGTCAGCTCGATGAACCGTTCCCGGCAGTAGAGATCGAGCTCCCGGATCTCCCCGGCGGTGAACGGCGAGGCGTCGCGCCAGACGTCCTCGTGGTCCGCATAGGCGTAGGTGTGTTCGACGTAGAGCTGGAGGTGGTTGATCTTCCATTCGGCGAAGCGGTCAACGAGTCGTTCGAGGTACTCCATCCGCGGCACCCGGTTCCGGCTGACGTCGAGCATCGCGCCGCGGATGGGGAAGGCCGGCCGGTCCTCGATCTCGACGGCCGGCACCTCGAAGCCGGCGGCGGCAGACCGACCGCGCAAGGCGAGCCACTGCTTCAGGGTGGAGGCCGCCCGGAACACGCCAGTCGGCGTCGCGGCCTGGACGGCGATGCCGTCCGGGCCTGTGCGCAGGCGATAGCTCTCGTCGGTCGGAAGGTCGACCCGCGAGGCTCTTTCCGTGCCCGGCGAGTCGACCGTCACCCGGCAGGCGACGCCGGCGCCGGAGCCGTTCCCGGCGCGCGCGGGGAGGAGTTGCTGCCCTGTGGTTGCCACGGCGCGCCGCAGGCCCGCGAGCGCGAACTCCAGTTCCTCCGAGGCCTCCGCCTGTTCCGTCCCCGCCGCGGTCACGTGGAGCGCAACTGGTGCGCCCGGAGGCAGGGCCAGGGGATCGGCGGCGTCAACGAGCTCGACCCGCCGCGGCGGCGGCCAAAGACTCACGGGTCGGCGGCTCAGCTCCCCCGCACCTGAATGTCGACGCCGGTCGGACTCGTATGGCGGCCGCCGCCCGCGGCCGAAGTCCACGCGAGATGGTCGATCGCCCGGCCGGCGGTCGGTTCCAGTTCGTCGTCCGTCTGCCGGAACAGCACCCGCATCGTGCCGTAGTTGACGGCTAGCAGGACGTCCTTGAAGGTCTCGGCCGGACCGGGGACGTGCTTCAGCAGCCAGGAGCGGTCCTCTTCGCAGTCCGGTCCGAGGATGTGGACGTGGTGGAAGCCGGGGTGGTTCGCGTCCTCGAGGAGTTCGATCTTCGCGCCCCAGGGATCCGTCACGAAGGAGATGTAGAGCTTCGCCGGCCCGAAGTGCCGGGGTTCCCAGAACTCCGTGGCTCCGTCGGCGAGCATCGCGGCGTGGAGTTCGTCGAGGTTGTCGACGGACCAGCCCGAGTGATCGAGTCCGGTGCCGATGCTGGGGCCGGGGGCCTTGGCGCCGCGCCAGTGGAGGTCCGCCGTCCCGGCACCGGCCCGGAAGCGGGCGGCGGCGCCGGTGAAGCCCTGCAGGACTTGACCGCCGAAGTGCCGCGCATACCAGTCGGCAGCCGCGGCGGGATCGGAGGCGTTCAGCGCGAGGCTGTCGAATCGGCAGGTGGCGGTCATCTGGGGTGAGCTCCTCGGGCTTCGGTTTGGGCGGAGAGGGAAGGGCGGTGATTGTGTCACCGATCCGCGATCGTGCAGCGTCTCGTGGTGGATCGGGCGTAAGCTGTGTCCCGTGAGAGGGATGCGGGGCGGCAGCCCGCCATGACCACGCCGGCCGAAGATCGCGAGGCACTCTCCGGGGTCGTCGAGCGGGTCGTCTTCCACAATCCGGAGAACGGATTCGCGGTGCTCCGCGTTCGTGTACGGGGCAGTTTCCAGCCGGCCACGGTAGTCGGGCGACTGCCCCTTGTTTCACAGGGCGAGACGATCCGGGCCTCCGGCGCCTGGAAGAACGACCCGAACCACGGTGTCCAGTTCCGGGCCGACCGGCTCGCGGTGTCGCCGCCGGACTCACTCGACGGGATCCGGCGCTACCTCGGATCGGGAAGGGTGCATGGCGTTGGGCCGAAGATGGCGAAACGCCTGGTGAAGGCGTTTGGCGAAGACGTCTTTGAGGTCATCGAGAACGAGCCGGAGCGTCTGAAGGAGGTTCCGGGTATCGGCCCGAAGCGCGCCGGGCGCCTGAGCGAGGGCTTCAAGGACCAGAAGGCGGTACGGGAGATCATGGTCTTCCTGCAGACTCACGGTCTCGGCACCTCGCGGGCCGCTCGTATCTACCGAACCTACGGAGCTGACGCCGCGACCTTGCTCACCGAGGACCCGTACCGGCTGGCGCGGGACATCCGGGGGATCGGTTTCCGGATCGCCGACAGCATCGGCGCGAGTCTGGGCAAGGACCGGGAGGGTCTGCCGCGGGCGCGCGCCGGCCTCGGCTACACGCTGGAGCAGGCGCGAGGCGCCGGACACTGCGGCCTGCCCCGGGATGAGCTCCTCGAGCAGGCGCGGGAGCTGTTGAAGATTCCAGAGGAGATCCTCGTCACCGCGCTGTCGGACGAGCTGCAGGCGGGGAGGCTGGTCGCCACGCGCCTGAACGGCGAAGAGGCGATCTTCCTGCCGCTGCTGCTCTCAGCCGAGCGCGCGATCACCCGCCGGCTGGGAGAACTCCTCCAGGCCGAACCGCCGCCCTGGGCGGACATCGATGCCGGCAAGGCGCTGGCGTGGGTGGAGAAGCGGCTCGACGTGACGCTCGCGCCGACCCAGCGAGCCGCGGTCGAGACGAGCCTCCGCTCGCGCGTCGCCGTCATCACCGGCGGCCCGGGAGTCGGCAAGACCACCCTGGTCAACGCGCTGCTGCGGATCCTGAAGGCCCGCAACGTAACCTGCGCGCTCTGCGCCCCGACCGGCCGCGCGGCGAAGAGGCTGGCCGAAAGCACCGGCCATTCCGCGAAGACGATCCACCGGCTGCTCGAGATCGACCCGTCGAGCGGCGCCTTCCGGCGCGGCCGCCAGCGTCCGCTCGATTGCGGTCTGCTGGTCGTCGACGAGTCCTCGATGGTCGATGTCGAGCTGATGGCGGCTCTGCTCCAGGGGCTGCCGGCTGAGGGATCGCTGCTGCTGATCGGGGACGCGGACCAGTTGCCGTCGGTCGGCCCGGGCCAGGTGCTGCGGGACCTGATCGACTCGGGCGCAATCCCGGTGGCGCGTCTCCGGGAGATCTTTCGGCAGGCCGACAACAGCCGGATCGTCCGCAACGCCCACCGGGTGAACCAGGGCTATCTGCCCGAGCTGGAGTCCGCGAGGGACGAACTGAGCGACTTCTACTTCGTGCCGGCCGACGACGCCGAGGACGGTCAGCGCAAGGTCGTGGAGATCGTCGCCGGACGGATCGGCCGCCGTTTCGGTCTCGATCCGATCAGCGACGTTCAGGTCCTGTCGCCGATGAACCGCGGCCCCCTCGGTGTGCGCACCCTCAACGTCACCCTGCAGGCGGTCCTGAACCCCGCGCCGGAGTCAGGCGCCGTCGAGGTCGAGCGCTTCGGCTGGAGGTACCGAGCCGGCGACAAGGTGATGCAGACCGAGAACGACTACGACAAGGACGTCTTCAACGGCGACCTCGGCCGCATCCAGTCGATCGACCCCGGCGCCGAGAAGATGACGATCGTCTTCGACGGCCGACCCGTCGAGTACCGCTTCAGCGACCTGGACCGGCTCATGCTGGCCTATGCGGTCACCGTCCACAAATCGCAGGGCTCCGAGTACCCGGCGGTCGTCGTGCCCATCTCCACCCACCACTACGTCATGCTCCGCCGCAACCTGCTCTACACGGCGATCACCAGAGGCCGGCAACTCGTCGTCATCGTCGGCCAGAAGTGGGCGCTCCAGAAGGCCGTCGAGGAGGCTTCCGACCTCCGCCGCTACTCGACGCTGCGCGAACGCCTGGCGGCGCTCGCGTCCGGGCCCTAGCTCTCCGCCGCGCGCTCACGCGGCAGCCGGATCTCACTCACCAACTGCTGCACCTCGTCCGGCGGCGGCTTGGTGAACCGGCTGACGATGAGGGCCAGGGCGAAGTTGATCAGCATGCCGACGGCGCCGATGCCCTCCGGGCTGATGCCGAAGAGCCAGTCCTCGGCGGTTGCTTCCGGCCGGATCAGGCGGAAGTAGACGATGTAGGCGCCGGTGAACAGGATGCCGCTGCTCATGCCGGCGATCGCCCCCTCCTTCGTCGTCGTGCGGGTGAAGATGCCGAGCACGAGCACAGGAAAGAAGCTGGATGCGGCGAGGCCGAAGGCGAACGCGACCACCTGGGCGACGAAGCCGGGCGGCGAGATGCCGAAGTAGGCGGCGACGACCACCGCGACGGAAGCGGTCACTCGCGCCAGCAGGAGTTCACGGCGTGAACTCATGTCCTTCCACAGGATCGACTTGCCGATGTCGTGGGAGATGGCCGATGCGATGACCAGCAGGAGCCCGGCCGCGGTGGACAGCGCCGCCGCGAGTCCGCCGGCGGCGACCAGGGCGACCACCCACGCCGGCAGCTCCGCGATCTCCGGGTTGGCGAGGACCATGATGTCCTGGTCGACCGTCAACTCGTTGGCCCCGTCGGACATGTCGATCACGCCGTCGCCGTCCTGGTCGTCGAAGGAGATCAGGCCCGTGGTCTCCCAGCTCTTGAACCACTCCGGCACCTCGCTGTAGCTCGTGTTGTGGAGGGTCGAGATCAGGTTGACCCTGGCGAACGCGGCGACCGCGGGTGCCGTGGTGTAGAGCAGGCCGATGAACACCAGCGCCCAGAGCGCGCTCCAGCGCGCCGCGCGGGCGCTGCGCACGGTGTAGAAGCGGACCAGGACATGGGGAAGTCCGGCGGTGCCGACCATCAGCGCCAGCGCGATCGCGGTGACGTCGATCATGCTCTTCTTGCCCGGTACGAAGGCTGCCGTGTACTCCGGCAGCCGGAGTTCCCGATGCAGCGCGTCCAGTGCCTCGAGCAGGAAGACGCCGGCCTGCTGACCTTCCTGGACCGTGCCGCCGAAGCCGAGCTGCGGAATCGGATTGCCGGTGATCTTCCAGGAGATGGCCGCGGCCGGAATCAGGAAGGCGACGATGAGAACGCAGTACTGGGCGACCTGGGTATAGGTGATCCCTCGCATGCCGCCGAGGACGGCGTAGAAGAAGACGATGACGACGCCGATGATCACGCCCCAGTGGACCTCGACTTCCAGGAAGCGCGAGAACACGACCCCGACGCCGCGCATCTGCCCGGCGATGTATGTGAAGGAGACGAAGATCGTGCAGGCGGCTGCCACCAGCCGGGCGGCGTCGGAGTAGTAGCGGTCGCCGACAAACTCGGAGGTCGTGAACTTGCCGTACTTGCGGAGGTACGGCGCGAGCAGGAGCGCCAGCAGGACGTAGCCGCCGGTCCAGCCCATCAGGTAGATCGTGCCGGTGTAGCCCATGAAGGAGATGAGGCCCGCCATCGAGATGAAGGAGGCGGCGCTCATCCAGTCGGCGCCCGTTGCCATGCCGTTGGCCACGGCCGGCACGCCGCGACCGGCGACGTAGAAGCCCGATGTCGTCCTGACGCGGCTCCACCAGGCGATGCCGATGTAGAGCGCGAAGGTCGCGGTGACGATCAGGTAGGTCCAGGCCTGAACGTTCATCGCGAGGGTCGGCGGGCGTCAGAGTCGGGCGTCTGTGACCGGCTCAGTCGACGCCGTAGCGGCGGTCGAGCCGGTCCATCGTCGCCGCGTAGACGAGGATCAGGACGATGAAGACGTAGATCGACCCCTGGTGCGCGAACCAGAACCCGAGCGGGAAGCCGCCGAGTTGGGCGCCGTTCAGCGGCTCGACCAGGAAGATGCCGAGGACGTAGGAGCTGACGAACCAGATGGAGAGGAGGATCGCCATCAACCGCAGGTTTGCCCGCCAGTAGGCCGAAGGGTCCGCCGGAGGCGGCGAGGAAGAAGAACCGGGTTGTTCGCTCAAGAGCCGGCATAGTACACCGTCGCCATCTACACTCTTGCACCCACATGACCGATCGCACCACCGGGGCCTTTCTCCATGCCGTTTCCTGGCTGATCCGTTTGCTGCCGGCGGCATTGTTCGGACCTGTCTCCGGCCTGCTGGCGCATCTGCGGGGAGTGACGCCTCGCGACGTCCGGTTGATGCGGCAGAACCTGGCGGTCGTGCTGGGGCTGCCGCCGGGGTCGCCGGAGGCGCGCGACCTGGAATGGCGCTGTGTGCGCCACCAGATCGTGGCGGCGCTCGAGACGGTCAGGATCAGCTTCGACCGGAAACGGCTCGACGTCGCGTCGATGGATGGCTTCGACGACTTGCGGCAACTGATGGCCGAGGTCGAGGCGCACGACCGCGGTCAGGTGCTGGTCACCGGCCACCTGGGCGCCTGGGAACTGCTGGCCCAGAGCACCGTCCGCGCCTCCTCGTCGGCGGTCTGCGCGGTAGCCAAACCATCCCGGGCCAGGGCGGCGTCCGCGTTCGTCGAGCGGATGCGCGCCCGGGCCGGGGTTCGGGTGATCTGGAGCGGCCGGACCTCCCTCCTGCGGGACATGCTGAGCTGTCTCAACCGGCGGGAGACCCTGATCATGGTCGTCGACCAGCGGCCGGACCAGCGGCGCGGCCCGGAGGTCGACTTCCTGGGCCGCCGCACGGAGTTCGTCGGCGGTCCCGCGGCGCTGGCGGCCAAGCGGGACTGCCCGCTGATCGCCGCCTTCTGTGTTCGCGAAGGGCCCTTCAGCTACCGCCTGGAGAGCGAGATGTTGCGCCGGCCCGGCGGCTCACGGGATCCGGTGGAGTTGTCGCAGCGGATCGCCTCGGCGATCGAACGAAAGGTACGGGCGCGGCCGGAGCAGTGGATGTGGAACTACCGGCGCTGGAACTACGATTCGGAGGAACTGGCCGGGGTCGGCCTGGGGCCAGGCCGGTGAGGGGAACCGAAATGAAGGGGAGCACGATGACGACGAATCGACGAAGACGGGGACCTGCGCGATCTTCCCGAGCGCATCCGGGCCTCGGAGCGATCCTGCTCGCGGTGTGTGGAGCGGCCCTGCCCGCGACGGCTCCCGGGCTGGCCGCAGAGCGGCCGAACATCGTGTTCATCCTGATCGACGACCAGCGCTACGACGCGGCCTCCGCGCTCGGCCACGCCTTCCTGGAGACGCCTCACCTCGACCGCCTGATCGAGCGCGGGGTGCTGTTCGAGAACGCCTTCGTGACGACATCGCTGTGCTCGCCGAGCCGTGCTTCGATCCTCACCGGGCAGTACGCCCATCGGCACGGCGTGCTCGACAACCGCACCCGGTTGGACCCGGCGACGCCGACCTTCCCGCAGGAACTCCAGCGTGCGGGCTACCGAACCGCCTTCGTCGGCAAGTGGCACATGGGGGGTACATCCGACGCCCCCCGGCCCGGATTCGATCGCTGGGTCTCGTTCCCGGGCCAGGGCCTCTACTACAACCAGACCTTCAACGTCGACGGCGAACGGGTGCCGCGGCAGGGCTACACGACGGACCTGATCACGGACTACGCGCTGGACTTCCTGGCCGGCGCCGAAGGGGAGGAGGCGCCGTTCCTCCTCTACGTTTCGCACAAAGCCGTGCATGCGTCGTTCCGGCCGGCGGAACGCCATCTCGGCAGCTATGCCGGGCAGCGGTATCCACCGCCGGCGACGATGCCGAACCGGTACGAGAACTACGAGGGCAAGCCGAACTGGGTCGAGGCGCAGCGGCGGAGCTGGCACGGCGTCGACGGCTTGTACGACAACTCGGTCGACTTCCAGCAGTTCGCCGTGGACTACGCGGAGACGATGCGCGGCGTCGACGACAGCGTGGGCCGGATCGTCGGAGCGCTGGAGGAGCGGGGCCTGCTGGAAGAGACCCTGCTCGTCTTCACGTCGGACAACGGCTTCCAGTTCGGCGAACACGGTCTGATCGACAAGCGGACGATGTACGAGGCGTCGATCCGGGTGCCGCTGGTGGTGATGGCGCCGTGGCTCGGCGGCGGCGCCGGGGGCCTCAGGCGTCCCGAGATGATCGTCAACCTCGACTTCGCGCCCACCTTCCTCGAGGCCGCGGGCGTGGAAGTTCCTGACTCCGTCCAGGGCCGGTCCTTCTTCGGCCTGCTCGAGACCGGTCCGGGCGCCGAACCGCCGCCGTGGCGGGACGCGTTCCTGTACGAGTACTTCTGGGAACGGTCATTCCCCCAGACGCCGACTGTGCTGGGCGTGCGCACCGACCGGTACAAGTTCATGCGCTTCCACGGCGTCTGGGATCGCTACGAGCTCTACGATGTGCAGGTCGACCCGGAGGAGCGGCGCAATCTCCTGGGCGGCTTCATCACCCGTCACGGAGCCGGCAATGTCGAAGCCCGGCTCCGGGTGGCCGCCGCCTCCGCCGCCCGGAACCCTCGCGACGACTGGGCGCGCGAGGTGCTGGAGCTCAAGGCGCTCTTCGACCGGCTGTCGGGACGACTCGACGAACTCCTCGACGAGACCGGAGCTCTGCGAGAGCCGAGCTGGCTGCCGTCCCGGTAGGGCGGCCTAGAGCTTGCGCAGGCGGATCCGCCGCACGGCGTGGTCGGGCGCTTTCTCCAGGATCAGGTCCGCGCGCTCGCGGGTCGGCAGGATGTTCTGGACCAGGTTCGGTTCGTTGATCGTCTTCCAGATGCCCCGGGCGGTGTCGATCGCGTCCCTCTCGCTCAGGCTGGCGTAGCGGTGGAAGTAGGCATCCGGATCGCGGAACGCGGTGTCGCGGAAGGTCAGGAAACGCTCGACGTACCAGCGCTCGATGACCTCCGTCTCGGCGTCGACGTAGATCGAGAAGTCGAAGAGGTCGGAGAGCATGACCCGGCTGTTCCGGGACGGCGACTGCGAGCGTGCCTGCAGCACGTTCAGGCCCTCGAGGATCAGGATGTCGGGCTGGTCGACGACCTCGGTGACGCCGGGCAGGATGTCGTACGAATGGTGCGAGTACACCGGATGCTCGACCTTTCGCTCCCCTGACTTGACCTGGAGCACGAAGTTCACGAGCGTGCGCAGGTCGAAGCTCTCCGGGAAGCCCTTCCGCTCCATCAGGTCGCGCTCTTCCAGCACCGCGTTGGGGTGGAGGAAGCCGTCAGTCGTCACCAGGTCGACCTGGGGATGGTTCGGCCAGCGGGCGAGCAGCTCGCGGAGGATGCGCCCGGTCGTGCTCTTGCCTACCGCGACGCTGCCGCCGATCCCGATGATGTAGGGCACCTTGGCCGTCAGGCCGCCCAGGAACGTGCTGCTGGCTCGGTAGAGATCCTGGGTGGCGCCGACGTAGAGATTGAGCAGCCTCGACATCGGCAGGTAGATCTGTGCGACCTCTTCGAGCGAGACCTGCTCGTTGATGCCGCGCAGGCGCTCCAGTTCCTTCTCGGAGAGCGGCAGGGGCGTCTCGGCCCGCAGCCGCCCCCACGCCTCCTCGTCGAAGGGGACGTAGATCGAATCGGTGAGGCTGTCGACCCTGTGGTTGGTCAAGAGACCCCCAGGCTGAGGACTGCCGGGTGATTCAGCCGAGCTGTTCGAGGACCGCTTCGGCGCCGCTGACGCCGACTTCGCCCGCCGGCTCGACGCCGAGGTAGGTCAAGACGCCGTCGTCGACGATCGCGGCGTAACGTCGCGACCTGGTGCCCATGCCGAAACGCGAAGCGTCGAGTTCGAGCCCGACCTTCGAGGTGAACTCGCCATTGCCATCGGACAACAGGACGATGTCGTCGGGAATGCTCCGTGCCTTGCGCCACTCGTTGATGACGAAGACGTCGTTGACGGCGAGGCAGGCCACGGTGTCGACGTTGCCCGACCTGATCGCGTCGAGGTTCTCGATGAAGCCCGGCATGTGGACCTCCGAGCAGGTCGGGGTCATCGCGCCCGGCACGGCGAAGAGGACGACCTTCTTGCCTTCGAACAGCTCGCGGGTCGAAATGTCGACGATGCCGTCCGGCGTCATCTGCTTGAAACTGGCTTCCGGGATCGAGTCCCCGGTCTTGATGCTCATCGAAGTTTGCTCCCTGGCGAATTGCGCTTCCCGGCGTTCTTTGTCCTGAGGGGGCGGCAGTATAGCTTCGATCCCGATGCTCCGGCCGCCCCCAACGATCGGTGCCCGGACCGCGCTGAGCCTGGTAATCGTCGCGGCGATCACGGTCTTCGCCTGCGGACGTCCTCCCGGCGCCGGCGTCGAGGCGGCCGGTGGAGCACCGCTCGACCTGGAGGGTGACCATGGGCAGTACCTCCGGAGTGTGGAAGGCGCCAGACTCGAACTCGTCGACCCCGGCACGGACGGCGCCTGGCGCGAGATCCGGGGCGCCGGCAGGGTGGTCCGGTTGGCGGCGTCGCCCGAGCGGATCGCCTCCCGAACGCTGGCGACCGACGAGATCCTGCTGGAGATCGCCGAGCCGGAGCGGATCGTGCTGCTGTCGCCCTTCGCCGGCGACCCACAGTTCAGCGCCAGCGCCGACAAGGCGCAGCGCCTGGGAAACGTCGGCGGCTTCAGCACCGAGGAGATCCTGGCGGCTTCGCCGGACCTGGTGTTCGCGGCGGGCTTCAACACGCAGGAAACGCTGGCTCAGTTGGAGGCGGCCGGTGTGCCGGTCGTCGTCCTGCTCGATCACGAGAGTCTCGCAGCGATCGAGCGGAACATCCGAACCGTCGGTTTTGCGATCGGCCGGGATCGCGAGGCGGCGCGCCTCGTCGGTTCGATGAGGCAGCGTCTGGAAGAAGCGCGGGCGCGGGTGGGTTCGCGGGCCGACGGCCTGCGCGTCGTTCACTGGAGCGGCGGAGTGGTGTTGGGCGGCCGAACCGTGTTCGACGATGCGCTCAGCTACCTGGGGGCCGTGAACCTGGCGGCGGAGAATGGTCTTGAAGGCTGGCCGCGGATCAGCGCCGAGCAGGTCGTCGTCTGGGATCCGGACGTCATCTTCACGGATTCCTATGTGGCCGGCGACGTCGTGCCTGCCGCGCTGGACGGCACGCGGGCTGCGACGCTCGGTAACCTGGAGTCGCTAGATGGGCGGGACATGGCGGCCATCTCGCACCACGTCGCGAGCATGGTCGAACGGCTCGCCGACGCGCTCGTGCGCGCCTCCGAACGCATCGAAGCCGCTGGCGCGCGGAACCCGGTGACTGCACCAGAATGAGAGTCGCGTTCGGCGGCTACCGGGCCGGCTTCTGGTGGTACATGGGCGCCGGCCTGGCGCTGCTGCTGGCGTTCGCCGGGATCGGCCTGTTCCGGGGGGCGGTGCCGCTCGAAGGAAGCGACGTGCTGATCGTGCTGGCGCGGCATCTTCTGCCAGGCGAGCACGGCCCCGTCGATCCGAGGGTGGACGCGATCGTCTGGGCGCTCCGCGCGCCGAGGGTAGTGGTGGCGGCGATGGTCGGCGGCTGTCTGGCCCTGGCGGGCGCCCAGATGCAGGGCCTGTTCCGCAACCCGCTGGCGTCGCCCGGGATCGTCGGCACCAGCACCGGCGCCGCCACCGGCGCCGTCTTCGCGCTGACCTTCGGACTGGCCGGCGGCTTCCTGCTCGCGGCCCCGCTGTTCGCGGTCGGCGGTGCCCTTCTGTCCCTCCTGATCGTGACCCGGATCGCCACCCGCGACGGCTACACGCCGGTCACCACGCTGTTGCTCGCCGGCGTTGCGCTGAACGCCCTGCTCGCCGCCGTCAACTCGTGGCTCATCGCCCGCTCCTGGGAGCAGTACGAGGCGGCGCGCAGGATCGCCTACTGGATGATGGGCGGCGTCACCGACCGCGGCTGGGTCCACGCCGGGATGATCTTGCCGGGAATGGTCATCGGTTGCGCGATAGCGGTCTGGTTCGCGCGCGACCTGGACCTGCTGCTAGAGGGCGAGGAGGTGGCCGCCTCGCTCGGCGTCGACATCGAGCGGGCGAAACGGGCCGTGCTCTGGAGCGCGGCGATCCTCACTGGTAGCGCGGTCGCGGTGAGCGGTGTGGTCGGCTTCGTCGGGCTCGTCGTGCCGCACCTCGTGCGTCTCCTGCTGGGACCGGTCCATCGACGGCTGCTGCCGGCTGCGTTCCTGACGGGCGCCTGGTTCGTCGTCGGCGCCGATCTCCTGGCCCGCACCGTGGCGGCCCCCCAGGAGGTCTTCCTGGGCGTCGTGACGGCCTTCGTCGGCGCTCCGTTCTTCCTGTTCCTGCTGGTGCGCCACGAAGGCGAAGTGGCGGTTTCCCGATGACGACGGCGGCGGCCGTACCCGCCGCGCCGCGGCTCGAACTCGAGGGCGGCGGCGTCGAGCGGCGGGGACGCTGGCTCCTGCGCGGCGTCGATCTCGTCATCGAGCCGGCCACCTTGATTTCGGTCGTGGGTCCGAACGGGGCCGGCAAGTCGACCCTGCTGCGGCTCCTGAGCGGCGCGTGGCGGTTGACCGAAGGCCGCGTACTGCTGGGCGGCTTCGACCTGGCGGCTCTGCCGCGGCGTCAGGCGGCCAGACGGGTGGCCTATGTGCCGCAGACCGTGCGCCCGACCTTCGAGTTCACGGTGCGCGAGTTCGTGACCCTCGGCCGTTACCCGCACGAAAGCCGCCTGTTCGGCACCCGTTCCGCCGACCGCGGATGGATCGACCGCTGCCTGGACGACACGGACGTGCTGGCGCTGGCCGAACGACGGGTGACGACGCTGTCGGGAGGCGAGCTGCAGCGGGTGCTGATGGCGCGCTGTCTGGCAACCGAGGCGGAGGTCCTGCTGCTCGACGAACCGACCTCGAACCTCGATCTCGCCCACGGTCTCGACCTCCTGGGCCTGGCGCGCAATCTGGTCGACGAGGGACGCTCGGTCGTGCTGGTCCTCCACGACCTGAACGCGGCCGCGCGTTTCGCCGACCGGGTGGCCGTGCTGGACGCGGGCGCCCTGGTCGCCGAGGGACCCCCGGCGGACGTCCTCGATCCGGACCTGCTGCGCAGGGTGTTTAGCGTCCGCGCCGTGCCGCTGGCCGGATCTGCGGCGCCGGTGTTCGACTTCGAACCGCTCCCCTAGGAGTCTCCCTGGAGCCGCACGAGGTAGCTCTGCCGGCCCTCCAGCACCCGTTCGCCGCGCTGGTTGTCGATCTCGCTCTCCAGCACGATCACGCCGGTCGTCCGCTGGCGCTTCAGCTCCGCGATGCGCAGCATCGGGTACAGGGTGTCGCCCGGGTACACCGGCTTCAGGAAGCGGCATGACTGGTCGATGTAACCGATCATGGCGCGGCCGACCGCGTCGGCGAAGGTGCCGGCGCCGGCCGCCGTGTAGGAGAGCACCTGGAGGCCGTGGGCGAGCAGCCCGTCGTGGCCTTGCGACTTGCAGTACTCGATGTCGTAGTGGATCGGGTGGTTGTCGCCCGATAGGGCCTGGAACGCGGCGAAGTGAGCTTCGGTCACGGTGCGGCTGGGTAGCGGGAACGTCTCGCCGACACGCAGTTCGTCGAACGGCCTGACGGGAACCAGGCCGCGTTCCTCAGCCACCGAACACCCGGACCAGCGCTTCGGCCGCCTGCGTCGTCTCCTCGGGGCTCACGTCGCGGTGGGTGACGAGACGGATGTGCACCGGGCTCACGTCCAGGCAGAGCACGTTCTCCTTCCGGAGCGCCTCGACGCACTCCGGGGCGCTGCGTCCCGTGCCCTCGACCGAGAAGATGAGGATGTTCGTTCGCTGTTCCGCGATCAGTGCGACGCCGGGAAGGTCGTTGAGAGTCTCCGCGAGCAGGCGGGCGTTCTCGTGATCCTGGACCAGCAGCGGTGGGCTTTCGTCGAGGGCGACCTCGGCGGCGGCGGCGAGCACGCCCACCTGCCGCATCTGGCCGCCGCACATCTGGCGGTAGCGCCGGACGTTGCGGACGAAGTCGCGCGAGCCGACGACGATCGATCCGGCGGGCGCCCCCAGCCCCTTCGAGAAGCAGAAGGAGAGCGAGTCGACGGGTCCCGCGGCCTCGGCAGGCGTGCAGTTGAGCGCGGTCGCGGCGTTGAAGAGGCGGGCGCCGTCGAGGTGGACGCGAAGACCGCGGCGGTGCGCCAGGTCGCAGAGCGCGCGTGTGCGTTCCGGTTCATAGACCGTACCCCCGGCGCGGTTGCAACTGTTCTCCAGGCAGAGCAGCCGGGTCGGAGCCACGGTCGAGTGGTCGGGCTGTATTGCCGCCTCGACCTGTTCCGGCGTCAGGATGCCGTCGGCCCCCGCCGTCACCGGCCGCGGCAGGAGGCCGCCGATGCCCGTGATCCCGTTGTTCTCGTGATTGATGATGTGAGCGTTCGACTCGAGCAGAACCTCGCTGCCGCGGGGCAGCTCGTGCGCGAGCAGACACGAGAGATTGCCCTGCGTGCCGGAAGGGACGAAGAGGGCCGCCTCCCGGCCGAGCAAGTCGGCGACACGCTCCTGGAGGCGATTGGCGGTCGGATCCTCTCGAAAGACGTCATCGCCGACTTCGGCCTTGGCCATCGCCCTGCGCATGGCCGGGGATGGCCGGGTCATCGTGTCGGAACGGAGTTCCACCGGCATGGCGAGCGATCATACTTGCGCGCGAATGGCGGACTCGCAGCACTCGCTCCCTCTCCCGCCGACGGATCCGGAGGTGGTTGCCGCCGCCGACCTGGGCTCCAACAGCTTTCATCTGGTCGTGGCTGAAGTGCGGGGCGGCCAGCTCGTGTTCGTCGACCGGCGGAAGGAGTTCGTGCGGCTCGCCGCCGGACTCGATGAGCGCAAGCGCCTGACTCCGGAGGCAACGGCGCGTGCGCTCGACTGTCTCGGCCGCTTCGGCGAACGCGTGCGCTCGTTTCCTCCGGGAACGGTTCGGGTCGTGGGCACGAACACGCTGCGGCAGGCGCGCAACGCCCGCGATCTGCTGGAGGCAGCGCAACGATCGCTCGGTCATCCGGTGGAGATCGTGTCGGGCCTGGAGGAGGCGCGGCTGATCTACCTGGGCGTGTCGAGGAGCCTGGCCGGCGACGAACGGCGCCTGGTGGTGGACATCGGCGGCGGCTCGACCGAGCTGATCGTCGGCGAGGGCTCGCGGCCGCTCGATCTTGAGAGCCTGTACATGGGTTGCGTCAGCTTCAGCCTGCGGCACTTCCGGAACGGCCGGGTGAAGGAGAAGCGGTGGCAACGGGCGGAGATCGCGGCCCTGCAGGAGCTGGAACCGGTCGAGCGCCGTTTCCGGAACGGCGCCGGCTGGCGCGTGGCGGTGGGCTCGTCCGGGACGGTTCGTTCGGTGGCCGAAGTGGTGCAGGCGGCTGGCTGGTGCGAGCAGGGAATCACGCTCGAGGCTCTGCTGCGCCTTCGGGAACTGTTGCTCGAACGGGGCGTCACGGTGCAGGGCGGCATCAAGGGCCTCAGCGACGGACGGGCGCCCGTGTTCGCCGGCGGGGTCGCTGTGCTGCTGGCGGTGTTCAAGGCACTGGGCATCGAGCACATGCGGGTAGCCGGCGGCGCCCTGCGGGAGGGCGCCCTGTACGACCTGCTCGGCCGCCTGCACCACGAAGACACCCGGCACGCGGCCGTCGAGTCGATGGCCCGGCGATACCACGTGCAGCCGGAGCAGGCGGAGAGGGTCCGGGGAACCGCGCTGCAGCTCCTCGAGCAGTGCGCCGAGGCCTGGAACCTGACAGGACAGCTTCCGTGGCTCATGCTCTCCTGGGGGGCCCAGTTGCACGAGGTCGGTCTGGACATCAACCACGCCGGCTTCCACAAGCACGGCGCCTACATCGTCGAGAACGCGGAGATGCACGGGTTTTCGCTCCAGGAACACGTGCTGCTGGCTTCACTCGTGCGGAGCCACCGCCGCAAGTTCCCGCGCCAGATCTTCGATCGCCTCCCCTCGGGATGGCGGCAACCGGCGCGGCGCGGCGCTGTCCTGTTGCGGCTCGCGGCAGTACTCCACCGCAGCCGGCGGGACGAACCACTGGCGGTCAGGCTCGAGGTCGACGGGCGCGATCTGAGGCTCGTGCTGCCCGCGGCCTGGCTGGAGAAGTCGCCCCTGACCAGGGCCGACCTGCGCCAGGAGGCCACGTACCTTGCTGCTGCGAAGTACCGATTGACGGTGGAGGAGGACGGCTGAGGAGTGACGCCCGAACCCGGCCCGTCAAGCGCCGGTGCTCGCGCACTCTTCGACGGCCCGGGCCATCTCGCCCATCGAGAAGAACACGAAGTCGGTGGCCGGGGCCGCCTCGACGCGTTCGGTAGCGCCCCAGCTTCCGCCTTCGGACAGCCGTTGCCGGTCGATCCAGGCGTTGGCGAGCCCGAACCGCTTGGCCGGCACGTGGTCGTGGTGCAGGCTCTGCGCCGTGTGCAGGACGTCGGATCGGTCGAGTCCGAAGTCGGACTTGAGGTGATCGAGCAGATACTCGAAGTTCCGGTCGGCCGGCTTGTAGGAACCGATCTCCTCCGCGGTGTGGATCGCGTCGAACTCGACACCGAGCTTGCGGTTCGAGCCGGCGATGCCGTCCCTGTGCACGTTGGAGAGAATGACGAGCCGGAAGTGGCGCTTGAGGACACGTAGCGCGTCGGCCGTGTCGCCGAACGCAGGCCAGTCGGGAACCGAGGCGCCGAACGCTTCGTCGAGTTCCGGGTTGGACCGCATGCGCAGGCGGTCGGCGATGCGTCCATGCACGCGGGCCAGCAGGTCGGAGTAGAGCAGATCGGGCGTCTCCTGCTCCTGAAGGCTCTCGCACTGTCCGAATGCAAGCAGCGCGTCGTCGCGCGTGACCTTGGCGTCTAGGTTCCCCATGATCAGCGGCTGCAGCGCGTCCCAGATGCCGGTCTCCCAGTCGATCAGGGTGCCGTAACAGTCGAAGGTCAGGACGCGGTAGTCGGTGAGTCGTCGCACGGTCGGCCTCTTGGGGCGCGCCAGCGTATCGGCATCGGCTGCTCCTGCATGCAGGGAAACGGGACGCGAGCGTAGGCGGGTACGGTCTGCAGCCGGAGTTCCAGTGTGCTGACTGGGCCGACATTCGGGCAGCCATCTACGAGCGTCGCGGCGGCTGGCCGCCTGCGGCGGCAGCGGGTCGGAAGACCCGCGCACCCAGAGCTACGCCGTCACCTGACGGGTGCCTTTGCTGCGACCGGTGAAGCTCACTACGGGCGGATGCCGGCCGGAAGGCCGGCGCACCGGCACGTGGCGCGCGGTGGCGCTGAGCTGAAGTCGTCCAGCCTGAAACGGGCCGAGGGGAGGGTTCCAGGGGGCTGGAGGCGAGCGACTGCCCGTGTCGTCCCAGTAGCTGAGGTCGTACCGGAGCGAAGCCGACCGAAGCGAACCCCCATCCCTCCATCCACCAAGAAGGGGTGAGCGTCCCCTGGGACCTTACCCCTCGGCCCGGTTCAGGCGGGTGCAACCACCGCCCCGCCTCAGGGCCGGAACTGCGTTGCCCGCGGCTTGAGCCGCGCCGGCTGCGAGACGATGTTCCACGCTAGGTCGAGCCACTCGCAGATGAGGGCGCGGGTGTCGCGGGGGTCGATCATCTCTTCGACCTGGAAGCGGGAGAGGGGGCCGACCGGGCCGCGGGCGCTTTCGATCCGGGCCATCAACTCCTCGCGGAAGGCCTTCGGGTCTTCGGCCTGGGCGAGCTGGCGCTTGTAGGCGGCTTCGATGCCGCCCTCGGGTGGGATGCCGCCGGTGTCGGCGGCGGGCCAGACGACGCGCATGGAGGGTTGGGCGCGCGGGGTCGCGTAGTTGTTGCCGGCGACGCCGAAGCTGCGGCGCATGATGACGGTGAAGACCGGGACGGTGGCCTGTGCGAAGGCGATCATCCACTGGCCGCCCCAGCGGATCGTGCCGGTGATCTCGTGTTCGAGGCCCACGGCGAAACCGGGGTTGTCGACCAGGTTGAGGACCGGCAGGTGGAAGAGGTCGCAGAGGTCCAGGTGGCGGATCAGCTTGCGGCAGCCGTCGGCGGTGAGCGCGCCGCCGTTGGCGTGCTGGCTGTCCGAGGCGATGACGCCCATGGGATGGCCGTCCATGCGGATGAAACCGGTGACCTGGTCGGTGCCCCAGAGCGGACCGATCTCGAAGAACGAGTCCCGGTCCGCCATCAGGCGGATCGCGCGGCGGACGTCGAAGGTCGCCGTGCGCTTGCGGGGGATCAGGTTGAACAGCTCTTCGTCGCGCCGATCGGGCGGGTCGTTCGGGTCCGGCGCCGCGGTCGGGGGAGGCTCGAAGACGGAGGAGGGCAGGTAGGAGAGGAAGCGCCGGGTGAGGAGCATCGCCTCCTCCTCGGTCTCCGCCAGGTTGTCCACCGAGCCGTTGCGGCAGTGGATGTGCCAGCCGCCCAGGTCCTCCTTCGTGATGTCGTAGCCCATCGCTGGGCGCACGACGGGCGGTCCGGCGACGAACAGTTGCGCGATGTCGCGCACCATGACCGAGAAGTGGCCGAGCACCGCCTTGGCGGCGCCGATGCCGACGACGCTGCCGAGCAGGACGTTGACGACCGGCACGGTGCCCAGTTGTTCCGTGTACATCGTGCTGCCGAGGTGTCCGGGCAGGAAGGAGCCGCCGCCGCCCGCGACCCGGGGCCGTCCGGCCTTGATCGCGCCGCGGCTTTCCTTGGCCTTGCTCTCGCCCGCCTTCTGCTGTTGCGGCACCATCGCGGCGACGCTGCCGCCGCCCGACGAGCCGTCGAGCAGTCGGATCGAGGGCGCGCGCATCTCGAGGGCCAGCCGGTCGAGATAGCTGCTCTTCGCGCCGATCGCGCCGTCCGCGTGGCCGCCCCGGGAAGTGAAGTCGTCGGCGCAGACGACCGCGGTGCGGCCTTCGATCCGGCCCCATCCGCCGACGTGGTTGGCCGGCGTGAAGGCCGTGATCGCGCCGGCCTCGTCGTAGGACGCGAAACCCGCGATGCTGCCGATCTCGTGGAAGGAGTCTTCGTCGAGCAGGAGGTCGATTCGTTCCCGGCAGGTCAGCTTGCCGCGGCTGCGCTGGCGAACGACTCCGGGATCGTCGGAGCCCGGGGCGAGGCGCTCGAGGGCCAGGGCCTGCATCGTGGCCACGTCCTCGAGCATCGGCGCCCAGGTGTCGTCCCGTTGGTCGGCCACCGCTTCGCCCGTAGCTTCCCTGGCGGGCGCGATCACCGCGACGACCTGGCCGGCCTCCACCGTGTCGCCCGGTTGCAGCGGCTGGAGGGCGGCCACCCGGCCGTCGCAGGGCGACGCGACGGCGGACTCCATCTTCATCGCGCTGACGACGAGCAGGGTTTCGCCGGCGGCGACCTGCTCGCCGTCCGCCGCGCGCACCTCGAGGACCGAGCCGGCCATCGGGCAGGCGACGCCTTGCTGACCGGGTTCTACGTCGAGTTCGGCGGAGCTCGTCCTGGCCGCGGTCTGCGTGCCCGCGCCGCTCGCTACCGAGAGACCCATCACGGTCGCCTGTTGCCGCAACAGGGTCATGGCGCCGTTGGCGGCCGCGATGCCGGTGTCGGCAGAGAGCAGTTCCGGGTTCTCCTCCAGGAGCGTGGTCCGGGCATCGCCGGCGCGGACGGAGGGATGGGCGAGGATCGCCTTGAGCTGGTCGAGGTTCGTGGCGAGTCCGCCGACGTGGAACTCCGAGACCGCTCGTCGCGTGCGCTCGACGGCGGCGGTGAAGGACGCGGCGCCGGGACCGAACGAGGAGGAACTCGTGGCCGTCACCTTGGCCAGCAGGGGGTCGAACTGGGGCGGCGGCGAATAGCCGACATAGCCGCAGCCGTCGACTCGCACGCCGGGACCGGCGGGTTCCTTGTACGCGTTCAGCGTTCCGGCGCCGCGGGCGACCACGCGGGCCTGGACGGCGAAGCCCCGAGGCTCGCCGACCGCAGCCTGGTCGCCGAGACCCAGGGAGTCGAGGCTGGCGCCAGCGGCAAGTCGAAACTGAGCCTCGACGAGATCGAACCCGGTGACCTGCTCGGTGACGGTGTGCTCGACCTGGATGCGGGCGTTGCACTCGATGAAGAAGTGCTCGTCGCTCTCGGGGACGACCAGAAACTCGACCGTCCCGGCGTTGACGTAGCCAGCCGTCTCCATCAGCCTGACCGCGTCGACTAGGAGACGCTCGCGCAGTTCGTTGTCCAGGCCGGGCGCGGGGGCCGTCTCGATCACCTTCTGGTTGCGCAACTGAACGGAGCAGTCCCGCTCGTGCAGGTGGACGGCGTTGCCGTTCGCGTCGGCCAGGACCTGCACCTCGATGTGTCGCGGGCGCTCGATCAGCTTCTCGACGAACAGCGCGCCGTCGCCGAACGCGGCCTCCGCTTCACTTCGGCACCGCTCGAAGGCCTCGGTCATCGCGTCCCCGGAGCGCACCGTGCGCATACCGCGGCCGCCCCCTCCCGCTGCGGCCTTGAGCATCACGGGATAGCCGAGCAGATCCGCGAGCGCCGCCGCCTCGTTGGCCGAGTCCACCGGTCCGTCGCTGCCGGGAACGACCGGGATGTCGAGGGAAGCGGCAAGCTGGCGCGCGCGCACCTTGTCGCCGAACAGGGAGAGGACGGCCGGCGGCGGGCCGACGAAGACCAGGCCGGCCGCGGCGCAGCGCTCGGCGAAGTCCGCGTTCTCGGCCAGGAATCCGTAGCCGGGATGGACGCAGTCGCAGCCGCTGGCTAGGGCGGCGGCGACCAGATCCTCGGCGTCGAGATAGGCGGCGACGGGGTCGTCGGGGGCGCCGTTGCCGATTTGTAGCGCCTCGGTCGTCAGTCGCGTGTGGAGCGACAGGGAGTCGGCCGCGGGATAGACGCCGACCGACTCGATGCCCAGGACCTCCGCCGCCTTGGCGATGCGGATGGCGATCTCGCCACGGTTGCTGATGAGGACCCGTCCGAGGTTGGGCATTCTGCGCCGATCCCTAGAGTGGTAAAGAGGAACAGGAGGATACAGGCGGGGCGCTAGCATCCCGCGCCATGGCATTCACCTGGCGCTACGCCACGGCCGGCGACGCACCGGCGATCGTCGCGCTCGTCAACGACGCCTTCGAGGTGGAGGCGGACGTGCTGACCGGCGAGAGGATCGCACTCCCGGACGTGATGGACCGCCTCGAGCGCGGTTCGTTCCTCGTGTGCGACGCGGAGATAGACGGGCTGGCGGGCTGTGTCTACGTCGAGTTGCGTGGCGAGACCGGCTACCTGGGCCTGGTGTCCGTCGCATCGACGCGACAGAGTCTGGGGCTGGGCCGCGACCTGATGGCCGCGGCGGAGGACTGGCTGCACGATGCGGGCTGCAGCGTTTGCCAGCTCTGGGTGCTCAGCAGCCGGCCGGAGCTGCTCGCCTGGTACGGCCGGCGGGGATACCGGGTGGTCCGGAAGGAGCCGTTCGAGGCGGTCAACCCGCCGCCGACGAGAAAACCGCTTCGCCCGGTCCACTTCGAGATCATGGAGCGCGAACTGGCTAGGGCTCCCTGAGCGCGTCGTAGAGATCGAGCAACTGGCGCCGGAAGCGCCGCTCCTGGATCTGCTCCTCGAGCAGCCGCCTGAAGTCGTCCCTCGAGGGCAGGTAGCGGCCCATCTGCGAGACGAGCGAGAACTTCTCGGTGTCCGCGAAACGGGCGTCGAGTTCCAGCAGGGCGTCGTAGTAGTCGAAGTCGTTCTTGATCAGGTCGCTCTCCCCGGCTTCGGCCATGACCAGGGCGACCCGGTGGTAGGGGGCCACGAGCGATCGCGTCGATCCGGGAATCTCGTGGGCGACGATCTTCACTTCGTCGCCGACGGCGAAGCGGTCGCGCAGCTCGCGCGCCGTGAGCGGCCGCTTCGCGCAGCTCTCGTCCGTCGTCTCGATGGTCACCGCGTAGCGCGAGCGGGGTCGGGGCAGGTGAACAGCCCCTTCGACCTGGACTTCGAGCTGGAAGGCGCCGCCGTCTTCCAGCGGCAGCGCGGCCGCCTCGGTCACGAAGCCGCGGAAGACGTAGATGTCCTGGGGAAAGAGGCCGTGGAGCTCGGGGCCGGGGCAGTCCTGGGCGGTCGCGGTGCCAACGGTCAGGGCCGCACACAGCGTGGCGACGCGGAGCAGGGCTCGACTCATGCGGGTTCAGGCGCCTCGGTGGCGGCATCCACCGACAGTTCGCCGCCGCTGGCGGGAGCACCGAGCGGGGACTCGCCGCGGCCTATGCTGGCGATCGCCCGGCGCAGTCCGGCCGCGAGCCAGGCGAGCGCGACCGAGGCTGAGATGACGGTGCCGATCAGGGACGAGTACCAGACCCACTGCACCGGTCCGCGCAGCCAGAAGGTCGCAGCCCAGGCCAGGGGAGCGCTGATCAGGATGACTCGCAGCAGGGACAGCCAGAGCTCCGGGGAGCCACGGCCCAGGCCCTGAAGGCTGCGGCCGGTGAGGATGGAAACCCCGATGAAGGGGTAAGCGAAGACGACCACTCGCAGGTAGTCGACGCCCAAGGAGCGGATCCCGGGACTGTCGGTGAAAAAGGCGACGAGGGCGGGCGCCAGGACATAGAACGCCGCGGCGATCGCGATGCTGAGCAGGATCGTCCGCACCATCGCGTAGCGGACGATCTCCCGCAGCAGATCGCCCCGCCGCGCGCCGTAGAACATGCCGACCAGGGTCACCAGGCCGGAAGCGATCGCGACCTGGGGCAGGATGACGACGTGGTCGAGACGACTGCCGATCTGAAGCGCGGCCACCGCGTCCGGCGTGTGCTCGACCAGAATGCGGTTCAGTACGCCGCCGCCGAGCGACATGACCAGGAACGACAGCGAGGCGGGCAGGCCGATGACGCAGATGCTGCGGATGATCGCGCTGTCGTAGCGGAAGTTCGCGAGGTCGAAGCGGACGTAGGAGAGCTTGGCGACGAACAGCAGGTAGACGAAGACCAGGGCGGCCGCGGCCTGGCTGACGATCGTCGCCAGGGCGGCGCCGGCCACGCCCATGCCGAAGGTGAAGATGAAGAGCGGGTCGAGGGCGATGTTCAGCACGGTGGCGGCGCCCTGGACGATCACCGGCGTCTTCACGTTCCCTTCGCCCGAGAGGATCGACCGGAAGAAGACGGCCAGGATCATGAAGGGGTAGCCGCAGGCCAACACCCGGAAGTAGCTCCAGGCCTGGGGGACGAGTTCGGCCGGGACGCCGAGCGCGTGAAGCAGGGGGATACCGAACACGAGCGCCGAACCCGTCGTCAGTGCGGCGACCAGGGCGCCGATCAGCACCGAGTGCTCGGCGGCGCGGTCGGCGCGCACCCGGTCGCGGGCGCCGATCGCCTGCGCGATCACCGCCGTGATGCCGGTGCCCAGGCCGAAGGTCACGCCCATCGCCAGGAACACGAGCGGCATGTTGAAGGCGAGAGCGGTCAGCGCCTCCGGGCTCACCCGGCCGACGAAGAACATGTCGACGATCATGTAGAGCGTCTGGATCGACATGCCGATCAGGATCGGCATCGCCAATAGCCACAGCGCTCGCCGCGGATTCTCGGCGAAGCGGTCGAGACGGTCGGCCCCCGGACGCTCCTGCATCGGCGCAGACTACATCGGGGCTTCCGGCCTTCGCGCTTCGGTGATCCGGATGGCGCTTCTTCTTGTATAGTCCGGCCCAACTGCACCCCAAGCCACCCAAGAAGGCACAGGAGGTCCCATGTTCCGACCCGCTCCGTCCCTGGTCGCAATGACCAGCTTCGCAGTCCTCGCGCTCGTCGCGTCCGCGACCGTCGCGGCGGCCCCGAACGCGAACAACCTCGACGCACCGCTGACCGTTTACACGGGCTCGGTCGTCGGCAATGACGGCACGCCGATTCGCGGCGCCACCGTGTCGCTTTTCTCGACCGACGAGCAGCGCAGCATTTCGGTCTACAGCCAGCCGGACGGCACCTACAAGCTGCCCGCCGTTCCCGCCGGCAAGTACAAGCTCCGCGTCCGCCTGACCGGCTGGCTCGACGAGTGGAAGGACCTCAAGGAAACGACCGAGCCGACCCCGATCCAGGTCCGGTTGCGCCAGGCCGAAGGTTGGGCCCTGCAGTCGCAGCGCCCCGCGCACGACCTGATGAACATGCTGGAGTGGGAGGACGAGGCGGACGCGCTGAACTTCAAGATGATGTGCGCCTACTGCCACCAGGTCGGCACCGTCGGCTTCCGCTCCCCCGAGGAACCGGTCGACTGGGAGGTCATGCTGACCCGGATGGACGGCTTCCAGGGCCTGTACAAGCACACCCAGGACATCCTGGTCGACAAGATCGTGGACGTCTACGGCCGCGACGCGGAAGAGAACTGGACGAACTTCGAGCCGCCTGAGCCGCCGTCCGGCGAGTCGCTCAAGGGCGAGGTCCGCGAGTGGCTGATGGGCGACCAGGCCGGTGCCGTGATCCACGACCTCGAGCTGGGCGACGACGGTCTCGTCTACACCGTCGACATGGCACAGGACGTGATCGAGACCCTCGACCCGGCCACCGGCGAGCGGGCCTTCTACACCGTGCCCGGCGGCAAGGACTACCTCTCGCCGTCCAGTCCGACCACTGGCATCCATTCGATCGAGAAGGCCGAGGACGGCAACATGTGGGTCACCCTCGCCTACTCGGGCCAGATGGGTGAGTTCGACGTCGAAACGAAGGAATGGCGGCTCGGCTCCGGCCGCACCGCTCCGCGCCCGCGCGGCGGCTACCCGCACACTCTGCGCTTCGCGCCGGACGGGATCCTCTGGTGGACCGATGCCGGCAGCCCGAACGGCGTCGGCGTCATGTCGCTCGATCCCGAGACCTGGGACGGCAAGCGCTGGGAAGTCACCGAGTACAAGCTGCCGACCAAGGACCAGGTCCGCGGCGGCGGCGCCCGCGGTGAGTCCCGCGGCGTGACTCCGTACGGCATCGACGTGGCGCCGAACGGCCATGTCTTCTACAGCAAGCTGAACGGCCAGCGCGTGGGCCGGATCCGCCCGCAGCTCGATGCCGACGATCCGGAGCGGATCGTCGAGTGGAAGCCGCCGGTCCACGGCCCGCGCCGCCTGCACGTGGCCCCCGACGGCATCGTCTGGGTGCCGGGCTGGGCCTCGGGCGACGTCGCGTCGTTCGACGAGAATCTGGAAGAGTGGACGGTCTACGACCTGCCGCACGGCCCGAACTCGCTGCCCTACGCGCTGAACATCAACCCGACCAACGGCGAGGTCTGGATCACCGGCACCGGCACAGACTCGATGCTCCGCTTCGATCCGAAGACGGAGAAGTTCGTCGAGTACCGGATGCCGATGATGGTCACCTACACCCGCGAGATCGAGTTCGACGAGGCCGGCAACGCCTGGACCACGAACTCGAACGCTCCGTCCCGTCACGCCGAGCACCGTCAGGGCTCGGTGCTGATGATCTCGTCGGGCGGCGGCGAGTAGGCGGCTCGGCCAGACGCAGTTCGACGGCCGGTCCTTCGGGGCCGGCCGTTTGCGTCTTGGAGGTTGGGGCGCCGGCGGACCTGAAGTCCCCTAGAACGAGTACCTGAGCGAGTTCGACAGCACGACATCCGTCTCCTTGATCCCGGTGGGCGGCTCGCTGTCGTGGGCGACGTTCAGGTTGATCGCCAGGGCTAGGCGGCGGAGGAGCTGGATCTCGAACGAGGTCTCGGAGAGCACGCGGTAGTCCTCGGCGCGGTCGAACCGGGTCTGGAAGTAGAGAGTCTCGACCAGGCGGAGGCGTTCGTCCCTGCTGTTGTAGCGAACGGTCAGGTAGTTGGTGGACCGGTGGTGTTCGCTGCGCCGCGCGTCGGAGAGCTCCGCGGGGAGATCCAGGGTCTCCCGCTCGAGCATGTAGCCGGTGCCGAGGAAGACCTCCGCGCGCGGCGCTTTGAGCACCTGGAAGCGGCCGCCGCCGCCGAACAGGAGCCGCTGTTCGAGCCGGGTGAACTCGTTGAACTGGTGCTGGCCGAATACCTCGTACGAGAACCGGCCACTGTGTTCGCGGATGAACCGCAGGTGGCTGAGCGCGTTGTTGACGAAACGGCTCTCGTTCAGCCGGGTGAAGGAGTAGTTCGACGTCAGGAAGATGACGTTGGTAGGACGTTGCGGGGCTTCTTCGCCGTCCGTCGATTCCGCTTCACCGGAGTCGGATGCCCCGTTGGCGTGCATCCAGGCGTACTGGACGCGGGCGCCGGCGCCCAGGACTTCTCGCTCGGTGTTGCCGCGCTGGAGTGAGGAACTGAGATCGATCGTGCTGCCCCATCCCGGCTCCTCGGCGCCGACGCGCATGCTCTCCGTGTTCACCTGGCCCGCGGCGGGCAGCGCAAATGCGTTCGCCGTCGCCAGGGCGGCGAGCAGGCGCACGGCAACGGCGTATCGGCGTCTCATGGGGCGCAACGCTACTGCGGAAACGCCGACGTGTCGGCGAGGCCGCAGAAGGCTCGGCTCGGGTTCGTGTAGGTGCGCGTGATGCGGCCGACTTTGTCCGTGACGGTAAGCCGGTAGTCGACGTCGGTGAGGCCGGCGGCGAAGAGCCAGAAGGCGTTGTTGTGCGCCCTGCCGTCCAGCACCTTCACCGCGAGTTCGATGTTGCCGGGCGAGAAGAAGGACATGTAGCCGGTGGCGTCGGTGCCCGGGAAGGGCGAGGCCGCGCCGGTCTCGCCGTCGGCCTTCGTCCAGACGGCGGTGATCTCGAACCGGCCGTCGAGCAGGCAGAGCGCATGGGGCCCGCAGTCGCCCCGTGTCTCGCTTGATCGGTCCGGGACGTCGGCGGCACTGCCCGGCGGCGCCTCGCCGGTCGCGTCCGCGGGTTCGGCAAAGGCCATCGTGTCGCCTCGGCCGCACACCTCCCCAGGCGGATTGCGGTAGACCACGACCCGGTCCCGCAGCGTGTCGGTCACGGTCAACCAGTACTCGACGTCGGAGAGGGCGCCGTAGAACACCCAGCGGTGATCGTTGATGGTGCTGCCGTCGAGGATCTTCAGGACCAGTTCCACGTTGTCAGGGGAGAAGAAGGTGGCGATGCCGCTCTCGTCGCTCAGCCGGCTCAGCGAGCCGGTGCCCCGCTCGCCGTTGTGCTGGGACTCCCACTCGACCTCGACGCGGAAGCGACCTCCGGCAAGACAGAGAGCGTCCTCGCTGTCGTTGCAGCCCGGACCGGCGGTCGTGTCCTGGATGACGCCCACGGCGCGGGCCTCCGGCAGGTCTGCGCCGCCATCGACGTCGCTCAACGTGAAATCGAAGAGTTCACTTCGCTCTACTTCGCCGTCCACCATGAGGGGCACCGTGACGTCCCTGGGACCCGATTCGCCGTGCCGCCAGGTCAGACGGCCCGAGACGGCGTTGAAGTCCGTTTCCTCCGCCGAACGGGGCGCCGTTCGGTAGTCGACCGCGACGTCACCTTCCACGCCGCCTCGCCGCTCAACCGTCACCGTGGCCAGGCCGCCCTCCTGGCCGACGAAGGCCGGAGCGGTGAACTCGATCGAACCGGCGGGGTTCGCGGGCTCGCCGCGCGGGTCGATCCAGATTCTCATGCGTCGGGGAGCGTCGATGCCGCGGCTCATCGCCTCGAACTCGAAGCGGAGGTCGCGCGGCTCGATGTTCGTGGCGTTCGGGAGGAGCGGCAGGCGGATGATGCGAGGTGACGCGTCACCATGCTCCCAGCGGATCTCGCCTTCGGTAGGACGGAAGTCCCGGCCGGCGCGGGCGGTGCCGTTGCGGGCGCGGTAGGCGAGAGTCGCCGCGCCGTCGCTGCCGCCCTCGCGGCTGATCTCGATGGTGATTGCACCCGGGCCGCTGCCCCCGGTCGACGACGAGGTCACGGCGGTCCACCGGCCTCGCCGTTCCGGCCTGATCGCCGCCCGGGCCAGGTCCTGCAGTTCCTCGAAGTAGCTGCGGAACGTCTCCTGGGGCCTGGGCGAGCGCTCCGAGAGGGTGATCATCGTCATCACGATGTCGGCTTCCGGGTCGACGCCGATGTACTGGCCGTTGTAGCCGTGGGCGAGGTAGCGCCCCCGTGGCCTTATCCACCACTGGTAGCCGTAGCTCGGCGCGCCCGCGATGTTCGCGGTCTGGTTGCGCGTGGACTCCGCGATCCACTCGCGGGAGACGAGGCGCCGGCCTTCCCAAAGGCCTTCCTGCAGGGCGAGCTGGCCGATCTTCGCCATGTCGCGTGGCCGGATGCGGAGACCGGTGCCGCCCCAGTGGCGGCCGCTGAGGTCCGGGTCCCAGGTCGCGCTATGGATACCCAGCGGTTCGAACAGGTGCCTCCTGACAAAGGCGAGGTGGGTCTGCCCGGAAGCGCGGTTGTTCGCTTCGGCGATCACGTGGGAGAGGCCGCTCGAGTAGGCGAATTCGGCCCCAGGTTGCGCCACCACTTCGCGGGTCAGCACGTAGTCGACGCTGTCAGGGTTGTTCCAGAACGCCTGGTCGGTGTCGCTCCATGCCAGGCCAGCCGTCATCGTCAGGGCGTGGCGCAGCGTCAGCCGGTTCTTTGGCGCCTCCGAGAGGCGGTGCGCGTAGTGCGGAATGAGATCCGCCAGCCTGGCGTCGACGGAGGGGATGAGGCCGCGGTCGAGCGCGATTCCCGTCGCGAGCGAGGTCACGCTCTTGCTGACGGAGTGGACGTTCTTGAGTGTCGTGTTCGTGAAGCCGCCGAAGTAGGTCTCGGCGACCAGGGTTCCGTGGCGAACGATGACGATGCCGCGCACGTTCTGGAACTCGGGGCGGGAGGCGGCGCGGTCGAAGATGTCCTGGACGACTCCCTGATCCAGACCCTGGTGGTCCGGGACGGAGCGGGCCCAGCCGTCGCCGATGTCGGGTGGCTGTGCCAGACCGGGCAGGGCCGCCAGGGCGAGGAGCGCAACGAAGGCCGCTGCTGCGCCTCCACCTGGATCAAGGTTCGACATGGGGTTCGACATGAGCGCTATTCTTGGGCACTGAGCTTAGTCACAGGCGGAGCAAAGGGTCCGAATCGCCGGTCTGCGCGGAGCCGGCTGGAAGGAGTTCCACAATGAACCGAAGAAAGTCTCTTGTCGCAGCCCTCATCGTAGTTCCGACGGTCTGGCTGGCGGCAGCGGGGTGTGCCGTCAGCGGTGGTTCGGAGGCGGAAGCCGCGACCGACGTGTCCGACTTCGACGCCTCGGTCGATGTCGGATCGATCCATTTTCCGACATCGGCGGGTGAGGAGGCGCAGAAGCACTTCATCCGCGGCGTCGCGATCCTTCACAGCTTCGGCTACGAGCAGGCCCGCGAGCAGTTCCACGCGGCGCAGGAACTGGAGCCCGAGTTTGCGCTCGCCTACTGGGGCGAGACCCTGACCTACAACCACCCGCTGCTGCCGGAGCGTGATCTCGAGTCACCCCGCGACGCCCTGGAGCGACTGGGCGCTACGCGAGAGGAACGGGCGGCCAAGGCTGGTGACGAGCGTGAGCGCGGCTTCCTGGCCGCGGTCGAGGACCTGTTCGACGAGGGTGAGCTCGCCGAGCGCCGGATCGCCTACATGGAAGCGATGGAGCGGCTCTACGACAGGTACCCGGACGACGACGAGGTGGCCGCGTTCTACGCCCTGTCCCTGCTGCAGGCGGTGGGGCCGCTCGGCGACGACTCCTTCCGGCTGAACGTGCTGGCCGGATCGATCGCGCTCGGCGTCTTCGAGCGCAACCCGGTTCACCCGGGCGCGGCCCACTACATCATCCACGCCTTCGACGACCCGGTGCACGCGCCGCTGGCGCTGCCGGCGGCCTATCGTTTCGCCGACATCGCGGCCGCCGTGTCCCACGCCCGGCACATGCCGTCGCACATCTTCATCCAGCGCGGCATGTGGGATCGGGTGTCGCAGTCGAACGACTCGGCGTACGAGGCCGCGGTAGCGCTTTGGGATCCGGGCGAACGCGTCGGCGACATGGTCCACTCCCTCGACTGGGGGCAGTACGGCGACCTGCAGCGCGGCGACTACGCCAAGGCCCGCGAGTGGATCGCGGAACTCGACGACCTGGTGGAGCGCACCGGCGACGAGGGCCGCGGCAAGAGCACGGTGCCCCTGGTGCGCGCCCGCTACATCGTGGAGACGGAGGAGTGGGAGACGCGCGAGATCACGGACGACACGCCCAGTTCGGAGTTGCTGGCGACCGGGATTTCGGCGGTTCACACCGGCGAGCTCGACCTGGCCCGTGAAGCCGCCGCGCGGCTCAGGAAGGCGGGCGAGCGGCAGAGCGGCGACAGCTCGACGTTCCAGCGCGGTCCCAAGCCCGCCCAGGTCATGCACCACGAGGTCGCCGGCCTGGTCCGGCTCGCCGAGGGCGACGCCGACGGCGCTGTCGAGATGTTCGACAAGGGGCTGGCGATTGCTTCGACGATGGGGCCGCCGCGCGGCGCGGCGTCGCCGATCAAGCCGATCAGGGAACTCTACGGCGAGGTGCTGCTGCAGCTCGAGCGCCCGGAGGACGCGATCGCGCAGTTCGAAGACCAGTTGCTGTACACCCCCAACCGGCCTCGTACGCTGTTGGGGCTGGCCCGCGCGCAGTCCGCCGCGGGCAACAGGGCGGCCGCCTCCGAGGCATATCAGAGGCTGCTCGAGATGTGGTCAGGCACGACCGAGCCGAAGGAGCTTGCCGAGGCGCGGGAGTTCGTCGCCGCCTCCGCGTGAGGTCGGCAGCTTGACCTTCGAGACCGGGTTCGAGACCAGACACAGCGACTGCTTCGCCGCCACCGGCTTCGTCCACGCCGGTGTGCTGCTGGCGCTGACCGAGATGGCCTACGCGCGGTTCGAGCAGCATTGCGGCATCGATGCCGGACTGAAGCCCGAGCACATCTACGCAGTGCAGCGGTCGACGACGGCGACCTACTACTCGCCGCTCCGTTGGCAGGAGGGGGCTCGCATACGGGTCCGCACGACCGAAGCGAACGAGCGCGGGTTCGATCAGGACTTCGAGGTTCTCTCCGCCGCCGACGGTCGCGAGGTCGCCCGGTTCACCCACCGCTGGGTGTTGTTCGACACCCGGGCCGGACGCCCGGTGCCTCTGTCCGAGGACCTTCGGCAGCGGCTGCTGGCCCCGGATTGAGTACTGGCTGGAAGGAGTTGCCATGAACCGTAGACCGCCTTGTGCTCTCGTGGCCGCGATCGTCGTGGCCGTAGCCGCCTGTGAGGTGTCGGGAGACCCCGGGGCTGAGGGTCCGGGCCTGGTCGTCGAGACCTCCTACGGGGCGGTCGAGGGCGCGGCCGTCGACGACGGCCGCGGCCCCGCCGGCGACGTGCTCGCCTTCCGCGGCATTCCCTACGCCGTACCGCCGGTGGGCGACCTGCGCTGGCGGCCTCCGCAGCCGCCGGCATCGTGGGAGGGCGTGCGGCCGGCGCTGGAGTCCGGTGCGCCGTGCTGGCAGCGGATCAGTCCGGACACGTCCATCTGGAGCCGCGGCGAGCTCGACCGCAGCGAGGACTGCCTCTATCTCGATCTGTGGACGGCGTCCGTCGGCGACGCCGATCCGCGGCCGGTCATGGTCTGGTTCCACGGCGGCAGCCACGAGGTGGGCCACGGTTCGTCGCTCATCTTCGACGGCGCGGCGCTTGCCCGCAAGGGCGTCGTCCTGGTGTCGATCAACTACCGGCTCGGGTCCTTCGGGTTCCTGGCACACGCCGGGCTGAGTGCCGAGTCGGAGCACGGGTCTTCCGGCAACTACGGCCTGCTCGACAAGATCGCCGCACTGCGATGGGTGCGGGACAACGCGGCGGCGTTCGGTGGCGACCCGGCGCGAGTGACCATCTTTGGCCAGTCGGCGGGCTCGATGAGCGTCTGCAGCCTGGTCGCGTCGCCGCTGGCGACCGGTCTGTTCCATCGCGCGATCGGTCAGTCCGCCGGTTGCTTCACTCCGCTCGAGGGCCTGGAGCAGGCGGAGCGGCGCGGTGTGCTGCTCGCCGACGAGCTGGGCGTCGCGGCGGATGCCGCCGCCGCTGAGATCGCCGCCGCGATGAGGGCCGCTTCGGCCGAGGACGTGCTGGGCGCCGCCGGCAGTTCCGGGTGGTCCGACGGTTCGAAGACGGTGGTCGACGGCTGGTACCTGCCGGACCAACCGTCGGCGATCTACGCCCGCGGCGAGCACAACCGTGTACCGATGATGGTGGGCTTCATGGGCGACGAGTCGCGCGCCCTGTTCGCGCCCGGTCCGCCGCTCGAACGCCCGGCGCTCGAACGGCAGTTGGAGGAGCAGTACGGGAAGGCGGCCGCCGGGCTCCTGGCCGCCTACGCCGCGGAGGCGGAGAAGGCGCCCGGGGCGGTGCCAAGCCTGATCTTCTCCGACACGATCTTCGGCTGGGGTAGCCGGACCTGGGTCCGCCACGTCGCGGCCGCCGGCGGCGACGCGTACCTCTACTACATCCCGCACGCGCCGCCCGTGTTCCGGCTCTACCTGCCGGACCGGCCGGACCTGGGCGGCGAGGGCGGTCCGCGCCGGATGGGCGCCTACCATTCCGGCGATCTGGCCTACGTCTTCGGCAACACCGATCTGGTGGGCATCGACTGGGAGGACTGGGACCACGAGATCGCCGACCTGCTGTCGAGCTACTGGACGAACTTTGCGAAGACCGGTGACCCGAACGGCGAGGGGCTTCCGGAGTGGCCGAGATACCGGTCCGAAACCGATCTGGCGCTCGTTGTGCGCGACACGGTCGGTGTCGAGTCGGGTGTGCTGAGAGAGAAGCTCGACGCCCTGGACGGAGCGCTGGGCGGAGGCGGATAGCTCGTGCCATGACCGCGATTGCCGAGCCACTGCCGGCGGAAGTCGACGATTTCCGGCAGCGGGCGCTGGAGTTCGCCGAGCGCGAGGTGCTACCGCGGCACGAGCGGCATGGCGCACTGCTCGACGATCCGCGTGAGCGCTACGACGCCGGCGGGCGACTCCAACCGGCCGTCGTCGACCTCATCAGGGAAGTACGCACGGCGTCTGCCCGCGAAGGGATTTTCACCGCGTGCGTACCCGAGGAGCTCGGTGGCGGCGGCCACGGTCATCTGGCCTACTACGCCGGCTGGCAGGCGCTCTTTCACAGTCTGGGGCCGCGGCCGTGGCTTCTGTTGCACGTCCTGGCGCACTGGGCGTTCGGTCCCAGCCGGCTGCTGTCGCAGCTTTCCGAGCGGGCGCGCGAGCGCTTCCTGCCGGGGTTGATGGATGGCTCGAAGATCATGTGCTTCGGGCTCTCGGAGCCGGGTGCCGGCTCCGACCTCTCGGCGCTGGCGACGAGAGCGGAGCGGGATGGTGACGGCTGGCGGATCACCGGCCGGAAGATCTGGACCACGCACGGACCCATCGCCGACTACTGCGTGCTCTTTGCGCGCACCGGCGAGCAGGGGATCACCGCCTTCATCGTTCCGACCGAGGCTGACGGCTTCCGGAGGATGCGCGTGGTCGAACTCTTCGGCGACATCGGCGGCGACGAGGCCGAGATCGCGCTGGAGGGCCTGTACGTAGAGCCCTGGCAGGTCATCGGCGAGGTCGACCGCGGTCTGGCCGCGGCGCTCTACGGTGTGTCGCTCGGCCGCGTCTACAACTCGGCGCGAGCGGTGGGGACCGGTCGTTGGGCGATCGAGACGGCGCTCGCCTACGCCCAGAAGCGTGAAGCCTTCGGCTCCCCGATCGCCGAGTACCAGGGAGTCAGCTTTCCCCTGGCCGAGTCCGCAACGGAACTCCATGCTGCCCACCTGATGGGGCGAAACGCTGCCCGGCTGCTCGATGGCGGCAGCCGCGCGATCAAGGAGCTGAGCATGACGAAGGCCTACTCGGTCCAGGTAGGGCTGCGGGCCGTCGACCGGGCGATGCAGACCCACGGCGCCCTTGGCTTCACGAACGACCTCGGTCTCACCGAGGCCTGGAAGGCGCTCCGGGTTGTCAACGTCGCCGACGGCTCGAACGAGATCATGAACCGGATGATCGCCCGCCAGCTACTCCGGGGCGACACCGATCTCTGAGGGTGCCTCCTCAGTACTTCCCCATCTCCAGCGTCCCGGACGCCAGCTCGTGGGTCTCCTCTCCCATGCGGTGGACCGCCTTGACGGTCAGGTAGTAGCTGTTGCCGCGGCCGCCTGAGCAAGGCGGCAGGTAGGCGCCGGCTTTGTCCCAGGTTGGCGCCTTGTGCTCTTCGACGACGAAGAAGCCGGCCGGCAGGTCGCTCGTGTGGCCGGGCACGGAACCGACGTCGATGCTCGTCGTCCCGGGCTCGACCTCCAGGCCGAACTTGCCGTGGCCGCCGTTGTCCATGGGCGGAAAGTCGCGGTCGCTGAACTCGATGATCAGCGCGTTCGCCTGCTCGGGAATGCCTGCGACGTGAAGGGCGGGAGACCCCGCCTCTCCTCCAAACTTCTGGCACTGGCTGCCCGCCGGTACGGCCTCACCGTTCCATGCCTCGTCGAGGAAGCGGACTTCGAGGTCTTCTGCCGAGAGCGCAGCGCCGGTGGTGGCGACAACGGTGATGACCAGTGTGGCGGCTGCGACGTGTACGGCGACGGCTCGATGAGGCATAGACTGCTCCTGCTTTGTACGTTGAACCTGTCCCGATCCGGGAGTCGAGATGAGCCTACCCGCCGAAGCGACTTCGTTCGCCCCCTCCACGTCAGATCGCGACCATCTGTCCGTCCTGCATCCGACAACCGACCTGCCGGCGCTGCGGCGCGACGGTCCGCTGGTGATCGAACGGGGGCAGGGCATCCGTGTCTGGGACGAGGACGGCAACGAGTACATCGAGGGGTTGGCGGGCCTCTGGTGCACCGCTCTGGGCTATGGCGTCGAGGAGCTCGCGGAAGCCGCCGCCGAGCAGATTCGGAAGCTCTCCTTCGCTCATCTCTTCGCGGGTCGCAGCCACGAACCGGCGGTCGCGCTGGCCGAGAAGCTGCGCGAGATCGCGCCGATTCCGAACGCGAAGGCGTTCTTCGGCACCTCCGGCTCCGACGCGAACGACACCCAGGTCAAGCTCGTCTGGTACTACAACAACGCGCTCGGCCGGCCGGAGAAGAAGAAGATCATCAGCCGCCGGCGGGGCTACCACGGGGTTTCCGTGGCCGCCGGCAGCATGACCGGGCTGCCGCCGTTCCACAAGAGTTTCGACCTGCCGCTGCCGCAGTTCCGCCATGTGACCTGCCCGCACTACTACCGCGAGGGTGAGCCGGGGGAGACGGAAGCGGAGTTCACGGCCCGGCTGGCGGCCGAACTCGACGAGCTGATCCGCGCCGAGGGGCCCGAGACCGTCGCGGCCTTCATCGCCGAGCCGGTCCTGGGCGCCGGGGGCGTCGTCGTGCCGCCCGAGGGCTACTACCCGGCGATCCAGGCGGTCCTGGACGAGCACGATGTCCTGCTGATCGACGACGAGGTGATCTGCGGTTTCGGCCGGCTCGGCACGCCGTTCGGCGCCGAGGCGATGGAGATGAGGCCGGACACCGCCTCGGTCGCGAAAGCGCTGTCCTCCGCTTATCTGCCGATCAGCGCGGTGCTCGTGCCGGACGAGATGGTCGACGTCTTCGTCGAGGCCGGGGAGCGCTGGGGCGTGTTCGGTCACGGCTTCACCTACACCGGCCATCCCGTCTGTGCGGCCGTGGCGCTCAAGGCGCTCGAGCTGATGGAGGAGCGGAACCTCTTCGCTCACGCCGCCCGGGTCGGGCACTACTTTCAGGCCGGGCTGCGGCGCTTTGCTGATCATCCGCTGGTGGGGGAAACGCGGGGCAAGGGACTGCTCGGCGCCTGCGAGCTCGTGGCGGACAGGCAGAGCCGCGAGGCCTTTCCGATCCAGCGCGGAGTGGGGGCGTACTGCATGCAACGCTGCCTGGACCACGGTCTGATCGTGCGGGCGCTGGGCGACACGGTGGCGTTCTGCCCGCCGTTGATCGTCACCGAGTCGGACGTCGACGAGATCCTGGAGCGCTTCGGTCGCGGCCTGAACGACACGCTTGCCTGGGTCGAGACCGGAGGCGCGGCGTCATGACGGAACTGAGCACGTTGAGCCGGTCGGTGGCGGGGAAGACGGCGCTGATCACGGGCTGCGCCTCGGGCATGGGCAGGGCGACCGCGATGCTGTTCGCGGCGGAGGGCGCCAACGTCGCCGCGACCGACATCAACGGCCCGGGCGTTGAAGCGGTGGTTGCCGGAATCCGCGAGGCTGGCCGGGAAGCCACCGCCTGGACCCTCGACGTGGGCGACGGCGATGCGATCGAACGCGTCGTCGGCGAGGTGGCCGACCGTTACGGCTGCCTGGACATCCTGGTGAACAACGCCGGCATCTCGCGCGGCGGCCCGATCGACGCGGACGAGTACGAGGCGCGCTGGCAGGAGACGGTCAACGTGCTCCTGACCGCCCACCAGCGGACGATCCGGGCGGCGCTGCCCTATCTGCGCAAGTCGGACTCGCCGCGGATCGTCAACATCGCTTCGACCGAGGGGCTGGGAGCGACGGCCATGAACAGCGCCTACTCGGCCGCCAAGACGGGGGTGATCGGCTTGACCAGGGGGCTGGCGGTGGAGCTCGGCAAGGAGGGCATCACCGTGAACTGCATCTGCCCTGGCCCGATCCGCACCGCGATGACGGAGCGGATCCCCGAGGAGCACAAGCAGATCTACGCCCGCCGCCGCACCGCGTTACGCCGCTACGGCGATCCCGAGGAGGTAGCCCACGGCACGCTGCACCTTTGCCTGCCGGCGTCGTCGTTCATCACCGGCGTGGCGCTGCCAGTCGACGGCGGATTGACCGTTCGCCGCGCCTGAGTGTGACCGTGGGTCTTCTGACCCACGGAAGACGACGCGCCGCGTAGCGGCGACGATTCAGTCCAGGTAGCCGAGCGCCTCGAGCGCCCGGCGTTGCTCGGGCGGCATGTCCGGTTCCAGGCCGGGTTCGAGTTGCTGCCGCGAGCCGCGGCGCATGAGTCTGCCGATCGCCCGGAGGTAACCGGCCCAATGCGGTTCCCTCGCGCCCAGGTTGCGCAGTTCGGCCGGGTCGTTGGTTGTGTCGAAGAGCTGGTGAGCCTCTCCGAACGAGGCGCTCCAGTAGTCGATCAGCTTGCGGCGGGGTTCGTCGTCCTGCTCGAGCAGTAGCGCGTCCACGGCCTCTCCGTCGTTGCGGAGGTCGGACATGGCGATCCGGACCTCCTCCCGGCTGCCTCGGGAGCGCATGAGAGGCAGAAGCGACCGGCCGTCGGTCTCGATCAGACCGGAGCGACCGATCGCTTCAAGAATCGTCGGCGCGATATCGATCTGCTGCACCTGTTCTTCGACCACCGAGCGTTCGACCGCCGCGCGCAGCCGGGCGGGGAGCTGGACGATCAGGGGTACGTGGATCTGTTCACGGTAGAGGTTCGAACCGTGGCCGTGGTTGCCGTGGTCCTGAAACTCCTCGCCGTGGTCGGAAACGAACACGACCAGGGTGTCGTCGAGGAAGCCTCGCCGGTCGAGTTCCTCGAGCAGGCGGCCGAAGTGCTCGTCCACCGCGGCGATTTCGGCGTCGTAGAGATCGCTCAGGTGAGGGATCTCGAAGGGTTGCAACTTGCCCATGTTCTTCCCCAGGGCGCCGGCGGGAGCGTCAGGCGCAAAGCGCGACCGGTGCGGCTCCGGGGGGTAGTAAGGCGCGTGCGGATCCATCGCGTGCATGTACACGAAGAAGGAATCTTCGGGGCCTATCCGCTCCAGCCACTCCAGCGTCTCGTTGACGACCCGCCACACCGGAATGTGGATGCCAGGGCTCGAGAGGTTCTCCGGCAGTTGCTTGAAGTGGCTGAAGCCGCGGCGGAACCCGAAGGTCGGTCCGGCGATGCTGTTGCTGGACACGCCGAGCGCCCGATAGCCGATGGAGCGGAGAACCTCGGGCAGGTAGGCCACGTCGCGGGCCAGAACGTGGTTTCGGCTGCGGGCGCCGTGGCTGTGCGGGTAGAGGCCGGTGAGGATGCTGGCCGTCGACGGCCGGGTCCACGAAGACTGGGCCACCGCGTGCTCGAACCGAACGGCTCCGGCGGCGAACCGGTCGATGTTCGGGGAGGTCGGACGGTCGTAGCCGTAGCAGCCGAGTCGATCGGCGCGGAGCGTATCGACGAGGAAGATGAGTACGTGGGGAGGCTTCGCCCCAGGGCTGTCGGCGTCGCCTTCCGGTGCGGACGTCGCGGTCGCCGGCGCCGCGGCGGCGGGTGAAGCCGCGTGCGGCCACGGGTTGGCCGCGCTGTGCAGTGCGCCGGAGAAGCGGAATCCGGCCTCGGCCTGGGGCAATCGCGCGCCGGCCACCGGCTCGATGCGGACCCTGATCGGGAGGTGGTGCGGTCGCAAGCGGACGCGCTTGCGCCCCTCCGTGATCGTCTCGCTCACCGCGGCCGGCGCCGCCGGGTAGCGATGGACGGAGACCAGAAGCGCGGGGGCGGGCTCGGTGTTTCGCCAGGCGCCCTGGGGACCGTAGAGCGCGATGTCGTCCAGCGCGAGAGAGCCGCCGTCGGGCAGCATGACGTAGAAGTCGACTGCCGTTCGGAACGGCAGATGCAGGCTCCCATCGGCGGTCGTCGTCGGCTTGGCGCCGACACCGGCGCCCTCGACCCGGATATGACTCCAGGCGACCTCCGGCGGTGTCGGCGAGGACGCGCCCCCGGTGGAGTAGTCGAGAAGAACCGTGTTGGCGCCGATCCGCTGCACCTCAACCGGCACTTCCAGCCGGTGGTCTTGCACCCCGGCGCCCGCGGTCAGGTGGAGGTCGCCGAGCAGTTCACCGTTCCAGGACACCGCCACCCTGGTCGGCGCGCCGTTCGCCGCCGTCAAGGAACGACCGCTGAGCACGAGCTCGAGCGGTCGGGTCCAGGCGAGGCGCCAGGCGATCTCCGACCGCGGTCCTTCGTTCGTGGCGAAGGCGCCCTCCGCGTCCTGGTTGGGCGGAGACCAGCCGGCCATCAGTTCCCGTCGCTGGTCGTAGTCGCCCGGAACGACCTCGCTCGACTCGGCCGTGAGGTCGGCAAGGTCCAGATGCGAGGCGAGATCGGTAGCGAGCGGCGGCGAGCCGCCTCCGCAGGCGAGAAACGCCAGGGCGACCGCGCCCAGGGCGCGGCGGGGCTCGGGCATCGCCATCGTTACCGGCTGCCGCCGTCGATCCGCAGGATCGCCCCCGTCGTGTAGCTCGAAGCGTCGGAGGCGAGGTAGAGCGCCGCGCCCACGACCTCGTCAGGCTCCCCGCCGCGGCCGAGCGCGATGGAGGTCTTCGCACGGCGGTTGAACGCCTCCAGGTCCCACGCTTTCGAGATGTCGGTCAGGAACGGTCCGGGCATGATCGCGTTGACCCGGACCCTGGGGCCATAGGCGTGAGCGAGAGACTCGGTCAGGGCGTTCAGTCCGGCCTTGGCCGCGCCATAGGGTTCGGCATTGGCGCTCGGGTGGATCGCGGCGGTGCTGGTCACGTTGATGATGCTGCCGCCGTCGCCTTCCGCCATCCGCGAGCCGATCACCGCGGCAAGTCGAAAGGGTCCTTTCAGGTTGACGCCGACGACCTTGTCGAACAGCTCCTCGCTGACCTCGGAGAGGCTCGGGTAGAGCGGCGACATGCCGGCGTTGTTGACGAGGACGTCGACCTTGCCGAAGCGTTCGTAGGCGGCATCGATCAGGGCGTCGACGTCGTTCCAGTGGCCGACGTGGCAGGCGTGGGCAAGGCCGTTCCCGCCCATCGCTTCGATCTCCGAGACGACACGGCGACAGGAGTCGATCTTCCGGCTGGTGACGACGACGTTCGCTCCGGCGGCGGCGAAGGCGAGCGACATCTCGCGGCCGAGACCGCGGCTGCCGCCGGTGACGAGGGCGGTGCGTCCTGACAGGTCGAAGATGCTGCGTGCGTCTCTGGTCGTCATGGCGCGAGATTACAACCGCGGCCGGGGCCGGGGTAGATTCCGCGGACGATGAGCGCCGGAGAACCACGACTGATCCAGATCCAGGCCGGACCGATGGCGAATTTCGTCTACGTTCTGGCCGATCCGTCGACCCGTCACGCCTGGGTCGTCGATCCGGCCTGGGAGCCGCTCGGCGTCGTCAGGATCGCCGGGGAGCAGGGCTACGAGGTGGTCGGTGTGCTGGCGACCCACTTTCACCAGGATCACATCGGCGGCGACATCTTTGGGCAGCACGTGCCGGGAGTGCGGGAGCTGCGCGCCGAGTTCGACCTGCCGATGCTGATTCATGAGGCCGAAGCGGAGCGCGGCGCCGAGATCGCCGGTTGCCCGCCCCACCGCGTGGAGTCGTTCCGGGACGGCGACGTCCTTGAACTGGGCGAGCTGGCGGTCGAGGTGCTGCACACCCCGGGCCACTCGCCGGGCAGTTGCTGTTTCCGCGCCGGCAGCCACGTACTCACCGCGGACACGCTGTTCGTGCAGGGCATCGGCCGGATCGACCTGCCGCACAGCGATGTCGACGCGATGTACCGCTCGCTGCAGCGGCTGAAGACCCTGCCGCCGGAACTCACGATCTACCCGGGCCACGACTACGGCCCCGAGTCCAGCTCGACGATCGGTCGCGAACTCATGTGGAACGCCTACCTCCGACCGGACAGCCTCGAGCAGTGGCGGGCGATGCTGGGCTTCCTTTGAGTCCCGAAGAGGCGGCCGGGTCGGCGGCACCCGTGTCGCAGGGGGCTCCGGCCCGCCTCGAGACGCGCGGACTGCGTCGCGAACTGCGTTCAGGAGAACGCACCCTCGTCGTGGTCGACGACGTCGATCTCGAAGTGGCCGCAGGTGAGTGCGTTTCCGTCCGGGGCCCCTCCGGGGCCGGCAAGTCGACGCTCCTTGCCCTGCTTGCCGGACTCGACCGGCCGACCGCCGGGAGCGTCCTGATCGACGGCCAGCCGATCGAGCATCTGAGCGAGGACGAACTGGCCCTGCTGCGGCGGGAGAAGATCGGCTTCGTCTTCCAGGCGTTTCAGTTGCTCCCAAACCTGACCGCTCGCGAGAACGTCCAGTTTCCGCTCGACCTCCTGGGGCGCAGGCGTTCCGGCCGGCGGGCGGAGGAGCTCCTGGCGGAGGTCGGTCTGGCGGAACGCGTCCACCACTATCCGTCGCAACTCTCGGGCGGGGAGCAGCAGCGCGTGGCTCTGGCCAGGGCGTTCGCGGCGGAGCCCCGGATCCTCCTGGGGGACGAGCCCACAGGGAACCTGGACTCGGTGACCGGCGCGGCGGTTCTCGATGTGATGATGGCGTTGCGGGATCGATTCGGATCGACCCTGGTGCTGGTGACCCATGACCCGGCTGTGGCCGCGCGCGCCGACCGAGAGCTGGTCATGGTGGACGGCCGCATTGCGGAAGCAAGCGCGCGGTGAGCCCGCGGGTCGCGCTCCGGTACTCGCTGCGGGAGCTTCGCGGTTCCCTGGGGCGGGTCTGGGTCTGGGTGGCGTGCCTCTCGGTCGGGGTCGGCGCCGTGGTTTCGGTGGCGGGACTCGCGTCGAGCGTCGACGGCGCGATCCGGGGGGAGGCCCGGAAGCTGCTGGCGGCTGACCTGGCGGTTCGCTCACGGAGCCCGATTCCGGAACACGTGCTGGAGACGATCGATGGAGTCCCCGGGGCCGTTCGTGCCGAGGTCCGCGAGATGGCGGCGATGGTGGGCCGCGCCGCGCCCCGCGCGGTCTCGCCTGGAGAATCGGGCGGCGACGGGCCGTCGAGCCTGCTGGCCGAACTGAAGGCGGTCTCAGGCGGCTATCCGTTCTATGGCGATCTCGTAACGGAGCCGCCGCTACCGGCGGGAACGAGCCCTGCGGACGTTCTGGGGGACCACTCGGCGCTCGTGTCGCCCGAGGCGCTGTCCCGGCTCCGTCTGGAGGTTGGCGACGATCTTCGTCTCGGCGGGCGGACGCTGCGGATCATCGGTTCGCTTGAAGGGGAGCCGGACCGGCTGCCCACCGGCTTCGCGTTCGGGCCGCGGGTCGTGGTGGGCGTCGCGGCGCAGGAGGCGGCGCGGGTCTTCCCCTTCGCCGGCTTCGGCGGCTACCGGATGCTGGTCCGGTTGCCCGGGGAGTACTCGCTCGAGGAGCTTGAACTCCGGGCGAATGCCCTGCGCGAAGAAATCGACGACAGCGCGGCGGTGCGTGTCGAGACCTACGCCGATGCCCAGCCCGGCATTCGAGAGGACCTCGAGCGGCTCTCGCGCTACCTGGGGCTGGTCGCGCTGCTGTCGCTTCTGGTGGGCGGCGTCGGCGTGGCCCAGGGCATTCGCGCCTGGCTGACCCAGCGTCTCGACGCGCTCGCGGTGCTCAAGTGCCTGGGAGCCCGGCCACGCGATCTGATGCGCACCTACGTCGTCCAGGCGGTCCTGCTGGGCCTCGTGGCGGGGGTGATCGGAGGCGTCGCCGGGCTGCTCTCCATCCTCCTCGTGCCGGCGATCCTGGGCGGCGCGCTGCCGGTCGAGGCTGTTTCGATCTGGCAGCCCTGGGCCTTCGTCCGAGGCGTGGCCCTGGGCATCGGCGCATCGACCGCGTTTTCGGCTCCGGCGCTGCTCGTCGTGTTGAGGGCGCCGCCGGTGCGCGTGTTCCGCAGCGGCGCCGAACCGCTGCCGGGTTCACGGCTGGCCAGCGCGCTGTCCGTGTTCGCCGTAGGCGGGGGCGTGGCCGGTTCGACGGCGCTTCAGGCCGGGTCGCTGTGGCTGGCCCTTCGGTTCATGGGCGCGGTGGCGGCGTCTGTCGTCGCCCTGATTCTGGCGGCCCTGGTGTTGCGGAGGCTGGCCCGGTTCCTGGCGCCCAGATGCCGCTCCTCCTGGCTCCGCTATGGCGTCGCGGCGCTGGCGCGCCCTGAATCGGGAACGCTGGCGGCCTCGGTCGCACTGGGAATGGGCCTGATGGTGTTGCTTGCCATGTTCGTGGTCCAGGGACACCTTCATGACGAACTGGCCGCCGGGCTTCCGGACGAGGCGCCGAGCGCGTTCCTCCTGAATGTGCCTGCGACGGGCTGGGCCGATCTCGCCGGACTTCTGGAGCGTCAGGGGGCGGAGAGGGTGCAGTCGGCGCCGGTGGTGATGGCCCGTGTCAGGGCGATCGACGGAGTTCCGGTGGCGGAACGGTTGAACGAGCGCAACCGCTGGGCGTTGAGGCGGCAACTGCGGCTGACCTTTCTCGATGAGCTGCCCGCCGACAACGTGATCCTCGACGCATCAGGGCCGGCGACGGCGCCGCGACCGTGGGTCGATCCCGCGCTTGGCGAGGTCAGTGTCGAGCAGGACTTCGCGGAGACGATCGGAGTGAGCGTCGGCTCGACGATCGACCTGGAGGTCGGCGGTCGGGAGACCAGGATCACCGTGACCAGCCTGCGACGGGTGGACTGGGAGGGTTTCGGCATCAACTTCTTCCTCGTGGTCGAACCGGCCGCGCTGGACTGGGCGCCGCACACCCGGCTCGCGGCGGCCTGGCTCCCACAGGAGCGGGAACAGCGGATCCAGGACGAGATCTACGTCGCGTATCCCGGTGTCGCCGTGGTCCGGATCCGGGAAGTGCTCCAGAAGGTGGTCGACCTGGTGGGAAACCTCCAGGTTGGCGTGCGGGTTCTCGGCAGCTTCACGGTGGCCGCGGCCCTGCTGACGCTGGCCGGCGCGGTCGCTGCCAGCTCGGCCCGACGTGGCCGTGAGGCGGCCCTGCTCAAGACGATCGGCTCGACCCGCTTCGATGTGCTGCGCGCGTTCGCTGCCGAGTACGCCCTGGTCGGCCTGTCGGCGGCGGTCGTGGCGGCCGTGCTCGGCTCGGCGGCGGCATGGTGGCTGGTCACGCGGGAGCTTGAACTTGCCTGGTCGTTCAGGCCCTGGGCGGTGTTCGGGGCGCTCGCCGCGGGCAGCCTGCTGTCGCTCGCGACCGGGCTCCTCGCAAGCGTTGGCGCGTTGCAGAGGCCCCCGATCGACTCCCTGCGCGAGGCGCGTTGATGCGGCGCATCTCCACTCGTTGGCAGATCGTGGGCGCACTGTTCGCGATGATGATGTTCTCCTCCGGCCTCGGCTTCTACAACCAGTCGGTGCTGCTCGAGGCGCTGACGCGTGAACGCGGGCTGACCGTCTTCGCGGCCTCCCTTGCGCCGACGATCTTCTTCGCCGTGAGCGGTTTCGCCGGGCTCGGTGTCGCCAGCGTGATCGAACGGGTCGATGCCCGCTGGTCGGTCGCGGCGGGTGTCGCGATCTGCGCCGCGTCTCTCGTCCTGATCGGTCGTGTGGAGACGATCCTGCAGGTCTACCTTGCCTTCGCTCTCTTCGGTTTCGGATTCTCCGCCACGAACATGCTGACCGCGAGCACGGTCGTCACGAGGTGGTTCGCGCGCCGGCGGGCCCTTGCCCTGTCGGTCGTGTTCACGGGGCTCTCGGTCGGCGGCATCGCGGTCGCTCCCTTCGCCGCCTGGGTGATGGGTGAGTACGGACTGCGGCGCGGCAGCGAGATCGTGGCCGCCGTGTATGTCGTGGGCATCCTGCCCCTGTCGCTGTGGCGGCTGATTCCGCGGCCGCGCGGAGAGATGGACCGGGTGGGGGAGTTCGAGGGCGCCGAGGAGCCGGGTGTCGCCGCCCGGGAGGCGTTCCGCTCACGCTACTTCCTGGGCATCGCGGGCACGTTCTTCTTCGGTCTGATGGCGCAGGTCGGCGCCATCGCCCACCAGTTTCGCCTGGTCAGCGTTCATGAGCCCGGCGTGGCGGGCCTCGCGGTCTCGGTGCTGGCCGCCTCGAGCGTGGTGGGACGGCTGGCCTCCGGCGCCTTGCTGGAGCGGATTCCCTACCGTGGGTTCGCCTTGGTGCTGCTGGTTTTTCAGGGACTCACACTGGTCGTCCTGGGATCGAGCACCAGCGCGGCGAGCCTGCTGATCGCGTCGGGCGCCTTCGGGCTCACCATCGGCAGTTTCCTCATGATGCAGCCGCTCCTGATCGCCGAGGCTTTCGGCACCCGGAGCTACGCGCGGATCTACTCGGTGAGCACGCTGTTGGCCTCGATCGGCGTCGCGCTGGGACCCTTCCTGCTGGGCTGGGCTCACGACCTGGCGGGCGGCTACCGGAACGCCTACGCGCTGGGAGCGGTCATGTCCTGGCTCGGCTGCGTTGCCCTGTGGGCGGCGGGGAGAGACTTCGTGCGCCGGACAGCGTGAGACTGGCGGATCTTCGTGGCACCAACAAAGATGGAACAATGGTGGATCGACTGTAGACTCTGCGACGCTCTCGGGCGGCGCGGGCTCCCGGGATGAGGAGGTTCCTTGGCGGGTAGAAGAGAACAGAACATGCGCCGGCGCAAGCGGCGGATCCTGGAGGCGGCGACGAAGTTGATCTCCAATGGAGGCGTCGAGGCGTGCACGATGCGCGAGCTGGCACGGAAGTCCCGGCTCGACGTGACGACGCTCTACAACTACTACGGCTCCAAGGATGAGATCCTCGAGGCCCTGCGGCGATCGGGCGCCAGGAAGCTCGAACGCCGGATCGCGCAACTCGAGGAAACGGATCCCGTCGATCGCATTCGGGCGATCGTCGACCTGATGCTGGGCGTGCGGGAGTCGCCCGCCCGTCTGGCGAGGCCCATCAATCTTCCGGGACCGCGGCGCCGTCCGGGCACCGGGCCGATCGAACTCGTCGCAAAGGCGCAGTTGGAACACGAACTCCGGCGGGCCAGCGCGGCGGGCGACCTGGCTGCCTCTGTCGACCCGGAACAAATGGCCTTGGTGATCCTTGGCCACTCCGTCGTGTGGCTACCCTTGTGGGCACGGCGCGTGATCGACGCCGAAGAGACGGCGGCTCGGGTCGGCCATCTCGTGAGCCTCTGCCTGCTGGCGGTCGCGACGGACCAGTCGAGACCGCGACTCGAGCAGGCGATGCTCGAAAGTCAGGGTCGGCTGGCCGCTCTCGACGCGGAACTCGAAGCCGCGGCGGTCTGACGCGGCTCCAAGCACACTTCTAGATCAGCCCCTGGTAGGCGCCGCCGTCGAGCAGGAGGCTTGTGCCCGTGATGAACCGCGCCGGTTCCGAGCACAGGAAGGCTACGGCCTTGCCGAAGTCGTCGGCTGTACCCAGCGTGCCGGTGGGTACTCGCTGCGCCACGACGTCCGTGTTGCCGAGTCCTTTGATCCGGTCGGTGGCGTGGATCCCGGGCTGGGCCGAGTTGACCGTCACGCCGTCCCGGGCGACCTCCGCGGACAGGGTCTTGAGAAAGCTGCTGACGCCAGCGCGGGCGACCGAGGACGCGGCGAGGTTGCCGATCGGCTGGCGGGCACCGATCGAAGTGATCGCCACGATTCGCCCCCAGCCGCGCTCGCGCATTCCGGGTAGGGCGGCCTGACACATGACGATGGTCGACAGCAGGTTCAAGTCGATCGCCTCGCGGTAGCCGTCGATCGACGTGGTCGCCGGCGAGCCGGGCGGGGGCCCGCCGGCATTGGCGACCAGGATGTCCACCTGACCCAGCTTCGCGATCGCCTGTTCGACGAAGGAACGCGCGCCGTCCTCCGTCGACATGTCGGCGACGATCGGCACGGCGCCGGCGCCCAGCTCTGCAGCGGCTTCCCTGATCCGCTCCTCGCTGCGGCTGCAGATCGCGACGTCCACGCCGTCCTCGAGCAGCGCCTTGGCGCAGCCGAAGCCGAGTCCCGTCGATGCCGCGGCCACGGCGGCCTTCTTTCCGTGGATTCCCAGATCCATCCTTGTCTCTCCTTCTAGCCCCGGCGAGCCTGTGCCAGTTCGGCCATGCGGGTGAACAGTTCCTGCATGTGCGTGCGGTCGCCGGCGCCGCCGCTGAACTCGCGGTACAGGGAGTCGACGTTGATCGCGATCCGCTCGCTGTCGCCCCACGACTCGAAGTCGCCGAGAGCGATGTCGAACGCCGCGTCGCGCGCGGAAAGCCCCGCGTCGTAGCGCTTTCTCGCCTCGTCGCGGATGTAGACCAGATAGGCGCGCATGGCCTCGACGCCGCGATTGTCGGTGATGGGACCGTGACCGGGCACGATCGTCTCGAGGTCCCAGCTCAGCAGCAGGTCGCAGGCGTCGATCCAGTTCTGGACGGGGCCCGCCCAGATGATCGGGGCGCCCTCGATGAACAGGATGTCGCCGGTGAACACGGTCCGGTCGTCGGGGACGTGGACCATGATGTCGCCGCCGGTGTGGGCCGGACCGACCTCGGTCAGCTCGACGCGCTTGTCGCCCACCGTGAGCGTCAACTGGCCCTCAAAGGTCCGGCTGGGCAGTGTGTGAGTGATCCCCTCGAAGTCGAAGCTGCCGAAGCACTCCACCAGAAAGTCGCCGACCAGGCCGCCGTTCTCGCGGGCGCCTCGCATCAGCGCCGCGAGGCCCGCCGGCGTGGTTGCTTCCATCTCGGCGGCCGCGGTCGCCGACGCGACGATCTCGGCCCCGGCGACGAGTTCGTTGCCGTGCGTGTGGTCCCCGTTCGAGTGGGTGTTCACTAGCCGATCGATGTCGGCGGCGGCGTTGTGCGCACTCTTCATCGCGGCGAGCATCTCGCGCGTGTTCGGTAGGTCGAACAGGGTGTCGACGAGCAGCGACTCGTCGCCGCTCACGATCAGCCCGGCGTTGCTCCAGCCCCAGCCTCCGTCCGGCTGCAGCCAGGCGAACGAATTGTTGCCGAGGTCGTGGAGACCCCGTTCGAAGGCGAACCGTGGACTTCCGAGGCCGGTCCAGGGCGAAGTGTCAAGCATGGGCGCACTTTAGCCAAAACGCCTCGGGCGTAGATACGATTGCGCGATGACTGCCCCGACCGCGGTCGAGCGTTCCCGGGCCACGCTCGATCTCGACGCGTTCTGGAACTGGCTCGTCCTCCATCCAAACTGCGTCGTCCGGGCCGGATCGGTCGACGCGCTGCTCTGCGACGACGAGGACTTCCACTGGCAGTTCGTCGCGGAGGAGAACAACCTCCTCATCGCACAGCTCGTCTACGGCAAGCGCCTGGTGGGAGAGATCCTGATCGACCGCGAGCGGGTCGCCTACGTCCAGGCTTTCCAGGGGGAGCAGGACGGCGAGTACGTGTTCGAGTTGATCTCGGAGACGGAGCGGGAGCGCACGGCGGCGTGGGTCTTCGTCATGTCCCACGGCCTGGACGACGAACCCCAGGAGTCGGCTCATTCCACTCCTACGCTGGTTCACTGACGGTCGCACGGACCCAATGGTGGGTGGGCGCGGGCAGACGGAGGCCCTGAGTTGACGCTGCGCATCCTCGGGGTCGTCGACCTGCACTGGTCCGGAAAGAGACCGCCACGGCTGCCGGACCCGTCCGGCTTCGATCTGGTCCTTCTGGCCGGAGACCTGACGAACTTCCTCGGTCCGGAACACGCCCGCCGCATCGTCGAGCCGCTTCGGGACTCCGGCGTTCCGCTGCTGGCGGTGTGCGGCAACTGCGATCAGCGGTCGGTGGATGACTACTTCCGCGAGATCGACATCGACCTCGACCGTCGCGCTCGCGTCATCGACGGCGTCCGCTTCCTCGGTCTCTCCGGCGGTCTCCCCTTCGGTGACCTTCCCTACGAACGGACCGAGGAAGACTACGAGCGGGTGGCCGCCGACACCTTCGAGCAGGCCGCTGCAGTCGAGGGAAGGCCCACCATCCTGGTCTCCCACCAGCCGCCCTTCGGCACCGCCTGCGACCTGGCCCGCGGCCAGCACGTCGGCTCGACGTCGCTCCGCGCCGCCGTCGAACGCCACCAGCCCGACCTCGTCTTTTCCGGCCACATCCACGAGTCCATCGGCGCCGGCACGATCGGCCCCACCCGCCTCGTCAACCCCGGCCCCTGGTTCCAGGGCCGCTCCGTCGTCATCGAAGCCGATCCGGATGCTGGGACCGTCGACTTCGAGATCCGCGCGCCGGACTAGCGGCGCGCGCGCGGCGCTGTTTGGTTCGGGCCGCCTGCCGGCGTGGCCGGAGGGGAGGTTCCCATCGGACGCTCACGCTTGTTGGGTGGACGGGGGTTCAGCGCTCGCTTCGGTCGGCTGCGCTGCGGTAGGTCGTCGGTCGAGGTGACGGTCTGGGGAGACGCTTGCCTCCAGCCCGCTGGGAACCTCCCCCCGCACTCGCCGGCAGGCGGCCATCACCGAACCCGTCGCAGCCGCGCCACGAGTTCATCGATCGCCGGCAGGTCGACGTTGGCGAAGGCGAGGCGGAGGTAGCGGTCCTGGCCGGGGCCGAACATGGAGCCGGCGAGGCAGAGGATGCCGTGGTCCTCGGCGAGTTTGCGGCCGACTTCGACGGAGGAGCGGTCGGTGAAGGGGTGGCGGAGGTAGACGAAGTAGCCGCCGGAGGAGACGACGTCGAAGCCCGTGTTCGCTTCGCGGAGGCGGCGGGCGGCGTAGGCGACGCGGTCGCGGACGGTGCGGCGGTACTCCCGCTTCCAGTCGTCGAGGTGCTCGAGGCAGAAGGTGGCCGCCAACTGGCCGATGTGCGACGGGCAGAGGGCTACGCAGTCGGCGATCTTGAGCGTCTCCCGGAGCAGGGCAGGATTCGTGGCCATGCAGCCGATCCGGTAGCCCGCCATGCAGTAGGCCTTGGAGAAGCTGTAGAGGTGGATCAGCGTCTCACTCCAGTCGGGACGGGCGAAGAGCGTGTGCGGCGGCTCGGAGTGCTCGCGGAACTCGCGGTAGGTCTCGTCGATCACCAGGACCAGTCCGCGTTCGCGGGCGAGTTCGAAGAAGCTCTCGATGAGGGCCGGCGGGTAGACAGCGCCGGTCGGGTTGTTCGGCGTCACCAGGACGATCGCGCGTGTTCGGTCGGTGATGGACGCCGCCGCCCCTTGCGGGTCGGGGAGCATGTCCGGACCGGGCTCCAGGTAGACCGGCTCGACATCCTGGGAACGCAGCCACATGTCGTGGTTGAAGTAGGAGGGCAGGGGCAGCAGGACCTCGTCACCTGGTTCGGTCAGCGCCATCATCGCCAGGCAGAAGGCCTGGTTGCAGCCGGCGGTGACAGCCATGTGCTCGACGGCTACCGGGGCGTCGTAGTCCGCGGTCAGAGCACGGGCCAGCGCTACGCGCAGCTCCGGGACTCCCTGCTGGTCGGTGTAGGTCGCGGTGGCCGGGCTCTGGGCCTGGGCCGCGATGTGGTTGCGCAGTTCCCGGGCGGGCGGGTAGGTAGGCGCTGCCTGGGAGACGTCGATGAGGGGCAGGTCCGGGGAGGCGTCGTTCTTCCACCGCCCGACCTGGGTGATCGGCGAATCGATCACCCGATGCACTACCTCCCTGATACGCATTGAGGGCGTAAGCTACCGGATCGATTCGGCGGCTGCGGGGTTGACCGGGATGGAGGAAGACGAAGGATGAAGTACCTGCACACGATGGTCCGGGTCCACAGCCTGGAGAAGGCGCTCGACTTCTACTGCGGCAAACTGGGCATGGTCGAGCTGCGGCGGTTCGACAGCGAGCAGGGGCGGTTCACGCTCGTTTTCCTGGCCGCTCCCTCGGACCTCGAACTCGCTCGCGAGCGGACCGCGCCGTTGCTCGAGCTGACGCACAACTGGGATCCGGAGGACTACACCGGGGGGCGCAACTTCGGGCATCTCGCCTTCGAGGTCGAGGACATCTACGGCACCTGCCGCTCGCTGCAGGAACAGGGCGTTGTCATCAACCGCCCGCCGCGGGACGGTCGCATGGCGTTCATCCGCTCGCCGGACGGGATCTCGATCGAACTCCTGCAGGCCGGCGGCTCCCTGCCGGTCGAGGAGCCGTGGGCCTCGATGCCGAACGAAGGCACCTGGTAGTGGCGAGGCCGCCGGCCTGGCGGCCCGCGCGCCCAATCTGCGACCGCCTCAGTAGTCGGCGTAGTCCTTCTCTTCGACCAGTTCGGAGCCCAGCAGTTCGTTGATGCTCCGTTTGGCCGCGGCGCGCCGGTCGTTCGTGCGGTAGACCGCCCGCGCGAGTTCGATGAAGCGCTCGCCGAAGTCGCCGTTCCGCTCGCAGTCGCGGATGTCGTCCTCGATCTCCCACAGCCGCTCGTTGATCCGGCGCAGTTCCGTGGTGAACTCGTCGAGCTCAGGCGAGGCGTCCAGCGCTTCTTCGCGAGTGGCGGTCAGGCTCCGCAGCTCGCGGTGGACGTTGGCGAGCTTCCGCGGGTCGGCGATCCGCTCGGCCTTGATCTCGAGGATCGTGATCTTGTCGATCAACTCGCCCGGCGACACTTCGACCTGCAGCACGGTCCCCACAACGGCGGAGACACTACAGGACTTCGCGTGTCCGGTTGCCGCTCAACTTCTCTCCCGCCGCACGAGGACGTTCCCGGCCTCGATGACTCGGGCGGCCACTTGCCGCCAGTCGTAGCCGGCTGCCCGCTCGACGGCAGAGCTCGAAGCGGCGGCGAGTTCTCCGGGTTCGGCGAGCAACCGTTCCAGCAACCCGGTCAGGTCGCCGGCGTGGGGGTCGACGGCCCAGCCTTCCCGGCCGTCGCGGACGAGTTCGGACACCGCGCTGTTCGGCGACCGGCAGTGGACCACCGGCACGCCGGCGGCCATCGCTTCCAGCGGGAAGAGTCCGAAGCCCTCGCGTGCGGAGGGTTGGACCGCGAGGCGGGCGCCGGCCACGGCGCGCCACACGTCCTCGTTCTCGGGCAGTCTGCCGGCGAAGTCGACGATCGCGTTGAGATTCTCCCGCTCGATGTGGGCGCGGAGATCGTCCTCCGCCGGGCCGCCGCCGATGATCCGGAGCAGGGCCCCGCGTTCGGTGGCGAGCTTGCGGCCCGTCTCCGTGGCCGCCAGCCTGGCCGTGGCGTCGAGCAGCAGGTCGATCCGTTTCTCCGGGATCAGTCTGCCTGCGTAGACCAGGGGCGGCGCGGTCGCGTCCGCGTCGGCCGCGAGGGTGCGGATTCTCTCGAACGGAATGCCGTTCGGAATCACATCGACCGTTTCGCCGCGGACCGTCGAGACACGGTCCGCGGTGAGCCGGCTGACCGCGGCCGCCTGGGTGCCGAAGCGCGCCGACCAGTGTTCGCAGAGGGCGTAGAGGCGCCACATGCCGGGGCTGAACGGCCCTGGAGGCCGGTGCTCCCGCCAATAGCGCCCCCAGTGCTCGTGCCAGGTGACGAGCAGCGGGATGCGCCGCCTGCGGCAGCGCCGGGCGAGCAGGGGCAGGTGGAGATAGGGGATGTTCGCGGTCTCGACGATGTCGACGCCGTCCAGCGGAATGCGGCGCACCTGGGAGGCAAGCGTCAGCGCTTCGATTCCCGATCTGCGGCCGCGCGCCACGTAGCGGCGGCTCGCCCTCGCCACCGGTTGAACGCGGACGTTCGGGTGGGGTTCGGCCGGAGACTCGGCCCAGCCCGACAGCAGGACCTCATGGCCGAGCCGGCCCAGCTCCCGCGCCAGCTCGTAGTTCCGGTGCTCGACGCCGCCGACCGACTCCGGGTAGATGCAGTCGTAGAAGAACAGCCAGCGCAGGGGGCGTCCCGTCATCGCGGAAAGCGTACCCGCCACTGGCTGCTGCTAGCGTCTCGGCTGCATGGCGCCGCGGTCGGAACGGGGAAGAGTCTCGCGGGGACGCGGGATGCGGATCGCCCTGCTCGTTGCCGTGGGCTGGGCGCTGGTGGCTACCATTCTGGCGATCGGACCGGATCGGATCGCGAGATGGCTGGGGGTGCCGAAGGAAGCAGAGACGCCGGTACCGCCCGAGGCCGCTGCGATTGCCGTCTACGGACCGCCGGTCGAGGTCGCGGCGCTGCCGGGCTGGGCCGGTGACGATGTGTCGGAGGCTTTGCCGGCCCTGCTCAGGAGTTGCGATCGACTGCTGGCGCAGCCCGCGGACCGGCCGCTCCAGCCGGTCGAGCTGGGCGGCACGCCCGACGACTGGCGTCCGTTGTGCGGCGCACTGCGTGGCTTGGGCGACGCGGCCGGGGAGGAGGAGGTGCGCGCGATCATCGAGCGGGAGGCGGTCGCGGTACCGCTTTCCCGGGCCGACGTGGAGGCGGCCGGCGGCCGGCCGGGCGAAGGCTCGGTCTGGTCGCGCCGGATCGGCCTCTTCACCGGCTACTTCGAGCCCCTGCTGCATGGCAGCCGCCGTCGCAGCGCCCGCTACAGGGTGCCGCTCTACATGCAGCCCCCGGACCTCGTCTCGGTCGACCTGGGGCGGTTTCGGGACGATCTGCGGGGGCGCCGCGTGGCCGGGAGAGTCCGGGAGCGCAGCCTGGAGCCCTACGACGACCGCCAGGCGATCACGTCCGGTTCGCTGGCCGGCCGCAACCTCGAACTTGTGTGGGTCGACGACGCGATCGACGCCTTCTTTCTTCACATCCAGGGTTCGGGGAGGATCGAACTCGACGACGGCTCCAGCTTCCGGGTCGGCTATGCGGCACAGAACGGCCACCCCTACCACGCGATCGGCCGCACCCTGGTCGACCGGGGGGAGCTGACGCTGGAGGAGGTGTCATTGCAATCGATCGATGCCTGGCTGCGGGAGCATTCCGACCGTGCCGGCGAGGTCATGGCGACGAACGACTCCTACGTTTTCTTTCGTGAGATCCGCGGCGAAGGCCCGGTGGGCGCCCAGGGCGTCGCGCTGACCCCGGAGCGTTCCCTGGCGGTCGACCGTCAGCACGTTCCGCTCGGCGTTCCCGTCTGGCTCGATGCGATGATCCCGGCAGCCAGCGTCAACGCGCCGGACGAGCGCCGCCAGTGGCTCCTCGTGGCCCAGGACGTCGGCGGCGCGATCCGCGGCGCCGTACGCGGCGACGTCTTCTGGGGGGCCGGCGAACGAGCCCGTGCGATTGCAGGCCGCATGGCGCACCGGGGCCGCTACTGGGCGCTGGTGCCCCGGGGCGTGGCGCTGGCACTCAATCTGTAGCGTTCTGCGGCGCAAGCCCATAGTGTCGGGCCATGGAGACGGTGCGCAACCTGGAACCGACGGACGCAAGCGGCGGCATCGGCGTCGTCGAGACCCGGTTCGAGCATTTCGACGAACCGCTCGAACTCCGCTGCGGCGACACGCTGTCCGGTTTCACCCTGGCCTGGGAGCAGTACGGCGAACTGAACGCCGCGCGCGACAACGTCGTCCTCCTGTTCCACGCCCTGACCGGGAGCCACCACGCGGCGGGGACGAACCACGGCGTGGCCGGCATCGGAGACGCCTGGACCGACGAGATGGTCGTTGGCTGGTGGCACGAGTTCATCGGACCGGGGCGTGCGATCGACACGGACCACTTCTGCGTCATCTGCGTCAACTACATCGGCGGCTGCTACGGCTCGACCGGCCCGCTGTCGATCGACCCGGCCACGGGGGAGCGCTGGGGCCCGTCCTTCCCCCGGGTGCGCTTTTCGGACTCGGTGCGGGCGGCGATGCGCCTCGTCGACCGGCTGGGAATCGACGTGCTGCACGCTGGAATCGGTCCCTCGACCGGGGGCATGGCGGTGCTCGATCTCGCGGTCATGTTCCCGGAGCGGGTGCGTAACGTCGTCGTCGTCGCCGCCGGCATGGAGGTGACGCCGCTCCAGCGGATCCACAACTTCGAGCAGATCCAGGCGATCTGCAACGATCCGCGATTCGACGGCGGCAACTACCCGCCGGACACGGAACTCGAAGGGATGAAGATCGCGCGCCAGATCAACCACAAGACGTTCGTGTCGCTGCGCACGTTGCGGCGGCGGGCGCGGAGCACGGTTGCCGAGGCGTCGGGCGTGCCGTGGTACGGCGTGAACCACCCGATCGAGTCCTACATGCGGCACCAGGGCCGGAAGTTCGCGGCCCGGTTCGACGCCAACTCCTACCTGCGGATTCTCGACGCCTGGAGCCAGTTCGAGCTGGCCGCGGCCGCCGGTGCCGGTTCTCTCCGGGAGGCGTTCGAGCGCTGCCGCGATCAGCGCTTCCTGATCTTCTCGATCAACTCCGACGTCTGCTACTACCCCGAAGAACAGGGCGAGCTGATGGCGACGCTCGAGGAGGCCGGCGTCAGTTGCATGAGGATCATCGTCCACTCCGACAAGGGGCACGACTCCTTCCTGCTGGAGCCGGCGCTGTATCACCCGCACCTGACCTTCATGCTGGAGGGGCGGGGTTCCTGGCCGTAGTCCTGGCACTCGTTACACAAGGGAGAACTCACTATGTGGTTGCGCTTGCGGCAGATCTGTCTGGTAGCCGAGAAACTCGCCCCGGTCGTCGACGACCTGGAGGCTGTCTTCGACATCGAGGTCTGCTTCAACGATCCCGGCATCGTTCGGTTCGGGCTCGAGAACGCTCTGCTGCCGATCGGTAACCAGTTGCTCGAGGTCGTGGCCCCGATCGAGGAGAACACCGCCGGCGGGCGCTACCTGGAGAAGCGCGGCGGCGACGGCGGCTACATGTTCATCACCCAGTGCGACGACCATGCCCCGCGCCGGCGCCGGGTCGCCGAACTGGGGATTCGCCTGGTCAACGAGTTCGAGCGCCACGGCTTCCAGAACATGCAGCTCCATCCCAAGGACACGGGCGGGACGTTCTTCGAGATCGACTGCCAGACGAACGGCCTGGAGCCGGGCGGGCCCTGGGAACCGGCGGGAGAGAACTGGCAGCGCTGCAGGCGGACTGACGTCGTCGACGCGATCGTGGCGGGGGAGATTCAGACCCCGGACCCGGACCGCCTTGCCGCCCGCTGGAGCGAGATCGCCGAGATTCCGCTGCACGATGTCGACGGCGTGCCGACGATCCCGTTCGAGAATGCTGACCTGCGGTTCGTTCTGCCGACCGACGGCCGGCCCGAAGGCCTGGGTGGCATCGATCTGCGCGCGGTCGACGCGGACCGCGCCCGTTCAGCCGCGGGCGAGCGGGGCTGCCTCGGCGCCGACGGCGTGATCCACATCTGCGGTACCCGCATCCGGCTCGTCGACTGACGGCTTCGCGGCGGCGGGCTCGTCCGGTCCCGCACCGTTGCCGCCTTCCAGACGGGTCGTTCCATCCAGGAAACCGGACCTCCGCCGGCTGCCGTCCCAACGGATGTCGGGCAGCAGTACGTCCCGCTTCGACGCGATCCGGTCGTGGTGCGGCAGGAGGTCCTCGAGCATCGCCCGGAGCTCCGAGTCCATGTCGCGGGTCGGCTGGTAACCCAGGGCCAGCAGGTGGTCGTGGTCCGGGTTGTAGTGGTGCTCTTCCATTTCCTTGCGGGGATTCTCGATGCGCCGGATTCGCGGATCGAGGCCCATTTCGGAAGCGACGGCAGCGACCTTGGCGGCGAGCTCCGAGATGGTGTACGTCTCCTCGAACTGATTGAAGACGCGGTAGTCGCCTGCCTCGGGCGGGTTGTCGACCGCCAGAGTCAGGCACTGCATCGAGTCGCAGATCGGCAGGAAGCCGCGGCGCTGGTTGCCGAGCCCGAAGAGGGTCAGCGGTTCCCCGATCACGGACTGGCAGCAGAAGCGGTTGAGGGCCGTGCCGAAAGCCTGGTCGAAGTCGAGCCGGGTGTGGAGCGCGGGATCGGCGGGGTGGTCGGCGGCGCTGCCGAAGAAGCGGGTGCCGTAGACGACGCCCTGCATCACGTCGGTGGCCCGCAGCCCGAAGATGCGGCACGCGAACATCACGTTGTTGCTGTCGTGGACCTTGCTCCAGTGGTACCAGGAGCCGGCTTGCCGCGGGAAGGGCAAGCGGTCGCGACGACCGCGGTACTCGACTTCGAAGAAGCCCTCGGGGATGTCGAGGTTCGGCGTGCCGTACTCGCCCATCGTGCCGAGCTTGACCAGGTGCGCCGCGGGGGCCAGATCGCGCATCGCGTAGAGCACGTTCATCGTGCCCTCGATGTTGTTGCGCTGCACCCAGATGGCGTGGTCCGCGTCCATCATGGAGTAGGGCGCCGAGGGGCATTCGCCCAGGTGGACAATCGCCTCCGGTCGGACGTCCTCGAACAGCCGGTACACCACGGCCTTGTCGGTCACGTCGCCCTGCACCAGGTGCGGACGCCGGCCGTGGGCGGACTCGAAAGCGTCGAGGCGGGCCTCGACGGAGGCGACCGGCAAGGCGGAATGGCCGCCCATTTCGGCGACCCACTCGCGGCGGAAGCCGGCATCGATGCCGGAAACCTCGTGGCCGCGGGCAGTCAGGTACTGCGCCAACGGCCAGCCGAGATAGCCGTCGATGCCTGCTATGAGAACGCGCGTGATGTCACCCCCGAATCAAGCAAGTCGATTGTAGGGGCTTGCACGGCGGAACGCTACGGGTAAGGTCCCGTGGTGCTACCTTCCGCCCTCGTGCTCTGGTCGGGAACAAGACCGCCCCCCACCCCGTCATGAGGATTCTCTACGGAGTGCAGGGCACGGGCCACGGTCACCTGGTGCGGTCGGCGGCGATGGTGGCGGGCTTGCGAAGTCGGGGCCACGATGTGCACTGCCTGTTGACCGGCCGGTCTTCGGCGGCGTTCGCTGACCCTGAGATCCGGGCCAGCCACACCCTGCTCGAGGGCTTCACCGGCCAGGCGGCCGGTGGGCGAGTGCGGTTGCTCCAGACCATTCGGCAGTTGCGGGTGGTTCGCTTTCTGCGCGACGTGCGCAGCTTCGACGCGTCCGGTTTCGACCTCGTGCTGACCGACTACGAACCGGTGTCCGCGTGGATCGCTCGTCGCTGCCGCCGGCGCAGCATCGGCGTCGGCCATCTGTACGCGTTCCACCGGCGGCTGAGACTGCCGGGCCGGACCGGGCCGGCCCGCTGGATGCTGCGCCTGTTCGCCCCGCTCTATACCCCTGTACGCACCGCGGTCGGCCTTCACTGGCATCGATTCGGCGGCACGAATCTGCCACCGACGATCAGCCCCGACCTCGTCGCGGCGGCCGCCGGCGGTTCTGCCCGTAGCGATGGCCGGCGGTTCCTCGTCTACCTGCCCGCGGAGAGCGAACAGAGCATCGTGGAGCTTCTGGGGCGACTGCCGGGTCAGCGGTTTGTCGCCTACCGGCCGGTGCCCGAGCCGCTGGAGCGCGGCAACGTCTCGATTCGCCCCTACGATCGCGAGGCTTTCGTGGCCGATCTGGTCGACTGCGCGGGAGTCATCACGAATGCGGGTTTCTCGCTCGTCAGTGAGGCGCTCCATCTGGGTCGCCGTCTCCTGGTGCAGCCCATTCGCCGCCATCCGGAGCAGTTCCTCAACGGCCGGGCTCTCACGGCCCTGGGTCTTGGCACCGTCGTCGAGCGGCTGACGGTGGAGGGGATCGAGTCCTGGATCGATACTCCGGAGCCGGCTCCCATGAACTATCCGGACGTAACGCGCCACCTGGTCGGCTGGATCGACGGTGGCGCCGAGCGTCCGCTCGGCGACCTGGCGTCCGATGCGTGGGACGAAGTGTCCTGGCGGCCGGCATGAACAGACCGCGAGCGGAACGTCCGGCCGATCCCGACCTCGACTTCACACTGGATCACTACCGGGAGATCCTGGCCCGGATTACCTCGACGCACCGCACCCTCTCGTTCGGCGAGGCGGCTCCGCTGGATGAGGCGTTGCTCGAGGTGGAGCGCTTCGTCCTGATGCGGCACGACGTCGAGTTCAGTCTCGACGCCGCCCTGACCATGGCGCGAGCCGACCACGACGCCGGCGTCCGCTCGACCTTCTTCGTCCAGATCGGTTCCGACTACAACCTGTTCGAGGCCGACGGTGCGGAGGCTGTCGAGCAGATCCTCGATCTGGGGCACGACCTGGGATTCCACTACGATCTCGGACTGCTGGAGCGTTCCGGCGGCGACCCGGTGGCGCTGGCCGGCCGGGCGATCGACCTGATCGAGGGCTTCTTCGACACGCGCATCCGGGCCGCCAGCCCCCACATGCCGATGCGGTCGGGCCGGACGCTGCCGATTCCCGGCGTCGTCGACGCCTACGACCCGCTCTACTTCGAGCGGATCAAGTACCTCTCCGACAGCACCCAGGTCTGGCGCGAGGGCGTGGTGACGTCGCTGCTCGACCGCTACGACCAGATCCAGCTCCTCACCCACGAGTACCACTGGACGGAGGAGGGCCTGGGTTGGGACAAGTTGCTGTTGCTCGAGGCCGAGTTCAAGTACCGGCGGCTCAGGCGCCGCGCCGAGGCCAACATCGAGCGCTTTCGGGAGGGGCTGCGCCTGCGGGCCGAGCGCGACGCCGCGTTTCGCGCAGGGCGCGGCGGGTCGAAGTAGCCTTCGGGTCGATGGATCGGGTGCGCACGGTTCGGGACGTCCTGCTGCGCCCGACGGCCGAGAACGAACTCCCGCGTCTCTCCGAACTGACGGAGGTCGTCTACGGCGTCCGGCGCGAGCCGGAGGTGCTGCGCTGGCTTCTCTTCCATTCCGGTCCGGGGCCGGAGGTCGAGTCTTCCGTCGCCGAACGGCATGGCCGAATCGTCGGCCACGTGGCTTCGTTGCACTGCCGCTACCGGATCCATGGCGGAACGGTGACGGGTGCTCACCGGATGCTGTGGATGGTTGAACACGCCGCGAGGGGCAGGGCCGGCGTCCCCCTTGCCGGTCGCACCCCCGACACGGACTTCGAGGTCGTGCTCGGCGGCACCGCCGCCACCAAGGCGATGCTGGTCATGCGCGGATTCCGCGAGGCCGGCGAAGCGCTCGAAGTACGTCTGAGCACCGCGGCGCCGGGCCCCGCCACGACCAGGCCGACCGGCCTGGAGCTGGTCAACTTCGATCCTGCCGCGGTCGGCCCGGTCGCTCCTCCGGACACGCTGGTCAATCTCGCCGAGCCCGACCACCTGACGTGGCTGGCGGCCTGTCCGGAGCACGACGGACTACTGTTCACCCTGGAACGCTCGGGCGAGCCGCTGGGTCCGGTCCTGCTCTACGTCAACCGGGCGAACGATCCGCCCACCGGCCGGATCGTCCACATGCCGTGGCTTGAAGACGATGCGGATCTGGCGCTGCTTGCCCTCCTCGACCGATTGGGCCGGGAAGGCTGCGCCGAGGCGACCATCCTGACCACGGAAGAGGGCCTGTTGCGGGCCACGGAGTCGCTAGGGGGCGAGGTCTTCTACAGGCGTCCGCTCTGGTTCCGCAACCCGAACGGCGCGGTCGAGCCTGCCCGCTTCTTTCTCACCTACATGGAGGGGGACCTCGCCTACCGGCGGGTATAGAGGTGGCTACCCGTGCGGCGTCACGAGGTACTTCTCGCCGGTCGCCTGCTTCGCGTAGACCGCGATGGACGCCGGGTCGAGAGCCTGCCGCAGGGTGATCGTCTTCGCGTAGCTCGACGCGAACGTCGTCGTGATCTCGGCGGCGACCCGCTTGCGGAGGCGTTCCGAGGCCTCGTAGCCGATGCGGCGCAGGAAGTGGGGCAGCAGCCAGCCGCCCAGGCCCCAGGCCATGCCGAAGTTGCGGGTCAGGACGGTCTGTCTGCGGTCGAGTCCGCCGTAGATGTAGACCTGCTTGAGTGTCGCCGAGCCGTAGCGGCTGTACTCGGGAGCGTTGGCGGAGAGCGCCGCCTCCATCGCGGTCAGGATCTGGCCGGCCAGCACACCGCCGCCGGTGGCGTCGAAGCCGAGCGTGGCAGAGGTCGCCGCGAGGGCGGCAATCAGGTCGGCCATGAAGGTCTCGGAACTCGAGTTCACGACGTGGGTGGCGCCGATGCCGCGCAGGAGTTCCTCGTGTTCCTGCCGGCGGACGACGTTGACCAGCGGCACGCCGTCCGCGGTGCAGATCTTCTGGAGCATCTGGCCGAGGTTGGAGGCGGCGGCGGTGTGGACCAGGGCGGTGTGGCCCTCGAGGCGCATCGTTTCGACCATGCCCAGGGCGGTCAGCGGGTTGACGAAGCAGGAGGCTCCTTCCGCGGGTGTCGTGCCCTCGGGCAGCGACAGGCACTGCCGGGCCTCGGCCAGCCGGTACTCCGCGTACATCGAGCCGCCGAGGACGGCAACCGTGCGGCCGATCAGGGCCTGGGCGGCCGGCGACGAGCCGGCGGCGACGACGACGCCGGCGCCCTCGTTGCCGGTCGGTATTGCCTGGTCGAGACGACCGGCCACCAGCCGCGCCAGTCCCTTGGGGAGGTCGGCGACTACGACCGGGCCGTGCTCGCCGTTCGAGGCGCGGACCGTGGAGACGTCGGCCGGACCGAACAGCACGCCCAGGTCGGACGGGTTGATCGGCGACGCCTCGACGCGGATCACGACCTGGTCCGGTCCGGGTTCGGGTACCGGGACCCTGATCAGCGCCAGTTCGACGGTGCCGCCGCCGCTATCGTCGGCGCGGATCGTGGAGTGGAGTGTCAGGCCATCGGCGGGAAGTTCGGTCATGGTCGGTTTCCGGTTGGTTGAGGTGTGAGCGGCGGCGAAGGCTATCGCGGCTCAGTCGCGCTGGACGACTATGCTCCCCGAACGGAGCCCAACCGATGACCGCGACCTACCACGCCTTCGACACGCCGATCGGCACCCTCCGCCTGGTGGGCGGAGAGGACTCGATCGATTGCATCGACTTGCCGAATCGGGCGGTGGAACCAGCGAATCCGGCCTGGAAGCCCTCGAGTGAGGTGCTTCCGGCCGCGCTGGCGGAAGCGAAACGGCAGCTCGAGGAGTACTTCGCCGGCGAGCGGCAGGACTTCGACCTGCCGCTCTCTCCCCACGGCACAGCGTTCCAGCGCCGCGTCTGGACCGAACTGCGGCGCATCCCGTTTGGCGAGACGATCTCCTACGGGGAACTCGCGGCGCGGATCGGCAAGCCGTCGGCCTCGAGGGCCGTTGGCGCCGCGAACGGCCGCAACCCGCTGCCGGTCGTCGTGCCCTGCCATCGGGTGATCGGCAGCGACGGCCGACTGACCGGCTTCGGCGGCGGTCTGCCAACGAAGCAGGCGTTGCTGGACCTGGAACGGCGGGTGGCCGGAAGGCAGCTACTCCTTGCGCCGGTGCTAAGCTCGCGCGCGACTTCGTAGGCAGTTTCCCAGCCCGAGTGACCTCCACCTGGAGAATCCGGATGCGCACATCTCGACACGTGTTCCCCGCGGCCACAGCCGCCCTCCTCTTCGCCGGTGCCGCCCTCGCCGCGCCGCCGGCCACGGAAAACTGGCCGGCTTTCCGCGGCCCGGATGCCATGAGCGTCGCCGACGACGACCCGCGTCTGCCGGAGTCCTGGAGCACGGAGGAGAACGTGGCCTGGGTCGTTGACGTGCCGGGTCTGGGGTGGTCTTCGCCGATCGTGCAGGGCGATCGCGTCTACCTGACCACTGTGTGGAGCGAGGGCGAGGTCGAGGAGCCGAAGAAGGGCCTCTATCTCGGCGGAAACCGGATGCAGCCGTCGGCCGACCAGCACCACTGGTCGGTCTACTGCCTGGAGGTGGAGACCGGCGAGAAGTGCTGGGAGCGCGAGGTACTGGTCGGGGCGCCGGACTTCCCGCGCCACCTGAAGAACACCTACGCCTCGGAGACTCCGGTCACGGACGGCGAGCGGATCTACGCCTACTTCGGCAACGTCGGCGTCTTCGCCTTCACGCTGGACGGCGAGCCGCTCTGGGAGCAGCGCTTCGAGGTCGTGCGGACGCGCTTCGGGTGGGGGACGGCGGCGTCGCCGGTCGTGCACAACGGGCAGCTCTACGTCGTGAACGACAACGAGGACCAGTCCTTCCTGATGGCCCTCGACGCGGCGACCGGCGAGGAACTGTGGCGCGACGCTCGGGAGGAGGGGAGCAACTGGGCGACCCCCTTCGTGTGGGAGAACGAACTCCGGACGGAGGTGATTACGCCGGGTACCGACCAGGTTCGCTCGTACGACGAGCAGGGCAACCTCCTGTGGCACTTCGGCGGCATGTCGTCCATCGCGATTCCGCAGCCGTTCTCGAAGTACGGCCTGCTCTACGTGTCGTCGGGCTACATCGGTGACCAGGTCCGCCCGGTGTACGCGATCAAGCCGGGCGCCGAAGGCGACATCACGCTGGAGAAGGACCAGCAGAGCAACCGCTGGGTGGTTTGGTACCAGCCCCAGGCCGGCGCCTACAACCCGACGCCGCTGATCTACCGCGACCGCTTCTACACCCTGCTCGACCGGGGCTTCTTCACCGCGCACGATCCGAAGACGGGCGCCGAGGTCTACGGCAAGCAGCGGATCGAACGCGGATCGGGCGCCTTCACGGCGTCGCCCTGGGCCTACAACGGCAAGGTCTTCGTTCTCAGCGAGGACGGCGACACGTTCGTGATCGAGGCCGGCGACGAGTTCAAGGTCGTCGGCAAGAACTCGCTCGACGAGATGGCGATGTCGACGCCGGCGATCGCCGACGGCAGCCTCTACATCCGTACCCGGAGCAAGCTGTACCGGATCACGAATCAGGCGGGCGGCGCGAGCGGACCCTGAACGCCGGGGCTGTCGCGGCCGCGCTTTGGTTCGGCCTGACGGCGCTCGCCCAGTCCGCTGCCGCGGTCGACTTCGACGCGGTAGCGGAGGTGTTCCGGAGCCGCTGCTCCGGTTGTCACACGGAGGGCGGTCCGGCGCCGTTCGCGCTGCGGACGTTCGAGCAGGCGCGCGCCTGGTCGTCCTCGATCCGCCGGGCGGTCACCTCGGGAGCGATGCCTCCATGGCACGCCGACCCGCGTTACGGCGAGTTCGCGAACGACCGGCGTCTGCCGGCGTCGGAGAAAGCGAAGCTGCTGGCCTGGATCGATGGCGGCAGCCTGCCCGGGTCTTCTTCGCTTGAGGCAGCGCCGGAAGAACGGCCCGCATCCTCCCGGAGAATCGACTGGAGCATCGGTGTTCCCGATCTCGTCTTCGAACTGCCGGAAGACGTGACGGTACCCGCGGCCGGTGACGTTCCGTACCACGGCTACCGCGTGGAAACGGGTCTGACCGAGGACGTGTGGATCCAGGCGGCGGAGACGAAGCCGGGCAACCCGGCCGTGGTCCATCACGTCATCGTGCAGGCGTTCCGGGGAGCCGGCGCCGTCCGGGAGAGCCCCGGCGGCGATCCGCGCACGGCGGGGGATCTCGGCGGTTACGCGCCGGGCACCGGACCCCTGGTCATGCCACCGGGGGTCGGCCGCCGGCTTCCGGCCGGCGCCGTGCTCGACTTCCAGATGCACTACACGCCGACGGGAAGGGAGGAGACGGACCGGAGCCGGATCGGCCTGATCCTGGCGGCCGAGCCGCCTCGCCACGAGTCCCTCACGGCGCTCTGCTCGACGCCCTTCCTGTGGATTCCGGCGGGCGAGCGGGACATCCGGTTCGAGGCCGACCTGACCTTCCCGCGCGCCGCCCGCCTGCTGTCGCTCAGGCCGCACATGCACCTGCGGGGCGACACGTTCGAGTTCCGGGCGGAGTACCCGGACGGACGCTCCGAGATTCTGCTCCTGGTCACCGGCTACGACTTCAACTGGCAGACGACCTACCGGTTCGCCGAGCCCAGGCTGCTTCCTGCCGGCACACGGCTTCGCTGCACGGCGACCTACAACAACAGCGACGCCAATCCACAGAACCCCGATCCCACCCGGGACGTCTCCTGGGGACGCGAGACGACGGACGAGATGATGATCGGGTTCGTCGACTACTACGAGGTGGGGGACTAGAGCCGCCGCCGCTGGGGCCTAGGCGGGGCTCCATTCGCCGCGAGCGACGGCGGGCACGAACTCGTCGAGACCTTGGGGCGGGTAGTCGACGGCCCGGCCGAGTTCGGCGCTCATGTAGGCGGCCATCAGCAGGCGGGTGACCTCCAGGCCGTCCTCGAAGGTCTCCCGCGGTCGCTCCCCGCGCCGGAAGCTCGCCACCATGTGCCGATTCTCGGCGTCGTAGCCGTAGGCGGCCGGCTCGTTCGGAAGCACCGGCATGAGGCCCATCTCGGCGTTCTGCTTCTCGACCAGATCCTCGCCGCTGTACTGCTCGAGGTCACGACTGAAGAAGAGTTCGAGCTCCGTGTCGAGGCTGTTGGCCCGCATCGAGTACTCCGGCCCCAGCAGCTCCATCGACAGACGCAGGCCGGCGCCGACGTAGCTCCACGAGGTTGTCGCCTCGACCACCAGCGGCGTGCCGTTCTCGTCTTCGTACTCCACCATCGCCCGGGCGAAGTCCTCGGCCGGTCGCTGCTCATAGTCGACGGCCTCTCCGTACTCGTCGCGCAGCTTGCGGGCGTACTCGGGACGCTGCCACTTGAGGCAGTGGATCTGGGCGTGGACGCGCTTCGGGGTCAGGCTGCTGCGCGGCTTGCCGGGTTCGGTGAGCAGGAAGCGCGCCGCCTCGACCGAGTGGCACATCATGTCGTTCAGCACCCCGCCGCCCTGGAGTTCGCCCTGCCAGAACCAGGCGTTGTGCGGGCCGGAGTGTTCCTCGGCGGCACGGGCCAGGTACGGGCGGCCGGCTGCCCGGGCGCCGCGCTCCCATGCCAGCTCGCGGCCTCTGACGACCGCCGGGCTGAACACCTGGTTCTCGAGGTAGCCGTCGAGTACGCCGATCTCGTTCGCGAGCTCGACCATTCGCCTCGCTTCGCCCGCGTTGCGGGCAAGCGGCTTCTCGCAGGCGATGCCGACCAGGCGGCCGCGGCCACTGGCGACGGCCTCGGCGATCTCCTCCATGTTGGCGATCCGGCGGTCGTTGCGGCCGCAGATCCAGATCGCGTCGATGGCGTCGTCGGCGACCATCGCCGCGATCGACTCGTAGGCCCCGGCGCCGCCGACGTCCAGCTCGGTGGCCAGAGCCGCCGCGGACTCGGCGCTTTCGCGGTTCGGGCTCCACACCCCCCGTACATCGGCGCCGCGGACGGCGGTCCAGGAACGGATGTGGAAGCGGGTGATGAAGCCGCTGCCGACGAAACCGATGCCGAGAGTTCGCTGGGCAGGCACCGCGTGTGCGGCCTCAGCTGGCCGCCTCCTTCAGCTCCTTCGCCTTCGCGATCCAGCGTTCCACCATCGGCACCGACGGCGCGCGGCGGCTCAGCTTCTTCTTCGCGTTGACGGCGCTCACCTTGAGCGCGAGGTTCAGGGGCCGGCGGCGGCTCAGGTCGCGTACGGTGCTGACCCCCGAGGCGACGAGCAGTTCCGCGAAGTCCCCGCCGACGCCGCGAATGCGCATCAGGTCCGCCCGGTTGACGAACCTCTGGATCTGGCGCTCGGGCAGTCCGGTGCGTTCCGACAGGAGTCGGCGCTCGCGGCGGTCGCGGCAGGCGGCGAGGAGACCGTCCGTGGTTCGGATTCCGGCCTTCGCCAGCTTGGCGGCAACTGCGGGACCGACGCCTCCGATCTTCCGGACGCCGTAGGGCATCAACCTACGGAGTGGAAGGGCGTCGTCGTCACTTACTCGCTGCCTTCGAAGGTGAGGTTCAGACCCTCGACGTCGGCGGTGACTTCGACTTCAAGGATCTGTTCGCCGAGCTTCTCGTGCCAGAACACCAGTTCGTAGGAGCCGGCGGGAAGCGCGTCGATGCGGTACTTGCCGTCGCTGCCGGTAGTCGAGTGGAACGAGTGTTCCATGACGAAGACATAGGCGGACATCCAGGGATGGACGTCGCACTTCACCTGAATCGGCTTTTCGGGCGCCCTGAAGGACTTGATCCTCGTGCCGCGCGCGGGCTGGCCGATGTTGAACGGGCGGTTCGCCTTGGCCAGGGCGCGGACGTTGTGCAGAGTCGGGTCGTCGTTGACGATCTCGATGTCCTGTTCCACGCGGACGCCGATGATCCGCGGCGTGTAGAGGCAGCCACGCTGCTCCAGCCGGACGGTTTCCTCGGGCGTGTCGCCGGCGGCGCCTTCGGGCGCCTCCCGCAGATAGACGAAGACGTTCCGGACCGCGCCGTCGTCGCCGACCAGGCTGTCGCGCGAGAGGACGCGCTTCCCTTCGTACATCGCGGCGCAGTTCGGGTCGGCGTCCATGCGCAGCGGGTAGCGCTTGAGCGGTTCGCCCTCGTAGGTGACCGTGCCGCTGATGCTGAAGTCCGCGGCGGCGGCACTGCCGGAGACCAGGAGAGCCGCGGCCAGCGCCCAGGCGGCGATGGCTGGGCCTGAGCGGCGGGCGCGCAGGTGGAGCATCGATCGTCGTTACCCGCTCGTCAGCGGGAGTAGAACTCGATGACCAGCGGCACTTCGCACACGATCGGGACTTCGTCCCGAACCGGTGTGCTGCGCAGGGTCGCCTGATAACCGGTTTCGTCCGTCTCTACGTAGGTAGGGACCGTCACGCCGCGCGGCTCGTTGAAGCAGCGGAGTTTCCGGCTCTTCTCCCGCACCTCGACGACATCGCCTTCCTTCACCCCGTAGGACGGGATGTTGACACGCCGCCCGTTGACCAGGATGTGGCCGTGGCCGACGAACTGGCGAGCGGCGAACACGCTGGGCGCGAAGGCCCGGTGCACGACCGAGTCGAGACGGGTCTCCAGGAGACCGACCAGATTGTCGCCGGTCACGCCCCTCATCCTCGACGCCCGCTTGTAGTAGTTGCGGAGCTGGCGCTCGCTGACGTTGTACTGGTAGCGCAGCCGTTGCTTCTCGAGCAACTGCCGCCCGTAGTTGCTCTGGCGTCGCCGTCGCTTGAGACCGTGCATGCCCGGCGGATGGCCCTTCTTTTCCATGTAGCGCGCGGCCTTGGGCGTCAGTGGTATGCCCAGCTTGCGCGAGAGCTTGACCTTGGGCCCGTTGAACTTCACGTGGTGTATCTCCGAGTGTCCTGTGCCGAATGTCTTGGGGGTAATGCGCCGCTTGATCCGCGCGCGGGCCCCGGGCCGATCTCTTGCCCCGATGGGTCGGTTCGACCGGCGTCGTGGCCCCTGGTCGCCTGGCCGGGGCTGGCTGGCGCCTGCAGCGGACCGCGGATTGTAGCAGCGAGTCGCCGCCGGCCCAAGCCCTCCTCCGGCCCGGTTTGGTTTCAGGGATGTGCTTCCGGAGCGGCGGCTTCGTCGAAGAGACTTCGCTGGTCCGTGCGCCGCCGGAAAGCCGACGCGGAGGGGCTGCCGAGCCGCCTGCTCCGACCGCCGTCGAGCCCGACGCGGCGGCGCACCGTCTCGAACAGCCTGCCGATCTGCTCGGCGTACTCCCCGCCGCCCTTCATGCGGTGGTGGAAGCGGGGGTCGTTCAGGTTGCCGTCGCGCGCTTCCCGAAGCCGGTTCAGCACCCGGTCGCGGCGGTCGGGGAAGTGGGTCGCGAGCCAGTTGGAGAAGAGCTCCCGCAGGCCGTGGGGCAGGCGCACCAAGATGTAGCCCGCCCGGTTCGCTCCGGCTTCGGCTGCGGCTTCCAGGATGGCGGGGATCTGGTCGTCGTTCAGACCCGGGATGATTGGTGCGGCCATCACGCCGCAGGGGATGCCGGCGGCGCTCAGTTCTCGCAGTGCGTCTAACCGCCGCCGTGGCGTCGAGGCCCGCGGTTCCATTCGCGCCGAGAGCGAGGCGGAGACCGACGTGATCGAGAGGTAGACGCCGCAGGCCTGGAATCGGTTGAGTTCCAGGAGCAGGTCGAGGTCGCGGGTCACGAGGTGGTTCTTCGTGATGATCGCCACCGGGTTGCGGAACTCGGCGAGGATCTCCAGGCAGCGCCGGGTGATCTGGAGCTTCCGTTCGATCGGCTGGTAGGGATCGGTGACGCCGGAGAGGACGATGACCTGGGGTTTCCAGCGCGGGTTCAGGAGCGCCTTTCGCAGCAGTTCCGGCGCACGCTCCTTGACGAGGATCCGGCTCTCGAAGTCCAGCCCGGCGGAGAAGCCGAGGAACTCGTGGGTGGGACGGGCGTAGCAGTAGATGCAGCCGTGCTCGCAGCCGCGGTAGGGGTTCAGGCTGTACTCGAAGCCGATGTCTGGTGAGTCGTTTCGGGACAGGATGGTCTTCGAGTGATCCCGGAACAACTCGGTAGAAGGCGAAACGCCGCGCTCGGCGACGCTCTCTCCCGGTTCGAAGTCGATGTCGATCCTCTCGAAGCGGTTGCGGGGGTTGGCGGCTGTGCCGCGGCCGCGTACCGAGCCCGCGGGCGCCCCAGGGGGTTTCGAGCGGCGGTCGGGGAGACGGTCGGGAGTCTTCACGGGGAAGGCAGCCTAGCATGACTTACGCCCTGTTTGCGGTCGGCAAGCCGGCCGACTTGGCGCCGTCAAGCCAGAATCAGCCTCGGGCTGCCGGAAGACGCGGGCCTCGCGCGGGCGATGACCGAGGCTGCCTGGAGGCCGTTGTTCCGGAGGGCGCGGACCAGACTGTCGGCGCCCTCCGGAGAGACCGCCGCCACCAGTCCGCCGGCCGTCTGGGGATCGAAGGCCAGCTCCAGGCGTGGTCCCGCGGCGGCCAGGCGCTCGACCTCGACCGGCAGCCGGGTGTTCTGATCGTGGCTCGTGCTGCGCTCGCCGCGGCCCAGCAGTTCGATCGCGCCGGGAAGCGCGGGCAGGGCGTCGACATAGACCTCGAGGTCCACGCCGCTCGCCTGCGCCATCTCGCCCAGGTGACCGGCGAGGCCGAAACCGCTCACGTCGGTCGCAGCGGTTACGCCGGCTCGTCTGGCCGCTTCCATCGCGCCACGGTTGCTGGTCTGCATCGAGGCGAGGCAGGCCCGCAGCCAGCGACCGGGACAGAGCCCCATCCTGTCGGCGGCGAGCAGGACGCCGGAGCCCAGTGGCTTGGTCAGGACCAGGGCGTCGCCGGGCCGGACCCGCCTCTTGAGCAGCAGGTCATGGCCGTCTTCCGACACGCCCTCGACGTGGAAGCCGACGACCAGTTCAGGCCCGGTGTTCGTGTGGCCGCCGAGGAGCCGGACACCTTCCGGCTCAAGCGCCGCGCGGGCGCCTGCGAGGACCTGGGCCAGGAGCTCCTCGGCGGTTGCGCCGGCGGCAGCCTGCGGCAGAGTGACCAGAGCCTGGGCAAACCGGGGCGTCACCCCGGTGGCGTGGAGATCGGAGCAGGCGTTCACGGCAGCTACGCGGCCCACGAGCCAGGGGTCGTCGGTGAAGGCGGGGAAGGCGTCCAGAGAAGCCACGATGCGATCCCCGGCCGGCGTCCGGTAGGCCACCGCATCGTCCGGCGTCCGAGTGTCCAGAATGATCTGGTCCGGGAGGATCTGGTCGCCGGTCTCCGGCCGAGCGTGCAGACCCGCGCGCGCCAGGGCCCTGCCCAGCCGGTCGGGTCCTACTTTCGCCGCGCAACCGCCGCAGTACATGGGGACCGGCTGAGGCACGTCGTTCACCCCGTGCGTTTCGGGACCTGCCGTCATGACGCCGAACGCGGGCAGCGCCGCGCCGTCCGGAGCGAGGGCCTGGAAGCGTTCCATGAACCGGCGGTCGATCCGGTCCTTGAGCCGCATGACCCAGCGACCTTCGAAGGCGGCGCCCCACTTGGCGCCGGCGGCCCGGCCGTCGCCGAGATTGAGCAGAGCCAGGAAGTCGCCCTGCGGCCGGTACCGGAGGAGTCGCTGTCCCGACTGCAGGCGCTCCAGGTTCTCGATCAGGTAGGGCCCCATGCGCACCGCGTAGACGCCTGCCCGAGGGCGATTCGGCTGGTCGGTCAGGGTCGCGCAGTCGCCGACGGCGAAGATGTGGTCGTGGCCCTCCACCTGCAGAGTGGGCCGGGTGCGTGCGAAGCCACGATCGCAGAGGGGCAGGTCGGAACCCCGGAAGATCGGCAACGCGGCGGCGCCGGTTACCCAGAAGGTCAGGTCCGAGTCGAGGCTCTTGCCGTCTTCGAGCCGCACGCCGTGCTCCTCGACGGCGACGACGGCCGTATCGACCAGGGTGCGGAGGTCGCGCTCGCGTGCCGCCGCCTCGATGCGCCGCGCCAGTGCCGGGTGGTAGCCGGGCAGGATGTGGTGGCCGGCCTCGACGATCGTGACCCGGGGTTCCAGGTCCAGACCGCGCAGCCGGGCGTCGATGCAGAACGCGAGTTCGATGCCGCCCGCGCCGCTGCCGACGACGACCACGTTCGGCTGCCGGCTGGTCAGGCCCTCGAGACGGCCGGAGATCGCGGCCGCCAGCCGGTTGATCGGCCGCGTGGGAACCGCGTGCTCGCGCACGCCGGGCAGCTCGAGCCCGGCCACTGTCGACCCAACGTCGAAAGAGGCGACGTCGAACGGGAGTGGCTCCCGGCCCTCGACCAGAACGCGCCGGTCCGCCGCTTCGACGCCGGTGCAGGGCGCGAGCACCACGCGGACTCCCGCCCGGCGCGCAAGCGGCACCGCGTCGATCTCCAGTTCATGCCGTTCGTACTGTCCGGCGACGAGTCCGGGCGCCATGCCGGAGTAGACGGCGATGGGCGTGTCGACGACGAGGGTCGCCTCGATCGCCGGATCCGGGTGCATCATCCAGTGGCGCAGGACCTGGATGTGGGTGTGCCCGGCGCCGACCAGGACAACCTGCGGCATCAGTTCGTGTCTGCTGTGTCCGCGGCCCGCACCGCGCCGGACGCTTCGAGACCGGCGATTCGCTCCGAGCCGTAGCCCAACTCCGCGAGCACTTCGCCCGTGTGCTCGCCTAGACGCGGGGCGGGCCTTCGGATGGCTCCCGGTGTCTGAGAGAAACGCCAGGGCACGCCGGCCATGCGCAGGTTGCCGAGTTGCGGGTGACGGACGACCTGGCTCATCGCCATCGCCTCGACCTGCGGGTCGTCGAAGAACTCCTCGGCCGAGCGGACGGCGGCGCAGGGAACGCCGACCGCGACCAGCTCCGCCTCCAGTTCCCGTGCCGGTCTTCCTGCCACGATCGGGTCGATCTCGGCGCTCAGCGCGGCGGCGTTGCTGACCCGCTGGGGGTTCGTCTCGTAGCGCGGGTCATTGGCCAGGTCGTCGCGACCGATCGCTTCGCAGAACAGCTTCCAGAACTTGTCCGTGCCGGCGGCGATGAAGATCGGCCCGTCGGCGGCGGCGAACATCCGGTAGGGGAAGATGCCGGGAGGCCCGGTGATCTCGGCCTCGAGGGGCTGGAGGTAGGACTGCGCCTGGGCCGTCATGATCGCCTGCAGCAGAGAGGTCTCGATGTGCTGGCCAACGCCGGTGCGCTCGCGGTGGAGGAGGGCGGCGTTGATCGAGCAGACCGTCAGCACGGCGGCCATGTAGTCGGAGACCGCCACCGGGCAGATGGCGGCGACGCCGTTCATCAGTTGCTGCAGGTGGGCGGCGCCGGCCATCGACTGCAGCACCGGGTCGTAGCCGGGCCGCTGCGCGTACGGTCCGCTGCCGCCGAAGGCGCTCGAGGAGGCGTAGATGAGTCCGGGGTTGTGGCGGCTCAGGGTGTCGTAGTCGATGCCGAGTCTGGCGGCGACGCCCGGACGGAAGTTCTCCATCGCGACGTCGGCATCCCCGGCCAGGTCGTAGATCACCTGCCGGCCCTCCGTCGTCTTCAGGTTGACAGAGATGCCGCGCTTGTTTCGGTTCCAGGCCTGGAACATCCGGCTTTCGCCCTCGATGAAGGGTCCCCAGTGGCGGGCGTTGTCGCCGCCGGGCGATTCGATCTTCAGGACATCGGCGCCCATGTCGCCGAGCAGCATGGCGCCGTAGGAGCCGGCGATGAAGCTCGTGAAGTCGAGGACCCGGATGCCGTCGAGCGGGCCGCCCGAACCGGCCTCGGGCGAAGGCGTCTCAGACATTCGGCGATTGTAGCTCCGCCGAACCTCCCCGCGCCTACTCCACGAGCTCGACGTTGTCGATCTCGAGCCGGAACGGGCCGTGATCGGTAGGGCCGCCGATGAAGAACGCCCAGGCGCCCGAGGGATCGAGACCGTTGAACGAGGACAGCGGGATCTCGATCCGGCCCCAGGCCTCTCCGGCCTCGAAGGAGACGGCGGCCGGTTGCATTCCCAGGCTCTCGGCGAACACCATCGCCTGGTAGGCCGCGCCCTCGCCGCGGGCGTCGAAGGCCAGAGCGCGGAGACCGCTGGCGTCGACCGGGTCGTTGAACCGGGAGCCGAGCAGGACCATCACACCTGACCACGGAAAGGCGAAGCCCTCCTTGATCTCGCCTTCGATCCGCAGGGCGTTGCCGCCCCCGTCGCCGGGCGCTGCGCCGGTTGTCACCGTCGACTTGCCGCCGGCGAAGGCGTCGGTCGAGTGCGACCACTTGGGGGGCAGTGCGCCGGCGGCCAGGTTCTCGAAATCGCTGAGCAGGGTGGGTTCAAGGCGGGGCCGGCCGCTAGCGGGTGCGGTGATCCGTCGCTCGAAGCGGATCCCGTCCTTCCAGATCGCCGCGACGTCGCGGGTGGCGCGCACGTCGGCGGTCGCGTCGTCGCGAACCAGGAGCAGGTCGGCCTTGAGGCCGGCCGCTACCCGGCCGCGGTCCTCCAGGCCGAATGCGTCGACGGGCGCGGTGGTGGCCGCTCGCAGGGCCTCGACCGGCGTCAGACCGGCGCGGACCAGCAGTTCGAGTTCCCGGTGGACGCTCGCGCCATGAGTCGTTCCAGGATTCGGCGCGTCCGAACCGGCCAGAATCGGCACTCCGGCGGCGTGCAGCGCGCCTACATCGGCCAGGATGTTCGCCATCAACTCGGGGTCCGGTTCCCGGCCGAAGTTCTGACCCAGACCGCCTCGCTGTTCGGGCGTCAGAAAGGGGGCGATGAGCGGATCCGCGGCCAGCTCCGGACCGCCGCCGGTGGCCGCGATCGTTTCGAGCACGGCGAGCGTGGGGACGACGAAGATCCCCGCCTCGCGGGCCGCTTCGACAATCTCTCCGCTTCCGGCGCGGTCGAAGTGCATGTGGACCAGGCCGTCGGCGCCCGCGGCGATGACCTCCCCAGCCGCTTCCTCCGTGCTGATGTGGAAGACAGCCAGCAGATCGTTACTGTGCGCGGCGGCCACGATCCGGGGCAGGGTCGAGACCGCGAACGTGGGAAGCGGGCGTCCGGCGGTTCCGGCTTCGTAGATCACCTTGATGAAGTCGGCGCCCGCGGCCGCCCGGTCGCCGATGAAGGCCTCGGTCTGCTCCGGGTCGTCCAGAGTGGGCAACGCGACGCCGAACTGCGTGCCGTGCCCGCCCGTGACGGTTACGGGACCGCCGGCGAAGACGTCGGCCCGGCCCGGAACCGCTCCCGCTGCCTGCTGCCGCCGCCACTGTGCCGCCATGGCCTCGGCGGTGAGCATGTCCAGAACGGTCGTGACGCCGAAGTTCAGCGCCTGTTCGAGCGCCGGTCCGAAGTTGTGGGTGTGGCTGTCGATCAGCCCTGGCAGCAGGGTCATGTCGGCGCCGTCGACGACCTCCGCTTCGGCGCCGGCGGTCGCTGGAATGTCGGCGCCTGTCGTCACCGACTCGATCGTCCGGCCGCGGATCACGACGGTGCCTGTCGGGAGTACCTCGTCGCCCGTGAAGACGCGCGCGCCCTGGATCACCGTGGCCTGCGCGAGGGCGACGCTGGAGAGACCGGTCAGACCGCATACCGCGACGGCGGCGATGCGGAGAAGGCGGAACGACGTGCGGCGACAGACCCCCATGCGGCGTATGCTAGCGACGGTTTCAGAGGAAGGGAGAACCCGTGAAGATCAAACTCGATATCGACTGTACGCCCGAAGAGGCGCGCGCCTTTCTCGGCCTCCCCGACGTCGCCGGAGTCCAGAACGAGATGCTGGAGAAGGTTCGCGACCGCATGGTCGCCAACCTGAAGTACGCGGACCCGCAGGAGATGTTCCGGTTCTGGTTCCCGGGCGCCGCGGCGCGCATCGCGGCGCGGAGCGGCTCCGGCGCCGACTCCGAGGACGGCGAGTAGGGGCGCCGGCTAGGCGCCCGCCCCCGCTTCCAGGCCCGTCACGTCGTACGACATGAGGATCAGGTCGTGCGTGGCGTCGTTCGGGTCGATGACCCAGTCGGCCAGCAGGGCCTCCACCGAGAAGCCCAGGTTCTGGAACATCTGACGGGCGCCGCGCTGCTCCCGGGCCATCTGGGCGATGATCTTGGTCAGCCCGATCTGCTGGGCCAGGTGGAACACGTCGTGCGCCAGTTGGCCGCCGAGGCCGACCTGGCGGACCTCGGGCAGGACCATGATCCTGATCTCGCCCAGGTGCCTCATCCAGGCCGACTCCCGCCGGTTCAGGCTGCCGTAGCCGACGACACGATCGCCGAGATGAGCGAGCACCGCGACGCGGGTTCCGGCCATCGCGCCTTCGACCCAGTTGTCGACGACCTTCGGATCCGTCATGTCGACGCGCAGGAATCGGAGGTCCTCTTCCGGCAGCGCCCGGGCAAAGGCGAGCACGTCATCGCGGTCTTCCTGCCTCAGAAGGCTGAACTGGAAGGACTGGTTCTCGAGGCGGACCGTCCGCGGGTACTGGGTCGCCATGTCGTTCACTCGGCTGTCTCCTCTTGGACTTGGGGCGTGGGTGGGGCCTGGTCGGTTGCCTCGTCGGTGGCGGAGCCGTCGGCGAGGCGATCGAGGTAGGTAGTGACGGCATCGAAGGATCCGTCGATCGTGTTCTTGAACTGGCGCTGGCCTTCCTGTGCGGCGCCCCGCCAGGTCTGGATCAGATCACGTGCCTCCTCGGGGAGGTTCGGGACCTGGTTCATCATCCGGTCGGCGAGTTCGAGCTGACGGTCCTGGAGGGCGACGATCGCGTCGTAGCCGTTCTCGAAAGCGGCCCTCTGGAACTCGAGGACCTGCCTCTGGAAGGCAAGCACCTGTCTTGGGATGTTGCTCGGAATGTTGGCTCGGGTCATGGTGTCTCCAGGTTGTGGAACTGCCGCGGTTTGGACGGGGCCGGAACACTGCGCCGCCGTCGTCGGGGAGCGCGACCTGCCGCTTCGCGAAGTTCGTCGAACGACTCCGCGAGCAGGTCGGGCAGCACTTCGGCGTCGGGACAGGCTCGTTCGTCCACCGTGACGCCGACGTGCAGCGCCTGGTTGTAGGCGAAGAACGCGCAGGAGAGGCCCTGGCCGTAACCGATAGGCCAGGAGGGCGTGTAGCCGGAAAGCGGCCGGCCGGCCAGGAACTGGGGGATCTGGGGACCGTTCGCGTTGGCGACGGTCAGATGGAACGGCGGCCGCAACGAAGAGGTCATCGCGGTCGCGGCGGCCGCCAGCGGGCCGGCGGCGCCCTGCACGCCGGCGAAGCGCGACAGCACGTCCGCCACCCGCGCCGTCCGCATCAGGCGCGCGAGCTGGTGCACCGTACGGAGCCGGTCCGCTGCGCCGACGCTCAGGGGAACTTCGATGGGCAGCAGGCTTCGTCGTTTCCGATCGCGTTCGGGGAGGTCGGTGGCCAGAGCCACGCGCAGACTTCGGCCTCTGGTCGAGACGCCTCTCAGGTCCAGATAGCGTTCGAGTGCGCCGCCGGCCAGGGCGACGACCACATCCGAGAGCGCGCCGCCCAGCCGGGCCCGGATCAGCCGGATGTCGCGGTAGGAGAAGGCGCACCGAATCAGGCGGCGCCGTCCCCCCAGCTTTCGGTTGAACGGCATGGGCACCGGCGGCAGTGCGAGATCGGGCATCGTTTCGTTCAGGGTCAGGAGCGCGGTCCGCGTGTCTTCCGAGGTGAGTTCCTGGAGGCCCGCGGCCAGATGCTGGCCAATCAGTGTCCAGTTCTGGAGCCACTCCGCCCCGCGAGCGCCGCATCGGGCGCCGTTCGACGCCGGTTCGCCGGCCTTCTTCTCCTCGACCGTCGTACCGCTCGCAAACAGCGCGTGGAAGAGGTCGCCGGTGCCCAGTCCGTCGACGGCGACCAGGTGGGATTTGACCAGCAGAGCGTCGCCGCCGTCGTGGTAGCCGGGCGCCAGATGGAACTCCCACAGCGGCCGGCGGGGATCGAGCGGCTTGCCGAGGGCTTCGTCGAACGCGGAAGCAGGGTCGCCGTTCGCGACGACGTGCAGGTGCTTGTCGAGTTCGAACGGCGCCGGGCGCCAGCGCGGAGGGCCATAGGGCGGTCCGTCGACACGGAGGCTGAACCGCGGCAGCCTGCGCAGCCGACCCATCCAGTGCAGGAGTTCCTGCCGGTCGATCTCGCCATCGACGAGCGCCAGACCCGCGACGTGCAGTCCGGGGCCGCGGCGCTCGAGGTTCCACAGGACCGCCTGGTCGGGCGTCAGGAGGGTGTTGGGAGCGGTCACGTGGCCGTCTCCGCGGTGAGCGCGGGACTCGGGTGGCGCTTCAGGAACCGTGCGAGATGCCAGTACGCGAGGGCGTTGGCGGCCAGGCCGGAATGGGTGCCGAGGACCTCCCGATTCAGCGACGGGTCGTGTAGCCGCGTGTAGCGCCAGGCGACGACGCCGTCCCGCCGGGTGAAGATGGCGAGCTGCGGCACCTCTTCCGGAAACGGGCTCTGCACCGAGCGGACCAGGTCGCAGCGGCAGTCACCCGAGAAGCAGGCGGGTTCCCGGGCGCCGTCCCGTTCGACGACGCGGCGGCGTACCGCCTCCGCCAGCCGCATCACCATGGGATGGGAGCGGACGCCCCGGATCGGTGAGCCCATCGTGGTGACGGACGCGACCAGATCGGGACGCAGGCTCGTTACACCGCGCGAGAGCATGCCGCCCAGGCTGTGGCCGACCAGGTGCGCGCGCCGGCCGGTCTCGTCCGCGGCCTTCTGGAGCGTTCCGATCAGCCGGTTGCCCAGCCGGTCGAGACAGTCGGCGTTCTGCCCGATGGCCGAACGGTAGGGGCGGTAGCCGATGCGGCCAAGCCAGCGGCGCATCGGCGCCAGGTAGCCGTCGGTTCCGGTGAAGCCGGGAACGACGATCACCGCGGCGCCGTCGCCGCGCGGCACGCCCATGCCGTGGTAGATGGGCGTGAACGGCAGGAAGGCAAACTCGGCGGCCGCGAACGGCTCGCGCCAAAGCGGCAGCGCCGCCGGCACCGAATCCCGCAGGAGACGCGGGTTCGCGCTCCAGATCGGGCTGGCCTGACGCCCCCGCCGGGCCGACGCCGTCACTAGGCGACTCCTCGCAGGGACGCGTCGGAATGGGAGTCGGTCGCGGCGGCCTCTTCGGCCTGCGGCAGATCGACCTGGGGTGACGCTGCCGCGAAGCAGCGCGCGCCGCTCGGCTCCTCGCTCTCCACCCCGGCCGCCTCCCGGAGTTCGGCGTACGACTCCTCCAGGCACTGGGCGAGGAACCACGCGTCGGGGATGAGCTTGGCGTCCACCGTCACTCCCAGGGTGATGCGCTGGTTGTAGCTCAGGATGGCGACGAACAGGCCGATGTTGTTCGAAACGATGCCGAGTGGTAGCCAGTCGACCAGCTTGTGGGGTCCGAAGTACAGCGGAATCATCGGCCCGGGCACGTTGGTCGAGACGGTGTTGAACAGGGTCTGGGAGAAGGGCATCGTCGCGGCGACGGCAGCCATGAGCGGCGGGACCCGGTCGCTGAACTGGGTCATCTGGTAAAAGGCCTTCGCCTGCCCGGCCTCCTTCAGCTTGTTCATCGCGTCCCGTTCCCTGCCGAGGCGTTCGACCGGGTCGTCGACCCCGACGAAGAGCGGAGCGATCATGTTCGAGACGAGATTCCCGAGCTGACCCCGTTCGTCCTGCTGGCGCATGCTGACCGGGCACATGGCGCGCAGCTCGAGTCCCTTCGGGTCCTGGCCGCGCTCACGCAGGTAGCGACCGATGCCGCCGGCGAGCACGGTGAGCACGACGTCGTTGACGGTGCCGCTCAGGGCGGACTTGACGGCGCGCAGTTCGGGGAAGGAGAACTGGGCCCATGCGAACCCCCGCTCCTTGCTGACCGGTCGATTGAAGACGGTGCGCGGCGCAGGAGCGGCGGAGACCGGCAGGGTCGCGGCGCTGGCCGCCACCATCTCGCGTACGCGGTCCGCCATCTGGCGAGGGCGCGCGGCGTCGAAGGCGGCGTTCGTCCAGGACTCGTTCAGTTGTCCGAGGCGATGCTGCATCGCTTCCTGGAGGAGGCTCAGAGAGTCCGGCAGCGGCTTCGGCGCCCAGGGCTCGGCGGGTGCGTCCGGCAGTTCCTCGGTGGGTGAGAAGTCGCTCAGCACCATCGACAGGTCGACGCCGGAGACGCCGTCGACCATCGCGTGGTGGATCTTCCAGACGACCGCCGTGTGTCCCGGGATGCCGCGGAGCAGAATCCCCTTCCAGAGCGGCCGGTTGCGGTCGAGCATGCCGCCGTAGGCCTCGGCGGCGGCGCGGGCCAGTACCTGGTGGTCGCTGTCCTCAGGGATCCAGACCTCCTCGACGTGGTTCTCCAGGTTGAAGGACGGGTCATCGACCCACACCGGGTGGGAGACGAGGAAGGGCGGGAACAGCACGCGCTGGCGGTAGCGGGGCAGCAGGTGCATGCGGGCGGCAAGCTGTTCGACCATGTACTCGCGCGAGAACTCGCCTTCGTAGACCATGCAGCCGCCGATGTGCATCGTCTCGTGGGGGCGTTCGACATAGAGGAAGGCGGCGTCGAGCGGGGTCAGGAATCGGTTCAGTTCCGTGGCCATTTTGGGGTCTCCAGAACGGGCGGATCGCGTATGGGTAGGGGTTTATGCTGCGCTGCTTGCTGCAACGCAGCAGAAGCCTCGCACAGAAACGGGCGATTGGCAAGGGTTGGCCCCTAGGCCGGTCGCCGCCACCGGAACACGGCTACGTCGATGACCTCCCGCGCCGGCTCGACCAGGATCCGTATCGGTGACTGCGGCACGTCGAAACGCTGCGTTAGACAGCGGCGCCGTTCCCTGCCTCTCTGGGTGTGGCGGCAGGGCAGCGGATTGCCATCGACTTCAATGGAGATCTCCACCGCGTCGCGTGAGGGACTGCGGACTGCGATCTCCAGCGACACGAGGCCAGGGCCTGCTGCGGGTGCGTCGGTCCCTGCTGGCAGCGCCGCCGGATCGACTTCGTAGAGTCCCTCGCCCGTACGGGAGAAGGCGGTGGGCGCGGGTGGTCCCAGCGCCTCGAAGGGTCGGCGCACGAGGACGACGGGATCTCCGCGCAGCCGGAACAGCTTCGGATCGAAACGCTGAACGGTCACACCCGGCTGAGCCGCGGCCAACTCCCGGTAGGCGGAGTCCTGGTCGGGTTCAAGCCGCGAAGCCGGGAAGAGCAGGATGTCGGCCGCCTCCCGCTCCGACCGGGACTCGGCGGCGATGCTGTCCGCGCGGATGAGTGTGGTTACGTAGTTCCCGTTCCAGATCCGGGGGTCGAAGTCCTGGATCCCGAGCGGCAGTTCGGTCATGAACGTCCGTCCCCTGAGCGGCTTCGGCCTCCCGGCCGTTCGGGCGGCCTCCGCCGAAGTCAGCGGGACGTTCTCTTCGTACACCGCGGTGTGGACGAAGCGGGCCTTGTCGAGTCCGGCCAGTCCGGCGCCGGCAGCCAGGACGGCCAGGGAGACGATCGTCCACCGGCGTTGCGGCAGGCCGCGGGCTGCGCGCACCAGCTTGCCGAGGAACCAGGCGCCGGCCAGGGCGACCACCGGAGCGACGATCAGCCAGTTGGGCGGCTTCGGATACCGGGTGACGACCCACAGGGAGGCGACGTAGCCGCCGAAGAAGACGCCCAGGACGAGCGCGTCGGCAACCGTGGCGCCGCCCCGTTCGCCCGGCAGCCGCCCCCGGACATCGCGCCGGGCCCGCAGCGCGAGAACGAGCATCCAGCCCAGGCCGAGGAGCCCGCAGGCGCCCAGCACGGGGCTGAAGTAGACGCTGCCTGCGAGGCTCGTCACCGCGTTCAGCGGCTGGTCGAAGAGCCCGGCGCCTACTTCGGCGAGTCGCTCCCGGTAGTGGCTCACGGTCGACCCGAGATGGCGCCGGTACATCTCGGGTGCCAGCACCAGCCAGGGATTGAGCAGGAGCAGCACGCCGGCGCCGCCGGCGGCCGCGGCCGCGGTACGGCGGACCAGCAGACCGATGTCGCGGACGCCGCCCAGGGCGATCGCAACGAGCAGCGGTAGCGCCAGCGCCGCGCCGTTCCACTTGGCGGCGGCGGTTGCGCCGACCATGGCGCCGGCGATCGCGTACCCTCGGAGACTCTCGCTTCGCCGCGCGGCGAGGATCGCGTAGAGGGTCAGGACGGCAGTCAGGACCAGCATGATGTCGGGCTTGAACACGCCCGACTGGCGCATGTGCCAGGGGGCGACGGCGAGCAGGAAGGCCGCGCCCAGACCGACCCAGGGGCCGAACAGCCGCCGGCCGATCACGAACACGACGAACAGCGAGGCGGTGCCCAGCAGCGTCTGGATGATCCGGGAGACGCGCACGGCGATCCGGGTGAGATAGGGCCGTCCGTCCGGTGCGATCCCGAACGTCGTCGGCAGGGAGGAGAGCCAGGGCAGGGAGCGGGCCGTTTCGTATGCCTTGAGGGCCGCCGCGTGGGGCAGGTAGGAGAGCGTCGGGTAGTGCGTGCGCACCGGTCGCCACTGGTCGTGGGCCAGGACCGCGGCGACGTTGCCGGCGTTGTAGCGCTCGTCCCAGAGCCGGTTCATCGTCGGGTCCGGCCAACTGAAGAGCACGCGGACCGCAAGCGCCCACAGGAGCAGCAACCCGAGCAGCCACTTCTGCAGGCTCGTCGTCCGGAGCGGCGTCCCTTCCGGGTCCAGATGACTCCCCGGCTCTACCGCGCTCATCCCTAAGCCCTCAGCTCAGGATGGGATAGCCGCTGACGGCGGTCAGCTTGCGGAACAGGCCCTGCAGCCGCTCGAGCACGGGCCGGTCGGTGCCGCCGATCGGACGGCCGTCCACCTCCGCGACGGCCACCAGTTCGCCCATCGTGCCGGTACAGAAGGCCTCGTCGGCACGGTAGAGCTCGGCCTGCGTGAAGTCGGCGACTTCATGAGGGATGCCGTGGTTTCGGCAGAGTTCGAGCACGGTCGAGCGGGTGACGCCCTCGGGACAGGCGTGGCAATGGCTGGTCACCACGACTCCGTCGCGCACCAGGAAGACGTGGGTCGCGTTCGTTTCCGCCACGAAGCCCTGGCGGTCGAGCATCAGGGCGTCGTCGGCGCCGGCGGCGTTCGCCTCGATCTTGGCCAGGATCGACTGGATCAGGTTGTTGTGGTGGATCTTCGGATCCATGCAGTCGGGCGGAAAGCGGCGGATCGAGGAGGTCATCAGCCGGATGGGTTGTGAGCCGTAGACCGGCGCCTTGTGCTCGGCGAGGACGATCAGGGTGGGTCCGGCGGTGTTGAGGCGGGGGTCCATGCCGGACGTGATCTTGACGCCCCGGGTCAGGGTCAGGCGGATGTGGACATCGTCCCGCATCCCGTTCGCCTCCAGGGTGCGGCGGATCTCGTCGATGATCTCCTCGTGCTGCGGGATCTCCGCGAAGGCCAGAGCCAGCGCCGAGTGGCGGAGGCGGTCCAGGTGCTGCTCGAGCCTGAAGATGCGGCCGTCGTACAGGCGCAGCCCCTCCCAGACGGCGTCGCCGCCCTGGACGGCCGAATCGAAGGGGCTGATGCCCGCCTGGTCGCGGTGGATCAGGTCGCCGTTGATGTTGATCAGCAGGTCGCGGTTTCTGGGGTTGGCCTTCTGCAGCATGACGGGTTCGCTGGCGGCTGGGGCGGGCGGTCTCTCGGTTCGGAAGACGAGGCTCAGAAGAGGAGACGATGCGCGGCGAGGTGATCGTAGTGCTCCTGGCACTCCTCGAGCACGTCGGCAAGGAACTCCGGAACCGGCTCGTTCTTGGGCCGGTAGGGCGCGAAGCCCGTGCTCTTCTCGACCGCACCGTACCAGTGCGGCGCCCAGATGCCGTCCGTCTCGCGGCGGCCGGACGGCCAGTGCAGCATCGCTTCGTCGAACTCGGCTCCGACCGCGCGGCAGAGACTCTCGAGGCCCGCTCGGGGGTCCCGCAGCACGTCGGCCGAGTCGATGACCGCCGGAGCCTGGCCGAGCCGCTCGCACTCCAGGTCGAAGAGCTCCCGCTGCTGGGGCAGGCCGGTATCGGGCAGCCCGGGTTGCGGGAGGATGTGGATCAGGGACGTCAGCATCTCCGCCGGGTCGCGGATCAGGAAGACGTTCGTGAGCTTCGCCACCCAGGACCGGTCCGTTTCCGGCAGCAGGTGGTGCGCCATGTGCTTCTGGTAGAAGACCGTCCGGCCAAAGGAGGTGTCCTCCGTCAACCAGTGGACGACCTGCCGCAGGTCACTGTCATGGTGGGCGAGGATCTCGTCCCGGCCAGGGTGGTCGAGCCCGTGCTGGAGCAGGTAGTTGGCGTAGAGCGGCTCATCGCACACGAAGGTGTCGTCGCGGTTCCCCCAGGCCCGGAGCATCGCGGTCGAGATGTTCCGGGGGCCGGACCACATCGCGATCCTCAGCACCTGTCGTTCGCCTGGCACTTCGTTGTTACGAAGGCGCCGCCGCGGTCGCTTCGCCGGCCGTTCCGTACCCGGCTCGCATCCGGGCGAACAGGGCGGTCATGTCGTCGTGGGTGGCCTCGGTCAGGAAGCGCTGGGTCCACATGATCCTCGGCGCTGCCGACACGTTCGGAGCGGGTGAGTGCAGCAGACGCATGTCGATCAGGTAGACGTCCCCGCGCCGCCCCGTCAGCTCGACGACGCGAAGGTCGGCGTCGCCGCAGCGCACGGTCTCGCGCAGGAACCGGCCGCGGTGCTTCACCTGCTTCGACATGAGTTCCCGGAAGTAGCGCTCCCGGCGAAGGCGTTCCGTGATCTGCCGGGAACCGAGCCACGGAATGTCGTACAGGAGCCGGTGGCCGCCCTGGACGACGACCGTGCCGCCGCTGCCCGGCTCGACCGTGTCGAGCATCGCGAACGCCTGCACGCCTGGAGTGGTCCGGCGATTGGGCAGTTTCGGCAGGTCGACGTGCCAGGTGGTCTCGGGCAGGGACCAGGCGCCCGGTTGCGGAAACGAGAAGAGGAGTTGCGGCCACTTCATCATCGGCCTGGCCGGGCCGCCAGCCGCCGCCTCGACCGCGGCCTCGAGGCCCGGTGTGACCAGATCGGCGAGCACGCAGGCGTGTCGGATTCCCTCGAGCAGCCGCTTGTTGTGGCGCTGGAGAGGCTCGTCGGTCAGTTGGTCCAGTAGCCAGACGCCGTTCCGGCGCACCCCTGCCTGCTCCGACTTCTCGTAGACGAGTCTCAGCGCGCGGCTGGTCAGCTCGTCCGGGAGCAGCCCGGGCAACTTGACCAGTCCGGCGGCCTCGAATCGTTCGCGGGCGGTCCGGTTCATTGCGTCCCTCGGGACAAGCATACGGCGTTCACCCGGTGATAGCTTGCGCCGATGAGTCGGCGGGCCGAGTTCGAGGCTGAGCACCCGGAAGTTCACGTCCTGTCGGCCGACCAGGCGGGGCGAGTGGACCTGGTGATGGGCGCGGTCGGGTGGTTAGGTGACGAGGAGCAGGTCACGACCTGTGCCTCCCTGGGCGGCGAGTCGAGCACCGTGATGCGGGTCGAACTCCAGGAACTGCGCGGAGGGTGGCGTACCGCGGTTCTGAAGCAGTCGCTTCCCTGGCTGCGGCGAGACGAGTCGATCGCCATGCCGACCGGCCGCTGGAGCGGCGAGCGCGCCTTCTATGCGGAGGTAGCCCGTGTGCCCGAGGTCGCGGCCCGCATGCCGCGCCTGATGGCGGCCAACGAAGCGAGGTTCCTGTTGCTGCTCGAGGACTTTCGCGGCGCTCCGAATCTCGTGTCGCTCTACCGGGGCGGTTCGCTGGCCGATCAGGCCGCGAGTGCTCTGGGCGCGTTCCTTGGGGCGCTTCGCCGCGGGACGCGCGGCCAGGAGGAGCCGGACCGTGCGAACACCGGCATGAAGGCTCTGAACCATCGGCTCCTGTTCGAGGCGCCGTTCGCTTCTTCGATGGTGAGAGGCGACGGCTTCGGGCCCGACGGTCCGGCGCCGGAAAGCGCCGCCCTCGACGCAACCGAACCCGGGCTCGGCGAGGCGGCGGCGGCCCTGCGGTCGGATCGTGTCTTCGGGGAGGCCGTCTCGGAGCTGGGGAGCCGCTTTCTCGGCGCCGGCGCCTGCCTGGTTCACGGCGCGTTCCATCCCGCCAACTGGCTGGTCGCGCAGGACGGCGGCGTTCGCGTGGTAGACCCGCAGTACGGCGGCTGGGGCGATTCCGAGTTCGACATCGGCACGGGGCTCGCGCACCTGCTGCTTGCCCGGCAGCCGGCGGAGGTTGTCGCGGCGTTCCTGGCGGCGGCCGTCGGCTTGGAGGAGGCCGGTGGAGAAGAGCCGGGGGACGCCGAAGGCGGGGAACCCGGCGTCGACCGACCACTCGTGGCCCGGTACGCGGGAGTCGAGATCGTCCGCCGGCTGATTGGCGGCGGCCAGCTGCCGCTCGAGGCGGCTGAACTTTCCGAGCCGGAGGCGGGTTTTCGCTGCGGTCTGCTGGAGACGGCCCGGAAGGCCGTTCTGTCGGGCCGCCTGGAGGTACTGGAAACATGAAGCGCTCTCCCGTGCGCCGGCTGGTCGTTGCCCTCGGTCTGGTCACGCTCGGCGCGGCGCCCGCAATCGCCCAGGGCACGGACTTCGAGCAGGGACGGGTGCTCCACGGACCCGGCCATGTGCTGCCGCACCGGGACCGGGTGGAGCCCTTCAACCGCATGCTCGAGGAGCGGCTGAACGAACTCCTGCCGCGGTTGATGCGCGAAACCGGGATCGACATGTGGCTCGTCATCAACCGCGAGTACAACGAGGATCCGGTGTTCTTCAGCCTGGTGCCGCGGCCGGTGTTCGCCGCCCGCCGGACGACGATGCTCGTGTTCTTCGACCGAGGGGCGGACAACGGTGGCATCGAACTCCTGACGGTGAACCGCTACCCGTACGGCGCGCTCTACGAGTCGGCCTGGGAGGGCGGCGACCTGGAGGAGCAGTGGCGGGGACTGGGCGAGGTGATCGCCGCCCGCGACCCGAAACGGATCGGCGTCAACGTCTCGCGTCATTGGCCCGTCGCGGACGGTCTCTCGGCGGCGCTCCACGAGCGGCTGCTGGAGGTGCTCACGCCCGAACTCAAGGAGCGGTTGACCAGCGCCGAGGAGCTGGTCGTACGCTGGATCGAGACCCGCAGTCCGCTGCAGATGGAGGCCTATCCCCAGATCGTCTCCCTGGCACGCGGCGTGATCGCGGAGGCCTTCTCGGAACGCGTGATCACCGCGGGCGCCACGACCACGGACGATGTCGCCTGGTACATCGCCCAGCGGTTCGAGGACCTGGGGCTCGACATCTGGTTCCTGCCCTCCGTCAACGCCCAGCGCCGGGCGTCCGAAGAGGACGACGCCTGCGGTCGCGGTGAGCCCTTCTGCGGTGGCAGCGGCGAGTTCGTCATCCAGCGCGGCGACGTCCTGCACACGGACGTCGGCATCTGTTACCTCGGCCTGTGCACCGACACCCAGGAGATGGGCTACGTACTACGCCTCGGCGAGAGCGAGGCGCCGGTCGAGCTCCAGGGCGCACTGGCCGCCGGCAACCGCTGGCAGGACATCCTCACCGGCGAGTTCAGGACCGGCCGAACCGGCAACGAGATCCTGGCGGCGACGATCGCGATCGCCACCGACGAGGGTCTGCGTTCCAGTACCTACACCCACCCGCTCGGCGTGTTCGGCCACGCTCCCGGACCGACGATCGGCATGTGGGACAACCAGGGAGCGACGCCGATTCGCGGCGACTGGCCGCTTCACCCGGACACCGCCTACGCGATCGAGGGCAACGTCAAGGTCGAACTCGAGATGTGGGGCGGCCAGGACGTCCAGATCAAGCTGGAGCAGAGCGCCGTCTACGACGGCGAGCAGGTGCTCTACCTGGCGGGCCGCCAGACCGAGTGGCACCTGGTCCGCTGACGCCTAGAAGATCGCGCTCAGCAGACCGAAGCCGGCGCAGACGGCGGCCACGAGACCGCCGACGACCAGCAGTACGACGCCGACGGCGATCGTCACCGGAAGGGCCACGATGGCGATCGGAATCAGGACCGCGGCCAGCAGGGTCGCGGCGATGAAGCCGATGATCTTGAACGGCAGCAGGACCAGCTTGAAGGCGATCTTCGCGACGAACGCGACGACGGCGAAGACGGCAAGCAGTCCGAGGGCGATCGCTCCGAGGGTCAGGATGGTCAGGACTTCCATTTCGAGTTGCACTCCTCCTGCCTCAGGACTACGGAGATGAAGCGTAGAGGTTTCGCGGCGCGCTACACTGCCTGGATTCTCTGCCGCAGGGAGACGCGATGAAGATGGATCGCAGACGTTTTCTGCAAACCGGCGCCGTGCTCGGCGCGGCTGCCGCTGCCGGCTGCATGGACGGCGACGCCGGGTCCGGTGACGAGGCGGCGCCGGCCGCCGAGGCCGCGGTCGAGCCCCTCTACCGCATATCCCTGGCCGAGTGGTCCTACTTCCGTGAACTCTTCGGTGAGGGTGGCCGGGAGGCGCTGAGGGAGGGCACGTTCGGGGAAGTGCTCGGCAGCGACCCTCGTTCGCTCTACGGGGGCGAGCTGGATCACCTGGACTTCCCGGCGCGCGCCCGCGGCCTGGGGATCGAGGCGGTCGAGTACGTGAACACGTTCTTCTTCGACCGCGCGCGGGATGAGGAGTACCTGGCGGATCTCAAGTCGCGCTGCGACGGGGAGGGCGTGACCAGCCTGCTGATCATGTGCGACGCGGAGGGCGATATCGGGGCTCCTGATGCGGCTGCCCGCACGCAAACGGTCGAGAACCATCACAAGTGGGTCGAGGCGGCGGCCTTTCTCGGCTGTCATTCGGTGCGCGTGAACGCGGCTAGCGCGGGGTCCTTCGAGGAGCAGCAGAAGCTGGCGGCCGACGGTCTGCGACAGTTGTGCGAGTACGCCGACGGCTACGGCATCGACGTCCTGGTCGAGAACCACGGCGGCATCTCGAGCAACGGCGAGTGGCTGGCCGGCACCCTCGCCATGGTCGATCACCCCCGCATCGGATCCCTGCCCGACTTCGGCAACTTCCGGGTTTCCTACGAACCCGAAGAGTGGTACGACAGGTACAAGGGCGTCACCGAGCTGATGCCCTTCGCCCGCGCCGTCAGCGCCAAGAGCTACGACTTCGACGAGGCCGGCGACGAGACGACGATCGACTACGAGCAGATGATGCGGATCGTCCTCGACGCGGGCTACCGCGGCTGGGTCGGCATCGAGTTCGAGGGGCCGATGGCCGCCGACGACGGCATCGTGAGGACGAAGGAACTGCTCGAACGGCTGCGGGACGATCTCGCGCCCGAGTACGTCTGAACTCCTACGCCGGAAGGCGTACGCTGGCGTCCGCGCGTGAGCCCGTTTCCGGCGCACCCTCTGCCTGGAAGACGCGCCCGGGATTGAGGATGCCCCTCGGGTCGAGAGTCCGCTTGAGCGTCCTCATGAGGGCGATCTCCGCCGGCGTTCGGCTGCGCCCCAGGTGAGCCCGCTTCTCGAAGCCGATGCCGTGTTCGGCCGACACCGAACCGCCGATCGGCTCGAGGCCTCCGTAGACGACTTCCTCGACCGCGGTGCGCGCTTCAGGAGAACCGTCGCCGACGGCGACGACGACGTGGAGGTTGCCGTCGCCCAGATGGCCGAAGACGACGCACTGGCTCTCCGGCCAGCGCTTGGCCAGGGCCGCCTTGATCCCGGCGACGTAGCTCTCCATGTCGGCGATCCGGAGGCTGACGTCGAACGTGAAGATCGGCGCCAGGTGGTTGAGCTGTTCGACGTCGTCGCGCAGCGCCCAGATCTCGTCGCGCTCCGCTTTGGACCGGCCGAGCACCGCGTCTCCGATCAAGCCGGCTTCCATGCAGCCGCCGAGCGTCTCCTCGAACTGCGCCGCGTCCTCCTCGGGCCGCGCACCGAGCGACTCGACCAGAACGTAGTAGGGATCGCCGTGCGGAATCGGGGGCGCCGTCCTCGCCTGCGGGCCGGTGACCAGTTCGTAGAACTCGCGCCACATGACCTCGAAGGCGCTCATCGAGCCGCCGATCTCCTCTTCCAGCCGGCGCAACAGTTCGACCACTTCGGCGAAGCCCGGCACCGCCAGCAGGGCGCAGTCGTGGCTGCGGGGCCGCCGCTCCAGACGCAGGACAACGCGGGTGACGATTCCAAGGGTGCCTTCGGAACCGACGAATAGGTGTTTCAGGTCATAGCCCGCGTTGTTCTTGACCATCTTGTTCAGGCTGGAGAGCACCGTGCCGTCAGCGAGCACGGCCTCCAGGCCGAGCACCGAATCGCGAGTCATGCCATAACGAATCGTTCGGTTGCCTCCGGCGTTGGTCGCCACGTTGCCGCCGATCGTGCAGGATCCGCGGGCGCCCAGGTCGAGCGGAAACAGCAGCCCTTCGGCCTCGGCCGCCTCCTGAATGCTCTGCAGCGCGGCGCCCGCCTGAACCGTCATCGTCCGGCCCACCGGATCGATCTCCTCGATCGTGGTCATCCGTTCCAGGGTGATGGCGACCTCAAGATCACCGGCGACGCCGCCGCCGACGAGACCGGTCAGTCCGCCCTGCGGCACCACCGGCTGGTTGGCGGCGTGACAGGCCGCCAAGGCTGCCGAGAGTTGCTCCGTGGTGCGCGGGCGAAGCACTGCCCGGGCGACGCAGGGAACGGTGCCCGAGCCGTCGCCGGCCCTCGCCGTCACCGCCTCGCCAACGAGGACGCCGTCCTCCCCGAGAGCGTGGCGGAGTTCGGCGAGTAGGGCGTCGCTGGAGCGACGTGCGTGATCGGTCATGGCAGTCCAGGGGAGCGCGTGGAGCGCGGATCATAGCGAGCCCAGCGGTGCCGCTTCACCCCGCGACGCTGTGCTCCCGCTCCCGCAACCGGATCAGGCATTCCTGGCTTGCCGAGGCGACGAGTTCGCCGTCGCGGTTGAACACGTGGCCGCGGACGAAGCCGCGGGCGCGGGCGGCTGTCGGGCTTTCCTTGCTGAAGAGGAGCCACTCGTCGGCGCGGAAGGGGCGGTGGAACCAGAGGGCGTGGTCCAGGCTGGCGCCCTGGATGCGGTAGCCCTTCATCGACGGACCGTGCGGCTGCATCGAGACGGCCATGAAGTCCAGGTCGGACATGTAGGCGAGAAAGGAGAGGTGGACGGTGTGGTCGTCGGGCAGCTCTTCGCGGCAGCGAAGCCAGGTGTTCTTTCGCGGTTCCCTTGCCTGCCGGCCCTCGCGCGGGAGCATCTGGATTCCCTCGACCTGGCGGCTGTCGATCACTTCGAAGCGGTGGGCGAAGCGCCTGTAGGACGGGTCGTCCTTCGCCATCTTCCGGTAGATGTCCCCGTCGGAGGGGAGGTCGTCGGGCGGCGGCACGTCCGGCATGTCGGACTGGTGCTCCAGACCGCCTTCCTCGACCTGGAAGGACGAGGACATGTTGAAGATGGCCCGGCCGTGCTGGATGCCGACGACGCGGCGGGTGGTGAAGCTCCTCCCGTCGCGGATCCGGTCGACGTCGAAGAGGATCGGCCGCTCCGGGTCGCCGCGGCGCAGGAAGTAGGCGTGGATGGAGTGCAGGTGACGGTTCTCGACCGTCTTCGAGGCGGCGACGATGGCCTGGCCCAGCACCTGGCCGCCGAACACGTGGTTGCCTGGTCCGTTCTGCGCCCGGAACAGGTTCTCCTCGATCTGCTCCATCTGCAGCAGGTCGATCATCTCCTGGACGGCGCCGTTCATCGGAGCGGGATGGTAACGGTACGTCGTAGCCAGTCGACGAGCTGGTCGAGGTCGGTGAACACGCGCGCGCCGGCCGCGGCCGCGGCGGTCGACTGGTCGCTGTCGCCCGGCGGCCGGTCGAAGACAGCCAGGGGACGCCCGTAGCGGAGCGACAGCTCGATCTCGCTCCAGGTGCCGGCGCTGCCCGGCAGGGCAACCACGGCGTCGGCGGAGAGGACGTTGATGTGGTTGCGCGAGAAGGGACCGGTGCCGGACGCGCCGGACAGCGGCAGGTGAGTGCGGATCACGACCTCCACCCACGGGTTGGGGTAGCCGTCGGGCGAGCCGTCGCCGTCCTGCTGGCTCGGAACGACTCCCAGGCACAGGCCCTCTCGTCCCTCGGTCTCGGCGAAGGCGCGGCTGGTGGCCGTCATCGTGCCGCGGCCGGCGCCGGTCAGCAGGTGCCAGCCGTTCCCGGCGATCGCCCGGCCCAGGGGCGCGGCCAGGTCCTCGTGGCTCTCGGCGCCCGAACCCATCACGCCGACGATGGGGCGCCGCTCGACTACTGGGACTTGCCCCGGGCGCTGATCGGCCACAGTTCCTCCACCCGGCCGTCCCGTACCGGGTAGTACACGTCGTAGAGGTTGACCGTCGGGTCGCAGTGGGGCGTGATGCAGCGGAGCCGGTCGCCGAGTTGCACGGGTCTGGACGCATCGGCGATCCGGAGGATGCCGTGCTCGTCGCCGCCCCAGCCGTAGACCACGCCGCCGACGTCGGCGAGCTGCGGGCGGTCCGCGTCCGAGGCGAACGCCTTGTAGCCGCCGTCCGTCGTGATCAGTTCCGGCACGGGCTGGCTGATCGCCGTCACCTGCACGAAGAGCGAGGTCTCGAAGTCGTCGAAGACGTCCCCGCTGCGACCGCCGATCCGCAGGTACTGCTCGTCCATGAACAGGTAGGAACCGACCTGGAGGTCGGTCATGCCATCGACCTCCGAGTCGATGTCCCAGGTGCCGGTGCCGCCGCCGCTCAACACGCTGACGGAGATGCCGTCGGCCTCGATCAGCCGCCTCGTCTCGACCGCGGCCTTGAGTGCGTCGAGGGACCGGGCCTGTCGCTCGGCGTGGCCGTGGACGTGCATCAGATGGCCGGCGTAGGCCTGAAGACCGCGCAGGTCGAGATGGGGCAGGCCGTCGATCGTCCGCGCCAGCTCGAGCGCCGGCTCGCCGGTGGCGACACCGGTACGCCGGGTACCGACATCGAGGTCGACCAGGACGCGCTGGGTGACGCCTTCGGAGGCCGCGGCCTGGTGGAGCCGTTCGGCCGCGGCCTGGTGGTCGACCACCAGGGTGACCTCGGGGCTCTGTTTCGAGAGGGCGACGACCCGCCCGATCTTGTCGTCGGTCACGACCGGCGACGTGATCAGGACCTCGTCGATGCCCGCCTCGACCATGACCTCCGCCTCGCTGACCTTGGCGCAGCAGACGCCGACCGCGCCGAGTTCGATCTGGCGTTTCGCCAGGAGCGGGCACTTGTGGGTCTTCGTGTGGGGGCGCAGCGAGATGCCCCGTTCCTCGGCGTGGGCGGCCATCTTCGCCAGGTTCAACTCCATCCTGGCGACGTCGACGAGCAGCGCCGGCGTCGGCACGTCCTCGACCGGGAGCGGCGTGTCGAGAGGAATCGGTTCGTGGCTCAACGCGGCCTCCGTGGAACGGACGGCTACACCGGAACTGCAGGCGACGGTCGCGCCGCCGGCCGCTCCGACCGCGCCCAGAAACGCGCGTCGCGTGGTGTGGTGCGCCATTCGAACCTGCGACTATAGCCCCGCTCCTGGTTGCTCCCCGGTAGTCTGGTCCTGCCCATGAAGATCGCCGCCGGTGCCCTCGTCCTGTTTGCCGTGGCTCTGCCTGCTCAGCCGCCGCCGGACCAGGTTTTCACCGACGCGGTCGAGGTGGCGGAGTCGTCGGTCGTCATCGAACTGCCGCGGCTGCGCGGTGTGAAGCCGTCTGACTTCGAGCCGGGCGACTTCGTGGTGGAGGTCGCCGGCGAGCGGCGCCGCGCGACCGGTGTGTCCGCGCTCGATCTGAAATCGAACCCGCGGCCGGTGCTCGTCTATGTGGACGCCGTGCTGGCCAAGGCGGAGACCGTTCGTCTCGGTGCGGAGGCGCTGGCGCGGCAGGCGCGGCGGCTGGTGGCGCTCGGGCCGGTCGAGGTCGCGTTGGACGACGGTGCGCTTGGAGGCTTGGAACAGCGGCTCGCCCCGACGACGGAGCCGGGAGCCGTTGAGGCGGCGCTGGAGCAGATCGCCGGGGAAGGCCTGGGCCGCGATGCCTACTTCGAGGCCGGGAACCGTCCGGTGGACCTGCCGACCTACGCCGAGGTCGTGCGTGAATCGGCGGCGCTCCTCCTGGAAGAGACCACTTCGCGCTGCGACGATCCGCCTTGCTTCCTGTTCTGGTTGAGCGACGGGTTTCCCGCCCTGGACGATGTCGGCGTGCGTACCGCCGGTGAGCTGGAGGCGGAACTGGCCGCGAGCGGCTGGATCGTCATTGCCATGGCGCTTCACGTACCAACGCCGGATCCCGACGTCGGCGAACCGCGGCCGGTCAGCTACGAGCAGTGGAAGGCGATGACGCCGGGAGTCAAGATGGCGCCCTCGCCGGGCGAGGTCAGCCGCCTGCAGGGGCTTTCCGCCAGTAGCTTCGACTTCTACGTTGAGCCGCGGTACGAACCTCTGCGGCGCGCGGCGATCGCCTCCTGTGGTGCGGCGCTGCGGGTCGAGCACCAGCTCGAGGCGGAGTTCGAGCGGCTGGAGCGGAGGCTCCTGCTGCGCTTCGCCGCCGGAGCCGGGGGTACGGACCAGGAGGCGCTTGCGGCGCTACGCTTCCTGCCGGTGGAGGTCCGTCTTGCGGAGGTGTCGCGGTTCGCGGACCGGCGGAGGTTCAAGCGCTGGCTGGGACTGGTGCCGCAGGAGGAGCGGCTGCGCTTCGCCCGGTGGGTTAGGGCTCGCTAGAAGCTCAGCAGCGACGCCAGGTCACCGGCCACGAAGAACAGCGCCAGCGACAGCAGCGCCGTCAGGACCAGCGGCGCCACGCAGAGAAACGGCGCTTCGGCGATCGGCTTTCGGTCGCCGCCGGCGCTGCCGCTGGGGCCGGCGGTGGGCGAGGTCGCGAAGAAGCCGCGAACGACTACCGGCATCAGGTAGAAGACGGCGAGCAGGGAACTCACCATCAGGACTCCCAGAAGCGCGGCTTGCCAGGCGAACCCGGTCTCGAGCGCGCCGACCATCAGGTACCACTTGGCCCAGGACCCGCCCAGCGGCGGGATGCCGATGATCGATAGCGAGGCAAGGAAGAACGCCGCGAACGTCCAGGGCATGGTGCGGCCGAGCCCGTCGAGTTCGCTCACCTTCTTCTTGTGAGTGGCAACCAGGATGGCGCCGGCGCAGAAGAAGAGGGTGATCTTCCCGGCCGCGTGCATCGCGATCTGCAGACCTCCGGCGAGGACGCCCGTAGCCGTGGCCATCGCCGCGCCGAGGACGATGTAGGCGAGCTGGCTGATCGTCGAGTAGGCGAGCCGCGCCTTCAGGTTGTCCTGGCGGATCGCGATGACGGCGGCCATCAGCATCGTGAACGAGGCGATCGTCATCAGCGCGAGCGACGCGTCGCTGCCGGCGAGCAGGTCGAGGCCGAAGACATAGACGACCACCTTGAGGATCGCGAACACGCCCGCCTTGACCACGGCGACCGCGTGCAGCAGGGCGCTGACGGGGGTCGGCGCCACCATCGCGTTCGGCAGCCAGCGGTGGAAGGGCATGAGCGCCGCCTTGCCGGCGCCGAAGGCGTAGAGCAGGAGCAGCACGGTGACCATGCCCGAACTCGTCTCGGCGCCCAGGATGCCGCCCGGGGTGAACTCGATCGTGCCGGTCAGCCGCCAGGTGAAGAGGATGGCGAACAGCAGGAAGGAGATCGAGGTGAAGAGGAGGATGCCGAGATAGACGCGCCCCGCGCGTCGCGCCTCGTCCGTGCCGTGGTGCGTGACGAGGGGGAAGGTGAGAAGCGTCAGCGCCTCGTAGAACAGGAACAGAGTGAACAGGTTGCGGGCGAAGGCGATGCCGAGCGCGGCGAAGATGGAGAGGGCGAAGAAGGTGAAGAACCGGGTCTGGTTGTGCTCGTGGTGGCCGCGCATGTAGCCGACGGCGTAGATCGAGGTCACGATCCACAGGCCGCTCGCCACCAGGCCGTAGACCAGCCCCAGAGGCTCGACCTGAAACGCGAGCTCCACGCCCGGCAGCACCTCGAACAGAACGAGTTCCGGCCTGCCGTCGGCCAGCACCTCGCCGCCCAGCCGCCAGACCGCGGCGAAGGTGCAGGCGCCGATCAGCGGCGTGGCGACGTCGCGCAGGTTCGGATGCCCGAGGCGGCCGAAGATCTGGCAGGAAGCCGCCGCCAGCACCGGCAGCAGCAGCGCGACCAGAATCGTCGTCGCGGAACTCATCGTCGACTCAGATCCCACCCGCGAGCAGGAGTTCGGCCGCTTCCCTGGCGACGCCGTAGGTCCAGTTCGTCGTGAGGCCGAAGAAGACCGCGGCCACCGCGAGCACCCAGGCCGGCGCCAGCATCCCGAGCGGGGCTTCCCGCACATGGTCGATGGGCTGGGTTTCGGCCGGCTTGCGGAAGTAGACCGCCTCGACCACCTTGCCGACATAGACCAGGGCCAGCAGGGAACTCAGCAGGATGAGCACCGCGGCGGCGGTCCAGCCGCGCTCGAGCACGCCGGACACCAGGTACCACTTGCTGACGAAGCCGACCGTGCCCGGAACGCCGATCAGGCTCAGACCCCCGATGACCAGGGCAGCCGAAGTGAACGGCATGCGGCGGCCGATGCCCGCGAGAGCGTCGATGTGGACCGAGCCGACCCGGTAGAGCAGGCAGGCGACGACGAGGAAGAGCCCGCCCTTCATCACCGCGTGGTTGAACAGGTGAACGAGGCCGCCTGCCAGACCGGTCGCGTTGGCGGTCGAGAGGCCGAGGGTCATGTAGCCGATCTGGGCGACGCTCGAGTAGGCCAGCAGCCGGCGCAGGTCGGCCTGGAAGATGGCGGCGCCGGAGGCCAGGAACATGGCGAGGATGGACAGCGGCAGCAGCACGGCCTGGAGCCGCAGTTCCTCGAACACGAAGGGCGCGCCGAAGATGGTGAACAGGACCATCGCCAGCAGGTAGAAGGAGACCTTCGTCGCCGTCGCGGCCAGGAAGGCGCTGACCTTGGGTGGCGCGAAGGAGTAGGCGTTGGGCAGCCAGTGATGCAGCGGAAAGACAGCCAGCTTGATCGAGATGCCGACGACCAAAAGCGCCAGCGCGAGCACGGTGCCGCGATCGTCGAGCGACGGCTCGAGGCGCGCCGCGATGTCGCGCAGGTTCAGGGTGCCCGTCACCTGGTAGAGCAGGCCGACGCCCAGCATGAAGAAGACGCCGCCGATCGTGCCCATGACCAGGTAGTAGAAGGCGGACATCACGGCGCGCCGGTGGCCGCCGAGGCTGACCAGGATGTAGGACGACAGCGACGAGATCTCGAGGAACACGAAGATGTTGAAGGCGTCGCCGGTGATCGTGATGCCGAGCAGGCCGGAGATGCAGAGCAGGAACACCGCGTAGTAGAGGTGCCGGCGCTGCTCCGGCACGCGCGGCGGGCCGCCCCGGGAGTCGAAACTCATGACCACCAGGGCCATCGCGGTGACCAGGGCGAGCAGATACGCGTTGACGGTCGAAACCCGGTACTCGATCCCGAGCGGCGGCGGCCAGCCGCCGAGTTGGTAGGAGATCACGCCGCCGCCCCGTACCTCGAGCAGCACGGCGACCGCGATCGCGAAGCAGACCGCGACGACGCCGAGACTGAACAGGCGGCAGAGGCGCGGATGGCGCACCAGCACGCAGACCGGTGCGGCGAGCAGCGGCAGGACGACCTCGAGGACGAGGATCTTCTCGATCACGACGATCCTCTCGACCCCGGGAAGCGCCTCAAGTGTGCTCCCTGTCGTAGATCACGGCCTCGTCCTCTTCGGCGGTGCCGTAGTCGCCGTGAATGCGCACGGCCAGCGCCAGCGCCAGGGCGGTGGTGGCGACGCCGACCACGATCGCGGTCAGCATCAGCACGTGCGGCAGCGGGTTCGAGTAGAGGATCCCGTGTTCTCCATGGCCGCCGGGGTGGGCGGGGTCGTGCGGCACGATCGGCGCGGTGCCCCCGGTCACCTTGGCCATCGTCACGTAGAAGAGGATCGCCGCCGCCTGGAAGATGTTGAGCCCCATCACCTTCTTGATCAGGTTGTCGCGGGCGATGACGATGTAGAGCCCGACCATCATCAGCGCGATGATGAGCCAGTAGGCCCAGAGTCCGGAGAACCACTGGGCCGACGTCATGACGCCCCTCCGCCCTGTTCGGCGCCCAGGGCCGGTTCGCGGGGTTCGCCGTCACCGTTCGGGCGGCGGCCCACGAACGCGTAGTAGACGCGCATGATGGTCGCCGCGACGGCGATGCCCACGCCCAGTTCGATGGCGATGATGCCGAGGTGCTGGCCGTGATGGCCGGTCGTCAGCGGATCGAGCGCGGTGTAGTTGAGGAACTCTCCGCCCAGGAACATCGCCAGCACGCCGACGGCGCCGTAGAGCAGCACGCCAGCGGCCATCAGGCGCTCCGTCAGCACGACGGAAACGACCTGCCGCAGCGCCTCCACGCCAAAGGTCAGGGCGAAGATGATGAGCCCCGCGGCGAAGATGACGCCGGCCTGGAAGCCGCCGCCGGGGCCGAAGTCGCCGTGGAACTGCACGTAGAGACCGAACAGGAGGATGACCGGCACGAGAGCCCGGGCGACGACCCGGAGGATCGGCATCTCGCGGACTCTGGACGGCGGCCTCACGACTCCTCCTCGCCGCGCCCATCGCTGCGCCGCAGGCCGAGTCCGCCCAGAAGCAGCGCGACCCCGACGCCGGCCGTGAAGATGACGACGACTTCACCCAGCGTGTCGTAGCCGCGGAAGCTGGCGAGGATCGCGGTGACGATGTTCGGGATGTGGATCTTGTTCTCCGTCTCGGCGATCAGGTCCGGCGCCAGGTGGTGGTGGATGACGGCGTCGGGATCGCCGTACGCCGGCATGTCCCAGGTGCCGTAGATCAGCGCCGCACCGGTGGCGACCACGATGAGGATCGGCAGGATCTGCAGGATCCGCGTCCGTTCCTGCTGCTTCTCGCGCCGCGAGGTCAGGCTGAGCGCCCCGAGAAACAGCACCGTGCTGATGCCGGCGCCGACCGCGGCCTCGGTGAAGGCGACGTCCACGGCGTCCATCAGGACGAACAGCCCGGCCGCGAGCAGGCTCGCGATCCCGGTCAGCATGGCGGCGGCGAACAGGTCCTTGAGTCTCGCCACGACGATGACGGTGGCGAGCAGCAGCAGCATGAGGAGGAGTTCAACCGGCGGCATCGCCGTCCCTACCCGGATCGTCCAGCTCGAGCGCCAGCCCGTGGCCGTGAGCCGCCTTGACCAGCGCGTGCGCGATCGCCGGGCTGCTGAAGAAGAGGAAGGCGAGCACCAGGACCAGCTTCAGCGTGACCATCGACAGGCCGCCCTGGAACATCAGGCCCAGGAGCATCAGGCCGGCGCCCGCGGTGTCCGTGACGCTGGCCGCGTGGGTGCGCTGGTAGAACTCGGAGAAGCGGTGCAGTCCGATGCCTCCCACCACGCAGAAAAGCCCGCCGGCGATCAGCAGCACCGCGGTGACGATGTCCAGAGCGCCGTTCATGGCCGGTCCGCCTTCCGGTCGTCCCTCGCCAGGTTCCCGAAGCGCGCGAAGCGCAGCACTGCCAGGGTGCCGGTGAAGTTGACGAGTGTGTAGACGATCGCGAGATCGAGCCACTCGGGCCGCCCGGTGAGGAAGCCGGCCACCGCGATCAGCAGCACCGTCTTCGTCCCGAACATGTTGACGGCCAGGATGCGGTCGAACACGGTGGGGCCGATCGCGGCGCGGGCGAGCGCCAGGAACATTGTCACCACGATCGCCGCCATCCCCGCCACGTACATCAGTCCGAGCCTCCTTCGAGCCGCAGGACGTCGCGGTCCATCGAGCCATCCATCACGTCCGCCTCGCTTTCCGCATCGAGGGCGTAAACGAGCAGCTCGTCGTCCCGGAGGTCCAGGGTGATCGTTCCGGGGGTGAGGGTGATGAAGTTCGCGTACAGGACCTGGCCGAAGGACGTCTTCTGGCTCGCGGGCACGCGCCGGAGGCGGGGGTGGAGTTCGATCTTCGGCGACAGGATGAGCTTCGTCGTGTGGAGGTTGGCAGCGGCCACCTTCAGGGCGAAGGCGACCAGGAACCGCGGCAACCGCAGCCAGGAGGAGGGGCGGAAGAACTCGGAACCACCGCCTGCCGCCCGGTCGAGGGCGACGTAGAGCCGCCACACGAAGGCTACGGAGACGGCGCCGAAGGCGAAGATCAGCCACTCGTGCACGGTGTACGGCCCGGACAGGGAGAGCCAGACCGCCGCCAGCAGCGCGAGGACGCCCAGCCTCACGGTTGCATCGCCTCCGACTCGTCGGCGCTAGCCGTCGGCATACGACTGCTTCCCCTTCAGGATGGTCAGGCTCCACTTGCCGGTGGCCCGGATTCTGAGCGTGTGGACGCCCGCGTCGGGGACGAAGAAGGTCGTGATCCCCGACCACTCCTCCGCGTTCTGCGAGATGTCGACGGGCGGGCCCACGGAGAACACTCCCAGGTTGCCTTCGACCGTGGCGGTGGCGGTGTGGTCGCCGCCGGCCATCTGGAACCGTACCGTGGCGTTGCCTTCGCCCTCGATGCAGCCGACGCCGCAGGGCTTCGGCGGGGGTGGCGGCGCCGGCGGCTTCCACGCGGGCCGCTCGGCGACCTGGCGGTCGCCCGGCGCCTCACGTTCGGCGGCCCCTTCCCGTGCACATCCGGCGACACCCAGTGCCAGAAAGCCGGCGAGCACGCGGATTGCCGCACCCGCGAGCGGGAACGGTCGTTTCACTCGCCGCCGCCCGTCGACTCGGCGTCCGGGGTGGGGGCTTCTTCGCCGGCGTCGTCGCCGCTCTCGGCCCAGGGCAGGTAGGCGGTGTAGTCGATCTCATGCGGCGGCGGGTCGCCGCCGGGACCCTTCAGGTAGTGCTCCATCCAGCGCAGGGTGCGGAGCATGTAGTCGAGGCGCGCCGCCGAGCGCCGGTTGCCGTGGCCCTCGCCGGGATAGAGGACCAGCCGCACGGGCGCCTGGCCGAGGGTCTTCAGGTGCCGGTGCAGCTCGAGCGACTGGCTGGGATGGACCCGGGGGTCCTCCTTGCCATGCAGGATCAGGGTCGGCGTGCGGTTGCGCTTGACGTAGTAGATGGGACTGCTTTTCTCGAAGTAGTCCCAGTCGTCCCAGAGCGTCGTGCGGTGATGGACCAATTCCATCTCCAGCGGGATGTCCGTCGTCCCCAGCTTGGAGATGTTGTTCGAGATGCCGACGAAGGGAATCGCCGCGGCAAAGCGGTCCGAGTAGTAGGTCGCGCCCCAGGCCGAGGCGTAGCCGCCGTAGGAGCCGCCGGTGATGCCGACCCGGTCCCGGTCGACCAGGCCGATCTCGATCAGGTGATCGACCGCGACGATCAGGTCGTCGAACTCGGGGCCGGCAGCGGCGTGCTGGCCGAGCTTCGAGAACTCGACGCCGCGCCCTGTGCTGCCCCGGTAGTTCGGGTAGAAGGAGGCGAAGCCGCGGGCGGCGGCGAGCTGCGCGAAGTTCGAGTAGCTGGTCAGCCAGCCGTTGCTGTGGTGGCTTTCCGGGCCGCCATGGACGAACAGGATCAGCGGATAGCGCCGGCCCTCCTCGTAGCCGAGCGGGTAGATCAGCAGCCCCTCGAGCTCGAGCCCGTCCGGCGCCGCGTGCCGGACGACTTCCTGGCGGGCCAGGTCGATGTCGTCGAGCCAGGGGTTCGAGTTCGTCATGCGCACCGGTGGCGCCCGCGGAGCCCCCGGGTCGTAGCGGTAGATCTCTCTCGGGTGATCGGGGCTGTCGGCGACCAGCGCCGCGGCGCCGCCGTCGCGCGGCAGGCTGAAGCTGAGGCCGATCGGGCCGCCCGGTTCGATCAGCGTTTCCGCTTTACCGCCGGTGGACACCCTGCCCAGGGTGCTCCAGACGCCGACGGAGGCGGCGTACAGCAGGTGCTCGTCGTCCTCCCAGGCGAACGAGGCGACGTGGCCCTCGAGTTCCGGCAGCAGGTCGCTGAAGCTGTCGGCGCCGCCTACGAGCATCAGTCTGCCGGCCGCCGGGTCGTGCTGATCGGCCGCCGATACGGCGGCGACCTGCTCGCCGTTCGGGCTGAAACCGATCTGGCCGAGCTTGCCGATCGCCTCGACCGTTGAGACGACGGGGAAGTCGTCCATCGACGCGTCCACGATCACGACGGACTTGCTCGTGTAGGAGTCGTCGATCAGGGCGGTCGGCGTGGTCACCGCGGCGAGGCGTTCGCCGTTGGGGCTCCAGACGGCGGAGATGACGTGCCCGTCGACCGCCTCGACCAGCACAGGCTTCGATTCGTCGTCGCCACGGTCGGCATCGAGCGCCGGGACATCGGCGATCCAGAGTCGCGTCAGGGGCCGGTCCTCTTCGTAGATCTCCTGGTTGAACCCCTTGTCGCGGAGTGTCTTCAGTTCCTTGGCGGTTTCCTCGCGGGACAGGAACGCGACCCGGTCGCCGTCCGGCGACAGGACGTAGGAGCCGACGCCGTTCGCGTGCTCGACCAGCTTGCGGCTCTCTCCACCACCGACCGGGATGCCGTAGAGGGCGGAGGCTTTGTCCGAGCCGCGGCGCGAGGTGAACAGGATCTCGTCGTTGCCGCGGAAGCTCGGCCGGCCGACGTTCACCGGACCGGCGATGAAGGGCCGCGAGGACCCGGGCTCGGCCATGTCGAGCACGTGCAGCTCGGTCCACGAGCCGCCGCTGTCCTCGTCCAGCGGCCGCCGCGGGACGCTCAGCAGGTAGGCCGCGAGACTGCCGTCGGGCGACACCGCCGCCGTGCCGACGCTGCGCAGCGTGGCGACGTGGTGCGGCTCGATCGGGTTCGGCGCCTGGCCCGTGACAGTGGCCGGCGCAGCCAGCGCGACGACGATGCAAGCGATGTTCCGGTTCATGAAATCTCTCCTGTCATTGGACCGCCGCAGTCTGACGCTCCTCGATCGCCGCCAGCCGTTCCCGGATGTCGGGCGACAGCTTGACGCCCAGATGCGTGATCGTATCTGCCGCCATGGCGATTCCGATCTCGCAGCAGGCGCGGATCGACAGATCCCGCAGCAGGCCGTAGAGGAAGCCGGCGGCGAAGCAGTCGCCGGCGCCGGTCGTGTCGACGACGTCGACCCGGTGCGCGGGTACACGGTGGACTTCGTCGCCCCGGCGCACCCAGGCGCCACGGACACCGTCCTTGACCGCGACCACCTCGATCGTCTCCGCCAGCTCACGCGCCGCGGCCTCCGGTCCGAGGCCGGTCATCATCCTCGCTTCCTCGGCGTTGGCGAACAGGATGTCGAAGCCGTGCTCCTTGTGCCGCATGAGGTGGTCGCGGGACCGGCGAACCGCGAACGGATCCGCGACGTCGATGGCGAGTTTGGCCCCGGCGGCGCGGGCGACCTCGATGGCGTGTTCGATTGCGTCGATCTGGTTCGGGGTGTCCCAGATGTAGCCCGTGGTGAAGAAGATCCGGGACTTCCGGATGTCCTCCTCGGGCACGTGCTCCGGACGGTACTTCCGGCAGACGCCCAGGTGCGTGTTCATCGTCCGCTCGCCGTCGGGCGTCACCAGCACGACCGAGGTGCCGGTGACGCCGTCGATCCTTGCCAGCCGGTTCCGGACCCGGCTGGCGTTCAGGCCGCGCTCGAACAGGCGGCCGGTGTCGTCGCCGGCGACCGCCGAGCTGTAGCTCGCGTCGACACCCAGCAGGGACGCGGCGCGCAGCACGTTGGCGCAGGAGCCGCCGGCCTCGATCTCGGGTTGCAGGATCTCGCCGTCGCGGTTCAGCACGTGATCGAGGATCGCCCCCTGCTCCTCCGCGGTGACGAGCTTCATGATCCCCTTGTCGAGGCCCATCTCGTCGAGGTGCCGGTCCTCTACGCGGACCAGCAGGTCGAGGATCGCGTTCTCGATCCCGACCAGTTCCGGGTCAGTGTCCCGCGGCGGCCCCGCCACGGCGGTCTACTGATCTCCCCAGCGGTCCTTGACCGCCGCGCGGTCGACGTGGTCGCCGCTCCGCGGCAACTCGCTGGTGAAGATGACGTCGCGAGGCCGCTTGAAGCGGGCGATCCGGGAGCCGACGTGCTCGCGGACCGATTCCTGGTCGAGACCGGCGGAGGCGCCTCCTGGAGCAACTTCGAGGACGGCGCGGATCGCCTCGCCCCAGCGCTCGTCGCTGACCCCGAAGACGCATGCCGCGCGCACGGCGTCGAGTTCGAGGATCGCGGCCTCGACCTCCGCCGGATACACGTTCTCGCCGCCTGGCTTGATGAGTTCCTTCTCCGGCTTGCGGGCGACGTAGAACAGGTTGCCTTCCTCGTCGAAGCGGCCGATGTCCCCGGTGTGGTGCCAGCCGCCGCGGAAGGTGTGCGCGGTGACGTCCGGTTGCCCGTCGTAGCCCAGGAAGACCAGCGGTCCGCGGACGACGATCTCGCCGTCCTCGCCGGCCGGCACCTCGCAGTCGTCGTCGTCGACCAGGCGAACGCTGCAGAGTTCGGCCGCCTTGCCGGCGCAGCCGAGCCGCTCGCGGGCGTTCTGGATCGTGACGAAACCGCTCGTCTCGCACTGCCCGAAGCCGGCCCAGAAGGTGGCGTCCGTCTCGTCATGGAGCCGCTGCATGGTGTCGGGCGAGTCGAGACCGGTGACGTGGCGGAGGCTGGGAAGACGGCTGCCGGCCTCGGCTGCCGCGTCCAGCAGGGTGGTGAGCACCGGCGGAAAGTCACTGATCATCGTGATCGCATGGCGGTCGATCAGCTCGACCGCCTGCGCCGGGTCGTACTTGGCGGTGACCACGTTGGCTCCGCCGGCGTGGAAGACGCTCAGCAGGTGGCCGAGCGCCGCGATGTGGAAGAGCGGCAGCGCGACCAGGTTGCGGTCCGAGCCGTCGAGGCCGAGCGACGCGATCTCCTGCAGGTTGGCCCAGACCAGGTTCGAGTGGCTGAGCAGGGCGCCGCGCGGGATCACGTCGACGGCGGCGGTCGCGATGACGGCAAAGGGCTCGCCGGCGGAGACGTCCGGCCGCGGCAGGTCGTTCGCCGCGCCGGCGCCGGCGTAGAGAGAGTCCAGCGAGGCGTAGCCTTCCGCCGGATCGCTACCGAACTGGAACCAGTGCCGGATCGCGTCGTCGCCGGGGCCGCCCGGGACGGCGTCGAGAAAGTCCGTACCGACGACGAACGCTCGCGGCTTCGCCCGCTCGCGGACGAGCATCTCGATCTCACCGGGTTGCAGCCGCCAGTTGATCGGGTAGACGATGATGCCCTGGCGGGCGCAGGCGAGGTAGAGCTCCACGTAGGCCGCCGAGTTCTGGGCCAGCACCGCGAGACGGTCGGAGACCTCGAGCCCCAGACCGTCGAGCCCCGCCGCCAGCGCGTCGACGCGTTCGCGGAGCTCCGCGAAGCTCCGTTCCTCGCCGTCCTCCGTGACCAGCGCGAGCCGGTCGCCGAACGCCGTCGCGTTGCGGACGAGAACGTCGTAGAGCGTGAAGTTCTGAACGCTGGACACGGTAGACGGGGCTTCTACGGAGGCGAACCGGCGCGCACTTTATCAACGGCAAACACTGGGTGCGCCGGCGTCCCCGCCGGCATCGGGCGCGATCCGGCGAAGCCGGGAGCGCGAAACGTATCCGTCGCTACACTTCGTCCATGCCCACACGACGATGGAATCCGATTGGCCTGGTCGCACTGCTCCCCTTGCTCGCTACGCCCAGCCATGCCTGGAACGACTTCGGCCATGAAGTCGTGGCCCGGATCGCGTGGCAGGAACTCGAACCGGAGGTCCGGAGCCGCGTCCTGTCCCTGTTCCGGGAGGCGCCGCGGGACAGCCTGATGCACTGCCTCGATCTCAACCAGGATCGCCGTCGGGGCTGCGGTCGGTTCGCGTATCGCCTGGGGGATGCCGGGAGCAGTGGCGACGGCGACCGCATCCTGTTCGAGCGGGCCGCCTACTGGCCCGATCTCGCGCGGCAACTCGAGAAGTACAACCGTCCGACCTGGCACTACATCGGCTGGACCTGGCGCCAGGGTGCCGACGGGACTGCCCACGACACGGATCTACCGGTGCCCGAGCCGAATGCCGTGAGCCAGTTGGTCGAACTCGCGCGGTCCGTCGCCGATACGTCCGGCGGGCCGGGCAAGCGCGCTGTCCACCTGGCCTGGATCTTCCACCTCGTCGGCGACATCCACCAGCCGCTTCACGCCGCGTCCCGGGTCACGGAGCGCCGCGACGAACGGGAAGGCGACCGCGGCGGCAACGGGTTTGGCCTTGATGAGTGGAACCGCAACCTCCACGCTTTCTGGGACGGCGCCCTCGACGGCCGGTTCAGGGCTCAACACAGGGATCGGGCGCTGGCTCGACTCGACGCGCCTCCCGACCGGCCACCGCCGCCCGAGCAGTTCTGGAGGTTCTTCGGAGAGGCCCGCGACCGAGAGTACGAGGCCCACAAGGACCGGGTCGCAGCCGAGGCTCGCGCCCGCCATCCCCTGGACGACGCCATGCGAGCCAACCTCAAGTCCGGCGACTTCGAAGCCTGGGCGGGAGAGTCCAACCGGATCGTCCGCGAATCGCTCTATCCCCCCGACCTCCAACGGGGCAAGGCACCGTCTGACGCTTACGCCAACGAGGCCTACGACATCTCCCTCCGGCGCGCCGCTCTCGCCGGCTATCGCCTGGCTGACCTGCTCGACAGCCTCCTGGCGCCGTAGGGGCACTTCGCGATCGCTTCCGTGCGCTGTGGCGCAACCGCGGGCTGCGGGGAGTAGACGCGCGTTGCCTCGCCTGTTCGTTGCCCTCGACCTGCCTCCGGAGTTGAAGGCGGCTGTCCGAAGCCTCCAGTTCGGCCTTCGCAACGCCCGCTGGCTGGACGACGGGGGTCTGCATCTCACGCTGGCCTTCATCGGCGAGGTCGACGGTTCGGCCGTGGAGCGGGTTGAAGATGCTCTGGCCGAGGTCGAGGCCGAGCCGATCCATGTCGAGCTTCACGGCCTTGGTTGCTTTCCCGGGCGCGGCGCCCCGCGGGTGCTCTGGACGGGCGCGTCGCCCAAGGCCGAGCTTGCGGCCCTTGCCGCCGCCGTCACGCGGGCTCTCCGGCGAGCCGGCGTGGCTCTGAAGCGCCGGAGATTCACGCCCCACGTCAGCCTGGTTCGATTCCGGCGGCCGCCGCCGGCCGTTGACCTGGAGAGGTACCTGGCGGCCCACTCCCTGTTCCGGAGCCCGGTCTGCGAAGTCGCATCGTTTCATCTGTACTCGAGCAGCCTGCACCCGTCGGGGGCGGTCTACACGATCGAGGCGACCTATCCGCTCGAGCGAAACGGCTGGTGAACGGGGTTACGCCGCCGGCAACCGATTCAGGAACCGGCGGATGGTGGCGACGAGCCGGTCCGGGACATCGTAGTGGACCATGTGGCCGGCGCCTGCGATCTCTTCGTGCCGGCCCTGGCGAAAGAGGGCGACTCGGCGGGCGATCTCCTCGGGTTCGGGGGTGGCGTGCTGTTCGTCGACGCCGCGGCGGCTGCTCCAGAACTCGTTGGCCAGAGCGGCCGTGAGAATGAGGGTGGGACAGGTGACCCAGCTCCAGCGTTCTTCGGAGGCTTCGGGCACGTTCGACATCCAGGTCGTCACGACCTGGGGATCCCATTTCCACTCCAGGCCGCCGGAGGCGAGGGGGCGAGTGCCCAGATCGACGAACTCGAGCGCCCGATCGGGGTCGAGGCGGGGATGGACCCGCTTCAGGAGTTCCCAGGCGTGGTCCTTCGAGGCGACCATCCGGTGCTGGCGCGGGTGGGTCAGCGACTCGACCCCCATCCGGGCCCGTTTCTGCTTGACCTCTTCCGGGAAGCGGTTCAGGGCGTAGGGCGGCCCGAGACCCTCGATCAGCACGATGGCCCGTGGCAGCTCGGAGAAGATGCCCGCCCATTGGGCCACGACCTGGCCTCCGAGGCTGTGGCCGATGACGATCGGCCGCTCGAGTGCGCAGTCGAGGAACACGGCGTGCAGGTCGGCGATGTGGTGAGCCATCGTGTAGATGCCGGGATGCGCGCTCTCACCGTGGCCGCGCAGGTCGTAGGCGACGACCCGGTGGTCCGCGGCGAACGCCTCGGCGACTGGCGCAAGCGTGAGCGCGAAGTCCTGGATGCCGTGCGCCAGCAGGATGGCTGGACCGTCCGGCGGACCCCATTCGTAGATCTCGAGCTCGGTGCCGCTGGCCTCGATGCGTCGCTGCCGGCGGGCGGTCGGCTCGAGGCGGGGCGGCGGTTCGGATGCGGTCAGGGTCAAGGAGGGTCCACCAGCAGGAAACCGCTGTCGGCGAGCGTCCGGTTAAGGTCCGCCAGCGGGCCGGCAAGAGTAGCGTCGAAACGGTCTTCCTGCGCGGCGAGTTCGTCGCCGAGCATCCGCCAGACCGCGGTCTGCTGATCTGTGGGCCGCGCGTCGGCCTGACCGACCGAGCGCGCCAGGTAGGTGAGTCGAGCGTAGAGCCGGCGCGGCCAGCGCAGGGAGTCCTGGCCGGTGCCGGTCATCCTGAGGTCGAAGAACTCTCCCTCGATGGCGCGAAGTTCCTCGCGCAGCGAGCCCGCCTGGTTGGTGGCTCTGAAGACGTCGATGTCGCCCCCGCTCTCCGACAGACGATCTTCCAGCTTCCGCAGGTCGCGGCGGAGACGCTCGGCTTCGTTGATGAGGTGGGCGGCTCGTTCGATGCCGTCGTGGATCCGGGCGAGCAGGGCGTGCTGCGCCTCCAGGTCGCTGGGCGACGCGGAGGAGTCCGGGTCGAGCAGGAGATCCATCTCGATCGTTGACACCGGCTCGCCTTCCTCCGCCTCGCCGTCGTCGGTCGGGAGGACGAGTTCGAGCAGGTAGCCGCCCGGAGCGGCCAGCATGGAGAAGCGGCCGCCGTCGGGCAGCGGCCGCCAGCCCCGCTCGGGCATCTCCCAGTCGGGCCGCTCGTCGGGTTTCGTGCGCAGCCGGACCTCGGCCGTCGCGTCGTGGCGCAGGTCCCAGGTCACGCGATGGAGGCCCGTTGCCGCGGACAGGTCGTTCAGCGTGCGGACGAGGTTGCCCTCGGCGTCGCGAACGCGGATCGTGGCCGCGTCGTCGCCGCTGGTCGATCCCGGGATCCAGTAGTGGAGCAGCGCGCCGTAGGGCGGGTTCGTCCCGGTCGCCGGCACGTCGGGTTGGGCCATCGGCGCGCCGCGGGTGCGAAAGCGGTAGGTGACCCGGGGCGCCAGCAGCGTCGGACCGCGACTCGTCAGCCCGCGCGTGATCTCGCGCAGCGGCGTCAGATCGTCGAGGACCCAGATGCCGCGGCCGTAGGTGGCGACGACCAGGTCGTCGAAGTGCTCCTGGACCTCGATCCAGTGGACGGGCGCCGGAGCCAGGTTCGGGGCACCGGCGCTCCGCCGGGAGAGGCTTCGCCAGTTCGCGCCGTCGTCGAAGGAGACGTGGAGCGAGCTCTCGGTGCCCAGGAAGAGCAGCCCGGGTTGCTCCGGATCCTCGCGGACGGTGTGGACGTTCGCGAGCGGCCCGCGCGGCAGGCCGGCCGCGAGATCGGTCCATGTTTCGCCGTAGTCGTTCGTCCGGAACAGGTAGGGGGTCGTGTCGCCTTCCTGGTGACGGTCGATGGCGACATAGGCCGCGCCCGCGTCGACGTTCGACGGGTCGATGTTCCGGACCGTGCCGAGAGGCGGCAGGCCAGGGAGGTTCGCGGTCACGTTGGTCCAGGACCTGCCATTGTCGCGGGTCAACTGAATCTGGCCGTCGTTCGTGCCGGCCCAGATCAGCCCGGGTTCGAGCGGGCTCTCGGCGATCGCGAAGACGACCGGCGCGATCGTCGGTCCGGCGTCGTCGAGCGTCAGGCCGCCGGTGCGGCGCATGAGCGCCGGGTCGGCGGTGGTGAGATCGGGCGAGATCCGCTCCCAGCTCTGGCCGCGGTCCCTGCTCCTGTGGACGTACTGGCTGCCGGCGTAGACGGCCTCCGGATCGTGCGGCGAGGTGGCGAACGGGGCGGTCCACTGGAAGCGGTACTCGAGTGCCGACGCCGGCGAACTCTCGATCGCCAGCGGCCAGACGCTGACGTCGCGGGATTGACCGGAACGCAGGTCATAGAGCTCGAGCTGGCCGTCGTAGCAGCCGGTCCAGACCAGGTTCGGGTCGGCGCGGTGGACCATCGAGAAGCCGACCTCGCAGCCGCCGACCGAGTGCCATTCGCCGACCGGGATGCCCTGGGTGCGTCCTCCGTAGAGGACCCGGCTCGGCCCGCGCATCGACGGTCCGTCCTGGCGGTTGCCGTAGACGAAGTAGGGCCGGCGGTTGTCGGTCGAGACGTGGTACATCTGCGCGATCGGCAACTGGGGCCGGTACCAGGATCGTCCTCGGTCGGTCGTGATGCTGACGCCGCCGTCGTGGCCGACGATGCGCCGGTCGGCGTCGAGCGGATCGATCCAGATGTCGTGGTGGTCCCAGCCCGGCTGCTCGTAACCCTCGGTCTCGACGGTGCGGCCGCCGTCGAGCGAGACCGACTGGCGGGTCGCGGCGAAGGTGACCTCGTCTGCGCGGTCGGGAGCCGCGGCCATCCGCGTGTAGTAGAGCGGCCGGGTGATCAGGTTCAGGTCGCGGCTGATGAGTCGCCACGAGTCGCCCCGGTCGTCCGAGCGCCAGAGGACGCCGGCGAAGGGATCGGAGGCGGCGAAGTCGCGGTTCGAGCTGGTCTCGATCAGGGCGTAGACGCGATCCGGATCGTCGACCGACAGGGCGAGGCCGATCTTGCCCAGCGGCGGCTCGGGCAGGCCCGCGCCCTCGAGACGCACCCAGGTGTCGCCGCCGTCCCTGGAGCGGTAGATGCCGCTGCCCGGACCGCCGCTGGTGCGGCCGGAGGTGCGGATCTCGATCTGCCAGGCCGCGGCGTAGACGAAGCGCGGGTTGTCGGGCGCGAACGCGAGGTCGACGACGCCGGTGTCCGCGTCGACGAAGAGGACGTTCTCCCAGGTGGCGCCGCCGTCGGTCGTGCGGAAGACGCCGCGGGCGGCTTCGGCCTGCTCCTGCGGGCCGTAGGCGTGGCCGAGCGCGGCGACGAAGGCCGTGTCCGCGTCTTCCGGGTGGACCAGGATGCGGCCGATGCGGCCGCTGGCTTCGAGTCCCAGGTGTTCGAAGCCGTCGCCGCGGTCGGTTGAACGGTAGACGCCGTTGCCGATCGAGATGTTGCTGCGGATGAAGCTCTCGCCGGTGCCGACCCAGACCACGTTCGGGTCGGAGGGGGCGACCGCTATCGAGCCGATCGAAGCCGCTTCCTGCCGGTCGAAGATCGGCTCCCAGCCGACGCCGCCGTCGTTGCTGCGCCAGAGGCCGCCCGAAGCGGCGCCGGCGTAGTAGATCCGTGAATCGCCGGGTACGCCGGCGACGGCGGAAACCCGGTTGCCGATCGGCCCGATGTGGCGGAAGGCGAACGCGTCGAGAAGCCCTGGCGGCTCCTCCGCGGCCGGTTGGGCGGCCCCGGCAGCGGTACAGAGCAGGAGGGCGAGGAACGCTCTGTGACGCAACCTCCTAGTAGCCGACCTGCTTGTCGACGACGTTGCGCAGCGGCCTGCCGGTCGCGAAGCGCGTGATGTTGTCGCGCAGGAGCCGCGTGCGCCGCTCCTCGAGCCGGTCGGAGATCGTCGCCAGGTGCGGCGTGATCGTCACGTTCGACATCGTCCACAGCGGGTGCCCGGTCGGCAGCGGTTCGGGATCGGTGACGTCCAGGCCGGCGGCGCGGACCTTGCCGCTCTCGAGCGCCGCGACCAGCGCGTCCGTGTCGACGATCTTGCCGCGCGAGATGTTGATGAAGTACACGTCCTGCTTCATCAGTTCGAACTGGCGGGCGCCGATCAGACCCTCGGTGGCCGGCGTGTGCGGCACGGACGAGAAGACGACGTCGGCCCGGGGCAGCAGGTCGTCGAGTTCGTCCGGCTTGCCGACGTAGGCGACGTCGCGGTGGATCGGGATGTCCTTCGGATCGACGCCGAGCACCGTCATGCCGAAGGCCGCGGCCCGCTGCGCGATCTGGGTGCCGATGCCGCCGAGGCCGATGACCAGCGCCGTCTTGCCGCGGAGCTCGATCATCGGCAACTCACGGTCCGTGTTCCAGCCTTCCGCCATCCGGGCGTTGAAGGCCTTCAGGTTGCGCGTGAAGTTGAGCAGCAGGGCGAAGGCGTGGTCGGCGATCTCCGGGCCCTGGATGATCTTCGCGTTGGTCAGGACGATCTCGCTGTCGCGCAGATCCGGGATCTCGAGAAAGCCCTCGACGCCGGCGGAGTTGCTCTGGATCCAGCGCAGCTTGCTGTCGGCCGTCAGGTACTGCTCGACCCCCCGGTAGCCCGCGATCAACCCGTCGCAGGCGCTGGGGTCGAGGTCGTCGTCGATGCCGACCAGACTGAGGTTCTCGTGCTGGTCCTCGAGGTCCGAAAGCGCGTCGACGAAGAACGCCGGCATGCACACGGTGACGGCCTGGGCGACCGCGCCGGAGGCCGCGAAGAAGAGGAGAAGAACGGTGAACAGAACCGGTCGATGATCCAGCGCTGGACGGTGGAGCATGGGCGTGTCTCCCTGAGGCGATGAACGATGGCGATGAGGGGGAGGACGGAGAGTACCAGCGCGCACTACGGGCGCCCGATTCAGGTGCTACGATGCCGCCGCCTTCGGCCCCTGAGACTCACCCCAGGACCCACAGGATGCGAGCCAGATGACCACCGATGCCCTCCGCGAACGCGGCGATTCACTGGAGGATGCCTTCTTCCGCAACATGGACAGGAAGCTGATCGACGACCTCCGCGCGAAGAAGGAGCGCGAGGAGCAGCTCGACGAACTGGCCGCGGCTTCGGGTATCGCGCACCGTGAGGTTCTCGCCGCCCTGCTCGACGCGGGCATGCACGGCGAAGCGCTGGTGGCGGCGGGTCTGGTGCCGCTGATCGAGGTTGCGTGGTCGGACCACGCGATGGACGCCAAGGAGCGGGAGGCCATCATGCACGCCGCGAGGGATGCCGGGGTGACCCGTGGGTCGACTGCGGCCGAACTGCTCTCGGCCTGGCTGGAGCGGCGGCCGGGCGCGGAACTGCTCGAGGCCTGGAAGGGCTATGCCGCCGCGCTGGTCGCGGAACTCGACGAAGCGGACGCCGCGGCGGTGCGCGACGACATCATGAGCCGGGCGCTGGCCGTCGCTGAGGCCGCCGGTGGTTTCCTCGGTCTCGGCAGCGTGTCCCGCGAGGAGCGGCGGATGCTCGCTGAGTTGTCCGCGGCCCTGGGCGGCTGACGCGCTACCAGCTCGCCTTGATCACGCCCGGGAGCTCGCCCCGCAGCGCGAGGTCCCGCAGGGCGATCCGCGAGAGACCGAACTTGCGGTAGTAGCCGCGGGGCCGGCCGCTGACGGCGCAGCGGTTACGGACGCGGACCGGGCTGGAGTCGCGGGGGAGCTTGTTGAGCAGGCGCTGGGCCTCGAAGCGCTGGTCGGGCGGCAGACGCTCGTCCTTCGCCAGCGCCCGCAACTCGTCGCGGCGCTCCTTGTATCTCTCGACGATCTTCTTGCGGCGGTCGTTCTTGGCGACTGATGCCTTGGTGGCCATCTGTTCCGTGTTCCCCTCAGATGATTCCGATGCCGGTTCAGGCTGTCCAGCGCCTCCGCCGTCGCGGCGCGCAGGAAGCGCGTACCTTAGCAGGTTTGGCGGCCTCCTGGGGTCCGCCCCCTAGGGCTCGATCAGATCGTCCAACTCGCGAACGCCGGCGTCGAAACGCTCGAACGCACGCTGTGCCCGCGCCCGGTCCGCCAGATCGCCGCTGCGGTCGAGTTCGGCGGCGCTCTGCATCACCCGGCCGATCGCCTGCCGGGCCCGTCCGCGTTGCCGGGCGCTCAGCCCGGTCAGTCGATCGAGGAGGACCTCGGCGAGATCGCGTGCGTCGAAGGCGGGCACGTAGAGCGTGAGCCATTCGCCCGTCTCGATCTGGGTTCGCACGCGGTCCCGTTTGAGCGCCATAAGGGCCATGATCGAGAGTGGATCCTCCGGGATCGTCATCGGCGGTCGCTCATGGCTGTGCGGTCCGGCGCGGATGACACCACCGCCGCGGGAAGCGCCGGCGGGCGGTTCGACCGTTGTCTCCTCGAAGTAGAAGTCGTAGCGCTGCTGCTCGCCCGCCAGCCAGACGTGAGCGAAGAACTCGCTCGGAAGCTCCTCGGGGATCTCCGAGAGCAGGTACTGGTTGCCGATCAGAGGCGCCATCGGGTAGCGGGTTTCGTCCCAGCGCTCGGTCTCTTCGTTCCACGCCTCGAACACGACGTCGCCGCCGAAGTTCCGCGGGTCGACCGGCTGCTTGAAGTCGTCGTAGATGTAGAGGCGGAACTCGCCGGGCCGGGGCAGGGCGCCCTCCAGGTGGTGGTAGTTGTTGGCCGCCATGAAGAACTGACCGCCGTGGAGCGGGTTGTGGTCCATGTGTGCGGCGGCGTTCGGGTCGGCCGGGTTGGGCGCGATTCCCGGTACGCCTCGGCCTTCGCCGCCGGCCGGAAGGTCGGTGCCGCCGAGGCCGGCAGCCAGCATGCCGCCGCGGGTCTGCGGCTCGTCGCGCGGCACGAAGATCTCCGGCAGGACGAGGTGATCGTCGAGTTCGTAGTCGACGTGCAGCGCGAAGGGCTGCACGATCGTCTCCTTCCCCCTGCCGATGTCGAACGACCCGATCAGCTCGACCCGCGTGCCTGGCGGTGCGTGAATCGCCTCCTCGAACAGGTAGCTGGCCGGAAACTCGGGATCGTACTCGGGGACGTAGAGCACGGTCTGCACGCGTTGATCGGGGAAGTGGACGCGAACTTCCATCCGGGCGAGCCGGTCTCCGACGTGCGGATGCAGGCCGGTCAGCCGGGCGCGTTCGGTGAGCGTGAGGCTGGCTGTCTGCGGCCGGCCGGCCCGACGACCCTTCAACGCGACCTCGCCGCCGGCCCGCGCGCTCTCGACCCAGAGCTCGACCTCGTCCTCGGTCTGGTTGAGGAACAGACCCAGGCTCGACCGGTCGCGGACCTCGATCCGCGAGTCGTCGTTCGGGCGTCGCCGGTACTCGACGACGAGTTCGACCTTCGAACCGGTTCGGAGCCGCTTGCCGGCGCCGTCCGGGAGCAGTACCGGGTCGTCGCCGCGCAGCCACTGGCCCAGGAAGTGAGGCCCGGGTCGGCCGGTCCGCATGCGCGTCGGCTCCGGTTCGTCCTCGTCGCGGAACGGATCGTAGGGCACCTGGACCTCGACCTCGAGTTGCTCCGGTTCGACGTCCTCGGGCTCGTGGACCCAGGCGGCCATCCGGTAGACGACACCCGGGTTCCGGGGCCGGAACTCGTAGCCGGTGATCCAGGCGTCCTCCTCGAGTGGCACCGGGAGCACCTCGCGGTGTGAAGCGGTCTGCCGTCCCGGTTCGACGACCGTCTCGGCCGAGGGCTCGAGCACCAGGTCGGGATAGCCGAGCTCCCACTCCTCCTCCGTGAACTCCGGCGGCGGGGGCAGGTTGCGGCGCGGTCCCTGGGGGCCGCCGCCCTGCACCCAGGCGACCACGATGTCGATCTCCTGCTGGCTCATCCGCCGCGAGTTCCGGAAGTGGTCGTAGCGGGCGTCGGCCGTCCAGGGCGGCATGCGACCGGTCATCAGTTCTTCTTCGATCGCCACCGCCCAGGCGCGGGCGCCGGGCTTCGCGTCGTTGCCGTAGGTCGTCAGGTCGATGTAGTCCGGCGCCGAGCCCTTCGGGTTGTGGCAGGGCATGCAGTAGCGGCGGAGGATCGGGCGGACATCGTCGGCAAAGTTGATGTCGGTCGTGATCCGGACGTGGGCCGGGGCCGGGTCGGTGGCGATGCCGGTCAGGGTCAGCGCGGTGAGCGCGACCGTGGCCGCCGCGGCCACGCGCTTGCCGGCGACAGCGGACCGCCCGTGTCTCATCGCCCGTCCCCAGAGTAGAGCGTCAGATCGCCCTCGTTGTCGGCGACGAACAGCGGCCGGAAGTCATAGCCAAGGCTCCGCAGACGGTCGCCGCCGCCCTCCTGCCGGTCGACGACCGCCGACACGGCCGCGACTTCACAACCCGCGGCCTCCACCGCCTCGATCGCGCGCAGGATCGAGCCGGCCGACGTGACGACATCGTCGACGACGGCCACCCGGCGGCCTGCGACGATCAGCTTGCGGCCGTCCGGGTGGTACGAAGCGTCGATTCGGGCGCTCGTGCCGTGGCCCTTCGCCTTGTTCCGCACGAGAAAACCGAAGAGCGGCCGCCCGTCCAGGTCACTCGCCACCGATGCCGCGGTCGCCAGGTAGGCGCCGCCGACTTCGGGCCCGCCGACCGCGTCGACGGCGTAAGGTCGCAACTGCTCGCACAGGGCCTCCCCGATGAGCCGCGAGCCCCGCGGCGAGAGCACCGTCGCCTTCGTGTCGCAGTAGTAGTGAGAGCGCGCACCGGAGGTCAGGACGAAGTCTCCCTTGGCGATGCTCCGCTCCTGGAGCAGGGCCTTCAGTTCGTGCAATCGCGGGTCGTTCTTCGGGTCCGGCACGGCCGGAAAGGGTATCAACGAGCAGCAGGGATAGGCTGCGGCGCGTGGCGGATCAAGGCACGTCAGGAGCTACTGCTCGTATCGGCATCGTGACCGTCTCGGACCGGGCGTCCCGAGGGGTGTACGAGGATCGCGGCGGCCCCGCGATCCGCGACTATCTGGCGGAGGTTCTGACTTCCCCTTGGGAGCCGCGGGCGCGGGTCGTCGAGGACGAAGTCGAGCTGATCGCGGCGGCCTTGCGTGAGCTCTGCGACGACGAGGGTTGCTGCCTGGTCGTGACCACGGGCGGCACCGGGCCGGCGCTCCGCGACGTGACGCCGGAGGCCACTCTGGTGGTGTGCGAGAAGGAAATGCCGGGCTTCGGTGAACTGATGCGCCAGGTGTCGCTCCGGGCCGTGCCGACCGCGATCCTCTCGCGGCAGACCGCGGGGATCCGCGGTTCGTCGCTGATCGTGAACCTGCCGGGGCAGCCGAAGGCGATCGGCGAGTGTCTGGACGCCGTGTTTCCTGCGATCCCGTACTGCGTCGACCTGATCGGCGGGCCGTACCTGACGACAAACGAGCAGCGGATCAGGGCGTTCCGGCCGAAGTCGGCGAAGAAGCCGGCGGACTGAGGGCGATCGATATGGAGAGGCAAGGCGTCTGGCCGGCAATGATTGCGCCGCTCTTCGCGCTGACTGTCGCCTGCTCACCGCCCGGCGGGGGAGGCGAGGCGGCGACGGTCTACCGGGACACCTGGGGCGTCCCGCACATCTACGCCGGGTCCGCCGAGGCCGGGCTCTACGCCTCCGGCTGGGCGATGGCCGAGGACCGGCTCTCGCAACTGCTCGAGAACTACCTCTTCGGACTCGGCGAGTACGCCGCCGCCTTCGGCCCCGGCAACAACGACGGCTGGGTGCGGTCCGATCTCGAGTCGCGGATGTGGGACCACTACGGCACGGCGAAGCGCCACTACGAGGCCAAGCTGAACCCGGAACTCCGCCGGCACCTGGCGGCGTTCATCGCGGGCATCAACGACTACCTCGACGCGCATCCCGACGAGGTGCCGGACTGGTGGGGCGACCGCCCGGTCGACGTTTACATGCCGGTCGCCTTCAGCCGCCAGTTCATCTGGAGCTGGCCGGCGGGGCAGGCACGCTCCGACCTGCGGGCGGTCGGCATCGAGCCGAGCTCCGACGTCGATCTGCGGGCCTCCAACGAGATCGCGCTGGCGCCTGACCAGACGACCTTCGGCGCCGCCGCGCTGATCATCGACCCTCACCTCTCCTGGCTGGGCCGCCACCGCTACTGGGAACTGCGGTTGCACGCCGGCGACATCCACATCAGCGGCTTCGCCACTTCGGGCTTCCCCTACGTCAACCTGGGCCACAACGAGCACGTCGCCTGGGCCCACACGACCGGCGGCCCGGACACGGCCGATGTCTACGAACTGACGCTCGACGCGGAGGACCCGAGTCGCTATCTCTACGACGGCGAGTGGCGGCAGATGGAGAGCCGGACCGTCGAAGTGGCGGTCGCCGGCGAGGCGAAGCCGCGCGAGGCGACGTTCTGGTACGCCCATCACGGCCCCATCGTCGCCCGTCGCGGCGACCGCGCGTACGCCGCGGCCCTGGCCTACGAGGAGGAGATTGGCTACCTGGAGTCGAAGTACTGGTTCATGGTCGCCGAGGACTACGAAGGCGCCGCCGCAGCGCTGGACGTGCGCCAGATCATGCCGCAGAACGTGATGATCGCGGACACCGGCGGCAACATCTACTACCAGCGGACGGGGCGAGTGCCGATCCGGCCGGAGGGCTACGACTGGAGCCGTCCGGTCGACGGCTCGACTTCCGCGACCGAATGGCTGGGCATCCACCCGGCGTCCGAGCTGATGTCCCTGCTCAACCCCGAGCGCGGCTACATGCAGAACAACAACATCGGCCCGGACACGATGCTGGTCGGGTCGCCGCTCGTGCCGGAGCGCTACCCCGCCTACCTCTACAACCAGCCCGCCCTCTACACCCACCAGCGGGGCGCTGCGGCCGTGGCGCTCCTCGAGGCGAAGCGGAGAGCCGGGGCCAGGTGGAGCGAGGAGGAGATCGTCGAGCTGGCGCTCAACCGTTCCGTCTACCAGTTCGAACGCTGGGTCGAGGAGCTGCGACGCGCCGAGGCTGCGGTCCCCGGCAAGCGCTCGAAGGACCACGCGGAGGTGGTCCGCCGGATCGCGGAGTGGAACGGCATCGCCGAGCCGGACTCCCAGGGCGCGCTCGCCTACTTCCGCTGGCGGGAGGCTCTCAGGGAGTCGGTTGGCCGTGACGGGATGAACCAGATGACGGCGCGGGTCAACGACTACCTGGAACTGATCCGCGAGGGGCCGAAGCCGCCCGGTCTCCGCGACTACAAGTTGCCGGCCCTGGTCGAGGCGATCGACGCCGCGGCGGAGGCGCTCCGCTCAGGCCCGGGGGGCTTCGACGCGGCCTTCGGCGATGTCTTCCGGGTCGGACGCCAGGACTCGGAGGACGAAGTGTCCTGGCCGGTCGGCGGCGGCTCCCTCGGCGAAGCGGGAATGGCGACCATGCGTTCGGTCGGTTTCAGCCCGCCGCGAGCCGACGGCCGGCGCTGGGGCAACCGCGGCCAGACCTCGACCGAGGTCGTCATTCTGAGCAACCCGATCCGCAGCTACACCCAGCCCCCGATCGGCCAGAGCGACCGGCCCGACTCGCCGCACTACCGCGATCAGGCCGAGAAGCTGTTCTCGGTCGGCGCGATGAAGCCGAGCTGGTTCGCTCGCGAGGAACTGCTCGCCGACGGCGGCAAGAACGTCGTGTCGGAAGAGCGACTCGTCTACCGGCCGGAGGATTAGGAGCCCCGATGCACGAACTTCAACGGGCCTGGTGCGCAGTCGCGGTCGCCGCGATTGTGGCCCCGGCAGCCGTCTCGGCCCAGTCGGGCCACAACCTGGAACGTCCCGAACACTGGAAGGTCCGGTACGACGGTTCCGACGAAGCGGCCGAGAGGAACTTCGTCGTCATGCGCCCCGGCTGGCACGTCTACGCCGGCCCTGGCGGCCTGCTCTGGGACCCGGGCCGCTTCGCGTCCGGCAACTACGCCGTCAAGAGCACGATCTACCTGTTCCCGAAAGGCGACCCGGAACGATCCGGCTCGACGCGGACCGACAGCTCCTACGGCCTCTTCCTCGGCGGCCGCGACCTCGAAGGAGACAAGCCAACCTACGTCTCCTTCCTAATCGACAACGCGGGTCGGTTCCGCATAGCCCGGCACAACGGCGACGAGATCCAGGAACTCGCGCCCTGGACGGCTCACGACGGTGTCTCCGTCCTCGACGCCCCGGCCACCTCACCCGCGGAGAACGTCCTCGAAGTCGATGTTCGAGGCGAACAGACGTTCTTCTACATGAGTGGCGAGGCAGTCGCCGAGCTTCCGTCCGACGAACTCGATCTCAACGGCCTGATCGGCCTAACCGCCGGCGAAGGCCTCAGCCTCCACATCACCGAGATTGCCATCGGCCCGAACCGCCGAGACCAGTAGGTCGCGTTCGGTGCCTTGTCGCTGAGTGGCCGCACCAACGGCTGCCCACGCCGGCTGAAGTGGTTCAGCCAGTGCGGGCGTCTGCGGGGAGGGGCTCCCAGCGGACTCGAAGCGAGCGACGCCCAGCGCCCTTACATCAAACGACGACCGACCGGAGCGAGCGTAGTGGAGCGAGCGCCGGCCTCTCATTCTCTTCTTGAGCGCGAGCGGCCGCTGGGAGCCCCTCCCCGCAGACGCCCGCACTGGCGGGTGCGAGTCTTTACTCGCCGCCGGTGCTGGCGGCCTTGCCGGCGCGCCAGTCGTCCTCGAGGATGCGCGCGCCGCGGAGCGTGCCGCCCATCGAGTAGTTGCCCTCGTGGCAGGCGTACTCGTAGACGCGTTCCTGGTCGCGCTTCCAGATGTACTCGCCGGACCAGGGGGCTTCCCAGGTGGCCGGGTCGTTCATCGTGAAGTGGTAGAGGATGTTGCCGTCCGGCTGGAGCGTCAGTCGCTCCGTGACGTGGAGGTCCTTCGTCGCGCCGCGCAGGAACCCGTCGGGCCGGAAGTGCACCGAGTCGATGACCAGGGTGTCGCCTTCCCACCAGCCGACCGAATCGCCCAGCCAACGCCGCTCCTCGGGGCTCGGGTGCTCGTCGTTCAGGCGGATGATCCGGGCGTCATGGACCATCTCGATCAGGATCATGATGTGGTCTTCCGTTTGCACGACCCGCTTGTAGTTGTTGTAGCCGCTCGGGAAGGTCGGCGTGGCGCCTGTGAAGCCGAGGATGCAGCGCTCGCTGATCGGCAGCGACTCGGGACCGTCGTACGGGCCCGGGCCGTCGAGCTCGAGCCACCAGGCGACGCCCTCGTTCGGGCGGCGCAGCTTGGCGCGCTCCGCGAATCTCGCCTTTGCCGCATCGGTCGTTTCCGGCATGCGGCCGTTCGGCGGATCGATGATGATCGAGGTCCGGAACTTGCCGTCCACCGCGAAGGTGTCCGTGCCGCGGTCGAGCCAGAAGCTGTTGTAGCCGCCGACGTTGCCGGCCGCGCCGGGTGAGCCGTCTCCGCCTTCCGGCGGCGCCTCACGGTTCGGATCGGACACCTGGTGGCGGTCGGCCCGAGCCTTCGCTGCGTCGGTCGCGATCTTCTCCGCCTCGTCCGGGGTGAGGTAGAGATTCTCGCCGTACTCCTCCGGCCGTTGCAGCGGCGTCAGGGTGGCGGCGTCATACGTGCCGGTCAGGTCGGGCTTGCCGTTGGCGGCCCGCTTGATCTCGCCTTCGGCCGCGAAGGCTGGCGCCGCGAGCAGCAGCACGAGGATGGCGGCCACGGCCGCGAGGGATCGGACTCTCATTCTGCGTCCTCCTGTTTCGACTGGATGCCGAAGTGTAGCGGAGGACGCCCCCTGCGGTGCAGCCTTCTAGTCGTTGCCGCCGCCGGTGCTCCCGGCCTTCGCGGCCGCCGCGTCGGCCTCGAGAATCCGCGCGCCGCGCAGCGTGTTGCCCATCGCGTAGTTGCCCTCGTGGCAGGCGTACTCATAGACGAGTTCCGGGCGGTTCCTCCAGATGTACTCGCCGGACCAGGGCGTCTCCCAGGTGGCCGGGTCGTCCATCGTGAACTGGTAGAGGATGTCGCCGTTCGGTTGCAGGGTCAGACGCTCGGTGACGTGCAGCTCCTGGGTCGATCCGCGCAGGAACGTGCGGGGGTGGAAGTTCACCGAGTCGATGACCAGGGTGTCGCCCTCCCACCAGCCGACCGAGTCGCCGAGCCACTTGCGCTCTTCGGGGCTGGGGTGCTCGTCGTTCAGGCGCACGATCCGGGCGTCGTGGTTCATCTCGATCAGGATCATGATGTGGTCTTCGGTCTGCACGACGCGCTTGTAGTTGTTGTAGGCGCTCGGAAGCGTCGGCGTGGCGCCGGTGAAGCCGACGATGCAGCGTTCGGTGATCGGTAGCGACTCGGGGCCGTCGTAGGGGCCGGGGCCGTCGATGTCGAGCCACCAGGCGGAGCCGTCGTTCGGCCGGCGCAGCTTGTCGCGCTCCGCCCTTCTCGCCTTCGCCACGGGGGTCGTCTCCGGCATGCGGCCGTTCGGCGGGTCGACGATGATCGAGGTCCGGAACTTGCCGTCGACCGAGAAGGCTTCGGTGCCGATGTCGAGCCAGAAGAAGTTGTAGCCGCCGACGTTGCCGGCGCCGCCGCCTGAGCCGTCGCCGCCGACCGGCGGGGGCTCGCGGTCCGGGTCGCTGACCTGGTGGCGGTCGGCCCGGCGCTGGGCCGCGTCGGTCTCGATCTTCTCGGCCTCTTCCCTGGTCAGGAACAGGTTGTCACCGTACTTCTCGGGCCGCTGCAGCGGCGTCAGCGTGGCCGCGTCGTAGTTGCCGTGGAGGTCGGGCCGGCCGTTGGGCATGCGCTTGATGTCGTCCTGGGCTCCGGCCGCGGGCGCCACAAGCAGCAGCAGGACGATGGCGGTCAGGGCCGCGGGGATTCTCATTTCGTGTCCTCCAGGTTTCGATCAGTCGCCGCTGCCGGCGCCGGTGCTCGCTGCCTTGGCGGCCAGAGCGTCGGCCTCGAGTACCCGCGCGCCTCGTAGCGTGCCGCCCATCGAGTAGTTGCCCTCGTGACAGGCGTACTCGTAGACGTCCACGGGACTGCGCTTCCAGATGTACTCGCCGGACCAGGGGACGTCCCAGGTGGCCGGATCGTCGATCGTGAACCGGTAGAGGATGTTCCCGTCCGGCTGCAGCGTGAGGCGCTCCGTGATGTGGGATTCCTGGGTGGCGCCGCGCAGGACGGCCTTCGGGTGGAAGTTCCGCGAGTCGATGACCAGGGTGTCGCCTTCCCACCAGCCGATCGAGTGGCCGAGCCACTTCCGCTCCTCGGGGCTTGGATGCTCGGCGTTCAGGCGCACGATGCGGGCGTCGTGGACCATCTCGATCAGGATCATGATGTGGTCCTCGGTCTGGACCACGCGCTTGAAGTTGTTGTAGAGGCTCGGGAAGGTCGGCGTCGCGCCGGTGAAGCCGACGATGCAGCGCTCGGTCACCGGAAGCGTCTCCGGGCCGTCGTACGGGCCGTGGCCGTCGATGTCGAGCCACCAGGCGGAACCGTCGTTCGGCCGGCGTAGCCGGCGGCGCTCCGCGGATCTCGCCTGGCCGGCCTCCGTCATCTCCGGGATGCGGCCGTTCGGCGGGTCGAAGATAATCGAGGTGCGGAACTTGCCATCGACCGCGAATGCCTCGGTGCCGGTCTCGACCCAGAACCTGTTGTAGCCGCCCACGTTGCCGGCGCCGCCCGTCGTTCCGTCGCCTCCGACCGGCGGCGGCTTGCGGTTCGGATCGGAAACCCGGTGCCGGTCGGCGGCGTACTGGGCCGCGTCCGCCTCGATCTTCGCCGCGTCCTCGGGGCTCAGGAAGAGGTTGTCGCCGTACTTCTCGGGCCGCTGAAGCGGCGTCAGGGTGCCGGCGTCGAAGGTGCCGGTCAGGTCGGGCTTGCCGTTGGCGGCGCGCTTGACGTCGCCCTGGGCGGTCAGCGCAGGGGCCGCGATCAGCAGCACGAGGATGGCGATCGGCGCCGCGGGGACTCGGACTCTCATGTTGGGTCCTCCGGATGACGGTGGGATGGGCGGAGTGTAGCGGAGTCAGGAGCCTTCGATCCGCCGCCGCGGCAACGGCCGCTCCGGCACGTCCTCGAGCAGACCGCCATGGCCGAGCGACGTGATGTCACGTCGCGTCAGTCGATCGCCGACGAGCAGGCGGGGCAGCACCAGGTCAACGATGTTCCGCTTCGGGCTGCGGGCGCAGCCGGGGGCGCCGAGGACCGGCGTGCCGTCGAGGTCGGCGAGCAGCAGCAGGTTGCCGGGGTCGACCGGAGCGCCGTAGCAGATCACCGAGCCGCCGGCGGTTTCGATGGCGCTCGGAGCCAGGTCGTGGCGGTCCTGGATCGCCGTTTCGCCGGCGAGGATCAGGAGATCGACGTTCGGGGCGAGTTCGGACGCCGTTGCCGCGAGATCCTCGGTCTCCTGCTCCCGGTCGATCGGCACGAAGCGCACCTGGGTGAGTTCGGCGCCGAGAGTGCCGAGCCGCTGCCGGAAGGCCTTCTCGAAGCCGGCGACCAGCCGTTCGCGGCCGGCGGAGCGACCGGCGGCGACGGTCCCGGAGACGATCAGACCCGCCGTGCTCTGTGGCAGCGGGTCGAGCCGGATCACCGGGCCCGTGGCGACGCTCTCGGCCGCGGCCACCGTGTCTTCTGGGAGAGCATAGGGGAGGATCTTCGTCGTCCCGACCATCTTGCCGGCGCGCGCCACGCTGTGGTTGGGCAGGGTGGCGACGGTGACGCCGTCGCAGTCGTTGATGCGGTCCAGGGCCGCGGCGTCGACCCGCAGCACGCCCAGCGTCCGCGCGTGCAGGTTGACTCGCCCGGTCGTCGGCCCCCGCAGGTCGAGACCTGTGCCGGCTACCGCTTCGCTGACTCGGCGGGCAGCCTCGTTCTCCTCGACGTCGCCGGGTTCCAGCCGCGCCGCGAACACGCGGTCGCGGCCGAGGCCGGCCAGCACCCCCAGCTCCTCGTCGCCGAGCGCGCGGCCCTTCCGCAGCACGCGGCGGCCATCGTTGTCGTAGACGTTGTGGCCGAGGATGGCGCCGTGAGCGTCGGCGAGCGGCGTCGCTTCGAACTTCATCGCTGGGCGTGAAACTACACCGTGACAACCGGGTGCGCCGACGCCCCCGCCGCGGCGATAAACTCCGCCGTCCATGGCCTCAGACGACTACGGCCGGATCGACGGCTGGCGCGACCAGTTGACCGAATGGCGGCGCGACTTCCACCGGCACCCGGAGCTGGCCTTCGAGGAGGAACGGACCTCGCAGATCGTGACGGAGCGGCTGCGGTCGTTCGGTATCGAGGAGGTTCATCACGGCATCGCGAAGACCGGAGTCGTCGCGACGATCCGCGCCGGCAGTTCGGATCGCGCGGTGGCGCTGCGGGCCGACATGGACGCGCTGCCGATCCATGAACAGAACCACTTCGGGCACTGCTCGACCGCGCCCGGAAAGATGCATGCCTGCGGCCACGACGGCCACACCGCGATGCTGCTGGGCGCGGCCCGCTACCTCGCGGAGACCCGGAACTTCGACGGCAGGCTGCAGCTCATCTTCCAGCCGGCGGAGGAGAAGGACGGCGGTGCCGGGGTCATGGTGCGGGAAGGGCTGTTCGAGCGTTTCCCGGCGGACAAGGTCTTCGGCCTGCACAATTTCCCGGGCGTGCCGACCGGCGCCTTCGCGACGAACAGCGGTCCGTTCATGGCCGCGATCGACCAGTTCGAGATCGAGATCCGCGGCCGCGGAACGCACGGCGCCTGGCCGCACAGCGGCATCGACCCGATCGTCGCCGCGGCGCAGGTCGTCATGGGGCTCCAGACCCTGGTGTCCCGCAACGTCGATCCCCGACGCCGGGCCGTGGTGTCCGTGACGATGAGCCATGCCGGCGAAGCCTTCAACGTGATCCCGGAGACCGCGTACCTTGCCGGGGGCGTGCGTTCCTTCCTGCGCGACGTGCAGGACACCCTCGAGATGGGGCTCGAACGGGTCGTCCACGGCGTCTGCGCCGCCCATGGCGCCTCGGCCAAGGTGGACTATGAGCGCTACTACCCGGCGACGGTGAACGCGCCGCGCGAGACGGAGGAGATGACCGCCGCGGCGCTCAGCATGGGCTGGGAGGTCGACACGGAGATGGAGCCGCTGATGGGCTCCGACGACTTCGCCTTCCTGGCCGAGGAGCGTCCGGGGTCCTTCATGATGATCGGCAACGGCGACAGCGAGATGCTGCACACGCCGAGGTATGACTTCAACGACGAGCTGCTCACTATCGGAGCCAAGTACTGGGCGCGGCTGGCCGAAAGTCAACTCTCCTAGATTCCCGGAAACAAAGCCGGCGGCTGGGGCGTATTCCCTGATGACGCGGGCGGTTGGCCGGATGAACGGGCCCCGCTTTCTCAATACTCTCTCCGAAGGAGTTGGCCGCCGCCCGCGCTGCCCCCCTAAACACTCGAAAGAAAGCCATGAACTTCGCCCATATCTTCAGGATCTCGACCGCTCAGGCACTCGCGGCGATGATCCTCCTGTTCTTCGTGGCCGGCTGCGCGTTCGACAGCGGCGTGGCCGGCGAGCCGCCGGCCACGGAAGCCACGACATTGGCGGACGACGACGCGATTCCGGTCGCGGCGCTACCGATGTTCCGCGGCCGGATCGAGTCCGTTCTCCGGTTCTCGACCAACCTCGAGGCCGAGAACCGCGTCGACGTGCTGGCCGAGGCCGAGCGGCACGTGACCGACCTCCTGGTCGAGGAGGGAGACACCGTGCGCGCCGGCCAGACGATGCTGCTGCTCGAGGACGAGGCGCAGCGCACGGCGCTCAAGAGGGTCGAGAGCCAGCTCGAGCGCTCCCGTCTGGAGTACGAGCGTCAGAAGCGTCTCTTCGAGCAGGACCTGATCAGCGAGCAGGCCTACAACCAGGCGCGCTATGACATGGAACAGCTCGAGCTGGCGCTCGAGGACGCCGAGCGGGAGTTGGGCTATGCCACGGTTGCGGCGCCGATCTCGGGCGTCGTCACCGAGCGGCTCATCAACGTGGGCGACCACGTCGAGACACACGCCAAGCTGTTCGAGATCGTCGACTTCGACTCGATCGTCGCTCGGGTGTTCGTGCCCGAACGGCAGTTGGCGGGTTTGTTCGTCGGCCAGCCGGCTCGCGTGCTGGCCCAGTCGCTCGCTGGCTCGCGGGAGGCCGCGATCGAGCGCATTTCGCCCGTCGTCGATCCCCAGAGCGGCACGGTCAAGGTCACGCTCGGCATACCGGGCAACCAGGGCCTGCTGCCCGGCATGTACGTGGAGGTCGACCTGGTGGCCGCGGCCCTGGAGGACACGTTGCTGGCGCCGAAGCGGGCACTGGTCTACGACCAGGAACAGGTCTTCGTGTTCCGGGTCGCTCAAGGCGACGACGGTCCCCGCGCCGAGCGACTGCTCGTCCGGATTCTCATCGAGAGTGAGGACGTCGTTCATCTGGAAGGCGACCTGGCCGACGGCGAGCGTCTGATCGTGGCCGGGCAGGCCGGACTGAAGGACGGCGCCCGCGTCCGTTTGCTCGACCCGAGAGAAGCCCTCGGCTCGGGGGCGGAACTGGGCGCGGCATCGACCCCGACCTACCAGCCCGCAAGCTGATCCGGCAGACGACATAGATAGGAGCGCGGCATGAAGGCTGCGAAGTCGTTCCTTACCCATCGCCCGGTCGCGGTGTCGATGGTCTTCCTGGCGGCGGTCGTGTTCGGCCTGCTGTCCTACCAGGGGTTGCCGGTGACCCTGATGCCCGAGCTGTCCTACCCGACGCTCACGGTGCGCACCGAGTATCCGGGCGCGGCGCCGGAGGAAGTCGAGAACGACGTCTCGCGGCGGATCGAGGAGCAGCTTGGCGTGGTTGGAGGCCTGCGGCGGATGAGCAGCATCAGCCGCGCCGGCGTCTCCGACGTCGTGCTCGAGTTCGCCTGGGACACGCCGATGTCCGACGCGGTGCAGGAGACGCTGGAGAAGCTCGATCTCGTCCTCCTGCCCGATTCGGCGGAACGTCCGCTCATCCTGCGCTTCGACCCGGGCCTCGACCCGGTGCTCGAGCTCTCCCTGTCCGGCGAAGACGAGCGTTTCGAGGGCGAGGAGGGCCTGCGCCGCCTGCGCCGGCTGGCCGAGCTGCAGGTCAAGCGGGCGCTCGAGCCGATCGACGGCGTCGCGGCGGTTCGGGTGCGCGGCGGTCTCGAGGAGGAGATCCACGTTCTCCTCGACGCTCAGGCGTTGCAGCGTTCCGGGCTGTCTGTTCAACGGGTGATCGATCGCCTGGGCCAGGAGAACATCAACGTGGCCGGCGGCACCCTCAAGGAGGGGCGCACCGAGTACATGGTGCGCACCGTCAACGAGTACGTGAACCTCGACCAGATCCGCGCCACGGTCGTGGCCACCGTGGAGGGCCGCGAGATCCGTGTCGGCGATCTGGCCGAAGTCCGGAGATCGCACCGGGACCGCGAGATTCTGACCCGCACGGATGGAGGCGAGAGCGTTCAGCTCGACGTCTACAAGGAGGCCGACGCGAACATGGTTGCGTTGGCGGACCGCGTGCGTGCGCGGGTCGGCGAACTGGACCTGGAGCGGGAGCGCGCCAGGGCGCGGGGCGAGACGGTGGAACGACCCCGGAACCTGCTGCAACGGCTGACCGGCGGCGCCGGGGGCGGTAGCGGCGGGCGAGGTCCCTCGCTTGGCGGGGCGACCCTCTCGACCGATCTCTACCGCTCGGAGGGGGCGGTGCTCACGGTGGTCTCCGACCGCTCCGAGTTCATCGAGGGCAGCATCGCCGAAGTCCGCAACACGGCGATCCTTGGCGGGCTCCTGGCCGTCATCGTCCTCTACCTCTTCCTGCGCAACCTGGTCACGACGCTGTTCGTCGCGGTGTCCATCCCCATCTCGCTGCTGATCACCTTCGCGCCGCTCTCGGCCGCCTCCGTGTCGCTCAACATCATGTCCCTGGGCGGCCTGGCGCTCGGCATCGGCATGCTCGTCGACTCCTCGATCGTCGTGCTCGAGTCCATCTTCCGGTGCCGGGAGGAGGGCGACGACCTGGTCGCTTCCGCGATCCGCGGCGCGAAGGAGGTCCGTTCGGCGGTGATCGCCTCGATCCTGACCTCGATCGCCGTTTTCCTGCCGATGGTCTTCGTCGAGGGAATCGCCGGCCAGGCGTTCGGCGACCTGGGCCTGGCCGTCGTCATCTCGCTGCTCGCGTCGATGGCCGTTGCGCTTGCCTTCATCCCGATGCTTGCCAGCCGCCGTGGCTGGACCTTGCCGGAGCGCGGCGGCGCGGCCGCCCGGCTGCGGCGCTACGCGGCGTGGGAGGCGTTTCGCCGTGACGCGGCGGCGCTGTTTGGCTGGGCGCGATCGCGGAATCCCCTGATCGGCTGGCCCGGTCTGGTGCCGGCGTTGGCGTTCATCAGCGTCCGGCTGGTCGTGGGCAGCGTGCTCGAGCTGGTCGCCAAGACGATTCTGATCCTGCTGGCCGGGTTGGCCTTCCTGGTCGTGCGCCTGATCGGGCCCGTCCTGGTCAAGGCGTTCACCTGGCTGAGCCGCGGGCCGCTGATCGTCGTGCGGCGCCTGCTCGAGTGGCTCAGCGGGGTCTATCCCGTGCTTCTCGATCGGTCGCTGCGTTTCCCCGTCGCGGTCGTTGCGGTTGTGGCGGTCACCCTGTGGAGTTCGTGGTGGCTCCTGGGGCGCCTCGACAGCGAGCTGCTGCCCGAGGTTCGCCAGGGCGAGTTCACGATCGAGGTTTCGCTGCCGGTGGGCACGCCACTGGCCGAAACCGAGCGCACGCTGGCTGCGGTCGAGAGCGCGATCCTGGAGGAGGAGCGCCACATCGACCGGCTGCTCGTGACCTACGGCTACGACGTGACGAACACCCAGCGCTCGGACGAGGGCGAGCACACCGCGAGGTTCAAGGTGTTGCTCGAACCGGTTCAGGCGGCCGCCGAGGACGAGGTGGTGGAGCGACTTCGGCGCCGCTTCGAGTCGATTCCGGACGCCTCCTCGCGCGTCTCGCGCCCGGTCCTGTTCAGCTTCAAGACGCCGATCGAGGTCGAGGTGCACGGCGAGGACCTCGATCGCCTTCAGGAGTACGGCGATCGCGTGCGTGACCTGATGGCGGCGATGCCCGAACTCGCCGATGTCGAGACGACGTTGAAGCGCGGCGCACCCGAAGTGCAGATCGTCTACGACCGGGCGATCCTCAACCGCTACGACCTCCAGACCTCGGTGGTCGCCCAGATGGTGCGCAACCAGATCGAGGGCTTCGAGGCGACCCTCTACAACCTGAGGGACCGGCGGATACCGATCGTGGTCCGGCTCGCCGAGGAGGATCGCCGCTCGACGGACCAGTTGAACGGTCTGGTCGTGAACCCGGGCGGCGAGCGCCCGATTCCGCTCCACGCGGTCGCGGACGTCGCCGTGGGCGAGGGACCTTCGGAGGTGCGGCGGATCGATGGCAAGCGGGTGGCGGTGATCGAGGCCAACCTGGGCGACGCTTCACTGGGCGGTGCGGTGGAGCGGATCGAGGAAGTGCTCGCCAGCGGAATCGAGTGGCCGGCGGACATGAGCTTCCTGGTCGGCGGCCAGAGCCAGGAGTGGCAGCGGTCGAGCGCCAGCCTGTGGCTGGCCCTCGGACTGTCCGTGTTCCTGGTCTACGTGATCATGGCGGCCCAGTTCGAGTCCCTGCTGCACCCGCTGGTCATCATGTTCTCGATCCCGCTCGCGTTCTTCGGCACCCTGGTCACCCTCTACCTGCTGGACGTCAACCTCTCGATCGTCGTCTTCCTCGGCATGATCATGCTGGCTGGGATCGTCGTGAACAACGCGATCGTCCTCGTCGACTACATCAACCGGCTGCGCGCGCGCGGCCTGCCGCGCCGGCGGGCGATCGTCGGCGCCGGCCTGGTGCGGCTGCGGCCGATCCTGATGACCACGGCGACGACCACGCTCGGCCTGCTGCCGATGGCGCTGGGCCTGGGTCAGGGCGCCGAGATCCGTACCCCGATGGCGCTGGCGGTGATCGGCGGCCTGGTCGCCTCGACCGTGTTGACCCTGATTGTCGTGCCGACGATCTACGAGATCTTCGAGCGGTTGCGGGAGGCGCTGTCGTTCTCGCGTGAGAAGGTCGCCCGGCCGGCGACCGCCAGGGCCGAGGCCACCGGACCGGCGGGAGCGGTGGCGCCCCAGGTGATTCGTCCATGATCCCCGGCGGATTGGGCAGGTCCCTGCCCCGGCTCTCTCTGGAGCGGCGCGTCGGCGTCCTCGTCGTCGTCGGCGCGGTCCTGGTCATGGGGCTGGTTGCGGCCCTGTCGCTGCCGATCGAGCTGATCCCGTCCGGCTACAGCTCGCCTTTCCTGCGGGTGACCGTCCCGTGGCGTGACGCGCCGCCTCAGGAGGTGCTCGACAAGATCACGATCCCGCTGGAGGAGGAACTGGCGACCATTCGCGGGCTCGAGAACCAGTACTCGTTCTGCGCCGTCGGCTTCAGCCAGGTCTTCCTGAGCTTCGCGCACGGGACGGATATGGACGTCGCCTACCGCGAGGTCCGGGACCGGATCGAACGCGCCCGGGCCCGTCTGCCTGAGGATGTCCAGCAGGTCTTCATCCGCAAGGACGACGACACCGGAATGCCGGTGGCGATGGTCGGGGTCCTCGTCGACGAGGGGACGGCGGACACCTACAACCTGATCCAGAACGAGGTCATCCTGAAGCTGGAGCGGCTGCCCGGCGTGGCCTCGGTCGACGCCCAGGGCCTGCTCGAGCGGGAAGTGCTGATCGAACTCGACCGGCAGCGGGTCGAGGCGGCGGGCCTCAACATCTTCGAGATCGCCCAGGATCTGCAATCGGACTACTTCACCCTGGCGTCGGGCAACGTGCGCGCCGGCGACCGCAAGCTGCTCCTGCGGTCCGTGGCCGCGTATCCCGCGCCCCAGAACGTCCGCGACATGTGGATCACCGACACGGTGCGGCTGGGCGACATCGCCTCCGTGCGTTACGACGTGCCCGACGACGAGTTCCGGGTGCGGGTGAACGGCCTGCCCGCCTACGCGATCCGGGTGCAGAAGGAAGGCGAGGCGAACGCGCTGGAAGTAGCCCGCGAGGTCGAGCGCGTGGTGCAGGAACTGGCGGGGAATCCACGTCTTGCAGCCATTGAGGCGGACGTGATCATGAGCTCGGGCGAGATCATCCGCGAGTCGATGGGGGTGCTCCTGTCGAGCGGCAGGATCGGGGCGATCTTCGCGGTGATCGTGCTCTTCTTCTTCCTCCGCCGGCTGCGGATGAGCCTGATCATCGCCTTTTCGATCCCGCTCTCGATGGTCGTCGCGGTCGTCGCGATGTACTTCTTCGGCGAGACCTTCAACGTGATCTCGCTGCTCGGTCTCATGATCTCGGTCGGGCTCCTGGTCGACAACTCGGTGGTGGTGGCCGAGAACATCCACCGGCTGCACCAGAGCGGAGTGGGGCGTCGTCAGGCAGCGCTGCAGGGGGCGGGGGAGATCGCGCTGGCGATCACCACGGCCACCCTGACCACCGTCATCGTCTTCCTGCCGGTGTCGCTGGTCGACGGTCAGGGTCAGTTCATGCTGCTCCGGCTCGTCATCCCCATCACCGTCTCCCTGCTCGCTTCTCTGGTGGTGGCGCTGGTCGTCGTTCCGCTGGCCGTCTACGTCACGTTGCCGTCGCGGTCGTCAACGGAAACGGGAGCGTTGCGTCATGCCCGGAACGCTTCGAACGTCGTCCTGCGACGGGCGTATGACGCGACGTTCGGTCTCCTGAACCGCATCTACAGCGGCATGCTGGCCTACGGCCTGCGCCGGCGGCTCGATGTCGTCCTCCTGCTCGTTGCGGCGCTGGCGCTGACCCAGGTCGCCGCCGGCGGCCGGCTCGAGGTCGTTCCGATGTCGGAGGACGATCAGGCCTTCTTCAACATCGAAGTTCGGTTGCCGCGCAACATCTCGTTCGACGAGACGATCGAGTACTTCGCGCGCGCCGAGGAGAAGATCGACGGCCTGCGCGACGAACTCGATCTCGAGTATCTCGTCTTCTTCCATGAGCGGACCTGGGGCCAGATCCAGGGGATCATGGCGACCGGCGCCGACCTGAAGATGCGCGAGGCCACGGAGCAGGTGATCGGCCTGATGCCCGAGATGCCGGGTGTGCGGTTCCACACGGGCTTCGCGTCGGAGCAGGAGACAACGGACAAGGCGCTCGAGACGCTGACCCTGTTCGGCGAGGATGCCGAGGTTCTGGAAGAGGTGGCGAGCGGCGTCGAGGACCGGCTGGCGCGCGTTCCTGGCGTTCTGGCGGTCAAGAAATCGGCCGACGAGGCTCCGAACGAACTCGCGCTGGTCCTGGACAGGGATCTCGCGATGCGCCAGCAGGTCAACCCGCGGACACTGGCGGTGATGGTCGGCTACGCGCTGCGCGGCCAGGCGCTGCCACGGATCTACTACGGCGGACGCGACATCCCGGTACGAATCCGCTTCGAGGAGGAGGACCGCCAGAGTCTCGCCGAACTCCGCGACTTCTCGGTACCGACCGACACGGGTGAGGCGCTCGCCATCGGCACCCTCGTCGACGTGCGCCAGCAGCCGTCCGCGACCCGCATCTCCCGCCGCGACAAACAGACTGCGCGCCGGATCACGGTGGAGCTCGAAGAAGGCCGGGAGAGCGAGACGCGGCGGGCGGTACGCGCGGTTGCCGCGCAGACCGACCTGCCCGAAGGCGTGGCCTGGGCGCGACTCGTGCGCAATGTCGCCGCCGAGGAGACGCGGAACCTGATGATCGCGGCGCTCATGTCGATCGCCTTCGTCTACCTGCTGGTGGGGTTCCTGTTCGAGAGCTTCCTGCTGCCGGTGGCGATCCTCGTCACCATTCCGCTCGCCAGCATGGGTGTGACCTGGATCCACCTGCTTGCCGGGCGCGACCTCGACTTCCTCGGGCTGGTCGGCCTGATCATCCTGATCGGGGTGGTCGTGAACAACGGGATCGTGCTTCTGGACTCGGTCAACCGGCTGCGGGCCGCGGGTATGGAACGAACCGAGGCTCTCCTGGAAGCCGCGAACCGGCGTTTCCGGCCGATCATGATGACGGCGCTGACCACGATCGGCGGCATGGTGCCGCTGCTCTTTGGTCAGCCGACGCAGATGGGCCTGAGCTACAAGAGCTTCGCCCTGACCCTGATCGGCGGCATGGCCGCGGCGACGCTGCTGACCCTGCTCGCGGTGCCCGTGTTCTACACGCTGATCGAGGACGGCCGGGCCTGGGTCGGGCGGACGCTGGCGGGCGTACTTGCGCCGAGGCGGAAGGCCACGGTCGGTTCCCCCGGCGCATAGAACCAGTGTCGGTGCGCCGGCCCTCTGGCCGGCATTCTCCAGGCGGACGGCGAAGATCCAATCGATTGGACCTTTGATGAGGTTTTGGCGAGAAATCCGTGAGGACTTCGGCGTACTTGCAACGCTGTTATAGTCTCTGCTCCGCAAAGCGACAGGTAGCTCTCTCCGGTCAGGGCAGCCGAGGTTCGGATGGGCCCAACGGGCATCCGACGCTCTTTGTTCATTCCGATTCCTCCGGCTTGGCCGCCCCGGGGAGTCGGATGAACCCTCACCCTTAGTGGCTGGCTAGCCAGTAAGGAAAAGGAGGATCGGCTCATGAAACGTACCCTGGCTCTGGTCGGAACGCTCGTACTCTTCGGCTTGGCGCCGCCTGCGGTTGCGGACAGTCCCGAAACCGGGATCGTCCTGGGCAGGACGGTGGACACGAACGGAGACCCGATGCCGGGGGTCACGGTGACGATCGCCGGCGACCGTGGCGAGAAGGTCGCCATCACCGGCGCCGAAGGCGGCTACCGTTTCGCCTTGCTGACGCCGGGGACGTACACGGTCCGGGGGACGCTCGACGACTACGGCTCGGCCGAGACGTCCGTCACCGTGACGCCGGGCGCCCGTTCCGAGATCGTGCTGACCATGGCTCTCCAGGCGGCGGGCGAGATCACGGTCACGGCCGAGACGCCGCTGATCAACAAGTTCGAGGTCACCTCCGCCGGCGCCATTTCCTCGAACGTTGCGTCGAACGTGGTGGGCGTCAACTCGAACTACTTCTCCAACCTCCAGTTGATGCCGGGCGTCGTCTCTGACGGCGACCTGGCCGACGAGTACCCGGGCGTCAACGGTTCCCGGTGGCAGGAGGGCGCCGTCTTCGTGGACGGCGTGGACACCACCTACACCCGCCGCGGCGGGTCGCGGATGTTCCTGCCTCAGGTTGGGGTCAATGAAACCTCGTTGCAGTCAACCACGGGCAGCGCCGAGTACGGCCGGGCCACCGGTGGAGTCGTCAACGTGATCACGAAGTCGGGCACGAACGTCATTCATGGTGAAGGCATGGTCTTCCGGCAGCAGGGGAGCTGGGTATCGGAGTACCAGAGCCATGCCGAACTGGCGGAGCGCCAGGGCTGCAGGTACCGTGCCGTGGTCAATCCACAGAACGTTCCGTTCGCCCCTTCCTGCCAGCCGGACTTCTTCAAGCGCGACGAGCTGGAGAAGGACAACGCCGCCACCAACGTCCAGGCCTTCTTCGGCGGTCCGCTGGTGAGGAACAAGCTCTGGTTTGCCGCATCGATCGCGGAAACGAACAGCTTCCAGACCCAGGAGTTGTTCAGCGGCGACATCGTGGACAACAGCGTCTACGTCAAGGGCCGTTTGCTGAAGTTCGACTACCAGCCCAACCCGTCGAACAGCCTGCAGTTGAACTACAACGCCTCGCCGCTCGACGTCACGTTCGTACTGGGCGACTTTCCGGCGGACCGCTACAGTGCCACGCCGCACGAGTTCGGCGGGGAACTGATTACAGGGAGCTGGAACTGGAGCGCGAGCCAGGACATCTTCATGGAGTTCAAGCTCTCCGCTCATGACTCCAGCGAGCACAAGCGTCTGAATGCCGGCACGGGCTTCGACTTCGAGTCCGCTCTGGCGGAGAAACAGCAGGACCCGAGGTATCCGGCGAACCGCCTGGGCCCTCACAGTCCGGGCAACAACGTCCATGGCTACATCGGCTACCGGGGAGGCGAGTGGCATCTGTTCAATGGCTGGCTCCTCGACAACGGTTTTGGTCTGAACGACTATCCGCGGGATCAAGCCAACGTCAGGATGACGTGGTTCGCGAGCGAGAGCCACGAGGCACTGTTCGGCCTCGACTGGCAGGAGGTCGGTTGGGAGCAGGACCTGCAGCGAAACAACGTCTACTTCGGACGGGAGTTCAACCCCGCTACCCATACCGGCTTCGATGACTGCGGACTGATCAACTGGCCGACAACGACCTACTACTGTCACTACGAGGACTACAACCCGCCGGATCTCGTTGGAACGGAACGCCTGCGCGGCACTCGTTCCTCCAACTTCGCCGCCTTCGCGCGTGACCGGTTCACGGCCGGGGATCACTGGAGCTTCAACCTCGGTTTGCGGTGGGAGAACCAGATTCACAAGAACGACGTGCGGCGGACGGTCGTCGACTCGCAGAGCATCTCGCCGAGGCTGCTCGCGTCCTACGACATCAAGCGCGACGGCAGGATGGTGGTTCACTTCAACCTCGCGCGCGCCTACCAGCACCTGAACCAGGAGCTCGTCAACAACTACCTCCTGGAGGGCTGGAACGGCACGAACGCCTACGACCGCATCGTCTACTGCGCTCCGATCGACGCCATCTACATCCAGGTCTGCAACGGTCCCGGGTACACCGGCTTGCTCGGCAAGCTGCGGCCGGGCGAGATGTACCGGCAGATCGACGCCGGCGTCATCCCGGCGGTGGACATCGAGCCGTACTACAAGGACGAGATCGACCTCGTCTACAGTTGGAACCTGGGCGCGCGGAGACAGTGGTTCTTCCAGGCCAGCGCGATCCACTGGGAGTACAAGAACTCGATCGGGACCACCGAGCAGCGGCTGCCGAACGGCGACTACTTCCGGTTCACCGAGAACTACAAGGACTACGAGCGCGTGCTCGGCGCCATGGGCGTGGTCGATCCGGACGTCATGGCCAACTTCGAGGAAGGCAAGCGCACCTACCAGTCACTGCAACTCCAGTTGAACAAGGTGTTCCGGAATGGCTGGGCGTTGGGCAACAACTTCACCTATGCGGATGCGAAGGGGCACTACTGGGGCGGCCTGTTCGACAACACGAACTCGGACTACGGCCGCAATCTGGATGTCGTCCTCAACGAGGGACACATCCGCAGTTGCGAAGGCCAGCAGTTGATCCGCAACGGCGGACAGCCGGTGATCGGCGCCGATGGTCAGGAACTGGTCCGGAAGTACCCGCTGGACTGCCAGGCGGCCCTGGGACGGTTCCTGGGCCAGCCCCTGTCGACCATCAACCGTTACGGCACGGTGCACGAGAACAACAAGTACATCTGGAACACGTGGGGCTTCAAGACCTGGCAGTTCGGACAGAGCGGCCAGGGCTTCGTCCTTGGCGGGTCCCTCCAGTGGCGGTCCGGCAAGCCGTGGCAGCGGGTCGAGGGAGCATCCCTCGGACAGCCCTGCGACACCCAGTTCTGGGAACCGGGATTCGAACTCGAGTGTGATCCCACCCAGTTCCTGGTCGACAGCGGTACGGGTCTCTATCTCGAACCGCGCGGCTCGCGCGATGCGTTCAACTCGACGTGGAGCGCGAACATGACCCTGATGTACTTCTTCCCGCTCGGATGGAGGGAGGACTTCAACGGTTACCTGCGGGTCGACGCCACGAACATCACGGACAACCAGGAGCTGCTCCGAATCAACAACGGCGGCGAGGTCAGCGCCTCCCGCTACATCGGCTGGCAGCGTCCGCGTCGGTTCGTGGCGACGGTCGGTCTCCGGTTCTAGGGGCCGACCGTCCCGCTCGCCGAGAGGATCGCGCCGGTGAGCGGGTCGTAGACGGCCGCGATGTAGCGGTGCTCGCGGCTGCGTAACAGGAGTTCCGTCTCGTAGACAAAGTAGTCGCCCGGAAGCGGCGCCGCTGAGCCGAGAATCGGGATCGTGCTGACGGGAGTCTCGGAGCGGTCGCCGTGCTCGTTGATCACGCTGACGCGAAGCTCCAGCTCGTTCATCCACTTGCCGCCCATCGGCAGGAGAGTCACTTCGTCGAGGGGGATCGTGACCTCCATCGGCAGAGTGACTCTCCTGAACCCGGCTTTCTCGGGCGTGCCGAACCGCACCTCGAGCGAGTCGCTCCCTGGAGTGCCTCCGAACAGCAGGGAGCCCTCGACCAGCATCGTGACCTCCGCGCCCCGGGACATGTCCAGGTAGTTCAGCCGCGACCAGACCCGGAGATCCGGGCGGCCGACCACGCGCACCTCGATGTCGTGGAGTGCGTCATCCTGGTCGCGAGGCGGCTCGAAGCCGAGCCAGTAGTAGTAGCGAACGTCGTCTACCACGAGGCCGAGGACTTCTCCTGGCTTCGTGCCGGCTATGGCCACCCCTCCGGTCTCATCTGCCAGGAGCCTGTGTTGACCATGGGGCACGACCGGATAGAGGGTGTAGCCGACGAGATTCGCGGCGTCGATGAGAGGGTCGTAGGAGCGCAGGTTCCCCACGCGCCACTCGTCCGCGAGCAGGAGCATGACTTTCCGGCCCCGAACGGCCGCGAAGCTGCGCACGGTGGCCGTCGCAGCCATGAGCGCTCGCTCGGTCTGATGAGAGGGAAGCCCGGGAGCAGCGATCCGCCTCAGGCGGGCCTTCCGCGGGCGCGCGTGGCGAAGGGCGTCCTCGATGTCGCTGCGGGAGCTGGTCCAGTCCAGCAGGAGGGAAACGTTGCTTCCGTCGAAAGCCACGATCGCGACGCGGTCGTCCGGCCTGAGCAGATGGAGTTCCTGCTCCAGGCGGTCCAGGACGCGTTCGCGGTAGCGCCGGACGACCGAGAACTGGTCAAGGAAGATCAGGAAGTTCGTGCCTACCGGCTCGTCAAGGTCGAGCAGAGGGACGTTCGTTGCGCGAGTTTCGAGAGAAGCGGGAGGCCGCCCGTCCTCCAGCGAGGCGATGGCGCGTCCATCGTCGACTTCGGTGAAGTACGAGACGGGTACAGGCCGACCGTCGACCAGGAGCTCGAAGTCGCTCGCATCGAGGCCGAGAATCCGGTAGCCCTCTTGGTCCGTGACGACGACCTCGACGTTCACGACCCGGACGTCGATCGTGTCGGCGAAGAGGTCAGGCAGGGGGACGTCCTGGCCGGCGCCCGGGCTCGCGGCCAGAACCAGGACGGCGAACGCGACGACGAGGAATCTCAAGGGTGCCCCCTGTTTGGGCTGGTTCGGTGTCGCTACCTCGGCCCGACGGTGCCTCTCGTGGACAGCAAGTCGCCAGTCAGCGGGTCGTAGACCGCCGCGACGAAACGGTGGTTGCGTTTGCGGATCGTGAGATCCGTCTCGAACACGTACAGGTCGCCGGGCAAGGGCTCGTTCGGGATGCGCACCTGGACCTTCGCAACCGGTGGCGCCGCCTGGTCGCCCCATTTGTTCATCAGCCGGATCCTGAACTCCAGGTCGTTCGCCCACTGCCCGTCCACGGGCAGCAGTTCAACGTCGTCGAGGGGGACCGTCACCTTCATCGGCACGTCGAGCCGCCGGAAGCCCGCCTTCCTGGGCTTACCGAAGCTCACCTCGAGCGATTCGGCGCCGGGGGAACCGCCGAGCAGCAGGGCGCCCTCGACCAGCATCCCGACCTCCGTCCCCCTGGACATGTCCAGATAGTGCTCGCGTGTCCTGACCCGGAGGCCGCGATGGCCCGGCAGCCGCACCGCGATGTCGTGAAGCCTGTCGTCTTCGTTACGGGGAGGTGAGAAGCCGAGCCAGTAGTAGGAGCGGGTGTCCTCGGCCGTTTCGGCAAGAGCTTTCTTGCTGAACGAGTTGATCATCGGCAGGCCGCCCGTCTCCTCGGCCAGGAACTGGAGGACATTGTGGAACCGCCGCTCGGGTACGCCCCTCCACATCGCGTACCCTCCGATGGAACCGGCGAAGACTGGCCCGCCTCCGCCGAAGCCGGCGATCGGAGGGCCAGGCGAGCCCTGGAAGCCGGGAAGGTCGACCGGGTAGAGGCTGTAGCCGACCAGGTTCGCGGCGTCGACCAGAGGCCCGTAGAGCCGGTCCAGCGTTACGCCGGCGGACGCCGCCGCGTAGGCCGATCTGAAGTTCCAGGCGTCGGACACGGTGGCCCACCCCTCGATCAGCAACAGCATGACCTTGCGGCCCGGCGCGTTGGCGAAACTGCGCACGGCGCCGGCCGCTGCCATCACCGATCGCCGCGTCTTGTCGCCCTGTTCCGAGCCCATGCCGTGCCGGTACAGCAGACCGTACGGCTTGCGTTTTCGTGCCTCCAGCAGCGCGGTCTCGATGTCGGCGCGGTCGCCGGTCCAGTGCGTGATCAACGTGAGTTCCCGGCCGTCGTGGGCCACAACCGCTACGCGGTCTGCTGGCCCCAGGCGGATCAGATCCTCTTCCAGGCGCTTCAGCACGCGGTCCCGGCGCTGCTTGATCGCGAACAGGTCGTCGATGAAGACGAGGTAGCTCGTGCCGACCGGCTCGTCCGGGGTCAGGGCGGGAATACCGCCGACGCCTTCGCCGGAGGCCTCCAGCGCCCTGCCCTCGTCGATCTCCGTGAAGTAGTCGATCGGTACCTGTCGGCGGTCCACGCGCAGCTCGAAGTCGTCCGGCTGGAGGCCCCGGATGCGATTCCCGGCCCTGTCCGTGACGACGACTTCCACGTTGACCACGCGGACGTCGATCACGTCGGAGAACAGATCCGGCAGCGGACTGTCCTGTCCCCAAACGGGGACGACTGCGATACAGAAGGTGACAACAGCGGCGGAGCAGAGCCTCATCGAGACGTTCCTCTTCACTTGTTGGACAGGACAGACTGTCAAACAGCAACACACGTGCCAAGAGCGTCTTGCGGTGAACCGTCTCTAGCGGCGGACCTGGGCGAGCCGCCTGCGAAGTCCGGCCGCCTCGGGGCTTTCCGCCTCCTCGGCCAGATCGAGTGCCTTTTCGAACTGCTCTGCGGCGGCGTCCGGCAGCCCGCTGCTCACCATTGCCTCGCCGACGTTCGTGAGCAACTGAATCAGGCCGTCGCGGGTCAGGGGATCCCGAGGCCGGGCCTGGTGGGCGCGGTCGAGGATCTCGACGGTGCGGACGACATCGCCCCGCTCCGCGCTGACCAGGGCGACGAGCAGCATCATGCTGACGTCGGCGGCGTCGAGTCGCAGGGCCTCTTCGGCCATGGCCAGGGCGCCGCTCAGGTCGCCAGTCTGAAAGAGCGCCCGCGCCAGGAACGGGGCGACGCCTTCGAGTCCCGCGTGCAGTTCGTACGCACGGCGCGCGGCTGCGAGTGAGCCGGCTGCATCGCCCGACGCGGCGAGCACCTCGGCGAGCGCGAAATGGAGCTCGGGCCTTGAGGCGTCGACATCGATGCCGGCCCGCAGTTCGCGCCGGGCGAGATCGAGTTCGCCGTGGACGCGGTGGGCGTTGGCGCGACGCAGGTAGCTGCGGGCGTCGAGCGCCAGGTCGTGGACGCTCGAACGGATCGGGTCGTCGCGGTAGTTGATGCGGCCCAGCGAGCGGGCGGCGGCGGCGATCTGCTGGCCGCGCTCGCGGTCTCCGGCCCGCGCGTAGGCCTGGGCCAGGGTGACCGCGAAGGAGCGGTTCTCTGCCGCGAGTTCGCGCGCTCGGGACAGATGCCGAATGGCGGCGTCCGGATCGCCGGCGGCGAGGGCAAGTCGGCCCCGGCCTGCGTGAGCGTGGGCGTTGGCCGGGTCGAGTCGGGCCGCTTGCGCGTACTCGCGTTCGGCGGCGTCGAACTGCCCGGTTCGTTCCAGAGCTTCGGCGAAGCGGACGCGGGCGGGCGCGTAGTCGGGGTCGAGGGCGAGGGCCGCGCGGTAGAGCGGCACGCCGTCCGCGGCCGAGCGCTCGTCGATCAGGGCGGCGAGCAGGTAGGGCCAGCGGAACGTCCGCGGCGAGAGTTGGTGGGCGTGCCGGTAGGCGACGATCGCTTCGTCAGTGAAGGTGTGCGCTTCGAGGGCCATGCCGTAACGGCCCCAGGCGTCTCCGTTCCCGGAGTTGGCGCGAAGGTCGGCCTGGAGAGAGGCGAGTCGCTGGCTGACGGCGGGCTCGGCGCCGTCGAGTCGGGGCGTGGGGATCTGCTGGGCTGGGAGGGTGGTGGCTGTGAGGAGAACGAGGAAGATCGCTGCGGCGATGTCGCTTCGGGCGAGTGCCGGCCGGAAGGCCGGCGCACCGACACTCGAGCCGCGGGAGAGCTTTCGATTCACGGCACGCGTCCCTCGCCGCGGGTGAGCTCGACGACCTGGTTGGCGGTCGCGCCGGCGAAGCGCTCGGTCAGGCCGTCGGGCCACACGACTTCGAAGCCCTCAACGGCGTCGGCGGCTCCAAGGCCGAGGTGAGCCGTGGCGGGCCCGGCGGAGAGGTAGCTGCCGGGCGGCAGCGCATGAACCAACCGCGCGCCATCCGGCGTCCGGACCGTGACCCGGGCGCCGATCGCCTCGCGGCGCAGCCTGGGATCGAACGCGCGGATTCGCAGCCAGTTCGAGGCGGTGGCGTCGGTGTCTGCGCCTGGGTCGATCGTCAGGTTGCGCAGCAGCCGCGGCGTTCCGTCCAGGTTCGCGATCACCAGATCGAGGTCGCCGTCGCCGTCGAGATCGGCGGGTACGAGCGCCCGGCTGAGACCGAGTTCGTTCCACGGCGATTGAGATGAAGCGTTCGCGAACTGTCCGTCCTCGTTGATCAGAAGCAGGTCGGGTTCCACGTAGTCGGCCCAGAAGGCGGGCGGGGCGGTCGCGCCGTCGGGCACGGCGAGCGCGGACGGCCGCCGCTTCACCGCTCCGTTCGCCACCGCCAGATCGAGGTCGCCGTCGTTGTCGGCGTCGAAGAAAGCCGCGCCGAAGCCGGTCAGATCGAGGCTCGCCGCGCCGAGTTCGGCGTCTATCGTCGCGTCCTCGAAGCCGGGCAGCATGAGGTTGCGGTAGTAGGTGTTCGTCTCGGTGATCAGGTGGGTCACGAACAGGTCGAGGTCCAGGTCGAGGTCCGCGTCACCGACGGCGACACCCATTCCCGCCTCGCTGTTGCCCCAGCGGTTGAAGGCCGAGCCCTGCAGGACGCCGTCGTCCAGAAAGCGCCCGCCGCCCTGGTGGATCCAGAGGTTGTTCGGGTCGGCGTCGTTCGCGACGTAGATGTCCACCTCGCCGTCGTGGTCGAAGTCGGCGGCCACGACGCCCAGGCCGGCGTCTTCCACCGCCGTGAGGCCGGCGGCGGCGCTGACGTCTTCGAACCCGGTACCCCCAAGGTTGTGGAGCAGGACGTCGCTCAGGCCCTCGAACTCCGTGGGGCCGCAGAAGTCCCGCCGTCCGCCGTGCTGTGAGCACACGCGCTCCGGGTCGAACGCGACGTAGCGGGCGACGTAGAGGTCGAGGTAGCCGTCGTGGTCGTAGTCGAGCAGAGCGGCGGAAGAGGACCAGCCGGTAACCGCCGCGTTCCAGGCCTCGGAGCGGTCGGCGAACACGCCCGCGCCGTCGTTCAGGAACAGGCGGTCCGGTCCGACGCGGGTCAGGTAGAGGTCGAGGTCGCCGTCGTTGTCCAGGTCGCCGACGGCGCAGCCCATGCCGTGCCCTTCCAGGCCGGCGGCCGCCGTGGCGTCCGTGAAGGTGCCGCCTTCCTTCTGCAGGTAGAAGCGGTTGCCGCCGGCAGTCGGAGCGATGACGTACAGGTCCAGGTCGTCGTCTCCATCGGCGTCGAACACGGCCAGGCCACCGCCCATCACCGCCGGCATCGGGTAGGTCGCGTCCGTGCCGCTTGGCAGGACGTAGTCGATGCCGCTTTCGGCCGTGACATCGACGAACCGGACGATGGGCGCTGCTGCCAAGCCGGCTCCCGGCACTTCAACCGTCCCCGTCCCGCCATCGGGCGGCGACGAACAACCAGTCGCGAAAGCCAGAGCCAGGCCGGCAACGGCGCCCTGATGCGGGCGAAGCGCCCGCGTTCCCATGGATGTTACTGCCAGGCCCCCTGGATCGCACCGACGAGGGCAAGGCCGATCGTCATGTGCCCGGCGTTGATCAGCCACAGCTTGAGCGATCGCTGCTCGAAGAGGTATTGGACGCCCATGAGCATCGAGGCGATACCAAGACCGAGAAGCAGGCCGACGTGGATGCCGACCATGTAGCCCCCGCCCCCCATGTCCATGATCACCATGCCGACGACGATCGCCGCGATCAACTCCAGAACGAACGAGCCGCCCATCGTCTTGACCATGTTCGATTCCGGCGGGTTCTCCATGTCGATGCCCATCTCGGCGGCCCACGCCTTGCCGAACAGGAAGGAGTACCAGACGGCGCCGAAGGCGAAGAAGGCGACGGCGGACACGACGACGGCAAGCCAGTTCAGGTCGGCGAGATGCATGCGGAGGCTCCTTCTCGTTGGTTAGGGGACGAAGTCAGTGTAGCGCCCAGGTTGGCAGGGCCAGGGCCTGAGTTACTCCTCCGGCGCACCGAAGTGCTCGATCATGTAGTCGTCGTAGGGCCCGGCCAGGAAGTTCAGGAAGATCTCGTTGACGAGCTTCACCGCCTTGCTCGCTGCGTACTCGACGTCTCCGTCCAGGCAACGGACCTCGATCGACACCTTGCCGCCCCGGTTCCGGCAACGGCAGCTCACCTTCGCCGGGTCGATCCGGCGGTGGGCAGGGAGGCCGTCGCTCGAGCGCCCGGCAACGAACCTGCGGAGTTCCCGATCCATCTCCGACGGATAGGGCACTTCGGGCAGGAGATCGACGAAGACGAGCACGGCTCGTCGCTGCTCGAACCGCAGCCGATGCGGCTCGGGCGCGTGCCAGAGGAAGCGGCACTCCAGACTCCCGTTGCGGTCCTCGCTTGCTCCGAACCCCCTGAAGATCCCTCTGTCCGCATACTCCCGCAGACACTTCAGCACGGTTCCTTGCGGCGAAGTCAGTCTCTACCCCTCCGGTCAACCATCCGTAGTCCGCCGCCGACCAGCACGGGCGGG
>JAPPFP010000017.1 GCA_028877275.1 Acidobacteriota bacterium
ACGGCCTACCCCCCCAAGACGTCGCGCAGTACACCGGCGGCGTGGTCGAGCTGCTCCTCCGTGATGACGAGGGGTGGCGAGAGCTGGAGGACGGTTCCGGAGGCGCCGCCGGTGAGGGTGATGAGGCCTTGGTGGAGGAGGTTGTGGCTGAGGGTTTGGGCGCGGGTGGGGGAGTCGAGTTCGATGGCCCAGAGGAGGCCCTGGCCTCGGATGTTGGTGACTCCGGGGTGGGTCTTGAGGGGTTCGAGGGCCTGGCCGAAATGGTCGCCCACGGTGCGGGCTCGGTCGATCAGGTTCTCGGTCTCGATCACTTCGAGGGTGGCGAGGGCCGCGGCGCAGGCGAGGGGGTGGGCCACGAAGGTGGCGGTGTGGCGGGCTTCGCCGTCGCTTCGCCAGGCGTCCATGACCTCCTTCCTGCCGAGGACGGCGGCGATCGGCAGGCCGCCGCCCAGGGCCTTGCCGCAGCAGACGAGATCGGGCTTGACGCCGGCTTCACGGCACACGAACCAGGCGCCGCAGCGGCCGAAGCCGGTGAAGATCTCGTCCACCGCCAGGACGACTTCGTACCGGCGGCAGAGTTCGGCGAGGGCCGACAGCCAGCCGGGTGGCGGCCAGCGGGTCGCCTCGCGGCCGGTGACCGGCTCGACGAGGCAGGTCCCGATGTCGGGCTGCCGCTCCAGGATCTCCTGGATCCGTTCGGACGAAGCTCCGTACGGTAGGCGGTGAACAAGCGGTTCAAGCGGCTCGGTGAAGGGTTCGCGGAAGGCCGGCCGCGACGTCACCGCGAGCGCACCGAGGGTGGTCCCGTGGTAGGCCGGGTCGAACGCGAGGACCCCCGGGCGGCCGCTGTGCAGGCGGCCCGTCTTGAGCGCGATCTCCACCGCATCGGCGCCGGACACCGCGAAGTACACCCGGGGAGCGGCGAGTGGCGCGAGCGCGCAGAGGCGCTCGGCCAGTTCGAGGCGGGCAGGGTGGGCGTACACGTCGCCCAGTCCGTGGACGAGGCGTTCCGCCTGCTCGCTGACGGCCGAAACCACGGCCGGGTGACGGTGGCCGACGGCAGCGACGCCGAAACCGGCGGTGAGGTCGATGTAACGGTTTCCGTCGACGTCCACCACGTTGCTGCCCAGGGCTTCGGCCCAGAGCATCGCCGTCGTCCCGGCAACGAGGGTGTTGATGCCCGGCGCCTCGGAGGCCTCGAGTCGTCCAGCCAGGGCCAGGGCACGGGGCCCCGGCGGCGGGATCACGATCTCCGGCAGCAGGCGGCCGTTCTCGGGTCCGGGCGAGCCCACCGCCTCAGGGGTTCGCGATCCGCTCGCAGATGCGGTCCAGCGCGTCCTGGTCGAGGTACGGGTGCATCGGCAGGCTGACGACGCGGTCGGCCAGGCTCTCGCTGACCGGCAGCGAGCCGGCGCCGCGGCCGTACCTCTCGTAGGCCGGCTGCAGGTGCATCGGGCGCGGATAGTAGACGGCGGTGGGGATGCCGGCGCGGTCGAGATGGGCCCTCAGCCCGTCCCTCGTCTCCGCCGACGGCCGACCGGCCGCGTCGTCGACGCGGAGCGTGTACTGGGCCCAGCTCGACTCGACACCCGGGGCGCACTCCGGCGCCGACACCCGCCAGGGCATCGCCGTCGAGGAAGAGGCGCGCAACCGCTCGCTGTAACCGGCCGCGACGGCCCGCCGCGCAGCCAGCTCCTGCTCGAAGACGGTCAGTTTCGCCAGCAGCACGGCGGCCTGGAGACTGTCCAGGCGGCCGTTCACTCCGAGCCGAACGATGTCGTAGCGGTCGGCACTCTGGCCGTGTTCGCGGATGGAGCGGACGACCTCCGCGGTCGCCGGTTCCACACAAAGCACCGCGCCGCCGTCGCCGTAGCATCCAAGCGGCTTGGCGGGATAGAAGCTGGTCGTCGTGACCGGCGCCAGTGAACCGACCGGATTGCCGTCGCGGCGCGCGCCGAAACTCTGAGCCGCGTCCGAGATCACCTCGATGTTTCTGGCCGCCGCCCAGTCCGCCAGCGGTTTCTCGGCCACAGGCAGGCCAAACAGATCCACCGGAATCACCGCCTTCGGCGTGGCGGCGCCGGCCGTCCGCAGGACTTCGTACTCCCGGTCGAGCGACTCGAGGTCGATCAGGAAGTCGTCTTCCCTCACGTCGACGAAGATGGGCACGGCGCCCGCGAGCAGGACGACCTCCGCGGTCGCGGTAAAGGTGAAGGTCGGAACGAAGACCGCGTCGCGGCGGTTCTCTGCCCTGCCGACGCCGAGCGCAAGCAGGGCGATCAGAAGGGCGTCCGAGCCGCTCGAGACCGCGACCGCGGAGGCACCGGCGCCCCATCGGCCCAGTTCCGCCTCCAGCTCGCCGACCTCGGGGCCCATCACGTAGCGGCCGTGGTCGAGAACCTCGCCGATCCGACGGTCGATCTCCGGCCGGAGTCGCCTCGACTGCGCGGCCAGGTCGACAAAGGGGATCCGCGGCGGAGGCTCCGTCGGCGTCATGGCCCGGAGTGTAGTGGCGGATCAGCCAGGTTGATGCCGACGGAGTCGAGCGTCTTCCGCAACAGGGACGAGGTCGGCAGTTCGTCGATCTCTCCGTAACCGAACCAGCCAAGCGAGGATCGCCCCGCCGGAAGCCGGCCACCGGCCGATGCCTCCCTCATGCGTTCCGGGCGCCAGTGGGCGACCGCGGCTCGCACGTGCAAGTCCCTGTAGGTCACCGCGTGGCGCACCCGGACCGCGGGTTCGTCGCACTCCCAGCAACCGCCGAACTCCTTACCCAAAGCAGCAGCCGCGCGGGCCGACCCCTCACCGCTTGCGAGCTCCACCGTCGGCAGGTGCCAGCGGCCGGCCAGCCAGTCCGCGTCCCCGGGCCGGCGATGAAGGAGCAGGTCGCCACCCCGCCGCACGACCGCCGTGAAGCAGTGGCGGACCTCCCGGTCCCGCCGCGGTCCGGCAACGGGAAAGTCCCGCGGATCCAGCCCTGGAGAGCGAAAGGCCCGGCAACCAGGAGCGAGCGGACAGACGCCGCAATCCGGCTTGCCTCGACGGCAAACCAGCGAACCGACCTCCATCAGCGCCTGGTTGGAGTCCCCGGGACGACTCGCGTCCAGCAGCCGGCCGGCGGTCGCCAGCAGGGCGCGCCTGGCGGCGGCTCGGCGAGGGGGTTCCGTGGATGCCAGGAACCGGCTCAGCACGCGTTCGACGTTGCCGTCCAGCACCGGCGACGACTCCCCGCAGCAGCGGCTCGCAAGCAGCGCCGACGTGTATGCGCCGACGCCCGGCAGCTCCGCCCACTCCGCGGCGCTCGCGGGCAGTGTGCCCCGCTCCGCAAGGATCCGGACCGCCCGGTGGAGGTTTCGGGCCCGGCGGTAGTAGCCCAGGCCCGACCACGCCGCCTCGACCGACTCGACCGGCGCTTCCGCCAGCGTGTCGGCGCGGGGGAACCGGTCCAGGAAGCCCTGGTAGCGCGTCGCGACGACCTCACTCCGGGTCTGCTGGAGCATGATTTCCGCGACGAGAATCTCGTACGGATCCTCGGACCGCCGCCAGGGCAGATCGCGCCGGCAGCGATCGAACCAGACCAGCAGCGCACTCCGAAGGTCCTCCGGCTCGACTAACTGCAACACAGTTCAGAACCTAGGCGCGCCACCGACGGACGGCGCCGCGCGCCCGACAAAGAAAACGTGAAGAAAGTGCTCGGACACCCCTTGTTGAAGCCGGATCCCGCTGCTATCCTGCGCTTCTCGCGCAATGGAGGCCACTCGGCGTGGGACCAACAGGTAGCCCCCAGGAGTTATCTGCCCCGAGTCTCGACGCCGGTCGTCCAAGGCTTTTCCACACTGTGCGGAAAAGCTGCGGAACGTAGCTCTGCAGAGCGGCAATTCCCTGCCCGGCACCGGGAATTGGTGGTCGTGCGCGCTGGAACGTGGGGGAGAAGTGCGTCGGTTCGGAGTAGCAGCAGAGCAAGCGGACAGACTCGGCTCCGCCGTGCATTGGGTCACCATGATCTTGGTCGGTGCGGACGGAGAGGGGGGGCATGCCTAGCTCCGTCTGGCCGACTCTACGCCGGCAGTTGCGGGCGGATCTCCCGGCCGAAGATTTCCGGACCTGGTTTCATCCCCTGAGGGTGGCGTCGGAGGACGCGGACCACCTCGTCCTTGAAGCGCCGAACTCGCGGTTCGTCGAGGCGCTCGAGGAGGGCTTCCGCCCGATCGTCGACTGGGCGATCGCCGATCTGAAGGGGCCGACGTACCAGGTCCTGTTCAAGAGCGGCGAGACGCGTACCAGCGTCGCGACGCCGAAAAAGTCATCGCGGACGAAGTCCGTCGGGAGCCCCGATCTCGAGGGGGCGCCGAGCAGTTCGCTCAACCCCCAGTACCGGTTCGACTCCTTCGTGGTCGGCAACTCCAACCGGTTCGCCAGCGCCGCCTCCCAGGCGGTCGCCGAGAAGCCCGGCATCGCGTACAACCCCCTCTTCCTCTACGGCGGCGTGGGGTTGGGCAAGACCCATCTCCTGCACGCGATCGGAAATCGCCTCAGGCGCGCGGCCCCGGGCACGCGGGTCGTCTATCTCGCCGCCGAGGACTTCGTGAACGACCTGATCACCTCGATCCGTTTCGAGCGAATGCCTGCGTTCCGCGAGCGCTACCGGACGATCGACGTCCTGCTGGTGGACGACATCCAGTTCCTGGCCAAGAAGGAGCGGTCCCAGGAGGAGTTCTTCCACACCTTCAACGTGCTCTACACCCGGCAGAAGCAGATCATCGTGACCTCGGACGCCCAGCCGCGCGACATGGCGGACATCGAAGAGCGCCTGCGAAGCCGCTTCGGCTCAGGTCTCCTCGCTGACATCCAGCCCCCCGATCTGGAAACGAAGGTCGCCATTCTCCAGCGCAAGGCCCGCCAGCTTCAGGGCCTCGACCTGGACACGGACGTCGCCATGTTCATCGCCCGGCAGGTCCACTCGAACGTGCGCGAGCTCGAAGGCCTGCTCAACCGCGTCACCGCCTTCGCCTCGCTGTCGGGCGTGCCCCTCGATCTCGAGTTCGCCAAGGAAGCGCTGCGCGACGTACTGCCTGAGCAGGACCGCCCGGTGTCGTCGGCTCAGATCATCAAGATGGTGGCCCACCACTACGGCCTCAAGGTCCGCGAGATCAAGAGCAAGAGCAACTCCCGGCAGATCACCTATCCCCGCCAGATCGCGATGTACCTCTGCAAGCGTCTGACCGAGATGTCCTATCCGGAGATCGGCAGAGTGTTCAACGGCAAGCATCACTCGACCGTCATGTACTCCGTCGAGCAGATCGAGCGCCGCCGTGCCGGCGACGAGCGCCTGGCCGCGCAACTGGAGCGCTTCACCCGTCAGCTCAGCTGAGCGAGGAACATCCTGCGGAATCGCGGCGGATCGGCCACCAAGGGATCTGCGCACCGGCAGCGGATTGTCCGGGCGCCAGTTCCGGTTGTTCTGCGGCCGTGCTGCGGAGGGAATCCGCGCTCCGCGCCGCCTGGCGGCCGAAGTCCACAGAATGCACAATCGCTCCGCTGCCGTCTCCGCCCCTTACCGATCCCGTCCGGATCATCCCAAGTTACTGATTATAAATAGTTTACAAGGTTACTCCGCACTCGGAAACGGCCCCTTCTGCGGTTACTTTCTTGGTGTATATTGCTGGTTGAGGAGAGGATAGATGAAGACCCGAGTCGAACGACGAGAGCTGCTGACCGAACTCGTGGCGATGCGCGGAATCGTCGAAAGCAGATCGACGATTCCGGTCCTCTCCCATCTCCTGCTGACGGTCCGCGACGACCGGCTGGAGCTCGCGGCCACCGACCTGGACGTCTCCCTGACGTCCTGGTGCAGCGCGGAGGAAGGAAGCTGCGAGAGCGGCGCGACCGCCGTGCAGGCCCGCAAGTTCCTCGAGATCGTCCGGGCCCTGGCTGACGGTCCGATCGAGCTGTCCACCGGCGACTCCAACTCGCTCCATATCGATGCCGGGTCGTCCAGGTTCCGGATCAACGGTCTCTCGGCCGAGGACTTTCCGACGCTGACCACGGTCGACCAGGATTCGTCGTCCTCCTCCTTCGAGGCGCCGTTCCCCGACTTCAAGCGCATGATCGGCAAGATCATCTTCGCCGTCTCGGCGGAAGAGTCGCGCTTCCAGTTGAACGGGGCCCTGCTCAAGCTGAAGGACGGCAAGGTCGAGATGGTCGCGACCGACGGCCACAGGCTCGCCCTGATCGAAGCCGAGATGCCGGGCGTCGCGGAAGCGGACGGCGTCCTCGCGCCGCGCAAGGCGCTGCTCGAGTTGATGCGCTTCGACAGCGACGAGACGATCGGGTTCCGCCGCGGCGAGCACCATCTCGGGTTCGTGATCGGGCGGCGCGAGCTCACCTGCCGGATCCTCGAGGGCACGTTCCCGGACTACGAGAAGGTGATCTCCACGGACAACGACCGGACGGCGACGTTCGATCGCGGGGTGCTCTCCGAGGTGGTGCATCGGGTCTCCCTGCTGACGGGTGACCGTGCCCCCATGGTCAGGCTCGGCTTCGAGGAGCAGTCGCTGCGCGTGTCGTCCTCGAACCCGGATCTGGGGGAGGCGGAGGAGAGCCTCGCCTGCGATTACGCAGCGGAGAAACTGGACATCGGTCTGAACCCCGTCTACGTGCGGGATTTCCTGTCCGCGGTCGACACCGAGCAGGTCGAATTCGCGCTCAAGGACGAGAACAGCCAGTGTCTCGGGCAGCCCGTCGGGGGGCAGGATTTCCGCTACTTGTGCGTGATCATGCCGATGCGCATCTGAGGGTGCATTCGAGGGTCTTTACGCGGCCAGCTAAACCTCCTGTTTTCAGATAGTTGCGAGTAGGACTGAAGCCGGCCCCGAAAGCGGTCAAAATGGCCGTTATGTGATAGTTTTCCGCACATGGCGGCGACCGGGACAACGGATGTTCAGGCGGTGGCCGAAGCCGGGTACTCGGCCGAGCACATCAAGGTCCTCAAGGGCCTCGAGGCGGTCCGGAAACGGCCCGGGATGTACATCGGCGATACCGATGACGGATCGGGTCTGCACCACATGGTGTTCGAACTCGTCGACAACGCGATCGACGAGGCTCAGGCCGGTTTCTGCGAGCTGGTCAGGGTCGTCATCCACGGCGACGGCAGCGTCTCCGTGCGAGACGACGGCCGTGGGATTCCAGTGGCCCTGCACGAAGGCGAGGGGCGGTCCGCGGCGGAAGTGATCATGACCGAGCTTCACTCCGGCGGGAAGTTCGACCAGAACGCCTACAAGGTGTCGGGAGGGCTGCACGGCGTCGGCCTCTCCGTGGTCAACGCCCTCTCGGTGCAACTCGACCTCGAGATCGACCGCGACGGTCACTCCTGGCGCCAGACCTACAGCCGCGGCGTGCCGGAAGCGCCGATCGAGGCGGTTGGCGCGCTGGAGGATCCCGAGGACACGGGCACCGGAATCCGCTTCATGCCGGACCCGGAGGTGTTCACCCGGCTCTCCTTCGACTACAACGTGCTCGCGCAGCGCCTGCGGGAACTCTCTTTCCTGAACCGCGGCATCGCGATCAGCCTCTTCGACGAACGGACGGGCAAGAGCGCGAAGTTCGAGTACGAGGGAGGAATCGCCAGCTTCGTCGCTCACCTGGGCCGGAACAAGACGGCGCTGCATCCGGATCCGGTCTACCTCCGCAGCGAGATGGGCGAAGCCGGCTCCAGCGAGTCGGTCGAGGTCGCCCTGCAGTGGAACGACAGCTACCAGGAACGGATCTACTGCTTCACGAACACGATCAACAACCGGGACGGAGGCACCCATCTCTCGGGCCTCCGCTCGGCGCTGACCCGCACGGTGAACGCCTACGTGGCCTCTTCAGGTCTCGGCAAGAACCTGAAGGAGAAGCTCTCGGGCGAGGACATCCGCGAGGGCCTGGTGGCGATCGTCTCGGTGAAGGTGCGGGACCCGAAGTTCTCCAGCCAGACCAAGGAGAAGCTCGTCTCCTCCGAGGTCCGCGGCTGGGTCGAGTCGACGGTAGGCGAGCAGCTCTCCGCGTTCCTGGAGGAGAACCCGCGCGACGCGAAGCGGATCGTCGAGAAGGTCGTCGAAGCGGCCAGGGCGCGGGAGGCGGCGCGCAAGGCGCGGGAACTGACCAGGCGCAAGGGCGCCCTCGACAGTTCGAACCTGCCGGGCAAGCTGGCGGACTGCAGCGAGCGGGATCCGGCCCTTGCCGAGCTGTTCCTGGTGGAGGGGGACTCGGCCGGCGGCTCGGCCAAGCAGGGCCGCGACCGGCGCTTCCAGGCCGTGCTGCCGCTCAAGGGCAAGATCCTGAACGTCGAGCGCGCGCGCCTCGACAAGATGCTCTCTTCCGAGGAGATCAGGACGCTGATCCAGGCCTTGGGGACCGGCATCGGCAGCGAGGACTTCGACGCCGACCGCCTGCGCTATCACAAGCTGATCATCATGTGCGACGCGGACGTCGACGGCAGTCACATCCGCACGCTCATCCTGACCTTCTTCTACCGCCAGATGAAGGAGCTCATCGACCGCGGCCATCTCTTCATCGCCCAGCCGCCGCTCTACAAGGTCACGGAAGGGCGTCGTTCGAGCTACCTGAAGGACGACGAGGAGTACCACGACTACCTGGTGGAGCGGATCCGCAGGAGCTGGCAGGTTGCTCTCCCGAACGGCGACGTCGACGATCCGACGGTGTTCGAAGGCGACCGCCTGCGCGTGCTGCTCGACCGTCTCGCCTCCTTCAGGCGCTCGCTCGACTCACTGAGCGCGCGCGGCATTCCGCGCGACGCCCTGCGGGCGGCGATCGCCGGCGGCATCAGGGATCGGGACAGCCTGGCCGACCGGCAGCGGGTCGAGCTGACCGCACAGGTCATCGAGGCTTCCGGCTTTCACGACGTGTCGGTGGAGGACGGCCGCGACGGGCTGCAGGCGATCCGGTTCCGTTCGCGCCGGGACGGCGTGGACCGGTACGTCACGATCGACGAGGCGCTGGTGACCGGCGCCGACTTCCGTTCGCTGACAGCCAACGAGCAGGCGCTCGAGGCATGGCGATCGCCCTCGATCCGTCTGCGCCGGGTCAACGGCAGCGCGGCGACCGACGACGTCGAGGCCGAGTCCGTCGACGAAGCGCTGGACGCACTGTTCGAAGCCGCTAAGAAGGGCCTGTCGATCCAGCGCTACAAGGGCCTGGGCGAGATGAACCCGTCGCAGCTCTGGGAGACCACGATGGACCCCGAGCGGCGCCGGATGCTGCTGGTCGAGATCGACGACGACCGCTACGACGAGACGGACGGCATCTTCACGACGCTGATGGGCGAAAAGGTCGAGCCGCGGCGTGAGTTCATCGAGAAGAACGCCCTGAACGCGACCAACCTCGACATCTGATCCGCCGACCGTGAGCAAGGGCGAGAACCCCATCCAGCCGCCGCCGTCCGGCCGCGACACCGTGCCGGTGCAGCTCGAGCGCGAGATGCGCCGCAGCTACCTCGATTACGCGATGAGCGTGATCATCGGCCGCGCCCTGCCCGACGTGCGGGACGGCCTCAAGCCGGTTCACCGGCGGGTTCTCTACGGCATGTGGGAAGCCGGCAACACGGCCGGCCGCGCCTACAAGAAGTCGGCGCGCATCGTCGGCGACGTGATGGGCAAGTACCACCCGCACGGCGACGGACCGATCTACGACACGGTGGTGCGCATGGCGCAGGACTTCTCCATGCGCTACCCGCTGGTGGACGGCCAGGGCAACTTCGGCTCGATCGACGGCGACAACCCGGCAGCGATGCGCTACACCGAGGTCCGCCTGACCCGGATCGCCGAGGAGTTGCTTCGCGAGGACATCGAGAAGGACACCGTCGAGTGGGTGCCGAACTACGACGGTTCCGAGCAGGAGCCGGCGCCGCTTCCGGCCCGGATTCCCAATCTGCTGGTCAACGGCTCGGCCGGCATCGCCGTCGGCATGGCGACGAACATCCCGCCGCACAACCTGGGCGAGGCGATCGCGGCGGTCAAGCTGCTGATCGACCGCCCCCAGGCAACCCTGGAAGAACTGATGGAGCTGCTGCCCGGGCCGGACTTCCCGACCGGCGGCTTCATCCATGGCCGCGCGGGCATCCACGCCGCCTACGCCACCGGTCGTGGCTCCATTCAGGTGCGGGCCCGCGCCGAGATCGAGGACGCCGGCCAGGACAGCCAGTCGATCATCGTGACCGAGCTTCCCTTCCAGGTGAACAAGGCCCGCCTGATCGAGCGGGTCGCCGAGCTGGTGCGCGAGAAGAAGCTCGAGGGAATCCGCGATCTGCGCGACGAGTCGGACCGCGACGGCATCCGGATCGTGATCGACCTGAAGCGCGGCGAGATGGCCGAGATCGTCCTGAACACCCTCTACAAGATGACCAAGCTCCAGGTCAGCTACGGCATGAACATGCTGGCGATCGTCGACAGCCAGCCCCAGGTGCTGACCCTGCGCGGCCTGCTGCGCCACTTCCTCGACCATCGCCGCACAGTCGTCATCCGGCGCTGCCGCCACGATCTGGCCCGGGCCGAGAGGCGCGCCCACATCCTCGAGGGACTCCTCATCGCGCTCGACCACCTGGACGCGGTGATCGCCACGATCCGCGCGAGCCGCACTCCGCCCGAAGCCAGGGAACGCCTGATCGAGGGCTTCTCCCTGAGCGAGCCCCAGGCGCAGGCGATCCTGGACATGCGCCTGCAGCGGTTGACCGGCCTGGAGCGGGAGAAGATCGAACTGGAGCACCGTGAGCTGATCGCCGAGATCGAGCGTCTGCGCGCGATCCTCGGTTCCGACGCGCTGCTGCTCCAGGAGATCCGGACCGAGCTCGACGAGATCGAAAAGCGGTACAGCGACCCGCGGCGCACCGAGATCGTGGCCCACTCCTCGGACATCACGATCGAGGACATGATCGCCGACGAGGACATGGTGATCACGGTCACCCGGTCCGGTTACATCAAGCGGTCGCCGCTTAGCCTCTACCGCGCCCAGCACCGCGGCGGCAAGGGACGGACCGGCATGGCCACGCGGGACGGCGACTTCGTCGAACAGCTCTACGTCGCCTCCGCCCACAGCTACATCATGGTCTTCACCGACCGGGGCTACTGCTACTGGCTCAAGGTGCACCAGATCCCCGAACTCGGCCCGGCCGCCCGCGGCAAGGCGATCGTCAACCTTCTGCGGCTCGACAGCGGCGAAGGCGTCGCGGCCACCGCCGCGGTGCGGGAGTTCCCCGAGGATCGGTTCCTGACCTTCGCCACCGAGGCGGGCGTGGTCAAGAAGACGGCGCTGTCCGAGTACTCGCGGCCGCGCAACAACGGCATCATCGCTCTGCGGATCGACGAGGACGACCGTCTCCTGTCGGTCAAGGTGACCGACACCGGCAGCGAACTGGTGCTGGCCACACAGAAGGGCTACGCGATCCGCTTCTCCGAGAGCGACCTGCGTTCCCTGGGCAGGGCGACGCGCGGCGTGCGCGGGATCAGCCTGCGCCCGGGCGATCGGGTCGTGTCGTTGGAGTGTCTGCTGCCGCGGGAGGAGTCCGCGGAGGTGCAGGCTCCCGAGACGACGCTTCTGACCGTGAGCGAGAGCGGCTTCGGCAAACGGACCGCGATCGAGGAGTACCGCCTGCAGTCACGCGGCGGTCTCGGGATCATCAACCTGAAGGTGTCCGACCGCACCGGCGACGTGGTGGGCGTCCGCCAGGTCAGCGAGGACACCGGCCTGATGCTGATCACCCACGAGGGCAAGATCATCCGCATCACCGCCGGCAGCGTGTCGCTGATCGGCCGCGCCACCCAGGGGGTCAAGGTGATGGACCTGGACGACGGCGATCGCATCGTCGCTCTGGCCCGCATCCCCGATCGCGGCGAGGAGGACGAGGACGGCGAGGACGGCGGCGCCGAAACGGCCGAGACGGAGCCAGTCAACTAGGCGGGGGAGCGCCACGATGAAGTTCTTTCTGGACACCGCGGACGTGGGGGAGATCGAGACCGGCCTGGAATGGGGCATGGTCGACGGCGTCACGACGAACCCGAGCCTGATCGCCAAACAGGGCAAGCGGTACCTGCCGACCGTCAAGGAGATCGCGGATCTGGTGCCGGGTCCCGTCAGCGGCGAGGTCCTCGCGACGGACCTCGACGGCATGCTCGAGGAGGGCCGGCGGCTCGCCGGCCTGGCGGACAACGTGGTCGTCAAGGTACCGCTCGGGCCGCCGGGGCTGACCGCCGTGCGGCGCCTGGCCGAGGACGGGATCCGGTGCAACGTCACCCTCTGCTTCTCGCCGTCCCAGGCGCTGCTGGCGGCGAAGGCGGGCGCCGCCTACATCTCCCCCTTCGTCGGCCGCCTCGACGACATCGCCCAGGACGGCATGGACCTGATCCGGCAGGTGATCTCGATCTACTCCCACTACGACTTCGAGACCGAAGTCCTGGTCGCCTCGGTGCGTCACCCGGTTCACGTCGTGCTGTCGGCGGAAATGGGGGCTGACGTCGCCACTCTTCCCTTCAAGACGCTGAGCCAGCTCTACCGTCATCCGCTGACCGACATCGGCCTGGAGAGCTTCCTCTCCGACTGGCGGGCCACGGGCAAGACGTTCGATGACTGACCGCGACGGGCGTGCCCGATGAGCGTCGACGCCGTTCTCGAGCGGGTCGACCGCGAAACCGGCGCCAGCCTGGAGCAGTTGAAGGAGTACCTGCGGATCCCGTCCGTCTCGACCGATCCGGAGTACGCCGCCGAGGTCCGCCGTTGCGCCGGCTTCGTCAGGGAGCGGCTCGAGGCCGCGGGGCTCGAGGCTGAGATCATCGAAACCACCGGCCATCCGCTCGTGTACGGCGAGTGGCTGGGCGCTCCCGGCCGCCCGACCGTCCTGTTCTACGGCCACTACGACGTGCAGCCGGTCGACCCGCTGGCAGAGTGGCGGAACGACCCGTTCGAGCCGACGATCGAGACCGGCGAACGCGGCGAGCAGATCGTCGCCCGCGGCGCAACCGACGACAAGGGCCAGTCCTTCACCCACATCAAGGCGGTGGAGGCGATCATGGCCGAGACCGGCGCGCTGCCGGTCAACGTCAAGTTCCTGATCGAGGGCGAGGAGGAGTGCGGCGGCGAGGCGATCGAGGCCTACGTTCGGAGCCCTGAGTCCCGGCGCCTGGCTTGCGACCTGGCGCTGGTCTCCGACACCTCGATGTACGGGCCGGGCCAGCCTTCCGTGCTCTACGGCCTGAAGGGCCTGCTCTACACCGAGGTCAGGGTGCGCGGCGCGGGCCGGGACCTGCATTCCGGCACGTTCGGCGGCGCCGTGGCGAACCCCCTGAATGTCCTGGGCACGATGCTGGCGGCGCTCCGCGACCCGCGCGACGGCCGCATCCTGATTCCGGGCTTCTACGACGACGTGCGGCCACTGGGAGCGGAGGAGCGGGCGGCATTCGCGGCGCTACCCTTCGACGAGGCGAGGTACGGCGACGAGATCGGCGCGTCCGCCTTGTGGGGTGAGGCCGGCTATACGACCCTGGAACGGGTCTGGGCACGGCCGACCTGCGACGTGAACGGCCTGTGGGGCGGCTACCAGGGCCCTGGCGCCAAGACGGTGATCGCAAACCGCGCCGGCGCCAAGGTGTCGATGCGGCTGGTGCCGGACCAGGACCCGGAGCGGCTGTTCCCTTCGTTCGCGGCCTACATGCGCTCGCTGGCGCCTCCGGGCATCGAGGTCGAGGTGGAGAACCTGAACGGGGCGCCGCCGGTGCTCGTCGACCTCGACGGCCCTCTCGTCGACGCGGCCCTCGAAGGCGTGCGCGAAGCCTGGGGCCGCGCGCCGGTGCGGGTCCGCGAGGGCGGCTCGATTCCCATCGTCTCCACGCTGTCGGAGGTGCTGGGGGCGCCGGTGCTGCTGATCGGCTTCGGCCTGTCGGACGACCGGCTGCACGCGCCGAACGAGAAGATGGATCTCGCGAACTTCTACCAGGGCATTCGCACGGTGGTCCGTGTGCTCGACCGCGTCGGAGGCTGTGCCGCCGCTTGACCGCCCCTCGGCGCGAGCGTGAGATCAAGGTCGCGGTCGCCGATCCGGACCGGCTCCGGGAGCGAGTCCGCGCCGCCGGCGGCAAGCTCGAACGAGCCGCCGCCATGGAGTCGAACTGGGTCTTCGACCGGCGGAACGCGGCGTCGTCCGAGAAGCTGCGGACCCGCCGCGAGTTGCTTCGTCTGCGCACCGATGACGGCGGCAGCCGGCTGACGTACAAGTCCGCACCCGAGATCCGGGGCGGAGTGAAGGAGCGCGTGGAGCACGAGTTCACCGTCGACGACCCGGGGGCGGCGCGGCTGTTCCTCGAGTCGCTCGGCTTCGAGGTCACGGCGCGCTACGAGAAGGTCCGCGAGCGGTGGCTGCTTCTCGGCTGCGAGGTCGCCCTCGACCGGACGCCGATCGGTGACTTCGTCGAGGTCGAGCAGGTCGACCCGGACCTGCCCGCCGGCGCGATCGAACGCGTCTGCCGCCGTTGCGGCATCGATCCGGAGCAGGCGGATCTGCGGGACTATCTGGCGATCTACCGCGATCACCGGGAGCGGCATGAGGGGTTGCCCCGGGACATGGTGTTTGCGGAAAGCGGAGCGTCGCAGTGAGAGGCGCCAGCCGGCGGGTGCGGGCCCTCGTGCTCTGCGCCGGCCGGGGCGAACGGCTGCGGCCGCTGACCGGTGCCGTGCCCAAGCCCCTGCTGCCGGTGGCCGGCCGCGCCGTCGCCATGCGTACGATCGACCTTCTGCACCGCGCCGGCTGCGAGATCGCGGTCAACCTGTTCCACCTCGGAGACGCGGTGCGGCGAGGGCTGGAAACCGGGACCGGCGCCCGCGGGATCGAACTCCACTTCGAGGTCGAGCCGGACCTGCTCGGCACGCTGGGCGCGGTGGTCAACCTGCGGGCCTTCCTCGCCGGCGCCGAGGACGTCGTGCTGGTCAACGGCGACTCGCTCTGCCGCTGGCCGATCCGCGAGGCGCTCGACCGCCACCGCCGCAGCGGCGCCGACGTCACCCTCCAGCTCGGCTGGGACGACCGGGTCGGCGGCGGCGTGGAGGTCGATCCCCGCGGCCTGGTGGTTGGGCTCCGCGACGTCCAGGTCGGCCCGGTCCGCGGCCGGAAACGGACCTTTCAGGGCCTCCACGTCCTCTCCCGCCGGGTCGTCGAGCAGATCCCGCCGCGCCCGTCGTCGAACGACATCGTCGAGGGCCTCTACCAGCCGCTCCTCCACTCCGGCGCCCGGATCGTCGGCTTCCGCAGCCGCCGGCGCTGGCACGACCTGGGAACGCCTCGCCGTTACCTCGAAGGCGCCCTCGACTGGGGCCGCACCGCCGGCGGCCGCCGGCGTCGCCGCCGCTTCATCGCTCCGGGAGTCTCGGTAGCCCCCGGCGCCACCGTCGAACACAGCGTCCTCGAGCCCGGCAGCCATGTCGCCGAGGACGCTGTCGTCGAACGGAGCCTGGTGCTACCCGGTGCCCGCGTCGGTCCGGGCGCCCGGATTCGGGAGACGATCCTCGCACCTGGAGTCCGCGCCCCCGCCAACCTCCGCATCGAAGAGCAGCTCGTGACGCCGGTGGACTGGGGGCTTCCACAGCACAGCCGCGAACGGGACGGACTGGTGTTCACGCCCCTCTAGCTGCGTCGACTTAGTAGAGGGCTGCCCTGACGGCAAGGATGGTGCTCTGGGTACGCGGGTCTTCCGACCCGCCCCGGGCGAAGCCGCGAAGCGGAGCCCGGACAACAAGGCCGCCGGCCTTTGGCCGGCGACGATTTCAAAGCCGCCTTCGGCGGCAGCGGGTCAGAAGACCCGCGCACCGACCCTCCCCCTCGGCCCGGCCCCGGACGGGTACGCACCTAGTCGCCGCCCAGCAGCACGTCGCGCAAGGCGGCGTAGTTGGCCGGGATCTCGGTGATGCGTTCGGGGAGGCGGGCGCAGCGCTCGAGGGCGGGCGCTGCGGGCGGCTCGATGCCGATCGTGGTCTGGACGGTTTCGGCGAACTTGGCGGGGTGGGCGGTGCCGAGGACGACGCCGGTGCCGCCGCCTTGGGCTTCGAGTTCCGCCTTGAGGCCCAGGTAGCCGACGGCTGTGTGGGGGTCGAGCACGTAGCCGGTGCGGTCGTGGACGTCCCGCATGGCGCGCCGGGTCGCGTCGTCGTCGAAGGCGTGGCCCGCCACGTCGCGGCGGATGCGCTCGAGCGGCTCGCCGGTGCTGTTGTAGAGGTGGGCGATGCGGGCGAAGTTGCTCGGATTGCCGACATCCATCGCATTCGAGATCGTGGCGACCGAACCGCGCGGCAGGTAGTCGCCGCTCCGGAGGTAGGCCGGCACGACGTCGTTCACGTTGGTCGCCGCGACGAAGCGGGAGACGGGCAGGCCGATCCGCTTCGCGATCAGGCCGGCCGTCAGGTTGCCGAAGTTGCCGCTCGGCGTCGAGAACACGAGCGGCTCGCCGGCGTCGTCGAGCGGCGGCGAGGGGAGCTGCGCCCAGGCATGGAAGTAGTAGAAGACCTGGGGAAGCAGCCGGCCGACGTTGATCGAGTTGGCCGAGGCGAGAGGCCGTTCCTGGCGCAACTCGCCGTCGGCGAAGGCCTCCCGGGCCAGGCTCTGGCAGTCGTCGAAGGTGCCTTCCACCGCGACCGCGGTCACGTTGCCGCCCAGGGTCGTGAACAGGCGCCGCTGCGCCTCGGTGACCAGCCCGTCCGGGTACAGCACGCAGACCCGGAAGCCGGCGACGCCGCTGAACGCGTGGGCCACGGCGCTGCCGGTGTCGCCGCTGGTCGCCACGATCACGGTGGTTTCGGCATCGCCGGCTACCGTCGCGAACCGCGCCATCAGGCGGGCCATGACCCGCGAGGCGACGTCCTTGAAGGCGAGCGTCGGCCCGTGGAACAGCTCCAGGCAGTGGATGCCGGGCTCGATCCGGGTGAGCGGGATCGGGAAATCGAGAGCGTCCTCGATCAGGTCCGCGTGTTCGGAATCCGGGAACTCAGAGCCGTACAGGCGGTGGCCGAGGATGGCGGAGATGCCGGTCAGCGGCAGCAACTCCAGCATGGCGAGTTCCGCGGCGTTCAGAGGCTCCAGGCGCTCGGGAACGAACAGGCCGCCGTCCGGGGCCGGCCCTTCGAGCAGCGCTTCGGCGAGGGTGACCGGCGAGGTCTTTCCCGCCGTGCTGATGAAATGCACTCTACTTCTCCTCATTGATTACGCGTGCGCCCGGCGCCGGCAGGGGCGCGACGAGCTGATCGCAGTTGACTCCGGCGGACGATTCGAACGCGCCTGCCATGGCTACGGCTACCTGCCTGGCGCGGGCCCCGTCGTCGCACAGGGCGAACAGCGCCGGGCCGCTGCCCGAGAGGCTGCAGCCCAGTGCGCCGGCGTTTATCGCGGCCGCCTTGGCGGCGCCGAAGCCGGGCACGCCCGGCGCGCGGACGGGCTCGGCGACGACGTCGACCAGGGCGCGTGACAGGAGTTCCAGGTCGGAACGATAGAGCGCCGCCACCAGTGCGGCGGCGTTGCCCCACTGGGTCACGGCGCGCTCGAGCGGCAGGTGGCGATCCAGGCGGGCCCGTGACTCCTTCGTGTTCACCTCGGCGTGGGGCCTGACGAGAGCGCAGGTCAGGCCCTCGGGCACCGGCAGGTCGATCACGTCCGGCTCGGGATCGAGCGAGCGGACCAGCACGAGTCCGCCGAGCAGGGAAGGGGCCAGGTTGTCCGCGTGCGCGCCCCCGCTCGCCAGGATCTCGCCGGCGACGGCGTAGCGCAGCAGGGCAGCGGCCGGCAGTTCCAGACCGAGCAGTGCGTCGACCGCGACCACCGCCGCCACCGCGCTGGCGGCGCTCGAACCCAGTCCGCTCTCGAGCGGCATGCGCTTCTCGATCTCGAGGTCGACGGCCTTGTCCGGCGCATCCCCGTGGACGAGCGCCTTCGCGGCGACGGCGGCCGTGTTGCGCTCCGCCTCGAGCGGCAGCCGTCCTTCGTCGCCGGCGATCGCCGTGATGCGGACCGGGCCGTGCCCGCCGGCGGTCGGCTCGCGCTCGCGGGCGGTGACGACGTCTCCCGGGCCCAGGTGGCCGTTGCCCTCCGATTGCAGGGCGAAGCCCAGGATGTCGAATCCGCAGGCAATGTTGGAGACCGAGGCCGGGGCGAACGCCCTCACTGACTTCGTCATTCGGCGGCCCGTCGCCCGCAGCGGACGACGGCGAGCTCGGCGGCGAGCAGCGCCCCGCCGGCGGCGCCCCGCAGGGTGTTGTGCGACAGGGCGACGAACCGGTAGCCGAGGATCGGACACTCCCGCAGCCTGCCGATGGAGGTCGTCATGCCCTGGCCGAGGTCCCGGTGGACGCGCGTCTGAGGCGGCTCGTCGTCGCCGAGGTAGACGGTCGGCTGCACCGGCGCCGACGGCAAACCCCGTTCCTGCGGCTCGGCGCGGAAACTCCGCCAGGCTTCCCGGACGTCCTCCATCGCCGGCTCGCCCTTGAGGTCGACCGAAATGCAGAGCGTGTGTCCGTCGACCACGGGAACGCGGTTGCACTGGGCGGAGACCGCGACCTCGGCCGGCTCGATCGTTCCGCCGCTCAACCGGCCCAGGATCTTGCCGGTCTCGATCTCGAGCTTCTCCTCTTCGCTGGAGATCCAGGGGATCACGTTGTCCAGGATCTGGTAACTCGAGATGCCGGGCAGCCCGGCGCCGGATACCGCCTGCAGCGTCACGACGGAGATCCGCTCGAAGCCGAAGGCGTCGGCGAGAGGCTTGAGCGCCAGCACCAGCCCGATCGTCGAGCAGTTCGGGTTGGCGACGATGCCGGCGGGAAGCGCCTGGCCGCCCTCGGGCGGAGACAGCAGCGAGAGGTGGTCCGGGTTCACTTCGGGCACGAGCAGCGGCACGTCCGCGTCCATGCGGTGGGCGCTCGCGTTGGTGACGACCAGGCAGCGCCGTGCGAACCGGGGCTCGATGTCTCTCGCGACGCTGGCGTCCAGGGCCGAGAAGACAATGTCCAGTTCGCCGCCGGGCAGGTTGGCACCGTCCATCAGTTCGTCGATCGTCTGAACGGGCATGGCCGCCACCGCGTCGTCGATGGGCCGGGTCTGAATCCAGGTCACCGCGTCGCGGTAGGCCTTCCCGGCGGACCGCTCGGAGGCGGCCAGCGCCGTCAACTCGAACCACGGGTGCTCCGCCAGCAGGGTGACGAAGCGCTGGCCCACGGTGCCGGTCGCACCGAGGACGGCGGCGCGGAGGGGTTCGTTGCGGGTTGTCATGGTGAGGCTCCCCGCTCGGCCCAGGCGCGCAGGATGTCGCCGAATACGCCGCCGGCGGTGAGTTCGGTCCCGGCGCCGGGTCCCTGGACGATCAGCGGCCGCGCATTGTAGCGCTGGCTCCGGAAGACGAACATGTTGTCCGACGCCGGCATTCCTGCCACCGGGTGGTCGGGCGGAACGGCTCGGAGCCCGACCCGGGCCGTCGCGCTCTCGCCGCCCGTGTCCAGTTCGGCGAGATAGGCGAGTTCGAGTCCGGCGGACCTGGCCTCGGCGAAGCGGGCCGCCATCTCCTCGTCCGCGGAGGCGAGGCGCTGCCAGTAGTCCTCGAGCGGCAGGTCGGCGAGGTCGGGCCGGTCGAGCATGGGCGCCACCTCGACGTCGTCCATCTCGAGATCGGCGCCGCACAGCCGGGCCAGGATGAGCAGCTTGCGCGCCACGTCCAGTCCGCCGAGGTCGTCGCGCGGGTCCGGCTCCGTGTAGCCCAACCCGTGGGCCCGGCGGACGGCGTCGCTCCACACCTGCCGCGCGCTCAGCTCGCCGGTGAGATAGGCCAGCGTTCCGGAGAAGACGCCCGAGACGGACTCGATCGGATCGCCCGCGCCAAGCAGCAGATCGACAGTGTGGAGGACAGGCAGGCCGGCGCCCACGGTCGCCTCGTGAAAGACGTTCGCCCCGCTGTCGGCGCGGAACGCGCGGAAGTCCGCGATCGGCCCCGCGAAGGGAAGCTTGTTGGCGCTGACCACCGCGGCGCCGGCTGCGAGAGCCTGGTGGTAGACCGCGCCCATGGCGCCGCTCGCCGTGACATCGACCAGTATCGTGCGGCCGCCGCCGGCCGCGGTTTCACCGAGGTGCTCGAGCAGGCGGTCGAGGTCCGCCGTTTCGCCGCCCTGCTCCAGGGCGGTTCGCCACCCGTCCGTGTCCGCGGCGGCGCCGGGGTCGAGGCGCCTGCCGCCCCGGCGCACCGCGAGCTCCATGAAACGGGAGCTCGCCAGACCCCGCAACTGCAGGTCGATACCTCGCTGCTCGAGCGCGTCCCGCTCGGCGGCGAGCTGCCGGAGCAGGGCCGATCCGACGCCGCCGACGCCGAGCACGTAGAGCGCGAGCCGTCCGGAGGCGGCGCGGTGAAAGAACTCCCGGTGGATCCAGCGCACCGCGCGTCCCTCGTCGGCCCTGGCGACGACCATCGAGATGTTCCGCTCGGACGAACCCTGGGCCACCGCCCTCACGTTGACGCCGCGCCGGCCCAGGATGCCGAACACGCGCCCGGCGATGCCGGGCCGATCGCGCATGCCGTCGCCGACCACCGCAACGATGGACTGGTCCCGCTCGACCCTGATGGGACGCACCGATCCGGCCTCGATCTCCGCCCGGAACTCCGCGTCTACCGCCTTCCTCGCCGCCTCGGAGACGCCGGGCTCGACCGCGAAGCAGATCGAGTGCTCACTGGACGCCTGCGAGATCAGGATCGCGCTGGCTCTGCTCGCCGCCAGGGCGTCGAACAGCCGCGCGGCGACGCCCGGGGTGCCGACCAGGTTGTCGCCGACCAGCAGCATCAGGTGGACGTCGTCGATCGAGGAGATGCCGGTGACCGCCGTGCCGCGAGCCCGCTGCCGGTCCCTGCCGCCGTCGACCAGGGTGCCGGGGTGCTCGGGGTCGAGGGTGCTGCGAACGAGCAGGGGGATGGCCTTGCGACGGGCCGGCGTGACCGTTGGCGGGTAGACGACCCTGGCGCCGAAGTGAGAGAGCTCGAGCATCTCCTCGTAACTCAACCGCGGGATCGGCAGGGCGTCCTCGACGCGTCTCGGGTCGGCCGTCATCACGCCCGGGACGTCGGTCCAGATCTCGATCCCTTCGGCGTCGAGCGCGGCGCCGACCAGCGAGGCCGTCAGGTCGGAACCGCTGCGGCCCAGGGTCGTCGTTTCCCCTTCCGACGTGCTGCCGAGGAAGCCGGTCACCACCTGCAGGGGGCCGTCCTCGCCGAGCCCGGCGAAATGGGCGGCGATCGCGTCCATCGTCGGTTCGAGCGCGACGAGCGCCGCCTGGAAGGAGCGATCGGTCCGAACCAGCGGGCGAGCGTCGCGGGCCTCGGCCGGCAGGCTCCGGGCGCGGAGCGCCGCGGCCAGGAGCTGGGTCGACAGGAGCTCACCGTGGCAGACGATCCGGTCGATCCAGGCTTCCCGAGGTCGCTCCGCGGTGATCCCGGTCCGCTCGCAGTCGCCGAGTTCCCGGACCAGGCCCTCGCACAGTTCGTCGAGGGCCGCCCTGAGGGCGGGCAGGTCGGCCGGGTCCGCGACCTCGGCCGCGATCTTCAGGTGGTGGTCGCGAAGCGCGGCGGCTTCGCTCGCCGTCTCGGCGCCCCCGTTGCCCTCAAGAGCGCCCGCTGCCAGCGCCAGCAGGCGGTCCGTGACCCCGCCGAGAGCGGAGACGACCACCGCACCGTTCCCCGGGCAACCGTCGAGTTGCCGTTCGACGATCCGCGCGGCCGCCTGCAGGCGGCCTGCGTCGGCCACGGAGGAGCCGCCGAACTTGAGTACTTTCATGATCGGATGCGTTGGAAGTCACGTCGTCGGAGGGCGCGAAAGGCGCCATAGCGTATACGCGAGCGGCAGTCGACGCCACGGCGGGGGAGGCACCCGCCCGTTCTGGGGCCGGAGGGGGTCAGCTCCCAGGGTGACGCGGGCGCTTGAGAGGAGATGGTAGGGGCTGCGCCCGCTCCGCTTCACTCGCTCCGGTCTGGCGTCGGATCCTGTGCGGTCGGTGGCCGTCGCTCGTTCAGAGGCACCTGGGAGCTGACCCCCTCCGGACCCAGAACGGGCTGGACGTCTTTGCCGGGGGCCGCTGGCCTGTCGTTCGGACTGTGCCAGTAGGGCGGGTCAGAAGACCCGCGCACCCAGCCGGAGCGACCTAGAAGAGGGTGTTGTGGACGGGCAGGTCCAGGTGTTCGTATGCGCGTTTGGTGGCCACGCGGCCGCGGCGAGTGCGCTGTAGGAACCCCTTCTGGACGAGGTACGGCTCGTAAAAGTCCTCGATCGTGCCCTCGTCTTCGCCGACCGAGGCCGCTAGTGCCTTCAGGCCGGCCGGGCCGCCGCCGTACTGCTCGATCAGCAGTTTCATGATCCTGCGGTCGATCTTGTCGAGGCCCTGCTCGTCGACTTCCTGCTGGAGGAGAGCCTGGTTTGCGGTGTCGCGGTCGATCCGCCCGTCCGCTTCTATCTGCGCGTAGTCGCGCACCCGGCGCAGCAGCCGGTTCGCGATCCTGGGCGTGCCGCGGCTGCGCCGGGCGATCTCGTCGGCGCCGCCCAGGTCGACGGGCACCTCGAGCAGCTCGGCCGAGCGCTGGATGATGACGCTGAGAACGTCCGGACCGTAGAAGTCGAGCCGGTGGACGATGCCGAAGCGCCCCTGCAGCGGTGGCGTGATCAGGCCGGCGCGGGTGGTGGCGCCGACCAGTGTGAATCGGGGCAGATCGATGCGCACCGTCTTGGCCATCGGCCCGGCACCGATCACCAGATCGAGCTGGAAGTCCTCGAGCGCCGGGTAGAGGATCTCCTCCACCGTCGGACCGAGCCGGTGGATCTCGTCGATGAAGAGGACGTCCCCGGGTTCGAGGTTGGTCAGGATCGCCGCCAGGTCGCCCGCCCGCTCCAGGACCGGACCGGAGGTGGACCGCAAGGTGGAACCCATCTCCCTGGCGATGATGTGCGCCAGGGTCGTTTTGCCGAGCCCGGGCGGCCCGAACAGCAGCACGTGGTCCAGAGCCTCGCCCCGCCGGCGCGCCGCCTGCATGTAGATGTCGAGCAGCTCGACGATCTTCTCCTGGCCCAGATACTCGTTCAGCCGCTGCGGCCGCAGCGACGGTTCGAGGCGACGGTCCTCCGCGTCCCGGGCGGCTGAGAGAACGCTCTCTTCACCGTCGGTGCCAACCGTCCCGGCCATGGGCGGATGCTATCGCGGTATCACTGGGGAGGAAGACTACTCGGCGGAGGAACGCGCTGACATCAGCTAAGGCGAGCCCGAGCGTGTGTTTGTCGTCAAGACTGCCTTGGTGCCTTCTCTCTATACAGGTGGTGGTTTGTTTCAAGAGTCAGCAAAGAGTAGATCTAAGTTGACTAAAGTGGTCTACGTGGGTACGCTGCGCCCACTGTGGGCGTTTTCAAGCCTGCGGAGGATCTTCGACAAGGAGTATGGAGGGCCAGACGGGATTTGAACCCGTGACCGAGGTGTGCGCTTCAACACATGACCTCGGTACGTCCCTTTGCAAGAGGGCTGCCTTACCACTCAGCCACTAGCCCATCTCCGTCGAAGGTCAAGGTCGTTGGCGGCGGTCCGAATTGGTACTCGGACCGCCGCCTCTTCGTGTTGGTCCCCGTCACGGATCACCGAGAGCGAAGCCTATCAGCAGTTGAGGGTAGTCGTCTACCTATACCTATGCGACAAATAGGTACTACCCCTAGTACCCGTTCGGGCCGGGTACCACTATCAGTAGGTTGAGAGAGAGGAAGCACGTTAGTTGTCAACAGAACATCCCCAACTGAGCTTGAGATCATAACTCAGCCGCATCTCCTTGGTAGTGCACTGTGGGACGCGGTACCTCCCCTGAGGCTGGAGTGTTGTCCGGTGGCAGCTCCCACTCACCGGATCCGCGCTTCCGCAGTTCCCCTTTGTCGACAAACCGGTCAAGGGTCGCGCACACTGACGCGTACAGCCTCGACCTGCTCTTGGATGGATAGCCACCGTTCATGAGGGCGTCGCGGATCTTCGTCGTCTTGTAAGGGCCGGGCCTGGCCGAGATGTACCCGCGTATCGCCTCGGTCAAGCCCATGCGGCTGAACGGGAGAGGCTCTGCGGCACTTTGGGCAGTCGCCGGAGGCTCAGGGCCTTCCCCCAGTTGCTCCACGAATCGCTCCAAGCTCTGCAGAGCGTCCTCAGCTCGCTCGTACTTGCCTTTGGCCTCCGAGTACCTGCGCAGCCACTTATCTCGTTGGGAGCGCAGAAGCTCCAGCGTTATCGTGTATGTGTCTGTCTCGCTCATCTCTGCCTCCTTCATCCGTGGTGACGAAGCTCGACATGGCCGCCCCGCTCAACCTTGTTGTTGGGACCGTTGGGATGTTATGGGGTCTGCGTTGATGCTGTCAAGCGCTGGCCGGAAGCTCCTCCATAGGTAGGAGGCGTCTAGCTCTATGCCGTCTTGGTGCCTAGGTGGCAATGGCGCGACAGACCCGGTGGACCACCTGGGACAGTGGCGGCGGCGGCGACGTCCAGCCCGGTTTCGGGGCCAGAGGGGGTCAGCTCCCAGGTGCCTCTGAACGAGCGACGCCCGGCGCCCTCCCATGAACCGATCACAAACCGGAGCGAGTGAAGCGGAGCGACCGCAACCCTCCCCATCTCCTCTCAAGCGGGAGCGTCAGCTGGGAGCAGACCCCCTCCGGCTCCGACCGGGCGGGTGCATGCGACGACGCCTTCCCGGTCGTCAGAGCCGGGAAAGCTGCCGCAGGCTGCGGCGCAGGAGTTCCTGGAAGTCCATCTCGGGTTGTTCCGCCAGCACGCGTGAGACGGCCCGCTGCGCCTCGGACGCGCGGTAGCCGAGGTTGACCAGCGCGCTGACGGCCTGTTCCTGTTCGTCCTCGCGGCCTGCTTCGGGTTCGGCCTCGGGCGGCTCGGCGCCCGCCTCGGCGAGCAGCGTCTTCGCCTTCTCCCGGAGTTCCAGGACCATCCGTTCGGCGGTCTTGCGGCCGATCCCCGGGATCCGGGTGAGAGCCGCCACGTTGCCGCCGCCGATGGCGTTCAGCAGGTCTCTCGTGGAACCGCCGGACAGGACCACCTGCGCCAGCCGGGGACCGACGCCGCTGACGCCGAGGCAGTGCTCGAACAGGGTCCGTTCGGACTCGGTCCAGAAGCCGAAGAGCTCGATCGCGTCGGCGCGAACGTGAGTATGGATGAACAGGCCGACCTCGGCTGCCGGATCGAGTCTCTCCAGCTCGAAGTAGGTCGACAGGGGGATCCGCACGGCGTAGCCGACGCCGTTCGTGTCGAGCACCAGGCGTTCGGGCTCGAGGGCCAGGCGGCGCCCGCGCAGATAGCCGATCAAGCCGCTATGGAGCGCCGCGCCGCGGTCAGGTGCCGGCTGCCTCGGCCTCGCCCAGACCGAAGTTCTCGATGAAGTCCTGGGTGTAGTGGACGCCGACCTCCTCGCGGAGCCGCTGCAGCAGCGACTGGAGCATCGTCAGGTTCCGCTCGGCCAGGAGCTCGTTCCGTGTCGTTTCCGGGTCGAAGAGCGCGGGATCGAAGGACTCGCGCTCTGTGACTTCGAACAGAACGGCGCCGAACGGAGTGTCCACCGGGCCGCCCGTTTCGCCGGCGGAGAGCGCGAACGCGGCGCGAGACAGCTCAGGCATCGCGCCCAGGGCGCCGATCGGCTGCCGCAGGCCGAAGCTCCCGCTCTCCTCGATCACGGCGTCGAACTCCTGGGCCGCGTCGTCCATGCTCAGCCCGTTCTCGACGCGTCCCCGCGCCTCGGTGAGCGCCGCCGCCAGGAGTTCGCCCTCCTTCTGCACGCGAACGACCTCCCGGACGTCCGCTTCGACTTCCGCGAACTCCGAGTCGCGGGGCGGCAGCACCTCGAGCACGGACAGGAGAGCCCAGCCCGCCGCGATGCGGACCGGCTCGGACCAGGCGCCTGCCTCGAGACCGAAGGCCGCGGAGCTGAAGTTGAAGTTGCGGCCGATGCCTGCCACCGGGTCGTCCTCGCCGAACGGCTCCGTGCTGGCATAGACGAGCGCTTCGGCGGCGGCCAGTTCCCGGCTCTCGTCCTCCCCGGCGAACGTCTCGTCGGCCAGCCGCTCGTGCAGAGCGTCGATCCGGCTCTTCGCCTCCTCTTCGGCCCGGGTAGCCAGGAGCTGGACCCGGATCAGGTTGCCGACTTCCTCGAGGGTCTGGCGTCCGCCTTCATGGCGCTCATGGACCTGGATCAGGTGATGCGCCGGGCGCGGACCGAGCTGGTTCTCGACCGGTCCGACCAGTTCGCCGCTCGCGGCGCCGAACGCGGCCTCTTCGAAGGCCGGCGTCATCGCACCGCGGCCGAAGTAGCCGAGATCGCCACCGGCCTCCTTCGTCGCCTCGTCGTCGGAGTACTCGCGGGCCAGCGCCGCGAAGTCCTCTCCGGCCTCGACGCGGCCGCGCAACTGGTTCAGCAGGCCGCGCGCCTGCTCCGCGTCCCGCTCGCTGTTCTCGAGCAGCAGGATGTGGCTGGCCCGAACCTGCTCAGGGATCTCGAACTGGGCCGAGTTGTCCTCGTAGTACGTCTGGACCTCGTCGTCGGTCACTTCGAGTTCGGCCCGGACCGTGTTCGTGCTGACCAGCAGATAGCCCACGCGCCGGCGCTCGGGAAGCTTGAACTCCTCGCGATGCTCCTCGTAGTAGGCGGTGGCCTCTTCGCTCGAAGGCTCGGCCTCGGCGGCGAAGCGGCTGGCCGGCACCTGGAAGTAGCGGATGGCGGCGCGCTCGGCGGCGTCGCGGGCGCGCAGCTCGACCTCCGCGTCGGAAACGTGGGCGACCTCCGTCAGCGCCGCCTGCAGCTTCTGCACCAGGAGGGACGTGCGCAGGTCGGCTTCGAAGTCGTCCACCGTGAGCCGGTTCGCGCGCAGGACTTCCTGGTACCGCTGCGCGCCGATGAAGTTGCCGGCCCCGTCGGTCAGGGCGGGCACGGAGAGGATCTCTTCCTGGAGCTCTTCATCGCTGACGGTCAGCCCCATCCGTTCCGCCTCCCTGATGAGAAGACGGTCATTGATCAGGGCTTCGAGGGCCTGAACCGGCAACTGGATCTGATCGGCGAGATCCGCATTGAATGCGTCGCCGTAGATCTCCCGGTAGCGGTTCTCGGCGTTCCGGTAGCTGCGCTCGAACTCGGCGAAGGTGATGCTCTCGCCGCCCACGGTGGCTGCGTCCGGGTTGACGCGCGTACCCTCCAGCGACCGGAAATCGGTGAAAACGAGGAGCACGAAGACCCCGGCGAGGCCGATGGCCAGCGGATAGAAGCTCTTGATGTTCTTGCGAATGACGTTCAGCATGTTCTTGACCCCGGCGCCGGGAGGGGCGCAGAAGAGCTTTCATGCTAACAGGATCCGGCGATCTTCCGGCGGTTATGATCGCGGGGTGAGGTCCATCCCGAATGCGTTTCCTGCAGTGGTTCTCTAGCGACCTGGCCATCGACCTGGGGACGGCCAACACCCTGGTCTTCACTCAGGCGAACGGCATCGTCGTGCGCGAGCCGTCGGTCGTCGTCGTCAACAGCCAGAGCAACCGCATCGAGGCGGTCGGCACCGAGGCCAAGGGGATGCTCGGGCGCACGCCGGGGATCCTGTTCCTCGTGCGGCCGATGAAGGACGGCGTGATCGCCGACTTCGAAATGACCGAGCACATGCTCAAGCACTTCATCCGCAAGGCCCATCACGGCCGCCGCCTGGCCCGCCCGCGGATCGTGATCGGCGTGCCCTCCGAGATCACGCCGGTCGAGAAACGGGCGGTGAGAGAGGCGGCCATGAGCGCTGGCGCGTCCGAGGTCTTCCTGGTCGAGCAGGCGATGATGGCGGCCATCGGCGCCGGCCTGCCGATCACGGAACCGACTGGCAACATGATCGTCGACATTGGCGGCGGCACCAGCGATGTCGCCGTGATCTCCCTGGCGGGCACCGTCTACAGCCGGTCGCTGCGGGTGGCCGGCAACGCGATGGACGAGGCGATCGCCGGGCACCTGAAGCGCAAGCACAACATGCTGGTCGGGGAGCGGACCGCCGAGAAGATCAAGGTCGAGATCGGATCCGCCTTTCCACTCCAGAAGTCGCTCTACATGGACATCAAGGGGCGGGATCTCGTGCGCGGTGTGCCCCGGAGCCTCCGGATCTCCGACGGGGAGATCCGGGACGCGCTCGAGGAACCCGTGCAGCAGATCGTGGACTCCGTGCTGCAGGCCCTGGAACGGATGCCGCCGGAGCTCTCGGCCGACGTGATGGACAAGGGCATCGTCCTGTCGGGCGGCGGTGCGCTGCTCCATGCGCTGGACCAGCGGCTCCGCGAGGAGACCGGACTGCCGGTCTTCGCCGCGGAGGACCCGCTGGCCTCCGTCGTGTTGGGCACCGGCCGGGTGCTGCGGGACATCGATCTGCTGCGCAGGGTTTCGGTTCGCTGAGGAGGCGTTCACCGAGATGAGCGAGCGTCGGGTCGCCATCCTGTTCGCCGTTGCGGTGACCCTGCTGCTCGCATCGTTGACCGCTCAGTCGCCGGAGCGGGCGGGCGATGTGGCGCTGTGGGTGGAGGCCCCGGCGAAACGCCTCGTCGGCGCCGTCGTCGACGTCACGAACGGGGTGCGAGAGCGGTGGCGGACGAGGGCTCGGCTGGAACGAGAGAACGACGAACTGCGAAGCCGGCTGCGGGAACTCGAGGCTGCCCATGCGGCCGCCCTGGGCGCGGAGCTGGAGGTCGACCTGCTTTCGGAGCCACTCGGATACGCCCGGCCGGCGAATCCCGAACTGTTGCTGGCGGATGTCGTCTCCGTCGACTACCACTCGTGGCGCCGCAGCGCCATCCTGCGGTTGCCTCGCGGGAACGCGAGGGAGGAGTGGGCGCGGCGGCCGGTGACTACGGTCGACGGCCTGCTCGGCCGCGTCGTTTCCGCCGGTGGCGACTATGCGCGCGTTCTGCTGGTTACGGATCGCGACTCTTCCGTGGGGGCGATGATCGAGCGCACGCGCCGTCAAGGCATCGTTCGGGGCACGGAGGAGGCCGGCGTACTGTCGCTCGCGTACGTACCGGTGCAGGTGGATGTCCGGCCGGGAGATCGTGTGGTCACGGCCGGCATCGACGGCGTCTTCCCGCGCGGGATCCCGATCGGCACGGTCACTTCCGTCGAGTCCAGCGGCGATCAGTTCCACGAGATCAGGGTCGCTCCGCGCGTGGATCTCGGTTCGCTCAGCCATGCCTTCATATGGCGCCGCGACCCGGTACCCGAGGCGGTCATGGACGGCGCGGATGCCGTGGGCCGCTAGGTTCGCCGCCAGTCTGACCCTGGTGGCTCTGGTCGAGCTGCTGCTGGCCGAAGTTCTGCCGGTGGCCGGCCGCGCGGTCGACCTGTTCGTGCTCCTCGTCGTCCTGAGCAGCCTGGCCGGCAACTCGCTCCAGGGCGGCGCGGGCGGCCTGGTCGCCGGCCTGGTCCAGGACCTGCTGAACAGCTCGCCGTTCGGCCTCCATGGCCTCGCCTGCTGCGTCGTGGGCTACGGAGTCGCCCGCCTGTCGCAGCGAGTCGTCACCAGCCAGCGGCTGGTGGCGTTGCTCCTTGTCGCCGTCGGCACGCTCGTGCACCAGGCGATCGTTCTCGGCCTGCTCGCCGTTCTGGAGGTCGGCGAACTCAGCGGCGGCGCCGTCCTGCTGCGCGTGGTCGCGACGACCGCTGTCGGTGCGCCGGGCCTGTGGTTGTTCAAACGGGCCCGCGCCTGGGTGGATGAACGGCGTACACTGAAGGAGGGGAGGGCGCGCCTGCGGTGACCCCGAAGGCCACATGATGAGTCTGCAGAACCCCACCCGGGAGCACAGCTCGGATTGGGTCCTGCTGAACATGGCGGCCCGGCTCAAGTGGCTGTGCGGCGTACTCGGCCTGTGCCTGGCCGTTGTGATCGGCGCCTACTGGTATCACCAGATCATTCGGGCGGAGCACTACGAACGACTGGCCGAGAACAACCGGCTGCGAGTGCTGCGGCTGGACGCGCCGAGGGGCCTGATCTACGACCGTTCGGGGCGGATTCTGGTCGAGAACACGCCCACCTTTCGCTTGATGATCGACCGCAGCAGGAGCGCGGATCTTGGCGCCAGTCTGGCCTTCGCGGCGGAAATCCTCGGCCGGGAGGAGCGTGAACTCAGGGCCGCGCTGGAGCGTCATCGGGGAGTGGCCCGGGAGGTGCCCGTGCTGCTCGCCGAGGACCTGGAGCTGACCCAGGTCGCCCGGTTCGAGGTTTCGAAGGAACCCGAGCATCCGGAGTTCGAGATCGCTACTTCGAGGCGCCGCCTGTACCGGCACAGCTTCCAGACCGCCCATGTGGTCGGCCATCTCGGTGAACCGACTCCCTCCGAACACGACCGCGACGCCTCGCTGGCGGCCGGGGACCTGGTCGGCCGCAGCGGCGTGGAGTTGCTGCGGGATCGATTGCTGCGCGGAAACCACGGCGAGCGGATCGTGGTCGTCGACAGTCGAGGCCGTCTGATGGGTGAGGACGTGCGGCGGACGGACGCGGCGCCCGGCGAGTCGGTCACCCTGACGATCGATCTGCGGCTTCAGCAGTTGGCCGAGAGCCTGATGGCGGACAAGATCGGCGCGATCGTGGCGCTCGACCCCCGCGACGGCGCGATCCGGGCGATGGTCTCCTCCCCTTCCTTCGACCCGAACAGCTTCGGCGGCAGGTTGAGCCAGCAGGACTGGGACCGGATCGTCGACGCGCCGGGAAAGCCGCTCCAGAACCGGGCGATCCAGAACACCTACCCTCCGGGCTCGGTGTTCAAGATCGCCATGGTGGTGGCGGGTCTGGCGGAGGGTCTGCTTCGTCCGGAGGAGCGGATCTACTGCAACGGTGCGACCCGGCTCTACGACCGGCGCTGGCGCTGCTGGCAGTCGAGGGGGCACGGCCTCGTCGATCTGCGCGGGGCCCTGCAGCACTCCTGCGACATCTACTTCTACCGCCAGGGCGTCAAGATCGGAATCGAGACGATTGCCGCCTATGCCCGCCGGCTCGGTCTGGGTGACCGAACGGGAGTCGAACTGCCGGGCGAGAGCGAGGGTCTGGTGCCCGATCCCGAGTGGAGCAGGAATCGCCGGGGCTATCCCTGGTATCCGGGCGAGACGGTCTCGGTGGCGATAGGCCAGGGGCCGCTGCTGACTTCGCCGCTCCAGGTGGCGGTGATGACCGCCGCGGTGGCGAATGGGGGATTCCGGGTGCGCCCGTACCTGATCGCCGGTGGCGGGAAACCTCCGGAGCCGCTCGGTCTGGACGGCGAGGTGGTGTCCTTCGTCGCCGAAGCGCTCGCCAATGTCGTCGAGAACGGAACCGGACGCAGCGCCAGAACGCCGGTGGTCGCGGTCGCCGGAAAGACGGGCACCGCCCAGGTCGTCGCGCAGGCGACCTGGATCCGCTCGGAGGACCTCCCGCCCGAGCAGGCCGATCATGCCTGGTTCACCTCCTACGCTCCGGTGGAGGCGCCCGAGCTGGTCGTCGTCGTGTTCGTGGAGAACGGGGGCAGAGGCTCGGAAGCGGCGGCGCCGCTGGCGAGACAGATGCACGAGGGTTACTTCAGTGCTGCCCCAAAGACCTGATCCCTGGCCCCTGGTACGCCGGGTCCGGTCCGTCTCCTGGCTGCTCGGTTGCTCGGCGCTGGCGCTGTCGGCGATCGGCCTGGTCGTCATTTCCAGTGCTTCGGCGGACATGAGCACCGACTACGAAGTCCGCCAGTCGGCGTGGATCGCACTGGGTCTGCTGGTCATGGCGGCGGCGGCGGCGGTCGACTACTCGTTCCTCCTTCGCTACGCCTTCTGGATCTACCTGGCGGCGCTCGCGGCGCTCGCGGCGGTGACCTTCTTCGGCCACGAGGCGGGGGGTGCCCGGAGCTGGATCGGGATCGGCGGTTTCGGCGGTCAGCCGTCGGACTTCTGCAAGATCGCGACCGTCCTCCTGCTGGCCCGTCACATGGCGGAAGCGCAGGCGCCGGTGGCGCCTCGCGGCTGGCTTTGGGCGGCCTCGGCGGTCGTCGTCGCGCCCGTGCTGCTGATCGCCCTGCAGCCGGACATGGGCGGCGCCCTGATGTTCGTGCCCATGCTGGCCGCGATGGCCATCGTCGCCGGCGTCAGGCTCCGTTCGGCACTGATCGCGCTGGGGGTGGCCGCCGTGGTCGCGGGCGCCATCTGGATCTTCGCCCTGCAGGACTACCAGAAGGATCGGCTGTCGAGCTTCTTCAGGCCCCACGCGGATCCGCTCGGGTCGGGATACCAGGTGCGCCAGAGCCGCATCGCCATCGGGTCGGGCCAGGTGCTGGGCAAGGGATACGGCGAGGGCACGCAGTCGAATCTGCAGTTCCTGCCGACGCCTCACACCGACTTCGTGTTCGCCGTGCTGGGCGAGGAGTACGGCTTCATGGGCGTCACCGTCGTACTGGGGCTGCTCCTGCTCTACCTGGGGAACGGCGTGCGCGTGGCTCTGGCGGCGCGAGACCCGGCCGGCATGCTGCTCGTCGTCGGCCTGCTCGCCTTCATGGCAGGCCACGTTCTCTACAATACGGCGATGGTGGTCGGCCTGCTTCCGATCACTGGCATCCCGCTGCCCTTCCTCAGCTACGGCGGCTCCTTCATGCTCTTCTGTTGTGCGGCCACGGGCTTGATGATCGGCCTCGACATACGGCGGTTCGTCAACATCTGAGCCGTCCCGGGAAGGCCAGCCGGCAGCGAAATGAACAGGGAGCTTCTGGTCGAAGGCGACCCGCACCAGACCCGCCTGGCCGTCCTGGAGGCCGGCCGGCTGGTGGAGTTCTTCGTCGAGCGCCGCCGCGGCCGCGGTCTCGTGGGCAACATCTACAAGGGGAGGGTACGGCGGGTTCTTCCAGGCATGAGGGCCGCGTTCGTCGACCTCGGCCTGGAGCGGGACGGCTACCTGTATCTGGAGGAGATGGCGTGCGACGAAGCGGGAGAGCCTGGCGGAGAGGGCCGGCGGAGTGGCGACGGCATCCCGCGCCGGGGTGAGCAAGTCGTCGTTCAGATCGTCAGGGAGGGGCTGGCGGACAAAGGACCGCGGGTCACCACCGAGATCACGATTCCCGGCCGCTACCTCGTGCTGACGCCGCAGGCCGGCCGGGTGGGGATCTCCAGGCGGATCGAGGATCCGGACGAACGGACGCGGCTGAAGACAATAGCCCTGGAACTGTGGGCCGACGCGCTCGAGGAGACGGGGTGCATCGTGCGTACGGCCGCGGTGGGGGCGCAGGCGGAAGACCTCGCGAGGGAGTACCAGGTCCTCGCCGACGCCTGGCGCGAGATCGAGGGGCGTACGGCCGCGTCCGCGGTCCCGGCGCAGGTCCACCAGGAGGAAGAACTGGCGGTACGGGTGATTCGCGACCACTTCGGGGAGGACTTCGCCGCCCTGCTGGTCGACGGCGTCGATGCTCACCGCGTCATCCGCGAGTACCTCGGGCGGGTCCAGCCGGAACTCCTGACGAGGCTCGAGCGGAGCCGGCGCGGTCTGTTCGATCGTTACCGCATCGACGACGGCGTCGACGCCGCGCTGGAGCCGAAGGCGCCGCTGCCGTCCGGCGGCCACCTGGTCATCAACCAGACCGAGGCACTGGTGGCCATCGACGTGAACTCCGGCCGCGACGTCGGCGCCGTCGGCGGTGGGGGGAACTTTCGCGACACGGTCCTCCGTACCAACCTCGAGGCGGTCGCGGAGGCCGTCCGCCAGATCCGGCTGCGGGACCTGTCCGGCATTCTCGTCATCGACCTGATCGACATGGAGCGCGAAGAGGATCGTCGCACGGTGTTCGCGCGACTCGAGGAGGAACTGTTGAAGGACCGCGCCCGGAAGCGGGTGCTCGAGATCTCGGAGTTCGGCCTGGTTCAACTCACCCGGCAGCGGCGTCGCGAGAACCTGGAGCGGGCGCTGACGGGACCCTGTCCGACCTGCCGTGGCAGGGGCCGGATCAAGTCCGTCGCGACGATCTGTCTGGAGTTGCGAAGGGCTTGCCTGGCGCATGCCGGCCGCGGCTGCCGCCAGGTAGCGGTTCGGGTTCACCCGGCGGTGCTGGACGGACTGAACGGTTCCGAGTCGGACGTGCTGGACGGGATGCAGGGAGCGTTCGACGTGCCCATCCTGTTGGAGGCGGATCCGGACCTGCATCGCGAGCACTTCGTCGTCACCGAGCTCGAACGGTCTTGACCGTCGAGGCCGAGGGACCGGAACGCCGGTTCGAGTTCGACGACCTCAAGGGCTCGGTCGCTCAGGCTGCGGTGGACGGGGACCCGGGCGCCGGCTTCGAGGAGACCCTGCGCCGGCTGCTGGACCCCGGGAGCGCCCTGCGCAGCCTGCACTGGGGCCGCAGCTATCTCTACGAAGCCCGCTGGCGGCCGGCCGGGCGGGAGGCCGGGACGGCCGTGGTCGTCAAGCAGTTCCGCCACGACGACCTGCGAGCGCGGCTCCGCCGCCGCCGGCGCGGCACCCGGGCTCGTCTGAGCTTCCGTGCCGCCCGCCGGCTCCGTCGCCTCGGCGTCTCGACGCCGGAACCCGTCCTCTACGCGGAATCGAACACGATCGACGGTCCCGCCTGGTACGTCTGCCATCTGGTGCCGGAGGCGCTGGAGTTGCGCTACGTCCTGCGCGCCCTGAACGCGGGCGCCGCATCCGAGCAGTTCCCCGGAATCCACGGCCCGACCCTGCTGCGGCGGGTCGGCGCGCTGGCGGCGGAGCTGCACCGCCACGGCGTCTGGTTCAGGGATCTGACCTCCGGCAACGTCCTCCTGGCGGAGCCGGCGACCGACGCCGAGCTGTTCCTGGTCGACCTGAACCGCGCCCGCTTCCGGCGACGGTTGTCGACCAGTCAGCGACTGAGGGACCTCAGCCGGATGCCGGTGCTGCGTCCGGAGGACCGGGCCGAGTACCTGGCCGGCTACCGGCCGGGCGGCCTGCCGGCGCTTCAACGGCTCTGGTTCGAGGCCTGCCACCACGGCTTCCGTCTCAAGCTGGGATCGAAGCGGGGCGCGCGGCGGGGTCTGCGGCGCCTGGCTGATCTCCTGTTGCCGCGCCGTCGCGCTCACCCCCACATCCCCGAGGCGGAGCGGGGGGCGAGCGCCACCGAGCGCACGGTCTGGGATCCGCTGACCGATCAGCCCCACCAGCAGGCCACTCGCGGCCAGCGTCTCGGCGTGCGCCTGCGCGACGTCGGTCACCACGCGCGGCCGCTGCTTCGATCGGCCGTGCCGCTGCTGCTGTCGGTCGCGGAGGCGCGTCGAGCCCGACGTGTTCTCGACCGTGCCCCGGCGCCGGTTCGCTTCAGCGGCCTCGGCGTAGCGGTCGGCCCCGGCTCCGCGCCGGTCGCCTCGCTGGCGGGGGCGATCGACGATCTGGGAGTCGACACCGTGCTCCTGCGCTTCCACCTCTGGCAGGGCGTCGACTCCGAGCTGCTGGAACTGGCGCGAACCCTTCGCGGCGGCGAGCGGCCGGTCGACCTGGTGTTTCAGTTCTGCCAGGACCGCTCGCTGGTGCGCGACCCCGGCCTGTGGCGGCGGCGGGTCGAGGAAGCGGCGGCCGCGCTCGCACCCTGCGGGCGGCGGTTCCTCATCGGTCAGGCGCCCAACCGCAGCAAGTGGGGGGTCTGGCGGCCCGGGGACTACTGGAGCCTGCTGGCGGCAGGCGCCGGGGCGGTGCGGGCTGAGTGTCCCGACGCCTGCCTCCTGGCCCCCGCGGTGATCGACTTCGAGCCTCACGCGACAGCCGCACTGATCCACTCGGGCTCGGCCGCGGGCCGCTTCGACGTTCTGGCGAGCCAGCTCTACGTCGACCGGCGGGGTGCGCCGGAGAACCGCCAGCTCGGCTTCGACCTCGCAGGCAAGCTGGCCGTTCTGCGTTCCCTGGCTCGCCGGGCCCCGGACTGCACGTCGGGCCGGAGCTGGGTCACCGAGTTCAACTGGCCGCTTGCGGAGGGGCCGCACGCCCCCGCGGGCCGCGACGTCGCGGTGGACGAGGACGCCCAGGCCAGCTACCTGGTCCGCTACGCGCTGGAGGCCCTGGGCAGCGGTCTGGCGGAGCGTGTCTACTGGTGGCAGTTGGCGGCCGCTGGATACGGCCTGCTCGACCCCCGGGGCGACGGCCTCCGGCAGCGTCCCGCCTATCTCGCGCTGCGCCAGCTCCAGCGCGAGCTGGCCGGTGCGGAGGTCCTGCGCCTGCGGATGCCGTCAGGTTTGCGCGGCTACCGCGCGCTTCGGGAGGGGCGCGAGATCCGGATCGTGTGGGCTCCGGGCGGAAGCGGCTGCTCCTACAGGCCGCAGGGGGAGCTGCGCGCGGTGCGCGATCGGGACGGCCGCGAGCTCGAGCGGGTTCCCGCGGTGCTTGGCGGCGCCCCGGTGTACGTCGAGTGCGAGACCGGCGGCCCGTCCGCCGGAACGTAAGATGCTCGCGGCAATGGTCGAACTGGCCCGATCGCTGGTCCGCTACCGCAGTCTGCTCTGGACCCTGGTCATGCGGGAGCTGCGCGCGCGCTACCGGGGAAGCGTCCTGGGGTTCCTGTGGTCCCTGCTCAACCCCCTCCTGCTGCTGGCCGTCTATTCGTTCGTGTTCGGCATGATCCTGAAGCGTTCGGACCTGGTTGCCGTCGAGCCCTACGGCGTGTTCCTCGTGACCGGTCTGTTCCCCTGGATCTGGGTCTCCACCTCGTTGCTCGAGGGCTGCACCTCCCTCACGGCCAACGGGGGCCTGATCCGGAAGGCGGTGTTCCCGGTCGAGGTGCTGCCGGCGGTGGCGGTGGTCGCGAACCTGATGCACTTCCTCCTGGCGCTGCCGATCGTCGGCGTCGCCCTGCTCGCCGGCCGGCTGCTGGGCTATCCGATCTCCGGCTGGACGGCCGTCCTGCTGCCGGCCGTTCTGGCGATCGAGCTGGTCATGGTCGCCGGCCTCGCTTTCGCGCTGGCGGCTCTCTGCGTTCACTTCAAGGACGTGCGGGATCTCCTCGGCAATCTGCTGGTCCTGGCGTTCTTCCTGGCGCCGATCATCTACACCCTGAGCGACCTGCCGCCGCAGTTCGCGAAAGTGGTGCAACTGAACCCCATGACCTCCTTCACCACCGCGACCCAGGACCTTCTGTTCTTCGGCCGCCTGCCCGAGCTCCATGTGTGGGCGATCATGGTCTTGATCGCCGCCGTGTCGTGGGTGGCGGGCGCCGGCCTCTTCTCGCGCCTCTCCGACACCCTGGCCGAGGCGGTCTGAGTTGAGTCCCCCGGCTGTCGTGGCGAGCGGCCTGTGCAAGCGCTACCGGCGCGCCGCCGGCGGCTACCGGCTGCGGACGCTGAAGAGCGCGCTGCTCGAAGGCAGCCTGACGGGGGGCCTGGCCTCGACTGAAGTCGTCGAGGCCCTGACCGACGTCAGTTTCGAGGTCGCCGCCGGCGAGGCGGTGGGGATCATCGGCGGCAACGGGTCGGGCAAGTCGACGCTGATCAAGCTGGTGGCCGGCCTGCTGCCGCCGACTTCCGGGGAACTCTCGGTGAACGGCCGCGTGGCGGCCCTGATCGAGCTCGGCGCGGGCTTTCATCCCGAGATCTCCGGCCGGGAGAACGTCTTCATCAACGGGGCCCTGCTCGGACTGAGCCGGCGGCGGATCGAGCAGCGCTACGACGACATCGTGGAGTTCGCCGGCCTCGGCGACTTCATCGAGGAGCCGATCAAGTACTACTCCTCCGGCATGTACGTGCGGCTCGGCTTCTCGGTCGCCATACACACCGACCCGGAAGTGCTCCTGGTCGACGAAGTCCTGGCCGTCGGCGACGAGGAGTTCGTTCACCGCTGCCTGGCGCGGATCGAGGAGCACCTGGCCGGCGGCGGCACCCTGCTCGTGGTCAGCCACACGATGACGCTGATCGACGAGATCTGCGACCGGGCGATGTGGCTGGACGGCGGGCGGATCCGGGGTCTCGGGTCGACGCGACGGGTCATCGACGCCTACCTCGAGTCGGTGGCGGCGCGCGAAGGCGAGGCGCACGACCGCCGCCGGCAGTCGGATCAGGGCGGACAGGACCCGACGATCGCCGCGGACGCTGCCGAAGAGGTCGAGCGCTGGGGCTCGGGCCAGGCCGAGATCGTGGCGACGCGCCTGCTGGCCGGCGAGGAGCGGCAGGAGCGCTACCACGTTCACTGCGGGGAAGCGGTGGCCTTCGAGCTCGACGTCGAGCCGAAGGAGGAACTGTCCGACTTCGTGTTCGGCGTCGGCGTCAAGACGCCCCGGGGCGTCGACTGCTGGGGCACGAACACCGATCTGGCCGGTTTCGAGGCGCGCTCTCTCGCCGGGCCAGTGCGGATCCGGCTCGTCTGTCCGGAGCTGCGGCTGGCGCCGGGCGAGTACACCGTGGATGTCGCGGTTCACGCCCGTGACGGCAGGGCGTACGATTACCGTCGCCGGGCGCTCCGGTTCACGGTGGCGGAAAGCACACAGCAGAGGAGCATCGGTCTCTACCTGCCCGACCACGAGTGGCAGGTGGAGACGCTGGGCGCTCGAACCGACATCGACTGGCTCTCGCCCGGCCAACAGGTCGGCGACCAACGGAGAATCGAATGAGCGACCAACCCAAGGAAGTACCGGGCGACCAGGATGCGTCCTCGTCGATCAACGTCAAGATCGGCGACGCCGAACTCAAGGGGGCCTACTCGAACCTGCTGCGCATCACCCACACCCGCGAGGAGTTCATCCTCGACTTCATCAACGTGGTTCCGCCTCAGGGCATCGTCAGCGCCCGCATCGTGACCAGCCCCGGGCATCTCAAGCGGATCATCCGGGCCCTGGGCACGAATCTGCGCCGCTATGAAGAGGTCCACGGAGTGATCGAAGAGGCGCCCGACCCGACAGACCAGCCCGCTCGCGTCAACTGACGCGCTGGCTCTTGAGGTACATCGAGGCGATCACGTCGCGGTAGCGCTCGTTGACGATCTTCCTGCGCACCTTCAGCGTAGGCGTGATCTCGCCCTCCTCGAGCGTCAGTTCGCGCTCGAGCAGCCGGAAGCGACGCACGCGCTCGTGGGCCGGCAACCGCTCGTTCGCGCGGTCGAGCGCGCCCTGGACGAGGTCCTGTAGGCGCGGGTCCTGCCGGAGTTCCGAAGGCTCCATGCCGGTGAACGGCTCCGGCGGCTCCGCGTAGTTGGGCACGATCAGGGCGTTGAGGTACGGGTAGCCGTCGCCGACCACGACCACCTGGGCGATCGCGGGGTGGGTGATCAGCATCTGTTCGATCGGCTGGGGCGCGACGTTCTTGCCGCCGCTCGTCACCAGGAGGTCCTTCTTGCGGTCCGTGATGTAGAGGTAGCCGTCGTCGTCGAGGCGGCCGATGTCGCCCGTGTGGAACCAGCCGTCCGGGTCGATCGCCTCGGCGGTGTCCTCGGGTTTCTTCCAGTAGCCCTGCATCAGGCCCTCGGTGCGGGCCAGGATCTCGCCGTCCTCCGCGATGCGAAGCTCGACCCCGGGGGCGGCCGTGCCGACCGAGCCGCGGCGGGAGGCGCCCGGGTACTCCACGGCCAGAACCGGCGCGGTCTCGGTCAGTCCATAACCCTGGTAGAGGCGAATGCCGATCGCGTCGAAGAACTCGGCGACTTCGTTGGCGATCGCGGCGCCGCCGGAGATGGCGAAGCGCAGGCGGCCGCCGAACCGCTGCTTGATCTTGCGGAACACCAGGCGGTCGGCGATCAGACCCTGGAGCGCCGCGCCGCCGCGCTCCGCCCGTCGCTTGCCGACCTTCAGGACCCAACCGATCATCCGGCGGCGGGCCGGCGGCTGGCTCGCGAACAGGTTCTGGATGCGCAGGTAGGCGCTCTCGTAGAGCCTGGGCACTGAACACAGGACGGTAGGCCGCACGTCGGGCATCAGGCCGGCGACGCGCTCGATCGCGGGGGAGTAGTGGATCGACACCCCACGGTAGAAGAAGAGGTAGTCGACGGTGCGCTCGAAGACGTGGGAGAGCGGCAGGAAGGAGAGCGCCTGATCATCCTCTCCCAGAGGGTAGAGCTCCTGGCAGGCGAGGATGTTCGAGACGAAGTTCCGGTGCGAGAGGATGACGCCCTTGGGATCGCCGGTGGTGCCGGAGGTGTAGATGATGCTTGCCGTGTCGTCCGGGCCGACGCGCCCGCTGAACGTCGCGAGGTCGGCGTCCGTGGCCGGCGGGGCGTCGGCGATCAGGGCGTCGAGATGGGTGCCGCCCTCGATGGCGGCGTCTTCGTCCAGCGCCACCATCCGCAGACCCCGCTGCTCGTTGCCGTTTCCGTCGTCCTCGCCGGCGCCGTGCGGAACGATGCCGGAGAGCAGGTCCCGTTTCGCCTTGTCGTCGTAGAAGATCCAGCCGGCGCCGCTGTCGAGCAGGATGTAGGCGACCTGGGGCGCGTTGAGCGTCGGATAGATCGGCACGGACACGGCGCCCAGCAGGTGGCAGGCGAAGTCGACGACGTGCCACTCCGGCCGGTTGGTCGCGAACAGCGCCACCCGGTCGCCCCTGGCCACTCCTCGCGACTCGAGCGCCTTCGCGGTCCGGCAGACGGCGTCGACGAACTCCCGGGCGGATAGCGACTCCGTCCGGCGATGGCGCCGGATGGACAGCAGGCCCTCGCGATCGCCGTAGCGTTCGGCGACGACCCGGAGCAGATCAAAGAGAGTTTCCAAGGACTGAACGCTATCGCGGAGGCCGCGGACCGAACAACGCGGAACCGATCCGCACGTGGGTGGCGCCCTCGAGGACCGCGGTTTCGAAGTCGGCGCTCATGCCCATCGACAGCCATCCTTCCCGATCGCCGAACAGGCCACCCCGGGCTAGCCGGTCGCGCAGCCGTCTCAGCGCGGCGAAGTCGGAGCGGGACTCCCGCGCGTCGGAGCGCTGGGGCGGAATCGCCATCAGGCCGCGGACCCGCAGATGGTCGAGTTCGCCCATGCGCAGCATCGCTTCCGTGTCCTCGGGCAGGAACCCGTGCTTGCTGGGTTCGCGGCCGATGTTCACTTCGAGCAGACAGCCGCGGACGCCGATCCCCCGGCTGCCGAGCACGCGGTTCAGCCGCTCCGCGATCTTCGGCCGGTCGACCGCTTCGAACACGTCGAAGGCGTCGCAGGCGCGGGCCGCCTTGTTCGTCTGCAGCGGCCCGATCAGATGCCAGGCGACCCCGTCGCCGCAGCCGGCTTCGAGCAGCGCCGCGCGGTGCGCCTCGCCCTCCTGGACCTGGTTCTCGCCGAGGATCCGGAGGCCGGCGTCGAGCGCCCCGGCGATGCGCTCGAGGGGCTGGCGCTTGCAGGCGCCGACCAGGGCGACGTCCTCCGGCTGCCTGCCCGCCTGCCGGCAGGCCTCCGCCAGCCGCTCCACTATCTCCGCGTAGCGTTCGGCGGCGGTCTTCCCCGGCGCTTCGTTCAGCCGGTCTCTCCGTCGTCCAGGTACAGGATTCGCTGGCAGGAGTCGCAGGGCACGAGCGCCCCCTGGGTCTGAATCTGCACCACGACCTGCGGCCTGATCCGGTAGTTGCAGAACGAGCAGTGCCGGATCGGAACGCCGGTACCCTCAACGACTCCGATGGCGGCCAGGGGCGCGCCATCGTGGCGGTCGAACAGGCGCTCGTACTGGAGAAGGGCGGCGGGCGGGAGGCGTTCACGGAACACCTCGATCCGCCCCTCGAGCGCTTCGACCCGCTTGCGCATCTCGGGCTTCTGCTCTTCCCACACGGCGAGCTGCTCCTGGTACTGCTGGTTCAGGGTCTCGAACGCGCCGCGGATCTCGTCGAGCTGCGTCGACGCCTCATCCTGGCGTTCGATGGCCTGCAGCGCCTCGTCGTCCGCTTCCCGCATCCTGGCGCGCACGGTGTCGATCTCGCTCAGAAGGGCGCCGTACTCACGCTGCGTCGTCACGCGGGCTATCTGTTCCTGGTAGCGCTCGATGCTCTCCTTGCCCGTCGCCGCTTCCGTTTCCGCGGCGCGGCGCTCCAGTTCGGCCTGCTGCCACTCCTGCTCGAGCCGCTCGATCTCGCTCCGCTGGAGTTCGTACTGGTCGTGGAGTTCCTGCATCGATTCGGGAACCCCGTCCAGCAGCGCGCGGCTGTGGGCGAGTTCCACGCTCGCCTGCTGCAGATCTACGATCGTGTCGAGGACTCGTTCCATGCGCCGATTGTCAGAGGTTCCAGTGAGTTAGCGATCGCAGGCTCCGCAGTTCGCGGTGTGGGTCCACCTGGATTCGAACCAGGGACCTGCCGGTTATGAGCCGGATGCTCTAACCGCTGAGCTATGGACCCTCAGGGCCCCCGAGCGCAGTGCCGCAGTATAGCCCTAGACGCGGGCTTCATTCGCACCCTGTCACGGTCCGCCTTGGGGTATAGTCCGGAGCACGCAACAAGCGGTCCAAGGAGGCGCCAGAATGTCGAGATCCACTCCAATCGGGCGGCCGGGCCGGGCGGGCTTCGCCGCCGGCGCTTCGGTCATCTTTCTGTTCGCCGCTCTGGTCGCATGCGGTCCCTCGGAGGAGGAACGGGTGGCCACCGCGCGCGCCGATGCGTGGGCCGAGCTGCAGGAGGATCAGGCGGCCCTGAACGCCAAGCGCGACGAACTGGCGGAGCTCCGCGCGCGGGTGGCCGCGCCGGGCGAGGAAGACGACGTCGAAGCCCTCACCGCGGAGGCGGAAGCCCTCGACAACGAGGTAGGCAACGACGGCGAGGCCTTTTCGACCAAGCTGGTCAACTACATCAACGAGGCGGAGTGGGAACTCGGCGGCGAGATGACCGAGGAGCAGCGCAACGCCTTCGCGATGAAGAGCGGCGAGGACATGTACCTGGCCGAGGAGTACGTGGTCAAGGGCGGCGACTACCGGCGCGCGGTGGAGATCCTGGAGCGGTCCCTCGGCGTCGACCCCGACAACGCCGATCTCCAGGCGAGGCTGGCCGACTACCAGGACGCGCGCTACATCACCGCCGAGCGGTTGGCGCAGATCGAGCGGGGCATGACCGAGGCCGAGGTCGAAGCGCTCCTCGGCAAGGTCTTCCATCGCAACGTTCGAGAGTTCGACGCGGAGAACGTATTCGCCTGGTTCTACCCGAAGAACCCCGAGGAGCACGGCGACGGCGCCGCGGCCGGCGTGTTCTTCCGCGAGGGCGACAGGAAGGTCTACCGCACCGACGCCAACGCGGTCGAGGGCCGGGACGAAGAAGAGTAGGCGGCCCGCCGCCCTTGACGGGGAGGGCGGGCTCGTGCAGAATGCACAACGCTCGTGGGGCTGACGTGCGTCGGCGCTTGCGGGCTATCCGGGGCGTGAGCCCGCAGGTCAACCACGGGAACGAGATCACTTCATGCCGGTTGTGCAGGTACGCGAGGACGAGAGCTTCGAGAACGCGCTTCGCCGCTTCAAGCGGAAGTGCGAGAAGGAAGGCATTCTGACGGAGCTCAAGAAACGCCAGCACTTCGAGAAGCCGTCGGTCAAGCGGAAGCGCAAGGTCATGCAGGCGCGCAAGAAGATGCTGCGGCGCCTGGCTGAAGAGCGCCGCGCCGGTCTCGCCTAGGGAGTCCGCGCAGCGCAGTCGCTGCGCCGAGCTTGGCGATTCCCTGCCGAGCTGACAAATGAGTTGCTGCAGCGGCGCTACGTCCGAGGCGCTCGAGTTTCCGTCGCTGCTCGCCGTTCTCGCGGGCTTTGCCTCGACGGACGCCGGCAGCCAGGCGGTTCGGGCGATCGAGCCGGCGACGGACCGCGGCGAGATCGATCGGCGCCGGCTTCGCTACGCGGAGATCGCCCGCAACGTCGAACGAGGCGGCGTCCTGGTGCCGTCGCTCGATGGCCTGCTCGATCTTCGCGATCATCTCGAAGGCGACGGCCGGGGCCTGGGCGGCCCGGAGCTGCTCGACCTGGCGGCGGCGATCGAGGCCAGCGAAGAGGTTCTGGGACGGCTCGAGAGTTTCGAGACCACGCCGCAGTGTGCCGCCGAGGTCGAGACCCTGCGGCTGATGGAGGCCGGCGCCGCGGAAGCCGCCCCGCCAGGCCAGCAGGGGGCGGGCTGCGCCGCGCTGGCAAGCCGTCTTCGCCGCTTGCTGAACCGTCGCGGCGACGTGCGGGACGACGCGACACCGCGCCTGCGGACGCTTTCCCGGGAAGCACGGCGCACCCAGTCCTCGGTCGAGGCTTCGCTTCAGGTCTATGTCCGGGAGCACGCCAACGCCCTGGCGGACGATTCGACGCCCATGCGGGGCGGTCGGCTGGCGGTGCTCCTGCCCTCCGGCAGCCGCGGGCGTCTGGCCGGTCTGGTGAGGGGCCGCTCCGCCTCGGGCAGGAGCTTCTACTTCGAACCCTCGGAGGTGGTCGAGGGCAACGACGAACTGGAGCGGATCGCCTCCGACCGGGAAGCCGAGCGCACCCGCATCCTGGCCGAACTGGTGGCTCAGGTGCAGGTTCTCGTGCCGGCGATCGTCGCGCGCATCGACTTCCTGGCCGTCGTCGACGCGATGCAGGCGGCGGCGCGCTTCGCATCCGACGTCGACGCCGCGCTGGTCACGGTCGCGTCGGACGGTCCGGCCGGCAAGGCGCCGCTGCTCGAGCTTCGCTCTGCCCGGCACCCGCTGCTCGACCCACGGCTCGCCGACCGCAGGGAGTCGGCGCTGGGAGCGGCCGGCAACCGGGGCGTCGTCGTGCCGCTCGACCTGAAGCTGGACGATCACCGAACCCTGGTCCTGACCGGTCCGAACGCCGGCGGCAAGACGGTCGCCCTGAAGACGGTGGGGCTGCTGTGCCTGATGAACCAGGCCGGCCTGCCGGTTCCCGCAGCGCGGGAAAGCCGCCTGCCGATTCTCGACCACGTCGTGGCGGTGGTTGGCGACGAGCAGAGCGTCCTCGACGAGCAGTCGACGTTCAGCGCCCGGCTGCTGCGCCTGCGCGAGGTATGGCGCCGCGCCGGGCCTTCGACCCTGGTCCTGCTGGACGAGGTTGGCGCCGGCACGAACCCGGAGGAGGGCGCCGCGCTCGGCATCGCTCTTCTCGAGGGGTTGGTCGAGCGCGGCTCGCTCGGCATTCTGACGACGCACCTCACCCAGCTCGCCGCCGCTGCCCTCGAGTCGCAGGCGGCCTCCTGCGCCGCGATGGGTTTCGACCCGAAGAACGGACTGCCCACGTACCGGCTGGTCGTCGGTCCTCCCGGAGGCAGCCAGGCGCTGGCGCTGGCGCGCCGCCTCGGCCTTCCGCCGGCCTGGCTCGAGCGGGCCGAACACTTCCTGGGCTCCGAGCACCAGAAGCTGCGCCGCGTGCTGGAGCGCAACGAACGCCTCCGCGAACGGCTGCTGGAGCGAGAGGCTGAGCTCGGCCGGCTGAGCGCCGAGGCGGAGACGGCCCGCGCCCGCTTCGAGACCCGGCAGGAGTCGTTGCGGGTGGCCAGGCGGCGGCTGGACCAGACCCTCGGGCGCGAAGTCGACGCGCTGCGCCGGGCCAATCGCCGCCGGCTCGACGAGGCCCTGGCCGAGTTGTCGTCGACACCCCGGGGCCCCGGCAAGCGAGCCTTCGCCCGGGCGGCTTCATCCCTGCACGGAGAACTCGACCGGGACGTGTCGGCGGCGGCCGATCGCGCTTCCCGCGCGGCCGGCGACGCCGACGCGCCGGGCCGGGAACCGGAGGAACCGCCGCAGCCGGATGGGCAGCATCCCCTGACCCGCGGCGCCCGCGTCCGCCACGGCTCGCTGGGCTGGCTGGGTGAACTCGTGGAGCTTCGCGGCGACCAGGCGACCGTGCTGGTCCGCGGCAAGCGGGTCCGAACGCCGAGCGCCGACCTCGTGGCGGTAGCCGGCAGCGATCGCCCGGCGCCCGGCCGGGTCCAGGTCCGGCGGTCGCAGGCGGATCCGGTCGAAGCGGAGCTGCTCCTCATCGGCCAACAGGTCGAACCGGCCCTGGAGTCCCTGGACGCCTACCTGGACCGCGCCCTGGCCGCCGGCCACGAGCGGGTCCGGGTGGTCCACGGCCACGGCAGCGGCCGGCTGCGCCGAGCGGTTCGCGCGCATCTCCGGGACCATCCGGCCGTCGCCGGTTCCGATCCCGCGCCTCCCTCCGCCGGCGGCGACGGCGCGACCGAAGTCCTGCTGCGCTGACGCCGCCACCCGCCCGTCTCGGGCTCAGAAGGGGTTCGCTCCCAGGTGACGCTCCCGCTCAAGAGGAGATGGGAGGGGTTGCGCTCGCTCCTTCCCGCTCTGAATCGGGCGAAGTACTAGAGAGCGCAGGCACTTGTGGGGAAGGACGATACGCGACTGTCCCCCAACACGGTCCCGTTCGTCACCTAGGTCCCTCGGCAGCTGGCACGGGCCGCAATCTTTGGGAAGCTTCTTCGGAGCTGGAGAGCGCCGGTGAGAGTCTGGCGGTCACGTGACGCTCTGGGCCTTCCGGTCCGCCTGCTTCATGCCAACGATTTCACCGAGACCGCGGCGGGAGGTCATGGAGGCCCGGAGGCTCTCGAGAATCGCACCCGCGTCCGTGGTGCCAAGACCGCACGGAGATCCCGACGGCTGGGAGCGTGAAGGCGAGTCGCGTGAGCTCTTCGGGCGCTTCTCGCAGACGAAGTCCTATCCCTTCGGCGTGAACCTAGTGCTGTACGCGCTGTCGCACTGACCGCGTCGGGACCGCGCTCTTCGCGCGCTGCTACACTCCTTTCGCCCGGCGGTGCCGCCGGGCTTCAGGTTCCCCACATCCACTACCCGGAGAAGACCAACCACATCATGCCTTCAACCGTTCGGCCCCGTTTCCTCCCGATGCTTGCCGCCGTCGCGACCGCCGGCCTGCTTGCCGCTCCCGCCGCCGCCCAGTTCGACCTGAGCAGCGTCGAGGTCACCGCCGAGCACGTCGCAGGTTCGGTCCACATGCTGACCGGGGCCGGTGGCAACATCGGCGTCTTGGTCGGCGAGGACGGCGTCCTGATCGTCGACGATCAGTTCGCTCCCCTGGCCGACAAGATCCGCGCCGCGATCGCCGGGATCTCTCCCGGCGATCTGGAGTTCGTGATCAACACCCACTTCCACGGCGACCACACAGGCGGCAACGCCATCTTCGGCGAGGAGGCGTTAATCGTTGCTCACTCGAACGTGCGCAAGCGACTCGCGGCGGGCGACGGCGCGGGCGGTCAGCCCGGAGAGGCGGCGCCCAAGGTGGCACTGCCGGTCGTGACCTATGACATCGGCGTGTCGATTCACTTCAACGACGAACAGATCATGATCGGCCACCTCGACGGCGGCCACACGGACGGCGACAGCTACGTCTACTTCATGGACTCGAACGTGATCCACCTGGGCGACCAGTTCTTCTCCGGTGCTTTTCCGTTCGTCGACGTGGCAAGCGGCGGCAACGCGGTGGGGCTCAGGGACAGCGTCGGTGGCGTGCTCGACCGCCTGCCCGAGGACGCGATGGTGATTCCCGGTCATGGACCTTTGTCAACGGTCGACGACCTTCGCGCGTATCACCGGATGCTCACCGAGTGCGTGGCCACGGTGCAGGCCGGCAAGGACGCCGGCAAGTCGATTGAGGACATCCAGGCCGCCGGTCTTCCCGACGAGTGGGAGGGATGGGGATCCGGTTTCATCAACGAAGCGGTTTTTGTCGGCTTCATCTACGCGAGCCTCTAGCGTCGCCTTACTCTCTTTGGAACGAGACGCCGGCGGGGCGGACGGTGTCCCGGTGGCGCTCCTGACCGGTGTTGCCTGGGCGGCGCCGTCTGCGAGTTCGGACGTGGAAAGGCGGCTAGCCGGCTTGGCGCGGTCCAGGCCGCACTGGCTCCGCGCCGGCCGGCAACCCGCCGATCGAGTGGTTCGAGGAGAAGAACGTCCGCTGGAAGAAGGCCGTGCCGAGTCTTGGCCTGTCCTCGCCCATCGTGTGGGGCGATTCGTCTGTTCCTGACCATCGTCGTGCCCACCGGCGAGAGGGTCGCGAACCCCGCGGCGGGCCGTCAGGTCCGTGTAGATCTCATCGACGGATTCGCCGTCGAGCCGAGCGCCGCCCACCGACTCGTCATGGGGAGCGGAGAAACAGATCAGTGAGACCCGCACGGCCGCGCCGTCGTTGACCCACGGTTCGTCGCTCCACGCCTCGTAGCTCCGGTGCTTCGTTGTAGCGGCCTGGAGAGCCCGCCGGTTGGCGGCGCCACGGATCGAGTTGGTCGCGACCAGCCCGGCCCGCTTCGCCTTGCCGGATGCGATTTGCTTGCCTGCCTTCTCGAACCAGTAGCAGACGAGGTCGGCTTCCGCCGGTACGTGGCCCGCGTAGGTCTCGAACATCCGCGACACGTAGTCCTCGCCCAGGTAGGTGATCAGCAGCTTGCCGCCGAGGAAGGGCGGGTTCCCGATCACGACATCGGCCTCGGGCCAGTCTGGCTCTGTGTCGTCAACGTTCAGGATGGCGTCGCGGCATTCGATGGTGTCAAGAGTCGCCGGTTCGGGCGGGCTCCTAACGGCGCACTCCTTCCAGGACTACGCAGCCCCTATGGGCAGTGAGGCGACCGGTGTGTTGTTCAAGAAGGCGGCCGGGGCGGACGAGCCACTGGAACACTGGGGATGGGTTAGTAGTCCAGGTCTCGATCCTGCGGCCCCAATCAGGAAGAGGGACAAGGAACCGGATGGCGTGCGTCGCCGGCGACAAGTTCAACCTATTCCGGAGTTCCAACACTGGTTGGTCGCAGCAACCAAGTCTGGCGTTCAGCGATTTCTCGTCTCTCGCTACTACTGAATCCCAGGTCTTGAAGTGTCTTCAGCTTCAGTAGTTCCAGTGCAACTTGGCCGGTCTCGGCGAGCTCCTGGCCTCGGGCTGCCTGCCTCGTCCCGTGCACCGGGCCTTGGTTTCAGAAGGCTCTCAGCTTCTTCCCCCACATTCGGGTATCGACACCCCATTCTTCCAGTCCGAGATCGTCCATCAACAGCGCATACTTCGTTGGGTGCAGCCTCGTGTTGTACCTCTCCAGCAGGTCTCTGAGATCAGCTGCCGCGACGCACTCGTCAGAACTGTCTACCAGTGACCTCAGATCGGCTAAAGGGGATCTCTTCTCCGTGAGTCCGTCCGCGAACCTGAAGAGCAGACCCACTACGATGGCTTCGCAGAAGGAGACTTTGACGGATCCCACCAGTTGGCTCGCGACTTCCCGGTGGTGCTCGTTCAGGTCGAACCAGGCGCTGATGACCTCCGGCCGCTCAGCGATGTCTTCCAGTCTGAACAACGGCATGCCGTGGCCGATAGCGGGCTTCCCGTGGTAGTGACTGTACATGCTGTGAACGTGAGGTATCTGCTCTCCGAAAACGGACTTGTACTCCTTAGAGCGATCCCTTCGGGTACCTTTGATCGACCGAACCTGACACTCCTCCGCGTACAGGAACCTCAGCAGATCCCGAAAAATCTGAGTCGAGCGTTTCAGCTCGCTCAATGGTCGCGGTCGCTCGGACTCCACCACCAAGACGGCGTCCTGGAACACGATTGTCGAGTGGAGGTCCCTTTCGCCAGCGCCGTACCGCAAGCGGCTCTCAAACCTCAGGGCGACTCCGTCGCCCAGGTCAACTCGCATATCCGGGCACTCGTGACGACCCACAGTCACGTGAACGGGTGACTCCTTGAGCATCGCCGTCCCTGTGGTGAAGAGGGCCGGGAAGTCTGAGTATCGGCCCGCTCCCTCCGTCCTGATTGGAGGCACCGCCCATTGTTCGAGCCAGTCGATCCTCACATGGACCGTGTCCGCGAGCGCCTCTCCTTCTTCGTGGATCAACTCATCGGAGCTGTAGATCAGGTCGCCATGGACCGCGAGCCTCGCCGTTGCGTAGGGGCCATATGTGGGGTAGGACACGCTCTCCTCGTACAGCCCAGTGGCCAGGACGTAGTGGTCTTTGGCCAGCCTGCCCACGAGTGTCAACGGTTGCGAGTCTTCCCCGGGGCCGAACATCCCGAACCTCCGGTTACGGTCGTGGATCTCGACGAACGATCGAGGACCTCCTACGACCAGTTGCCCCTCGTATGTTCCGCCGCGGGGCGGAAACTCAGAAAAGATGCCGGTTGACCTGCGTACCGCCGCCATCACTACCTACCCTCCGAAGCACATGACCGTGCCGCGTTCAGAGAGTACTCCGAAGCGTGTTCCAAGGGGAGTGTCGTCGGACTTTCGACTAAGCGCAGGGGGGCGCCGTCTTCACGCCCCGCGCCGCCCGTCCAAGTCGCTGGCCCCGTTTCGTCCACCGCAACGCCGGAACAGTCGCCGTTGGCCCGCGCCGTCCGCTGGCCGACCCAAGACGCGCCTCAGGACTCCATGACCTCGCGCCGCATGCGACGCGTGGTCGGGGATACTCTCGGGTTACCCTGTCCGACTAGGCGGACGGGGTCAGGAACGGAGGCTCGATGGGAGACGAAGTCAGGTTGTGGGTACTTGGCGACAAGCCCGAAGACGCAGCGCCCATCGAGTCGATGGATCAGACCGATGAGCCCGAGCGCGTACTGGAGGACATCCTCGTACGTCATCCCGACATGCTCCTACCGGATCTTCAACTCGTTGGCCGGCAGACTTTGACCCGAGTCGGTAATCCTGACCTGCTGGGCGTCGATGCGGAAGGACGGCTTGTCGTCGTCGAACTGAAGCGGGACAAGCTGACCCGCAAAGCAGTGGCGCAGTTGCTGAACTACGGCTCGCATCTTGACTCGCTCAGCGATCAAGAGGTTGTTGCGCTCATCGAGCGTGGCTCCGGCAGTCATGGGATTGAGGCGATAGCGGACTTCGAGGACTGGTACAGCGATCGTGTCGGTCGTCCACTGGAGACCCTGCGCCCACTGCGTATGGTCCTGGTTGGCCTCGGTGCTGACGAGGAAGCCAGACGAATCGTGGAGTTTCTGCAGAACCACGGCGTGCGGATCGATCTCCTGACCTTCCACGGATTCAGCCACGGAGAGACCACGATTCTGGCGATGAAGGCTGAAGCACCAGACGACGGGAACCGACGAGCTCCGCCATCTCGGCCAGCGGTAAGCGAAGAGGACTTGCTGCGCTCACTGCGAGAGCGCGCAGAGGACGGCGGCGTTGCAGCGCTGTGGGACGACGCCTTCAGAGATATGCGACAGCACAGCGACACCCACTACGCCAAGAAGAGCGGCATCACTTTCTGCTGCTCGCCGCATCTGGACCTCGGGGGCGCAACCCGGGTTCGCGCTCCGTTCTCCCTCAATCTGGAGCACGACGGCCGGATTCGCATCACTTACTTTCCCGGGGCCGTACACCTGTGCCCGGACGACTTCGCACAAGCTGACAACGAGACCCACTTTTCGCGCCAGCCGCCCTCAAACGCACCGACCACTGGCACAGTGTCCGAGGAGTGGTTCATCGTGCTCGACGAAGAGGGCTGGCATTGGCATCAGGAGCGACTCTTGTATCTGTGTGACCGGGTGAGCGAAGCCTGGAAGACCGCCGCTATGGGCGATGCCGACTCCGAACCGGGCCGGTAGCTTCGAGTTCCAGCGACTCTTCGGCCTAGCGGGAGTCCGCTACCTGTGTCGACGAAACGACGGCCGCACTCCTTCCCGCTCAGAATCCGGCGAAGTGTCAGAGAATGCAGGTACTTGCGGGACCCGAAGGTCAGGGACTGTCCCCCGATAGAATCCCGCTTACCATTCGACTTAAGTCGATCCGGTAATGCCCCCTACGCGACCAGTTCAGGAGTTGGTAGTGCATCAAGGCCACAACCGAACGCGTTGCGGTAGGGGCTAACCGTGCGGGTGTGGGTGAACCTAGCACCCCCCACCGGGAGCGCGATCCTCGCGGCACCTGCCGGGACCGACGTTTGCGACTCAGGCGCTCGACGAGGGAGTGGACGTGGCGACGGTCGCCCGACTTCATGGGGCAGGCGAGCCTCGACACGACCTGGTGCTACGACCGCCGCGGAGAGCAGGCCAAGCGAGAACGCCATGGCCGCAATCTCCGTGCCCTAGGTGCGGACGGGGAACGGCGAGTGGCGCCGCTTGTGCATGCCGACCTTGAAGCGGGCGCGTGCTGGCGGTGGCGGGCGGCGAACCGGCCCGCACGCGATGCTTCGCGTTGGTAGGCTGTGCGAGGCTAGGGAGAAGTGATGATGTCGAAGATCAGCAGACGGGGATTCCTTGTGGCGAGTGGCCCGTTGACCGTTCTCTCTAAGGTGACCGGACCGGTGGCTGCGGCCGCTACGCCCGCTCGGTCCGATGTGGACGAACTGCCGCGAGTTCGGCAACAACTCGTCGATCCGCCCTTTGTTCCGGATCACAACCAGGTCGCCGAGGGTGAGCCGAAGATCGTCGAGGTCGAGATGGTCATTCAGGAGGGCAGGCGGGTGATCGATGACGAGGGAACCGAGATTCATGCGCTCACCTTCAACGGCTCGGTCCCCGGGCCGTTGATCGTCTGTCACGAAGGCGACTACGTCGAACTCACGCTGGAGAATCCTTCCGGCAATCGCCTACGGCACAACATCGACTTCCATGCATCGACAGGCGCGCTTGGCGGCGGCGCCCTGACGCAAGTCCGGCCCGGCGAGAAGGTTGTGTTGCGGTGGAAGGCAACCAGGCCGGGCACGTTCATCTATCACTGTGCACCGGGCGGTTCGATGACTCCGTACCACGTCGTCTCGGGAATGAACGGTGCCGTGATGGTGCTGCCCCGGGCCGGTCTGGAGGATCGTGACGGCAGCGCCATCCGCTACGACAAGGCGTACTACATCGGCGAGCAGGACTACTACGTACCGCGAGATGCCAACGGCAACTTCACGAGGGATGGCGCCGCTGGGATCGTTGACACGCTCAAGTCGATGCGGACGCTCACCCCCTCGCACGTCGTGTTCAACGGTCGGTCGGGCGCGCTGACCGGGGATGATGCCATGACAGCGCGGGTTGGAGAGACCGTTTTGTTCATTCACTCCCAAGCCAACAGGGACTCGAGACCGCACCTGATCGGTGGGCACGGGGACTATGTCTGGGAGCGGGGCTCCTTCGCCGATCCGCCGGCTCACGGACTCGAAACCTGGTTCATCCGCGGAGGATCGGCCGGAGCGGCGATCTACACGTTCCGTCAGCCCGGTCTCTATGTGTACCTCAACCACAACCTGATCGAAGCGGTCGAACTGGGCGCGCTGGCCCACGTGAGGGTCGAAGGCGAATGGGACGATGACCTGATGACGCAGGTGACGCCTCCCAGCCCGATTGGCGGATAGCTGGCGTAGCGCGGAGTGCCGTCAGGCGCTCCGGAACCGGCAGGATGGACTCCTGCACGGCGAGCGGTCCGGCGCAGTCAGGGCAGCACGTCGCGCCGGTCGCGTCGCTCAGGAGCCGGCTCAGGCTGGCCAGATGGTGCGTAGGCCGCGATCACGCGGTCCCCGTCGCTCAGGGGCCGGGTCGGGCGCTCACGGCAACAGCCGCAGCAAGGCGACCACTGCGCCGACAATCACGCCGGTCTGAATCAGTAGAACGCGCAGAAGCCGCCGTTCCAGGTCGGCCAACTCGGCGCGCAGCTTCAAGTCCAGGTGCTCGCGGGTAACCAGGTCGCCTACGGCTTCGTCGATAACGTGGGCATGGGCGTCGGCCTGCCGGTCCGGGACTCCAGCCTCGGTCAACGTCCGGGCCGTGCCCAGCGTGTCGGTTGCGCTCACGATGCCTTCCGCCGTCGGTCGGTGCGTTCGCTCGATCCCAGGCCGCGGCGGCTCAGTCCGCCTAGCCACTCAGCGAGCGTCTTGTCTGCGCGTGCGGCTGCGGCCTCCGCTCGCTTCCGCCAGCTGGCCGGGACTTGACGGTCCAAGCCTCCGGGTGGTGCATGTTCGTACGTCTTGTCCGGGCGCCGCCGCAGTTGTAGCGCAACGCCTCGGCTACCGCCTGAACACGCCCGCCAGCCAACGCGACAGCGGCAACCACGACCAGGACGAAGGCCGCGGCCCAGATGAGTCCGCCAGCACCGCGACCAGAAGCCCGGCGAGCAGGAACACTGTCCCCGTAGAGCGTTCCGTCCATCATGCCCTCGTACATGGTGAGGGAATGCGGGGTCGCCCGCCGAAGTCGACGCGCCGCCTCGCTGCTTCTCAACTTCCAACCGCCGGTAGGAGCACGACGGTCGACCCCGCGAAGCTGCGCTAGCTGGCGGCCTTCTACGGATCGGCGTAGCGACGTTTCGCCCCAGGCCGAGCGCGACCTGTTCCGGGGTCGCGTCGCCGTAGATCGGATGACCGCTGGTAGCGGCTTCGTCCGCCCGCTGCCGTCGCCGTTCGCGGCGCTCGTCCTCGCGGGCGCGAGCCTCTCTTAGTAGTTGCCGCTCGGCCATCGACCGTCCTCCGTCTCAGTTCGACCGTAACACAGGACGGACTAGCCTAGAGCCAGTTCCCGTGGATAAGGCCGCGCTTCTAGCACCAGTACTTGGTTCAGGCGCGGGCGGTGGACTGCGGAGGGGACAAGCGGCATGAACCGCAGAGCGTTAGTGGCTCTTGCTTTGGCTCTCGCGAGACGACCTTTCCAACTGCGGTGGAGGCGCAGAGCCTGGTTTGCTTCACCGGCGACGCCGGGGCCGACCGGCAAGCTAGGGTCGCCGACGTCAACCTCCCAGAACAGGCCGAGGGCGTACTCGACAACGCGGTGGACCCCTTCCTCTTCCGGCCGCAGGAGCAAGAGCAGGCGAACGCCGTCCGCGAGCATCGGCAGGCCCAGGATCCAGAAGGCGAACCCGTCATCGTCGACGCCGCCGGGTTGCTGAACGATGATCGTCGTGCCGCCAACCGCGCCCTTCAGCACTTCCTCGATGTCGAGGACGTAGTTCGTCGCCGGCCGGCCCCGATGCTCTTCCGGTCCCGCGGACCGGACCACGCCGAAGACGATGAGCGCCGACCGGTTCACCATGCTCTCGTCCGTCGGCATGATGTAGACGATGGCGCTCGCGGATGTCGCGTGAAGTGCTGCGACCGCCAGCGGCAGCAGGCTGATCCGCCCAGCCAACCGGAGGCGGCCGAGACTGCGCGGTCGCGACCCCGTGGCGAGGTCTGACCGGGGTTGCCGCGCTCGCTCCCTTACTTCGTGGCTCTGCTTTCGCGGCGGAGCGTCCCCGCTCCCAGGGCTCATCTTCTGGTTTCCAGCCAGGCCCCTTCCGTGACCGTTCTCCCTTCGATCCGGCAAGTGCTCGCGCCGCAGGTGTATCTGTAGGGAAGCCTCTCGACGAAACCGTTCCGCTGACATTGCACGTTTGTCTTGCCACCGGAGGTACCGAAGGAGCACGCCGAGAGCGCGCCGTTGAAACTCCACGAATCGAAGGGCAACGTCTCAATGACATCGCCCACGTTGTACCTCGCGCCCGAGCCGCCGCCGTCCGACACGGTGATGCGCGCCGCCGTGGAGCAGTTGTTGCCAGTGTTCGATTCGCCCGGCACGGAGTCGACGCAGGCCCCGTAGTAGTACGTTCCCGCGCTGGACGGTGCGGTCAGGCTGATCGACTCGGAACTCGAACCCGAGGCGGAAAGCGCGCTGACAGCGTCCGTGCCGATCTGTGTGTCCGAGATGCTGATGCGCGAGTCGGACGAACGGTAGTAGCGAAGCGTGGTCGACGCGGACCGACCGTCGCCCTGGTTGCGCACGGTGGCCCGAAGCGTGAATCTGCCACCCGCGCTCGGGCTGCCGTCGCTGACCGAAGGGCTCGACACGACGAGATCGGGAACCGACGTATCGTCTTCGTCTCCCTCGTCGTCCTCGTCGTCGTCTCCTTCGTCCGAGCACTGGAAGGCGCGGTTGTCGCTCCTGCTCGATGCTGTCTGGCCTTGCCTGTTGCTGTGCGTCCACCGCTTGCCGTTCGGGCCCGTTACCCAGAGGTTGAACTCCAGGGTCGTGACCGGCGCCACGAAGACCCAGCGATGGCCGTTGTGGGCGCAGCCGTCGAGCACCTTGACGAGCGCCTCCGCGTTCTCCCGATCGAAGAACCACAGGATTCCTGACTGGCTGGAAGCCCAGACGCCGGACTTAGCCTGGCCCACTTGCCCATCGGGCGTGCGGTAGCACATGCTGACCCCATAGCCACCGTCGAACCGGAGCGCCGTCGTTGTCGGCGTGCAGCCCGAGGTTGGAGGTGGCGGCTCAGGGTCCGGGTCGGGCGTAGTCCCTCCGTGATCGACGCCCAGGCGAATGAAGTAGGCCGTGACTTCATTATCGGCGTTCCATGAACCCCAACTGCCTCCCGATGAGGATCGGGCGCGCCAGAAGTTCCGCGTACCTCCCGGACCGTTGCGATCTTCGACGAAGACCTTCCCGGTGGAGTTCTGCCACCGGACGCTCAGCCAGGTGTCGCCGCTCCCGAGTCGCTGGCGCGTGATGTCACCTCGGTTGACATTGACGCAGGTCCACCGGGCTCTGGCCAAGCCGGAGGCCGTCGCCGAGTACGAGGCCAACTGGTTTCCGGGCCGTCCGCCGGAATCGCGGTAGAAGGTCAGCACGAACGACACGTTCGCGTTGTCGTCATCCTGGGGTCTGCCGAAACACGCCGTCGCGGAGGTGACGGTCCCGGCACGGGGCAACCGGAATCGTTGGGCGTACTCCTGCTCGTATGCGTCCCCGACGTTGGTGAACTCTTCCGCGGTGCCGTCGTCGTACTTGTACTCCGTCGTGGCCGCAGAGGCGACTCGGGTGGGGTCGGAAACCGCCGCTTCGACCAGCGAGATGTCACCAGCCTCATGGAACACCACGTCACTGACGGACCCCTTGAGGAAGACGTGTTCGCCCAGGGCGCCGAGCGGTTCCTCCGAGGCCAACAGATCCCGTCCCTGCTGAGCGGCGAGAGGCGCCGCCGCAACCAAGGCGAAAATGGGCAGGACGAGGTGTAGTCGAGGCGGTCGGTTCATCTTCGTCTACCTTTCTGGTAACGGATCGGGTCGCGATCGCCGTTCGATACGTCGAGGACATCCCCGCCGGGTCCCTGCCGGCGTCGTCGGCGCAACCGTCCCGAGCAGCCTTGGCGAAACCGGGGCGCCGGAAGCGGACAGACCGTCGCTGCCGCGGCGGGCTCCGAGGCGTGCTCGGTGCGCAGAGACGCCCAGCGAGATGGGTGGCTGCCGCGTCGACAGAATCTGACTAGGCGGGTGTCAGATTCGGGGGGGCGCCGCGTTCATCGGCAGTGTTGGTTCTTTGTTCCACCGCGATCACCAAACCTGAGAAGTGTACAGCAGGCGGTAGGAGATCTGCGCGGAGTTCCGCGAGTCGGGCGTCGAAGTACTCCTGGGTGACCAGGTGGTCGGCGGCATCGTCGATAGCCCGGGCTTGAGCCGCAGCCTGGCGGTCGTCGACTCCAGCCTCGCGTAGCGTCTCCCCAGTGCGGAGGGTTCGCTGCTTACCACCCGGAACGCGATGAAGTTCCTGTAACGTCAACCACTTGTGGAGGATCAGGATCAGGGACTGTCCCCCAGATTGGTCCCGTTTACCGAACGACCCCGCGAATCGCCGGTTGAGCGGCTCCGCATGAGACTAGATCAGCCGTCAACGGTTAGCGGGCACCTCGCACTGGTAGGTCTGGCTGGGCTTGGCGGCGTCGTCCGTCGAGCGCGAGAAGTCCGTAGTAGAGGTCAGTGTCGTTAGGCTCGATGCGAAACAGGATCTCGCGTCCACTACCGGCTTGAAAGCGAGGAGGAGTCGACTTCGTTCTCGAACGGGTCCGTCAGTCGCGGGAATTACAGTGAAGAGTGGTGCGAACGCCAAGCCGACTCATGGGACGCGGGTCTTCCGAGAGTGCTTCAGTCCCGACCGCGTCGTCCTGGTGGGCCCCGACGCCCGGACACCGGACGCCGTGCCGCTCGCCGAGTTCCTGTCGCGGCGCGCCTCCGACTGGTTCGAGGACGAAAAATGACGATCGTGGACCTTGAACGCTCCTGCACCTCGATCCCGAAGGACCGCGCACAAGCCGCCGAGGCAGTCTCAAGATCGCTTGCCGAGTACCGTCGTGCTCCCGCGTACGTCCTGCTCGGCGATCCTGGTGCCGGGAAGACGATATCGTTCAACCGAGAGCGAGAGCACACGCCGGGTGCCGCCGACGAGGTAATCGACGCCAGAGACTTCATTACCTTCGACCATCCCGAGTGGCACGGTCGGACTCTGTTCATCGATGGTCTGGACGAGATTCGGGCCGGCAGCGATGACGGCCGAACCGCCCTCGACAGGGTCCGCACCCGGCTCGGCGCGCTGGGAAAGCCGCGCTTCCGACTGTCTTGCAGAGAGGCGGACTGGTTGGGATCGAACGATTGGGCTCGGCTGCAAGCAGTCGCCCCGGGCGGCGAACTCACGGTGCTGCGTCTTGACGCGTTGACCCTCGACGACGTGCAACGAATTGTCGGAGCGAGTCACCTCGTCCACGAGGCTGATCGGTTCATCGACGAGGCAAGAGACCGGGGTCTGAGGGAACTCCTCTTGAACCCCCAGACCCTGGCGCTCTTGATCGAGGCTGTCGGCGGCACCCAAGAATGGCCAAAGAGTCGCATCGAGACCTTTGAACTCGCGTGTCGGCAACTCGCCCGGGAGAAGAACGAGGAGCACCGGTCCTCACGACGAGACGCTCGCGGCGAAGACGGCGTCCTCGAAGACGCGGGACGGATCTGCGCCTTGCTCCTACTGTCCGGGACTCCGGGCGTCAGCGCGCTTCCTTCCAGCGAAGAGGAACACGTCGACTACCCGCCGCTCCAGCGCCTAGACCCGACCCCCGAGGGAATGGCGGCGGGCGAATCCGAAGTCATCGCCCGCCGGAGAAGGCTAGCCTTGTCGAGCAGGCTGTTCCGGGGAGTCGGCGGGTCCAGACACACTACCGGGCCACGACTCGAACCGGTACATCGCCACATCGCTGAGTTCCTCGGCGGTCGTTATCTGGCTCGGCGAATCCGACAAGGGCTTCCCGTCGCCCGAGTCCTCGCCCTAGTGACGGCGAGCGACGGCGGCGTCGTGACGGCCCATCGCGGCTCCTGCGGCTGGCTGGCGTCACACTCCAAAGCGGCTCGACTGGAGCTGATCGACCGCGACCCGATTGGCGTCGGCCTCTACGGCGACATCGGTAGCTTCTCCACCGAAGAGAAGAGGGCGCTGCTGCTTGCACTGCGGCGAAGTGGGCCGAAGTTGCAAGACCTTCACTGGCAAACCGTCCACGCCTTCGCGCCTTTGGCCGCCAAGGAAACGGAAGACCAGATTCGCCACTGGCTGACCGCTAACGCTCCAGGCGTCGACGACCAATACGCGACTCAGTTCCTGCTCATGCTACTGAGCGAGGCCGCTCCAATGACGAGGCTGGCGGAGCCGCTCCTCGCCATCCTCCGCGAACCCGCGTGGTGGCCTGGAGTCCGCTACTGGGCTCTTGACGCCTTCCTGCGCCACAGCCAAGGGGCGAGCAGCGGAATCGGCAAACTGAACGAACTGCTGACGGACGTCTACGACGGCAGACTCGCCGACTCCGAGAATCGGATCGCCGGGAAGGCCCTTGAGCGCCTCTATCCGAGCGTGGTCGGCCCAGCGGATGTATGGCGTTACCTTGCGCGGACGAACCGCTTCGGAACCCATTGGTTCTGGAGTCGTCTGGCCGAAGAGGAGCGATCATCCGAAGACGAGGTTCCGGTACTTCTGGACACCCTGCCTCAATACGTGGCCGACTTGCGCGCCGGGCCTCACAGCTTCCTTCTTGCCACGGTCGCCGCGAAACTCCTCGTTCGCGGCCTCGACGCCATCGGAACCAACCTGAGTCCGGCCCGACTCTACGACTGGCTCAGCACTCCAGTGGACTGCCGCAAGACCGCCTCCGGTCATGTAGCCGAGGAGCAGCGGGCGAAGATCGCGAAATGGTTGGAACGGCACCCCGACGCCTACAAGCTCGCGTTTCGCGAGGGTCTGCGACGCGGGACCAACGACAAGCCAAGCATCGTCGTCCACAAGATCCAGGAAAGACTCTACGAAGCCGCTCCGCCCGACGACTTCGGTTCATGGTGTCTGGACGAGGCCGAGACACTCGCGGCTAGCCGGCCGGCTCTCGCCCGACAGCTGTTTGAAGAGGCCCGACGCCGACGGCGGGACGGCGAGGAAGGAATCTCCCGGGAGAGACTGGAAGAGTGCCTTAGACGTCATCCCTCCTGGCGGCCGCCGCCGGAAGACCCGAAGGCGGAGGAGGAACTACGAGAGGCAGAACGGGAATGGAAGGAGTCCCGGAGAGCCTTCGAGGAAGAACGCGAGCAACGGCGGAGACAGTGGCTCGACGCCGTTCGCCAGGAAGTGCCGACGCTCCTCGACAACCGGGGCGCCCCCTGGATACTGCAGCGCATGGCTGAAGGTTGGTTCGAAAGAGGAGCCACAACAGTGACTTACGAAGAGAGGCTCGAAGGATCGCGAAGCGAGGAGATTCCCTTGCAGCGATGGCTGGCCAAGGAGTTCGACCCGCACGAGGATCTGGCGGTCGCGGCGCTTCAAGGCCTGCGGGGCGTTCCGCACCGCCGCGACATGCCGGACGCCGACGAGATTTTCAACCTCCGCTCCAAGTCCCGACGCCACCGTCTGTCAGTCCCCTTTCTGGTCGCTCTCCAAGACCGCCACCAGGAAGCAGCCATGTTCGTCGACGAACTGACCGAACGGCAACAGCGCCAAGCTCTCGCGCTTTACTACTGCGTAGGGGCGGACTGGGGCCGACACCCCGCCTGGTACCGCCGGCTGGTCCAGCGGCGCCCCGAGGTGGCGGCCTCTGTCCTGCTGCCTTTCGCGCGAGCCGAAATCCGGGCCGGGCGCGATCACGTTGCCGGCCTCCGGATGCTCCACCACGATCGAGATCATGCCGAACTCGCGCGTCTTGTGAGCCTGTCGCTCCTGCGCGGTTTTCCCGTTCGCGCTCCCGCACGACAGTTGAGCGACTTGAAGTATCTGCTCTGGGCGGCCTTGCGGCATGCCGACGAAGGAGAACTGCGCGCACTCATCGCAGAGAAGCTGGCGGCGCGGAGCCTGACGGTCGCCCAAAGATCCGTGTGGCTAGCGGCCGGCCTCATCACGAATCCGGAGACCTACGCCGTGCTTCTGGAGGAGTTCGTAGACGGAAACCAGCAGCGCGCAAGACAGCTCTCCGACTTCCTCTGGTTCGAGTCTCTTCGTCCACCGGATGAACTGTCGCCTCGGGCCCTGGAGGCGTTGATTCGACAGTTGGGAAGAACGGGCGTCTTCGACAACCACTTGCAAGACTCTCCCGATCCGTCCCCAGGACGGCTGGGCAGCCTAATCGAGCTTCTGGCGTCCGCCCCGGAACACAGGGTCGCCGGCGCGCTGCGGCGGCTCGTGAACGACGAATCCCTCTCCGAATGGAGGCCCAACCTGCTAGTCGCCGTCGAGCGGCATGCGGTCGTGAGTCGCGACGCATCGTACAAGCGCCCTGAACTCGCGGCTGTACGCGGAACGCTGGAAGACAGGGCGCCGGCCAACGCCCCGGATCTGGCCGCCCTCGCCCTCGACCGTCTCGACGAACTGAACCGTTCCGTCCGAACCGCTAACACGAACGTCTGGAGCCAATACTGGAACCAGGACAGCCACGGCAGGGCCACGGAACCCAAGCCCGAGAACGCCTGCCGGGACGCGCTGTCTTCCCAACTGCGATCACTGCTGCCGGACGAGGTGGACGTGCAACCCGAAGGTCACTACGCCGCCAATCGCCGGGCGGATATCCGCTTGGCCTGCTCCGACTTCCACGTCCCAGTCGAGATCAAGAAGAACTCCCACGCCGCTCTATGGCGCGCGGCCCGCGATCAACTGGTGGCCAAGTACACTCAGGATCAGGCAAGCAGCGGCTATGGCATCTTCCTGGTGCTCTGGTTCGGCGATCAGAACAAAGTACCGTTGGACGAGACGGAGAGTCGCCCCGTGAATCCTGATGAACTCAAGCGGCGACTGGAAGCCAGTCTCGCCAAGCAGCTTCCGCTCGAGCAGCAACACAAGATTGGTGTCCGGGTCATCGACGTCAGCAAGCCCTGAGGGCATCTTCCCAAGCGGTAGCCGGCGACGATCCGGCACGCCACCCCGCGATTTGGGGCCGCCGTGAGGGCCTAGGGCGTCGACGATCCCTGAGGGCCGCTCAGTCGCTAGGCGCTCCGGGAGGCGGTCCGGCCGAGGGCAGGGGTTGAGTGCCTCCCTCCTCAGGAGTCAACGGGATGCTCGATTTCCATGCCGTCCGCTATCTGGTGGGGTGAGATTCCCGGCCAGCAGGGCAACCACCACAGGGTGACTGGAAGTACTCGAAGCACTAAACTGCCGAGTTGGCCGGACGACCCGACCAGCTAGAGCTTGATACCCTCAACCAGATGACGGAGATGGTCCTGAGGACGAACGGCAAGCGGCGACGGTACAGGAAGCTCACCGGACGAGTGGCATGACGGAGACCGCACTGCAGCCGCAAGTACCCCGAGCACAGACTTCCTCCTCTCGCTACAGGCAGCTAGACCTACGTCCAAAGCCCCACTACATCCGCGTCGACGACCTCGACCCGGGGGACTTCTGTGACGTGCCACGGTCTCTCCTCCTGTGCGGAGACGCGCGAGAAGCACTGTCCCTCCTACCCGATTGCTCGGTTCAGACCGTCCTGACATCGCCGCCGTACTGGTCTCTTCGAGACTACGAGGTCGAGAATCAGATCGGAAGAAACGACAGTCTCGATTCCTACATCGAGAAGATCGTCGGAGCGTTTGGGGAGATAAGGCGCGTATTGCGGGAGGACGGCACGGTTTGGCTGAACGTAGGCGACTCATACACATCGGGGAACCGCACGTACAGAGCGCCTGATCGCAAGAACCGTGCCCGTGCTATGCAGGTGCGCCCACCGACACCAGAAGGACTCAAGCCCAAGGACCTGATCGGCGTACCTTGGCGGTTGGCACTGGCTCTTCAATCTGCCGGATGGTGGGTTCGCAGTGAGATCATCTGGTACAAGCCCAACGCCCATCCCGAGTCGGTTCGAGATCGTCCGACGAAGGCCCACGAGACGGTATTCCTCCTGTCGAAGGACAAGGACTACTACTACGACGTGAAGGCTGTCCGAGGGCCGGGAGGTCGACGCCTGAGATCCGTGTGGGAGTTGCCGACCGAACCAGTGCGACGTTCCGGCTTCTGGGAAGAGGATCATCCGGCGATGATGCCTATCTCCCTAGCCCGAAGATGTGTCGAGATCACGAGTACTAGGGACAGCGTGGTGCTCGATCCTTATGCGGGCTCTGGCACAACTCTGCTCGCAGCAGAGGAACTGGGCCGCCGGTGGATCGGCGTCGAGATCAAGTCTTCCTTCGTCGATCTGATCGAGCATCGAATGGGCGAACTGTGACACTTGACGACCTGAAGGCGAAGTTGGACGCCTTCTCGCCGGTGCAGATCGAGTTCGTTGCCAGGGTGGTCGAGTCCCTGTCGAACCCACCCAGCCCCGACATCCGGGCACACGGGACATGGCTCACGGGAGTGCCGGCTTGGATCGAGTACTTCGGTCTCGCTCTGTCGGTTCACCACAGTGCGACCACAGAACCCCTCGCGATCAGCGGATTCGAGGCTGTCTTCCGGAACGCCTGTGATCACCTCAAGTGGAGCATGGACCCACCGGGGTCGAGCACACGTAGGTTCGTTGATCTGATCGTAGAGCCGACCGGCGATGCCGAGAGGCGACTCTCTCTCAAGTCGACTGCGGCCAAGAACCTCTCGGAGAAGTCGCTGCACATCTCCAAGTTGACGGAGGCGGCCTGGATTCAGGATGCCCGCACACCGAAGGCTCGCCGGGAACAAACGCAGTGGCTCTTTCGTCAGTACCAGGAGGCTGTCAGCCACATCGTCATGCTGCGGGCGTTCCGCGGCGAACCGGTCATGCCGCCCAGCCGCTATCAGCTGGTCGAAGTTCCCGCTACGATCTTCGATTCGATTCAGGCGGAGCCCCTCGCTTCCTTCGAGTCGGATGCACCCAAGATCGAGTGCCGCCTTGAGGGCCGCACAGTGGCTACGGTGGCCATAGACCGGTCCGACGCGAAGATCACGCTACGGAACATCAGGATCTCCGCTTGCACCGTTCATGCCGAGTGGTTCCGGACATCATGACGAATCTCGCACTCCCAGACGATTGGCAGTTGCCAGCGCCAGGCGGCCACGAGGCCTTCCGACTCCCTCGGTTTGGTCCAGATGGTGGCGCGAGCGGGAGCTAGACCCGCGAGTATCCAAGTCGCTCGTGCACCTGCCGCACTGGGCAGGAGGTCGGCGTGATGAGACCTACGGACCGGCCACCACGACGCGGCTATCTTGCCGTCTGCGGCGGCTCAACCTGGGACTAGCCCTAAGAACGCGAGCGGCATGATGTACGGTCGCGGGTTCTCGGGGCGTCAAAACCGCCTAGCGGGTCACTAGGCCGGCCGTGTGGCCTGACCTCGGATAGCTCACAGGGGAAGGAGTCATCGATGGGGACAATCTGGGATGCCGTTCTGTTCGCGCTGCTTAGCTTCTTCGTGCAACTGCTCCTCCAGTTCCTGAGGGGCGGCGGCAGCGTCCGAGTGAGACTAACTCCGAGTCCGTCACAGAACTAGCTCATCAACTACGAGATCCGGAACGTCGGCGACACAGTCGCTGAAGACGTCGAAGTGACGTTCTCGCGTCGGGCAGAGGCTGACAACGAGCTTTGGACGACTGAAGACAGTCAGCATCCTAGCTTCGAGGGCCTTGCTCCAGGCGAGGCTTACACGTCCATGTTCTGCGCGCCACAGGGTTGGAGGGATTCGGAACCGGTCACCGCGACGGTCCGCTACGAGAACGGCAGGCTGTTTCGACGCCTGATGGATGTCGATCACGAACAGTGGTGGTGGCGGGTACTCGGCCGCCTAACTCCTCGGATCAGGGTACGCCACCGCAAGAGCTTCGTTCTCGATCCGACGCGCCTCTTCGTGTTACGGATCAACACGGGCTACCCCGGAAAGGTTGAGCTCGAGAAGATCGGCTCGGAACTTGAGAAGCTCCGCAGCCAGTCCACAGAGCGAGGAAGGTCGTAAGCACCGATAGACCTCGTCCTAGGTGCAGCGCTGAGCGAATCCGAAGCGATCCAGCGGCTGTTCCCTAACTGCCGCCTGATCCCCCGGCCACAAGAGCCGGGTTTGGCGAGTGGCAGCGCTGGCACTTGTAGGGTGGTAGCTCTCATAAGTCACCGTGCACGCGTCTCCAGCGGCGACACGGCATCGGAGATGCGGTGCCCAACTCCGCCGGCCCTTACCGTTAGCGCTTCAGTCCCCAGGGTGGCGAGTCTCCAGCCCCTCGGTGGCAAGTTCTCACGAATCAGACCACCAGCGGCCCAGTCCTCTCGCTCACGCCCCTTCGTCCTTCGTCTCGCGGCGCACCCTTGGGATCGCCTGATCGACGAGCAAGATCGACCCCGCCGTTGGTGTGACGGGGACGGGTCGTCGGATCACGGCCAAGTAACCGCGATAACTGCGGCTGCTGCGATCCCGAACAGGATCAAGAACCACGTGAACAATCGCAGTGACCGCGACTCGTGTCGGCGAGGCGAAAGCACCACCGACAGTGGTAGCCGACATAGAGCTTCTCGACTGCGCCCGCAGCGGCTCGACGACGGATCGGACAACCTCTTGGAGGCCGGCCCGTGTGTAGGTTGCGGAGGCCATTGCTCACGGGCGAGATCCCTTGAGCGACGCCGGCCCTCGATCGGGCCGTCAGCCTCAGCCACAGCGTTCCCACGTCCAAGCAGCACGTTCACGGCACGCTTCCACGTTCCGAGCAGCACACCCAGGACCACGCCCCCCAGGAGACCGAACCCGACCTCTGCCCACATTCCAGCCCATGCACGCCAGCCGATGCCGCAGAGCAGGACCGCCAAGATGAAGTACTTGTTCAGCCTCAGGTTCCGCATCAGAGGACGACCGCTATCACCGTGGCCTCCGGCCGTTGCCGGGCCTCCGAGAGCCTCGCGGCGAACCTGCACCGGGGTCCCTCAAGCGGTCGCCAAGACTCTCCTATCGATGAAGTCCGCTGTCCGCAGCCTCGCGCCTCCTTGCGGTCCGCCTGCGACCCATTCTTCGCGCCCAGACTACAAGACCGACTCCTAGGACGATTTCCGCGACTGCGCCTAACGCTGTCGTCCCCGGATACTCACTCGTCAAGGCTGCGAGCAGGAGTGCCAAGCCGCCTACGATGGATACGGCGGCCATGCTGTAAGCGTCAGTGCCCGCGAAACGACCGACTGGACTCAGATCAGCTCCGTCTCTTGGAGTGCTACACCGCTGGGTCGGGCGACGTTACACGCCGCCCGACCCAGCGGGCTCATCGCCAAGCCCACCTAGCGCCCTTTACCCAATGAACGCCCAGCGCCAACACGCCAAGGCTGCCGGAGCCTAGCAGTGTCGCAGTCCCAACCGGCACCACTCCTCCGCGCACGACGCTGTACCACGCCCTACTGATCCAGGCCGCCGCCATGCAGTGGTTTATCGGGCGCGCCGGGATCG